>NZ_BAAAFP010000002.1:0-2046009 GCF_039523595.1 Alteraurantiacibacter aestuarii
CGAACTGCAGAACCGCCGCGTGGAAATCACTTACGGTCCGGGTTCGGGTCGCTAAGCGAAGACCGCAAGGTCACAAAAAAGGGGCCGGAGGGAAACCTCCGGCCCCTTTTTTCATGTGTCATTGAGATCAGACTTTGTGATGGCGACACCATCGTGAATTCACGGGGACTCGGGTCAAGCCTTGCCCCTGTCGATGGCGCCTGCATCCTTGCTGCCGGAATGTCGGCCAGCCGGATCAGTCTTCGGCTTTTGCCTGCTGCGCGAACATCTCGATAGCCGGGCGAATCGAGCCGACGTCATAGCCGGCACCGGCAGCGGCAGCGGCAATCTGGTCAGGGTCCATGCCCTTGCTGGCCTGTACCAGTGACCACAGGAAAGTGGAGCGCGTGCCCGAGCGGCAGAAGGCCAGTACCGGGCCTTCCGCTTCCGCCAGCGCCTGCGCCATCTCCCCCACCTGCGAAGGCTGGATACCCGCGTGCGTCACCGGAATCGCCCGGTAGGCCATGCCTGCAGCTGCGGCCTCCGCCGCGATTGTGGCGCCTTCGGGCTGATCGTCGCTCTCACCGTCGGGACGGTTGTTGACGATCATGGTGATGCCCAGCGCCTTGGCCGCGGCAATATCGTCAGATCCAATTTGCGGGCTTGCCCATACCGTGTCGGACAATTGCCTGAAATCGCTCATCTCGCATTCTCCTGGATACAAAATCTTCACTGGCTCTGGTGGGCCGATGCCCACCATGTCTGCACTGCTGCGCCACCGTGACGCAAGGAATTTGCCAACAGGTTCGCCAGTCGGCGGGCAGGCAGAATTGCAACAGCATCGCGGTAACAATCTGCAATTCTTAAAACATTCGCAAGTGAAGCGATTCTCGGTTATATAACGGGCCCTGAAGTGGTGGGCAGGTCCTTCACTTCCGCCTGGCCGGAATACGTCCGAGCCGCCGGGCGACTGAAAAGGGCGGTATTGAAGGTTAGTTGAATTCATGGGTTACGATCGAGGTCGTCGCGGCCGGGGGCGCGACAAGCGGGACAGCTTTGGCGAAGATAGTTTCGATCCCTTTGGTGAGCCGGGTGGCGCGCCGATGGGCGGCAATGACTGGCGCGGCGGCGGAAGCTCGGGCGGCGATCGTTTCGGCGGTGGCGGCGACCGGTTCGGCGGCGGCGGCGGTGGTGGTCGCAGCTTTGGCGATGACCGTGGCGGTTCGCGTGGCGGTTCCGGCGGTGCACCGCGCGGCGGTGCAGGCGGCGGCGGTGGCGGCATGCCCGCACAGGTTGTCGGCGCAGGCACAGGCAAGGTAAAATTCTTCAATACCCAGAAGGGATTCGGCTTCATCCAGCGTGATGAGGGCGGTGAAGACGTGTTCGTGCATATCAGCCAGGTGGAACGTGCCGGGCTGGAAGGTCTGGCTGAAGGGCAGGAGCTGCAGTTCAACCTGGTCGATCGCGGTGGCAAGGTGTCCGCTGCCGATCTGCAGGTTGTCGGCGATGTGATCGCCGTGGCGCCCAAGGCTCCCCAGCGCGAACTCACCGGCGAAAAGGCCGTTGGCACTGTCAAGTTCTTCAATGCAATGAAGGGCTTCGGCTTCATCACGCGTGATGACGGCAAGGAAGACGCCTTTGTCCATATCAGCGCAGTTGAGCGTTCCGGCATCCAGGGGATCGAAGAGGGCGACCGCTTCGAATTCGATCTCGAAGTGGATCGACGAGGCAAATACTCGGCTGTCAATCTGGTGCCCGTGCAGGAATAGCAGCACGGAATTGCCAGGGATCGGCGGCCGAGTTTGACCGGCCGCCGCCCCCGTCATAGATGGATATATCACGCGGCGGCCAACTGGCCGCCATTTGTCGTTTCAGATTTCATCTCCAAGGATCTCTTCCATGTCTATTTCTCCCCTGATGCCGGTTTATCCGCGGTGCGGCGTGCGGCCTGTCAAAGGCGAACATTGCCACCTGATTGACGAGAACGGGACGCGCTATCTCGACTTCGCATCGGGCATCGCGGTCAACCTGCTGGGCCACTCCCACCCCGGGCTGATCGGTGCCATCCAGCGTCAGGCTGAAACGCTGATGCATGTTTCCAACCTGTATGGCAGCCCGCAGGGTGAAGCCCTGGCTCAGCGTCTGGTCGATACGACTTTCGCCGATACCGTGTTCTTCACCAATTCCGGCGCAGAGGCAGTGGAAGCCGCGATCAAGACCGCGCGCGCCTATCACCAGGCGGAAGGCGATACGAGCCGCTATGAGCTGATCACCTTCAACAACGCCTTCCACGGACGGACGATGGCCACGATCAGCGCATCGAGCCAGGAGAAGATGCACAAGGGTTTCGCGCCCCTGCTGAACGGCTTCAAATATGTCGAATTCAACGATCTGGAAGCTGCCAGGGCTGCCATCGGTCCGCACACGGCGGGCTTCCTGGTGGAGCCGATTCAGGGCGAGGGCGGCATCCGCGTAGGCACTCCCGAATTCCTCAAGGGCCTGCGGGCGCTGGCAGATGAGCATGATCTGATGCTGGTTCTGGACGAGGTGCAGACCGGCGTGGCGCGCACCGGCACGTTCTATGCGCATGAGCAATATGGCATCGATCCCGATATCCTTGCCACGGCCAAGGGCCTTGGCGGCGGCTTCCCGCTGGGTGCCTGCCTGGCGACGGAAAAGGCCGCGCGCGGCATGACCTTCGGCACGCATGGCTCCACCTATGGCGGCAACCCGCTGGCGATGGCGGCGGGCATGGCCGTGATGGACGCCGTGGCCAATGAGGAATTCCTCGCCGAAGTGCGCGACAAGGGCGATCGCATCCGTGCCCGGCTGGAGCAGTTCATCGGCAATTATCCCGATCTGTTCGAAGGCGTGCGCGGGATGGGCCTGATGCTGGGCCTCAAGATGACTGTCGAGCCGCGGCCCTTCATGGTGCACCTGCGCGACAATCATCAGCTGCTGACCGTTGCCGCCGGCGATGGCACGCTGCGGGTGCTGCCGCCGCTGGTGATTGGCGATGCGGAGATTGACGAGTTCTTCGACAAGCTTTCCGCCGGTGCGGCAGATTTCAAGTTGCCGGAAACTGCATGATGGCAGGGCGCAACTTCCTCGATCTGTCCGATGCGGGCGGTAATGCCATTGCGGCAATGATCGCCGACGCGATTGATCGCAAGGCTGCAAGGCAGGGCTGGCCCAAGGGCCGGCCCGATGCCGACGCGCCGCTGGCCGGGCGGGTGCTGGCCATGGTGTTCGAAAAGAACTCCACCAGGACGCGGGTGAGCTTCGACATCGCCATTCGCCAGCTGGGCGGCACTCCGCTGATCCTCGATTCGGGCACGTCACAGCTGGGGCGCGGGGAAACCGTGGCCGATACGGCGCGCGTTCTGGGCCGCATGTGCGATGCCATAATGGTGCGCACCGACGATCACGCCAAGGTCGAGGAAATGGGTCGCCATGCGGGCGTGCCGGTGATCAACGGGCTTACAGATCAGTCCCACCCGTGCCAGATCGTGGCCGACCTCCTGACCATTATCGAGCATGGCAAGCCCTTGCCCGGACTGCAGATGGCCTGGCTGGGCGATTGCAACAATGTGATGAATTCGCTGGTTGAGGCTGCCGGGCTGACGAAGTTCGACATGCGCCTGGGCACGCCTGCGGGCTATGTGCCCGATGCCTTTTACGTGGATCGTGCGCGCGCGCAGGGCTCTGCGATCACAGTCACCCATGACGCGGCCGAGACGGCACAGGGTGCAGACGTGGTGGTGACCGATACGTGGATATCGATGGGTCAGGACCATGCAGAGGAAAAGCTGGCCGAGCTGGCACCCTATCAGGTCAATGCGCAGCTGATGGCGCGGGCAAAGCCCAATGCCATTTTCCTGCATTGCCTTCCTGCCCATGTGGGCGAGGAAGTGAGCGAGGAGGTTTTCGAGGGGCCGCAGTCGGTTGTCTTCGATGAAGCGGAAAACCGCATTCATGCGCAGAAATCGATCCTGCTGTGGAGCCTTGGCCTTTTGGGTTCGGAAGCGGGTTAACTTTCGCCGCTGCCGTCCCCATATTCGCGCCAATGGCACAAAACGATTCCAGCCAGCCGGAAACCGGCTTCGACCAGATCCTGACCTTCACCATCCCCGACCGCGATTGCCGCGGCCGGATCGTGCGGCTTGGTCCGGTGCTTGGAGAAATCCTCGCCGCTCATGATTACCCCCCTGCGATCAAGCACTTGCTGGCAGAGGCGCTGGTGGTCACCGCGCTTATGGGCGCGCTGCTGAAGGATGAGGACGATCAGCTGACCATGCAGGCGCAAACGAGCGACGGCGTCGTCAGCCTGCTGGTTTGCGATTATCGCAATGGAGAGCTGCGCGGCTACGTGCAGCATGACCGGGACCGGTTTGCCGCGCTGGGCGCCAATCCCCCGCTTTCGGCGTTGTTTGGCAAGGGCTACCTCGCCATTACCTTCGATATTGCCAGGACGGCGCAGCGCTATCAGGGCGTGGTCCCGCTTGAAGGCGCATCGCTGGCAGAATCGGTCGAAGGCTATTTTGCCCAGAGCGAACAGGTGCCGACATTGATCAGGACCGCAGTCAGCGCCGGCCCGGCGGGATGCACCGCTGCGGGCATGCTGATCCAGCACCTGCCGGAAGGCGAGGAAGGCCGCGAGCGCCTGCATGCACGGCTCGACCATCCCGAATGGGAACATGTGGCCGTGATGGCCGGTTCGCTCAGGCATGGCGAGCTAATCGAACAGACATTGTCATTGGAAGCCATCGTCTGGCGGCTGTACCATGAAGAACGTGAGGTCAGGGTCGAGCGGGGCTCAACCCTGTCTCGTGGATGCCGCTGCTCGGTTACGCATTTTGAGGAAGTACTGGCCCGCTTCCCCAAGCAGGAGCGGCGCGAAATGGCCGATGATGGGGGGATCATAATGGTAGACTGTGCGTTCTGTTCGAAACAATTCCCCATCCAGGACTAGCGACTCGTCGTACGTAGAGGTCAATTGGTCGTTCATCTGGTCCGTGGTATACTCATCCAGTATTTTGTGATTGGAGCTTTGACATGACGAAGGAAAGGACATTGCGGCTAACAGCGCTGGCTACGGCTGTGTTTGCGCTATCCGTTCCCGCTGTCGCTCAGGCTCCTGAACTGGCCATGCTCGATCAGTTGAACCGTGGCGGCTGGGAACTGAATTTCCGCGGTGACGGCGGTCGCCGCAGCATCTGCGTGCGCAACGGGCGTGAATTCATCCAGCTGCAACACCGCCAGGGCGGTTGCTCGCGCTTTGTCGTGGACGATCAGGCCAATCAGGTAACGGTGCAATATACCTGCCGCGGTGATGGCTATGGCCGCACCACAATCAGGCGCGAAGGCAATGGCCTGGTGCAGATTCGCAGCCAGGGCATTCAGGGCGGCGCACCGTTTTCGATTGAAGGCGAAGCCCGCCACACCGGCGCCTGCTGAACGGGCTTTTCGCGGCTGCCCCTTGCCGATTGCCTTTCACCTGCCTAGCCGTTGCTGATGGCAGGACATTCTCCCCGCGCTGTTGTTCTCTTGTCGGGCGGCCTCGATTCGATGGTCGCGGCGGGTATCGCGCGCGAAAGCGGCTTTGCGATCAACGCCCTGACGATTGATTACAACCAGCGTCACCGCAAGGAAATCGAATCGGCCCGGGTGATTGCCGCGCATATCGGGGCGGAGCGCCACGTGGTGCTGCCGCTCGACCTGACGCAGTTCGGCGGATCGGCTTTGACGGATGATATCGCTGTGCCCAAGTCCGGGGTCGAACCCGGCATACCGGTGACCTATGTCCCGGCGCGCAATCTGGTGTTTCTGTCGCTGACGCTGGCCTGGGCGGAGGCAATCGGCGCGCATGACATCTTCATCGGCGTCAATGCGCTCGATTATTCGGGCTATCCCGATTGCCGTCCGGATTTCATAAAGAGCTTTACCGAGACGGCGCGACTGGCCACGCGCGATGGCGTGGAGGGCAAACCCTTCACCATCCACACGCCGCTGCAATTTTGGGGCAAGGCACAAATAGCGAAGGAGGCCGCGCGGCTGGATCTCGCTCCGGAGATGAGCTGGTCCTGCTATGATCCGGCAGAAGACGGGCGGGCCTGTGGATTGTGCGACAGCTGCCGATTGCGGCAGAAGGGCTTCCGCGAGGCAGGCCTGGTGGACCGCACACCCTACGCTGCACGGTCAGGGACGGATTGATGCAGGCCGGGGGGGAGGAAGTTCAGGACCAAGAAGTTCAGAACCAGTCAGTCCAGGACCAGAAGGTTCCGGCCTACAGCTGGTACGCGCTTGGCGTCCTGTTTCTGGTCTATCTGGTCAATTTCGTCGATCGCCAGATCCTGTCAATCCTGGCCAATGACATTCGCGCTGACCTGGGGATTGACGATGCCCAACTGGGGTTCCTCTACGGAACGGCCTTCGCCATTTTCTATGCGGTGTTTGGCATACCGCTCGGCCGGCTAGCCGATGGCTCATCGCGCACAAAGCTGCTCAGCCTGGGCCTGACGCTGTGGTCGTTCATGACGGTGCTGTCCGGCCTGGCGAAGAACATGACCACGCTCACAATCGCCCGGATCGGCGTTGGCGTGGGCGAGGCATCTGCCAATCCTTGCGCCTATTCGCTCATTTCGGACTGGTTTCCCAAGCGGCTGCGGGCCACTGCGCTGTCCCTCTATTCTTCCGGCCTGTTTGTCGGCAGCGGCCTGTCGCTGCTGATCGGCGGGACGATAGTGGAACGCTGGAACGCGGCATTTCCCAGTGGAGGGCCGCTGGGCCTTGCGGGATGGCAAGCCGCCTTTGTCATGGTCGGCATGCCGGGCCTGATCCTGGCGGTATGGGTCTTGTTCCTGCGGGAGCCTGAGCGCGGGGGCATCGATGGCCTCAAGTCGCCGGAAAATCCGCATGCGTGGAGGGATTTCTTCAATCAGGTGGCGCAGATCGTGCCGCCTTTCACCTTTTTGGGAGCGGCCCGGCGCGGACCAAGGTCGCTGCTGGTCAATGTGGCAGCAGCGCTCGTGCTGGCACTTTGCGCGATGCTGGCCTCCCGAACATTCGGGAACGCACAGCAATTCTGGTTCGTGGCCGTGGGCTATTATGCGGTGTTCAGCTGGGCAGCCAATCTGCGGGCGCAGGACCCCGAGACTTTCAATATGACCTGGCGGGCACCGGCCTTCATGGGGATCGTCATCGTCTATAGCGCCGATTGCTATATCGGATATTCGATCACCTATTGGGCGGCCCCATATGCCGAGCGAACATTTGCCTTGAGCAAGACGGAGCTTGGCTGGCTGATTGGCGCGCCGAATGCGCTGGGCGGGTTCGTGGGGGTGATCCTGGGGGGCTGGCTGGCAGACTTCCTTGCGCGCCGCATTGAAAGTGGCCGCGTCATGGTGGCGGCGATAGCTCTGCTGGGGTCGATACCCTTGCTGCTGATCGGCTATACCACCAGTTCAAGCACCGTCTTCATCGTCTGCAACTTTCTGGGACAGATGGTGACGGCCTCTGCTTTGGGCGCCTGTGCAGCGGCAACGCAGGCGCTGGTCCATCCGCGGATGCGCGGGACCGCAACCGCAGTGTTCCTGCTGGGCGCGACCCTGATAGGTCTGGCATTCGGGCCGTTCATGGCCGGCTACATCTCTGAAAGCACCGGCAACCTTGCCAATGGAGTAATGGCTGCGCTTGTCGCCGTGGTGCCGGGCCTGATCGCCCTTGCAATTGCCGTCAGGTTCTACGGCCAGTCGTTGCAGAAGCTGACGACACAGGGCGGTTGATCAGCTGGGGGTGAGCACACCGCAAGCGATCCTGCCACCTGCAGCTCCCGCCGGATCGGTTCGATAATCGTCGAGGCCTGCATGAACCACGATCGCCGTGCCATCATCGTCGAACAACCATGCTGAAACTTGCGTGGCATCGCCCCGCAAGGTCGAACTGATTGTTCCCAGCCCATTTGCGCCGATCATGGCATTTGGCAGATCGCCCAGATGGGAACCGCCGGGATTGAGCGAGCCATGCGCTTTTCCCAGCGGGTTGAGATGGCCGCCAGCAGACGTGAAATCGGACGCTTCACAATTGCCGGTCTGATGAAGATGCACCGCATGAATGCCCTGATCGAAGCCGGTGAGGGCCACGGTCAAGGTCATGTCCCCGCCGGTCCGGTAAAGCATTGCGCTGCCGGCCGGATTGCCATTGGCATGCCGCAACTGGGCTGAAGCGACCAGCTCACTGGGTAGCTCCGTCACGGTCTGGCAGGCGGTCAACAGCGGCAGCAAGGCAATTGTGATCGCAGTAACAGCAAGCTTCATGTCAGATCCTTTCAGCGTTCCACTTCACCGAACGAAGGAGCCTGCCGAAAGGTCCGGATCAGATTGCTGAAATGATTCCGGCAGACGCCAAGGCGCCAATAAGCCCGATTATCGCATTTCGCGCCTCACTGTCGATCACTGACCCGCCCGCTGGCTCTGCCACATCGGTCGCGGCCTGCCAGCCGCCAAGGTAATGCAGGTGCCGGGAAGCCGCCTTGTTGAAAACGCGCATGCCATCATGAGGTGAGGCGAACAGCCAGTTCCCAGATTGATATCCGGCCAGTTTTCCAGCCTGGCCTGCCCAATCTGCCGTGGGCAGATCGCCCACAAGCCAGCACTCGCCGTCCACCGGAGCAGCTGGCGGGTCCTGCGCCTCGCCTTCAACGACTGCGTGCAGCAACATGTCTGTCAGCGCATGGGCTTCATTTACGAAAAATTCCTTCTGCGCCTGGGCAGCGAACAGAAAAGGCAGGCCGAATCGCGGAGAGGATGAGGTGAAACTAATCGGGTCGGTCATGGGGTGGTCCTTTGGAAAGGCAGATCAGGAAATGGTGAGGAGGTGCAGGGCGGCGGACGATGCATGATTGCCGACCTGCCTGACCCAGAGCACCTGACCCGCGTGGCTCGATTGCAGCGCTTCGAAGTCCGGAACCGAAAGATTGAGGCAGGGCTCGGTCACTTCCCACCTCACTGCGGGGCTGGCCGTATCGCCGATCCCGACAAGGTACTTCTCGGCCTGTTCGTTGATGGGAACCTCGACCCCGTCTCGCCATTCCCATGCGCCGCGTGCCCGGCGGGTCCACGACAGCGCAATTGATCCATCCGTCTTCAGCTGCATACGCGGATGGACCGGGCAAAGTGGGCGCAAGGATGCGCCAAGGCCTGCAATCTGGGCGACGACGGGGTCCGCATCCACCAGTCCGGTGGCTGCCACCGCAGTGGACAGACCCAGTTTTGCATCATCGAGCGGTACGGGTTCGTCGCCAAGCAGGATGAATGGGGTTCCGGCGGGCTTTGGTGCAAGGGCATAGCCTTCGGTGCCGCCTCTGCCGCGAAGGAAATGACTCAGCCGCCACGTCACTTCGTCCAGCCTGGTGGCGCTGGCGAACTGCACGATCTCTTCACCAATCAACGCACGATTGGCACCCTTGGCCAGCCCGGCAATTGTCGCTTCGGGCAGCTGGAAATCGGCAGAGAGCAGAGTGACATCCACTTCAATGCCGCGATCCAAGAGCGATGCGTCCGATGGCGGAAGATCGCTTTCCAGCTGGCCGATGACACTCCGCTGCCTGCCGCTCTGACCGATGGGAGCCAGCGAACCCTCTTCAACCGCATACAGGGCAGAGCCGGTCCAGCCCGCAGTGCTGGACGATGCGGCGGCAAAAACCTGGCGTTGTTCAGCCGGACCTTTGCCGTCCCAGGGCAATTCATAGGCCCGCAGGACCGTGGGCGTGGCCATCATATCGGGCGTAGTCAGGCTCTGGCCGGCATCGGCAATGGTAGATCGTGCGGGTCCATGAGGCATGCGCTGGAGCTCCAGCTCGACCCCGCTCTCGCGCCACTCCCAATTGATGATGCGCCAATAGCCTTTCCTGCCGGGCACGCGCACGACCTGACCCGGCTCGAGGCCCGGGTCCAGTTCGGCAACGCGCCATGACAGGCTTTCGCGCGCCCAACTGGCCCGCTCGGCCGCCTTGCTGGCGAGATCGCGCGCATTTTCGGCCTCAAGCGCTCCGGGAAATTCTATGATGCGACTGCGCCCGGCCCTGGCGCGGCCACCGGCGCGTTGCAAACCTGCCTGAAAATCCCGCGTGGTATCGTAATAGCGAATGCCTTCAGGAATATCGCGCAAGTCAGGCTGCCGCCGCGAGCTTTCTCCGGAAACGGAAGCGAAGCTTTCGGACCGCGGATCTGCGGCAGCTTCGGGGAGCAGTGGCGGGTTGGCTGGAATGGCTTCGGCATCGCCAATTGTGAGGTTGTTGCCGCTTGCATTGCAGATGAGCGGGTAGACCTCATCGATCACAGCAAGGCTGGAGGCAAATGATCCGCCATCTTCGCTGAAGCCCTGCAAGGTGTGCAGAGGACGTTCGACATTGGCCGGACGATCCATTCTGGGCATCATTCGCGAGAGCGAGACATCGCCATCATCGGCGATGATCTCAAAAGTCAGCGTTGGTATGCGATTGCCAAAGTCCGCCAGTTGCAGGCTCTCGAACACACAATAGGCAAGGCCGCGAAATGCCGGGCAGGATCCGCCCAGGGCCGAATCGATCAGAGGGTCTGGCTGCTGGTCGCCATGGCCGCGATAGATGCGCAACTCGCCGCCGAATTTCAGATCACCGCCAGCGCCCCGCAAGAGATTGCCATCCGCCCAGATCCTGCCGATATCCTTGATAGGCCGGCTTGCCAGGGCGACGGCGAATGACACGGAATAGTTGTAGGTCGTGGTTGAAGGGCGTCCCTTCCCACCACCACTCTTCTCACTGTTTTCGACAAGATCGGTCGCCCAGATCACGCTGCCGGGGGTCCGGACCTTGCCATAGTGGCGCGCGATGGGCGTGCCATAGCTGGAGGTGGTGACGCGCAGTTCCTGCAGCCTGGGGCCTTCGCGGCGACCGGAGCCAGAAACCTTCTGATCGAAGGCATTGCCCAGCAGCGCACCGATCGTGCCGCCAATCGGGCCGCCAATCGCGGTACCGACGGCGGAAAACAATATGGTTGCCATGATTTTTGACCTCTAGCTTTGGGGAAGGCGCCAATGGCCGATGGTTGGCCATGCGAGCGGGGCCGGTGTGTGAACCACTCGGCCAAGCCCGGCATGTGCGTGAACGAAGCCGCCTTCGAGGGCGGCGACTGCCAGATGGAACTGACCCGGGGCAGTCTTGAGCAGGACCAGGTCGCCCGGCTGGCAAGGTCCGTGGGCCGACATGAAACCAGCCTGATCAATGGCCGGCAGCAGATGACTGATATCCAGATTGCGCAGGCGGTAATCGGTGCAGACAGAAATCCGGCGCCCGATCTTGCGCAGGGCGCTTGTGACCAGCCCGATGCAATCGAGGCCCGTTGCCGGATCGCGGCCGTGCAACAGGAAGGGGCTGCCCGTTAGTTCCTGCGCGGCCCGGGCAAAGTCCGCAGCGCCGCAAGTCACGATGCACTGGTGGGATAGCGCGACAGAAGATCGTTGCCCGGCATGAATGGCTCTCCCTGAAAATTGGCCGCGTTCGAGAAGCGGCCCGCGCATGTCGCAATCGTGTGATCACAGCCCTCGCGCAGGACCGCACGCGCGCCCACCAAGAGATCGGCATGCAGTTCCTGATCGAGCAGCAGACCGTCCGCATCGGACCGGATGATCTGCATCGTGATCCCTGCATGCGGGCCGTCCAACCAGCGCAGGGAGCCATCCCGCAAGACGCTCGCGGCCGGGGAGGCTGCGAAGCCGACAAGGTTCACATCATGGTCAACCATGTTGCACAGCACTTCATGGGAGAAGCGTTCGGCGCTTAGGTTGCAGCCGGGCCCACAAAACTGTGCACGGCAAGTCGGGCTGGTGCGCGGGACCAGATCAGCCTGAAGCGCGGCCTTGGCAGATTGCAATTCCACCCGGAAGCCGCCGTCCTCTTCGGAGATGGAGCCGGCCTCGCCGTGATAGAGGACTGAAAAATCGCGCGTTTCCCAATCGACAAGGCCAATCGAAATGCGCGCCCCGTCATACCGTCCGGCAGCGAGGTCGCTCGATCTGATCGCATCATGCGCCAGCGCACCCTGCACTTCGGCACTGTCATTCTCGATGCTGGCAGAGCGACTGATTGCGGATGGCACCATGCCGGGGGCGGCCCGATGAAGCAGCCCGTCAAACCAAAGATCGCGATCATGGCTGGTGAACCCCAGCGTGTATCCGTCGCGCCGCTTGATACGCCAGAAGGTGGCGACACCTTCCAGCTCCTGACGGAAGAATACCCGGCTCATACGGCCTCTCGTATTTCTATCAGCGGAACCGACGGTGCCTCACCGGCAGCAAAATTTGCACCCGCCACATCCAGCCTGTCTTCGGCAAAGCGCACGGGTACGTCGAACAGGAAGCCGGCGGTTATCGTTGAACCGGCAGGCGGCGCGATAATAAACACGATCTTGCCGCCCTGATCGAGAAGCCAGGCGCTGCTTGCAACGCCATCGATCGCGACCTGGATTGTCTCGGCGCGCGGCCGGGTAATCGGGCGGATCTGCGGATCGGCGACTTCGCCATAGGACTTGGTGAGCTGGAAGCTGGCAGTCAGCCCATCCCCCGTACCGATGTTCTGATCGAGCATTCCGGGCGTTCCCGTCATCACGTTTGAGCTGAAATCAAACGGATCGGAAAGGCGGAAACCGCGCGCCGCACCGCGTCGCGCGCGGAAGAAGCGGATCAACGTGCCGAGCTCGTTTTCAGACCGGATGCCCGGGCCGACATCGAAGCGCAGCCGGGCATCGCTCCACTGGCTGTTGCGCCTTTCATGCCCCGATGCGGTGAGCACGATGGCAGTTGAGAATTCCGGGCTGACTGCGGCATCGCGCCCCAGCGCCAGCGGATAGATCACATCGTCGAACGCTTCCATATCGTCTTCTTCCTCGTCGGGCGGCGGGGTTGGGAGGCGGGTGTATCCATCGCGGCAGACCTGGGGCAGGGCCCAGACAAACCGGCGCGGCACACCGCGGGCAATGGCTTCATCCAGCCCGGCATCAATCAATTGCCAATGGCTCTCGGCATCCTCGGCGTTGAGAACGAAACCGGCCAGATAGTCCTGATTCTCGAGCGGATATTGCAGGGTTGCCTGCATGGTCTCGTAAGCCTGCCTGCGCAGCGCCTCCGCCCCCGAGGTGAGCCAGTCGTAATCCTCAAGCTGAAGGCGGTCGAATTGCGGATGCTGCCAGACGTCCGGCAGGTTCAGCAGAGGCATGTCGGGCATTTCGAGGTGCAGGATCGTAGGGGTGAAGGCCAGCAGCAGCAACTCTGCCTCCGGACCCTGTGCGTCCTTAATGTCGTTCCTGATGCTTTCTGTCGAAGTGCCAAGCCTCGCACCGGCCAGGCTCAGTGCAGCTTTCTGGGCTTCACTCAGATCGGCGCGCATATCGGTGATGTCCGGTACTGCCGGATCGAGGATACTGCGCATGTTCGCGTCATAGATGCAGGGTTCAAAGTCGGAATTCACCCACCACCACGGCTCCCCGATCTGGATTTTCACCGGCAGTCCAGCTTCGACCTGCAGGCGCGCAAGTTGCAGCCCAAGCTCTCGAAGATGCGTATCCACCGCGCTGTTGACCGGGCTCAGCAGCGCAGAAGGCGGTTCCCATCCGGTCAGCGCCGGAGAGCCATCATGCGCCCGCTGCATCCAGTCTGGTGGGCAGTGCTGCGCCAGCAATTCATAGGAATAGGACAGGATGACATCGTATCCCTGCTCCCTCCCGCTGATGAAAAGGGCGCGCAGCCAGTTGATCGCGGGGACGCACGTCAGCCGGGGGTGGTTAGCCAGCAGGGTGCCATCGGCCTGACGCTTGAGCCGATAGTAATGGCTCATCCCCAGATAGTGGAGGATCTCGTCTCGATATCCCAGGCCGCGGATATTGCGCATCAGGCGCGTCGGTGTCTGGTTGTAACTGTCGTCATAGGCCGTCGCGATGCGCGTATCGTGCGGCGGGATCATGATATCGCCGATCGGCAGCATGGGCCGGTCACCCTCGCAGGCGATTTCGCTCAGTTCCACCCAGCCATTCACCCTTGATGCCAGCAAGCCCGGATCGGCAGGATCATAAGCGGGCGGAACCAGCGAGATGAACATGCGATCTATGCGCGAGGGCTCCACCGGGTCGGGCGCAGCGGCGATATCCCAGCCTCCCGCAAGCTGGGAAAAGGGCAGGGTGACGAGCGCATCCGTGGGCGAGCCTTCGGCATAGTTCCACAGCCGCACATACCAGCTGCGCGGATTGCCGGCTGCGTCCTCCCCTTCGATAGTCAGCGTGGGGCCATGCACTGCATCCAGCGGCAGCACGCCTTCCGACTTCCAGCGAAAGCGCAGCGTGGTGCGCGAATAATCGCGGTCAGTATCATAGGCGAGCAGCGGGTGATCCAGCGTGTCTTCGCTTTCCCAGATCAGCCCTGCCAGCGCATCGCGGTGGTGAATCTCCAGATCCACGCGCAGCGAATCCGGCCCGGTGACATAGACGCAAGCCATCATCGGACGCGGGAAATCGATGGTCCAGAAGCGCGGATCGAACCGCTGGATAAAGTCTGAATTCTGCCCGTCGCGTTGACGGGCCAGCCAGAATGCCATGATCTGTTCCCTCAGGCTTGCATCAGTGCGCGGCGCACGGAACTTGCCACCTGGCGCGATGAACGTTGCAGGGCGGTGGGCGTGTCTGTGCCCCGCGGTGCGGAAAGGTTGATGGCCACGCGCACATTGCGCGAAGCGGACGCAGCGTCAGTTCCCGTCTCGATCCTTCCGGAACTTGTCGGAACGAATACTTCGGGGCCTCTCTCGCCCACCAGATAGGCACTGCCGGGCCCGACAGGACCGCCAGTGGCGCGGCCGGGCAGGCCAAGCAGAGAGCCAAACAGGCCTGACAACCCTCCGGCCAATCCCCCGCCTTGCTGCGATGATCCGAACAGATTGCTAATGCCCGAGGTCAGCGCCTGCGAGGCGATTTCATTCAAGGTCTGCATGGCCACGCGTTTCAGATCGTCGAACCCCAGACTGCCGCGCCGAAGAGCGGACAGCAGGCCGCGTTCCATGACATTGGCCGCGCGGGAAAACCCATCGACCAGGTTGGTATCGAGGGTGTTGCGCATGGCCTGAACATCGGCATTGAAGCCTTGCGTTCCCGCCCGCACTTCCACCATCAGCGTGTCGATTTCATCATCCATTTGCGTCGCGCTCCAGCAGGGCTTCAAGCTCGTTGCGGTTCAAACCCGTGTCGGCCTGGCCCTCTTCGATTGTGAAAATGGCCGTCAGCTCGGCCGGGGTTACGTTCCAGAAGTCATCGGGTTTCCAGCCGAACATGCGGGTGGTCAGACCGGCCAGGAACAATGCGCTGGTGGCCAGTGTCTGGCTCATGCGCTTCCTTGCAGGATCTGCTGCAGCAGGCTGCGCAGCGGTGTGGAGCAGGCCGCCAGGCCAGTTTCCATGACCGCATCGCCCATCTGCACCTGGCTGATATCGCCCCGGTCCTGACAGCAATGCCAGAACAGCGTGGCAATTTCCTGCAAGGCCAGACGGCCTTCGCCTGCACGTTCAACCAGTGCGAACAGCGGCCCGAGCTGCTCCTCCGCAGCAACCAGCGCGGCGAACGTCGGGCGCAGAATATGGCTGCGCCCACCGATGATGATCGAGGCTTCGCCACGTTGGGAGTTGGGCTGCGCATTGGGGGTGGGACCGCCAGCCGTCATGCCGGCAGGACCGCGCCCGAGCTTTCCAGCTGCATGGTATAATTGCGCTCGCCGTTGAAATCGCCGGCATAGTCCAGCCGCTGGACAAGGAAGCGACCCTGCAGTTTGGCACCGTCCTCGAAAGACAGTTCATAATTGTCGATCGTGCCGGCCAGCGCATGGGCGCGGATGGTGTTTTCGGCATCGCTGCCCAGGAAAATCCCGGCTGCGCTGACCGAGACGGAGCGCGTCCCGGCACCGGAGAGCAGATCGCGCCAGCCACCCGATTCCTTGTGAGTAATGACGACGCTGTCACCATTGATGGACATCTGTGTGGTGCGCAGACCGGCCACGGTCTGGTAGAAGGGCGGCTGTGCGCCGTCGCCGATCTTGAGGAGGAAGGCGGAGCCTTTCTGGGCTGTCATGGCAAATTCTCCGTATGGGTTGAAATCAGTCTTCGAGCAGGCGGAAGCGGTATTCGAGCAGCACCGCACGCTGATTGAGCGCGCGTTGTTCGGCGCGTGCGCGCAGGAAAGTGGTGTTCACGATCCTGAAGCCGTCCTGCACCGCAGGCAGGCTCTCGACCCGGCTCTCGATCTGCGGGACCAGCGATGCGCCGGTGTCAGGCGCATCGCCGCGCATGTGCAGTTCGATCGCGATGCGGATCTCGCGGCCCTTCTTGTCCTTCACGCTCCAGTCGGCGCTGGCACTGGCGACAATGCCAAGCCACGGCACGGCTATGCGCGACGGGGCCTCCTCGGTGATGGAATTCAGCGTGGAGGAGAGGAATGCGTCAGCGCGCAGCCAATCGACCAGCGCGGCGCGCAGGCGGGTTTCGAACATCTATCGATCCTTGGTGAATAGCGGCCAGAGCAGCCGGGGATTGCGCCACCGGGCGGGGTCGGCCCTGCTGGCACGAAGCTGGTTCTGCGCATGTGCCCGGGCCAGCGCGGTGGCCTTTTCGACCAGAGCTTTCGCAAACCCGCTGGTGTCGGTAATTCGCGCCGCAATCATATCAGGCGCAACCGGCGCCACGGGCTCCACAATGCGGCGATGGCGGCTGGCGGAACCGGCCGCGCCGCATCCATGTCTCGCTGGCGGTAGTTGTGCGCTGCCAGGCGAATAATGCCGTGGCGCAGTGCCTCGGGCAGGCTCTGCCAGTCCGGCGCAAGGCCAGCGGTGAAACGGACGGCAACCCGGCCACGAGGCGTTCGACTGCGCATGCGGATGCAGGCGCCGCCGTCGCCCTCAAGCTCTATCTCATAGCTATCAAGGTCGAGCGGGGTGCGGTTGCCTGCCACATCAATCATGTCGACCCCGGTGATCGACTGAACCGGATAGGTTGCCAGCTTCTGCCAGTCCGACCGTGCGGGGATCACTTCCTCGCACAGCGTGTCGATCGGCATCTGCCGGGTAAAGGCCTCGCACATGTCGAGCGCGGCGCGCAGCAGGCCGATCAGCGATGTATCGTCTTGCGGCGTGGTTATTGCGAGCCAGGACTTCAGCTCGTCTAGAGCGCCGGGAGCCAGGATCGCCGGGGCAAGGATTACCCGCATCATGGCGGCCTCCTATCTACAGGTTAAAAAGGTCGCACCCACGCCGCGGGGAGAGGGGATCCAGGTCGCGGCGTGGGTGCGGATGTTTGCTATCCCCAGACACCGGCGATGGCCCGTAGGGCCGCGCCAGGCGCCTGGGGGCGCAAACGAACTACGCTTCGATGCGCAGCAGCTTGATCGCCGCGCTATCGAGCACCTGTCCGCCCACACGCTTGGTGGCGTAGAAGTGGACGAAGGGCTTGTTGGTGAAGGGATCGCGCAGGATCTGCGTGGCGCTGCGTTCCGCGATCAGGTAACCGGCCTTGAAATTGCCGAATGCGATCGGGAATTCGCCAGCGGCCACATCGGGCATGTCCTCGGCTTCGATCACCGGATAGCCCAGCAGGCGGTCCGGCTGGCCTTCGACCATGCCCGGCTGCCACAGGAAGGCACCATCGGTGGTCTTGAGCTTGCGCACTTCGGACAAGGTCGAGGAATTCATCACCCAGCTGGCGCCCTGACGGTGGCCGGCCTTCATCGTGTGGACCAGATCGATCAGGCGGCTTTCCGGATTGGTGGCGAAGCCTGCCGCATCACCCGAACCGATATATTGCAGCGAGCCGAAGGGGCGCACGGCATCGCCAGCCAGCGAGACTGGCGAGGAAAGGAAGCCGAGCGGCTGATCCACACCGCTGCCGCCGACAAAGGCAGCACCTTCAGCGCGGGCAAATTCCATCGCGATTTCGCTGGCCAGCCAGCCTTCCAGATCGAAAGCGGCATCATCCAGCATGGACTGGCTTGCGGCCGGATTGGCGTACAGCTCACCGGTCGGCGGGGCGATCTCGGCAAAGTCGGGCGCTTCGGTGCCGGGACGTCCGGCAGTTTCGCCAACCCAGCCAGATGCCGTGCCACCGGTGGTGACAAGCTTGCGATAGCCGGCGCTGCCGACCTGGACGACCTGGGCGAGCTGGCGGATCGGGGAGATTTCCTTCAGCTCGCTGGCGATCATCGCATCGATTTCACGCGGGACGGCATAGCCGCCATCAGACGGCGTTACGCCAGAGATGGACTTGATCTCCGCTTCCGAGCCGCGGCGCAGATAGCCATCGATGAAGCCTTTGACTTCGGCACTGTTGCTGCTGGCACCTTCGATAGCGGGACGCGCGGCAGCGCGGCTGACCTTGTCGAGCCGGGCCTTCACTTCGTCGACATCGGAACGCAGCACCGTGATGGCCTTTTCGGCTTCATCCTGGCGGGTGACCAGATCGAAGCTGGCGGCCATCGCGTCGGTTTCGTTTTGCATATCCATTTGGGCATTCACCTTTTCTTGGGGAGGTTGGTTGGGGGGCACAAAAAAGGCCGCCCCATTGGCGGCCGGTCGAAGGGTTGTGGCGGCGCTTGTCACTGCACCATGTGCACGCGCGCGCCGTGTTGCAGGGGGTGGGTGACCAGGCTGATTTCGAACAGGTCGATGTCTTCCAGCACGCGGCCAGCGCCCGATCCGGTGTCCGGCATGGGGCGATATCCGCGGGCGCGGTAGCCAAAGCTCAGCCCGTTGGTTTCGCGGGCCAGCAGCGCGGCCACTGCCCGGCTGCCGGGATTGTCGATCGTGGCGATCACCCGCAGTCCGCGGTCATCCTCCTCGATCAGGCTGACAGTGCCGATGCGCTGTTCGGGCCGGTGCTGCCAATAGAGCGGAATGGGTTCCCGCCTCTGCGCCAGACTGCGCGAAAAGGCGCCGCGCACAATCACGTCGCGGGCGCCATCGGGAATGTCGAACAAGGCGGCATAGCCTGCGATGGACAGGCTCACCGCAACAGGTCCGTTGCGCCCAGGCGGAAGGCAATGCCAATCAGCAGCAGCGCCATCACGCCGCGTACGGCCCATTCGATCACTGCCTTGGATGCACTGGCCTTGGCTGCCCGCCAGGCGGCCAGCAGATCGCGCAGTTCATCAAGATCGTCCTGCGCGTTCTCATCCTCCAGGCCGAGGCGATAGAGCACCCGGTCGGCACCCATCTCGCTCGCCTCCTCGACAACCGCGCGCAGCGTGACGAGGTCTGTGCCCTGGCTGGAGGCCTGCGCCATCAGCTTCGCGAGCATGTCTTCATTGGTCATGATTTTCCTTTCGCCGGCTTGGCCAGACCAAGCATTTCACGTTTTTCACCATCTTCGAGGAAGTCCGCGGCGGACACCTGCGACCACAATTTCTCGCGATCTTCGGACAGGGCCGGAACACGGTCGAGATCGACGGCCAGCTGCATGCCGGGGAAGGAGGCGCGCAGCCCCTCCTCCAGACCGGAGAGGATCTTGCCGGTCAGCGGCAACAGGGTGAGCCTCCACAAGGCGCGATTGGCCTCGCGGTAATTGGAGTAGGTATTGTCACCCGGCAGGCCCAGCAGCATCGGCGGCACGCCAAATGCCAGCGCGATGTCGCGCGCAGCCGCCGCTTTCAGCTCGGCAAAGTCCATGTCCGCCGGGGAAAGCGAGAGGCTCTGCCATTTGAGGCCACCTTCGAGCAGCATCGGGCGGCCGGCATTGCCGCCCCCGGCATAGGCCTGGCTCAGTTCGGCCTTCAGCCGGTCAAACTGGTCGCTGGTCAATCCGCCGGCATCGGCGCCGCCATCATAGACCAGCGCGCCAGACGGACGGGCCGCGTTTTCCAGCAGGGCGCGGTTCCATTCGGCAGAGGCATTGTGGATCGCCACCGCCTGCGCCGCCGCGGTCAGGCAGCCTGCGCCATAATGATCGTCTGCCGGATGGAAGGCCTTGAGGTGGATCAGGCAGGGCCAGCCATTCTCGTCTTCCGCGGGAATGGTGATGGCGCGGTCACCCACCTTGTAGCGGTAGGAAGCTGGCCAGCCATTGTCGCCCGGCACCACCGTCACCCGCTCGGGCCGCAGGGCGAACAGTTCGACCGGATCGCCCGCACCATCGCGGATGATCTGGATAAAGCCATTGCCGTGCAGCAGCAGATGGGCAGCCAACGTTTCCAGCAGGGACTGGCCCGCACTGGTGGCGCGGACCAGCCGCAGCACCGCATCATCGGTTTGCTGGAGCGGAACGCTGCCGACGCTTTCCGAAACGATGCGAACCGCGCGCTGCGCCACCGGATTGTCCAGGAAGGCCCGGCCCACGTCGCGGCAGTAATCGAATGGCGCCCGCGCGCCGCCCGGCTCATGCGCCCACGACCAGGGCGAGGCGAAGCTGCGGGCAAGCGGAACGTGGCCCGCGCCCCCGCCCTTGAAGGCAGAGCGCAGGCTGTCGATGAAGGACATATGATTTTCCTTGTTCTGTGAAGTCACACGCGCAGCACGCGCGGATCACTGCGCGTGGTCAGCATTAATTCGCTAAGTGCCCAGACCAGCGCATCGGCGCGGTCCGGGCTTCGTCCGGGGCCTTCGTAACTGCCCCCGGCCATCAGTCCGCACAGCTGGTCTTCCAGCCGGGCGAACTGGCCGATGTGGTGCACGCGGCCTGCTTCATACAAAGCGGCGACAGGCTCTGCCCGGGCGGATTTGCCGCGGCTGGCATGAACCAGGCGGATCGGCATCTGGCAGTTCGCTGCGCGCAGCACGCTTTCCACCATCTGCCCGCCCTGATTGGCCTCTGCTACCACGCGGTCGGCGTTCCACGCCTGCATTGCGGCGGCCACGGCCTGTGCCCAGCGTTCCGGACTGGCCTTTGCAACCGAGCAATCGGCCAGCACCTTGCCATTGCCGCCTGCCGTAACTCCGGCGACAATGATGCCGCATTCATCACCCCGCGCCGAGGCAGGCGGATCGACCCCCACCACGATGCGGGTGATGTCCTCGCCCGGGGCCACCTCGCGGCAGCGGTCGAGCAGCGAGCGGCTCCACAATGCGCCTTCGATATCCTCCAGCAGTTCACCTTCGAGTTCCTGCCGCCCCAGTGCGGTGCGGCCAAACTGCTTGCGCATGGCTTTCAAAAAGCGCGTGGGCAGGTTTGCCCCGTTGTCCCACGTTCTGCCCTTGGTAACGGCGATGCTGCCGTCCCTGGCTTCATCCATCAGGCGGCGCATCAGCGGCACCGCGCGCGGCGTGGTGGTGGCCAACAGGCGCGGCCTCTCGCTCAGCCGCATGCCCAGCAGCAGATTGTCCCACGCCTGCACCGCGCGGTCGGAAGCATTGTCCCATTTGGCGATCTCGTCACACCATGCATGGCTGTGCTGCGGGCCGCGCAGGCTCTCCGGCTCGGCAGCCGAATAGAGGAAAGCCTGCGCCCCGTTGGCCCATGTCAGTCGTCGCAGCGACGATTCAAATCGTGGCGGCGGCCCATCACCGTGGCAGGCCAGGATACCGCTTTCGCCCTCCACCATGACAGCGCGCGCTTCGCCGATGGAGGACCCGACCAGCGCGATGCGGGCATCGGGATCGGAGCGGGCGATCTTGCCGACCCATTCCGATCCTGCTCGCGTCTTGCCGAAACCGCGCCCGGCACAGATCAGCCAGATTCGCCAATCCCCATCCGGGGGCAGTTGTTCGGGCCTGGCCCAATAGGACCAGTGCGAGAACAGTTGTTTGCGTTCGCCTTCCTCAAGACCAGCCAGGAAATCGGCACGCTGCGCAGGATCGCGGGTAATCAGCCAGCGCAGCCGCTCAATCGAGCCCATTGGTCGCCTGTTCGCCGTCCGCCAGCAGGATCTTCACCTGCGCCTCGCGCGCCCGGATCGCGTCGATCTTTTCGTTGAGTGAGGCGAGAATGCTCTCTTCATCCTGGTGCGAACGGATGGACCGTTCATGTGCCACCGTTTCCCGGTGATGCGTCAGCAGGCGCAGGGCATTGGCGATATCGAACTTGTTGTCATCCTTGCCTGTGCCAGCGCGCAGGCGGTGGAGCGTTTCCATTTCCAGATGCGCATATCCTTCGAGCAGCGCATCATACCAACTTGCGGCAAAGGCCGGTTCTTCCCGGCGCACCTTGTAGGCGCGGCTGGGGTTGATCCCGGCCATGCGCGCGGCGGCGCTGACGTTCGATGTTTCGGCCAGCGTATCGAGGAACAGGCCGCGCCAGTGTCGGTTGAGATTGTCCTTCTCGCCGACCTTGAACTGCGGTTTGATCTTGGTTGCCTTGGTCGCTGCCGTTCTTGCCTGTCCTGCCATATGACTCGCTTCATTCATGAGCTGCGGAGCGCGAACGAAAAAGGGCAGCCCTGCGGGGCCGCCCTTTCGAATCGCCTTATCTCGATGTTCCGTTTCTCTAACCAAAGAGTGTCACGATGTCAATATAAAAGTGCCAAATAGGTTATATAATCGCACTTGCATGGGTTCGCGCTGTGCCCTAACCGCCGCAATTCATCGCTGAACGGAGCGCCTATGACCTGGCTGCACGGCTTGTATGACTGGACGATGCGCAAGGCGGCTGATCCGCGTGCCGAATGGTGGCTGGCGCTGTTCGCATTCGTAGAGGCGAGTTTCTTCCCCATCCCGCCGCACCCGCTGCTGGGCCTTATGTGCCTGGCAGAGCCGAAGAAGGCTGTGCGCTTCGCCGCCATCGCCACCATTGCCTCTGTCGCGGGCGGCCTGCTCGGCTATGCGATTGGCTGGGGTGTCTACGATCTGGTCGGCGAATGGATGATAGAGGCGTTGGGGCTGACCGAAAGCTTCCCGGTCGCGCAATGTTACCTGACGCAGGAGCCGTGGGCGGTATTCTCCATCTTCGTGGCCAAGGGGGTTACGCCCATCCCCTTCAAGCTGCTGACGATCACCGCCGGCTTCGTGCATCTGCCGATCTGGCTGTTCCTGATCGCCAGCCTGCTTTCGCGCTCAATCAGCTTCATGATCGTGGGCGTGCTGTTCCGCCTGTTCGGAGCGCCGATCAAGCGCTTCATCGACAAGTACCTGTTGCTGGTCACTGCCGGTTTCGTGGCACTGGTGATCGGCGGTTTCCTGTTGATCGGCCTGCTTTCCGGCGGTGGTGAGGAAGGCGGCACCGGGCCTTGCGATCAGGTAACTGCTGTATCGCCAATGTAACTTGCCGGGTGCAGACGGGGAATTGGAGGGAGCCATGCAAAACATTCTGTTCTTGTGCACTGCCAATTCTGTCCGATCGGGCGGGCTGCTGGCATGAATAAGCACGCCCTCAGCCATCGCCTGTCGGCAGAGGCGTTGGGCAGCTTCTTCCTGTTTGCAGGCGTGCTGGGATCGGGCGTGATGGCGCAGACTCTGGCAGGCGGAAATCTGGCGGTGGCGCTGCTGGCCAACACGGTGGCGACATCGGCCATACTCTATGTGCTGATCGAGATGTTCGGCCCGATCTCGGGTGCGCATTTCAACCCGGCGGTGACACTGGCCTTCGCCATCCGCCGCGAATTCGCCTGGCGCGATGTGGCACCCTATGTGCTGGTGCAGATAGCCGCCGGAGCGATCGGCGCCTTTGCGGTGCATCTGATGTTCGATCTGCCGATCCTGCAATTCTCCGGCAGGGAACGCGCAGGCATTGGCCAGTGGACGGGCGAGCTGGTGGCCACCTTCGGGCTGGTGCTGGCGATACTGGTGATGCTGCGCCACCGGCCCGGCGTGGTTCCGGCGGTGGTGGCGCTGTATATTGGCGCGGCCTACTGGTTCACCTCATCGACCAGCTTCGCCAACCCCGCCATCACTATCGTGCGCAGCCTGTCAGACACGTTTGCGGGCATTGCACCCGCTGACGTGCCCGGATTTATCGCCGCGCAACTGGCAGGCATGCTGCTGGCGGTGGGCTGTGCAAGGCTGCTGCTGGGCAGGAGCGAGAGCTAGATAATCCCCACGGCCTTTCCGGCTCGTTCGAACATACCCAGAATCGTCTCGACCTGCGCTTCGCTGTGTTCGGCGCACAGCGAACAGCGCAGCAGCGTCATGTTTGCAGGCGTTGCCGGTGGGCGCGCCAGATTGACGTACAGACCTTCGCTCAGCAGCGCTTCCCACATGCCCGCACCGCGTTCCAGATCTGGCATGATGACGGCCACGATGGCGCTTTGCGGACTGTCCGTGCCCAGTGTGAAACCAAGTTCCTTCAAACCGCCATGCAGGCGCCGGGAATTCTCCCACAGATGCGCGCGCTTGTTGGAACCGTGCATCAGCTTGCGGATCGATGTGGCCGCCGTGGCCACCACGCTGGGTGGCAGCGAAGCGGTGAATACATAGGGCCGACAGACCAGCCGCATGATTTCGAACTTGGGGTGGTTGGACACGCAGAAGCCGCCCACCGTGCCCACGCTCTTGGAGAATGTTCCGATGATGAAATCGACGTCGTCGATAACGCCCTGTTCCTCGGCCACCCCGCGGCCATGCTCACCGATGAAGCCCATCGAATGCGCTTCATCCACCAGCACCATGGCGCCGCACTTCTTGGCCACCGCGACCATTTCCTTCAGCGGGGCGACATCGCCCATCATCGAATAGACGCCTTCGAGGACCACCAGCTTGCCCGCCCCTTCAGGAATGCGGCGCAGGCGCTTTTCCATCGCATCGATATCATTGTGCTTGAACGGCACGATCTCGGCATTGCCCATCGCACAGCCATCCCAGATGCTGGCGTGGCTATCGATATCCAGGACGACATAATCGCCCTTGCCGGCGATGGTCGAGATGATCCCGAGATTGGCCTGGTAGCCGGTGGAGAACACCATGGCATGATCCATGGCGTAAAAATCCATCAACGCCTGCTCGCATTCCTTATGACCCTGATACGTGCCGTTCAGAACGCGGCTGCCGGTGGTGCCTGCGCCGAAATTGTCCAGCGCATCCTTGCCCGCCTGGATCACGTCAGGATCGAAGGTCATGCCCATGTAATTATAGGTGCCCAGCAGGATGGTATCGCGCCCGTTGCAGATCGCCCGCGTGGGCGAGAGGACCTTTTCCATCACCAGTGAGAAAGGATCTTCCACACCGCTGGCCAGCAGGGTCTCCCGCATCCTGATCGTATCATCGAACTTCGAGAACAGATCGCGCGGTCCGTTGTCGACAACCGGTGGCTTGTCGGCCTGGGTTACGGCTTCACTCATGATGGGATTACTCGCCCTGCAACTTGGTAACGGCATCGACAAGCTGGCCATAGCTCTCGATCTCGGCCTGCTGGTTCATCGAGATGATGATGTCGAATTCGTCTTCGATCGCGGCCACGAAGTCCATCACCGTCAGGCTGTCAAATTCAAGGTCCCCGGCGAAAGTGGTGCTATCCTCGACTGCCACCGCCTTCTTGTTGAAGGGTTCGATGAGCGACCGGATTGTGCTGTCGACTGCGGCGCGATCCATGATGGTATTTCCAATCTACGTTAGGGGCAAAGTCCCTGGTGGCCATGTGCTGCCAAACCATTGCGGCGGAAAAGCGGCTCTTGCTATCGCTTGTCAAGCACTGCGCGCACTGGCAAGCCTTGCATTTGATGCAACAGACAGGGTGTGGGGGCATTATGTCACAACCGTCCGACACGCAGAATGCGCTCAAATCCGACTTGCCGGAATATACACCCAACGCAGTGCAGATGCTGCGCACCGTGCAGGTAAATTCGCTGGTCCTGTCGCAAATGGCGGACCAGAAAGCCTCCATCCTGATGGGCGCGACTTTTCTGGTTTTCTCGATATCGGTCAGCCGGTCGCTGGCTGGCCACCTTCCCTATTCGCTGGCGATTCTGGCGGTGTTCGCCTTCCTGAGCTCGCTCTGTGCAGTGATGGCCGTGCTGCCATCGGTGGGCAAAGCGCCACAGGGCGTGAAGCCCAACCTGATGTTCTTCGGCCATTTCAGCGAAATGGAGGAGGAAATATGGACTCAGAAAGTGCTCGATGAACTGCATCACGATGAACACGTGTTTCGCATGATGCTGCACGATATCTACCAGAACGGCCAGGTCCTGCAGCGCCGCAAATACCGCTATCTTTCGTATGCTTACCGCGTGTTTGTGGGCGGACTTTTCGTCACGCTCGCGGCCTTCGTGGTGGAGCTTGCTGCTTCCTGAGAATGCCGAACTCCAAGAGGGCCGCGCCCTGACGGTCAGGAGCCGACCAGACCCCTTACCGCCGCCATGAACGGGCCGATCGACACCGGCTTGGAAAGATATCCTTCGGCACCCAGCTCGCGAATACGCTCCTCATCGCCCTTGCCGGCATAGGCTGTCACCGCCAGCACCGGCACTTCGCACAGCTGTGCATCGCCCTTCATGCTGGCAATCAAGTCAAGGCCGGAAACGTCCTGCAGCTGGATATCCATCACCACCAGATTGGGGGCGAAACCGCGTGCACGCTCCAGCGCCATATTGCCATCGGCCACCGGCTCCACATCGAATCCGCCGGCCAGCAGCACATCGCAGAAAAGTTTCCGATTGAGATCGTTGTCCTCGACAACGAGGATTCGTTTCGTCATTGCGCCCCCGGGCTTCCTTTTACTGGAAGCTGTTCGCCTTCTGTCTAACGCTTCAACGGATCGCTGACAATTCATATACGTAAAGACACTCCTGCCGATTCGGCCGCTCTGGCGCTTTCCGCCCTCGGCTGGATATTGACGGATGATCGGCGCGCGCACCGGTTCATGGATTTGACGGGCCTGACACCCGAAGGCCTGCGTGCTACAATCACCGAAGCGGGAACGCACCGCGCCATTTTCGATTTTCTATGTGCCCATGAACCGGATTTGCTGGGCGCTGCCGATGCGCTGGGCATCCAGCCTGCGCAGCTGGTTGCAGCCAAGGAAAGACTTGCCCGATGAGCCGACCGCTGGTGATTACCGATTGCGATGAAGTGCTGCTGCACATGGTGCGTCATTTCCGCGATTGGCTGGGCGAGCAGCACGGCGTGGATTTTGAACTGGCGGGCAATAATTTCCTGCACGCGATGAAGCGCCGCGATTCGGACAGGCCGATGACCGAGGACGAGGTGTGGGAATTGCTTGGCCTGTTTTTCGATACAGAAATGGGACGCCAGACCCAGATTGCCGGATCGGTGCAGGCGATTGCCGAATTGCAGCGTGAGGCGGACGTGGTGGTGCTGACCAATCTGGTCGACAAGCGCAACGCCGCGCGCACGCAGCAATTGCGCGACTTCGGGATCGAGGCGCGGGTTTTCACCAATCAGGGTCCAAAGGGTGAGGCGTTGGGCCGGATCGTCCGGGAATATGGCCCGTCCCGCTCTGTCTTTATCGATGACATTGCCAATCATCACCAATCTGCGGCGGACGTGGTGCCGCAGGTCCACCGCCTGCATTTCTGCGGTGAACCTGCTATCGCTCCGCACGTGCCCTGTGCGCTTGAGGCGGGACACGCCCACGCACGGATAGACAGCTGGGACCAGGCTTTGCCGTGGATCCTTGGAACATTGCATGGAGAGGCCTGATGACAATTGAAGCGCGCCTTGCCGAACTCGGCATAGTCCTGCCCCAGGCAGCGGCGCCGGTCGCCAGCTACCAGCCGGTGGTCGTCGCCAATGGCCTCGCCCACATTTCCGGGCAGTTGCCATTTGTGGCAGGAGAACTGGTCAAGGGGCGACTGGGGGAAGATGTCTCGCTGGAACAGGGATATGATGCGGCGCGGGCCTGCGGGCTGATGATCATTGCCCAGATCAGGGCCGCGGGCATTGCGCTCGATAATGTGGCGCGGGTGGTCAAGCTGGGTGCCTTCATCAACTCCACACCCGATTTCACCGATCAGCCAAAGGTCGCCAATGGCGCTTCGGAGCTGATGTTCGAGGTGTTCGGCGACCTTGGCCGCCATGCCCGCAGCGCCGTGGGCGTGCCTGTATTGCCGCTGGGTGCGGCGGTTGAAGTGGATGCGATCATTGCCCTGGCGGCTGATTGACAGGCTGCGCGCTCCCGCGCCTGACCCGGACCGGGTCGGCTGGATGCTGCGCCACGTCTTTGCCCACCGCGCCCTGCATGGCGAGGGACGGGCGGAAAATTCCCCGGCTGCCTTTCGCGCGGCGATGGACGCAGGCCTGGGGATAGAATGCGATGTCAGGCGCAGCCGCGACGGGCGCGCGGTCGTGTTCCACGATGCCACGCTGGAGCGGCTGACAGGCAGCACGGGCGAAGTTGACCGCATGGTCATTGGCGAATTGACGCATGTTGCGCTGTCCGTGGGTGGAGAGACCATCCCGACCTTGCGCGACATGCTGGAACTGGTGGCAGGCAAGGTTCCAATCCTGCTGGAGCTGAAAAGCGATCCGGACAGGCAGGTGAACACATTATGCCGCGCGGTGCGGCGCGATCTGGAAGGGTATCAGGGTGACATTGCGGTGATGTCGTTCGACCCGCGCATTGGCCAATGGTTTGCCCGCAAGATGCCGCAGGTCCTGCGCGGCCTGGTGGTGACCGAACAGGAGCACCGGACCTATTCAGGGACCATCCGCCGCCACCGTGACCTGTGGACGGCGCGCGCGCAGTTCCTCGCCTATGATATTCGCGACCTGCCCAGCTCCTTTGCCGCGCGCCAGCGGGCCAGGGGTCTGCCGGTGCTGAGCTGGACCGTTTCGAGCCGTGCCCTGCGCGAGCGGGCGCAAAATCACGCCGATGCCCCGATTGCCGAAGGCGAAGGCCTCGCATGATGGCTGCACCGTCCCTAAATAGGCGGTAATGGCCCAAGGCGACCTTACAGCCCGCATCGCACCCAGCGTCAGCACTCTGGACGCGGCGCAGTGGGATGCGCTGTCCGGCGGCGGCAATCCCTTCATGACCCATGGTTTCCTCAGCGCGCTGGAGGATTCGGGCAGTGTGGGGGAGGGGACCGGCTGGCAAAGCCTGCCGATCGTGATCGAAGATGAAAATGGCACGCTGCTGGCGGCCCTGCCGGCCTATGGCAAAAGCCACAGTCAGGGCGAATATGTGTTCGACCATGCCTGGGCGGACGCCTGGCACCGGGCCGGGGGGAGCTATTATCCCAAGTTGCAGATCGCCGCTCCGTTCACGCCCGCCACGGGACCGCGCCTGCTGCTGAGCGATGAAAAATATGCCCTGCCGCTGCTGCGCGCGGCCGAGAGCCTGTGCCGCCAGAGCGAGTTGTCTTCTGCCCATGCAAGTTTTGTCGAGCCTGCCCAGCATGCGCTGTTCGAAAAGGCCGGCTGGCTTCGGCGCGAGGACATCCAGTTCCACTGGGAAAACCGCAACTATGCCAGCTTTGACGATTTCCTCGCCGTACTCGCATCGCGCAAGCGCAAGGCGATCCGCAAGGAACGCGCAGCGGCGTGCGAGGGTGTGGAGATTCGCCACTTCACAGGCGCGGATATCAGGCCGCAGCACTGGGATGCCTTCTGGCTGTTCTACCAGGATACCGGCGCGCGCAAATGGGGCACGCCCTATCTGACGCGGGAGGCGTTCGATCTGTTTGGCCAGCGCATGGGGGATAGCGTGCTGCTGATGCTCGCTTATCAGGACGGCATGCCGATTGCCGGAGCGCTCAACTTCATTGGCTCACAGGCGCTCTATGGCCGCTATTGGGGCTGCCTGGTCGACAAGCCCTTCCTGCATTTTGAACTGTGTTATTATCAGGCGATCGACGTGGCGATCGCCAGAGGACTTGAGCGGGTGGAGGCTGGTGCACAGGGCGGGCACAAGCTGGCCCGCGGCTATGAGCCGGTGGCGACCACTTCGATGCACTACATCGCCGATCCGGGATTCCGCGCTGCCGTGTCCGATTACCTCGAACAGGAACGGCGCGGCATTGCCATGGACCGGTTGCATCTGGGTGCGCACACACCCTTCCGCAAATCGTGATCAGGCCGCGTAGCGTGTTCCGATGGAGAGCCATTCGCGGGCCCGGCGCTGGGCTTCGGCAATCTCGCGAGCGGTCATCTCGTCGGAAATGTCGGCCCGGCACCATGATGCTTCCTCATGTCCGCGCGATGCCGCCAGGTTGAACCACTTGTGCGCTTCGATCAGGTCGCTATCCACGCCGTGGCTGCCTGTCGAATAGATCACGCCCAGGTCGAAATAGGCTGTTTCGTCACCGTCGGCAGCAGCTGCCAGACAGCGCGCCACCATCATGTCTGCGCCGCCAATATCGGCCGGCTGGATTTTTACGAACGTCTCGATCTTGGCAAGTTCCATGATCGTTTACCCCCATTAATGCCCGTGCATCTGATCTGCCCGGGCTTCGATAAGCCAGGGTTTTGACGAACATGGTCAAGAATTGGTTAACAGTGGGCCAACTGAATGCATTGGGCCCGGGGCAATCAGCAGGGCTTCTTCCCAATTGCCGCTTGTGCCGCTGGGGCGTGCACACTATAGGCCCGCCTCAAATCCCGCCTGGTTCAGGTAGCCGACAGACCCCATAGGGCAGGCGCTTCTCGACGCAGGGCAGGCCGGGAAGGATCAGGATGCGGAGTACTTCAATGGCGTCGGTTCCTCGGGACGACATCGATATTCTCACCAAGGCCAAGCGCGCCTTGCCCAGCGACTATTCGCCGAGCGAGGATGAGGAATATATGAGCCCAGCGCAGTTGAACTATTTCCGGGTTCTTCTGCTTGAGTGGAAAAAATCCATCCTCGCGGCCTCTGTCGGCACGCTGCAAAGCCTTCAGGACGGACCGATCCGCGAGCCCGATCTGAATGATCGCGCATCCTCTGAAACCGATTGGGGGATTGAGCTGCGGACACGTGATCGCCAGCGCAAGCTCATCGCCAAGATAGATTCCGCATTGCGACGGATCGAGGCGGGCGAATATGGCTGGTGTGAGGTTACCGGGGACCCGATCGGGATCAACCGGCTCATCGCCCGCCCGATCGCCACCATGACCGTGGAGGCGCAGCAGGCGCATGAACGGCGTGAAAAGATTTCGCGCGACGATTGACCCATTTCGGGACGGTTCTTGATAGGTGCCGCCCCGTTAACTGGCAGTTAGCCAATCCTGATGCATCTGCATTGGCGTGTTTTCGGGCACCTGGACACAGGGGCCAAGCCGAGGGTTGCCATAGTACGATGAGCAATGTCGATACCCGCCAGGTCAACCGTGACAGCCTGTTCCTGCTCGCGCAGTTGCGCGTGGACGGGCAGGACGCCATCCATCGGGTGAAGGTTCGCAATCTGTCGGCTGGCGGCATGATGGCGGAAGGCAAGGTCAACGTGTCTCGCGGCAAGCTGGTATCGGTCGAACTGCGCAATCTTGGCTGGGTTGAAGGCTCTGTGGCATGGGTTCAGGAAGATCGCTTCGGGATCGCCTTCATAGATGAGATTGACCCCAGGAAGGCGCGCGCACCGTTGAATGCGCCCGATAATAGCTGGCTCAGCACAGCTCACCGCCCGCCTGCTGCAGGTAAGCCGGTTGACAGCGACAAACTGCGCAAGATCTGACCGCTTCCGGCCATTGGCCAAAACGCGCGGTTGAAGCGCGCCACTGCCGCGCCTAATCCAAGGTATGGCAAACCGCTTTCGTGCTCTTCCCATCCTGCTGCTGGCGGCCTTTCTGGCCGGTTGCGGCGGCAATGATGATGGCACGTTCGATGTCGCCTTCATGGACAGCGAACAGAATCTGTTTTCCGATTCGGATCGGCTTTCGCTGGGCGGCCAGCATATCCGCGCTGCAACACAGGGTGGGCTGGTGGCGCTCGACCCGCAGGGCGAGGTGGTTCCGGCCATTGCAGACCGGTGGAATGTTACCGAAGGCGGGCGCATTTTCGTGTTTCGCCTGCGCGATGGCAGCTGGCCTGACGGCAGCGAGATGACGGCCGAAAGCGTGCGCCAGGCGCTGACCAAAGCGATTCGCAATCTGCGCGGTTCTTCGCTCGGCCTCGATCTGGCCCGTATCGATGAAGTGCGCGCCATGGCCGGACGCGTGGTGGAAATTCGCCTGTCGAGCGAGATGCCCGATCTGCTGCAATTGCTGGCCCAGCCAGAGCTGAGCCTGTCCAATCCCGGCGGCGGCACAGGCGCCATGAACCTTGTGCGCGATGATGACGGGGCGGTGCTTTCGCTCAAGTCCCCGCCGGAACGCGGACTGCCCATGACAGAAGACTGGCGTGACTATGTGCGCGACGTGCACATTCATGCCCTTGGCGCGCAGGAAGCCATCGATCGCTTCGAGGCCGGAGAGATCGAGGTTGTGCTGGGTGGGCGCATCGGTTCGCTGCCGCTGGCCGATACCGGCCCCTTGTCGCGCGGGACTGTGCGGCTGGACCCGACCATTGGCCTGTTCGGCCTGCAGGTGCGCCGCGCCCGGGGCGTGCTGGAGACACCCGAACTGCGCGAAGCCATTGCCATGGCGATTGATCGTCCCGCGCTTGCATCCCGGTTTAATATCGGCGGCTGGGTGCCCACCACGCGCGTGGTTGCTCCCGGCCTGCTCAACGATCCGGGGTATATTCAGGAAAGATGGACGGATAATTCGATCGATGAGCTGCGGCAAACCGCGGCTGGCAGGATCGCCCGCTGGCGGGCGGCTCAGGGGGGCGAGGCGGATGCAGAGGATCTCACCGTGTCGCTGCAAATCGGTGACGATCCGGGGCTGGCCATTCTGTTTGATGAGCTGAAGTCGCAACTGGCCAGGATTGGCGTGGCGCTGGTGCGAGCCGAGAGCGGGGAGGAGGCCGATCTGTCCCTGATTGACCGCGTGGCCCGCTATGGGGCGCCCTTGTGGTTCCTCAACCAGTTCAGCTGCTCGCTGGACCGCGGGCTGTGCAGCGAGGATGCGGACTTCCTGGTGGCAGAGGCGCTGGACGAACAGGATGCAGCGCAGCGATCGCGGTTGCTGTCCGATGCAGAGGCCGGTTTGCAGTTCGCCAATGTCTATATTCCCTTCGGTTCTCCGGTGCGCTGGTCGCTGGTGCGCGGCAATGTGGATGGCTTCATGGCCAACCGCTGGGGCTTCCATCCCTTGCCGGACATGGCTGTCATACCCAGATAAGGCACCTAAGGAGAATTACGCCGATGGATCAGCCGCAACGTCCCGTTCCGCTTCAGGCGCAATTGCCGCTGGGCAAGGATCCGCTTTCGATCCGCCGCCGGGTGGAAGCGATGGAGCAGGTGCTGGAGCGGTCCTTCGTGATACCCGGCATCAACCGGGCCGTGGGTCTGGATGCAATCATGGGACTGGTGCCCGTGCTGGGAGATATCCTGGCGGCGGCCATGGGCGGCTATATCGTGTGGGAAGCGCGCAATCTGGGCCTGCCCAAGTGGAAGCTGGCGCGCATGGCAGGCAATGTCCTGTTTGACAGCGCCGTGGGCGCAGTGCCGCTGGCGGGCGATTTCTTCGACTTCTTCTTCCGCTCGAACACGCGCAACCTGCGGATTATCAAGGCCCATCTGGACAAGCACCACCCGTCGTCGCGGATCATCGAGGGGTGAGTCTGGCCGAGGCACAGCGCCTCGACGCAGCCGATCCCTTGCGCGCCCGGCGCGCGCATTTCCGCCTGCCCGAGGGCATCACCTATCTTGATGGCAATTCGCTGGGCGCGCTTCCCGATGGTGCTCCCGCGCATATTTCCGGCGTGGTGGAGCGCGAGTGGGGCGAGGGTCTGGTGCGCAGCTGGAACGATGCCGGCTGGATCGACATGCCGCGCCGCGTGGGCACGAAGATCGCCCCGCTGATCGGCGCCGAGGCCGGGGAAGTGATCGCCTGTGACAGCGTATCGGTGAACCTGTTCAAGCTGATCTGGGCAGCGCTTTGCATGCGTCCTGAACGCAAGACCGTGCTGTCCGAACCGGGCAATTTTCCCACTGATATCTATATGTTAAATGGCCTGGCCGGGCGCGGACTGGCCGTGCCAAGGCTGGCTGCGGCGGACATGCTGGAGCAGGCGCTGGACAGCGATGTCGCCTTGCTGCTGCTGCCCCATGTTCATTACCAGACCGGCGCCATGCATGACCTGGCACGGCTGACCCGCGCGGCGCATGATGCAGGAGCGCTGGTGCTGTGGGACCTTTCGCATTCGGCGGGTGCGGTGCCGGTTGATCTGGCGTCTTGCGAGGCCGATTTCGCCGTGGGCTGCGGGTATAAATACCTCAACGGCGGACCGGGCGCGCCGGGTTTTGCCTATGTCGCACAAAGGCACCTCAAAGCGCTTGAACAGCCTCTGACGGGGTGGATGGGCCATTCAGACCCGTTCAGCTTCCGCGATGATTATGAGGCCGCACCTGGAATTGAAAAACTGCTGGCGGGCACCCCGTCGATCCTGGCGCTGGCGGCGCTGGAACATGGGGCGGAGTTGATTGCCGACATTGGCGTTGCAGCACTGGTGGCAAAATCGCGCGCGCTGTCAGAATTCACGCGGCAGGCTGCGGCGCGGATCATTCCCGAATTGCCGTGCATCAGTCCTGCCGATCCGGCAGCGCGGGGCAGCCAGCTTTCGTGGCGGCATGATAGTGCCTTTGCACTGTCACAGGCGCTGATTGCGCGCGGCGTTATCGGCGATTTCCGCACGCCCGATGTTTTGCGTTTCGGCTTTGCCCCGGCCTATAATTCCTTCGCCGATTGCTGGCATGCGCTGGAGCAGTTGCGCGCAGTGCTGGACAGCGGGGAATGGCAGCGGGAGGAATTCAACCGCCGCGGCAGGGTGACCTGACGGATTACTCCTCCAGTTCGATGTCCCAATACAGCCAGTCGCGCCAGGTTTCGTGCAAATAGTTGGGCGGGAAGCTTTTTCCCTGTTGCTGCAACTGCCAGCTGGTGGGCCGGATGGGATCATATTGCAGCTGCATGTTCGCCTGTTGCGGTGTGCGTCCGCCCTTCTTCATGTTGCACGGGGCGCAGGCGGTGGAGATATTCTCCCACGTGGTTTTCCCACCCAGCCGACGGGGGATCACATGGTCGAAGGTAAGGTGGCTCTGGCTGCCGCAATACTGGCAGGAAAAGCGATCGCGCAGGAACAGGTTGAAGCGCGTGAAGGCGGGAAATTCGCTCGGCTTCACATATTGCCGCAGCGCGATCACCGAAGGGATTTTCATGTCCAGCGAGGGCGAATGCACCTGCCTGTCGTAACTCGCCACAACGTCCACCCGCTCAAGGAAGATCGCCTTGATGGCGGTCTGCCACGGCCACAGGCTGAGCGGGTAATAGGACAGCGGCGTGTAATCGGCGTTGAGCACGAGTGCGGGGCAGCTTTCCAGCTTCCGCGTGGGATCGTCATGCGCGCTCCGGAATTGCGCGGCGCGTTCGATCAGTTCGGCTTTGAACACTATGTGTCCTCCCTGATGCGTACTGGTGGAGCATTTGCGCCAAAAAGCGTCAAGCCTGTTACAAAACGCCAATCCACAGGAATTTTCACGAGTCGCAAGGGGAGCCGTGCCCGGATTGAGTCATGATCGTGACCAGATTTGCCCCCAGCCCCAACGGATCCCTGCATCTCGGCCACGCCTTTTCGGCGATTGTCGCGCATGATCTGGCGCATGCGTCAGGCGTGGAAGAAGGCGCAGGCGAGGCTGGGCGCTTCCTGCTCAGGATCGAGGATATCGACGGCGCGCGTTCCAGAATCGAACTGGCGGAGGAGTTTCGCGCCGACCTCGCCTGGCTGGGGCTGAGCTGGGAAGAAGTGCCCGCGCAAAGCAGCCGGGTGGATGAATATGAAGTGGCCGCAGCCACGCTGGCGGCGATGGGCGTGCTCTATCCGTGCAAATGCACCCGCGCAGACATTGCCGCTGCGGCCACGCGGCACGGACCGGACGGCCCGGTCTATCCCGGCACCTGCAAGCTGGACCCGCCCGCCCCCGGGCAGGCGCTGGCCTGGCGGCTGGATATCGATGAAGCGATCAGCCGCACCGGCCCGCTCCACTGGTTTGACGAGCTGGCAGGAGAGCAACTGGCGCGGCCGGAACTGGCGGGCGACGTGGTGCTGGTGCGCAAGGATGAAGACACGCCCGCCTCCTATCATCTGGCGGTAACGCTGGATGATGCGCGCGACGGCGTGACCCTGGTCACCCGCGGCGCGGACCTGTTCGCCGCCACCCATGTCCACCGCCTGTTGCAGGCCTTGCTGGGCCTGCCCGTACCGCGCTGGCACCACCACGCGCTGCTGCTGGATGAGGACGGCCGGAAACTGGCCAAGCGGCGCGGGTCGCCCTCGCTGGCTGACAGGCGGGCTGCGGGGGAGGATGGGCTGGCGCTGGCCCGGCAATTGCGCATGGGCCAAATGCCGGGTGGTATTACCTTGTCTGAAACCCTAAATGAGGCTCCATGAACGCTATCCTGGTCATCATCATCGTCATCCTTGCGATCCTCGTGGTCGTGTCGCTCGTGCGCGGGATCATTGCCTTTCTGCAATCGACCAAGCTCGATCTTGAAAGCGAGGAGGATGATGCGCGCGCCGGCCGCATGCAGGAAGTGCAGAACAAGATGATGTTCAACCGCATCAAGTATCAGGCGCTGGCCGTGCTGGTGATTGCGGTGCTGCTGGCGGTCAACAGCTGAGCGATCGGCTGGCACGGGGGGCACGATCATGGTCAGGCTCAACCGCATTTACACACGCACCGGCGATGATGGCACCACCGGCCTGGTAGGCGGCCTGCGCCTGCCCAAGCACGCGCCGCGCATGGAAGCGGTGGGCGCGGTGGATGAGGCCAATGCCGCGCTGGGCTTCGCGCTGGTTGCGCTGACCGGGGAAGCCGCCGCGCATGTGCAGCGCATCCAGAACGACATGTTCGACCTTGGCGCCGATCTGGCCACCCCGGGTGACGATTTTGCCCCTTCGGAAATGGTCCTGCGGATCGTGCCCGCGCAGGCCCAATGGCTGGAGCAGCGGATCGATTCGCTGAACGAACATCTCGCCCCGCTGACCAGCTTCATCCTGCCCGGCGGCAGTGAGGCGGCGGCGCGGCTGCATCTGGCGCGCACGGCCACAAGGCGCGCCGAACGCGCGGTGACGGCGCTGGCCGCAGGCGAGCCGGTCAATCCCGCCGCCGCAGCCTATATCAACCGCCTGTCCGATTACCTGTTCGTGCTTTCGCGCGCGGTCAACGCGGATGCGGGCGGTGACATATTGTGGCAGCCGGGCGCCAATCGCTGACAACGGGCCGCTGGATGCCGCTGGAATCGGGCGCTGCACTTCTCTATGGCTGATGTTGCACATGCGAAGGAGCAGGCTTTGAGCAAGACAATCGGCATTATTGGCGCGGGTCAGATGGGCGCAGGGATTGCGCAAGTGGCGGCTGCGAGCGGGCACAAGGTCATTCTGGTCGACCGTGAACCGGCAATCGCCGAGAAGGCCAAGGCCGGTATAACCAAGCGCCTCGCGCGGCTGGTGGAGAAGGAAAAGATCGCCCTGGCAGATGCCGATGCGGCGCTGGCGCGAATCAGGACCGGCAATGAATATGCCCCTATGGCCGATGCGGCCTTCATCATCGAAGCGGCGACCGAGAATGAGCAGGTCAAGGCGATGATCTTCGCCGAGGCAGCCAAGGTGCTCGCCACCGATGCGATCCTGGCCAGCAACACCAGCTCCATTTCCATCACCCGCATGGCCGCAGGCGTGCCCGATCCTTCGCGCTTCGTCGGCCTGCATTTCTTCAATCCGGTGCCGGTGATGAAGCTGGTGGAAGTCATCCCCGGCCTCGCCACCAGCACTGACGTGCGCGACCGGACCCGCGCCTTTGCCGAAAGTCTGGGCAAGGAAGTGGTGCTGAGCGAGGATGAGCCGGGCTTCGTGGTCAACCGCATCCTGCTGCCGATGATCAATGAAGCCGTCTTCGTGCTGGGCAGCGGCACTGCCGCCATCGCCGATATCGACAAGGCCTGTCGCCTTGGTCTGGCCCATCCGATGGGACCGCTGGAGCTGGCCGACTTCATCGGGCTTGACACCTGCCTGGAGATCATGCGCGTGATCCATGCCGGAACCGGCGATTCCAAATATCGCGCCGCGCCGCTGCTGGTGAAATATGTCGAGGCGGGCTGGCTTGGCCGCAAGACGGGTAAGGGCTTTTACGAGTATTCCGGTGATGAGCCAGTGCCTACGCGATAGCGGGAACTGGCGGCCTCCTCCCGCCGTTGATCTGGCAAAGGAGATATTCTCATGGCCGACAAGAAGACCACCTCACCCCGGCAGCACCCGTCTGCATCTGCGCCCGAAACATTCAATGACGAGCAGGACGATGAAAGCTCGCAGGCGCAGGTAATCGCCGAAGATGCGCGGCTGCTGACCGAGGATACCGAAAGCCCGACCGAGAGCACCAAGGGGCCGAACAAGAGCGGCATCATGGGCGATTCGACGCAGGACCTGGTCGACCATATGCGCGACATGGAAAGCTCGGGCCGGATCGACATGAGCGCCTATCGCGGCGAGCCCAATTTCGACGATGACGAAGACAAATACGGCAAGGGCCACAAGCCCGGAGACGACGTCGCCGAAGGGGAGGGCCCCGATGGCGAGGACCTCGACGAGTCCTGATCAGCCGCCGATCTGCCCGTCATTGAGAACCCACAGCCCGGCGATGAGCACCGCTGCCCCGAATGCCACGCCATAGGCGAGCAGTTTGAACCGGGGCAGGTCGAGGCCATCGACGGCGTGGGCCTTCATCCTCTGCAATGACCGGCAGGCGCGTCTCTCGGCGTTGAGCGCGAGGAAGATGGCAAAGCCGATGAACATGCTGGCAATCGCCTTGGCCAGCCACGGCGGCTGCAATTCGCCAAACAGCACGCGGAAGGCGAGGCCGATGCCGATGGCGGCAAAGGCGGTGCGGATCCACCCGGCGAATGTTCGCTCGACCGCCATGATCGTGCGGTCCTCGGCCATGTGGGTGCGATCCTGCGCAAGGCCCTGGCTGGTCTTGTCCTCGGGGCAGTTTTCGCCATTATCATAGGCATGTTTGTCGCTCATGCCTTCAATAACGGGTGTCAGCGCTCCGGCGTTCCCGCTTCCTGCTTGAGGCGGTAGAGAATCTCCAGCGCTTCACGTGGGCTCAGCGCATCGACATCGATGGCCTGCAACTCCTCGCGCAAGGCATCGCATTCCTCTTCCTCGGCCTCTGCCGCAGCGGCGAACAGCGGCAATTCGCCGAGGCCCGCCGCCAGTCCGCCCGTTTGCGCGCGGCCTTTCTCCAGCCTGTCGAGCACGGATTTCGCGCGGGCGACCACGTCCTTTGGCACGCCCGCCAGCCGCGCCACCGCAAGACCATAGGACCGGTCTGCCGCGCCCTCCGCCAGTTCGTGCAGCAGCACCAGATCGCCCTTCCATTCCTTGGCGCGCACGTGGTGGAGCGAGAGGGCGGGGCATGTCTCCGCCAGCCGCGCCAGCTCGTGATAATGGGTGGCAAACAGGCAGCGGCACCTGTTGCGCTCATGGATCGCCTCGGCCACCGCCCATGCCAGCGCCAGCCCATCATAGGTTGATGTGCCGCGGCCCACTTCGTCCAGAATGACGTAACTGCGTTCGCTTGCCTGACTCAGGATCGCGGCGGTTTCGACCATTTCGACCATGAAGGTGGAGCGTCCGCGCGCCAGATTGTCTGATGCGCCCACACGGCTGAACAGGCGGTCCACCAGCCCGATCCGCGCCGCCTCGGCAGGAACATAGCCGCCCGCCTGCGCCAGCAGCACGATCAGCGCGTTCTGCCGCAGGAAGGTGGATTTGCCGCCCATGTTGGGGCCGCCCACCAGCCACAGCCGGTCCGCCTGAGACAAGGCGCAGTCATTGGCGACAAAGCGCTCGCCCTGCTTCGCCAATGCGGCTTCCACCACCGGGTGCCTGCCGCCGGTGATGGCAAGGCCGGTGTCATCGCTGATGTGCGGGCGGCACCAGTCGCCCTCGGCCGCGCGCTCGGCCTGACTGGCGGATACGTCGAGCCGTGCCAGAGCGGCGGCGGTGGCAGCGATCCGCTCGCAGCCCCTGGCCACCTCGGCCACAAGCTCCTCGAAATGGGCTTCTTCTGCCGCAATCGCGCGACCGCCCGCCTCGGAAATGCGGTTGGCTTCCTCATGCAGGGTGAGCGAATTGAAGCGCACCGCATTGGCCATCGTCTGGCGGTGGATGAAGCCGCTGTCGGGCGCCATCAGCGCATCGCCATGCCTGGCGGGCACTTCGATGAAATAGCCGAGCACGCCATTGTGGCGGATCTTGAGCGAGGCGATGTCGGTCTCGCGGCGATAGCGGCTTTCCAGCGCCGCAATCGCGCGCCTGCCATTGCCCGATATCTCGCGCAGTTCGTCCAGCCCTTCGTCATAGGCCGCCGCGATAAACCCGCCCTGGCTGCGCTCCGTGGGCGGGGAGGGGACCAGCGCGCGCGCCAGCAGATCGGTCAGTGCGCCGTGGCCGGTGAGGTCCGGCAGCAGGGCATCCAGCAGCTCTGGCCGGTCCTTGCGCGCCGACAGCAGGCCATGCAGCCGCCGCGCCTCGATCAGTCCGTCGCGAACCTGGCCAAGATCGCGCGGGCTGCCGCGACCCGCCATGATCCGGCCCAGCGCGCGGCCAAGATCGGGAATTGCGCGCATCAGCTCACGCATATCGGCGCGCAGCAGCGGGTCATGGTGAATCTCATGCACCAGCGCCAGCCGCCGCTCGATTGCGGCGCGGCTGGTCAGCGGGGCGGACAGGTCCTCTGCCAGCATGCGCGCACCTGCGCCGGTGACGCAGCGATCGACCTCGGCCAGCAGCGATCCGGCGCGGCCGCCATTTTGCGCCGCCACGATTTCCAGGCTGGCGCGGGTCGCCTCATCCATCGCCAGCCGCTCACTGCCCGACCGCGCGACCGGCGGCAGCAGCAGCGGCAGTTTTCCGCGACCGGCATGATCGAGATAGGCGATCAGCCCGCCTGCTGCTGCCAGCATGGCGCGGCTGAACTGGCCAAACCCGTCGAGCGTGGAGACCGAATGGATGCGCCTGAGCTGAGCCTCGCCATCGTCGCTGGCAAAGTCCTGCCGGGGCCGGGTGATGGCATCTGGCGGGCAGTCGCTCCAGTCATCGGGCACCACCAGCTCGCTCGCCCCGATGCGCGCCAGCGATGCGCCCAGCTGGCCCGGATCGCATTCCTCCAGCTCCATCCGACCGGTGGAGATATCGCAGCTGGCAATGGCGCAGGTCCCGCGCAGCTCTGCCACGGCGGCCAGGATATTGGCGCGGCGCGGCTCCAGCAGAGCTTCCTCGGTCAGCGTTCCGGCGGTGACAAAGCGCACGATGTCGCGCCTGACCAGCGCTTTGGACCCGCCGCGCTTCTTCGCTTCCTCTGGCGTTTCCACCTGCTCGGCAATCGCCACGCGGCATCCGGCGCGAATCAGCCGGGCGAGATAGTTTTCCGCCGCATGCACCGGCACGCCGCACATGGGCACGGGCTGGCCGTCATGTTCCCCGCGGCTGGTCAGCGCGATGTCGAGCACGCTGGCGGCGGTCTTGGCATCATCGAAGAACAGCTCGAAGAAATCACCCATGCGGTAGAACAGCAGGCAGTCCCCGGCCTCTGCCTTGAGCTGGTGATATTGCTGCATCATCGGTGTTGCGGAGCCTGCCATGCCGGCGGATTTAGCCCGGCCAGCCGCTCAGGTCATGGTTCTGGCGTTTCCGACTGTTGAAAACCACCCAATCGGGACGGGTTTCAGCGGTCTTGCAGAGGATTCTCGCTGTTACCGCTGGTGCGCAGACCGGTAAAAGCCGGTCAGGCAGATGAACTTTGGGGCCACAGCCGCGCCTGATGTGTTACAGCGGCCCGATTGAAGATGCAGGCACATGCAGGCCGGAATTGGCGCTATGCCACAGCCCTATATATCGATAGGGCACAGACCTGACATTGCGATGGGGGATCACCTTTTGGCTGACAAGACGAACGACTTCACCGCGCGCGAAGCGCTGTTCTATCACGAGACGATTCGACCGGGTAAGATCGAGATCATCGCCAGCAAGCCGATGGCTACGCAGCGCGATCTCTCCCTGGCCTATTCGCCCGGCGTCGCAGTGCCGGTGCAGGCGATTGCCGACGATCCGGCGAATGCCGCGCGCTATACGGCCAAGTCCAACCTGGTGGCGGTGATTTCCAACGGCACCGCCATCCTGGGGATGGGCAATCTGGGCGCGCTGGCGTCCAAGCCGGTGATGGAAGGCAAGGCGGTTCTGTTCAAGCGCTTCGCCGATGTCGACGCGATCGATATCGAGCTGGATACCGAGGACCCGCAGGCCTTTATCGATGCGGTTGCCCTGATGGAGCCGACCTTTGGCGGCATCAACCTGGAAGATATCAAGGCACCCGAATGCTTCATCATTGAACAGGCGCTGCGCGACAAGCTGAAGATTCCGGTCATGCATGATGACCAGCATGGCACCGCGATCATCTCTGCCGCCGGCCTGCTCAATGCCTGCCACATCACCGGGCGCAAGCTGGAAGACGTCAAGGTCGTGGTCAACGGCGCAGGCGCCGCGGCCATCGCCTGTACCTCGCTGATCAAGTCGATGGGCGTGCGGCACGAGAATGTGCTGATGTGCGACCGTTCGGGCGTGATCTATATTGGCCGCGACAATGTCGACCAGTGGAAGAGCGCGCATGCGGTGGATACCGATCGCCGTACGCTGGAGGAAGCGCTGGTGGGCGCGGATATTTTCCTCGGCCTGTCCGCCAAGGATGCGCTGAAGCCTGAATGGGTGGTCAAGATGGCCGATCAGCCGATCATCTTCGCGATGGCCAATCCCGATCCGGAAATCACGCCCGATGCGGCCATGGCGGTGCGCCCCGATGCCATCGTCGCCACCGGTCGGTCCGATTATCCCAACCAGGTCAACAACGTGCTGGGCTTCCCCTTCATCTTCCGCGGCGCGCTGGATGTGCGGGCAACCGCCATCAACGAGGAAATGAAGATCGCCGCGGCGCAGGCCATTGCCGAGCTGGCACGGCTGCCGGTGCCCGAGGAAGTGGCGGCAGCCTATGGCAAGAACCACCAGTTCGGGCGCGACTACATCATCCCCGCGCCGTTCGATCCGCGGCTGATGGAAACCGTCTCTGCCGCCGTCGCCAAGGCGGCGATGGACAGCGGCGTGGCGCAGTTCCAGATTGAGGATTTCGACGCTTATCGCCATGCGCTGAAGAGCCGCATGAATCCCACCACTTCGGTGCTGACCACGGTCTATGCCGAGGCCAAGAACAATCCCAAGCGGGTGATCTTTGCCGAGGCGGAGGAAGAAGTGGTGCTGCGCGCTGCCATCCAGTTCCGCGATTTCGGATATGGCACGCCGGTGCTGGTGGGCCGCACGCAAGCGGTGCGCGACATGCTGGTCGAGCTTAACGCGGATGATCCCGAGAGCTTCGAGATCCAGAACTCGATCGACAGCGAGCTTGTCCCGCAAATGGTCGATTACCTGTATGACAAGCTCAAGCGCAAGGGCCAGACGGAGCGCGATGTGCGCCGCATGGTCAATCAGAACCGCAACACTTTTGCCTGCCTGCTGCTGGCGCTGGGTCATGGCGATGCGATGATTTCGGGCCTGACCCGGACCTTCGCCCAGACCATGCGCGAGATCAGCCAGGTGATCGGGCCAAAGCCCGGCGCGGTGCCTTTCGGCATTCACATGATGATCGGCAAGAACGACACGATCTTCATGGCCGACACCACCATTAATGAGCGCCCCACTGCCGAGCAGCTGGCCCATATCGCCCGGGAAACCGCGGCAGTGGCGCGTCGGCTGGGGCATGAACCGCGCGTGGCCTTCCTGTCCTATTCCACCTTCGGCAACCCTCCGGGCAAGTGGCTGGAGAATATCCGCGATGCCGTGGCCATTCTCGATGCCGAGGATCCGGGCTTCGAATATGAAGGCGAAATGGCGCCCGATGCCGCGCTCAACAGCAAGGTCATGCGCCTCTATCCGTTCAGCCGCCTGTCCGGCCCGGCCAACGTGCTGGTCATGCCCGGCCTGCAATCGGCCAATCTTTCGGCCAAGCTGCTGCGCGAACTGGGCGGCAACACCACCATCGGCCCGATGCTGATCGGCATGGAAAAGCCGGTTCAGGTGGCTCCGATGACGGCAATTGCGCCAGATGTGCTGACACTGGCAGTGCTGGCCAGCGCCGGCGTGGTGGGCTGATCAGCCTGTTGGCCTGAGACGGGCCGGGCATGAAACGGGCCGGGTGAGAAACGGGCGGGGTGTGGACGCGCTCCGCCCCGCCCCTTCAGGCCGCACCGTTACCGCGCCGTTACCGCAGCGTTACTGCAGCGCGTTCCAGATCCCGAAGGAGCTGGTCAGCGTCAGCACGATGCCCACGAAGATCAGCATCATTCGGGTGGAGAAGCGCTTGGCGGCAAAGGCGCCGATGGGCGCGGCAGCCACACCACCGATCAGGAAGCCCAATGTGGCTCCGGCCAGATCGGCAAACCCCACCTGCACGATGAAAGCTGCGGAAATCGTCAGCGTGAGGAAGAATTCCACCGCATTGACCGTGCCCACCACCTTTCGCGGCTCGGCCCCTTGCACCAGCAGGTTGGACGTCACCACCGGCCCCCAGCCGCCACCGCCAGCCGCGTCAAGGAAGCCGCCCAGCAGACCCAGCGCCGCCACCCTTTTGGGCGTGCGCGCGACGGGCGGATAGGTCAGGCCGCGATAGAGCAGGTACACGCCAATGCCGGTCAGATAGACCAGCACCACCGGCTTGATCACGCTGGCATCGATGCTGGTCAGCACATATGCGCCCAGCACGCCGCCCACTATGCCCGGCAGCAGCAGGCGGAAGAACAGCTTTCTGTCGATATTGCCGTGGAGCAGATGGCTGATGCCCGATGTGGCGGTGGTGAAGCATTCCACCACATGCACGCGCTGCGAGGCGAGGGCAGGCGGCACGCCCATCAACCCCACCATCAGGGCATTGGAAATCACCCCGAATGCCATGCCCAGCGCGCCATCCACAAGCTGGGCAGCGAATCCGACGGCAATGTAGGGAAGCAGGGCAGTTAAATCGAAGTCGCCAAGCATCGGCGGCAATCCCAGTCGTTGATATCATCGCCAGTGCGCCGGAATCCGCCGCCGGGAAAGCAAGATTTTCTTTGCTGGATCGGGTGTTTCCGATGCGCGGCCTTGCGCCTCACTTCCGGCGAAAGCGGAAGTACCAGACCTCGTGGCCAAAGACGTTGCGGGCCTTGGCTTCATAGCGCGTTTCGGGCCAGCCGGAGGGGCGGTTCTGCCAGTCTGCCGGGCCGGTCACCAGCCATTCGAACTCGTCCGTGAAGCGCCGCATCACCATCAGCGCATGGCGCAGATAGACCGCGTGATCGGTGCCAAAGCGGAATTCACCTCCGGGTTTCAGCTTGTCGGCGATCATCCGCACCGGACCATCGTTCATCATCCGGCGCTTGGCATGCTTGGCCTTGGGCCAGGGATCGGGATGCAGCAGGTAACACATCGTCAGCGCGCCATCGGGAATGCGTTCCAGCACCTGCAGCGCATCGCCATGATGGATGCGCACATTGCCCAGCGCCTGATCCTTTATCTGCACCAGCGCGCTGGCCACGCCGTTCACGAACGGCTCCGCGCCGATGAAACCGTGATCGGGCAGCAGGTCGGCGCGGAAAGTGGTGTGCTCGCCGCCGCCAAAGCCGATTTCGAAATGCAGCGGGCGGTCAAAGCCAAACAGGCGCTGGGCCGTGACCGGGCCTTCCAGCGGCACCGCAATGCTGGGCAGGAAATTATCGACCAGGTCCTGCTGGTACGCGCGCAGGGGCTTGCCGATGGAACGGCCGTACAGGCGCTTGATCGTGGTCGGATCGCCGGGCTTGTGTGCACTCATGCGCGCCGCATACAGTTTTTTCGCCCCGCCTCAAGCGCTGGCCGGGCAGCGCCGGGCTGATCGGGCGCGGATGGCCGATACAACAACGCCCCGGAGCCGTGAGGCGCCGGAGCGTGTTGTCCCCCCGTCAGGAGACGGATGATGTGTCGGTATTCTTTCAGGCCGCTTCGGTTTCTTCCACGGCATCCGGATCGCGCAGCACATAGCCGCGGCCCCATACGGTTTCGATGTAGTTCTCTCCGCCGCATGCGCTGGAAAGCTTCTTGCGCAGCTTGCAGATGAACACGTCGATGATCTTGAGTTCAGGCTCGTCCATGCCGCCATACAGGTGGTTGAGGAACATTTCCTTGGTCAGAGTGGTGCCCTTGCGCAGCGAGAGCAGCTCCAGCATCGCATATTCCTTGCCGGTCAGGTGGACGCGGGCGCCATCGACTTCAACGGTCTTGGCATCAAGGTTCACCGCCAGCTTGCCGGTGCGGATCACGGACTGGCTGTGGCCCTTCGAACGGCGCACAACCGCATGGATGCGGGCAACCAGCTCGTCACGGTGGAACGGCTTGGTCACGTAATCGTCGGCACCAAAGCCGAAGCTGCGGATTTTGCTGTCCATTTCGGAAATGCCCGAAAGGATCAGGACCGGCGTCTGCACCTTGGCCACGCGCAGCTTCTTGAGCACGTCATAACCATGCATGTCGGGCAGGTTGAGGTCGAGCAGGATGATGTCGTAATCATACAGCTTGCCCAGATCGAGGCCTTCCTCGCCCAGATCCGTGGAGTAGACATTAAAGCCTTCGGTAGTGAGCATCAGCTCGATAGCCTTGGCGGTTGTCGGCTCGTCTTCGATCAGCAGAACGCGCATTTGGGTGTCCCCTTGAAGTCCCTCGCGGCAATCCCCCGTCCCGATTTAATCCTTCGGTAGGAGAGGTTGCCCTGAATTAACCACGCAACTTCTCACCAAAAAAGGTTAATTCTTGGTAAAGCCGTTAACGATTTGCGGCTGAGTCTTTTGAGTCACACCCATTTTTTGGGGTGCGTCCCGCGCATCCGCGCGTGCCTTTTCCTCGCTATCGGCCAGCAGGCTGGCCTTCGCAGGTTCAGACCCCCGCCAGCTTCTTCTGCCTGCGCCGTTGCACGGAAGAGCCGATGCCGATGGCTTCGCGATACTTGGCCACGGTGCGGCGGGCCAGATCAAAGCCTTCGGCCTTGAGCAGATCCACCAGTGCATCGTCAGACAGGATCTTCCTGGCATCCTCTGCATCGGTGAGCGATTTGATGCGCGCCTTGATCGTTTCCGCGCTGGCCCCTTCGCCATCGGCGCTGCCCACGCCGCTGGTGAAGAAATATTTGAGTTCGAACGTGCCGCGGTCGCAGTTGAGATATTTGTTGCTGGTCACACGGCTGACGGTCGATTCGTGCATCTCGATGGCATCGGCCACGGTCCGCAAGGTCAGCGGCCTGAGTTCGGACACGCCCTTGCGGAAGAAGCCGTCCTGCTGCTTCACCACTTCGGCGGCGACTTTCAGGATGGTTCGCTGGCGCTGGTCCAGCGCCTTCACCAGCCAGTTGGCATCGGCCAGCTTCTCGCTCAGCCAGCCTTTCGATCTCTTGTCGGTGCAGCCGCCGCGCAACTGCACGTAATAGTCGCGATTGATCACCAGCCGCGGCAGCGTCGCCTGATTGAGGGCAATGTCCCAGCCGCCGTCCCTGGCCGCAGTGATCAGGATGTCGGGCACAACGGGCGCGCGCTCTCCGCCGCCAAACTTCAGGCCCGGCTTGGGATCATAGCCGCGCAATTCGCCCAGCATGTCGGCGAAATCCTCGTCATCGACGTCGCAGATGCGCTTCAGCTGGGCGAAGCTGCCCTTGGCCAGCAGGTCCAGATTGGCGATCAGCACCTGCATGCAGGGGTCATAGCGATCCGCCTCCTTTGCCTGCAGCGCCAGGCATTCCCCCAGGCTGCGCGCGCCCACGCCGGTGGGATCGAGCGTCTGCACCAGATCCAGCGCTGCCTCCGCCTCGGCCATGGCGATGCCCAGGTCCAGCGTGACCTCGCGCAGGTGCACCGGCAGATATCCCGCCTCGTCAAGCAGGCCGATGATATGGCGGGCGATGAAGGCGGTGCGCGCATCGGGCGATGCCGGACCGATCTGTGCTTCCAGATGATCGGCCAGGCTGGGCGCAGCTTCGCCGTGCTCGGTGATGTCCGGGCCTTCCTCGCCCCCGCCCGTCACATGGCTGGCCGACCAGTCTCCGGTGTCGCGATCGCGGTCGAGGCTTTCGGGATCGATATCGAGCGGCGAATCGGCCTCTCCCGCCCCGGCCCGCATCAGCTCATCGGACGTCGAGCCGTCTGACATAGAATCGCTGTCTGGCGTGTCGCCATTGCCCGATTCGTTTTCGCGTGAGACCTCGCCTGCATCGAGCAGCGGATTGTTTTCCAGCGCATCGCCGATGAAGGCTTCGATCTCCAGGTTGGACAGCGCCAGCAGCTTGATCGCCTGCTGCAACTGTGGCGTCATCACCAGCGACTGGGATTGCCTGAGGTCTAGCCTTGGGCCCAGCGCCATTGTTCAACCCCCCTCGGCAAACATCACAGCGTGAAGGATTCGCCCAGATAGAGGCGGCGTACATTCTCATCGGCCACCAGCTCTTCCGGGCTGCCGGCAAACAGGACCTGGCCGCCATAGATGATGCAGGCGCGGTCAACGATATCGAGCGTTTCGCGAACATTGTGGTCGGTAATCAGCACGCCAATGCCGCGCCGCTTCAGATCGATCACCAGTTCGCGAATGTCGCTGATGGACAGCGGATCGATCCCGGCAAAGGGCTCGTCCAGCAGCATGATCGAAGGCTTGGCAGCCAGCGCGCGGGCAATTTCGCAGCGGCGGCGTTCACCGCCGGACAGGGCCATGGCGGCACTGTCACGCAGGCGGGTGATGTGGAATTCTTCCAGCAGCCGCTCCAGCTCGGCCGCGCGCACCTGCTTGTCCGGCTCGACCATTTCGAGCACGCAATTGATGTTCTGTTCCACCGTCATGCCGCGAAAGATGCTGGTCTCCTGCGGCAGATAGCCCAGGCCCAGGATCGCGCGGCGATACATCGGCAGTTTGGTCACGTCCTCGCCATCCATCAGGATGCGGCCGCTGTCGGGGCGGACCAGTCCCATGATCGAATAGAAACAGGTGGTCTTGCCCGCGCCATTGGGGCCCAGCAGGCCCAGCACTTCGCCCTTGGCCACGGTCAGCGAGATATCGCTGAGCACGGCGCGCTTGTCATAGCTCTTGGCGATCGAGATCACTTCCAGCCCTTCCCCCTGAAGCGGAGGGGCGGCATTGTTGTGCGCATGCTCCATGGCGTCAGCCAGAGCCTTGTTGTCGATCACACTATCTTCCAACGTGGTCATGAGGTGCCAGATAGCACGCTTCGCCGCGCTTTGAAGGACAATTGGCAAGATTCATGCATGACCGGCATGTTCGGAGCCTTTGAACGGCCAATTTGAACATATGGTTACCGCTCTTGCCAGAGAGCGCACTAATTGTAATAAAGTGTATCGGGACTGGAAGAGGAGCATGCACATGGCACAGGCGCTCGAACATACGGCCGCACAAGCGCAAACGCGCACGGCCAACGTCGAAAAGGCAAAGCTCGATTGGCGCCGCAAGATGAGCGATCATGTCGCTTTTGCGCTGCTGACTTATACCGGGCTGCATATCTTCGTCACGGCGACGGTGCTCAAGGCAACCAACAACACCATTCTGCCCTATCTGGCGCTGGTGGTGCTGGTGCTGGCGATCATTCCGGGCTGCCGGATGTTTGAAAAGCGCTGGTCCGAGCTTTCCGATGAAGAAGCCGCCAATCCCGATCTTGCCCGCGCCTTCTCGCGTGACCGGCTGGCAATCTGGCTGTTTGCCATCGGCCTGCCCTTTGCGCTGACCGCATTTTTCAAGGGCATGGGCATTCTTCTCAGCTAGGCTGTTCCAGGCTGTATGGCTCAGGGTTGACCGGTTTCACATTTGGCGTGTCTGGAACCTGCGGGGTTCCGGCGCGCTTTTCATTTGTGCCAGCTGGCTCATAAAGCGTTGGGCGATTGGTTCTTAACGCTCGCGGGAAAGGTTTGCGGAGCAATGCGGATTATGAAGCAAGCGTTCCTGCTGCTGGCGCTGGCCCTGCTGTTCGCGGTGCCCGGCCATGCTGCGCTGGTGCAAGACCAGGCGCCGCCACCCGCACCTTCGCCGGCCTATACAGCGCCGCCGCTGATCGAGGCCGGGAGCTCCGCCAATCAGGATGCGGCAATCACGCAGCGCATCGCAGGCATTTTCGCGCAGGTGCCCAGCCTCGCCAATGTGTCGGTGGAGGCCGATGCCGGGGTGGTCACGCTGAACGGCACGGTTGCCGATCTGTCGGCGGCTGACCGTGCAGAGGCCATTGCCAGCCGGGTCAGCGGCGTGGTGACGGTGGAGAACAATGTCGAGCGCGATGTCTCGGTGGACGGCGGGCTGGGGCTTGGTCCGCTGGGTGAGAAACTGACTGAATTCACCCGCATGCTGCCGCTGATAGGGGCGGCGCTGCTGGTGGCGCTGCTGATTGCCGGCACCGGCTATGCGCTCGCCTCGCTCACCGGCTTCTGGCAGCGGGTAGCCCCCAATTCCTTTTTGGCGGAGCTGATCGCCAGCGCCATCCGCTTTGTGTTCGTGATCGGCGGGATCGTGATCGCGCTCGACATGATCGGTGCGGGAACATTGCTGGGCGCGGTGCTGGGCGGGGCCGGTGTGGTCGGCATAGCGCTGGGCTTTGCCATGCGAGAGACGGTGGAGAACTACGTCGCTTCGCTGATGCTCAGCGTGCGCCAGCCGTTCCGCGCCAATGATCACGTGGTGATCGATACGCATGAGGGGCGGGTGATCCGCCTGACCAGCCGCGCCACCGTGCTGATGACGATGGATGGCAATCACCTGCGCATTCCCAATGGTGCGGTCTTCCGGGCGGTGATCCTCAACTACACCCGCAATCCGCAGCGCCGCTTCGATTTCGAACTGGGTATCGATGCCGATGACGATCCCGATGCCGCCCGCGCACTGGGCCGCGATGTCCTGTCCGCCCTGCCTTATGTGCTGCAGGACCCGGCGCCCGAAGTGATCGTGGACCGGGTGGGCGATTCCAACATCGTGCTCAGCTTCCTGGCCTGGATAGACCAGCGCGAGGCCGATCACGCCAAGGCCCGCAGCCGCGCCATTGCGGCCTGCAAGCGGGCGCTGGAAGCGGGCGGCTTTGCCTTGCCAGAGCCGATCTATCGCCTGCGCTTCGATGCGCGGACCACGCCCCTGCAGTTCGAGAATATCGAGGAGCAGGCGCATGCTGCGCCGCCGCCATCACCGCCGCCATCCCCCGCGCCTGCTACGCAGGCCAATGGCGCCGCTGCCGCAGCCCGCGCCGCGCATGATGTCGCCCCAGATGAGGAGGTGGCGCGCATGGTCGATGCCGAGCGCGCCGACCGGGATGCAGGCGAGAAGGACCTGCTCGATCCCAAACGACCCGTCGAGTAGGGCTTAGTCCTCGGTCTTGGCCTCGGCCTCGGCCTTGGTCTTTGCCTTGTCGGCGTCGTAACGCTCAATCGCCTCGCGGGTCACGCGCCGTGCTTCGGCGGCATCGCCCCAGGCACCGATACGGACCCACTTTTCGGCTTCCAGATCCTTGTAGTGGGTGAAGAAGTGCTCGATCTGCTGGAAGATGATCGACGGCAGATCCTTGGTTTCCCCAACGTCCGAATAATAGGGGAAGGTGGTGTCCACCGGCACGCAGATCAGCTTTTCATCGCCGCCATGCTCGTCTTCCAGATTGAGCACGCCAATCGGGCGCGCCCGGACAACGCAGCCGGCAATGAAGGGCGAACGGGCAATCACCAGCGCATCCAGCGGATCGCCATCGGGTGAAAGCGTGTGCGGCACGAAGCCGTAATTGGCCGGATAGCGCATCGGCGTGTGCAGGATGCGATCGACGAACAGCGCGCCGCTGGCCTTGTCGAATTCATACTTCACCGGTTCACCGCCGGTGGGCACTTCGATGATGACATTCAGGCTTTCGGGCGGATTATCGCCTACCGGAATATGTTCAATACGCATGGATGCAGGTTCCATTTTCTGATGCCGTTCGTTGACGGCGGTGGATTTTGTGCATCCCCTCCCAATACTCGCGCGTCCGGTTAGAACAAGCGCGCCCGCATTGCCACTGCCGAATTGCCAGCGAAGCAATTCTGGGTCATCATAACGACCGTGAAGATAGCAGGCAGGGGACCGGCAGAGATCCCCGCCAGTGCACAGAGGAGCCAGAGAGATGCATATTGGTCTTGCCACCGGCTTTGCCCACCAGCGCGGCGACAGCTATAACGATGCACAGTTCGTGCGGGAGGAGCTGGACAATCTGGTCCTGGCGGATGAGCTGGGATTCGATTCGGTGTGGATCACCGAGCATCACTTTTCCGATTATTCGATGTCCAACGATCCGTTGCAGCTGCTCACCTATCTGGCGGGCCGCACCAAGCGGGTGAAGCTGGGCACGCAGTGCATCATCGTGCCGTGGCATAATCCCGCGCGGCTGGCGGAAAAGATCATCAACCTGGACATCATGTCGGGTGGCCGGGCGATTCTTGGCTTTGGCGGCGGGCTGGCCCCGCATGAATTTGCCGGGCTGGGGGTGGATCAGAGCAAGTCCCGCGCCTTGTATAATGATACGCTGGACGTGCTGATCCCGGCGCTGGAGACGGGCTTCATCGAAGGCGAGGGCGCCTTCGGATCGATCCCGCGCAACGAATTGCGCCCGCGCCCTATCAAGAGCTTTGTCGGCCGCAAGTTCTGCGGATCGCTGTCCGGCAATTCCATGGTCGCCGCCGCCCGCCACGGCTTTGGCAACATGGTGCTGATGCTGCCCCAGCGCGGCAAGGAGGCTCCGCCAGACCAGTACAAGGCGGTGTGGCAGGAGGTGCACGGCGATGACAGCCTGCCGCCGCCGCCGATGCTCAGCGGCAATTTCTACATTCATGAAGACGCCGGTTTCGCTGCCGAGCAGGGGCACAGATACCTTGCCAACACCATGCGCGCGGCGATCAGGAACTACAGTCTCGACAAGCCCGGCACCTTCGCCAACGTGACCGGCTATGAACAATATGAGAAGATGATGATCCCGCCCGAGGGGATCGACGCCTATTGCGAGGAATTCGGCAAGGGCGCGGTTACCGGCACGCCGCAGATGATCCTGGACCGGATGTGGGAACTGAAGGAAATCTACAACCCGCAGGGCTTCTTCCCGCATGTGTATTTTGGCGGCATGCCGCAGAAGGACGCGGTGCGCTCCATCCACCTGTTCGCCGACAAGATCCTGCCCGAGGTGAAGAGCTGGCAGGCCGAGACCAGCATTGATGAGCGTTTTCTGGAGGCGGCGGAATGATGGGGGAGTAGTTGCGGCTTTGCCGGGTGCGGCTTAAGGGCTGCACCCTATGAGCAGGCAAGAAACCCCCCGCCCGATCCGCGGCACACAGGACATCTTCGGCGCCGAGGCCGAGGCCTTCGCATTCGTGGTCGAAACATTCGAGCGCGTGCGCAAGCTTTACCGCTTCCGCCGCGTGGAAATGCCGGTGTTCGAAAAGACCGAGGTTTTCGCCCGCTCGCTGGGCGAGACGACCGACGTGGTGTCGAAGGAAATGTACTCCTTCGATGATCGTGGCGGGGAAAGCCTGACGCTGCGCCCGGAGTTCACCGCCGGAATCGCGCGCGCCTACCTTACCGATGGCTGGCAGCAATATTCGCCGCTGAAGGTGGCCACGCACGGCCCGCTGTTCCGTTACGAGCGCCCGCAGAAGGGCCGCTATCGCCAGTTCCACCAGATCGATGCGGAGATCATCGGCGCGGGCGAGCCGCAGGCCGATGTGGAGCTGCTGTGCATGGCCGATCAGCTGCTGAAGGAACTGGGCATCGCAGACGGCGTGACGCTACAACTCAACACGCTGGGCGATGCCGACAGCCGCGACAGCTGGCGCGTGGCGCTGGTCGCCTATTTCCAGTCCTGCCGCCACGAATTGTCCGAAGATTCGCAGGACCGGCTGGAACGCAATCCGCTGCGCATCCTCGACTCCAAGGACCCGCGTGACAAGGTGTTCGTGGCCGATGCGCCGCGGATTGACGATTATCTGACGCCAGAGGCGGAGGATTTCTTCAGCGCAGTCACCGCCGGTCTGGACGCCGCGGGCGTGGAATATACCCGCATGGACAAGCTGGTGCGCGGCCTCGACTATTATCGCCACACCGCGTTTGAATTCATCACCGACCGGCTGGGCGCACAAGGCACCGTGCTGGGCGGCGGCCGCTATGACGGGTTGATGGAATCGCTGGGCGGCGCGCCCACGCCGGCCGTCGGCTGGGCTGCCGGGATTGAGCGGCTGGCCATGCTGGTGGGGGAGCGCGATGCGGCCCCTCTGGATGTGGCGATCATACCGCTGGGCTCGGCAGCCGAACTGCACGGCGCGGGCATTCTTGCCACGCTGCGCGGTCACGGCATCTGCGCGGACATGGATTTTCGCGGCAATATGAAAAAACGCATGCAGCGCGCCAATAATTCCGGCGCCAGCGTGGCGGTGATCATCGGCGATGACGAACTGGCCAAGGGCGTTGCCAATGTGAAGGATCTGATCGGCGGCGATCAGGCCGAAGCACCGCTGGTCGATATCTGCGATCACGTGTTTGGCCTGCTTTCGCGGCAGGGCCGGAGCATTCCTGTTCGATGACCATCCCCGCCGAGCGCCTGCGCCAGATCACCCATCGCTTTGCCGAGCTTGAGGCGCGCATGGCCTCCGGCCAGCTGGAGGGTGAGGAATTCGTGACCGCCAGCCGCGACTATGCCGAGCTGGAGCCGGTCGCCAAGGTGGCTGGCGAAGTGCAGGCGATGCGCGATGAAGTTGCCGAGCTGACCCAAATGCTCGCCGATCCTGAAATGAAGGCGATGGCGGAGGAGGAACTGTCCGTCCTCAAGCGCCGCCTGCCACAGGCCGAGCGGGACCTGGCCATCGCCATGCTGCCGCGCGATGAGGCCGATGCGCGGTCCGCCATGCTGGAAATCCGCGCAGGCACCGGCGGGGACGAGGCGGCGCTGTTCGCGGGCGATCTTTACCGCATGTACGAACGCTTTGCCGCAGAGCAGGGCTGGCGGGTGGAGCCTGTCAGCATGAACGCCTCCGATGCCGGTGGCTTCAAGGAAATCGTCGCCAATATCACCGGCGTGGGCGTGTTCGCCAAGCTGAAATGGGAAAGCGGCGTGCACCGTGTGCAGCGCGTTCCCGTTACCGAGAGCGGCGGCCGCATTCACACTTCCGCTGCAACCGTGGCGGTCCTGCCGGAGCCGACCGAGGTTGATGTCCAGATCAATGATAATGATTTGAAAATAGACATTTACCGCGCCTCTGGTGCAGGCGGCCAGCACGTCAACACCACCGATAGCGCGGTGCGTATCACCCATCTGCCCAGCGGGCTGGTGGTGATCTGCCAGGACGAACGCAGCCAGCACAAGAACCGCGCCAAGGCCATGCAGGTGCTGCGTGCGCGCCTGTATGAAAAGATGCGCGATGAGGCGCAGGGCGTGGAGGCAGAGGCGCGCAAGGCCATGGTGGGATCGGGCGACCGGTCCGAACGCATCCGCACCTATAATTTCCCGCAGGGCCGCGTGACCGATCACCGCATCGGCCTGACCCTGCACAAGCTGCCAGAAGTGCTGGCCGGCACGGCGCTGGGCGAGCTGGTCGATGCGCTCACTGCCGAGGATGAAGCCAAACGCCTCTCCGCCATGGAGGACTGAGGTGGCGGGTACGTCCACGGTTGCCGGTGTCCTGCGCGCGGCGGCACAGCAGCTGGCCGGCACTTCGGATACGGCCCGCCTCGATGCCGAATTGCTGATGGCGCATGCGCTGGGCGTTTCACGCTCGGACCTGTTGCTGCGGCATATGGGCGCAATCAGCCCGGCACTGCTCGACCGGTTCAACCATCTGCTGGATCGGCGCCTGCGGTCCGAACCTGTCGCCTATATTCTGGGGTATCAGGAATTTCGGGACCTGAACTTTGCCGTCAACGCCCATGTGCTGATTCCCCGCGCCGATAGCGAAACGACCTTGCAGGCCGCACTCGATGCAGCGCCCGGTTCGGCCCGCGTGCTCGATTGCGGCACCGGGTCCGGAGCCTTGCTGCTGTCTTTCCTCCACGAACGGCCGGGAAGCAGCGGGATCGGCATCGATGCCTCGGCGCAGGCGCTGGGCGTGGCGGCGTGCAATTGCGAGAGCCTGGGGCTCACCGGCCGCGCGCAGTTTTTCGTGCGCGACTGGAACCAGCCTGGCTGGGCGGAGCAACTGGGCCGCTTCGACCTGATCCTGTCCAATCCGCCTTATGTGGAAGCCGATGCGCAGCTCGATTCTTCTGTGCGGGATTTCGAACCGGCGCAGGCGCTGTTTGCAGGGCCAGACGGGCTGGATGATTACCGCGCGCTGATTCCGCAACTGCCTGCATTGCTGGAACCGGGCGGCGTGGCGGTGCTTGAAATAGGTGCCACGCAGGCGGGTGCGGTGACGCAAATTGCCACCCAAAGCGGTTTTACTGTTCAATGCCACGAAGATCTTGGTGGCAGGCCGCGCGCCCTCGTCCTGCGATTAGGGCTTGGCAAATGATTTTGCAGTAGCTACCTCTAGTGCAGACCAGTGGTAAGGGGGCTTTTACGCCGTACCGCGGTCTAACTCCTAAATTTGCTCTGTGAGCGGCGGTACGCGCCATTTGCCTGCGCAAACTCGGAGACGGCACATACGCCATGAGGCGCTGTGTCGAGGGGTCATGCGACCGGAGAGATAATCTATGCCGGTCCCAATGAGGAAGCGGATTTCCCTTGAATAATCAACGCAATAACAATCGCCGGCGCGGCCGCGGAAGTAGCCGTGGCTCCAGCGGAGGCAGCCAGTCCAATCGAATCGACAATCGCGCGCGCGGAAACGCGCCGCAGATGCTCGAGAAATACAAGAAGCTGGCCAATGACGCCGCTTTGAATGATGACCGGGTGCAGACCGAATATTACCTGCAATTCGCCGATCATTACTTTCGCGTGATTGCCGATATCAAGGCGCAGAAGGACGAGCAGCAGCAACGCGGCAAGCGCGATCACGAACGCGGCGATCAGGACGATAGCGATTCGGACGATGATGACCGTGAGGAAGAGCGCAGCCGCAAGCCGCGCCCGCGCCCTCGCAAGGGCAGCGATGATCGTGATGGCAGGCGCGATGACGGCCGCGATGACGGTGACCGCGACAGCCGGAGCGAAAGCTCTGATGACGATGGTGACAGTGATGAGGGCGCCAATCCCTTCACCCGCGATACCCGCCGCAAGCGCAAGAGCCCGCGCTCCGATGCCAATGATTCGGGCATAGATCCCGGCATGTTGCCGCCATCCATCGCGCGCAGTGCCAACGCCAGCGACAGTGACGACGAGAATGACAGCGAGAATGAAAGCAATGACGCTGGCAATGATGGGGAAGAAGAAAAGCCCCGTCGCCCTCGCGCCCGTCGTCCGCGCCGCAGCAAGGATGGCGATGAAGAGGAATTGCAGGTCGTCAACTGACCGGCACCGTGCGCATGCATTGATGCGCCGCTCTTCATGGTCGCATGCTTCACAGCTGCATGCTTCACAGCCCCACGTTCACGGGGCTTGAAAGCCGATTGCTGAACGTCCATCGCGGCAGCGATGACGCTCGCTCGCGCCTTTTCCGGCAAATGGCCAGACAACAAATGGCCAGACAAATGGCCTGACCACCTGCCGCGCCGCGCATGGCTGCATGCGCTGGTGCTGGGCGTGATCGCCGCTTGCGGGTTCCAGCCGTTGGGCCTGTGGCCGCTGGCACTGATCGCGATGGGCCTGTTTGCCCTGCAACTCTCGCTCACCATTGGCTGGCGGCAGGCCGCATGGCTCGGCTGGCTGTTCGGCGTGGGCCATTTCACACTCGGCAACAGCTGGATTGCCACCGCCTTCACCTATCAGGCCAATCTGCCGCCGATCCTGGGCTGGCCGGCGGTGCCGCTGATTGCGCTCTATCTGGCCGTCTATCCCGCGCTGGCCGCGGGGGCGGCGCGCGCCATTGCCGGCAGGCGTGGCGGCGCGGTGATGGCGCTGGCACTGGCGGGCAGCTGGATCGTGGCCGAATGGCTCAGGAGCTGGGTCTTCACCGGATACGCGTGGAACCCGTTTGGCGTGGTTCTGCTGGGCCCGTTTGACCGCCCCGGCCTTGCCGCGATCCTGCCGTGGATGGGGACCTATGCCCTGTCCGGCCTTGCAGTGCTGATCGCTGCTGCGCTGATGACCGCGCTGGTGCAGCGGCGCTGGCTGGCTGCAGCCTTTTCTGCGGTGCTGATTGCAGCGGGCATGTACTGGCCCGCCGCTCCCGCCGAGGACGGGCCGGTCAGCGTCACCGTGGTCCAGCCCGATATCCGCCAGGAACGGCTGAACGATGCGCTGTTCTATGAAAGCAATTTCGTCCGTCTGGCCCAGCTTTCCGGCGCCCTTGATCAGGGCGATACGCGGCTGGTGCTGTGGCCCGAATCGGGCATGTCGGATTATCTGGAGGAGGGCTATCCGCAGGCCTATTACAACCGCACCACCGCACTTGGCAGCCCGGAATATGCCCGCGCCCGGATCGGCCAGATCATCGGCAGCCGCGGCATGCTGCTGACCGGCGCACAGCGGCTGGTGATCGAGGATGGCCGCGCCTCTGCTGCGTATAATTCGGTGATGGCGGTCAGTGGCGGCGGGACGGTGGAAGGCGTGTTCTCCAAAGAGCATCTGGTGCCGTTTGGCGAATATCTGCCGATGCGCTGGCTGCTGGAGCCGCTTGGCCTCAGCCGTCTGGTGCCAGGATCAATCGATTTCCTGCCCGGAACCGGTCCCGCCACGCTGGACCTTGGCGCGCACGGTCTGGCCGGGGTGCAGATCTGTTACGAGATCATCTTCTCGGGTCAGGTGGTCGACCGTGCGGCCCGGCCCGATTACATCTTCAACCCCTCCAATGACGGCTGGTTCGGGTCTTTCGGGCCGCCGCAGCATTTTGCCCAGGCCCGCCTGCGCGCGATAGAGGAGGGACTGCCGGTACTGCGTTCGACAACCACCGGCATCAGCGGCGTGATCGATGCGCACGGGGTGGTTCGTCAATACCTCGGCGCGCACGAGATGGGCCGCATCGATACCAGAATTCCGGCCGCCGCCGCGCCGACGTTGTTTGCCCGCCTGGGCAATATATTGGCGCTATGCTGGGCACTGGTATTTCTGCTGACAGCTTCTGTTGCAATGCGGAAGACCGCTGGTTAGACGATATTCACGAAAACAGTTTCTTCCTGCCAAAGGACCAGACAATCCATGCGCCAATCCTATCTCTTCACGTCCGAAAGCGTCTCTGAAGGTCATCCCGACAAGGTGTCGGACCAGATTTCCGATGCGATCGTCGACCTGTTCCTGTCGAAGGATCCCGAAGCGCGCGTGGCTTGCGAAACGCTCACCACCACCCAGCTGGTGGTGCTGGCGGGCGAAATCCGCTGCAAGGGCGTGTTCGAGAATGGTGAGTGGGCCCCCGGCGCGCTGGACGAGATTGAGCGCACCGTGCGCGGCGTGGTCAAGGATATCGGCTATGAGCAGGACGGCTTCCACTGGGAAACGCTGACCTTTGAAAACCACCTTCACGGCCAGTCCGCCCATATTGCGCAGGGCGTCGATGCTGCCGGCAACAAGGATGAAGGTGCCGGCGATCAGGGCATCATGTTCGGCTATGCCGCCAATGATACGCCTGACCTGATGCCGGCCACGCTGTATTACAGCCACAAGATCCTGGAGCAGATGGCGGCAGATCGCCATTCAGGGAAGGCCCCATTTCTGGAGCCTGATACCAAGAGCCAGGTGACGCTGCGTTACGAAGGCAGCAAGCCGGTGGCCTGCACGGCTGTGGTGGTCTCCACCCAGCATGCACCCGGTTATGACACAGGCGCCAAGGAAGCCGAGCTGCACGCTTATGTGAAATCGGTCGTGGCCGATGTCATTCCGGCTGAGTTGCTGAGCGACGAAACCGTCTATCACATCAACCCGACCGGCAGTTTCGAGATTGGCGGCCCCGATGGCGATGCCGGTCTTACCGGCCGCAAGATCATCGTCGATACCTATGGCGGTGCGGCCCCGCACGGCGGCGGCGCATTCAGCGGCAAGGACCCGACCAAGGTTGACCGTTCGGCCGCCTACATCACTCGCTACCTGGCCAAGAACATCGTTGCCGCCGGTCTGGCCCAACGCTGCACCATCCAGCTGGCCTATGCCATTGGCGTGTCAAAGCCGCTGTCGCTGTATGTGGATACGCACGGCACCGGCACGGTTGGCGATGATGTGCTGGAAGCAGCCATCAACAGCATAGAGAAGCTGGGCGGACTGACCCCGCGCGGCATTCGCACCCATCTGGGCCTCAACAAGCCGATCTATCGTCCGGCCGCTGCCTATGGCCATTTCGGCCGCAAGGCAGAGGGCGATTTCTTCCCTTGGGAACGGACCGATCTGGTGGACGATCTGAAGGCGGCACTGGCCTGATCAGCGCGGCGGGGCAGCTGCCATGGCCGGTCCCGCCGACACATCCCTGACAGTATCGTTGGCCGTCACCGGCGGGCGCGTCACTGCGCTTGATGCGCTTCGCGGGTTGGCCGTGGCGGGCATTGCGCTGATGAATGTCATCGCCTTTTCCATGCCTGCCGCTGCCTATGTCAATCCGCGCAGCTTTGGCGGCACGGGGCCGCTGGAAAGCGCGCTGTGGGCGCTGGTGTTCGTGGTGGTGGAAGACAAGTTCCGCGCGCTGTTCGCCATGCTGTTTGGTGCTGGCGTGGCGATATTGCTGGGCCGGGAGGGGCCGCACCGGCTGGCGGGCCATTATTCCCGCATGGCGGTGCTGTTCGCCATCGGCTTTGCCCATGCGCTGCTGCTGGCCAATAATGACATCTTGCGCGTCTATGCGGTGGCGGGACTGCTGCTGCCCTTTGCGGTGCGGCTTCACGTGCGCACCTTGTTCTGGCTGGCTGCGGCCATCATTGCCGCGCAGCTGGCGGTGTCGGGCTATGTGGCGTGGGGATGGCTGGATTACTGGTATCGGTTTGTCACCGGGGTGGTTTCCGATCCCGGTCCGCTGCTGCCCGCAGAACAGCGCTTTGGCGCCGATCCGCAGGTGATTGCCGCCGGACTTGCACAGGGGGCGGAGACCTTCGGCCAGCGCATGGACCGCCGCTTCGATGATCTGCTGGGGCCGATTGCTGCGGTGATGAGCGGCCTGCCTTCCTCGCTCGCCGCCATGCTGGTGGGGATCGGCCTGTGGAAGAATGGCCTGCTGGCGGGTGAATGGGAGCATGACCGGCTGATGCGCCTGTTCCGGCGCATGGCGGTGATTGCGCTGCCAGCGCTGGCACTGATGGCCTGGATCAGCTTTGCCAGCGGCTTTGACGCCGTTGTCACCGCGTCCAACGGGCTGGTGTGGTCCGCGCCGTTCGACCTGCTGCTGGCGATTGGCTGGGCGGCGCTGGCGATGGCCAGTTTCCGTCGCGGCGGCGCATTGACCTGGCTGTGGGCGCAGGCGGGCCGCATGGCGCTGACCAATTACCTGCTCACCAGCTTTGTGTTCTCCATGCTGTTTGCCAGCTGGGGGCTTGGCATGTTCGGCAAGGTCGACCGGGTGGAGGCCTATGTGCTGTGCAGCCTGCCGATCAGCCTGATGCTGATCCTTTCGCCGCTATGGCTGTCAGTCTTCAGGCAAGGCCCGGCAGAATGGTTGTGGCGCAGCATCGCAGGCCTGCACCTGCTGCCGTTCAGGCGCTGATTTCCCCCTCGCCGCCACCCTTCGTGCTGGCCAGATCTGCGCGGTAGTTGCGCGCGGCCAGCAGGTAATGCAGCCCCGCCCACACATACAGAGCGCCGGTGATGGCCATGGCGATGGTCAGGCCTCTGACCTCTCCATAGCCGAGCGCAAAATGATCGCTCAGACTGCCAAGCAGGAACGGGCCGAGTGCGCTGGCGATGCCATAGACCACGTTGAGCACGGCGGTGCAGGTCGCCCGCATGCGCGGATGCATCAGGTTCTGCAGCGCTGCAAAGGTGATGCCCAGATAGCCGAAGTTGAGGAAGGTCGCCACGCTCACCAGACCCAGCAACAGGCCCAGATCGTCCCGCGTGATGGCCAGCGCATAGATTGGCCCGCCCAGGATCAGGCAGAAAGCCGGGACCAGCGCATAGGCGGCGGGGTTTTTCTCTCCCAGCCTGTCACCCAGCATGCCGCTGACGATGACGGAGACGGCGGCGGGCAGGCTGGCGATCAGTCCGGAATACAGGCCCGCCTCGGCCAGCCCCACTTCGAACTGGCGGATCATCAGCGAGGTGAAGAAGTAATTGAGGCCAAAGCCGAGCATGGCCGCCAGCGCCGATCCGATCACCAGATTGCGCGCACTGGGGAGGGCGAACAGGCGGGCCAGCACCTGAGTGATGGGCGGCACGTCGTCGCCCGCACCCGGATCATGCGCGCCGCGTGTCGGCTCCTTCACCAGGAACCACGCAAAGGCAGCAAGGAACACGCCGGGTATGGCAGCGATCAGGAAGGTGAAGCGCCAGCTGAATTCCTGCGCGATCCAGCCACCGCCGACAAAGCCGATGAATGCCCCGACCGGCGGCGCCAGCATCAGCACCGATATGGCAAGGCCGCGCTTGTTGGCGGGGAAATAGTCGGAGATCACCGATTGCAGGCTGGGCAGGCCGATCGCCTCACCCAGACCCACGCCCATGCGCGCGGCCAGCAGATGGACCCAGCCCCCGGCCCAGCCGCATATCGCCGTCGCGCCAGACCACAATAATGTGCCCACCGATATCAGCGAGAGGCGGCGTACACGCTCGGCATAACGGGCGATGACCAGTCCCACGCCCACGTTGAGTATGGTGAAGGCCACGCCCATCAGCGACACCTGCTGGTCGGTCAGCGAAAACTCGGCCTTGATCGGTTCCACCAGTACGTTGACCACAATCCGGTCAACAAAGCCCACCGTGCTGATCGCGGTGAGGATCACCAGTGCCAGCCACGGCGAATTGCGGCGCATGTCCATGTCTATGCTTCCTCCACTCCCGGCCGGTGAGGATAGAGGGCAAACGGCAAAGGGGAAGCGGAATTCTGTCTGCCGGAAACGGCCGGCGTGGTCGGGCAGTTGGAGTATGGGCAGGCCTGAGCCGGTCAGCCGCGCAGCGCCGCCGCCATCGGCTCCAGCCATTCGCGGTAAGGCTCATGCACGCCAATGCCCTTGCGGTTGAGCGGGCGGCGGACCTGCTCGCTGCTGGCTGTCCCGGTTGGCCCCGAGGCCTTGCCCAGATCCAGCATCGATGGCTCGAACGAGATGCCGATCCAGTCGCAGATGGCGCGCAGGCAGAAGTCGGCATCCGCCACCAGGTCTTCATAGTCCAGCCGCAGCACGCGGCCCGGCGCGCGGGTATTCGCCTCATCCATGACGCGCGCATATCCGCGATAGAAGCTGGCAATATTCCTCTGGTCGCACGACGACGGGTGGCCGCCCTGAAAGGGGAAGCGATAGTTGGACCAGCAGCAATCCATCGCGCCGCGCCGCAGATCGATGATGCGGGCGGCAGGCATGGCCTTGAGGATGACCGGGACAAAGCGCCAGTTGAGGTGCATCTTGTCGATGAAGAAGGGTTCCGCACCGTGGCGGCGCGCTGCGCTGAGGCTGAGGTAATCGCTGCCAAGGGCCGACATGACCGCGCTCTCCGCACCGCCGCGCTGCATATGCAGCCCGGCCAGTCGCGCCATTGATCGCGATTCGCCCAGCGCCTCCACCTGCGAGTGCGCGCCCAGCATGCGTTCCAGCAAGGTCGAACCCGATCGCGGCATTCCCACCAGGAAGATCGGCGCGGGCCTATCTGCGCTGGCCTCGCTTTCGTCCAGCTGCGGCATGTCGGATAGCAGCGCCGCGATCTCCTGCCCGAAGCCGCGCGGATCAAACGGTTCGATACGGGCGAGCATGTCATTGCCGGTGCCAAAATGGCCAAATGCCACCTCATGTTCGGCCTGCGCATGGGCAGCTTCGCCCAGCGCGAAGTGCAGCAGCGCCTGATCGAGCGGACTTGCACCCGGCCTGCCAAACGCCGCGCGGACCTCGGTCTCAACCTGCTCGCCGTGATAGAAGGCCAGGCTCCACCAGGCGCGGCCCTGACCGGGATGGATATCCAGCGCGCCGCGATAGGCGTGGCGGGCGGCATCCGAATTGCCGATTGCGCGCTCCAGATCGCCCAGGATCAGGTGCAGCACCGGGTCCGCACCGTCCCTAGCGATCAGGGCGCGGCACAGCTGCGCCGCATCACCGTGCCGATTCATTTCCGTCAGCACCATCACCAGCATCCGCGGCCAGCGCCCTTCGCCCGGTTCCAGTCGGCGCAAATCCTCCAGCGCCGCCGCGGCATCCGCCAGCCGGTCTGCCTGCAGGGCCTGCATGGCCTTCATGCCAGCGGGTGAGGGGCGCGGGGGCTGCGGTCTGGCGGGCGGCATGGCGCGCCTATTGCTGCCGGTAGTCGGCGGTGATCTGGCCCGTTGCGACCAGCTCTTCCTCATGGCTCTGCTCGCGCCAGTCTTCCGCCAGCGCGGCCTCTTCCCATTCACGCATGGCCGGGTGGGCGAGGATGTGATCGACCCATGCCTGCCCCTTGCCGACATCCAGCCCGAAGGTGCGGATGCGGAAAGCGACCGGGGCAAAAAAGGCGTCAGCCACGCTGAACGCCGGCCCTGCCAGCCACGGGCCGCCGAACTGTTCCAGCCCCTGTTCAAACAGCTCGCGAATGCGTGCCACGTCCTTTGCCAGCGCCGCATCGAGCGGCCCCATGGCCACGCGCACGCCGACATTCATGGTGCACTGGTTGCGCAGAGCGGAGAAGCCGCCGTGCATCTCCGCGACCGCGCATTGGGCAAAGGCGCAGGCGGCCTCATTCTTGGGCCAGACACCGAAATGGCGATCCGCCAGATAGAGCGCGATGCCCAGCGAATCCCACACTGTGCGATTGCCGTGGATCAGCACCGGCACTTGCCCGGTGGGAGAGAAAGCGCGGAATTCATCGTAATTCACCGGCTTTGTGAACGGCTCAATCCGGTCCTCGAACGCGATATCCAGCGCCTTCATCAGCAGCCACGGCCGCAGCGACCAGCTGGAGTAATTCCGGTTTGCGGTGATGAGCGTGTAGGCCACGCCGTCAGCTGACATATTGGGCGGTGGTCTTGGCTGCCACCTCTTCGGCGCTGACGCCGGGGGCCAGCTCCACCAGTTTGAACGGGCTGTCATGGTCCGGGCGCTGGAACACGGCCAGATCGGTGATGATCATGTCCACCACATTGCGGCCGGTCAGTGGCAATGTGCATTGGGGGATGAACTTGGGCTCGCCGTGCTTGGAGACATGTTCCATCACCACGATGATCTTCTTCACGCCCGCCACCAGGTCCATCGCGCCGCCCATGCCCTTCACCATCTTGCCCGGGATCATCCAGTTGGCGATGTCGCCGCCTTCGGATACTTCCATCGCGCCCAGCACGGTCAGGTCGATATGCCCGCCGCGGATCATGGCAAAGCTGGCCGCACTGTCGAAATAGGCGGTGTGCGGCAGCTCGCTGATGGTCTGCTTGCCGGCGTTGATCAGGTCCGCGTCCACCTCATCGGGATAGGGGAAGGGGCCAATGCCCAGCATTCCGTTCTCGCTCTGCAAGGTCACCTGCATGCCTGCCGGAATATGGTTGGCGACCAGCGTGGGGATGCCAATGCCAAGGTTCACATAATACCCGTCCTGCAATTCGCGCGCCGCGCGGGCGGCCATTTCATCGCGGGTCCAGCCGGCTGAGTCCTGAGGCATGCGGTATGTGTCCTTCAATCGAGTGGGGGAGGGGCAAGGAACCAGCCTTCGCCGATCAGCCCTTCAAGCGGGGCTGCCATGATCGGATCGAGCACGAAATCATACAATTCATCAAAATCGGCGCGTTGATCGCCCATGATCGCCAGCAGGCAATTGCTGTCGCCCAGGCCATAGCGGCGCTCCTGCTTGCTCTCTCCGGCAAAGCGGGTGACGATCAGCGGATCGACACCGTCCGGGTCCAGCCCGCTGTCCGCCAGCCGCCGGCGGATCGCGCTGGCCTGTCCGGGACCGTGCCCGCTGATCCAGTAGATGGTGACACCGCGCTGGCGCAGGTTCGCAAGCTGCGCGGCCAGCGAATCGTTCGGCCTGTTCTGGCCCACCAGCGGCATCAGGCCATTGGCAGGGTCCAGATCGATCAGGACGGCGGGCGGGCGATTGCCGCAGATCTGCAAGGCGGGATCGAGGCTGGGCGGATCGAGCAGCAGCATGCTCTCCCGTCCGCCGCCGTTGGGCTGGGCGGTGAGCTTGGCCATCACGTGGTCAAAGAACGGCTGGTAGGCTTCTGATCCAGTGCCCGGTGCCAGGTCGAATGGCGAACTGGCCGGGGAAGGCATGGATGTGACCACGCTCAGGCCCAGCGTTTCTGCGGCGCGCTCAAGCTGCGATGATGGCGGCGGGGTCGGTGTGGGTCTGGTGGCCGGTCTGGGCGCGGGAGCGATTGCGGGAGTGATGGCGGCTGGTGCTGGCGCTGGCGCTGCAACCGGAACAGCCACTGCCAGCGCGGCTGGCGCGGGCTCCTGCTCCACGCGTTCCGGAAGTAATGGTTCGGGAACTGGATCTGGATTTGGTGTCGCCGTGGCGGGTGGCGGCAGATTCACAATCGCCGCGCTGGCCAGCTGTGGGTCCTCCTGCACCGCCAGTGTTTGCTCCGCCTCTTCCTCCACCGGCGCTTCTGCCAGCATCACGCCTTCGCGTTCGGTCCGGCCCGGTTCAGCGCTGTCATCGGCAATGAAATCGAAGGCGGAAGCGAACTCATCCTCGCGCGGGTTCTCTGGCGGCGGCGGCCCGATCAGTTCGGCATCAGGCTCCGCGCCAACCGGCTCGGGCACCACTGCGGCGATTGCGACTTCCGGTGTTGCAGCAGGAGCGGGCACTGGTTCCGGCTCTGGCTCTGGTTCCGGCAACAGCTCCGCCTGTGGCGCAATTTCAGGTGCAATTTCAGGTGCTGCGGCGATTTGTGCCGCTTCTTCGCGCGCAAGCGAGCGGGCGAGCGCGGGGTCCGCGTCCTCCAGGGTGAGCACAATGACCGGTTCCGGACGCGCGCGTGCGGCGGGTTCGGGGGCCGCAGGTTCTGGAGTTGCAACCACAGCCGCCGCCGGGGCAGGTGCCGGGGTCGGGAGCGGGGTCGGCACTGGCGCAGCGATCACTGGCTCAGCTTCGCCAGCAGGGTCCGCCTCTATGGCGATCTGCTGAGCAGGCACCGTCTCTACCGCCAGATCTGCTGCTGTTTCTGCGCGCGAAGCCGGTTGCGCCGCCCTCTCACCGGGCGGAACATAGGGGCCATCGATGGCGGCAAGCACGTTCAGGGACTGGCAGCCCTGAAGCATGGTGGCCGCCAGCATCACGCCAAGCAGATGCCTTGTACGGGAACGACCAGGGCCCATTCAGGCGGCCTCGCGTTCCCGCGTGGTGACAAATTCGATCTTCTTGTCATAGGGCGCGCCCACGATCATGCGCTGGACATAGACACCGGGCAGATGGATGCAGTCCGGCTCCAGCGCACCTGCGGGCACCACTTCCTCCACCTCCACCACGCAGAATTTTCCGCATGTGGCGGCGGGCAGGTTGAAGTTGCGCGCGGTCTTGCGGAACATCAGATTGCCGGTTTCATCCGCCTTCCATGCCTTGACGATGGCAAGATCGGCGAAAATGCCGTGTTCGAGGATGAAGTCTTCGGTGCCGTTCGGGCCATCGAAGCTTTTGACCTCCTTGCCCTCTGCCACCTGCGTGCCGACACCGGTCTTGGTATAGAAGCCGGGAATGCCCGCCCCGCCAGCGCGCATGCGCTCCGCCAGCGTGCCCTGCGGGCAGAATTCCACCTCCAGTTCGCCAGACAGATATTGCCGTTCAAACTCCTTGTTCTCACCCACATAGGACGAGATCATCTTCTTCACCTGGCGGCTGCGCAGCAACATGCCGATGCCTTCATTGTCGATCCCGGCATTGTTGGAGGCGAAGGTCAGTTCCTTCACGCCGCTGTCCTGAATTGCCTTCAGCAGACGTTCGGGAACGCCGCACAGGCCAAAGCCGCCAGAAGCGATCAGCATGCCATCATGCAGCAGGCCATCGAGAGCGGCGGCGGCATCGGGAAATAGTTTCTGCATCAGCGTAGCGTCTCCGGCGCATTGAAGTTCTGGCAGGAATAGAAGCTGCGCCGCCCCCTGTCACCCCGCTCAGATGGATATTGCATCGCAACATCCAGCCTCGGCAAGGGGAGAAAAGCATTGCCTTCTGCAACCGACAGCGCTGAAGACAAGAGCATTAAAGGCTATAAAACAGCATGATGGCTTGAGTTGCATATTTTGCAATACGAGTTGCGCTTTTCGCACTTGCGGAATCTGCCCCCCTAAACCATATCAATCTTGCCTTTCAGGCATCCTCTCCCAAAAACTTCCCAGGCCCGGTTGGCAACAACCGGGCCTTTTTTTGTGCTGTTTTTGGACCGCTCTGGTCAGGTCCGCTTGCTGGCCGGTTGGAATGGAAGGCCCGGACGGACCTGTTGATCCAGCAATTCGCCCATGTCCTGCGCGCCGTGCAGCGCTCCACCGGATGGCAAATGCCCGATCAACGCAGCCTTGTCCTGCGCCAGACCCCACCTTCCAGACGCATGTTGACCATATTGACGCTGACACTGCCGCACATGATCGAAATGCCCGTTTGCAATCCGCAGTCGCGCTACCTAGCTTTCAATCGAGAGAAAAAGGCAGGACGGGAACCGAAATGGCAGATGCTGACACAGTTGAGGTCGAGGTTGAGGAAGGTACGGTCAGGCTGCAAGTCGCCGCCGCACGGCAGGAGGAATCCGGCCGCGGCGTAGCGCGCATGCCGCGTAGCGCTTTTCAGGCGCTGGGCATTACCGAAGGCGACCCGGTAGAGATCGTCGGCAAGCGTGTCACCTCGGCGCTGGCCATGCAGGCCTATGAGGAGGATGAGGCGCTGGAAGTCATCAGGCTGGATGGCCTGCAACGCGCCAATGCCGAAACATCGTCGGGCGAGCATGTCACCATCCGCAAGGCGCAGCCCAAGGCGGCAACGCGTGTGGTATTCGCCCCGGCCCGGCGTGAAATGCGTCTGCAAGGCCCGACAGAGGCGTTGAAGCGCGTGTTCTTCGGCCATCCGCTGGCGGCTGGCGATCTGGTCGCCACCCACGGGCAGCAGCCGGTGCAGAACGTTCCGCCCGAAGTGCGCCGCATGTTCAACGCGCCGGCCTATGCGCTCACGCAGATACGCCTGCAGGTGATCTCCACCGTGCCCAAGGGCATCGTGCGCATTGACGAGAATACCGAAGTCGAACTGCGCGCCGAATTCGAAGAGCCGCGCGATGGCCGCGGCACGGTGAACTATGACGATGTCGGCGGGATGGAAGATACCATCAAGCAATTGCGCGAGATGGTGGAACTGCCGCTGCGCTACCCCGAATTGTTCACCCGCCTTGGCGTTGATCCGCCCAAGGGCGTGTTGCTGCACGGCCCGCCCGGAACCGGCAAGACCCGGCTGGCACAGGCCGTCGCCAATGAAAGCGATGCCGAATTCTTCACCATCAACGGGCCGGAGATCATGGGCAGTGCCTATGGCGAAAGCGAAAAGCGCCTGCGCGAAGTGTTCGAGGAGGCCGAGCGCGCCCAGCCGGCGATCATCTTCATAGACGAGATCGATTCGATTGCGCCCAAGCGCCAGAATGTCAGCGGCGAGGCGGAAAAGCGTCTTGTCGCCCAATTGCTGACGCTGATGGACGGGTTGCAGGCACGCGCCAATCTGGTGGTGATTGCCGCCACCAACCGGCCCGATGCAATCGATGAGGCCCTGCGCCGCCCCGGCCGGTTCGACCGCGAAATCGTGATCGGTGTGCCGGACGAAAATGGCCGCCGCGAAATCCTTGCCATTCACACCCGCGGCATGCCGCTGGGCGAGGGCGTGGACTTGCAGGAACTGGCACGCTCCACCCACGGCTTTGTGGGGGCGGATATTGCCGCGCTGGCCCGCGAGGCCGCAATCGAGGCGGTGCGCCGGATGATGCCGCGCATCGATCTGGAAGCGCGTGAGATTCCCGCCGATGTACTGGAGGACCTGTGCGTCGAGAAGGAGGACTTCCGCGCAGCGCTGAAACGCGTCCAGCCTTCCGCCATGCGCGAAGTGATGGTCCAGACGCCCACAATCGGCTGGGACGATATCGGCGGCGTGGACGAGGCGGAAGAGAAGCTGCGCGAAGGCGTGGAACTGCCGCTGAAGAATCCCAAGGCGTTCGAACGGCTGGGCATCCGTCCGGCCAAGGGCTTCCTGCTCTATGGCCCTCCCGGCACCGGCAAGACTTTGCTGGCAAAGGCCGTGGCCAAGGAATCCGAAGCCAATTTCATCTCCATCAAAAGCTCCGACCTGTTGTCCAAATGGTATGGCGAGAGCGAGCAGCAGATATCCCGCATGTTCGCCCGCGCCCGATCCGTGGCGCCTTGCGTGATCTTCATTGACGAGATCGACAGCCTGGTTCCCGCGCGCGGATCAAGCGGTAATGAGCCGCAGGTCACCGCCCGCGTGGTCAACACCATCCTGTCTGAAATGGACGGGATGGAGGAATTGAGCTCCATCGTGGTGATCGGTGCCACAAACCGCCCCGCGCTGATCGATCCGGCGCTGCTGCGTCCCGGTCGTTTCGACGAGTTGATCTATGTCGGCGCGCCCGATCAGGCAGGCCGCGAGCATATTCTCAAGATCCATACGCAGAAGATGCCGCTGGCCGATGACGTCGATCTGGCGGCACTTGCCGCGCTCACGCCGCGTTATACCGGTGCCGATCTGGAAGACGTGGTGCGCCGTGCAGGCATGGTGGCGATCCGCAGCGCAGAAACCCCGCCTGAAAATGTGACGGCGGCCAATTTTGCCGAAGCGCTGGAGGACAGCCGCCCGACCGTGACCGAGCAGATGGAAGCCGAATATGGCCGCATGAAGGGCGAACTGAAGCGCAAGGCGATGGAAGTGAAACCGATCGGCTTCATCCACGAAGGCATGCTGGAATCAACGCGCGACAATAAGCACGATTAGAATGGGCGAAGGTGCGCGGGGCCTTGCCAGCCCCCGCTCTTGCCGCCGTCGCGCCTGCCTGCGGTGCTACTTGCCCGCCACCCGGGCGTTGGCGGCTTCCACTTCCAGCCGGTGACGGATCAGTGCGCCAGGCATTTCGCTGCGCAGCCATTCGATCATGTGTTCGCGCACGGCGCATCGCAGGTTGAACAGATCGCCAATCGTGTCGGCGCTCATTGCCAGGCGCAATTCCACGCTTTCGGGGTGGGCTTCTGTCATCAGCAGCGTGCCGGTGCGCTGATCCCACAATTCCTGCGTGCCAAGGAAGCGCAGGAACTCTTCGCGGATAGGCTCGATCTCGGTCGCCGGATCGAGATGGAGGAATACCGGGCCGGTCAGCGCCTCGCTCTTGCGGGACCAGTTTTCAAAACTTGTGTCCAGGAAGTTGGCGGTGGGCACCACCACCGCGCGCTCATCCCACGTGCGCACGATCACAAAGCTCATGCGGATTTCCTCGACCCGTCCGGTATGGCCATCCACCACCACCAGATCGCCGATCCGCAAGGGTTCGGTAATCGCCATCTGCAGGCCTGCGATCAGCGATTTGAGCGCGGGCTGCGCTGCGGCGCCCACGGCCAGGGCGGCAAGACCGGCGGATGCCATCAGCGTCACGCCGATTTCGCGCACGCCGGGAATGCCCAGCATTACCCAGCCGATGGTCAGCAGGATGATCACGAAGGATACGACGCGCGATACCAGCGAAATGCGTGTGCGGCGGCTGCGGGCAGCGGCAATGTCGGTGGATTGGTCCACCTTCATCTGCATCGCCCCGGCCAGCGCGCGCGCTATGCTCAGCGTCAGCCAGCCGACGATGATCGGGAAGGCGAAGACATCCACCGCCTGCCACACCGCGCCGATATTGGCATCGATCTGCGCCACCACGGCCACCGCGATGGCGACCATCGCCAGCCGCATGGGCCGGTAAAGCTTGCGCACAATCATCTCGTCGATGGAGGAGGCCGAAAGTCTGGTCAGGCGCAGCAGCAGGCCGAAGATCAGCTTGTGCAGGATCAGGCCGCCAACCACCGCCAGACCCAGCAGGGAAGCGGCCACGACCACTTCATTCCACGCAATCGGGGGAAGTCTCAGGGAATTGATATCAAACATGGATGCGGCAAGTATGGACTCGGCCCCATGGTTGCAAGGCTTGCGGTGCCTTAATGCGCGGCATCCCAGCTGTCCCCGGTGCCAATCTCTATCCCCAGCGGGACATCGAGGATGACCGATGGCAGGGCGGCTTCGGCCATCACCCGCTCAATCACGGGGGCCGCCGCGGCAACATCGCCTTCGGGCAGCTCGAACACCAGTTCATCGTGCACCTGCAACAGCATGCGCACGCCCGAGCCGTCTTTCGGTGCCAGGCCCGCATCGTGCAGCGCGGGCATCATGCGCGCCATCGCCCGCTTGATGATATCGGCGCTGGTGCCCTGGATCGGCGCGTTGATGGCGGCGCGCTCACTGCCCTGCCGCTCCGCCTGGTTCTTGGAATTGATGCGCGGGAACCACGTCTTGCGACCGAACAGGGTTTCGGAATACCCACGCTCCCGCACCTGCTCCAGCGTGTGGACGATATAGCGCTGGATGCCGGGAAACCGCTCGAAATAGCGGTCGATCATCGCCTGCGCCTCATCCGCTTCCACCCCCAGACGGCCCGCCAGCCCCCAGCGCGAAATACCATAGAGGATGGCGAAATTGATGGTCTTGGCCTGCGCGCGCGTGTCGCGTGTCACCTCGCCATACATCTCGCGTGCGGTGCGGGAATGGATGTCCTCGCCCGCGGCAAAAGCTTCCTTCAGCGTATCGACATCGGCCATGTGGGCGGCCAGCCGCAGCTCGATCTGGCTGTAGTCGGCGGCCAGCAGGACATTGCCGGCTTCGGGCACGAAGGCCTTGCGGATCTCGCGCCCGATCTCGGTGCGAATGGGGATGTTCTGCAGGTTGGGATCGGTGGAGGACAGCCGCCCGGTCTGCGCGCCGACCAGCGAATAGGACGTGTGCACACGGCCCGTATCGCGGTTGATCTTGTCCTGCAGCGCATCGGTATAGGTGGATTTCAGCTTGGTCAGCTGGCGATATTCCAGCACTTTGTTGGCGATGGGCGCGCCTTCACCGGCCAGCCGTTCCAGGATTGCCTGATCGGTTGAATATTGCCCGCTCTTGCCCTTGCGCCCGCCTTTATAGCCGAGCTTGTCGAACAGGATGTCACCCAGCTGCTTGGGGCTGCCGATGGTGAATGCCTGCCCGGCGATTTCATGAATCTCGGTTTCGATCCGGGCGGTGGTGGTGGCGAATTGTTCGGACAGGCGGGCCAGCGCGGCGCGGTCCACCTTGATGCCCTCACGCTCCATTGCGGCCACCACGCCGATCAGCGGACGGTCCACCTGCTCATACACACGCGTACCGCCTTCAATGGCCAGCCGTGGCCTGAGCAGACGGTGCAGCCGCCAGGTGACGTCCGCATCCTCGGCCGCATAATGCGTGGCCTTTTCCAGCGGCACCTCGCCAAAGGGGATCTGTTTCTTGCCGGTTCCGCACACGTCCTTGAAGCTGAGGCAGCTGTGGCCAAGGTGGCGCTGGGCCAGCTCGTCCATGCCGTGACCGCCGCCGATGCCATCTTCAGACCGGCCTGCGTCCAGGTCGAAACTGATGATCATCGTATCGTCCACCGGGGCAACGGCAATGCCGTGGCGCGCCAGGACGTTGATGTCATATTTGATATTCTGCCCGATCTTGAGCACCGCATCGCTTTCCAGCAGCGGTTTCAGCGCGGCAATGGCGGCGGCGAGTTCCACCTGATCGGGCTTTTCGGCGAACATGTCCGTGCCGCCGTGGGCCAGCGGGATATAACAGGCATCATTGGGACCCAGAGCGAGACTGATGCCCACCAGATCGGCGGAGATCGCATCCAGTGCGCTGGTTTCCGTGTCCACCGCCACCAGTCGCGCGGCCAGGGCGCGGGCAACCCAGTGTTCCAGCCGGTCCAGCGTCTGCACGCATTCATAGGCATCGCGGTCCACCGCGGGCATTTCCGGCATGTCCTGCCGGTTGCCCTGCGGCGCGGCATCGGCGCCAGCATTGTCCTGCTTTGCGGGATTGAGATCGGTGCTGCGTGACGGGCTGCCATTTCCGGCATCGAGCCGCCGCAGCAGGCTGGTGAAACCGTGGTCCTGCAGGAAAGCGGCGAGCGGTTCCTTCGGCACGCCATCCAGCCTGAATTCCTCCAGCGGCTGGGGCAGCGGGGCATCTTCCTTCAGCGTCACCAATATGCGGCTCATCTCCGCATCGGCGCGATGCTCGATCAGGCGTTCCTTCAGCTTGCTGGTCTTCATGGCCTCGGCTGAGTCGAGCGCGGCGGTCAGATTGCCATGTTCCTGGATCAGCTTGGTAGCGGTTTTGGGGCCAACGCCGAAAATGCCGGGGATGTTGTCTGCCGAATCGCCCATCAGCGCCAGCACGTCGCCCACCAGTTCGGGGCCGACGCCGAACTTCTCGATCACCTCCTCGCGCCCGATCCGCTGGTTCTTCATCGTATCGAGCATGTCGATCGCGCCGGTGCCGTTGCCGCCTTCGCTGACCAGCTGCATCAGGTCCTTGTCGCTGGAAACAATGGTCACGTCCCAACCCTGAAGTGCGGCGGCGCGCGCATATGAGGCGATGATATCGTCCGCCTCCAGCCCTTCCTCCTCGATACAGGGGAGCGAAAAGGCGCGCGTGGCATCGCGAATCAGCGGGAATTGCGGCACCAGATCCTCCGGCGCAGGCGGGCGATTGGCCTTGTACTGATCGTAAATATCGTTGCGGAACGAATGGCTCGCCTTGTCGAGTATGACGGCCAGATGCGTGGGGCCTACCGCCTTGTCCAGATCCTCGGCCAGCTTCCACAGCATGGTGGTGTAGCCATAGACTGCGCCCACAGGCGTTCCCTGCGGATTGGTGAGCGGCGGCAGACGGTGGTAGGCGCGGAAGATATAGGCCGACCCGTCGACCAGATAGAGATGGTTTTTGTCGCTCATGACACGGGTGCTAGCAGCCTAATTCGCGCCGGTCATTGCCCTTGTGGCGTGTGCGCTCAGCCGAAGGGCCGGAAATGTTTCCGCCCCATTTATGCCATATTCCGCTTGCGCTGGATCAATTGTGGCAGTAATTAGGCGGCGAGCTGGTCATCAGGCCTGCTCTGGGTTTGGGAATTTTGCCTGGCCCAGTAATTTTGATGTGTAAGGAATTTATACATGCGCAAGATCATTCTCGCTGCCGCCGCTGCCGGCGCTGCTTTGACCCTCGTTGCTTGCTCGGAAACTGCTGATGAATCTGCTGACGTTGCAGACGCTGCAATGGCCGATGCCGAAGCTAACGTAGAAGCCATGGGCGAAGCCGCTGACACCGCTATGGACGATGCTGCTGCTGCTGTTGATACGGCTGCTGAAGCTGTCGACACCGCCATGGAAGATGCTGGCGACGCTGTTGAAGCTGCTGCTGAATAAGTCTTCGCGACTGTTCAACTGAATTGGGGCGTGGCCGAAAGGCTGCGCCCTTTTTCTTTGCCCGCCGTGCGCGTGGCTGTGGCCTTTGTTGCGGCCCCGGTTATGGTCCAGCTTTCAGCCTCTGGAGCCTGAAACCCGTATCCCTGCTCAGGTGCCGGGAGCGCTCTCACCATATTCGGCGTTGGCATAATGCCTGCTCGGCTGGGTGTAGCCGTCATAGATCGCCCGCGCGATGGAAGCGATGCGCGCTTCCCGGTTGCTGCGGCTGCCTTGCCCCGTGACATAAATCGCCACGGCGATGGACCGGCCATCGGGCGCGGTCAGAATGCCGATATCGCTGGAGGTGTTGTTCAGCGATCCGGTCTTGTGCGCCACGGTTACGTCCTGCGGCATCAGCGCGGGAATGCGGCGGGTGCCGGTGCGGCAGCGTTCCATCGCATCGATGATGACGGAACGGCTTGCGGGGGTGAGCCAGCGGCCCTGGTAAATTCCGCTGAGCAATTCCACCATCGCCGCCGGGGTTGAACTGTCGCGCAGGTCAATATGCACCGCCGGATCGAATTCCCCGTCATCGCGCACCAGCGTGGCGATATCGCGGGTGAGGCGGAATTCCTCTATCTGCGCGCGGCGCGCCCAGGCGTTGACGGCATCCACGCCGCCCACGGCAGCCAGCAGGGCATCGGTGGCGGGATTGGAGCTGCGCGTGATCATCAGGTCTATCAGCTCGATCGCGGGCATGTACTGGCCCTGGCGAACGGGCGCTGCGGCAGTGGAGAAGGGGGTGGATCGTACCGCCAGCATCAGCGGAAATTCGCTGCTGAGGCTCAACTTGCCCTGATCGACCATGTCCAGATATGTGGCCGCGATGGCGATCTTGCTGGTGCTGGCCATGGGGAAGGGCTGGTCCCCCAGCACTGAAATCCGCTGTCCGGTTGAAAGGTCCACCGCCGCCACGCCGATACGGCCATTGCTGCCATCGGCAAGCGAGGCGATCTGCTGTTCAAGCGGATTGGCATATTGCGGCGAATAATCGCGGGGCGCGCGCAGTTCGGTCCCGAAGTAGGAATCGAAATTCGATTCAAGGTCGACCCCGTCCGCCAGCGCAGGCGACAGCGGTGCCGCCACCATTGCGATCGCTGTCAGAAATTTGACTGCCAGTTTCAATCTCATGATCCCGAATGTATCAAAAACACACTTTGCAAAGGATTAACGGCGCAACCGCCTTCGGCAATCGATCTAGCGACGAAGCGACTCCTGCGTTCGGCCAGACGAACAGAATTCCGTGGATTTCATGAATTAGGGGCTTGAATGCTCGCGAATCTGTTCCGTCCGGCCCTGCCAGGGAACCGAACGGAGCGGATAAGTGCGCCCGCGAACTGCGCTTTCACGATCGGGCCTTTCACGGTCAGGCCTTTGACGATCACGCCGGCTTGCGCAGGCGCCACATCAATTGATCCGTCTGGCCGCGAATCGACTCGTCGAACACATTGGCATCACGCGGGTCTTCGGGGCGCGAATAGAGGTCGCTTTCCTCCTCCAGCACAAAGCCGGCGGCGGTCAGCGCGTTCAGCGCAAGGTCGGCATCCATCCGGTGCAGTGTGTCCGCTGCTTCCACTCCGCCGCCCTGCGCGGCCAGGTGGTCCACCACGATCAGCGATCCGCCGGGCTTGAGCGCGGCATAAAGCGCCGCAATCGCCTTTTCAGCGGTGCCTTCGGGCATTTGCGAAATGAACAGGTCATGCAGGTTCATCACCGTGATGATGGTGTCGAGCGGTTCCGGGAAAGCCGGTTCCGCAATCGGGCCGCGCAATGCCACCACCTGATCGGGATAAGGCTCTACCGCCGCATCCTGCTCGGTCGCATATTCCGGGCGATAGGCGATGAACTCGGCAGGCTGGAAGGCATAGACCTTGCCTTCGCTGCCAACGGACATGGCCAGCAGCCGTGTCACATAGCCGCCGCCCATGATGTAATCGCCCACCACGTCGCCGCGATCGATCTGCGCAAAGGCGAGCAGTTCACCCGGCTTGCGGGCGGCATCGCGTTCCTTGTCGGCATCGGGCCGGGCAATGTCGACGATGGCGGAATTATACTGATGCGCCGAATATTCCGGTTCGGCCTCAACCGGGGCTTCCTGGGTGCAGCCGGCCATAAGGCTGGCGGCCAGTGCCAATGCTATGATCTTGCGCATGTCTGTCTCTCCCCACATTATTATTGGGGCGCAGACTAGCGCAAAGCACCCAATGCGCAATCGGCATGAAAAAAGGGCCGAAGGATCTCTCCCCCGGCCCCGTTTCGGTGTTTGTATGGTGACAGGGCTTAGAAGCCCATGCCGCCCATTCCGCCCATTCCGCCCATATCGGGCATGCCGCCACCGGCACCCTTGTCCTCAGGGACTTCGGAAATGGCCGCTTCGGTGGTGATCAGCAGGCCGGATACAGAAGCTGCATCCTGCAGCGCGATGCGAACGACCTTGGTCGGATCGATCACGCCGGCAGCCACCAGGTTCTCATACACGTCGGTTGCCGCGTTGAAGCCCTGCGTTTCGTCACCTTCACGCAGGAGGTTGCCCGAAACCACGGCGCCATCATGGCCCGCATTCGACGCAATCTGACGGATCGGGGCGAGGATCGCCTTGCGCACGATATCGATACCGCGGGTCTGGTCGTCATTATCGCCCTTCAGGCCTTCCAGTGCTTTGGTGGCATACAGCAGAGCCGTACCGCCACCGGGGACGATGCCTTCTTCAACCGCAGCGCGGGTAGCGTGGAGCGCATCATCGACGCGGTCCTTGCGTTCCTTCACTTCGACTTCAGACGCGCCGCCGACCTTGATCACGGCAACACCGCCGGCCAGCTTGGCCAGACGTTCCTGCAGCTTTTCCTTGTCGTAATCGGACGTGGTGGTCTCGATCTGGGCGCGGATCTGCTCGACCCGGGCCTTGATATCGGCAGGAGCACCGGCGCCATCAACGATGGTGGTGTTGTCCTTGTCGATGGTGACGGTCTTGGCTTCACCCAGCATGCCCAGCGTAACGCTTTCCAGCTTGATGCCGAGGTCTTCGGAGATCATCTCACCCTTCGTCAGGATGGAGATATCCTGCAGCATTGCCTTGCGGCGATCGCCAAAGCCGGGAGCCTTCACGGCAGCGATCTTCAGGCCGCCACGCAGCTTGTTGACCACCAGCGTAGCGAGAGCTTCGCCTTCGATGTCTTCGGCAATGATCAGCAGCGGACGCCCGGCCTGCACCACGGCTTCCAGAACCGGCAGCATCGGCTGCAGGTTGGACAGCTTCTTTTCGTGGATCAGGATGTAGGGGTTATCCAGTTCAACCGTCATCTTCTCAGGATTAGTGACGAAGTAGGGCGACAGATAGCCGCGATCGAACTGCATGCCTTCGACAACTTCGAGCTCGAATTCGAGGCCCTTGGATTCGTCGACGGTGATCACGCCTTCCTTGCCGACCTTCTCCATCGCTTCGGCGATCTTCTCGCCTACTTCGCGGTCGCCATTGGCGGAGATGATGCCGACCTGGGCGATTTCGGAGGAGCCGGAGACTTCCTTCGAACGGCTCTTGAGGTTTTCGACAACCTTGAGCACGGCGAGATCGATGCCGCGCTTGAGGTCCATCGGGTTCATGCCCGCGGCAACCGCAGTCATGCCTTCACGCACGATGGCCTGAGCCAGCACGGTGGCGGTGGTGGTGCCATCGCCAGCAGCGTCATTGGCCTTGGAAGCCACTTCGCGCAGCATCTGTGCGCCCATGTTCTCGAACTTGTCCTTGAGCTCGATTTCCTTGGCGACGGTAACGCCGTCCTTGGTGATGCGCGGTGCGCCGAAGCTCTTGTCGATCACGACGTTGCGGCCCTTGGGGCCGAGCGTAACCTTTACGGCATTGGCGAGCGTATCAACGCCCTTGAGAATGCGTTCGCGCGCGTCGCGGCCGAACTTTACGTCCTTGGCAGCCATGATGTTTCTCCTGAATTGGGTTGTTTACAAGGTAAGCGGGGAATGGCGGCGATCAGCCGAGCACGCCCATGATGTCGCTTTCCTTCATGATCAGCAGGTCTTCGCCATCCAGCTTGACCTCGGTGCCGGACCACTTGCCGAACAGCACGCGGTCGCCAGCCTTGACGTCGAGCGGGGTGACGGTGCCGTCTTCGGCCCTGGAGCCGGTGCCAACGGCGACGACTTCGCCTTCGCTGGGCTTTTCCTTGGCGCTGTCGGGGATGATAATGCCGCCAGCGGTCTTCTCTTCTGCTTCGATACGACGAACCAGAACGCGGTCGTGCAACGGACGGAATGCCATAGTGATGACCTCTTCCTTGGATTGAATGGTTGTTTCTCTTGGCACTCTCCTATCAAGAGTGCCAACGGGGTCGCATATGGTTGGGCCGGGCAGCACCGTCAACCACCGCCGGGGACATTTTTTTGAATCGAGCCAGCGTGTTGAGCCCGGCGCGTTGAGATCAGCGCGAGATCAGACCGAGCACTTCGCGCTGATGCCAGCGGCGCAGCAACAGGCCCGATGCGAAGACAAGTCCGGCGGCCAGGCCGATCCACACGCCCACGCCGCCAAGCGGGGTAAAGAAGCCCAGCCCGATCGCCAGCCCGTATCCGGGCACCCAGTAGGAGAACAGCGCGATCCACATCGGCACGCGCGTGTCCTTCAGGCCGCGCAGCGCACCCAGCGCCACAACCTGCAATCCATCGAACAGCTGGAAGCAGGCGCCCACCACCAGGAACGAGGTGGCAAAGCCGACCAGCGCCGCATTCTCGGCACTGAAAGGGTCGATATAGATGATCAGCAGATATTCGGGCACCAGCAGCATGGCCGATGCGGTCAGCACCATGAAGCACGTGCCCATGGCGATGCCAGCCCAGCCGGCGCGGCGCACGCCGGTATTCTCGCGCGCGCCGGCATAATAGCCGACCCTGATGGTCGTCGCCTGCCCCACGCCCTGCGGAACCTGGAACGCCATGGCGGCGATCTGCATGGCCAGCGCATGGGCGGCCAGTTGCTGCGCGCCGATCAGCCCCATCAGGAAGGCGGCGCCGCCAAACACACCGGCCTCGGCCACGATAGTCAGGGCAATCGGCGTGCCGATGCGCACCAGCTCCATCAGCCGCTTCCAGTCCGGCCGCCAGAAGAAGCCGAACACGTGATAGCGGTGCAGGCGCGGATCGATCCTGATCGCAATCACATAGGCTGCAAGGATCGCCAGCGAGGTGATGACCGTGGCAATCGCCGCACCCTCCAGGCCCAGCGCAGGGGCGCCCAGATTGCCGAAGATCAGCGCGTAATTGCCCAGCGCATTCACGAAAATGCCCAGCGCGGTGATCAGGGTGGCAAAGATCGGCCGGCCCAGCGTGGAGACGAAATTGCGCATCACGCCGGACATGACCATCGGCACCACGGCCCAGATCAGCACGGCCATGTAATCGCCCGCAAGCGCGGCAATATGGGCGTCCTGCCCTGTCAGCAGCATGAAGCGTTCTGCCTGCGCACACATTATCATGACCGCCACGCCGCCCGCCACGGCCAGCCACATGGCCATGCGCACAGCGCGCCTGATCGGGCGCAGGGCGGGTGCGCGTGCGCCCAGCTCTGCCGCCGCTACCGGGGCGACCGATCCTGTCAGCCCCTGCAACGCCCACACCAGCAGGCCGAACATGGAAACCGACAGCGATGCCGCGGCCAGCTCCGCCGCGCCCAGCCGGGCAATGAACACCACGTCGATCGCATAGGTCAGCATCTGCAGCAGATTGGCGAGCGCCAGCGGCCCCGCGATGCGCAGGGTCTCGATGCATTCGGCCTTCCAGCCGAGCGGTTCGGGGTGAGCAATGGGTCTCATGGCGTGTCTTGCAAAAAGCCGGCCCGGATAGGCGGGCGGCCAGCAGGACGAAAGCGCCGAACCGGTTGCAGATGAAATTTACCACTTCACTGCGGCAGCTTGGACACAAATCCGGGCGTTGGCACGTGTTCGTGCGTTGGTACTTGCGGATGGCCGTGCACTGGCGATAGGAGCGGGCTTCGTATTTCAAACAGGAATGGGAATTCCATGCGCAACTATCGTAGTCTTGTCACCGCTTCGGCTCTCTGTCTGGCGCTTGCCGCCTGCTCCTCGCCCGATCAGGACGAAGCATCCGCCGGTGACGACGCCGCGGAAGTCGTGACCCAGGATGAACTCGCCGCCGTTGAAGGCGAAGGCGACATGGCCGGTGAAGTCGCGGACGGTGAAGCCGAAGACGGCGCAGAAGAACCTGCTGCCGAGCCGAGCGCCACGCCAACCCCCACGCCTTCTGCCGCCGTGGCACCTGCGCCGGCCGTGGCGATGGCTGCGCCCGCAGCATTCACGCAATGCGCCATTTGCCACTCGGTGGAGCCCGGCAAGAGCGGTATCGGTCCCTCGCTCGCGGGTGTTGTCGGCCGCCGTTCGGGCAGCGTTGCCGGCTTCTCCTACAGCCCGGCCATGCGCGAAGCAGGCCTGACGTGGAACGAAGCGACTCTGCAACGCTATCTGGGTGATCCGGCTGGCGTTGTTCCGGGCACCACCATGGCGCTGCCGGGTATTCCCGCCGCCGATCGCTCGGCGATTATCGCTTATCTGAAGACCAAGTAAGGCGCGGGCAGGCCGGGTCACACCGGCCCCAGCTTCATGTGAGGCTTTTCGGGCAGCCCGGTGACGATCGCGTCGCCGGGCTGTACCGTCCCGCCTGCAATGGCGACGCACATGATCCCGGCCAGGCGTTCGATCGCTCCGTCCGGCTGCTTGCGCGCAAGATGACTTAGCAGGCCGGGGCGGAAAGCTTCGATCTGGGCACAGGGATTGCGCAGGCCCGTCACCTCCAGCACAACATCATCGCCAATGTGCAGCAATGTTCCCAGCGGCAGGTCCAGCAGGGCGATACCGCGCGTGGCTATATTCTCGCCCAGCATTCCCGGCCCGATGGCAAAGCCATGAGTCTCCAGCCAGTCGAACAATTCCGCGTGGATCAGGTGGAGCTGGCGCAGATTGGGCTGGTCCGGATTGGCCGCCACGCGAGAGCGGTGCTGAACCCGCTCTCCGGCATGGGCATCGCCCTGCACGCCCAGACCGGCGATAATGGTGATGCCGGGCGCGGCCTGCTTGGAAAAACGATGGTCGATGCTGGCGGCCACTGCCACCACTTCTGCGCCGCTATTGCCACTTTCATCCGCCATCGCACCGCCTCAGGTGCCGCGCAATATCGGCGTGAGCAAGCGAAAGCTGTGCCTTGCACGCCGACCGGCGCAATCTGGCGCAAGCAAATGCGGCGCAAAAGAAAAGGGCGGCGCCTCCAGATGGAAGCACCGCCCTTGTCCTGTTCTTGTCTGCCGAAATGGCAGGACCAGATTACTTCAGTTCGACGGTGCCGCCGGCTGCTTCAATCTTGCCCTTGATTTCTTCGGCTTCAGCCTTGTTGACGCCTTCCTTCAGCGGCTTCGGCGCGCTTTCAACAAGACCCTTGGCTTCGGTCAGACCCAGGCCGGTAATGGCGCGGACTTCCTTGATCACCTGGATCTTCTTGCCACCGTCGCCCGTCAGGATGACGTCGAATTCGGTCTGCTCTTCAGCAGCAGCGGCATCGCCGCCACCAGCTGCAGGGCCAGCAACAGCAACAGCTGCAGCGGCGGAAACGCCCCACGCTTCTTCAAGCGCCTTGGCGAGTTCGGCAGCTTCCATAACGGTGAGCTGCGACAGGTCTTCTACAAGCTTGGCAATATCGGCCATTGTGCTTCACTCCAATAAAATTGACTGGTCCGGATGCGTTGTGCGTCCGGGTAATTCGCTGATGCGTTAAACCGCTTACGCTGCGTCCTTGGCCGCATAGGCCCCGAATACACGTGCAAGCTTGGCCGCGGGCGCATTGACAACCTGGGCAATTTTCGTTGCCGGGGCGTTGATGAGACCCACGATCTTGCCACGCAGCTCGTCGAGAGAAGGCATCGAGGCAAGCGCCCTGATCCCTGCTTCGTCGAGCACCACCGTCCCCATGGAACCACCGACGATTTCCAGCTTGTCGTTCGTTTTCGCGAAATCGACAGCGGCCTTGGCGGCCGCGACCGGGTCAACAGACCAGGCCAGTGCGGTCGGACCGGAGAGAAATTCTTCCAGGCCGACGTAATCGGTATCCTTGAGGGCGAGCTTGGCGAGGCGGTTCTTCGCAACCTTGTAGGACGCACCGGCGTCACGCATCTTCGTGCGCAAGGCGGTGGACTGGTCCACCGTCAGGCCGAGATTACGGGTGACAACCACCACGCTAACCTCGTTGAAGACTGCATTCAGCTGAGCGACCGCATCGGTTTTTTGCGAACGATCCATGCCGTACTCCTTCACTATGGCCGCGATGGTTTTGAAAACCCGCGCGACCGGCTCATGTTTGTCCATGCCGCACATGCGACACGGGCGAGTCCGTTGAGGGGGAAGGAGGCGTGCGAACCAGCAAGTGGCAGCACAAGGGCGATACGCAAATGGCATCGCCGGAAATCTCTGTCCCCGTCTAGGCTGGAAATTAAGAAGGCCCAATTGCCTCCACCAACTGTCTCGGACGGATGACCGGCAAACTTCCTGCCAAAGCAAAAAGACCCGCCGGTCGAGGGCGGGCCTTTAGCTTTCGGGGTGGATGAGTCAAGCCATTTAGGCGTCAACCACTCCGTCTGTGCGCTTCTCTTCATAGCCCAGCAGGTCACCCGGCTGGCATTCCAGCTCGCGGCAGATGGCCTCCAGCGTGGAAAAGCGCATCGCCTTGGCCTTGCCGGTTTTCAGGATCGAGAGATTGGCCAGTGTCAGACCCACACGTTCGGCCAGTTCGGTCAGCGTCATGCGGCGTTCGTGCAGCAGGTCGTCCAGTCTTACGTTGATCGGCATCAGACCACTCCTTCCAGCTCTTCGCGCATTTCTGCGCCTTTGCGGAACACCCGGGCGAGGATGAACAGGGTCAGCACCAGCAATATTCCTCCGCCGGAAATTCCCACGTTCAAATCGACGCTGCCATCCTCCGGGGTGAATTGGCTGAACCAGCCGCCAATTATCATGATCGGTACGCCCAATATCTGCGCCGCCAGAGCCAGCCAGCCCATCTTTGCCAGGCGATTGCCGTTCTCGGGCTGGAAGGGGTCGCCTTCATTGACGGTCGCCACGATCGCATAGAGCTCACGAAAGAACCGGTAGGCCAGGAACAGCAGGCCAACCAGCATGACGACGGCCGCAACAAGCGCCCAGATTGCACTGGCGGGCGCACCGACCTCTGTCAGCGAGATAATGGCCTGCTCACGCAGCACGGTAGGCAAAGCGCCCGCGACGATGGCAAGCAAGGCCATTCCAAGAATGGTCAGGCCGATCAGGATCACCAGCAGGATGCGGGCCGATCCCATCAGCGGGTCTGTTGTAAGCTTGTTCATGTCTGCCTCCTTCAGGCGATAGTGGGCGCGGATACCGAAACGCCCGAAAGGACCGGATCGGCGGGGATATTGATCACCGCACCAAAGCTTCCCGCGAACAGGGCGATGGCGGCAATCGCGGCGAGGCCGTTCTTAAAAATACGTGTCATTGATCGTTCTCCAATATGGTCGATATCGATATTCAATAAGGCGAGTCGGATTTATTGTCAATCGATAATATCGATAAACGATATGTAGGGGATTGGGGTGGGGGGTTGTTTGTTTTCCGCACGCGCATTCGGATTTGTTTGTTTGGCCTCAAACGCCGGCGGCCCCATCCGGGGCCTCAGGCTTTCGGGCTAACGCCCGGCGCGCGTTCGCGCTTGCGGGTTGCTGGACGCAGCCCGAACCATTCCCGGCCATTTCCGTATCGCTCTGGCTCGGTCGGCGACCAGCCGACCGCAAGGCCAAAGGCCGCCCGCAGCCGCCCCGCAGTGGAGCAAAGCGAAACGAAGGGAATAGCGGCGAGGACGCGCGCCCGGATGGGCGTGCGGAAAACAAACAAGCACGCCCATCCGGGCGTGCGCAAAGAAGGCAATGTTTGACTCACGCACCCCCGTTACCTATGTAGCAAGCCAACCGGACAGCTTCGAGCAAGGCGCGCCATACGCGGGGGCACGCCAGGGAAGGAAGCCCGGTTTCCGTGAGATGATTAGTCAAGGCTGTGGTCCGGCTCCCCAAGGGGCGCCCGGTGACTACGGCTTTTTGCGCGTCTCACGGCTCCTCCCGTCTGCACAGAAATTCCGCCGGAACCATCTCGGTCCGGCCCAAGGCAAGAGGCATATTCCTCCTATGGCGAGCAAGTCGAAGGCACCGGTTGCGACCGGCACCAAGAAGAAGCGCATCCGCAAGATTTTCGGCGACATCCACGAAGTGGTGCAGATGCCGAACCTGATCGAGGTGCAGCGTGAGAGCTATGAGCAGTTCCTCCGCTCCGATCCCAAGATCGACTATGTCTCGGGCCTTGAGAAGACGCTGCGTTCGGTGTTCCCGATTCGCGACTTCGCCGGTTCTGCCGAGCTCGACTTCGTTCATTACGAACTGGAAGACCCCAAGTACGACACCACCGAGTGTCGCCAGCGCGGCATCACCTATGCCGCCCCGATGAAGGTCACGCTGCGCCTGATCGTGTTCGAAGTCGATCAGGAGACCGAAACCCGCTCCGTGCTCGATATCAAGGAGCAGGACGTGTACATGGGCGATATGCCGCTCATGACCGAGAACGGCACCTTCTGCATCAATGGTACAGAACGCGTTATCGTCAGCCAGATGCACCGTTCGCCCGGTGTGCTGTTCGACCATGACCGCGGCAAGACCCATTCCAGCGGCAAGTTCCTGTTTGCCGCCCGCGTGATCCCCTATCGCGGTTCGTGGCTCGATTTCGAATTCGACGCCAAGGACATCGTCAACGTGCGTATCGACCGCAAGCGCAAGCTGCCGGTTACCTCGCTGCTGTACGCCCTGGGCCTGGATGAAGAAGCGATCCTCGATCACTTCTATGACAAGGTCACGTGGAAGCGCGTTTCGGGCAAGGTTGGCGAAGGCTGGGAAATTCCTTTCGTGCCCGAAGCATGGCGCGGCCAGAAGCCCGCCTTTGCACTGGTTGACGCCAAGACCGGCGAGGAAATCTTCCCCGCTGGCCAGAAGGTCTCTCCGCGCGCCGCCAACAAGGCGGAAAAGGATGGCCTCAAGACCCTGCTGATCCCGACCGAGGAAATTTTCGGCCGTTATGCCAGCGTGGACCTGATCGACGAGACCACCGGCCGCATCTACATCGAAGCGGGTGACGAGGTTTCTCCGGAGAACCTGGAAAAGATCGACGCTGCCGGTATCGACCAGCTCGACCTGCTCGATATCGATCACGTTTCCACCGGCGCCTGGATGCGCAACACGCTGAAAGCCGACAAGTCGGAGAACCGCGAAGAAGGCCTGGAAGCCATCTACAAGGTGATGCGTCCCGGCGAGCCGCCGACGAAGGAAACTGCAGAAGCCCTGTTCGAAGGCCTGTTCTTCGACAGCGAGCGTTATGACCTTTCTGCCGTTGGCCGCGTGAAGCTGAACATGCGCCTTGGCCTCGATGCCGAGGACACCGTGACCACGCTGCGCAAGGAAGACATCCTGGCCGTGGTCAAGGAACTGGTCGACCTGAAGGACGGCAAGGGCGAAGTCGACGATATCGATAACCTCGGCAACCGCCGTGTGCGTTCGGTGGGCGAGCTGCTGGAAAACCAGTACCGCGTCGGCCTGCTGCGCATGGAACGTGCGGTCAAGGAACGCATGTCCAGCGTAGACGTGTCGACCGTGATGCCGAACGACCTGATCAACGCCAAGCCGGCTGTTGCCGCAGTGCGCGAATTCTTCGGCTCCAGCCAGCTGTCGCAGTTCATGGATCAGACCAATCCGCTGTCCGAAGTGACCCACAAGCGCCGCGTTTCGGCACTCGGGCCGGGCGGCCTGACGCGTGAGCGCGCGGGCTTTGAAGTGCGCGACGTTCATCCCACCCACTATGGCCGTATCTGCCCGATTGAAACGCCGGAAGGCCCGAACATCGGCCTGATCAACTCGCTGTCGACCTTCGCCCGCGTGAACAAGTATGGCTTCATCGAAACGCCCTATCGCCTCGTCTCCGATGGCGTGGTGTCGGGCGAAGTGCGCTACCTTTCCGCAATGGAAGAGCAGAAGCACACAGTGGCGCAGGCTTCGGCTGACATCGACGAGAACGGCAAGTTCATCGAGGACCTGATCTCGGCGCGCCAGAACGGCGAGTTCGTGATGAGCCCGTCCGCGCAGGTTACCCTGATGGACGTTTCGCCCAAGCAGCTGGTGTCGGTTGCCGCATCGCTGATCCCGTTCCTGGAAAACGATGACGCCAACCGCGCGTTGATGGGGTCGAACATGCAGCGTCAGGCTGTGCCGCTGGTAAAGGCTGAAGCGCCTTTCGTCGGTACCGGCATGGAAGAGACCGTGGCCCGCGATTCGGGTGCGGCCATTTCCGCCATCCGCGCCGGCGTGATCGATCAGGTCGACGCCACGCGCATCGTGATCCGTGCATCGGGTGATGTGGACGCCGGCAACCCCGGCGTGGACATCTACTCGCTGCAGAAGTTCCAGCGCTCCAACCAGAACACCTGCATCAACCAGCGTCCGCTGGTGAAGGTAGGCGAAGTGGTGGAGAAGGGCGACATCATCGCCGATGGCCCCTCCACCGATCTGGGTGAGCTGGCACTGGGCAAGAACAGCCTCGTCGCCTTCATGCCCTGGAACGGCTACAACTATGAGGACAGTATCCTCATTTCCGAACGCATCGTGAAGGATGACGTCTTCACCTCGATCCATATCGAGGAATTCGAAGTCATGGCCCGCGATACCAAGCTTGGTCCGGAGGACATCACCCGCGACATTCCCAACGTCGGTGAGGAAGCCCTGCGCAGCCTCGACGAGGCGGGCATCGTCTACATCGGTGCCGAAGTGCATCCGGGCGATATCCTGTGCGGCAAGATCACGCCAAAGGGCGAAAGCCCGATGACCCCGGAAGAAAAGCTGCTGCGCGCCATCTTTGGCGAAAAGGCATCGGACGTACGCGATACCTCGCTGCGCCTGCCGCCGGGCGTGGCCGGCACCGTGGTCGAAGTGCGCGTGTTCAACCGTCACGGTATCGAGATCGACGATCGTACCCGCGCCATCCAGAACGAGGAAATCGAACGCCTCAAGAAGGATAGCGAGGACGAGCGCAACATCCTCAACCGCGCAACCTACAACCGCCTTGCCGAAATGCTTGACGGGCAGACGGTCTCCGCTGCTCCCAAGGGCGTGAAGAAGGGTGTGAAGATCGACGCCGACCTGCTCGAATCCATCGAGCGCTACGAATGGTTCAAGTTCGCAGTTGCCGATGACAACATGCAGGCGCAGCTGGAGGCTGTGAAGTCCCAGTATGACGAGGCGGTCAAGGCCATCAAGGACAAGTTCGAGGACCGCAAGGAGAAGCTCGAACGCGGTGATGAGCTGGCTCCTGGCGTGCTCAAGATGGTCAAGGTGTTCGTGGCGGTGAAGCGCAAGCTGCAGCCGGGCGACAAGATGGCCGGCCGTCACGGCAACAAGGGTGTGATCTCTCGCATCCTGCCCGCCGAGGATATGCCTTTCATGGCCGACGGTACGCCGGTCGATATCGTGCTCAACCCGCTGGGCGTGCCTTCGCGCATGAACGTGGGGCAGATCTTCGAGACCCATCTGGGCCTCGCTGCGCGCGGTCTTGGCCAGCAGGTAACGCGGGCGCTGGAGGAATGGCGTGAAGCCAATCCCGATCCGCTGACCGCCAAGCCGCCAGAGGCCGTGGTCGAGAAGCTCAAGGACGTTTACGGCGAGCGCTATCATGACGATATCGAAGGCCGTTCGGTGGAGGAAGTTGTCGAACTGGCAACCAATCTGAAGAACGGCGTGCCGATGGGCACTCCGGTGTTCGATGGTGCCAAGGAGCAGGATGTCACCGACATGCTGATCAAGGCCGGCTTCGACAGCTCCGGTCAGGTCGATCTGTATGATGGCCGTACCGGTGAAGTGTTCGACCGCAAGGTAACAGTGGGCTACATCTACATGCTCAAGCTGCACCACCTTGTTGACGACAAGATCCACGCCCGTTCGATCGGCCCGTACTCGCTCGTTACCCAGCAGCCGCTGGGTGGTAAGGCGCAGTTCGGTGGCCAGCGTTTCGGCGAAATGGAAGTCTGGGCCCTGCAGGCATATGGCGCTGCCTATACCTTGCAGGAAATGCTGACGGTGAAATCGGACGACGTGGTCGGCCGCACCAAGGTCTACGAAGCGATCGTCAAGGGTGACGATACGTTCGAGGCCGGCATTCCGGAAAGCTTCAACGTGCTCGTCAAGGAAATGCGCTCGCTGGGCCTCAACGTCGAACTCTCATCGCTGACAGATGGCGATGACGATGCGGACGGCCTCTCGATCGCGGCTGAATAACAGGGGCACGGGCGGCCACCGGGAAACCGGCAAAGCCGCCCGCCTCCTCTCGCCCCTGGAACTTTTCCCTCAAGGGATTTGAAAAATGAACGAACTTACGAAATTCACCAATCAGCTGGCCAAGCCGGAAACCTTTGACCAGATCCAGATCGGCATTGCCTCGCCAGAGCGCATCCGGTCGTGGTCCTTCGGCGAGATCAAGAAGCCCGAGACCATCAACTACCGCACGTTCAAGCCAGAGCGTGACGGGTTGTTCTGCGCGCGCATCTTTGGCCCGGTGAAGGATTACGAGTGCCTGTGCGGCAAGTACAAGCGCATGAAGTACAAGGGCGTCGTCTGCGAAAAGTGCGGCGTTGAAGTCACCGTCACCAAGGTTCGCCGCGAGCGTATGGGCCATATCGAACTGGCCGCGCCGGTTGCGCATATCTGGTTCCTCAAGTCGCTGCCTTCGCGCATCGGCCTGCTGCTCGACATGCAGCTCAAGCAGCTTGAGCGCGTGCTGTATTTCGAAAGCTACATCGTCACCGAACCCGGCCTGACGCCGCTGGAGAAGTTCCAGCTGCTGACCGAGGACGAACTGCTCGAAGCGCAGGACGAATATGGCGAAGATGCCTTCACTGCCGGCATCGGTGCCGAAGCGGTGAAGATCATGCTCATGGATCTCGATCTGGAGCAGGAACGTGACGATCTGCTGGAAGACCTGGCAACCACCAAGTCCACGCTCAAGCCCAAGAAGATCATCAAGCGCCTCAAGGTCGTCGAAAGCTTCATCGATTCGGGCAACCGTCCGGAATGGATGATCCTGGAAGTCGTGCCCGTGATCCCGCCAGAGCTGCGCCCGCTGGTGCCGCTGGATGGTGGCCGTTTCGCGACGTCCGATCTCAACGATCTGTATCGCCGCGTGATCAACCGCAACAACCGCCTGAAGCGCCTGATGGAACTTCGCGCGCCTGACATCATCGTGCGTAACGAAAAGCGCATGCTGCAGGAATCGGTCGACGCCCTGTTCGACAACGGTCGCCGTGGCCGCGTGATCACCGGCGCCAACAAGCGTCCGCTGAAGTCGCTGTCCGACATGCTCAAGGGCAAGCAGGGCCGCTTCCGCCAGAACCTTCTGGGCAAGCGCGTCGATTACTCTGGCCGTTCGGTCATCGTGACCGGTCCGGAACTCAAGCTGCACCAGTGCGGCCTGCCCAAGAAGATGGCGCTCGAACTGTTCAAGCCGTTCATCTACGCGCGCCTCGATGCAAAGGGTCTGTCGATGACCCTGAAGCAGGCGAAGAAGTGGGTCGAGAAGGAGCGCAAGGAAGTCTGGGATATCCTCGACGAGGTGATCCGCGAACATCCGGTGCTGCTGAACCGCGCGCCCACGCTTCACCGTCTCGGCATCCAGGCGTTTGAGCCCGTGCTGATCGAAGGCAAGGCGATCCAGCTGCACCCGCTCGTGTGTTCGGCCTTCAACGCCGACTTCGACGGTGACCAGATGGCCGTCCACGTGCCGCTTTCGCTGGAAGCCCAGTTGGAAGCGCGCGTGCTGATGATGTCCACCAACAACATCCTCTCGCCCGCCAACGGCAAGCCGATCATCGTGCCTTCGCAGGACATGGTGCTGGGTATCTATTACCTCTCGATGGACCGCGAAGGCGAGCCGGGCGAGGGCAAGATCCTGTCCGATATCGACGAGGTGCATCAGGCGCTGCACGTTGGTGCCGTGACCTTGCACTCCAAGATCACCACCCGCGTTCCGCAGACGGACGAGGCCGGCAAGACCTACATGATGCGCGTGGAAACCACGCCGGGTCGCATGCTGATCGGTGAGTGCCTGCCCAAGAAGCACACCGTGCCTTTCGAGGTGATCAACAAGCTGCTGACCAAGAAGCAGATCGAGGACGTGATCGATCAGGTCTATCGTCACACCGGCCAGAAGGACACGGTGCTGTTCGCCGATGCGATCATGGCGCTGGGCTTCAAGCACGCGTGCAAGGCCGGTATCTCGTTTGGCAAGGATGACATGATCATTCCGGAAACCAAGCAGGCGATGATTGAAGAGAGCAAGGCGCTGGTTGCCGATTACGAGCAGCAGTACCAGGACGGCTTCATCACCCAGCAGGAAAAGTACAACAAGGTGATCGATGCATGGTCGCGTTGCGGTGACCAGCTGGCCAACGCCATGATGGACGAGATCCGCGCAACGCCGAAGGACGAGCATGGCCGCGAAGCCGCGATCAACTCGATCTACATGATGAGCCATTCGGGCGCGCGTGGTTCGCCAGCGCAGATGAAGCAGCTTGCCGGTATGCGCGGCCTGATGGCCAAGCCTTCGGGCGAGATCATCGAAACGCCGATCATCTCGAACTTCAAGGAAGGCCTGACCGTCCTTGAATACTTCAACTCCACCCACGGCGCCCGCAAGGGTCTGGCCGACACCGCTCTGAAGACGGCAAACTCGGGTTACCTGACCCGCCGACTGGTGGACGTGTCGCAGGATTGCGTGATCGTGCAGGAAGACTGCAAGACGCAGAATGCACTGGAGATGCGCGCCATCGTCCAGGGCGGCAGCGTCATCGCCTCCATCGGTGAGCGTATCCTGGGCCGCACGCTGGCCGAGGATATCGTCAACGCCGCAACCGGCGAAGTGATCGTCAAGGCCGGTACACTGGTTGACGAGCCGATGGTGGTCGAGATCGAAGCAGCCGAAACCATGGTTGCCAAGATTCGCTCGCCACTGGTTTGCGAAGCCGACCAGGGCGTTTGCGCCACCTGCTATGGCCGTGACCTTGCTCGCGGTACGCCGGTCAACATCGGTGAAGCTGTCGGCGTTATCGCCGCACAGTCCATCGGTGAGCCCGGCACGCAGCTGACCATGCGTACCTTCCACATCGGCGGTGCCGCACAGGTGAACGAAACCAGCCATCTGGAATCGATCTCCGACGGTACGGTTGTCTACCGTGACATGCCGACCATCACCGACAAGCGGAACCGCCGCCTGTCGCTCGCCCGTTCGGGTGAGATGGTGGTGATCGACAAGGAAGGCCGTGAACGCGCCATCCACCGTGTGCCTTATGGTACGGTGCTGATGTTCGAGGACGGTGCCAAGGTATCCGAAGGCGATCGTCTGGCAGAGTGGGATCCGTTCACGCTGCCGATCATCACCGAGCAGTCGGGTGTGGTGAAGTACCAGGATCTTGTCGAAGGCAAGACCATGGAGGAACGCGTCGACGAAGCCACCGGCATCGCTCAGCGCGTGGTCACCGAATATCGTGCCGCAGGCCGTTCCAAGAAGGAAGACCTGCGTCCGCGCATGACCCTGCTCAACGAAGGCGTCGATGATGAAACCGAGGCCCAGCGCTACATGCTGGCACCGGGCACCACGCTTTCTGTCGAGGATGGCCAGGAAATCCAGGCGGGTGACATTCTTGCCCGTGCTTCGCGTGAAGCCGCCAAGACGCGCGACATCACCGGCGGTCTGCCGCGTGTTGCCGAGCTGTTCGAAGCGCGCGTGCCGAAGGACAATGCGGTGATCGCCAAGATCAGTGGCCGTGTTGAATTCGTCCGCGACTACAAGGCCAAGCGCAAGATCGCGATTGTCCCGGAAGAAGGTGATGCAGTCGAATACCTGATCCCCAAGACCAAGGTGATCGACGTGCAGGAAGGCGATTTCGTGAAGAAGGGCGATACGCTCATCTCAGGTTCGCCCAACCCGCATGACATTCTGGAAGTGCTCGGCGTGGAAGCGCTGGCCGAATATCTCGTGACCGAGATCCAGGAAGTCTATCGTCTTCAGGGCGTGCGCATCAACGACAAGCACATCGAAACGATTGTTCGCCAGATGTTGCAGAAGGTTGAAATCACCAATGGCGGCGACACCACGCTGCTGCCGGGTGAGCAGGTCGATCGTGATGAAATGGACGAGGCGAATGCCAAGCTCGGCCGCAACAAGCAGCCGGCAGAAGGCACGCCGATCCTGCTGGGCATCACCAAGGCCAGCCTGCAGACGCGCAGCTTCATCTCTGCCGCTTCCTTCCAGGAAACCACCCGCGTGCTGACGCAGGCGGCGGTTGAAGGGAAGAAGGACACGCTGATCGGTCTGAAGGAAAACGTGATCGTGGGCCGTCTCATCCCCGCCGGTACCGGCGCGGGCATGAACCGTATCCGCGTGACCGCCAACAGCCGCGATGCCGCGCTTCGTGCGCAGTACAAGAAGATGCAGGATGCGCTGGTTGCCGCCGATGTGGCTGCCGCCGCAGAAGCCTCCGAAGCAGAAGATGCCAAGGTTGCAGCCGCAGCCGAAGCCGCTTCCGACGCGGTAGAGGTCAAGGTTGAGGCCGCCACCGAAGCTCCGGTTGAAGCCGAGGCTGAAGCACCGGTGCAGGCCGATGAAGGCGAAGCCAGCGAAGACTGAGCCTGATTGCTGACAGACATCACTACAGGCCCCGCCGGAAGCGATTCCGGCGGGGTTTTGTTTGTCCGTCGTCCATCTGCTGCGTGCTCATCGCTGGTGCCACCGCCGCCAGCCAAAGCCTTTCTTTAGCCCCCCAAAGTCACCTTGATCGGCTGGCGGCAAACCCCAGTTAGGTTGCATTGCACAACCCGATTCACCGGAGTTCCCGCTCATGACCGACGCATCGATCCTGTTCCAGCCTTTCACATCCGCCAAGCTCTCCCTGCCCAACCGCATCGTGATGGCACCGATGACGCGCAATATGGCGCCGGGCGGCATTCCCGGTCCTGCCAACGCCGAATATTACCGGCGGCGCGCGGAAAATGCGGTCGGCCTGATCCTTTCGGAAGGCACGGTGATCGACCGCCCCGCCTCGCGCAATCAGGCCGCCATTCCGCATTTCTATGGCGACGAGGCACTGGCGGGCTGGCAGGGCGTGATTGACGCCGTGCACGATGCAGGCGGCAAGATGGGGCCGCAGCTGTGGCATGTTGGGGGCGCGCCTTCGCCCAGCAAGGACCCGGATGAAGGCCCGATAGACACGCCATCGGGCATCTTCGCACCGGACGTTCCGCGCGGTGAACCGATGAGCGATGCCGACATTGCCGATACCATCGATGCCTTTGCCCGTGCCGCCGCAGACAGCCAGCGCCTGGGCTTCGACACGTTCGAGATTCACGGCGCCCATGGCTATCTGATTGACGAATTCTTCTGGGGAGGCACCAATCTGCGCGCAGATCGCTATGGCGGTGCCACCATTGCCGAGCGTTCGCGCTTTGCCGTCGAAGTGGTTACCGCCATGCGCGCCGCGGTGGGGCCGGACTATCCGATCCTGTTGCGCCTGAGCCAGTGGAAGCAGCAGGATTACTCTGCCCGGCTGGCGGAAACGCCCGCCGAGATGGAACAATGGTTGCGGCCGCTGGCCGATGCCGGGGTCGACATTTTCCATTGCTCACAGCGCCGCTTCTGGGACCCGGAATTTCCGGAAATTGATGGCGACAAGGGCCTCAACTTCGCCGGATGGGCCAAGAAGATTACCGGCCTGCCCACCATCAGTGTCGGCTCGGTCGGCCTGTCTTCGGACTTCTTCTCCGCCTTCTCGGGAGAGACGGCGGGAACGGCAGGGCTGGACCCGCTGATCGAGCGGATGGAACGCGGCGAGTTCGATCTGATCGCGGTTGGCCGCGCACTTCTGTCCGATCCCGCATGGGCGGCCAAGGTCCGCGACGGACGCACCGGCGAGCTGGAAGATTTCAATCCGGCGGCGATGGCTGAACTGGTCTGACTTGTGGCGCGGGGGGCAGGGCGCTACCTGCTCCCCATGACCACCACCACCCGCTTCGCTCCTTCGCCCACGGGCCGCCTGCATGTCGGCAATATCCGCACGGCGCTGCATAACTGGCTGCTCGCCCGCAAGCACGGTGGGCGGTTCCTGCTGCGTATCGATGATACCGATGCAGAGCGCAGCCGGGAGGAATATGTCGATGCCATCCGCGCCGATCTGGTCTGGCTTGGCCTGGATATCGATGGCGAGGAGCGGCAGTCGGCGCGGCTGGCGCTGTATGATGAGGCATTCGAAAAATTGAAGGCATCCGGGCGGGTCTACCCCGCCTATGAAACCGCTCAGGAACTGGACCTGAAGCGCAAGATCCAGCTGGGGCGCGGCCTGCCGCCGATCTATGACCGCGGCGCCCTGATGCTGAGCGAGGCAGAGCGCAGCACAAAGGAGGCACAGGGCATTGCACCGCACTGGCGCTTCAAGCTTGACCATGATGAGCCGATCACCTGGGTGGACGGCATTCGCGGACAGCAGAAATTCGACCCCGCGCAATTGTCCGACCCGGTGATCCGGCGCGCCGATGGATCGTGGCTGTACATGCTGCCCAGCGCCGTCGACGACATCGACATGGGGGTGACGGACGTGCTGCGCGGTGAGGACCATGTTTCCAATACTGCCGTGCAAATACAGATGTTTACCGCACTTCATGCTGCACAATTTTCAGCGAAGGCCACGAGCGGGGGCGATCCCTTTCCGCGCTTCGCGCATGAGGCACTGCTGGTGGGTAGCGAGGGCAAATTGTCCAAGCGGCTCGGCTCGCTGGGATGCGATGCGTTTCGTGAGCGCGATATAGAGCCGCAGGCGCTGGTGGCGCTGCTGGCGCGGCTGGGCACGTCTTTGCCGGTGGAGCCGATTGCCGAGCGTTCGGCGCTGGTGGCCTCATTCGACCTTTCTGTATTTGGCCGCGCCCCGGCCCGTTTCGATGATGACGAGCTGGCGCGCGTGAACACCGCCATCGTGCACCAGCTGCCCTATGCCGCAGTCTCCGATCGCCTGCCGGATGGAATGGATGAGGTCGCATGGCTGGCGATCCGTCCCAATCTGCAAGTTGTGGGCGATGCCGGGGCTTGGTGGGCCATCGTCACCGGGCCGATCACCCGGCCCGCTTTCGATGATGAGGACAAGGCGTTCCTGGCACAGGCGGCGCAGGCGCTGACCTGGTCTGACACTGTGTGGAAGGACCTGACCAATGCGCTGAAGGAAAGCACGGGCCGCAAGGGCAAGGCGCTGTTCCTGCCGCTGCGCCAGGCGCTGACCGGCATGGAGCACGGGCCGGACATGGCCAGCCTGCTGCCGCTGATCGGCGAGGAAGAGGCAAGAAAGCGCCTGCAACTGGCGGCCAGCTAGCGCGGGCGACCTCCGGACCTGACCGGAATCGGACACAGAAATCGGCTCATCGCAGAACCGGGGTGTTTCATCTCACAAGCATAAATGCCGCTTGATTTTGCAGTGCAACATTATGATATGTTATCCCATAACCAAAACTTCGGGCCTCACAACTCAGACTTCGGGATAGCAAATCAATGAATCGTATGAAGACTTCGCTGCTTCTTTCGGCAGCCATGCTCGTCGCCCTTCCTGCGCATGCCCAATCGGCGCAGGATGATGGCGCGCAAGCGGGCACTGGTCGCGTGGAGCCCGGCGGCGATGACTTTCATGACACCATCGTGGTGACCGCGGCCGGCCTGGACAGGCTGGATCTGCTGGCCGGCACGTCGGTCCTTGATGGCGTGGAACTCCAGCGCAATCTGGATTCGCAGGTGGGTGAAGTGCTGGCCAAGCTGCCGGGCGTCACCGCATCAAGCTTCTCGCCCGGCGCCTCGCGTCCGATCCTGCGCGGTTTTGGCGGAGAGCGGGTGCGCGTGCTGACCGATGGCGTCGGCTCGATCGATGCTTCCAGCACTTCTGCCGATCATGCCGTGACCACGGATCCGCTGATCGCCGAGCGGATAGAGGTTCTGCGCGGGCCAGCCGTGCTGCTATACGGCAGTCAGGCGATTGGCGGCGCGGTCAATGTGATCACCAAGCGCATTCCCCCGCGCGTGCCCGATGAGCCTGTGCATGTCGATGCGCTGATCGGCGTGGACAGCGCCTATAACCGGCGCGAGGGCGGCCTGTCGCTCGACGTGCCGCTGGGCCAGAACGTCGCCTTCCATGTCGACGCATCGCATCACCGCACCGGCGATGTCGACATCGCCGACTATGTCCTTGCCCCCGCCCTGCGCAGCGAATTGCTGGCCAGCGCGGATGAAGAGGAGGAGGAAGGCCATCTGGATGAGGCGGCAGAGCTGCGCGATACCGCCAATGAAAGCGGCACCCTGCCCAACAGCGCCACCAAGACCACCAGCCTTGGCACCGGCATCGCGTTCTTTTCCGGCAACAGTGAGCTGGGCGTGTCCTTCGGCTATTATGACACCAGTTACGGCGTGCCAGAGCGCCCCGGCGGCGGCCACGCACATGGCGCGGACGAGATGGACGCTGAACCTGTGGTGGAGGAGGAGGGCCCCGTCACCATCGGCATGAAGCAATATCGCGGCGATCTGCGCGGCGTGCTCGATCTGGGCGATGGCTTCTTTGATGAAGTGCGCACGCGCTGGGGATACAGCAATTATACTCACACCGAATTCGAAGGCGACGAGATTGGCACCGTGTTCGATGTCGAGGGCGTGGAGGGCCGGGTCGAACTGGTCCAGTCGCGCCGGGGCGCATGGCAGGGCTCTGTCGGCGGGCAATATTCGCACACCGATTTCGTGGCTACCGGAGCGGAGGCCTTCGTGCCGCCGAACCAGACCGACACATTCGCCCTGTTTGCGGTCCAGGAACTCGACTTCGATCCCATCGAAGTGGAACTGGGCGGTCGGTATGAGCGCACGACCATCGATGTGACGACCACCGGACAAAGCAGCGATTTCGATACGCTTTCGGGCGCTGTGGGCGCATCCTATGAAGTGGTCGACAGGCTGCGGGTTGGCATTAACCTGTCGCGGGCCGAGCGGGCGCCATCGTCGCAGGAACTGTTCGCCGACGGGCCGCATGTCGCCACCCAGCAATATGAAGTCGGCAATCCCGCGCTCGGCACGGAAAGTTCGTGGGGGATGGAAGCCTATCTTCGCGGCGACATCGGCCCTGCCAGACTATCGGCCAGCATCTATCGCAATGATTTCAGCGGATTTATCTTCCTGGCCGAAACGGGCACGGAAATGGCCGGACTGCCGGTTTATCAGTTCCTGCAACAGGACGCCAAGCAGTTCGGGGTGGAGGGCGAGGTGACCATGCCCTTCTACGAATCAGATGACCTGACCCTGCTGGCTGATCTGCGCGGTGATTATGTGCGCGCAACGCTGGGCGATGGAACGCCGGTGCCGCGCATGCCGCCGGTCAGCTTGCTGGGCGCACTGGAAGCGCAGATGGGCCATTTTGACGGGCGCGCCGAAGTGCAGTGGTCAGCCAAGCAAAACCGTATATCGCCGCTGGAAACGCCGACAGACGCCTTCACTTTCGTGAACCTGTCGCTGGCGTGGCACCCGCTGGAAGGCAGCAATAATGTGACGCTGCTGGCGCAGGTGGACAATGTGTTCGATGTCGAGGGACGCCGTGCGGCCAGCTTCACCAAGGATTTCGTGCCGCTGGCCGGACGCAATTTCAAGCTGAGCCTGCGGATGAGCCTGTGACGGTCATGCGCAGGTCCTGAGGCTTGCGGGGCGGTTTACAGGCCGCCCCGTTTGCCGCTCTATTCGTCGCCGGTAACGTTGTCGGCCACGTCTTCCACGGCATTGCCAACCTGCTGGGCTGCCTCGCCCACCTGGCCGGCCGCTTCGCCGATGGCGTTATCCTTGGCTATTTCCGCGCCAGAACCCTGCGCAATGAAATAGGCCGCTGCGACAACGGCCATCAGAACAATGAGAATGACGATCCACTTGCCCGCTCCGCCGCTGCTGCTTTGCGGCGTGTCGCGAACGATGGTGGTGTGGGTATTGCCAGCCTGATCGTGGGTTTCGGTAATGCGTTCTTCAGTCATGCGATCCTCCATTATTGGCCTTAAACTGCCGATGGAGGCGTGCGGTTCCCGAATGCGCTGGCAATCGCCTTGCGCCCAGGGGGTTTCTTCCCGAAATTCTGCGGTCTCAGGCCAGCCTATACTTCGTCATAATGGAAGGGCGCGATCACGGCCTTGGGATGCGCTTCATACTCGAAGCTCTGCGGCAGATCGGGCGCGATTCCGGCAGTCGACCGCAGCAGGGGCACGCCGCCGCGATGCCAGCCTTCATCATACTCGCAGTAGAAATTGATGATGCCGTGCAGCGATGCGATGCGCCATTTCTCGCCTTCGCGAACATAGGCGTTTTCATAGGTCGCTTCGCCCCAGCGGCCTTCCTTGTTCAGGAACCCCACCATCATCAGCGTGCGCCAGCGGCCCTTGGCTGTGCCCGCCTCGCTGTCGATATGGATCACCGGCTGCAACTGCATGTGGTTGAAGATGGTGCCGTCGCCATATTCGGGCAGCTGGTGCAGATATTGCCGCACCCGGTCCTGCCCGACATAAACACCGCGCCCGGCGATCTCCAGCGTGCCATCGCTGGCAAACAGGTCCGCCGCCTTGTCCCACAATCCCTTGTCCACGTAATAGCCATAGGCGGCCTGCAGATTGGCGATTGCGACATAGTCCTCGGCAATGCGCGCCTTCTTTTCGAGCGCATCGAGCCGCTCGCACAATTCCTTGGTGGTGGTCATCCGTTTCCCCTCCCGGCCCGTCATTACTAAAATGCCTGCATCAATTGCCTAGAGCTTGGGCAGGGTAACGCCGCGCTGGCCCATATATTTGCCTGCGCGGTCAGCATAGGTAACCTCAGGCCGCTCATTGCCCTGCAGGAACAGGAACTGGCAGGCCCCCTCGTTGGCATAGATCTTGGCGGGCAGCGGCGTGGTGTTGGAAAATTCCAGCGTCACATGGCCTTCCCAGCCCGGCTCCAGCGGGGTGACGTTCACGATGATGCCACAGCGAGCATAGGTGCTCTTGCCCAGGCAGATCACCAGCACATCTTCCGGGATACGGAAATATTCGACCGTGCGGGCGAGGGCGAAGGAGTTGGGCGGGATGATGCAGACGTCGGTCTCGCGGTCCACTAGGCTGTCGCCATCGAAATCCTTGGGATCGACCACGGCGGAGTTCACATTGGTGAAGATCTTGAACTCCGGCGCCACGCGCGCGTCATAGCCGAATGAACTCAGACCGTAGGAGATGCAGCCATCGCGCCGCTGCGCTTCCACGAACGGCTCGATCATACCTTCGCTGCGGGCCTTTTCGCGAATCCACTTGTCGGAAAGAATTGTCATGGAAGAGGGATTCCCGAGTGGCACCGGAAGGGCAAGCGCGCTTGGGGCTTATCCACCGGTATGCCAAGCGACGTGAAATAATGACAATCAGGGCAGGGGTCTTCCCAATTGCGGGATCGCTGGTTACACCCTCTTTCTAAGTATATGGAATATGGGGGGTATATGAGGAACCGGAGTGCTTCTGCGACGGCGATTGCCGCGCTTTTGGTGTTGTCTTCCTGCGGTGGGGAGGATGGTCCATCGGGCCCGACAGGGGGAACGCCAACCCCCAGCCCGACCGCGACGAGCACGCCGACGCCTAGCCCGACACCGACTTTCAGCTACGACACCTATGACCAACTAACCGGCGATCAGGATTTCTTCACCGCCTGTGTCGAGTTTGGTCCTTCCGGCGGGCGTCCGCCGATTGGCTTGCTGTCGAACCGTTTCGACCTGCCCGGTACTATCAACTACAGCGCCGCCACCGATAGCTGGACAGTCAAGTCGATCGACAACGCATTCATGCAGACCTTCACACCAGCTGATATTGTCCAGCAATCAAGCGAAGAAACGCTATATGAAGTTGGAACAACAGGGCAGTTGAGGAGCTTCACTACACTTACGCCGATGATAAACGGTACGGCGGCAACATATGCGCGCGGTGCGCGCTATGTGGTCGGCGAAAACGGGCTTTGCAGTTTCGGCGTGCAGACGGATCCCGATGACGAGCCGGCGACCACGACGGTCGTGTATGACCAAGTGGGTATTGGGGGAGTTTTCATTGAGAACAACCCGGCACAATCAGGCTTTGTCACCGGTGAGATTGTGGGTGGTTCAGGCACGATCACCGGCAATGTGCAGACCGGTGAAGTCAACATTTCGCTGTTCATCACTCGTCGTGATGCGACTGGTGCCGAGACCACGATCGGGCCGATCGAGTTCCCGGCCTTTCCGGCCGTGGGAGACGATGCCGCAGGCTATGCAGCCTCCAATGATCCCACAGGGGTCTACGGGATCACGCTTTCGGGCGGCTTCTATGGTCCGCAAGGTATCGAGACCGGGTTCGTCATGGTCCTGAGCGAAATCGATCCGGTCAGTGGTGGTGCGGAACGCAGCTATATAATCGGCGGTCTCGGCATTCGCCGCTGACGGCAGGCTGAAGTTGCAGGCTGGCGGGCTAACCCCCCGCCAGCAGGCTGGCATTGCCTCCCGCTGCGGTCGTATCCACGCAGGTCACCCGTTCCGTGGCAAAGGCGGTGATGTAATGCGGGCCGCCTGCCTTGGGGCCGGTGCCTGACAGGCCTTCGCCGCCGAACGGCTGGCTGCCCACCACCGCGCCGATCTGGTTGCGATTGACGTAGATATTGCCCACCCGCGCCTTGTTCTCCACCAGCTTTCGAGCGGCTTCGATGCGGCTGTGCAGGGCCAGCGTCAGGCCAAATCCGGTGGCGTTGATATCGGCGATCACCTGCTCCAGCCCGCCTGAAGGAAAGCGCGCGATGTGCAGGACGGGGCCGAAGTGCTCCTCGCCCACATCCGTGATGGAACCAACTTCGATGATGGTGGGCGGGACGAAATGGCCCTGCGCGGTTTGCGGCGGCAAGTCGCGCTGCCACATGGCAAAACCAGCTGTGCGCATGGCTTCGACATGCACGTCGAGCGCCTGCCTGGCCTCGGCATCGATCACCGGGCCGACATCGGTTGCCAGCTGTGCGGGATCGCCGATCACCAGCGCTTCGAACGCGCCCCGGATCATCGCCAGCATGGTGTCTGCCACATCCTCCTGCAGGTAGAGCACGCGCAGGGCGGAGCAGCGCTGGCCCGCGCTCTGGAAGGCGGACGACATGACATCGCGCGTCACCTGTTCGGGCAGGGCGGAGCTGTCGACGATCATGGCGTTCTGACCGCCGGTTTCGGCAATCAGCCTGCCAATCGGACCTTCGCGCGCGGCCATGGCGCGGTTGATCGCCTGCGCCGTGACGGTGGAGCCGGTGAAGGCGACACCTGAAATGCGCGGATCGGAGGTGAGCGCCGCGCCCACACGGCCATCGCCGATGGCCAGTTGCAGCACATCCGCCGGAATGCCCGCCTGATGGCACAGCTTCACCGCCAGCCTGGCGATCAGCGGGGTCTGCTCGGCTGGCTTGGCGATCACCGTATTGCCTGCCGCCATCGCCGCGCTGGCCATGCCGATGAAGATCGCCAGCGGGAAATTCCACGGGGCGATGGTGGCAAACACCCCCCGGCCATGCAGGCGCAGCAAATTCTCCTCTCCGGTCGGGCCGGGCAAGGGCTGCGGGGCGGCAAACAGCATCCGCGCCTCGCACGCATAATAGCGCAGGAAATCCACCGCCTCGCGCAGTTCCAGCACGCTGTCTGCCAGCGTCTTGCCCGCCTCGCGCTGGCACAAGCTGATGAATTCGGCGGTGTGTGCTTCGAACAGGTCTGCCGCACGGTCGAGCATGGCGGCGCGCTCAATGCCGCCCAGCGCATCCCACGCCGGCTGGGCAGCGCGCGCCTGAGTGAGGGCACTGTCGATCTCATCCGGGGAGGCGGTCTGCGCCCGGCCCACAAGGCTGCCATCCTGCGGTGATCGAACAGGCTCGCCGTCATCGCCCCATTGCGCGCCTGCCAATTGCTCCAGCCTGGCCTGCAAATCCTCGCACACCAGCGGATCGGCCAGATCGACGCCCGCGCTGTTGCGCCGGTTGGGATAGATATGCGCGGGCAGCGGGATGGCTGGATTGCGCATGGGCTGCGTGGCTGCAAGCTGGCTCACCGGATCGCGCGTCAGCTCCGCCACCGGAACATCGGCATCGGCCATGCGGTTGACGAAGCTGGAGTTGGCCCCGTTTTCCAGCAGGCGCCGGACCAGATAGGCGAGCAGGTCCTTGTGACCGCCAACAGGGGCATAGATGCGCACCGGCGTCGGCTGGTCTTCCGCTGCGGCCAGCTCTGCATAGACATCCTCGCCCATGCCGTGGAGGCGCTGGAATTCGAAATCACGTCCGGCAGAGAGCGCCTTCACCGCGCCGATTGTGTAGGCATTATGCGTGGCGAAAGCGGGATAGATCGCATCGCTGGCCGCAAACAGCTGCTCCGCGCAGGCGAGGTAGGAGACATCGGTCGCCAGCTTGCGGGTGAACACCGGGTAATCGGCAAATCCGCCCACCTGCGAAGCCTTGATTTCACTGTCCCAATAGGCACCCTTGACCAGCCGCACCATGAGGCGGCGGCTGTGCTGGCGCCCCAGTTGTGCCACCCAGTCACACAGCGGGACGGCGCGTTTCTGATAGGCCTGCAGCGCCAGTCCAAAACCATCCCAGCCGCCGGAGAACAGCTCGTCATTGCCGACCACAGCCTCGATGATGTCGAGCGAGAGTTCTAGCCGGTCGGCCTCCTCCGCATCCACGGTGAGGTGGATATCGGCATCGCGCGCGGCACGGGCCAGATCGGTCAGGATCGGCACCAGTGCGGCCTTGGCTGCATCGCCGTGAAGGAAATCATAGCGCGGATAGAGCGCGGAGAGCTTCACCGATATTCCCGGCCCGCCCCGCACGCCGCCCGGCTCCTTCGCCAGCCGCGCAATCGCCGTGGCATAGGCATCGCGGTAACGGCTGGCATCGGCGAAGGTCATGGCCGCCTCACCCAGCATGTCGAAGCTGTGGGACAGGCCCTGCGCGCGTTCGGGCGCGGCGCGTTTCAGCGCCTCGTCCATGGTCCGCCCGAACACGAATTGCCCGCCCAGTATCTTCATCGCCTGCAACACTGCCTGGCGGATGACCGGCTCACCCAGACGGCCCGCCGCGCGGCGCAGCGCATTGGCAAGGCCTGCCTCCTCCCGCGATCCGCCGCGCAGCACTTCGCCTGACAGCATGAGCGAGAATGTGGCGGCATTGACGAAGGTGGAACTGCTCTCCCCCAGATGCTCGGCCCAGTCGATCCCGGCCAGTTTGTCGCGGATCAGCGCATCGGCGGTTTCGGCATCGGGCACACGCAGCAGCGCCTCTGCCAGACACATCAGCGCGATCCCCTCCTGCGTGCCGAGGCCATAGGAATGGAGGAATGCGTCCAGCCCGCCGCTGGTGCGTGCGCGGGCGCCTTCGATCAGCCGCGCGGCCATTGCGGCAGCCTCACCGTGCAGCGCCGATGCCTGCGCCGCCTGATCCATGCGCTGGAACAGGCAGGACGCCTCTTCCATGCGATAGGCGGCGCGCAGGGCTGAACGGTCGATCGTCATTCGCGCATCATACCGTCATTCGCGCCGGATCGGGAATGACGAATGCGGGGCTTATTCCGCCACCCATTCATAGCGATAGGCATCGCCGTCTACCTTCACCCGGCCTGCGGAATTGAGGCGGAAATGGGCGGGGAAGCACAACAGGTCCCCTTCGGCGGCGCGCTTCATCACCCGCTGGCGCGTGGCGCTGGCCTGCGGCGGATCGGCATCGAAGGCGAAGGGCAGGTCATAGCGGATCATCTGCAACGGGTGGTGGATCACATCGCCCCAGAAGATCGCAGGCGGGCCGCCAGCCTCGGCATTGATGGTGCAGCAGCCCGGCGAATGGCCAAAAGCAGGCTCCAGCCACACGCCGTCGCCAATCTCGCGGTGGGCGATGAAATCCTCGTCCACCAGCTCGCCCTTGCCGGCATCCATGATCGGCACGATCGAATCGAGGAAGGCTTCCTGGTGGATTTCCTCCCCTTCAGGATTGGTGACGAAGTAATCGTAATCCTTCTTGCCGAACAGATAGCGGGCATTGGGGAAGGTCGGCACCCATTTGCCGTTCTCCAGCTTCGTGTTCCAGCCGACATGATCGAAGTGCAGGTGCGTGCACATGACCATGTCGATATCTTCGGGCGCGAAACCCGCCGTGCGCAGGTTTTCCAGATATCGTGTGTCCAGCTGGTGCACTTCGGGCAGCGAGCGATTCTTGTGATTGCCGCAGCAGCTGTCCACCAATATGCGCTTGCCATCCACCTCGATCACGAAGCTGTGCAGGCCAAAGGTCATGCAGCTGGTTTCCGGATCGTCGGTCAGCTCGTCATCGCTGGGCGTGTACCAGGTTTTCAACCGTGCCAGATCCGCCGCCGTTGCGCCGGGCAACTGCGCCAGCATCGGGGTTGGCGAATCCATCTCATGGATCTTGTGGACCGTCATCCGGCCAAGCTGGATCGGCTTCATTTGTCTCTCCCTCGGGAAGTGATCCTAGTGCGCAAGCCGCAGCCGCGCTAGGCGTGTTTGCGACATGAAGATCATCCTCTCTCGCAAGGGCTTCGATTCCGCTTCCGGTGGTGGACCGTCCCCGATTGTGGAGGGCATTCCGGTCAGCCTGCCGATTCCCGCTGGTGAGGGCAGGCCGGGCGTTCCCTATGGCGATCTGGGGCTGGCGGATCACGCCGCGCTGGCGAGCCGCGGAAGACTGGGCGCGGCGGACCTGGCCCATCACGATCCGATGTTCCTGCCCGATGGCACCTGCCTGTTCGGCCAATGCGGCGCGGCCCAAAGCCACCTTGAAAACTGCGGCGTGGGGGCGGGCGACCTGTTCATCTTCTTCGGGCTCTTCAGGCAGGGCAGGGAAAGGGCGCACCACCGCATCTTCGGCTGGCTGTGGGTGGACGACGTGGTCCGCAGCGGGGAGCCTGCGATGGAGGATCTGCGCGCGCTGGGTCATCCCCATGCACTGGCCGCCCATGGCGCCAACGATGCGATCTATTGCGGGCCGGGAGGAACGGCCCGCAGCAGCCACGCCGAACTGCGCCTGAGCGTGGAGGATGGACCGCCGAGCCTGTGGCGTGTTCCCGCATGGATGGAGCGCAGCGGCCTCAGCTATCATGGCCGGGCAGATCGCTGGCACGGCGACGGCATTTTGCAGAGCGTGTCGCGCGGGCAGGAATTCGTGGCCGATATCGGGGTCGGCGATGCAGGCGATGCGGACGCGCATGAATGGGCGCACCGGATGCTTGCGCTGATGAGCTAGCGAGAGAGCTAGGCGTCGGGGGTTTCCTGCGGCCCGTTGAAGATATTGATCGCCGCGCGGGTGCGGTCCTCAATCTCCTCGCGCGAGAGGCCGGTCTCGATCGGTTCGCCAAAATGGACGCGGATCACGCCGGGCCTCTTCCACATCGTTTCATATACTCGCCCGCTCTCCACCGCCACCGGGATCACCGGCAGTTTCAGCATCTTGTACAAGGCGGCAAATCCCGCCTGCAATTCAGGGCGCTGCCCCGGCGGCACGCGCGTGCCTTCGGGAAAGATGATCATCGGGCGGCCCGCCGCAATATGCATGCGCGCATCCTTCAACATGGTGCGCAGGGCCTTGGCGCCTTCGTCCCGGGCGACAGGGATCGCGCCATAGGCCGCCGCCACCTTGCCCCATCCCGGAATGTCGAACAGCTCCTGCTTGGCGAAGCCTGCGGGATGGTTGAACAGATGCGGCACTTCGATCGCTTCGAAGAAGGATTCGTGCTTGATCGCGAACAGCGCCACGCCCTTTGGGTTGATGCCGGTGATCTCTATCCGGATGCCCAGCAGGTTCTCCACGCACCAGTGATGCCACCCGGACCATGCGTCGCAGATCGGCCGCAGCCAACGCGGCGCCACACGCAGCGCTATCATTGCGCCCAGCACGTGGAACACCGATCCGCCGTAAAAGGCGACGTAGAAGATCAGGCTGCGGAGAACATGCATTGCGCGCCAATACCTCAGGTAAGTGACAGCAGCCAGGCGGCTGCCAGCTTGTGATATTCCAGAAACAGCGTTTTCAGCGACGGTTCGGTATGCACCGCATCGCGCAATACGCTGACATTGTCCGGCAGACGATCTTTCAGCTCCACCGCCGTGCGCTGCATATGCCAGTCGCTGGTGACCAGCCGCAGCGAGACATATCCCTGATCGGCCATCCACTTCGCCGTCTCGCGCGCATTGCCGCGTGTGTCGAGCGCGCTGAACCCCAGCGTGATGCAGCAATCCATCAGCCGGTCCTCGACATTGAACTGGGCGGCAAATTCAGCCGGGCGCACATCGATATCCACGCCGGTCACCAGCATCCGCTCTGCCGCACCAAGCCGCAGCAGCTCCAGCCCGCGCTGGATGCGCCCACCACTGCCGGTGGGCACCACGATAGCATCTGTCCGCTCATTCCCCGCCGGCTGGGGCAGCGCCATGGCAAACCACACAAAGCCCAGAGCCCAGCCGAGCAGCACCACAGACAGGACCCGGCGGATCACAACATGCCCTTGAGCGCGGAGGTCACGGTAAGGCGCGCGGTGACGATGGCCAGCACCGTGCCGATCAGCGGAATGGCGGCGATCATGGCCCAGTCGGTCACTTCCAGTCCGCCCCCTGCAACAAGGCCCGAACCAAGACCGGAGAATTGCTGGCCCAGCAGCAATACCGCGGCCAGGCCCATTGCCAGTCCGGCAAGTCCGCCTGTCAGCGCGTCCATACCGATGGAGCGCTGGAAGATCCCGGCGATCTGTCCGTCCGAACCGCCCAGATGGTGGATGACCTCGATCACCTCCCGGTTGGAGCCCAATGCGCTGCGCGCCGCCAGCCACACGGCTGCGGCGCTGGTCGCAGCCAGCAACACCACCAGCCCGATGGCGAGATATTGCAGCGAGCTGATCGCTTCGAATACCGGGCCAAGCCAGCTGGCCTGGGCATCGACCCGCGCCGATGGCACGCCGGCCTCCAGCGCGCGGGCAATGCCTGCCAGCCGCTCTGGCGTGACTGCGCCTTTCAGCCGCACGTCGATCAGCGCGGGCGTGGGAATGGCATTGTCTTCATCAGCACCCGCCGCCTCACCCAGCCAGGGTTCCAGCAGGGCGGCCAGCTCCGCATCGGGCACGCGGCGGACCTCGTCCACATCGTCCCTGTTGGACAGCATGGCCACGGCGGTTTCAGCCTGACGGTCGCGGTCTGCCGGGGCGCCTTCGACAATCTGCACGGTCAGCCCGCCGGAAATCTCCGAACGCGCATTGTCTGCCAGATTGCTCAGCGCCAGCCCTGCCGCCGCCGCGATCACCGTCAGCGCGATCATGATGGCGATGACCCACGGCATCGGCCCCGCCAGCCGCGCTTGCGGCAGGATTCGCGCGCTGCCACCCAGCTTGCCGCCGCTGCGGCGGTGGAGGAAGGAAGGTGAACTCATGGCGCGGCCGCCTCCCGCCGGGGCGGATAGCGCAGCGCGCCGGTGGGATCGGACAGCCGCCCCTTGTCCAGCCGCATGATCAGCGAATCGGGGACCTTGCGCAGCAGATGCACATCGTGGGTCGCCACCACCACGGTGGTGCCCAGCCGGTTGAGCGCTTCGAACAGGCGCAGCAGCTTGAGCGCCATTTCCGGATCGACGTTGCCCGTCGGCTCATCCGCCACCAGTATTTCAGGCCGGGCGATCACCGCGCGGGCAATGGCCACGCGCTGCTGCTCCCCGCCGGAAAGCGTTTCTGGCCGCGCATGGGACCGGTGCTCCAGGCCCACCCAATTGAGCATGTCGGTCACCGGCTTGCGAATCTCGCCCTCGCTCATGCCCGAAATGCGCAGCGGCAGCGCCACATTGTCAAAGGCGGAAAGATGCGGGACGAGGCGGAAATCCTGGAACACCGTGCCGATCCTGCGGCGGAAGGCGGGCAGGCGGCTGCGCGGCAGGGTGATCACATCATGCCCGAACATGCGGATCATTCCGCGCGATGGGCGCTGCGCCAGATACAGCAGCTTGAGCATGGAGGTCTTGCCCGCGCCGCTGGCGCCGGTCAGGAAATAGAAGCTGCCGGGATAGAGCGTGAAACTGATGTCGCTCAGCACTTCCCGGTCGGTGCCGTAACGCAGCCCGACATTGTCAAACTGGACGATGCTGTCTGTTTCCGCGCTCATGCCGGCCTTCCAGCCCTTTCGAAATTGACGTCATGAACCCGGATTTGGAGGCAAACTAGGCGCGAAGCGATCATCGGCACAGCCTATAGCTGGTGTTCGATGTGGAAAAAAGCCACGGACCGCCGCAACAAACTTGCTCCACAGCTTGTTGGTTGTCTCGCGCTTCCCTAGGAATCAACGCGACGATGATTATCGAGTGTCCCGCCTGCGCAACGCGCTACGTTGTTCCCGACAGTGCCATAGGTGTTGACGGGCGGACGGTACGCTGCGCCAAATGCCGGCACAGCTGGTTCCAGGATGGGCCGGCGCTGGAACTGGCAGAAGGCGCATCGACGGCAGCTGCCCCGCCAGAGCAGGAGCCGGAACCAAGGCCGGAACCTAAGCCCGAACCTGCTCCCCCGCCGCCCGCACAGCGAGCAGCACCGCCGCCTCCCGCCGCACGTGCTCCTTTTGCCGACGAGACGGCCCGCGACGAGGGTGAGCCTCCGTTGGGCCGTGACGATGTGCCGCCGCCGCCGATAGAGCAGGTGCACATCCCCGCGCACGATGATCTGCCGGGTTCCGCCTTCGATGCCCAGCCGCCGTTCCGCCGCCGCCGCAACTGGCTGAAAGTGTGGACCTGGGCCGCGGCCATCTTTGCCATCTTCGCAGCCGCGCTGATCTTTGCCGTGAGTTACTGGGGCCTGCCGGACTGGGTGCCGGTGACACGGCCCGATTTCGCGGTGGGAGAGCCGGACCTGCAGCTCGATTTCCCGATCGACCAGCAGGAAAAGCGCGAAATGCCCAGCGGCATCGAATATTTCGCCATCAACGGCACGATCACCAATATCGGCAATGTCGCGCGCAGCGTGCCGCCGGTGCTGGTGGTGCTGCGCGATGCGCGCGACCGCAAGGTTTTCGAGCTGGAAGTGCGCTCTCCGCAAAGCAGCCTGGGGCCGGGGGAAAGCGTCAGCGTGACGCAGGCGGTCACCGATGTTCCGCGCTCCGCCCGCATGGCCGAAATCGGCTGGAAGGCCGAGTAGGCCACCCTGCACGAAAACTAGTTTTCACCGGGCTTGCAGGGCGCTTGCAGGTTCGGGGGGCCTTTGCTAAGGGCGCGCTCCTACCAGACGAGCGCGCGATTTGGCCGCTTGTTTATCGATGTGCGGTCGTGGCGGAACTGGTAGACGCGCAACGTTGAGGTCGTTGTGGGCGAAAGCCCGTGGAAGTTCGAGTCTTCTCGACCGCACCAAACAGTCAGACAAGCAGACATGATTTTGCCTTCGGGCATCCTGCAGCGCGGAAGTGGCGCAGTTCTGCGCGGTTTGGTGCCATGAAATTCTGAGCCGTGGGCGAGAGACGTCGCTGCCTTGGCCTTAGGGCGGTCAACATCAGCCCAATTCTCTGTCTGGAAATTCCCCGCCCACCCGGATTCAGGAAGATGCGGTGGATCGCGCTCAGGCTTGAAAGCCGAGCAAAGCTTCCTGATCGGCCCAATCGGCAGGCAGCGCTGTCTCGAGCAGCACGGTACGGTTGATCGCTTTGGGCTGGGTGCCTGCAGCAATGGACTCAACAATACGTGGGCTAAGCCAACTCACGCTCACCAGCTTGGCCAGCTGCTTGCGGCAGCGACCCTCTTGGTTTGCAACCTGATTGATGCTGAGTTTCGGGTTGTTAATGACGAGCTGCCGAGCCTCAAGCGCGTCGGCGATTAGCTGGACCAGTTTGTCATTCGGCATACTTCCCCGGTGTTCGGCATCAATCCTGAGCTTGGCCTCGCGGAATGGTTTTCGATTTGGTAGCGGGATGCTCCAGGCGAGCTTACCACCTGTCTCGGCCCCAAGTGCATCCGAGTTCAACTCGATCTCGATCCGCTCGGCGCGAACCTGCAACGCGGTGATCAGATCTTGCAAAATTGCTTCGCGCGAACTTTGGAACGCGAGCCGACAGGCAAGCAACCGACCAGTCTCGAAAATGGTCCGCAGGTGACCCGCTTCTTCGATACCTGACAGTCGGCGCAGTGCATGCTCATCTTCGAGCAGCTCGGTGAGATGCACGATCAAATGTCGCTCGAGTTGGCCCTGCACGAACCGGGTAGCTGGCGGATCGGCAGGCCGGGCCAAATCCTTGCGGGTCTCGTAGTAGGCATAACGACGGCTGCGCTTGGTGGCATAAGTCGGAACCATCGGGCGTCCATGTGGATCGGTCAGGAGGCCGCGCAGCATGGCCTTTTGCGGATCATTGGTAGGGCGCTTCCTCGGCGGTGCTTTCTCACTGAGCTGCGCCTGCACCGCATCCCAGAGGTGCTCGTCCACGATGGCTTCCTGCTCGCCTTCGTGGATATGGCCCTTGTGCACGATCTTGCCGCGGTAGATCGGGTTCTTGAGCAGGTGGAACAGGCTGCCACGCCCAAAGGGAACGCCGCCACGATGGGGGCCGCTTGTACGCTGCTGGATCTTTGTGACGATACCCTCACGGTGCAGAACCCCGATCAGGGCCGGGACCGATCTGACCTCGAGATAGCGGCGCATGATCCTGCGCACCCGCTCGGCCTCTTCGGGCACTGGAACCAGCTTACGATCGATCACTTCGTATCCCAGCGGCACGGGCCCGCCCATCCAGATACCCTTCTTTTTGGAAGCGGCGATCTTGTCGCGGATCCGCTCGCCGGTGACCTCGCGCTCGAACTGGGCAAATGACAGCAGCACATTGAGCGTTAGTCTCCCCATGCTGGTGGTGGTATTGAACGCCTGCGTAACCGATACGAAGCTCGCCTGCCTGGAATCCAGCTGCTCGACGATCTTGGCAAAGTCGGCGAGGCTGCGAGTAAGGCGGTCGACCTTATACACGACGATGACATCGACCAGGCCAGCCTCGATATCGGCCAGCAGCGCCTTGAGTCCCGGGCGAAGCATGCTTCCGCCCGAGAACCCGCCATCGTCGTAACGGTTCGGGACCAGCGACCAGCCCTCATGCCGCTGACTCAGGATGTAGGCTTCGCAGGCCTCGCGCTGGGCATCGAGGCTGTTGAACTCCTGCTTCAACCCGTCCTCGGTCGACTTGCGGGTGTAGACCGCGCAGCGCAGCAGCTTCATCGTTTCGGATCCGTCAGGCCGAAGAACCCCGGGCCGCTGCAATGCGAACCGCTGATGGCCTTGGCGATCGCGGTGAGTGATCGCCATTTCTTGCCATCGTACTCAAAGCCATTTTCCAGGACGGTCACGGTGTGGCGGGCGCCGTGCCAGTCGCGCACCAGCCGGGTTCCGATGGTAAGCTTGCGTGGGGGCAGGCCGTTGCGTCCCCTATCCTTGGGTTGCGCAGCCAGCTCACGCAGTAATGATCTGGTCGAGCGGCTCACGCCGCCGAGCTTTTGCTCCTGCAGCCGATAGGCGATCCCCAGTCGCAGCAGGTCTGGCGACAGACTGGGAGCATGCGCGGCATATCGCCGCGCCCACTCCGCTTTCAGTTCTTCGGTTGGCATCTCTGCGAGCCGGTCGAGGGTAATGTAGGCGCGGCGTCCCATCAGCCTGCCACCACGCGATATACGCGCTCCTCGCCTTCTGCCTTCTCGCTAGTGATCTCATGGCCCTTCTTCTTCAGGCCGGTCAGTGCGGCTCGGGTAGTGTGCGGCAACCAACCGGTAGCAGCCACGATCTGCGCGATCGTGGCGCCCTGAGGGCGTTGGAGCATTCCAAGCACCAAGCTGGACTTGCTGGACGGCTTGGCAGGCTTCGGTTCAACCTGAGCAGTTCGGATGGGCGCAGAATCTGCGACTTCGCCCGCTGGTTTTGGCTCGCGGGCCATGCGGCGAGCGCGCTTCGTAGCGGGCTTGTTCTCAACGGTATCGATCATCGGGTGGTACTCCGTGACGAAGCAGCACCTCGCTGCTCCCAGCACCCAAGGCCCTGCCGATCGCATCGGTCAGGGCAGCAGCCTTGGTTCAGGGCCGCGTTTCACTGACGGCACCAATGCTTGCGGTGACAGGGAAGTCCAATGGATTGTCGGGGTACGGGAGATCTTGGCACGACGTTCGACCAATGACAGCTTTGCGCCCTAATTTCGGCCGTTCGCGCAAGCAAAACGCGATTCCGAAAGCAGCCGCTATCTGACTTCACCGAGTGCCTTTTTGATGGCGCTGGCATAGGGCTTCTTCCGCTGCATTCGCTGATAGCCGTTCCGCTCGGGGCACCGCTCAGGACATGGCGCAACAGGTGTGGTTGGGGCCCCTATGCGGGGGGAACGCGGCGACAGGATTTGGTTTATTCAAGCATCGGAGAGGCGGAGCGTTTGCGCAGACAATGGCGTTAGACCGTCCAATTGAACGTCGACTTGGGAATTCCGAACTGCAGAAGCACATGGTCATAGAGCGTTTGGCCGACCCATTCTGAGGTACTCCATGAGTGTGTATGGGGATGGCCATTGATGAGGATAGTCACAGTCGCCTCTTGGCCGCTGACCGACGCGGAAACCGTTGGATTGAGATGTTCATAATGCGCCGGCCTTGCTGCCATCCAATCGTCTTTCGGCACAACAAGGTGTTCAGCGAACTCGATCTCAGGAAAATCATATACTCTTGTGCCAAGGCCTGGTCGCGGCACTTCAAACCCGAATGAGAAGCGCCAGGTGGTGACTGCTGGATATCCTTCGCCGTGAGCTAGCGAGACAGATCTTGGTATCGCTCGATCGTCTGTGAGCTCGACCGTCTCGCCATCTGAATAAATGAAAAATATGCGATCAAAATTGTGTTTCTGTCCCTTGAGGCCGAACCGCATTAGCAGATCTTCAGCCTCACGAGACTGGCGTCTTGTAGGCCCTGACATTGGCCATGCATCAATCGTCGAGTGATTGTGCAAAAGGAGCCAAATCTCATCGGCGTGGATCGCAGCGCGGTAGCCTGACGCCTTCGCGCTCTTGCTTTTCACCACCTCATGAACCCGCCTGTGCGGTTCGAGTGGGTAGATTGCGAGATCGCCCCTCAAGCCTCCGGGTGATACCCGTGCGGGTGGGAGCTGCCGGTTAATCACACGCATGATGTTACTGCTGGGGAGTTGCGACAGCTCGACGCCTATGACGCGGCCCGCGGACGAGATGCCCAAATCCGGCTTGTCCGTGATGCCATCGATCTCGTGAGCATTGGCATCGAACTTAGACCTAACAAACTCCAGAAATTTCGTGACGAAGTGAGCTTCGGCCTTAGTACGTTCGGGGCGCATGACTGATGCTCTCCATTCTGCGTTGCAATCCCTGCCCGCTGATTGGTCCGAATTAATCTGCCCGATTCTGCCCACGCAGCTAGAAACTTTAGGGATATACACGGTCGACGATCCGCAGGCTTCTCCAACTGAATGTTGACCAACGAGCGCTATGGCCTGGGCGTGGCCTCTTTCAGCTATTTCCGTCGCGGCAGGTTCATTTCGTCCCGACAATTACCACATCATGCGAACGGCCGCGACGGCCGCTTCACTACCAATTCCAGCCGCCTACGACGATGTGTCTGCTTTCGAGGCTAGAGTCCACATAGCGGTCAAGCCGCTTTCGGCCCATCAGTCGCAGTCGCATATATCGCAGAGCGAAATATCGTCAGATATGTAGCCCTCACCATAGCCGACGGGCTGACCGCAATGAATGCACTCCGTCACGGGGGTGGGGCGTGAAGTTGTCTGGGATTTGATTTCACGTCGGCGCTTTTCCTCATGCCAAGCGCGCTTCTCTTCGTCGGTGAAAGGCATGCTGGACCTCCTGCCGTGAGTTTCTCCCCATACGCCTTAATGTCCGGTTTCTAGCTGTCAGCCAAAATTGCAGACGGTCCGCGATCGGCCCAAGCCCAGCCCGTCCCTGCTCTAGTCGAGTGTCGAGAATCTAATATCTTCTGGCTGACTGTCAGATTTCAAATCCCAGAAGGAAAACTCAAATCTGTGCGCTTGCTACAGCCCTTTCAGATACTCTTGCACGGCTAAAGGATACTCATCGCCATCCAGCCCTTTGCCTTGTAAGTACTCAGCAAGAAAGTACTCTTGGAATGCTCGATGCGAGAAGCGCATCGGTACGCTCATTCGGTAACGTACTGCGACTGGAACTATAAGACTAGTCGACGCAATTGAATGCAATGAAACTCTTGCGGTATTGAATATACGCTGGGCTATTGAAACCACTTCGCCCGAATCGATGGTTTCGGCGAGTTGGATGCGGCCACTGTCGTCAGTGTCGACCATCAGTCCAGCCGCCTCCGCCATTAGATTTCTGATCGAGTGCAGAAACTCGTCCCTATCGGTAATAGGGACGGGCGTTTCCCGGGCTGCTTTCAAATCTCTGATAAGCTTCTGGTCGGTCCAGAGGGAGATCAATTCTGAGCTGTTCTTGGCAGGGTGCATCCCCTCACCGATTAGGTCTAGGGTCATGCGAAGAAAAAGAGGGTGCCTCAAAAACTCAGCGTCCCATCCTCCCGATTGCCTCTGTCGGACCGCTTCGAGGAAAACCGAGAAATTCTGGTTTTCAGGATCTTGAATTGATACCTGCTCGACCAGCGCAATAATTTGCTGCCAGCCCCAGGGGGCAAGATGTAGAACCGGGATTCTCTTCGGGACTCCTTTCATTGATAGTTCATTGAAGAGATGATCATAATTCCCGAAAGACGCATTGAAATGCTCAGACCGGGTACTCAAAAGAATCCTGCATCTTAGTTCAGCTAAGGCACTAGCGAATCTTGTTATTTCAGACGGGCCGGCGAGGGATCGGTTCTCATCCAAACCATCAATTATGAGCGTCGCAGAGCTATCATTTGCTGAAAGTTCCTTGCGAAGCATCGCAGAGGCAAGTCGCTCAAAAATGCCTTTCTCATCTTCGTCAAAATCTGCGAAAATTGAGAGAGCCTTCAAAATATCTTGCATCAAGACGTGTGTGCCGACTCCACCCTTTTCGGGCTCAATGTCTGCAGCAGGAACGTAGATTACTCGGCTTGGAGCATGCCTGGCGATATTGAGGCACGAAGTGGATTTCCCGCTTCCAAAAAGCCCGGTCAACACGGCCCACCGGTCACCTCCTCTATCTAGCATGCCAGCGAGATCGGATTCTGTTGATGTTTCATCCACATCGACAATTCTGGCTCGTGACCCTCGGATCAGGTGCAATGAAGACAGCTGTATTGGAACTTTCGAAACTATGTCAGCAGGCTGGCTAAAATTCATGCCCGCTTGCCTGATCATAAAGTCAGCTTGCTGACTAATTCGCTCTTCAATCATCTTCCAAAGAGCGTCCTGCAGAGCAGAGAATAACTTATGCCTATCCCACTGAAGCGCTCGGTCGGCACGGCCGCTTGCCACTAGGTCGGCTAGAAGCTGATCAATCTTTTCTGCTACGTCACGGTTACGCCCATCCTGATTATGGACCAAAACATATGTTTTGGTCTCAAGGCCAGAATCTCGAAACTTCTTGATCGACTTAGCGATTGGATCAAACTGATCATCAGCCAATCCCTCGACCTTGAAAAACCCTTTGCACTGGACTGCGCATTCGATCTCATCGTCGCTAGTCAAGCTGAGAAGATCAACGCCGCTGCGATCATACGCCTTCATCGCTGGCACCTGGACCAGACTAGGCCATATCGCTCTCATTAGGGGCAGTACTGCCCTTTCAAAGTCTCGATCTGTGGCGGCATGGATCCTACCGTTTAGATCCTTCCAAGGTTTCGTACTCATCATCCCAGCCATGCTGTCGATGATAGAGGCCAGCCGATACAAAGCTAGTCGAAAGAGCCTCTAACGAGCGCTATTGCATCGTTGGCTGAATGTCGGCTTGGAACTCAAGGAGCCTAAAAGCAGTCAGTCCGCAAACGGCCCAATTCCTGTCGTTTAGCGCAAGATCCCTTGCGGCAGCGAATGACTTTGGCGAACCTAATCGGCGCTAATCGGGATTCTTAAGCTCCTGGCATGTCACCCTGCCAGCAATGGATGCGATGCCACGCAAGGCGCGATCTGTGGTCGTCCGTCAGTACCAGCGGTGGAACGCTGCCGACGCTCATTTCTCTCGCCGCTTTGTCGTCGAGCAACGGCGAGGGTACTGCACGCCCATGATCATCGAAGGTCACGAGTCCACTGTCGAACGCCGCATCCCAAAGCGATGAGAGCAAGAAGCCGTTATAGACATTCAATCGTTCCTGGTCGCTGTCGCACTTGGCCCAGCCGATGATATGCGATGCGCGCAGCAATTCCGGATTGGATATCCCTGTCAGCGGACACGTGCCATTCCAATAGTTCATCAAGGCATCACGAAAACGGGCCTGCCCGATGCGAACTTTCTGCATCTGCTCGGCTTCGGTGTTTCCGAGATGCGCGGTCTCACGAACGAAATCTTCGAAGGGCAGCGTCGGAAGACTGATAGACAAGCGGTAGACTTCACCCACCGCGGCGAAAAGTGCTTCCCGCCTCTCAAATGCAAAGGCTGCCACGTGGCCCTTGGCACAAGGGCTGGCCACTTCTGCCATCAATTCCCGCGCAGCGCCTGGATGAGAGATTGAGAGGAAGAATGGACCGGACATACCCGCAGGAGTGGCCGCAAGTGCTATTTCGCCAGGAGCCGAAGCAGAACGAAAGAACAGCCAGCCGGCCGACTGTTCCGGGCCGACCCGATAACCGTGTTCGTTAGCTGCATCGCGTAGCTCTGATTGGAGTAGGAATGGATATTCCGAGAGGCGGTTCTTCGCGTCGATCATTCTGCTTCAACCGGCTGATCGGCCCACATCGCAAAACAGCGCATAGCAGCCGCAACTTCATCAGCGGAACTCGCATCGCTAACATCAATACCAAAATCTTCCAGCGCATCACGGGCGCCGTTGAACCAAGCGCGGAGGTAGGGGCGCAAGGCTGTCATGCTGGTATCCAGATCGGCCGCAATGATTCTTACGAGCTCCATGAAATTGCGTTGCCCCGCCTCCATATGGAAACCGGCAAGCTGCACGTTATCCGAGAAGGTTTCCGGATCGAACTTGGTCACCGATATCCCTCCGTCCGTGGCCGCATGCCGCCGGCCACCAGCGTATCATCATAGGTGGCGAGGACGATGCGTTGGGTGCGGTATTCGCCGTGTCTGGCGATTTCGTTCCTCTGGAAGTCGCGGAAAGTTTCGCTTGGGCAGTCTTCGCCCATCACGTCCTTGAGATCGAGCTCAGCGCAACGGGGGGCGCGGGAGTCCTCGGCGCAGCCAAACGTAGTCCCCTCATGCCCATGGTCGCGCGCGAAGAGAGGTATCGAACGCGACGCCGTCGTACTCATTCCATATTCTCAAAAAAGCGTAACGCCTCGTCTCTTTCTCGAAAGCGGCCCCAAACATTTTCGGATTTCTCTTTCCAAATCGGAAACGTGCCGAAGACATATTCGACTTCAGATCGAGCAAAACCAAACGCAGTGAAATACACTGCGTCAATCCACGCCCTCAGCATTAACCTCTCCTCGGGGTTAGTCGTGCTTAGATGAGTGCGGTCAAGATCTTTGGCGAAGAAAATCACGCTATCCGATGTGTTCGTCAATGCCACCACCGCATCTATAAGACTATCATGGTGTTGAGCGACCGCCTCTGGAGGGACCACAAACGATTGCAAAAGCAGCGATTTAGTGAAGTTTGCGCCATAAAATTTTTGTCTGATTAGGTAATCAAATGGCGTTGAATTGAACATGGACAAAAATAGTGCAGACTGTCGTGGGTCGCCCTTACTTATCACGATATTTGGGGCCTTGTAGTTAAAAGCCGCTGGGCCAACAACACATCCAACCGCTGTGCGGAAATTGCTGATAACGTTTGTCGTATCGCGGAAAGCGATATTCCAGTTATCACGCAAACCCCTAGCGGCCAGGTTGGCTTCTTGGAAAGCTCCACGCACCCAATAACGCGGCAAAATCTCGAAGTCCCGCTGCCCTTTTACCTCGAGGGTTGGTGTGATCGTTGCCGCCTTAATTCCAAACCGCTTTTCAGGAGGGATGCCGTCAAAGGTTGCAAATCGGTGGTCAAATTGATGAATTAGTTTGCCCTCGTAAACTGGAGCAAAAACTTCTTCCCCCAAAGCAAACCAAGAGCCTACGAGCTTATAACCCGCGCCTTGCAACTCCTCTAAGTCGCGCAGCTCGGCAGCATCGGAAGTCATATGCAGTCCGCTTGTGTAATGAGCATGCCACGGTGATACTCCGAGCGTGGGAAATGCAGTTGCGACACGGGTCAGAATGCGCAAATCTTCAGAACTCTCGCATTGCGGCAAAGTCCCCGTATCTGGATTAAGTTGCCGAGGTATCTCCCTGTTGATTTTGATTATCACGCCTTCTTGAACTAGGTTTCGGGAGTGAGTCAGTCCAACTGCAAGCTTTAACACCGTTTCAGTGACAGCTCCCGTGAATGTCGCCAGAGAATAGCGCTCATGATAACCTACTGTAGGAAATAGCATCTCCCAGTTCTTGAAGTCGAATACCGATTCCAATCGTCCACTAGTAATGAGATAATCGGTGAAACCCTTCCAAGTGGAGCCAGTGAACATCATAGACTTCACTATAAGCCCGCTTTTCCCGGTCGCACTTAATAAACTTAGCGATAGTTCGGCGAAAAGGGGATAGAGGTTCAATTCGCCCACAGCGGATAATTTGAACCGGTTCGAGCTACGCAAGAACTTGCCGAAAGCTGAAACAAGCCGCTGCTCTTTGCCCCAAATCTTTGCAAGTTCTGGAGATTTTTCGAAGGCGGCAGAAATCAGTCGTTTACGCTTCGATGCATTGGCTTCTTCGGCGATTTCTGAGTACGCGGCAAAAAATTCGCGCTCAAGGATCGTAAATTTTTCCCACGGTGGGTTACCCAGAACAACGTCGAAGCCACCCTTTCCGATCAGCACATCGGGAAAGGCGAGCGGCCAATGGAAAGCGCGGGCGAATTCGGCGGCATCCACGCTGGCGGCTTCCAACGGGCCATAAATCTGCCCGCCGCCCAGCTTCTTCCAAACGTCTGCGGTGGTTGGCACTTGGCCGCGCTGATAGTTTTCCGGCACCTCCAGCTTGGGGAGTAGGTAGGCGGCAGTATAGAGATCGCAGGCGACCTTGGTAGCATAGCGATCGGGATCGCGCCGCCACGCCTCGAACGCCTCGCGCTTCTTTTCCACTTGGCTCACCGTGTCTTCGCTCATCCGGCGGATCGTGGAAAGGTTCGCGGCCAATTTGCGCGGCGGCATGGCCCCGCCACCGCTATCGAAATCGAAAGCACCCTGGCCTTTCTTTTCGTTCTTGTTCTTTATGTTCCAGTATTTGGCCGCATCTTCGCTGTCGCCCGTCAGCGGTTTGTAGGCATCGTCGGGAATACCCTGCTCCAGTGCCTCAAGGTCGAACACGCCGAGCAGCGCGTCGCCGCAGCGGATATTGGCATCAAGAAAGCCCAGCGGTTGTCCTGGAGAAACACTCTCGATCCACAGCGCCACCTTGGCCAACTCCACCGCCATCGGGTTGCGATCCACCCCGTAGATGCAGCTTGAAACGACATCGCGCAGTGCACGGTGATAATCGGGCGCATCGCTATCGCGAAGCTGGGCCACTCTGGTTGCCATGCGCCGCGCCGCGCCAAGCAGGAAATGCCCCGAGCCACTGGCAGGATCTATCACCCTGAGGGCCAGAATTGCCTCGACGCCGCCTTCCGCCTCAGCCCGATCCAGAACCGGATCCAGCGCGCTATCGAGCAGCGTCTGCACCAGACTGTCAGGGGTATAATAGCTTCCGCTGGTCTTGCGCGTGTTGCCCTTGAGCCCCGAATCCAAGGTAAAGGTGCGCCCCTCATCTTCGCGCATGGGAACGAGTTCCAGCAGGCCTTCATAGACGCTGCCCAGTTCCTCGGTCGCCATATCGCGCCAGTTGATCCGGACCCGGCGCTTGTCATCAATCAGCCAGCCAAGTTTGTAGATTGCAGCCAGCAATGCGCGGTTGGGCAGGCTTGCTTGCCCCAGATCCGGCGTAAGGCCGCGCGAAAACAGACTTCCCAAGGCCGGAAGTCCTAGCAGGCCCTCACCGCGTTCCAGTGCATTGAAGACGATCTTTACGCCTTCCCATGCATCCTGGTGGTGGTCGTGAGCGCCGCGCTGTGCGGACCGATCCCGAAGGTAGGCAAAGCCGTAATTTTCGCCGTAGAGCGCGCGGACAGCACGCGATGCGCCCGGCGCATGCAGCAGGTTTCGGTCTTCTGCGACTGCGAGAAAGATCAACCGATAGACGGTCCGCAGCAGCTGTTCGAAGTAGCCGGACATCGACAATGCGCCTTCGTCGAGTTTCTGACGCAGGGCAGGGTTGGCATCGAGAAAACCCTGACCAAGGGAGAGCAGGGCGTCTTCAACATTGCCGCGCAGCCGGTCACGCGCAGCGGTTCCGGCACGCATTCCCGCCTCACGCCAACGCTCCAAAGCACAGTCACTGGCGGGCGCACCTTCAGCCCCGAATCGGCTGTTGTGAATAAGCAACCAGAGCGCGGTGAAGTCGGCGAACATTTCGTCGCGGAAGATCGCTCCCAGATCTGCCTCGATGTAGGCAGGCCGTGTGAAACTGGCATTGTCGCGCATGAGGCGGACGCGGTCTCCGGCAAAGACGAGGCCCCAGTAGAAATCCGGGTTGGCGTTCAGCCAGTCCTGCAGAAGGACCGCCGGAGAACGGCGCGCTATGCGGCCATCGGGCCCATCGCCGAATTCCGGCTGAGCCCGTGTGAAGCCATCGGCAAGCTTGCCGTCTTCGCCTGTCGCTGGTGCTGCGACAACGATCGGGACCTTCCCAGCTTTGGCTTCCCACGCGATACGGAAACGTCGGCCTTCCCGATCATGCGTGACTGGGCCGGCGAGCGAGAATCCGAAGGCTTCTTCGAGCAGCACTCGCACGAAGCCAGCCGTCTGGGTGACCGTAGGCTCGTCGATTGTACTGAAAGATTGCCAGTGCGCCTGGCCGATCCGAAAATAGCGCGTGATCTCGTCCCGCAGCGATGTCCCCTTGGGACACCCATACTCGGCGGCAGTTTTCTGATCAGGTGTGGCAGAAGCGATGGCTGTGATCTGCTCCGGCGAGATAAGCCCGCCTTCGATCGTGATCGCGGCAAAGCCAAGATCGGCTGCCCGTTTGCCCGGCCTGCTCATCAATTCGCCTCCGGCAGAAGGACATAGAGACCAATTATGTCGGCAGGCAGAACCGGCGTGACCTTTACGGTTGCGCCGCCACCCGCCGCCTCGGTCAATCGAAGGTGATCGTCGGACAGCGTCGCAGCTCTTTCCACTGCAAGCTTGCGGATTGCCTGCTGATAGGTTTCCAACCTCCCCAGAGCGTTTTCGATCTGCCGCGTTCTGGCTGCCGGGTCGATATCGCTGCTGGCCTGCGCCTCGAGCAGCTCAAGCGCTTCAACGCCCTCAGCTGTGGCCTCATTGCTAATGCCAGTGAACGCGATTCCCACCGCTTCCTCTGCCAAAAGCAGGCGGTTCGTGCGGCCACTTGTTACCAGCTGAAAACGCAGCCGCAGTAGCAAGAGCGTGGTCATTTGGCTGACATCAGGTGTGCGCCAGACGCCCGCACGTCCTAGCGGATTGCCTTCTGCGCCGATCGGATCGAGCGCGCCTTCGGCCAATGTTTCGGCAAGAACGGCCACTATCGGATGAACTCTGCCGACATGTGTGACATTCGGTCTGAGGTCATCAGCAAAACTTATCTTCCTGGTGCCCTTCAGCCCGCGAACGGACAGCTGATCCCGCATTGTTTCGGGCAGCGAATCCAGATGCGCCAGCGTGAAATCTCCTTTGCGTTCCAGCGGAGCCTGCACTCTTCTCAGCGCCCGATCAGTGAATCGCGCGACCTCTTCCGGCCCGCCGTTCAGTGCCCGCATCCTGCGCCATTCGGGGATCACTTCGTCGGGCTTGAGCGCACCCTGAGCATAACGAGCTCGGCTGGCCTTGGCGCCCTCCGCCGTGTCGCGCCACGCCATCTCGAAGCGCTCAGCCGATGTATCGAAGTCAAAGACGTACTGGGTTCGCGAGCCATCATTGCGCAGCAGCACAGCCTGCATGAGCGCAGAAGTCACACTATCCTGGTCCTCAGGCATCGGCACATTGACGCCGGTTGCCTTCTCGATCTCCTTGGCCTTGCGGATGATTACATTGAGGACCGCGCCATCGATTGCGCTGTTCTCTCCATACATCATGACTGAGCGGACAATTTCCGCTTGTTGACCGAACCGGTCAACCCGACCTTCGCGCTGTTGGTGACGCGTCGGGTTCCAGCTCAGATCATAATGGACCACAGTATCGAATGCGCTCTGCAGATTGATCCCTTCTGAAAGGCAATCGGTCGCAACCAGGATGCGCTTGTCATGGGCCTCCAGTGCGGCCACCCGTTCACGCCGCTCGTCGGGGGTCAGAGTCCCGGTCACCACAGCCACTTCGAACTTGGGATATGTCTCGCGCAGAACCTCGCCGAGAGCTTCGGCCGTGGCAATGAATCTGCAAAAGATGACCGGATTTGCGCCCTGCTTCAGCAAGGGCGTAAGTTCTGCCAAAAGAGCGCGGACCTTCGGATCTTCATCGCGCCTTCCATCAAGCCGATGAGCTGTATCGATGAGTCGGCTGAGAACCGTCTGCTCCTCACTCGCCTCGATCGCCGTAGCCGGCTCAATGTCGCCTTCGTCCATCACACCGTCTTCCGCATCGAACACAACCGGTTCAATCGCTGTGGCATCTGAGGTTCCGCTCAACCGATTGGTCAGTGCACTGGCCGCAGCAGCCGGAGATGAGCCCACGCAGCGCATCAGAGCAAGAGTGCCCCAGAAAGCTAGCCGCCGCGTCTTTTTGTCCGCGCCAGCACGTTCGGTCACTTCAAGACAGTAGTCGAGCACGTCCTCCTGAAAGGTTGCGAAGTCCCCTGAAAGGGCATATGGAGCCTCCTTGGTTTCGTGACGAGCGAAGGCACGCTTCTCTTCCCAGCTGTCCTGAATGTCCGGCCTGCGGCGTTGGACGAAGTGCTGCGCCAAGCGCCTGGCATAACGCTCGCGGGCATTGGCATCCCCTGCCTCTGGTCCGCCAGTCAGATCCGCATGGATCAGCCCGAGAAGGCGGTCGTAAGCTGCAACATCACCGCTATGCGGGGTTGCTGTCAGCAAAAGCAGATGGCGGTCCGGATCAGAGGCGAGAGACTGGAGAAGTTCGAAGCGCTGGTGTTTGCCGCGCTCTCCCCCAACGCATGTATGTGCTTCATCGACGATAACGAGCGGAGGGCACGCGCGAGCGAAATCATCGCGGCGGCTATCAGCCTTGATATAGTCTAGGCTGACTACCGTGAATGGATAGGCCTCGAACAGGCTCTGGGAAGTGGGAAGTCCGCGCTCGAGACTGCGCGCTCGCGCTGATGTCACCGCGACCGCATCCACATCAAACTTCTCAGCCAGCTCTGTCACCCATTGGTCGACCAGATGCGGCGGACACAGGACCGCAAAACTATCGACTGTCCCGCGGTCGAGCCATTCTCTCAGGATCAATCCCGCTTCGATCGTCTTTCCGATCCCCACATCATCGGCAATAAGTAGGCGCGCAACCGATTGCTTGAGCGCCACCATCAGGGGGACCAGCTGATAGGCGCGCGGTTCGACCCCGAGGTGCGCAGCGCTTCTGAACGGACCCGCGCCGCGCCTTAGAGAAAGGCGCAGCGCATCAGCTAGAAGTTGAGCCCCTTCCTGGGTGTCGAGCCTCTCCGAAGTTGGCGCAGCGAAACTTGCCGGCGTGATTGGCATTGCTTCAAGTGAGGGCGCAATGACCTGAGCATCCGCGTCCGAGCCGGATAGAGGGCGGATCTTCAGCAAGCCTTCCGAAGGTGAAGGCATGACAATCCACTCGCGGCCCCGCGCCTTCACAAGGTCCCCAGGGGTAAAGGCGAAACTCTCCATCAATCTGCTCCAAGTGCTTTCATGAGCTCGGCCGGTGGCGCATCGCCGGGAGCGGCTGGCAGAATGACCAGATCAAGAATTCCATAGGCGGTCGCCTCTTGGCCGAGCTCTTCGGTCGGTTCGCCCACCACGGCCAGCACATCGCGCGCTGGCCAATAGAAGGGGTAGGTGGCGCCGGCCAATTGCAGGGATTTTGGTTCCGGCAGGCCCCAACGCCTGAGCGCATCGTTCCACGGATCTTCGTTGTCTTCGTTTGAACTGCTCGACGGTTTTGCTCCGGCCAGATCGCAGAAATAGGCGACCACTTCGGCATTGCGGCGATCGATCAATTCATGATCCGGCTGGTTGAAATAGGAAAGAATGCAGCGATAGCAGCCTGCGACACATGCGTCCTCGGCCTCGCTGATCTTGTCCGGTTCATACGGCGCCGCGTAATGCATGAGCTTGAGCGCCCGCTGCGCGACCGCTGACATGTTTTCCGGATTAGAAACCAGCCGGTTCAGTACTCCGGCTCCGCCTTCTGTCGCTTCATAAAGCAGGATTGCATTGCGCAATTCCCGCGTCGGCAGGGGCTCGCCGAGCAGTTCACCCTCTTCAAGTTCGAATTCGATCTGCACGGCGCGAATAAGCGCATGCTGGAACGTCGCCATCTGTCCCTCATCGAAATTCATCAGAGGCCGAAGCAGCAGTGCATTCTTCCGGTCCTCGACAATCGGAACGATCCGCTGCGGGCCCGCTTTGGTCGGATCTCCCATACCGTTATCATCATCGCCGTTCGCCGGATCCTTGAGCCATCGGCCGGTCTGCGGATCTATGAAGAAGCCGAAGATCGATTTCGACTTTCTCCTGCGAAGCCCCTTGTTGATCCGGATCAGCCGCGTTGCCGGCCCATAGTCCAGATGCAGCAGGCCGCCATTCTGAGAGCCGAGCACCACCGATCGCAGCTGGGCCTTTCCGTTATGCATCGGCCATTGGAAGACAGTCTGGATTTCAAAACCCCGCCGCTGCCGGTCCTCGTCATTGGCCGTTATCCGGAGCGAAGGAGAAGTCTCGACATTGTCGATCCGGAAAACCGTCTCGATCCGCTCAACGCCGCCCAGGGAGCTGTTACAAGCATGACAGCGTTCCTGCAGCTCATCGGTATGCGCTGCGCCGCACTCCCCGCACAGAATGAGGATCGACGTCGCCAGCTTGCCGCTGTCCAGCCGTCCTTCTGCCGGAAGCTTTGCCTTGGTCACCCGGTAAGCTCGGCCTTCGTGATAGATAAGGCTGTTGGGCCCGAATTCAGCAATGGCCAAAAACCGGGGCCGCTGGAGAACCGAGCTTCGCGCTGCTGGCACAAAGGCATAAAGCGGCAGTCTCGGAAAATTGTATCCAGGCAGGAAACCCTCGGTCGCAAGGTAACGGTAGGCATAGAAGTCTGAGCCACTGGACGACTGGCCCCGCTCGAGAATCTCCAGCTCACGAGAGGCATTCCTGTAACGACCTGCTGCAGCCGTGCGCTCACCTGGCCTGAGCCCACTCTTTTGCTGAATCTTGTGGGCCCGCTCCTGTTCTTCGCGGGCGCCATTGTGAAGATTGCGCCAGCGGTCAAAGCTCGCGTCAAAGACAGACAGCGCCTCCTCGTCGGTTTCAGCGACAAAGGCATCTACATCCTCAAGCCATGGCGCATCCTTGATATCGATCGAGGTCAGCATCGCTTCAATCAACCGGCGCATGGTCGGGCGCGCGGCATGGGAAGCCGAGATCGCTTCCATGCCTTCGCGAATTTCGAGCGCAATCGGCATACCAGGCTTGGTCATGTCGAGATTCTCAGGAATCGACGGCTGCAGAGGTACCTTGGCCTTGGCCAGCCACTCGGCCTGCAAATGCGACTTGAGCAGATCCTCGTTCGCAAGATCGAGCGCAGGCGGCCTAACCACACCTGCGACCAACGCTGCCCGATCTGCGAAGTAATACTGATCATGGGGGGACATGGCTGCGCAGTAGGTAACCACCAATGCTGCCTGGCCGCTCCTGCCAGCACGGCCCGAGCGCTGCGCATAGTTTGCTGGGGTCGGCGGCACGTTACGGAGAAACACGACGTTGAGCGCGCTGATATCGACGCCCAGTTCCATGGTCGGCGAACAGAACATGGCTGGGAGAAAATCGGTCGATTCCCCCTGGTCGATCATGCGTTCACGATCTTCCTGGATGAGCTCCTGATCCGCCTTCTCGTAGCGGAAACGCTCTTCGCGCCATTCACGAACCTCCTGGTCAACCTGCGCAGTATGTTCGCGTGCCTCAAAGGCATGCGGAAGAGGTCCGCTTTCTGCGAGCATTTGACTCACCTGCAGATAGAGCGCGCGGAAGAAGCGATTTTCGCGCTTTCCGTCATCGCGTTGCTCCGCGGGAAAGAGTCTCAGCGCTGTCGGAGACACGCGCCAAGCTGGCGCATCGAAACCAGAATTGATGCGTCTGACGAACTGGTGCGCCTCCGCTGCTTTGATCAGCGTTTGGATCACCTCATCGTAATCCTTGGGCGGAAGCTGTTCTCCCCAGATTGACTTGTCGCGCAGCGCCTTGGCCAGTTTGGTTCGGCTGCCAGCACGCAGGATCAGGTCTGCCTCAGCCGCCCGCACCTTGGCCTGGCGCGGCGGATCAATCATCAACATGCCGCTTTCGCGCAGGCCTTCCTCTTCTTCTCTGTCGATGGCCCAGGGGAGCTTGAGATGACTGCGCGAGGATTCCGCCGTCTGCCGGACCCGCATACGGTCGAGCGCATCAGTAGAGACGGCCAGGCCCTGTCGCATCTGATTGAAGAGGATCTCGAAAAGCTTCTTCCGCTGTTCGGCGCTCAGTCCAGCGAGCAGGGCATTCTCGGCAAACTCTTCATCATCACCCGCCAAGTCATCCAGTCCCGGGAACGCAGCGCTGATGAGACCCACTTCTTCAAGATTCGGATTGGTATACCGCCATCCTCGCCGGAGATCCGCCCACAGGCGGTGAGCGAGAATTTCGGAGAGCGTCTCCTCAGCCTGCTGGCGGTTCGCATAACCCTTGACGTTCGGGTCGAGCATCCAATCGCCTAGACGGCCCGGTTCCTCGAGATCAAAGCCAAGCGCTTCCCGCACCGCTTCGCCAAACTTGGCAGGCGCCAGCCCTTTGGGTCCGGCATCGCGAACCGCCCGAAGAACAGCCCCGCGCAGCAGCGTAACAAATATGAAGTCATTGAAGTGACCGGCCTGAAGCGCCGCATCCTGCCTGTTATCGGTAAAGCCGAGCAATTTGCGTGTGTATTCATCGAGCGATCCGTCTCGTTCCATCCATGCCAGCACAGTTGAAACAATCAGGGTGGTCGCAGAACTTCGCCCCTCGGCTGAAAGACCGGCAAGCTTGTTGATCTCACGGGCCTGCTGCGAGGGCTGATGTCCGCAATGCGCGCAAAAGCGATACTTGCCCCTGAAGAACCAGCCAAGGACACCCTCGTCATCGAAAGAGCCATCACTCGTTAGCCTTAGAGGAATACCTTCGTGCTTCCCCCTGTGGGTAGATTTCAATCGCTCCTGCCCTGATGCACTCAGCTCCTGCCAGTCATCGGGATAGTCGGTCACCTCTCCGGAGAAATGAAAGTCCGCGTTGACCGCGGGGACCAGATACCCCGTTTCTGCACCGTCGAGCTCGACATCATCGCCAACGGGCTCATCAATCGAGCGAGCCAGGACCATGCGCTGGCCGTCCTCGTGGGTGAGAGTGACGCTCAGGTGTTCCTGTCCGCATTCCCGGCAAAAGAAGACCGGATAGAGACGCGCCGTCCCATCATCGGGGTGGAATTTCTGACCTTCGAGACAGACCCTTCGATCCTTGGCAGTTTCCAAGGTCACATAGGCCTGCCCCGCGCCAGAAATGAAGCGGTGCAGCTTGAAGGCCAGAAATGCACGGGCGCCCGATCCACCGCGCTCGATTTCAGGGCGCCCCATCATCGCGAGCATATTGGCAATGGCGGTTTCGCATAGATCGAGAGCGAGCCCCGTTTGCTCGGCAATCTTGGCGGAAGCGTCCGGCAGGGTCATCGGTATGCGGCGCCTGAGCTTTTCTCCCTCTTCTAGGCCAACTTCGGTCTCTATCCAGCATGCAAGCGGATGCTGCTTCAGCTCTTCGTCGGTCAAATCGGCCGGGAGCGGCGCCAGAACCGCGTCATTCAGCTTCTGACCCAGATTGGTAGCCTTCATAGCCGTTGAGGTTGCTCGTTCTAGCAGTTCGTCGATCACATTGGCCGGTGCGATCGGCTGGCCGAACAGCTTCGTGGCTACCTCCGCGACAGCTTCGGCCCTCTTCTGATCGTCGGAGGAACTCGACATCGTTGCCGATGTCCCGATGCAGATCATCTCTGATGACGGGCTTAGACGCTCCTTCACCCTGCGAACCAGCATGGCGACGTCGGCCCCCTGCCTGCCGCGATAGGTATGCAGCTCGTCAAGGACGAGAAATTCGAGCCCCTGGGCATTTCCGATCACCGACTGGTCAAGCTGGCCCTGGCGGGTCATCAAGAGCTCAAGCATCATGAAGTTGGTAAGCAGAATGTCGGGCTTGCTCTGCGCAATCGCCTCGCGTTCTTCCGCAGTTTCCTGGCCCGTATAGCGAGCGACTGTCGGCTTGAGCTCGTCCTCGACATTTGCTTCAGCGACAAACTTGCGGATTTCCGAGAGCTGACTGTTTGCCAGCGCATTCATCGGATAGATGATGATTGCCCTTGTCCTCGGAGCCTCGCCAGCACGCTTCGCCCGAACAATTGCGTCAACGATCGGGACAAAGAAACAGAGCGACTTGCCCGAACCGGTGCCGGTTGTGACGACAAAGCTCTCGCGGTTTCTGGCCTTTACGACCGAGCGTTCCTGATGACGATGAAGCCGGATTGGCGTGCGCTCGCTTCCGAAGGCGAAGATATCCTGGAGCGCGGGGTCGACAACGCCCTCCACCGACAGCTCGGACATAGTCTTGCCTTGTTCAAACCGCGGATTGATGGTGATGAGAGGATCCGGCCAGAACTTGCCCTGCTCGTAAAGCGCCGCGATCTGATCGCTGATCTCGGGCGCTCTTATAGATGAGAATGATCGGGCAAAGGCAGCATATTGATCAACGAGTGAGCGATCCAGATCAAATACGTTCATTGTTCACCCGGCCCCACTTTCCCGACAACGTCGTTGGCTAAAGACTACAAATCCGAAGGCTTGTCGAGCCTGCCGGATACTAAAGAATCACGAAAATCATTGATCAAAAACCATTAAATATAGCCAGCGATCTCCGAAGCGTGGCCTGGATGAACTAGGATAGGGTAGGGAAATTACTGCGACGGAAGGGATACACCTCCCCCGAATGGCAAGAGAGGATGCTTCATTTTTCATGTGTCAGTAGACTGAAGCTGATCACATTCATGCAAAAGGCTAAGCGCTGTCTCAAGACGATCCGGCGTAGCATTTGGTGAAGTTCCTTGTCCGATGCCTTGAGCAAGGCGCCAGCCGCCCTCGTCAATAAACAGCCTCAAGCGCAGGATCATTTTCCCGTTCCCTCTCGCATCTTGAAGGCCGCGGCCAACACTCCAATAGGTGTGCTGTGCAAAGATCCAGCCTTCTAGCAGTCGGGAAATGAATGCGGCCGGCAGCAGATCAGCCCAAGCTTTCCACTCGCGCGCCGCTTTCACTAGCGGAAGCCGGTCTGGCCTCTCGAATGGTTGAGGTTCGTCTGGCGCCTCAGCAATGCAAAAGCGCAGTGCGCTGATGAGGGCTGTAGCGAGACCTTCCCCATTGCCGAAGCAGGCCGAGATTCGGTCGAGATGTTCGATCGGATCACTTCCAGGTTCGAATTGCTCAATCCAGGCGAGCGCATCATGTTGTCCAGAATAGCCACCGGCCTCATCGAGAAACCTCAATGCCAATTGGCGGGTAGTAAGCGGAGCTTCCTGAAGTTCGCCTTGGCACCAATAGAGGAGTCCCTCGAGTGCCAGGCGAAGAACCTGTCGCACCTGCATCCGGCGCCACCGCGCGGCGAATGGCAGCAAGTCTTCAGGAAACCCTATTCCATCGGGATTGGCCATTAAGCGGCGGACATCGTTTGTGTCATTCACTCCATCGGTATCATGGAGAGCTGCATATCGAACAAGCTCGAGACCCTTGCTCCGCACAGATCTTCCTTCGCCCGCATTGATCCTGCGCCAAGCCGCTGTTCTCCCTTGCTCGGTGAGCTGATCCATTTGCCATAGTTCACCCCACCGCTTCACATCCTCGAGCTCGACAGTGACTTTCCCAAACACATTGAATGCAGGGTGATCCAGCTCTGCTGCCATGCATTCTTCGAATGCATCTAGCGCTTCCTCAAGCGCAGGATCTCCCTCGGGATTTGTCTTATATGCGCCGGGTTCCGTGATCGGATTTCCTTCAAGAGAGCTCAGGTCGGCGATCCACCGCATGTTTCTCAAACCCGGCCCATAATTCACAGCGGCAATGAGGCCTGTCGAGTAGCGCCTGGTATCGCGAAATTTCTCCCAGGCCTTGCCTGAGAAGGTGTAGCTCTCTGTCTGGACGAGGAATGCCAACGCCGAACTGCCCGGCAAGTCTGTTTCTCGGTCAACTGCGAACTGTGACCAAGCATAAATTGTCTCGATACGATCGACGAAGTCGCGCATATCCTTGACCGAGACCCGCTTATGTTTGCGGACCAACTGGTTGCAGCGCCGCCAGGCCCAACTCATCAGCAAGTAGGGACGAACATGCCGCGCCACATTATTCAGGCCCGGCAACACCTGATCCATCATGTCAAAGTTAATCTGGCGCAATCCTAATGGATCAACGCCGCCGATTTGGACATCGCACTCATCGACGACCTGCGCCTCAGGTGCCTTGCTCGCATTGTCGATGACTTCTTCAAGCGTGCTCGCCATGTCAGAGCTCCCTCGAAATGATCAGTCTGCGGCAACGGTTTGCACAGCGGGTAAAGCCAAATTGCAGCAATTCCTGCGCGTTCCCCGTTGGCAGAACCAAATGACACTTGGGGCATCCAGTGACAGGGTCATCTACGAATTCGATACGCTCTCGCGCTTCAGGATCTTCGTGCAAGCGTTGAAAGACGGGCCAATGTTCGCTGCCTTCAAGGAGGGGCAGGGCGGGCAATTCGCGGTCGCCCGGACATTCCAACAAGGTGTGAATCTCTTCACGGTGAGTTCGCACGCTCGCCAACATTTCGCGTGCCTTTTCGAAATCAATGCCTGGCGGAAAGTACACATGAAACGCAGGCAGCCTATCAGCATCAGCGTTCTCAAGCTGAGACAATAACCCGTTCCTGCGCAGCAAGCGCCGCGCCTTACGTGCAGTATCCGCACTCGGTGAATGGGCGACGCGGACCAGCTCGAGTGCCAATACATCTTCGGCCAAATCGCCTTCAACAATCTCAGGTAGATCGCGCAGAATCTTATCAAGCCAGATTTTTACCCGGTCGTTCGGTGGCCGAATTCTGTCGACCAGATAATGGGCGATACCCAACATCATTTCAGCAAAGCGGCCCTCATTTTTCTTTTCAAGCGCTGCATCGAGAAGCTTCGAAAAGGAATCGATTGCCTTCTCGTTTGCGCGCTCGTCGCGCGTCATATCTCTTGTGGCGTCCTCAGACAGGCTCTCGCCAGTATCATCGGAAGCCATTGCCTCGGAACGGAAGGGGCCACGGCTAGAGCGAAAGGCCTTGAGCAAAGCAGCCATTGCCGATTGCCATCCAGCTGATCGCTCGCCGCTTCCCGATGATCCCTTTTCAAGGAAATGGGCCCGCTCAATCATATCGGCAGTCACAATCTCGTCCGGCGCTACAAGGGCCTCACCCTTCGTTCCTGCCGCCTTGAACTGTGCTCGCGGCATGCGTGAAGGGTCCTCGTGGAACCATGCCATTATTGCCGCGACATCCTCAGGCGTCTCAGTCCCAGCCAGAACCGACAAGATCCTCGATGCAGCTTGACCAGCGCGCTGCATGAGTGCGGCCACTGCGGTAATCATCAAAAAGCCTTCAGCAACCTTATCGTCGGCTTTCAATCTTATGACGACGCGGCCCCTGCTCCAGACTCGTTCAGCGAGCTGCTCAGCACGCTGCGAAAAAGCCATGTTCTTATCGACTTCAATTTCCCCGAGATCGATGAGTTCACCCTCGATCTCGCAGGTCATACTCGCTGGGCCAGAGGTCCAGCTTGTTAGGACGGATCCCTGGATTGTTGTGCCAACGAGTTCGGCTGTTAGAATCTGTACCTGCTCTTCGTCGACATTTTGGTCATCGTCCTCGATCGCCGAACGAACGGGAGCAGGGCAGTGAGCAATTGACCAAGCCCCATGACGGTTGGGCTCGATCCTTAGGATTCCTGCCTCCATGTTTGAGCCAAATAAGGCTGCGGACGTTGCGTTCGCGCTTCCTGACAAAAGCAAACGACCATTCCGGCAAAGGATCTCAATCGACTTTGCATGCAGCAGGCGGCTGTCCGCAGCAAACTTCTGATCTATCTCGACTGGCGCCAATACTTCTTCATTCAGAATTGACCAATTGCCCCCGGCAAACCCTCTTACCGTCCCTGCATCATGGACATACCCCGAGACATCGAAGCAATTCAGCAGCTTGCTGAGCCGCGTAACTCCTGCTCCCTTCACATCGTAGAATGGCGACATGAAACAGATACGCTCTGCTCCGCCCAGTTCGTCCGCTTCTTGCTGAAGCCTCTCGGCGATCGTTCCGGCAGCGTTGTGGACAAGCCGAATTCGGCCGGATCCCGTCTTACCTTGAGATGCGCGACGCAAGCCATCTGCCGTCTGCGCAATCCTATTCGTCGCCGGCAATCGGATGCGTTCATCGATTTCGAGTAGTTCTAAGAACTCGGCAGCATCGGCGATCGCCTCAGGGGCAAAGCTGGGATGCAAATGTTCGACCAATTCAAAGTTTCCGCCCCAACCACCAAAGGTGAGGTTGCCCGATCCGACTAGGAGGTGGGCGTCACTGTCATTGAGGAAAACAGAGAGTTTGGGGTGGAATACGCCGCCAACCCGCTCGACAGGAAGCAATTCATAGTCGCGGCCAACTAGACGGGCGCCAAGCTCGGATAATCCGGCACGCACACCTTCCGGGTCAGACAATATTGTAGGATTTCGCGCTCCGCCGCGAATGAGGGCATCGATCACCACTGCCTCAAAGAACGAGAGGCTCAGAGAATAGGTCGTAAAAAGGACACTATTCCAAGGTGCCGACTTTGCTAGCTCCAATGGGTTCATGGCGACGACTTAAGCCTGGATTAGACTTCGCCGTCAATTTTCTATTGCGCAGATTCGCGCCGTCTTGGTGAGCCTCAGCGACGATGGCCGACCGCTCGTCGGCCTTGAGCTAGGTGCGACGGCCCGAACGGTCCTGTCAAAGCAAATGCACCTGATTGAAGAGTGAGCGGGCGAGGGTAGGGCATTCGTCATGCCCAGACCTCGCAAACCGGCCAATCCGTTCCGCTATTTCAACTCCTCGCCCGAGATCATTCGACTTGTGGTGATGATGTACGTCCGCTTTCCGCTGAGCTTGCGGAACGTGGAAGATCTGCTGTTCGAACGCGGGATCGACATTTGCCACGAGACGGTACGTCTGTGGTGGAACCGCTTCGGTCCGCTGTTTGCGGCGGACATCCGCCGCCAGCGAGTAAGCCGGATGAAGGGGTTCCGGCAGTGGCGCTGGCACCTCGATGAGGTGTTCGTAAAGATCAATGGGGAGCGTCCTACCTGTGGCGCGCCGTGGATCACGAGGGTGAGATCCTGGAGAGCTACGTTACCAGAAAACGTGATAAATCCGCGGCGTTGGCGTTCCTGAAGAAGGCGCTGAAACGTCATGGCAAGACTGAGGTAATCGTCACCGACGGATTGAAATCCTATCCAGCTGCCATGCGCGATCTTGGCAATCTCGATCGCCGGGAGATGGGGCGGTGGCTCAACAACAGGGCCGAGAATGCACACCTTCCATTCCGACGACGAGAGCGAGCGATGTTACGATTTCGACAGATGAAATCGCTTCAGAAGTTCGCCTCGGTTCATGCCAATGTCCACAACCACTTCAACTTGCAGCGCCATCTTGTCGACAGCCAAACTTACAAGACCTGCCGCTCGGACGCACTGGCTGAGTGGCAGTCGCTCATGGCCTGATCGAAGCGCCATCAAGACACGGCTGCGCCGATCGGAGACGAGTTGCGATTAGACTGACAGCACCCTTTGATGAGCCGGAAATCGCGAGCCAAACCACCAAGTCCCTTCCGTCGTTTCAACTCATCACCTGAGGTGGTGCTGTCAAACCAAACGTACCTGATTGAAAAGTGTGTGGTTGAGAGCAGGGCTTGGTGATCCTGGTGATAGGACTGGTGGCCAAAGTGCGCAGCGGCAAGGCTGGCCGGCAGCCTGCCTGAAGTCAGACGTCTTCCAGCTCCCGAACGACTTGCTGGATCAGCCCACGCAGCCAAGCAAGTCCGGCGTCTCCGCTCCGCGCCGAATGATACTGCGCCACCTCTTGCATTAGAGGAACGGCGACCGGTGATTCAGCAATTGCCAGCGGCAGGATTTGAGCCATCTGATGGGCGAGCCGCTCGTGCATCAAAGCCAGGCGCCGGGTTCCGGGAAGGAAGTAGGGTACTTGGACGAAAGACGGGGCGATCACCTCGATGCGGACAGAAAGGCCCAGCTCCTCCAGCGCGTTCTCGATGAACGTATTGCGCCCGTCGAAACGGACCGCGACGTGGCCGGCATCAGTGAATGCCTCCAGTGTTACCGGCCCTTGCAGCAGCGGGTTTGTGCTGCAGCCGACCACCACTTGCCGTTCTTCAAAGATCCGGTCGTAGGGATGGCCCTTGGCGGCAAATTCACGCGGGGTGAGGAGTAAGTCGAATTCTCCCTTGCCGAGCCGCTCCGAGGTTCCAGTCGTTGGCATGGCAATCTCCAGCCCGACACCTGGAGCGAGCTGCGCGAGACGTCGCTGGGCCGGCACGAGCAGGACGGTGGATATGTAATCCGACGCAGCGAGGCGGAAGCGGCGAGTCGAAGTGGCCGGATCGAAGGCAGTAGCTGACGATATCAGGCTGCGAATCCGCAGGAGTTGTTCGCGCACGAGGGGGGCCAGTTGCTCGGCGCCGGCCGTAGGCACCATACCTCGCCCCGATTGCACGAGCAATTCGTCGCCCAGCGCAAGGCGGAGCCGCTTGAGCGAAGAACTCATCGCCGATTGGGTGACATTGAGCTGTGCAGCCGCACGTGTGACGCTGCGATGGTCGAGCAAGGCATCGAGCGCCACGAGAAGGTTCAGGTCGAAATTGTCGAATCGCATCCATTAATTATATCTATGAGTAGTGACTAATTCAAAAAATTTGAACAATATGCAGGCGCATGCCATCTCCGCGGTGCAGATGGAGAGGAATCGATGCACAAGTTTTTGGCGGTGATGGCGGCTGGCGCGGTCCTCGGCCTGCAGCCGGTCGCCGCGCAGGAGGCTGCCCCGGCAGTGACGCCCGCCAGCCAGTGGATCACGCTTGGTACTCATGGCGGCCCCGTGCCGCATCCTGATCGCGCCGAGCCGGCGAACCTGCTGTTGACAAGCAACGAGGTATACCTGGTTGACGTTGGCGACGGGGCAGCAAACCAGATGGCGCGGGCAGGTGTTCCGCTGGCACGGCTGAGCGGCGTGTTCATCAGCCACCTTCACTTCGATCATACTGGCGGGCTGGGCGCGGTGCTGGGGCTGCGTTTCCAGACCGAGGCGCAGAACACCCTTACGATCTACGGCCCTCCGGGCACGCGTCAGCTTGTCGATGGTTTGATCGCCTCGATGCGGCCCGGCGGAGAAGCCGGTTACGGCGTGCCGGGCGAGGCCGTCCATGATCCGGCGGCGGGTATCGCGGTTGTAGAATGGCGCGGCGGGGAAACTGCTGTGGTTGGCGGGATGACCGTCCGCAATGTAGAAAACACCCACTACAGCTTCACGGCGGATAGCCCGCAATATGGCCGTTACGCTTCGCTGTCGTTTCGCTTCGACCTACCTGACCGGTCGATCCTCTACACCGGCGATACAGCGCCCAGCGCAGCGGTGGACCAGCTGGGGCAGGGTGCCGACTTGCTGGTGGCCGAGATGATCGACCTTGATGGCCTCCTGAGTGCCATGGGCCCGACCCGCGGTGACAGCCCCGGCGGCCCACCGTCAATTCTGCTGGAGCACCTGCGCACCCACCACATCACGCCTGCCCAAATTGGCGAAATGGCAGCATTCATGGAAGTGGGCGAGGTGGTCGTGACGCACCTGGTGATCGGCAACGCCGGGCGCGAAGCCTGGCGCCGCTACGAGGCCGAGATCGGCGAGCATTACGATGGCGTGGTCACCATCGCACAAGATCTGGACGGGTTCTGAACGATGCAGCAGCTAGACATCCTTATCGTTGGCGGCGGAATTGGCGGCCTGACAGCGGCCATCGCGCTGTGCCGCGACGGGCACCAGGTCACCGTGATCGAACGTGATCCCGACTGGTCGGTCTACGGTGTTGGCATCATCCAGCAAGGCAATGTCTTGCGCGCGATGAAGCAGCTGGGCCTACTTGATGCCTATCTTTCCGCCTCGGTCGGTTTCGATGCCGTGGCGGTCCACGCGCCAGACGGCACCATGGTGGCGCGCGTGCCTTCGCCGCGGCTGGTGGAGAACTGTCCGGCCAATGTCGGTATCAGCCGCCGCGCGCTGCAAAAGGTGCTGGCTGACGAAGCACAGGTTGCCGGCGCCCAGATTCGCCTTGGTGTGACGATCGACCGGCTGGATGACGACGGTGAGGGCGTGGCGGTCGCTTTGTCCGATGACAGCAATGGGCGGTTCGACATAGTAGTCGGCGCCGATGGTGTCCATTCGCAGACCCGCGGCATGCTGTTTCCGGACCTGGCTGGGCCGGAATTCACCGGGCAGGCGGTGTGGCGCTACAACGTGCCGCGCAGCGAGGGGCTCGATGCGCTGCACGTTTACAACGGCCCGATTGGTGCAGGCCTAGTGCCGATCAGCGATGATTTGATGTACATGTACCTGACCACGCCCGAACCGGAGAACCCGTGGTATCCGACCGAAGGACTAGCCGAGGTGATGCGCGGCAAGGTGCCCGCACCGCTGGCCGGGCTCGCCCAGTATATTACCGAGGACGAGGGCGTGGTCTACCGCCCGCTCGACGGGCTGATGGTGCGCGGCGCCTGGCACAAGGGGCGCGTCGTCCTGCTGGGTGATGCCGTTCACGCGACGACGCCGCACCTCGGGCAGGGCGCCGGACTCGCAATCGAGGATGCGCTGGTGCTGGCCGAGGAATTGACGCTGGCCGACACGCCTTCGACCGCTTTCACCGCCTATCACAATCGCCGATACGAGCGCTGCGCCTGGATCGTCGACACATCGCTGGCGATCTGCATGGGCCAATTGGGCAAGGGCCCGCCCGTCGACAACGCCAAGGCGACCGCCGAGATGTTCGGCCTGGTCGCACAACCAATTTAAGGAGCACAATCATGAGCCGGGTCACCGATATCCGCTACGTCGGTTATGGGGTCGAGGAATTCGACAGCGAACGAGCGTTCTATGCCGACAAATGGGGCTTGGTCGAAGTTGCTGCACAGGACGGCATGGCCTGGTTCGCTGCGCAGGGTGATGACGAACACCACGTGGTGCGCTTGCACCGGTCCGACGCCAACCATGTTGAGGTGATCGCACTGGCAGCCGACAGCCGCACGGATGTTGACGCCTTGCATGACAAGGTCGCTGCGGCCGGCTGCAAGGTGATCCACGAACCGCGCGACCTTGATGCACCGGGCGGCGGTTTCGGCTTCCGCTTCTTTTCACCCGACGGCCTGCCGTTCGAGATTTCGGCGGACGTGGCAAAAGGCGAAAAGCGCGCGATCGACCGCTGGGAAGGCCTGCCCGTGCGGATCAGCCATATAGTTCTGCATTCGCCCGACCATCAGGCGGCGGTGCGGTTTTTCTGCGATTTACTGGGCTTCCGCGTATCGGATTGGCTGGGCGACTTCATGTGTTTCCTGCGGTGCAACTCCGCGCATCACCGGCTGGCCGTGCTGCCGGGGCCGCCATGCCTCAACCACGTGGCCTATGACATGACCAATGCCGATGGGATGTTGCGCGGCGTATCGCGCCTGAAACAGGCGGATATCGATATCCGCTGGGGCCCCGGACGGCACACTGCGGGCGACAATACCTTCAGCTATTTCGTCAGCCCCGGCGGCTTTGTGGTCGAATATACCGCCGAGCTGGAGGAGGTCGATTTCGAAACGCACGAGGCTCAGGTGCACGCGCCTGGTCCGCGGATCATGGACCAGTGGGGCATCGGCATCGGCGGCCCGCAGACCATGCCGCACACCGAACCCGACCCGCGCCTGTTCCAACCGGCGGAGGCCTGACCCATGGCTCTGTTCGAATACTTCCCCAACTACATCTGGAATCTCTCGGTCGCCATGGCGCTGGAGAGCGGTGGCCAGATCGGCGAGCTGATCGACATGTGCGAGCCAATCCGTGCGGCTGCGGAAAGCGGAGACGCAGGAACGCCCGACTTCATGCGCCAATGGGTCGCCAAGGCCGAGACGCTGCTCGAACTCGCCGCAGAAGACGAGCAGCGCGGTCGCGGCTTCTCGGCCTCGGACAAGCTCGAACGCGCGGCCTTGTACCTCTTGGTTGCCGAAAGGATGCAGCAGCAAGGATCAGCGGGGCGGGAGGTGACCTATGCCAAGGCACTCGCTAGCGTCGAACGCTCGACCGTGCTCGGTTCGCTCAACCGTGAACGGGTGGAAGTGCCGCTGGCGCAAGGCGTAATGCCCGCGCTGTTCACCCGCGGAGCCGGCGAAGGGCCGCGCCCGGTGGTGATATATTGCAATGGGCTCGATAGCACCAAGGAACTGCTCTACTGGTCGCGCTTGCCCGAGGCGCTGGCCAGACGCGGCATCTCCACTCTCTGCGTAGACCAACCCGGAACCGGTGAAGCCATTCGTCTGCAGGGCCTGCCGGTTGATCCGCATTCGGAAAACTGGGCGAGCAAGGCAGTCGACTGGCTGGAGGCGCGCGACAATGTCGATCCCGCGCGCATCGGCATGACCGGGATCTCGCTGGGCGGCCATTTTGCGCCGCGTGCGGTCGCTTACGAACCGCGCTTTGCCTCGGGCGCCGTCTGGGGCGCCAACCACAACTGGCGTGAGGTGCAGGATGCGCGCATCCGGCGCGAGGGCGAGAACCCCGTCCCGCACTACTGGGCGCATGTGTTCTGGACTTTCGGGGCGAATGACATGGACGATTTCCTCGCCCGGTCAGCGGGGATGAACCTGAACGGCCACATGGACCGGATTGCCGTTCCCTTCCTGATTACCCACGGAGCGCAGGACCGGCAGATCTCGGTCGACTACGCGCACCAGGCCTACGAGCAACTGGTCAACGCGCCGCGCCGCGAACTCAAGATTTTCACGCCGCGCGAAGGCGGGGTGGAGCACGTCGGGGCGGACAACATGTCCTATGCCCGCGACTATATCGCCGACTGGTTTGCCGACACACTGGGAGGGCAAACCCAATGATGAAGCTGTGGTTCGCCCCCAATACCTGCGCCCGGGTGACTATGACTGCCCTCGAGGAGATCGGCGAGCCTTTCGAGACAGGGCTGGTTGCCTTCATGGCGGGCGAGCATCGCCAGCCCGCCTATCTCGCCGTCAATCCATCGGGCAAGGTGCCCGCGCTGGAAACCCCTGACGGGGTGTTGGTGCAGAACGGCGCCATGCTCACCTATCTCTCCGAAGCTTACCCGCATGCCAATTTGCTCCCGCTCAGCGACGAACCTTTCAAGCGCGCCAGGGTGCGGGCCGAACTGTTCCGCTGTTCCAGCGATCTCCACCCGCTGGTGACCCGCTTCGTCATGCCGGTGACCGTTTCGACTGACCCGCAACAGGTGCCGCAAATCCGCGAAAAGGCACGCGAGCTGGTCACCCAGCAGTTGGCCCCGGTCGAGGCCAGGCTGGCCGCCAGCGAATGGTATTTCGGCGCGTACTGGTCGGTGCTGGATGCCTATGTCGCGTGGATCTGGTTCCGCCTGACGGGCAACGGGTTCGATGCTTCTGACTTTCCGGCCATTTCCGCGCATTATGCGTGGGCCATCGCCCGGCCAAGCGCGCAAGCGGCGCTCGCCCGCGAGGCGGAGGCCGAGCAGGAACTCGATGCGCGCGGCCTGCTGTTCCGTCCGCAATTCGACAAGGGAGCCAAGCCATGAGCGAACAGCCAGTAAGGCGTATCGTCACGGGTCACGATGCCGAGGGGCGTGCTGTCTTCCTCGAGGACGGCCCGGTGCCGCGCGTCCAACAAATCGGCGGCGAGCATGGCCCGCTGTTCTTCGAAGTCTGGAATACCCGCGCGACGCCAGCGCCGATTGACCGTGCATCGGGCGAACCGGAAGAGAGCGGCATCCAGCTGACCCCGCCGAAGAACGGCACCCGCATCCGCGTGCTCGACATCCCGCCGGACGGGGATAGGCTGGACTACGTCACGACAGAGGAAGCGCAGGCGCATTTTGCCGAAGTGGGCGCAGGCGATGCATCGTCGCACAGCAGCCGCGGCTCGCGCCACGCGCACATGCACCGGACGGAGACTATCGACTACGGCATCGTGCTCGAAGGCGAGCTGGTGCTGATCCTCGACGAAGGCGAGACCATCTGCCGCCCCGGCGACATCATTATCCAGCGCGGCACCAACCACGGCTGGGCCAACCGCTCGGACCGCAACTGCCGTATCGCCTTCATCCTGATCGACGGCACATTCAAGGAGGGCCTCTGATGCGGCTGGCGACCCTTGCAAACGGCACTCCCGACGGCGAGCTGGTGGTGGTGTCGGCGGACGGCAAGCGTTTTCTTGCTGCCGGGGAACGCTGGCCGAACCTGCTGGCAGCTTTCACCGATTGGCAGAAGGCCGAACCCGCACTTCGGGCCACGGTCGATGAGGTGGAGCAGGGGGCAGGCGGTAAAATCACCGCACAGACTGCATTTCGCGCTCCCATGCCGCGCGCCTGGCAATGGCTCGATGGCTCTGTCTTCTCCACCCACGCGCGACTGATGGAGGTCGCCTTCAACACCGACCCGATCGAGAACCAGCGCCCGCTGATGTACCAGGGACAATCGGATCGCTTCTACGGACCGACCGAGGACGTGCCCTTCGGCTCGGAAGCCGACGGGATCGACTTCGAAGGCGAATTCGGCGTCATTGTCGATCACGTGCCGATGGGCTGTACGCCTGCCGAAGCAATGGAGCGCATCCGCCTGTTGGTGCAGATCAACGACTGGTCACTGCGTGCCTACGCCGTGCCCGAGATGAAGACTGGCTTCGGCTTCATTCTCGCCAAGCCTGCCTGCTCAGTTGCTCCCTTTGCGGTGACGCCGGACGAACTGCACGATGGCTGGCGCGACGGACGGGTGTGTCTCGATCTGCAGATCGACTGGAACGGCAAGCGGTTCGGCTCGGCCAACGGGCGCGAGATGGATGTCGGCTTCCACGAACTGGTTGCCCAAGCCGCAACCACGCGCGACCTGGTGGCAGGCACCATCATCGGCTCGGGTACGGTTGCCAATGCCGGCTATGCCGAGGTCGGCTCCAGCTGTATTTCCGAACGCCGCGCGATCGAGATCATTGCCGACGGCAAGCCGACGACCGGGTTCATGTCCTTCGGCGACCACATCCGTATGGCCGGTGTCGATGCTGCGGGCGGCAAGCCCTTCGGCGCAATCGACCAGCAGGTGGTCTGCCGGCCCTGACCAACAGATTTTACTACGTCCACACCATTGGGAGAGAAGCGATTATGAGACTAATCTACGCAGCAGCACTTGCAGTCGGCTTGTCTGGCCTGGCCGTCACCCCGGCCCTAGCTCAGGATGATGAAGAAGCCGAAGCGCACCTGCACTATTCGGTAGAAACGACAACGATCGCCACACTGCTTGACGATCCCGCATCTGCGGAGATCCTCGAACGGCTGATCCCTACGGTCTACGCCAACGACATGTTTCAGACCATGGGCCGCCCCAATACCCTGCGCGTCGCCGCCCAGTACGAATCTGCAGTGCTGACCGAAGCGAAGATGGCTGAGATCCAGGCTGCGTTTGACGAATTGGCAGGTGTCAGAACCGCGGGAGACTAGTCCTGAGGGGGCACTGTCAAACCGGCATTGTCAGGCTAACGTGGCAGCGGCGGGCGACGGCTGCTAGCTGGCTTGGTCCTGTCAAAGCAAATGCACCTGATTGAAAAGTGAGCGGACGAGGGTAGGGCATTCGTCATGCCCAGACCTCGCAAACCGGCCAATCCGTTCCGCTATTTCAACTCCTCGCCCGAGATCATTCGACTTGTGGTGATGATATGTCGATCGGAGACGAGTTGCGATTAGACTGACAGCACCTGCTCGAATTCGCCAGGTATCAAGCCAGCATTTCTGCTGTCTTGAATTTAAGCCTGTTTTGCCAATTAACAGGCCTGTTATGCTGATTAACCGTCCTGTTACGGTCGATTAAATACCCTGTTATGACGAATAACAGGGAAAGCGGACATCTAGCCTTTAGGGCACCGAAATATCATCATAAATTCTTCCCGCTGGCGCAAAAACTGACTTCAAAGTGCCTGCTTTGGCCCTGAAATTTGCATCTTTCCCTGTTAATTCCCTGCATAACAGGGAAGTCGAGGGAGAGACCGGTCCGCTCCGGACTGCGTCGCGCACCATCACTTCACCCAAGGGCATTTGGCACTTTCCCAATCGCTCTGGGTTATCCCTGCACTTGAACGCTGTGCGTCCGGTCAGCCCTGCTGGATAGGCGGCTGCCGCCCTGCCTTCCGCAGAGCCCTGCCTTCCGCAAGTGCAGTGCCTTCCGCAAGTGCAGTGCCGCGCAGCCCGGGGTGGCTGCGCGGCACGCGGGGCATCACCAGCCGCGATGGAATTGCTGCAATTCCCGGACGGTGAGCCGACCATCGTCATTGGCATCGGCGTCGAGATAGTTGAGCTCACCGAAGTTCATGTATTCGGTGCGCGTGACCATGCCGTCACCATTGCCGTCCATCAGGCGGAAACGCTCGGTCTTGCGGGCCTGGGCACGCTCTTCCATGCGCTGGCGGCGATTTGCCGAATCTCCGCTGCCGGGACCCGGCCCGAGGCGGGCTCTCAGAAATTCCTGAAGCGTGAAACCGCCGCTGTTGTCGCTGTCCATCGCGGTGAAGGTCTGGCCATGCCAGCTGCGGAATTCCGTCTGATCGATAAAGCCGTCATGGTCGCGGTCCTGATCGCGCAGTCTGTCGCGCGTGCCGAGATAGAGTTGGTCACGGTCACGATCCCGGTCACGGTCTGGCGTATCCAGACGGTCGCGGTCGCGCAGCCGGTCACGGTCCTGATCGGGCACATCCAGCCTGTCCCGCGTCCTGTCCTGATCCATCGTCCCTGTACCGGGCACACTGGCCGGAGGGCCGCTTTGCTGGCTACCGCCACCGCCACCGCCGCCGCCCTGCGCATAGGCCGGGGACGTGGCCATCGTCGCAATTGCCAGTGTCAGGCATGCATTCCGAAGAGTAGTTCGCACAATCTTGCTCCTTGTTCTGGCACGGTTTGAAAGTGCCAACTCCCTATCGGTGGCGGAAATGGCGGCTTGGCTATCCAGGCGGAATAGGGATTGTTCCTGATGAGTGGTCGCCTTGCCCTGCCAACACCCCGTCAGTGCGGCCGCCGCCGCCGCCCTGCACATGCAATTGCGGGACACCACTTTGACACAACGCTTTGACAGGGCGCAGGTAAACCCATTAGAGATAATCATTCTGTTTTTAAGCACTGGCTTTTTTGAACACTGGCGGAGGGTCGCAAGCTGGACTGGGGTATCCTGGAAAATTCGATCGGGCCGCGTATGCGCCTGCTGCGAAACCTGCTGCAGGCGCGCTCGATCGCGGTCAGTGAACCCTTTGGCCTGCCAACCGGGTCGCTGACCCTGCTGGCGCTGATCTCCGCCAATCCGCACAGCTCGCAGGCAGAGCTTGCCGCCCAGGCCGGCATTACCGGCCCCAATGTGGTGGGCATAATCGACGAGCTTGAACGGCGCGATCTGGTGACCCGCGAACGGTCCAGTGTCGACCGGCGACGCAACATGGTGCTGCTGAGCGAAAAGGGCGAGCGCACGATGCACACGCTGTTCGCCGAAGTCTCCAAGATCGAGGCACCTATTCGCGAGGAACTGGGCGATGAGGATCTGGCGAAATTCATCGATTATATCGAGCGCACGCTGGTCGCCCTGACAGAGGGTGAGGGCTGAAGCCCGAACGACGGACCCGCCCGAACCGCTCCCCGAACCAACTCCCCGGACCAGCGCCCGGCTGGCGCTCTGCCGCTGCCCGATTCATCACAACCTGCCGTACAAGCCCGCTCTTGCAGTGTGAAGCGGAGTGCAACCGCCCACGGCTGCGCGGGGCCGTGCGATCGAAATTCGCTTAGTCTCAATATTCATTTGCCAATATAATCATTCAATGTGTAAGGACTTTGGCCTGCGCACGAGCGAATGAGTCTGTCTGTTCGTGCAATCGATGCTGATTGACTCGGGAGATCGACCCAATGCGAGCCTATTTGCTCTTGGCAGCGTGTGCCGCCCTGCTGACGCCGGTTCTGCCTGCGCAAGCCAATGATGCCGAAGCGGCGCCGGGGAACTGGGTCCGCTATGCCCGCGATGCCAGCGGCACGCGTTTCTCCCCGCTCGACCAGATCAATGTCGCCAATGTCGGGGACCTGCAGCAGGCCTGGAGCGTCCGCTTGCGCCCGGATGGCGGCGGCGGGCTGCTTGGCGGGACCGTGCCGATTGTGGTGGACGGGATCATGTACCTGCCCACGGGCAATGGCGTGATCGCGCTGGAGGCGCATACGGGCCGCGAGCTCTGGCACCATGTGCCCGATGGGGCGCTGATCCGCCGGGCTGTATCCTGGTGGCCGGGCGATGGCGCAACCGGCCCGCGCATATTCTATTCCTTCGGATCGGGAATCCGCGCGCTGGATGCGCGCACCGGCGAAGTGGACCGGACCTTTGGCGACAATGGCGAGATCCTGTTCGGCGGCACGCCATATTCCTATCCGCCCAGCATCTTTGGCAATGTCATGGTGATCGGCGCCAACACGGCGGAAATGCCGCGCGGACCTTCGGGCAATTCACGCGCCTATGATGCGCGGACCGGGCGCAAGCTGTGGGAATTCAACACCGTGCCCCAGCCGGGCGAAGTGGGCCATGAAACCTGGCTGGACGATGGCTGGCAGGGCCGGTCCGGCACCAATATGTGGATCTGGTACACCACCGCCGATCTGGCGACCAACACCGTGTACATGACCATCGGCGGCCCCAGCCCCAACTATTATGGCGGTGACCGGCCCGGCAACAACCTGTTCGGCAATTCGGTGGTGGCGGTCGATCTGGATACGGGCGCCTACAAATGGCACTTCCAGACCATTCATCACGATCTGTGGGACTGGGACCTGCCGGCCCCGCCGGTGCTGTTCGATGCCCACGTCGATGGCCGCACGATCCCGGCGCTGGCCCAGACCGGCAAGCCGGGCCTGATGTATATCCTCAACCGCGAGACGGGTGAACCGATCCACGGCGTGAACGAGATGCGCGTGGCCGCCGGCGATGTGCCGGGTGAGTGGTATTCTCCCATCCAGCCGATCCCGGTGCGTCCCGCTGCCCTCAGCCGCATGTGGTGGGACCCCAGCGATGTGGTGACGGCGCAAGACACCAATGCCGATCATGCGGCGGCCTGCCGTGCGCTGCTTGATTCCTATGGCGGCAGTTTCTTCAATTCCGGGCCGTTCACGCCGTTCTTCCTGCATGAGGAAGGCGACGAGCCGCGCGCCTCGATCAATCTGCCGCACAATGGCGGATCGAACTGGGGCGGCAGCGCCGCCGATCCGCAGCATGGCATCGTCTATATCAACACCAGCGAGAGCGGATCGATCGGCTGGATCGAGGGCCGCAATCCGGGCGGCGACTATGGCCGCGGCACCGCCGATTCCTCGCAGCGTTACGACCGGGGCAGCCTGGTCGGGCCGGGCGCCTATTCATCCTTCAGCGCGAACTTCGTGGCCGAGGATGGCAGCCGCACCAGCCTGCCCTGCATTCGTCCGCCTTGGGGCCGCCTGCACGCGGTGGATGCGAACACCGGCAACATCCTGTGGTCCACCCCGCTCGGCACCACGCCGATGCTGCCGGAAGGCAAGCAGGATACCGGGTCCAACAACACCTTTGGCGGCCCGATGGCGACAGCGGGCGGCCTGGTGTTCATCGGCGCCACCAGCGATGCCTATTTCCGCGCCTTCGATGCAGCCAACGGCCAGCAATTGTGGAGCGAGAAGCTTCCCTATGCGCCGCTGACCGTGCCGATGTCCTTCCTGGGCAGCGACGGCCGCCAGTACGTGGCGGTGATTGCTGCCGGATCGTCGATCGCCGGACCGCCGCCGCGCGGCGAGGACGGGCGCCCGGTCAATGGCGAAGCCCTCATTGCCTTTGCCGTGCCCGAATAGGGGCGGGCGCAAACCAATCGACCTGTGGAGAGTTTCTGATGTTATCCAAGACCGCTATCGCCCTGGGCGCGGCGCTGCTCGCATCCACCGCTTATGCCCAGACCACCCAGACCACGGTCAGCACGCCCGAAGGCGCGCAGCTGGAAGTGAGCGATGACCTGCACTATCCGCCGGGATCGCTGACGCAGCAGCAGCTGGAAAGCTCGACCCGCGACCTGTTCGTGCAGGATTCGATGAACGTCTTCCGGCGCTTCCCGCGTGAAGTGACCGCCGACATGGTGCGCTTCTATACTCAGGCGCTGGCGCTGCGCTCGCTCAATCCGATCCAGCTCACCAGCACGCAGCAGATGATCCTGACAGGTGTCGGCAGCGGCCAGATCAAGCTGTCGGCGGGCCAGCAGGGTGGCCGCGAATATGCCCTCGACGGTGGACCGCTGGGCGGCACCGGTATTCGCTTTTTCACGCTCACCTATCCCGACATGGCAACCGTGTCGCAGCGCTTTGCTCAGGCCGGTTTCCCCGTTCCCGACTTTACCCTTATGGCCGATGGCACCCATGCCGCCATGACCGTGGACCCGGGCGGATTTGCCGTGCAGGTGATTGTCGATCCGGCCAAGCAGGATAATTCCGACGATGGCGTGGGCGTGGGCATCGGTGTTTCCGACCTGGCGCGAAGCCGTGCCTATTACCGCGAATTCGTGGGCCTGGATGAGCTGGACCCTGTCCAGGACCAGCTGCTGGGGGTGACCAAATATCCCTATCGCCACGGCGAAACCACGCTCTACCTGTATGACGTGGGCGAGGGCCTGCCAAAGGACACCGGCAGCGCGGGCATCCAGTATGTGATCAGCGATGCGCCGATGGCCGCCGCCAAGGGGGAGCACCGCGGCATTGACGTTCAGACCCCGCTCAACCGCCTTGCCGGCTTTGGGCTGGTGACCGTGTGGTTCTACGATCCCGATGGCGTGACGAATTATTTCGCCCAGGTGGGCCGTCCGCGCGGGGCCGAGGCGGCACCTGTCGCCGCTGTCGATCCGCTGACCATCCTGCCGCCTGTTCCCGATGACTACACGCCCGCCACCACCGCCTGGGGAGATCCCGATCTGCGCGGCACCTGGCCGATCGATCATCTCAACGGCCTGCCGCTGCAGCGCTCCGCCGAGCAGGGAAATCGCCATTTCCTGACCGAGGCGGAATATGCCGAGCGCCAGTCGCGCATAGACAGCCTTGCCAGCCGCTATGACAACGAGGAGGCGGCGGATTCGATCGGACAGGGCCACTGGGTGGAGATGGGCGATGGCAGCAGGCGGACCTCGCTGCTGGTTCTGCCGCAGGATGGCCGCCTGCCGGCGATGACCGAAGAGGGCCTGCGCCGGTCCGCGCAGATGCGGTCGAGCTGGGCGCGCGGGCAGACGTTCAACTGGGTATCCGATTTCGATAACTGGGATCGCTGCATCACCCGCGGCCTGCCCGCATCGATGATGCCGATGATGTACAATAACGGCCTGCGCATCTTTCAGGCGCCCGGCATCGTGGCCATCCAGATGGAGATGATCCACGAAGTGCGCATCATCCCGGTCGATGGCCGGGCGACGGTTCCCGTGCAGATCGAAAACTGGCTTGGCGAAAGCCGCGGCCATTGGGAGGATGCGAACACGCTGGTGGTGGAAACCGGCAATTTCCGCCCCGGCCCTTCGGCCACCAGCATTGTCACCTCAGGCTCCCCGCCGGAGAACAATACGCCGATCAGCACGCAGGCAAAACTGGTGGAGCGCTTCACCATGACCGGGCCTGACTCGATCGTTTACGAGACGCATTATTCCGATCCGGTGATCTTCACTCAGCCCTGGGGCACGCGGCTGGATTGGCAGCGCGACGATGAATATCAATTCTTCGAATACGCCTGCCACGAGGGCAATGTCCAACTGCGCAACTACATCACCGCATCACGCGCGGGAACGGTCGGCAACTAGGCCCTCCGCCGCGATCATGAGGTAATCCTCCCAGCGCATGGTGCGCTTGGAACCAACTGAAAGGCCCGGATCACGCAAGGTGGTCCGGGCCTTCTTTTTGTCAGCAGGAAATCGGGCGCAGGAAATCGGTGGCCCGACCTGACCGAAAACTGGCCTAGCGAACGCGGCGAACGCGCAGCCCCTGCTGCCCGTCGAAGCGCATCAGGAAGCTTCCCAGCGATCCGCGATAGATGCGGATCTGCGATCCTGCACGCGGCGGTTCGTAGGATATCGGCGCCGCATCGATGAACTGCCACTGCGCGCCGTCTTCCAGCGTGACGAGGTAGATGCCGGGCAGCACGCGCTCCGCCGCGCTGACCCGCGCCTCCAGTTCCTCAGGGCGGCTGTCGCGGCGCTCCTGTTGCACCTGGGTCAAGGCCTCGGCGCCGAAGCCCCGCGCCTGAATCTGGCGCATGGGCGATACCGGCGATGCAGGCTGGGCCGCCGCCCCGCCGGGCTGGATATTATTGTCGTAACAGGTGACGCGCGCGCCGATATCCTCGATCTGCGCGCAGGCCCGCATGATGATGACGATCTGGCGGTAGTTTTCTTCCTGAACCTGCGCCTGAACCTGTGTGGCGGACCCCGCCAGCAGGCTCGCCGCGGCGATGGCACAGGCCAGGAGAGCTTGACTGGATGCCGCTTTCATTCCCGGGGACCTTCTCTTCGATCGAGTTGCGGTGAAGGGAGGCATGTGGCGGTGTCAGCACCGTGATTGGGAGAGTACCCCACCGCCACATGTTTTACAGGACCAGGAGAGCCTGATTTGGTCCCGTTTGCTGTCCTAGAAGTCGACGTTCACACCCATGTAGAACCGGCGACCGATGGTGTTGTGATAGGAGCTGTAATAGCCACCCGGCAGCGTCCGGTCCCCGGCGACATCGTTCAGCAGATAGCCGGCCAGCGGCGGCGCCCGGTTGAACAGATTGTCGATGCCGAAGCGCACGTTCAGATTGTCCGCCAGCACCACGCGGGCGTTGAGGTTGAACAGATCGTAGGCCGGCACACCCGCGCGCGTGGCCGGGCCTGCATTCTGGACAGTCGAGGAATCCAGCAGCGAGGGATAATGCTGCCACTGGATGCCGATCGTTGCCGGACCAACGGAATAGCTGGCGCGGGCCAGCAGCTTCCATTCGAACGGGCTGGACTGCGTGCCGACATCGCCGCCGCCGGTGGTGCCGGTGTAATCGATCAACGGGATCACGAACTGGTCAGGCGTGGTCTTGAAGTTGATGACATAGGTGGCGTTGACATTGAGGTTGAGGCGGCCCGGTATGGGGATGCCGACCTCGTCGAACCTCAGGCCCCAGGTGATGTTGGCATCGATGCCCGAAGTCTCCACCCGGCCAAGGTTGGCATAGTTCACCTCGATCAGCTCGATATTGCCGTTCGCTTCGTCGCGGCGAATGCGCTGGCAGGCGTCGGTCACTTCATAGCCCGGGTTGAAGATGGGCGAGAAGCACTGGCGCAGAACCGAATCCGCACCCTGCAGATCGATGCCATCGGTGATGGTCACGTTGTAATAGTCGATCGCCAGGTTCAGACGGCTGAGCCAGGGGTCCTGCGATGGCGACTGGATCACGCCGCCAATGGTGTAGGACTTGGCGGTTTCCTCCTGCAACTGGCGGGCGCCCGTTTCCAGCGTCGGGACGCTGAAGCCGCGTTCCGGGAACACGCGATCCGGATCGTTGTAATAGGCATTGACCGCCTCGGACGTCATGGTCTGCTGGCACAGCGCGAGCACCTGGCTGGCATCGGGGTTGAGATCGGTGTTGGCCGAGTAATTGCCATAGCCGAACGGTTCGGTCAGCAGCGCGGGCGAACACGGATCGCCGTCGGCTGATGACCGCAGGGCCTGCGTGCGTGCGGTAAACAGTTCGCCAAGGTTTGGCGCACGGCTGGCCACCTGATAGCCGCCGCGGAACCGCAGCCAGTCAAACGGAGCATATTCACCGTTGATCTTGTAGGTGTGCACCGTGCCGACCGAACGATAGTCCGACATGCGATAGCCCAGCTCAAGGTTCAGGGCCTCCGCAAAGGGAATGTCGTTGAGGATCGGGATCAGCAATTCGCCATAGATTTCCTTGACGTTGGTCTTGCCCTGGGTGCTCGCCTGCGGGAAAATGCCGGCAGTCGTTTCATAGAATGTCGCACCTTCCACGGACGTGGCGTCGGCATGGAAATCGATCGAGTTTTCGCGATACTGGGCGCCGATTGCGAAGCGCACCTGGCCATAGGGGAGATCGTATAGTCCGCCCTCCAGATTGGCTTCGACATATTCCTGCACCACCCGGTTTTCCAGCTGCAGGTCTACAGATGTGGCCAGGCGGCAATCGTCCGAATAGGCATCGGGGTTGGTCAGCGGGCTGAGGCCGCTGGTGCAGGTGGCCGTCGCGCCATAGACGTTGTTTGCCGTGACCGCGAAGTTGCGGCCGAAGTTCGGCGCCAGCATGATCGTCCGCCAGCGCTCGACCGAGACGAAGCCGTACTGATCGGTCTTGGCAGTGGTTTCGCCGTGCGAGCCAACGATGTCCCAGTTCATGTCGGTACCGGGTATCGTGCCTTCGAAACCGGCCAACACGTTGAAGGTCTGGTTGCGGCCTTCGGTGCGGCGCCGGCCAAAGGCGGTGGGGATGGTGTTTACCCGGTAATTGGCGGTTGGCGTGGAACGGCTGTTCAGCAAGGTCGTCAGGTCCGGCGTCAGCGGATAGACCAGACGGTTGGAACAGCCACCCGTGGCCGGGCAATCCAGGCCATAGGCTCCGCCGGCAAGGAAATCGGGATGGGTATTGCCATTGCCCAGCAGTGACGATGGAATGCCGAAGGTGGCATTGCCGGTGTAAATCGCATCGTTGTAGGGGATTTCCACGCCGACACTGCCCGACATGGAGTTGTAGAAGCTGCGCGAAACGGTCTCGGTAATGGCGTAATAGCCTTGCGAGATGAAGCGCACATTGTCGGTAATCTCATACTCGCCCTTGGAATAGATCGACCAGCGATCCTGCGGGCTGGAGAGCAATTGATCGGTGAAGTTTTCGTACAGCCTGCCATCGTCCGAGATCTTGCGGAAGAAGCCGTCCAGCTCATCGTTGTAATTGACCACCACGAAGCGGTCGGACGCGGCATCATAGCCGTTCAGCCACAGCGAATTGTCATCGTTGAGATAGAGCGAGCTGGACTGTGGAACATTGGTCAGACCATCGGGAATGCCATAGACGCTGTTGTAGGCAGCCTGGCTGGGCAGTCTCCGGTTCGGGAAATCGATGAAGTTCTGCGTGACGCGGATATCCGTGCCGCCGGTTAGCGGGCTGGTGGCCAGATCGTTGTACCAGCTGCGCGCCAGGCGCTGCACCGGGTTGCGATCATAATGTTCGATGCCCAGGATCACGTTGCCGCGCCCGTCGTTCAGCGTGGCACCCACCAGGGCGGAGATGGTATATTCGAAACCGTCGCCTTCCTCGGTGATGGAGCCTTGCGCGTCGAGCGCAACACCATCGAAATTGTCCTTGAGGATGAAGTTCACCACACCGCCCACGGCGTCTGCGCCATAGGTGGAGGAAGCGCCGCCGGTGATGACCTCGACGCGCTGCACGGCGGCAGACGGGATCGAGTTGATGTCGATCACGCCAGAGCCGTTGATCGGGGTGCCGCGGCGTCCGTCGATCAGCACCAGGTTGCGGTTGGAGCCGAGCGACCGCAGGCTGACGGTCGAAATGCCCAGCGTGTTGTTGGCATTGGCCTGCAGGCCCTGTGCGTCGAACTGGGTCAGCGCCGGAGTGAACTGCGGCAATTTGTTGAGATTTGCCTCCAGGTTGACCGCCGCGGATTCCTCCAGCAGGTCCGCATCTACGGTCACGATCGGGCTGGTGGCGGAATAGTCACGGCGCGAAATGCGCGATCCGGTCACCACGATGCGGTCACTGCCTGTTGCCGACGATGCCCGGCCCGGTGCGGCTGGCGTCTGGACCGGCAGACCGTCGTCATCCTCGTCCTCGTCCGATTGCGCCGTTGCCGTTGCCGACGGGCTCTGCGCCATTGCCAGGCCGGGCGCCATGAATACGCCTGCGGTTCCCGCCAAAAGGCACAACTTGAGCGCCTTCAAATCCAGATTTCTCATTATTCCATCCCCCATTCAATTCGCGATGCTCCCACCTAGGAATCGCGATGAATTATGTTTTGAACCGGAACCTGAACGATCAGCCCTGCGCCGGACTGGTCTGGCCCGGACTGATCTGGCGTGGTTCCAATTGCCTCTGCTCGCCCTCCCACAGGTGCCACCCGGCATGCCCTTGAGAGCATGGTGGAAGCCCTGATTTTAGTTCAGATCAAAATCGTATGTATGGAAAATAGATACGTCAAGTAATCCTTTATACAACAACGTTTGCATATGCAGTTTTTGCGCTCATAAATTTCTAGATATCTGAAAATAAGTGATAAAAAATATCTTCTCCCCAAAGACCGATAACAGACTGGTCCCCGCGCTGCGCGGAAATTGGCCAACGCATGACAAAACTTCGAAATATGATTCTTCTAAATATCGGTTTTGTGATCGCAGGCGGATGCCGCCGCGATCACGCCGCAAATGGCGAAAATGCGAGGTTTTCCGCGATTGGGGCGGGGCTGTCAGTGGTGCTCGGCGGGCCTCTGGTTGACAAAATCCGCTTGACGATGGCGCAACGCACAAGCAAGCCGCTCACCTGGCCGGACCGGGCCGACTGCGATCGCAAGGCGGGGAACTGCCGGTTTCGTTGCCACAACAGCCGAAGATCCGAGGAAAATTTGCCCTACCCATCGTCGCGCAGCAGTTTTGACCTTTATCGTGAGGGAGAGATGACTCGCGATATCAGCCTGATGATCAAGATGGTCTTGATCGTCCGCGGTTTTCGGAGTCAGCTTGACGAGAAGTTGCGCAAGATCGGGCAGAGCGCGACGCGCATGGAAGTGCTGGGCGCAATCGTGAACATGCAGGGACCCAAATCCCAGAGCGACCTTGCCAAGCGGCTGCGGATCGAAGGCGCCACCGTCACGCGGATGGTGGATATGCTGAGCAAGGACGGGTTGGTGGAACGGACCGCCGATCCGCATGATCGTCGGGTCAACCTGCTGCTGGTGACCCCCAAGGGCGAGCAGGCGCTGGAACAGATCTTCGGCATCTATGACGCCATGCGCGGGCATATCCTGACCGATCTGGGCATCGAGGACATGGAGGCGATGCACGTCCTGCTCGACAAGATGATGGCGAGACTGGACAGCCCGATGGACCCGCAGGTCAGGATCGAGAGTACGGCCCCCATGGATCGCCTGACCGACTAGGCCACCCGCCGCAAGCTGTTCACCCCGTCATGCGGGCCGTTCCGCATTAAGCGAGTTTGCGTAATTACACCGTAGGCTGATCAGGCCAGATTGGCCCGTGACAACGTATTTGCGGGAAGATCACCATGCCACAGCTTATGAAAGCCGCCATCTTCATTGAGCCAGGGCGCATTGTCCTGGGCGAAAAGCCGGTACCCGATGTTGGGCCGCTCGATGCGCTGATCCGCGTAACCACCACCACCATCTGTGGCACCGATGTGCATATCCTCAAGGGTGAATATCCGGTCGAAAAGGGCCTGACCGTGGGTCATGAACCCGTGGGCGTGATCGAAAAGCTCGGCTCTGCGGTGAGCGGATATAAGGAAGGCCAGCGCGTTATTGCCGGGGCGATTACGCCTTCGGGCACGTCCTATGCTTCGCTCTGCGGCTTTCACGCCCAATGCGGCGGGCAGGTCGGTCACGGCTTCAAGCCGATGGGCGGCTGGCGTTTCGGCAACACGATTGACGGCGCGCAGGCGGAATATCTGCTGGTCCCCGATGCCATGGCCAATCTGGCCCCCGTGCCCGATGGGCTGAGCGACGAGCAGGTGCTGATGTGTCCGGATATCATGTCCACCGGCTTCAGCGGTGCGGAATCGGGCAAGGTCCGCATAGGCGATACTGTGGCGGTCTTCGCGCAGGGTCCGATCGGCCTGTGCGCCACGGCTGGTGCCTTCATGATGGGGGCAACCACGATCATCGCGGTGGAAAGCGTGCCCGCGCGCATGGCAATGGCGCGCAAGATGGGCGCCACCCATGTGGTGGATTTCAGCAAGGTCGATCCGGTGGACGAGATCCGCCGGATTACCGATGGCCGCGGGGTGGACGTTTCCATCGAGGCGCTGGGCCTGCAACAGACATTCGAAGGCGCGCTGCGGGTGCTGCGTCCGGGCGGCACGCTGTCATCGCTGGGAGTCTATTCATCGGACCTGTCGATACCGCTGGATGCCTTTTCCGCCGGGCTGGGAGACAACCGGATCGTCACTACCCTGTGTCCCGGCGGCAAGGAGCGGATGCGCCGCCTGATGGAATCGGTGGCATCCGGCCGGGTCGATACCGCCCAGCTGGTGACGCACCACTACCCCCTCGATTCAATCGAGGATGCCTATGAGCTGTTCGCGCACCAGCGTGACGGCGTGCTGAAAGTTGCGATTCGTCCCTGAAACTGACCCTGAATCCGGGCCTGAAGCCGGGCCTGTACTTGGCCCTGAATCCGGCCCTGAAGCCTATTGCGCCGCGCGCGAGGCCTCTGCCAGGCGGTCCATCACCCGCACGGGGTTTTCCGGTCCGGAATTGCGGCCGGGGATGAATTCGTTGAGGACATTGCGGCGGGTGAACATCCAGCGCCCGTCGATGCGCGCCATTTCGTCCTCATACAGGCCGTATGTGCCCATCTTCATCTCGTCACCGGGGCCGTGGTTGGCCATTTCCACCCACAGCGATCTGGCCCAGGCGCGGTCACCCTCCACGCGAATGGAGGATTGCAGGATCACATGGCGCAGCTTGGCCGCTTCGCCGTCTTCGGTGTGGTAGAACCGCCCGATCCCTTCGGAGAAATTGCTCACCGCCGTGCGGATGGCATCGCGCCCGCGCGAGACGCCGCTGGCAAATTCCAGCTCCCCATCGGGCGCGAATGTGGCGATATAGGCATCCCAGTCGAAGTAATCGATGGCGAACAGGTAGCGCGCCATCAGGTCCTCTATCTCGGCCCGGTCCTCGGCGTAGGAGCGCTGGTATTCCTGTGCGGCGGCAGGCGCGGCAATGGCGCCGAGGCCCGTTGCGGTCATGCCCGTTGCGGCTAGCGCCAGCAGGCTGTTTCTCCAGATTGTCATGTCACCCTCTCCCTTGAATTTGCCGGTCCTGCATCGGTGGACCCGTATTTGCGATCCCGCTGTTAGTGGCTGGCTTCCCAGTCCTCATTGGCGCGGGCGATCAGATAATTATGGATGGCGCCTGCCTGTTCGTCGCTCAGGACGTCGGCAAAGCTGGCCATGCCGTTTGCCGCCCGGCTGCCCCCGCGAACGATATCGAGGAAGGCGGCGTGGGTGGCGGGCGACATGTGCCGCAGGTCCTTCACCCCGCCGCGCGCGCTATTGCCGTGGCAGATCGCGCAATTGGCGCCGTACAGCTGCTCGCCCAGGGCCACGCTGGCGGCATCGCCTTCCAGCGGCGGCGGCGGGCTGAGTTCGGGCACGACGAAGCTTTCCTCCGGCATCGGGGGAAGCTCCACCGTGCCGCCCAGCTTGAACACCAGCAGGCGCGGACGGCCCAGGAACAGCTGTGAAAACTGTGCCCGTTCCACATGCGCAAGCCCGCCGCCCCAGCCGGCATTGACGGCGATATATTGCACGCCGTCGACCATATAGGTGATGGGCGCGGCAATCGGCACGTTCTGTACCGGCATCTCCCATACCTTCTCACCCGTATCGGCGCGATAGGCGGCAAAGGTGGTGCCGATGGTGCCCTGGAACACCAGATTGCCTGCGGTGGCGAGCACGCCGCCGCTGCCCTTCTGGGCATAGGGAACGCGCCAGCGCTCGGTCTGCGTCACCGGGTCCCACGCGGAAAGCCAGCCGGTGGAATGGGCATCGGCATATTCGGCGATCTGGCGGCGGATATCGTCATGGCCGGAAAAGGCCGTGCCCAGGCCCTGGCCCGGCGTGTAGGTCTCTGCCGCAGCATAGGCCATGTAGGTTTCCGTCACCGGCACATAGACCAGGCCGGTATCGGGGCTGAACGCCATCGGGTTCCAGTTATGCGCCCCGCCAGCTCCCGGCCCGACCATCACCGGGATAGTGCCATAGCGCGCCTCCGGGTTTTCAATCGGGCGGCCAGTTTCCATGTCGATGCCGGTGGCCCAGGTGATCGGGGCGATGGTTTCGGCACTGATCAGCTCCCCCGTTTCCCGGTCCAGCACGTAGAAGAAGCCGTTCTTGGGTGCTTGCATGATCACGTGGCGCAGGCGTCCCTCGATCTCCAGATCGGCCAGCACCATGTTCTGCGTGGCGGTATAATCCCATTCCTCGCCCGGAGTGGTCTGGTAGTGCCAGCGGTACTCGCCCGTCTCGGCATCCAGCGCCACGATGCTGGCGAGGTAGAGATTGTCGCCGCCTTCGGGGCTGCGGTATTTGCGCGTCCACGGCGATCCATTGCCGGTGCCGATGTAGATCAGGCCCAGCGCCGGATCATAGGACATCGAGTCCCAGACCGTGCCGCCGCCGCCCGATTTCCACCATTCGCCGCTCCATGTTTCAGCCGCGGTTTCCATCGCTTCATTCTCGAACCCGTCCGCCGGGTTGCCGGGCACGGTGTGCCAGCGCCACAACATGTCGCCGGTCTCGACATCATAGGCGGAAATATAGCCGCGCGCGCCCATTTCCGCGCCGCCATTGCCGATCAGCACCTTGCCATCATAGACGCGCGGCGCACCGGTGATGGTGTAGTTCATGGCATTGTTGACAGTGAGGACAGACCACACCACGTCGCCGGTTTTGGCATCCAGCGCGATCAGCCGCCCGTCCAGCGTGGCGAGCAATATCTTGTCATGCCAGGCGCCAAGCCCGCGCGTCACGATATCGCAGCAGGCCAGCCGCCCGAAGCGCAAGGGAACTTGCGGATCATAGCGCCACAATTGCTCACCCGTGGCGGCATCATAAGCGGTGGTGATGTTCCACGGTTCGGTGTTGTAGAGCACGCCGTCCAGCACCAGCGGAGTGGCTTCCTGCCCCCGGTCGGTGGTGAGATCGGCATACCAGGCGAGGCCCAGATCGCCGACATTATCGGCATTGATCTGGTCCATCGGGCTGAAATGCTGTTCATCCCACGTGCGCCCGGTGGAAACCCACTGGCCCGGCTCTATGTCGGTTTGCGCATCGGCCAGCGTGCAGCTGGCCAGCAAACCCATCAGCCCCGCCGCAATGGCAGCGCGCATCCCCGAAATCATGCAGCATTTGCTCCTGGAATGTCGGACGCATCGGCCCAGAAGCCGTGCACCTGACCCACGCATCTGAACGGCATCTTCACCCGTGCGACCGGCCCCGCATCCACGTCTGACGTGTCGAACAGCATCAGGTCGGATCGGCCGGCCTCTGCCATGCTGGAGCCAAGACCGATCAGGTAGCCATCGCCTTCCTCGGCATTCTTGCTGCGCGGCACGAAGGTCATTTCGGACAGTGAATAGCCCGCCACGCTGGCGATCTTGCTGGTGCCTTCGCGGTGGTCGATCAGTGCCCAGCCGCCATTGGGGCCGGTCACCTGCAAATATCCCCAGCGATAGGGCAGTGTGTGGAACCGGTCATCCTGACGGCTGAGCACGCCCTGGATTTCCGGGAAGATCGTTTCGGACTGGAAGCGGTCATTGGTGCGGCTGCCCACGTCCACGGTGAAGCGGCGGATATAGCCGGTGCCCTTCACCGGGTCCCACGGTTCATGCAGGCTGGGGAAGAAGGGGAACTGGTTGCCCTCGCCGCCGTCCCAGTCGACGGTGATCTTCGTGCCTTCGTTCCAGCCGCCCATCACGTGGGTACAGAACAGGTTGGGGCCGGTGAACCACTTCAGATCCCGCCCGTCACCGCCGCGCCGCATCACGCCCAGATATGTGGGCAGGCTGCTGTCATAGCGGAAATGCACCCCGCCGGCCGCGATCTGCGCAGCGTCGGCGGCCATGTTGGTCAGGTACAGCACGATGTAATCCTGCGTGACGCAAAAATCATGCATCATGCCGGCATAGGGCGCTGCCACCGTCACCGACCAGAAGATGTTGCCCGCGCGGTCAGCTTCGTAAACGTTGATGTCCTTGGACAGGAAGCCGGTCGCTTCATAGCCAAAGCCAATCAGTCCGCCGGTCATCGGGTCAACCTTGGGATGGGCGGTGTGGGTCTGGCTCTCCAGCTTGCCGCCGAAGGTATATTCCTCGTCCATCGTGTCCAGCGTCAGCGGGTCCATATAGACAGGCGGGCTGTCTTCCTTGAACACCAGCAGCTTGCCGTGATGCAGGAACAATTGGGTGTTGGCGGTGCCGCGGTTGAGGCCAGCCACCGATGGATCGTCCGTCGACGGGTTGCGGTACATGCCGAACAGGCTGCGGCGCGCCGCGTGCTGCGCCTTCCAGCGAGCATTCCTGGCATAGCGCGTGCGATAATCGACATGGCCATTATTGATGCGGAACATCGACACATGCCCCTCACCATCGAAGGGAATGTCGCCCGCGTATTCAGGGGACTTGGGATATTGCGGGTCAGGCCCGACACGGTAGAACACGCCGTCCAGATCGGTGGGCAGGTGGCCTTCGACTTCGCAATCGAACAGGTCCATCTCGGTGCGGTTGACCGCTCCTGCCGCGCTGCCGCCGCCGCCAAAGGCACCGCGTTCATCGGGAAAGTCCACTTGCGGAGCTGCCGAGGGCGCTTCCTGCGCCAGTGCCGTGCTGCCCGCGCCAAGCCCGATCAAGGCCGCGCCCGTGCCCAGCGTCGTTGCGCCCATGAAACCGCGCCGGTCCAGCTGCGGCCCTTTGATAATATCGCTCATGAAAATCCCTCCCGCGCGTCCATTCCCTCGCGCTGCGCCAAAATCGCCCGCCAGCGCCGGTTTGACAAGCGCAAATGCCGCCTTTGTGCGGCTTTCCGGGGTTTCTGTCTTTCTCTGCCCCGTACCTCGCCTGTCTCGGGACGTCTCTGCCTGCTTCTGCTTCAGTTTACCGGGGCAGGTTCGCGCGTTCCGCCATTGGCCACGCGCCAGTCGGCAAAGCGCGGGCTGGTTGCACGCACATAGGCAGGCACGATGGTGTTGCCTTCGTGGCAGGCATATTCGAACGGCTGGTACTCGTCGTCCCGCGTCCACGGGAAAGCCATCTTGAACCCATCGGTCAACACCACGGGGTCCGTGATCCATGCCTCGTAATAGACCTGGCCCGGCCCGGTCATGGTGAAGTGTTCGGTCACCTGCAACTGTTCGCTGGTGGGGATGGGGCGGTTGCTTGGTCCCACGATCACCATGGGAGAAAGGCCGTTGAAATGGGTCGTTTCCACAACCAGCGTATTGCCTTCCCAATGACCGCGCGAATGGCCCAGATAGGTGCGCAGGGTGCCCGGCGGCGGCGCGGCTTCACCAAGGTGGATCACCCGCGTCTCGTGAATCATCTCCAGATTGATCACCACCACGCCGGGTGCCTGGAATACTCGCAGTCCGTTATTGTAGGGGAAGGGGATCATGGTGGCGGGCAGCCCGCGCGACAGGCACCGGTCCAGCGAATTGAAATCCTGCGGGCCTTCAAAAACTTCGTTGTTCCAGCTGTCGCGCATCTGTGCGCGCAACGCCTCGCCCGCAGGCGTAAGCGGCGGCACGCGGCCATCGGCAGGCTCCACGATCAGCGATGTCTGGCGCAGCGGAACACCGCGTTCAAACCAGTTGCCGCTGCCCAGTACGCCGGCCTCGTCCTCCACGTCGGCAAGGCCCGCCAGTTCGCGCGCAGCATCCAGCGACTGGGCGTATTCCTCATCGTTCAGCAGCTTGCGAGAGCCGAAGCGGGCAGGGCGCTGCATCGGGGTGGAGCCCATGCTTTCCAGCGGATAGGTGCCGCGCAGATCGGGATCGCCCCAAGGCGTGCGCGGGGCCTGCCAATCCGCGGGCGCGGCGGGCGGCACACCCACTTCGGCTTCGGTTTGCTGTGCCAGCGCCGGCACAGGAGCCAGCAGCAAGGCGGCCAGCGCCATTTTTGCGAACGGCTTCATCGCGTTCTCTCCCCTTGATCCTGCTTTTTGCAGGTACACTATCGCAAAGCCGGTGCCTGTAAAGCCGCCGCCTATCCACAGACCCGGCACGGTCCGGTTGAAATGGATTGCCACGCAGCTTACCTCGATTGCCTACCCAGAAACACAGGCGATTCCATGACCACCCATAAAACCCGCATGCTCATCATCGGTTCGGGCCCGGCAGGCTATTCCGCCGCCATCTATGGCGCGCGCGCGGGGATGGAGCCGATTGTGGTGCAGGGCATCCAGCCCGGCGGCCAGCTGACCATCACCACCGACGTGGAGAATTACCCCGGCTTTGCCGATGTGATCCAGGGCCCGTGGCTGATGGAACAGATGCAGAAGCAGGCCGAGCATGTCGGCACGCGGATGATGTGGGATACGATCGTGGACGTGGACCTCGCCAATGGGTCACCCTTCAAGGCGATCGGTGACAGCGGCGATGAATTTATCGGCGATGTGCTGGTGATCGCCACCGGCGCGCAGGCCAAGTGGCTGGGTGTTCCGGGAGAGGAAGAGCTGGGCGGCAAGGGCGTTTCCGCCTGCGCCACCTGCGACGGGTTTTTCTATCGCGGCAAGAAAGTGGCAGTCATCGGCGGCGGCAATACCGCTGTGGAGGAAGCGCTCTACCTCACCAACCATTCCGACGATGTCACGCTGATCCACCGCCGTGACGAGCTGCGCAGCGAGAAGATCCTGCAGGACCGGCTGTTCGCGAACGAGAAGATCACCGCGCTGTGGAACAAGTCTGTCGAGCGTTTCGTGCCTGCCGAAAACGGTACTCTGGGCCATATCGAGCTGGTCGACACCGTGACCGGAGAGCGCAGCACGCTGGAAGTGGACGGCGCTTTCGTTGCCATCGGCCACGCGCCCGCGACCGAGCTGTTCAAGGGTAAATTGGAGATCGACGCGGGCGGTTACATCGTCACCCAGCCCGGCACGCCCAAGACCAATATCCCCGGCGTGTTCGCCTGCGGAGACGTGATGGACCACACCTATCGCCAGGCCGTGACGGCGGCGGGAACAGGCTGCATGGCCGCGCTGGATGCCGAGCGCTTCCTCGCCTCGCGCGCATTTGCGGACAAGGAAGCAGTGGCAGCGGAGTAGGCTGGCCGCCGGTAATCGCCTTGCTCAGCGCCTCACGGATTGCCGCTAGAGCCGCAGGCCTTCGACTATCGCCTCCATCGGGGTTGCCAGCGCCTCATAAACAAGTTCGCCAACGAACAGGGTGCCAATCACGCCGAAAGCGATCAGCGCGAGGCGCTCCAATGCCCGCCCTGCCCATTTCCAGTCACTGGGTGTCGACAGCACCAGCAGGACGCGTGGTTTCCTGTCACGTTTCACCAGATCGCGCCGCTCGCCGTTGAGACAGGTCGGCACGCCGGAAATCAGGCTCTCAATATCCGTCTCTTCGGCCAGTGCCACGCCAAAGCGGTTGCCTTTCGACCATGCCACCACGCCAATCAGAATGTGGTTATGGCGGCGGATTTCGATGTAATGGCCGCGTGGAGGCGGGTGCTCGCTTTCCGCCATAAGTCCTCTGGCGGACAGATCCTTGATCTGCACGTCGGTCCACTCGCTCTCACCGCGCAGCCGTCCGTGGAGGCGAACCTTCTTGCGCGGTGAGCGGTTCTTGAAGCCTGGGAATGAAATACGATCCTCCGCACCTGTGTGCGGGGATTGCGACAACCGGCTGAAACGTCTCCCTAAACCGGCCCTCTCGGTTAATACCTAGAGGGCGTCGCCCTGGTGCCCGTGCGCACAGGTCGTGCGCACAGGTCGGCCCGGTTCACGTCCCAATGCTGCGATCAGATTTTCAGCGCCTGCCTTGCCCAGCTGACAATTGCGCCTTGGGGCATTGCGCCCGATTGGCGGGCAATTTCCTTGCCCTTGGAGATGATCGCCAGGGTCGGGATTGAGCGGATCTGGTAGCGCCCGGCAATGGCCTGTTCGGCCTCCGTATCCAGCTTGCCCAGCCTGACATGCGGCTCCAGCTGCGCCGCCGCCGCCTCGAATGCCGGGGCCATCTGGCGGCACGGGCCGCACCAGCTGGCCCAGAAATCGATCAGCAGGGGAATGTCGCTTTTCACGCTGTGCGCCGCGAAATTGGCAGAAGTCAGCGTGACCGGATGGCCGGTGAACAGCGCGGAGTGGCACTTGCCGCATTTCCCGCCCGCACCCAGTTTCGCCGCTGGAACGCGGTTGAGCCCGGCGCAGGATGGGCAGGCAACGATTGTGGCAATCTGGCTGGTCATGGCGATCTCTCCGCTCCCCGGGCTGGTTTCTATCGAATCCTGCAGGTCATTGACAGCGCGCAACCCTATTCGTGATCGGCGCGTCCGAAGTCTGGGCGGGGGTCGTCCTGGCCCAGCGCCACGATGGAGCGGCGGATGGCGCGGGTGCGGCTGAAGGTGTCGTGCATCATCTCGCCATCACCGGCGCGGATTGCTTCGCGCATCAGGGCAAGGTCGGTCAGGAAGCGGTCGAGCATTTCCAGCACCGCGTCCTTGTTGTTGAGGAACACGTCGCGCCACATGGTGGGATCGCTGGCGGCAATGCGGGTGAAATCCCTGAAGCCGCCGGCTGAATATTTGATCACTTCGCTGCGCGTCACATCTTCCAGATCGGACGCCGTACCAACGATGGTATAGGCGATCAGATGCGGGATATGGCTGGTCACGGCGAGCACGAGATCGTGATGCTCGGCATCCATCGTCTCCACCAGCGCGCCCAGGCTTTCCCAGAAATCGACCAGCGAGGCGACCTTTTCCGCGTCTGCTCCGGCGGGCGGAGTGACGATGCACCAGCGCTGGTGGAACAATGTGGCAAAACCCGCATCCGGCCCGGAGTTTTCCGTACCCGCAACCGGATGGGCGGGAATGATCTGGTGGTTCGGCAGCGCGGCCACCAGTGCATCGGTAATGCTGCGTTTGGAGGAACCGACATCGCTGATCACCGTATCGGCGGAAAGGCCGGGTTCAATCGCGCGTGCCGCTTCGCCCATTGCGCCCACCGGCACGCACAGGATTACAAGATCGGCCCCGCGCACAGCCTCTGCGGGATCGTCAAGGACAGTATCGGCCAGCCCGCGTTCGCGCGCCCTGGCGCGGACATCGGGATCGGCATCGTAGCCGGTGGTCTTCGTGCCCGGCAGTTCGGCACGGACGGCCAGGCCGATGGAACCGCCCAGCAGGCCAAGACCGATAATGGCAACGTGCGAAAAGCTCATTGGGCGGCCTCTGCCATTTCACGCAAGGCGCGTGCAATATCATCCATTTGCTGCGCTGTCCCGATGGTTATGCGCAAGGCTTGCGGCAGGCCCTGTCCGGGCAGCCAGCGCACGGCATAGCCGCGCTGGGCCAGCCCATCGTGCGCAGCTTCTGCGGTCAGATTGCCTTCGAACAGCACCAGCAGGAAATTGGCCTCGCTGGGCACGGCGCGCAATCCGTAGTTCCCCATGGCCTCTATCGCGGTGGCAAAGCGGGCACGCTCCGCCGTGTTGTGAATGCGGGTGGAGGTCACGAAATCCTGATCGGCCACGGCAGCCGTGGTCACCGCCTGTGCGCCATTATTGATGTTGAACGGTCCGCGAATGCGGCCCAGCGCGCCGATCAGATCCGCTGCGCCATAGCCCCAGCCCACACGCTCGCCCGCCAGCCCATAGGCCTTGGCAAAGGTGCGCGTGACCAGCACGTTGGGATATTGGCCCGCCAGTTCCATGCCCCCGTCATCGTGCGCCGGATCGACATATTCGGCATAGGCCTGATCGATCACCAGCAGCACATCGGCAGGCAGGCCGGCGTGCAGACGCGCCAGTTCCGCACGCGGCAGATAGGTGCCGGTGGGATTGTTGGGATTGGCGATGAAGACCACCTTTGTGCGATCATTCACGCAGCCCAGCAGCGCATCGACATCGGTGCCGAAATCGGCATCGGGCGCTTCCACCGGGGTCGCCCCGCAACGCCGCGCGGCAATTTCATACAGCGAAAAGCCATAGCGGACATACAGCACTTCATCGCCCGGCCCGGCAAAGGCGCTGGCCGACAGGGTCAGCAATTCACCCGACCCGGTGCCGCACACGATCTGCGCCGGGTCCATGCCGTGCAGCGCGCCCAACGCCTCGCGCAAGGCGGTGGAATCGGGATCGGGGTAAAGCCACGGCACCTGCGCGTCCGCCCGCGCGGCCAGTGCCACCGGGCTGCAACCCAGCGGGTTCTCATTGGCAGAGAGTTTCACCAGCGAGCGCCCGTCCGCGCTGCGCGATTTGCCAGGCACGTAGGCATGGATGCCCGCGATCCATGGCTTCATGGCCGGGGCGCTGCTGGCGCCATGCTGTTTACTGTCCCGAGTCACGGCAGCGCCATTAGCGCCTTGCGCCCGCAATTGACAGGTAGATTGAGAGGCAGATTGACAGCATCGGCGACAAGTCCCAAGTCCGCACCGACCATGGCAACGGCATCGAACTTGACCAGCATCACGCTGGACCGTCAGTTGGCACTCGATAGCGGCAAGGCGCTCGACAATGTCGAGATCGCCTATGAAACCTATGGCGAGCTGGCGGCGGACAAGTCCAATGCCATCCTGATCTTCCACGCGCTGACGGGTGACCAGTTTGTGGCCAAGACCAATCCGCTGACCGGCAAGCCCGGCTGGTGGGAAATCATGGTCGGCCCCGGCAAGCCTATCGACACCAATCGCTATCACGTGATCTGTGCCAATGTGATCGGATCGTGCATCGGCTCCACCGGGCCTGCCTCGCTCGCGCCTGATGGCCGGCCCTATGCCATGCGTTTCCCGGTCATCACCATCCGCGACATGGTGCGCGCGCAGGTGGCGCTGCTCGATGCGCTGGGGATTGAAAGACTGCACGCCGTTGTCGGCGGATCGATGGGCGGGATGCAGGCGCTCAGCCTGGCGGCCAATTTCCCGGAGCGCACCGACCGCGTACTGGCGATTGCCACCACCGCGCGCCATTCCGCGCAAAACATCGCCTTTCATGAGGTGGGGCGGCAGGCAATCATGGCCGATCCCAACTGGAACGCGGGCGATTATTACGGCACCGGCGCCAGCCCGGACAAGGGCCTGTCCGTCGCCCGCATGGCCGCGCATATCACCTATCTTTCCGAAGCCGGCCTGACCGACAAGTTCGGCCGCCGCCTGCAGGACCGTGAGGCCAAGAGCTTTGGCTTCGATGCCGATTTCCAGGTGGAAAGCTACCTGCGCTATCAGGGCCTTTCCTTCACCGATCGCTTCGACGCCAACAGCTATCTGTATATCACCCGCGCGATGGATTATTTCGACCTGGCGGAGGAGCACGGCGGCGCAAGTTCTTCAGGCAGCCTGGCCGATGCCTTCAGGGGCGCAGGCGACACGCGCTTCTGCGTGGTCAGCTTCGATACGGACTGGCTGTACCCCACGTCCGAAAGCCGCAACATCGTCCACGCGCTCAACGCCGTGGCCGCGCCGGTCAGCTTTGTGGAGCTGTCCGCGCCATACGGGCATGACAGCTTCCTGCTGGAATGTCCGGCGCTGGACCGCGTGGTGAAGGGCTTTATCGGATGAGCGAACTGCCTGCTGGCTATGAATTGACCGATGACCAGTCGCGCATCGATGTGGAGGCAACCCATGCCTATCTCGCGCGCTCCTATTGGGCGAAGGGGATTCCGCTGGAAACCGTTCGCCGCGCGCTGGCCAACAGCCTGTGCGTGGCGGTGCGGCACGCGGATGCGCAGGTGGGCTTTGCCCGGGTCATCACCGATTATGCAACTTTCGCCTGGCTGGCCGATGTCCATGTGCTGGAAGACCATCGTGGGCGGGGCCTGTCAAAGGTGATGGTGACAGCCTTGCAGGACCATCCGCTGTTGCAGGGCCTGCGCCGCTGGGGCCTGCACACGCTGGATGCGCAAGACCTGTATGCGCAGCTTGGCTGGCGCTTGCAGGCGAACCCGGGCCGCATGATGGAACGGGTCTTCACCGATCTGTATCCGGTGCCGGCATGAGCGAACTGCGCCCGGACCTCGCCAAGATTGCCAGCCTGGTTCCGCCGGGCGCGCGCGTGCTCGATGTCGGCTGCGGTGAGGGAGACCTGATGGATGTGCTGCGCCTGCAACGCCAGGTGGACGCGCGCGGCATGGAGATCGATGGCGAGCTGGTGGAGAAATGCGTCAGCCGCGGCCTCAGCGTGGTGCAGGGCGATGCCGATCGCGATCTGGCCGACTATCCCGATCACGCCTTTGACGTGGCGATCCTGAGCCAGACCTTGCAGACGGCGGAGCGGCCCGATTACCTGCTCGACCAGCTGCTGCGCATCGGCCAGACGGCCTTCGTCAGCTTCCCCAATTTCGCCTATTGGCGGATGCGCTTCGCGCTATTGTTCCACGGCCGCATGCCGGTGACGCGTCACCTGCCCGTCAGCTGGTATGAAACGCAGAACATCCACCACGTGACCGTCGACGATTTCCGCCAGCTGATCGCCGACAAGGGTGTGACGGTGGAAGGATGCTGGTTCTTCGCCGGAGGGCGAGAGATTGGCGGCGGTAATGCGAACTGGCGCGCGGAACATGCGGTTTTTCAGTTGAGCCGGTAGCCGCTGACCGAACGTCATGCTGAAACGAGTTCAACATGACGAAGTGCGGGAGTACGCTGCTAGCCAACCTCATTCACACAAATCACACTGTCATCGCGCGCCAGGCACCACAGGCTCAGTCCCGCCGCCTTGGCCCGCTCCGCCGCCATGCTGGTGGGCAGCGAGATGGTGACCAGCGTGTGCGCTCCGGCGCGGACGGCCTTTTCGACGATTTCGTAGGAGCAGCGGGCGCTGGAAAGGATGAAGCCGTCTGCCGCGCTTTGTCCCGCCGTGGCCAGAGCGCCGATCAGCTTGTCCATCGCATTGTGGCGGCCCACGTCCTCGCGCGCTGTCAGGATGGTGCCATCGGGCGTGCAGAAGGCAGCCGCATGGGCGGCGCCGGTGGCCTTGGTCAGTGGCTGGTGATCGCGCAATTTGGATAGCGCGGCGAAGATCGCCTGCGGGTCGAGCGCCTTGTGTGCGGGGACCTGGGGCAGTGGCCTGCCCACCGCCTCCAGGTTCTCAATCCCGCACAGGCCGCAGCTGCTTTCCGCCACACGGGTGCGCACGCGTTCGGTGAGCTTTTCGATGCCGAGGCCGGACAATTGCGCGCGGCAGATCCAGCCTGCGTCCACTTCCACCACGTCAAGATCGGTTACGTCTGCGGCGGACTGCGCCAGCCCTTCGGTCAGCGCGAAGCCCAGCGCGAAATCGGCCAGGTCACTCGGGCTGGCCATCATCACCGCATAGGACAGGCCGTTATATTCCAGCGCCACCGGCACTTCGGGCACAAAGCTGCGCGCGACGGGGTGGCAATGGCCATCCCTGGTGTATTCAACCGGCTCAGCCGGCGTCGGAATGGCCAACCTCGTCAACCTTGTTGAACTGGGTCGCGCGGGTCTGCGGTGCCGGATCGGCTCCGCGTGCCAGCTTCTCGATCGCAAGACCGGCAATGGCGGACAGCGCGCTGCGATCATCGGCGAAGATCTGCGCCTTCATCCGGGGGTCCCAGAACTTGTTGATGTGATCGGCGGTGGCCAGCACGGCATTGTCATGGCCGATGGCGGCGAAATTCGTCGCGATCTGGTCGGCCATGCGGCGCAGCTTGTTGATGTCCATTACTCGGCTGGCTCCAGTTCTTCGCGGCCCGGTTCATTCGCTATCCGGCGCGCCATCGCGGTCAGATCGGCATACTCTTCCTGCCATTCGCTGGGGCCGTTGGACGGCGTGACCTGTACGGCGGTGACTTTGTATTCAGGGCAGTTGGTGGCCCAGTCGGAATTGTCCGTGGTCACCACGTTGGCCTGCGTATCGGGGTGGTGGAAGGTGGTATAGACCACGCCCGGTGCCACGCGATCCGTCACCTGCACGCGCAGTGTGGTTTCACCCGCACGGCTGGCCAGGCGCGCAAAGCTGCCATCGGCAAGCCCGCGATTTTCGGCATCGGTGGGGTGAATTTCCAGCACATCTTCGCTGTGCCAGATATTGTTGCCGGTGCGCCGTGTCTGCGCGCCGACGTTGTACTGGGACAGGATGCGGCCGGTAGTCAGCAGCAGCGGGAAGCGCGGGCCGGTCTTCTCATCAGTCGGCACATATTCGGTGACGACGAACTTGCCCTTGCCGCGCACGAAGCCGTCCACATGCATGATCGGGCTGCCCTGCGGCGCCTTGTCATTGACCGGCCACTGCAGCGGCTCTCCACTGGTGACGCGTGCCCAGTTCACACCTGCAAACGTGGGCGTAAGGCGGGCAATCTCGTCCAGAATCTGGCTGGCGTGGGTGTAAGTCCAGTCACAGCCAATGGCATTGGCGAGCAGCTGGGTCACTTCCCAGTCCTCATAGCCATTGGCCGGTTCCATCACCTTTCGCACCGGCTGGATGCGACGTTCGGCATTGGTGAAGGTGCCTTCCTTTTCCAGGAAGGTGGAACCCGGCAGGAAGACATGCGCGTAATTGGCTGTCTCGTTCAGGAAAAGGTCGTGCACGATCACGCAATCCATCGCGGCAAGGCCGGCGGACACGTGATGCGTATCGGGATCGGACTGCAAGATGTCCTCACCCTGGATGTAGATCGCCTTGAAGCTGCCATCGACCGCAGCATCCAGCATGTTGGGAATGCGCAGGCCGGGCTCGGGATCGAGGATTACGCCCCAATCGTTCTCGAACAGCTCACGCACTTCCTGGCCGGCGATGTGGCGATAGCCGGGCAGTTCGTGCGGGAAGCTGCCCATGTCGCAGGCGCCCTGCACGTTGTTCTGGCCGCGCAGCGGGTTCACGCCCACGCCGGACCGGCCGATATTGCCGGTCACCATGGCAAGATTGGCAATCGCCATCACGGTGGAAGAGCCTTGCGAATGCTCGGTCACGCCCAGGCCGTAATAGATCGCGCCATTGCCGCCGGTGGCGAACAGGCGGGCGGCTTCGCGCACGATGTGTGCGGGAACCTTGGTCACCGCCTCGAGGAATTCGGGGCTGTGCTTTTCGTCAGCAACGAAACGCGCCCAGTCCTGATATTCGTCCCAGTCGCAGCGCTCGCGGATGAAGTCTTCTGCGGCGAGGCCTTCGGTCACGATCACATGCGCGATGCTGGTCAGCACGGCGACATTGGTGCCCGGCTGCAGCGGCAGATGGTGCGCCGCTTCAATATGCGGGCTCTTCACCAGATCGATGCGGCGCGGATCGACCACGATCATCTTGGCACCCTGACGCAGGCGCTTCTTGATGCGGCTGCCGAACACGGGATGTGCATCCGTGGGGTTGGCGCCGATCACCAGAAACACATCGGTGTCCATCGCGGAATCGAAATCCTGCGTTCCGGCGCTGGTGCCGAACGTCGTCGACAGGCCATAGCCGGTGGGCGAGTGGCACACACGGGCGCAGGTATCGACGTTGTTTGCGCCAAAACCGGCGCGGATCAGCTTCTGCACCAGGAAGGTTTCTTCATTGGTGCAACGGCTGGAGGTGATGCCGCCCAGCGCGCGCGCGCCGTGCTCGGCCTTGATGGCCGTGATCTTGTCGGCAGAGAACTGGATCGCCTCTTCCCAGCTGACTTCCTGCCACGGGTCCGAGATATTCTCACGGATCATCGGCTTGGTGATGCGGTCCTTGTGGTTGGCATAGCCCCAAGCGAAACGGCCCTTCACGCAGGAATGGCCGTGGTTGGCCTTGCCGTCCTTCCACGGAACCATGCGCACCAGCTGCTCACCGCGCATTTCGGCGCGGAACGTGCAGCCAACGCCGCAATAGGCGCAGGTGGTGACGACGGCGCGTTCCGGCGTGCCGATTTCCTTGACGCTCTTTTCCTGCAGCGTGGCGGTGGGGCAGGCCTGCACGCAGGCACCGCAGCTGACGCATTCGCTGGACAGGAAATCATCGGTGGTCTGGCCGGCGGAAATCATGCTGGCAAAGCCGCGGCCGTCCACGGTCAGTGCGAAAGTGCCCTGCACCTCGTCACACGCGCGAACGCAGCGTGAGCAGACGATGCACTTGCTGGGATCGAAGGTGAAATAGGGGTTGGACGTGTCCGCCTTCTTGGAAAGGTGGTTCGCCCCTTCATAGCCATAACGCACATCGCGCAGGCCGACATTGGCGGCCTGGTCCTGCAGTTCGCAATCATTGTTGGCCGAGCAGGTCAGGCAATCGAGCGGGTGATCGGAGATATACAGCTCCATCACGCCCTTGCGCAGCTTCTGCAGGCGCGGGGTCTGGGTCTTGACGACCATGCCCTGGGCGGCGGGGGTGGTGCAGCTGGCGGGAGTTCCGCGCGCACCTTCGATTTCCACCAGGCACAGACGGCACGAGCCGAAGCTCTTCACATTGTCCGTGGCGCACAGTTTGGGAATGTCGCCGCCCGATTCGGCAGCCGCGCGCATCACGCTGGTACCGGCAGGAACGGTGATCTCGCGGCCATCAATGGTCAGCGTAACCGTTTCGTCGGACTTGACCTCGGGTGTCCCGAAATCCTTCTGGCGTTCAAATCCCATCGTTCTGCTCCATCGCGGCCAAATCGGCCGGGGTGTTTATATTTGCCGGTGTTGACGCGGTCTTCACGGCCCGCGCGTTCACGGACTTTGCGAAGGCAATCATCGAATGGCGTCCTTCACTCTGGAGGATGGCCTCGACTGCGCCTGCGTTATCAGTCTTCCAATGGCCGATAACCGGTTGTGTTTCAAGATATGCCGGAGCCGGTGAAAGATCCGACAACAAATCTTGCGGTAATGCGACAGAATCAACCCCGCAGGTGAGGATTCCATCATAATCATGCTTGTGCGCGTGTCTCAGGCCTGCGGCAATACCGCCCAACGGCCCCATTCCGGCGCGCGGCCAGTCCGGGATGCATGCGGTATTGCCCGTTTCCGGGCCTGAGTCGCGCCCGGCGATCACCACCTTGTCGCACCATGCGGACAGCGCATCCACCGCGCGGGCGATCAGCGTGCGGCCATCCAGATGCGCCACGGCCTTGTCGCTGCCGAAACGGGTGGACAAGCCACCTGCAAGGACAACGCCCAGGATCATTACTTGGCCGCGTCCAGCGCGTTGGCGATGGCCGCGGGATCGCCCACGAAGTCTTCCGGCCAGTTGCGCAGCGCGGACATCACCGGATAGGGGGTGAAGCCGCCCAGTGCACACAGAGAGCCGAACTTCATCGTCTCGCACAGATCGGTCAGCAGGCCGATTTCCTCAGCAGCGCTGCGGCCTTCGTTCTTGGGTGCATTGTGGATCTGCGGGGTCATCTCGACACCGTCGCGCTTGCGCCCGCCGGAGCGGATACGCTCGATGATTTCCTGCCCGCGCACTGCGCCAATGCGGCACGGCGTGCACTTGCCGCAGCTTTCGGCAGAACAGAATTCCATCGCGAAATGGGCCATCTCGCCCATGTCTGCGGTGTCATCGAACACGGTCACACCGGCATGGCCGATCAGCGCGTCGGCTGCGGTAAAGGCCTCGTAATCGAAGGGAATGTCGAACTGGTCAGGGTGGATATACGCGCCCAGCGGGCCGCCAACCTGCACCGCCTTGACCGGGCGGCCACTGGCCGTGCCGCCGCCAATATCGTTGACGAGCTCGCCCAGGGTGATGCCGAACGCCACTTCGTACAGGCCGCCATGCTTGATGTTACCGGCCAGCTGGATCGGCATGGTGCCCTTTGACCGGCCCATCCCGCGCTCCGCATAAGAGGCAGCGCCGCCCTGCATCAGGATATGCGGCACGGCAGCCAGGCTGAGCACGTTGTTGACCACGGTCGGGCGGCCAAGGAAGCCTTCCAGCGCGGGCAGTGGCGGCTTGGCGCGCACTTCGCCGCGCTTGCCTTCCAGCGAGTTGAGCAGCGAGGTTTCCTCACCGCAGACATAGGCACCCGCGCCCACGCGCACTTCGCATTTGAACGGGGCGATGATGTCAGCACACAGCTTCAGCGCCGCATTCAGCTTGCGGATCGCGTCGGGATATTCGCTGCGCAGGTAGATATAGCCCTGGTCCGCGCCGACGGCTTCACCGGCAATCGCCATGCCTTCGATCAGGGCGAACGGATCGCCTTCCATCGCCATGCGATCGGCAAAGGTGCCGCTGTCGCCTTCGTCGGCATTGCAGACGATGTATTTCTTGGGTCCCGGTGCGCCCAGAACGGTCTTCCACTTGATGCCGGTGGGGAAGCCCGCACCGCCACGGCCACGCAGGCCCGATGCGGTCACTTCCTCGACGATCCTTTCGGCGCCGATCTGGCGGGCGCGCGTCAGGCCGCTCCAGCCGCCGCTGGCTTCGTAATCTTCCAGCGAAAGCGGACGGGTCTTGCCCGCGCGGGCAAAGGTCAGCCGCGTCTGGCCGGTGATGAAGGGATGGGCGGCGATCGGGCCGACGCAGATATCATCCGCGCCGCCATCGGCAATCTCGTCAACACGGCTGAGCGTGACAGGGCCCCAGCCGATGCCGTTGATCTCTACCAGAGGCTCAAGCCAGTGCATGCCCCAGCTGGACGTGCGGTGCACTTCAAAGCCCTTCTTCTCGAAAGCGGAGGCCAGCGCATCGGCGCCGCCAGCGCGGGCGAGGGCATCGTCGGAAATCTTGATAATGGTCATGCGTTTTCGATCAGTTTGCTGACCGACTGGTTGTCCAGCCGGATATGGAGGTCATCGCCCACGCGCGCGGCGGGGCCGGCGCTGCACAGGCCGAGGCAATAGACGGTCTTGATCGCCACCCGCTCACCCGCGGCGGCCTTGGCGGCATCGATAATCTGCTCGACGCCGCGCGCCTTGCACGCCTCTGCACGGCAGATCTGAACCACCGGGCGCGGATCGGCTGTGGGCGAATAATCGTGATAGAAGCTGACCACGCCGTGCACATCGGCGCGCGACAGGTTCAGCCCCTTGGCGATGATCGCTTCGGATTCCGTATCAACGCAGCCGAATTCTTCCTGCACATCGTGCAAGATCGGCAGAAGCGGGCCTTCGCGGCGATGATGTTCGGCAATGATCTCACCGATCTTGTGTTCTTTGCTGCTCACGCTTTGAGCCTTTCAGCATGCCAGGCGATATGATCGCCGATGAATGTAGAGACGAAGAAATAGGAATGGTCATAGCCTTCCTGCAGGCGGATGGTGGCGTTCATGCCCGCCTTGCGGACGGCCTCCTCCAGCAGGTGGGTCTTGAGCTGTTCCTCAAGGAAATTGTCGGCGTGACCCTGATCGACCAGCAGTTCAGGCAGGCGCGCACCGTCTTCGATCAGCGCGCAGGCATCATATTCGCGCCATGCGGACTTGTCGTCACCGATATAGCCGCCAAGCGCCTTCTGGCCCCACGGGCAGTGGATCGGGCTGACGATGGGAGAAAAGGCGCTGGTGGACCTGTATTTACCCGGATTGCGCAGCGAAATGGTCAGCGCGCCGTGTCCGCCCATGGAATGGCCGGTGATGCCCTGCCGGTCCATATCGACCGGGAAGTGCTTCGCGATGACCTGCGGCAGTTCGTGCTCGACATACTGGCGCATCTGGAAATTCTTGGCCCACGGCTCCTGCACGGCGTTGACGTAAAAGCCCGCGCCCTTGCCGAAATCATAGCCTTCGTCGTCGGGCACATCGTCACCGCGCGGGGACGTGTCCGGCGCAACAAGGATGATCCCGTGCTCGGCGCAATAACGACGATATTCGCCCTTATCCATCACGTTGGCATGGGTGCAGGTGAGGCCGGAAAGATACCACAGCACGGGCAGTTTCGTGCCTGCCACATGTTCGGGCACATAGACGGCAAAGGTCATCGGCGTGCCGGTCGCTTCGCTGTCATGCGAATAGACGCCCTGCGTGCCGCCGAATGACCGTGCTTCACTGACCGTTTCGAGTGTCATTGCGATGCCTTCAATCAACCTGCTTCAAGACGCACAGCTTGTGGCCGTCCGGGTCGCGCAAATAGGCGAGGTAAAGCTTGCGATCGCCCAGATCGCGCACGCCGGGCGGGTCTTCGATGGCGGTGCCGCCAGCGACTACGCCGGCTGCATGCCAGGCATCGGCCTGCTCTGGCGTGTCCACGGCAAAGCCGATGGTGCTGCCATTCGCGGCGGTGGCGGGTTCGCCATTGCGCGGACGGGTGACGATGAACACGCCGCCATTGTGGCGATAGGCAACGCGGCCCTTGACCTCGTCCAGCATGCCTTCGCTGCCGCCCAGGGCGGTGAAGGTGGCGTCATAGAACGCCTTGGCCCTGGCCAGATCGTTGGTGCCGATCATGTGGTGACTATACATTGGAATCAATCCTCCACATTGGTGGTGAAAGCACACAGCTTGTTACCGGTGGGATCGCGCAGATAAGCGCCGTAGAGCTTGTTCTCGGCCATGTCGCGGCGACCGGGAGGGCCATCGCACGTTCCGCCATGGGCAAGGCCCGCGGCATGCCATGCGTCGACTTCGGCCTGGTTCTTCGCGCCGAGCCCGATCGTCCCGCCATTGGCAAATGTGGCCGGCTTACCATCGCGCGGCGGGCCGACAGAGAAAAAGCCATTGGCATAATCGCCGTAATAGGCGCGTTCACCCATCCGGTTGCCCACAATGCCCAGCGCGCCGAAGGTGGCATCGTAGAATGCGCAAGACGCCTCTGGATCATTGGTCCCGACCACCAGATGGGTGAAGATGCTCATGAATCAGCGCGGGCCGACGTTGGCGGTGAAGGCGCAGATCTTGTTGCCATCGGTATCGCGCAGATAGGCGCCATACATGTTGCCCGGGCTGTTCTCACGGAAGCCCGGTGCGCCATCGTCGGTTCCGCCATTGGCGAGGCCGGCAGCATGCCAGGCATCAACCGCATCGTAGGACGCAGCCTTGAGGCCAAGGGTCGCGCCGTTGGAAACGCAGGCCGCTTCGCCATTGGCGGGCTTGGCCACCACCAGCGTGCTTTCGGCCGTGGGGAAAACCGTACCATGCGGCAGCGGATGACCTTCCGCGCCCAGTTCCTTCATTGTCGCGGTATAAAAAGCGCGCGATTTCTCGATATCGTTGGTGCCAAGGAAGACATGGTTGATCATTTCGGGGGCTCTCCTCAATTGTCATCCCACGCCATGCGCAGGACTCGGTTTATCACATAGCCGAAAACTTCGGCCTTGTGAAATAATCTAGTTACAAATCTTTTCCTTGCCCCTGTTTGTCAGGAGCAGTGCGGGCGGGACAGGGCCATTGCGCCTGTCCCGCCCTGCAACTCAAAAGACCACGACCGAGCGGATGCTCTCGCCCGCGTGCATCAGGTCGAAGGCGGTGTTGATCTCCTCCAGGCCCATCACGTGGGTGATCATGGGATCGATCTCGATCTTGCCGGTCATGTACATGTCGACGATCTTGGGCACATCGGTGCGGCCCTTGGCCCCGCCGAATGCCGTGCCGCGCCAGTTGCGCCCGGTCACCAGCTGGAACGGGCGGGTGCTGATTTCCTTGCCCGCCTCGGCCACGCCGATGATGATGCTGGTGCCCCAGCCGCGGTGGCAGGCTTCCAGCGCGGTGCGCATCACTTCGGTATTGCCGGTGGCATCGAAGGTGTAATCCGCGCCGCCATCGGTCATGGCGACGATATGCGCGATCGTGTCCTCACGGCTCATGCCCTTGGTGTTGAGGAAGTCGGTCATGCCGAACTTGCGGCCCCATTCCTCACGGTCGGGGTTGATGTCCACGCCGATGATCTTGTTGGCACCGGCAAGCCGCGCGCCCTGGATCACGTTGAGGCCGATCCCGCCCAGGCCGAACACCACCACATTGTCACCCACCTGCACCTTGGCGGTGTTGGTGACAGCGCCCACGCCCGTGGTCACGCCGCAGCCGATGTAGCATGCGGACTGGAACGGTGCGTCTTCGCGGATCTTGGCCACGGCGATTTCGGGCAGCACGGTGAAGTTCGAGAAGGTCGAACAGCCCATGTAGTGGAAGATCGTCTGGCCCTTGTAGGAAAAGCGGCTGGTGCCATCAGGCATAAGCCCCTTGCCCTGCGTGGCGCGGATCGCGGTGCACAGGTTGGTCTTGCCCGACAGGCAGCTCTTACACTGGCGACATTCCGGCGTGTACAGCGGGATCACGTGATCGCCCGGCTTTACCGAGGTTACGCCGCGACCAACTTCGCGCACGATGCCCGCGCCTTCATGGCCCAGCACCGACGGAAAGATGCCTTCGGAATCCAGCCCGTCCAGCGTGTAGGCATCGGTGTGGCAGATGCCGGTGGCCATGATTTCCACCAGCACTTCGCCATCCTTCGGCCCTTCAAGATCGAGCTCCACGATCTCCAGCGGCTTCTTGGCTTCGAATGCTACGGCTGCACGGGTTTTCATTTATCGGAACCTCATTTCGTTACATTTTTTGGCGCATTGCCATTGATATGATCCGGCTGTTGTCAGCCGGCGCTCATCGCCGCCCCGCACATCCGTGTGCGGGGCGGCGGTGGGCATTTCTCTAGCCAGCCGCTGCAGCCTTGGCCTGCGCCTCGTCCAGCGCCAGCTCGGCCGCTGCTATATCCGCATCGGCATCGTCGTTGGGCAGGAACCACAGCAGCAGGGCACCCAGCACTGCGCCTGAACACATGATCAGCGAGACTGTCAGCAGTTCCTCATCGCCCAGCGCCTGAAACAGGAAGCCGGCAATGATCGGCGAGCCCGCTGCGCCCAGACGGCCAACGCCCAGCACGAAGCCGGTGCCGGTGCCGCGGGCGTAGGCGGGGAAGCCGCGCGCGAACGCTGCATAATAGCCCACGATGGCGGCGTTCAGGAAGAACATCGTCAGGAAGGCAGCGACGCGCCAGTCCCACAGTGAATCATGGCCAAGGCCGAAGTAAGCCACTGCACCCACGCCGAGCAGCGCGGCGGCAATAGTCGGTCCCTTGATGTCAAACTGACGCATCACGAAGCCGAACAGGAAGCCGCCCAGCGCGCCGCCGATATTGGCATAGGTCAGGCTGCTGGCCGCATCGGGCTGGCTGAAGCCAGCACCCGCCACAATCGTGGGAGCAAACTTCAGGATGTAGTAGAAGGTCAGCGTGTGGAACATATAGCCGAATGCCAGCAGCAGGGTGATCTTGCGCAGCTTGGGCTTGGCCAGAATGTCGGTCACCTTGGGCTTGGTCCCAGTGTCCTTGATTACCGGCATTGCCGCCACTGCGGACTTGCCGAAAGCCACCAGCGACTTGTTCATCTTCTCCAGCGCGCCTTCGCGGCGGCTGGCGACGAAATACGCTGGCGTTTCTGGCACCAGCAGCATCACCAGCGGGATCATCACGGCGGTTACGACCGAGCCGAACAGGAACACCGCCCGCCAGTCATAATCGACCAGCAGCCAGCCTTGCGCGGCAAAGCCACCGATCACGCCGCCCAGCGGATAGCCGATGACATACAGCGCCATGGACATGCTGCGACCGGTCTTGCTGGTGACTTCGGCCACCACAGCATTGGTCGCGGCGAGCATGCCGCCGATGCCAAGCCCGGTGATGAAGCGCCAGATGGTGATTTCCAGAATGGTGTTGGACGAATGCGCAAACCACATGCCGATGGCCATGACCACGAGGCAGGCGAGCATGGTCAACTTGCGGCCAAACTTGTCAGCCATGCCGCCCAGAATAACCGAGCCGAAGCCCATGCCGACCAGCTCTGCAGACAGCATGATACCCAGCTCTGCGCGCTCCACGCCCCAGTCTGCGGCGATGCCCGGTGCCGCAAAGGCACTGGAAAGCACGTCGAACCCATCCAGTGCGTTAAGCAGCACCATCAGGAACACGACAATGACTTGCCGCGTCCCCATCGGCGTATCATTCATCACGGCTACAGGGTTGCCCCCGGCAGGTGCTCCGGCCATTCGTTTGGTCCTCTCTCTAATCCTTGCGGTCTTCAATCGTGGATTCGCGCCAGCATTTCCACCAGTTTTTCGATTTCCTGCTCAGTGAAGCGGCTTTTCAGCCATGCCTCATGCGCATCAATGCACAGTTTAGCCTGTTCCAGCGCCGCTTCGCCGCCAGCTGTGAGGTAGAGCGCCTGCTTGCGCCCGTCGCTGCTCGACCGCTCCCGCCGCAGGTAATCGCGGTCCTGCAGGCGGTTGACGATGGTCATGGTGGTGGCGCGGTCCATCCGCAGCAGATTGCCCACGTCGATCTGGGCGATTCCCGGGTGGTCCCCCACCAGCCACAACATGCTCACCTGCTTCTGGGTCAGCTCCAGATCGGCAAAGGTCTCGGTAAAATGGCGATAGACGGCGCCATGCGCCAGACGGATGTGGAAACCCAATATGCCGTGCAGAGCACCAAGCTCCACACCATTGCCCTGGGCCTCATTGCCCTGGGTATCGTCGCCTCCGGAATTGTCATCGATCAATGCAGGCTGCGCCAAAACGGTGTTCCCATCCCCCCTTAGGCCAGATCAATGGCCGTATTGCCTATTTGTTAGTAGAGCATACAATTATGCGCAAGGAGAGGACCCAAATGGCGCAGTTCCCAGATACCCCGAGCTTCACCGGTTTCAACACGCCCAGCAGGGTGGAGGCCGATATTCGCGACCTTCAGCACACGGGTACGATCCCGGCCGAGCTGGATGGCGCATTCTTCCGCGTGCAGCCCGATCCGCAGTTTCCGCCCATGCTGGGTGACGATATCGCCTTCAATGGCGACGGCATGATCACCCGCTTTCACTTCCACGATGGCCAGTGCGATTTCAAGCAGCGCTGGGCGCATACGGACAAGTGGAAGGCGGAACGGGAGGCGGGCCGCGGCCTGTTCGGCATGTATCGCAACCCGCTGACCGATGATCCCAGCGTCAAGGGCATGATTCGCTCCACCGCCAACACCAATGCCTGGATCTATGCCGGCAAGTTGTGGGCGATGAAGGAAGATTCGCCCGCGCTGGTGATGGATCCGGTGACGATGGAGACCGAGGCGTTCGAGACATGGGAAGGCGCGATGAAAAGCCAGACCTTCACCGCCCATCCCAAGATCGATCCGCACACCGGCAACATGGTCGCCATCGGCTATGCCGCGTCAGGCCTGTGCAGCGACGACGTGTCCTACATGGAGGTCAGCCCCGACGGTGAACTGGTGCGCGAGAAGTGGTTCAAGGTGCCTTATTACTGCATGATGCACGACTTCGCGATCACCGAGGATTACCTGGTGCTGCACATCGTGCCTTCAATCGGATCGTGGGAACGGCTGGAACAGAAGAAGCCGCATTTCGGCTTTGACACCACCATGCCGGTGTACCTGGGCATCATCCCGCGCCGCGATGACCTGAAGGATGAGGATATCCGCTGGTTCAAGCGCGACAACTGCTTCGCCAGCCACACGGTCAACGCCTGGCAGGATGGCACCAAGGTGCATTTCATCGTGCCCGAAGCGAAGAACAACATGTTCCCCTTCTTTCCCGATGTGCACGGCGAACCGTTCAACGGCATGGAAGCGATGAGCAAGCTGACCCGCTGGACCGTGGACATGGCCAGCAATGGCGAGGATTTCGATTCGATCACTCCGCTGACCGAAACCGCGAGCGAATTCCCGCGCATCGATGACCGCTTCACCGGGGTCAAGAACCGCTACACCTGGGGCCTGGAAATGGACATGAAGCGCCCGTGCGAGCTGAAAGGCGGCAGCGCCGGCGGCTTCCTGATGAATTGCCTGTTCCTGAAAGACCTTGAAAGCGGAGCCGAGCAGCATTGGTGGTGCGGACCCGTATCATCGCTGCAGGAACCGTGCTTCGTGCCGCGCACCAAGGACAGCGCCGAAGGCGACGGCTGGATCGTGATGCTGGTCAACCGGCTGGAGGAACACCGCACCGATCTGGTGGTGTTCGACGCGCTCGATATCGAGAAGGGTCCGCTGGCGACAATCCAGTGCCCCATCCGCCTGCGCTTCGGCCTGCACGGCAATTTCGCCCGCAGCGAAGACATCGGGCTGACGGCAAAGGTGCTGGAAGCGGCTTGAGTAACCCATTGAGTCATTGATTTGTGCCCGCGCAGGTTGCACCTGTGCGGGCATGACAACAGACCGCGATCCGCCCACCTTCTGGCTCACCGACATGGATGGCGTCCTTGTGAAAGAGGGCGAGGCTATTCCCGGTGCGGCTGAATTCATCGCCAGATTGCAGGAGAAGCAGCGCCGCTTCCTCGTGCTGACCAATAATTCCATCTACACCCCGCGCGATCTGGCGGCGCGGTTGGCGCAGGCCGGGCTGGATGTGCCCGAGGAATCGATCTGGACCAGCGCACTGGCCACTGCCGGCTTTCTGGCGGCGCAGCATCCCGGCGGCAGCGCCTATGTGATCGGCGAGGCGGGGCTGACCACCGCGCTGCACGATGTCGGCTACACCATGACCGATACCAACCCCGATTACGTGGTGATCGGCGAACTGCGGTCCTATTCCTTCGCCGCGATCACCAAGGCGATCCGGCTGATCCAGAAGGGTGCGCGCTTCATCGCCACCAATCCCGATGTCACCAGTCCATCCCCCGAAGGTCCGCTGCCTGCAACCGGCGCAGCGGCGGCGATGATCACCAAGGCGACGGGTGCGGAGCCATATTTTGTGGGCAAGCCCAACCCGATGATGTTCCGCTCCGCCATGAACCGGATCGATGCCCATGCCGGGGCCACCATGATGATCGGGGACCGGATGGATACCGATGTGGTCGCCGGCATAGAGGCCGGGCTGGAGACGATCCTGGTGCTGACCGGATCGACAAGGAAGGAAGACGTCGCCCGCTTCCCCTATCGCCCCAGCCGCATTCTCAATTCCATTGCCGACGTGGTGGAGCTAGTCTGACGAAAATAACACGTACGGGGGGATGACATGATCGGAATTGGAATGCCGCGGGCAAGGCGGCTGGGGTTTGGTCTGGCAATGCTGCTGGCCGTTTCGGGATGCGAAGCGCAGCAGGATATCGATAATGCCCCGGTCGAAGCCGCCGCAGACGAGGCCTTTGGCAGCCTGCCACCCTCTGCCGCCACCATCGCCATGCGCTGGCAATTGCTCAATCCGGACGTCAACAGCTTCACATTTCGCAATACGCAGGATGTCTTCGCCTTCCGCATGGTGGAAGCGCCTGCGGATACGTGGGAATTGTCGCGCCGCGAAGGTTTCACCATGCCCGCCGCCACGGTTGCGGGCGAGGACGCGGATTACGCTGCATGGGCGGACCGCACATTCACCAATGGCTTTATCGTCCTGCGCGATGGCGACGTGGTGTTTGAGGATTACCGCAACCGGATGACGGCAGAAACGCCGCATATTGCCTTTTCCATGTCCAAGACGCTCACCGCCATGCTGGTGGGGCAGGCGCTGGACCGCGGCGAGATTGCCTCGCTGGATGACCTGGTCAGCACCTATGTGCCGGAGCTTGCGGGCGGCGCTTACGGGCGGGCGACCATCCGCAACATTCTGGAAATGCGGTCGGGCGCGGATATCCTGGAGCGTTATGATTTCGGCGAAAACCCCAGCCTTGCCGGGCTGATCCACCAGACTGCGATTGTAGAGAACAAAGCCCGCTTTGCCGATTTCGCCGTTGATCTTGGAAACAGGGCGGAGCCGGGGGCGCAGTTCAACTATGCCACGCTCGATACTGCCGTGCTGGGCTGGATGCTGGAGGAGGCAACCGGCCAGAAGCTGGAAGATCTGATGGAAAGCCGCATCTGGCAGCCGATGGGCGCAGAATTTGACGGCCATTTCCTGGCAGATGGACCTGTGGGTGAAGGTCGCGCGCTCAATGGCATGGGCTTCAATGCGACATTGCGCGATTTTGCCCGGCTGGGGCAGGTGATGCTGGCTGGTGGCATGGCGGGTGACACGCGCATCCTGCCCGAAGGCTGGGTGGACCAGATGACCGTGATGAAGCCAACCGGCGCGCCTTTGCCCGGTTATGGCCTGCAGACATGGCAGGTTGATAATGAGCCGGGTGCCTTTGCTGCTGTCGGGTTGGCGGGGCAATATATCTATGTCCACCCGGCCAGCGGCACGGTCATCGTCAAGCTCAGCTATAACCCGCCAGCGGAACCTGAATGGCTGGATGGCGAGGTTCTGGGCTATTTCGCCCGCGTGGCAAATGCGCGCTGATTGGTAATAATGGATTACAAGCGATAACCGATACAGTTAATGAATTGGGGATACTGAGGGGAGTGCGCTCATGATCAAGCCAGAACTGGAATTCGTTTATGAAGCGGGCGGCGAACTGGAAGCCCCGCGAGAGATCGGGCCGGTGGTGGACGGCACCCGCCGGATCATCCCGATATGCCCCGGCGGATATGTGAAGGGGCCCAAAATCTCCGGCAAGCTGATGGGCAATTCTGCCGACTGGCAGCTGACCCGGCCAGACGGTGTGACCGTGGCCGATGCCATCTATGCCATAGAGACCGACGACGGCGCGCTGATCCAGATCCGCAACAAGGGTCTGCGCCACGGCCCGCCCGAAGTGATGGACCGCCTGCGCCGGGGGGAGGATGTCGATCCGGCGGAATATTACTTCCGCACCGTGCCAGAATTCATCGCCCCCACAGGCCCCTATGACTGGATGAACCGGTCAATCTTCGTGTGCAGCGGCGCGCGCTATGCCAATTCAATCAAGCTGTGGGTATGGCGGGTGACCTGACCGTTCAGGCGATGCGGATATCCAGCAGCGTCGGGCGGTCTTGCGCAAAACTCCATTGCAGCGCCTCGTCCAGCGCGTCCACGCTATCCACCAGCCTTGCGGCCAGACCTTGAGCCTCGGCCAGCTTGACGAAATCGAGGCCGGTCAGATCGCAGCCCGGCACGTGGTTCATGCCAAACTCGCCGGAAAACCCGGTCAGCGCGGCATAGGCCGAATTGTTCATGATGCAGAAGCTGACATTGGCCGCCTCATCCCGCGCGGTGAACAGGCCCTGGATCGTGTACATGGCCGCGCCGTCACCCAGAATGGCGATGACCTTGTCATCCTGACCCAGCGCCACGCCCACTGCTGCGGGCAGCGAATAGCCAAGCCCGCCGCTGGCGCAGGAATAGAAGCCGCCCTCGCGCGTGATCGGCAGGGTCACATGCTCCGGCCCGCGCGATGTGGGCGCTTCTTCCACCACCACGGCATTCTTCGGGCGCAAAGCGGCAATACGCTTGAGCACGTAGGATGAGGTCATTTCCGGCGCAGGGTCGATCAGCTGGTGCGTGGCGCCGGCAAAGGCGCGCGCGGGCAGGCGCTGCGTCAGCATGGAAAGTCCGGCGCTGATATCGCCCAGTACCCCGCCGCCGCCCGGCAGGTTGGACAGGTGCTTCGGATCATCGGACAGCGCCATCAGCGCCGCACCTTCGGGCCAGTGCGGACCGCTGCCCTCCACGTGATAGGTGAACACCGGCGCGCCAGCGACCAGGATCGCATCATGCGGAGCCAGCGCATCGCGGATCTGATCGCGCCAGGCGTTGAGGAAGCCGGCAAATTGCGGGTGATCTTCGGGGAAAGTCTCCCGCGCGGCATAGGGCGCGGACCAGACCGACAGGCCGGCTTTTTCGGCCAGCGCGATCGCATTGTCCCACGCGCCGGAATTGGCTGCGGACGTGCCGATCACCAGCGCCGGATTGCGCGCACCTTCGATCATGGCGGCGATCTTCTCGATACCGGCAGGATCGGGGAAAGTGCGCAGCGACAGGTCGGGCAGGGCGGGCATGTCGCACTCCCGCTCCCAGTCATCGACCGGGATGGACACGAACACCGGCCCCATCGGCGGGGTAAGCGCCACGGCAAAGGCGCGCGCAAGGGCCAGCGGCACATCCTGCGCGCGGGCAGGCTCAATCGCGAACTTGACGTAGGGGCGCGGAAATTCGGTCGGCCGCTCCGCCCCAAGGAACGGATCGTATGGCAGGATGGAGCGCGCCTGCTGCCCCGCCGTCACCACGATCGGGGCGTTGTTCTTGTAGGCGGTGAACAGATTGCCCAGGCTATGGCCGGTGCCTGCGGATGAGTGCAGGTTGACCAGCGCAGGCTTGCCGCTGGACCGCGCATAGCCATCGGCCATGCCCATCACCACCGCCTCGTTCAGGCCCATCACATAGGGGAAAGGCATGGCCTTGAGCATGGGCAGCTCTGTGCTGCCGGGATTGCCGAACAGCCGGTCCACCCCGAAATGGGCGAACACGGCGAAGGATGCTTCACGGACATTGGTCATGGTCAGATCTGTTCCCCGCCAGCGCGCGCACGCTCGACCATATTGGCCTCATCCCTGCGGAAGCGCACCAGTACCGCCAGCAGCAGCACGATAATGAATGGCACCACCACGTTGACCGAGATGATCGCCTGCGCCAGGTCGCCGCCGTTCTGATCGGCCACGATGCCCACGAAATACGGGCCGAGGCCAAGGCCCAGCAACGTCTGGATGATCATGTAGGTGGAGAAGGTGATGCCCCGCATGCGCGGCAGCACCAGCCCCAGCATCAGTGCATAGGCAGGCGGCAGCCACAGTGTCAGGATCAGGCTGTAGACGATGAAGCGCAGGTAGAAATCGCTCACTGTTTCGGCGTTATAGGCCCAGATGCCGAAGAAGGGTGAAATCGCCAGCGACCCCAGCACCAGAAACACCATGCCGCGCTGGCCCAGCTTATTGGCCAGAAAATCCGACATCGGCCCGGCGGCCAGTGGCCCCAATATGCCAAGTCCGGCCGCCAGCAAGCCGAACTGCACGCCAGCCTGCGCCTGCGAAAGGCCGAAATCGGTGATCAGCATGGTGGGGGTAAAGGCCATCACGCCGTAATTGATCGCGGTCTGCAATCCACCCACCACCATCAGCATGATCAGCGACGGGCTGAGGATCACCTTGTAGGCGGGCAAGTCCTTGAGCTTGAAGCTCTGGAACAGGTTGAGCACCACGAAGGCGCCGAACGCGGCCACGCCCCATTGCAGCCAGTGCGGATCGATCGCCAGTCCGTAAATATCCAGCGACGGGCGCGGGGAGAAGCTCTGCGTCAGCCGCACCAGCGCAAGGCAGGACAGCAGGATCACGGCGAGGCCGATCAGATTGGTCGCCCATTGCTTCGCGCTCGCATCGCGCCGCCACAGGTAATACCAGTTGGTGCCCGGCGTGACCGATCCCAGAACATCGGCGCTGGCCCTGAAGGGATGCGGGTCTTCGGGCGTGACCAGCCCGTCCATCGCCCCGCGAACAGGCTCCTTCATGCGGTAGATCAGATAGGCTAGCGGAAAGCCCGGCAGGGCGGCGACGATGAAGGCGAACTGCCAGCCGGAAAAGCCCAGCGGTGCATTGCCATCGGGGTAAATCTGGTTCCACCATTGCGCCACGATACCGCCCAGCGCCATCGACAGGCCAAGGCCGATGGCCAGACCCACGCCCAGCCCGGCCATGCCGATGCCGCGGCGGGATTTGGGGAACATGTCGAATATGATCGAATTGGCAGCGGGCTGCGTCGCGCCTTCACCAATGCCCACGCCAAGGCGCGAAATGGCCAGCAGCGCAAAGCCCCCGGCAAAGGCGGAAAGACCGGCGAAGAACGACCATGTGGCCAGACAGATGGCCAGCAGCTTGGTGCGCGTCCAGCCATCGACCAGACGGCCCAGCGGCAGCGAGAACAGCGCATAGAACAGCGCGAACACGGTGCCGTAGAGCAGGCCGATCTCGGCATTGCCGATGCCCAGATCCTCACGAATGTCATTGGCGAGGATGGACAGGATCTGCCGGTCGAGCAGGCTCATCGCCTGCGCAGCCGAAACCAGCGTCAGCGCATACCAGCCAGCCTTGCTGATCTTGTTCGTGACCGGCGCCTTATCGTTGGCGGTTGTCGCCATTATTGCCCTCTCCCACCCGAGATACCTGCCTTGCGAAAGGCCGGTTGTCAGTTCTTCAACGCGCTCGCAATTGTCTGCGAAATTGGTGTTGTCGCTCGTCCGGTCAGCCCGCTCAGCGTGCGGCTGTCATTCTCCAGCGCGCCCTTTGCCGTTGCCGCTGCCGAGTTGGCGACGACGGCGGCGATGTAACCGGGCAGGCCAACCTGCTCCAGCGATTTGGCATATTCGGCTTCGGGCATGTCGACATATTTGATCGGCTTACCTGCCTGCTTGCTGACTTCGGCGGCGAAGTCTTCCATCGTCCAGCTGGTGTCTCCAGCCAGATCATAGGTGGTGCCGCCTTCGCCCTTGACCAGAACCACGGCAAGGCCAGCGGCCAGATCGGCGCGGCTGGCGGACGATATGCGCCCCTGTCCCTGCGCCCCGGTGATCACGCCATGTTCCACCTGCGGAGCGAGCGAGCCGATGTAATTTTCGTTATACCAGCCCATCCGGCACAGATCGTAATCGATGCCGCTGGCGGCCAGCGTTTCCTCGGTCGCCTGATGCTCGCGCCCCAGCTTGATCGGCGTGGTTTCGGCCTCGAGAATGGAGGTATAGGCGATGTAATCCACGCCAGCTTCCTTTGCGGCGTTGATCACATTGGCATGCTGGCGCGGGCGTTCACCCAGCGCGCTGCCGGAAATCAGCAGCAGGCGATCAACGCCTGCCAGCGCAGCGGGCAATTCCTCCGGCTTGTCATAATCGATCGCTCTGACGGTGACGCCCTTGGCAGCATAATCAGCCAGCTTGGAGGTATCGCGGCCAAACGCCACGATGTCGCTCGCGGCGACTTTCTCCAGCAGCTCATTCAGCACGAATTTGCCCAGCTGTCCGCTGGCACCGGTCACGCCATATGTCGTCATCATCTCACTCCCCAACACCGGCCCGCGATCACTGCGCAGGCCCGGCCTCAATTACTTAGCGCTTCAATCACATAATGGTTGTCTGACAGAGCCGCCGTGCGAGTCAAAACCAAATCGCCTTCGGCCAGCAATTGCTCAAATTGCGCCTTCGTCCGCTCGCGGCCGTTCCACAGCATCATGGTCATGTCGCCGTACATCGCGATGGCATGATCGCCGCGTTCCTGCACTGTCTCGGGCAGGATACGCTCGATCAGCAGCACGGTGGCGCCATGATCGCGGGCCGCGGCGCCCACCCGGCGGATGATCTGGCGGGCATGCTCATCATCCCAGTCATGCAGGATATATTTGAGCATGTAGCAGTCTGCCGCATGGGTGATCGGATCGAAGAAACTGCCGCCCACAAAGCGCGCGCGGTCGGCCACGCCCTGCCTGGCAAACAGCGCCTTCGCGCCTTCCTCTGCATGCGGCAGGTCGAGCACGAAGCCGGTTGCGTCCGGCGCGGCTTTGAGCAGTTCGGCCAGCACCATGCCGTGCCCGCCGCCAATATCGGCAAAGCTGGCAAAGCCGGTCACGTCATAGGCCTGCACCGCTTCCGCTGCGAAACGGCGGGAGCTGTCGACCATGGCCTGGTTGAAGATCGCCGCTGCCTTTGCATCATCATTCAGATCGTCAAAACCCTGCGTGCCATAGGCGATGCCTTCGGGCGGGCGGCCCTTGGCCACGCACTCGGTCAGTTGTGCGAAGCTGGGCGACAGTTGCGTGCCGACATGCCGCGCCATGCCGCGCAGGCTCTCTGCATGATCGGCGCGCAGGCGCTGGCCCATTTCGGTCAGCGCAAACGTGCCGTCACCCTTGTCGAGCACGATGCCGATGGATGCGAGCGCGCGCAGGAAGCGTTCCAGATTGGCCGCGTCGGCGTCTATCTTTGCGGCCAGCGTGGCGGCATCCAGCGATGCATCGCCCAGCGCATCGGCCAGACCCAGCCGGGCCGCCGCGCAGATTGCGTGCGGCTTCCAATAGGCCGCGATCATCGCCCGCAGATCAGCTGCCGCGTCACTCATATGCCGAACAGCTTTTCCGCATTGGTCTGGAAGAACTTCTTCTTGGTTGCGGCGCTCATCTCCATGTCGTCCAGCAACTCCACTTCGGCAGGCACGAACTGGTATGGATAATCCATCGCATACATCACCCGGTCCTCACCCATGACCTTCATCATCAATTCGATCGAGGCGGGGGATGGCAGGCCGGAGTTGGTGCCCCAGACATTGTTGCGCATGTAGTAATGCAGCTCATGCTCCAGCGGCTTGAGGCGCTCGTACCGCTTGGAGCGGATGCCTGCGAGATGCATGTAATTGAGCCGGTCGATCCAGAAGGGCAGGCCCTCACAGCCATGCCCCAGCGCCAGTTGCAGGCTGGGGAAGCGGTCAAACACGCCGGTGGTGAGCAGGCGCATGGCGTGGAAGCTGGTCTCCACAGCAAAGCCGAACACCGCGCCTTCAAGGCCGGCATCCACCATCGTGCCGATCATGTCATCAGGCGGGCCTTGCGGGTGGATGTAGAGCGGAATGTCCATATCGGCGCAGGCGCGCAGGATCGGGTCAAACTGCGGCTCATCCAGATAGTGCCCATGCGTGTGGCTGTTCACCTGCACACCGCGAAAGCCCAGCTCCTCCTTGCCGCGTTTCAGCTCGGCGGCAGACCATTCGGGGTCCTGCGGGCAGATGGCGGTCATGCCGTAGAAACGGTCAGGGTATTTCTCGCAGGCCGCGGCCAGCTGGTCATTGGCACGCGAGGCAATGCCCCTGGCTTCCTCCACATCGTGCAGCGACTGCACGCCGGGGCTGGTCAGCGCCAGCACCGCCTTGTCGATGCCGCTCTCATTCATCGCCGCGATCCGCAGCTCTCCCAGATCGAGCAGGCGCTCACGAATGAAGGTGGTGCGCTCGGACGGGCTGGTGCCGTAAAAGCCCCACAGCGAAACCGTGCCCTTGTCCGCGCGGCCTTCCTTCACCAGCCGCAGGATCGCATCCAGCTGTTCCCTGGTGGCAAAGGCTTCTTCGGTGGCGATGCGCAGATAGCCGCGGTCTCCGCCAGTGTTCAGTTCATGGGTCACGGTCAGTCCTTGTCGCGATAGGCAGCGGGCCAGATACCCTGCTTGCCGGGGGAGAGAATGCCGTTCGGATCAAGGCAATCCTTGATCTTCTGGGCGAAGCGCTGCTGCGCATTGTTGTTGAAGTCATACAGAGCCGCCACTTCATCCATGAAGTCCACATGGCTGCGATATTCGCCGTAACCCAGCTTTGCGGCGGGCTCGAGCATGGCCTTTGTGGCCGCATAGGCGCCGCGTGTCTGAGCCTCATCCTTGGTGTCGAACACCACCAGCGCGACGTGGATCATGTGCCGCTTGCCAACGATGATGGCGGCTGAATAATCGAGGCCGTGCGTGTCCAGCACGCCTCTGGTCAAATCCCGGATCGCGCAGCCATCCTTGCCGGAAATCGGCATGGCGCAGGAAAAGCCGATATGGCCGCCTTCCTCGCCGCCATACCAGCGGGTCATGCGGTCCAGCGCCATTGAGGGAATGCCTGCCTGCACCTTGTGATGCGGGTTTTCCAGCTCCGGCAAATTGCGGCCGTCGAACTCCTCGAACATCACGCTGCCGCCGGGAATGGCGGTGAGCGCGGCCTCAATCTTGGCGCGGTTATGCGCCACCACCGGGGCATCGCCATACAGCGCAAAGCGCATCACCCAGCGGCCAAAGCCGGGGGTGGCGGCAATCCTGTCCAGCACTTCATCGGGGATGGCATCCTTGCCGGTGTACCAGTCCTCTCGTCCCCAGAAAGCGGAAGCGGCGCACACCGCATTGATGATCATCGGCTGGTTGGGAATCGTGCCGTCGATCATCAGCGGACGCAGCGCTTCCAGAAAGGCCGGGTAATGCTCCTCATTGTCGAGCATGAACCAGCCGGGCGCATAGACTTCGGGCGCGTGGAACAGGCTGACGCCCATCTTGGTGACCACGCCGTAATTGGACTGGGTGAACAGGCCGTCCATGCTCGGTCCGGCGCTGTTGGGATAGACCAGCCAGCTTCTGGGATTGCTCATCCCGCCCATGCCGGTGCGCATGATGTCGCCATTGGCCAGCACCACTTCCATCCCGCAATGATGGCCGAAATGCTCGCCGACCGGCGTGTAGCCCACGCCGTGTTCCAGCGCATTGCCGATGATGCTGCCGGCGCCAAGATCGGGCACGGACATCCACAGCTTCGATCCGGTGCTCTTGAGATGATCGTACAGGTCGAAGAAGCGCACGCCGGGTTCGACCAGCGCCATGCAGTTTTCCTCATCCACTTCCAGCACGCGGTTCATCCGCCGCAGGGACATGGTGAAGCTGCCCGAAACGCGCGGCGCGCCGCCGCCATAGCCCTTGTTGCGGCCCTGGCTGCTGGTCCACACCGGCGTGCCATGTTCATTGGCGATGCGCAGGACGGCCTGCACTTCCTCCACATTGTCCGGCAGCAGCACCGCGCCGGGCTGGTACCAGTCACCGGGCGGGGCGAAGGGATCGCCGTGGTCGGCCATGCCAGCGGGATCGACGATCACATTTTCAGTGCCCAGCACGCGCTGCATATCGCGAATGGCAGCGTCAAGGCTGCCTGCCGGCATGGTGAAATCGTCCATCGCGTCCTCCCAATCAAACGCCAGTTACTTGCCAGCCACGTGCTGGCTGCGCGGGGATTATTATCCCTCGTGCACGGCCTTGGTCACCATGCAGGCGAGCACGCCCTCAGGGCCGTCCTCGCTGCCGTGGCCAGACCAGCCGACACCGCCAAAGGGCGCATCCGCTCCGCCGATCATGTGGCTGTTGATGCCCACCATGCCAGCGCGGACCTGCGCCGCCAACCGCTGCTGGCGCTTGTAATCGCCGGTCCAGCAATAGGCCGCCAGACCATAGGGCAGGCGGTTTGCCTCGGCGATCATCTCGTCCTCGCTGCGATAGGGGTTGATCAGGGCGACGGGGCCGAACGGCTCCTCATTCATGATGTCTGCATCGAGCGGAATTTCGGACAGGACCGACGGAGCATAGAAATAGCCCTGATTGCCGATGCGCTCACCGCCAGCGCCCAGCTTCGCGCCGCGCTGCACGGCATCGCCGATCAGCCGTTCCATCGCTTCGGGACGGCGCGGATTGGCCATCGGGCCCATGGTGGTGCCATCGACCAGGCCATCGCCCACGACCTGCGCCTTGGCCCCGGCAATAAAGCCGTCGCGGAACTTCTCGAACACATCTTCCTGCACGATGAAGCGCGTGGGGGAGACGCAGACCTGCCCGGCGTTGCGATATTTGCCGCCCACGGCGGTTGCCAGCGCCTTTTCGACGTCGGCATCATCGAACACCAGAACCGGGCCGTGTCCGCCCAGTTCCATGGTGGTGCGCTGCATGTTCTGCGTGGCCAGGCAGGCGAGGTGCTTGCCCACCACGGTCGATCCGGTGAAGGACAGCTTGCGGATGATGGGGCTGCCCAGCAGGTGGCGGCTCACCTCATCGGGCACGCCAAACACCGCCTGTGCCACTTCCTTTGGCAGTCCGGCGTCCAGCAGGCATTGCAGGATGCCCAGCGCTGAAGCCGGAGTTTCCTCGGCGCTTTTCAGGATTACCGAACAGCCTGCGGCCACCGGCGCACCCAGCTTGCGGCCGGGATTGCCGAGCGGGAAATTCCACGGCGCGAAAGCGGCCACCGGGCCAACCGGTTCATGCCGGATGGTGGAGCGCGTGCCTTCGGGCCGCACCAGCTCGCGGCCATAGATGCGGAAACATTCGCCGGCATAGAAATTGAACAGGCCGACATTCATCATCACTTCGATGCGGCTTTCGGCCAGCGGCTTGCCCTCTTCCATCGTGGCGATGCGAGCGAGGTCTTCCTGCCGCTCCACCATCAGGCGCGCGGCGCCCTGCAACACGTTGGCGCGTTCCTGCGGGGTGGACTTGCGCCAGATTGCAAAGCCGCGATCGGCCACTTCCAGCGCGCGGTCCAGATCGGCCGCTTCGGCCAGCGGCAGCTCGGCCAGCGTCTCACCAGTGGCGGGATTGACGACGGGGAAAGTGCGGCGGCCACCGCCCGAAACTTTCTCACCATCGATAATCATGTGGAGGGAGGGATACTGGGTCATCTCGGTTCTCCGTCATCCCGGCCACGAACCGGGCTTGCGTGATTTCTTGCAGGAATTTCTTGTCGCTGCGCGGTGGATGGCGGCCCCTGTCTGTGCAGAGGCCGCCATCGCACTGTCAGTCGTCAGCCAGCAGCCTTGGCCGCGCGTTCGGCATCGCGCCTGGCATCGCCTTCCCAGCGATCGGCAATCATGTCCTCACCCGTGATCGGGTGCTTCATGTGGAACGGCAGCAGCTTGTGCGTGGGCCACAGCCAGTGGTCCTCGATCAGCTCGTCCGGGCCGGCCGGGTCTGCGGGATACAGCGTCTTGGGGAAGGGCACATATTCCGGATCGGTATAGGCCCAGCCGGTTTCGAAATCGGCATGCCAGTGCGGGAAGTAGTTGAGCACCTGGATGCGCCACTTGCCGTCTTCGCCCTTGGTATAGGTGTTTTCGTACAGGCCGCCTTCCCACCACTGGCGCACGCCCAGGCCCTTTTCGGGATCGGCAAAGTCCTTGTGGCGTCCGGCCTGCATCGTGCTGCGGCCGCGCAGGCGCGCGGTCTTGCCGTCGGGATCGATGTCGACGATCGCCTGGATCTGCGGATGGTCGAGCAGGAAGCCGTCCACCGGGCCGTTGTTGTTATGGGTAAAGCGCTTGCGGAAACGGTCGATATACAGCCGCGCCACGCCGGCCTTGCCTTTGTAAACGCCGCCAAAGAAGCGCACTTCGCCATCTTCGGCGAACAGGTCCACCACCTGATCGTACATGCATTTGTCGATCAGATAGCCATACAGATATTGCAGCTTCTTGACGTCCAGCTCGTCCTCACGGACGGTCAGCCGGTGGTCCATTTCGGCCAGCTTGGCTTCAAGCGCGGCGATACGGTCTTCGGACATACGACTCTCCCAATTAGTATGTTTCACTTACAATTGTGGGAGCGCGGCGCGCCTGTCAACGGGGCAATGATCACGCGCATTTCACCTTGCCGCAAATGGCAGACGGTCCATAGTATGCCCGGCATGGGAGAGGAGACCACATGACCCGATATTCAGCCAGTTATGCGCAGGACCGCGCCGAGATTGACGACCTGCTGTCGCGCTATCTGTTCGCGATGGATTACAATGATTTTGATACTTACGCGGATACGTTCACCAAAGATGGCACGCTGGAATTTGCCCGCGGTGCAGTGACCGGGCGCGACAATATCCGCGCCGCGGCCAAGGGCTTCAAGGAAGCGGTGGCGGGCATTTATACCGATGTTGACGGGAACCCTGCCGTGCTGCGCCACGTGCTGTGCCATTCCACCATCCGCGTGGAGGGAGACAAGGCGTGGCACACCGGCATGTGGTTCGAAATGGCCAATGACGGCCCGCGTGAGGCCTCTGGACGTTTCACCCCCACGCTGGGCACTTTCGGCATTTACGAGGATGAGCTGGAGCGCGTGGATGGCGAATGGAAATTCTCCTACCGCAACATCCGCAATGAATTCCTGACCGGGCGCGAAAGCGGTGCGGATAATCCGGTGCTGGCGATGGAAGCCAAGGCTGAAAAGCGGTGAAGCCTGCGTTCAGCCTGACGGGGCTAGTGGCCTTTTCATGAAACGAATCCCTGTTGCTCTGGCCCTGCTGTGCCTGCCTCTTGCTGCATCGGCCCAGACAGTGCCCGCTCCGCCGCCAACTCCGGCGCCCGCTCAGGCGCCCGCTTCTCCAACGGTTAATCTGGAGCAGCGCATGCTGCTGCGCTGCTCGGCCGCCTTTGCGCTGGTCGCCGACCGGCAGCAGCGGGCAGTGGACTGGGCGCTGGCCTATCCGCCGATGGGTGATCGCGGGCGGGAATTCTTCGTCATTTCCTCCGCCCGGCTGATGGATGAGGCGCAGCTGTCTGAAGATGATCTGGCGCAGATGCTGCGGACGGAGGCGCAGGCTCTGCTGGACCAACAGGTGCTGGATGAAATTATGCCCGTATGTCTGCGATTCCTCGATCAATCGGGATTGTGATGCGGGCCGCCATGCTGCAATAGCGTGACCTCGATGTGGCAACTTTACCATTTCTCTTTGTGTCCCTTCAGCCGCAAGACCCGGCTCGCGCTGAGCGAGAAGGGCGTGGCTTATGAACTGAGGCGCGAATATCCCTGGGACGGCAGCGAGGAATTCTATTCGCGCAATCCGGCGGGGCGCACGCCCGTGCTGCACGATCCGGCCCGCGATGTGACGCTGATAGACAGTCAGGCGATCTGCGAATTCTTCGAAGAGACGATCGACAAGACTCCGCTGATCCTGGGCAATGCCGCCCAGCGCGCCGAAATCCGCCGGCTGGTGGCGCTGTTCGATCAGAACTTCTTCGCCGATGTCACCCATCCGCTGATGCATGAGAAGATGAAGAAGCGGCTGATCCTGCGCGCCGCTCCTGATTCGGGCATGCTCAGGAATGCGATGCGGCTGGCGCATGAACACCTGGAATATATTGACTGGCTGGTCGGCAATCGCCGCTGGCTGGCAGGTTCGCAGATGAGCCTGGCGGATTTTGCCGCTGCGGCGCAGATATCGGTCGCAGACTATCTTGGCGGGATCGACTGGGGCGGGCATGATGAGGCGCACGGCTGGTACCGGGTGATGAAAAGTCGCCCCAGCTTCCGCCCGCTGCTGACCGAGAAGATGGAAGGCCTGCCGCCCCCGCGCCACTATGGCGATGTGAACAGCTGAGGCCGCAATTGAACTGCCCAGGAGAGTGTTATGACCGACAAGATTGACCTCACCGACGAGGAATGGCGCGCCAAGCTGAGCCCGGAACAATATGCAATATTGCGCCAGGGCGGCACCGAGCGCGCCTTCACCGGCAAATATGAAAAGAACAAGCAGGCGGGCATGTACAAATGTGCCGGATGCGGCCTGCCGCTGTTCGTCAGCGAGACGAAATATGACAGCGGATCGGGCTGGCCCAGCTTCACCGCACCTGCCGCCAGCGATGCGGTGGTGGCACACCGCGACATGTCGCACGGCATGGTCCGCACCGAAGTCACCTGCGCCCGCTGCCAGGGTCATCTGGGCCATGTTTTCCCCGATGGTCCGGGTGCGGACGGCCTGCGCTACTGCATCAATTCGGCATCGCTGGATTTCAAGCCGGAGGATGGGCCAAGGGATGGGCCAAGGGATGGGTCAGAGGAAAAGTGACGGCAGGCAAGCCAGCTTGCGTTCACGCGACGTTACGAATGGCCTATGCAAGCCGTACAAGGGTTTGATCGCGGGCCATAGGCGTCCGGTTACAAGGTAGTTTGGGCCAGATGGCAGGGAAGCGGGGCTCGCGCTCCAAATCATCGCGAAGCAGGAAGCAGGCTCCCCGGCTGACCGGGAAAGCGCGCGTGTGGGCATGGGTCAGGCGGCTGAGCATGTGGGGCGGCGCGCTGGCGCTGCTGGGCGCAATTGCGCTGGGCACGTCGGTCTTCTTCGCCGCGCGCGGCATGCCGTCCTTTGCCTCGCTGATGAGCAGCCAGAACGGCCAGACCATCATCGTGCGCGCACGCGATGGGTCGGAAATCGTCGCCCTCGGCCCGTCCTACGGCGAATGGCTGCATGACGAGGAAATCCCCGAGATCATGAAGATCGCGATGGTCTCGGTCGAAGATCGCCGCTTCTATTCCCATTTCGGCATCGATCCGCTGGGCCTGGCCCGCGCCGTGTTCAACGCCATGCAGCAGGATCGGCGGGTCAGCGCCACTTCCACCATCACCCAACAGCTGGCGCGCAACGTCTTCCTCAATTCCAACCGCACGTGGGACCGCAAGCTGCGCGAAGCGGTGCTGGCGATGGCGCTGGAATGGAAATTCTCGAAGGAGCAGATCCTCGAGCTGTATCTCAACAAGGTCTATTTCGGCGGCGGCGCCTATGGCGTAGATTCGGCCAGCCGCAAGTTCTTCAGCCATTCCGCGCGGGAGCTTTCCACCGCAGAGGCTGCGATCATCGCCGGGCTGGTGAAGGCGCCCAGCCGCTATTCCCCCACCGCTGATGTGCAGGCCGCAGTCGGCCGCGCCAATGTGGTGCTGGACCAGATGCGCAAATATGGCGGACTGGATGAGCGGGACCTTGCTGCGGTTGACGTGTCCGCAGTCAATCTGCGCGAGGAAGCGGGCCAGAACTCGATCCGCTATTTCACCGATTACGTATTGCCCCAGCTCGATGTGCTGCTGACCAATGACAGCTTTGAGCCGATTGAGGTGTGGACCACCATCGATGTGGGCATGCAGGCGGCGGCCACCAGTGCCATTCAGGCCAATGTGCCCGGCGGCGCGCAGGGTGCGCTGGTCAGCCTTGACCGCGACGGGGCGATTCTGGCGATGGTTGGCGGCACCGATTACATCTCCAGCAATTACAACCGGGCCACCACCGCGGTGCGCCAGCCCGGATCGGCGTGGAAGCTGTTCGTCTATCTGACTGCGCTGGAAGCGGGCTATACTCCCAGTTCGGGCGTGCACGATGTGCCGGTAACGATTGACGGGTGGAGCCCGCGCAATTCCTCCGGGCGCTTCTCCGGCGATATCGATGTGCGCACCGCCTTTGCCTATTCGGTCAACACGGTGGCGGCGCAGCTGGGCAATGAAGTGGGCTTTTCCAATGTTGCCAGCATGGCCCGGCGCTTTGGCATAACTACCCCGATTTCCACCTTCCCGGCGATGGTGCTGGGATCGTCCGAAGTGCGTGTGATTGACATGACCCGGGCGTTCGCCGCCGTTGCCGCGCGCGGCCAGTCGGTTGAGCCCTATGGCATTATCCGCGTGACCAATGCTGACGGGGAGGAGCTGTACAAGCACGAACAGACGCGCAGTTTCACGCTGGTGCCCGATTATGTGGCTGCCGGCATCACCGACCTGCTGCAGACCGCGGTCAACACCGGCACCGGCCGCGCCGCGCAGATCGGCCGTCCCGTGGCCGGCAAGACCGGAACCACCAGTGACAACAAGGATGGCTGGTTCGTCGGCTTTTCCAGCGGCATCACCACCGGCGTGTGGATGGGCCGCGATGACAATGCCGCCGTTCCCGGCCTGCAAGGCGGCACCGCGCCCGCGCGCGCCTTTGCCTCTTACATGCGCTATGCCGTGCGCGACCGGCCGGAGGAGGAGTTCGACACCGACCTGCAATTGCCCGAATGGCAGCTGGAGCCTGATGACGAGTTCTATTTCGGCGAACCGGGTGACTATTATTACATCGACGAGCAGGGCAATCTGATCGAACCGGGGCGTCCCAGCGGCGCGGGCGATCAGGAGATGTTTGACGTCGACGGGGAACGTCAGGGCACCCGGCAGGGCAGTTCTGTCGCTCCGGGCTCCTCGGTTCAGGATATGGGTCTGCCCGATCCGCCACAGGCGGCGAGCGACGATTTCCTGGAGCGGGCCACCGGCGGCACCTTGCCCAGTGGCCAGAACCGGAGGCAGGGCCAGTCAGGCGTGACCGTGCAGAGGGGCGGCGATCCGCCCTGATGCAAACCTGCTGCATTGGCAGCAGCGCGTGAGACAGGAACATCAAACATGAAAAGGCCGCCCTGTGAGGGGCGGCCTTTTCATTGTCGGGGCTTCACTGAAAAGGGAGCGGGGCTAACCGTGCGCCCTTGCCAGTGTATCAGTTTGTCAGTCTTCGGCGTTGAGCCTTACCGGGATCGATTGTTCCGGCCCGTTGCGCAGGCGCACCCGCAGCAGGATCGCCGCGCGTCCTTCGGAACGGGCAGCCTGGATCTTCGCTTCCAGGTCGGCCGGGCTGGTCACCGCGGCATAATCGGCAGAGCTGATGATCACGCCGCGCTGCAGGCCTTTGCGGCCAGCATCGGCATTGGGATCGACGGCGGTCACGACCACGCCGGTCTGATCGCCATCAACGCCAAGCTGACGGGCAATCTGCGGCGTGATTTCGATCACCTGCAAGCCCAGTGCTTCCTCGATCAGGCCGCTGCTCTTGCCGGGGGTGAGGTCCTGCTGGCTCTCATCATCGGGGTTGAACCGCTGGGCGTTGATCTCGTCCTCGCTGGGGCGGCGGCCCACGGTGACCGTGGTCGTGCGGCGCTGGCCATCGCGGATATATTGCACGGGTACACGTGCACCGGGTGCAACGCGCGCGATCAGGAAGGACAGCGAACGGTCACGGGTGACGTCCTGCCCGTTGACAGAGACCACCACGTCACCGGCCTTCAGGCCTGCGTTTTCGGCGGCTTCGCCCGGCTGCACGGACTGGATGAATTCACCGCTGTTTTCCGGAATGCCCAGAGCCTCGGCGAAGTCTTCGTCAACCGGCTGGATCTGTACGCCCAGATATCCGCGCTGGATTTCCTCGCCGTTGATCAGTTGCTGCACGATCGGGGCGGCATCTTCTGCCGGGATCGCCAGACCAATGCCCACGCTGCCGCCAGATGGTGACAGGATGGCATTGTTGATGCCGATCACATTGCCCCGCATGTCGAACAGCGGACCACCCGAATTGCCACGGTTGATGCTGGCATCGGTCTGGATATAGCGGTCGAACGCGCCGCGGCTGCCGGTGGAACGATAGACGGCGGAAACAATGCCGCTGGTCACCGTGCCATCCAGGCCAAACGGGTTGCCGATGGCCAGCACCCAGTCGCCCACGCGGGCCTGGGCGGAATCGCCGAAGCGCACGAAGGGGAATGGTTCCGGGCGGCTGATCTTGAGCACGGCCAGATCGCTCTGTGCATCGGTGCCCACGACTTCGGCGGTATATTCCACGCCATCGGGAAGGGTGACGGTCACCTCCTCCAGCTGCGCCTGTGTTCCGGGCGGGCTGATCACGTGGTTATTGGTGACCACATAGCCATCGGCGCTGACCAGAAAGCCCGAACCCAGCGACTGCGCTTCACGCGTGGTGGGGCCGCCGGGATTGCCGAACAATTCGCCAAAGGGCGTGCCCTGGAAGGGGTTGGTGCTTTCCACCGTAATGCGCTGGCGGGTGGAGATATTGACCACCGCCGGCATCAGCACTTCGGTGAGATCGGCAAAGCTGGCCGGGGCACCTGCCACCGGCACGGCATTTTCGATTCGGATACGCTCATTCTGGGCCACCTGGGCTCCAGCCGGAAAACCGGTAGCGAGGCTGAGTGTTGCTCCACCGAGCAACAGAGCCGCGGTGATGCCGTAAGAATATCGCACTGACTTCACGTCCTTTTGATCCTCTTGGTTGTTTCTCGCCTGCCTCTTTGCATCAGCAGGAAATTGATTCTGTCCCTTTTGGCACATTCAGCGCATTGCTGCTGAACGGCCATTGAACGACAAGTGTAGTCGAAGGCAAAAACGTCTGGCCAACCAGCTGTCCCTGCCCGTTAACGTTGCCCGCGGAACTGGCGCAGATATTCATTGTCTCCGTCCATGATGATGGAGCTTTCGCCTTCGCCGGTTTCGAACGTCCGGCGATAGGACTGCATCGCACGGTAGAAGTCATAGAAATCGGGGTCGCGGCCATAGGCGTCGGCATAGATGCGTGCGGCATTGGCCTGCGCTTCGGCGCGGATGATCTGCGCATCCCTGGCGCCCTGCGCGCGGATCGTCGCCGCCTCTTCCGCACGGTCGGTTTCCATGCGGGTGAAGGCTGCATCGAGCGGACGGCCCTCGGGCAGGTCGGCGCGCTTGATCCGCACGTCGAGAACCTGCGCACCATATTGCCGGGCCTGGCGGTCCAGCGCGTCGCGGATATTGGCCATCGCCGTGCCACGCTCTGCATTGATCAGCGAGGCGAAGGGGCGGCGGCCAAGTTCCTGGCGCAGCACCGATGTCAGGATCGGCGAGAGCTGGATACGCAGCTGCTCCTCGGTCCCGGCGCTTTGCACCATGGCCACCGGATCGATGATGCGGAAGCGGGCATAGGCATCCACCTGCAAGCGCTGCTGATCGTTGGACAGCACCTGCTGGCGCTCCATATCCAGATCGAGCACGCGCCGGTCAACGAACTGCACCCGCTCCAGGATCGGCAGGCGCCATGATACGCCGGCGTCGGTCTGGCCAAAGGTCTTGGTCGGATCGAAGCGGTTGATCACGCGCACCGGTTCACCCGTGCGGATCACCACCGCCTGATGCGTTTCGGGCACGATCACCATGGTGCTGAGCGCGGCGATGACCGCCACGACTGCCGCGATGATGGTCAGCTTGTGATTTTCCCACATGTTACTGACCCCCCGTTGCAGGCGGTGTGGCAGCCGCTTCTCTGGTCCGGCGGCGCAATTCGGGCAGCGGCAGATATGGCGTCACGCCATCGGCCTCCACAATCGTCTTGTCGGTTCCTGACAGCACGCTTTCCATTGTCTCGTAATAAAGGCGGCGGCGCGTCACTTCGGGCGCCAGTCGGTACTGGTCATAGATCTGGATGAATTCCTCGGCGTCGCCCTGTGCACGGTTGAGCCATTGCTGCGCATCGGCGCGCGCGCGGTTCATCGCCGCATCGGCATCCTGCTGGGCCGAGGACACGTCCTTGAACGCCTCTTCCACCCGCGCTGGCGGATCGGTCTTGTTGATTTCGATACCCTGCACGGCAATGCCGGAGCGATAGGCATCGAGGATCGCCTGCATGTTGGAGAGCACCTGCTGTTCAATCTCGGCACGGCCGGCACCGGTCAGCACCGTGTCCAGCTCATGCTCTGCCACGGCGGCGCGCATGGTGGCCTCTGCCACTTCGCGCATCGTGTCATTGGGATCGGCCAGCTGATAGCGATAGAGCGACAGGTCCTTGATGTTCCAGCGAATGAGATAGGACAGGTCGACCAGATTCTGGTCCGACGTCAGGATCAGCTTTTCATTGGTGTCGCCGGGAATTTCCTCGGACCGGATCTGGCTTACATTCTCGATATCGACCATCTGGATCGGCCACGGCATGGTGGCGTTTGTGCCCGGGTCCAGCGTGTCGCTGAACTTGCCGCCGAACCAGGTGACAACACCCTGTTCGCGCGGCTGCACGAAGTGAATGCTGGATACGCCAATCCACACCAGCACGATGGCTGCGATGGCGAGCGGGAACCAGCTCTTGCCGCCGGGGCGCTGCGGGATGCGGAAACCGGGTCCCCCAGAGCCACCTCCACGACGCGGACCTTCCGGGCCGCGATTGCGGAACAGGTCTTCTATCGATGCAGAACGACGCGGACGGTCGGGCGTGTCGCCATCACCCGATCCACCGCCGGGCAGCCAGGGATTGCGCGGGCCGCGCGGAGCATCGTCCCCGCCGCCGCCTGGCTCTCCACCAATGCCGCCGCCATTGCTGCCATCACCACTGCCGCTTTGGCCATTGCCATCATCGCCGCTACCCGGCTTGCCCCAGGGGCTGCGCTTGCCAGCCATCGCCAATGCGATCCTCTCGAATAACCCGCCCGATCTTTCCATAGTCCCTTCTATAGGCAGCAAATCGGCAAAAAACAGGGTTCGCGGAAAATTCGCATGGCTGAGCGCAATTTTCGCTGCGCCCGGCGCGTTCTGCCGCTAGCAGGGGCGCCATGAGCAACACTGACACAATCACCAAAGCCATTCCCGCCCAGATCGCCCCCATGATCCGCTCGGTCAAATTCACCGACGGCGTGGCCACGATCATCGCCGATGCCGGAGGGCTGGGCCGTTCCGCCGCCGCCCATCTGCAAAAGGAACTGGAGGCCGCCGTGGGCGCTGTCGAAGGCGTATCCGAAGTGCGCGTGGCGTTGATGGCGGACAAGGTGAAGCGCCGCATCATCGCCGTGGGATCGGGCAAGGGCGGGGTGGGCAAGTCCACGCTGACCGCCAATCTTGCCGTCGCGCTGGCGCGGCTGGGGCGCAAGGTCGGCGTCGTCGATGCCGATATCTATGGCCCCAGCCAGGTCATGCTGCTCGATCCCGCACGCCAGCGGCCCAAGGCCGAAGGCAACACGCTGATTCCGGTGGAGAGCGAATTTGGCGTGAAGCTGCTGTCGATGGCGCAGCTGGTCGAAGGCGGAAAGGCGATTGCCTGGCGCGGTCCGATGGTCGGTCAGGCGCTGACACAGATGATGGAAGCGGACTGGGGCGATGCCGAACTGATCCTGGTCGACTTGCCGCCGGGCACGGGCGACGTGCAGCTGACCATGCTGCAGAAGTTCAAGCCGGCCGGCGCGGTGATCGTATCCACCCCGCAGGATCTGGCGCTGATCGATGCCGCCCGTGCGATGGATCTGTTCCGTCAGTCGGAGATTCCGGTAGTCGGTCTGGTGGAGAACATGGCCGGCTATATCTGCCCGCATTGCGGCGAGCTGTCCGATCCGTTCGGCGCAGGCGGTGCCGAAGTGGCGGCGCAGGCGATGGGGCATGATTTCCTTGGCCGCGTGCCACTGCACATGGCCATTCGCGTATCCAGCGACACTGGCCAGCCGCCCGCTGCCAATGATGGCGAACAGGGCAAGGCCTTTATCGAGATTGCCGCCAAGCTCGCCGCATGGCTGGACGCGAGCGCGGCTTGAAGGCAAGCTGCGCGCGAAGAGGATGCCAGCTCTATGAAGTCAGCCCAATGAAGTCAGCCCAATGAAGCGGAACCCGTGAAGCTTACCAGACGCTCTGTCATGGTTGGCTCTGCCATTGGCGGCGGCCTGCTGGTTGCATGGTCGCTGGTGCCGCGCAGCTATGACAGCCCGCTGGAACCTGCGCGCGGGGAAACGGCGTTCGATGCGTGGCTGAAAATTGCCGAGGACGGGGTCATCACCGTGGCCGTGCCGCAGCTGGAAATGGGCCAGGGCATCACCACGCTGCTGCCGCAGATCGTGGCGATGGAACTGGGGGCGGACTGGCGGCAGGTGGGCGTGGAGCCTGCCCCTGTCAGCGGGGCCTATGCCAATATGCCGCTGGCGGCGTACTGGTCCCCCCTGTGGCATCCTGCCATTCCTGCCCTGGCAGACGAGCCGGATGATTTCCTGCTGCGCCGCTGGGCAGAAGACAATCGCTTCACTGCCACCGCCGATGGCACATCGCTGGCCGCGTTCGAACTGTCCTGCCGCAAGGCCGCCGCTGCCGCGCGCGCCATGCTGCAAATGGCGGCGGCGGAGCGATGGGATGTCTCATGGGAAGAATGCGACACCAACGCCGGCTTCGTGATCCACGGCGAGGATCGCCTGTCCTTTGGCGAACTGGCGGCGGAAGCGGGTGAATTTTCCCCGCCCGATCCGCCGCCCCTGCGTAGCGAACCGCCAAGGGACGTGGCCATCGGATCTGCGCTGGCCGCTGGCGGCGATGATGACGCCGGGCGCGAGATTCCTTTCCCCCGCCTCGACCTGCCGTCCAAGGTCGATGGCTCCTATCTGTTTGCCGGGGACATCCGCCTGCCCGACATGGTCTATGCCGCCATCCGCCACGGTCCGCGCGATCAGGCGGAGCTGGTCGGCTATGACCTGGAAAAAGTGGCCGGCATGACCGAACTCGTCGGCGTCATTCGCGGCAAGAGATGGCTCGCCGCCGCGGCCAGCAACTGGTGGGCGGCGGAACAGGCGCTGGAAGCGATGGCCCCGCGCTTTGCTGCCGAGAATGTCGTCCGCACTGAACGGCTGGTGGCCGCGCTGGATGATGGCGTGCGGCGCGGCGCGGGCGTGCTGATTGCGCAAAGCGGCGCGGGTGACGAGGGGTATCGGCCCGATTTTGCCCTGCGCTATGATATCGAACCGGCGGTCCATGGCACGATTGAGACCACCTGCGTCACTGCGCGGCTGGCCGATGGCAAGCTGGAACTGTGGATGGCCAGCCAGGCACCCGAAGCCGCGCGCGCGGCGGCGGCCAAGGCGCTGGGCATATCGCGGGGCGATGTGGTGCTCTATCCGATGCCGGCCGGGGGCAGTTTCGACCGGCGGCTGGAGCATGAACAGGCGATAGAGGCGGCGCTGATTGCGCGGGAGATCGATCTGCCGGTGCAACTGGTCTGGTCGCGCGAAGAGGAACAGCTGGCGCTCAATCCGCGCCCGCCCGCAGCGGGCCTGCTGGGGGCGGAGATTTCCGCCGATGGCCGCATCACCGCCATGCGCCTGCGAATTGCCACGCCGCCTGCCGCGCAGGAATTCGGTCGCCGGCTGTTTGACAACCAGACCAGCTGGGCCGCGATAGAGGCGGTTGCCGGAATGGGCGATCCGATGGCGGTGGAAGGCGCGGTGCCGCCCTATGCTATCCCCGATCTGGCGGTCTATCACGTGCCGGTGACGCTGCCTTTGCCCAGCGGGCGGATGCGCGGCAATGCTCACGGCCTGACCTGCTTCATGATCGAAAGCTTCATCGATGAAGTGGCGCAGCGGCATGAGCAGGAGCCGATGTCCTACCGCATTTCCATGCTGGGCGGCGATCTGCGGCTGGCCGAATGCCTGCAACGCGCCGCGCGTCTGGCGCAGTGGGATGGCGGCGCGCGCGGGACCGGGCAGGGCATCGCCTGCCACCGGATTGATCGGCTGGGCAATGCCGGGCGCATCGCCGTGGTCGCCACCGCCACTGCCGGTGAAGGCGGCGTGCGCGTCAGCCGCATTGCCGCTGCTGTCGATATCGGCCGCGTGGTCAATCGCGACATTGCCCTGCAACAGATAGAAGGCGGCCTGATGTTCGGCCTCGCGCTGGCGCTGGGCAGTGCCACCGAATATGACGAAGGGCGCCCGGTGGCCAATCGCCTGTCCGCCCTGTCTCTGCCCACGCTGGAAGACACGCCTGAAATTTCGATCGACCTGGTGGAAAGCAATGGCGAGCCATTCGATCCGGGCGAGATTGGCGTTCCGGCCATCGCCCCGGCCATTGCCAATGCGCTTTTTTCGGCGACCGGCCTGCGCCTGCGCCGCCTGCCCCTGCTCTCCGGCGGGCTATAGCCGCAAGGCGGTAGTGCAAACATGGCGATTGGCGTTAAAGGCTGCGCATGACCTGGCAGAAACAACAGCTTCCCGCAGACCATCCCCCCGTCAAGAGCGGGCGCGTTGGCGTCCTGCTTGTCAATCTGGGCACGCCCGATGCGCCCACACCCGGCGCGGTGAAGCGCTATCTGGCGCAGTTCCTGTCCGATCCGCGCGTGATCGAAATTCCCAAACTGGTCTGGCAGCCGATCCTGCGCGGCATCATTCTCAACACAAGGCCCAAGAAGTCCGCCCATGCCTATAGCCAGGTGTGGACTGAAAAGGGCTCTCCCCTGGCGGCGATCACGGCAGAGCAGGCGGAGAAACTGCAGCCGCGCCTGGGTGATGGCGTGCAGGTGGAATGGGCCATGCGCTATGGCAATCCATCAATCCCGGACAGGCTGAAGGCGATGATGGCGGACGGGTGCGAGCGGATTTTGCTGGCTCCGCTCTATCCGCAATATTGCGCCGCCACCACCGCCACCGTGGTGGATGAGGCAGCCGATACGCTCAAAGCCATGCGCTGGCAGGCATCCTTGCGCACCTTGCCGCCCTATCATGATGAACCCGCCTATATCGATGCGCTGGCAAAGGATCTGGGCGCGCAACTGGATGCGCTGGCCTTCGCGCCCGAAGTGCTGCTGCTCAGCTTTCACGGCATGCCGGCGCGGACACTGGACCTTGGCGATCCCTATCACTGCCATTGCCGCAAGACCGCGCGCCTGCTGGAAGCGGCGCTGGCGCGGCCGCAATTGCGCGTGCTGACCACATTCCAGAGCCGCTTTGGCCGCGCCAAATGGCTGGAGCCGGCCACGGACACCACGCTGGAGGAAGAGGCCGCCCGGGGCACGCGGCGCCTCGCCATTGCCGCGCCGGGCTTCTCCGCCGATTGCCTTGAGACGCTGGAAGAACTGGCGATCCGGGGCAAGGAGCAGTTTACCGAGGCGGGCGGGGAGGAATTTGCCGCCCTTTCCTGCCTCAACGCTGGTGAGACCGGCATGGATATGCTTGAGGTGCTGATCAGGCGCGAACTGGCGGGCTGGATTTGAGGCATCTTGCCTCCCGGAATTATCCTTGAACGAATATCTCCTCCTCTTTGCAGTCGTTTTCGCGATCAATCTGATGCCCGCATTCGGACCGCCGACATGGTCGGTGATCGTGATGTTCGGCATCAGTTCGAACCTGCCCCTGGTGGGGCTGGTGCTGACAGGCGCTTTCGCTGCCGCGCTGGGGCGTTACCTGCTGGCGCATGGTTTCCGCCTGCTGGCAAATTATGTGTCGCAAAAGACCAAGGCCAATCTCGCTGCCGCGCGCGCGGCATTTGAACGCAGGAGTCATCGCGGCATTCTGGCGCTGGGCCTGTTCGCTCTCTCGCCCGTGCCATCGGCGCAATTGTTCGCCGCCATCGGCCTTGCCGGCGTGCGCATCTTCCCTTTCACGCTGGCGTTCTTTTCCGGGCGGCTGGTTTCCTATTCGATCTATGCCAGTTCGGCTGCCGTGATCGAGAAATACACGCTGAGCGATGCCTTCATGGACGGGCTCACCAGCCCGATCGGCATTGGCCTGCAGGTGTTGATGCTGGCAGGGCTGGTGGCCCTGGCGCGGGTGGACTGGGCGAAATATTTCGGCCCCCCGGAAGAGGCCCCCGAAACGCCAGCCAAGGATTAGCGATCAGAAATCGATCGCGATGCCGTCCTTCACCCAGTCGCCATAGCGGGTGGGGCTGAGCTCTTCGTCCACAACGGCCGCCTGCGGCTTGGGCGGCGGGTCATTGCTCCAGTGTGCAGGCTTTATGAAGCCTTCAGGGCGTTTTGTGGCGCGCTTGATCATGGGTGCAGACATGGGCGCACTGGCGCGGCGATGCAATGCCTCCTAAGGGCGGCATCATGAACCAGACCACCGATAGCCACGCCAAGAATCCTCCCGGACTGCCCGCCCGCCGCGCGGCGCTCAAATTGCTCGATGCCGTTTTGCGCCGGGGCGAGACGCTCGATCAGGCCGAAAGCTCCGCCACGCGCGGTGTGCATGAATTTGCCGATCGCGCGCTGGCCCGCGCCATTGCCGGCGACGTGCTGCGCTGGCTGGTCGATCTGGATGCGCTGATAGACAGCGCCACCCGCAACCGCCTGGCCGATGATGCCAAGCCGCGCATGGTGCTGCGCATGATGCTGGTGCAATGGCTCCGGCTGGATACGCCGCCCCATGCGGTTATCGCCACCGGCCTGCCGCTGCTGGCAGGTGGACCAAGACGACTGGCGCACGGGGTGTTCTCCACCCTCGCCCGGCGCGAGGTGAAGCTGCCCGACGTGCCGACCCTGCCAGAGGAAGTGGCGGCGCGCTGGGGCGAACATGCCGATGCCATCGCCGCCGCCATCGCCCAACCCCCGCCGCTGGACCTGACGCTGCGCGATCCTGCCGAGACCGACAAATGGGTGGCCGAGCTGGAAGGGGAAAGCCTTGCGCCCGGCCATGTGCGCATTGCGCGCGGAGCGGCGATTGCCAAGCTGCCCGGCTATGGCGAAGGTGCCTGGTGGGTGCAGGATCTGGCCGCAACATTGCCCGCCCGTCTGCTGGGTGCGGGCGAGGGACGCAGCGTGCTCGATCTGTGCGCGGCACCGGGTGGCAAGACGCTGCAACTGGCCGCCGCCGGCTGGAAAGTCACCGCGCTGGACAAGAGCGTCGGGCGGCTGGAAATCCTGCGCCAGAACCTGGAGCGGACCGGGCTGGAAGCGCAGGTTCTGTGCGCCGATGCGCTGGAATGGGAAGCGCCCGAACAGTTCGATGCCATCCTGCTCGATGCGCCGTGCACCGCCACCGGCACCTGCCGCCGCCATCCCGACGTGATCCACCGCATCGGCCTGCGCCAGCTGGAAGAAATGGTCGAGATTCAGGAAGCGCTGATCACCCGTGCAGCGGGCTGGCTCAAGCCGGGCGGGCGGCTGGTCTATGCCACCTGCTCGCTGGAGGAGGAGGAAGGCGAGGAGCATGCGGAGCGCATTGGTCTGGAACCCGATCCGATAACCGCCCAGGAACTGCCTGCGGGCCTTCAGCCCACGCCCGAAGGCTGGCTGCGCACGCACCCCGGCATGCTGGCGGACAAGGGCGGGATGGACGGTTTCTTCGTCGCCCGCTGGCGGATGGCCTAGGCCTTCACCTTATTGGCAAAGCTCTTGCGCAGCTTCATCAGCTTGGGCGGGATTACGGCGAGGCAGTAGGGATTGCGCTGGCCTTCGCCTGCCCAATATTCCTGGTGGTAATCCTCCGCCGGATACCACGTTGCCATCGCTTCGATGGTGGTGACGGCGGTGGCATCATGGCCTGCATTCCAGCGCGCGATGGCGGCTTCAGCCTCGGCGCGCTGATCGTCCGACAACGGGAAGATGGCGCTGCGATATTGCGTGCCCACGTCATTGCCCTGCCGGTTGAGCTGGCTGGGATCATGCGTGCCCATGAACATGTCATAGATCTCCGCGAGTGAGACCACGCCCGTATCGAAGGTCACCCGGATCGCTTCTGCATGGCCGGTGCTGCCCGAACAGACCTGCTTGTAGGTCGGATTGTCGACATGGCCGCCGATATAACCGCTCTCGGCGCTCTGGACGCCGATCACGTCCTTGAACACCGCTTCGGTGCACCAGAAACACCCGCCGGCAATGATTGCCTGTTCGCTCGCCATCAAACTCGTCTCCTTTGCTGACCCGCAAGATGGGGAGTCGAAACGAGCTTGTCATCCTCTGACGCCCCTCTAGGTATCAGACAAAGAAAATCTGGGAGAGTTATGATGCGTATTTCCGGCATTCTTGCCGCCGCCGCCACTGCGACCGCCACCGCCGCCCTGTGTCTGGCCGCTCCGGCATCGGCACAGGACAGAACGCGCGAAATCCTCGGCCGCGTGCTCGATTCCGTGCTGGGTCCGCAGCCGCAGGCGCAGCAGCCAGAGGCGCAGCCGGTGCCGCAGACCACCACGGTTGCCGTTCCGCAAATGCCGCAGGTGCTGGCGCATCCCCGCCGCAATGATGACCGCGTGCGCGATCAATATCGCCACCCGGCAGAAACGCTCGATTTCTTTGGCATCAGGCCCGGCATGACCGTGGTCGACTACATGCCTGCCACTGGCTGGTATTCGCGCATCCTGATCCCCTTCCTGGGGCAGCAGGGCACCTATATCGGCATGAACCCCGAACTCGACGCATCGCTGACCGGCTATTGGGACATGTACCGGAACGCGGCCACACGCATTCCCGCCGATGCCAGCCAATGGGTGGGCAATGAAGGCGCGCGGGTGGTCGGGGTCAACACCAATGATGACCTTGCCGCCTATGCGGGAAGCGCAGACCGGGTGCTGATCTTCCGCGAGATCCACAACATGCGCCGCTTTGGCTGGCTGCATGACAGCCTGGTGGCCGCGCGCACCCTGCTCAAGCCCGATGGCATGCTGGGCGTGGTGCAGCACCGCGCCGATCCCGATGCTCCGGCATCCTATGTGCTGGGCGACAATGGCTATCAGCGCGAGGAGGACGTTATCGCCCTGCTCAGCGCTTATGGTTTTGAGCTGGTGGGCCGCAGCGAGATCAACGCCAATGCGCTCGATCCGGCCAATTGGGAGGGCGGCGTATGGTCGCTTTCACCCAGCTTCGCCGGTGCCGCCGAAGGAAGCAGGGAACGCCGCCGCCGCGCCGCCATTGGCGAAAGCGACCGGATGACGCTGCTGTTTCGCAAGCGAGCCTGATTTACTTAGCCGGGGCAGGGCACTATCTGGCGCGGCATGACCACGCTAACCGTCTCTGCCCTGCAGCTTGCCCTTGGTTCCGCCGATGAGCGGGAAAACATCGATGCGGTCTCCGCCCTGGTGGAGGAGGCCGCACAGGCTGGCGCGCAGATAGCCCAGCCGCCGGAGCTGTTTTCAGGCCCCTATTTCTGCCGAGAGGAGAAGGACGAGTTCTTCGCCCTCGCACGCCCCACTGCCGAGCATCCCTCGGTCGTGGCAATGCGCAAGCTGGCGGCAAAGCTGAACATCGCCATCCCCACCAGCTTCTTTGAGCGGGACGGACATCACTATTACAACACGCTGGCAATGATCGGCGCCGATGGCGAGATCATGGGCACTTACCGCAAGAGCCACATTCCAGACGGGCCGGGATATGAGGAGAAGTTCTACTTCCGCCCCGGTAATGACGGTTTCAAGGTGTGGAACGTGGCAGGGGCCACCATCGGCATCGGTATCTGCTGGGACCAGTGGTATCCTGAAACCGCGCGCTGCCTGGCGCTGCAGGGCGCGCAGGTGCTGTTCTATCCCACCGCCATCGGATCTGAGCCCAAGGATGCCGACATGGACACCAGCCGCATGTGGCGGCGCGCCATGATCGGCCATGCGGTGTCCAATTGCATGCCGGTGATCGCCGCCAACCGGATCGGCCATGAAGGATCGCAGGAAGCGGGCAACAACTTCTATGGCCACAGCTTCATCTGTGACGAATGGGGTGACTATCTGGCCCAATTCGGCGCGGAGGAAACCGGCGTGCTGACAGCCACGCTCGATCTGGATGCTGCGCGCCGCCACCGCGCCAGCTGGGGCTTCTTCCGCGATCGCCGCCCGCAGCTCTATGGCCGGATTGGCGAGGACATTTGAACGCGTCTGTCTATCTCATCGCGCTCGGTTCCAACCAGCGCCATCCGCAGCTCGGCTCACCGCGAGAGGTGGTCTCGGCGACGATGGACTTCCTCGATGGCACGCTGGGCGAAGTGGTCGCCCGCTCGCCCATCATCGACAGCGCGCCTGTCGGACCATCGCTGCGCCTTTATGCCAATGCCGTGCTGGCGATGGAGAGCAGGCTCAGCCCAGATGAGATGCTCTATTCGCTCCAGCATGCAGAAGCGCAGCTGGGACGCGAACGGCGCGGCGCGCGCTGGCGGGCGCGGGTGATCGATCTGGACATCGTGCTGTGGAGCGGCGGGGTTGTGGCGCAAACGGACCTTGCCATTCCGCATCCGCTGTTCCGGGAACGGGATTTCGTGCTCGGCCCCGCCGCCGCGATTGCCCCGGACTGGCGCGACCCTGTCACCGGCCTGACGCTGCGCCAGCTATATGCACGCTTGACCCACCACCGACCCGTCCCTAGGTGACGCCCGCGTGGTAAGGGCCCTTAGCTCAGTCGGTAGAGCAACTGACTTTTAATCAGTAGGTCGCTGGTTCGAACCCAGCAGGGCTCACCACCTTTTTCCTTGAATTCGCTTCCAGGCCATTGCGCTGGATTTTCAGGGCTGGCCTGAAAGTCGGATCGGGCAGAATGGTTCGCTTTATGCGATGGGCCATCGTCGTCAGCGCCTGGGCCTTGTTCAAGCTCCGACAATCGACGATGACTGGCGGCGATCAGGATCGCTGGAAGGGAAATGGTGGCCGCCACACGCTCGAACACGCAGACCCGGCTGCTGGCTGCGGCCGAGAAGATTCTTGTCGAAAAGGGCCTGACGGGGCTGTCCGTTCGCAAGGTCGGGGAACAGGCGGGCGTCAATGCCACGCTCGTCACCTATCATTTCAAGAGCATCTCCAATCTGCTGGAGGAGCTTTGCCAGATCAATCTTGATCCGATCCTGGCCCGTTGGTCGCAAATTGGCGGCGCAGGGAATGCGTCGCAGGATTTCGATGACATTCTGGAAATCTGGCTTGAGGCCCTGCTTCTTCCTTCGGCCATTACCGCCGAGGGAAGGGCGCTTGTCGTTCTGGACGAGATTATTGCCCATGGGGAAGGCAGCCTGCGGCAATCCGTGCTGGAACCAATGGAACAGTTCAGCGAGCGGTTACGATCTGCTCTCGCGCCATTCTGCCCGCATTTGCATCAGGATGAATTGCGCGCACGTGTCCGTTTCATTTCAGGAGCCGCGCTCGGCCCGCCGCCGCGCGGCGATGGCTCCCCGCTTGCGGGAGTTGGCAACCCGCTGGACGATCTGGATTGCCTGCTGAACTTCGCGCGTGCCGCCCTTCGTGGATGAACGACAGAACGAAGCCGTCACCAACAAGCAGCGTCAATCACGGATTGCCAATGGCCCCATCTTGCATTTATACACTCGTATGAATCCCGGTTGGCGATAGGAATCCCTGCATGACGGTACCCCCTGGTTTGGGCGAAGCAGACTTTGCTGATGGGCTCGCTGAGATGCGCGATGCCGTGGGGACCGAATGGGTTTTCGATCAGCCGGCCGATCTCAACACATATCGCGATTTCTATTCGGTCCTGTGGGGCGAGCCGGAGGAGAAGCGGGCCTCTGCTGCGATAGCGCCTGCCAATGTCGAGCAAGTCCAGGCCGTGGTGCGCGTGGCCAGTGAACGCAATATTCCGCTCTACCCGATCTCGACCGGACGCAATCTGGGTTATGGCGGTTCCGCTCCCGTCCTGTCGGGCAGCGTGGTGCTCGATCTCAAGCGCATGGACCGGGTGCTGGACGTCAACGAGAACAATTGTTCCTGCCTTGTCGAGCCGGGCGTATCCTACTTCGACATGTACCGGCATTTGCAGGAAAGCGGATCGAAGCTGTGGCTCGACGTGCCCGATCCCGGCTGGGGCTCGCTGGTCGGCAATGCGCTGGATTCGGGCGGCGGCTACACGGCGGCGGGCTATCGCGGGCACTGGGAAGCGGTCTGCGGGATCGAGGCAGTGATGGCCGATGGGGAATTGCTGCGCACCGGCATGGGCGCGCTTCCCGGGTCGGAAACCTGGCAGCAATATCGCATGGGGATCGGCCCGTGCCTTGATGGACTGTTCCGCCAGTCATCGCTGGGCGTGGTCACAAAAATGGGTTTCTACCTGTTTCCCCAACCCGAAGCCTATCTTTCAGTTTCGGTCGATGTGTTCCGGTTCGAGGATCTGGAGCCGCTGGTGGAACTGCTCAATGAGCTGGAATACGGGCATGTCTTCAACGGCATGCCGGGTATCGGATCACCGGTTCTGGCGCAGGAAAACCCGATCGCCATGTCGATCGTGCCCGAAGCCGAAGTCATGAACGCCATGGTGCGCGAAACCGGCCTGCCTGCATGGCGTGGTTCGATCAACTTCTACGGCCCGGAGAAAGTCATCAGGGCGCAGTGGGACTATGTGCAGGAGCGCTTCGCCCATTTTGAAGGCGTGAAGTTTAACGAGACTCCCGTCGTCAAGCTACCGCTCAGCCCCGATGATATGGAGCGGATTCACAAACCGCGGTTCGGCATCCCCTCGCTGGAGATTTTTTCGGTCGGCAGCCGGGGTTACGGTGATTTCAACCCCAGCGACGGCCATATCTGGTTTTCCGCCGTCATCCCGCGCAGCGGCAAGGGCATTATCGACGCGAACCGCGTGATGCGCACCGAATGCGAGCGGCTGGGGCTGGACCTGTTCATGTTCGTGCCGTCTGTCACCTGCTGGTCGCGCAGCTTCGTGCTGTTTGCCGCTGTGCCGGTCTATAAAGACGCCGCAAGAAACCAGCATCTGCGCGACAGTGTGAAGGAAATCATCAGGATCTGCGCCACGCATGGCTGGGGCGAATATCGCTGCCCGCCCGCATTCATGGATGCGGCGATGGATGCTTACAGCTTCGGTGACCACAAGCTGCGCCGCGTCAACGAACAGATCAAGGATGCGCTCGATCCCCGCGGCATTCTCTCCGCCGGACGATATGGTGTATGGCCGCGTCATCTGCGCGATGGAGGCGGGGCATGAGATATCTTGCGCTTGCTTGCGCTGCTGCCGTCGCCGCGCTCGCGTTGAATGCGGCGCAGGCGCAGGGTGAAACCGCCCCGCGCACCGCCCCGCGCACCGGCCAGACCGCGCCCGAACTGCAGCGGGGGAAGGCCGTCTTTGCCCATTGGTGCGCGCCATGCCATGCCACTGGTGCAGGCCTTGCGGGCACCATGTCACTGGAGGCGAAATATGACGGAAGCGTTCCCGCCGCACTGGAAGATCGCACCGATCTGCAGCCTGCCGTGATCGGCTATTTCGTGCGCACGGGTGTTGCCTGGATGCCGCCGTTCCGTCCAACTGAAATCTCGGACGACGATCTCGCCGCCCTGTCGGCCTATCTCAGCGCGCCATTGGCAGATCGCGGTGCGCATGCACCGTTGCTGGCAGATGAGATGGTGCGCGCAAGGGGGAGTGAGCAATGATTTCTCGCCGTGAAGTGATCAAATGGGGAGCCGCCGCGCCAGCTTTCGCTGCCTGTTCGCACGCAGCGTTCGCCAGCGGAGTGCAGGGGTGCGACGCCTTCCTGCTCGATCAGAGATTTGCCGCACAAGTGCCGCAGAACCATTGGGGCATACCGGTCATGCGTTTTGACGGCGACGTGACCGGACACTGGTATCAGACCATTGATCCCGCATGGCGCCAACGCGGCTATGTGCTGGGCGGGATTACCGGCAGCGATGCCCTGTTCGTGCTCGAAACGCTGGCGCAGCAGCATGGTCGCCGTGTTGTCAGCCGTTCGCAAGTGGGCGCAGCCGATGCGCGCGGAATTGCTCCGGTCAGCTGGATCATCGCACCCGTCCATCCCAGTGTCGTGGCATGAGCGTGCTTCCCCCCGATCTGGACGAAGCCGGTTTCGCGACCTTCCTTGAACAGCTACGCGGCGCGGTTGGCGCTGACTGGGTGTGGTCAGGCGAGGCGGACATGTTCCCCTATCGCGACAGCTTCTCGCCGGTCTGGAACACTGGAGAGGAACGCCACGCCTCTGCTGCAGTCGCCCCGGCCGATGTCGAACAGGTCTCTGAAATCGTACGCATCGCGCGCCGCCACCGCGTGCCGCTGTTCCCGATCTCGACCGGCAAGAACTTTGGCTATGGCGGCCCATCGCCCAATGTGAACGGCTCCGTCGTGCTCGATCTCAAGCGCATGAACCGGGTGATCGAGATCAATGAAGCGCGCGCTTATGCTCTGGTCGAACCGGGCGTTTCCTATTTCGACCTGTACCGCGAGATACAGGAGCGCGGCCTTAAGCTGATGGTGGATTGCCCCGATCCCGGCTGGGGCTCGCCGATCGGCAATTCGCTGGAACGCGGGGTGGGCTACACCATGCCCCATTTCCGCGACCATTTCGGCGCGCATTGCGGGATGGAAGTCGTGCTGCCCGATGGTGAGGTGATGCGCACCGGCATGGGCGCTTTGCCAGGCAGCGATACCTGGCAGGAATATCCCTATGGCTTCGGGCCGGACCCGGCGGGGCTGTTTGCACAAGGGCCCTTTGGTGTCGTCACCAAGATGGGTTTCCGCCTGCTGCCATTGCCCGAATATTACCGCAGCGGAATGATCAGCGTGCCCCGGCGCGCCGATTTCGCCAAGCTGGTCGACCATGTGAACTACCTGTCCGATAGCGGGCTGATCGGCGAAGTGGAATTTGGTTCACCCTTGAGCGCGTTGATGGGCGATCCGCAATTCCTCGCGCTGGCGACCAAAACCGGCGGGCCTTCGAATGCCGAAATGGATGCCGCAGCCGAAGCGGCGGGCCTGCACAGCTGGCATGTTGAATTGCAGATCTTCGGGCCAGAGGCGACGACGCTTGCCAATTGGAATTATGCCAGTGACCGTATCCTGTCCGATATTCCGGGCGCGATTGCGATTGCCGGCGATCACTTCCCTTTGCCGGCGACCGACGACCAGCTCGACAATCAGACGCAGCCCTATCGCAGCAGCATCAAGCGCCGCCGTTCGTTGGGCGTGCCGAGCCTTGGCGCGTGGAAAATCGTGCGCGATGATGGCCATGTCGGCTTTTTCCCGGTGCTGCCGCGAACTGCCGAGGCGGTGTTCGAGATGCAGCGCGTGCTGGGCGATGCGATGAAGGAATTTCCGACCCTGCCGCCCTTCTTCAACGCCCTGACCATGCCGCTGTTCTGGCACACGCACACCTTCCAGATGGTGTTCGCGCCATCGATCAAGCATGATGATCCGGCGCACAATGCCATCACCCATGCCGCGATGAAGAAATGCGTGGCGGTGGCCGCCCAGCACGGCTGGGGCGATTACCGGGCAGCGCCCATCTATCAGGATGACGTGTCGGACACTTACGGTTTCAACAACCACATCCTGCGCCGTTTCCACGAGCAGCTGAAGGACGCGATCGACCCCGACGGGATCATCGCACCGGGCAGAGGCGGTGTGTGGCCAAGGAGGTTCCGATCATGAAAATCCTGCGCGGACCCGCGATTGTACTGGCTGCGTCTGCGGCGCTGTGCGGGATGGCCTGGGGCCAATCCTCCAACCAGCCGATCGTCCGCAATATCGAACGTCCCGACATGCCTGGCCGCGTGATCTTCGCGCGGCAATGTGCCCCTTGCCACGGCACCGCTCCGGGAGATGATGGCTCGCCCATGCTTCCGGGAACCGCTGCTTTGACGGCCAAATACGAAGGCCGCCTGCCCGGATTGCTGGAACTGCGCAGCGATCTTTCCGCTCCTGTCCTGAACCTGTTCGTGCGGCGCGGGAGCGGTGCGATGCCGATGTTCCGCAAGGCTGAATTGAGCGATGCGGATTTGGCGGCGATTGCGGACTATCTTGCCGCCACGGCACGCGAGAATGCGTCCCTGGCCGGACACTGACGCGATCAGATATTCTCTCCGCAAGCCTGACCCGGCGCGTGTCGCTGACGGTCGAAACACAGACCGGGACCTGTTGATGCAGGGTGAAAATGACAGCCGCAGGCGACTCTTGACGGCCTGCTGATTCCAGCGTTTAATCGGCAAATCGCTGGTTCGGACCCGCCGGGTTCACCACGTTTCTCTCCCTTGGCATTTGTCGGCAAATTGCCGATGGTGACGCACGTCACCGCTTTCGGGCACCTTGGGAGGGGAAAAGATGGCAGTTCGGACAATATCATCGCGGGCCATGGGACGGCTTTTGCCCGTGGCATTGGCCATTGCTGTGGCAGGGTGCGGGCAAGGCACCAATGGCACTGCGGGCGCAGATGCCGAAGCGCCCAGCCTGCTCAACACCGGCGAACGGCAAGTCTTCTTCGGCGATCTGCATCTGCACACGTCCTATTCGCTCGATGCTGCGGCAGCCAAGACCAACACCACGCCCGACGATGCCTATCTGTTCGCCAAGGGGGAGCAGGTGGATTACCTTGGCCGCATGCTCCAGCGGCATACTCCGCTCGATTTTCTGGCGGTGACCGATCATGCGGAGTATCTGGGCACGGTCAGGGCGGCGATGGCGGGCGAGATTCCGCTGCCGGGCGATCAGGACGAATGGGACCGCCTGTTCGCCCATGATGGCGGCGCCACCATGTTCGAACTGTTCGGTATGGCCGTTGCTGGACTATACGGGGAAAGCCGCGAGGGGCTGGTCGATCCGGCGCGCAGTTATGAGGCCTGGCAGGATACCATCGCCGCGGCGCAGCGGCACAATAATCCCGGCACATTCACCGCCTTCGTGGCCTTCGAATATTCGCCCACCTACCGGGCCAATGGCGCGCATCTGCACCGCAATGTGATTTTTCGCGGGCCGGATTATCCCGCCATGCCGTTCTCCGCGCTCGATTCGATGAACCACGAGGCCTTGTGGGCCTATGCCGAAACCAACCGGGCGCGCGGGATCGAGAGCCTGATGATCCCGCATAATGCCAATCTCAGCGATGGCCTCGCCTTCCCCTATAACGACACGTACGGCCAGCCGATGAGCGTGGACTATGCCGCGCGCCGTGCGGCCAATGAACCGCTGGTGGAAATCACCCAGATCAAGGGCACCAGCGAGACACGGCCCGAACTTTCTCCCGATGACGAATTCGCCGATTTCGAGATCATCAATTCCGATGGCGACCTGGCGGGGGCCTATGTCCGCACCGGCCTTGCGCGCGGCATGGAGCTGGCAGAGGCGCTGGGGGTGAACCCGTTCGAGCAGGGCTTTGTCGGCGCAACCGACTTCCATTCTGGCATTTCGAGCACCGAGGAGGACAATTACCCCGGCGCGCTGGGCCTGTCCGACGACCATGCCAATGCCGCTGCCATCCTGGGCGATGTCTCGCCCGTGATCGGCAGCCCGCTGGCCAATCTTTCGGCATCGGGACTGACCGGCGTCTGGGCGGAGGAGAACACGCGCGAGAGCCTGTTCGCAGCCTTCCAGCGGCGCGAGACATTCGCCACGTCCGGCCCGCGCATGCGGGTGCGGCTGTTTGCGGGATGGAGCGACCCTTCATCGTTTGCCGATAGTGCGGACTGGGCCACGCGCGCCTATCAGTGGGGCGTGCCGATGGGCGGCAACCTTGCCGCGCCGCCAGCAGGCAGCACCGGGCCGACGCTGATAGTGCAGGCCGCCAGGGACCCGGAATCGGGCAATCTGGACCGCATCCAGATCGTCAAGGTCTGGCGTGAGGACGGGCGCAGTCTCGAGCGTATCTACAACGTCGCCTGGTCGGGTGACCGTCTGCAAGGTGAGGATGGCCGGCTTCCGGCCGTGGGCAACACCGTGGACGCCGGCACCGCGACCTTCACCAACACAATCGGCACGGCGGAGCTGATCGGCAGCTGGACCGATCCCGATTTCGATCCGGGCCAGCGGGCATTCTATTATGCCCGTGTGCTGGAAATCCCCACGCCGCGCTGGGCCACCTATCTTTCCGTCGCCAGCGGGATCGCGCTGGCGCCAGAGACGAAGCCATGGCTGCAGGAACGCGCCTGGACATCGCCGGTCTATTACACGCCGGCATCGGGGGTATGACATGACAGCCCGTATTCTTCTCACATCCGCCGCCGCACTGGCGCTGACTGCCTGCAACCAGGCGCCGTCCGATGTGTCTTCGGGCGTGCTCGATCCCGCGCTTGCGGAGGTGGCCGCGCCCGATATGCCGCAGGCTGATCGCCAGCTTTTGTGGGGCGATACGCATGTCCACACGATCAATTCGGTCGATGCCTTTTCCAGCGGTCTGGCCAATGCCGATATCGACAGCGCCTATCGCTTTGCGCGCGGCATGCCGGTGATTTTCCCGCGCACCGGCCAGCGCGTGCAGATCGACCGTCCGCTGGATTTCGTGGTGATCGCCGATCACGCGGTCAGCCTGGGTATCTCCAGCCGGATCGCCCGCAATGATCCCTCGATCATGCAATATCCCATCGCCCGCAGACTGCGGGAACTGTTTGAAACCGAAGGCGGACGTGCGCTGACGACGGCGGGCATGGGCGGCAGCAATCTGACCGAGGAGGAGCTGGCGGCATTCAACCGCGACATGCGCTCTGACGAGGTGCTGGCGGGCAGCTGGCAGGGGCAGATCGATGCTGCCGAACGGCACAACCGTCCGGGCACTTTCACCGCGCTGATTGGCTGGGAATGGACCTTCGCGCCCAATTTGCGCAACATGCACCGCGTGGTCTTCACCAATGTTGATGGCGATCAGGCCGGGCAGTTCCTGCCGCTGGCCAATTACCAGACCGACGGGCCGGAAGACCTCTACGCCTTCTTTGAGGAAACCCGAGCCCGCACCGGGGCCGATTTCGTGGCCATCCCGCATAATTCCAACCTGTCCGAAGGGCGCATGTTCGAACTCGTGGACAAGAACGGTGATGCCTTCGATGCCGCCTATGCGCAGACCCGCGCGGCGTGGGAGCCGGTGGTGGAGATCACCCAGTACAAAGGGTCATCGGAAACGCATCCGGCGCTTTCCTCCAATGACGAATTTGCCGATTTCGAGCTGCGCAACATGCTGCTCACCGGCGTTCCGACCGATCCGCTGGGCGGCTCCTACGTCCGCAGCGCCTTGCTGATGGGCATGGCCGAGGAACAGCGCATCGGCGCCAATCCGTTCCGCTATGGCATTATCGGGGCGAGTGACAGCCACACAGGATTCTCCTCGCAGCTGGAGAATAATTTCCTCGGCAAGCTGGGGGAGGATTATCTTCCGGCGGACCGGCTGGGGGATAACAAGGTGCCGATCATCTTCCCCGCCGCGCAAATGTCCGCCTCCGGCCTTGCTGGCGTGTGGGCCGATCACAATGACCGGCAATCGCTGTTCGATGCCTTCCGCAGGCGGGAGGTGTTTGGCACTTCGGGGCCGCGCATGTCGGTGCGGCTGTTTGCCGGCTATGATTTTGCCGCAGGGGATCAGGATCGACGGGATTTTGCATCGCATGGCTATCGCCTCGGCGTGCCGATGGGCGGGGTTCTGGCCCCCAGCAACGGCCGCGCACCGCGCTTGATGATACAGGCTGTGAAGGATCCCGAAGCGGGCAATCTGGACCGGGTGCAGGTGGTCAAGGGCTGGGTCGATGCACGTGGCCGGACGCATGAGAAGATCTTCAACGTCGCCTGGAGCGGCGGCCGGAGCATGCGCGCCGACGGATCTCTGCCGGCGGTGGGCAATACGGTGGACCTGACGACGGCGCGCTATACCAACACTATTGGCGCGGCGGAGCTGGCAACGGTGTGGACCGATCCCGAATTCGATCCCTCCATGCGCACGTTCTATTATGTCCGCGTGCTGGAAATCCCCACCCCGCGCCATCACCTGTTCGATGCGCTGGCGCTGGGTATCGATCCGGCAACGATAGACATTGTGCCCACCATACAGGAACGCGCCTGGTCATCGCCTGTGTGGTACACTCCGTGACGCTGAAATCATGGCTGCGGGAGCCGCTGGTCCATTTCCTTGCCGCTGGTGTCGCCTTGTTTCTGGCCGCATCGTGGATCTGGCCGGCACCCGAAACTGGCCGCGTCATCACCATTGGAGAGGCGCAGCTGCTCGATCACCTGCAGGCGCGCGCGCAACTGTATGACGAGGAGAGCTTTGCCCGGCTGCTGGAGGATATGAGCGAGCAGGATCGCGCCCAGTTGCTGCGCGATGCCGCCGTGGCAGAGGCGCTTTACCGCGAGGGTGAGGCGCTGGGGCTGGCCGATGCCGATCCGCTGGTGCGCCAGCGCGTGATCCAGCAGATGCGCCTGTTGCTGATGGAGGAAGCGGCCAGCGATGTGCAGCTTTCGGACCAGGACATCCGCAGCTTCTACGATCAGAACCCGCAACGCTATGCTGAGGGTGCGCGGGCCAGCTTCACCCATGTGTTCTTCTCGGCAGAGCGGCGCGGCACAGGCGCAGAGGCCGCCGCGCGCGCGGCGCTGGCGCAGATGCAGGCAGGCGATGTGCCTTTTGCGCAGGCCGGCCAATATGGTGACCGCTTCCTCTACCAGCTCAACTATGCCGAGGCTGGTGCGCGCGAGATTGCCGGGCAATTTGGTGAGGATTTCACCCGCGCGCTCTATCAGTTGCAGCCTTCCGATGAATGGCAGGGGCCGCTGCAATCGCAGCATGGCTGGCATGTCATCGGCCTGCGCGAGCTGACGTCCTCTCGCGTTCCGCCGTTCGAGGAAATCGCTGCCCGCGTGGCTGAAGATGCCTTGGCCGAAGAGCGCAGCCGCCGCGGCATGGCGGCGATTGATGCGCTGATGGAGGATTACGAGGTTCGCGACGAGAACGGGATTGCGCGCTGATGCGCTTGTGGCTGGCCTGCCTTGCCATGCTGGCGACGCTGCTGTCCGCGCCAGCCCATGCCGATGACAACCGACCGCTGACCATCACTGTCGAACTGGCCCCGGACGGGCTTGCCGCAGATGTGACGTGGAAAATCCCGGCCAATGTTGCGGCAGGCTTCATGCCCGATCTACTGCCTCCCGGCGGTTGCGTTGCCGAGGGTCATTTGCGCAGCTGGTCCGATGCCGTGGGCACATGGCACCAGCAGCAATGGGTCTGCCAGCAGCCGCTCAAGGGGCAGGCCATCGCCATCGCCTACCCATCGGCCAATCCGGGTCTTGCCACCATCGCCCGCCTGCATGAGCCGGGGCAGGCGGTGCAAACCATATTGCTCCAGCCCGGTGACACTGTGCTGCAAATCCCTGCTGCGCAGCAGGGGGAAGCGCGCGCGAGCACTTTTGCCGAATTCCTCAAGCTGGGCTTCGAGCATATCTGGCTGGGGATCGACCATCTGCTGTTCGTGACCGGGCTGATCATCATTGCGGGCACATGGCGGCGGATATTGGTGACGGTGACGGGCTTCACATTGGCGCATTCGGTCACGCTGGGTCTGGCGGCGCTGGACCTGATCAGCCTGCCTATCCGCGCGGTGGAGGCGGTGATTGCACTGTCCATCGTGTTCCTGGCGGTGGAGATCGTCAAAGGCCCGCGAGACAGCCTGACCTGGCGCCGCCCGGTGGCGGTGGCATCAACCTTCGGCCTGCTGCACGGTTTCGGCTTCGCGTCGGTCCTGCGCGAAGTCGGCCTGCCCGATCAGGGCCTGCTGACCGCGCTGTTTGCCTTCAACATCGGCATTGAGATCGGCCAGGTGATCTTTGCTGGCCTGCTGTTCGCACTGCTGCGGCTGGTCACGCGGCTGCGACCTGCGCAAGGTGAGATGGCAGGCTTGCAGCGCATGGCCGGATATACGCTGGGCATCGTCGCCAGTTACTGGCTGGTGGAGCGCCTGATCGGCGCCTAATCGTTCCAGCCATAATGGTCCGCCAGATATTGCGGCCCCCAGCCGAAACTGGCTGCATTGGGATCACTCAGCATGTCGGCGTTCCAGGTGTCATGTGCGGCTTTCAATTCGGCAAATTTTTCCGGCATGCGATTGATCAGATTGCCGCGTTCCAGCGGGTCCGCCACGATATCGAACAGATATTCGTAGTCATTGATCTTGAGGTATTTGTAGCGGCCGCGCCGCGTGGCCTTCTGGTCCTTGTTCCAGAAGCGCCAGAACAAGGTCCGCTCCGGCGTGGGCGCACCCATCAGGGCGGGGCGCAGATCCATGCCGTCACTGGGATAGTCGGGATGCGGTGCGCCGCCGGCTGCGTGCAGGAAAGTGGGCAGGAAATCCATCGACAGCACCGGCGTGTCGCTTTCGGACCCCGGCGCGGTCAGCCCCGGCCATTTGACGATGAAGGGCACGCGGATGCCGCCTTCCAGAAGATCGGTCTTGATCCCGGTGAAAGGCCAGTTGTGGGCGAAGCGCTCGCCGCCATTGTCGCTGGTGAAGACCACTACCGTATCCTGTTCCATGCCCAGTTCAGCTAGGCGGGCCAACACGCGGCCGATATTGGCATCGAGGCTGGTGACCATCTCGGCATAGGTGTCCATGCTGCCGCCGTCGTAGTGGGCGATGGCGAGCCCGCCCAGCGGTTCCTCCAGATTGGCCAGTCGGTCGCTTTCGGCCTGATCGTTCGGCCCCTGCCAGGGCCAGTGCGGCGCGGTGAAGTGGAGGGACAGCAGCCACGGCTTGTCGGGTTCCTGCGCGCGCGCATCAAGGAATTCGATCGACCGGTTGGCCAGCATGTCGGTGTAATATCCGACTTCGTCGATCCGCACGTCGCCGTCCCACAGATCGGTGACATCGGGCACGATGCCGTGGTGAAAGTAATCCACCCCGCCGCCGCGATTGCCCCAGAATTCGTCATAGCCGCTCTTGAGCGGGCCAAAATCGGGCAGGCCGCCCAGATGCCACTTGCCCACCAGGGCGGTGTGATAACCCTGTTGCTTGAGCAGTGAGGGCAGGGTGGGGTGCGCCGGGTCCAGCCCGATGCCGGGGCGGCCAATCGGTTCTTCCAGACCGGCGGCGATGCGATATTGATAGCGTCCGGTGATCAGTCCCACGCGGGTGGCCGAGCAGACCGCGCTGTTGGCATAGCCGTGGGTGAACTTCATGCCCTGCGCGGCAAGGCTGTCCAGCACGGGGGTGCGATATTCCTGCCGGCCGTAACAGGACAGGTCGGCATATCCCAGGTCGTCGGCCATGATGAACAGGAAGTTGGGCTTGCGTCCGGGTGTGTGGGCAAGGCCCGGAATGGTTACTGCAAGTGCCGCACTACCCAGGGCACTGCCAATAGCGGTACGGCGGGTAAAACCCTTCTTCACGTCGAACATCAATCATCCCCTCCCAAGGTGTGGCGCGCACTATAATGCGATTTGTTCATCTGGCCATGCCTGAGTGCAAGCATATTGCCCGCTTGGCCAAGAAGCCGCCAGATCATTGCAAATATTGGATTTATAACAGCGCCTGTCATGTCATGAACACTGCTTGTCAGCGGTAATGGCAGTATGCCTCCCCTACTCCACAGGTCCACCGAACTGCGACTTGGGGAGAATTCGGATAATGAACCGCGTGCAATGGCACCGCCGCCTGTACATGGCCCTGGCAGCAGGGCTTGTCCTGCAGGCCCCGGCGCCGCTTTTGGCCCAGCAGGCCGATCCCGGGCAGGCAGATGCGCTCTATCAGTCGCTGGCCCCGCAAGAGGCTGATCGTGCCGGTGATCCGGACTTTGATTATGCGCTGGCCATCGCGGCTATCGACAGCGGGCATTATGGGGCGGCGATCATCGCGCTCCAGCGTGTGCTGGCGATGCAGCCGAACAATGCCGAAGCCCGTGCAGAGCTGGCCCGCGCCTATGCCATGGCAGGTGATATCGATACCGCTCGTGCGGAATTCGCCACTGTGGTGGACGATCCCAGCCTGCCCGATCCCGTGCGCCAGCGCTTCACCGGCTTTGTCCGCCAGTTTGACCGGCAGATCGCCGGCGGCGGCAGCGATGTCTCGGGCTATTTCGATGCCCGCGCCGGACATGACAGCAATATCAACGCCGCCACCGACCTGACGCAGATCACCATCCCGTTGTTCGCCTTCCTCGGTGCGGGCAATCTGGGACCGGGCGCACGCGCGCAGGATGATGAGTTTTACGAGCTGACCGGCGGCGTCTCGGGCGTGACCGCGATCAGCCGGCAGGACCGGTTGTTCGGATCATTGCTGGGCAATTACCGCGACAACTTCGACAGTTCTGCCTTCGATCAGGCCAGCCTGACCGGGACTGCCGGATACGCCCACAGCTTCGCCAACCGCGATGTGATCTCGCTGTCCGGACAGGTGCAGCGCTTCTGGCTCGACGATGATGGCTACCGCGACAGTTACGGCGCCATTGCCCAATATACCGCGATGATGGCGCAGGGCCGCGCGATCACCATATCGGCCCAGTACAATCGCCTCGATTTCAATGGCCAGCCGCTGCTCGACGCGGATCGCTATGCGGTGGCGCTGGGCTATGTGACGAGCAATCTTTCCGCCACCGTTCAGGCCGGCAAGGAAGAGACGGTCCGTCAGGCGGGCGATGCCTTTTCGCACTGGTTCGCAGGCGCTTCCGTTGGCGGCGAATATCCGGTGAGTGAGCGCGTGGCCGTGCAGGGCGGGGTGGCCTTCGATATGCGCCGCTACGACACGGCCGATGCCCTGTTCCTGGTCGAAAGATCGGATGAACGGCTTGATGCGCAGCTTGGCGTCAAGCTGGCGCTGACCGGCAACCTCTATTTCCAGCCGCGCGCCACCTACACGCGCAACTGGAGCAACATCGCCCTTTATGACTACGACCGATACACGCTGACCGCGGGTATCCGGCTCGAGTTCTGATCTGATTTTCGCGAAACCGGGAGCTACCGATATGACCCGCATTGCCAGCCACACAATTTCCGCCAGCAAGTCCGCGAAACTGCTTCTCCTGTCCGCTTCAGTGCTGGCCATCGCCAGCGTTCCTGCCGAAGCGGCGGACGTGCTCTTCGCCAGCAATGGCACCACCACCGTCGAAGAGGGCCGCCCCTTCACCAATGGCGCGCAGGTGCTGCAGATCAGGCTTGAGAACGGCGCCACGCTGTCCTTTACCCAAGGTGCCGAGTTCACCCTCAACTCCGATGGATCGGTAAACCTGGCCAAGGGCGGCGTGACGGTTGCCGGCGCGGGTAATTCCCAGACGACGATCCACATGCCCGAGGGCGTGAATGGCACGGTGGGCGGCACGGGAAATGCCGCCACATTCGAAGTCTCAGAAACCGGAAGTACCAGCGGCCATACGCTGACCGGCACCTCCACCATCATGCGCGGGCGGGAAGACCGGAGCTTTTCCGAGGGGCAGATGTGGGCCAGTTCCGGCCGCAACGGCATTCGCCGCGTGATGGCGCGCGGGCCCCAGAATACTCCGCAGGCGCGTGAACCGCAGGTGGCGGATGTGGACACTGGCGGACCCCTGGCTGCGGCGCAGAATGGCCAGCCGGTTTCGCTGGGTGATGCGCTGGCATCCGCCGGTGCTTCGGCAGATATCATCGGCGCGGCTCGGCGCGTGGAGGCCGCCAATGGCAATCCGCAGCTGGAAACCTATCCGGTGGGCGATCTGGCCTTGCTGGTGGCGCTGGCTGCCGATTTGCAGAATGCCTATGGCGGCGCGCCTTTCCAGGCGGCGCAGGCCGATATCATCCGCACTTATCTGGGCTTTCTGGCGAATGGCGGATCGGGTGCCAACTTCCTGACCGCCTATTCCGGCTTCCTGACTCAATATCTGGATCTGGTCCGCGTGGGCGGCCTGCCTTCCAGCTTCGATGCTGCTGCGCTTACCGATATCAACGCCTTCCTTGCCTATCAGGGCAATCTGGGTGCGCTGGCCAACCTTTCGGCACAGGATCAGGCGCTGGCGCAGGCCTATCTCGCCTTCCTGCAAGGGGGCGGCAACGGGGACCTGTTCGCGGCCCAGTTCACCGATCTGATCGAGGCCTATTTCGCCTTCGTTCGCGGCGGCGGAAACCCGCTGGAGTTTACCGGCGCATCACAGGAAGTCGTCGATGCCTATATCGCATTTCTTTCACAAAGCGGCCTGTCCGGGCAGCTTTCGGCAGACAACCAGACGCTGATACAGGCTTACCTGACCAGCGGCGGTTTCAACTTCGCCGCGCAATATGCCGCAGCGCTTGAAGCCTATTTCGCCTTCCTCCAGCAGGGCAACCTGCCCAGCCAGTATGCCGATCTGGATGCCGGCGTGGTGCAGGCCTATCTCGAAGCGCTGCAGGCATCGGGCCTGTTTGACCAGTTGCTGGGCCAGCAGGCGCAGTTCTATGCCAATTACCTCGCCTTCCTGCAGGGTGGCGGCAATCCGGACTTGTTTGCCGGTCTTCCCAATGCCGACCTGGTGCCCTTTGCCGATGCGCTGAATGACTATGCGGCGTTTCTGGCGGGCGGTGGCCTGCCCAGCAATTATGATGCAGCAACGCTGGAGCTGCTCGCCTCCTACCTCTCCGCCATTGATAATGCCGGACAGCTGACAAATCTGCTGGGTGGCAACAGCAGCCTGCTCGATGCCTATTTCACCTATCTGGCGGGCGGCGCGAATGCCGATCTGTTCGGCGGCTTGCCGATCTATGCCAGTTATGGCGCGGCGCTGCAGGCCTATTACACCTATCTTGCAGGCGGCGGACTGCCGGCCAATTATTCCGCACTGACGCAGCAGCAGATAACCAACTATCTTGCGGCACTTTCGGCTGCGGGCGGATTTGCCACGCAGCTGGGCGATCTGAGCGACTTCTTCACCGCCTATTACGCCTTTGTCTCAACCGGCGGCACCCCGGCACAATTCAGTGGGCTGCCGCTCTATGCCAATTATGTTTCGGCGTTGAATGCCTATTACGCCTTCCTTGCAGGCGGTGGTCTTCCGGGTGACTATACCGCGCTGACACAGCAGCAGATATCGAACTATCTGGCCGCGCTTGCTTCAGCAGGCGGTTTTGGCGCCTTTGCCAATCTCAACGGCTTCTTCACCTCTTACTATGCCTTCGTGCAGGGTGGCGGCGATCCGGCTGATTTCAGCGGACTGCCGGTCTATGCAGATTATCTGACGGCGATCAGCCAGTACTACGCCTATTTGGCGGGCGGCGGCGTGCCGAGCGCCTACACCGCGCTAACCCAGCAGCAGATCCAGGCCTATCTGCAGGCACTGGCCGATTCCGGGCTGCTGACCATCAACTTCTCCGGCGACATCCTCAGCTTCTACACCAACTATCTCGCTTACCTTGCAGGCGGCGGCGTGGCTGACAATTTCGGCGGATTGCCGGGAGCAGGTTCGGGTGGCGGTTCGGGGTCCACTGCAACCCAGCTCGCGGGCGCCAATGTCTGGCTGTATGATGTCGGTCGCGCTTTCCGGGGTACGGCATCCACTGCCGATGTGACGGTAGATGGCCAGATCACGCGGACCGTTACCGGTTCCACGGTGAATGACTTTACCGGCGGAAACCGCACTCTGCGAGAATTTGGCCGGGTCGGCAATATCGTGGCCTGGACACGCTATGAACGCGGACTTGTGGGCGGCAATGCGAACTTCAACGAGCATTTGCTGGTAGGTGCTCCGGCGACCAATCTGCCCGCCAGCGGCAAGGTAAACTACCGCCTTGTGGGCGGCACCGCGCCTACCGATGCGCTGGCCACGGCAGGTTCCAGCGGTTCCTTCAGCGGATCGCTGGCTGTCGCCTTTGGTGCCACGCCGACGGTCGGCATATCATTCGATGTCTATAGCGGAACGCTGGGCTGGCATGCCCAGACCGCTGGCGGCGCGGCTGACCCCACCAATGGCGGTGCGCAGGTCGGTTCAGACGGCAGGTTCACCACCAGCCTGCAGACCACCGGACTGATCGGCGGTGCCTGCGCGCTGAGCGGCTGTACATCCGGTGCGCATGGCGGTCTGTTTGGCGATGGCGCAAGCAATGTCGGTATTGAGTATTTCATCGCCGATTCCACCACCGGCGGCATCCAGAACGTCAACGGCGTGGCCATATTCGGCACCACCGGGACCGAGCTGGCGCAGATCGGCACTACTCCCACTCCGCCCGTGACAACCACCGTGGTTCAGAACCAGAGCTTTGCCTATGCCAACCCGCTGATCGGCGATGATGTCTATTCGCTGATCCCGGTGACTTATGACGCCAACGGATTTCCGGTTGGCTATCTGGCTTCGGCGGATGAGGGGCTGACCAGCGGAACCACAACCTTGCTCGACAGCGGCAAGGCGGGCGGAGTCATTTCCTGGGCGCGCTGGGCAAATGGCACACCGGGCGGCAAATATTACAACAGCGCCATTGAGCCTGTTGGTCCCAATGGCGGCTATCACGTGATCGCGGGCTCCGCGCTGACCAATATGCCGGCGAGCGGCGCGGTGGCGTATGATCTGATCGGATTCACCACTCCCACACGCCACAATGAAAGCACCAGCACAGGCTCTGTAACGGGCGGCGCGGCTGTGGTGTTCGGCGTAAATCCGGTGGCGGCGCTTGATCTGACTGTGGTCAGCGGATCGGACAGCTTCAACCTGTTCACCTCTGGCAAGCTGACCGATCCGACACAAAGCACGCTGGCGATCCGGGCCAATGGCTCATTCGAGACGCTGGGGGTCGGGGCAAGTCAGGGAGCGGTTTCAATCGCGTCTGCTTCGGCGTTCTGCACCTCTGGCTGCAACACATTTGTGGAGGGTTTTCTGGCAGGCGACGGGGCGAGCCACATGGGTCTCGCCTATTCGATCCGATCCAATACCGTGCCCAACCAGTTTATTGACGGCAGCGCAGCCTTTGCTGCGGGCGCAGCGATTAATCTGGGCGGCGGTGGCGGCGCGACGGGCACGGCGGACGGTGTCGTCCCGACCAGCGCCACCGGCAAGTACATCGCTTATCAGGGAGCTGGCGGTGACAATAACGGGCCGGTGAGCAGCGTCACGGTGACCAGCGGAAAGTTTGTTTCCGCTGCCGGCATTGGCAATGGCGCAGCGATCAGCATCACCACCAATGGCAATAGCGTTACTGAAACCGATGGCGATCAGGGCGTGATCGGCTGGCAGCGCAGTGAGAATGTGGGGGTCGACTATCGCTCCTCCAGTGGTCAGGGCCTGTCAGCCAGCGCTTTTGCCGGCCAGTCATGGCACACGGTCTGGGGCACGCCTCTGGTCAATCTTCCCACCAGTGGCCTGATCAATTACGAACTCATCGGGTCAACCAAGGCCACGCAAACCAATGCGCAAGGTGGGCTCGGCTCATTCACCGGAGCGTTGGCGGTGGATTTCGGCACGCTCAAGGTTGGCCTTGATGCCAGTGTCGCCTTTGGCGGCAACACCTATGCCTTTGCAAGCGCAGGCGGGGTCACCGCGCCGAGCATGTCGCTCACCGATGATGGCTTTGGCGGGCGGCGATTTGGCTCGAACCTGACGACCACGGCCAACGGCACCACCAGTGTCACGCGCGGAACATATGTGCAGGGCTTCCTTGCCGGCGACGGCGCAAGCCACGCCGGTCTGACCTATTCGATCAAGACGAGTTCCAGCAACGCCATTCAGGGCGCGGCGACCTTCCGTGCGACAGGAAGCGGGACCGGTGGCGGAACTGGCGGTGGCAACACCACCTCCAACTTCACCGGCACGCGCGACGGGATCGTCTATTACACCTATACCAACGGCTCGCTGGCGAATGGCTTTGGCGGCAGTGCAACCTTTGCCAATGGTGCGGTGACAGGCCTCAGTTCGATCTTTGGCACGATTTCGTCCAATGGCGCACAAATCGTCGAAGCAGGCGATGTCGGGGATCTGGCCTGGGCCCGCTGGACGGGCGGCACGGTGGTGGCAACCGGTGTTTTGGGCGGATCGACGGTGATCGGCGCAAATGGTGGCTATCATGTGTTTGCCGGCAAGACTTCCACCAGCCTGCCTGCCAGCGGCACGGTGAATTACTCCCTGATCGCAACCACCTCGGCAACTGACAATAAGGGCTCAACTCCGGGCACAATTTCGGGTGACCTGGCTATTGCTTTCGGTTCTACTGCCAAGGTCGGGTATAATATGCAGATCGCCGTTGGTGGGCGTAGCTGGGGCGTGGAAACGGCCGGCGGAGTGGCCAATCCCTCAGCCAGTCAGGTGAACCTCGTAACCGGAACCGGAATTGCTACATTCTCCGGGCAATTTCTGAACACGGTAGGCCAAGTTACCGCTACCGGCGGGGCATGCGCGGGGAGTTGTTCCGTCAGTGTCGGCGGTTCGCTCTATGGTGCAAATGGCGCTTTTGCCGGGGTCGCTGTCAACGTGACCGATTCCAGCGTCACCAATGGTGTGATAACCGCCAGCGGCCTGGCGATCTTCAGCGCCGATGCTCCGGCCTCGGGCGGCCTTGCGCCATCCACGACCGGGACCACCCAGGCATCGCTTGCCTCCGTCACCGACTGGGATCGCTGGGAAGTCAATTCGGGCAGCATCAACGCCGGCAGCGACATGGCGATGTTGGCACCGGGAATGGAAGCGCTGGCGATGCGCGGCATCCAGTTCTCGGCCGAGCAGCTGGCCCAGCTTGAGGCCTATCAGGCAGCCGCCATGCGCTGACCGCGCGCAAAGCAAAACGCTTCGTGCGCGGACCGGCAAGGGGAAGCTGGCCGCGCGCAATCAGGGCCGGTCCGACCATTCAGGTCGGGCCGGCCATTGCCTTGTATAGAACAGCGATGTCAGAAGGAGATGGAGCGCGCGCTCAGCGGAAGACGAGGTAGATGCTGGTCGCTTCGGTGCCGCGGTTTTCCAGCTCTATGGAAAAGCGCTCGGTAAAGATCGGCAGCCAGCTGCAATTTGCCCGCGGGGCCAGTGGCCGGGCGCAAATGGCCTCTTCGCGCGGGTTGCTGATCTCCAGCGCCACATTGCTGCCGCTGCTTGCCTGCGCGGCAATATCGGCGCGTTCACCGGCGTAGAATATCTGTTCGATCCGCACGCTCTCGCCCGCTTCCAGCCGTGCGCGGCGATAGGCCGGGCCCAGCGTGCGGCCACGGAATGGAGTGGCTGAAGATGGCTGGTACTGCGCCCGCCATTCACTCAGCGGATCATCCGTGGCGCCATCCATCAGCGCAACATTCATGGTGTTGAGCCGGTCCACCAGCGGAGCGCGCTCACGCTTGTTCCGGGCGGATTCGGCAGCCACCAGCAGCGCTGCGGTATCGCTCAGCACATCGCCGGTCGGCTCGACTGCGGCCAGATCGCGATCGCCCGCGCCAACGCAGCCTGCCAGCGACACAATCAACAGCAGCGTACAGGGCCGTTTCATGCTTTCACTTCTCCACTGGTCCACATGGCGTGAGGCTTGATTACGAAATGAGCGCCTTTCTGGCTGGCGACAAGGCCAATTCCCATGCCGTGGCGCATGGCGATGGCACGCGCCAGCGCCAAGCCCAGGCCGTGGCTGTTCTTGCCCTGCACGTGATGGCCGGTGCGAAAACGTTCGAATACCAGCGGGCGCAGCGCTTCATCGATCCCCGGCCCGTCATCGCGCACTTCGATCACCGGCCCATCGGCGATGGACAGGGTAACCTGCCCGCCGCGCGGCACATATTTGAGCGCATTGTCGAGCAGGTTGGAGATCAGGCGGGTGAGCTGCATCGGCTCGCCCAGAATATGCACTTTGGGTTCAATGAAGCTGCGCAGCGAGATGCCGGCTTCTTCCGCACTGCCATCGTAAAGCTCCACCAGATTGCTGGCGAGGGCCGAGAGATCGACATCCTCCAGCCCGACAAGATCGCCCACCCGGCTTTCGCTGGCGGCGATGTCGAGCAGGGAATCGAGCATGGTGACGACCGATTTGATGTCCTGTCGCCCCTGTTCGATCATGGCCGGGTCCACCCCTTCGGGCAGGCTGCGCATGGCATTGACCAGTCGGTTGTCCAGATGGGTCAGCGGGGTGCGAATTTCATGGGCGATGTGATCGGACATGTGCCGGTGCGTTCGCGCCAGTCCGGCACTGCGACCAATGGCCCGCGTGCTGAGATATGCCAGTTCACCGACCTCATCATCAAACTGGCTATCGGGCAGATCCACATCGCGGCCATGCTCAGCCGCGCGAAAAGCGCTGGAAATGGCGATGATGCGCTGGCGCAGCTTGGCAACGGCATTCCGGCCGATCAGCCATACGGCCAGCACGATGACCGCTGCCGTGCCCAGGAACACCGCCACCAGCCGCAGCAGCGCAGTGCTGTCACGCTCATAGGTGCGGGCCACCAGCAGATCGAGATCAGGGGAAAGCCGGGTAGCCCGGGCAAACACCTTTGTCCCGTCCACCAATGTCAGAAAACCCTGTTCGGACAGCCCCGCGCCCAGCGTCGGCCACTGCTTGATATTGCCCCCCAATATTGTCCCGTCAGGACGAACCAGCATATAGCGCGCCTGCCGCCCCTCCAGGCTTACCAGCGTGGATCGATCCTCCAGCCGCGCCAGCAGCTCCTCCTCGCCACTGCTGGCATAGATATCAACCAGGCCGGCAATGTCGGTATCTACAGTGGCGGAAAGCGATCGCTGTGTAGCGTTCCAGCTTTCCCACATGGTCACGCCGAACAGTACCAACAGCGACACCAGCGCCAGCCCGATGGCACCGCGCACCAGCCGCGTGAAAATCGACCTGCCGGATTCGGGCCTGTCGATGGTCGTTTCGAGTTTGGGCAGGGGTTCTTGCATTGTTACTGTGCCAGCCAGACTATTCGCCGCGCGTCAGCCGGTAACCGGTGCCCCAGATCGTTTCCAGCGCGGGTGCATCAAAGCCAGCCTCCAGCTTGCGCCGCAGCCGACCGATATTGACGTCCACCACATTGGTCTGGGGATCGAAATTCATCTTCCACACATCGCGCAGCAACATGTCCCGCGTCACCGTCTCCCCCGCGTTCTCCATGAAATAGCGGAACAGTTCGAATTCCTTGGGGCTGAGCGGGATGTGCACATTACGCCTGAAAGCGGTGCGCGCCTTCACATGGCATTCGAACTGGCCATAGATGATGATGGCAGAATGGGTGCGTCCCTCGGCGCGGCGAACCAGCGCCTTGAGCCGGGCCATCAGCTCATCAGGTTCATAGGGTTTGGCCAGGTAATCATCCACTCCGGCATCCAGGCCCTCAACCCGGTTGGCGGCGCGTCCCAGTGCGGACAGCATCAGCACCGGCGCATCCACGCCGCTGGTTCGCAGGCGGGCGACAATTTCCAGCCCGTCCATATCGGGCAGCATGCGGTCCAGGATGATGGCATCGAATGGCTCCAGCGCGGCGCGGCGCAAGCCATCGGCCCCGCGCATTTCCCACACGACCTGGCTGCCCTGCCGCGCCAGCAGTGCCGTAAGGTCAGCCGCGGCATCGGCGTTGTCCTCAATATAGAGCAGCTTCAATCCCTGATCCTGCATAGCTTGGAGGCCTGCGCCAAAGCCTGTGTAATTGCCCCACGGCGCATTGCCAAAGCATATTGGTCAATGCGCCATCTCCCGCCTTACCCCTTTGGCAGGCATCGGTGTGGGACAGCCATTGTTCAGGTCATGACGAATGCTGTTAGAATTGCCATTATGTGCCCGCAGGCGATAGGGTTTGGCATGGGCAGGTGATCTATGGCGATTTTCGAGCGATGATACGGCACTCCAGCCAGCAGGACCTGGGCACAGCGGGCGGTTATCAGCCGCGCCGCCGGCCGCGCTGGTGGCTGGTGTTGCTGATTGTGCTGGGACACTTGCTGGCAGGGGTGCTGCTGGCACGGCTGCTGGCCCCGGACTTCACCGCCAGCATGATAGAGCGTGCAACTTCCACGATTACCGTGATCATCACCGCACCTCAACAGCCGGAGAACGAGCCTGAGCCGGTGCAGAACCCCCAGCCTGACGAGGGCGCTGCCGCTGCGGCAGGGCGCGATGCCCAGGCGCGCGAGCAGATGGCACCGCAAAACCCGCTGCCCAGCCCAAGTCCGCTTCCGCGCACGGCATCCACCGGCAATGCCAATGCGGCAGGTGCAACCGCGCAGGGCGATGGGACTGGCGCTGCGGGCGAGGGGATTGGCACCGGCAGTGGCCGCTTTGGCCAGGGCCGCGGAGGTATTGCAGTCACCAGGCCGTCCGTTCGATCCGGCACGATCGATTCAGCGCGCGATTTTCCGATACCCGAAGGTGGACGATCCGTGCGCGAGGGCACGTCTGTGACGGTGGTGTTCACCGTGGGCGTGGATGGCCGGGCGTCTGCTTGCAGCGTCAGCAGCCCCGGTCCCGATCCGCAGACCAATGCGCTGGTCTGCCCGCTGGTGGTGGAGCGGATCAGGTTCAATCCGGCAACCGACGCTCTCGGCAATGCGGTGCCTGCACGCTATGGCTGGCGACAAGATTTCTTCCGCAGGCAATAATTCCCGCTAAGAGCCGCGACAGGCAAGGCAACCCAGAGGAGAATAAAGCAGATGAGCGCTATCCATCCGGTTGTCCTGTGCGGAGGGAGCGGCACGCGCCTGTGGCCGCGCAGCCGCAAGGCCATGCCCAAGCCGTTCCTGCCGCTGGTGGGGGACCGGACCCTGTTCGAGGCGACGCTGGATCGGTGCGGCGATAACGGCCTGTTTGCCGCCCCCGTGATCGTGACCGGCGCAGCACACCTGCCGCACGTCGAGGCGCAGACTGCGGGCATCGCCGGCGTTCAAGTGATAGTGGAGCCGGAAGCAAAGAATACCGCCGCCGCGATTGCGCTGGCCGCTGTCCGCCTCAGCCCTGATGCGGTGATGCTGGTGTGTCCCAGTGACCACCATATCGCCGATGTGGCGGCCTTTTGCAGCGCCGCACGCTCGGCCGCCCAGCTGGCCCGGCAGGACTGGATGGTCAGCTTTGGCATCACCCCCACAGCGCCCGAAACGGGCTTCGGCTATATCAGGAGGGGCGAGGCCCTGGATGGCGGCTACAAGGTCGATCGCTTTGTCGAAAAGCCCGATCTGGAACGGGCGCAGGCCTTTCTGGATGATGGCGGATACAGCTGGAACGGCGGCATCTTTGCCTTCCGCGCGGGCGCTTTCATGGATGAATTGCGGGCCCATCGACCCGATATCGCCGAAGCAGTGGAGCGCGCCGTGGCCGCCGGGCGCGAGGATGGCCACGCCTTCCACCCAGCTGCCGGGGCCTTCGCCGCGATAGACGGGGAATCGGTCGACTATGCGGTCATGGAAAGAACCAACCGCGCGGCGATGGTGCCCGTGGCGATGGGCTGGTCCGACATTGGCAATTGGCATGCCCTGCGCGATGCGCGAGAGGCTGACGAGAACGGCAACCGCGTGCGCGGCAATGCCGAACTGGTCGATTGCCGCAACGTGCTGGCGGAAACCGACGGACCGCGCATTTCGGTGATCGGGCTGGAAGATGTCGCGGTGATCGTGGATGGCAACGAGATACTCGTCACCACCATGCAAGGCGCCCAGAAAGTGGGCAAGCTGGGCGGTGCGTCCAACCAATGAAAGAGCGTATAGTCACATGATCGCGCAAACCATCCAGCTGGCTCTGGCCCCGGTGTTCGTGCTGGTGGCCATCGGCAATATCATGAACATCCTGTCCACCCGGCTTGGCAGGATTGTCGATCGATCGCGCGAATTGCAGCGCCGCCACGCGGATACCGAGGGCATGGACCACGATGCCGTGGTGCGCGAAATCCGTCTGGCGGACCGGCGCATTGCGCTGATCGGCAAGGCCATATTGCTGCTGGTCATCTCCGGCCTTTTCATCGGCCTGACCGTCGCATTGCTGTTTATCGAGGAATTCGTCGACACCGGCATTCAGCCGCTGGTGGCAGGCACATTCATCCTGGCCATTGCACTGCTGATGTCCGCGCTGATCCTGTTCCTGCGCGAAACGCGCATGGCGGCGGAGGCGCTGCGCATTCCGCGATCCTATCTGGAACTGGACCGCAAGCTCTAGCGCGTCAGGTTATTCGGCTGGCGGCGGGGCCAGCAGTTTCTGTCCGCCCTGCCTGATGGCCCCTTCCACGATCGGCTTGATGAAGCTGAGCGCGGGCGGCAGGTCCATGAAGAACACCACCTGATCCTCGGCAATATCGATATAGCCGGCCAGGTGCTGGCCCATCACCTTGATGGCCATCGTCATCCGGTCTTCGCTTGGCCAGTCAGTTTCCACATCGGCCATGCCGCCGGGGATGGCATCGGCGATTTCATGGCTGGAACCGCGCAGGCGGCGGCGCACTTCCTCGCGGCCCAACTGGTGCGGAATGGCGACTTGCATCAGGTCTTCTCCGGAGCGGGCAAAGCTTCTGCATCGCCATATTTGTAATCGAGATAGCGCGTGCGGATGGCCAGATCGTCCAGCGATCCTTCGGCCAGCTGCCGCGTCACGTGGTCAATTTCCTTGCTGATCTTGCCCAGGCTATCCACCAGTTGCGCATCGGGCGTGGAGCCGGCGCGCTGCTCCCGGCGCAGGTGCCCGGGGATCCGGCGATAGCTGTCGATCATCTCGGGCAACACCTCGCCCACCAGCTTGCGCGTTTCGGCAGCGGCGGGATGGGCGGGGTCGACATGTTCCAGCTGCAGGCCCAGCGCATCCAGCTGCACGCCGATATCCTCGACAATCCTGACGGCGGGCGGGGGCAGGGCGGGGCGCTGATGTTCCAGCCACAGTTCGGTGCGGGCCACCAGCTGGCGGGCATCCTGTGTCCTGGTCAGATCGGCCCGCTTGGGCATGCTGGTCCTGGGATAATTGCCGAAGATCACCACCGCCGCGACAATCGCCAGGAAGGTGATCATCACGCCAATAAAGCCGATGCCCTCAAGCACGATGCCTGCCACCGACGATGCCAGGACAATGGCAAACAGCGATGCGGCGATCAGCTTGATGCGCTTCATCATCGTGCCGCGCCTCAGCCGCCGCGATCCCTCGCCAATGGCCGGACCCAGCCGGTGGCGGCCGCCCTGCTGGTTATCCCGAACCAGCGCGCGGCCCTCGGTAATCAGGCGCTCGCTGTGGCGGGTGAGGTCTTCTGCCATCAGCTGTCGAGACTCAGCAATGAGCTGTCATTGGCAGAAAGCTGCGCCTGCGCCTGTCCTTCGGCGCGGGCGATATAGCCTTTCGACTTTTCAACCTCGCCTGACAATACTTCCACCGTCTGCTTCATGCTGGAAAGCGCGCGCAGCTTGAAGCTGTCGACCTCATCCATCGTGTCATAGATGTTCTGGAAGGCGCGTTGCAGCGTTTCCATCGGAATGGTGCTGCTGGCGGCCTGTTCGTGGATCTGCGCGGTGTTTTCACGCAGCAGCTGGCCGGTGGAATCGATGATCCCGGCGGTGGTCTGGTTCAGCGCGGTTATCTGCCCCAGCACCAGCCGCTGGTTGGTCATCGCCTGCGCCACGGTCACGGCGGTGCGCAATGCGCCCACGGTGGTGGTGCTGGCGCGATCGACGCCCTTCACCAGCTCGACATTGTTCTTCTTGACCAGATCCAGCGCCAGATAGCCCTGCACGCTGACAGCCATCTGCGTCAGCAGATCCTGCGTGCGCTGGCGGACATAGAACAGCGCGGTCTCACGGATCGCGCGGGCCTTGTCGGGATCGCTCGAGTCCAGATCGGCGGCCTTGTCCTCCAGCCGCTCATCCAGGGTCTTGGCGATGTGGATCATCTGTTCCAGATTGCCCATCGCCTCCCACAGCTTCTGCCGCTCCACATCGATGGCGGCATTGTCCATCAGCAGCTCGTCCTTGCCGCTGGAAAGCCGCGCCAGGATCGCCTGAATATGGCCCTGCGCGGATGTGTAGCTGTCAAAATAGTTCTTCAGCTTGTTGCCGAACGGAATGATGCCGAACAGCTTGCGGCCGCTCATCTTGCCCTTGCGACCGGGATCGAGGTCTTCAACCGTGCGCCGCAATTCGGCCAGATCGGTGCCCACGCCGCTTTCCTGATCCATCGCGCGCACCGGGCGATCGAGGAAACGGTTGGACATGCCGGCTGCTGCCTGGATTTCCTTGCGGCCCATGTTGGTGATCTGATCCACCTTCTTGCCGAAATCGGGCGATTTGGCGTCCAGCGCGACCAGTTCTGCAACGAAGCCGTCCACCTTTTCGTCCAGCGCGCTCTTCTTTTCCTGGTCCACCGGGACAAGGCCGGCGGCCTTCTCAGGGGCGACAGCGGGCACCGGATCAGGGGGAGTAAGCTCCAGATCGCTTGCCACTTTGGTCGTTGTTTCGGTGCTGATTGCCATGTCCTGCCTCATCCCTCCTGGAACATATCTACTGTATTAGGAAGGCAAGACACGCATTTCAAGCGTTCCACTTTCCCATCCATCTGCATATACCGTGCTTTCCCTCTGGAGGCGATGGTAATGGCAAGTGACGCGCCCGCGGGGCGGACAGAAAATTTCGGGCGGGTTGTCAGAAGCTGGCAACGTTGGTGGCGCAGTTCGGTCACAAGCTCTGTCGATCAGGCCGCCGTTATCGAAAAGCGCCGGGCGGAATGTGAGCTGAGCTCGCGCTATCTGCTGATGATTTCCATGTCGGCGGGCATTGCCATCCTGGGCCTGCTGCTATCCTCTCCGGCGGTGGTGATCGGCGCTATGCTGCTGTCTCCGCTGATGGACCCGATCATGGGCGTGGGCTTTGCCCTGGCTGTCGGTGATTTCCAGTGGCTGCGGCAGTCCGCCCGCTCGCTGGCGATCGGCACGCTGTTTGCGGTGCTGTTCTGCGCGATCGTGGTGTTCATGTCGCCGTTGCAGACGCTCACTTCAGAAATTGCCGCGCGCACCCGGCCCAATATCTTCGATCTTCTGGTGGCGCTGTTTTCCGCCGTGGCTGGCGGGTATGCAATCATTCGCGGCCGTGAGGGCACGATTGTGGGTGTGGCCATCGCCACCGCCCTGATGCCGCCGCTGGCGGTGGTGGGATATGGTCTGGCAACCTTCAACTGGACGGTCTTTTCCGGCGCCCTGCTGCTATTCGTCACCAACTTGATGACTATTGCGCTGACCGCTGCGGTGATGGCGCGGCTGTATGGCTTCCGCACCAATCTTTCCGAAAAGCAGACGCATCTGCAATCCGCCCTGATCCTTCTTGCCTTCGTGACGCTGGCAATCCCGCTGTACATCTCGCTGCGGCAGATTGTGTGGGAAACCAACGCCACGCGGCAGATCAATTCGGTGGTGCTGGAAGCCTTCGATGACCGGGCCCGGCTGTCGCAGATCGAGACCAATCTCAACACTGAGCCAATCCAGGTTTCGGCCACGGTGCTGACCCCCGAACTCAACAGCGATGCAGAGCGTATCACCGCCCGCGCGATGAGCCGGACACTGGGTGAACCGGTCGACGTGCAATTGACCCAATACCGCGTTGGCACCAGCGCGCAGGCGGCGGAACAGGCTCAGCTTTCGGCCACGCTGGCCCGGCAGGAGGCAGATCTTGCCAAGGCCGAGACTCTGGCGGATCGTCTGGCGCTGATCGCCGGCGTGAGCACAGAGGCTGTAACGGTGGACCGCGAGCGCCGCCGGGCCACGGTAACAGCGCGCCCGCTGGAAGGGGCCACGCTGGGCGCTTACAGGGAACTGGAACGCCGGATTGCTTCGCGTGAGCCTGACTGGAACATTCGCCTGATCCCGCCCGCCCGTGCCTTGCCGCGGCTTGCCTTCAATGGTGAGGAGATGGCGCCATCGGCCCAGCAGGGCATTGGCCTGATCGAATGGGCGGTGCAGCGGGTTGGCTTACCGGTCCGGCTGGAAGGCCGCAGGGATGCCGTGGAGCTTGTCCGCCTCGCCCTGGCTGAACGCGGCGTCGTGGCCCAGACTGCGGCCAGCGGCGGGGGTTACGGCGATGTCAGCGTGGTCTGGTCCACGCCTGAGGAATAGGAACCACGCAGATGCCAGCCGAACTTACCGTCCTTGCGCTCAGCACGCTGCTGGCACTGGCGCACATCATGATCGCCATACGCTACAAGACGCAGCAATATGGCACCGGCTGGAACATGGGCGCGCGCGATGAGGATCTGCCGCCGCTGAATGACATTGCCGGACGGCTGGACCGCGCGCGCGGAAATTTCCTGGAAACCTACCCCATCGCCATCGCCCTGCTGCTGGGCGTCTTCGTGGCAGGCAAGGCGGATGGCCTTACCGCCATCGCGGCATGGGTGTGGCTGGGAGCAAGAGTGATCTACCTGCCGCTCTATTGGGCAGGCATTCCGGTGGTGCGCACACTGGTGTGGGGCGTCAGCCTGCTGGCGCTGGTGGTGCTGATCGGCGTTCTGCTGCTGGGCTAGCGCGTCCGTTCGCGACCGCCCGCGCCCGACCAGCCTCAGGCAGCCAGTTCGAACGGAGCGATTTCACCCGACAGGTAGAGCTTCTTGGCCTTGGCGCGGCTCAGCTTGCCACTGCTGGTGCGCGGCAGAGTGCGCGGGGGCACCAGTTCGACCACACAGTTCATGCCGGTGATCGCACGCACCTTGTCGCGGATTTCGTTGCGCAGCTTTATCCGTTCGTCAGGATCGGACACGCGGCAATGGACCAGCACGGCGGGAGCTTCCTCGCCATTTTCAGTCTCGACCGCAAAGGCGGCGATGTCGCCATGGTTGAAGCCGGGCAGTTGTTCCACCGCCCATTCGATATCCTGCGGCCAATGGTTCTTGCCATTGATGATGATCATGTCCTTGGCGCGGCCGACGATGAACAGATAGCCGTTCGCCATATAGCCCATGTCGCCGGTATCCAGCCAGCCATCGACCAGGCATTCGGCAGTCGCTTCCGGGTTGCGGAAATAGGAATGCATCACGCTGGGGCCGCGGCACCAGACCTTGCCGATCTGGTGATCCTTGCGCGGCTTGTCGTTCTCTCCGCGAATTTCGACATCCATGTCGGGCAGCGGCTTGCCGCAATTGACGATGGCGCGGTAGCGGGCGGGGCGCGAAAGATCGCGGGGAGAGCCGGACAGGCGCTCTTCCTCCACCAGTTCAACGCGAATGCCTTCGCCCGGCGGCATGACGGTGACCGCCAGCGTCGCCTCTGCCAGGCCATAGCTGGGGGTGAAGGCGCTGGCCTTGAACCCGGCATCGGAGAAGGCGTTGACGAAATTCTGCATCACGTCCGGGCGGATCATGTCCGCACCATTGCCGGCCAGTCGCCAGCGCGAAAGGTCGAAGCGGTCGGCCACATGGCTCTGGCTGGAAATGCGCCGCGCGCAGATGTCATAGCCGAACGTGGGTGAATAGGAGAGCGTGGTGCCCTTGTTGCGGCTGATCAGGTCCAGCCATGCCAGCGGGCGGCGCGCGAAATGTTCGGTCTTGAGGTAATCCACGCTGACCTGGTTGGCGATCAGCGACAGGAAACAGCCGACCAGCCCCATGTCATGATACCACGGCAGCCAGCTGACCACCCGGTCATTGCTGCCGATTTCCATGCTGGCGGCGTGGCCATACAGATTGTGCAGCAAAGCCCGGTGGGTGACCGCCACGCCTTGCGGGAAGCGGGTCGATCCGCTGGAATATTGCAGGTAGCAGATATCCTCAGGATCGGCCTTGGGCAGATCGACCACGGGCGCCGGGCGCTGGGCCAGCTCATCCCAGTCGATGCCTTCGCAGCCTTGCCGTTCAGCCGCCGCAGCCGCCATCTCGGCAATTTCCGGCGGGTAGATCAGCATCTTGGGATCGGAGCTTTGCAGCTGCACGGAAAGCTGATCGATGTAGCTGTCCTTGCCGCCAAAAGTGGTCGGCAGCGGCAGCGGCACCGGCCATGCGCCCACAAAGGTGCAGGCGCAGAACAGCGCTGCGAATTCCGGTCCGGTTTCGGCAATCAGCGCCACCCGGTCAGACTTGGTTACGCCCGCGGCAACCAGGCGATAGGCCATGGCCATGGCATCGTCACGCATCTCGCTATAGCGATAGACGCGGTGCAGCGTGCCGCGCATGTCGTGAAAGTTCAGGCCCTTTTCGCTCTTCGCGGCATAATCCACCGCGTCATTGAACGTGGCGAAATCTGCGCGGATTCGCGGCAGGGCGCAATCATTGGGGGTAGGTGTCAATTCTGTCATAGGAACTTGCGGCGACCCTCGTTCTGCACGCTCTGGTGGCGCTTCCCTCATCGAAAAAAGGGAGCCGACTGGATGGTCGACCCCGCAACAAACTTTCCCATTTGTCAGGAAGTGTGGCACGAATAAGGCCGATGGCTCCTTATAGACAAGACTGTAAGCAGGAAAAGAGGGTAAAAAAGCCTCTCGATGCGGCACGATTGCAGGAGATGGCGCTCGCCTATGTGGCGCGTTACGCCACTTCTTCGGCCAAACTGGAGCGATATCTGGCGCGCAAACTGCGCGAGCGCGGCTGGGCAGAGAATTTACCGCCGCCTGATATTTCTGCGCTGGTCGATCGTTATGTCGAGCTGGGTTATATCGATGACGAGGCCTTTGCCCGGGCAAAAAGCGGCAGTCTGATGCGGCGCGGATATGGCAACCGCCGAGTCGATCAGGAGCTGGGGCAGGCGGGTATTTCCAGCACAATACGCGAAGATGTGCGCGCGGGCGAGGCAGAGCAGCGCCACGCCGCACTGGCGCTGGCCCGCAAACGGCGCTTTGGCCCCTTCGCCAGGGACCCATCAGACAGGGATCGGCGCGAAAAGCACATCGCGGCCATGCTGCGGGCGGGCCACAGTCTCGACAGCGCCCGCGAAATGGTGGATGCAGCCAGCGAACAGGCCGCGCTGGAATGGGCGCATGAACTGGACGAGGAATTGCATGATGAAGACTGACAGGCTGCTGGGCATGGCGGCGGCGGCTTTCGCCCTGGCGCTGGCCGCCTGTTCGACGCAGGCCGCAACCGATGCGCCGCTCAGTCCGGCGGCGCAGGAAGCCGGTGTCCATCCTGTTTCGGGCCTTACGGTCATCCCGCTGACGATAATTTCCGGAACTTCCGGCGATCAGACGCATGCATTTCGCGTGGAAGTGGCCGCTTCGCCCGGGGAGCAGCAGATGGGCCTGATGTTCCGCACGGAAATGGGCGCGAATGAGGGAATGATCTTCCCGCTGGCGCAGGTTCGCATGGCCAGTTTCTGGATGCGCAACACGGTGATCCCGCTGGATATCATCTTCATCGGGCCGGACAATCGCATCATCAATATCGCCCGCGATGCCACGCCTTATTCCGAACAGCCGATACCGTCCGATGCTCCGGCAGCAGCCGTGCTGGAGCTGAACGCGGGACGGACCGCCGAACTGGGCATAGAAGCGGGCGACACGGTGCAATGGTAAGCACTCGGATGTGCTTGCGCCCCGCGGGTAAAAACGGCTAGGCGCGCGGCCATGGGAACGACATCATGAGCATCTTGGGTAAAATCTTCACCTGGTGGGACGGTGCCACCATCGGCACATCCTTGTGGTCTGCGCGCAATGGCGAGCAGGTCGGCACGGATGGGCAGGGCAACAGATATTACCGATCAAAGCGGGTCAAGGACGGCGCGCGGGAGCGGCGCTGGGTCATCTATAATGGCGCCAACGATGCCAGCCGCGTACCGGCGGAATGGCACGGCTGGCTGCATGGTTCCTATGACGAACTGCCCGAAAGCCATCTGCCCGCACCCAAGATCTGGGAAGTGGACTACTCCCCCAATGCCACCGGCACGCAGGACGCCTATCGTCCCGCCGGCGCGCTGGAGCGCGGCGGCAAGCGGGCACCGGCCACGGGCGATTACGAAGCCTGGACACCGGAGGCGTGAAGCGATTGCGCCTCGCTGCGGCCGTAGCTGTGGCCGGGGCGGGGCTGCTGTCCCTGGCGGCATGCGGCAGCGGCGCGCCGGAGCCCGAGGCCGAACAGACCGAAATTCCCGAGGAACTGGCGGGATCCGATCTGCCCCCGGTCGAGGTTGATCCGGGCCTTGGCACACCGCTGGAAGAGCGGGTCGCCACGATCGGTCTGATCAACAAGCGCAACAATATCTCTCGCGATATCGAGATGAAGCCGGGCGAATCGCGCCGCATCGATGATGTCATCATCCGCCTTGCCGCCTGTGAGCGCACGGCCCCATGGGAAACCCCAGCGCTGACGGGTGCCTTTGTCCAGGTGCTGGTGCAGGAGCGGGAGGAGGCCGGGTCCGATCCGGAATGGAAACGGATCTTTTCAGGCTGGCTCTACAAGGAAGCGCCTGCCGTCAACGTGGTCGAGCATCCGATCTATGACGTCTGGGTCAAGGACTGCGCGATGAGCTTCCCGGGTGAGGAAGACACCCCTTCCTGACCTGATCGTTCCTGACCCGAGCGGGCCAATTCCAGCAGCGCCCTGTGCGCTGCGGGCAGGTCTGCCGGGAAATGATCGGCGCAGGCATCTGTCAGCAATTCCAGATACTCGTCGCGCGTCACCGTGCGCGCGCCCAGCGATGCCAGGTGCCCGGTCAGGAACTGGCAGTCCAGCAGGCGGTATCCGGCCAGCCGCATCAGCGCGACCAGCCACGCCATCGCCACCTTGGAGGCATCGGTAGCGTTGCTGAACATGCTTTCCCCGCAGAACACCCGGTCAAAGCTCACCCCGTAAAGGCCGCCAACCAGCGCGCCGTCCTGCCAGCATTCCAGCGAATGGGCGTGGCCGGTCTCGTGAAGCTGGATATAACTCGCCTCGATCCGCTGGCTGATCCATGTGTCGGGATGGTCGGGCCGTGGCTGGGCGCAGGCGCGGATCACGGCGGGAAAGTCCTGGTTGCAGGTGACGGTAAACCGGTCCTGTCGCAGCACCTTGGCCAGCGAGCGGGACAGCCTGAAATGATCGAGCGGGATCACCGCCCGTTCGCGCGGCTCCACCCAGAACAGCTCATGATCCTCACGTCCATCGGACATGGGGAACACGCCGCTGCGATAGGCCAGCAACAGCAGTTCGGCGGGCAGAACAAAGGGTATCGGTGCATGCATCAACCGCGCTCTAGCAATTCGGAACGCATCCGTCGCTTGCCATTGATGAGAAGGCGCTATAGAGGCGCACTCCGCCTGCAGGGGTGTAGCTCAGTTGGTAGAGCATCGGTCTCCAAAACCGAGGGCCTGCGGTTCGAGTCCGCACACCCCTGCCATTTACCGGTGGTGCCATTTACCTGTGGCGCCATTTACTTGTGGATCATTGGTCCGCCTCTCTTTGAGAATCACCCATGGCGGGCATAGCCATGCACGGTCGGGTATTTCGCTTTGCGCGGGAACCTGGCCGGCCCTTCGGCATTTCATGCCGCGGGGGTGCTATAAGGAGCAGTCACATGGCGAAGATTTTTCGTTCAGCACGGACAGTTTCAGGCCAGCTAGGCTCAGGGCGGGCAAATATTTCCCGTCGCGCCCGTGCTCAGGTCGACATGGCCTTTCCCCACGCATCGCATGGTCCGATCCTGCCGATGGAAGAACCAGGCTTCTTCGCGCGGCTGTTCCGCCGCCACTGAAGCAGTCGGGGGCTGACCCGAAAACCTCAGCCAAAGTACAAAGGGCCGGTCATGATGACCGGCCCTTCGTGTTTGTGGTGACTTGCCTGGCCGGGGCTGCCGGTCAGTATTCGTCCGGTTCTTCAGGTGTATCGGCGAGATGGTCCGGCCCGGCCTTGCGATCGCCGCGGGCCAGCGCGAACACCACGCCAGACAGCAGCGCCAGCGCCAGCAGGTTGGGCAGGGCCATCGCCGCATTGGCGATATCTCCCAACCGCCAGACCAGCGTCAGGTCCTGCGAACTGCCGACATAGATCACCACGCACCACAGCACGCGCCAGGCCATGTGCAGCACCTTTTCGCCCTGACGGGTCGATCCCGGCACGCGGTCATAAATGAAGGTGATCGCCCGCTCACCGTAATAGGACCAGGTCAGCAAGGTGGTGAACACGAACAGGATCAGCGCGATGCTGGCGATCAGCGTGCCCAGCGGGATGGAGGCGATTTCGAACGGGAAGGCCGCAGCAAAGGCGCCGCTGGTCATGGCAAAGCCCTGAAGGTCGGAATTCCACGCGTGGCGCACAGCCTCACCGCCGGCGGTGAAATTGCCCTCCACCGTCAGCATGACCAGCGCGGTCATGGTGCAGATCACGATGGTATCGATGAACGTGCCCAGCATGGCCATGCGGCCCTGCTGTTCGGGATCGTCGGTCTGCGCCACGGCATGGGCGATAGGGGTGGAGCCCTGGCCCGCCTCGTTGGAGAACAGCCCGCGCGCCACGCCCGCACGGATCGCCAGCATGATCGCTGCGCCGATGAAGCCGCCGCTTGCCGCCTGCGTGTTGAAGGCGCCGTTGAAGATCAGGGCGAATGTTTCGGGCAGGTCGCCGAAGTTCAGGATCAGCGCGATCACCGCCATCACGATATAGGCTGCGGCCATGAAGGGGACGACCTTCTCCGCCACATTGCCGATGGACTTGATGCCGCCGATGATGACCACGAAAACCAGCACGGCAGTGATCAGGCCGCCCAGCCATTCCTCAATTCCGAACAACTCGTTCATGCCGTCTGCAACGGCATTGGCCTGAATCGAATTGCCGGTAACCAGCGCGGAAAACAGCGTGCCGATACAAAAGACGATCGCCAGCCAGGTCCATTTCGGGCCGAGGCCGATCATGATGTAGCTCATTGGACCGCCGCGATAGACGCCGTCACTGGTCCTTTCACGATAGCGGATGGCCAGCGAGCCTTCGGCAAAGGCCAACGCCATGCCGATCAGCGCGGTCATCCACATCCAGAAGATCGCTCCGGGTCCGCCCAGCGCGATGGCGGTGGCAACGCCCGCCAGATTGCCCGTGCCCACCTGGCCCGAAAGGGCGGTGGAAAGCGCGGCGAACGGGCTGATCTCACCCGAACCGGCGCTCTTGCGGCTCTTGAACAGGCCGGCAAAGGCATTGCCCAGCTTGATGATGGGATAGAACCGCAGCCCGATCATCACATACAGGCCAATGCCCAGCAGGATAATGGTCATCGGTGGCAGCGGCTGGCCGCCGATGGAAAGCCAGCCAAGGGTTTCCCCGTTCCACGTGCCACCCCAGATGAAATCGGATACATTGGTGACATGGTCGATCATGCCGACCGATTGCTGCGCTTGTGCCAAGGTGGCGACCCCCTCAAGAAATCCCTGTTTGAGCGCAAGAGGCTATAGGCAAGATGCAGGAGTGGCCAGCCCTAATGTTGCAGCTGTAACCAGCGCCGCTGGCCTGGGGCGTACCCGGTCGCAGGCGATGCAATCGGCGGGGCCATTAACGCTGCCACAAGCGTGTCTTGCCATATGCGCGCCAGCACCCTAAATAGCCCCACGTCTTCCGACATCGGAGCATCAAAGCCCCTCCCGATCCACAATCGGGGCGGCGATGGACCTATGGCGAAAGGCAAATCTGGTTTTATCGCAAGGAAGCGAAGGGCACGAATATGGCCAAGGACGGAAAGACATCGCCGGGTGAATTCATCCGGCAGGTGCGTTCGGAAACATCCAAGGTGGTGTGGCCTTCGCGCGAAGAGACCATCCGCACGTCGATCTTCGTCGGCATTCTGGTGCTGATTCTCTCGCTCTTCTTCCTTGGCGTTGATTCGCTGTTCGGCGCGCTTGTGCGCTGGCTGCTCTCGCTGGTCTGAGCGCCCGAGCGTTCCTGGCCCGACACATTTCGTAACGAAAGAGATTTCAGATGGCCCGCTGGTACATCATCCACGCTTATTCCGGCTTCGAGAACAAGGTTCGCGATTCCATCCTTTCCGAGGCCGAGCGCCTGGGTCTGTCCGATGGCGTGGAAGAAGTGGAAGTCCCCACGGAAACCGTGACCGAAGTGAAGCGCGGCAAGAAGGTTCAGGTCGAACGCAAGTTCATGCCCGGCTATGTGCTGGCCAAGCTGAACATGACCGATGACGTGTATCACCTCATCAAGAACACCCCCAAGGTCACCGGCTTCCTGGGCGCCAACAACAAGCCGCAGCCGATCACCGAGAAGGAAGCCGCGCGCTACTTCGGCGGTGTCGAGGATGCCAAGTCCGCTCCCAAGAAGCAGGTCACGGTCGAATACGATATCGGCGATCAGGTAAAGGTGCTCGAAGGTCCCTTTGCCAGCTTCAACGGCCTGGTGGAAGAACTCGATTTCGACAAGCAGAAGGTCAAGGTCAGCGTTTCGATCTTCGGCCGCGCCACCCCGGTGGAGCTGGAATTCGAACAGGTCGAACTGGTCAAGTAACGGCGCAGGCGTGACCCCGGATTTGATCCGGGGCCACCAGCAACCAACGTGCGGCCAGCGTCGGCTGGCCTTGTTGATATCTGGTTATTAGTTCCTGACCAGATAGAGAACCGAGGTCTGGTAGAAGCTGTCGATTGGCTCACCATTTTCATCCAGGGCCGGATTGAAATTGTTGCCAAGCCTGTCGCATGCCGCTTCGGCGAAGGCTTCCGGGGCATTGGGCAGCTGGACGACACATTGTGTCGCGAGTCCGCTGGCCGGCACCATCACACGCAAGGGGATGAACCCGTTGGTGCCGCGCCACGCGAGAGAGTCCGGATAGCTCTCCGTTACCGCCCTCACCGCATCGGCATTGGGAAATGCGCGCCGACTGATCAACCTTTGTTGCTCAGGGTTAAGGCCCCAACTGGCTCGCAAGTCGTCCACGCAATGACGCATTGCCTCCAGCGCTGGTCCGATCGGGCCGGTTTCGAGCCTTATTGGTCGACCCCGCCGCATTTCAACGGTGAAGGAATCGACCAGGGATTCGAACTGCAGATCAATTTGATTGGGCGCGGCAGCTTCGCCAAGGGCCTCGTTATCGGTGGGCCGAACTGCAACATTCTGTTCCTTTTCGACTTGTGCCGGAAGAAATGCCACTGAGAATTGGATAGAGCGGAACTCTCCGATTGTGCCGTTGAGAGCCCCGATGTCGGTTCGCAATTCGGTGTCAGGAGACTGTGAATAGGCAATGTTGCTGACTGGCCGCCGGTTGCGCGGTACGAGATCGCCGATCAAGCTTATCCGAAACGAGGCGAGCGAGCCATAAGAGTCGATCCGCAGGCCGAGTCCCTCTTCATTGAGCTGACCGAAATCGCGTATCAGACTGCATCTTTCTTCCCCGTAATCCAGAGTCCAATCTGATGTTGGTTCCAGGACCTTCGGTTCCGCCGCCAGTGCGGCCCCCGAAAAGAACATCGACAGGACTGCCAAATTTGCAAAATATCTCCGAATGTCCCCTACTCCTTTTCTTTAAAGCACTAAGATTATTGGCAGATATTTGCAAGGATAGTGCTTTCCCGGACCTTGCTGCGGAAATATTGTGTTGGACTGTTGGTGTTTCGATGTTTCTCATCGCTACATGCGCATGATCGGTTGATTTTTACAGATTGCGCGCCTATTCGCGCCCCTTCCCGAAAGGGAATCCATGCGGGAGGCTCGCTTGCGGGCCGTTTGTACCGCTTACCATGAGGCCCTGGGAAACCGGGGCCGACAGTGAGAAAGGAATGGTCACATGGCCAAGAAGATTACCGGCTATATCAATTTGCAGGTGCCTGCGGGCGCTGCAAACCCTTCACCCCCGATTGGCCCTGCACTGGGTCAGCGCGGCGTGAACATCATGGAATTCTGCAAGGCTTTCAACGCCTCGACCGACAGCCTTGAAAAGGGCATGCCGATCCCGACGAAGATCACCGTCTATGCCGATCGCAGCTTTACCTTCATCACCAAGACCCCGCCTGCCAGCTACCTGCTGAAGAAGGCCGCCAACCTGAAATCCGGTTCGAAAGAGCCGGGCAAGGTTGTTGCCGGCAAGGTCACCAAGTCACAGGTCAAGGAAATTGCCGAGACCAAGATGGTCGATCTCAACGCAAATGACATCGATCAGGCAATGAAGATCATCGAAGGCTCTGCCCGTTCGATGGGCTTCGAAGTGGTGGAGGGCTGACACAATGGCAAAGCTGACCAAGAAGCAGAAGACTCTGGCCGTTCTCGATGCCGAGAAGGCCTATAATGTCGATGAGGCGATTGCCCTGCTGCGTGAACACGCATCCAAGAAGTTTGACGAAACCGTCGAAGTGGCCATGAACCTGGGCGTTGACCCGCGTCATGCCGATCAGATGGTTCGCGGCATGGTGTCGCTGCCTTCGGGCACCGGCAAGGACGTGAAGGTTGCCGTGTTTGCGCGCGGTGACAACGCTGAAAAGGCTCTGGCCGCTGGCGCCGACAAGGTTGGTGCAGAGGACCTGATGGAAGACATGCAGGCCGGCAACCTCGATTATGACCGCGTGATTGCCACGCCGGACATGATGGGTGTGGTTGGCCGCCTGGGCAAGGTGCTGGGCCCCAAGGGCCTGATGCCGAACCCCAAGCTGGGCACCGTTACTCCGAACGTGGAACAGGCCGTCAAGGACGCCAAGGGCGGCCAGGTTGAATTCCGTGTCGAGAAGATGGGCATCATCCACACCGGTATCGGCAAATTGTCGTTCAAGGATGAGGACATCAAGGCTAATTTCAAGGCACTGACCGATGCCATCGTGCGGGCCAAGCCCTCGGGTGCCAAGGGCAAGTTCGTCCGCAAGATCTCGATTACCTCGACCATGGGCCCCGGCCTGAAGGTCGATTTGGCCGAAGTCGAAGGCGCCTGAGCGACCTTTCACTGAAGAACAGATAAGCAAAGGGCCGGGGGAGCGATCCTCCGGCCCTTTTTCTTTGTCAGCTGGAATGCATCGGCCTGCGTTTGCGCACACCCTTGATCCGGGACGATAACTCTTCAGATACCGCCCGGCGTGAAGTCGAAGCCCATCTCGCCCAGTCCTTCGCACAAGGTATCGACGCAGCTCGCCAGCGCGTCTGCGTCTGTGGAGCGGATCACGAAATTGGCACCGGTCTGGCCTTCGCGGAAGAACGGGTAGGAGCCGATCTGGCAATCTGCATGGGCCTTCTCCACCTCGCGCAGCAGGTCCGCCACTTCGCTTTCCTTGATCCAGCCGCCAACGGTTTCACTCAGCAGCGGCGCGCCGCCTTCCAGCGTGCCGGTCAGCGCGTCGAGCATCTGCGCGGTGATGGTGGGGACACCGGCCATCAGATGCACATTGCCGTGCTTGATGCCCGGCGCGCCGGACATGCGGTTGGGGATCAGGTCGGCACCTTGCGGAACGCGCGCCATGCGCAGGCGCGCATCGGTCAGCCCGCCTGGACGATCCCTGTAATACTCCTCCAGAATGGCGCGCGCTTCGGGGTGGATCACCACCGGAACGCCCAGGGCCTGCGCCACCGCATCGACGGTGATATCGTCATGGGTGGGGCCAATCCCGCCGGTGGTGAAGAGATAGTCATATTGATGGCGCAGCGCATTCACCGCCGCGACAATGGCATCCATATCGTCACTGACGACGCGCACTTCCTTCAGACGGATGCCCTGCACCTGCAGCCAGCTGGCAATCTGGGCGATATTCTTGTCATGCGTGCGGCCTGAGAGGATCTCGTCCCCGATAACGACCAGGGCGGCGGTCCAGATGCGGTCTGATGTGCTCATGCGAGCGAGGGTTAGGCCATTTCCGGCTGGTCCGCCACTGGGCTTTGGTCCGTGACGCGCGGTGCCAGTTCGAACTGCAGATGTCCGTCATCCACGCCATTGCGGCGAAAGTCCCGGCAATCGGCAAGGTAATCATGATTGAGCCGCCATGGCAGCGCATCGGTGCTCTTGGGAACCTGCGCCAGGTCCCGCATCAGATAGCCGGAACTGAACGGGAATGGCTCCCCCTCCACCAGCCCGTCTGCGGGCGGACGCGCGATGGCAATCTGCGTTCCGCTGGTGCGCAGGTGATTGAGCACGCGGCAGCTGTAAGCCGCGGTATTATCCGCCCGCAGCGTGAAGCTGGCGTTGAGATAGCCGAACACGAAGGTCAGGTTGGGCACGTTGGAGATCATGCAGCCGCGATAGAAGAATTCCTCACCCCAGTTGACCGGGCGGCCCTCTATGCTGACCTTGATATGGCCGCCCAGGCTGAGCTTGAGGCCGGTGGCGGTCACGATGATATCGGCGGGCAGGACTTCACCGCCCTCCAGCGCAATGCCATCTGTCTGCACCGTGTCGATCTTGGCGGTGACGATGCTGGCCTTGCCCTGCCGGATCGATTTGAACAGATCGCTGTCTGGCACCAGGCACAGGCGCTGTTCCCACGGATTATAGGGCGGGGTGAAGTCTTCGGGCGAATAGAGATCGCCCAGTTCCTTGCGCACGCCTTCGCTCAGTTTCTCGGCCGCCATGTGCGGATTGCGCCGCGCCGCGTGATAGAGGAAATCGAACAGGCGGATATTGCGCTGGCGCACCAGCCAATAGGCCAGCTTGCGCGGCAGTATCCTGCGCAGCACGCGCGCCAGCCTGTCACGCGACGGGCCGACGGACATCCACGTGGGCGTGCGCTGGAGCATGGTCACATGACCGGCCTGTTCTGCCATTGCAGGAACCAGCGTCACCGCGGTGGCACCCGATCCGATCACCACCACGCGCTTGTCCGCATAATCGAGATTCTCGGGCCAGAACTGCGGATGGACGAGCGTGCCCGCAAAACTTTCCAGCCCGGTGATCTGCGCGTCATAGGGGTGGTCGTAATCGTAATAGCCGGTGGACATGTACAGCCAGCGGGCGCGGACTTTCTCAGGGCCGTCAGGGCCTTCGACCGATACCAGCCAGCACGCCTGATCGCCTTGCCAGTCGGCGGAAATCACCGTGGTGGAGGTGCGGATATGATCGGCAATTCCGCGCTTGTGGATCACGCCGCGCAAATATTCCAGGATCGAACCGCCCGGCGCGATGGACTGGTCATCGTCCCACGGCTCGAACGCAAAACCCAGCGTCTGCATGTCGCTGTCGGAGCGCACGCCGGGATAGCGGAACAGGTCCCACGTGCCGCCCGGTTGTGCGCGCCGCTCAACCATCATGAAGCTGAGATTGGCGCATTTGTCCTGCAGATGTGCTGCCATGGAAATACCGGCAATACCGGCACCCACGATCAGCACATCACAGTCGCTCGCGTTTGATCTCATCCGCATGATCCTGTCACGCTCTGCGCGTGCTGGCAATCATGGGCTGAAGGTCAGCTGCTTGCGGCAGCCTCGGTAAACATGGAGCGCGATGGAACATCGGCATAATCGCTCGATGCCGAATTATCGCCCTGCAGCGCGCGTGCTGCCTGCACCGTATTGGCCAGCAGGCAGGCAATCGTCATCGGGCCCACGCCGCCCGGAACGGGGGTGACGGCCTTGGCGTGCTGCACTTCGTCAAAGGCGATATCGCCAACCAGCTTTTCCTTGCCGTCTTCACCCTTGATGCGGGTGATGCCAACGTCGATCAGCACAGCGCCGGGCTTGACCCAGCTGCCCTTGACCAGTTCGGGAGCGCCGGCAGCGGCCACGATGATATCGGCCTTGCGGGCGATCTCCGGCAGGTTTTCGGTATAGATATGGGTCACGGTCACCGTGCATTCGGCATCCAGCAGCAGATTGGCCACCGGCTTGCCGACGATGTTGGACTTGCCGATCACGACAGCATCCAGGCCCTTGAAATCATCGATCACGCTGCCGAGCAGGATCATCACGCCCAGCGGAGTGCACGGGACGATGCCGCCGGTGCCGGTGGACAGGCGGCCCACATTGACCGGGTGGAAGCCGTCGACATCCTTGTCCGGGCTGATCGAGCGCAGCACCAGCCGCGTATCGATATGATCGGGCAGCGGCACCTGGCACAGGATGCCGTGCACTTCGGGGTCCTTGTTGAGCTTCTCGATCAGCGCCAGCAGGTCTTCCTGCGAGGTATCGGCCGGCAGGCGGTGTTCTGAACTGTTGATGCCGACCTTTTCGCAAGCCTTGATCTTGCGGCGAACATAGACCTCGCTGGCGCCATCTTCGCCCACCAGGATCACGGTCAGGCCCGGGCGTTTCATGCCCGCTGCCACCATCTCGTCAACCTGTGCCTTGGTCTTTTCGTCCAGCGCGCGTGCAATCGCGCGGCCATCGATCTTCTCAGCCATCGTTATCCCTTTGGGTTTGTCCGTTATGCGTCAAATACGACCGTGCGGTCGCCATTGAGAAATACGCGGTCCTGCAAGTGCGACTTGACCGCCCTGGCCAGCACCCGGCGTTCCACGTCGCGGCCCTTGGCCACCAGGTCTTCCGGGCTTTCGCTGTGGCCGCAAGGCTCCACATCCTGCGCGATGATCGGACCTTCATCCAGATCCATCGTCACATAATGGCTGGTCGCGCCGATCATCTTCACGCCGCGCTTGTAAGCCTGGTGATAGGGCTTGGCGCCCTTGAAGCCGGGCAGGAAGGAGTGGTGGATGTTGATGCAGCGCCCGTTGAGGAAGGCCGTCATCTCGTCCGACAATATCTGCATGTAACGCGCCAGCACCACCAGGTCTGCACCAGTATCGGTGATGATCTTGCGGATCTGCGCTTCCTGCTGCGGCTTGGTGTCCTTGGTGATCGGCAGATGGTGATAGGGGATATCGCCCATCAGCGACGTGGTCAGCACTTCCTGCGGATGGTTGGAGATGATCGCCACCACCTCCATGTCCAGCTCACCAATGCGGTTGCGATACAGAAGGTCGCCCAGGCAGTGGTCGAACTTGCTGACCATCAGTACCACCTTGGGCAGCCAGTCCGGATCGCGCAGCTTCCATTCCATCTGGAAGTTTTCCGCAATCGCGGCAAAGTCGCGCCGCAGGTCGGCCGGGTTATTGGTCTGCGGATCGAGGACAAGCCGCATGAAGAAGCGGCCCGTCCTGCGATCGGCAAATTGCTGCGCTTCCAGGATCACGCAGTCACGATCAGCCGTGAAGCTGGAAACGCGCGAGGAAATCCCCGTGCGGATCGGGCAGGACAGGCTGAGCGTGCAGGTGGCCATGGTGCTGGCCCCCTCAGCTATGCTTGGCGTGGTATTCGTTGATCCACTCGGCAGACGCGGTCAGCGCGCCGAATGGATAGAAGTGCAGGCGCACGCGGCCATGAGCCTCGCCCAGCTTGCTGTTGAGCGAATCGACCAGCTTGTCCGGACCGGCGCGGCCGATCAGGTTGGTCAGCGATACGCCGTATTTCTTCATCACGCTGGCAGAGGCGCCAACGCCGCAGCGCTTGGCAAAGCCCAGCAGGCGCTTGATGCCGGCCGGGCCGGGCACGCCAAGGCGCACAGGCACATCGATGCCGCGTTCGCGCATCTCGGCCAGCCAGGCGACGATTGCGTCATCGTCAAAAGCGAACTGGGTGACCACCAGCGGGGTCATGCCATGGGCGCGGACGGCGGCAATCTTGCGCTCCATCCAGTCCCACAATTGCGCGGCGGTATTGTTGGGGTGGCCTTCAGGATGGCCGCCAACGCCGACGATTTCGATACCGTGCTTTTCCAGCAGGCCGGTTTCGATGATCTGCAGCGAATCGGAATAGGGGCCTTCGGCTTCGGGCGGATCGCCAGCGATGATGAAAACGCGCTTCACGCCGGCCTTCTGGGTGATTTCGCCCAGGTACCAGTCCAGCTGCTGTTCTGATTCGATGCGGCGGGCAGACAGGTGGACAATCGGCTCGAACCCGAGTTCGCGCACCAGCACGGCGGCCTCAACACGCTGCTCCAGCTCTTCGCCGGGCAGGAAGGTCACGGCAACCTGTGTGCCGGGGCGGATCAGCGGGGCTGCTTCCTTCAGGCCCTCGATCTCCTTCGCGGTCATTTCCAGCGAATAGCCGTCCACCATATTGTCGGCGGGCTTTTCCCAGTTGGGATGAATGGCGGAATAGGACATCAAAACTTCTCCTCTCGAAAGCGCGTGCAGCAGCGCCTTAGCGTCAGCCACTCTTATGACAAAGCCCCTAGCGCAATGCGATTTATTCGTATAGACGAAAATTTCATAACTGCGAATAACGGTGAATTTCCAACCTTAGTCATGCTGCTGTTTCTGCCGGGTCTGATCTGCGATTCACGCATTTATGCGCCGCAATCTGCGGCTTTCGCGGATTCGCACGTGGTCAACAGTTATGGTCTGGCCGATTCCCTGTCCGAAATGGCGCGAATCGCATTGGCCGATGCAGACCGTATCGGTGCCCAGCGCTTCGACCTGTTCGGCCATTCCATGGGCGGACGTGTGGCGCTGGAAGTCTATCGCCAGGCACCAGAGCGGGTGCGCCGACTGGCATTGGTTTCCACCGGCATTCACCCCTTGGGCGCGAATGAGCCTGCCAGCCGAGAGGCATTGATGGCGGTGGGTCATGACAATGGCTTTGAAGCGCTGGTGGATCAGTGGCTGCCGCCGATGGTGGCAGACGCAAACCGGGCCGATCCGGCAATCTACTCACCGATGCGGGACATGTGCCTGTCCATGGGGCAGGAGGTTTTCGACGCGCAGATCAATGCTTTGGTCACCCGCCCCGAAGTGGAAACCCTGTTGCCGCAGATCGCCTGCCCGACGCTGGTCATGACCGGCGAACTGGACGCATGGGCGGGGCCGCAGCAGCATGAAGCCATCGCCGCGCGCATCACCAATTCCCGCCTCGTTATCGTTCCGGGGGCTGGTCACATGATCCAGCTGGAAGCGCCGGACGCAGTAAATGAAGCAATCAAACGCTGGCTTGAAATCCCGGCATCCTGATCTAACCCTTTAACCTATCAATGGAGAGGACAGTACCGATGAGTGAACAGAACCTTCAGCAGAAGCTGGACGCACAGGCCAATGTGGTCGACTTCCTGCGTAACCAGCAGGTTGGCCCCAACACCTATCCCGGTGTTCCGGCAGAATATTCCAACTGGCGCAATGAACAGAAGGCATGGGCAGACAGCGCCGTGCTGTTCAACCAGTCCTATCACATGGTTGAGCTGTATGTTCGCGGTCCGGAAGCTCTGGCGCTGCTGGAATATACCGCCATCAACAGCATGAAGAATTTCGCCGTCAACAAGGCCAAGCAGTATGTGGCCGTGACCCCGAATGGCTATGTCATCGGTGACGAAATCCTGTTCTATCTGGCCGAGAATGAATTCAGCCTGGTGGGCCGTGCGCCCGCGCTGGACTGGATCGAATTCCATGCCCAGTATCCCAAGCCGGACGGCAGCAAGTGGGACGTGACCGTGGAGCGTGACGAACGCACCGCGCTGCGTACTGACGGTGTCCGCAAGAACTATCGCTTCCAGCTTCAGGGCCCCAACGCCATGAAGATCCTGGAAAAGGCCATGGGCCAGACCCCGCCAGATCTGAAGTTCTTCAACATGGCCCATGTCGGCATTGGCGGCAAAGACGTGATCGCTCTGCGTCACGGCATGGCTGGCCAGCCGGGCTACGAACTGTTCGGCCCATGGGCTGATTACAAGGCTGTGCATGCGGCACTGGTCGAAGCGGGCAAGGACCATGGTCTGACGCTGGTTGGCGGCCGCGCCTATTCGTCCAACACGCTGGAATCCGGCTGGCTGCCTTCGCCGTTGCCTTCGTTCTACACTGACGATTGCGACATGATGAAGGCTTTCCGCAGCTGGGCTTCGGGCACTTCCTATGCCGGCATGTGCTCGATCGGCGGCAGCTATGTTCCTGACAGCATCGAGGGCTATTACCTCACGCCGTGGGACATTGGTTATGGCCACATCGTAAAGTTCGATCATGATTTCGTGGGCCGTGAAGCGCTCGAAAAAATGAAGGACCAGAAGCACAAGCAGAAGGTTACGCTGGCGCTGGACAATGAAGAAGTCACCCGTGTGATGTCTTCGCTGTTTGCTGAAGGCGGCCGTGCCAAGTACTTCGAATTCCCCAGCGCCGTGTATGCCATGCACCCGTTTGACGAAGTGAAGATGGACGGCGAAGTGATCGGCGTTTCCACCTGGATCGGTTACTCCTCCAACGAAGGCAAGATGCTCTCGCTGGCCATGATTGATCCGGACAAGGTGGAAATGGGCAAGGAAGTGACGCTGGTATGGGGCGAACCCAATGGCGGCACGTCCAAGCCGACTGTCGAGCCGCACGAGCAGGTAGAGATCAAGGCGATCATCTCGCCGGTTCCCTATTCGAACGTCGCGCGTGACAGCTATGCTGACAGCTGGCGTCAGACAGGTGTTGGTGCCAACGCCTGATCGGTCCTGCCGATACGCAAGCTTTGGGGCGGTCACGGAAGTGGCCGCCCTTTTGCTGTCCGGCTTTGACGTCCGCTTTTGCTTGCATTCATCTGCTTTGCTGCAGACAATCCATCATCATGTTGCACAAATTCCTGCTCGCCCTTGCCGTATTGCTTCTGCCCGTATCGGCCCTTGCGCAGGGGATTGAGGGCAACTGGGACCTGCGCAGCGGGGACACCACGATCTTCCGCTTCACCATTGCCGAAGGCGATGGCGGCGAGTGGAGCGGCACCTGGCAGCGCCCGGCCAGCTTCAACACCGATGGCAATGCCTTTGCCCGCCTCAGCGGCGGGGTGGAGGACGTGCCCAGCATGACCGGGATCGAGTTTCTCGAACGGGTCGAGCTCAGCTTCGATGACCCCCGGCCCGGAGCCATTCCCGACATTTTCCGCTTTGAACTGATCGATGAAGGCCACGTGCGCATGACCTATGTCGGCACGGATCTGGAGCCTTATCTGCTGGTGCGATCAGGCGAGAATGATCCAATGGGTGACTGGGATATCACCGCCATCTATCGCCGGACGCTGCCTGCCAGCGCGGCCGATGGCGACATCAGGGTGCGCAGCAACCAGCCGGCTCTGGAACTGCGCAGCGCAAGGCCATCCGCCGCGCCGCCTCCACCGCCAGCAGACGAGCCTGTTGCCGCTGCCGAGCAAGAGGATGAAGCGCCGCAGGTAGAAGAGCCCGAAACGCGCATCGGATCCGATTTCCTCGAAGGGTTCTGAGGCCTAGCTGTCTTCCAGCAGAGAGGCTGTGCGTTCCAGCAGGTCTGCCACGCGGGCGTGCAGGTCATCGTCGAAGCGGACCTTGGGTACGGCTACCGAAAGCGAGCCGACCGCTTCCCCGCCGATTGTCACCAGCCTGCCAATACCGACGATGCCGAGCGAGAATTCCTCGTCCGTCATGGCGTATCCGGTCTTGCGGGCCTCTTCCACCTGCGCGCGCAGGCGCGGTTCATCGGTCACGGTTGCCTCGGTGAAGCTCACCCTGTCGGTCTCGGCGAAATAGCGTTCCAGCTCTTCATCGGACAGGGCGGACAGCAGCACCTTGCCCGCTGCCAGAGCATGCATCGGCAGGCGGCGGCCCTGCGGCACCGAATAACGCAGCGCCTGTTCGCTGCTTTCGGTGACGATCGCCTCGATCTCCCAATCCTGCCGCACAAAGAAGCTGGTCGTTTCATCCAGCTGCACGCGCAGCGTGCGCACCAGCGGCGCGGCGCGGTCGGCCAGGCTGAAGCTGTTGCTGCTGGCCTGCAGGCGGGCCAGTCCCGGACCGGCGGAATAGCGCCGCCCGTCGCGCGCCAGATATTGCCGCTCCACCAATGTGGACAGGAGATAGGACAGGCTGGACACCGGAATGCCCAGCGCGGTGGCGATCTCCTGCGCCACCAGCGGGCGATCGTGCGCCACCACATACTCGATGATGTCGAGCGTGCGGATCGCCGATTTGACCTGGCTGGATGGAGGGAGCGCGTCGGCCATCTATCCGATCCGCTGGTCGGCAATATCGGCGCCTGCGCGCAGGTTGGCGAGCTTCTTCCACGCCACCGCCGGGTCAATCTTGCCATAGCCTGCAAAGGTGCCGAAGCCGCAATCGCTGCTGGCGATAACACGGTCCTTGCCGGCAAATTCGGCAAAGCGTTCAATCCGTTGGGCTATCAGTTCGGGCGTTTCGATATAGTTGGAACAGCTGTCGATGAAGCCGGGAGCCAGAACCTTGCCGCTGGTATCGGCATCGCGCCAGACCTTCCATTCATGCTCGTGACGCGGGTTGGCGTGTTCGAACAAGATGGTCGCGGGCCGGGCCGAGAGGACCACGTCGATGATATCCTCCAGCGGGATATCAAAATCGTGCGGGCCTTCGTAATTGCCCCAGCACACGTGCATGCGCATCTGTTCGGGCGGGATATTGCTGGTCGCCTCGTTCAGCGCGGCAACATTGGCGCGGATGGCGGCGATGAATTCCGCGTCGCTCATGTCCTGATAGCCGGTGTGCCGGCTCATCGCCAGATCGGGGCAATCGAACTGGACCTGGAATCCTGCTGCGGCGATCGCTTCATATTCCGGGCGCATGGCGGCAACCAGATCGGCCAGATAGGCCTCGTGGCTGGGATAATACTGGTTGGGCTGGAACGCGGTGATCAGGCCGGGAGATGCGGTGTTGAGAAAGGCCCTGGTGCCCTTGCCATGCCGCTCCAGCGCCAGCTTGAACCGGCGCACATCGTCATGCAGCGGCTGGAGGTTGACCAGTTCCACCTTGTCTATCGCGCTGGCGCGGGTGAATTCCTGCGCGCCCATGATATGCGCCAGCTTCTTTGCCAGTTCGGGCACGGCGGCCAGATCCTTTGCAGGTTTGCGCGGCGTATGGCCGCCAAAGCCGGACAGGCGCTCGATAATATAGGTGGAATAGCCGACCTTGCCCAGTTCGCCATCGCTTACAATGGACACGCCGGCCTCGACCTGGTTCCGCACAGCCTCATCAATGGCGGCCTGCACCACGCGGTCAAATTCAGCTTCGTCATAGGCCTCACCCTTGTCGCGGGCGAGCAACAGCGGAACGAGCTTGGGCCCGCGGGGAAGGCTGCCGACATGGGTGGTTTCGATCACTGAATATACGCTCCTGAATGAAGCGACGTTCTTTCAGATATGCGAAATCAACGCAAGTGCGAAACGCTGGCAGTTGGCGCCCCTGCATGCACAGGGGCGCACAATTCTATTCCCCGCTGGCCCCTTCGGCGGGCGCTGCGGCATCGTCTTCCCAGCCGGTGGCGGCATTCAGATCGGCGCGGAAACCCATGGCTTCGATCTCATGCACCATGCCGTCTGCGCCCACCTTGAAGATATGCGCAGCGGGCAGATCGAACGGATCGAACGGCAGGCGTGCGGTGTCATACATGATCTTCGAACCGTCGAGCGCGGTAACCTCATAGGGTTCGAAATCCATCGGATGGCGGAAGTGCGACAGGCCCATCACCAGGCCGGTAACCGGATCTGCGGCGAAAACCCGCCGGTTATCGATGCGGGTGATATAGGCCATCACATTACTGCTCAGCTGTCCGGCACAATCGCGCGCGATGGGCGATGTGTTGTTGTTCGGACCCGCCCCGGCATCGGCACCGGCGGTGACCATGCCGTTTTCGTGCCGCTGGCAATCGGCGGAAAATGGCATCAGCGTACCGTCATTGTCATCCAGCGCGTCATAATAGCTGGCGCCGAGCGTGATCAGCGCATCATGGTCCATGCGCGCATCTGCGGGAACTTCGGCCAGCAATCCGGGGCGCGGAGTGGTGAGCCGTTCTTCCGCGCGGTCGGCGGGAACTTCGGCATACAGATGCTCGGCTTCGGCGATCTTGCCCTGATCGTCCAGTTTGAGGCGGATGGCCACCACGGTGGGCACGCCCGCGCGTTCGATCATGCCGAGCCAGCCGGCGGTCTGGTTGATCTCATCAGGCACGGTCACGCCGAAATCGGTGCCCGCTCCGGTGGTGTCAGCCCACAGGCCTTCACCGGCGTGAATGCGATGCAGGTTCTCGACGATCTTTGCCTCGTCCGCAAAGGTGATGCCCTCGGCATTATTGCCTTCGATTCCGGCCACATAGTTTGCTGTCAGGTCGATCAGGCAGGCGCGGTCGCAAACAGGTGCGGCCTCTTCCGTCGCGGTTTCCCCGCAGGCGGTCAGTGCAGTGGCAAGCAGCAGGCTACCGGCGAATGTAAGTGTCTTTCTCATTGTCATCCCTCCCAAGATTTCATGTGACGCATTACCAGCCGCTGGGCATGCCATAGGGCACTGTCGTCAGCACCGCCTCGATCTGGCGGATGCGGCCATCGCGGATCTTGAACACCTCCGCGATAACGAAGCTGAATGGCTGGCTGAATGGACCCGAGACCGGCTGCACCGTGCCATCCGGGCGGCCATATTCGGGCACTGCACCGGCATGATCGAAGAAGCCAAGCGCATAGACCAGCCCGTGCTCCTCATCGACAATGGGAAAGCGCCGTGCGCGGATATTGGTGACGATCACCTGAAAGCCAGTATCGAACTGCGCCTTGCAGCCGAGTGCCTGCATCGATCCGGGTTCAGCGGTGGGCGAATTGGCCATGTAGCCACCGTTCTCCAGCCGCTGGCAATCGGGATCGAAAGGCACGTTGGCGCCCGTCACTTCGCTGTCCAGCCCGGTGAAATAGGCATTGGCGGCCGCAATCAGTTCGCTGCGGCTGGAGCGGGTTTCAACAGGCTCAATCTCGTTGAAAATCGGGAAAGGCTCGGACCTGGGTTCAGGACTGCCAAAGCCGCTGGGGCCGGAGATACTGCGCACCACCAGGTTCTCGATCTCGGTAATCCGGCGATTCTCCACCTTGATGCGGGTGGAAAAGAAATTCTCATTCGTGCCTTCGGTAACCACGCCCAGCGTGCCGATCTCACCCGCTTCCACATCGACAATATCGAAACGATAGGATGGCGCGGCGCGCACGGTCTGCCACAGGCCGTCGGTGATCGCGAGAGTCACCCCGTTCTCGGTATATTTGATATCGTTGCTGAGCGGCAGCTGGCCCGAATCATGCGCGATCAGGGCGTCGAAATACTGGTCCATCATGCCTGTCAGGCAGGCGCGGTCGCATGTCGCGCCAATCTGCGCAGCCGCGCTTTGCGGCGCCAGCAGGCTCGCCCCGGCCATAGCAGCGGCCATCACCAATGTGGATTTCATTCGCTTCCCTCCCATTCCCCGTGCGGAATGTGCCGGGGGTGAGCGCGCTTGGCAAGCGCCATGCACTCAGGGAACGATGGCGCACCCAACGCTGGCAATCTTTCCGTCCTCCAGATGGTAATGGATATACTGCCGCATCTCCTGCACGTCGCCGTTGGCGATGGGGAAGAACTGCTGCATTCCGTGTGCATCCAGGATCTCGCGGGTCAGGTCACGGTAGGCCTCTATCCGGATCACCCCCTCCACCGCAGCCAGTTCATCGCTGCTGGCGAATTTCTCGACCACGATGGTTTCATGCACATAGCTGTGGAGGAAGCTGTAGAATTCGCGCAGCTGGTCGCGCGTGGTGATCTTGATCCCGAAAAATTCCATGCGCGGATTCTCGGCGTAGAAGTCAAACACGCCATCATAATCGCGGGCATTGAAGGCCGCGGCATATCGTTCGTAATCTTCGCGCGTCATGGTTTCCCTCCCTGTGCTTGCGCACCATAGTAACGAGCGTTAGCAAGGCGGCAAGGGAGACAGGAATGGCCGAGGCGCAATTCGATTACATTGTCGTTGGCGGGGGCAGCGCGGGCTGCGTCATGGCCGCGCGGCTGAGCGAGGATGGCAAGAGCAACGTGCTGCTGCTGGAAGCCGGCGGGCGCGACGATCACCTCTATCTCAAGATGCCGCTGGCCTTCCTGAAAGCCATGCCCGATCCGCGTTTCAACTGGAAATACTGGACCGAGGAAGAGCCGCATCTGGATGGCCGCCGCATGCCCATGCCGCGCGGAAAGGTGATGGGTGGTTCCGGCTCCATCAACGGCATGTTCGCCATGCGCGGCCATCCGGCGGATTATGACCAGTGGGCGCAAATGGGCGCACGCGGCTGGAGCTATGCCGACTGCCTGCCCTATTTCCGTAAGCTGGAAGACAGCTGGCGCGGCGATGGCGCCTATCACGGCACGGGCGGACCGGTGGCGATCCAGCCCATCGTCAGCCCGCATTTGCTGCATGAAGAAATGATGGCCACGGCCAAGGCGGCTGGCTTTGCCACCAGCGACGATTTGGCAGGCGCTGTGCCCGAAGGGTTCGCACGCGGTGAGCAGACCGTGGATGCGCGCGGACGCAGGGTCAGCGCGGCCACCGCCTATATCAAACCCGCGCTGGGCAGGCGCAATCTGGATGTCCGTTCGGGCGCGCAGGTGCGACGCGTGGTGTTTGAAGGCAAGCGCGCGATTGGCGTGGAGATCGATTCCCCCGGCGGCCCGCAGCTTGTCCGCGCTGCGCGGGAGGTGGTCCTGTGCGGCGGCACCTATAACTCGCCGCATCTGCTGATGCTGTCGGGCATCGGGCCTGCCGCCCATTTGAAGGCGCACGGGATCGATGTGCTGCATGACAGCCCCGGCGTGGGCCGCAATCTGCAGGAACATCCCACCGCATCGCTGGAATGGAATGCGAAGGACAAGACCACCTTCCTCACGCAGTTGCGCTGGGACCGGATCCTGCTCAACTCCGCCAAATGGATGCTGACCGGCAAGGGCACGATGGCCAGCCAGGTGAACAGCTGCAACGTGGTGATCCGCACCGCGCCGCATCTGGAGCGGCCCGACCTGCAGATCATGGTCAACCCGATCCGTTTCGACGCCGCACCGTGGTTCCCCGGCATCAAGGCCGAGCAGGAGCATGTGTTCTGGGCCGGGCTGGTGCAATTGCATCCGCAGAGCAGGGGCTGGGTGGAGCTGAAAAGCGCAGACCCGATGCAGGAAGCGGCCATCACGCTCAACATCATGGCCGAGGAGGCCGACCGCGAGCAGATGCGCCGCGCCATCCGCACCGCCCGCAAGATCTATACCACGCCGCCGATGGGCAATCTGCTGGCGGACGAGCGTGGCCTGAGCGCCGGCAAGGAAAGCGATGAGGAGCTGGACGCGTTCGTGCGCGCCACCTGCTATACCGCGCAGCATCCCACCAGCACCTGCGCCATGGGCATGGGTGAGCAATCGGTGGTGGATGAAGCCTGCCGGGTGATCGGGGTGGAAGGCCTGCGCGTGGTCGATGCCAGCGTCATGCCCACCGTGCCCGGCGGCAATACCAACCTGCCCACCATCATGGTGGCGGAAAAGGCGGCGGACATGATGCGCGGGCAATCGCTGCCCGCTGCCGAACTGCCGCCCACAAAGCCGGAAGGAAGGGCAGCCGCATGAACCGCACTGCCGGCGAGGCTGCCAATCTGCAACTGGTGCTGGACATGTTCGCCCATGTCCTCAACCCGATGGATTCATCTGCGGTCGACCGCTTCATTGCGCCCGGCTACATCCAGCACAATCAGGCTGCCGAGCCGGGGCGGGAGGGGCTGAAGAAGTTCCTCGACATGATCCGCGAGGCCACGCCCGAGGCGGTGCACGATGTGAAGCGCGCCTTTGTGGATGGTGACCATGTGACGGTGCATTACCATGTGCGCCGCTGGCCGGATGACCTGGGCTGGGCGGTGATGGACATCTTCCGCATCGAAGACGGCATGATCGCCGAACACTGGGACGTGATGCAGGATGTTATCGAGGGCGGGCCGAATCCGGCATCCCCCTTCTGAGGAGAGATTGATGCGTTTCGAAAACAAGATCGTGCTGGTGCTGGGCGGCAACAGCGGCATGGGGCTGGCCGCTGCGCAGGCATTCGCGGCAGAGGGTGCAAAGGTTCACCTGACCGGCCGCAATCAGGATACGATCGATGCGGCAGTGGCCTCCATTCCCGGCTCTACCGGCTATGCTTCCGACATTGCCGATGTCGCCGCGACGCAGGATGTTGTGGCCAAGGTCGAAGCTGCCGACGGGCGGATCGATGTGCTGTATATCAATGCCGGCGTGGGCGGTTTCGCTCCGCTGGAAGCCATCACCGAAGATGACTGGGACCACATCCATTCGATCAATCTGAAAGGCTGCGTATTCGCCCTGCAAAAGGCGGTGCGGATCATGGGCAAGGGCGGCTCCATCGTCGTAACCGGCTCCATCGGCGCACATGGCGCGATAGAGGCCAATGGTGCCTATGGTGCGGCCAAGGCTGGCCTGGCGATGGCGATGAAGATTTTTGCCAAGGAGCTGGTGCCGCGCGGCATCCGCCTCAACATGGTCAGCCCCGGCCCGATCGACACCCCGCTGCTCTATCGCAATCCGGGCATGAGCGATGAGCAGATCGAAGGCCTGAAAAAGATGATGATCGACAACATCCCGATGCACCGCATGGGGACGAGCGACGAAGTTGCCAAGGCCGTGCTGTTCCTGGCGAGCGAGGACGCCAGCTTCATCACCGCCGCCAATCTTTTCGTCGATGGCGGATTACTGGAGTTACGTTGATGAGCAATTTTTCCGACACCACGCCTTTCGCCAAGCCCTACTCGGAGCTGGACAATCCCCGCCTTGAGCTGGTGATGGAAGTGCGGCTGCAATTTCCGGAAGTCTATTCGATGGCGCCTCTTCCCGGCGGCGGTATGCGCACGGCGGTGCTGGTGCAGGGCGGCACGTTTGAAGGGCCGTTGCTGAAGGGCAAGGCGGTCCCCGGATCGGGCGGCGATTATGCCTATTGGCGCGGTGACGATGTCTCCTGCCTCGATGCGCGATATCTGCTGCAGGAGGACGATGGCACCACCATCATGTTGCAGAACCGCGGCTTCCTGTGGGGCCGCAAGCCAGACACTATGGCCCGCCTGCGCGACTGGGCCTTCAACGATGGCGAGCCCGTTCCGCATGACGAATATTACCTGCGCAGCCAGACCACCTTCGAATGCGCGGCAGGCAAGCATGACTGGCTGACCAAGCACGTGTTCATCGGCGTGGGCGAGCGCAAGAGCGACGGCAACCGGTTGCGCTATTACGCGCTGACCTGAGGGCGTTGCGGCCGGGATCGGACTGGGAGGAGATCGCCTACCCGGCCCAAGAACCCGGCCCAAGAACCCAGCCCGAGAACCCGGCCTAAAAACCGCTCTAGAAGCTGAAATCCAGCCGCGGGGTCCAGTTTTCGTACTGGCCTTCGGGCAGGCCGCTTTCGGCGATGACGACGCGGTGGGTGAACAGCCATTTGCCGTCCACCTTCTGCAACTTGTCATATTCCCGGCCCTGTTCCACCAGCACCGGAGGGGCGCTGATTTCGGCGTTGCGGATACCGGTCCACAGGAACTGGGCGGTGGCGTGGTCGCCATCCACCCTGATCACCGGATTGGACAGGATCATGTGGAACTGCCCGCCACCGTTGGAGGCGCTTGTCTCGTCCTCGCCTATGCCTGCATAGATCGCCTCGATCTCCTCGCGGCCATTGGCGACAAGGCCGTTGACGTCGAAGATCGCGTCTTCGGTGAAGTAATCGCCAAATGCGCTCGCTTCGCCGCCGCCCAGATGGGCGTAATATTCGATCACCATATCCTCAATCGCGACGCGGTCCATCACGGCCTGGGTTTCGCTGTCGACGTCGGCCGAGACGTCAATGTCGGCGCAGGCGGATAGGGCCAGTGCTGCAATGGCAGTGGCGGTAATGGCATGGAATTTCATGAAACAAGTCCTCCCCGGCGCGGATCATGTCACTGCGCGCAAACAATGCAAGCCAATCCGTCGCGCATTATAACCAAATTGGTGAAAATCAGTAAACCCATTTACCGGAAACGCCCATCGCGTCCTGCAATTCGGGCGAATAGATCGCAAGTTCCTGCCCGATGAACGGATCGGCGCCTGATGTGCACAGGAAGGCAATCACCTGCGCGGGATCTTCAGGCGGCAGCATCTTGTCCGCCGGTGGCAGCATTTCCCTGGGCAGGCCGCTGTTCTGCAATCCGGCCTGCATGTCTGTGTCCACGACACCCGGCTGGAAACCGAATGTGCGAATGCCGCTGTCGCGATATTCCACGTCAATCGCCCGTGTCGCCATGTTGAGGCCAGCCTTGGTGATGCAATAATTGCCCATCCGGGGGAAGGCACGCATGGCCAGCCCGGAGGAGATATTGATGATCGTCCCGCCGCCACTTTCCAGCATCCGGGTGATCGCCAGCTGCGCCGTCTGGATCGCAGCGATCAGGTTGACCTCGATACACTCGGCGATCTCATCGGGCGGTGTTTCATGCAGCGTGGCGAAGCCTCCGCCCAGGGCGGCGTTGTTCACCAGCACGTCGCAGCCCTCGGCGATGACCGCGGCCATCGCAGCGGTGTCGCGCACGTCGCAGGCGTGGCCGGTCACATTGGCGGGGTGGCCCAGCTGGTCCAGCGCGCGCTCCACGGCTTGCGCGGTGCGTCCGGTGAAGGCCACCTGCGCCACTTGCTGCGCCAGCAGGCGGACCGTCTCCAGCCCCACGCCGCGCGTCCCGCCTGTCACCACTATGCGTTTGCCGGTCAGATCGCTCATCTGTGTATCTCCTCGCCCATCGGAATACCCATCCGAATACATGGCCGCGCGCCGGGCGACAATGCGCCGCGGTGCTGCCAATCCAGCGCCAGCATGCGGCTTATCCACTAGGTAGCTTTACGGCTTGGAAAGCATGCAGTAGATTTCCCCGCCTGCGTCCGGATGGGGAACGCCGCCAACAGTGCGGGACCGGGGCAGCTTTATAATAAGAATTGTTTTGGGGAGGGAGTTTTCATGTCTGCATATCTCGCACTTGCCTTGTCTGTCGGTGTTCTGGCCGTACTCGACACCTGGCTGTTCGTTAGCCCGTTGGCGACAACGGCGCTGGCCGGACTCGTCTGGATTTCTTTCATCGCCTGGGGTTGCCACTTCCATTCCGGCGGCGGAACCAAGGGCACGGCCACCACGCTTGCCTGCATGAGCTTTGGCGCGGTTGTCGGCATGGCGGCAGTCATGGCAGCAGGCGGCCCGCTGGCTGCTCTGGGCGGTCTGGCGGCACCTGTTGCAGTGGGTGTTGGCGCGGCGGTTATCTGCCTTGCCAGTGCCGTATCCATCCTCTCCACAATCCCGGCCAGCGTCTATGGCTTTGCCTCCATTGCCGGCCCGATCCTGTTGCAGGACCGCTCTCCCACAGAGGCGCTGTTCCCGGTTATCGGCGCCATCGTGATTGGCGCGGCATTCGGCTATCTGTCCGAAACCTTCGCCAATGCGATGACCAAGAAGGGCGCTGCCGCCGAATAGGCCAGAGCGTCCCCAGGGACATGAAAAAGGGCGGGGAGGCATGTGCCTTCCCGCCCTTTTCATTGCCCGGCAATGGCCGGCGTATCAGCGCCCGAAGCTTGGTTTTCGAAACTCAATGTTCGAAGCTGTGCGCGGACTGATAGGGCATGACGATGCCCAGCGCCTCGATCTCGTGAATCGCGCCGCCCCAGACCTTGTAGATGTGGATGGCGGGCATATCGAATTCGTTGAAGCGGCTCATGTCCCGCTCGGTGAACCACGGCACGCCGATCAGCGGAGTGGTATCTTCCGCCATGTCATGGTGGAAATGGCTCATGCCCCAGACAAGGCCGGTCACCGGATCGGCAATCTCGACACGGCGGTTTTCGATCGTGTCGATATATTCCCACATGTTGGTGTCCATCTGCGCGGCGCAGCCCAGGCCGCCCAGATAGGTGAACTCGCTGTCACTGAACATCATCCCTGGCCGGGTGAAGCTGTTGCGCGCGGTCTGGAAGCCATTTTCATGGCGCACGCAGTCATCGGCCATGTTGGAGAAGCGCGAATTGTTGGAATCCAGCGCATCGTAATAGGACCGGCCCAGCCACAGCAGGCGGCTGCGCGAATCGACATAGGCCTCTGGCACCGGCATCAGGATCTGCGCCCGCGGGGCCTGCAGATTGGCCAGCTGGGCTTCTGACAGATTGCGCGCGATCAGGTGCTCCGCTTCCGAGATAACACCCGCCTCGTTCAGCTTCAGGCGGATGCCGACCAGCACGGGTTCATCGCCTTCCACCATCATCTTGAGCAGGCCGACCTGCTGGCTGATGGGATCGGCAACGTGGATGGCATAGTCATCATCGCCATCGCCGGTAATTGTGTCGAATGCGCCTTCGCCCGCGCTGCTGGGGGCGAGGTTTTCCATCACCACCGCGCCGCGTGCCCATTGCACCGCGCCGGGCTCATCCGCGATCAGCGCATCGGCATAGGCATCGGCCAGTGCGATCAGGCAGTCACGGTCGCAATTCTGTGCGGCAGCAGGTGCGGCCAGTGACATCGCCGCCCCGGCCAGCAGCGTGGCTATCAACTTGGTCATACTTGTTTCTCCCCCTTGATGACGACATCTGAAAATTGCGGGCGCAGGCTATGCTGCGCTTCCCCGCGGAAAGTCAGCAGCGGCCAGAAATACTGGCGCCAGCTCCACGCCAGATAGGCGGTGCACAAGAAGGTCAGCGCGCCGGCGATGAAGGTTCCGCGCGCGGGTTCGAGCACCCAGTTGTAATAGACCACCACGAAGTTGATCGGCACCAGCGCCAGCACGCTCAACGGCATGAAGCGGTTGAACAGCAGAGTGATGCCCAGCACGCATTCGGCGGCCTTGACCCAGGTGAACAGGCCGCTGTCGATCAGCGCGACGGTGAAATCATGCGACGCCGGAACCTGCCCCAGCCGCTGGTTATCCGGGTACAGGAAGAAGTTGAAACCGGCATAGATGAACCATGCCGCAGTGAACAGGCGAACGCCGTGATAGAGCCAGCGCATCATACGCTGCGCTCGTCCACCTGCTGCCGGGGCAGGCGGCTGTTCATCGAATAATCGGGAAGGCCGCGCCAGGTAAACAGGCCCCAGAAATAATGCCGCCACGGCCATGCCAATATGGCGTTGAAGACGATGGTGAGGATGCCGAAGGTCCATTCGACCATCCCTTCATCCAGCACGAAATTCCAGTACACGATCACCACGTTGATCGGCACCAGCGCGATGATGGTCAGCGGCATGGCGCGGTTGGCCAGCAGGGTCAGGCCCAGCACGATCTCCAGCACCTTGACCCAGTCGAACAGGCCGCTGGCCATCAGGGCAAGGGTGAAATCGATCGCCGCAGGCTCATCCCCCAGCGGCTGCAATTCGGGCCAGAAGAAATGCATCAGCCCCGAAAACAGCCACCACGCTCCGAAGATCAGCCGCGCGGTATGATAGACCCAGCGAAACACCGGCCCGCGAACATCGCTCAGCGCCGCGACCTCCGCGCCAGCCCCCTCGTTCACTCATCGCCTCCTGACTCGCGTGAGGCCCATGCGGCCTCGCGCTCGGCGGCAAAGCGGGGGGATGTGGAGGTGATATAGCCGCGCACCTGCACATTACCCTCATGGCAGGCATATTCGAACATGCCGTAATCGGAATCGCGCAGCCACGGCAGGTCCAGCTTGTAGCTGCCTTCCATCACCAGCGGATCGCTCACCCACGCCTCGTAATGGATCTGGTCGGGATTCCTGATCGTCAGATGCTCGGTCACATGCAGTTGTTCGCTGTTGGGAGCAGGGCCGGCAGACATGCCGGGGCGGAAGTTGGTGGTTTCGATCACCAGCGTGTCTCCTTCCCAGTGTCCGATCGAATAGCCCAGATCATATTGCATGTTGGCTGGCGGCGGGGACCGGCCATCCAGATAGACCATGCGCGTTTCGTGGATCATCTCCAGGCTGATGGCGACCAGTCCGGGAGACTGGAAGATCTCGATCCCGCCATTATAGGCGCCGGGCAGCATGGAACTGGGCAATCCGCGCGTCAGGCAGCGGTCGAAAATTCCGAAATCATCCATCGAATCGAACACCTCTGTGTTCCACGACGTGTGCTCGTTCGCGCGCAATTGCTGGCCCAGCGCGGTCAGCTGCGGGTAGCGGCCGTTTTCGGGTTCAACCACCATCGAATTCTGCCGCAGCGGATGGCCGCGTTCCGCCCAATGGCCCATCGACATCACGCCGACCTGAACCTCCTCGTCATAACGGTCCAGCTGGGCCTGCGCGTCAGCGAAGGCCTCGCGGTATTCCTCATCGGTCAGGAAGGCGCGGGTGCCGAAATGGGCGGGGCGTTCGCGCGGGGTCTGGCCCAGATAATCGACCGGCCATTTGCCGCGCAGGTCCGGATCGCCCCAGTCCGTGCGCGGCACTTCCCAGCCAGCAGGCGGCGCTTCAAAGCGCGCCTCCATCTGCGCGGCGTCCTGCGCCATTGCCGGCGCGCCGATGAATGCAAATGCCAGTGCGGCGGCGAAAACCTTGGTCCTCATCGCATATCTCCCCTCGGACGGAGTGTATGCCCTAGCTTTGCCATGACACAAGTCCCGTCGTGAAAGGCCCCGTCCAGAGGGAGCGCGCGGCGGGCATTACCGCACCTTGCTGGCATCAAGCCTTGCGCGGCTGACCCATGCGCCGTGGACCTGGCTGCGCAGGGCAAGGCCGGTCCTGATCTTGGCAATCGGGCCGTTCTCCACCGCGTCGGCCTCCACCACCCACAGCTCGCTGGAATAATCCGCCGGATTGCCTCCGGGCGGGCCATTGGGAATATCGACCACGGTCAGCAGCCAGCCGCCGTGGCCTTCCTGCGAAGAGGGGACATGCGCCGGTTCGCTGATGCCAGCGCCGGGCGGCACAGCCATCATCGTCAGGCGGCCATTACCCGGTTCGATTCGCAGCAGGGCGTTGAAATTGGCACCCACCGGACCACCCAGCATGGGTGGACCCTGCGCTTCGGGGTTCATGGAGAGATACCATGCGCGGTTATACGGACGGCCCTGATCGGCATCGGCAAGACGCGGCAGATCACCGGGAGGGCCAAGCGGGCGCTCCTCAATCTGCGGGTCGGCCTTGGACATGTCGATGGTCCAGCGGGTCAGCGCACCCTGGATGGACTGCTGATCGCGGTGGATGCCGCCCGCTTCGCGCATGAAGGAAAAGGCCACCGTGTCCGTCAGGCACAGGTCGATATGCACAAGGTCGCCATCGTCATAGGCGTTGACCTCGTGGAAGCAGGAGACGCCGACCGGCCCCTTGATCCACTGCATGTCCTCCACCTTGCCATAGCGCGGCATGATGGCGATCCAGCTTTCCAGATCCTGCTGGTGCGCCCAGTGCGCGCCGCCGGCCTTGATCCGGTCCAGATCGGCGGTGGTCGGGAAGATCGGCCAGATGGCGTATTTCTCGGTAATCACGAAGTCATGGATGGTGGCGATATAGGGCTGCTTGAACCACTGCTCACTCACCAGATTGCCGTCCTTGTCGGCAATGCCATAGGCGATGTCATCGCTGCACAGGCCGCCTGCCTCGTAACCGAAGAAGAACAACTCGCCCGTCTCACTGTCCACGCGCGGATGGGCGGTGAAGGTCTCTGATTTCAGCGCGCCGTAATAATCCCATTTGCCCACTGTCTCCAGCGTGTGCGGGTTGATCTCGTACCCGCGGCCATCCTCCTTGGTCATGAACAGGCGCCCGGCGTGCCATACAGGCGTGGTGTTGGCGAGCGTGCGGTCCACGCCCTTGACGCTGGGATCATCGGTGAAGGGATTGCGATATTTGCCAAACAGCGCGTGGCGGGCCTTCTTCTCGGCCAGATAGCGTTCCGTCTCGACATATCTGATGGCGAAATCCACCGCGCCATCGGTGAAGGTGAAAGCGGCGATCATGCCATCGGCATTGAGCGCGATATCATCCTCGAACATCGGCGCATGGGCGTTGTCCGGCACGGCGCGGAAAAAGGCACCCTCGATCTCGGCGGGGATTTCCCCTTCCACCGCCAGGTTGCGTACTGACATCTCGACGCGGCGCGGCGTATTGGTGCCGATGAAGTGAATTGTCTGCGGAAAGGCGTTCATGGCCTCTGGTCCTCCCAACTGATCCTGCGCGATGTGATGATTCATCTACAACGCTAACTCGTCAACAACGCTAACAGGTGTTACGGTTGGCGCAAACATACATTGATTGTGGTCAAGCGGGGGACAAGGTGCACGACAGCGCGCAGGCAAAGATGGAAGACCGGGTGGCGGCAGGCATGGACAGCAAGGGTGCGCTGCTGCACCGCTTGCTGAAGCTGACCAACCGGCTGATGGCGCCGTTCTCGACCCATCTGGCGCATCGCTATCGCATCTCCCTCAACGAATTCCGCCTGCTGATGACGATCGGCGCGCTGGGACGTACCGCCAGCCATGAAGTGGCGGAGATGACCGGCGTGAACGTGATGAGCGTCAGCCGAGCGGTGGCCACGCTGCAACGCCACGGGCGCGTGAAGGTGGAGCGCGATCCGGCCAATCGCCGCCGCAAATGGCTGACCCTGACGACCGAAGGCCAGCACCTGTATGAGGTGATGCGCCCGCAGAGTGAGAAGGTGGCCGATTATCTCTTTTCCGAAATGGTGGACAGTGACCTGGCCGCGCTGGAAGGCCTGGTCGAACGGCTGATCTCCCGGCTGGAGGCACGCGATGACAGCGGCCGATCGGTATTCCTGGAAGCAACCAAGCCTGACGAGGACGAAGCCTGATGCATATGGATGAACGCCGCGCGATCGAATGGGACTGCACCCGCCTGATCCATCAGTATGTGAACCTCAACGATGCGCAGGACTGGCATGCCGTGGCGGCGTTGTACACGCCCGACGCGCGCTTTGCCCGGCCCAGCAAGCCCGATGAATTCATCGAGGGGCGCGAGGCCATTCTTGCCAGCTTCACCGCACGGCCTCCGCGCGCCCAGCGCCATGTCATCGCCAATACGGTGGTCGATGTGGAAGGCCCCGCCACCGCGCGCGCCTTCAGCGTGATCGTGCTGTATATGGGCGATGTGCCCGAAGGCGGCGGCCTGCCGGTGCAGGATGCCAAAAGCCCGCTGATCGGCACGTTTACCGATCTGATTGTGAACACGCCCGATGGCTGGCGGTTCAAGCAACGCGTGGGCGGGCTGGACTTTCGCCCTTAGGCGGGCACCGGGAATAGGCGCAGGCGGGAGGCTGAACTGATGGTTCGCGTTGTCGGCATCGATCATCTCGCCATCCGCGTTTCCGACCTCGCGCGTTCCAGGCAGTTCTATGACCGGCTGCTCGGCTTCATGGGGTTTGAGCGCGAATGGGAATTTGGCGAAGTCGTCGGCTGGAACAATTGGGACACGATGTTCTGGATCACCCAGGCCGACCCTGAAGGGATGCGCCACCCGCACCGCACCGGCAATATCGGCTTCCATCACTACGCCTTCGAGCTGGAAAGCGCGAGCCAGGTCGATGATCTCCATGCCTTCCTGCTTGGTGAGGGGGTTGAAATCATCGATCCGCCCGCAGCCTATCCCAGTTACGGCGAAGGCTATTATGCGGTCTTCTTCCTCGACCCTGACGGACTCAAGCTGGAAGCCATGCACTTTGTCGAAAAGGACAAGCGCCGCGCGCGATTGGCGGCGGGCGGCAAGCCCTGAAGCTGCGGTGTTGGTGTTGGGCGGGAAGGGTGGTTGGTTGAAAGGCGGTCATCTATCCAAGAGCAGACATTCGCTCCTACACACACGCCACCCCTCTAACCGACCACAGCGCCAAACGCTTGCCCCACCAGAGCCGTGGCGACCATCGCCAGCACGCCCCAGAAGGTGACGCGCAGCACGGACGGGCCAAGCGGCGCGCCGCCTGCTCGGGCGCCCAGCGCGCCCAGTATGGCGAGGCAGATCAGCGACACCACGCTGACCACCGGAATCAGCATGGCCGCGCTGACAAAGGGCACCACGATCAGCGGGGCAGCGGCACCGGCGGTGAAGGTCAGCGCTGATGCCAGTGCTGCCTGCAATGGCTTTGCGGCGGTGGTGTCCGATATGCCCAGTTCATCCCTGGCATGCGCGGCGAGCGCATCATGCGCCATCATCTGATCGGCAACCTGCAAGGCGGTTTCGCGGCTGACCCCGCGCTGCTCATAGATTTGCGCCAGCTCCTCGCGCTCGGCCTCGGGCAATTCAGCCAGTTCGGCCTTTTCGCGGGCGAGATCGGCCTTCTCCGTATCGGATTGCGAGCTGACGGAGACATATTCGCCCGCCGCCATAGACATCGCCCCGGCGATCAGCGCGGCCATGCCCGCCACCAGCACGGCGGATTTGCCTGCATCTGCCGATGCAACGCCGACAATCAGGCTGGCGGTGGAGACGATACCGTCATTGGCCCCCATCACGGCGGCCCGCAGCCAGCCAATGCGTGAGACTGCGTGCGATTCCCGGTGGAGATGAAGTCTGCTCATGGCGTGTCTCCTATGCCTCGTCAGCGGCAACGCGCTCTTTTACCAGCAGTGCGCGTGCCACCAGCAGCGCCACCACCACGCACGCGAAGGCCGGGATCGCGGCCACGCCCAGGAACACCCGTGCAGGCACTTCGGCTGCCAGCATGGCAGCGCCCAGCGGCGGCCCGGCAAAGGCACCCAGCCGTGCCACCAGCACGCCCATGCCCACCGCACTGGACAGCAGCCTTGCGGGGAACAGATGCGCCGCCAGCCCCGGCAGCACCATGCCGCCTGCATTGGCGCCGCCTACTCCCACCATCAGCAACAGCGTCCAGCGCGTCTGATCGGGCGCGGTCAGTGCTATCGCGGTAAAGCTGGCCGCCATCGCGCCGAACATCAGCATCAGCGCCGGGCCCTTCTTCCAGTTGTCGAGCAGCAGGCTGAAGCCGATGCCGATGCCAAGGCCAGCCAGATTGGCCACGCCAGCGACACGCGCGGCATCATCCAGCGACAGGCCGGCCTGTGGCAGCACCGTGGGCAGCCAGGAATTGAGCAGATAGAGATTGAGCGCGTTCAGCCCCAGCATGGTGGCAAAAACGGCAAAGGGAAAAGCCCACGGCCGCGCGAACAGCACCAGCTGCGGCAATTTCGCTGCCGGCGCGGCATCCTCCTTGCTTGCCGCGCTTGCCGGAGCGCCGCCTTCAAGCACCAGCCACAGCACGCCTGCCAGCAACACCGCAAAGCCGCCGGGCACATAGAACAGGCCTTGCCAGCCCCATGCGGCGATCACTTCGGGCGCCAGCACGCCGGCGATTGAAAGCCCCAGCGGGATGCCCGCCGAAACCACCGCCATCACCGTGGCGCGCAGCCGTTCCGGTGCAAGCTCGCTCGACAGGGCGCTGACATTGGGCAGGCAGGCACCCAGCGCAAAGCCGGTAAGGAAGCGCCAGACAAGGAACATGGTGGTATCGTCGGCGGTTGCCGTGGCGATGGTGAAAAGGCCCGTGGCAAGGCAACCTGCAACGATCAGCGCCCGTCGCCCGAAGCGGTCACCCAGGGGTGCCAATGTGGCTCCACCCACGCCCAGGCCCACCAGAATGCCGGTCAGCACCCAGCCGAAACTGGCGGGCGCGATGCCCAGCGCTTCTTCCAGCCGCGGCACGGCAATGCCCATGGCGGCAATATCGAAGCCTTCCATGATGAACACGCCGCCAAGGAATATCAGCGCCACGATGCGGCTGTTGGTCATCCGGTAAATCTCCCCCACCCGATTCCCGGGCTTGTCCTGCCACGTCTAGTGGGGTGGGCCTTTCATTGTCCATCCCACGGCGATGGCATTCGGTATGGCACGGTCAGAAAGTCGGCTTCCACCTGCTGGATCATACCGTTCCTGATCTTAAAGGCTTCGGCAAGATAATAGGAGTGCGGGCGGCGAACGGGGCTGACCGCGCGCTCGCCATTGGTCAGCGTATATTCGCCCAGCCTGCCCGAATGATCGATGAAGCCATAGGCCAGCACAATCCCGCGCTCGATATCCACCAGCGGGAAGCGGCGGGCGCGCAGGTCATCGTCATAGCGATACCAGCCGAGCGCGAACTGCGCCTCGCACCCCATGCGCGCCACCGCCAGCGGGAAGCCTGCGTTATTGGTGGTTTGCACGCCGTTTTCCACCCGGTTGCAATCGGGATGGAATTTCGTGCGGATGGTACCGTCATTGCGCTCGATCGTCTCGAAATAGCCATTGGCGATGCGCACCAGCTCCTCGCGCGTCATGCGCTCGGCTGCCGGGATCACCTCTTCCAGCACCGGCTTGCGCTCATATTTCTGCGGACCGAAGGGAAAGCCCTCATCCTTGTTGCGGGCGACCACGGTTTCCACACCGGTGATCAGGCCGTCATCGCCCACTTGCAGGCGGATGCAACACGGGTTGAGCGCGTCCGTCTCCTCGATTGCGGTGAAGACCGCCACCTGCCCGCGCTCGGGATCGGCGAAGCGCAGGTCATAGGGATCGCGCGCGGTGATGGTGTTCCAGCAGCCATCGCCCGGTGACAGGCGCACGTTGTTCTCAGTGTTGAAGACCTGCGCGGCCAGGGGCGCGCGGCCCACATCGCGCGCAGACAGCGCCGCCAGATAGGCATCGAGACTTGCATATAATTGATCGCGGGATGCCAAGACCTTCTCCCCTCGCTTGACTTGAGGCCGTGCTAGCTCAAAAGTAACGTCCGTTAAAGTCGCGGTTGAATCGTGCGATTGAATCAGGGCCCGAAACGGGGGATGGAGAGGGAATGGATCCGCAAGGCAGGCTGGCCGTCATCACTGGCGGCAATTCCGGATTGGGAGAAGCCACTGCGCGCGCGCTGCTGGCGCGCGGCGCCAGAGTGGTGAGCCTCGATCTGGGCGGAACAGCGCCTGCGGGGGCGGACTTCATTGCCTGTGATGTTTCCGATCCGGCGCAGGTGAAAGGCGCAGTGCAGCAGATTGCCGGGCGTCACGGACAGATCCATATCCTTGTGAACAGCGCCGGGATTGGCGGGATGGGCGCAATTGCCAGCGCCGATGGTCCCGGCGATGTGGCCGCGATCCGCAAGGTCATCGATGTCAATCTGATGGGCGCAATCAATGTCACCGCCGAAGTGGCGCACCGCATGATCGGCAATGATCCTGTCGGCCCTGATGATGAGCGCGGCGTGATCATCAACGCCTGCTCCATCGCCAGCTTTGAAGGGCAGGAGGGCATGAGCGCCTACACCGCCGCCAAGGCTGCGCTTGCGGGCCTGACGCTGGTGTGGACGCGCGACCTTTCCGCCCATCACATCCGCGTGGCGGGCATTGCGCCGGGCTTCATGGCCACGCCGATGGTGGCCTTCCTGCCCGAAGATTTCGTCGCCGAACTGCTGCAGGGCTGTGAATTTCCCAAGCGCGCGGGGCGGGCAGACGAATTTGCCTCCACCGCACTTTTCATTATCGAAAATGCCTTGCTCAATGGCGAGGTTATCCGGCTTGATGCCGGGACACGCCCACCTGCCCGCACCGCATGGTCTGCGTCCTGAGGTCTGGTGAGCTGAGAAAGTAGGAACTTATGGCTGATATCCCGCTTCCCCCTGATTTTACGCTGCAAAAGCTGGCGCAGGCGCAGCGCGCCTTCGAAAGCGTGCTGGGTGCCGGCAAGGTGTTCTTCGAGGACCTCGACCGCATTTCCTATCAGGACAAATTCTCGGTCAATGACGAGGCGCATCATGCTTCGGGCGCGGTGGCGTGTGAAAGCGTCGAGGAAGTGCAGGCGGTGGTGCGCATCGCCAACCAGTACCGCCTGCCGCTCTACCCCATCAGCCGGGGCAAGAACCTGGGCTATGGTGGCACCGCGCCGGTGCTGGCAGGCAGCGTGGTGCTGGACCTGTCGCGGATGAAGAAGATCGAGTTCGACGAGGAGCTGGGAACGGTGATCGTCGAGCCGGGCGTGGGGTTCTATGACCTGTACGACTACATCCAGCGCAACAATCTGCCGTTCTGGCTGTCCACCCCCGGCAACAGCTGGGGATCTGTCATGGGCAATGCGCTCGATCGCGGCGTGGGCTACACTCCCTATGGCGAGCATACCAAGAACATCTGCGGCCTCGAAGTGGTGCTGCCCGATGGCGATCTGGTGCGCACGGGCATGGGCGCGTTTTCCAATGCGCCGACATGGCAGGCCTATCCCTTCGGCTTTGGCCCGGGGTGGGACCAGATGTTCGTCCAGTCCAACTTTGGCATCGTGACCAAGATGGGCATGTGGCTGATGCCGGAGCCGGAAAGCCTGATGGGCATGGATGTCGAATTCGACAAGCCTGAGGATTTGAAGGTGATGGTCGACACCATCGCTCCGCTGCGGCGCGAACGCGTGCTGACGCAGAGCCCCTCCATCGGCAACTGGATGCGCGCGGCGGCCGTGCTCACCCGGCGGACCGACTGGACCGATGAGCCAGGGTCCGTTTCGGACGCGGTAATCGATGCCATTCGCAAGCAGTTCAACATCGGCTGGTGGGGCGTTTCGCTGCGCCTGTATGGCCGCGAGGACGTGAACAAGGCGGCCTACAAGATCCTGGAAGAGGCGATGGGCAATGCCGGCCCCATGGCGATCAAGCCGACCGTGTGGAAACGCGGCGAGCCGCTGGAATACACCGGCTGGACCGGCACGCCGATGACCTTCCCGATGCAGAATGTGAACTGGTATGGCGGGCGCGGCGGACACATCGGTTTCAGCCCGATCATTCCGCAGGATGGCGATGCCGCGCTGGCGCAGTTCCAGCGCACCTATGCCAGGTACCGGGAATTCGGCGTCGACTATCAGGGCAGCTTTGCCTTTGGCGAGCGGCACCTGACCAATGTCAACGCGATGATCTTCAACAAGGATGATCCCGCCATGATGGCCAAGGTCGATCCGTTCTTCCGCACGCTGGTGGCCGATGCTAAGGAACAGGGTTACGGCGAATACCGCACGCACCTTGATTACATGGATCTGGTGGCGGGAAGTTATGACTTCAATAACAACGCTTTGCTGCGCCTGAATGAGAAGGTGAAGAACGCGCTCGATCCCAACGGAATCATCGCGCCGGGCAAGAGCGGCATCTGGCCCAGAGCCTTTGCACAGGAGCGCGGACAATGAGAATCCTGACCGCAACATCGTTTGTCGCCGCCTCGCTGGCGCTTTCTGCCTGCTCAGGCGGAGAAGCCGAACAGGCTGCCACAGGCGGCCCGCCGCCGATGCCGCAGCCGGTCACCATGGCGCAGCGTCCCGATGCCACCGGGGGTGAGGCTCTGTATGTCGAATTTTGCGCCATGTGCCACGCGCCCAACGGCATGGGCACCGGGCTGATCGCGCGCCGCGCCGATGTTTCCCTGCTGGAGGAGCGTGACGATCTAACGGTGGAACTGGTGGTGCTGTCTGCCCGCAACGGCATTGGCAACATGCCCGCCATTCCGCGCGGAGAAGTGTCGGACGAACAATTGCAGCAGATCGCCGAATATCTCGCCGCCGGACCGCATGGAGGGGCACAATGAAAACCACCCGCCGCAACATGCTGCTGGGCGCGCTGGCTGTCCCCACAGTGGCCGGGCTGGCGCGCTGGCGCTGGCAATATGGCGCGCACAGCGGTCTGGTCCATGATCCGTCATTGGATGCAGGCCAACGCTTTGCGGCGGCTGGCCGCGCGGCGGGCACGTCATCGCGCGCCATCGAGGGCGATACGATCCGTTTCGCGCAGGAACTGGTCGCCAGCCGGCCTGCCCTGATCGCCGGCGTATCGCGCCATGCCGATGCGCTGATGATCGGCGAAGTGGCACTGGAAGCAGGCTATACGCTGGCCGCAGAGATTCGCGGACAGTCTGAAGGCTGCGAGTGCTTCACGCATGATTCCGCCTGGCTACCGCTCGCCCGCATGGCGGTGGGCGCAAGGCATGACTGGGCGGAGCGGTTTGCCGGCTGGGCGGCCAGGCCCGATGGCACCGCCGAGGCGATGTCCATCGCTGCCCGTCGCCAGCCCGATCGCGAGCTGGCACTGGGCTGGCTGCTGGTGCCGCGCGGCTAGGGCGCAGTTGGGGCGCGGTTCCTAACTTACCTCGCAGGTAAAACTGCTGGCCACGGCGGTGTCGCCCGTCCCGTCATATTTCGCCACCATCGGATAGGGGCACAGCGGGCGTTCCATCGGCGCGCGCGGGGGCGGCGGAGGTCCGCCAAAACCGCCGCCAGCCTGCACTGGCCGCGTGGCGATGATGCGATTGGGCGCGCGTCCGCTTGTGGCCCATGCGTCGATCGTTCCCAGCGTATCGAAATCGCTCGGGCCGTCCCCGCCAGAGCAGTGATCCATGCCCGGCGCCATGAACAGCCGCGTCTGGCTTTGTGCCACGCTGGCGGGCAGCGAATTATACATGCCGTGATAGAAGGCCAGCGTGTTGGTTGCCGGGATCAGCCCGTCGGACCAGCCGTGGCTCATCAGCAATTTGCCGCCGCGCGCGAAGAAGGCGGTCAGCCCGTCTGACGGCACGTTGAGCATCTCGGCACCAAAGCTGCGCGCATCGTTCATGTAGTCGCGATAGTCGGTTTCCTGCCAGTTCCAGCCTGTGCGCCCGGCATAGGCCAGGTCCCGGAAATAGCTCATGGCGACGGGGAAGGGCTCTGCCCCCATGGTGAGCGCCACCATCTGCCCTTCGGAGCCAACCGGCCACCCGGGCAGGAGGTGCGAGCCATCGGCAGCGCGTGTGCCGCCATAGATGTTCTGCATCGTCAGCACCTGTCCCGATGACAGGCAGCCTTCGGTCTGGCCGGGCGCGCATTGCAGGCTGGAGGGCTGGAAGTTGCATTGCAGCGGGCGGCTGATCACACCGTCTGCCACACCGTCCTGTGCATCGCACTGGGCGATCGCGGCGGCATGCACCAGGCCCAGTTGCTGCGGCCCAAGCTGCACGCCAAAGCGTTGCGGCTGCCAGCCCTGCCACATCGACTGGGTCATCAGGTCGGTCATCGGATTGGCCGGAGCCATGGCCGAAATCGCATCAAAATCATCAGGATAGCGGTGTGCCGCCATCAGGCCCTGCCGTCCGCCGGTGGAACAGCTGTTCCAGAAGGACAGCTCCGGCCCGCGGCCATAGAAGGCCTCAACCGCCGCCTTGGCCGCCACCGTGGTGACATGCACCGCGCGGTAGCCGAAATCGACCAGCTTTTCCGGGTGGCCGATGGCCCATTCAGCGGTCATCCCGCTGCCGGTATGGCCGGTGTCGGTTGCTGCCGTGGCATAGTTGCGGCTGAGTGACCGGCCCATCTCGGCATAGGAGATCGATCCTGCCCAGATGCCATTGCCAATGCCGACATATTTGCCGTTCCAGCCTTCCATCGGCAGCCAGATCTCGGTCTTGATGTCCGAATCGCTGCTGGGGGTCAGAGTGACCTGAACGCGGCAGAAGGAGGGCACATCGGCAAAGGGCGATGCAGCCACGCCCGGCGGCGGACCAAAGCCGCTGGCGGGTGCCTCGAACCCGCCAGCGGCCACGACGGCAGCCGATGTGACGCGGCCATTTTCCAGATCAAGCGAGAGCATATCCTCGCACGCGGCCTGTGCCGGTGCGGCGATAGCCAGCGCCGCCAGCGATGCCGTGGCGGCGAATGCGGTCTTCAAATTCATGGTCGTTCCCCTCAAACCCCGATGCAGATATTCTTAGCTCACTTGCGGATGATCAGCGAGTCCGGTCGCTTGCGCGGCTTCCACTCGCCGTGGCCGGGGAAGCGTTGTAGTACCTCGCCATCCCACAGCCGTACGATGCGCCGGGCAAAGCGCCATTGGCCATCCGCGCATTTGACCGCATGGTCATCATACCAGCCGCAGAAGCGCAGTTCATAAGGCGGTTCGCCGTGGCATTCGGTCACGAAGGCAAAGCTCTTCAGCTTCACGCTGCCATCGTCCTGCGGGAAATACTTCACCTGCGTGACGTGATGCTGGCGGCCGGGGAAACCAGGGGCATTGGCATAATGCTTCATCAGGCCGCGAATGCCGTCATGCCCTTCCCAGATATCGGGATCTTCGAACACTTCCTCGCTCATCAGGCAGTCAGGCGTGAAGCAGGCGACCAGCCCTTCGGTATCGCCTGTATCCAGCGCCCAGCTGTAGTCCGCGATCAGGTCCTGCAAAGCGAGGCGGTCCTCGACAGTCAATTTCGGCACGTAATCTCTCTCCCGATTGTTGCCACAACCGTAACACTCGTTATGATCGCTCCGCAAGAAGGAGAGGTAAATCGTGGGCAAGATCATCGTCACCGGCGCATCGGGACAATTTGGCAATGCGGCCGCAAAGCAGCTTCTGGAGATCGTTCCGGCGGAGGACCTGGTGTTCCTGTCGCGCACTCCGGAAAAACTGGCCGAGTTTGCCGAAACGGGCGCGCATATTCGTTGCGCCGATTTTGACGATCCCGCCAGCCTGCCCGCTGCGATGGAAGGTGGGGAGCGCATGCTGCTGATCTCCACCGCGCGTGTGGGCACGCGGGTGGGCCAGCATACCAATGCAGCGCGGGCAGCCGCCGCGGCAGGCGTCAGGCAGATCGCCTATACCAGCATCATCAATTGCGACCGGCCTGATAATCCCGCGATCGTCAAGAACGACCACCTCGCGACCGAGCAAGCCATCCGCGCGACGGGTGTCGAATACACATTCCTGCGCGACAACCAGTATTCGGAAGCCATCGCTCTCGCCATGGCGATCCCCGCGCTGCAGATGGGTGTGAAGCCCGACAATTGCGGGCAGGGCCGGGTGGGCTTTGTCAGCCGCGATGATTGCGTGAACGTGGCCGTTGGTGTGCTGACTCAGGAGGGGCACGGCAACCATGCCTATCCGGTGACAGGCCCTGAAGCGATCTCCATTCCCGAAGCGATGGCGATGGTTTCGCAAATGGCCGGCAAGCCGATCGAGGTTCAGCATGTCGATGATGAAGGGATGTTCGCATATTTCGATTCACTGGGCGTACCGCGCCACGCCAGCGACATCGTGCCTGATGGCCCGATTCCGTGGTCGAGCGATGACATGGTAACCTTCGGCACCGCCATCCGCGCCGGGTTCATGGATGAGGTGAGCGACTGCGTTGAACGCATCACCGGCAAGACCCCGCGCACGCTTCGCAGCGTGTTCGAACAGTATCAGGGAGCATGGCCGGTATGATCGGGGCTGGCATGATGCGGCGCGCACTTTTCATTGGCATGGCCGCACTGGCGCTGACCGCCTGCGGCGACGACGTGCCCGAGGTGGACACTTCCGTCTATGGCGCGGGTGAGAACTGGGACAATCCCGGCGGTGACTGGGCTGAAAGTCATTTTTCCCGGCTGGAAGGGCTGACGAAGGAGAATGTCTCCGGACTTGGTCTGGCGTGGGAATATGATCTGGGCACGGCGCGCGTGCAGGAAGCCACTCCGGTGGTGATTGACGGGGTGATGTACACCTCGGGCAATCTGGGCCGCGTCTATGCCATCAATGCCGTGACGGGGGAGGAATTGTGGACCTTCGTGCCCGAAATGGACATGCAGATCGTCCGCTCCGCCTGTTGTGACTGGGCCAATCGCGGCATCGCGGTTGCGCAGGGCAAGGTGATGGTCGCTGCGCTGGACGGCATGCTCTATGCGCTCGACATGACAGACGGGTCGGTTGCGTGGAGCGTCGATACGATTGCCGAACATGACCGCGGCTATACCTCCACCGGCGCGCCCGAAGTGGCGGGCAATCTGGTGGTTATCGGCAATGCCGGCGCGGAATATGACACGCGCGGCTATGTCACCGCCTATGATATCACCGATGGCAGCGAAGCCTGGCGCTTCTACACCATCCCGCATGATCCGGCCGATGGCCCGCAGGAGAGTGAGGAGCTGGAAGCCGCGCTTTCCACATGGTCCGAAGATACACGCTGGGACATTGGCGGCGGCGGCACCGCATGGGATGCGATCACCTACGATCCGCAATTTGACCAGATCATCGTCGGCACCGGCAATGGCGGGCCTTACCCGCAGGCAGTCCGCTCGCCCGGCGGAGGCGACAATCTCTACCTGAACTCGCTCGTCGCGCTTGATCGTGAAACGGGGCGGATGAAATGGCATTTCCAGGAAACGCCGCAGGACAACTGGGACCTCACCGCCACCCAGCCGATGATGCTGGCCGAAATGGAAGTGGCGGGCGAGCAGCGCCCGGTGATCCTGCACACGCCCAAGAACGGCTTTTTCTTTGTGGTGGACCGCGAAACGGGCCGTCCGCTGGCCGCCAACCCCATCGTCCGCACCAGCTGGGCAGACAGCTGGAACCTGGAAACCGGCCAACCCAACATGACGATGGAACTGGCCGATTATACCAATGGGCCAAAGGTCGTTTATCCCGGCTCACCGGGCGCGCGCAACTGGTATCCGGCGGCCTATGATCCGGGCCGCAACACCTATTTTGCCCATGTGCTCGATATGGGCAATCTGCTGTTCCTGACCGGCCCGACCGAGGGTGTGGAGCGGCAGAAGAGCTTCCTCAATGCCGGGGCCGCGATCATCTTCACGCCCGATCTGGAAGCCGCCGCGCCCAGCCTGCCGCCGTTCATTCGCGAGGCGATGATGGCCACGCCGCAATGGCAATGGGTGCTGGATGAACCTTTCCGCAGCGAACTTCGCGCGATGGACCCGCTGACTGGCAAAACCAAATGGGCGGTTGAATCGCTCGGCTGGCAGGACCGCAACGGCGTGCTGGCCACGCAGAGCGGGATCATCTTCCACGGCAATGTTGCTGGCCAGCTGTTCGCGCGCGACAGCGATACGGGCGAGGAATTGTGGCACATCGACACCGGCTCCAGCATCATGGCCGCGCCGATGACCTATTCGGTGGACGGGGTGCAATATGTCGCCGTGCAGACCGGCTGGGGCGGCGGTGGCTGGGGCTTCGTGCCCCCCTATGCCGCGGCCTATAGCAAGGGCAATCGCAACCGCCTGCTGGTGTTCAAGCTGGGTGGCGGCGCCGTGCCCGTTCCCGATGATCTGCCGGCGCTGGAACCCGCGCCCCAGCCGCCCGCGCAATTTGCCGATGCCACGCCGGACATGATCGCCATGGGCAGCGGCCTGTTCACCGAGAATTGCGGCATCTGCCATTCCAACCAGCCGCGCGCTCCTCTGCCCGATCTGCGGCGGATGAACAGCGGCGTGCACGGGGCCTTCAACCAGATCGTGCTGGAAGGGCTGCTGATGCCCAATGGCATGCCGCGCTGGGATGACCGGCTTTCACCCGATCAGGTGAAGGCGATCCACGCCTATCTGATCGATACGCAAGCCGCTTTGCGGACAAGAGAGCTGGAATTGCAGCGCCGCGGCCTGCCGCTGGACACGCAATCGCTGACGATCCTGTCCAATTATTGATATGATGGGCCGCACGTGGCCCGAATACGGAGAGATATGATGACCCCCGAAGGCGTGAACATCAAACACCCGGACAAGCTTTTCATCGGCGGCGAATGGGTGGCCCCGCACGGCCCCGGCCAGATCGAGATCGAGAACCCGGACCGCGAGGAAATCGTCGCCCGCGTGGCCGAGGCGGACGAGGTGGACATGGACCGCGCGGCTGCTGCGGCGCGCGAGGCGTTCGACAATGGCCCCTGGTCCACCACCCCTCCGCTGGAGCGCATGGCCAAGTTGATGGAGATGGTCGACTATCTGGAAACCCGCGTGCCCGAACTGGCGGCTGCATGGACCGCGCAGATCGGCGGCCTGTCCAGCGCGTCAGGCCCGATGCATGCAGGCGGGGTGGCCGGCCTGCGCGGCATCGCATCGCTGGGAGAGCGCTTCCAGTGGGAAGAACGCCGCCCCGGCATGGCGGTGGATACCGTCATCATCACGCGTGAACCGGTGGGCGTTGTGGCCGCCATCGCGCCGTGGAACGGACCGTTCGCGATCATGGCGAACAAGGTGTTCTATTCGCTGATCGCAGGCTGCACGGTGATCATGAAACCATCGCCCGAAACGCCGCTGGAAGCCTATATCATTGCCGAGGCGGCAGAGGCCGTGGGCATGCCCGCCGGAACGGTGAACCTTGTTCCCGCGCACCGCGAGGCGGCCGATCACCTGGTCCATTCCAGGCTGATCGACAAGGTGACCTTCACCGGTTCCTCGGCTGCGGGCATGCATATCGCCAGTGTCTGCGGATCGAACATGACCCGCTGCACGCTGGAACTGGGCGGCAAGTCCGCCGCCATCATCCGCGACGACTTCCCGATCGAGGCCGCAGCCGGTATTCTTGGCAACACCATCACCGTGATGAGCGGGCAGGTGTGCGCCATGCTCAGCCGCGCCATCGTTCCCCGCGCGCGGCATGACGAACTGGCACAAGCGATCGCCAAGGTCATGCAGGGCGTGAAGATCGGCCATCCCGAAGACGCTGACACGCAGCTTGGCCCGCTCGCCATGCGCCGCCAGCTGGAACGGGTGGAAATGTATATCGAGGAAGGCAAGAAGTCCGGCGCCGATCTGGTGACAGGCGGCAACCGCCCGGCGCATATGAACAAGGGCTATTACATGGAGCCCACATTGTTCGCCAACGTCGATAACTCCAGCCGCATCGCTCAGGAGGAGATCTTCGGACCGGTGCTGTGCCTGATCCCGGCAGAGGATGAGGAAGACGCCATTCGCATCGCCAATGACAGCAACTTCGGCCTCAACGGCAGCGTGCTGACCAATGATCCGCAAGCCGCCTATGACATTGCCCGGCGCATCCGCACCGGCGTGGTCGGCCAGAACGGAATGCGCATGGAATGGACCGCGCCGTTCGGCGGGTTCAAGCAGTCGGGCATCGGCCGCGAAGGCGGCGATGAAGGCATCTGGGCCTATACCGAAACCAAGACCATCTTGCTGGACGGCGCTCCGGCCTGATTTCCGGCTACCGGGAAGTGAAGGGGGGCGACCGAAAGGCCGCCCCCTTTTGTCATTCTGCCGCCGCGTCTTCTTCCTGAACGGGCGTGACATAGGCGATCTGGCCATCTGGCATGGTCAGGGCGCGTGTGCCGTTCTCGTCCGCTGCGCCAATCGTGTAGCAGCGTGGCTCATCCTCGCCCGTTGGCATCCAGCACGAAGACCCGTCATCCTGCATCGACCACGTGCCTTCCGATACGGTGCCATCGGCCATCTGCGTGGTGAAGGTGCCGTCAGGCCGGTTGGTGGTGACGGCGGTTGTCTCGTCGGGATAGACGACATCCCAGGCCCCCAGGTGTTCCTCGAAGGTAAAGTCGCTCACCGGTTGCACTGTTTCTGCGCTTTCTTGTGCAGCGTCGTCCGACGTTTCGGAGCAGGCCGATAGAATGGCCAGGCATGCGGCGCAGGCGATCAATTTCTTCATGGTACTATCCCCTCAGCTGTCTTTGAGGAGGGCATTCTAAACAGACTTGGCCGGTTTGCGGGACATTTCTGGCCTGTTTGCAGCGATGGCGCAGCATCAGGCTGTTTTCGCGATACAAATTGAACGAATCTTTGCCGTGTTTGCGCTGTTCGCTTTGTTGCATTGTAATTAAACGCAAGTGAGCCTATATAGCTCTTGCCTGACGTCGCTTGCGACGGAATTTGCCAGCCGGTCGAACCGGCTTTCACCTTTCCTTATCACGCTACCTGGCTGCGCAACGCGGAATGATTCGCGAAGCGACAACTCACATGCCTGAAGGATTAGAAATTTGGCGAAGGAAGAGCTGCTTACACTGGAAGGCCATATCGACGAGGTTCTGCCCGACGGTCGCTTTCGCGTAAAGCTCGACAATGATCATGAGATCATCGCCTATACCGCTGGCAAGATGCGCCGCTTCCGGATTCGTTCGGTGGCTGGTGACAGGGTTCATGTTGAAATGACGCCCTATGATCTTTCCAAGGGCCGCATAATCTTCCGCGAACGCACTCCGGGCTCCGGCCCAACGGGTGGTGCTGGCGGCGGCAAGCGCGGCAAATTCAGGCGCTAGACTACAATTTACGAAGGGCAAGGCGCATCAGACGCCGCCCTCCAGAGGAATATTATGACAATCCAGACCAGCGTGCGCACTCCGCGCACCACACTTTCGCTGCCTTTTGGCGGTCGGAAGCCCGTTTCGCATACCGCGCCGCAGCATTGCTCGAGCGCGCTGAGCGAACGGGAACTGCGGCGCCTCGTCGCCGCCATGATCGACTGACAATCATCACCACGGGGTGGTGGGCGAAATCCTGCCACCCCGCTGGGTAAGCCGCCTTTGCGGCACCAGACCTAATTTACCGGACTGATTGTAACGACCGAGCCGTCTTCCATGATGGCAGTGCGTGAGCCGTATTCATTGGCTTCGCCAATCACATAGCACCACGGCCGGTCTTCCGCCTTCAGCGACAGCAGGCAGGTCCGTTCTTCGGCAAAGATCCACAATCCGCGATCCGCGCTATCTACTCCCGCAATGCGTTCATAACTGCCATCGGCGCGAAGGATAATCGTGCTCTGCGTGCCATCGGGATAGGTGAATTCCCATCTCCCGGCATGCTGTTCCAGCGTGATTCCGGCTTTTGCCGTCTCACCCTGTATGGACCCGGGCGTTGCCGCTTCGGCTGCATTGGTGGCCGCGTTCTGTTCGGGCGCCTGCCTGCCACAGGAAGACAGGGCCAAGAGCAAGATGGCGCAGGCGATCGGTGTCCTCATCCAGTTATGCGTCCCTTGCTTTCTTGCTGTTGGGCGGATGCTAGCCGCCAATGGTTAGCAATTCCTGTTATTCTCCTATGCCAATGGCGGCCAGCATGGCCTGATCGGGGTCCAGCGCCGCGCCGGCAGGAAAATCGTTGGCTTCCAGAAGATAGGCAATCACGGCCAGATACTGGCTGTCGGGCAGCGATCCGCCTGCGGCCACCGGCATGTTGCCGCGCGTATAGGCGAACAGGTCGCCCACGGACTTGCCGCGCCAGTTGGCCATGAATGCGCCACCTTTCAGCGTGGGTGAACCTGGCGCGGGCTGGAAATCCACCCCGTGGCAGGCCGCGCAGGCGCGTTCATACACCGCCTGTCCCGCGCGTGCCTGGGCAGCCGAATACACGCCATCCGCCGTATGCCGGGCAAAGCCGCCACCCGGATTGTTCAGCGCCGGATTGTTCAGGGCCGGATCGACGGAGGACAGGCGGCCTGCCGGATTGATCGGCGCGCGATAGGGACCGGCATGACCGATACCCGCCTGCGGCAGGGCGAACACATACAGCGTGTTCTGCGTGCCATGCGTCAGTTCGGGGGTGAAGCTGTCATTCAGCCAGCGCCCGGTTGAAACCGCCACATATTGCTGGCCATCGACTTCGAACGTTGCCGGATAGCCGGTGACGCTGGAGCCAAGGTTCATCTCCCACAGCACTGCGCCATCGTGTTGGTCCATCGCGCGGAAGCGCCCGTCGGCATCGCCTGCAAACAGCAACCCACCGCCGGTCGTCATCAGCGACTGCATTCCTGTGCGGGTGGAAAATTCCCACAATGTGCGGCCGGTCACGGCATTGACCGCGTGGATCACGCCCACATTATTGTTGGCGCCCGGCGCGATATACTGGCGCGAAGACATGCCATAGACGCCCGGATTATCCGCCGGGTCGAGCGCGGCCATCTCCGCACAGCTGTTGTTGGAGGTGAGATACATGGTGCTGGTGAGCGGGCTGTAGGCCCCCGCCGGATAATTGGTGCCGCCCGATGGGGCCGGGCACACGGTCAGCTTTGCGCCAAAGGCAGTGAAGATCGTCTCCGGGTTCACGGTCACGCGGCCCGTTGCCCCGTCAATATCGCCGACAACGTTCTGGTGAATGGTCGGGCGCGCCCACAGGAACTGCCCGGTTTCGCGGTCGAGCGTGTAGATCACCCCGGTCTTGCCGGGTACGCCGGTCAGCACCTTGTAGGTGCGGCCCGCCTCGATGGCGGGATTGATCCAGGTGACTTCGGAAGGATCGGGTGCCACCGCCTCATCCACCAGCATGCGCGGGAAGGGATGATCCAGGTCCCAGTGATCCACCAGATGCTGGTAATGCCACACGATCCGCCCCGTCTCCACATCCAGCGCGAGGGTGGAATTGTGGTAGAGGTAATCGTAATCCGGCCCCGCCAGCGATATCTTGGGCGCAGGTGCGGAAACTGACGTGCCCATATAGATCAGCCGCAGTTCGGGATCATAGCTGGCCACCATCCATGCACCCACCTGCTGGCGGTCTTCCAGCGGCACGCCGCCCCATGTGGCATCGTTGGGATCATCGCCGCGGGCGATGGTGCTGGTGCGCCAGACTTCCTCGCCCGTCAGCGCATTATGCGCGGTGATGACGCAGGCATCGGGCCCGCCCTCAGGCTCGCAACTGCGCCCGGTGATGGCGAGGCCTTCGGCAATGATCGGGCCGGAGCTTTGCTTGGCACCGTTGCGGTAATCCATGATCCTGGTTTCCCACACCATTTCCCCGGTGCGGGCGTCGAGCGCATAGATATAGTCATCCGCGCCATTGGCGATGATCAGATTGCCATAGATCGCCAGATTGCGGTTGGTATCCCAGACAGGCAGGTAATTGCCGATGTCCTCGGGAATGTCGCGGCGGTACTGCCAGATCAGCTGGCCAGAGCGGGCATCGATCGCTTCGATCACATCGCCCGGCGCGGGGAAATACATCACCCCGTCATGCACCAGCGGCGTGCCTTCCTGCGATCCTGTATTGAGCGGCCGCGCCCACACCATGCGCAGGCTGGCCACATTGTCGCGGGTGATCTGCGCCAGCGGGGAATAGCCCCAGCTATCCAGCGTGCGCCGCCAGCTGAGCCAGTCAGCCGGATCGGGGTTCTGGATGTCCGCATCGGTCACGGGGGTGAAATCGCTCAATGTCTGGCCACCGGCCTGCGCTATGGCCAGCACCCCGATTGCAACTCCCAGACTGGCCTTTGCGGCCCAGTTCGTCACGGCCATGCCGCTCTCCCCATGATTATAGTGCTATTCTTCCAGACGCTGTGAATTGGGATCGATCGGCGTATCGCTCTTCAGCATCGGGTCCCAATGTTCGGCGATCTTGCCGTCCTCGATCCGGTAGAGATCGAACCAGGTCGAATAATAGGTCGCGCCGTTCGCATCGGCTTCCGTGCGCACGAAGGCGGTGGTGACAAAATCGCCCTCTGCTAGCAGGTTGATCAGCGGCAGTTCCAGCTTGTCCTCAAGCGCGCGTTCGGGCCGCGTGTTGCGGATGTATTCCTGAACACCCGCCAGACCCTGTCCGGCGTTGGGATTGTGCTGGATGTAATCGTCGGCGATGAACTCTCCCGCGCGGTCGGCATAGCCGCCCTGCAACACGATGCGGTACATGTCATAGACCAGCCGCTTGTTCGCCGCGAGCTGCGGATCGTCGCTGGCAAGAAGCGCTGTGTGATCCTGTGGCACAGCGGGCGGCGTGGCGGTCATGTCGGTCTCTCCCTCGCTCGCAGGCGCGGGCGCTGCGGCGGTTTCTTCAGTGTCTGTCAGCTTGTTGTCAGAGCAGCCAGCCAGCAAGGCGGCGGCGATGCAAAGCGTCAAAATGCGCATCCAATTCCCCTCTCCGATTGCCTTCCTGCCATTGCCGGGGTGACGCGGCAAGCATGAGACGCTAAAGCGCGCCGGACAAAATCAATTTGGGATGATTTCCACCATGAAAACCCTGCTCCTTGCCAGCACTGCAACCATGCTGATCGCCGCTCCCGCTTTCGCACAGGAGGAGCCCGCGGATCCGGCAGAAGAGACAGTCATCGTCGTGCTGGGCGATGGCCTGGCAGAAACGCCCGCCACGCCCGCCTATTCGCATGTCGAGATTGAGCGTGAGCAGATCGTCAGCTCTGGTTCGGGCCGTCTGGAAGACGTGCTGAGCAATGTCGCCGGCTTCCAGCAATTCCGCCGTTCGGACAGCCGTTCGGCCAATCCCACGGCGCAGGGCGCCACGCTGCGCGCGCTTGGCGGCAATGCCACCAGCCGCGCGCTGGTGTTGCTGGACGGCGTGCCGATGACCGATCCGTTCTTCGGCCATATCCCGTTCAGCGCCATTGCGCCTGAGCGGCTCGGCCTCATCCACGTCACGCGTGGCGGCGGTTCCGGCCCGTTCGGCTCGGGCGCTCTAGCTGGCACGATAGAGCTCAACAGCGCCGATGCTTCCGCGCTTGGCCTGTTCACCGGACAGGTGCTGGCCAACCAGCGTGAAGACACCGAAATGTCCGCCAGCATCGCGCCGGAATTTGGCAATGGTTATGCCGTGTTCAGCGGTCGGTGGGATCGCGGCGATGGCTTCTTCACCACGCCTCTGGCGGACCGTGTGCCCGCCACCAGCCGCGCCAATTTTGATGACTGGTCCGCCAGCGGACGCCTTGTGCAGAGCCTTGGCCCGGTAGAATTGCAGCTGCGCGGTTCGGCTTTCGAGACCAGCCGCACGCTGCGTTTCGAAGGCGCGGACAGCACCACATCAGGTGAAGATGTCAGCCTGCGACTGGTCAGCCGCGGATCATGGCAGGTGGACGCGCTGGCCTATGCCCAGTGGCGCAATTTCAGCAATATCATCGTGTCCTCCACCCGCTATGTGCCCGTTCTCGACCAGAAGAACACGCCTGCGGAAGGGCAGGGCGGCAAGATCGAGGTGCGCCCGCCCGTGGGTGATGACATGACGCTGCGCCTTGGTGCCGATTTCCGCCGCAGCGCGGGCGACCTGTTCGAAGATGCCTACAGCGCCTTCTCCGGCAACTTGACCGAGGAACGCTTTGCCGGCGGTGTGAACACCAACTTCGGCCTGTTTGCAGAGAACGATATCGAGCTTGGCCCGGTCACGCTGACCGGCGGCCTGCGCGCAGACCGCTATGCGATCAAGGATGGCTATTACCGCAGCTTCACCGGTGCGGGCGCGCCGGTGCGCAATGACAGCTATGCCAATCGCTCCGACTGGGAAGTGACTTGGCGCGCGGGCGCCCTGGTTCAGGCCAATGATGTGATCACCTTCCGCGCGGCGGCCTATACCGGCCTGCGCCTGCCCACCCTGAATGAGCTGTACCGCCCGTTCGTGGTCTTCCCGGTGACGACCAATGCCAATGAGAACCTCGTTCCCGAAAAGCTGGAAGGCTATGAAGTCGGGGCCGATTTCGCGGTCGATCCCGGCACGCGCTTTTCCGTCACCGTGTTCGACAACAAGGTGAAGAACGCCATCGCCAATGTCACCATCGCCACCAACCTGCGTGAACGGCAGAATCTGGATGCGATCGATGCCTTCGGGGTGGAATTTGCCACATCCGTGCAGCGCGGACCGTGGGGATTTGATGCCAGCATGGCGCTTACCAATTCCGAAGTGCGCGGCACCGGCTTTGCCGCCGGTCTGGATGGCCTCACGCCGTCGCAGACGCCCAAGTTCTCCGCCAGTGCCACGGCCAGCTATCGCGCCGACAACGGGATGAACTTTGCCGCCACGCTGCGCCATGTCTCCAGCCAGTTCGAGGACGATCAGGAAACCGACGTTCTGCCTGCCGCCACCACGGTGGATCTGTTTGCGCAAATGCCGGTCGCGGGCCGCCTTTCGGCTGTCGCCCGGGTGGAGAACCTGTTCGATGAGACGATCGTCACGCGCAACCAGGGCGGATCGATGGATATCGGCGTGCCGCAGACCGTCTGGCTGGGCCTGCGCTACGGCTTCTGATCCTGTTGCATAGGGAAATTTCCCTATTCTCGGCTGGCCTGAGAGATTAGGTTCACTGGCAAACAGGGAGGATCAAATGGCATCACGGCCTGCCGTGCTGAATGTGCGCAATCCACGCAGTGGCGAAGTCGATTTCCAGCTGCAGGTTTCATCGCGGGAGGAGGTAGCAGCCAAGGCTGCACGCCTGCGTGAAAACCAGATCGCATGGGAGGCGATGGGCGTGGATGCGCGCTGCGGCGTCATGGCGCGCTGGCTGGAGGTGGTGAAAACCCGCGCTGGCGACATTGGCGAGGCCGATGCGCACGATACCGGCGGCTGCCACACGTCATACGTCCAGGGCTTCATCACCATGGCCAATGTGGGCGGCTGGCTGCAGGATGCGCCAAAGGCTTTCGCCGACCTGAAATGGGAAGGCAAAAGCTTCACCATGCCCAGCGTGGAGCTGGAATCGCAGGTTGTCGCCATGCCGCTGACCGGGGTGATCAGCCCGTGGAACGCCCCGCTGATGCTGGCGTTGCTGGATGCGGTGCCGGCACTGTTTGCCGGCTCCGCCGTGTTGCTGAAGCCCAGCGAAGTGACCCCGCGCGTGATCGAGACATTGTTTGAAACCGTGCGCGAAGTGCCCGAACTGGCAGCGGTGTTCGATTACGTCTCCGGCGCGGCCGACGTTGGCCAGGCGCTGATTGCCGAGGTCGATACGATCTGCTTCACCGGCTCCGTCCCCACGGGCCGCAAGGTGGCGATTGCCTGCGCCGAACGGCTGATCCCGTGCAATCTGGAACTGGGCGGCAAGGACCCGTGCATCGTCACCGAAAATGCCGATCTGGACCGCGCGGTAACCTCGGTGCTGCGCGGCGCGGTCTATGCCACGGGGCAGGTCTGCTATTCGATTGAGCGGGTCTATGTGCACGAGAGCGTGCACGATGCATTCGTGGCGAAGCTGGTGGAGCAGGCGCAGGCCGTGCGCCTCAATTCCGATAATCCGCGTGCCGGCCATATCGGTCCCTTCACCTTCGCCCCGCAGGCAGAGATCGTCACCCGCCACATCGCCGATGCCGTGGCCAAGGGCGCCATGGTGCTGACCGGCGGCGCGGTGGAGAATATTGGCGGCGGGCTGTACCTGCGCCCCACGGTGCTGACCGGCGTGACGCATGACATGGAGATCATGCGCGATGAGACTTTCGGGCCGTGTATCCCGGTGATGGCCTATTCCGACACCGAGGAGGCGATCCGGCTGGCCAATGATACGCAGTTCGGCCTTACCGCCAGCGTGATCGCGGGCGATGCGGAGGAGGCCAAGGCCATCGGCAGGCGCATCAATGCGGGCGGAATCTTCCTGCAGGACACGTTCCTGACGTTCGCCAAATTGCGCACTTTCGGGTCTGACAGCTTCGGCTGGTCGGGCCACGGCGCCCCGCGCATCGGACCGGAATCGCTGCGCCGCTTCCTGCGCCGCAAGAGCCTGATGGTGCAGCATGGCGATGTTGCCAATATCCAGAACGATCATCATCTGGGACCGCCCCCGGGGAGGCCGGAAGCATGAAAATCACCGCCGCACTCAGCGGACGAGGCGGCGATGCGCCGCAATTGACCGAGCTTGAGCAGGAGGAACCGCGCGCTGGCGAGATGCGCATCCGCCTGGTCGCCACCGGTATCTGCCACACCGATCTGCATGAACATCCCGGACGCCATTCGCCGCAACCCATTGTGCTGGGCCATGAAGGCGCAGGCGTGGTGGAGAAACTGGGTGAGGGGGTGACCGGTTTCGCACTGGGCGATCACGTGATCCTGAGCGGTAACAGCTGCGGTAAATGCCCGTCATGCCTCGATAATCGTCCCACCTATTGCGATCTGGCCATGCCGCTGTGCTTTGGCGGAAAGCGCCTCGATGGCTCCACTGCGCTGTGCAGCGACGGGGCTGCAATCCACTCGCATTTCTTCGGCCAGTCGAGCTTTGCCACCCACTCCATCGTGCCCCAGCGCACGGCGGTGAAGATGGACAAGGATCTGCCGCTGGAGAAGCTGGGACCGCTTGGCTGCGGGATCATAACCGGGGCTGGCGGGGTCATAGAGGCGTTGAAAGTCGGCTATGGCGACACAATCGCCATCTTCGGGACCGGAGGCGTGGGCCTTTCGGCAGTGATGGCGGCCAGGCTGGTGGGCGCCAGGCGCATCGTTGCGGTGGACCTTGACCCCGTCCGGCTGGAACTGGCGCGTGAATTTGGCGCGACCGATTGCCTGCCCGGCGATGAAGATGATCTTGCCGCCAAGATCCGCGGCATCACCGGGCGCGGTGTGGATTTCACCTTCAACACCACCAATGTGCCGAGCGTTCACACTCTGGCGCTGGACGTGCTGGCGATGAACGGCACCGCCGGCTTCGTGGCCGCGCCGCGCGGCGAATGGGCGCCGCAGATGTTCGGCATGCTGGCGGGCGGCAAGCAGTTGCGCGGCATATTGGGCGGCGATGCCCATCCCGGCATTTTCCTGCCCAAGCTGGCCGATTACTGGCGGCAGGGGCGCTTCCCGTTTGACCGCATGATCAGCTTCTACCCCTTTGCCGATATTTCCCGTGCCTTTGCCGATGCGCACAGCGGCAAGGCAATCAAGCCCGTGCTGTTGATGGAGACACCTGAATGACGCCAGATATGCGCGCAAGACTGCAAGCATTTGGTCCCGATCTCTCGCCAGAAATGCTCGGCGGGACACAAGCCATGATGGCGGCCATCAACAAGGGCCTGCACCCAGAGACCAAGGTCGTGCGCGATCTGTCCTATGGCCCGGATGAGCGGCACAAGCTTGATATCTTCTCCATGCTGTCCCCCAGGGATGCACCGGTTCTGGTGTTTGTCCACGGTGGCGGTTTCGTGATGGGGGACAAGCATACCGAAGGCTCCCCCTTCTATTCCAACATGGGCGATTTTGCTGCCCGGCACGGCATGGTGGGGGTGACGATCACCTATCGGCTTGCCCCGGCGCACAAATACCCCGCCGGACCTGAAGACCTCAAGCTGGTGGTCGAATGGCTGCGTGAGAATATCGCCAGCCACGGCGGCAATCCGGACAAGATCGTGCTGGCCGGACAGTCCGCCGGGGCAACGCATGTGGCAGGCTATGTCGCGCACCGTCAGCATCATGCGGTGGAGGGCGGCGGCATTGCCGGTGCCGTTCTGATGAGCGGGATCTACGACACCATGACTGCCGAGCCCAACAGCTTTGCAGAGGCCTATTACGGCGAAGATCGCAAGGGCTGGGGGCCTGCTTCGTGCATGGCGGGCATGCTCAATTCATCGATCCCGTTGCAGTTTTCAGTCGCCGAATTCGACCCGGACGATTTTCACCGCCAGGCAGCGCAAGTGGTGACCCAGTTCACGCAGGCGCAGGGCCGCTACCCGGAAATGCATTTCCTCTCCGGCCACAACCACCTCTCGCCCGCGCTTTCCATCGGCAGCGACCAGCTGGAGACAGAGACCATGGTGGCAGACTTCGTGCGGCGCGTTACCCGGTGACGCGCGAGCGGGCGGACTATCAGGGCAGCTGCCATTGCGGGGCGGTGAAATTCGCCATCACCAGCGATTTCCCTGAGCTGACCACCTGCGACTGTTCGATCTGCCGCAAGAAGAATGCGCTGATGGTGCGCGTGCATGAGGATGATTTCCGCCTGCTTTCGGGTGAGGAAAGCCTGCGCGAATATCGCTTTCACACCGGCACGGCGCGGCATTTCTTCTGCGGGACCTGCGGCATCTACACCTTCCACCGCAAGCGCATGATGCCAGACAGCTATGGCGTGAATGTCTTCTGCCTGGATGATTTCGATCCCGCCGGAATCCCGCTGCGCGAAACGCACGGGACGCAGCTGCCCTGATCTCAGCGCAGCTGGTCGCGGAACAGATCGCGCATGGTCTGGCGCATGATCTGGTTGCTGATCGATGCGCGCTTGTCGAAAGCGTGTTCGGCCAGCGGCAGGGTGATCAGCCGCGCGGGCGCGCCAACCCTGCGGGCATTTTCAAACCAGTAATTGGCGGCATCGATCTGCACCGTTGAATCGTTGGTACCGTGCAGCACCAATGCCGGCGGCGCTTCCGGCGTCAGATATTGCACCGGGTCCAGGCTGGCATAGCGCTCAGGATATTCGCGCGGTGTGCCGCCGGTATAGAAGGATGCCATGCGCCGGGATGCGGGTGCATATTCGAAATGCGGATTGTCGTGGAAATCGGCCACGCTGATCACCGGATAGATGGCGCCGATTGCAGCCACTTGCGCCGCTTCGCCATCGCACGACACGGGCAATGTGCCATCCGCACGGCGATAACCTGCGTTGAGGGCGAGATTGCCGCCCGCCGATTCTCCCAGGACCGCGATCCGCTTGCCATCGCCGCCCCAGCGCTGCGCATTGGAGCGGATCCATGCGAGGGCGCAGCCGATTTCGCCCAAAGTGCGATCCCAGCGATGATCGTCCTGCGTGGACAGGCCATATTCGAGCGAGATGACCAGAAAGCCCTGATCGGCGAACCAGCCCAGATCGTCTCCGCGCGTCAGATAACTCCCGCCGGTAAAGCCGCCGCCGTGGATATAGGCGAGGACTGGTGCATCGCCGGCACCACCGGCAGGCGGGTAAATGGCGAAGTCCAGCTGCTTGCCGTTGTTGTCGGTGACCGAATCCCGGATCGTCGAAACCGGCGTTCGCACAATGGCGACAGGGTCCAGCAGCGGCAGGAGAGACACGGTAACATCGTTCTGCCAGGCGACCGCCACCATCCGTGCCGCGCCTGCCAGCGACAGCACGGTGCTGACCGCGCCCGCCGTTATCAGCACTTTCCCGGCGCCGCGACGCCAGCCGCCGAACGATGCCAGCACGATGCTGGCCAGCAGCGGAACTGCGACCATATAGACCGTATAATGGGTGATGGCAGACGACCCGCGCGATCCCAGATAGGGGATGGACGGGAACCAGGCCCCGGCCGCGTTCAGTGCGGAGGCGATGATTGCCACCACCGAGATTACGATCAGCACGGTGCGCACCACGAACATGGGGCGCACGCTTGCGGGCGCGGCGGCGGGGGCCTGCGTGTCCTGCGTCCCCTGCTGCGGCGCGGCCGGAAGTGTGTTCTCAATTGCCATGGTCGATCTGCTTACCGGGCCGAGCATTAGCGCACTCCCGTCAGCATTTGGTTAAACCGGCCCGGCGGGCGCATTTTGCCCGCAGCATTTCATGGACAGCGGCGGCGGATGGCGTAATCTGGTGCAATCAAGGCCGGCACATTCCGACCGGCCACAAGGCAGGAGAATGCATGTGTTCGTAAAATTCGTAAGCGTCGACAGGGTCCCGGTCGTCGTCAACGCGTCGCAGGTCTCCTTCATCTCCTCGGTCGAGGACGGAACGCGCATCCGCTTTGGCGAAGGGCGCAGCGTCACGGTGACCGAGCCGATGGATGAAGTGCTCCACCGGCTCGACCAGACGCATCAATTGCCCAAGATTTAGGCCGAAACCCGCTAACGATCAGACCTTGCGCGCGCAGTCTATGCACAAGGCGGCTTCGGGCCGCGCGGCAAGGCGATTGGCGGAGATATCATCGCCGCACTGCATGCAGGTGCCATAGCTGCCGTCTTCCACCCGCAGCAGGGCGCGCCGGGTCGAGGCGACATCGCGTGAGACGATGGCCGCCTGGCCTTCCAGCGATTCGTCATCTTCCATCTGCACCGCGCGTTCGGATGAATCGGGATCGAGCGGTTCGGCCAGATCGCGCTCAATATGGCTCAGGCGCGTTTCGAGTTCGGCCAGCTGCGCTTCCAGCACGGCCTTGGCCTTGGTCAGATCAGTCATTCCCATATTCTCCTATGCGGGCATCCAGCAGCCGTGAAACGCCATCGGCTGGGCAAAAGGCAGTTTGATTGTGGCGAGTGGCGGACGGCTGACATCATTGCCATCCAGAATCAGCAGATCCATGCGCTTTTCCGCCATGCGGTCAACCGCGACAAGCACGAAACCATCGCCTTCGGCGCTATAGGCAGAGCGCGGCACGAACAGCGGTTCCTGCGATGCGGCGCCTTCCAGCTCATGCACTTTGACCTCGCCTGTCTCCCAGTCGATCTGGCCGATGCCCATCTGCGGGAAATCGCGCAGGGCAAAATAGCCGGTGCGATATTTCTCCATCGCGAAGCGGTCATCGATGCGGGGCATGTCGCCCAGCGCGCCATTGACCGGGTGCAGTGAAACCGCCTCACTATCGGGCTTGGAAAGATCGAACACGATGCGGGTGATCTGGGTGATGGTTTCCGCCGGGGCAGGCTGGTTGCCGTGCTTGTCCTTGAAGAAGCTGAAGCAGTTTCCGGGCGAACACGGCGTATCGATGATGACTTTGGTGCCCTCGCTATAGGCGTTCATCACATGGCCCATCACGATGCCGGGAATATCGAACCAGCGCATCTGATCGGGCGTGCCACCGCGCGGCATGATCCCCCATTTGCTCGGCAGGTCAGGATCGTACTGGTAATAATCGCCGCCCGCCCGCAGCCGCGCATCGCTGGCGGTCAGCGGCATGATCGGGAAGATCAGGTGCTCGCGCGTCACGCCCCAGTCATGGCTCAGGCCGGGATAGGGGGTGTGGAACCAGTTCTCGCGGATCAGCCTGCCCGACTTGTCGAACACGTGCAGGCTGGCATCGGTGGTCGGCTCTCCGCCGGCAAAAACCCCGTAGCTCCACCATTCGCCGGTCTTGGGATCGATCTTGGGATGGGCGGTCAATGCGGTCGACTTCAGCGTGCCGAACTCGCCGATCTCCAGCGTGTCGAGCGTTTGCGGATCGAGCCTGTAGGGCCGCGAATCCTCGCGCAGGGCGTACAGCTCGCCGTGGTGAGCAAAGGCATAGGTGTTGCCGGTGTTGTCACGGTTGGGGAGGTTGGAGACGCTTTCATCGTCGGAATACTTGTTGCGATAGGCACCGTACAGCCGCCGCCGCGCCTCCCGCTCCGCCTTCAGGCGCTGGGTCTGCACGTAGCGGCTGCGATAGCTGACATGGCCATTGTCGAAGCGGAACATGGAGAACATGCCATCGCCGTTGAGGATGATGTCATCCTCCAGCGTGGGGAACTGGCGATCACCGCCGGTGCGATAATAGGCACCCTGCAACTCGGCCGGAATTTCGCCTTCCACTTCGCATTCAAAGACATCGGCTTCAAAACGCATCGGCATGCGCTTTTGCAGGCCGAAACTGTGAAAGGCCTGAAATACTTCCGGCATCGCTCTCTCCCTTGTGATAGCCCGTGATTCAAATAGCATTAGGCGCGCAAATCAAGCGCGCATTTGACGGGAGGCAAATTGATGAACCAGCCGTGCTGGCCAGATGGGGTGCCGCAGATCATGCCGGCGGACGACCGCGGGGAGATAGAGGAGCTTTATGCCCGCTATGCCTGGGGCATCGATCTGGCGGATGAGGAACAGGCGATCGGCACTTTCGCCCGCGATGCCGAATTCGATCACCTGTGGCAGGGCAAGGTGAAGGGCCATGATGCCATTCGCGAGAATCTGCGCAGCCTTTGGTACGATCGCCAGCACTGGTGGTATGGCCGCCAGCACCTGATGAGCCAGTTCATCATGGACCCGCATGAAGAAGGCGCGCGGGTGCGGTGCTTTTTCCAGATCATCCAGTGGAACGCCGATTACCGCACCAATTTCGTGTTCGGCATCGGCACGCGCGACGATCGGCTGATCCGCGAAGACGGGCGCTGGAAGTTCTGGCGCCTGACGGTCAATGCATGGACCGATGTGGACCAGATCCCGTGGAAGGGGGAGCGCACCTTGCCCCAGCGCCCGCCCTACCGCAGCGAACCTGCCGACACGCGGCCTTTTCACGAACAGTCACAGGACAAGTTCGCCTGAAGGTTAGGGGTGCAGGGTAAGGAGCGCGGACGGCCCGGCTATATGGCTGTTCGCGCCTTACTTCTTGTCCTTCTGACCCGGAATTCTGGCCAGCTTGCGCTTCTTGCCGCCTGATTTCCCGGAGGCGGACGCCTTCTTCTTCTTCTTTTTCTTCCCGGTTTCAGCAGACTTTGCCAGCACCGCCTCTGCCAGACGGCGCACCGTGGAAACCTTGGGGCGAAAATCGCGCGCCAGCACGCCCTTGGCCAGTGCTTTCACATCCAGCGAATCCTGATCCACGGCGGTAGCGGCTGCGGCTGCGGGGGCGGCTTCAGGGGCGGCTTCAGGGGCGGGGGGCAGCGTATCATTCGCTGCATGTGGAGCCTGGGTCGATGCCTTTGAAACCATGTCTGTCCTCGATGAATAGGTGGTCGCACAGCAGACCTGTTTTGCGCAGGCCCTGCAACAATTGCGTAACATGGTCACAAAAATGTCAAGGAGTCCTCACCCGCAACTCCGGCGGGGAGCGGTCAGGCCTGGCCGATGCGCAGTTCAGGTTCGCAATTGAGCCACAGCGCCAGCGTCTTGAGATCGGATTGCACGCTGTCCGATGCCAGCTGTTCGCGGCTTTCGTCCAGCCACAGCACCAACCTGCCATCGTCGCGGGTGAGGCGGCTGGTGAGCATGGAGGCACGCGATCCCGCGCCGATCCGGCGGCACAGGCGGAACGCCAGCCCCCATCCCGCCGCCTCGCGCAGTTCCTCCTCCTCCGCCAGTTGCAGCAGTTCCAGCGTGGGTTCGGGCTTGCCGCAAGCCCCGCGCAGGGCAGCGCCGATGATCGCGCGGCCCTTGTGATCAAGGCCCAGCCAGCGCTTGTCCATCGCCCAGTCGAACGAATGCCGCAGCCGCATGTTCGGCTCCAGCCGCGCCTGCGCCATCGCCAGCATGATCGATGCCATGCGCAGCCGCTCCAGCGCCTTGTCATTGCCCGCCACCACGCCCGAAGTCCAACCCGCGATCATCGCCGCAGCGCTGAGCGAGGCGCCGCGCGGAGCCACGAAATGGGCGATAGCGGCCAGCAGCGGATCCTGCTCGCGCGCGGCGGGTTCCAGCTGTTGGAACAGCAGGCCTTCGCGCAGGCCCCATGATGAAATCACGATGCCATCGGGCTTGAGCGTGGAGAGGATCACCCGCAGCATGGCCGCGGCATCGGGCAGGCCCGCAGCGCGTGAAGAGGATATTCCGCTGATCGAACTGAGCTGCGCGGGCTGCATCTGCATCAGCTTGCGGGCGACCTTCTCCGCCTCCTCGTTGGAAAGGCAATAGGCTTGCGGATCGGAAAGCGGATATTTGCTGCGGTACATGGAAAAGGCGGCAAAGGCGCGCCACGTCCCGCCCACCAGATACAGCGGGCCATCCAGATGCCGGGCCCAGTCCGCGCCGACCAGCTCCTTGTTCACCGCCTTGCGGAACGCTGCCTCACCCTTTTCGCGCAGGGCAGGCAGGCGCAATGTGCCCAGCGGCAGGGATACGCCATCATGGCTGGTGCCATCGCCGATGGCCACCAGTTCCAGGCTGCCACCGCCAAGATCGGCCACCACGCCCTGTGCGCCGGGAAAGGCACCGATCACGCCATAGGCTGAAATAGTGGCCTCTTCCTCACCCGTCAGCAGGCGCGGTTGCAGGCCAAGCGCGCGCACCCGTTCGAGAAACTCGAGGCCGTTGCGGGCATCGCGCACCGCTGCGGTTGCCACCACCTGCACATCGCGCACATCAATATCGGAAAGGATCGCGGCAAAGCGGGCCAGCCCCGAGAGCGCCAGATCCATCGCCTTGTCCGGCATGGAGCCGGTGGATGCCAGGTCGCGGCCCAGCTTGGCGGTGACTTTTTCGTTCAGCCAGACGTTGGGTGCGCGGCGCGATCCGGAATAGATCACCAGACGCACCGTGTTGGAACCGATATCGATGACTGCACGATCGGGCCGGTCACCTACCCCGCCATTCAGCGTGCCCCTGCGGATAGCTGTCACATGCCGCCCTTGCGCAGCGTCAGTTTGGGAATGCGGCTGTCCTTGAGAGCGCCGCCGCGACCGGAGAGGGATGGATTGACCATGAAATATTCGTGGCAGTTGAACGGCTCGCCGTCATCCTCCACGCGTTCATATTCCCCGGTTTCCCCATCCAGCAGCCAGCTTTGCTCGGTATCCAGCAAATTGGCCAGCAGCACCTGTTCCAGCACCTGATCGTGCACGGTGGGATTGGTGATCGGCACCAGCGTTTCCACCCGGCGGTTGAGGTTGCGGCTCATCGCGTCGGCGCTGGAGATATAGATCTTCGCCTGATCGCTGGGCAGCGGCTCGCCGCCCGCAAAGGCCCAGATACGGCTGTGTTCCAGAAAGCGCCCGATGATCGATTTCACGCTGATATTGTCAGACAGGCCGGGTACACCGGGACGCAGGCAACAGATGCCGCGCACCACCAGCACAATCCGCACCCCCGCCTGACTGGCCTCGTAAAACCGGTCTATGATGCCTTTTTCAGTCAGCGAATTGAGCTTTACCCAGATCGCGGCGGGCCGTCCGGCCTGTGCATTGGCGATCTCATTATCGATATTCTCATAAAGCTTCTCGCGCAGGTTCAGCGGCGAGATGGCAATGCGTTCAAGGTCCGGAGGCTCGACATAGCCGGTGATGAAATTGAACAGGCGCGAGGCATCGCGGCCGAATGCCGGATCGGCGGTGAAATACGACAGGTCGGTGTAAATCTTGGTGGTCACCGGGTGGTAATTGCCGGTGCCGAAATGGCAGTATGTGCGGTATCCGCCGTCTTCCGCGCGCACGACCATGGAAATCTTGGCGTGGGTTTTCCAGTCCACGAAGCCATAGATCACCTGCACGCCCGATCGTTCCAGCTCGCCCGCCCATTTGAGGTTCTGTTCTTCGTCAAAACGGGCCTTCAGTTCGACCACGGCAGTGACCGATTTGCCCGCCTCGGCAGCGGCGCACAGCGCATTGATGACGGGCGATTGCTGACCGGCGCGATAAAGCGCCTGCTTGATCGAAACCACCGCCGGATCGGCGGCCGCCTGGCGCAGGAAATCGACCACCACTTCGAAGCTTTCATAGGGGTGGTGGACCACGATGTCCTTTTCGCGAATGGCGGCGAAGCAATCGCCGTCATGTTCCATCACGCGTTCGGGATAGCGGGGTGTGTAGGGGGTGAATTTCAGGTCCGGGCGGTCTTCGTCGACCACGCTGGCAAGGCCGGCAATGCCCAGCATGCCTTCGGTATTGGTGACCAGCGCCTGTTCCAGCCCCAGCCTGTCACGCAGCAATTCCTCCGCGGCGGCATCGAAGCTTTCGTCGATCTCCAGCATGATCACCTGTCCGCGGCGGCGGCGCTGGATGGCGCTGCGGAAATAGCGGACCAGGTCTTCTGCCTCTTCCTCCACTTCGATATCGCTGTCGCGCAGCAGGCGGAAAACGCCGTCTCCCTCTATCCGGAAGCCGGGGAACAGCAGTGTGGCGAAACGGCAGATCAGGCGTTCTATGGCGACATAGATCGCTTCCTCGCCCGGCACGCGGATGAAACGCGGCAGGGCAGAGGGGATCAGCACCATTTCCACCAACTGGCTGCCATCTTCCTCACGCACAAGGTTGAACAGCGCGCCAATGCCGAGGTTGGAAACGAACGGGAAGGGATGCGCCGGGTCGATCGCCTGCGGCGTGATCACCGGCATGATGTGATCGAGGAAATAGCGCCGCAGCCAGTTCTCCGCCTCGGTATCGATACGGTCTTCGCCCTTGATGTGGATGCCGTTGGCTTCCAGCAGCGGGCGCAATTCCGAAAGCGTGCGCTGCTGCATCGTTTCCAGTTCGCGCACCTTGGCGTTGATCGCCGCCAGTTGCTGGCTGGGGGTCTTGCCGTCGATCGAAACCTGGCCCACGCCGGATCGCACCTGTCCGGCCAGTCCGGCCACGCGGATCATCATGAATTCATCGAGATTGCTGCCCGAAATGGACAGGAAGCGCAGCCGCTCCAGCAGCGGATAGGCGGGATTGCATGCCTCTGCCAGCACGCGCTCATTGAACGAAAGCCAGCTCAGCTCGCGGTTGAAATAGCGGTCTTCCGGGCTCAGCCGGTCCGCTGCCGTGGTGTGGGGGGCGGTGCTCATCGCCTCATTTTCAAATATTGCCCGATGTTCAATTCATGCCTGCCTGTTGTCATCAGGATGTGGCCTTTTTGCCTGCCGCGCGCAAGACACTGGCCGCGCATGTCACAGCCTCTGGCTCAGGTCTTGAGCCTTCAAGGTTCAGGCGATTTCGCTGGAGCGGGCAATCGCGCTGATCCCGCGCTTGCCATTGCTGCGGTCCAGCTGGACGATCACGTCGATCACGCTGGCGGCATAGGCGATGGTGTCGCTGCGGGTCAGGCCGATACCGGTCTGCATCACCATCAGGCTCAGCTGTTCCAGCGCGCCGCGCAGGCTGTTGGCGTGAATGGTGGAGAAACTGCCGGGATGGCCGGTGTTGATGGCGCGCAGGAAGGATACGCTCTCCGCGCCGCGCAATTCGCCCAGGACGATGCGGTCCGGGCGCAGGCGCAGGGCCGATTGCAGCAGTTCGTTGGCGGTCACCTTGGCCTCACCCAGTTCGCCCTTCACGGCCACCAGTCCCACGCCATTGGCGCCCGGCAGCTTGAGCTCGGGCGTGTCTTCCACCAGCACCACGCGCTCTTCACGCGGGATTTCGCCCAGCATGGCGTTGAGGAAAGTGGTCTTGCCGGTGCTGGTGCCGCCGGAGATCAAAATGGTCTTTCGCGCGGCAATGGCGGCGCGCAGGAAGGCGATCGGCTGCTCCACGGGATCGGGCATGTCATGCTCGGCCTGCTGGTGCAGCGGCCCCGCATCATAGGCATCCAGCGGCAGGTCCAGCCGGCGGTGACGACGGATCGCCATCGCCCAGTGCTTGCGCGTGGCGGGCGGACCGCAAAACTGCACGCGCGCGCCGTCGGGAAGCGTGGCCCCCAGCAATGGATGCTCGCGGTTGATACCCTGGTGGCTGACGCGCGCGACCTGTTCGGCCAGACGCTGCACCAGCTTGTCATCCACCTGCGGTGCTTCCACGCGCTGCATGCCGGGGCGCGCGGCATCTTCCACCCAGATCTCTCCGGGCCGGTTGACCAGAATTTCAGTCACCGTGTCACGGTCCAGCCATTCACGGAACGGTGCCAGATAGGCGTCGAGATAGACAGAGCCGCTGGCCACAAGCGGCTCAGCGGGTGCAGCGCCGCCGTCCTGTGCAACCGGCGCAGTGCCTTCCGACATCTCACCCAATTTGTGTATCCTGGCGCTCATGACTGGTGTCAGACCTGCGGTGCCTGGCTGAAATCCAGATCGCGCGCGGTGAACACGCGGATCGGTTCACCCTGCCGCACGCGCACCGTGGGCGGGCGCTGGCCGTCCTGCTGGAGCGCGGTCGAGGCGGCGCTCTCTCCGCCGCCAAGAACTATCGAAGCGCCGCCGCCGGCAATGGTGGTCAGCCCGCTGATGACAGACAGCAACATGGCGGACCCAAAGCGGGAGAAGAAGTGGCTGTTGACGTCGCCCGCAAGGCCGGTGGTGCCGTCAAAGCCGGTGGCCGGGCTGGCAAGGTTGACCGAAACGCCATCGGGCCGGATCAGCCGGGTCCAGATGACATAGGCGCGCTTTTGCCCGGCTTGCAGGCCGGACTGATACTGGCCGACAAGGCGGCTGGAGCGCGGCACGAGGATGCGGCTGCCATCGAAGCTGCGCACGTCCTGGCTCACCACCGCGCGGACATAGCCGGGCACATCGGTATCGATGGCGGTTTCCAGAATGGCCGGGATCATCGTGCCCTGCGTCACCGTGGTGGCGGGGTTCACATCGCTGCGCGCCATTGCCGGTCCGCCGCCAACGCCGCCGATCCGGGCGGCGAAATCGCCAGCCGAGCCGGAGCCGGGAATCGTGCCGCCCTCACCAGTTGCGGATATTGCTGCTTCTGCCAGCGCGGACACATTGCTGGGAGCGACACCGGCATCGAACACCAGAGTGGGCGAGGAATAGGGATTGATGGCGGGCTGGTAACCTTCCAGCGGCGGCTGCGCCAGCACGGGCGCGGGACCGACGCCGACCTGTGCCTGCTCCGATCCGGCATTGGCGCTGGGCAGGCTGGTGATATCGGTCGCCGGCGCGGGCACGATGGCGGCAGCAGGCTGCGCAGCGGCGGGTGCAGCGGCTTCACCGCCGTCATTCATGCGGCTGGCATAGAAACCGTAAAATGTCGCGCCACCGATCAGCGCTACAATGGCGACACCGGCGGCAAGGGTCAGCGCATCGGACTTGCCCCTGCGGTTGGCCACTACGGGATAGGATGTGCGGCTGGCGAGATCGATCACCTCGGCAGAGGCATCCTCACGCGGGTCCGTATCGCGGGGCGCATTCTTTTCGGGCAAGCGCATTGCAAGCTTCATCGGATTTCCTCCACGTCTTCCGTTCAGGCCCCGGCGAGGGCGGCTGATGCGCCCCCACGGGTCTGAACCGGACCATTGTTTACCAGCCGGGCATAGGCTTCACCCGATCGCAGGATGATTTCTGTGGGCACCAGGTCGAGCACGATCACATCGCCGCGCACGACGAAATTGACCGGGCCTTCGGTGCCCTGCGCATCCTTCACCAGAATGGCGGGCATCGCCTCACCCACCGGCCAGGCGAGGAATGTCGCCTCACCATTGTCATAGATCTGCTCGGGCAGCAGCGCGCTCGCGCCCTCGCCCGACCAGGCGAAGTTCAGCGTGGCAGGGTCCAGCACGGCCAGATCATCATGGGCGGCGGCCATTTCGGTCGCATTGGCGCTTTCGGGCACACTGCCCTCTGCCAGTTCCACGTCTTCTTCCGGCAGCATTTCCTCCGGATAGGTGAAGGTCATCACATACAGCGGATTGCGATGGTTGGGGCTGGCCACCAGATCGAACAGATAGACGCGGGCGTTGGTCACCACGGTCATGTTGGTGGTCGCGCGTTCGGCCAGTGGCTTCACGAACAGCAGGTTGGCATTGCGGCTGGGGGTCACCTGCCACTTCTGCGAATCGCCGATGGCAACGTTCTGGATCATCTCGTCTTCGCCAAAGCGAATGGTGGCCTGAACATTGGTGCGGCCTTCCACGCGGACAACTTCACCGGGATCGTAAAGCCGGTCAACCAGACGCGGGTCCTGCTGGGCTGCGGCAGGCAGCGACAGGGTGCAGGTGGCAAACAGGGCCGCGGCAATAAGGGCGCGGGTCATTTCACAATTTCTCCGTTGAACGAACAGGCGCTGATTTGAAGCGGCTGCCAATGCCGCGTGCGCGCGAGACAGAACCGGGCTTGTCACCCTGACTGCCCGCTGAAGCGGCGGTGGATATGATCTTCGTCTCTCGCGATACGCTGTGCGTGCCGCCGGTATCATTGGCTGCCAGCGGGGCGGAGGCGGTGACGCGAATGTCACGCGCCGGGGCGGCGGATGTGGCAATGGCCATCCGCTCACGCGCGGCGGTGCTGGCGATCGCCGTTGCCGGGGCGCGATCAGCAGAAAAGCCGCGTCCGCGCGCCTCATCATTGCGGTCTGCCTTGACCAGTCCGAACACGCTCCAGCCGCTGACCATGGTGGTGGCAACCTTCATCACCATGAACATCAGCGCCAGGTGGACCGCGCCGATCATGAAGAAGGCCATCGCCGGACGCACATCGATCTTGCCCGGCGTGGACATCAGCGAGGCAAGCACGGGCGTGGCCAGTTCCAGCATCAGCGAACCGGACAGCACGGCGAACAGCGGTGCCATCGCCATCATCACCACCGCCTTCAGCCAGCCGGTGAACAGGCCGCGCGTGCCGTTGAACAGCGCCATCACGATGAAGATCGGCCCCAGTGCCAGCAGCACGGCCAGCGCGATCTTGCAGGTGGCAAGAACGCCGACGGTGCCCAGCAGCAGCATGGTTCCGCCCGACCACAACAGGCCCGGGGGGGAGAAGATCGAGGTGGTCTCGCTCATCGCATCGCCGCCCGATGCTTCCATCAGGGAGAACATCACCACGTCCAGCTTGTCGGCAAAAATGGTGGTGGCGGAGCCATCGGTGCCCATCAATGCCCCGGCGATTTCATCGGGACCACCCACAGCCAGGTTCCAGAACACCGACTGGAAAGCGATCCAGCTGGTGGCAAAGGTGATCACCAGCACCAGCGTGATCAGCCGCGGGGCGAGCGAGGACAGGCCAATCCGCAGCCGCCCGGTAATCAGCCCATAGCCAAGGAAAGCGACGAAGATCGTCAGCAGCACCTGCAACGGCAGCAGGAATGCACCGTCAGGGCCGAAGATGCGGCTGAAGGCAGCCTGCGACATCTCGCTGGCGGCGCAGTCAATCGCGCGCAGCGATGCGCCGATGCCTGCGCCCACGCCATCCAGCGCAGACTGGCATTGTGCCGGATTGATCGCAGCCGGTGTCATTCGGCGGCTTCCCAGGCATCCAGTTCACTGTCCTGCGCATCGCCCTTGCCCGAACCGGGCCAGCGGCGATTGGTCAACGCGGGATACCACTGTGCGGGATCATCCCCCACGGCTTCTCGCAGCAGGTCGAGCCGGCGCACGGTGCTTTCGCGGCCGGAAAGAATGGTCAGCACTTCGGGCGCGTTCGACAGGTCGAGCCGCACCACAACGCTGGCATCGGGCTGGCGGACCAGGAAGCAGCGGCTGTGCGCGGGCAGGCTCTTGATCAGCGACAACTCATGCTCGGTCAGGCCAAAGCCTTCGCAGTAATCCTCCGCCCGGGCGCGGGCATTGGGCATGAAGATCATCGTCGCGGTCTGTTCCACCAGCGCGGTGGAAATGCGGCTGTCCAGCGCATCGCGCGCGGACTGCGTGGCAAAGCCGACCAGAGCATTGCGCTTGCGCAGCGTTTTCAGCCAGTCGCGAATGCGGGCGGCAAAGACCTCATCATCCAGCGCCTTCCAGCCCTCATCGATCAGGATCATCGTGGGATGGCCATCCAGCCGCTCATCAATGCGGTGAAACAGATACATCATACACGGCGTGCGCAGCTTGGGATTGTCCAGCAGCGCGGTCATGTCGAAACCCATGACCCGGGTGGACAGGTCCAGCTTGTCGACTTCATTATCGAACAGCCAGCCAAATTCGCCATCTTCTATCCAGGCGGACAGGCGGTCTGCCAGATCGCCAGCTTGCGGACGGCGGGAACCGGACACCAGTTCCTTGAAATGACGCAGACGGCGCAGAGAGGCATCATTGGCATAGGCGGCATCCACCGCCTGGGCGATGGTCTGCAATTCTTCCGGGCCTTGCGCGCTGAGCAACACGCCCAGCCAGTCACGCAGGAAGGCGCGGTTGACGGGCGTATCCGCCATCGCCAGCGGGTTGAAGCCGGTCGGCTCCCCCGAACGCACGCGGTCATAAGTGCCGCCAATGCCGCGAATGAACAGCTCGGCACCGCGATCCTTGTCGAACAGGATCGTACGCGGGCTGAACTTCTGCGCCTGCGCGGCGAGGAAATTCATCACTACGGTTTTGCCCGAACCCGACGGGCCGATGACGCTGAAATTGCCCAGATCGCCATTGTGGAAGTTGAAGAAGAACGGCGTGGAGCTGGTGGTTTGCAGCAGCGTGACCGCATCGCCCCAGTGATTGCCCTCGGCCTGTCCCAGCGCAAAGCCGTGGAGCGAGCCAAAGCTGGCCATATTGGCGGTGGAGATCATGGCGCGCCGCACCAGATAGCTCTCATTACCGGGGAACTGGCCCCAGAAAACCGGCTCCAGATTGGTGTCCTCACGCACTGCGATCGCGCCGGTATCGGCCAGCGCCGCAGCGACAGAGGCGGTGGCATCGTCCAGCCGCTGAAGATCGCGCTCACGCACCTGAACTGACAGGTGGTGATCGCCGAAAGCGACCGATCCCGCGCCCAGCTCGTCGCGTGCGGCCAGCATGTCATTGCGCTCTGCCTGGGCTTCCTCATCGGCGGAGCGCAGGCGGCGCAGCGCCAGGTCTATCCGTTCGCGCGCGGTCTGGCGTTCCTGCGGGGCGAAGCTTTCGGTCACCACCATTTCATACGGCAGGCGCAGCATGGCATCGAGCAGGCCGGGGCTGGTGGCGTCAGGATAATCCTTGAGGCTGAGCATGGCCGAGAAGTCGGTACCCGAAGCGCCGCGCAGTTCCATCGCATCCAGGCCAAAGCTGGCCCGGCGATAGGGCAGCATATTGCCGATATCGGTGCCATCGTCAGGGCGGCGCACGGGGCGCATTTCGCCATTGTAGAGTGCGGACAGCAGTTCCAGCAGTTCATTATTCGCATGGCCGCTGGGGCCGGTGTAATCGCCCAGCGGCTGCGCGCCATAGTCACCCAGCGATGCGGCCAGCGCCTGCAATGCTGCGCGGAGCGAGCGCAGGTCACGCGGGTCGACCTCTTCCGCCTCGGTCGCCTTGCCCTTGACCATGCGGGACAATTTCTCACCCCAGCCGGCCTTGCCGCGCGCCGGGCGGCGCACCAGCGTGATGAACTGGTCATTCACGAACAGCGATCCGCTGGACAGGCGTTCCCGCCAGCGGGCATCGATATGGGCCGAAAGCGGATCATCGAAACTGGCTTCCAGCTCCACCGTCACGCGGCGGCGGATGACGTGGTGATGGAGAACGAAACGCGCATCCAGATTGCTGCGCAGCATCACTTCGCGGGTGGAAGCGTGGGCGTTGAGCGCGTCTGTATCTTCGGTTTCGAACAGCAGGCCGGGCACCTGCAAGGCGCCCATCAGTGAGCCATCGCGCAGCAGCAGGGTCTGCGCGTCGACCAGCTGCGCATAGGGCAGACGGTCACCCGCCTGCGCCTCCTTGGCGCTCCATGCTGCGGCTCCGAGCCACTTGGTTGTCATCGTCTAGCTCCCTGCCGCAAATCGCGGCGGTTCAATTGGTGCACCCTCACGGGGCGTAGCTGTTGCAGCCCCAGCGCTTGTAATTGCGCACGCGCGGGCATTTGGAGACCTTGGTGATCCACAGGTCGAAAATCCGCGGTTCGCGCAGGCAGGCGAAATAGCCGACTGCATGCATCACGAACGGGATCGGCAGGATCCACAGGCTCTTGAGGATCAGGAATGCCTCCGTCGTCACCAGCGCATTGATCACGAAATAATTGAATGTGACCCCGGCAAACATCTGCGGGCGGGTCAGCGCGCGGTGCACCGGTTGGCGGGACAGCTGCACCGGATCAGCCTGCCGCGCTCTGGATGCCGGCAACGATGCTGGCGGCGCCAAAGATGATGAAACAGCCGATGATCACGGTTGCGCCAAAGCGCCAGTTCATCCGCCCGGTCAGCATCATGAAGCCCACGGCGGCCACCGCCATCACCGCCACGGCGGTGGCGACGGAGCCGAGCAGCGTGCCCTGCATCCAGAACAGTGCGGCATTGATCGGGCCAGACCCGGCGGGGTCCTGCGCCTGGGCGGCGGCGGGAACGAGCAGGGCGGCAAAAGCGGCAAGACGGCTAAGCAAACGCATGTCTATTGGGAACTCCGGGAATGGTCGGACAGGCGGCCCATGATCGAAGTGACATAGGCCTGAGTTTCACGAATACGGGGAATGCCACCGGCGCGGATCACGCGGCCAGGTCCGGCATTATAAGCGGCAAGGGCGCGCTCCAGATCACCGTCAAAGCGATCCAGCTGTTCACGCAGGTAACGCGCGCCGCCTTCAAGGTTGGCAACCGGATCATCGGCATTGACGCCAAGATCGCGCGCCGTGCCCGGCATCAGCTGCGCCAGGCCGCGCGCACCGGCGGGCGAAACGGCGTTTTCACGCCAGCGGCTCTCCTGCCACACAACCGCTTCGATCAGCGCCGGGCTGAGATCGTAGCGGGCGGACAGATTGGCCACCACGGCGGAATAACGTTCAGGAATTGCGCCGGAATTGCGCACTGTATCGGCAACCGCATGTTCGGGCACCAGCCGCGCCTGCGCCGGAGCTTCAACCGCTTCGATCGCGCCGCCTGCCTGCAGGCCGGTCTGGACAATCTGCACGGCGGGGCCGGAAAGCCAGCGCGCCTCTCCCTCTGCGCCCACTTCCAGCACGTCTGCGCAGGCCGGGCTTGCGTAAAGCGCAACCGGAGCCAGCAGGGCGGCATAAAGAGCACGATGCAGAATCACTAAAAAGGGGCCTCCAAGCGCAGTCATGTGCTTACAACAAATGACAGCGGCATGACAGTGGCCCAAGCAAAATGGCCCGGCGGCATCATGCCACCAGGCCATTGTGTGGTTGCTCGTGCACTCATCTGTGCGCTCACCCCTGCCGGTATTTCGCCAGCGGGCCGCTCCACGTGAGCGGGCCTGTTTCCGGACCTTATATATATGGCGCCATAAATAGCGGCCTTGCACCCGCTCAGTTGAGGGCGAGGTTCTCGCTGGTCAGATCGCGCAGGGCCTGACGTGCGGCGCGGCGGGAATCCACCCAGCTGCCGTCTGCCAGTTCCAGTTCGTAACGGACATCGCTTTCCATCGCGGCGCGATAGCATTGCTCGGCCCGGTCGGCCTGGCCCAGTTCGGCATAGGCACTGCCCAGATTGATCAGCAGAGCCGGATCATTGGGCATCTGTGCGCGCAGGGCTTCCAGATCGTGCACCGCCTGCGAGGCATTGCCACCTGCGAGCGTTTCAAAAGCGACATCATTCGTCTCGGTGCCGGCAGGCGAACCGATGATTGCCAGCGAACTTGCTTGGGTCATGAGCAGGGCGCCCATTGCCAGTGTGGCCAACATTGCCATTCTCCCTTTGTCTTTATCTGAAGCGATAATGGAACGAGAAATCTGCTTTCGCAACGAAACTGTAACATTGTCATCAAAGTGCAATATTTGGCGATGGTGCAGCGTTTTCGCATGGTTGGTCCAGCGGACTCCCCATTGCCACACAACTGTCATCAACTTTGTTTGCTGAAACTGCCAGATTACCGTCACACAGACCGCAAACTGTCACAAGCCACCCCTAGCGAGCGATTCGCGACATCGAATTCGCATCTTCTGATTCTCGGTTTTTTGAGGGGACCGCTCGCTGTGACTCACATTTCTCGTTCGCTTGTTCTTGGCTGCTCTATCCTGGCGCTTTCCGCCTGCGGCCCTGAAGGCATCGCTTCGCCCGGCACCGGTGGCAATGTGACCATCAACGAAGGCGACAACATCGTAAATAACCCGGCGCCCACGCCGACACCCACGCCCACTCCCACCCAGACGCTGGTGACCCCGGCCAATGGCTGCCCGACGATCTCCGATTCGCAGGGCCTGACCGATGAAGGCACCATCACCGGCCCCGAAGGCACATGGCGCGTTTGCGCACTGCCGGCCGTGGTGCAGGCATCGTCCACCCTGACACAGGTTCCCGGTCTGCTGTATCGCCTGCCGGGCCGTGTTGACGTTGGCGTGGACGGTGGTCCGGCCAATGTCGGCAATGACACCAACGTGACGCTGACCGTTCAGCCTGGCGTGATCATCTATTCCAGCGGTTCAGCCTTCCTGAACGTGACGCGTGGCAACAAGATCAACGCCAATGGCACTGCCGCCAAGCCGATCATCATGACCAGCCGCGACAACGTGCTGGGCCTGAACAACGCCAACTCGTCGGGTCAGTGGGGCGGTCTCGTCCTGTCGGGCCGCGCCAAGGTTACCGATTGCTTCCAGCCGCTGGCCACACCCGGCACGCTTGATTGCGAACGCCGCGTTGAAGGCGCATCGCCGAACACGTTCTTTGGCGGCATCACCAACAACGACAATTCCGGTTCGGTCAGCTACATGCAGATCCGCTATTCGGGCTTCGTGCTTTCGGGCGATGACGAACTTCAGTCGCTGACCACCGGCGGCGTGGGTTCGGGCACGACCCTGCACCACATCCAGTCGGTCAACTCTTCGGACGATGGCGTCGAATTCTTCGGCGGTAACGTCAACATCAAGAACCTGATCATCGCCGGTGCGGAAGATGACGGCCTCGACTCTGACACCGGTGTGAAGCTGAACATGCAGTTTGTTCTGGTTGCCCAGCGTCCGGGCGTGGGTGACACCGCGATCGAAGCTGACTCCAACAACGGCCTGTATCAGCAGACCCCGCGCCAGAACACGAAGCTGGTCAACGCCACGCTGATCCAGCGCAATGCCCGCGATCAGGTCGTCCGCATCCGCGGCGGTACCGATTATGGCATCTTCAACTCGGTGATCATCGATCAGGGTTCAACGGCCACGCCTTGTATCCGCATCGATCAGGCTGAAACGGCTGCCCTGACCAATCCGGGCGGCGATGAAGCCGGTCCTCCGGTGTTCCAGTCGGTTGCGCTGCAGTGCGCCACCAACTTCCGCAATGGCAGCGACGGTGGCCCCACGGCTGCCGAAGCTGAAGCCATCTTCGATGCTGGCACTGGCAACAACAAGGCATTCGTCAACACGCTGGTCGCCAATTACCTGAACGGCGACAACGAGAACAACTTCACGCCGCTGTTCAACGTAACCGGCCTGTCGGACTTCTTCGTTGCCTCCACCTTCCTTGGTGCGGTGTCTGCGACTGACAACTGGACACAGGGCTGGACCTGCGATTCGCTGGCCATCACCTTCGGTGGAAACACCGGATCGTGCTCGGCTCTGCCGGTCTTCAACTAAGATGACGACAGCGGGGGGTGTGACCGGTCCAGCAAGGGCCGGTGCATCTCCCGCTTACGTCTTGTGCCGGGCCCTGCGAGGCCCACGATTTTTATGGATCGACTCATGAGGGAGTCCCAGATCATGACCACTGGCAAGCAGCTGGCGGGGCTGCTTTTGCTCACCACCGCGCTCACATTTCCGGGCGCGGCCCTGGCTCAGGATGCCGATACGGCTCCGGCTGACGAATTGCTCGACACCGTTGAGGGGGTTGATCCACAGGACGATTACGAAGAGCCGGATATTTCCATTCCCGGCGGTACCGACCGGATCATCGTGACCGGACGCATCAATCGCGATCCCACGCAGACTTCCACCCAGGTGGTCAGCGTGCTTTCGACCGAACAGATCGCGCGGACGGGTGAAGGCGATATCGCAGGCGCGCTTGGCCGGGTTACCGGCCTTTCTGTGCAGGGTCAGGGCTTTGTCTATGTCCGCGGCCTGGGTGATCGCTATTCGCTGGCGCTGCTCAACGGCCTGCCGCTGCCATCGCCGCAGCCGCTCAGCCGCGTGGTTCCGCTGGACATCTTCCCCACCAACATCATCGCTTCCTCGCTGGTGCAGAAGACCTATTCCGCCAACTTCCCCGGTGAATTCGGCGGCGGTGTGATCAACCTGACCACGCGCGCCATTCCCGATGAGACATTCGTTACCGTCAGCGGCAGTGTCAGCGGCGATACGGAGACGACGTTCTTCAACGGCCTGTCCTATTACGGCTCCAAGACCGATTGGTCGGGATTCGACAACGGCACGCGCGATGCGTCTCCGGCCCTGCAGGCGTTCTTCGATACTGGCGCCCGCCTCACTGATGCCAATGTCAACCAGCAGGCGATTGCGCGCGACCTGGGCGATCCCAACCTGATCGTGCTGCAGACGCTGGGCAATGTTCCGGCCAACTGGTCCGGCGGCATCACCGCCGGCACGGCGACCGATGTGTTTGACGATGGCCGCCTGGGCGTGATCGCCACCGTATCACTCAGCAACAAATGGCGTACGCGCGATATCACTTCGCAATCGGTTCTGGCTGACTTCACGCTGGACCAGGATTTCAACGATCTGGTGACCGACAACCGCATGCTGTTCAACGCCCTGCTGGGCTTTGGGCTGGAAGTGGGCGACCATGTGATCCGCTGGACCAATCTGTTCATCCGCGACACGGTGAAGCAGTCGCGCCTGTCACAGGGCACAGACTTCCAGGACGATGACGATATCCAGCAGCAGCAGACCGCCTGGTACGAACGGCAGCTGCTCGATTCGCAGCTTGTTGCCGAGCTGGAATTTGGTGATCTGGGTGTGGATCTGCGCGGCGGCTATGCCCAGACGCAGCGTGAAGCGCCGTATGAATACACCTTCACCTATGTTCGAGACAACACTTCGGCCACGCTGGGCGATCAGTTCATCAACGTGCTCGATCGCCAGAATGGCGATGCCAATGTGGTGTTCTCCAACCTGAAGGAACAGCTGTGGTTCGGCGGCATCGATGTCAGCTATCCGGTGCTGGACTTTGCCACGGCCACCATCGGCTATGCCTATAGCGATACGGATCGCTATTCGGAGCGCCGGCAGTTCCTGTTCACGGCGCCATCGGATTTTCCCGATGGTGTAGGCCTGCTGCGGCCTGACCTGTTGCTGGGCGATGCGATCATCGATGCCTTCAACATCGGCCTGATCGAATCGACGCAGTCCGATCCGGCCTTCCAGGCAGCGCTGGAAGTGCAGGCTGGTTACGGCAAGCTCAGCATCGAACCGACGCTGGGCGTGGTGCTGGACGTGGGCGTGCGTTACGAAGATGCCACCCAGACGGTCGATCCCGCAGAAGTGTTCGCAACGCCGACCATTTCGACAAGCACAACTGCGCTTTCGAACAGCTACTGGCTGCCGGCGGCAACGCTGACCATCGAACCGATCGACAGCCTGCAACTGCGTGCCAGTGCCTCGCGCACCATCGCCCGCCCGCAATTTCGCGAGCTGATCTTCCAGGCGTTCTACGATCCGGAAACAAACCGCCAGTACGTGGGTAACCCGCTGCTGACGGACAGCGAGCTGACCAACTACGAAGTGCGCGGCGAATATTACTTCGGCGGCGGTGACAGGGTTTCGATTGCGGGCTTCTACAAGAACCTCAAGAGCCCGATTGAAGCCTTCTCCAGCTTCTCCGACAACGATCAGATTACCAGCTTCGCCAACGCGCCGCGGGCCACGCTCTATGGTGCCGAAGTGGACCTGCAATATACCTTCGACCTGTATGACATGGGCGGCTTCTTCGAAACCAAGGAGCTGGTCGTCTTTACCAACTATACCTACACCCAGTCGAATATTTCGGTGAAGGCGGGTGACACTACCCAGCTGTTCCCCGGCGGGACAACGGCAGCGTCCAACCTGTTCCTGGACGGCTTGCCGCTGACCGGCCAGTCGGACCATCTGGCCAATTTCCAGGTCAGCCTGGAAGATACCGACCGCTTGCAGCAGTTCACCGTCCTGCTGAACTACGCCAGCGAGCGCGTGACCAGCCGCGGCACTGCCGGACTGCCCGATATCGTGGAAAATCCCGGCATGACGGTCGATCTGGTGTTCCGCCAGGGCATTCCGCTGTTCGGCACCGATACGGAGCTGAAATTGCAGGCCCGCAACATCTTCGGGCGCGGCAATCATGAGTACCAGACCAACGGAACCCAGCAGATCGAGATCAACAGCTACGATGTCGGAACCGAGCTTTCGGCATCGCTCTCGGTCACGTTCTGATAGCGGCGCACCGGGCTGGCAGTTGCCGGCCCGGTAGCCACTCTTTGGCACAATATTACCGGCACAATAACAAAGGCCCCAACCGCAAGGCTGGGGCCTTATGTTATGTCCGGCAGTTATATTGCAGTTGGGGAGCGCTCATACTCGACAGATATCAGACCCCGTAAAACTCAGGCCAGATCGAGGACGTAGCCCTTGCCGTGAACGGTGCGCAGCAAATGCCCGGCGTTGACCTCTCGCAGGCCAAAGCGCAGCCGCTTGATCCACACATCCACCGTGCGCAGATATTCCGGATCGCCAGCTTTCCCCAGCGCATCGACCAGTTCCTGCCGGGTGAGGATGCGGTTGGGATTTTCGGCCATGAAGCGCAGCACCCGAAATTCGTTGGGACGCAATGGAATCTGGGACTTCTTCCAGCGCGCCTGCTCCCCCGCCACGTTGATGTGCAATTCGCCAAGGTCCAGCACCTGGCCCGCACCCGGCCTTCCGCCCGATGAATGGAGCGCCAGAACGCGGTCGAGCATGCTCTTGCGGTCCAGCGGGCCGATTGCATAATCATCCGCCCCGGCCTTTAGCGCGCGGCGCCGGTCATCGGCATCATCGGCTTCCAGCACAATGGTGACATGGGCATCGTTCAGCCGGTGATCGGCCCGCAGGCGGCGACACATTTCCAGACCCGAAAGGTCTTCCATCACCCAGTCGACAAAAGCCCAGACCGGGCCCTCGACCAGTTTCTGCGGCCCCTGTGACGTTAACAGACCAAATACGAATTCGGTTTCCCCATTGGAGAATGAATCGAAACGCGCGGCGTTTTCATCGGTGGTGACAATACTCACCCGGTTCATTGCAAGATCCCTCAGCCTGATAGGCAGGACCTGCCACCGGGATGTGACTCAGATATGACGATTTCAGCGCTGGGCGGGGCCAATTGTTGATTGGCCTGTTTTCGTCCTGGCACCGTGCAGTCTCCGGCGTGCGAGGACGCGGGAAATTCATGCCCGAACGACTTGCCATGTTTATGGCATGACCGGCACGTGATAGCTGCCATAGATGGGGCAGGCACAAATCTGCCTGTGGGATGGGGATCACATGCTATGGCGCTGCACTGGCGCAAGGACTGGCCGCAACTGCTCTTCGCCATATTGGTGTTGCAGGCGCTGTACTGGCTGTTTCTGACACCTGTCTTCGATCCGCAGACGCGCCCGCTGGAGCGCATTCTCCCCATTGCCTATGAAGTTGCCACACTGGCCTCACCCGATTGGGATGCGGTGGAGGCCGCGCAGTTCGAGGCCACCGATGTTCCGTGGGAGGATTGCTGCGAGGAAGGCTACCGCGCGTTCCGCGTGATATTCGAACTGGATACAGTGCCGCGCGAAGGCATTGGCGAAGTCCCCGTTGTCGGCGCGGACAATTATCAGGCGTGGATCAACGGATCGCTGCATTACGGGGCCGGGCGGATGGTGCTGCCCGATCTGACCTATCACGGGCGGGCCTATCGCGGGATACACCGTTTGCCCGCTGGTGTGCTGAATGTCGGCCGCAATGAAATCACCTATATCCTTGCCAGCCATGAAGGGACCGGCGGCTTCCTGGTCGCCGAGCCTACGCTGGGCGAATATGACCAGGTGGTGGCGACCTTCAATCTGCGGCGCTTCCTGCTCAATGATTACCTGCAGATATGTACGGTGGTGGGCTTTCTTGTCGCGCTGCTGGCCTTTGTCGCCTGGGCACGTAGCGGACGGCAGGGTTACCTGTTCTGGCTGGGCATGCTGTCTTTCAGCTGGGCCGGGATGCTGTTCCACGAAGACTGGGCCGATCCGCCGATTGGCGGGCGCTTGTTCATGAATGCGGTTGTGCCTTTGGGGGTGATGATCCCCGCGGCATGGGTGAATCTGTCCAACAACTGGGCGGGGCGGCCGTTGCGCTTTGTCCTGCCGCTGTCGATGGCTGGCTGGCTGTTGTGCATCGCCATATTCCTGATCGGCAATTTCCTCGATCCGCAGAACGATGCGGGACCGATGGCGCTGTGGGCATTCAGCGGCGCGATGGCCGTGCTTTTTGCCGGTCTGATCCTGTGGAAGATGAACTGGATTGCGCGCGACCGGTTCTGGGAAGCGGCGATTTTCCTGCTGCTGGCGGTGATGTCGCTGCGCGATTACATCGGCCGTATCTTCGATCTCAATATCGGCACGCAGACCGATTATGCCCTGCCGTTCCTGCTGGTTGCGCTGGCCGCCAGCTTTCTGTCGCGCAATATCCGCCTGTTCCGATCGGCGGAGGAGATCAACGCGCTGTTGCAGGTCCAGCTGGATGAGCGGACGGCGGAACTGGCGGTGGCGCATGATCGTGAGAAAATCCTGCTGTCGCAGCAGGCGCATCAGGATGAACGCCGGCGGATCATGGCCGATATGCATGACGGGCTGGGTTCCCAGCTGATGTCCATGCTGCTGTCCGCCCGGCGCGGCAATGCCGATCCCGCGCAATACGCCACCGGCCTGCAGTCTGCCATCGACGAGATGCGGCTGATGATCGATTCGATGGATTCGGTGGGCGAATCGCTCGCCGCCGCGCTGGTGCTGTTTCGCGAACGGGCGCAGGCCCGCGTGCTGGATGCAGGCTTTGCCTTTGACTGGCAGCAGGAACCATCGGCGCCATTGCCGCAGCTGCCACCGCGCGCGGTATTGCAGGTGTTCCGCATCCTGCAGGAAGCTGTCACCAATGCGCTCAAGCATTCCAGCGGAGACTCGATCAGCGTGCATGTCAGCGCCGCCCAAATCACCATCAGTGACAATGGCGATGCCCTGGGCAAGGTGCGAACCGGCGGGCGCGGGCTGGACAACATGGCCGCCCGGGCGGGTTCCATCGGCGGTATTTTCGAACTTGAACGGGTTGGTGAGATGACTGTGGCGCGGCTGCAATTGCCCGGCGATGATGAAGGGGCAGACACGGCGTGACCATCAGCCGCATAGCAATCCTGGACGATGATCCGGCCATTCGCGAACATCTGACAGAGATCGTGACCTCCTGCCCTGAATATGACCTTGCAGGCTCTGCGCCCACCATCGCCCGTGCGCGCGATCTGGTGGTGCGCAAGCAGCCGGATCTGGTGCTGGTCGATGTCGGCCTGCCCGATGGCAGCGGAGTGGACTTCATCGGCTTCGTCAAACAGCAGAGCCGGGCAAGGGTGCTGATGATCACCAGTTTTGGCGACCGGGAAACCGTGGTCAGCGCACTGGAGGCAGGGGCGGATGGCTATCTGCTCAAGGATTCCAGCCCGGCGGTGATCCTGGACGGAATTGCCGCAACGCTGGCTGGCGGCGCACCGATCAGCCCGTCGGCAGCGTCCTACCTGCTTGAACGATTGCAGGGCGATGTGCCCCAGCGTGCCCAGCCGGACAATCCCGATGCAGCACCGCTGACGGCGCGCGAGGTGGAATTGCTCCAGCTGTTCGCGCGCGGCATGAGTTACAAGGAAGCCGCCCGGGCGCTGGACATATCACCGCTGACCGTGGGCAATCACGTCAAGTCGATCTACCGCAAGCTGGCGGTCCACTCGCGCGGGGAGGCGGTATTTGCCGCCGTGCGTCAGGGCCAGTTGAAAATGGGCTGATCGCCTTTGCTCAGGCGCAAAAAAATGGCCCGGAATGGGGTTTCCGGGCCAGTTGGAACAGGGGTCGACTAAAAGACAAGACGGATCAATTAAGGCTGCGAAGATCGGAAACGCAGTCTCCAAGGTTTCGCCATCCGAACAAAGTCAGGTAACCTGCTTCCTTCAGACTCTTGCACACCACAGGTGGCGCTGTGCGGACAATGCTCATGCATTCCCCAAGGCTGGAGTAGAGTTCTGAATCAACCAGAACCCTGCACAAAGCCACATCGTCATTGCCTGCGGCATGGACCGAAACAGGCATGGCGATGTTGCACGAGGCGGCCAGCGCAATACCGGCCGTAAAGGCAATTGCCTTCTTCATTGGACTACTCCCTTGGTTGGCGATCCCCGCCTTGAAGCTGGCAAGGATCGCCGCCTGTATGCCGCCGCCCCTGATGCTCCGAAACGCCATAGGCATGGCATGGGAAGGTGCCGGCATGGCAGGGGCCGGCTCCCCGCCCATTGCCCTCAAATAGATGAATTACGGGTAGAATTGCGCGCGCAACCATGCCAAGCGGCGGCGAGTTCGCAGGCAGCGGCAAGTGCGCCTGTCGCACCGGGCCCCTTGGCTGCCAGGAGATTCCAGTGACCGACAAGAATGCCCCGATCCTTGTTACCGGCGCCGCCGGACTGGTGGGGCAGAACCTGTGCCTGCGCCTGCACGAGGCGGGATATTCCAACATCGTCGGCATCGACAAGCATCCGCACAACACGAATATTCTGCGCGAGCGGCAGCCGTGGGTGCGGGTGATAGAGGCCGATCTGGCCGAGCCGGGCGACTGGCAGCGCGAGGTTGCCCTGGCACATACGCTGGTGCTCAATCAGGCGCAGATCGGCGGACTGGACTGGACCGATTTTGAGCGCAACAACATCACCGCAACGCGCAATATCCTCGACGCAATCGACCGCGAAAACCCGCCATTCATCGTCCATATCTCGTCATCGGTGGTGAACAGCGAGGCGGACGATTTCTACACCAGGTCAAAGTCCGCGCAGGAGGATATGGTCCTGGCCAGCGGACTGCCGCTGTGCGTGCTGCGACCCACGCTGATGTTCGGCTGGTTTGACCGCAAGCATCTGGGCTGGCTGCGGCGGCTGATGGACAAGGTGCCGGTATTTCCCATCCCATCGCACGGCCGCTACATCCGCCAGCCATTATATGCCGGGGATTTCTGCCGCGTCATCATGGGCTGCATCCAGCAGCGTCCCGCAGGGGCCGTGCTCGATATCTCCGGCCATGAGAAGATCGCCTATGTCGACCTGATCCGCACCATCAAGCAGGAGACGGGCGCCCGGGCGCGGATCGTGCATATTCCCTATTGGGCATTCTGGCTTTCGCTATGGGCGGCGGAATTGGTAAGCCGCAACCCTCCCTTCACCACCCGCCAGCTGGAAGCGCTGGTGATCCCGGAGGAATTCCCGGTCGTGGACTGGCCGGGCATGTTCGACATTCAGCCGACCGGATTCCGCGATGCCGTGCGCGAGACTTTCACCCATCCCGCCCACTCCAAGACGCTGCTGGAATTCTGAGCCATGACCCCCGCCACGGATGACATCCACGACCTTGTCGTGATCGGCGCGGGTGCGATGGGGCTGGCGGCTGCATGGCGCGCGGCGAACAACGGCATTGGCTGCTTGGTGCTTGAAGCGGGGCCGGTTGCGGGCGGGATGGCGGCGCATTTCGACTTCGGCGGAATTTCGCTCGAGCGCTACTACCACTTCATCTGCCAGAGCGATCATGACACTTTCGCGCTGCTGGAGGAGCTGGGCCTGGCGGACACTCTGGTGTGGAAGCGCACCACGATGGGCTATTTCGATCACGGAAAAGTGCACGACTGGGGCAATCCGCTGGCGCTGCTCAAATATCCGCACCTCGGGCCGATAGAAAAGCTGCGCTATGGCCTGCTGGCATGGTGGTGCACCAAACGGCCCAACTGGGACGGGGCAGAACACATGACCGCGCCCGAATGGCTGAAGGAATGGCTAGGGCAATCCGGCTATGACAAGATGTGGCACCGCCTGCTGCACCAGAAATTCTTCCAGTATACGGACGTCATCAGCGCCACCTGGATCGGCACCCGCATCAGCCGGATCGGCCGATCCCGCAAGAGCCTGATGGAGGAGCGGCTGGGCCATCTGGAGGGCGGGACGCAGACACTGGTCGATGCGCTGGTCGCCGGCATCACGCAGGCTGGCAGCGAAGTGCGCTGCAGCGCGCCCGTGGCCGCAGTGACGGTGGCAGAGAATGACCTCAAGCGCGTGGAACTGGGTAATGGCGAAGTGCTGCTGGCGCGGGAAGTGATCTCGACCGTGCCCACGCCAGTGGCTGACAGGATCTTTCCCGGCCTGTCGCCCGATGAGCATGCAAAGCTGGCGGCGATCGAGAATATTGGCGTGATATGCCTGGTCTACCGCCTGAAAAAGCCGGTCACCGGGCATTTCTGGGTCAACATCATGGACAAGGCGCATCCCATTCCCGGTCTGATCGAGTTCAGCGCCCTGCGCGATTTCGGCGGCGACACGATCATTTATGCCCCCTATTACATGCCGCATGACAATGAGCGCTGGGACTATAGCGACGAGGCGTTGCTGGATGACGCATTCGCTGCCATCAAGGCGGTCAATCCGCAGATTGGCGAGGGTGACGTGATCGACCGCAATGCCAGTCGCCTGAAATATTCGCAGCCGATCTGTACCCCCAATTTCCTCGACAAGCTGCCGCCTGTCGAAACCAGCCTGCCCGGAGTGCAGATTGCCGACACATCCTACTACTACCCGGAAGACCGCGGCATTTCCGAAAGTGTCGGCCTGGGTGCACGGCTGGCCGAAACGGCGATGAAGCGGCTTGGCAATGGTTGAGCGGGAGCCAGACGGTCCGGTCCGAGCCGGAGATGCGCCTGCCTCGCGCCGCTCGTTGTCGGAATGGATCGGCCTGTTCCTTTCCGGCCAGTTCGCCCGCTTCCTGATGGCGGGCGGGACCTCGGCGCTGGCGAACTGGCTCTCGCGCATCGCCCTGACGCCGATCACCGGATATATCGCCGCGCTGTTCCTCGCCTATGCCATCGGCATTGCGACCGCTTTCGTGCTCAATGAACGCTATGTTTTCGCCCGGTCATCTACCAGGCGGCATCAGCAGGTCATCTATTTCGTGGGTTTCAACCTGTGCATGATGCCGGTGGTGATCACAATTTCCTGGGCCCTGTCGGAAACGCTTTTCCCGCGCATCGGCATGACCTTTTTCCCGCGCGAGATTGCCCATGCGATTGCCGTCGCTTCGCCGGTGCCGATCAGCTTTCTGATGCACAAGTTTTTCACTTTCAAGGGCGCGTAATGTCTGAACTCAGCAAGCTTTATCAGTTTCGTTTCAAGGAAGCCGACCGCGTCGGCAAGATCGCCATCTGGAAAACCATTTGCGACTATTACCTGCAGGACAAGATTGGCCACGACAAGGTCGTGCTGGACCTCGCCAGCGGATATGGCGAGTTTTCGCAGAACATTTCTGCCAGCCGCCAGATCGCGGTCGATCTCAACCCCGATGCGCGGGCCATGCTTCCCGAACATGTGGAATTTCACAATCTTTCGGCGACGCAGTTCAGCAGCGCAGTGGGGGAAAATTCGGTCGATGTGGTGTTCACCTCCAACTTCCTCGAACATCTCCTGACCAAGCCCGATCTGGACCTTGTTTTTGCCGAGGTCCTGAAGGTACTCAAGCCAGGCGGCAGGTTCGTGGTGCTGGGACCAAATATCAAATATGTCGGCCAGGATTACTGGGATTTCTACGATCACTACCTGCCGTTGTCGCATCTCTCGCTTGAAGAAGGGCTGATCCAGTCCGGCTTCGAGGTGGCGGAGATCATTCCCCGGTTCCTCCCCTATTCGACGCGCTCTGCCCTGCCGCAGACATCATTGCTGATTGCCGCCTATCTCAAACTGCCTTTCGCCTGGAAATTCCTGGGCAAGCAGTTCCTGATTACTGGCCGCAAGCCTGACTGAGGGGATACAGGCGCTGTGACTGGCAGGAGTGACACCGGCATTGTGCGGCTCCTCGCCGTCGCCCTGGCGCCGCGGCCTGCGTGGATAGGTCTGGCGGTGCTGGCTGTCTCTGTCATCCTTGCGCTGCTCTGGATGGCACTGGACTCCGCGCCCGCGTGCGAGCGCTTCCTGCAATTCATCGCGCTGATGCAGGACAATTACTGGCCGTTCATGATCGGCCTGTTTGTCTTTTGCAGCCTGTTGTTCCTCACCGTTATTCCGCTGGGCACCACGGTGGTCCTGCTGGCCGGTTACTTCTTTGGCGTGGAAGCTGGCCTGGTCCAGTTTGCCGGCCTTGTGCTGGCCAGTATAATCCTGTTCGAAGCATCGCACGGCTCGGACCCGGCACAGCTGGAGCAGGCGCTGGCACCGTGGCGCAGGCTCTCCCGCTTCGCCCGGCTGGCGCGCCAGTACGGGCTGGTCTTCTGCATAGTGATGCGCGTGGCTCCGGTGATCCCAAGCGCCGTCGCCTCGCTGGGGGCGAGCTATTTCGGGATCGGGCGCAGGCAGTTTTATGCAGGCATCGTGCTGGCCGGGTGGGTCCGGCCATTGTTCTTCGCCTGGGCCGGATCACAGGCCGCCAACCTTCCCGTGTGCACCTGACCAGAGGGTTAGTGCATCTGGCCGGGGCGGGTCAGAGCTTGGTCTTGTGGAAGATCGGCACGGGCAGGGACCGCACAATCAGCATGATCCAGCGCCAGAAGAAGGGCGCGTAAAGGCTGTTGCGGCGCGCGGTCGCGGCCTTGTCTGCAAGGGTCGCGATCTTGTCCGGCGTGGCCCACATCGGGCCGCCCTTGCCTTCGATATGGTCGGTCATCGGCGTATCGATGAAGCCCGGCTTGACCAGCGTCACGCTGATTTCGGGATTGCCGGCGAAACGGTGAGACATGCCTTGCGCGATGCGTTCAAGTGCCGCCTTGCTGGCACCGTAGAGGTAATTGGACTGACGCCCCCGATCGCCTGCAACCGATCCCATGATCACCAGCCGGCCCGATCCGGCCTGCTCGAAACCGGCGGCAAATCCTTCGGCCCACAGCGCTGCCGAGACAAGGTTGACGTTGAACAGGCGGACCAGTTCCTGCGCCGATGATTGCTGCGCCTTCTGGTCACCCAGAACCCCGTAAGCGATCAGCGCCAGCGAGACCGGACCCTGGCCGCGCACCTGTTCCAGCAATTGCGGCACCTGCGCCGGATCGCCGATTTCGCCCGCCACGATCTGCACATCCACGGCGCCGCGCGCGGTCACATCGGCGGCGATCCGCTCAAGCGCCGGTCTGTCGCGCCCGGCCAGCACCAGAGAGACCGGGCCAGATTGCAGCAGGCGGCGGCAATAGGCGTGGGCCACGGCGGAAGTGGCACCGATGATGGCGACGCGCGGAATGGTCTGTTCGGTCACGAATTGGCCCCTTGTTCTTGCGTTACCCGGCGCCAGAACGAAGACGAGAACGCCGGATCGCGCGCCTCCTCCAGCTCACGCCAGCGTGGATAGGATTGCTGATAGAATGCGGCGGCCATGCGTCCGTCCTTGGCCGGATAGATGCGCCCGCCGTGGCGTGCCACGCACTGGTCAAGCTGGTCCAGCAGGCGCAAGGTGCGCTCTCCCTTATTGGCGAAATCGAGCGCCAGCGAGACGCCTTCGCGGCAGAATGACATGACCCCCGGAGACGTCTCCGGGCCGTGAACCTTGAGCACGGCAAGGAACGATCCCTGCCCCGCCTGCTCGACGATTTCGAGCATTTCGCGAATGCCCTTGCGGGCTTCATCGGGCGGGATCAGGCATTGGTGCTGGTAGAAGCCGGAGGGTCCGTAGAGCTTGTTCCATCCATCGATCGCATCGAGCGGATAGAAGAACGGATCGTAATGCTGGCGACCTGCAAAGCGCGCGCCGGGGCGCATCCGGTACAGCCGGTTGAACGCCGTGATGGAGGCCTTGTTGAGGACGAATGCCGGCATGGTCATCGGCATCGACAGGCCCTTGTCGCCATGCGGTTCCAGCGCTCCATCGTCGAGCACCCGCCCGCGCGAGAATATGCCGCGCCCCACTGCCTTGCCCTTTGCGAAACAATCGACCCACATGACGGTATAGGGCCAGTCGGCACTGTCGTGGCTGAGTGTGAAGAACTCGTCGAGACTGGTGCAGGCCATGTTCTCGACAGTCAGGAAGGCAGAACCAATCGGCTTGAGCTGCAGTTCGACCCATTCGATCAGGCCGGTCAGGCCCAGTCCGCCAATGGTCAGCGCGAACATTTCACCGTTCTGCTCGCGCGAGCAGGTCAGCCGCGTACCATCGGATCGCAGCAGGCCCAGCGCCCGGACATGCGCGCCGAAGCTGCCTGCCTGATGATGGTTCTTGCCATGCACGTCATTGGCCACCGCGCCGCCCAAAGTAACGAACTTGGTGCCCGGTGTCACCGCGACGAAATAGCCCCGCTGCACGCTCACCTTGTGCAACATCGCAAGGCTCAGTCCGGCCTCGGCGCGCACGATGCCGGTGTTCCAGTCTGCGTGGATCAGCGCATCGAGCCGGGGCGTCTGCAGCACCGTGCCGCCCTCGTTCAGGGCCACATCGCCATAGGAGCGGCCAAGGCCGAAGGGGATGACACTGCGCTGCGCGTCCACCACCCGCGCCAGTCCCTCACGCGCGAGCAGTTCGGGAGAAAGGACGTATCTGTCCTGCTGGAAGCGGTGCGCGCGGCCCCAGCTCAGAAGCTCGCCAGTCACACCGGTCTCAGGGTTGTGGCAGTCATCGAATCTCGCACTTTCCTGTCATCAAGAACTGGCCTGTCATCAAGAACCGCTCTGTCATCAAGACCTGACCCATCATCGGGCATTGCGCTGCGCAGCTTGAGCACAATTACCAGCTCCTGTCAGTAACCGGGCCAATGTCAGTTACCGGCATCCTGTGCAGATTCGATGTAAATCCACGAATTCCGGTTGCAGTGGACGCGAAAGCCATACCCGCCCTCTGGCGGCGGAGCTTCGGTGCATTGCGCGCTGTCGAGCTGGTAATTGCCGATGGCCAGAGTCCAGTCGCCGCTGAGCCTGTCGATCACCACCGGATCGCCTGTTCCGTCAAATGCCAGGATCTCCGCCATGCTCGTGCAATCCTGGCAATCCGCCATTCGTGCTGCGCCGCCGAGCAGGCCGAGGGCAAAAACACCCGGCGCAATCCAGCGCAATGCCTGTGCCCAGCGCGTTCCGGGCCGGATCGTCAGATAGACGATGGCGCACACCACGGTCGAAAAATAATAGCGCGGCTCAAGCGGAAAGTCGTGATGGCGCACGCTGGCAAAGGACAGGACATTGATGCCCACCAGACAGACTGCGAAGGCCGACAAGACCGGATCGCGGCGGTGCAATGCGGCCCAGAAAAAGCCGCCGATGGACACAACCAGTGACGCCATCCAGATGAGCTTGTTCGGGGACAGGGGCAGCGATCCGCCGCTGAAATCCACCACCGGATCGGCAGCAGTGAACAGCCCCGCGACATTGAGCGCCAGATTGGTCACGATCTGCGCAATGTCTCCGCGATCGTTCAGCGGATCGCGCAGCACGATCGCCAGAACCAGCACGATGGCAAAGGCGACATAGGGTGCGGCCTTGCGCGGCTGTTGCCAGATATAGAGCGCAAAGATCGGCACCGCGCAGATCGTCAGCGGAGAAAACGCCGCCAGGAACGCCACCACAATCAGTTCGGTGATGGTGGCGGATCGCCGCTCGATACACAGTATGGCGCCAAGCACGATCAGGGCGACCACGGCGGTCCATTGCGAGAAAGCGATGAGCGTCAGATAGGTGCGGTCGAGCAGGAAGACATAGGCCGCCACTAGCAGCGCCGCATGGGGATTGCCGCAAAGCCGCCTGAGATAGGCCAGCAGAAGAATGAACAGCGCGACCGAAAAGGCAGGGTATAGCAGCGCCTGCACCGGCAGCGGGAAGATCCCTGCCGCCTCGCTGAAAAGCTCTATGCTCGCCGGAATATAGCCGACGTAATAATGCAGCACCGGCAAATCGGTATAGTTCACGCGGTGCAGGAAGACCGAGGCATCCTCGAACAGCAGCGGACCTTGAAATGCCGAGAAAAGCGCCATGACCAGGCAGCTGCAAACGACCAGGGCGGGTCCATATCGTTCGGCAGTCGACAACGCTTTGTGCATGACGGTCAAACGATATTCCCCCCGAAACTCGCGCGTGGGGACCTGCCCCGGCTGCCCGCCGTCTGCGGCAGCTAGCCCGCTGCTGCCCTGGCAATCGCAATTGCAGGGCTATGGCGGAGACGGAGGGATTCGAACCCTCGATACCCGGTATGGGTATGGTTCCTTAGCAGGGAACTGGTTTCAGCCACTCACCCACGTCTCCAGATCGCAGCGGCGATGCGGGCGCGCTATAACCGGGGGTTCTGCGGGCCGCAAGCATAGCCTGCACTTGGCTGCAATTTGGCTGCTTGCCGGGGAATTGATTCGGTTCATCGCAAAAGAGACTCGGGTCGGCGCGCGTTCATTGCCGCTTCACCCGCAAAGGATTCTCTTGGCACATTGAAAAGGTCCGCTTGCCACAGAGGGGGATGACCATGTTGATCCGAATTGCTGAAAATTGCCGAACCGGCGCGCTGGGGATAGCGCTTGCCGTGCTGGCAGGTCTTGCCGCTGCGCCGGTTGCCGCGCAATCCATCGAAACCGTCGATCCCGATATGGCAATCGATGCCGATCTTGTGCAGCCGTCTGCAGGGCCCGCATATGATACGCAAGCCCCGGCGGCGCGTTACAGCCAGACCACCCCAAGCCCGGCCACCCCGATCTCTGACCGCTATGCCGATGCCACGCTGGACCTTCCGCCCGAAACCTATCCCGCCCCTGCGCAAGGTGCCTCGCCCGTCAACGCCGCGCAGGCCGTGCAGCAACAGCCATCCAGCACCTATGGCAGCGATGATCTGATCGGTGCCGCAGAGGGCCTGTTTGGCCGCGGTGCCGAAGGGCTGGCGCGCCTGATCCAGGATCTGCTGGACGAACAGGGTGAGCCCAATGGCTATATCGTCGGCCGCGAGGGCGGCGGCGCATTTGTGCTGGGCGTGCGTTACGGTTCGGGCACATTGTTCCACGCGATAGAAGGCAACCGCCCGGTTTACTGGACCGGCCCGTCGATCGGCTTCGATGCCGGGGCCAATGCCGGCAACACTTTCGTGCTGGTGTATAATCTCGACAATTCGGAGGAGCTTTACGAGCGCTTCCCGTCTGGCGAGGGGCAGGCCTATCTGGTGGGCGGTTTCACTGCCAGCTACCTGCGCAAGGGCAATATCGTGCTGATCCCGATCCGCGTGGGTGCGGGTCTGCGGCTGGGCGTGAATGCCGGCTACATGCGCTTTTCGCACAAGCAGCGCTGGTTGCCTTTCTGACGCTGGCGTAAAAATGCCGGACAAAGCGTGATTTCCACCTTGCGATAGAGTTGCTGCGGCGGCATTGACCGCGCCATCATGCTGGACAGACTCGAACAACAACCGCCCGACGCGCTGCTTGCGCTGATCAAACTCTATGAAGCGGACACCCGCGCCGACAAGATTGACCTTGGCGTGGGCGTCTATCGCACCGCCGATGGCGGCACGCCGGTATTCGGCTGCATCAAGGCGGCAGAGGCAAAGCTGGTGGCAGAGCAGCCCACCAAAGCCTACCTTGGGCCAGAGGGCGACATGGGCTTTGTCCATGCGCTGATGCCGCATATCTTTGGCGGCGATGATCCTGCGCAGGGTGGCCGCATCGAAGGCATGCAGACGCCGGGCGGCACGGGCGCGGTTCGCCTCGCCATTTCGCTGGCCAAGCGCGCGGGCGTCGAGAACATTTTGATGGGCACGCCGAGCTGGCCCAACCATGCGCAGATATTTGCCGATATCGGCGTCAATCTGGTCGCCTTCGATCATGCCGCGGCGGATGGCAGTGCCAACATGTTTGAACTGCGCAATGTCCTGCGCGGTGCGAGCAAGGGCGATGCGGTGCTGCTGCACGGCTGCTGCCACAATCCCACCGGGATCGACTACACCAACGATCAGTGGGACGAGATTGCCGAAATTCTGGCCGAAACCGGCGTGCTGCCGATCATCGATCTTGCCTATCAGGGCCTTGGCCTTGGCATGGAAGAGGATGCCTATGGCATGCGCAAGGTGCTTTCCGCCGTGCCGGAGGCGCTGGTGGCATACAGCTGTGACAAGAACTTCGGCCTCTATCGTGACCGTGTGGGCGCGCTTTACGCCTATACCGGCAGCGCGGAAGAGACCACGCGCGTGATGTCCAACGGCCATGCGCTGGCCCGCGCCAACTGGTCCATGCCGCCCGATCACGGCGCGGCTGCGGTGCGCATCGTGCTGACCGATGCGGGCATGACCGCGCAATGGGTGGCCGAACTGGATTCCATGCGTGCGCGCATCCTGCAGGTGCGCCAGAAGCTGGCCGCTTCCAGCAATGCCGGCGCGGTGAACCTGGCCCCGCTGGGCACGCAGCAGGGCATGTTCGCCATGCTGCCGCTGAACAAGGAGCAGATCCAGGCACTGCGCGACGATCACGGCGTGTACATGGCCGGTTCCGGCCGCATCAACGTGGCGGGCCTGACGATGGACAACATCGACAAGTTCGTGAGCGCGCTGGCGGCAGTGAGTACCTGACATTGGATCGCCAGCCGATCCTCATCGGGGAGCGGCTGGAAATGCGGCCGCTGCGCGAAGACGACTGGGATGCGCTGTTCGCCATCGCCAGTGACGCTGAGCTGTGGGCGCTGCACCCGATGCACGATCGCTGGCAGGAGCCGGTCTTCCGCGCCTTTTTTGCCGATGCGCTGGCCCAAGGCGGCGCGCTTGTGGGCATTGAGCGTGAGACGGGCGCGGTCGTTTCTTCGTCCCGCTTTCAGGGATACCTGCCCGCCAATGGCGGTGAGGTAGAGATCGGCTGGACCTTTCTCGCGCGCAACAGGTGGGGCAGCGGTCTGAACACCGAAATGAAGCGGCTGATGCTGGCCCATGCGCTTGGCTTTGTGGAGCGCGTTGTCTTTCGGGTTGGAGACACCAATCTGCGATCACGCCGGGCGGTGGAGAAGATCGGCGGACGGCTGACCGATGAGGTCGAAGTGATCGAACATGAAGGCCGGCAGCTCGTCCATGTGATCTACGAGATTCGCCGCGCGGACTTCGCCAGCGGACCGCTCTCCCAAGGCTGATCCGGCCCTGATCCTGTCCTGCCGGGGTTTACACAAGTTACACCTGTTGGAGATGGCGTGACCCTGCGCAATCCCGCCGTGGAAGCGGGTTTGCGGGGGTTTTCGGCGCGAAAACAGCTGTAGGAAAAAATAAAATCCTTGTTCGCGTCGCTTTGCGAAAATTTCCTACAGCAGGCGCGGAGTGGCGCGTGGGATGTGGGGGTGCAGACAGTGGGAAAGAGCCGCTCCGGGGCTAGGCCGGGATGGAGCGTGTAGGAAAGGGCGAAGGTCTGCGGCAGGGTCGTCAGCCTCGTCGTCATCCTGAACTCGTTTCAGGATCCATTTCTCAACCTTGAACAGCGGACAGAGAGGCCGGATGGATGCTGAAACGAGTTCAGCATGACGAAAGGGGGAATTACCCCCGCAGGCTGGCCATCCTTTGCAAATAGCGCGCGACCGTATCGATCTCCAGGTTCACTTCGCCGCCCTGGCGCAGTTCGCCCAGCGTGGTGACTTCGGCGGTGTGGGGGATGATGTTGAGGCCGAAATGGACCGATCCGTCGGGGCGGTCGTTGACCGAATTGACGGTGAGCGACACGCCATCGACGGTGATCGATCCCTTGGCGGCGATGAACGGCGCAAGATCGCCCGGCGCGGCGATGGTGGCGCGCATGGAATCGCCTTCGGGCCGCCAGTCATGCACTCTGCCCACGCCGTCGACATGGCCGGTGACGATGTGGCCGCCCATCTCGTCTCCCAGCCGCAGCGATGGTTCCAGATTGATATTGCGACCTTCGGTCCACATGCCCCTGGCGGTGCGGGATACTGTTTCTGCCGACACATCCACCGCAAACCACGCCTTGTTCTCATGGGCTGCACCCTTCTCGCCGCCGCGTTTCACCACGGTCAGGCACACGCCCGAACAGGCGATGGAGGCACCAATGGCGATTTTTGCAGGGTCGAGCGGGCAGGTGATCTGCACGCGCATATCGCCGCGCTGCTCAATGCTCTGGATCGTGCCGATGGCGGTAACGATGCCGGTGAACATCAAGAATCCCCTGTGGTGGCTGGTTGGTAGGTGAACAGCATATCGCTGCCTAAACGCCGCTGGTCAACGCGCACAAATCCGGCGGGCGGCGCGCCATCCACTGCGGGACCAAGCGCGCCATAGGCGGGAATGCCCGCGCCCAGCGTCACCGGCGCGCGGTAGATAATCAGCTGGTCGACCAGACCGGCGGCAAGGAAGGCCTGCGCCGTGGCCGCGCCGCCTTCGACATAGAGAAATTGCATGGCGTGCAGGTCATGCACCGCCTGCGGGGAGGGCAACTGCTCCCATCCGGCGGGCGCAGGCCCTCGTGTGAGCACCATGCGGCGCGGGCTGCGCGCCTCAAGCCCCGGCAGGCGCACGTCGAGGCGCGGGGCATCGTTTCGCAGCGTCGCGCCGCCCACCAGTATTGCCTCTGCCAGAGCGCGCTGGCGGTGCACATGCGCGCGCGCCACCGCGCCTGTCAGCATCACCGGCTCCCCCGAAAGCGGGCCGATGAAGCCATCGCGCGATACCGCCAGCTTCAGCGTGATATGCGGTCGGCCCCTGGTCTGGCGGGTGAGGAACCCGGCGAGACTTGTCCGGCTGGGTGCGTGATCGGCCAGTTCCACCGCGATCCCGGCGCCGCGCAGGCGGGCAATGCCCTGGCCATTGGTGCGCGAATCGGGATCGCCGCAGCCGATGACCACCTTCGCCAGCCCCGATGCCGCCAGCAGATCGGCACAGGCCGGGCCACGCGCGGAGAGATGGGCGCACGGCTCCAGCGTCACATGCATGGTGCCGCCGTGTGCGGCGCTACCCGCCTGCTGCAAGGCGATGGCCTCTGCATGGGGGCGGCCACCTGCGCCGGTCCAGCCGCGAGCGATAACGCGGCCCCGATTGACGATGATTGCCGCCACGCAGGGGTTGGGAGTGCTGAGCGGACGCGCCCTTATCGCCAGGCTGGCGGCGGCATCCAGCCAGCGCGGATCATCGTCAGTCGGCGGCAAGTCAGCCTGCCGCCCGCGCGCAATATTCTTCCACCGACAGGCCAACATCGGAATCGCTGGGGCGCGGCCCGGCGGCGGCTTCCTCGGCGGCGCGCTCGGCTGCTATTTCAGCTTCCATCGCGTCCACATCGATAAAGGTGGCGCGGCCCAGGGCGCGATACATGTCGCGGCCAATCTCGGCGCGCTGGTCCAGCTTGGCCTGCAGCTCATCCTTCAGCTGCTGGTTGGCACAGTTGGAAGCGATGATCTCCGCTTCGGAGCGGCCATCTTCCCAGGTGCTGATGAAGATCACATCGGGGCGACGCGGTTCGATCCGCTGGCTGTCAGGAATGAACAGCATGAACATGGCGAACGTCCCGGCAATCGCCACGCCCAGGATCGGCCAGCGATGCGGGGTCGGCTGGCGCCACTGTTCGGCAAGGTCGACCACCGCCCGTTTGGGAGAGATTCGGCGCAGGAATTGTTTCATGCGCGGCAAGATAGGATGCAGATGGCGATTGCGCCAGTGTTGCTGATGCTCCGGCTATTGCTCCGGCCAATGCCGCCGCTGATGTTTCGGGCGCTCAGCCGAAGGCGGCGTAAAGGCTGCGGCCTTCGTGCTTCAGCCAGCGGTCGGCATGGGCAAGGTCGCCATCGTACAGATCGCCCAGCAAGGCGTGGAACGATGGCGAATGGTCGAAATGGGTCAGGTGAGCCACCTCATGCGCCACCACCGACCGGCGCACATGGTCGGGCGCCATGATCAGCCGCCAGTTGATGCGGATGCAGCGGCCGTCATCCTTCTGGCCCGAACAGCTGCCCCAGCGCCGCTGCGCGCGCGACAGGCGCAGTTGCGGCAGGTCCCGGTGGCCGCCGCGCCCGCAATAGAACGCCAGGTCATCGGCCAGATGGCGCAGCGCTTCGGCCTCCATCCAGCGGCGGATGCGCGGCTGCAACGTGTCCTGCGGCCCGCCCAGCACCAGGCTGGCTTCGGCCAGCTGCGGCCTGCGCGGCTCCTTCTCGCGCCAGTCGATCAGCAGGTGCGTACCGCGGAAGGGCAGGGTCACGCCCGGAGCAATCTCTATTCTCTGTGGCAGGCGGGCCAGCTGCGCCTCGATCCAGTCGGTGCGGGCGCGGGCGAACACCAGGGCGTCTCGCGTTCGGCCCCAGCGCGGCAGAGTGATGCGCAATTCGCTGCCATCAGGCGCAATCCGCATGGTCAGCCTTGTGGCGCGCGCATGACGGCGAATGGCGATGGGCAATGTGCGGTCGGCCAGCGCGACGCTGGGATTGCGGTGATCCTCGCGCAGCCAGTCGATCACGCCCGCGTCCCCATCAATTCCGGCCTCTCATTTGCGGCCCCAGTCGGTCAGGTGATGTTCCAGCGGACCGGCATCGACCTCGCTGATCACGCGGCCAGCCACGCTGGCGCCAGCTTCCACCATCGCCTCATGGCTGCCGGTCAGCAGGTAATGCCAGTGCGGCAGCGGCTTGCCCCGTGCGCGCAATATATAGGCGCAGGTCTTGGGCAGCCACGGCACTTTCTTGACCAGCGCCGGGGTCAGCCGCAGGCAATCGGGCACAAAGGCCTTGCGGTGACGATAATCGCTGCAGCGCGCGGTATTGGTGTCCAGCAGCTTGCAGGCGACATTGGTCTCGGCAATTTCGCCGGTGTCCTCGTCCTCCAGCTTGTGCAGGCAGCAGCGCCCGCAGCCATCGCACAAGGCCTCCCACTCGGCGCGGTTGAGCGTGTCCAGGTCCAGCTCCCAGAAGCGGTCCCTCAGCTCACCCATTTGCCCAGTTCCGCGGCGACTTCCTCTGCCGAGCTTTCAACCGGCAGCAGGGCAATCGGCTGCCCCTCGCGCCCCATCAGATAGCCTGCGCGGCTGTGATCCATCAGATAGCCGACGTTCTCGTCATCCGGCCCGCGCTGGTAATAGACGGAGAAATTGCGCGCCGCCTCTTCAATGGCTTCGGGCGTGCCGGTCAGACCGATCAGATTGTCCCCGAAATTGGCGACATATTCACCCACTTTTTCCGGCGTATCGCGTTCGGGATCGATGGTGATGAAGATCGGCTGCACCTGCGCGGCCAGATCCGGATGGGCCTGCGACCACTGGCGATAGCCCAGCATCATGCGGTTGAGATCGAACGGGCACACGTCCGGGCACCATGCATAGCCGAAATAGACCATCCGGTACTTGCCGTCGAAATCGCTCCACCGCACGGTTTTGCCCGCAGTGTCCACCAGTTCGAACGGACCGCCGATGGCGGCGCCTTCCAGCGGCGGGGGCGGGGCGGGCTGCTGACTGCACGCGGCCAGCGGCGCGAGCAGGGCAAAAGCCACCGCAAGCTTGATCGGCAAAGTGACAGGGCGCGCTAATATGGGCATGGGCATGACAATTGGGTTCATGCTCTGCTAACGCAACCCCAGCAAGGACGAATCCGGCACATTATGCGGGATGTCCGCAGGAATCTTGATTGAGGAGAACGGGTGACCATGGTCGCTCTTCGAAAAATTGTCGTCATGCTGTCTGTAATGGGCAGCCTGGGCCTTTCCGTTCCTGCCGCGGCGCAGCTCTATTCCGATGGATATGAGTTCCTCCAGGCGGTTGAGGAGAAGGACAGCACCAAGGTGACCGAACTGCTCGACGTGCCCGGTTCCACCGTGGTCAATGCGCGCGATGTCTCGACCGGTCGCTCCGCCCTGCATATCGTAGTGGCGCGCCGCGACGTGACCTGGATCAACTTCCTCTACCAGCAGGGCGCGAACGTGAATATTCGCGACAACAACGGCGTCACCCCGCTGATGCTGGCGGTGCAGCTGGGCCATCTGGAAGGCGTGCAGGCGCTGGTGGCCAATGGTGCACGGGTGGACGTGACCAACAACTCGGGCGAGACGCCGCTGATGACTGCCGTGCATTCGCGCAATACCGAACTGATGCGCATTCTGCTGCAGGCCGGTGCCGATCCTGACCGGTATGACAATTCGGGCCGCTCGGCGCGCGATTATGCGCGGCTGCGGGGCGAGAATGACATCACCAACGATACGCTCAACCGTTATGCCCGCCCGCCTGCAGAGCGTGAGACGACCGGCACATCATACGGGCCGCGCTGATGACGATCGCCGCTGACGCCACGCTCGATGAAATCCGTCTGGGGCTGGCCCCGCAGGTGGCAAAGGGCGCCGTGTTCGATGGCTGGGGCGATGAAGCCCTGCTTGCCGCCGCGTCAATGGCCGGGGTCGATCCGGCGGTTGCCCGGCTGGCCTTTCCCGGTGGACCGATGGACATGATCGCCGCCTGGGTGGAAAGCGTGGACGCCGCGATGATGGCCACATTTGGCGGCGGCGCGCTCGACACGATGAAGATCCGTGAGCGTATTCGCACGCTGGTATGGTTCCGGCTGGAGCAGGTGAAGGGCCTTGAAGAGGCGCTGAGCCGCGCTCTGGCGATCCAGGCCATGCCGCAAAATGCCCTGCGCACCATGCGCATGGGCTGGTCCAGCGCAGACAAGATGTGGCGGCTGGCGGGCGATACCTCCACCGATTATAATCACTATACCAAACGCGTGATCCTGGCCTCGATCTATGCCGCGACGCTGGCGATCTACGTCAATGACGAGAGCGAGGACAAGGCCGACAGCCGCGCGTTCCTGGACCGCCGGATCGACGGGGTGATGAAGTTCGAAAAAGCCAAGGCAAAAGCCTTTGGCGACCGCGAGCACTTCGATGTGGCGCGCTTCCTTGGACGGCTGCGGTATCCATCCAGCTGATTTGCGCATGCCCATCCGCGCGTGCTTGTCTGTTTCGCTTCAGACTATATTGAGAACCAGTTGCAATTAGCGCGACTCTCTGGCACCGCGCCGGACCATTATGACACTCGATTCACTGCCGCCGCTTGTCCGCGCGGAAATCGTCCATGTGGACTGGGATGCGCTCGCCCCGGAAGAGGGCAAGCGCCTGCGCGCGCTTGGCATTGATCAGGGTGCCCGCGTGGCCATTTCGCATCGCGGGATTTTTGCAGGGCGTGATCCGATCGCGCTGATGATCGGGCGCATGACGGTGGCCCTGCGCCGCGTTCATGCCAAGGCGATGACGGTGCGCGAGATATGAGTACGCTGCGCACGGCCGCGCTGGTCGGCAACCCCAATTCTGGCAAGAGCGCGCTGTTCAACGCGCTGACCGGTGCACGCCAGAAGATCGCCAATTATCCCGGCGTGACGGTGGAGCGAAAGGCGGGCCGACTGGTCCTGCCTTCTGGCGAGGTGGTCGAACTGATCGACCTGCCCGGCTCCTATTCGCTCGATCCGTCCAGCCCGGACGAGGAAGTTACCCGCAGCGTGGTCGAAGGCAATTTTGCCGGCGAGGCCGTGCCCGATGTGCTGGTGGTGGTGATCGATGCGGCCAATCTGGAACAGCATCTGGTGTTCGCGCAGGAGCTGATCGGGCTGGGGCGTCCCACCGTGATCGCCCTCAACATGATCGACCTGGCCGAACGCGACGGGCTGGTGATCGATCCGGCGGCGCTGTCCGATGCGCTGGGCGTGCCGGTGGTGCCCACAGTGGCGGTCCGCAAGCGCGGGCTGGGGGTGCTGCTGGATCAGCTGGAGACGGCCGGTTCGCAGGACATGTCCGCGCGCCATCAGGTGGCCCGGCTGACCATGCCGGAACGGCGCCTCGCCGCGCGCAACATCGCCAAGGGTGCCATCGTTTCGGAAAGTTCGGTGCACCAGCTCCACGCCAAGCTGGACAAGGTGCTGCTGCATCCGTGGCTGGGCCCGGTGATCCTGTTTGGCCTGCTGTTCGTGATCTTCCAGGCGGTGTTCGCCTGGGCCACGCCCTTTGCCGATGCGCTGGACGCAGGCATTTCCGCGCTGATCGATCTGGCGCGGGCCATTCTGCCAGAGGGCATCATCCGCGATCTGGTGACAGAGGGTATCCTCACCGGCGTGGGATCGGTGGTGGTGTTCCTGCCGCAGATCGTGATCCTGTTCGCCTTCATCCTGGCGATGGAGCAATCGGGATATATGGCGCGCGCCGCCTTCATCATGGACCGGCTGATGGCCTATGTCGGCCTGTCCGGGCGCAGTTTCATTCCGCTTCTGTCCAGCTTTGCCTGCGCCATTCCGGGCATCATGGCCACACGCTCCATCTCCGATCCAAAGGACCGGCTGACCACCATCCTGATCGCCCCGATGATGACCTGTTCGGCGCGCCTGCCGGTCTATGCGGTGATCATCGCCGCGTTCATTCCCGCCACCAGCGTTGGCCCTGGCATTGGCTTGCAGGGGCTGGTGATGTTCGCGCTCTATATCGCCGGAATCGTGGGCGCGATGGTGGTGGCGCTGGTGCTGCGGCGCACCGCCACAAAGGGCGCTGCATCGGGTTTCATCATGGAAATGCCGCGTTACCAGTGGCCGCCCTTGCGCGATCTGGCGATTGGCCTGTGGCAGCGCGCCTGGGTGTTCCTGCGCCGCGCCGGCACGATCATCTTCATGGCCACCATCGTGCTGTGGCTGCTGCTGAGTTTCCCCAAGGCCGAGATTGGCGAGAGCCAGGTCGATGCCTCTTTCGCGGGCAAGATCGCCGATGGCCTGCACGTTGTGATGGAGCCGATCGGCTTCAATCGCGAGATCAGCCTGGCGCTGATCCCGGCGATGGCCGCGCGCGAGGTGGCCGTGTCTGCCCTGGCAACGACCTATGCCGTGAATGCCGAGGATGACGATGCCGCCGCCGAAGGCCTGATCCCGCAATTGCGCGCCGAATGGACCTTGCCCACCGCGCTGGCCTTCCTGGCGTGGTTCGTGTTCGCGCCGCAGTGCCTCTCCACCATCGCGGTTGCCCGGCGGGAAACGAACGGGTGGAAATGGCCCGCCTTCATGTTGGCCTACCTGTTCGGACTGGCCTACATCTTTGCCGGACTCACCTATTGGAGCGCGGTCGCGCTGGGCCTCTAGGGCGGTATTTCAAAGGCTGGCGCGCGCGTAATATTCTGCTGCTTGTGGAAAAAGCGCAGCCGCCAGTGGTAGCGAACTGCCGGTCCATTCGATAAGTCCTCTGCAAACGCGCAAAGAGGAAAGAGATTCGATGGCCGGTTCACTCAACAAGGTAATGCTGATCGGCAATCTGGGTGCAGACCCCGAAATCCGCAGCTTTCAGAACGGCGGCAAGGTGTGCAACCTGCGCATCGCCACGTCCGAGACGTGGAAGGACAAGGAAGGCCAGCGCCAGGAACGCACCGAATGGCACACCGTGGCGATCTTCTCCGAAGGGCTGGTGCGCGTGTGTGAGAATTACCTGCGCAAGGGTTCCAAGGTTTACGTCGAAGGCCAGTTGCAGACCCGCAAGTGGCAGGACCAGAACGGCCAGGATCGCTACAGCACGGAGATCGTTCTGCGCGGCTTCAACGGCACGCTGACCATGCTCGATGGTGCTGGCGGTAGTCAGGGCGGCGGCGGCGGTGGTGGCGGCAGCCAGGGTGGCGGCGGCTACGGCGGCGGATCGTCAGGCGGTGCTGGCGGCGGCGGATCGAACTGGAACCAGGGTGGCGGCAGTTCTGGCGGTGCGGGCGGTAGCTCGGGCGGTTCGGGTGGCGGCTCCAGCTTCGGTGACGATCTGGACGACGATATCCCGTTCTGACGAACTGCGCCTGTGCGCTAATCCTTCTTCAGTTTCGCCAGCGCCTGCTGCAACGGGCCGTCTGGCTGCGGGGCTGACAGGCCCACTTGCGTGCGCACCTGATCGGCATTGGGGCCGGTCAGGTAGGGGTCGATGGCCAGCGCCAGGCTTTGCGCCACGGCCTCTCCCAGATCAAAGCTGTTCCCGGCAAAGGGAATCTCGTCCAGCTCCTCCTCTTCCAGCTCGATCTCTTCGGCCTCTATCGCGCGTTCGGGCACGAATCGCAGGGTAATATCCTCGCGAATGGCGACGGCCAGATCATCGCCGGAAATGGCGCAGCTTTGCACGACATCGGCCTCCAGCCTGCCCGCAGCCACCACCGCCTCGCCATCGGGCGTAAGCTGCAATTCGGCCGTCAGGGAGTGGATCGCGGGGATGGCAAAGCGCCGGGCCAGATCCTCTCGCTGCTGCGCATCGGCCACCAGCCGGACGGGTTTTTCCTTCAGCTGGCGGCGGTCGATCATGTGCGAAAATTCGGGCGCGGGCGTGCGATCGGGGGCGCGGTCAGGGGCGCGATCGGGGGCGCGGTCAGGGGTAGGGCCAGCGCTCATCGGGCGATCCTTCCGGCCAGTACGTCGTCATCGCTGCGATCCGCCAGATCGTCATGCAGGGCGCGCAGCCGCGTTGCTAGGCCTTGCGGATCGGGCGTCTCGCTCCAGGTGACATTGCGCTCCAGCACGGTGGCAAGCTGTTCCATGTCGCCCTCCTTCATCACCTTGCGCAAAGCCCCCAGTCTGCCGCCCAGTGCGCTCATCAAGCGGCCCATGTGCTTGCCGACCACCACATCGCCAATGCCGCTTTCGCGCAGCTGGCCGTCCATGTCCTCCACGAACAATTCGGTCAGCAATGCCGCCTTGGGGCCCAGCGAGCGGCTCTTTTCCATCCGCAGCATGACCAGGGTGAGCACGTTCACCACCATGTCGAACCGGCCCTCCACACTGTCCGCCACGCCGCTGCGGGCATAATATTCGGGCAGGCGGCTGATTTCGACCACGCGGAACCACAGGGGGCGCAAGCCGTCGCGCGGGTCGGACTGAGTGCCGAAAAGGCGGGAGAGAAAGGACATGGTGTGTTCGGGACCTGATCGTTAAGCGCCGGTTCAATGGGCGGGGGTTCAATGGCAAAGGTTCAGGAGGCTGTGGTCAAGCGCATTGCACGCTGGCGCGCCAGACCGTAAGGCATGGCAAATCATGCTGGGCAAGTGACTTTGGCCGACTGATATTGGCTGACTGATATAGGTATGCCGCGCGGCCCCGCAATGATCGTGCGTGCCACAGGCGAGTGAAGGGTTTGGTAAAGATGCATTTCAAGACTGGGCATTCCAGTTTGCGGGTCGCTGCGGCAATCGGCGCTTTTGCGCTGGTCGCTGGCTGCTCCTCGATCCAGAATACGCGCGGCTATCTGGTCGATGAAGTGCTTGTTGCCGCAGTGCAGCCCGGCCTGGACAATCAGGAATCGGTGCGCGGCACGCTGGGACGGCCCACGCTGACCAGCCAGTTTGGCGACCCGGTTTGGTATTATATCTCCAGCCGCACGAATCAGAGGCCTTTCACCACCCCCCGGATCGCCACCCATTCGGTGCTCGCGGTCCGCTTTGACGAGGCTGGCAATGTCATCTCGGCAGATCGCACCGGGATGGACAAGGTCGTCCTGCTCGATCCCGATAGCGGCAAGACACCCACGCTGGGCCGCCATCGCAGCCTGCTGGAAGATCTGTTCGGCAATATCGGCACGGTTGGCGCGCCCGGTGTTGGCGGCGGCGGCGGCGGCCCTGGCTGATCGGGGCCACGCGGCGATGACGATCAGCCCGGTCGGCTGATCACCCCACTCTGGAACGCAGTTTACGCAAGGCCCGCAGCAATTTGGACTGCAGGCCCAGCCGTTCATGCACGTGCAGCGTCCGCTCTGTGCCGCCGGTCTTGGTGGCCCAGGCCCATTGCTCGTTCACCACTTCGAACTTCCCGTAATCGGGATGCTGCATCACCAGCAGGTGGAAGATGCTCTTCACATGCGGCTCCAGCCGCTCGTCATCTGCCAGGTCGCGGTGGTTGATGCCATCGGTCGCCATATCGGCGGCGCCATAGGCGTAGTTGTAATCGTCGAACAGCACGGTGCCGCCAGGGTTCAGCAACTTGTCCGCCATGAAGAAGGCCGCGCCATCGATGGTCCAGTTCTTGGGTCCATCGATGAAGCACAGGTCATAGCCGGGACGGCACACGCCATTGGCGGTGCTGGCCTCGATCTTCTTTTTCAGGAACCAGGTGTAGCTGCTCTTTTCGCGGTGGATGGTGGCGTATTTCTCCAGCCCGCATTTCTTCAGCAGATCTTCGGGCGAAGGATCGCGGGGCACATCGATCAGGTCCACCCCGTCAATATGGCCTGCGCCGATCTCGTCCAGAGCGGCGGCCATGTAGCACAGGCTCACTCCGTGGGCGACGCCCAGCTCAAGGCAGTTCTTCGGCTGGTGGCGAAGCACGAAATCATAAAGCTCACGGCCGCGTTCCGGGCTGGTGAAGGGAATGCCCTTGATCAATTCCGCGACGGTTTCGAACTTCATTGCGATTCATGCTCCTGATTTTGCAGGCACCTTTACATGCCAAATGGTTCAACAAAAGGGGGAAAGCCGCGCAATTGACGGTACTTGCGCGCCGCCATTGGTCGCCACTGATCGCCATTGACCACCAGTGGCCGTCAAAGCGGGCCATTCCCCGCCATTCCTTGAAGCCCACGCCATCTGGCCCCATATGCGCAGGCATGGACGATAGCAGGAATAGCCACGGCATGATCCAGTGGCATGGCACCACCATCATCGGCGTGAAACGCGGCGACACCACCGTGATCGCCGGCGACGGGCAGGTTTCGATGGGCAATACGGTGATGAAGCCCAACGCGCGCAAGGTGCGCCGGATTGGCGAAGGGCAGAAAGTCATCGCCGGTTTTGCCGGTGCCACCGCCGACGCCTTCACCCTGTTCGAACGGCTGGAACGCAAGCTGGAACAGCACAGCGGGCAATTGCTGCGCGCCGCAGTGGAACTGGCCAAGGACTGGCGGACCGACAAGTATCTGCGCAATCTGGAAGCGCTGATGATCGTTGCCGATAAAGAGGTGATGCTGGTGCTGACGGGCAATGGTGATGTGCTGGAGCCCGAAGCCAGCAGCGATACGATGATCGCCGCGATCGGCTCTGGCGGCAATTACGCGCTCGCCGCCGCCCGCGCACTGGCAGATTACGAGGACGATCCCGAAAAGATCGCCCGCCGCGCCATGGCTGTTGCCGCTGACGTATGCGTCTTCACCAATGACCGCGTGACGCTTGAAACCATCTGATTTCACGGAAAACCCATGACTGACCACCTTACTCCCAAGGCCATCGTGGCCGCGCTGGATGAGCACATCATCGGCCAGAAGGACGCCAAGCGCGCCGTGGCCGTGGCGCTGCGCAACCGCTGGCGGCGCCAGCGCCTGTCGCCCGAATTGCGCGACGAGGTAACCCCCAAGAACATCCTGATGATCGGCCCCACCGGCTGCGGCAAGACAGAGATCAGCCGCCGTCTGGCCCGGCTGGCCGAGGCGCCCTTCGTGAAGGTCGAAGCCACCAAGTTCACCGAGGTCGGCTATGTCGGCCGCGATGTGGAGCAGATCGCCCGCGATCTGGTGGAAGAGGCCATCCGGCTGGAAAAGGACCGCCGCCGCGAGGCCGTGCGCGAAGCCGCCAGCAAGGCGGCGATGGACCGGCTGCTGGCTGCCCTTGTCGGTGACAGCGCCAGCGAGGCGACGCGCGAGAGCTTCCGCCAGCGCATCGTCGAAAATGCCATGAACGATACCGAGGTCGAGATCGAGGTTGCCGAACAGTCGGGCATGCAGATGGACTTCCCCGGTATGGGCCCAGGCATGGGCGGGGCGACGATGATCAACCTGTCGGAAATGATGGGCAAGGCCTTTGGCGGCCCGCCCAAGAAGAAGCAGAAATTGAAGGTGCCCGATGCGTGGGACCGGCTGGTGGATGAAGAAGCCGAAAAGCGCATGGATCAGGACGACGTTGCCCGCGTGGCTCTGGCCAATGCGGAGACCAATGGCATCGTGTTTCTGGACGAGATCGACAAGATCGCCGTCAGCGATGTGCGCGGCGGATCGGTTTCGCGTGAGGGCGTTCAGCGCGATCTGCTGCCGCTGATCGAAGGCACCACCGTAGCCACCAAGTACGGCCCGATGAAAACCGACCACGTGCTGTTCATCGCCAGCGGCGCGTTCCACGTGGCCAAGCCGTCCGACATGCTGCCCGAATTGCAGGGCCGCCTGCCCATCCGGGTGGAATTGCGCAGCCTGACCGAAGAGGATTTCGTCCGCATATTGAGCGAGACCAAGGCCAATCTGGTGAGCCAGTACAAGGCGCTGCTGGGCACCGAGGAACTGACCGTCGAGATGACGCAGGACGCGGTGACCGAAGTCGCCCGGCTGGCCGCGCAGGTCAACGAAGGAGTTGAGAATATCGGCGCCCGCCGCCTGCAGACGATGATGGAAAAACTGTTCGAGGAACTCAGCTTCGAAGCCGAGGACCGCAAGGGCGAAAGCGTCACCATCGACGGCGCCTATGTGCGCGACAAGCTGTCAGAACTGGCCGGCAATACCGACCTCAGCAAGTATATCCTGTAGGCTGGGGCGGGCGGTTGGGGCCGGGCCTATTCACCCGCTGTGTCGCTGCCCTCATTGCGGAATTTTTCGACCAGTTCGCGCTGTTCGGGATACCAGTATTGCAGGTGGCAATCCTCGCACACTGAATCGAGCTGATCGATCAGCGGGCCGGCAGTTGCGGCATCGCGGCTGCGCGCGGCCTGGGCAATCTGGCCGACATGCAGTTCCAGCGCGCTGGCAAGGGCGCGGAACTGGTCCGGATTGGCATCCACGAAGCCCTGCACCTGCTGCGCGCTGTGACCGTAGGGAATGTCCTGATCGCTGATGGCCACGCCCGGTGCGGCCACCACGATGGGGTCCATCTGCGCCAGCGTGCGCGCGCCAGCCTCCACTCCTGATGCCAGATCGGCCAGCTGGGTCCACTGCGCATCATCCATCAGCGAACCGTCCAGTCCGCCTTCAGTGCCGATCGCCATGTTGGAGACATCCCACAGGGCATCGGCATTGGCGTCGATCTGGTTCAGCATCACCTCATGCATGGTCACCGGTGCAGCCGCCTCCTGGCTTTCCTCCGGCGCGGGGGAGGAGCAGGCTGACAGTGCGGTGAGGCTGATCAGGGCGGTGGCGGCGGCGATAGCGATATGTTTCATGAACGAAAATTACGCCTCGCCACGGTGAGTCGCCACCAGAAAATTGTCGCAGGATTGCGGCTTACGAACACCATCCGCACCAGAACCACGCCGGAGGGCGGAAGGCGGTTATCACGCGGCCTGCGGCGATCACGCCCATCCAGCAGCCGAAGCTGACAATGGCGAAGATGCGCGCCCGGCGCGGGGCGTCCTGATACGGGGTGAGCGAGCGCACCGCGCCCGCAGTGGTGAGGTAGAAGCCTGCCATGTTGATCCCGGCAATGGCGATCAGCGCCATCTTGATCTGCCATGCCGGATTATACAGATACTGGTCGGGCGAACTGGAAACGAAGATCGCGCCCGAGGCCGCGCACAGCACAAAACCCAGCACGCCAAAGGGAACCAAGCGGTGCAGGCCCGCCAGCGATATGCCCTTGAACGCGCCCATCATCCGCAGGTCATAAATGCCCACCGATCCCATCAGCAGGCACAGGCCGGTGAAGTGGACGATCTCTGCAATCGGCCAGCCCCAGGCGGAATAGGCGATATCGAACAGCCCGCTGTCGATGGACCAGTTGACGATGGCCACCGGGTCAAGGACGGTGTCTTGCGGGATGGGCGCCTCTACCATGTCAGGTCGCTCGTCAGCAGCATGGTGTTGGTATAGAGCAGCAGCTTGCCGCTCGCCACGGCGGCCAGCCACAGCGCCATCGCCAGCGCAGCCTGCAGCTTGACCAGCAGAACCGGCTCCATCGTCTTGCGAAAGCTGATCCGGGCGATGTGCCGCACCAGCAAGGCGGCGGCGATCAGGCAGGCGAATTTCAGCGCGAATACCGGATTGGTCAGCGCCTTGGCCGGATATCCCGCCAGCAGCCCCAGGCCGGAAATGATCGCCAGCACCGCGCCCAGCTTCATCAGCGGGAACAGCCTGCGGATCTTGCTCAGCTGGATCTGCTTGCCCACGCCGATCACCCGCAGCGATACGGCAAAGCCGCCGCCGACGAGGAACGCCATGCCCCAGGCATGCACGATCAGCAGGACGAAATAGGCGTAGAAGTCCTCGCGCACAAAAGTGCTGATGCGCGTCTGCTCAATCCAGGCGAGAATATCCATCATCCCGACGCATGGTTAACATGCCGGGAGTGGATTGCGAAATGGCCGTTTATGGGTGCGGAGCCAGCCCGATTTCCACGCCGGTCTTGTCGGTCAGGGCGAACTTGTCGACCAGATCGGCGCTGGCGGTGTTGAGCCCGCGCACCTGCACGCTGCGGCCGTGGCGGCGCATGCGCTCCACCACCTTGTCCAGCGCGGCGGTGGCCGAGATATCCCAGAAATGCGCGCCCGACACATCGATCATCACATGGTCTGACGGATCGGGCTGCTCGCCTTCGGGGCCAAGCCGGCGTTCGAACAGGTCGACACTGGCGAAGAAGATCTGTCCGGTGACGGTATAGACCGCCTGGTCAGCCTCACGCGTGCGCACGACGGAGAACATCTGCCGCACCTTGCCGGTGAAGAATATGCCCGACAGCAGCACGCCCACCAGCACGCCGATGGCCAGGTTATGCGTGGCGACAACCACCGCCACCGTGGTCAGCATGACGACCGAGGACGGCCACGGATGGTGGCGCAGATTGGGGATGGAGTTCCAGCTGAACGTGCCGATCGACACCATGATCATCACCGCCACCAGCGATGCCATGGGGATGCGGCCCACAATCGGACCCAGCGCCGCCAGCAGCACCAGCAAGGTCAGGCCCGCAGTAAAGGTGGAAAGCCGCCCGCGGCCTCCCGATGTCACGTTGATCACCGACTGGCCGATCATCGCGCAGCCGCCCATGCCGCCAAAGAAGGCGGCAACCACATTGGCCACGCCTTGCCCCGCGCACTCACGCTTCTTGTTGCTGTCCGTATGCGTCATGTCGTCCACGATCTGCGCGGTCAGCAGCGATTCCAGCAGGCCCACCGCCGCCATCGTCAGCGCATAGGGTGCGATGATGCGCAGTGTTTCCCAGTTCAGCGGCACATCGGGGAGGATGAAATAGGGCAGGCCTTCGGGCAGTTTGCCCATGTCGCCCACCGTGTGCACATCCAGGTCCAGGCCGATGGACAGCGCGCCCAGCACGATGATCGCCACCAGCGGCGAAGGCACGGCAGTGGTCAGGCGCGGCAGCAGGTAGATGATCGCCAGCCCGCCTATGACCATGGCGTAGGTGATCCACGGCATGCTGGTGTTCCAGTCAAAGCCGGTCAGCTGCGGCAGCTGCGCCACGAAGATCAGTATCGCCAGCGCGTTGACGAAGCCGGTGATGACCGAGCGCGAGACGAACTGCATCAGCAGGTCCAGCCGCAGCACGGCGGCAATGGCCTGGAAAATGCCCATCAGGATCGTGGCGGCGAACAGATATTCCACGCCGTGATCGCGCACCAGCGGCACCACCACCACGGCCACGGCGGCGGTTGCCGCGCTGATCATGCCGGGGCGGCCACCGGTAAAGGCGATCACCATGGCGATGGTGATGGAGGCATACAGCCCCACGCGCGGGTCTACCCCGGCGATGATGGAGAAGCCGATGGCTTCGGGGATGAGCGCGAGGGCGACCACGATTCCGGCAAGAATGTCATTGCGCGGATTTGCCAGCCAGTCGCGCTTGAGCGCGGCCATGTCGATCATGTTCAAGTCCGTGGATTGGCGCGCGGCCCGGTAACTCGGCGGCGCGCGGGAATACTATTGCAGGCCCTATCCTTCGCCATTGCAGCATAATCAAGGGCAGGGGCATGAATTTATCGCAACAGCAATGGGCCTTCCGGCCAAGGCGTCAATCGATATGTGTGACCCTGTCGTCGATGGAATTCGACTTCCGGTGGCCCACCGTGGCAGTAGAACGGGCCATCAATTCAACTCCGGGGACTTGCCGCATGACATCGAGGCTGCTGCCCTCCAGTACCGCAATCAGGACCGCAATCTGTGCCGTAATATGTGCTGCAATTGGCGTCACCACTCTGGCATTGCCGACACAGGCCCAGACCCTCGCAACAGCTGGTGAGAACGCCCCGCTGACCGCGCCGGAGATCGAATTCACCCAATGGACGCTGGACAATGGCCTGCGGGTGATTGCCATCCAGGATGACAGCACCGCCACCGTCACCACCTCGCTGTGGTATGAAGTGGGGTCCAAGCTCGATCCGGACAGGCGCTCGGGCTTTGCCCATCTGTTCGAACATATCCTCAGCCGCAAGACGCTGAACATGCCATACAACATGATCTATGGCCTCACCGCCGATGTGGGCGGCACGCGCAATGCCTCTACCGGCGATGACCGGACCAATTATTACGAGCAGGTGCCGGCGCAATATCTGGAAACCATGCTGTGGACCCACCGGGAGCGGATGGCCTTTCCGGTGATCGACGAACAAGTGTTCGAAAGCGAACGCGACGTGGTGAAGGAGGAGCTGCGCACCCGCATGCTGGCGCCGCCCTATGGCCGGCTGTCGCGCCAGGTGCTGCCCGAAATCGCCTATGACGTGCTGCCCCAGCGCCGTTCGACGATTGGTTCACTGGCAGACCTTGATCTGGCCACGCTGGACGATGCGCGCGCCTTTCATCAGGCCTATTACGGGCCGGATACCGCCACGCTGATCGTGGCCGGCAATTTCGACATGGCCAGTCTGCGCAGCCTTGTGGACCGGTATTTCGCCGATATCCCGCCGCGCGCCAATCCGCTGGACGTGACCATCACCGCGCGCGCGGAGCGCCGCACCCAGCCGCGCACCGCTGCCGCCTATGCTCCGGGCGTGCCGCTGCCTTTGATCGGCACCGTCTGGCAGGGGCCGGAACGGGCGCATCCCGATTCCGCCGCGCTCGAAGTGCTCAGCGCCATCATGGGGCGCGGTCAGAACAGCCGCTTCAATGCTTCGCTGATCCGCACCGGCAAGGCGGTGCAGGCCGAACGGCTGCTCGATTTCAACGAGGAAGGCGGCATGCTGGGATATTACGCCGTGCTCAATCCCGCCGCCGATATGGACGAAGTGGCGGGCATAATGGCTGCCGAGGCCGAGAGCTTCCGCACCGGGCTGGTGAGCGATGCCGAACTGGCCGAGGCGAAGAATGAGCTGATTTCGGATTCCCTGCGCGCACGCGAAACCGCCAGCGGGCGCGCTTTTGAACTGGGCGAGGCGCTGGTTTCCACCGGCGATCCGCGCGCGGCGGACCTGCGGCTGCGGGCGATTGCCGCGGTGACACCGCAGGATGTTCAGCGCGCGGCGCGGGTGTGGCTTGCGCCCGAAGCCCGGGTGGACCTGACGTATCAGAGCGGGGAGGACAATCCCGCCACCTATGCCAATCCCGTGCCCATGCCAGCGTTCCGCATTCTTCCGCCTGCGGTGGGCCAGCCGCTGGCGGTGCTGCCCGAAGGCGAGCGACAGGCCCCTCCCGCTCCCGGCCCGGTGCCGGTGGTCAGCGTGCCGCAATTCGTCCGCCATGATCTGGCCAATGGCATGGAAGTGATCGCCGCGCAGACGGGCGATGTGCCTCTGGCCACCATGACCGTGCTGGTCCCCGGTGGCAGCAAGAGTGATCCGCGCGCCAAGGCTGGCCTTGCCGACTTCGCCGCCGGACTGGCCAGCCGAGGCACCGCCACGCGCAGCGCGGAGGAAATCGCTGCGGCGCTGGAGAGCCTGGGGGCGGACTTTGGCGCCTCTGCCCGCAGCGATGGCACGGTCTTCACCCTGACCGCGCCGACCGCCAACCTGCCCGCAGCAGGAGAGATCTTCGCCGACATCATCCGCAACGCATCCTTCCCGCAGGACGAGCTGGAGCGTGAGCTTGCGCGCACGATGGATGGCCTGCGCATTGCGCTCAGCGATCCGGGATCGCTGGCGGGCATGGCGGTGCGTCCGCTGATCTATGGCGATGCGCCCTATGGCAATGTGACCAGCGGCATTCCGGCCAGTCTGGCCGCGCTCACCCGCGAAGACCTGGCCGCGCACCGCACGCAATACTGGCACCCGGCGGCATCGCAAGTGGTGGTCAGCGGCGGTATTGCGCCGACGGAGGCCTTTGCCCTGACACAGCACCTGTTCGGGGACTGGCAGGCAGAGGCACCCCCGCCTGCGGCTGTCGATGATCCTGCCGGTCCCTCCGTGCCCGTGCGCACCGTGGTGATCGACATGCCAGAGGCAGGCCAGGCGGCAGTGGTGCTGGCCGGGCGCGGTCCGGCGCAAGGCGAGCCATCATATTATCCGCTGGCGCTGGCCAATGCGGTGCTGGGCGGCGGGTCGAGCGGGCGCCTGTTCGAGGAAATCCGCACCAGGCGCTCACTGTCCTATGGCGCGTCGTCCTCGCTTGGGTCGCTGGCGGACGAGCCTTTGCTGACCGCCTCCTCACAGACTGCCAATGAGACGGTGGATGAGGTGGTGCAGGTGATGCTGGACGAATTCGCCCGCATCGGGACACAGCCGCTGGAGCAGGACCTGATCGACCGCCGCCGCCTTTACCTGACCGGCAGCCACGCCCGCCGCATGGAAACCTCCGCCGGCTTTTCCGGCATCGTCAGCAATTTGCTGGCGCTGGGCATCGATCCTGATGAGGCGGCGCAATATGCCGCGCGGCTTGGCGCGGTGACGCCGCAGGCGGCATCGGCGGCGGCGCAGGAATATTTCGATCCGGACAATATCTCTGTCGTGATCGTCGGCAATGCCGCCGCCTTCATCGATGATCTGCGCGCGATCCGGCCCGGCGTGGAAGTGATCCCGGCGGCCGAGCTTGACCTGTCGAGCGCCGATTTGCGGTAGGCGGCTCAAATCACCGGGGCGTTACTGCGCCTCGGCATACCAGAATTGCGCGTGGCAGACCGAGCAGGAAACATCCATGCCCGCCACCAGATCGCTGGCTGTATCGATATCCCGCGTGACGGCGGCACTTTCCAGCATCCGCGCCAACTGGGCGAATTCGCCGCCCATGGTGCGGAAACCCTGCGGATCATCATCCAGGAAACCCTGCACGTCCTCCATCGAAATCTCGAATTCCTCGGTCGTCATATTGCCGGGAGAGGCGGCGCGGATCGGGCCTTTCGCCGCGGCCATGCGCTCACCCTCTGCGGCCAGGGTGCCTGCCGCCGTCGCCAGCGCGGACCATTGTTCGTCGCCCATCAGTTCCGGGTCCAGCCCGCCATCTTCATTCATGGCATTATTGCCGACATCCCAGATCGCCACGATCGCCGGGTTGACCACTGTCTGCATGGCATGGCGGACATAATAGGGTTCGGCCTCCGCCTCGGCTTGCGCATATTCGGGGGCCTGCGAATATTCAGGGGCCTGCGAATATTCAGGGGCCTGGGCATAGGCCGTGGCACAGGCAGCCAGGGCAAGGGGAACAACCGCGACAAGCAAGCGCATGATCTTGATCCTTCTACTCGGCGGCTTCGGGCAGTTCCGCCTCTTCATTCAATTGCCTCGTCCACATCTCGGCGTAAAGCCCATCGTGGCGCAGCAACCGACCATGCGTACCCTGCTCGCAAATGCGCCCGTCCTGAATGACGTAGATCAAATCGCTGTCGGCAATGGTGGAAAGCCTGTGCGCGATGGAAATGGTGGTGCGCCCTTCGGACACGCGCTTCAGCGTGCCGAGGATATCCTGCTCCGTGCGGGTGTCGAGCGCGCTGGTCGCCTCGTCCAGCAACAGGATCGGCGGGTTCTTGAGCAAGGTTCGGGCAATCGCCACGCGCTGCTTCTCGCCGCCTGAAAGCTTCAGCCCGCGCTCCCCCACTTCGGTTTCCAGCTGCTGCGGCAGGCTCTTTATGAAGGGCCAGATCGCCGCATCGCGCGCCGCCTGGATGATTTCCGCATCGCCCGCACCTTCGCGGCCATAGCCGATGTTATAGCCGATGGTGTCGTTGAACAGCACGCTGTCCTGCGGGACGATGCCGATATGCGCGCGCAGGCTTTCCTGCTGCACCTGGGCGATATCCTGCCCGTCGATCAATATCCGGCCCTGCCACGGATCGTAGAAGCGGAACAGCAGCCGCCCGATGGTGGATTTGCCCGCGCCCGATGGACCTACCAGTGCCACGTGGCCGCCGGCGGGAACCTCGAAGCTGAGCCCGTGGAGGATCTGCCGGTCACGCTCATAGCCGAATTCGACATTGTCGAAGGTCAGCATGGGCCGGTGGATCAGCAGCGCGGGCGCACCGGGCACATCGGTCACTTCCATCGCCGTATCCATCAGGCGGAACATCTCCGCCATGTCGATCAGGCCCTGGCGGATCGTGCGATAGACCCAGCCGAGCATGTCCAGCGGACGGAACAGCTGCATCATATAGGTGTTCACCAGCACCAGATCGCCCACTGACAGCCGCCCCTGGCTCCAGCCCCACACGGTCCACGCCATCGCGCCGCCCATCATCAGCTGCAGGATTGCCGCCTGCACGATGTTGAGCAGGGCCAGCGAATTGTCGGTCTTGATGGCGGCTTCGGCATAATCGGCGGCGGTGGTGGCATAGCGTTCCTTCTCGCGCCGCTCCGCCCCGAAATATTTGACCGTCTCGTAATTCAGCAGCGAATCCACCGCGCGCGCCATCGCCTGCCCGTCGAGCGAGTTCATCCTGGCGCGCAGCTTGGTGCGCCATTCGGTAATCGCCTGGGTAATCCAGATGAAGGCGACGATGGCAAAGGCCGTGGCGGCCACGATTTCCCAGCCGAACAGCGTGTAGAAAATCACCGCCACCACCACCAGTTCGATGGCGGTGGGCATGATGTTGAACAGCAGGAAATAGATCATGTTGCTGATCGATTTCGTGCCGCGTTCTATCACCCGGGTGATTTCCCCCGTGCGGCGGGAGAGGTGGAAGCGCAGCGACAGGCGGTGCAATCGCTCGAACACATCTTCGGACAGGCTGCGCACGGCATCCTGCCCCACGCGGTTGAACACCATGTTGCGCGTCTGGTCGAAGGCGGTGGTGGCAAAGCGTCCGGCGGCATAGGCAATCACCAGCGCCATCGCCACCCACACGGCCTGGTCCACGGCGGAATCCTGCCCGGCGGACATGGTATCCACCGCGCGGGCATAGGCCAGCGGCAGTGTGAGCACGACCACCTTGGCGGCCAGCACCAGCAGCGCGGCCACGGCAATGCGCCAGCGCAAGTCCGGGCGGTCACGCGGCCACAGATAGGGCAGGAACCGGCGCACGGTTGGCCATCCGGCCTGCTCGCTCAGTTCACCGGTCTTGTCTGTCTGCTTGTCCGCCATGGTCATGAAGTGGGGTCTGGCGGGCCTTGCGGCAATATGTTTTCTCTACAGCTCGCCCAGACGCCCGAAGGTGGGCAGGGTGGGCAGGCGCGATCCATCGGGCAGGTCGAACATCACCCGGCGGCTGGGGAAATCGATCGCCACCCGTTCGAAAACCCGCAATTCGTTCATCCCCAGGATCAGCGCCGGCTCATCCGCCAGGCCGAGCATGGCGAAAGTGGGCGATTCGACAAAGGTCACCAGGAAATTGGAAAGCTGGGCGCGGCCAAGGTCGAGCGAGCGCACGACGCGCAGCAGGCTGGTCTGCTGCACGCCGTTGATGTCGGTCATTTCAGCCTCGCCGCTGTGGCGCGATCGGCGCAGGCGGCGGGAGAGCGCGTCATTGGCGATCGAGCCCTGCGCGCCGGTATCGACGATCACCGCGGTGCGCACACCGTCCAGCCGCGCGCGGGCGATAATCATCTGGTCACCCACGCGGCGGGCCTTCACCACGATGTCATAGTCATTGCGGTCGATGGCGGTCTCTAGGTCGGCAATCTCGATCAGGCGGTTCTCGAAATCGAGCAGGATGCGCTGGTCCTGCAGAGAATCCAGCCCGAGTATGCCATCCGCGCCGCCAATATTGTCCGCTTCCACCAGCGCGGCCAGCGCATCGAAGCGGCTGCTGGTGCCAAACCCCAGTTCGGGAATTTGCGTGGTCTGGATCTCGCGCGTGCTGGCCATGCCCACCAGTGTCGTCGCCTGTCGCCCGGTCAGTTGCAAGTGATCGGCCAGCGCGTGCGACAGGACGGTGGCCTGCGCGCCGGTGTCGATCATGAACTGGAACGGGCCTTGCCCATTGATGGTGACGGGCACGGTCATGCGGCGATAACGCTCATCCAGCAGCGGCAGGACCTGTGTCTGTTCCTGCGTTACGGGGGCCAGGTCCGCCTCTGCTTCCTGTGCCTTTGCGGGGACGGCAACCAGCCATCCCATCAGCGATATGGCGGCAGCATTCTTGAGCCATTGCATGGCAATTCTCCTGCGCAGCGGGAAATACCGCCGCGTCTCGGCAGGTTATATAGCATGCGCAGTTGTGACACAGAAACCGGACCCTTGGTCCGTGGTGGCTGATGCGGTGGGCGCGCAGATTCTCCGCGCGCCAGCCGCGGCGATCAGAAGCGACCGAGCTGGTAGAAAAAGGGATCGGTGCCCGCATCCACCTTGCGCGCGAACCACGCATTGGAAGCGGTGATGGCGCTGGTGTCTTCCGTCTTGAGCAGCTTGGGGTGATATCCGCCGCCGCTCCAGTCGATAAAGCGCCGCGCCGGTTCGATCCGGTCGGCGAACAGGCGGCCAAGGACTGTCTGGCATACATGCTCATCGGGGCACTGGGTAAACACCAGCCGTCCGGACTTTTGCAGGCGGGTCACCTCGCGCTCCATCCGGATGGCGGCGTCGCGCGGGACAGAGAACCAGCCGCTGCCCTTCAGCCAGCGGGAACCGGCATAGCGTCGGCGATGAATGCCTGCACCACGCATGATCTTGCTGAAGGACCAGCTCAGCCTGGTCTGCGCGCGCTGGATGTTTTCAGTCAGCCGGTTACATCCAGGCACGGATAGGCCGCGCTCATCAAACCACCAGTCATCCATCCGCTTTTCCTGCAGCTCGCCCCACAAGTCAGCGAAAACGGGCTTCCGGTTGGCAAAGCTGGCGATGTCCTCCACCATCCGGCTGCGCGAACAGACCGGCCAGTCCGCCCCGCTCAGCAAATGGAAATAGTCGAAGTCCGCGCGCAATGCCTCGCGCACAAGCAGCTGCTGCGCCTCGACCAGACTGCGATGCGCCCACAGGACTTTCGTCGGGTGCATCACCAGCCGCAGCCGCCCCGATGGATGGGCGGCAAAGCGATCACGCTGATGGCGCCACAGGTCCGATCTCCTGTCCAGATGCAGCACCACCAGATCGTCGCTGTCGGGCGCCAGCAAGGTGTCGATCAGCCGGGCCAGCTGGTCGGCGTTGGCATGGGCGAGGATGGCAAAGACGAAACGCATCGCGCTGCTCAGGCCTGCCGCGCGCGCAGCCGCAGGGCGAAGCCGGACCCGATGCTGACAATCTCATCCCACAGCGGATGGCGCAGCAGCCACAGGGCGGCGAGCCAGAGCGGCGCGCCCATCAGCGCAAAGCTGCCCAGCGTGGCAATCCCGCAATAGCGAAAATCGGGCATGACAAGGGCAGCGATGCTGAGCGGGACGATGGCGGCAACGGTGGCGACCAGCCCCTTGGCATAGATCCGCACCAGCCGCAGCGGCGAAAGGTCGATCAACCCGCAGATGAAGAACACATAGATGAAGATCCAGATCGCCGCATAGGCAATGCGCGAGACGGCGGCCATCTCCACCGAGACCATCGCGCCCGCGATCAGCAGCGTCACCGATACGATGGTATCGAGGATGTTGCGCCGCGTCAGCTTCTTCATCTCGCCATGCAGGATGGGGATTTCCATCTGCATCGGCAGCGCTTCGAACAGCATCTCGCTGATGGCGATCAGTTGCAGGATGGGGGCAACGGCGATCCAGCGCGGGCCGAACAGCGATTCCACCAGTGGCTCCGCGCCAATCGCAAGGCCTGCCATCACCGGCCATGTGCTGGCGGTGAAACAGGCGACGACCTTGAGATAGGGTTCGGCCAGCGATCCTCCGCGCCGCTGGATGCGGGCAAAGGATGGATAGACCACGCTGCCTATACCGCCAGAAACCAGAGTGCGCAGCTGCGAGGCAAGCCCGGTCGATCTGGTATAGATGCCGGTGGCCGCAAGGCTGAGGAACTTGCCGACGATCAGGTCGGCAGAGCGGGAGCCGACCGCGCCGATGATGAACAGATAGCTCGATTGCGAACCGAAGCGCAGGACCTCGGCCAGCCCGTCAAAGCGCGGTGGAAAGGGCAGGGCCGGGCGCAGGGCCTGCCCGGCAATGGCGCGGATGGCAGCCGATGCCACCATCGCCCAGGCCAGCGACAGGGCGGAAAAGCCCGCCATCGCCATGCCAATCGCCACGCCGCCCTGCACAAAGGCGCTCGACACATTGACCACGAACAGACGGCCAAAGGCCATTTCGCGCGACAGCAGAGCGACCGGCATGATCGAGAATGCGGAAAAGCCATAGCTGAGCGCGATGATCAGCAGGATCGGCAGCAGGTCCGCATGGCCATAGAAGGATGCCACTGCCGGCGATGCCGCGGCAATGGCCAGGCCCACGGTCCATGAAAAGACCACCGCCACGCTGGAGCAGCGGGCCGTTTCTTCATGATCCAGCCGGGCCAGACCGGTAATATATCGGGTGAGGCCAAAGTCCTGCAGCACCGCCACCATCATCGCGGCGGCCAGGGCGATGGAGAACAGGCCTACCTCATCGGGCGCGAGGAAAAAGCGCGAGATGATGACGGAGGTGATGAACTGGATGACGAAGCCGGTGTACTGGCTGCCCATCGCCCACACCGCTGCGCTGCGCACGCTTCTGGTGGCAGGCTCCCTTGCGGCGGGATCATCGCCGTCGGGGGGGTGGGAGGTCGCTTCGGCCACGCCGTGCCTCAGTTCGTTGCCAGCACGGTGGTCAGGCGCAGCGCGCGCAGCGGCTCGCCCAGCCGCACCAGACGCAGCACAGTGCGCCACATGCCTTCATGCGATCCACCCTCGCGGATATGGCTGAGCATGATGTCGAAACCCTGATCGCGCAGGCCCACGGGCGAATGCAATATGCCGCGCGCCACTTTCTCCCGCACGCGCTGACCGATGCCCTGCTCGCCGAACAGCGCATCCAGCTGATCGATGGGGGGCAGCTGGTCCAGACTGGCGGTGGGATCATCCTTGCCCGCCGCGCGCTGGTGATAGGCTTCATAGGCAACCGCAGCGCCGATCTGCTGCTCGGTCGCGTGGCGCTTCGATACCTGTCCGGCATAATGGCGGTACTGGATCAGCCGCTCGGGAATATTGGCCAGCCTGGTGACGGAGGCCAGCCGCAGCCACAGGTCCAGATCCTCGCAATGGCGGAAGGCGGCATGATAACCGCCCTGCGCCAGCACCAGATCGCGCCGGTACATCACCGCCGGGTGGCAGAACAACGGCCCGCCATGCGCCATGTTGTGCTCGAACTGCTCATGCGTGACAGGATGCTCGCGGCCCTTGGACAGGAACAGCGATCCGTTCTCGTCCATATCCTGGCTCCAGCTACCGACCACCCCGTGATCGGGGTTCTCCGCCAGGAAGCGCAGCTGCGTCTCGAATCGACTGGGCCGGCTGTTGTCGTCCGCATCCATGCGAGCCACGATTGGTGCGCGTGCCAGGGCCAGCAACTGGTTGAGGCTGACGATCAGGCCGCGGTTCTCCCGGATGATCGGGCGGATGCGCTGGTCCTGACCGGCATAGCGGCGGATGATATCGGCGGTGCCGTCGCTCGATCCGTCGTCCAGGATCAGGAATTCGAAGTCGGTAAAGCTCTGCGCCAGTATGCTCTCGATCGCCTCGGCCAGGAATCGCTCGCCATTATATACGCTCATCGCCACGCTCAGCGCGGGAGGTGTGTCAGGCAGGTCTTCGGTCACAGTCATCGTTGGGCCCAGGCATGTTGCGCGGCGCGCCCAAATCCCGGGCACGTGCGCAAACTCGTTTCGCTCGGTGCCTTCTTTGCCCGTTTTTGGTTAACGAAGCTTTCAAAGGGACGGGGGAAGGGCGGCGGGCAGAGCCGCAATATCCGCCGCATGACAGCGCGCGGATCAGGGCATTTTGAACGCCCCCAGATCAGGCCCCAGATCAGGCCCCTATATAGAGGCGTATATAGAGGCCGTCAGATGAGGCCCGGATCAGCGGTCATTATCCACCCTGCATATAGAGCAAGTGACGGCCTCTTTTCGGGCATTGCCGCCAACTGGTGCGACACGCCTTGGCTGTCACAGCTGCGGGCACGCCGAATCAAAAGAACGCCGATCAGCACGATTCGAACACCCGCAGGCACGAATCCACCCAGGCTTTGCCGCCAATGGCCGTGATCCAGGGTGTGGAATCGCATTTGGACCGGCAGATGAGGGGAGCAGACGGTAACAGACTACCGCCAGACTGCCACCAGACGGGGCGATCAAGGGGGTAAACCGGGTGCCATGCCCAGCTGGACCCACGGAAAACCGCGGATTTCCGCCAATTACGACGTTTTTGAAATAAAATTGCAGAAAGGCGTTGACCCGACTCAAAGGCCCCCATATATGCCCTCTCACCGGAGCGGAGACGACGGTTTCAACCTTCTCCTCGCACTGGTCGCCAACATAGATCGGACAGCAAGTCCCCCGGTAGATTAAATCGGGGAACGCTAACTGTCCGCTTCTTTCTGTTGAGTGGCTCTTTGACATTGTCGTATTTTAGATGAAGGGACATGTGGGCGACGGCGCCCGGTCCGGGGGTCTCAAGGCTCCGGGTACCGGTTAACTTAAGCCGATTGCCACATCCTTCGCGGACACCACGTCTGCGTTGTGATGATGCATGTCCTTCGTATCCATTACGTTAGATAGTGCAGGTATCGGCTCCTTGAAGCTCATGCTTGACTGGTTAGCGATCGTCAGATCGTGCCGGTTTTGTATGTGACACAAACTTGAGAGTTTGATCCTGGCTCAGAACGAACGCTGGCGGCATGCCTAACACATGCAAGTCGAACGAACCCTTCGGGGTGAGTGGCGCACGGGTGCGTAACGCGTGGGAACCTGCCTTTAGGTTCGGAATAACAGTTAGAAATGACTGCTAATACCGAATAATGTCTTCGGACCAAAGATTTATCGCCTTTAGATGGGCCCGCGTTGGATTAGCTAGTTGGTGGGGTAAAGGCTCACCAAGGCGACGATCCATAGCTGGTCTTAGAGGATGATCAGCCACACTGGGACTGAGACACGGCCCAGACTCCTACGGGAGGCAGCAGTGGGGAATATTGGACAATGGGCGAAAGCCTGATCCAGCAATGCCGCGTGAGTGATGAAGGCCTTAGGGTTGTAAAGCTCTTTTACCAGGGATGATAATGACAGTACCTGGAGAATAAGCTCCGGCTAACTCCGTGCCAGCAGCCGCGGTAATACGGAGGGAGCTAGCGTTGTTCGGAAATACTGGGCGTAAAGCGAACGTAGGCGGCCAAGTAAGTCAGGGGTGAAATCCCGGGGCTCAACCCCGGAACTGCCTTTGAAACTGCTAGGCTAGAATCCTGGAGAGGCGAGTGGAATTCCGAGTGTAGAGGTGAAATTCGTAGATATTCGGAAGAACACCAGTGGCGAAGGCGACTCGCTGGACAGGTATTGACGCTGAGGTTCGAAAGCGTGGGGAGCAAACAGGATTAGATACCCTGGTAGTCCACGCCGTAAACGATGATAACTAGCTGTCCGGGCTCATAGAGCTTGGGTGGCGCAGCTAACGCATTAAGTTATCCGCCTGGGGAGTACGGTCGCAAGATTAAAACTCAAAGGAATTGACGGGGGCCTGCACAAGCGGTGGAGCATGTGGTTTAATTCGAAGCAACGCGCAGAACCTTACCAGCGTTTGACATCCTTGTCGCGGATTTCAGAGATGATTTCCTTCAGTTCGGCTGGACAAGTGACAGGTGCTGCATGGCTGTCGTCAGCTCGTGTCGTGAGATGTTGGGTTAAGTCCCGCAACGAGCGCAACCCTCGTCCTTAGTTGCCATCATTTAGTTGGGAACTCTAAGGAAACCGCCGGTGATAAGCCGGAGGAAGGTGGGGATGACGTCAAGTCCTCATGGCCCTTACACGCTGGGCTACACACGTGCTACAATGGCGGTGACAGTGAGCAGCGATCCCGCAAGGGTTAGCTAATCTCCAAAAACCGTCTCAGTTCGGATTGTTCTCTGCAACTCGAGAGCATGAAGGCGGAATCGCTAGTAATCGCGGATCAGCATGCCGCGGTGAATACGTTCCCAGGCCTTGTACACACCGCCCGTCACGCCATGGGAGTTGGTTTCACCCGAAGGTGGTGCGCTAACCTGTTTACAGGAGGCAGCCAACCACGGTGGGATCAGCGACTGGGGTGAAGTCGTAACAAGGTAGCCGTAGGGGAACCTGCGGCTGGATCACCTCCTTTCTAAGGATATTGGCGGAAAGCGCCGGCACTTGTTGCCGGAAGTGCTTCCTCCTCTTCCAAAGAACATGCCGTCGTCCTCATGTCCCTTCATCTCTGGAAAAAACACCAGGCGCCTTGGCGTGTGGTGTTTATGCCTGAGCTGGCTAACGCCGCCCGCGGCACGCCCAAACCTTTATGGATTTGGCGGCTAGCGAAGGCAGCGGGCCTGTAGCTCAGTTGGTTAGAGCGCACCCCTGATAAGGGTGAGGTCGGTGGTTCGAATCCACCCAGGCCCACCACTATCCGTTTGGTTGCAATTGGGGCCTTAGCTCAGCTGGGAGAGCACCTGCTTTGCAAGCAGGGGGTCATCGGTTCGATCCCGATAGGCTCCACCAGCCAAACAGATCCAGAGATGAAGAAACGAAATCCGGTCCGGATGCAAATCCAGGGCCCGGTAGTACGGCATTGGCCGTACGTCTTTGACATTGTGAATGGGTTTTTAAATCGATGCCGTGGCGGTATCGTCGTACAGGGTCAGACCTTCGGGGCTGAGCTTTGTCAGGCGATATCATCACAAATTCAATTTTAAATTGATTATCTGGCTGAGATAATCCTCCGCATCATTGCAAGGCGATCAAGCGTTATGCAGGCTTGTCGTTGATGGTGTGGATTCTCAAGCGCGAGGTAAGAGCATTTGGTGGATGCCTTGGCATGTACAGGCGATGAAGGACGTGGCACGCTGCGATAAGCGTCGGGGAGATGTGAGCAATCTTTGATCCGGCGATTTCCGAATGGGGAAACCCACCTTCACCATTTCTTCCTGGTCTCTTTCGAGGGATCCGGGCGAGGTGGATAAGGTATTACCTTAGTGAATAAAATAACTTTGGTGAAGCAAACCCGGGGAACTGAAACATCTCAGTACCCGGAGGAAAAGACATCAACCGAGATTCCGTTAGTAGTGGCGAGCGAACGCGGACCAGGCCAGTGCCTTCATTTCAACTAGCAGAACACTTTGGGAAGAGTGGCCATAGCGGGTGACAGCCCCGTATGCAAAAGTGATGATGAAGGACTCGAGTAGGGCGGAACACGTGAAATTCTGTCTGAACATGGGGGGACCACCCTCCAAGCCTAAATACTCGTACATGACCGATAGTGAACAAGTACCGTGAGGGAAAGGTGAAAAGCACCCCGATTAGGGGAGTGAAAAAGTACCTGAAACCGAATGCTTACAATCAGTTGGAGCCCCTTTGGGGGGTGACAGCGTACCTCTTGCATAATGGGTCAGTGACTTAATCTAACATGCAAGCTTAAGCCGTTAGGTGTAGGCGCAGCGAAAGCGAGTCTGAATAGGGCGAACATAGTATGTTGGATTAGACCCGAAACCCGGCGATCTAGGCATGACCAGGTTGAAGGTGCAGTAACATGCACTGGAGGACCGAACCGTTGTATGTTGAAAAATGCTCGGATGAGTTGTGTTTAGGGGTGAAAGGCCAATCAAGCCGGGAAATAGCTGGTTCTCCGCGAAATCTATTGAGGTAGAGCGTCGAATGTATGCCATCGGGGGTAGAGCACTGGATGGGCTAGGGGGTCGCGAGATCTACCAAACCTAACCAAACTCCGAATACCGATGAGTCTTGTTCGGCAGACAGACGGCGGGTGCTAAGGTCCGTCGTCAAAAGGGAAACAGCCCTAACCTACAGCTAAGGTCCCCAAGTCATCACTAAGTGGGAAAGCATGTGGGATTTCCAAAACAACCAGGAGGTTGGCTTAGAAGCAGCCATCCTTTAAAGAAAGCGTAACAGCTCACTGGTCTAAATAAGAGATCCTGCGGCGAAGATGTAACGGGGCTAAAGTGATGCACCGAAGCTTAGGGTTCATAGTTTACTATGAGCGGTAGCGGAGCGTTCCGTAAGTTGATGAAGCCGAAGGGTAACCGACGGTGGAGATATCGGAAGTGCGAATGCTGACATGAGTAGCGATAAAGAGGGTGAGATGCCCTCTCGCCGAAAGACCAAGGGTTCCTGCGCAACGCTAATCGGCGCAGGGTGAGCCGGCCCCTAAGACGAGCCCGAAGGGGGTAGTCGATGGGAACCACGTTAATATTCGTGGGCCTGAAGATGTGTGACGGATGGTGGAAGTAGTTCGATCTTATTGGATTGATCGGGCTGCCAAGCTGTTCCAGGAAATAGCCTCTTCATATAGACCGTACCCGAAACCGACACAGGTGGTCAGGTAGAGTATACCAAGGCGCTTGAGTGAAGTATCCTGAAGGAACTCGGCAAATTGCCTCCGTACCTTCGGAAGAAGGAGGCCCAACCTTTGCGCAAGCAATTGTTGGGGGCACAGGCCAGGGGGTAGCGACTGTTTATCAAAAACACAGGACTCTGCTAAGTCGGCTTCAAGACGACGTATAGGGTCTGACGCCTGCCCGGTGCTGGAAGGTTAAGAGGAGGAGTGCAAGCTCCGAATTGAAGCCCCAGTAAACGGCGGCCGTAACTATAACGGTCCTAAGGTAGCGAAATTCCTTGTCGGGTAAGTTCCGACCTGCACGAATGGCGTAACGACTTCCCCACTGTCTCCAGGATATGCTCAGCGAAATTGAAGTTCCCGTGAAGATGCGGGATACCCGCGGTTAGACGGAAAGACCCCGTGCACCTTTACTGCAGCTTCAGAGTGGCATTAGGAAAGAGTTGTGTAGCATAGGTGGGAGGCTTTGAAACTTGGGCGCCAGTCCGAGTGGAGCCATAGGTGAAATACCACCCTGCTGTTTTCTGATGTCTAACTAACTACCGTTATCCGGTAGTAGGACCCTCTGTGGCGGGTAGTTTGACTGGGGCGGTCGCCTCCTAAAGAGTAACGGAGGCGCGCGATGGTAGGCTCAGGCCGGTTGGAAACCGGCTGCGAGAGTGCAATGGCATAAGCCTGCCTGACTGCGAGACTGACGAGTCGAGCAGAGACGAAAGTCGGTCATAGTGATCCGGTGGTCCCTCGTGGAAGGGCCATCGCTCAACGGATAAAAGGTACGCCGGGGATAACAGGCTGATACTGCCCAAGAGCTCATATCGACGGCAGTGTTTGGCACCTCGATGTCGGCTCATCACATCCTGGGGCTGGAGCAGGTCCCAAGGGTTTGGCTGTTCGCCAATTAAAGTGGTACGTGAGCTGGGTTCAGAACGTCGCGAGACAGTTTGGTCCCTATCTGCCGTGGGCGTCGATTGTTGAGAGGAGTTGCCCCTAGTACGAGAGGACCGGGGTGAACGTACCTCTGGTGTACCTGTCATTGCGCCAGCAGTGCCGCAGGGTAGCTATGTACGGAAGGGATAACCGCTGAAAGCATCTAAGCGGGAAGCCTCCCTCAAGATAAGCAATCATCGAACCGTGATAGACCATCACGTTGATAGGCTGGGTGTGGAAGTGCAGTAATGCATGTAGCTAACCAGTCCTAATAGTTCTGTTCGCGCTTGTGAGTCCCACCATCAATGACAGGCCTGCAAAGGTTTGCCTCATTGAACGGAGGATTTGTCCAAGCCGGATGATCGCCCATAATGAAACAACAGCATCGATTTAAAACCTTGCCCGCACACCGGCTTCATTGCTTGGTGGTCATAGCGTCTGTGACCCACCCGATCCCATCTCGAACTCGGCCGTGAAACCAGACAGCGCCGATGGTACTAGTGCTCAAGCACTGGAAGAGTAGGACGCCGCCAGGCATTGTAGCCGGTGGGCAGCAAGGTAACCCATTCACAAGTCAAAGGGCTGTCCTTCAAGGACGGCCCTTTTGGCGTCTCTATCCTTTGCGATTTTGAGGCGTTTTCAGGCCTCCGGACCCATTCGGTTCCGACAGGCCAGTTTGGTGCCGCGGGGTGGAGCAGTCCGGTAGCTCGTCAGGCTCATAACCTGAAGGTCGTTGGTTCAAATCCAACCCCCGCAACCACCAATAGATACAAATACAACAGCAAGCCGTCCCGATGGGGCGGCTTTTTTGCGTTTGGGTTCGGGTTCTTGAAATTGCCCCGACGGTTCGGGAACTGCGCAGCTGGCTGCGGGCCGGAATCCGAGGCTTGCTGGTTATCGGCCCAAGCGGGCGAACACGGCGGCGCCGGAGCGGCGCTTGTGCGGCGATGCGGGATTTGCAGGCGCTCCGCCGTCTTGCGGCGCAAGTATTGCGATTGCCTGCTGGACCTGTGCCAGCTGCTCCAGTTCCAGCGCATAATAGACCTGCTTGGCCTCGCGCCTTGTGGTGACCAGGTCTGCCTTGCGCAGAACCGCCAGCTGTTGTGACAAGGCGGGCTGGCCAATTCCGCTCGCCTCCTCGATCTCACCGACATTGCGCTCACCGCCGGCAAGTGCGGCCAGGATGCGGTAGCGTACCGGATGGCCCAATGCCTTGAAGGCCTCGATCGGGGCCTCACTCATGAGTCATTGCCTCGGGCGAGGAACCAGTCCGTTGGATTGTCCTTGCTGAACAGCGTGTCCAGATTGGCGTCCGGCTGATCGAGCAGGGCGTCACCCGGCTTCCAGCCTTGCGGTGCCAATTTGCCGGTTTCGTCTGCGGCCCTGAGGGCGGCGAGTGTGCGCAGCATCTCCTCAACCGATCGCCCGACATTGAGCGGATAGCAGGCAAGTGCGCGGATTGTCCCCTCGGGATCGATGAAGAAATTGGTCCGCACGGTGGAGCTGTCATGCGCATCGGGTGAGACCATTCCATAGGCCTTGCCGACAACCAGCGTGGGATCTTCAATGATCGGAAAGCGCACTTCCACTCCGAACCGGTCATAGATCGCGCGGACCCAGGCGAAGTGCGAATAAAGACTGTCCACCGACAGTGCCAGCAGCGCGCAATCCATCGCCGCGAACCGGTCGGACGCCTGCGAGAGGGCGACGAATTCGCTGGTGCACACGGGCGTGAAATCGGCCGGGTGGGAGAACAGCAGCACCCATTTTCCGCGAAAGTCAGACAGGCTGACCGGACCAGCGGTGCTGCGTGCGGTAAAATCCGGAGCGGCGTCACCAATGCGCAGGCAATGGCGGTGTTCGTTATCTTCCATGACACTGTGGCTAGCATCTTGACATTCGCATGGCAATACACATACATAATATATGTAAATATGTTCCAAGGGGTTCCGATTATGACCGACCATGTGCTGAAGCAGGCTGTCGAGCAGATAGAATCGACATTGAGTGATTCCGCCAAGAAGCCCACGATTGCGGGGTTTTTTGACGAGGCAACCTATACGATAACCTATGTAGTGAGTGATCCCGCCACAAGCGAGGCGGCCATCATCGACTCGGTTCTCGATTACCGGGCGAACTCTGGCCGGACCTCCTTCGCCTCCGCCGACAAGATTATCGAATATGTTAATTCGAATAAACTGAAGGTGACGTGGCTGCTGGAAACACATGCCCATGCCGATCATCTTTCCGCCGCACCCTATCTGCAGGAGAAGCTGGGCGGCAAGCTGGCGATCGGTCAGCAGATCACCCATGTGCAGAACGTCTTCGGCAAGCTTTTCAATGCCGGTAGCGATTTTCAGCGTGATGGTTCGCAGTTCGATCATCTGTTCGAGGATGGCCACACCTTCAAGGTCGGCTCCATCCCGGCAATCTCGTTGCATGTGCCCGGCCATACGCCGGCAGACATGGCCTATGTCATCGGCGATGCGGTGTTCCTGGGCGATACGATGTTCATGCCTGACTATGGCACCGCCCGGGCGGATTTCCCCGGCGGCGATGCGCGGCAACTGTATCAGTCGATCCGCCGCCTGCTGAAGCTTCCACGCGAAACGCGCCTGTTCATGTGCCATGATTACAAGGCACCGGGACGCGATACCTATGCGTGGGAATCCACGGTGGGCGCGCAGATTGACGGCAATGTCCACGTCCATGAGGGCGTGAGCGAGGATGAGTTCGTGGCCATGCGCACTGCGCGTGATGCCACGCTGGACCTGCCCGATCTGATCATGCCATCGGTGCAGGTGAACATCCGCGGCGGCCATCTGCCGGAGCCGGAAGATAATGGTGTGAGCTACATCAAGATCCCTGTGAACGCGGTATGATCATCCCCGGCTTTCCAGATGCGCAGCCCATACAGGGCCTTGTCGGTGGCCTGATGATCGGGCTTTCGGCGGCCATCATGCTGCTGGGTGCCGGCCGGATTGCCGGCGTCAGCGGCGTGCTGGCGCGTGCCACAGGCATCGCCAAGAGCTCCATGCCCCGGAGCATGTCCATCTATTTCGTGGTTGGTTTGGTGCTGGGCGGTCTCGCCTTTGCATTGGCCTTCGGTCCGGTTGCGGCGAGTTATCCCCCCTCCCTATCCCTGCTCGCCGCAGCCGGACTGATCGTTGGCATCGGCACGCGCCTGGGCAGTGGCTGCACCAGCGGGCACGGCGTGTGCGGACTGTCGCGCCTGTCGCGCCGCTCGGTGGTCGCCACCGCAACTTTCATGGTCAGCGGCATTGTGACCGTGGCCGTGGTCAATGCGCTTGGAGGTGGCTGGTGATGAAGAACCTGATCGGCCTTGTCTCCGGACTGATATTCGGCATCGGCCTGACGCTTTCGGGCATGACGGACCCTTCGCGCGTGCGCGGCTTCCTCGATCTGTTTGGTGATTGGGACCCGACGCTGGCCTTCGTGATGGGCGGCGCCATTCTAGTGATGGGCCCGGCCTGGCTGATCCAGCGCCGCATGGCCCAACCGCTGGGTGACAGCGCCTTCCACCTGCCGGGCACGCAAAATCTCGACGGCAAGCTGATTGGCGGCGCGGCCCTGTTCGGCATTGGCTGGGGCCTGGGCGGATTGTGTCCGGGACCGGCTGTTGCCGCGCTCGGCACGGCGCCGCTGGCCGCAGGGGTGTTCGTGATCGCCATGCTTGCTGGCATGATGGTGCACAGTTGGGCGATCGACAGAATGTGAGCTGACGCAGCGCAAATATCTGCGCAGCGCCCGGATGAGAGGACAGGAAAATGGCCGAGATCAAGCACCAGATAGTCGTTGTAGGCGGCGGTTCGGCAGGCATTGCCGTGGCCGCGAGCATGTTGCGGCGCCGGCCCAGTCTCGACATCGCCATTGTCGATGCCGCGACCGAGCATTTCTACCAGCCGGGCTGGACGATGGTGGGTGGCGGCATTTTCGAAGCGCCCGTTACCCGCAGGACGATGGCCAGCGTAATCCCCAAGGGCACGACCTGGATCCAGCAGGCGGTGGCCAGTTTCGATCCTGCCAACAACCAGCTCACCACCGAAAACGGCGATGTGCTGAGCTATGATCTGCTGATCGCGGCACCGGGCATCAAGCTCGACTGGGGCCAGATCGCCGGTGTTGAGGAGACGCTGGGCAAGAACGGCGTCACCTCCAATTACCGTTTCGACCTTGCCCCCTATACGTGGGAACTGGTGCGCAAGCTGAAAGGCGGAACGGCGCTGTTCACCCAGCCGCCGATGCCGATCAAATGCGCTGGCGCTCCGCAAAAGAGCATGTACCTGTCATGCGATGCGTGGCGCAGGGCGGGCGTTCTGGATAATATGACGGTGCAGTTCCGCAACGCTGGCGGCGCGCTGTTCGGCATCAAGGAATATGTCCCCGCGCTGATGGAATATGTCGACAAATACGGCATTGAACTGAAGCTGGAGAGCAATCTGATCGCGGTCGATGGACCGAACCAGATCGCCACTTTCGCCACCAGGGACGGTGAGGAGAAGGTGAAGTTCGACATGATCCATGTCGTCCCCCCGCAGGTCGCGCCCGATTTCATCCGCAACAGCCCGCTGGCGGCCGAGAACGGCTTTGTCGAGGTCGACCAGTACAGCCTGCAACACACCCGCTTCCCCAATGTCTTCGGCCTTGGCGACGGGTGCAGCGCGCCCAATGCCAAGACCGCCGCAGCCGCGCGCAAGCAGGCTCCGGTGGTGGCGATGAACGCGCTGGCGGTGATCGACGGCAAGAAGCCTTTCGCTGCCTATGACGGATATGGCTCGTGCCCGCTGACGGTGGAACGCGGCAAGATCGTGCTGGCTGAATTCGGCTATGGCGGTGTGCTGCAACCCAGCTTCCCCACCTGGCTGATTGACGGCACCAAGGCCTCTCGCCTGTCGTGGATACTGAAGGCCGATGCGCTGCCGTGGATTTACTGGAACGGCATGCTCAAGGGCCGCGAGTGGCTGGCCGGTCCCGGCAAGTGATCGCCTGAGAGGGCAAGCAGCTTCAAGTCAGGGGCATCATGCTGAAGAGATATTTTCCAATCCTGGAATGGGGTGCGCAATATAGCCGCGCCACCCTGAGCGCAGACATGCTGGCGGCGGTGATCGTCACCATCATGCTGATCCCGCAAAGCCTGGCCTATGCACTGCTGGCGGGTCTGCCGCCAGTCGTGGGCCTGTATGCCTCCATCCTGCCGCTGGTGGCCTATGCCATTTTCGGCACCAGCCGCACGCTGGCGGTGGGACCGGTGGCGGTGGTCAGCCTGATGACCGCATCTGCCGCGGGCGCGGTGGCGGCGCAGGGTTCGGCCGAATATCTGCAAGCGGCGATCACGCTGGCGGCATTGTCGGGCGTGATGCTGGCGGTGCTGGGCCTGCTGCGCCTGGGCTTCCTGGCCAACCTGCTGTCGCATCCGGTGATCGCCGGTTTCATCACCGCCAGCGGTATCCTGATCGCCACCAGCCAGCTGCGCCATGTGCTGGGCATTGCCGGCGGCGGTGAGAACTGGCCGGACATGCTCACCTCGCTGGCGCAGAATATCACCACGGTGAACTGGCCCACGCTGGTTATCGGCGGGCTGGCCGTGGCTTTCCTGTTCTGGGTGCGAAAGGGCTTTGCGCCCTTGCTGCAAAAGACCGGGATGAGTGAAAAGACCGCAGTCATGGCCGCCAAGGCAGGTCCGGTGATCGCAGTCGCGCTGACGATCGTTGCGGTGATCGTGCTGGGGCTGGCGGACAAGGGCGTGAAACTGGTGGGCGCTGTCCCGCAAGGCATGCCGCCGTTCTCCGTGCCGAGCATGAACCTGGGCCTGATTTCCCAGCTGTGGGTGCCCGCGCTGCTGATTTCCATCATCGGCTTTGTTGAAAGCGTCTCCGTTGCCCAGACACTGGCCGCCAAGCGCCGCCAGCGCATCGCGCCCGATCAGGAACTGGTGGGCCTTGGCGCGGCCAATATCGCTGCGGCCTTTTCCGGCGGCTATCCGGTGACCGGCGGCTTCGCCCGCTCCGTGGTCAATTTCGATGCCGGTGCGCAGACGCCTGCCGCAGGGGCCTATACCGCCGTGGGCATTGCGCTGGCATCGCTGTTCCTCACGCCGCTGCTGTTCAACCTGCCCATTGCCACGCTGGCCGCGACCATCATTGTCGCCGTGCTCAGCCTGGTCGACGTGAAGACGCCGGTGCGGCTGTGGCGCTATTCCAAGGGCGATTTTGCCGCCCATGTCGCCACCATCGGCATGACCTTGCTGGCCGGCGTGGAAATGGGTGTGATCTCGGGCGTTTGCGTGGGCCTGCTGCTGTATCTGTGGAAGGCCTCGCGCCCGCATGCCGCCATCGTTGGCCGTGTGCCGGAGACCGAGCATTTCCGCAACGTGGAGCGGCACAAGGTGCTGACCCTGCCGCATCTGCTGTCCATCCGCATCGATGAAAGCCTCACCTATCTCAATGCCCGCTGGCTGGAGGAATATGTGCTGGAGCGCGTGGCCGAAAAGCCGGAGCTGCGCCACGTCATCCTGATGTGCAGCGCGGTCAACGCTATCGATGCCACCGGGCTGGAAAGCCTGGAGGCGATCAACCACCGGCTGGGCGATGGCGGCATTGGCCTGCACCTGTCGGAGGTCAAGGGACCGGTGATGGACCGGCTGAAGGACACGCATTTCCTGGAGGAGCTGAACGGCAAGGTGTTCCTGTCACAGGACAGCGCCTGGTCCCAGCTGGCCAGTGACGATGGCTCTCCGGCCGAACCCAAAGACCAGTATCTTGCAAGAGGAATGATTTGATGGCGCGGATCGAAAACAAGGATCAGAAGTGCCAGCAGATCGAGCGGATGATTGCTGCGGGCAAGGGCGTGACCGAAGCCTGCCGCGAATTCGGCATATCGGAGAAGACCCTGTACCGCTGGCGCAAGGCCGCCACCAACTGATTACACTCGAAGAGGATCACTCATGATCGAGTCCGTTGATGCGCTGATACTGGCGCGTATCCAGTTCGCCTTTACGATCAGCTTCCACTTCATCTTCCCGGCCTTTTCGATCGGTGTGGCAAGCTATCTTGCCGTGCTGGAAGGCCTGTGGCTGAAGACCGGCAAACCGGTCTATCTCGACCTGTTCAAATACTGGCTGAAGATCTTCGCCATCGCCTTTGCCATGGGCGTCGTCTCGGGCATCGTGATGTCGTACCAGTTCGGCACCAACTGGTCGGTCTTCTCGGACGTGGCGGGGCCGGTGATAGGGCCGCTGATGGCTTACGAGGTGCTGACCGCCTTTTTCCTGGAGGCCGGCTTTCTGGGCGTGATGCTGTTCGGCATGGATAAGGTGGGCAGGAAGCTGCACTTCTTTGCCACGCTGATGGTGGCGGCGGGCACATTCGTCTCCGCCTTCTGGATCCTCTCGGTCAACAGCTGGATGCAGACGCCGACCGGTTTTGAGCTGGCCGCCAATGGCCAGTACCTGCCGGGGCCGAGCTGGTGGGCGATCATCTTCAACCCCAGCTTTCTCTATCGGCTGGTGCACACGGTCACCGCCGCATATCTCACCACCGCTTTCGTTGTCGGCGCGGTGGGCGCGTTCCACCTGCTGAAAGATCGCACCAGCCAGCACGCGCGCACCATGTTCTCCATGGCGATGTGGATGGCCGCGCTGGTGGCCCCGGTGCAGATTTTCGTGGGCGACATGCACGGCCTCAACACGATGGAGCACCAGCCGCAAAAGGTGATGGCGATGGAAGGCCATTATGACAGCCACCCGGACGGTGCGCCCTTCTACGTCTTCGGTATTCCCAATGACGAGGAGCAGCGGCTGGACTGGGCGCTGGGCATTCCCAAGCTTTCCAGCCTGATCCTCAAGCATGATCTGAATGCGCCGCTGGCCGGGCTGGACACTATTCCCGATGACGAGCAGCCGCCCGTGTTCATCGTCTTCTGGGCTTTCCGCATCATGGTCGCGATCGGTGTGGCCATGCTGGGCATCGGGGTGTGGAGCCTGCTCGCCCGCATGCGCGGCAAGCTGTATGACTGGAGCTGGCTGCACCGCGCCGCGCTGGTGATGGGCCCGTCCGGCTTCGTTGCCGTGATTGCCGGCTGGGCGACCACCGAAGTGGGCCGCCAGCCTTATGTGATCTATGGCCTGCTGCGTACGGCGGATGCCGCCAGTCCGCTGGCAGCGCCCGCCATTGCCGCATCGCTGCTGGCCTTTGTCGTCGTCTATTTCGCGGTCTTCTCCGTCGGCACATGGTATTTGCTGCGGCTGATGAGCGCTGCGCCCAAGGCGCATGAGACGGGTGTCAAACGCGGCGACAAGGGGCCGATCCGCACCGCCGGTATCACCCCGGGACCAACGCAGAACCCGGGCCAGTCGCAAGTGCTGCCAGCCGACGAGGGAGATGCCCGATGAGCATCGATCTGACCACCATCTGGGCCTTCATCATCGCTTTTGGCATTTTTGCCTATGTGGTGATGGACGGGTTCGACCTTGGCATCGGCATATTGTTCCCCGCCTTCCAGCCGGGCGAAGGCCGTAACCGGGCGATGAACAGCATCGCGCCCTTCTGGGACGGGAACGAGACCTGGCTGGTGCTGGGCGGCGGCGGACTTTTCGCAGCCTTTCCGCTGGCCTATGCGATCATCTTGCCCGCCACCTATCCACTGATCATCGCCATGCTGCTGGGCCTGGTGTTTCGCGGCGTGGCGTTTGAATATCGCTGGCGTGACGAGGCGCACCGGCCGTTCTGGGACATGGCCTTCATGGGCGGATCGCTGCTCGCCGCCCTGTCTCAGGGCATGGTGCTGGGCGCGCTGCTGCAAGGTATTACCGTGGAAGGCCGCGCCTATGCCGGCAGCTGGTTTGACTGGCTCACCCCCTACACATTGCTGACCGGGCTGGGCACGGTGGCTGGCTATGCGCTGCTCGGCGCGTGCTGGCTGGTGTGGCGGCTGGAAGACGATTTGCAGGAAAAGGCCCGGCGGCTGGCCCTGCGCGCCGGCCTTGCCACCGCAGGGCTGATGGGCGCGGTCAGCCTGTATAATCTGGCGCTGCGGCCCGAATATGCGGAGCGCTGGCTGACGGCACCCGAAGTCTACTGGGCAGCGCCGGTGCCGATCCTGACCGCCATCGTGGCGATCTTCCTGTGGCGTTCGCTGAAGGGCAAGGCGGAAAGCGCGCCTTTCTGGCTGTCGCTCGGCCTGTTCTTCCTCGGCATGCTGGGGCTGGGGGTCACGATCTGGCCCAATGTCGTCCCGCCCGATGTCACCATCTGGGATGCCGCCGCCCCCTATCGCAGCCAGGTCTTCATGCTGGTGGGTGTGGCCATCACCATGCCGCTGATCATTGGCTATACCGCATGGGCATACTGGGTGTTTCGCGGCAAGGTGGGCAAGGACGGATACCACTGATGGAGCCTTCGCCCGCCGATCAGTCACCCTTGTGGAAGCGCCTCGCGTGGATGGCGGCGATCTGGGGTGTGAGCGTGGCCGCGCTGGGCGTGGTGGCCTTCATCCTGCGCAGCTGGATCGCCTGAGCACACGCCTGACGGCAGGTCGCGCCTATCGCAAGGCCGCGCGGCGTGGCATCATCCGCGCATGACCGATGCGGAGCCGCGAATTACTAGCCGCGACCGGGTGATTTTTCCCGATAGCGGGCAGACCAAAGGTGATCTGGCCGATTATTATGCGGCCATCGCCCCGTTGATGCTGCCGTTTGTTGCCCTGCGCCCGATCAGCCTGGTGCGCTGTCCGCAGGGACGGGCAAAGAAGTGCTTCTACCAGAAGCATGACAGCGGCGGTTTCGGTCCGCATGTGCACACCATCGCGATCACGGAAAAGAGCGGCAAGACGCAGGATTACCTCTATGTCCCGGATGCGGCGGGCCTGCTCGCCTGCGTGCAGATGGGCACGATCGAGTTCCATCCCTGGCCCAGCACCTGCGCCGATCTGGAGGCCCCCGACAGGCTGGTTTTCGACCTCGATCCGGGTGAGGGAATCGGCTTTGCGCAGGTCCGGCAGGCCGCATTCGCCATTCGCGAAAGGCTGTTGTCCTGCAGCCTTGCCAGCTTTGCCATGCTGACAGGCGGCAAGGGCCTGCATGTGGTGGTGCCGCTGCGTGCGGGCCATTCGTGGGACCGGCACCGGCAATTCGCCAGGGATCTGGCCACAGGCATGAGTGCGCAGGAACCGGACCGCTTTACCGCCAGCATCAGCAAGGCGGGCCGACAGGGGCGCATCTTCATCGATTACCTGCGCAACCAGCGCGGCAATACCGCAGTCGCGCCCTATTCAGCCCGCGCGCGCGCCGGCGCTCCGGTAGCGGCTCCGGTGACGTGGGAGGAACTGGCCGACATTGCCGGACCGCAGGTTTTTGCGATTGGCGATGCCGCGCAATTGCTCCTCCGCGCGCAGGGCGGGGCGCTGTCCGGCTGGGGCGTGGCCGACCAGCAAATGCCTGCCATCACCCTCTAGTTGGGGCCTAATTCGGGCGCCATTGCGGGGACAGGTGGCTGGCGGGCAGGGCGATCTGTGTGCTTGCTGCGATATCGCGCGAACTCTCACCCACCGAAACCCGGTACGTGCCCGCCGCGCGGCTCCAGCCCGGATTGGCATTGTCCCACATCGCCAGCAGGCGCGGATCGACCGCCACGCTGACCAGCTGCGTCTCTCCCGGATCGAGCCTGATCTTGGCATATCCGCCCAGCCTTTGCGGCGCTTCCCAGCCATCCCCGGAGACATAGACCTGCGCCGCATCGGCCCCGGCCACGTCGCCTGAATTGGTGATGGAGAATGTCGCCACCAGTCCCTCGCCTGCGCGGGTGACGGTGAGGTTGCCGTATTCGAAATCAGTATAGGAAAGGCCGTGACCGAAGGGGAACAGCGGCTCCAGCCCTTCACGGTCGAACCATTTATAGCCCACTGCCGCACCTTCGGAATAGACCACGTCGCCTGCGTGGGGCGCGTCTGGATGGGGCAACTGGTCAAGCGAGCGCGGGAAGGTGGCGGGCAGGTGGCCGGACGGATTGACCGCGCCGGTCAGGATATTGGCAATCGCTGCGCCGCCCATGCGGCCGGGATACCAGGCCTCCACGATTGCGGCGACATTGTCGGCCCACGGCATCAGCACCGGTCCGCCGGTTTGCAGCACCACGATGGTGTTGCGATTGTTCAGCGCCACCGATTCGATCAGCGTGTCGTCCTCGATATACAGCGGCACGTCGATGCTTTCGCTGGCCCATTGGGTACCGAAAACAATCACCACATCGGCCTGATTGGCGACCGCCGCCGCCGCCTCGTGATCGCGCCCGTCGTGATAGGTGATGCGCGCCTGGGGCAGCAGGGTGCGCAGTTCCTCCAACGGGCTGGACGGGTAATAGACCACCGGACCCGGCCAGCCGGTCGGCTCCAGCCCCGGTACGGCATTTTCGCCATCGGGATAGACCTGGCTCGACCCGCCGCCAGACAGCACGCCCGCATCGGCATGGCCGCCGATCACCGCAATGCGTTGCGCGCTGGCGGCCAGCGGCAGGATGTTGCCGTCATTCTTCAGCAGCACGATCCCGCTTTCGGCATCGGACTGGCTGACTGCGCGATTGGTGCCGAAATCGATGAAATTGCCCTCGCTCACCGGATCGTCGATCAGGCCGTGGGCGAACATGGTGCGCAGGATACGGCTGACCATCAGGTCTATCCGCGTCATGTCGATCTCGCCTGCATCCAGCGCGGCCTTCAACTTGTCGGCGGCGAACCAGCCGGCGCGTTGCAGGCCCAGTCCAGATTCCTGATCCAGCCCGGCATTGGCGGAAGCCGCGGTGGAATGCACCGCGCCCCAGTCCGACAGGACATATCCGGGCCAGTTCCATTCACCGCGCAGAACCTGCGTGAGCAGGAAGGGATGTTCGCAGGCGTGCGGTCCGTTGATGCGGTTATAGGCGCACATCACCGATCCCGGCTGGCCGATCTCATGGGCGATCTGGAAGGCGAGCAGGTCGCTCATCCGCATGGCGCCCTCTTCAAGCACCGAATTGCCATTGCCGCGATCGGTTTCCTGATCGTTGACGGCAAAATGCTTGGAGGTGGAGATGATCCGGTTCGATTGCACACCGGCAATCTGTGCGCCCACAATTGTTCCGGCCAGCAGCGGGTCCTCACCCGCATATTCGAAATTGCGGCCATTGCGCGGCTCTCGCATCAGGTTGACGCTGCCGCCCAGCAGCACGTTGAAACCATCGGCGCGCGCCTCCCGCCCGATCATCGCGCCGCCGGCAAAGGCGATGTCGCGGTCCCATGTGGCGGCGGTTGCCAGCCCCGATGGCAGGGCGGTTCGCGCTCGCTTGACCGGCGCGCCGCCCTGCGTGGCGACACCCAGCCCGGCATCGGCCTGCCACTGTGCGGGAATGCCCAGCCTCTCGATCCCCGGAACATATCCGGCAGAGCCATCGCGCGCATTGGGGTCCGCAGTAAAGCGCGCGGGTCCAAAATCCTCTCCGAAATAGCCCATCAGCATGGCCAGCTTTTCCGCATGGGTCATCTGCGCCAGCATGGTGGCGGCGCGCTCGTCCGGCGTGCCGCTGGTGTCGGCTGCCATGATGATCGGCAGGCTGGCTGCGTCCTGCGCCATCAACGGTGGGGCCAGCGGTGCGGCCAGCGCCAGAGCCGACGTGCCCAGCGCCAGCCCGAGCGAACGAAGTATGCGCGTCTCGATCATCAAATCCTCACTTCCCGGCTGGCATATCAGCACAGCTTGCCTGCGGTGTCATCAACAGCGCGGATGACATTTTGCCGTAAAGTGTGTGGTCCAAGACGTGCAGGGAGGGTAACGTCCGCCCCAACATGTCCAGCCGGGAAACTGCTATGTCCGCCGATCGCCGCCAATTCCTCCGTGTTACCGGCAGCGCCTTTGCTGCACTGGCCGCCGCAGGCTGCGCCGGCAGGTCTGGTGGCGCGCTCACCGCGCTGGCCCCGGCAGACAGTTATGGCGGGCTGATCGCCGATCCCGCTGGCCTGCTGGACCTGCCGCGCGGCTTTTCCTACCGCGTGGTTTCCGCGCTGGGCGATGCGATGGACGATGGCGGCACCGTGCCCGACCGCGCCGATGGCATGGGCTGTTTCGACCTTGGCAACGGCCAGATCGCGCTGGTCCGCAACCATGAATTGCAGCCGCAGAACGATGCGGGCGGCGCCACCGGCCCCGCCTTCGATACCGTGGCGCGCAGCCTGATCCCGCTGCCGGGCGGCACCACCACCATCGTGATGGATGCGGCCACGCTGGAAGTGCAGCAGCAATATCGCTCGCTCGCCGGAACGATCCGCAATTGCGCGGGCGGCGTCACTCCGTGGGGCAGCTGGCTCAGCTGTGAGGAGAACACCTCGAAGGCCGACGGCAGCATCAACCGCGATCATGGCTGGGTGTTCGAAGTGCCGGCCGATGCCGGGCGGCAGGTGCAGCCGGTTCCGCTCACCGCGATGGGCCGCTTCAACCATGAGGCTGCCTGCGTCGATCCGGCCAGCGGCATCATCTATATGACAGAGGACCGCGACGACAGCGTGCTCTATCGCTTCATCCCGCGCTTTCCGGGACGGCTGGCTGAAGGCGGTACGTTGCAGGCGCTGGTGGTGGAAGGCATCGCCGACACCCGCAACTGGGACGGTGCGCACATGCAGCCGGGCCAGACAGCCGGTGGCCGGTGGATCACGCTGGACGATGTGGAATCGCCCGAAGACGATCTGCGCACGCGCGCACACGCCATGGGCGCGGCCCTTTTCGCGCGCGGCGAAGGCATGTGGATGGGCGAGGGGGAGTTCTTCTTCACCTGCACCAGCGGCGGCACGGCCCGCCAGGGGCAGATATTCCGCATGCGCCCGACCATGCACGGCATCGATACGCTGGAGCTGTTTTACGAGAGTACGGACAGCGACGTGTTCAGCTTTGGCGACAACATCACTATTGCTCCCGATGGCCACCTGATCGTGTGCGAGGATCAATATACCGCCATTGTCGACAACCATCTGCGCGGCGTGACGCCGGACGGCGAGGCCTATGCCTTTGCCCGCCTGCGGGTGCAGACAGAACCGGCGGGCGCCTGCTTCTCGCCCGATGGCCGCACACTTTTCGTCAACGCCTATTCCCCCACGCGCACGCTGGCGATCACCGGCCCGTGGAAATGGCTCAGCTGAACTGACAGACAGGCAATATACACATGACCGATCCCCAATTCACCAATCCCGCCGCTCAGGCGGTGTTCGAGCAATATCAGGCGCGGCTCCAGCAGGAACGCGATCTGACCAGCGACCTGCCGCGCGCGAGCTTTGGTGATCGGCGGGACGAATTCCTGCTGCCCGTGGGTGCGGAGGTGGGGAATTTCCTGCGTGCGCTGGCAATCGGGCGTGAGGCCAGGACGATCCTGGAGCTGGGCACATCCTATGGCTTTTCCACCCTGTTCCTGGCCGATGCCGCGCGCCAGTGCGGGGGCCGGGTGATCTCCATCGATAGCGAGGCGCACAAGCAGGACCACGCCCGCGCCATGCTGGAACAGGCAGGCCTTGCCGAATATGTGGAATTTCGCTGCGGCGATGCGGTGGCTCTGGTCGAGCAGTCTGACGAGCAGTTCGATGTCGTCCTGCTCGACATCTGGAAGAACCTGTACGTCGCCTGTTTCGAAGCGGTCTATCCGCGCCTGCCCGAAGGCGGCGTGCTGGTGTCCGACAACATGATCTATCCCGAAGGCGCGCGCGAGGCGACGCGGGCGCTGCGCCAGGCGATTGCCGCCAAGCCCGACCTGCAGACCAGCCTGCTGATGATGGGAAGCGGCGTGGAACTGACGGTGAAATGGAGCCCGGACAGCGACATGCTGTAAGCGCCACCCTTGCATGACCTAGCCGATCGGCGGTTCCTGCGTCAGCGACAGCAAATTGCCGTCAGGATCGCGGAACCAGGCGACCTTGGCGCCATCGGGAACGGTCCACACCATTGCTGCGTCCTGTTCGACCATGTCGAATTCCTCGAATTCCACGTCGTAATCGCGCAGCCGTTCGATCTCGGCATAGATATCGGTCACGAACCAGCCGAACGATGTGTAGGGCACCGGCACCATTCGCGGCACCTTCTGGATGCGCAACTGGTGGCCGCAATCGTTGAAGATGATGGCAAAGGGCGTTTCGGCCACCAGCGACAGGCCGATGACATCGCGGTAGAAGGCCAGCGCCTGTTCTGCCTTTGCCGTGGCGATGAAGGAAACCGGGCGGCGGTCTATCGTCATGTCCGGAAAATCCCCCCTTCGCCTGCGATGCGGTCAGATTTTCGCCACCAGATCGAGCACTTTTTCGGCCCATTCGGGGCGGCAGATCAGCAGGTCGGGCATCCACGTATCCGGCTGGTTATAGACCATCGGGCTGCCATCGATCCGGCTGCAATGCAGGCCATGCGCGCGCGCCACGGCCACCGGTGCGCAGCTGTCCCATTCATACTGCCCGCCGGAATGGAGGTAGATTTCCGCCTCTCCGCGCACCACCGCCATCGCCTTGGCACCGGCGCTGCCCATGGCAACCAGCTCTCCACCCAGTGCCTCGGCCACGGCCACGGCTTCTGCGGCGGGCCTTGTGCGGCTGACCACCAGCCGCGGTGTGGCGGCGGCAGGGGGCAGGGGGCTTGTCTGGTCCGTGCGCAGGACGATCCCGTCATCAAGGCCGGGGAGGGCGACTGCGCCGATAGTGGCCAGGCCGTCTATCGCCAGGCCCACATGCACCGCCCAGTCAGACCGCGCCTCGCCATATTCGCGCGTGCCGTCCACCGGATCGACAATCCACACGCGCGACTTGCCCAGCCGCTCTGCGGTATCCTTGCTTTCCTCTGACAGCAGGCCGTCATCGGGGCGCTGCTGGCGCAGGGCGTGGACCAGGAACTGGTTGGCGGTCTGGTCGCCCGCCTTGCCCAGCGCCTTGCCTTCGAACATGCCGCTGTCGCGCACCTGCAAGAGAATGCGTCCGGCCACCTGGGCCAGATGGGCAGCGAGTTGTGCGTCTGTCATTGTCCGCCTTCTTCGATCACTTCGGCTATGGTCGGCTTTACCTGCCCGGCGTCCAGCGCCTCTTCCTCACTCGCAAATCCCCAGCCGACCGAGCTCCAGGCGCGTTCATGCACGTAATAGAGGATCATCTTGGTCAGCACTTCGGTGGTGGCGATGGCACCTGCCGCCTTGGGGCTGCCGGTGAAGAACCAGCTGAGCAGGAACGTGTCTATCGATCCCAGAACGCGCCAGCTGATGGCTTTCACCAGTGACCGGCTGTGCTTTTCGCGGCCCGAGAACAAGAACATGGCTGCCGCGCCTAACCCGAGCCGAGCAGCTGGTCGATCACCAGGTCTGCGGCCTCTTCGGGGGTCATGGCAGTCGTATCGATACGGATTTCGGGGCTCTCCGGTTCCTCATAGGGACTGTCGATCCCGGTGAAGTTCTTAAGCTGCCCTGCGCGCGCCTTCTTGTACAGGCCCTTCACGTCGCGCGCCTCGGCCACGGCCAGCGGCGTATCGACGAAGACCTCGATGAATTCGCCGCCCGGAAGCATGTCGCGCACCATCTGCCGCTCGGCGCGGAACGGGCTGATGAAGGCGGTGATCACGATCAGCCCAGCATCGGCCATCAGCCGCGCCACTTCGCCCACGCGGCGGATATTCTCGATCCGGTCGCTCTCGGTAAAGCCCAGATCCTTGTTCAGCCCGTGGCGGACATTGTCCCCGTCCAGCAGGAAAGTGTGCCGGTTCATCCGGAACAGCTTCTTCTCCACCAGATTGGCGATGGTCGATTTGCCCGATCCCGACAGGCCGGTGAACCACAGCACGGCGGGCCGCTGGTTCTTCATCGCCGCATGCTGGTCACGCGTGATGTCGACCGATTGCCAGTGCACGTTCTGCGCCCGGCGCAGGCTGAAATTGATCGTGCCTGCACCCACGGTGGCATTGGTGATCTTGTCGATCAGGATGAAGCCGCCCAGCGCGCGGCTGGTTTCATAGGCTTCGAAGGTGATCGGCTTGTCGGTGGTGACTTCCACCACGCCGATGGAGTTCAGCTTCAGCGTCTTGGCTGCCAGATGCTCCATCGAGTTGATATCGATTTCGAACTTGGGCTGCTGGATTGTGGCGCTGACCTGCTGCGATGCCAGCTTGAGCCAGTACCCGCGACCGGGGATCAGGTCCTCCTCGCTCATCCACACCAGATTGGCTTCGAACTGGTCGGCGCTTTCGGGAGGATCGCCCGCCGCCGCGATCACGCTGCCGCGTGAGCAATCGACTTCGTCCGTCAGGCAGATGGTGACCGATTCGCCGGCCACGGCCTCGGCCATTTCGCCGCTGTCCTTGCTGCCCGGCTTCGGCATGGTGATGATGGACTTGACCGTGCTGGTCTTGCCCGAAGGGACGATCCGCACTTCGTCACCCGGCTTTACGGCGCCCGATGCGATCAGGCCGGAAAAGCCGCGGAAGTCCAGGTTGGGGCGGTTGACCCATTGCACCGGCATGCGGAACGGGCGTGCCTGCGCCGCGGTGTTGGCGATCTCCACGCTTTCCAGATGGTCGATCAGGCTGGGGCCTGAATACCACGGCGTGTTGGCCGATGGTGCGGCGGTGATGTTGTCCCCCTTGAAGCCCGAAATCGGGATGGGGGTGAACTCGGCAATGCCGATTTCCCTGGCGAAATCGCGGTAATCGGCCACGATCCGATCGAAGGTGGACTGATCGTAATCGACCAAGTCCATCTTGTTCACCGCCAGCACGATATGCTTGATGCCCACCAGATTGGCGAGGAAGCTGTGGCGCTTGGTCTGCACCAGCACGCCCTTGCGCGCATCGATCAGGATCACCGCCAGATCGGCGGTGGAGGCCCCGGTCACCATGTTGCGGGTATATTGTTCATGCCCCGGCGTATCGGCGACGATGAACTTGCGCTTTTCGGTGCTGAAGAAGCGATAGGCGACATCGATGGTGATGCCCTGTTCGCGCTCGGCCGCCAGGCCATCCACCAGCAGGGCGAAATCGATCTCCTGCCCCTGCGTGCCCACGCGCTTGCTGTCCGCTTCCAGTGCGGCCAGCTGGTCTTCGAAGATCATCTTGGAATCGTACAGCAGCCGCCCGATCAGCGTGCTCTTGCCATCGTCCACGCTGCCGCAGGTGATGAACCGCAGCAGGCCCTTGTTCTGGTGCGTTTCCAGATAGGCCTCGATATCCTCTGCGATCAGCGCATCGGTCTGATAGACGGGATCGGAACCGGGAAGGTCAGCCATCAGAAATAGCCCTCCTGCTTCTTCTTCTCCATCGAAGCGTCACCGCCATCCTTGTCGATCACCCGTCCTTCGCGTTCGCTGGTAGTGGTCAGCAGCATTTCCTGCACCACTTCGGCCAGCGTGGCGGCGGTGCTTTCAACCGCGCCGGTCAGCGGGAAGCAGCCAAGCGTGCGGAAGCGCACCGAGCGATTGGTGATTTCGGGCAATTTGCCCATGACCTTTTCCAGCCGCTCCGGATCGTCGGCCATGAACAGGCCGCCGTCGTGCACATAAGTGGGGCGCTGCGCGGCAAAATACAGCGGCACGATCTCGATATTCTCGGCCATGATGTATTGCCAGATGTCCAGCTCGGTCCAGTTGGACAGCGGGAAGACGCGGATGCTCTCCCCCTTGGCCTTGCGCGTGTTGTACAGGTTCCACAGCTCGGGCCGCTGGTTCTTCGGGTCCCAGCCGTGGCTGGCGGTGCGGAAGGAGAAGATGCGCTCCTTCGCGCGGCTCTTTTCCTCATCGCGGCGCGCGCCGCCAAAGGCAGCATCGAAGCCGTGCAGGTTGAGCGCCTGCTTCAGCCCCTCTGTCTTCCACATATCGGTGTGCAGCGGACCGTGATCGAACGGGTTGATCCCGCGCTCGGTCGCTTCGGGGTTCTGATGGACGATCAGTTCCATTCCCGCATCCGCCGCGCTCTTTTCGCGCAGGGCATACATGTCCTTGAACTTCCACGTGGTGTCGACATGCATCAGCGGAAAGGGCGGGGGCGAGGGATAGAACGCCTTCTTGGCCAGATGCAGCATCACTGCACTGTCCTTGCCGATGGAATAGAGCATGACCGGCTTGGTCGCCTCTGCCGCCACTTCACGCATGATGTGGATGCTTTCGGCTTCGAGCCGCTGGAGATGGGTAAGGCTTTTCATTGCACCAAGCGCAATGGCGGTGGTGCGGGCGCATCGCAAGTGCTGGCGATGGCGAGAATTTCTTTCAAGCCTTCAATCTGCGAGTGCAAGCGGGGTCCATTCCTCCCCCGGCGGCAGCGGGGCAAAGATCGCATCCAGCATCTCCTCGCTCACGGCTTCGGCCTGGCCGGGCTTCCATTTCGGGCGGTTATCCTTGTCCACCAGCACCGCGCGCACGCCATCGATGAAGTCATGCCGCATGATCATGCGCGCGGCCAGCGCGTATTCGCGCGCCATCTCGCCAGCGAAATCAGCGGGCGCGCTGGCAAATTGCCGCAGCGCCACCTTGGCGCTGGTGGGGCATTTGCTGGTGACCGCGGCCAGTTCCTTGCCCGCCCATCTGGAGGTGTCCGCCTTCAGCGCGGCGATGATGGCTTCCAGCGTATCGGGGCCGAACAGGCGTTCGATAGGCTCGGCATTGCCCGCCAGCCGCGGCTGGGGCGATGGGGAGGACAGGTCAGTCAGTATTTCCGCAGCGGCGGCCGGCTCTGCCGCGATCAGCGCCTTGGCCTCCTCCACGTCCTCGCTGGCGAGGTAATGGGTGGCGATCCCCGCCCACAGGCATTCCGCCCCGTCCAGCCTTGCGCCGGTCAGCGCCATGAACTTGCCGATCTGGCCGGGCAGGCGCGGCAGATACCAGCCCGCGCCCACGTCCGGGAACAGGCCGATGGCCCCTTCGGGCATGGCGAACAGGGTATTTTCCGTTGCCACGCGCAGGCTGGCGGGCAGGGCAATGCCCACACCGCCGCCCATCGTCACCCCGTCCATGAAGCTGATCACCGGCCTGGGATAGGTGAACAGCAGGTGGTTGAGGCGATATTCGGCCATGAAGAAGGCGCGGCCCGCCTTGCCGCCATCCTCCAGCGCGGAACTGCGCACCATCGCCACATCGCCGCCTGCACAAAAGCCGCGCGTGTGCGGGGCATGGTCGATCACCACCGCCGCCACGCTGGCATCACCGCGCCATTGCAGCAGCGCCGCGATCATCGCCTCGCACATCTCCAGAGTCAGCGAATTGAGCGCCTTGGCGCGGCTCAGCGATATATGGCCGATGGCCCCTTCGCGCCGGGCCATGATATCCGATGTCATTCTTTCAGCAGGTCCCGTCCAATAATCATCCGCATGATCTGGTTGGTGCCTTCAAGGATCGAATGCACGCGCAGATCGCGCCAGAAGCGTTCAACAGGATAATCCATCAGATAGCCATAGCCGCCGTGCAATTGCAGCGCGCGGTCCGCCACCGCGCTGCCGGTATCGGTGGCCAGCCGCTTGGCCATGGCGGCAAAACGGGTCTTGTCGGGTGAGCCATCCGTCACCTTGGCGGCGGCCAGATACAGCAGCGCGCGCGCCGCCTCCAGTTCGGTCGCCATGTCGGCCAGCGTGAACTGGGTGTTCTGGAAGGCGGCAATGGGCTTGCCGAATTGCTGGCGGGTCCTGGTGTAGGCGATGGCTTCGTCCAGGCAGCGCTGCGCCCCGCCCAGCGAACAGGCGCCGATGTTCAGCCGCCCGCCATCCAGCCCGGCCATGGCGATGGAGAAGCCTGTGCCTTCTGCGCCAACCAGATTGGCGGCGGGCACTTTTACATTGTCGAAAATCACGCTGGCGGTGGGCTGGGCGTGCCAGCCGGTCTTGCGCTCGGGCGCGCCGAAGGAAACGCCCGCCATGTCCTTCTCGATCAGCAGGCAGGAGATGCCTTTCGGTCCGTCCTCGCCTGTTTTCATCCCCGTGCGCACCCCCGTCCTCACCATGGTGAAATACAGGTCGTTCACGCCCGCGCCGGATATGAACTGCTTGGTGCCGTTGACGATGTAGTGATCGCCTTCGCGCACCGCCGTGGTCCTCAGCGCCGCCGCATCGGACCCGCTGGACGGTTCCGTCAGGCAGTATGAGGCGAACAGGTCCATCCCCACCATCTGCGGCAGGAAGCGCGCTTTCAGATCGTCAGAACCGTAGGTGTCGAGCATCCATGCGGCCATGTTGTGGATGGAGATGAAGGCGCTGGTGGCCGGGCAGCCATAGGCCATCGCCTCCATGATCAGCGCCGATTCCAGCCGCCCCAGGCCGATCCCGCCATTGTCCTGGCTGACATAGATCGCGCCAAAGCCCAGCTGCGCCGCCTGCCGGATCACGTCGAGCGGGAAGATATGCTCCTCATCCCACCTAGCGGCGTGGGGCGTGATGTTGTCGGCGGTAAAGCGCCGCGCCATGTCCTGAATGGCGAGCTGGTCTTCGGTAAGCTGGAACTGGCCGGTCATGCCGCGCGCTACTGCCCCGCGCCGATGATCGCTTCGGCCTCGATCTCCACCTTGAAGGCGGGACCGGCGAGCGCGGATATGGCCACCAGCGTGCCCGTTGGCCGCGCATGGCCGCAGGCGGCGGTGAAGGCATTGGTGACAATTTGCGCATCGGCGATATCGGTCACGAACATGCGCACGCGCACCAGGTCTGCCGATGATCCGCCCAGCTGCTGGATATAGTCGATGATCTGTTCAAAGCAGCGTTCCGCCTGCCGTCCGGCATCATCCGAAATACTGCCATCTGCCTCGACGCCGATATTGCCCGAAACGATGATGCGGTTGTCCACGCGGATGGCGCGGGTGAACTTGGCCGTTTCCTCAAACGGCGAGAGCGGCGGGATGCGCTGGCGGCCATCATTCGGACCATTGGCGTTAGGACTATTGGCGTTAGGCCCATTATTGCTTGCTTCAGCCACAGGAGATCCTCTCAATCATCATGGTCGCGTCATAGGAAACGGTCAGCCGGTCGGGGCGGTAATCCATCGTCACCGCGGTGCCGGGCGGAACCCAGCGCAGCACGCGCGCGCCGGTCTGGGTGAGCAAGGTCGCGCCCAGTTCCTGCGTCGCCCTCTGGCCAATCAGGTCCTGCACGCCGGCTGCATCGCATTGCCCTTGCGGTTCGCGGGCGGGGTATTCCTCCTCCTGCGCGGAGACGGTGGAGCAGGCCGGCAACAGCGCCAGTGCGGCAACAGGGGCGATGAGCGGCAGGATCAATCGTGTCATGGCGAGCATCCTAGCGCGGGCAGTGGCTACACGCTAGGAGGTGAGCAGAGAGGAGACAATCCATGGCTGGCCTGTGGTTCGAGGAATTCAGCGTCGGGCAGACATTCGATCATCCGCTGCGGCGCACGGTGACCGAAACCGACAATCTGCTGGTGAGCGCGCTGACGCATAATCCCGCGCCGCTGCACCTTGATGCGGAATATATGAAGGACACCGAATATGGCCGCATACTGGTCAATTCCTGCTTCACGCTGGGCTTGATGGTGGGCATTTCGGTGAACGACACCACGCAGGGCACCGCCGTGGCCAATCTGGGCTGGGACGAGGTGCGCTTTCCGGTGCCGATCTTCGTGGGCGATACGCTGCGGATCGAGACAGAAGTGCTGGAATTGCGCGAAAGCAAATCCAGACCCACTCAGGGTATCGTAACATTTGCCCATCGCGCCTATAATCAGGCCGGTGAACTGGTCGCCCACTGCAAGCGCGCAAGCCTGCAGAAGAAGCGCCCGCAAGAATAGAAGTTTCGGAGAGAGAAATGCCGCTGAAAGTCGAACCCATATTGCCCAAATTCGGCGCCGAATGTTCGGGGCTGGACCTGACGAAGCCGCTGAGCGCCGATGAGCTGAAGCAGGTCACCGATGCGATGGACACCTATGGCGTGACCGTGTGGCGCAACACCGGCCTGACTGACGAGCAGCACGTCGAATTCAGCCGCAATTTCGGCTATCTGGAGCGTGTGCCTTTGCGCGAGGGCGCGAAATACCGCCTGTCGTGCCGCGAGTTGTTCGATGCTTCCAACCTCAATCTGGACGGCCAGATCACGCAGGACAAGGCCGCCATCGAATATCGCAAGGGTGACCGGCTGTGGCACACCGACAGCGCCTATATGGAAAAGCGCACGTCCTATTCGATGCTGCTGGCCCATGCCGTGCCGCCGCCCGGCGTGGGAGGTGAAACATGGTTTGCCGATACGCGCAGCGCCTATCACGACCTGTCGCCGGAAATGAAGGCGCTGATAGAGGACAAGGTCGGCCTTAATTCGCTGTGGTGGAGCCGCAAGCAGGCCGGCGCCGATATTGACGAGGCGGAAATCGACGCCCGCCCCAAGGCGCGCCATCCGCTGGTGCATGTGCACAAGGGATCGGGCCGCAAGTCGCTGTTCATTGCCGCGCACACGATGGATATCGAAGGGATGGACAAGGCCGAAGGGCGCGCGCTGCTGCAACAGCTGATCGCCCATGCCACCCAGCCGCAGTATGTCTTCAACGTGAAATGGAACGTGGGCGACCTGGTGATCTGGGACAATCTGTGCACCATGCACCGCGGCGGCGAATATGATTACACCGCCTATCGCCGCGACATGCGCCGCACCACCGTGCGCGAAGGCACCGAACCGCACACGATGGACACGGGCGACGATCCCTTCACCGAACTGTTCGCCGCCACGCCCCGCACGGTCGATATCAACGCCGCAAGGGATGCCGGCCGATAGTGCGCTGGCCGGATAGTCCTCTCCTGCTGGCTGCTTTTTCTGCCCTGGCAATTGGCACAGCAACCGGGGCGCAGGCGCAGGAGACGATTTCCAGGACCGAGATCAGGACGGCCCCGCCACAACAGACGCATGAGCGCCTGCGCGATGTGGTGTGGGGTGCGATCGAAGTGACCGACTTCCGGCGCGATGAACCGGCCACACGGCCGCTCGATGTCCTTGCCTTTGATACACGGCCCTATCTTACCCGCGTCAGGAACCTGTGCAGCTATGACAGGCTGGCGGTCAGTTTCGTGCCGCTTGACGAGGGCGCGGAAGGCCCGGATGCGCAGGTGGTCGCACGTCAGTTCCTAGCATCTTCCTGGTGGAGCTTTGTCGAGCCTCCGCAATTTGGCCAGGCGTGGCAGAGCGAGGAGCCACAAGCCGCAGACTTGTGCAGTGACCTTCCCGAAGACCAGCATTTCTACCGTGCACCAGATCTCGGCACAGCAGCGCAGGCCTATCTCGCGATGATCGGCCTGAAACAGGATATTGCGGCGGGACGCCAGTTCAAGCTGGCTTGTGAGTCCGCTTCAGCAGCAGAGGCGGACTGCAGGGAAGAAATCGCCGATCTGCCTGTCGAGAGCCTGCAGTCGGTTGATCCGTGCAATGCCCATCTCGCCGATGGCTGTTACCATCTGGACTTTGGCGAACGGCATATCACGGTGGAATATGGTGCTGGCATGCATGGCGCGGACCCCCATGTCACCAGCGCGACGCTGGAGCGGTTCATCATCCTTTTTCACCCCCGCCCTGACTAGATGCGCCCTGACTAGATCCGGCCAGAATTGAAACACCCGGCCCTCGTGGGAAGGACCGGGTGTTCCGTTGCACCGGGCGGGAGCGGCCTGGTGCCTGTTCAGAAAATGGCGACGTTGAACATCATGCTGCTGATGGCGACGGCGCAGATCAGCGAGAACAGGCGGTTGGTCATTACGGACATCGAACTTCTCCTTGGGCTGTGTGGTGGTTACTTGCCGCGCTGGCTGATCTTGCCGCGGATGTGCTTGAACACGTTGATCCCGAACCACGCGGCTCCGGCGTAGGCGATCAGCTCGGTCGCGCCGGCCCCTGCTGCCAGGATCAACAGCCTGGTCTTGAGTGCGGGCTGCATGATCGCCAGCGTGGCGAACACGCCCACCCAGATGGTGGCGATCAGGCTGGCGCCAGTGATGAGGAAGAACTTCTTGTTGCGAACAGTGGTGGTCATCATGCGTCTCCTTTATTGTCAGGACGCTGAAACAGTCCGGCTGGCGCACATTTTTCTTACTAATTTTGCGGGAAAAAGATTTTGTAAGAAGGTGCCGGGGGGAGGGGACTACTTTCTTGTAATGAACACGATAGAGCGCATCATTTCCGATCATGGGCAGGGGCTGCGACGGGTCGCGGCAGCTTATGAGGCGGATGCGATGCTGCAGGAGGACCTGTTCCAGGACATCCTGATCGCCATCCATCAGGCGCTGCCCTCGCTGCGTGAGAAGGAGCGGCTGGCGCCCTATATCTATCGCATCGCCCATAATCGCGCGGTCAGCCATGTGGCGCGCGCCGTCGGGCGCAGGAAGGGTGAGGCCGAGGTGATGGTCGAAGGCGCGGACGAAGATGTGCCTTCGCCGGAAAAGGCGCTGCTGCAAAGCGAGCGGGCCGAGAGGCTGGCCCGGGCGATCCGCCGCCTGCCGCTGTCTTACCGCCAGGTGGTGACGCTCTATCTTGAAGAAATGTCCTACGCCGAGATTGCCGAGGCGCTCGATATCTCACTGTCCAATGTTGGCGTGCGCATCACGCGCGCCAAGCAGATGCTGAAGGAGATGCTCGCATGAGCACGGATGACTTCCTCGATCGCCTGCGTGGCGACTGGCAGAGCCGCAGCGCCGATCTGGGCGATGTGCTGGCCCGCGTGCAGGCTGGTGAGGCAAGGCTGCGAAGGGAAAGGCGCCAGCGGATTTTCGGCACAGCGTGCATGGCCTGTTTTGCGATCATCTTTGCATGGGTTGGCTGGACACTGAAAAGCCCGCTGTTCCAGCTCGGTTCGGTCGCATTTCTGGCCGCCATGCTGATGTTCGTGGCAGACCTGTTCTACCTGCGTCAGGCGACGGGCGGGGAATTGCTGGAGGACACACCATCGGTGCTCGCCCGGGCAGAGCGGCAGGCACGCGTCGCCCTGCGACTGACCGAGGCCATGCTCGGCGCTGCGGTGCTGCTGGCGGTCTGTGCAGCGATAGCGCTGGCCTATGGCCTTGCGGGCAAGGTGGACATGGTGCGCGCCACCGTGATCGCTGCGTTCTGGCTGGGCGGGGCGGCCTATTGCTGGCTGCGGCAGCGAAGCCGGCGTGCCCGGGCAGAGGCGGAAATCGCGCATGTTTCCCGGCTACAAGCGCAGCTGGAAGGTGACGGGTGAGATCAGGGTCTGAAGCTGCGAAAGGACCTTGCGCCGCGCGGCTTGGCCGCTCAGCCGCCCAGTTCATCCACCAGCCGGGCCATGCGCGCGACATAGGCTTTCAGCGCCTCGCGCCCGGCAGGGGTGGCGCTCACCACGGTGCGCGTGCGCTTGTTCACGATGCTGCGATCCTGCGTGACATAGCCTGCCTCCTCCAGCCTGGAGAGGTGGGTGGACAGGTTGCCATTGGTGGTTTCCAGATGATCGCGCAGGGCGATGAAATCCGCCTCTCCCGCGCCGGCCAGATAGGCCAGTATGCCCAGCCGCATGCGCCCGTGAACAACATCGTCAATCTCGTTCACGTCAAAGCGGGCGGGCGCCTCAGCCTTCATCGCCGGTTCCTGCCTGACGCATCAGTTGCACGCCGGGGGCAAGCACCAGCAGCAGCAGGGCGATGATCAGCGATCCGAAGAAATCGAAGGTCCAGGCATAATAGAGCGCCAGCACAAAGGACCCGGCAGCCACCAGCCCCATCCACTTGCGCTGCGAAATCCACCCGCCGGCCATCCAGCCTGCGCCCCACAGGCCGAGCATTACCGCAGGCATGAGCATGAAGCCGAACCAGTTGTTCAGCCTTATGCCGGTGAGGGTGAAGGCCGCGATCATCACCGCTGCGCCTGCGAATATCGCCATCCAGCACGCGATCATGGCCTTGTTGGCGCTCGACAATGCACCGGGCTGCCGGCGCAAGGCGTGCAGGGCCAGTGCGCCCGATGCCAGCACCAGGGCCAATATGGCGAGCGGGACAGACGTCACCAGCACTTGCCCGGCGGAATCCGTCAGGCTTGTGCCGTTCCCTGTGGCGGCAGACAGGATCATCCGCCACACGGCCTCTGCGCCAATACCGGCGGCCAGCGCCATGCCCAGCCGTACCGCCAGACCTCTGGCCGGAGCGGCGAAAAGACAGGCGAGGAAGGCCGCAAGCGCGCCAAGCGGGGAAAGAAACACTGTCGGCGGCAGGAGGCCGAATGCCGCCGCCGCCACGCTGGCCGATGCCGGCAGGAAGGCCACGGCAAAGGCCACCAGCATCTCCCCGCCGATGGCCGGGCCGCGATGGCCGGCGTTGATGGCTGCACCCAGCTGATCGATCTGGGTCTTGAGTTCCTGGGACCTGAGCTCCGGGGACCTGAGTTCCGGGGTCCCGAGTTCACCTTGTGAGTTCATTGCGAATCTCCTGCTTTGACAATCGGTTTGTAATACAAACCTTATAGTCATGCAAGTGTCTCTGCCACCTGTATCTGCAAATCGGGTCGGGTGCCGGTCGCCGCGTCCGCCGCGCCCGAACGGGCCCCATCAGGAGATGGGCGCGCCTTCCAGGCAGGCAGTACCGCGGCCGTGGCGCTTTGCGTGATAGAGCGCGTCATCGGCGTTCTTGAGCATTTGCGTGCGACTCGGCTGTGCGCGATCCAGCATGGCGATGCCCATCGTCGCTGACAGCGAATAGCTGATGTCATCGCTGGCTTCATCGGTGAAGCTGAGCCGCAATTCTCGCAGCAGGTGGGACATGGTTGCGTCCAGATCGCCCAACAGCTGCTCATCGCTCAGCACCAGAACGAACTCGTCACCGCCCAGCCGCGCGGCAAAGCTTTGCTGCAGCCAGGGCGCGCGCAATCGCCGGGCCACTTCGCGCAGGACCTTGTCACCCGCGGCATGGCCCTGCGTGTCATTGATCGCCTTGAAATGGTCGAGGTCAATCAGCACCAGCGCAAGGTCGCGATCATCCCGCACGCATTCGAACATGATGTGGTCAAATTCCCGCTCGAACCGGCGCCGGCTGGCAAGCTGGGTCAGGTAATCGGTATCCGCTGCATCGCGCAGTTTTTGTTCGAGGACATTACGTTCGGTAATGTCCTGGAAAACACCGATCAGGGCCTCGGGCTTGCCATTCTTCAGTTCCAGCTCCCCGATGGCGCGGACCCGGCGCTTGTCGCCTTTTGCGGTAATGAAATCCAGTTCCAGGTCATAGGATTGACCGCTGCGGATACAGCGGCTGATCGCATTGGAGATCTGGCGGCGGTTGTCTCCGGGAAAGAAGTCGAGCGCGGTGCTGACTGGTATGGGATCATTGGGAGAAAGACCATGAATGGCATAAACCTGCGGTGACCATTCGACGGTATTTTCCTCCAGGCAAAGCCGCCACGAACCAATGCCCGCCATGCGTTCTGCCTGGTGCAGCTGGCGATGCAGCCTGGTCTTTTCGGTCATGGCTGATGCCAGCGCGGTGGCCTGGCGCTGAACCTTGTTGGCATTCAGCCGGGCAGTCAGCAGCATCTCTGTCAGCCGGGCAAGCTTGATGAGTGCATCGAGCGCTTCTGCAGTGGGCTTTTGCGGCTGGTGATCGATCACGCAAAGCGTGCCAAGTGCAACCGAATCGCCTTCGGCATTGCGCCTCAGCCTGATCGGAACACCGGCGTAGAAGCGGAATTCTGCACCCCCTGGAACCACCAGCGGGTTGTTGGCAAACTGCAGGTCCTGCGTTGCGTCCTCGACAACCAGTATCTCGTCGCGTTCCACGGCAAAGCGGCAGAATGACCATTCGATGGGTGTTTCCGCGATGGAGATATTGTGCCGCGACTTGAACCATTGGCGGTCGGTATCGATCAGCGAGACGAGCGAGATCGAACAGCCGAGCAGACGGGCGGCGGCCTGGGTTATGGCGTCAAATTCGGGTTCGGGATTGGTGTCGAGGATGGCAAGTTCGCGCAGAACGTCATTGCGTTCGGCGGACTGGGCAACCCTCGCCAGTACTGAATCATGTAACATGCGTGTAAGTTAGTCGGAGCTTGGTAAATTTTTCGTGTTGGTTGCAGGTGAAATCGATGGATCGAATCAAAACGCCCGGCCCTGCATGGGCAGGACCGGGCGCGTTGAATTTGCCAGCTGATCGCGGGGATCAGAAAACGCGGGCAGCGATCTCTGCCGGAGCGTTGAGGTAGCCCTCGATCTCGGCATCCAGCTTGAGCATGGTCAGCGATGCGCCGGCCATTTCCAGGCTGGTGCAATATTCGCCGACATAGTTCTTGGCCACGGTCATGCCCTTGCCCTCGGCCAGCGAGTGGGCCTTGCCGTACAGCAGATACAGCTCTGCCGGGGTGGTGCCGCCCAGGCCGTTGATCATCAGCGCAATCCGGTCACCCGATGCGAACGGCAGGTCGACGGCAACAGCGTCAAACAGCGTTTCGGTGATGGCGTCCGCATTGGTGATCTTGGTCCGTTCGCGGCCCGGCTCACCATGGATGCCGATGCCCACTTCCATCTCGTCATCACCGATTTCGAAGATCGGCGTGCCCTTGGCAGGCGGGGTGCAGCTGGTGAGAGCAACGCCCATGGTGCGGACATTGTTGTTCACCTTCTCGGCAACGGCCAGGATCTCGTCCAGGCTCTTGCCTGCAGCAGCAGCAGCGCCGCATGCCTTCATCACGAAGAAGTTGCCGGCCACGCCGCGGCGACCCACGGTGTACAGGCTGTCCTTCACGGCCACGTCATCATTGATGATGAACTGCTTGACCTTGATGTCCTCGGCCTCGGCCATTTCGCAGGCCATGTCCCAGGCCATGCGGTCACCCTGGTAGTTGTTGACCAGCACCAGCACGCCAGCCGGAGTGGCCAGCGCCTTGATGGTTTCATAACACGCATCCACCGGCGGAGCGGCGAACACGGGGCCCTGGCAGGCGCCGTCGAGCATGCCCGGTCCAACCGCCATCATGTGCGCGGGTTCGTGGCCGGAGCCGGAGCCCTGCACGATGGAGACCTTGTCCGCTACCGGACGGTCCTTGCGCTTGACCATCTGGAACTCGACATTGCCTTCCAGCAGGTCGGGGTTGGCGGCGAGCACGCCAGCCATGAATTCAGGCACGAAATTTGCCGGATCATTGACGAACTTTTTCATGAGTATTCCTCTCCCTTAGAAATCAGCGATTCAGTTCTGCAGCCTTGGGTGTGTAATCCACCCCATAATGCTTGCACCAGTCATTGAGGATGGTGGCCACGCCAACGATGCCCGGATCGGGCGTATTCGCGCTGCGCTCGCCCACCTGGCTGGCGCGGCCGCGATGGGCCACCAGCTTGCGGGTTTCATCAATGGCGTTGTCGGCCACTTCGGTCACGGCGCGCAGCATTTCTGCCGGGGTGGCGCTGTCGGCCATTGCCTTCATCGTCTCGGCCATCGGGATCAGCGCGTCGAGCAGGGTCTTGTCACCCAGCTTGGCGCCGCCGCGCGCCATGATGCCTTCGACTGCGGAGCCGATCATCTCGGCCAGTTCGGGCAGGGTGACTTCGGTCTTGCCCTTGGATGCCATGCCGGCCTTCATGAAGCCGGTGCCCCAGATCGGACCGGAGGAGCCGCCCACATGCTTGGAACACAGCATGGAAATCTTCAGCAACATGGCGCCGATGGCGCTCTTGTCGATTTCCGGCAGGTCCTTCTTGATGATGCGAAAGCCGGTGGCGAGCGAGGTGCCGAAGTCACCGTCGCCGGCCAGGCCGTCCAGGTCCGAAAAATACTGCTCGTTGCGGATTACCGTGTCGCAGGCGGTGTCGATCGCTTCTTCGATCTGTGCTTGGTCAAGTGCAGACATGTGTTTTCTCTCCTCAGGCTGCCGCTTGTGCGGCCAGCGCCCCCAGGTCTTCGATTGTGATGTTGATATTGGGCGCATCGCCCAGCTCGGGGACTACCTCTACCGCTTCGGCAAAGTCTTCGTCCACTGTATAAGTGCTGGTGGTGATCAGCGTGGCAATGCCAGCGCCGGTGGCGGCCAGCAGGCCGTTGCGGCTGTCCTCGATCACCAGGCAATCGGACGCGGGCAGGCCCAGCGTTTCCAGAGCCAGCAGATAGATATCGGGCGCAGGCTTCTTGGCCTTCACTACATCGCCCGCATGGACGAATTCGAACGCATCCTTGCGCTCGGCCCCGAACAGGTCGAGCACGGCGTCGATGAACTTGGGGTTGGAGGTGGTGCACACGCCCAGCCGCACGCCAGCTGCCAGCGCCTCGTCAATGATGCGCAGGATACCGGGGCGAACCGGCAGGTCGGTGACGATTTCGGACGTCAGGCGGGTCTTGGTCTTGTGCAGTTCGGCGATCAGATCGTCCTTGCCGCCAAACTTGCCCACCTGCGCTTCGGGCCAGCCGAATTCATCGAAATAGGCCTTCATGCGCTCCTTGCCGCCGGCAACCAGCACCAGCCGGGCATACAGCTCCACGCTCCATTCGGCGTCGATGCCGAATTCCTTGAACGCGAGGTTGAAGCCGACGCGGTGCGCGTCACGCTCAGTATCGACGAGAACGCCGTCGCAATCGAAAATCAGTGCCTTGATCATGGTCTGTGTGTTTCCCTCAGATCATTATTTCATGTTGCTGAGGAAAGCGGAGCCACGGTCCTTGCCGCCAAACTTCTCGATGAAGCCGGAGAACAGGTCCTTGCAGGCAGTGTACTGCGCATCGATCAGGCGCAGCGGTTCGAAATCCTTGGGCTTGGCGTTGTGATAGTCGACAAAGCTCTGCACGAACACGTGCTTGAGGTTGGTGGAGATGTTGATCTTGGCACTGCCGCGCGCGATCGCCTTGGCGAAGGTCTCGTCGGAAAGGCCGGTGCCGCCATGCAGCGCCATCGGCGTCTTCGTGGCGGCGTTGATGGCCGCGATGCGATCGAAATCGACCACCGGTTCACCATGGTAGAAGCCGTGGGCGGTGCCAACGGCACAAGCGAAGGCGGAAAGGTCCAGCGCATCGCAGAACTTCTTGGCGTCTTCCGGATCGGTCAGCACCGAATCTGCCTCGTCCACCACCATGTCGTCTTCCACGCCCATGATCTGGCCCAGTTCGGCTTCCATGCCGACATTATACTTCTCGGCAATGTCGCGCACGCGCTTGGACATTTCGAGGTTTTCTTCAAACGGGAATTCCGAAGCGTCGATCATGATCGATGTCCAGCCGGTCTGGGCGCATTTCTCGATCATTGCGATATCCTTGCAGTGATCCAGATGCAGCACCACGGGCACGGGCGAATTTTCAGCCGCGGTGCGCACCCAGCTGACGATTTCCTCGTGGCTCCAGTAATCGATGGTCTTGGAACTGGTCTGGCAGATCACCGGGGCGTTCAGTTCCTCGGCGGCTTTGACCATCGCCTTGACTGTGCCGTAATCGACGAGGTTGAAGGCGGCGACGGCATAGTTATTGTCCATCGCGTCGCGCAGCAGCGGTTTCATGTTTACCAGCGGCATCGGTTTGCTCCTTGTTTGTACCGGCCCGCTCAATGCTCCCCAGCGCGGGCGTTTCGAATCGGCTCCATAACCAGAGTCAGGAGCGCTCGCCACCCGTCATTACGTAATACTGACGTTTCGAGATTGAAAATGTCCGGCAATTGACCGGCTTCGTGCACAAATGGCGGATTTCGGGCCGTTGATGTGGGGCTGGCGGCACGTAAAGGAGATGCCGACGCGCGCCGTGCGGCCCGCCTTGCCGCTAGTCCTCGATCCAGACCTCGTCCTGATATGTCTCGGCCACAGGGGCCGGATCGAAGTCCGGCTGGCCCGGATTGTCGGGAGTGGCATCATAGCTGAAGCTGATCATCGGCTCGGCATTATCCACCGGCTGGCCCCATGTCGCCCCGTCATCGGGTTCGGCAAACACCTCATCCTCGGCCGCCAGCACCTCATCTGCTGCCAGACTGGGCGTGACGGTATGCGGCGCGCTCATGGAATTGGCCTGGTCCATGTCCTGCACGGCCGCAACTTCTTCGTCATCGGGCGAAGCGGCATCGCGGTTGTTCTCTGTCACCATCACGGCCAGGAACATAACGCCGCCAACGAACATGATCGCGTGGGATCGCCTGCTGAAGACCATTGGTATAACCTCGCCTGTCTGCCCGGATGATCGATTGCCGTCCGGCCTAATCCCCAAGTGCAAATTTTTCGCTAACTCGCCGATCGGGCCATCTATTGCCCGCATGCCGACATCTGTTGACGAGACAAGCCCCCCCGTGGCAATTGGCCACCCCATCGCCGCAGCGGACCGCAATGCGGGCGGCCCCAGGCCGATATGCGGGTGTAGCTCAATGGCAGAGCAGCAGCTTCCCAAGCTGACGACGAGGGTTCGATTCCCTTCACCCGCTCCAGCCGCATATTTTGCCCGGTGATTGCAGGTCTGGGCAGATGATGGCTGCCGGAATGCGGCAATTTACCTACATGTCGATTCATCGGAATTCTGCCTTCCGGGCCTAGTTGAATGATCTTGCCCCTCTTTCTGCGAAAGTTGAGTGATGGATCATACCAACGCCAGCCAGTGGCAAAGCGCCGTTTCCGGCAGTGCCGACTTTGTCAGCCTTGCCGGGCGCGCAGGATTGCAACGCGTGCTGATACGCCGGGTGGCGAGCCTTTTGAGGGGCCTGCTGAGGGTATCGTCACGCCGGCAAGAGGTGAAGGTGTCGTGGCAGTGACAAGCCTGACCGGGACAAATCCTGAACCGCTCACGACGAGGCAGAAAATGCTGGGGATCGCCGCCATGGCGCTGGCCTATGGGCTGGCGGGTTGGCTGGGGCTGCTGCTGGCCGTTCCGCCGGGGTATGCCACATTCATCTGGCCCGCATCCGGCATGGCGATTGCCGGGCTGATCATCTTCGGTCGCAATCTGTGGCCGGGCATCTGGCTGGGGTCATTTGCGGTGAACCTTGCCAATGGCTCGCCGATGACATCCGGGACAATCGAATGGATCGCGGTGGTGAATGCCGGGGTAATTGCCGCAGGTTCATCGGTTCAGGCACTGTTTGCCACCACGGCTCTCAGGCGATTGTTGGGGCAGCCCATCAACATCAAGGGGGCCCGCGATGTTGCCACACTGATCGTGGTGGGCGGTCCGCTGTCGTGCCTGATCGCGGCCACGGTGGGCACCGCCATCCTGTGGTTCAACGGCGCTGTGCCCACCGCAATGGTCTGGAGCAACTGGCTGACCTGGTGGTGCGGAGACATGGCGGGCGTGTTGCTGATCGTGCCCATTGCCCTGTTCGCGGCCTGGCGCGAGCCCAAGCTGATCTGGCGCGGCACGCCCATCACCCCGCTGACCCGCTCCATGACCATTGGCCTGTTCTGCCTGATGGGGGCCACGCTTACAGCATGGATCGTTACCAGCGAGGTTGTCTATGAGCGCAATCTGGCAACCTTCAACGCCATGGCCGCCGACAGTGAGGAGGCGCTCAGTCACCGGCTCCAGTCCTATCGGCAAAGTCTTGATGGCGGGGCTGCGATCATTGATGCGTCCGATCAGATTTCGCGCCAGGACTGGATCGATTACATCGACATCATCGGGATTGAGGAGTTGCCCGGGATCAACGGCATCGGCTTCATCCAGCCGATGGCCAATGGCGATGAGGAGAATTTTGTCAGGCGCGGCATGGCAGATGGCCTGCCCCCTTTCCAGGTGCACCCCGCATCTGACCGCCCCACCAGGTTCATCATCAAATATATCGAACCGATTGAAGGCAACCTGGCCGCGCTGGGCCTGGATATCAGCTTCGAGGTCAACCGCCGCGATGCCGCCGAACAATCACGCGATAGCGGGGAGGCGAGGATCACCCGGCGCATCACGCTGGTGCAGGATGATGCCCAGACACCCGGATTCCTGCTGCTGCGGCCGGTCTATACCAGGGGTCTGCCGCTGGAGACGGCGGCCGACAGGCAGCACGCGCTGCGGGGCTGGGTCTATGCCCCTTTCATCGCCTCGCGCTTCCTTTCCGGGCTGACGTCCAGCCAGGCCGAGCAGTTCACCATCGATGTCTACGACGGCACCTCTATCGATCCCGATCACCAGATCTTTGCAGGGTCATTGCCCGACACCAATCCGGCGTTTACCATCCGCAAGACCATCCCGGTGATGGGGCAGAACTGGACGCTGGTCTGGAAAAGCACACCCCAATTCGAACACAGCTCGATCAACAATGAGCCACCGCTGGTGCTGGTGGGGGGAATTCTCCTGACGCTGTGTTTCGGTGGCCTGCTGCAATCCTATGCCCGCCGCGAGGCGCAGGTTCACGAGCAGGTGATGGAAAAGACCCGCAAGCACAAGGAGGCCGCAGACGCGCTGTACGAAAGTGAGCGCCGCTTCAGCGATCTGGCGGGGCTTTCACCGGCGGGAATCATCCGCACCAATCCATCGGGCACCTGCATTTACGCCAATGACAGCTGGCTGGAGCTATCGGGCCTTGATGAGCCGGCGGCCCTCAGCTCGGACTGGATCGCCGCCATTCATCCCGAGGATCGCGCCGAATTTCATGCGGCATGGATGGGCGCGATTGAAGATCGGGCGGAGCATCGCGGCACGTTCCGCTTTGTCCACCGCGATGGCTCGGTGCGCTGGGTCGACATGATCAGCCGGCCGGAACTGACCGACGACGGGATTCTGCGGGGCACAATTGCCGTGGCCATGGACGTGACCCGGCGCATGCTGATGGAAGGCGCGCTGCAATCGGCGCGCGCGCGGGCAGAGGCGGCGGTGGAGGCCAAGTCCAGCTTCCTGGCCAATATGAGCCACGAAATCCGCACGCCCATGAACGGCGTCATCGGCTTTACCGAATTGCTGCTGGCCAGCCCTCTGGATGACGAACAGCGCCGCCAGACCCAGCTGATCGCGGATTCCGGCAAGGCCATGATGCGGCTGCTCAACGATATTCTGGACCTGTCCAAACTTGAAGCGGGACAGATGCGCATCGCCTCCGAACCGACCAATCTGCGTCAGGTGATCCACGGCTGCATCACCTTGATGCAGGCGCTGGCAACCGAAAAGCAGCTTGAGCTGACCTGCGATATCGATGACGCCGTTCCCGCGCTGATATCCAGTGACGGCCTGCGCATTCGCCAGATCCTGCTCAATCTGCTGGGCAACGCGCTCAAATTCACCAGCAAGGGTTCCGTGACGGTGCGCGCCTGTGTTGACCCGCATGACGGCGAGCGGGCGATTGTGGAAATCGCCGACACCGGCATCGGCATCGCTCCCGAGCGCCAGGCAGCCATTTTCAGCGATTTCGTACAGGCGGATTTCACCATCGCCCGCGATCATGGCGGCACCGGATTGGGCCTGGCCATCAGCAGGAAGCTGGCGCAGCTGATCGATGGTGAGATCACGCTGGAAAGCCAGCCGGGCAGAGGCAGCGTGTTCCGCCTGACCCTGCCGGCAAAGGTGCTGGAAAATGGCGCGCAGAACCAGCTCCCGCCAGATGCTGCCGCACCACAGCTGCGCCGGTTTGCGCGGGTTCCGCGCTGCCAGCGAATCCTGCTGGTGGAGGATCATGACATCAACCAGATCCTGATGAAGGATATGCTCAGCCGGATCGGTCTGGATGTCGAAATTGCCGACAATGGAGCGATTGCCGTCGAAGCTGTCGCGCGTGCGGCCAGTGAGAACAACAGCTTTGACCTGGTGCTGATGGATATGAGCATGCCGGTGATGAGCGGGGTGGAGGCTACCCGCGCCATCCGGGCCGCCGGCCATGATGCGGCTTCGCTGCCGATTGTGGCACTGACCGCCAATGCCTTTGCAGACGATATTGCCAATTGTCTTGCGGCAGGCATGCAGGCGCATCTGTCCAAGCCGATTGGCCTGCAAGATCTGGAATCCGCCATTGCGCAGTGGTCACGCAAGTCCGGCGATGTGGTCTCGCCCGTGGCCAGTGCCGTCGAAGCGCCCCGGCCCGGCTCGGCCCTGCAGGGGCGCTATCATCAGCGCAAGAAAGCAACGCTGGAGCGCGTGGAGGCGTTCGTGAGTGCCGGAGACCTTGACGATGCAACGGTGGAGGAAGTGGCCGACCTGCTGCACAAGCTTGCGGGAACGGCGGGCATGTTTGGCGAGGAGGAACTGGGTAAGCAGGCCCGCATCCTCGAAGTCGGGCTGAAAACCTGGCCTGAACAAAGCTCCGAGCTGGACATTATCGAAAAGGCCGGGAGCGTGCTGGCGGCCATGCGTCAGGCGGCGTGAGGGCACAGTTGCCCGCTCCACTTCCCCGCGCAGCACACATGCCATACAAGCCGGTCCATGCCCGCCCTGTTCCTTTGCCTGCTGGCCTGCGCCCTTGTCACCATTGCCGGGCGCGACCAGCTGCGCGTGGCGCGGCTGTCGGCCAGGCTGGGGCCGGGCGCGGGACTGTTCGCGGCCATCTGGCTGAGCGCGATTGCCACCTGCGCGCTGGCCGCCTGGATCGGCACGCAGCTGGCGGCGATGATGACCGGCGATGCCAAGCTGATGTTCGTGGCGCTGGCGGTGCTGCTGGCCGCGCTGGAGCTGTTTGTTCTGCGCGCGGGCAAGGCGCCCCGGCAGCCCACACGGTCGACCGGCGCAATCCTGCTGGTGCTGCTGGCGGTGCAGGCCACCGATGCGGCGCGCTTCCTGGTGCTGTCGCTCAGCATCATGACGGGAGAGTGGGTGCTGGCGGCCATCGGCGGCGCGCTGGGCAGCGGCATTGCGCTGAGCGCGGCAGCGATGGCCGGGGCCGAATGGGAAGCGCGCGTGCCGCTGCGCCTGCTGGCCAACATCACTGGCGGCATCTTGCTGCTGGCGGCGCTGCTGATCGGAATGACCGCGCGCGGTATCATTTTCTGATCGATTTTTGCGATCACCAAGATTGCCAAATCGCCGGAAACCCGCAGGCCGGTCAGCCGTTGGTTGGACATATGCAAAGGCAAATCCAATCAAAGGGGATACATCATGGCCAACACTGGCGATAATTCGAAAACCGCGCTGATCGAAGGTCTCAACGGACTGCTCGCCGATCATCTGGCGCTCTATTTCAAGACCAAGAACTTCCATTGGCATGTGACCGGGCCGCGGTTCCATGATCTGCACCTGCTGTTCGATGCGCAGGCGGTGGAAATCCAGAGTCAGATCGATGCGATTGCCGAGCGGGTGCGCAAGAATGGCGCCAAAACGCTCACCTCGATCGGAGCGGTCGCCAAGGCGACGCAGATTGCCGATCAGGATGACAGCGATCTGGGCGCAGAAGCCATGATCACCGAACTGCGCGACGACAATGCCGCGCTGGTCGAGAGGCTCAAGGCGCTCAAGGAACCGGCTGACAAGGCGGGTGACAACGCCACCGACGGCCTGATCGATGACTGGACCAACATGGCGGAGGAGCGCGTCTGGTTCCTCACCAGCATTCTCGACTGATTTCCCGGACGGAAATTCCCCGCGCCCCTGCTACCCCCCCCTCCCGCAGGGGCGCAAAAAGAAGGCCGCCGGACCATCGCGTCCCGGCGGCCTTTGGTTTAAGGCGGTAGCCATGACCGACATCACTTTCATCAATGACGCTTCGGCTGGCGATATTGCCGCGTGGCTGGGCGATGTCCTTGCCGCTGCACTGGATGCGCGGGAGGGCGAAGTGGCTATTTCCGTGCCCGGCGGCTCCACCCCGTTCCCGATCATGGCAGAGCTGGTGAAGGCCGATCTGGACTGGTCGCGTATTGCCGTGTGGCCGGGCGATGACCGGCTGGTGGCGGAGGATCACGCGGCCAGCAATGTCGGCAAGATCCGCGCCCTGCTGGAACCTGTCGGCGCGCGCGTGGTGGCGCTGGCAGAAGGCGCGCAGCCGCCGCATTTCGCGCTGGTGTGGCTGGGCATGGGGGCAGACGGGCACATCGCCAGCCTGTTCCCCAATACCGATCCACAGGTGGACGATCCTGTGGCGGTGCGCCGCCTGACACCCGATCCGCTGCCGCCGGAAGCTCCGTTCGATCGCATCACCCTTTCCATTCCGGCCTTGCTGGATAGCGATGCGGTGATGTTCGTGATCCGTGGAGAGGATAAGCGCGCGGTGTTCGATGCGGCGCTGGCGGGAACGCATGACCTGCCCGTGGCGCGGCTGCTGGGCGCGGCTGACCTGCCGGTGACATGCTTCACCTGATTACCCCTCTGATACCTCCGCCGCTGCACCGCACGGGCTATCGCATGGCCTTTGCCCTGCGTACGCGCTGGCTGCGCTGGAGAGGGGGCGAGATTCACGGCTGCACCATGATTGCGCGCGATGAACAGGGCCGGGTGCTGCTGGTGCGCCATTCCTATGGCGCGGCCGTCTGGTCCTTTCCCGGCGGCGGCATGCGCAAGGGTGAGGACCCCCAGCTTGCCGCCTTGCGCGAATTTGCCGAGGAACTGGGCGCGGCGATCGCCGATCCGCAGCATCTGGGCACGCTGACGGAAGATTATCACGGTGGCCGCAACGTGGCGCATATCTTCACCGGGCGCATTGCCGGGGAGGCGCGCCCCGACATGCGCGAGATTGTGGAAGCGCGCTTCTTTCACCACCACGAACTGCCGCAGGACATCAGTCGCACAGTCACCGTGCGGATGCAGCTGCTGAGCCAATGGGAAGCGCGGTGACCAGGCGGAAGTCGGATCCAGGTTTTGGCTCCAGGTGGCAGCTATAGCAGTGACAGCTGCGCATCGTCGCGCGCCGGCTCGTCCTGCGCTTCCCCGTCGCCGCGTTCCAGATTGCTCAGCGTCAGGCCCATCAGGCGGATCGGCATCGGCAAGGGCAGTTCGTCCTCCAGTATCTGCCGCGCGATTCTGGCGAAGGCCTGCTTGTCCGCCACGCCCTTCTCCTGTGACCGGGCGCGGGTGGCGGTCTGGAAATCGTTGTATTTCAGCTTCAGCGTCACCGTGCGTCCGCGCGCCTGCTTTTCGGCGATCCGGTCCCACACGATGTCGATGATCCGCTCCAGCGTGTCGCGCAATTCGTCCGGGTCGGACCGGTCTTCGCTGAAAGTGCGTTCCCCGCCGATGGATTTGCGGATGCGGTTGGCGCGCACCGGGCGCAGGTCTATCCCGCGTGCGGCGCGGTAGAGATATTCGCCGAAACTGCCGAAATGCGCGCGCAGCCATTCGGCATCCTTTGCCGCCAGGTCTGCCCCGGTTTCGATCCCCAGCTTCGCCATTTTCTCAGCCCCGCGCGGGCCGATCCCGTGGAACCGGCGGACGGGCAGCGACTGGACGAATTGCGCGCCCTGTCCGGGGCGGATCACGCACATGCCGTCGGGCTTGTTCTGGTCGCTAGCCAGCTTGGCCAGGAACTTGTTGTAGGAAACGCCCGCGCTGGCGGTCAGCTGCGTTGCCTCCTTGATCTGCGCGCGGATCAGCTCGGCAATGCGCGTGGCGGAGCCGATGCCGTGCAGGTCGTCGGTCACATCCAGATAGGCCTCATCCAGACTCAGCGGTTCGACGTGCGGCGTGTGATGGCGAAAGATCGCGCGGATCTGCTCGGACACTTCGCGGTACACGTCAAAGCGGGTGTTGCAGAAGATCAGCTCCGGGCATTTGCGCTTGGCGGTGACGCTGGGCATGGCGCTGCGCACACCGAACTTGCGCGCTTCATAACTGGCTGCCGCCACCACGCCGCGCCCGCCAGCGCCGCCCACCGCCACGGGCTTTCCGCGCAATTGCGGATTGTCACGCTGCTCCACACTGGCGAAGAAGGCATCCATGTCGATATGGATGATCTTGCGCAGGCCCATTTCATCGCCGCCGGGGGCTTCGTCATCATCGGGATCGGGCGGGGATGCGGCCATTGGTGCAATCTACAGTGCTGCGCGAAATCTGCCACCACCGGGCAAAATCGTCAGTGGTACTTACAATTGACACTTCCGGCCTTCGCACTTGCGGTATAGGGGCGCGCCATGTCTGCAATCCCTGAACACAAATCGCCCCGTTCCATCGGCCGCCGCGAGCTGGTGGTGCTGATCGCCCTGCTGATGAGCCTGAATGCGCTGGCCATTGATGGCATGCTGCCCGCGCTCGACGAAATCGCGCGCGAGCTGGGTGCGGAGGAGGGCAACCGGCGCCAGCTGATCGTGGCGGTGTTCCTGCTGGCGAATGGCGCGGGCTGCCTTGTGCCCGGCTCCTTTGCCGATCGCTTCGGGCGCAAGCCGGTGCTGATGTTCTCGCTGGTGTCCTATGTCGTGACCTCGCTGATCATCGCCTTTGTCCACCACTTCGAAACGCTGCTGGTCATGCGCGGGTTGCAAGGCCTGCTCAGCGGCGGCCTGATGGTGGCGCCCACTGCGATCATTCGTGACAAGTTCGAAGGTGACAAGATGGCGCGCACGCTGTCGATCGTCTTTGCCGTGTTCATCATCGTGCCGGTGATCGCGCCCAGCCTGGGGCAGGCGGTGCTGCTGGTGGCCGGCTGGCGCTGGATCTTCATCGGCCTGGCGCTGATGGGCGCGCTGGCAATGGTCTGGACGTGGAAGCGTCTGCCGGAAACGCTGGCGCCTGAAAACCGCCAGGAGATCAACGTCCCGGTGATCGCCGCCAACATGAAGGTCGTGCTGATGACGCGCGCCTCGATCGGCTATGTCCTGGGTGTCACCCTGCTGGTGGGTGCGGTGTTCGGCTATGTGAACAGCGCCCAGCAGCTGATCGGCGAGCATTTCAAGATGGGCACGTTATTCCCGGTGGTGTTCGGCGGTACGGCGGCGATGATGGCGGTCTCCAACATCGTCAATTCGCGCATCGTGGAAAGATTTGGCGCGCGGCGGGTTTCGCATACCGGCGTGCTGGTGTTCATCGTTGTCAGCGCCCTGCAGGTCTGGGCTTCGCATTACCACGGGGATTCGCTGGCGCTGTTCCTGCCGCTGATGGCGATCAACCTAGCCCTGCTCGGCTTCCTGGGTGCCAATTTCGGTTCCATCGCGCTGCAACCCTTCGGCCATATTGCCGGTGCGGCCAGCAGTGTGCAGACCTTCTTCCGCATGTTCGGCGCTGCCGTGGTCGGGCTGGTGATCGGCCAGTCCTATGATGGCACCGCGCAGCCCTTTGCCCATGCGCTGCTGATCTGCAGCGTTCTGGCACTGGCTCTGGTGCTTTACAGCGAGAAGGGTAGACTGTTTCGCCGACTGAACGCTCCGCAACGAAGGAATACCGTCCCGTGACCACATCCGCCGCCTTTGATCTTGTTGTAATTGGCGGCGGAGTGAATGGAGCAGGTGTTGCCCGCGATGCTGCGGGACGCGGCGCAAAAGTGCTGCTGCTGGAAGCGCGCGACCTGGCCAGCGGCACATCGGGCAATTCCACCAAGCTGGTGCACGGCGGGCTGCGTTATCTGGAATATCGCGAATTCGGCCTGGTCAGGGAGGCGCTGAAGGAGCGTGAGACATTGTGGAGCATCGCCCCGCATATCATCCGCCCGATGCGCTTTGTGCTGCCGGTGTCCAAGGCCATGCGCGCCCACTGGAAGCTGCGCGCGGGCCTGTTCATCTATGACCATATCGGCGGCAAGAGCAGCCTGCCCGATGCCGATGCCATTGATCTGAGCGAACATCCCGCCGGCGGCCCGCTGGAGAGCGACTATACCAGCGGCTTCGAATATTCGGATGGCTGGGTGGATGATGCGCGGCTGGTGGTGCTCAATGCCGTGGATGCCCGGCGCCGCGGCGCGGATATCCGCACCAATTGCCCCGTCACCGCGATCCGCCGCGAAGGCGATCTGTGGCATGTGGAGGCAGGCGGGGAGAGCTTTACCGCCCATGCGCTGGTCAATGCCGCAGGCCCGGCGGTGGACGATCTGGCCAGGCTGGCCGGGGCAAAGCCCAAATACGGCATCCGCCGCGTGCGCGGATCGCATATCGTGGTGCCCAGAATATTCGATCACGAATACGCCTATATCTTTCAGCAGCCCGACACGCGCATCTGCTTTGCCATCCCGTATGAGGATGATTTTACCCTGATCGGCACCACCGATGCCGAGCACAAGGGATCGCTCACCGATGTCCATGCGGACGCGGAGGAGCTGCGCTACCTGTGCGATGCGGCGAACCGCTATTTCCTCAAGGACATCACGCAGGCTGACATTGTCTGGTCCTATTCCGGCGTGCGCGCGCTCGTGGATTTCGGCACTGATCGTCCCGAAGCCGCCACGCGCGGATACCGGCTGGTGCTGAGCGAGCCGGAGGACGGCGCGCCGATGCTGGGCATTTATGGCGGCAAGATCACCTCATACCGCCATGTGGCGGAGGAAGCGGTGGACCGGCTGTCAAAGCGCCTGCCTGCGCTGTCCGGCCCGGCATGGACGGCGGATGCAGCGCTGCCCGGCGGCGATTTTCCCAAGGATGCACAGAGCCTGCTGGTGGGCGAATTGCTGCGCGAATATCCCTTCCTCTCCAAGGGCGAGGCCAAGAGACTGGCGCGTGCTTACGGCCTCGATGCGATCCTGTGGCTGGGCGATGCCAAGGGCTGGGCAGACCTTGGCCGCAATTTCGGCGCCGGGCTGAGCGAGGCCGAAGTCACCTATCTGCGCGAGGAGGAATGGGCGGTGAGCGCCGATGATATCCTGTGGCGCCGCACCAAGCTGGGCCTGCATATGGACGATAGCGAAAAGGCCGCGCTCACCCAGTTTCTGGGGTCTTAGCCTTCTCTACCTTGGCCAGCAGCGCCTCCACCTGAACCTGCGCGCCGACGCTGGCGGACAGCTCCACTACCGTGCCCGCAAAGGGAGCGGTCAGCGCATGTTCCATCTTCATCGCTTCCAGCACCAGCAGCCGCTGGCCTGCTGTCACCACATCGCCCTCGGCCACATCCACCGCAATGACCTTGCCCGGCATGGGGGCGATGATGTCGCCGTCGTGGGCGGAGGTGGGACCCTCCGAACCTGTACGAGCGATGTGGAGCATGCGGGTCACACCGTCATCTGTGACAATGAATCCATGCGGTGTTTCTTCAACCCACAGACTATCGTCGATGGACTGGTCGGCAAATGCGAATGCGTAGTCGGTCTGTCCGTCGGAAAGGCGAATTGAAACCTCAGCCGGTGCACGGTTCAGGCGGAAGCCCTTCATGCTCCACGGCCCATCGTCAGTATTTTGATATGTAGAACGAATATCCGTCGCATTTCCGCCGATGGACCTGTCGACGACCAGATGCGCCACTGATTGCAGAGCATTTTCGGACGCCTCTACATCTGGAATGTAATCATTGAGATTGTCTCCGATAAGGCCAGTGTCCATTGTCCCTTGCTCGAACTCCTGATCGTAGAGGAGCAGATTGAGGAACCCGGCATTTGTCTTGACCGGCCAACATTGAACATTCGCGGTCATCTCTTTCATCGCCTCGATCGCACCTTGGCGGGTATCGGCATGAACGATGAGCTTGGCGATCATCGGATCGTAAAATGGTGAAATCTCGTCTCCGCGCTGGACGCCTGTCTCGATGCGATAGCGGCGTTTGCGTGTGAGGTAGGGAAGCGCAAAATATTCCAACCGCCCCGTACTGGGCAAAAACCCCTTCGCCGGGTCCTCCGCGTACAGCCGCGCCTCTATCGCGTGGCCGTTGAAGCTCAACTGATCCTGCCGCAGCGGCAGTGCTTCCCCGCTTGCAACCCGCAATTGCCATTCGACCAGATCGACGCCGGTGATCTCCTCGGTCACCGGGTGTTCCACTTGCAGGCGGGTGTTCATTTCCATGAAGAAAATGCGGTCCGCGTTCAGGCCCTCGCTGGCATCGGCGATGAATTCCACCGTGCCCGCGCCGACATAATCCACCGCCCTGGCGGCGCGCACGGCGGCGGCGCAGATGGCTTCGCGCGTGGCTGCATCCATGCCGGGAGCGGGCGCTTCCTCGATCACCTTCTGGTGGCGGCGCTGGAGCGAACAGTCGCGTTCGAACAGATGGACGACATTACCGTGCGTGTCGCCGAACACCTGCACCTCGATATGGCGCGGGCTGGTGATCCATTTCTCCAGAATGACATCGGTGTTGCCGAAACTGGCCTTCGCCTCGCGCCGGCAGCTTTCCAGCGATGCGGCGAAGTCAGCTGCGGCATCCACCTTGCGCATGCCCTTGCCGCCGCCGCCTGCCACGGCCTTGATCAGCACCGGATAGCCGATTTTGTCCGCCTCTTCCGCCAGCACATCTGCCGACTGGTTGGCCCCGTCATAGCCCGGCGTTACCGGCACATTGGCAGCGCGCATCAGGCGCTTGGCGGCATCTTTCAGGCCCATCGCCTCTATGCTTTCGGGTGCCGGGCCGACCCAGATCAGGCCCGCTTCCTCCACCGCGCGGGCAAAATCCGCATTCTCCGACAGGAAGCCATATCCCGGATGGATCGCCTTTGCGCCGCTCTGGAGGGCAGCGGCGATAATCACCTCACCGCGCAGATAGCTTTCGGTGGCGGGGGAGGAGCCGATATGCACTGCCTCGTCGGCGGATCGCACATGCAGCGCCCTGGCATCGGCATCCGAATAGACTGCCACCGTGCGAATGCCCATGGCGCGCGCGGTGCGGATGATGCGGCAGGCGATCTCCCCCCGGTTGGCGATGAGGAGACTGGTGATCATGCCGGGTTTCTGGGTGTGGCGGGCGGTGTGGCGGGGCGCACCCCTTCATCGCGCAGCGGCGTCATCGGCATGGGCGCAGGCGGAGCATCCATGCGCGCCATCACCATCAGCGCGCCGCGTGTCCATTTGGGCATGGCCTCGGGCTGTTCCGGCTTGCGCAGCGCCTGCGTGAAGGCGCGGGCAACATGGCCCATCTTGGCAATGCTGGAGGTGTGCACGCGGTGGTCCCACGCCGCCTCACCGCGTGCGCGCACCTCGCGCCCGATCGCGCCATAGATATTGGAGGCGGACAGCACCGCCCAGCGGTGGCGGAAACGCAGCCGCGCCGCGCCCAGTCTTGCGGCAGCCTCATGGGTTTCGGCCAGGTCCACCAGCCGCCTTGCCAGTTCCGCCAGAGCGGCCCGGTATTGCGGCTTCATGTGCTGGCCCGGCGGAATGTCCATTTCCACCAGCCACTCCACCGGCAGGTAGCAGCGGCCCGCCGCATCGTCTTCCCAGATGTCGCGGGCGATATTGTTGAGCTGGAAGGCAAGGCCCAGGTCGCAGGCGCGGTCCAGCGTATCGTGGTCGTCCTTGTCCACGCCCATGACGCGCGCCATCATCACCCCCACCGCCCCTGCGACGTGGAAGCAATAGCGCATCAGGTCACCCTCCGTGCGCGGCCGCCAGTCGGCGGCATCCAGCGCAAAGCCATCCACCACGTCATCGGCCATTTCGCGGGTGAGGCCGCATTCGGCGGCGACCTGCCCCAGCGCATCGAAAGCCAGTTCCGCAGTCGGCTGGCCGTCCAGCGCGCGATGGGTGAGGATGCGGATTGCCTCCACCCGGTTGCGTGCATCGCTGCCGTCCAGTTTCAGCGTGCCGCCATGGTCCTGCCCGTCGGCAATATCGTCACACCGGCGGCACCAGGCATAGAGCAGGTGCGCCCGGTCGCGCGTGTCGCGGTCAAACAGCTTGGAGGCGGCGGCGAAGCTTTTGGAGCCTTGTTCTATCGATTCGCGCGCGCGTTCGATCAAGGCGTCGCGCTGGCGTCCGCCGCCGCTCTGGCGCGGCGTCTCCCTGATATGGCGCGAGGGCACCAGCGTGCGCGGGCGCGATTTGGCGCGGGGCGGCTTCACAGATCCTCGCTGCGTATTTGCAGCACGTTGGTGGTGGGGGTGAAGCGCGCCATCCTGTCCAGCAGATCATCAAGCGTAGAACCCTCGATGATGATGTCCCGGTGCGCTTCGCGGACAAAGCCGGTTTCGGCCATCTGCCGGTTGAATTCCATCAGCCCGTCATAATAGCCAAAGGCATTGAGCAGCCCCACCGGACTGGCGTGATAGCCCAGCTGCGCCCAGCTGACCGCTTCCCACAGCTCGTCCATCGTGCCCACGCCGCCGGGCAGGGTGATGAAGCCATCGGACAGATCGGTGAACATGCGCTTGCGTTCATGCATGCCGGAAACGACGTGCAGATGGGTGCAGTTGCGGTTGGACAGTTCGTGGTTTTCCAGCGCTTCGGGGATCACCCCGATCACTTCGCCGCCAGCGGCCAGCGCGGCATCGGATACCGCGCCCATCAGCCCCACCTTGCCGCCGCCATACACCACGCCAATGCCGCGCCGGGCCAGCGTTTCGCCCACGTCATGGGCCAGCTGGATATAGCGCGGATCGGCTGGCGTGGCGGAGCCGCAATATACGGCCAGACGTTTGAATTTCGTGCTCATGCGAGCAACCTTAGCGTGACAAGTCCTCGATCATAAGCCCCGCCGTGGCTTTTGCACTGCCAACAACGCCGGGAATGCCCGCGCCCGGGTGCGTGCCTGCGCCCACGAGGTAGAAATTGTCGATCACATCGTCGCGGTTGTGGCCACGGAACCATGCGCTTTGCGTCAGCAGCGGTTCAAGGCTGAAGGCGCTGCCCAGATGGGCATTCAGGTCCTGGGCAAAGTCCTTTGGCGCATAATGGAAGCTGGTGACGATGCGGTCATGGATATCGGGGATCAGGCGGCGGCCCACCTCGTCCAGGATGCGCTTTTCCAGCTGCGGGCCGATCACGTCCCAGTCCACCGTCAGCTTGCCCATATGGGCCACGGGCACCAGCGCGTAGAAGGTGCTCTTGCCCTCTGGCGCCATGCTGGGATCGGTCACGGTGGGGTGGTGCAGGTAGATCGAGAAATCGGCCGGCAGCACGCCCTTGTCATAGATGTCATCCAGCAGGCCCTTATAGCGCGGGCCGAACAGGATCATGTGATGGGGGATGCCCGGCCACGTGCCCTCTATGCCGAAATGGACCACGAACAGTCCGGGTGAAAAGCTCTTGCGTGAAAGCGATTTCGCCATCGATTTGCCACGCTGGCTGGTGCCCAGCAGATCGCGGTAGCTGTGCATGATATCGGCATTGCTGGCCACCGCATCGAAGGTGTCTGTCCAGCCCGATCTGGTGTGCACGGCATTGGCGCGCTTGCCGATCGTTTCGATCCGTTCCACCCCGTCGCCCAGCCGCATGGTGCCGCCCAGCCGCTCAAAATGACGGACCATTCCGGCGATCAGGCGGTTGGTGCCGCCCCGTGTCCACCACACGCCGCCGTCCTTTTCCAGCTTGTGGATCAGCGCGTAGATGGAACTGGTCTTCATCGGATTGCCGCCCACCAGCAGCGTGTGGAAGCTGAGCGCCTCGCGCAGTTTTTCGCTGCGTATATACTTGCTGACCACCGAATAGACGCTGCGCCATGCGCCATATCTGGCCAGCGCGGGCGCGGCCTTGATCATGCTCTTGAAGTTGAGGAAGGGCACCGTGCCCAGCTTGACATAGCCTTCCTCGTAAACCCCGGCGGCATAGTCCAGGAACGCCTCATATCCGGCGACATCGGCGGGATCGAGCTTGGTGATTTCCTTGCGCAGCCCGGCCTCGTCATTCGAATAATCGAAATTGGTCCCGTCGGGCCAGTTGAGCCGGTAGAACGGCATCACCGGCATCAGCTCCACGTCTTCGGCCATGTCATGGCCAGACAATGCCCACAGCTCCCGCAGGCAATCGGGATCGGTCACCACGGTGGGACCGGCATCGAAGGTGAAGCCGTCCTTCTGCCAGAAATAGGCGCGGCCACCGGGCTTGTCGCGGCTTTCGATCACGGTCGTGGCAATGCCTGCGCTCTGCAGGCGGATGGCCAGCGCCATGCCGCCGAAACCGGCGCCGATCACACAGGCTTTCGGACTGGCTTTCGGACTGGCTTCTCGGTTTGCGGAGCGACCCTTGGCAGTACTCATCACACGTCTCTTTTCTGGCTGTCGATCAGGGGAGGGCGCGCGCTGAGCAAGGCGGACATGGCGCGGCGGAGGGGAACGGGCGGCTTGCCGATCAGAACGCGTGCGCGGTCGGCAAAGGTGGAGCGGCCCGAATAAAAGCGCTCGATCAGGGCTTCGGGCAGGCGATAGAAGCGCTCGAATATGCGGTAGCGTTTCTCGGGCCGCGCCGCGCCAAACAGCATGGAGCCAAGCAGGCGATAAAAGCCGGTGGTTTTCCAGTGGCGGCGCGCGCGCGCCTCCAGCTTGGCGGTCAGCTGATCGCCCGGCAGATCTGCATCATCGGCAATCGCCAGCGCCACTTCCACGGCGAAGGGCAGGGTGTAGCTGGTGAGCGGGTGGACAAAGCCGCCGCGCGCTCCCGCCACCGCCACGCCCGGCGCGCGGTGCTGCGCCTGAAAACGAGCGAAACTGCCGCCGGTGATGACCGGCAACACACCGGTTTCGAAGCCCAGGATCTCGCCGCTCCAGCCGTGCAGAGCGCAATATTCGTCAATGCGGGAGGACAGGGCAGAGCGGTCAAGCTGCGGACTGTCCTGGTAATAAGTGTCCTCGATAAACAGCTCGTGCGAACTCAGCGGCAGGACATAGACGAAGCGGTAGCCGCCCAGTTGCGGCACGCGCGCGTCCATGATCATCGGCCGGTCCATCCCGTGCGCGGCGGGGCAGCGCAAATGCCGCCCCATGAATACCTGCCAGCCGCCGGAAAGGTGGGGTGTGGGGGCAAACCCCCTGGCATCCACCACGCAGCGCGCGGTGATGCGCTGCCCGTCAGGCAGGTCCACGCCGCCAGCATCGAGCGAGGAAATGCGCCGGTTCAGCATGATCGTCCCGTCAGGCAGTTCGCGCTCCAGCGCGGCGGAGAAATCTTCCGATGCCATGGAGAAATAGGGCGCTGAAAGCTGGCGGCGGTGACCGGGAAAGGCCACCTGATTGCCGCTTTCCCACACGGTCTGGCGGATCTTGTCCAGCAGGGCAGTGCCGCGCTGGTCCAGATCGCTGGCAAACCAGCTCCAGCGGTGATTGCCGCCCAGCGCCGGTCCGGCCTCGATCAGGCGCAGCGTCAGCTCGGGCCGGTGGCGTGTCAATGCCAGGGCAATCAGCCCGCCCGAAAGCCCGCCGCCGACAATGGCAATATCGCAAGTTCGCCCGCTCATGGCCTCTGCCTTAGCGCATGGGCATGGCCGCGCAACCGGACTTCAGGTCAGGGTGCCTTCAGGTCAGGGTGGGCGGCCTGAACTGGCCCGAATTGCCCGCCGCGATCAACCCTGCGTGCGTTCGCGGTATTTTTCGAACGCGCTGATCACGGCCTGTTCTATCAGGCGCGTTTCCTCGGCGGAGAGCGGTTCATTCTCCATCGCCACGCGCACGGGCAGCGATCGCTGCTGGAATTCGGGCATGCGGCTGATTGATGGCATGCGCACCGCCAGCGATGCCATCTCCTCCATTTCCTCATCCGACAGGCCCGCCATGAAGGCCCCCACGGACCGGTTGACCGTTATCCGGTCGCCCGCATCCAGCGCATCGGCGGTGATGTCCGTCTCGGCCAGCGCCTGATCGATGGCCTGCTCCGCCTGAACATTGGCGGAAACGCTGATCAGCAGGCGGCGGCCAAGGTCCGAGCGGTAGAAACCGGCCAGCTGCACCGCCTCCTGATCGCTGAACAGATCGCGCAATATATCCACGAACTGCGGCTCATACTTGCGCTGCCCGCGGTCACGGAAATCGCGCATTACCGGGCGCAGCGCCTGTATCAGTTCCAGCACCAGGCCGGGGTTCTGCGCTTCCATCGTAGCCAGTTGCGGGCTTGACTGGCTGATCTGTTCGGCCACCTGACGCACCAGGCTGTTGAGCACCATCTCGTCGTCAATGCCCTCGTTCATCGCATCATACAGGTCGCCGTGCACATCGACAGCGGCCCCTGCCTGCGCCGAGGTGTCTTGCGCCTGAGCCGTAAGGGGGGAGAGGGTGAGTGTTGCCATAGAGGCAAGAGCGGCCAGCGCGCCGAGCGCTATCGTGCGGAATGTCTTCATCCCCTCTTGCTATATGCTTCGGCCAGAGAAACAAGTGTCTGCGATGGTGATGTTTTATTCAGGCGCTATTTGGGAAACTCGATGAGACAAGCCAGAGTACTGTGGCCGCACCGGTCGGCGTGGATGGCGGCGCTGGCGGTCTTCATCATCGCCGTTGCGGTGCTGTTTGCGATGGGCCGCCCGCCGATGTGCGATTGCGGCACGATCAAGCTGTGGCACGGGGTGGTGGAATCGCCGGAAAATTCGCAGCACATCAGCGACTGGTACGCCCCCAGCCACTTCACTCACGGGCTGATCATGGCAGGGGTTGCATGGCTGCTGTGGAGCAAGTGGCGGCTGTTTGGCGGCATGCCCGCACGCTTTGCCCTGCCGATTGCCGTGCTGGTGGAGGCGGCCTGGGAAATTGCCGAGAACACGCCGCTGATCATCAACCGCTACCGCGAGGTGACGATCAGCTGGGGATATTCGGGCGATTCCATCGTCAATTCGGCGTCCGATATCGGCTGGATGACGCTGGGCTTCCTGGTCGCCCTGCGCCTGCCTGCATGGGCGAGCGTAGCGCTGGGGCTGTTTCTGGAACTGCTGGCGCTGGCGGTGATCCGCGATAATCTGACACTCAACGTGCTGATGCTGGTGTGGCCAGTCGATGCTGTGGCGGCGTGGCAGGCGGGCGGGTAGGACCAGCGTGAAACAGGAACCAGCGGGCCATCCATCCGTTCATTGTGTGACATTGACAGGACATCCAGCATGATCAGACATCTCGCCGCCGCAAGTGCCGTGGCCGCCGCCGCGCTCGCTATGCCCGCGCAGGCGCAGGATGTGGCTCCCGCCGATCCCTACGCCGACACCGTCTATTCGGGCGATTACCTGTCCATCGGCTTTGGCGCCGGTGTCAGCCCGTCCTATGCCGGGTCTGACGATTATGTGATCACCCCCATGCCGATCGTGCAGGGATCGCTTGGCGGGGTGGATATCAACCCGCGCGCAGCCGGTCTGGCGCTGGATTTCATTCCCGATCCCGATAATGGCGTGGGCTTCGATTTCGGCATCACCGCAAGGCTGCGCAGCGACCGGGCGATGCAGATCGCCGATCCGGTGGTCAAATCGCTGGGCAAGCTGGACCGCGCCATCGAAGTGGGACCAACCGCCGGGATCAGCTTTCCCGCCGTGTTCAATCCCTATGACAGCCTGACCGTAACCACCGATCTGCGGTGGGACGTGGCCGGTGCGCATGGCGGCATGGTGGTCGATCCCTCAATCGCCTATTTCACCCCGCTGAGCGAGGCGATTGCCGCATCGCTGACGCTGGGCGCCGAATATGGCGACGGCGATTTCCGCGACTATTACTACGCCGTCAGCCCGGCGCAGAATGTCGCCACACTGGGCGAGCTTCCGGTGTTCAGTCCCGCAGGCGGCGGCTTCAACAAGGCGGGCGCCACGCTGTTGCTGGGCTTCGATCTCAATGGCGATCTGACCGATGGCGGCTGGGGCATCGTCACCATAGCCGGATATTCCCGCATGCTGGGCGGTGCCAAACGCAGCCCGTTCACCAGCGTGCGCGGATCGGCCAACCAGTTCTTCGGCGCGCTGGGCGTGGGGTACACGTTCTAAAGGTTCAGCTATCCTGCGCCGCAGCCCTTTCTGCACTGGCAACGAGGGCCTGCAGCACCTTCATATGGTCGGCAAATGCCTTGCGCCCGGCGCGGGTAAAACTCACCCATGTGCGGGAGCGACCGTTCACGGGTGATTTGCTGAGCCTGACATAGCCTTCGTCCGAAAGCGCGGCGAGATGCTTCGACAGCACGGAATCACTGACCGCGGTAATCTCGCGAAGCTTGGCAAATTCGGCCTTGTCGACTGTACCCAGAACGGTCGCAATTTGCAGGCGGGCGGGCTGGTGCAGGTGTGGATCAAGGGAGAGAGGCATTAGCTGTCATCTCCCATCTCGCGCCTAAATGCCCGCGACCACAAGACGCTGAAACCAGTTCCGAACGCAAAGGCTGCGGCCACAAGAGAATAGTGGATCCAGCTGTCCGCGCCATTGGCCTTCAGGGCCAATTGCGCTGAAAACAGTCCCATCAGGCCGAGAATTCCAAGGATTGTCACTGGCAATGTCGCCCCTCGGCGCAGGCCATTGACGAACACACCATATGACTTGAGGTCCCAGCGGTAGATTGCATAAATCGCCAGGCCGAAAAGCAGGAGAGCCAGCAGAGGATTGAGCCAGTTCATCAGCGGCAGTGCATTGTGGAAGGCGAGTATCAGGCCAAAAACGAGATGCCTGACTGGCGGATTATGCCCAGCGGCGGCGAGCTTTCTGCGGGTATCGTCGGTGCTGGCAAGCACCGCGCGGGCTTCATCAGGGGTGGGAATATTGTTGCTCACGGGAACCTCACTTTCCAAGTTGGAAAGTAATTAGATTCGACTTTCCGATTCGGCAAGTAATAACTTTCCAATTCGGAAAGTGAGTGATCGCCTCCGCAACCAGTCAGCAGGAGGGGGCCTATTCGTCTTCCTCAAGCTTCAGCGCCGGACGCGGCGGCGGCATTGGCGCGCTGCGGTCTCCGCTCATCAGATAGGTGTCGAACCACTCCATCATCCGCAGATTATAGTCATAGCGCGCGGCCGCCTTGGCATTGCCGTGGCCTTCGCCGGGATAGAGCACCAGCCGCAGCGGCGTGTCCGGGCGCTGGACCTTGATGTGCCGGTACAATTCCAGCGATTGCGACGGGTGGACGCGCGTGTCTTCCTCACCATGCAGGATCAGCAGCGGCGTACTGGCCAGATCGGCATAATAGATCGGGCTGGTTTCCAGCAGCTTCTGCCAGTTTTCCCACGGGTATTGCAGCGCATGGACCATGCGCATTTCCTGCGGAATATCGGTCTCGCCCCATTTGCTCAGATTGTTGGAAATGCCTGCGAACACCACGCCCGCTGCGAATTCTTCGGAGTTATAGGTGGCTGACCATGCGGTGGCATATCCGCCATAGGAGCTGCCGGTCACGCCCACCCGCTCTGGATCGGTGATGCCCATGTCGGCCAGCGCATATTTGGCATCCACCAGATCGGCGAATTCGGGATCGGTATAATGGCCCGAATGCTGCTTTGAAAAGGCCGGGCCATAGGCGGTGGAGCCGCGATAGTTGGGCAGGAACACGGCATAGCCCGCACCCGCCGCCACCTGTCCGGGATTGCCATAGCTGGTCACCCAGCCGTTGCTTTCATGCGATTCCGGGCCGCCGTGCACATCCAGGATGGTGGGCGCGCGGGTGAAGGGAATGCCGCCGGCCGGTTCGATCAATATGCCTTCGATCTCCTGCCCGTCGCGCGCGGTATAGGTGAGCGTACGCTGGGTGCCGAAATCGATCTCGGCCAGCCACGGATTATGGTCGCTCCAGCGCTCGAAACTGCTGCCTGAATAAAGGAACAGCTCATTGGGATGGGCGGGCGAATTGGCCTCCACCGCCAGCCGGTTGCCGCCCTGCTCCAGGCTGGTCAGGATCAGGCCGCCAGTATCGATCTCGCGCAGCAGGGCGCCATCGTCGGAATAGAAGCGCAGCACGCTTTGCGCGCCAATGTCCACGATCACGGCCAGACGGCCATCGGCCATCCATTCGGTATCCACCGCCGCTTCCGCCGCGCCTTCGTTGACGGCAGTAAACCGGGCGGTGGCCACGTCGACCATGTACAGTGTGGTGGCCGCCGGATCGTGCTCATCGGTGGCCGCGATCATCGACAGCGTGCGGCTGCCGGGGGCAATTTCGATATCGCCGATCTTGCCCGACGTTTCGATCGCCCGCGTCTCTCCGCTGGCGAAATCGATTATATAGGGCCTGCGCGCTACATAGCTGTCATCGACCCGCGGGGTGGGGGCGGATGTCACCACCATGAAGGTGCCATCGGGGGCAAGGCGGATGGTGTCGACATGGCCGGGCACGGCGATCTCGGCTGGCGAAGGATCGATCTCCGCAGTGCCCGATGCAGCCACGAACAGGCGGTTGAAGCGCTCCTCCTCCTCAAACACCACGGCATCGAAGCCCAGGCGTTGCTGATCCTTGCGCGCATCATCGCTGGCGGCGGAGACCAGCAGGTAGATGCTCTCCCCGCTGGGCGCGATCTGATAGGCGCTGACGCTGGCATCGGCCACGCCCGCCAGCTTGCGCGGTGCGCCGCCATCCACCGGCACGCCCCACACGGCGCGGTCATCATCCTTGGCCGCCCACAGATAGGTGATCATCGATCCGTCGGGAAAAAAGCCGATGGAAGATGCGCTGACATCTTCGGGGAGATAGGCGCGCGCCTGCATCGGACCATCGGCCAGCATCAGGGCATGGCTACCCCCGCCATTATCCTCCCCCCGCGTTACATCGGGGCGGGAATAGGTGGTGTAGGCGATATGGCTGCCATCGCGCGACACGGCGATGGTGCCGGTATAGGCGATGCGCGCGACGTCTTCGGGCGTCATCGGGCGGGCAGACAGGGCAGCTGGCACCAGCACGGCGGTGGCCAGCAGAAAGGTCTTGAAGGCGTTCATGGAGAGGGTGAGCCTGATTTTCAGTTTCGGTTGCAACAATCATAGCGCAGACAGGAGGCGAGACAAAGGCACGCCTGCGCCCGCCCGCCCGCGCGCCCGCCCGCCCTGGTCCCGCCCGGATGATGTAACCTGCGGCGACAGCACGGCGAATGCATGCCATACAGCAGGCGAGGGGGACGTGACATGACATTGGGCAACAGGCATGCGGCACGGATTATCGCAGCGGCGCTGATCGTGACGGTGATCACGCAGGTGGTCTATATGATGGTTGGCGCGGGCGGGCAGTCGCATCTGGCCTATCCGATCTGGCGGACCGAGGCGCTGATGGCGCTGGTGGTGGCGGTGCTGGGATTTGCCCTTGTCTCGCGCAACGCGCTGGTGGGCGGATGCCTTGCTGTGGGCGGCATCTTCAACCTGATCCAGACAGGCATGGGACTGACCATGTTCTACCAGCTGGGCTATGGCGGGGACACACCGCCCAACCCGGTGTTCGTCCCGGTGCTGGGCATGTCCTTCTACCTCTATTTCGCGGCCAAGGCGGCGTTTGGACTGGCCGCGCTGGCGCTGGGCATCCAGCTGTGGCGTTCGGCGGTCAGGTCGGCAAAGATCATCGGATTGCTGGCCGCAGTCACCGGTCTTGCCGCGCTGGGCCTGAACGCCGCCGCCATGATGTTTGGCATGGGGCTGGTGTTTTTCGCAGGCGCAGCGGGAACGGCGGCCACGCTGTTGCTTGCCGCGGCGCTGGTGATGGCGATGACGGAGGGCGAAACCTCCGCCTGATTTATTGCGGTTGCAGGCTCTTGGGCCGCTGCGGATAGACATCGAAAGTGCGCCCGCGCACGGTGATCGTCTCTCCCTTGAACCCGCGCACATCCATGTCGCGCGCGCGGTGGCCGGTCAGCGTTGCCGTGTCTCCCGGCGCAGCATGTTCCGGTCCGAAGCCCGATGCCTGCGCCACGATGGGCGGGGACAGGTCAACCTCCCAGATCGCTCCATCCGACCAGACGCCGCCGCTGGTGCGCAATTGCAGGTGCATGTGCGGATTGCCGAAACTGATGGAGACGATCTCTCCCTCCAGCCGGCTCTCCTCTTCCTGCGTCCAGCCCCAGCCATGATGCGCGGCCAGGCTTGCCGGTAATGCCAGCCCTGCCGCAGCGGCCAGACCTGCCCAGTAGAGTCTCTTCATTTCAAGTCTCCTCGCTCGCTCCCTCTGCACAACAATAGCACAAAAGGGGCGAGCGGAGAATATCGGCCCGTTCCGGGTGCCTGTCAGGGCGCGGTCAGGGTGCCGACGTGTTGGCAGTTATCAGCGCCACGGCGCGGGCAATGGCATCGCTTTGCGCCAGTGTGCCTGCTTCGATATCACTGCCCATCTGCAGCAGCTCGCCGCTGATCACCGTGCCGGTCTCGGCCTCCTCCTCAATCGCGATTCCGCCGTTGCGATCAAAAGCGGCGGCCCATGCCGCGCGCACGGCCTGCCAGTATGCCTGCGTGGCCGCCCAGTAGGCATCCGCCGCGCCGACATCGTAATCGGCAAAGCGCGTGTAGGTGTTGAGAACATATTCCTGCACCACCGGCTGCTGCTCGCCGTCCACCAGATCCATCTTGGTGTTGTCCTGCCAGTGAATCCAGCCATCGGGGGTCAGCTGGTGGCGGTTGATGGAGGCGTACAGGTCATACACCGGGTGGCGCACGGCATCGCGGCGGGCGAGCGGGCGCTGCGTCCAGTTGGACCGCCAGCGGCGCACGCCATTGGTGGTTTCCCACTGGCCCCAGCCGGCATAGCGCGGGCTGTCATCCACCTGGAACACCGTTTGCGACCAGCGCCCGGCGCGCATTCTTTCGGGCACGTCGGACCAGATCCAGCGGTTCGGCCCGTCATAGGTGAGGATGCGCGCAGGCTCATATTCCCAGTCCTGCCGCCAGTGCTTGATCACCATTGGCTCTCCGCCTGCGTCCACCACCAGCAGGTGCTGCAACACGATCCGGCTGCCGGTATCCTCGATCACGCGGACGGATTCGTACCCGCCGGATATCTTGCGGTCGAGCGGTTCATAGCTCGCGCGCCACGGGGTCGATTCCTGCATGTCGAAACGCACGCGGTAATCGCCCGCCATCGCCAGAATGGTTTCCCGGTCGGCGGCGAAGCTGGCCTGTTCCTGCGCCTCCTCGCGCGCCGCCACCGGGCCATCGGCCAGCGCCGGAGCGGCAGGCAGGCACAACGCCAGCAGGGACATGGCGGCGATTGTCTTGAGATATTTCATGATGTGGTTCCCTCGTGATTGTCAGAAGCGATAGGAGAGCGAGACCGAGCCGTTGCGACCGGGGCGCGTATAGGCATCGGTAATGGTGGAGCTGGCCTCCAGCCCGTGCACATCGGACCAGTAGGCATAGGTCTCGTCAGTCAGGTTGAAGATGCCGGCGCGCAGTTTCAGCCGCTCGGTCAGTTCGAAATAGGCGGTGGCATCGAGGATGGTGAAGCTGGCCGGGCGCAGGCATTCCGTGGCGCACAGCCCCGCCACGTCCGCCGCCTTCTTGCGCGCGTGGTGGGTGGCGATCAGCTCCAGCCCCAGCCTGTCATCCGCGCCGCGCCAGCCGATTCCGGCCACCAGGTTGAGCGGATCGACAGAGCCGAGCGGGCTTTTCGCGCCGCCCGGGCTGGTGGTCTCCCCATCGGCCCAGGCAATGGCGAAGCGGCCATAAAGCCCGTTGTCCAGCAGGTAGCTGGCCTTGGCCTCCACCCCTTCGACCCGCACCGCATCCAGATTGACGAACTGGTAGATCGCCGGATCGGACGGGGTGAAGCTGCCGCCCACCACCTGCTGATCGATGAAGTCCTCATAGTCCGCGCGGAACGCTGCCAGGCTGAGGCGGGCATTGTCATCAGTATAGCGAATGCCCGCTTCCCAGCTTTCGCTGCGTTCGGGGCCAAGGTCCGGGTTGGGGGCGGAGGTGTAGCCAAAGGCGAGGTTCTCGAAGAAATTGTTCACCTGGCTCGGCGTCGGCGCGCGGAAGCCCTGCGCGTAATTGGCGAACAACAGCACCCCCGGTGCCAGCTTGCCGGTTACGCCCAGCTTGGGGGACAGGCGGCTGCCGCTCTGCGCCGATCCGGTGAAGGCGGGCAGCAGCGGATCATCGGTGGGGTCGAGTTCGTAAAAGTCCAGCCGCACCGCCGGAAAGATCGTCAGCGCGCCGTCCAGCAGGCTGATCTCATCGGCCAGATAGACACCGCCCAGCATGAAGTCGGTCGCCGGAAAGGCGCTGGTGGGGAAGACCTCACCGGCTGGCGGCTCGGTCCCGTCGCGCACGCCCTGCTGGCGGGTCCAGCTGATATCACCGCCAAAGGCCAGCACCTGATTCACATTACCGCTGGCGAAGGCGCTGCGCGCTTCGGCGACAAGGCCGTACACCTCGTTCTCGAAAGTGTTGCGCCGTTCGCGGTCGGGGCGCGGCGTGGCGCTGACCGGGCTGCGGTCCTCATCGGTGAACTGCACGTCCCTGCCATCCTGCCAATAGGCGGCGAGGTGGGTGTAATCGACAAGCCCGTCACCCTCCCACGTCCAGTCGAGCGAGAGACGGCTGCGGCGCGTATCGTCCTGCGCGGTGAGGCTGTCGACGATCCAGCTGGGCGAAGGGCCGAACAGGAAGGCGGGGCCTTCGCCCGAAAGCACGCGGCTGAACACGTCGCTTTCCAGAAGCTCGCCGGTCAGGCGGATGCGGTGGCTGCCATTGTCCCACACCAGCTTGCCCAGCACCGCATCGGATGATCCGTCCTGAGGGTTGGGCAAGGTGCGCCCCTCGCCAAGGCCGCCCACGGTGCCCTGATTGTCCAGCTCCTCAAAATCGCGGCGCGAGTAGGCCAGCATGGCGGACAGATTGCCATTGCGGCCGGCCACCGCCAGCGTCTCGGCAAATTCATTGTCGGCGCTGGAATATTGCGCGGTGACGAAGCCGCCCACCGGCGCATCCCCGTCCAGCAGGTCCACCGGATCGCTGGTGGTGAAGCTGACCGCGCCGGCCAGCCCGTCACTGCCGTAAAGCGCCGAGGCGGGACCGCGCAGGATCTCCACCGACTTGACCAGCGACACGTCGGCATAGCCGCCGCGGCCTGCATCCTGCGCCCCGAAGGAGAATCCCTGCGGCGTGCGTATGCCATCCACCTGGATCAGCACGCGGTTGCCGCCGATGCCGCGAATGGTGAAATCCTCATTGCGGGCGCGCCCGGTGGTGCCCAGCGCGGCGCCAAAGCGGGCAGGCGCGCGGCGCACGCTGACGCCCGGCTCATAGCGGACAAGGTCCTTGATATCGGTGACGAAGTTGTCGGCGATTTCCTCCGCGTCGATCACGCTGACCGTGGCGGGCGCTTCCTCCTGCGCCACCGGGATGCGCGTGGCCGTCACGGTGATGGCGGTGGCGGTCATGGCGGTGGCCAGCGCCTCCGCCTGATCCTCTGCCACATCGGCCCCGTGCGCATATTGCGCCTGCAACGCCATCGCCATGGCCAGCGATGCGCACAGCGGCCGGGCGATGCGCTTCGATCCTGCCTGCGGGCGATACCAGCGGGTGCAGACTTGCGGTGTGCGCGTGAAATTGAATGTCATCATGATCCCCTAGATGCAAATGCGAATGAGTCGCATTACTAATAGGAGTCGTGATCAGGTCAACCGGCTTTTGCGAATAATTCTCAATTAGTCCGCAAGCTTCAGGAAATGTCCCGATTTTTCCGCATCATGCCCGATGGGTAGGGCGCGATCAGCGCCTGCGCCGCATCCCAGCCGCCGTGCAGCCACAGGTCATGTGCGGCGCGGTCTGGGGGCAGGATTACCGGCATGGACTGCTTGCCCTCTGCCTGCAGCAACGCATTGGGCTGGCACGTCAGCAGCGCGAAAGTGGGGATCTCGCTGTCCTTCCACACACCGGCAAAGGCGAACAGTTCCTGGTCGCTGCAAGTCACTGTCAGGCGGATGCGCTTGCCGCTGGCATCCCTGCCCTTGCCCCATTCCATGAAGCTGGTGGCAGGGACCAGGCAGCGAAATTCGCTGTTGCGCAGATTGCCGATCCAGAACGGGCTTTGGGTGTTGCGCACGCTCAGGATGCCGCGCGACGGATCGTCCGAATTGGGGGGAGGCGGCACGCCCCAGATGCGCGGGATCATCCGGTGCTGGCCGCGGCCCTTGCCTGGTCCGGCAATGAATTCCCGCCCCGCCGTAATCACCGGCGCGAATTGCCCGGGCGAAACATAGCCGCCCGGCCACGGATCATTGCCCGCCCAGCAATCGAAATGCCGGGCAATCGCCGCCGCATCGGCACGCAGGTGATAGAGCATGGTCATGCGCCGGACTGGTTGGACCGCCCCGCCGCCCGCCGCAAGCAAAGAGCATTTACGTTCGCCTGTGGTAGCGCTACCAAGTGCAGACAGAACAAGACAGATGGGAGGGACCGATGACTGCCGCATTCCTGCGAACCGCCACGGTGGGACTGGCACTGGCACTGGCCGGATGCGGGGGCACCACCTCTTCTGCCAGCGGCCTGCTCGCAAATCTGCCCACGCCGTCCCCCAGCGCCGCGCCCATACCCACGCCCACGCCAACGCCCACGCCAACTCCTTCTGGCACCACCACGCCCCTTGCCTCCGCGCTGACGCAGGCGGACGCGCAGCTGGGTGCCTGCGTCAACATGGCCAACATGCTCGAACCGCCAAACGAAGGCGACTGGGGCCGCGCCATCTTCGATACCGATTTTGCCGATATCGCCGCGGCCGGCTTTGAAACCGTGCGCCTGCCCGTGCGCTGGTCCAACCATGCCAGTTACAGCGCGCCCTACACGATCGATCCGTCGTTCATGGCGCGCGTTGCCACCGTCGTGGGTCAGGCCCGCGCGGCGGGTCTGCGGGTGATCCTCAACATGCATCATTATGAAGATCCGCAGGGCAACATCTTTACCGATCCGGCGCAGCAGACCGCGCGGCTGGCAGGAATGTGGAAGCAGATTGCGGAGCGCTTTGCGGGCGAGAGCGACATGGTCTGGTTCGAACTGCTGAATGAACCGCATGAGCAGCTGCGCCACACCAACCTGCTGTCCGTTCTGGAGCCTGCGCTGGCCGAAGTGCGCGCCACCAATCCCACCCGCCCGGTGGTGATCGGCGGCGAGTTCTGGAGCGGGATCAACTCGCTCGCCACCCTGCCGCTGCCCAATGACGCCTATCTGGTGGCGACGTTCCATTATTATGACCCGTTCAACTTCACCCACCAGGGCGCCAGCTGGATCGACAATCCTCCGCCGATGGGCACCACCTTCGGCAGCGCGTCGGACCTTGCCGAACTGAACGACAATGTCGCCAAGGCCCGCAGTTTCATCTCCGCCACGGGCCGTCCGCTGTTCCTGGGTGAGTTCGGCGCGATAGACCAGATCCCGCTCGACCAGCGCGCCCATTACTACAAGATGGTGCACGACGCCTTCGCCGGCGCGCAGGTGGACGGCTGCGTATGGGGCTACACCAACAGCTTCGCCTTCCGCGATCCGGCCACGCTGGAATGGAAGACCCCGCTTCTGCAGGCGCTGGGGTTATAGAGGGCAGGGTGCCGGGGGCGTGTTCGCCCCGGCATCGGCGGAGTTAACAGAGTTGGGCCGCGGAGCAGGCTAGCAGGACCCTCTCGGAATTCGCCGAGATGCGAGGATGATGACCTAGGCCAGCTTCCTCATATGTCCCCGGACTGCCTTAGCCAGTTCGGCCATCACCGACTTGCGGTTGCTGACCGCCGAAGGACCAGAAATCAGGGTCTTTTCGACCGCCGGATTGGTGATGAACTCAAGTTCGACATAGGCTGCAACGCATTTGGCGGTCCGCGTGCTATTGCCGAGCGCGGCATCGCTCAAAACCCCGAGTGAACCGGGACCTGTGTCAGTATCGGGCTTGAGGCCGCGATTCTTGGTGCCCGGATTAACCGCTTTCAATCCTTTGAACAGGGCATCCTGAACAATCCGGCCAAAGGCCTTATCGTCTGCAAGATTGGCATTTCCGTTGACCGCTGCCCGATAGTAGGTCTCAACGCCGCTCACGCTTGGCTTTTTATCACCATTGAAATGCATGCAGATAAATGCCTGCGCCTGATGTTTTGCTGCAACGGCAGCACGATCCTTGATTCCGATGTTCACGTCGGTTTCGCGGGTCAGCACGACTTTGATCTCTTCATTGGCCACACCAGCCTGCCTGATCAATTCATCGCGCAGCAAGAGGCAAAATTCGAGCGCCAGCTTCTTTTCTTTGACGCCGCTGATGCTGGTTGCATTGTTCGGACTGCTGCCGCCAATTTTTACAGTGCCGCCATGGCCAGGATCAAGCACCAGTGTCCCCAGCTTGGTGGTGCCACTATTTGCAACCGTACCGTCACTGGTCACCGCCTCGAACAGAATCGACTGAGCCTCGGGGACAAGCGCGAGGACCTTGTCAGCATAACCAGCAGAGGGCGTATAGATCGGGCCAATGTAATGGATATACTGTTCTGGCGTATCAACGTGGCTTTCCCAGCCTGAATAGGGAGCGCGATCAATGAACGCCCAATAGCCGCGAATAAAGTTCTCAAGAGTCGCGAATTTGCAATATGCATCGGTGCCATCATGCGCCGCATAGTTCACACGGGTCGCGAACAATCCCATCTCTGGCCGCCATTTGAGTCCGGCAAAATTGTAATGATCTGTGGCCAGCGGTGATGTTGCTCGCCCACTCTCAAGCATCCATTGGGCGAAACTGACTGCGCGCAAATTGGGATAGCGAATAGTCTCTCCAGCATAGATCGTTGCAAGTCTTTTCAAGAGTTGATTGATTGCCATCATGAAGTTTCCAAAAACTGAAGAATCGGAATTATGACATATTATTCGCTGGGGTAAAGTAGATAACGTATACTTGAAGTTTGTAATGGTTTGCAGGATACTTGGTGGTACGTTACCGCATAGTCGCAAAATTTCTTCAAGGTTTAGAAGTTCTTATCTACCCGCGATTCTGAAATGCTAGCGTGAAACTCGGACAGGCATGGCCGAATGCGCACTTCCGCAGTAAGTCAAAGTCGTCTAAACCCCTCCCATCCCCGGGGAGTCATGTGACTGAGAGGGGCGTGTAACGCCGCCCGACCCGTTGAACCTGAACCCGTTAGCACGGGCGGAGGGAAGGGTGGCCCCGGCCAGCAACCGGGACAAAGGCCGCCCATCCTCCTGCCTGTCTGGAGAGGAACGCGCGCATGGCCGAGACTGCCGATATTTCCGCCTGGATTGCCCTGTTTACCGGGATTTACGCGCTGGGCGCTGCCATTGGAGAGCTGCGATCTCCGGGCAGCTGGGCCGCCATGCTCGAAGATTTCGAGAAGCGCGAAGGTTTGCGCTTCGTGACCGGCATCGTGGTGCTGGCACTGGGCGCGGCGATCTACCTCGTCAATCCGTTGCGGCCTGATGACTGGCTGTCCGTGGTGGTTACTGTGCTGGGTGGCGGCATGGTGATTGAAGGGTTCATCCTGCTCGGCTGGGGCCGTTCCTACCTCCATTTCGCCAGCAAGCTGCTGGGCCTGGTCAACCGCATCTGGGCGATGATGGCCGCCGGGATTGGCATCGTGCTGATCTGCGTGGCCATGCTGCGCTTCTAGCTTCCGGCTTCACACGCAATATCCTCGTACAAGCCAATATCCTCGTACAAGCCAATATCCTCGTACAAGAAAGACTTTTCCCATGGCTGATATCCCCTCCCACCTCGAAATCGGCGTTACCACCGGACCTATCCGGGGCAGCCGCAAGGTCCATGTCGGCCCGCTGAAAGTGGCCATGCGCGAGATTGAGCTGGAGCCTTCCTCGGGTGAGCCGCCGCTGCGCGTGTATGACACCTCCGGCCCCTATACCGATACCGCCGCGCGCATAGATATCGCCGCCGGCCTGCCGCAGCTGCGCCGCCAGTGGCAGCTGGATCGCGGCGATATCGAGGAATACACCGCCCGCGACATCAAGCCGGAGGATAACGGCCAGCTTGGGCCTGATCGCAGCGGCGGCGTGCCTGCCTTCCCCAATGTCTCCAAGACCGTATACCGCGCCAGGCCGGGCAAGAACCTCTCGCAGATGCATTACGCCCGCCAGGGCATCATCACGCCGGAGATGGAATATGTCGCCATCCGTGAGAACATCGGCCGTGAAATGGTGCGAAACCACGTGCGGGACGGGCAAGACTGGGGCGCTGAAATCCCTGACTACGTAACGCCGGAATTCGTGCGCGATGAAGTGGCGCGCGGGCGGGCGATCATCCCCAGCAACGTCAACCACCCGGAAGCCGAGCCGATGGCCATCGGCCGCAACTTCCTGGTCAAGATCAACGCCAACATCGGCAACTCCGCCGTCGCGTCCGACGTGGCGAACGAGGTGGACAAGATGGTCTGGTCCATCCGCTGGGGCGCGGACACGGTGATGGACCTTTCCACCGGCCGCAACATTCATGACACGCGCGAATGGATCATCCGCAACAGCCCCGTGCCCATCGGCACCGTGCCCATCTATCAGGCGCTGGAAAAGGTCGGCGGCGTGGCGGAAGACCTGACGTGGGAAGTGTTCCGCGATACGCTGATCGAGCAGGCCGAGCAGGGCGTGGACTACTTCACCATCCATGCCGGCGTGCGCCTTGCCTATGTGCCGCTGGCCGCCAGGCGCGTGACCGGCATCGTCAGCCGCGGCGGATCGATCATGGCGAAATGGTGCCTCTCCCACCACAAGGAGAGCTTCCTGTACGAGCATTTCGACGAGATCACCGAGATCTGCAAAGCCTATGACATCGCCTATTCACTGGGTGACGGCCTGCGCCCCGGCTCCATCGCCGATGCCAATGACGAAGCGCAATTTGCCGAGCTGTACACGCTGGGAGAGCTGACCAAGCGCGCCTGGGCGCAAGACGTGCAGGTGATGATCGAAGGCCCCGGCCACGTGCCGATGCACAAGATCAAGGAGAACATGGACAAGCAGCTGGAGGCATGCGGTGAAGCGCCGTTCTACACGCTCGGGCCGCTCGTCACCGATATTGCGCCGGGGTACGATCACATCACCAGCGGCATCGGCGCCGCGCAGATCGGCTGGTATGGCACGGCGATGCTTTGCTACGTCACGCCCAAGGAACACCTGGGCCTGCCCGACAGGGATGACGTTAAAGTGGGCGTGGTGACCTACAAGCTGGCCGCCCACGCGGCAGACCTCGCCAAGGGCCACCCGGCCGCCAAGGTGCGCGACGACGCCCTGTCCCGCGCCCGCTTCGAATTCCGCTGGCGCGACCAGTTCAACCTCAGCCTCGACCCCGATACGGCCGAGCAATATCACGACCAGACCCTGCCCGCAGAAGGCGCCAAGACCGCCCACTTCTGCTCCATGTGCGGCCCCAAGTTCTGCTCGATGCAGATCTCACAGGAAGTGCGCGACTTCGCCGCCAAGCAGAACCAGCCCAGCGATGCGTTTATCGCCGCAGCGGGCGACGTGGTGGCCGAGGCGAAAGCGGGGATGGAGCGGATGAGTGCGAAGTTTAATGAGGGCGGGGAATTGTATGTGAAGGCGGAGGATTAGTGGCTGAAGTACAGCTGATCCATTTTCGATAGTTATTGCGATATTTAGCAAATATGTGGTCTAAATATTGGAACTGATGGCGTGAAAGATAAGCGCTAGATTTGAGTGGATAGTTGGGAGATTTTAGGTGGCGCGACGCGTGGCATTTATCAGTGAGAAAGGCGGTGTGGGGAAGACTACCTGCTGCTATCACATTGCAGCAGCTCTGGCTCGCTACCACGGGAAAAGAGTCTTGGTGGTTGATGCTGATTATCAAAGGGGGGGTATCACTGGCCGGTTTTTCCCTGCTCTGATTGAGCAGTTCGATGATGGCTCTATGTCCGGTGAAACTCTTTTTCACAAATATCAGCAGCTCTACAGTGCGTCTAAATTAACGCCGAACGTTGATCTATACGAGTGGAAACACGGGAACCTCTCAGTAGATTTGCTTCCATCTGATCCGCGCTTGTCTGCGGTGTCCGTGGACAAGCTTCCAAGCTCGAACAACATTCGTGCGAATAACAAGGCGCTTCTAGCGCACCTTCGAGTCTTGGATGATGTGCTAAAGGCTCTCGATAATGAATATGACTATATCTTGATAGATAGTCACCCAGAAGTATCTGACATTCTGAGGTCAGTCATTTTTGCAGCTGATTATTGCGTGTCGCCCGTCAAGTTAGACCGTCAATCATCGGTCGGTGTGGCTACGATACAAGGCGAAATCAACAATGTGAATGACGATGTTGAGATGATAAAAGGAGCGGTGGGAAGCTTTGACTACTCGCCTACTGAATTTTCCGGTGCGATTGGCATGATGTGTCGGGAGTGGGGCGAGGCTTTGAAAGGGTCTGAGCAGACCGAATTTAATCGCCTTCGCCAAACTGGCAGCATGTACACAAATTACGTCACCGAAGGTGATGGTCTTCGACAAGCCGCAGCTCAGAGAGTGCCAGTTTATGACATAGGCATCTCGAATGCAGTCAAGCAGTCCGGCCAGTTTAAGAATTTGACCGTGGAGTTTTTGGTTGAGTGCCCATGACGGATATCAAAGTTGAAAAACTCGTTGAATGGCTCGGTCCAGAGGGAGCCGTTGCGGGATTGGATAAAAGCGATCTTACCAACGCAGATCTGATGATGGTCGCACGCCGTGACGGAATTGATTTTGAGCCGAAGGCCTCAAGAAAGCAATTGACGATTGAACTCGTTATGTCGCGCATTCAGCGTATCCATAAAAATACCGATCAACTGCTTGAATTATCTCGAGATGAGCTAAAAAGGTATTTTACTGAGCGTTTGGTTTCTAACGCCGAGATTCTTTCTTTGCTCAAGCAGTTAGAGATTGCGCCAAGTAGGAAAATAAGGGGGAGAATGCTTGATTTCGCAGCAGGTGAAATAAGTGATTTAGGGATGTATGCGAGAGTCGCTAAAGGGCGTGGCTCGCGCGAGGAAAAACAAGGGCATACTAGCAATTTGGTGCCTAAGAAGAAGTCGCAGTAATCCCGCCTGCTCCCTAGCCACCTCACCCCTCCCGCACCGCCTCAAAATAAACCCCCACACACGCCTGCACATGGCGGAACCTGTCGCCGCCCAGATGCTTGCCACCATACCATCGCGTCACCACCACCAGATGATCGCGCAACCCCTCGCGCTCCAGCATCCGCAGGATGATCATGCCCGCGCCGCTTTCGCCGTCGTCATTCTTGATCGGGCCTTCGTCGCAAATCAGGCCCCAGCTGTTGTGCGTGGCCTTGGCGAATTTCTTGGATTTGCACAGCATGGCAATCAGCGCCTTGGCCTCTTCACCCGAGCGGCACGGCGCGCCGGATACGGCGTATTTCGATCCGCGGTCGGAAATGATTCCATCGAGCGTCAGCATGGGGGCGGCGTAGGTGGCGGTGCGCATTTTTGCAAAGTCCGGGGTGCGCCAGCCCTTCCATCCCGCCCAGAAATCCCCATCTCGGGTGAACAACAGAAACAACCGAGAGGACTTCCACCTATGCAGTTCCAGTTCAATTCCGATAGCTCGGTCATGGGCACTGAAAACGTGGCGGAGCGGATCGAGGCGCAGTTGCGTGAGCGGCTGGCGCGGTTTGAGGACAGGCTTTCGCGGCTTGAGGTTCATGTGCGCGACGAGAACGGCCCCAAGGGCGGCGGCGATGACAAGGCCTGCATGATCGAGGCGCGGATCAAGGGCGAGAAGCCGATTGGCGTAACCGGCCATGCGGGCGATGTGGACAGCGCCGCACGGATCGCAGCCAACACGCTGGTCCAGCGGCTGGAACGTCATTTCGGCAAGGGTGATCGGCACAAGCACGATCCCTCGCCCGATAAGGTGATCTGATCGATAGCGCGCATTGATAGGGGCATCGATAAGGGGCGGGGGAGGCGCTGCTGACCCCGGCCCTTTGGCCCCTGTCCTTTTGTCCATATCGAAACGCGCCGGGGCGCTCTTACCTTTCCTGTGCTGGGTTCATCCATTCGGGGCCCAATTGGAAAGGACCACAATGACCAAACATATCCTCACGACCCTGCTCGCAGGCGCCGCCTTCAGTCTGTCCGCATGCAGCGAAGCCGCTGAAGCGCCTGTTGCAGACGATGCCGCGATGGCGGATCAGACCGCCAATTCGCAGGCCACCGGAACCATTGTTGATGTTGCAGTCGGCAATGAAGATTTCTCCACCCTTGTCGCTGCCGTTCAGGCCGCCGGCCTGGTGGATACGCTGTCGGGCGCCGGACCGTTCACCGTGTTCGCACCGACCAATGCAGCTTTCGCAGCGCTGCCCGAAGGCGTGGTGGAAGAGCTGACCACCAATGACACCGAAACCCTCGCCAGCATCCTGACCTATCACGTGGTGGCAGGCGAAGTGCTGGCGGCAGACGTGCTCGCCGCGATCGAAGGTGCCGGCGATGCAGGCTTTGCCATCACCACCGTCAATGGCGCCACGCTCACCGCCACGCTGGTGGATGGCAATGTCGTGCTGACCGATGCCGCAGGCAACACCGCCACCGTCGTTGCGACCGATGTCGATGCTTCCAACGGCGTGATCCACGTGATCGACACGGTGCTGATGCCCGCTTGATTAGCGGGTGGATCATGGGGCTGACTTTCAGGCCCTGAATTTGCCAGGCTACATGAGCTACACTGCAGGGGCGGGTCTTTGACGAGGCCCGCCCTTTTGCGATCTGCACCCGCGTGGCAGGCTGTGTGTCTGCTCGCGCTTGCGGAGTGTCAGTCTCTTGGCCGATCAATCAAACAGGTATCGCATCTGGATGGTGATCGTGCTGCCCGCGGCCAACGGAACCTGCGATCGGGCATAACGCGGCATTCCGCCCGGATTGCCTGAAACGCCCACGCCCTCTGTCGGCATGCCGATGAAGTTCTGGCCAAGGCGGCCGTTGCGGTTTTCGTCATGGAATACCGTCACGGCATAGTTGCCCGCAGCGGGCAGGGGCACCTGGATGCGGGTGGTGGCTCCGGTGATCGGATAGGTGCGGCGCCACGTGCCGTCGCCTTCTTCGCATTCGGGGAAATCGGCCTTTTCGCGGAACAGGCAGACGATCAGCTGGCCATTGGTGGAGCTGAGCTGCGTCACCGTCAGACTGAAGCTGGCACCCGGTTGCTGCGCCACGGCGGGGGACGATGTGATCGCGGCCAATGAGATCAGCGAGCCAAGCGCGGCGAGCGAGGCAAAACCGGCGTGGGTGATCGGTGAGCGTGTCATCATGGCCCCGCCTATTTGCGCGAAAGACGGGTGATCAGCGAGACGAAGAAGGCGGTGGACCAGCCCATCAGGATGATACCGTTCATCCCTTCGATGGCGGCAACCAGCTGCCAGTCATGCGCCAGCCCGGCATCGTCATAACCGATGGTGGAATAGGTGATGGTGGAGAAATACACCGCCGTGTGCAGATCGGGCAGCGCGTCCAGCACCAGGTACACCGCCGCATACAGCCAGATCTCCGCCCCGTGCAGCAGGAACAGGCCGACCACCAGCGCCAGGGTGAAGGCAATTCCGCGCGCACTGACGGGGGAAATCGATTCGAGCTGCTCCTCCTCCCGCTCTATCCGCAACACGCGCGCCAGGCCGAGCAGGCCCAGCCCGTGCATGATCACGGTGAGCAGGACCATGAAGGTGGCAACGGCAAGGGCGGGAAACATGGCGTCACCTTGTCTGCTTGCCGGGCGCCGGTCAATCGCGAAGCGGGCAGGGCGGGCTGCCCGGTTCAACCAACGCCCGGTTCAACTAGCGCCCAGCCTCTAGCGACCAGCCTCTACCGCTCGGCTCCCGGGCGCGCTATGGCGCCGCCAACCCCGCAATCAGGAAGTGTATATGGCCGATCTCTATCTCAAGGCGCTCGAATCCGAACGCAAGGCGCTGTGGGCGACCTGCCGGCTCAAAGGCCTGGCGAAAGACACCAGGGAACGCCTGCGCATCGCCGAGCTGGACCGCCTGCTGGCCGAGCACAAGGCCAAGGCCGGAACCAAGGCTGATACCAAGGCTGATGCCAAAGGCGGCACGAAAGAAGGCGCGAAGAAGGTCTAGCCGTTCTTCATGTTCTCCAGCCCCTTGATGCCACCGGGCTTGGTGCTGGGCTGAGAGGCGTTCTTCTTGGGGCCCTTGTCCGCCTTGGGCTTGCGCACTTCGCGGTTCGATTTCTTCTGGCTCTTGGCCATGACTGTTCCAATAGAGGCGGAATGCCTCGCCCCGCCATACGCCTGATGCGGGCAGGACCCGGCATCAAATCGTAAGTTCAGGTCGTAGGTTCAGTTCTGGCGGGCGATCCTGTGCAGCTGCTTGTCCAGCTCCTGCAGGAAGCGCGAGCGGTCGGCCTTGCTGAACGGGGGCGGGCCACCGCCAATGCCGTCTGCGCCCACGCGCAGGTCCGCCATGATCGCGCGCGTGGCAATCGCCCCGCCGATGGAGCCTGTGGTGAAAGGCTTGCCATTGTTGCCAATGACGGTCGCACCCGCCTTCAGGCAGCGATCGGCCAGCAATATGTCGGCCGTGATGACGATGCAGCGGGCGTCGGCCTGCTCGGCAATCCAGTCATCGGCGGCGTCGAACCCGTCGGACACCACCACCCGTTGGACCCATTTGCTTTCGGGAATGCGGAAAGGCGAATTGCTGACCACCTTCACCGGCACCTTGTGGCGCAGGGCGACGCGGTAGATTTCCTCCTTCACCGGGCAGGCATCGGCATCGACCAGGATCTGCAGCTGGCTGGCTGTCATCGCGGGATCATTTCCTGGCATCATCAGAGTGTTCCTGTGTCACTTTCCCAGTCTATTTCCAGGCATATTTCTACGTATATTTCCGAATGGAAAGCAGATTGCAGCCCTGCGCACCTTCTGGCTTCAATCGTGTGAGGAACCACAACCATGAACAAGTCCGTAGCGTCCTTTATCGCCCTTGGCGCCATTGCGATGAGCGCTGGCTGCGCCCCGGTGGACGGGGAAACGCGCGCTTCTGGCGATGGCTCGGCGCGCCAGTGCTTCTTCACCAGCCAGATCAATTCCTATTCCGACGCGGAAGACGGACCGGATGGCGAAGAGCGTTTCTACATCGAAACCGGCCCCAACGATAACTGGCTGTTCGAAGCGATCGGACCCTGCAACGATCTGGACTTCACCATGCAGATTGCGCTCGACACGCGCGGCATGGGCAGCGTGTGTACCGGCAATACGGAAACCTTGCTGATCCCCCGCACGCCCACCGGCACCGGGCGCTGTTCGGTGCGCGTGCTGCAAAAGATGACCGATGATGAACGCGATGCCTTCGAAGCCGCAGCAAAGGCAGCAGTGGAGGCGCGCCGCGCCCAGTAGATCGGGCAGTAAATCGGGCAGTAAATCGGGCAGTAACTTCGGCGCCTAGCGCTTGCGGACGAATTCGGCGCGCAGGACCAGACCCTTTATGCCCGGATAGCGGCAGTCGATTTCCTGCGCGTCGCCGGTCAGGCGGATGCTCTTGATCAGCGTGCCCTGTTTCAGCACCTGGCCCGCGCCCTTGACATCAAGGTCCTTGATCAGCGTCACCTGATCGCCATCGGCCAGCAGATTGCCCACCGCATCGCGGACCTCCACCTGGCCTGCCGCCGCCTGCTTTGCGGCCAGCTGGGAAGCGGGCATCCATTCGCCGCTGTCCTCATCAAAGACATAGTCCTCGTCATCGCCGGCCATCTGTTCTGCTCCTGAAGTTCAGCAGTGCGCATGGCAGTGCGATGGCGCTTTGACCAGTAAATCTACGGCAAATCTACGGCAAATCTCCGGCAAATGTGGGGCGTTTACCCCGCGTTTCCGCCGGACCTGACCTGCGTTTCCAAGGATAATTAGGTAAAGCGGGCCATGCGTGCTAGAAGCCCCGTGCTGACGTCGAAATTTGCGACGGACTTCGAGATTTGACGACCGCCGCTTGCCCACCGGTTCCAACCGCACGGCCCCGGCGTAAACCAGACGACGACTTCCTTTCATCGGACGATTTGACGCCTCCTGGTCGCAAAAGCGGCCCGGTTGAACCTTGAATGGCCGGGATCACACAATCGTGTCCTTGCCGATACTAGTTTCCGTGAAAGGAATACCCCATGTCAAAGACTGGCACCGTAAAATTCTTCAACACCGACAAGGGCTATGGTTTCATCCAGCCTGACGACGGTTCGGCTGACAGCTTCGTACATATCTCTGCCGTACAGGCAGCAGGCATGACCACGCTCGATAAAGAGCAGCGCCTGAACTACGAAATCGAATCCGGCCGTAACGGCAAGGAATCGGCTGTTAATCTGTCGGCTGCCGACTGATTGAATTCGGGCTTTCCCGGGTGGCGCCATGCGCTGCCCGGGGCACCCATTCCGGCGCGCCCGGTACAGTGCTTACGTACTACAGGCCGCGTCCACCCCGTTATCCGCCCCAGATTGCAGCCCTAAGGACGAACATGGCCCAGACATTTCAATTCTACGATGATCGTGCGAATGAAGCTTCTGCCGAAGCTGCCTCTGCCACGCTCGACAATGTCCGGGAACGGGCTCTGCGGTCTGAAAAGGCATGGCGGGGCATGGCCGATCAGGCGCTGAAGATCGAAGAAGATCGCGCCCAGGCCGAACGTGACCGTGCCGAACGGCGCGAAGCGGAAAAGCAGGCCGAAGCCGAAAAGCGCGAACAGGCCGAACAGATGATCCTGGCGCAGGACGGCTGAGCGCACCAGCGCCGCCTCTCCCGACTACCAGATCCGGCAAACAAGTTTCGGCAGATCAGGCCGGAACCCTATTCCATAAGTTCAAGCGGCTGGGGCAATGTCTCCAGCAAGTCTTCTGAAAACCGTGCATCGATGTGGAAGAACGCCATGCGGGTGACCGCGTCGCTGCGATTTTCCCACGCATGATCGGTGCCGCGCTGGACCACCACATCCCCCGCACGCATCACCACTTCGCTGTCGCTGAGGTGCAGCACCACTTCGCCTTCGATCACCAGCGCATAATCCAGCGTGCGGGTGCGGTGCATCACCGTTTTGTGGCCGCCCGCACTGGCGGGATAAAGTTCGATGAAGCGCATCAGATGGCCCGATGGCGGCATGATGGTGAAGGGGCGCTCGTTCGGTTCGGCTGCTGGCTGCGCGGTCAGTTGCGGCACCGGATCGCCCTCGTGCCAGATTTCGATGAAGTCGGCGCCCACGTCGGGGCCGCTCATCGGGTGGTTTTGCGGCGGGCGGCCATCGCTCAGCACGATCGACTTGCCGCTCGCATCATGGCCCGTGACCACGCGCCGTCCCCAATTTGCCATATGCCCTGTTCCTCTGCCTGAAAGAGCCGGGACGATAGCGGGAGGCGCGAAGCTGGCAAGAGGATGGCAAGCGCCGTGCGCTTGTGGGCCGCTTCGTCCCTCTCTACGCTTGTGCCGGGACACAAAACGCGAACAGGGGGATCAATCATGCAAGGGGCAATCACCGTGCTGCTTTGGGGAGCAGCCATTTCCGCCGGACTGATGGCGGGAATTTATTTCGCCTTCTCCACCTTCCTCATGCAGTCGCTGGCCGCGCTGGCAGGCGATAGCGGCATGGCCGCGATGCAGAGCATCAACCGGATCATCCTGCGCTCCCCCTTCCTGCCGCTGTTCTTTGCCAGCAGTGCTGTGTGCGCCGTGCTGGCGGTGGCGGGCCTTGTCGATCTGAAGGCTGCGGGCGGATGGCAGATGACAGCCGGGGCCGGTATCTACCTGCTGGGAATGCTGCTGGTGACGATCGTCGGCAATGTCCCGCTCAACAATGCCCTGGATGCGGCGACACCCGGCACGGCCCAGGGGGCGGCAATGTGGACGCAATATCTTGATCGCTGGACGGTGTGGAACCATGTGCGCACTTTGGCCTGCACGCTTTCCATGGCCATGCTGGTATGGGCCATTGCATTGAGGTGGAACCTGACATGAGAATTATTGCAGCCTGCCTGCTGGCAGCGATGCTGGCGGCCTGTTCGGCAGACCATGACGCGGCCATTCCCGGCAATGCGCAGGACGATCAGCCCTTCGCCGGTATCGGTGAGGATGAGGTGATCCGCCTGACGGGCACGGAGCCGTTCTGGGGCGGAGAGATTTCAGGCGGCCTGTTTACCTACACCACGCCCGAGAACATCGAGGGCCAGCGCCTGCCGGTGACCCGTTTTGCCGGGCGCGGCGGGTTGTCTTTCAGCGCAGAGGCTGACGGGGTGGCGGTGGACATGGCAATCACGCCCGCCGCTTGTTCGGACGGGATGAGCGATCGGACCTATCCCTTCACCGTCACGCTGCAATGGGGCGAAGATCAGCGCATCGGCTGCGGCTGGAGCGATGTGCACCCCTTTTCCGGCGGCGCGGAGCAGGAGCTTGAGGCCGCCGAATAGCGGCCCGGTAGATCAGTCTCCCACCCGATCGATCTTCCCGCCTAATCGGTCAGCGTATTGGCGATCACGGCAATCGCCTGCGCCATCTGGTCCAGCGGCATTGTTCCGGCAGCGGTGGCGGCAAGGTCGGACCCGTGCACGGCGGGCAGGTGCACGAACAGCACCTGCGTGGACAAAGCGCGGTCGGCAATCTGCCGCAGCGCATAGTGATAGGAAAAATTGCACAGATATTCGCCCGCATCGGCGGAGATGCTGGCCGAGACATTGGACCGCGACAGCACTTTTTGCAGCCGGCCCAGATCTATGGCTGTCATCAATGGAGCTTGCTCGGCATTGGCCGGGGGCGGGACATATCCGGCATTGTCGGGCTTGTCCGCGGCGCACCGGGCGCTGGCGCGGCTTTCCAGCGTCACCGCCCGTGCGACATTGCTGTATCCGGTCAGGATCAGTGCGCGCGGCGGCTGTGCCAGCAGCGCATCGATCTGCGGCACCACGCGGCGATAATCGACATCCAGCAGGCTGAGCAAAGTGCTGTGCGGCAGGCCAGACCTGACCGCGCCGAAATATTCGATCACCCGCTGGGTGGGATTGTCAGCCACGCCGGGGAAGGCGCGAAAGCCGGTGATGACGATCCTTCGTCCGGTGCCTTCTGACCGTTCCATCAGGGGTTCCCCTTCCAGGCCGGCCGGTCCGGTCAGAAGATGCCCGGAACGTTGCGCTGCGCGGTATTGGGCTGTTCGCGCTGCAGGAAGCCGCGATCGACCACCGCCTGCGTGGTGGCGGGGCCGCCCGATATCGGTGTGCACGAGCGCCCGGCCAGGAAATCCAGCGCGACCGACAGCATGCCTTCATTCGGATCGCCCAGCTGTGCGGTGAGGTCGTCCTGCGCCCGGCAGCTGTTGGGAATGGTGGAGGCAAGGCCGGTGTAATAATCGCCATTGCGGTTGGCATTTTCCACCCGCAGCGCGATCACCCGCAACCGGTCATCGCAGGCCGCCTGATCGAGGGCAATCTGCCCCACCGGCTTGCCAAAGGTGTTCTCGCCGATCAGCGCGATGCTGGTGTTGCCAAGATAGGGCTGCATGCCGTTGATGACCATTTCGCTGGCCGATGCGGTGCCGCGCGTGGTGATGAAGGCGATCTTGGTCGGCTGGATGGATTCGGGCTGCGCATTTATGCGATAGGTCGAATCATTGGCGGATTTGGAGGCGCGGAAGGTGATGTAATCGAACACCTGATTATCGTTGTCGCGCCCCATCATGTCGCCCATGAACTCGGCAATGGAGATCAGCCCGCCGCCGTTATAGCGCAGGTCAATCACCAGTTCGGTCACCCCGGCAGCGCGGAAGGACTGATAGGCGCTGCGCAGGTCCGGCCCGGCGGTATCGATGAAGGTGCGCAGGTTGATATAGCCCACCTTCTTGCCACCATCGTTGATGATCTTGAAGCCATAGCGATCGGATACCGGGTCCAGCGCATATTCGGCCTTTGACAGCGATATGGTGCGATCGATCCCGCTGGCATCGCGGATGCGGATCACCCGCGTGGTGCCCGCCGTATCCGGCCCCAGCGCGTTGATCACGGCAGATGGTCCACCATTGGCCATCAGCGAGTTGACCGTCTGCAAATTCGCCTCGCTCGTGCCGATGGCCAGCAGTTCGCTGCCGCGATCCATGTTCTGGCCCAGTGCGGGCGCATTCTCGAACGCTTCGATCACATAGACCCGGCGGGCAGCGGTGTCATAGCCCAGCCGGATGCCGAAACCGGCGCTGGCCCCCTGCTGGAAGAAGGCGTTCTCCTCCGCGATGGAGGTCAGATAGGTGAAGTAACGATCGCGCGATGCATCACGCGCCGGCTTTACCAGCGCATCGATATAGCTCTGTACGCTGGAATAGTTCGCCGGGTTGACGGTGGTGTCGAGCAGGTCGGGGAACAGGTACCATTCGTTGAGCTGCGCCAGCGTCCAGCTTTGCCGCGATGACAGCGAGCAGGTGCCCGATGTGGGCGTGGGCGTGGGCGTTGATGAAGGCGTGGGCGTGGGAACATTGCCCGTGGGCGCGCCGCCGCTGGACGTACCCCCGCATGATGCCACCATGGCTGCGCAGGCGAGGGTCAACGCGATCTTGGAAGTTTTCATGGATTCGGTTGTCCGTCTTGCCGCGCACTCGGGGAAGTTGCAGCTGCGACGATATCGACGCCCCGCCGCACTGGCAAGTATGAAGCGGACGGCCGCAGGGGTGAAGTTCGCGCGCCAGACGCTTGAAATATCACGAACAATCGCAATTCTTCTACAGGAGAAGGGGCCGATGCCCTTGCCAAGGCGCTTGTGTGGCGGCACATCGCGCACTCACTGTCCGTATCAGGGCGTAAATTACCGCATCCGCAAACGGATGCATGCTGGAGGAATAATGTCGGACAACCTGCCCGACTGGCTGAGCAAGGCGCTGCACTCGCCACGTGCAGGCCATGCAAAACTTATGGTGGCGCGGCTGGCCAATGAAGCCATGCTGGGCCGCGGCGGCTTCACCTTGTCGTCGGCTGCCTTCCGCAATGGAGAGGCGCTGGATCCCAGCTTTACCGCTGACGAGGAAGATTCGGTCGCTCCGCCGCTGGAATGGACTGCGCCGCCGCCGGGAAGCCATGAACTGGTGCTGGTGGTGGAAGATCCCGATGCGCCCAGCCCTAATTCAAAGGGCGAACAACCTTTTTGCCATTGGCTGGTCTGGGGCATGCCCGGCCAGAAAGGCATGTTGCTTGAAGGGGAAGTCCCGCCGCGCGTGGGCAAGAACTCCTTCGGCAATTCCGAATGGCTGCTGCCCGATCCACCGACGGGCAGCCAGCCGCATGATTACGTATTCCAGCTCTTCGCACTTGACCTGCCCCTGGTACTGATGCCGGGTGCAAGCCGGGATGAACTGGAAGCGGCCATGAAAGGCCACGTAACCGCTGTCACGCTGCTGACCGGGACTTACACCCGTGAAGAGGGCGGTGATTATGACTGGGACGCCGAGGACGAGGGCGAGGATTGATTTCCCCTTGCACCCGGCAGGATTTTTTGAAGGGAAGGAAAGTATTATGGCTGCAAAGAACAACGCGCTGAACAAGCCGGTAACGCTCTCGGGCGAACTGGAGAACGTGATTGGCAAGGGTCCGATGACCCGCGCTGAAGTCACCTCCAAGGTGTGGGTCTACATCAAGGCCAACGACCTGCAGGACGCCAAGGACAAGCGCCAGATCAACCCCGATGCCAAGCTTGGCGCGGTGATCGGCAAGGATCAGATCTCCATGTTCAAGATGACCGCTGCGGTGTCCAAGCACCTGAGCTGATCGCCTGATGGCAGGGGGCCTTGTGTGGCCCGTTGCCTCAAGCTGGAAAATTGCGGGCGGGGCGTCTCACGGCGCTCCGCCCGTTTCCTTTCGGATATGTGAAAACTTCATGCATCCGTAAAATTGACTTGTCGCCGGGCGTGGCCACATGGCACTATACGGACAAATTGACAGGATCAGCGCTGCACACCGGCGCGATCGAGAGGAAAGGCCCGGAACAATGGCTACTATCGTCGGCGGCGTCGCCACATCGCACACTCCCACCATCGCTTTCGCCAAGGATGGCGGCAAGCAGGATGATCCGGTTTGGAAGCCGATCTTCGAAGGCTATGAGCCGGTGCAGAAGTGGTTTCGCGAAAAGAAGCCCGATGTGCTGGTCTATATCTACAACGACCACATGACCTCCTTCTTCGACCATTACAGCCACTTTGCGCTGGGCGTGGGCGCGAAGTTCGAGGCGGCAGACGAGGGCGGTGGTCCGCGCGATATTCCCGCCATCATGGGCGATCCCAAATTTGCCGAACACGTGGCCAAGGTGATGGTCGCCAATGAATTCGACCTGTCCTATTTCCAGGGCAAGGGCCTCGATCATGGCGCCTTCAGCCCGCTGTCGGTGATGGTCGATTACAACGAGCAGGATGGCTGGGCCTGCAAGCTCCTGCCCGTGGTGTGCGGCGTGCTGACCGTACCGCTGCCTTCGGCTCGGCGGTTCTACAAATTCGGCAAGAGCCTGCGCCAGGCGATCCTGTCCTATCCCGAAGACATCAAGGTGGCGATTGCCGGCACCGGCGGCCTGTCGCACCAGGTCCACGGCGAAGGCTGCGGCTTCAACAATCCCGAATGGGATATGGAGTTCATGGAACGGCTGGAGAAGGACCCTGAAAGCCTGCTCGACCTGTCCATTGCCGAACTGGCCCGCCGCGGCGGCTGGGAAGGCGCCGAAGTCGTGATGTGGCTGATGATGCGCGGCGCGCTCTCGGCAGAGGTGGAGTGCACGCACAAGACCTATTTCCTGCCCTCCATGTGCCCCATCGCCACGATGATCATGGAAGAGGTTTCCAACGATGCGCCGGTGGAGGCTCCCGCCGAAACGCTGAAGCGGATCAACTGGGATTATGAAGGCGCGGACAAGATGGAGGGCACCTATCCCTTCACTATCGAGCGCAGCGTGCGCGGCTTCCGCCTCAACCACTTCCTCCACTCGCTTACCGATCCGGTGGTGCGCAAGCAGTTCCGCGAGGACGAGGAAGCCTGCATGTCGGACGCCGGGCTGACCGATGAGGAGAAGCGCCTTGTGCGTGAGCGCGACTGGATCGGCCTGATCCATTACGGCGTGATCTTCTTCATGCTGGAGAAGCTGGGCGCGGTAACCGGCATCGGCAATATCGATATCTATGCCGCGATGAAGGGGTTGAGCGTTCCGGACTTCCAGAAGACCCGCAATGCCGCGATCAATTACGGCGTGGCTGGCAAGGAAGACTGAGGCTGCCTATATTGCCTGTCTGCCGGGGCGTTTTCCCGGCGATCCGCTGACACCGGGCACTTGGTCCACCTTGTGTTCCGGGCAGCGGAGGATAGGCAATGCGGCCCGTTTCAATTCACTTTTCTACAGGAAATCCCATGTCCAGCACCGCCCAGACTGCTTCCGATCTCTCCGCTGAGATTGCCCGCGTTTTCGCCCTGCAGCAGGCGCATCAATGGGATGTGAAGGCGACCAAGGCAGCGGCGCGCAAGGCCAAGCTGGAAAAGCTGAAAGCCGCAGTGGAAGCCCACGCGGACGATATCGTCGCTGCCGTGCTGGAAGATACGCGCAAGCCCGCGGGCGAAATTCGCGTTACCGAAGTGCTCAACGTCACCGCCAATATCCAGCGCAATATCGACAACCTCGATGAGTGGATGAAGCCCACGCAGGTCACGCCATCGACCAACCCCGATGACAAGGCGCAGATCATCTATGAAGCGCGCGGCGTGTGCCTGATCCTGGGCCCGTGGAACTTTCCGCTCGGCCTCACCTTCGGTCCGCTGGCAGCCGCCGTGGCGGCGGGCAATTGCTGCATGCTCAAGCTGACCGATCTGTGCCCGGCCACCGCCAGCATCGCCGCGAAGATCGTGCGCGAGGTGTTCGACGAGAACGAAGTGGCCGTGTTCGAAGGCGATGTCAGCGTGGCCACCGCCCTGCTCGACCTGCCGTTCAGCCACATCTTCTTCACCGGCAGTACGCGCGTGGGCAAGATCGTGATGGCCGCTGCCGCCAGACATCTGGCCAGCGTGACGCTGGAACTGGGCGGCAAGTCGCCGGTGATTGTCGATGATGGCGCGGATATCGACAAGATCGCCGCCGCGCTGGCGGGCGCCAAGCAGTTCAACGGCGGACAGGCCTGCATCAGCCCGGACTATGTCTTCGTGAAGGAAGATCAGCAGGCCCGGCTGGTCAAAGGCTTCAAGGCCAACGTGCAGAACAACCTCTACACCGAAGATGGCCAGATCAAGAAGGAAGCCATCGCCCAGATCGTCAACAAGGCAAACTTTGACCGGGTCAAGGGCCTGTTCGACGATGCGGTGGCGCAAGGTGCAACCGTGGCCGTGGGCGGGCAGATGGATGAGGACGACCTGACCATCCATCCCACCATGCTGACCAATGTCACCCCGCAGATGAAGATCCTGCAGGAAGAGATTTTCGCTCCGGTTATCCCGGTGATGACCTACGATACGCTCGATCAGGTGATCGGTTATATCGAGGAGCGCGACAAGCCGCTGGCGCTGTATATTTTCAGCCCGGACGAGGGCAATGTGCAGAAGGTTCTGGACCGCACCTCATCGGGCGGCGTGACCGTCAACGGCGTGTTCTCGCATTATCTGGAAAACAACCTGCCCTTCGGCGGCGTGAACCAGAGCGGCACCGGCAGCTATCACGGCTATTTCGGCTTCAAGGCGTTCAGCCACGAACGGGCGGTCTATATCCACCAATAGGCCGGTCATGCTGGCCAGGTCCGGGAGTTTCGGCTGAGCTTCAGCCGCGCTCTGACTTAACCAGCAGCGCCTCCAGCATTTCCAGCATGCGCGCCTGCCGTGCCAGGATCAGTTCGTGCTGTTCGCCGCGCAGCCGGTCCAGCTTTTGCTGCATCGCCAGAATCTCGATCTCGGATCGCAGATTGACCTCGTAGTCATGGGCGGCGGCCACGCGGTCCTTTTCCGCCTGCCGGTTCTGGCTCATCATGATGATCGGCGCCTGGATTGCGGCGAGCATGGACAGGATCAGGTTGAGGAAGATGAAAGGGTAGGGGTCGAACGGCTTCGCACTTGCCAGCAACAAGGTGTTGCCGCCCACCCACAGGGCCAGGAACAGGAAAAAGCCGCCGATAAAGGGCCATGATCCGCCGACCCTGGCAACGCTGTCGGCCAGCCGGTCCCATCCCGATTCGGCCACGCTGGAAAGCTCATTGGCATCGCGGCTGAGCGGCTGGCGCGCGTCGATGTGCCTCAGGATGTTTTCATGCTGTGTACCGCGCGGGCCACCTTCGCCAAGCACCCGCCGGGCAATGTCGAGCGCGATACGTGTGGGATTGTTCATCTGGGGCTCCTCCTGAATCTGGCCATGAAATCGCGCCTTTGCGGTGGGGCCGTCAAGTCGCGATCGCGCAGTTGCGGGTGATTGACCCGGCGCAAAGACTGCCAGCCCCGCCCGGCATAACCGGGCATGAGCAAGAGTTCCGAGCGCCCCAGGGCGGCTCATCGGGGAGAGAGATCATGGCTGAAATCGTCGGCGGGTTCGCCGTTTCACACACGCCCACCATCGCCTTTGCGCAGGATGCGGGCAAACAGAACGATCCGGTGTGGAAGCCGATTTTCGACGGGTTCGAGCCGGTCAAGCAGTGGCTCGCGGACAAGAAGCCGGACGTGATCGTCTATGTCTACAACGATCACATGACCTCCTTCTGGATGAAGCATTATTCGCATTTCGCCATCGGCATTGGTGAGGAATATGCGGCGGCGGATGAGGGCGGCGGGCCGCGGCATATTCCGCCGATCAAGGGCGATCCCGATTTCGCCCAGCATCTGGCCTTCGGCATGGTGGCCGATGACTTCGACCTGTCCTACTGGCAGGGCATGGGGCTGGACCACGGGGCATTCTCGCCGCTGTCCGTGCTGTTGCCGCATTCGGATGAGGAGGGCTGGCCGTGCAAGATCGTGCCGCTGCAATGCGGTGTGCTGGAACTGCCGATCCCCAAGGCGCGGCGCTTCTGGGACTTTGGCCGCAGTCTGCGCCGGGCGATCCAGAATTATCCCGCCGATATCAAGGTGGCGATTGCCGGCACGGGCGGGCTCAGCCACCAGGTGCACGGTGAGCGCTGCGGCTTCAACAATGTCGAATGGGACCATGAGTTCATGGACCGGCTGGCCAATGATCCCGAAAGCCTGACCCGCATGCCGGTGGGCGAACTGGTCAGGCTGGGCGGCATGGAAGGCGCGGAAATCGTGATGTGGATGCTGATGCGCGGCGCGCTGGCACCCAAGGTGAAGGAACTGCACCGCAGTTTCTTCCTCCCCTCGATGACCTCCATCGCCTCCATGGTGTTCGAGGATGCAGAGCCTGATCCCAGCCCCGAGAGCAAGGAGGAATATGCCAGCCGCATCTACTGGGATGTCGCCCCGGCGCTGGAACTGGAGGGAACCTATCCCTTCACCATCACCCGCAGCGCCAAGGCGTGGCGGATCAACAACTTCCTCCACAGCATTGTGGAGCCCGCCTTCCGGGAGCGCTTCAAGAATGATTTTGAGGCGCTGGCTGCGGAATACGCGCTGACCGAGGAGGAGAAGACGATGATCCGCGACCTCGATTGGATCGGCATGATCCATTACGGCGTGATCTTCTTCAATCTGGAGAAGCTCGCTCCGGTGGTCGGGCTGGGCAATATCGATGTCTATGCGGCGATGAAGGGGATGAGCGTCCCCGACTTCCAGAAGACCCGCAATGCCGCGATCAATTACTCGGTCGAGGCGGAGCCGACCTAGGTCAGCGTTTCCAGCTGCTCGCCCAGTTCCAGCCAGGCGGCTTCGGCAGTTTCCAGCCGGGCGGCCAGCTGGGCGCGCAGCTTCGCCAGCTCTGCGGCTGACTTGCCGCTGAGCCTGCCCGTGGCCGCGGCGGGATCGATCAGCGCGGCATCCAGCGCGGCGCATTCGGCGGTCAGGCGGGCAAGATCCTTCTCGGCAGAGGTGATCTGCGCCTTGACCTGCTTGGCCTGCTCCCACGCCTGTTCCTTTGCCTGCGCGGCGGCCTTGCGTTCCTTCTTGGAAGGCTTGGCCGCGCCGCCCGCTGCGCCGTCGCCCTTGGGCTGGTTCCGGCCGAGCACGAAGTCGATGTAATCCTCCATCGATCCGTCATAATCGCGCGCGGTGCCGTCATCGACCAGCACCAGCCGGTCTGCGGTCAGCTCCACCATATGGCGGTCATGGCTGATCAGGATCACCGCGCCCGAATAGTCGTTGAGCGCCTGCACCAGCGCTTCCCTGGCATCCACATCGAGGTGGTTTGTCGGCTCGTCCAGGATCAGGATATGCGGCGCTTCATAGGTGATCAGCGCCAGCGCCAGCCGCGCCCGCTCGCCGCCTGACAGCTTGCCGACCATCTGCGTGGCGCGGGCGCCGGAAAAGCCGAAGCGGCCCAGTTGCGCGCGCACAGCGCCGGGTGTCTGGCCCTTCATGGTGCGGGTCATATGTTCCAACGGAGTATCGTCGCTGGAAAGCTCCTCCACCTGATACTGCGTGAAATAGCCGACCTTCATCTGGCGCGAGGTGAAGATCTCGCCTTCCATCGGCGGCAGTTGCGCGGCCAGCAGGCGCGCCAGCGTGGTCTTGCCATTGCCGTTGCGGCCCAGCAGCGCGATCCTGTCATCGGGATCGATCCGCAGGTTCAGACGCTGCAGGATCGGCTTGTCCTGCGTGTAGCCCACGGCTGCCAGGTCCAGCGTGATCAATGGCGGCTTGAGTTCGGCGGGATCGGGGAAGCCGAAGCTGAGGCTGGGGTCCTCGATCAGCGCGGTGATCGGCTGCATCTTCTCCAGCATCTTGGCGCGCGACTGGGCCTGCCGCGCGGTTGAGGCGCGAGCGCTGTTGCGCGCCACATAGTCCTGCAGCCGGGCCATCTGCGCATCCTGAGCGGACTTGGCGGCGGCCAGCTGGGTGGCGCGTTCGGCGCGCTGGCGCTCAAAACTGTCATAGGCGCCGGGATACAGCGTCAGCTTGCCGCCCTGCAGGTGCAGGATGTGATCGACCACATTGTTGAGGAGGTCGCGCTCATGGCTGATCACCAGCAGCGTGGCGGGATAGGACTTGAGGAAGTTCTCCAGCCACAGCGTGGCTTCCAGATCGAGGTGGTTGGAAGGCTCATCCAGCAGCAGCACATCGGGCTGGGAGAACAGCAGGCTGCCCAGCGCAACGCGCATCTTCCACCCGCCGGAGAAACTGTCGAGCGGCTGCTCCTGCATTTCCTCGTCAAAACCAAGGCCGATCAGGATGCGCGATGCGCGCGCAGGCGCGGTGTAGGCATCGATCGCGATCAGCCGCTCATACAGGTCGCCCAGAAGCTCAGGATCTTCGCAATTCTCGCTCTTTTCGAGAAGCTCCAGCCGCTCGACATCGGCGGCCAGCACGGTTTCCAGCGGCGTGGCGCTGCCGTTGGGCGCTTCCTGCGCAATATATCCCAGCCGCGTGCGGCGCGGCATCTCAACGGAACCTTCGTCACCCTCGATCTCGCCAATGATGGCTTTCATCAGTGTGGACTTGCCCGCACCATTGCGCCCGATCAGCCCCACGCGCCCGCCGGGCGGCACGGCGGCAGTCGCGCGATCAAGGATGGTACGTCCGCCAAGACGCACAGTGAGGCCGTTGATTGTCAGCATGGCGGCGCCCCTAACAGGGGTGGAGCGAGAATTGTAGCGCAATGTGAAGCATCCCGACTGCAAATCCCCATGTACAAAAAATTTGACAGTCGAATATTTTTGACTATGTTAAAGATATTCGACATTGGAAAGAGGAGTTCGCAAATGTCCTTCAGGGAAAAATCCGCATGGGCGATGGCGCTGATCATGGCTCTCAACGGCCTGCTTTTTCTCGGTCTGGCCCGGTTGATTCCGGCCGATGCGCCGGGGCAGGTGCAGCTGGTGGCTTTCGTACCGTTCGTGGCGGCGGTGATCATCGGCTCAATCGTGGTGCAGGTAGTCCTGGCGATCTATTCGCCGCGCGACGCGCAGCGTCCTGCCGATGAGCGCGAGAGGGCGGCGATTGCGGTTTCGGGCAACTGGTCGGGCATCGTGCTGGGCGTTGGCGTGGTGTGCGGCATCCTCGATTATCTGTGGTGGGGGCAGGGCAACCGCCTGTTCTTCTTCGCCATCGGATCGCTGATCGTGGCGCAGGTGGCGGAATATGTGTTCCAGATCATCCTGTTCCGCCGGGGGGTGTGATCGATGGGCAAGGCTCCCCCCATCACCAACCGCGTGCGGGACCTGCGCGAGGCGCATGGCGGGATGAGCCAGCAGGCGCTGGCCGATGCCATCGGCGTCACCCGCCAGACGGTGATTGCGATAGAGCTGGGCAAATATTCGCCCAGTCTGGAAAGCGCCTTTCGTATCGCCCGCACCTTTGGCGTGGGGGTGGAAGATGTGTTCGGCTGGGAAGGCTAGGCGCGCCCGGGCTCTGGATCAGCCAGCCCTCGGATCATGCGGTCTGGCTGGGTTCTGCTTCGGGATCGATGATCTTGCAGCCATGATCATCGGTCTTGCGAAAGCCCCACAGGGCCATCTGGTAGATCGGCTCCTGCCATTGTTCGAACACCGCGACACCGGGCAGAAGCGTGCACACGCTGGTACGCTCCGGCCCCGCGCCGATGGCGACTTTCAGCGCCGCATAATCCAGCGCTGCGGGATATTTGCTCAGGACGGTGAGCATGATCTGCCCGCGCTCGACTGCGCTCAAGGAAAAGCTGATCTGGTTTTCGGCCAGACTGCCATCGCGTGACGCAGCGCCCGTGCTGATCAGGAACGGGACCAGCAGGCCTTCGACCTCAACAAGTTCTATGGTGATGGCTTCGCCCGGTGTGATCATCACATTGCCCTGCGACAGGAATGGCAGGGTGATGTCGGCATCAACCTCCACAACTTCCCCATCGGGAGTTTCGAAGCTGAATTGCGTGATCGTGCGGCACATGCCCTCGATTTCGCAGGGATCGACCGTTTGAACCGGTTCTCCCCCCTGCGCTGCCTGCGCGGAAGCTGCGGCCAGGAGCATCGGTGCCAGCAGGGTGATCATCGGCAATTCCTTCTCATTCTTCGAACATCAGCGGTGGATCAGCGCCGGAAGGGCCAGTCCACCACCCGGCCAGTCCACAAGGCCAGCCAGATGATCAGCGGCTGCGCGATCATCCGCGGGATATGATAGGCCAGGCCAAAGCCGCCATCGGCAGAAGCCAGGTCCATCATCATGTGATTGATATTGGCCGGCCACACGCACAGCGCATACAGCGCCAGGCCAATCGCTCCTGCCCGCCGCAATGGCGCGGAGATCGGCTGGGCCAGCGCCGCTGCACCCAGCAATTCCGCAATACCGGTCCACAGCACAACTTGCTCGGGCCAGGGTATCATCGGCGGCATGATCTGCAGGAATGGAGCGGGCGTGGCGATGTGGGCATAGCCGGTATAGGCATAGAAGATGGCCAGCAGCCAGCGCAGGGCCGTACGCATCACAAGCTTGTGCGGATCATTGGCCGGGCCGCCAATGGGCATCGGCCAGAGTGAACCCGGCGAAATCGAAGGCCGGGGCGACCACGCAGCTGACCAGCGTATAGCCATGCGGACCATTCACAGGTTCGGCCGCCTGCCATTCATGCGGAGCGATCACATGCTGCGGGCTGTGGCCTGCCAGAATATCTGCGCCAAGAGTGACCTGCTGAACCGGTCCGGCATCGGTTGCCGCCAGCGACAGCAGCAGCGGATCGCCCGCGTGCCACAGCCAGATCTCCGCCGCATCGACCTTGTGCCAATGGCTGCGTTGTCCGGCTTCGAGCAGGAAATGGATCGCCGTCGCCTGCGCCCGCTTTCCCGCCTCTGCATCGGCGCGCCATGTCTCCCGGTACCAGCCGCCTTCGGGATGGGGGGCAAGGTTCAGCGCCTCTATCAGCGCCGGGGCGGCCTGAATCTGATCAGTCTCCTCACTCATGCCTCACGCACTTCCACGCCCTTCCAGAAGGCGATGCGGTCCTTGATCTCGATCGCGGCCTGTCTGGGGTCGGCATAATACCACGCGGCATCGGTGTTGCGCGCGCCGTCGACCACCAGCGAGTAATAGCTGGCATCGCCCTTCCACGGGCAGTGGCTGGTGGTCTGGCTGGGATGGAGCAGCCCGGCATCAACGGCCGCGGGCGGGAAATAGTGATTGCCCTCCACAACCACGGTATCATCGCTGCGGGCGATTACCTTGCCATTCCAGATTGCCTCGATCGCCATCGCTATCCTCCCTTGCGCCTATTGCGGCCCCAGTCCGAATTCCTGCCGTTCGCGGTTGATGTAGGGGCGGCACAGATCCCCGATCTGCAGGATATAGACTGCGACCGGGGAGAAGCGCGCATATTGTTCCTGATCATAGGCTGCGGTGATCTGCGCGGCCAGAACGGCAGCATTCACCCGCTGTTCGATCAGGCAGCGGGTGCGCCCGCGCTTGGCCAGTGCCTCGGTCAGGGAATCGTCGACGAAGAAATAGTTCAGGCTGTCATTGAGGCCCTGCACATACGCCGCCTTCGCTTCGGGTGTCAGCGCCAGCCAGCCGCCGCGTGTGTTCACAAATCCTTCCGCCTGGGCAGGAAATGCAGTCATCAGGCCAAATGCCGCCAGCGCAATTCCAAAGCCACCTATTTTACGCATGTTTACCATTCCCATTTACCCTGAATTCAGGATGACCTCTTCCCAGAGCCAAAGCCTTGGTTAGCACCATCGCAACAAACTGTTTTGATTCAAGACTTCTCTGCCCTCCAACCTTGACTCTCGTACCCGAACGATAAAGTTAGAGGATAACAGCAGGTTCATGATATGATTCGATTTGAACTATGTTGATTTGCCTTATTGAAGCAGGCAACTGGGGAACAGGGGGAGACTAGACCAATCGTTAACTAGCAGCCGGATTGTGGTGACGTGGTGCTTTGGGGCACGCGCTTCCGCATGAGAGCAGTTGAAAAATAAGGTGTGGGATCACGCAATCCAGCCAGCGAGGGTCTGTGTCTTTTTGTATTGGAGATTGAAATGAATAGCGTCAGAAAATCGATACTTTGCGGTACAGCACTGTCCGCAATTGCCTTTGCTGCTCCTGCCCAAGCGCAGATTGTTACGATTGGCGGTCAGACCGTCGAAGTGACCAGCCCGGCTGGCGACAGCCCCAACAACGGCGGCACTCTTGATACCAACGGCGCCAATATCGAAACCGGCAGCGGCAGCATCTTCACCCAAGGTGGTGACGTCAATGCCCTCAACTTGAACGCACAGAACATTGTGTATGCCGCCAATGACGTGAACGCGGGCGACGATGTCAACGCGGTCAACGATGTGAACGCTGGCGTCAATGTTATCGCTGGCAATCTGGTCCAGGGTGCCAATGTTCAGGCCATCGGTACCGTTTCGGGTGCATCGGGCAGCTTTGGCACCGTGAGTGCGACCACTGTCAGTGCAACCGGCGCCGTGAGCGGCAGCTCTGTCACTACGACGGGCAATGTGAGTGCTGGCAACGATCTGTTTGTTGGCAGCAGCGCCTATGTGACCAACAGCGTCCAGGTGGGCCAGAACGTCCTCGTCGATGGTTCGGCCATCGTCCAGAATACGGTCCAGGGCCAGAATGTTGACGCTCTTGTCGATGTGTCCGCAGTGGTGGACGTGAACGCCGGTAACGACGTGAACGCAGGCAATGACGTCAACGCCGATGTCGATGTCAATGCCGGTAACGACGTGAACGCCGACAATGACGTGAACGCTGCCAATGACGTCAACGCCGATGTCGACGTCAATGCCGGCAACGATGTGAACGCCGTGAATGACGTGAATGCAGGCGGAGATGTCAATGCCACCAATCTGGTCGCATCGGGCGACGTGTCTGGCACCAATGGCACTTTCACGACTGATGTGACGGCAGGCAACAATGTCAGTGCAACCAACAATCTGGTCGCCGGCAATGACGCCAACATCACCAACAACGCCAACGTGGGCGGCGATCTGAACGTGACGGGTGCCAGCAACTCCAACGGCATCAACAACACCGGCAATATCGCAACCAACAGCCTGTCGGGCGTGGGTGGCGTGCTGACAATCGACGCCGACAATGCGGCTGGTGGCAGCTATATCGAGGTCACCAATGACGACCTCATCCTGCACGGTGGCACCACCTCAACCAATGTTGTGGTCAACAACGATGGCGTGACTGTCAGCGATTCCGTCAACGGCACCACCTTCACTCTGGATGATGCCGGTAACGGCACCTTCACCGGTGACGTGAATGCGGTCAACGTGGCGGCATCCAACGATCTGTTCGTTGGCACCAGCGCCTATGTCACGGATACCGTGGTGGTCGGCAATAACGTGCTCGTGAATGGCTCGGTCATCTCGCAGGCAACCGTACAGGGCGAAAATGTTGACGCCGTGGTCGATTTGTCTGCGGGCGTGGATGTGAACGCCGGAAATGATGTGAATGCGGGCAATGATCTGAACGCCGTTGTCGACGTGAACGCAGGCAACAATGTCAACGCAGCGGTCAACATGACTGCGGGTAACAACGTTGCCGCCGGCAACAACATTACCGCTGGCAACAATCTGCGCGCACTCAATGACGTGATCGCCGTGAACAACGCCGAAATTGGCGTGGATGTGAACGCCGGTAACGATGTGAATGCTGGCAACGATGTGAACGCGGTTGCCGATGTCACCGCAGGCAACGACCTGAACGCTGGCAATGACGTGAACGCAGTCGTCGATGTGAATGCCGGAAACGACCTGAACGCTGGCAATGACGTGAACGCAGTCGTCGACGTGAACGCCGGTAACGACCTGAACGCTGGCAATGACGTGAATGCCGTTGTCGATGTGAACGCCGGCAACAATGTCAACGCAGTGGTCAACATGACCGCTGGCAACAACATTACCGCTGGCAACAATCTGCGCGCACTCAATGACGTGATCGCCGTGAACAACGCCGAAATTGGCGTGGATGTGAACGCCGGCAATGACGTGAACGCTGGCAACGATGTGAACGCCGATGTCGATGTGAACGCCGGTAACGACGTGAACGCTGCGGTCGACGTGAATGCGGGCAATGACGTGAACGCTGCGGTCGACGTGAACGCAGGCAACAACGTGAACGCTGCGGTGAACATGACCGCTGGCAACAACATCACCGCAGGCAACAACGTGCGGGCGCTCAACAACGTGATCGCCGTCAATGACGTGGATGCTGGTGTCGATGTGAACGCCGGTAACGACGTGAACGCTGGCAATGATGTGAACGCCGATGTCGATGTGAATGCAGGCAATGACGTGAACGCTGCGGTCGACGTGAACGCGGGCAACAACGTGAACGCTGCGGTGAACATGACCGCTGGCAACAACATCACCGCAGGTAACAACGTGCGGGCGCTCAACAACGTGATCGCCGTCAATGACGTGGATGCTGGTGTTGATGTGAACGCCGGTAACGACGTGAACGCTGGCAACGATGTCAACGCTGACGTCGATGTGAATGCCGGCAACAACGTAAACGCAGCAGTGAACGTGACTGCCGGGAACAACGTTACCGCCGGTAACAACCTGCGCGCGCTCAACAATGTGATCGCCGTCAACGATGTGATTGCAGGCGGCGACGTGTTTGCCACCAACGCCACGCTCACGGGCAATGCCACCATCGGCGCTGACCTTGCCGTGGCTGGCAATTCCACCATGGCTGGCACGCTGACCGTCACTGGTCTCACGTCGGCCAATGGCGGCATCGTCACCAATGGCGCTTCGATCAATGCCGGTTCGGGAACGATCTCGACCACCGGTAGTGTCAATGCAGGTACGCTGGCAGTGACCGGCGGCGCCACGATCGGTGCAGACCTTGCGGTAGGCGGCAATATCTCCTCGGATGGTAACATCACCACCACCGATGGCGATATCGTCACCGTCAATGGCAATGTCAGTGCCGGTTCGATCACCCTCAACGGCGCCAATGGCCGTATCACGGGCGTCTCGAACGGTGTGGCTGCCAGCGATGTGGCAACCTTCGGCCAGCTCACCAGCGCGGTGAACACGCTGAATGCCCGCATCGATGTGATCGATAGCCGCATAGGCAATCTGGAATATCGCTCCAAGCAGGCATTCCAGGGTGTGGCCATGGGCTTCGCCATGAATGCCGCTCCGATGAACCTGGAGCCGGGTCAGGGCGGTATCGCCTTTGGTGCCGGTACCTTTGAAGGCGAATATGCCGGCTCTGTCCGCGCTCAGTTCGTCACCGAAGGTGGCTTCGGTCTGGGCGCCAACGTCGGCTTCTCGGAAGATGCCGTCGGCGGCGGTGTTGGAGCCAGCATCGTTTTCTGATTCGCTCCAACGGATAAGTACAAGACACAAGACCGGCGGTCCTTTCCACAGGGCCGCCGGTTTTGTATTGTCTGGCGATGAACACGGATCCTCCTGCCGGCTGCCAGCTGCAATGGGACGATCGGAAACACAGGATAGGCTCCCGATGAAATATGCCCTGCCAGCTCTCGCGGCGCTCTGCCTTTCGTGTTCCGCCAATGCCCGTACCGCAGAAGAAACCGCCGCAGCCGCGCTTGATGCTGCGCCGGTGTGGGATGGCCACAACGATACGCCGGGCCAGTTGCGCTGGCGTTATGGCAATGTGATTGCCGAGTTCGACTTCACCGATACGCGCTCCACCGGGGACGGCGGCGGCAGCATGATGAACACCGACCTGCTGCGCCTTCGGCAAGGTCATGTCGGCGCGCAATTCTGGTCCATCTTCACCTCTGCCTCAACACCGGGACCAGAGGCCGTGCAGGCAGCGATCGAGCAGATTGACGTGACCAAGCGGCTGATCGCCCAAAATGCCGATGCCATGGCGCTGGCGCTGACGGCAGACCAGGTCGAGGCGGCAATGGCCGAGGGGAAGATCGCTTCCCTGCTGGGCGTTGAAGGCGGGCACATGATCAACAACAGCCTGGCCGTGCTGCGCCAGTTCGATGAGCTGGGCGTGCGCTATGTGACGCTGACCCATTCGCGAAACACGCAGTGGGCGGATAGCGCGGATGAAGATCCCGCGCATGACGGGCTGACCGATTTCGGCAGGCAGGTGGTGCGCGAGATGAACAGGCTGGGGATGCTCGTCGATCTTGCCCACGTCAGCGAGGGGACGATGCTGGACGCGCTGGAGGAATCGCGCGCGCCGATCATCTTCAGCCATTCCAATGCCCGCAGCGTGACGCAGGAATCGCGCAATGTGCCTGACAATGTGCTCGATCTGGTGCCCGTTAATGGCGGTATCGTGATGGTCACTTTTGTCGGCGGCTTTGTCAGCACCACGCGCAACATCTGGCTTGCCGATCAGGCGGCCGAAACCGCGCGTCAGCAATGGCTGTGGCAGGGGCAACCGGGCAAGGTTGCGCAGGCGATGGCGGAGTGGTTGCGGGACCATCCCGAACCGGTCGCCTCTGTTGCCGAAGTGGCGGACCACATCGATTACCTGCGCGGCAGGATCGGCATCGATCACATCGGCGTGGGCGGAGATTATGATGGCTGGCCCAGCCTGGTTGCCGGGATGGAGGATGTCTCCGGCTATCCCGCGCTGTTCACCGAACTGGCCCGGCGCGGCTATTCACAAAATGATCTGGAAAAGATCGCCAGCCGCAACATGATGCGGGTGATGCGCGCGGCGGAAGCCTATGCCGCCAGCCAGGCGGGCATGCCGCCTATTGAAACACCGGCGGGATAGGCCAACGACGGCCGCTCCCGACCGGTGCATCAGCTCAGTGCGGGGATGATCCACACGGCGGACAGGCCGATCACCGCCAGCGTCATGCTGGCGGCCAACACCCAGCGCACCACGTGCGGGGTCGAGCCGCCGCGCGCTTCATTGGTCTCGATACGGACTTCGTTTCCCTGGCGTTTCATGGCGTTTTCCCTTTCGTATTTCTGCGATTTGCTTGCAGATTCTACGGTTGGGAAGGCGCGATGTTCCGCTTTGGGGGCATGGACCTTATACGGTATTCGGCCCGTTTCAGTCCCTGAGCAGCTCGTTGATGCCGGTTTTAGACCGGGTCTGCGCATCCACGGTTTTCACGATCACCGCGCAATAGAGCGAGGGACCGGGAGAGCCATCGGGCAGCGGCTTGCCGGGCATCGCGCCGGGCACGACCACTGCATAGGGAGGCACTACGCCGCGGTGCACTTCGCCCGTGGCGCGATCGACGATCTTGGTCGATGCGCCCAGATAGACGCCCATGGACAGCACAGCGCCCTGGCCCACGCGCACGCCTTCGGCCACTTCGCTGCGGGCACCGATGAAGGCACCGTCCTCGATCACCACCGGGCCTGCCTGCAATGGCTCCAGCACGCCGCCAATACCCGCGCCGCCGGAGATATGCACATTCTTGCCGATCTGCGCGCAGGAGCCGACCGTGGCCCACGTATCGATCATCGTTCCTTCATCGACATAGGCGCCGATGTTCACGAAGCTGGGCATCAGCACCACATTCTTGCCGATGAAGCTGCCCTGCCGCGCCACAGCGCCGGGCACCACGCGGAAGCCCGCATCGCGGAAGCGGTTCGCATCCCAGCCGGCAAACTTGCTGGGCACCTTGTCAAAGCCGGGAGCGCCCGCCGCGCCATAGTCCACAACCGTATTGTCATTGAGGCGGAAGGATAGCAGCACGGCCTTCTTCAGCCACTGGTTGACCTGCCAGCCGCCATTGCCATCGGGCTGCGCAACGCGGGCCTGGCCGCTGTCGAGCAGGGCCAGCGCTGCGTTGACATGTTCGCGCACGTCATGGCTGGCGGTGGTGACGGTCTCGCGTGCATTCCACGCCTGTTCGATGGCATTTTCCAGATCGGCGCTCATGGCCATCTCCCCTGCAATAAATCCTGTTCCAGCGCCGCTAGCTTGCATGGACGCGGCGGGCAAGTGTGATGCAGAACGTTGCAATTGAAACTGCGGAGTCGCATGTTCAGCGCGAATTAGGAATGTGTCCGCATAAGTTGTGCGAGCGCAGGAAAGGTCGGCATGAAGCACAAATCGGGATTTGCAGCGACTTTCGGACGCGGTCTGACGATTGCCGGTGTGACCATGCTGGCTGCGTGCGGCGGTGGCAGCGGCACCACCGTGGTCGCACCGCCGGTCGCGCCGACCCCGACCCCGACGCCAACCCCAGCGCCAACGCCAACACCTTCGCCCACGCCCGCCCCATCCGGGTTCAACCAGATCAGCGTGCCGACCTTGTACAACACTGCCGAATTTCGCCGTTCGGACGGGCCGAAGCAACACAATGCCCATGCCGCATGGGACGCCGGAAGCAATGGCGCCGGGGTGACCATTGCCGTGATCGACACCGGCATAGACAGCGACAGCCCCGAATTTGCCGGACGAATCCTGCCGACTTCGAAGGATATGTATGACAGCCGCGATGCGCTGTCCGGTCCTGACGACCACGGCACCAATGTCGCCATGGTCGCCGCCGCCGCGCGCGATAACACCGGCGTGCTGGGCATCGCCTGGGGCGCAAACCTGCTGGCAATCAGGGCCGATGAGCCAGGGACATGCGCAGGCGATAATCCGCAGGACCCGGCCACCACCTGCGGCTTCCTCGATTCCGACATCGCCAGGGCGATCGACTATGCCGTGGCCAATGGCGCCAGCATCATCAACATCTCGCTGGGCGGTGAGGGGGGAGCCAATGCCGCGCTTCAGCAGTCAGTGCGCGATGCAACCAGCGCCGGCGTGCTGGTGGTGATCGCGGCGGGTAATGATGGCTTTGCCCAGCTGGATGATTTCGCCAGGCAGATGATCGGCGCGGGCAATTCCGGCCTGATCGTGGTGGGATCGGTTGATGAAAATTACCAGATGTCGGATTTTTCCAACCTGCCCGGAACCGACACGCAGTTCTACCTCGCCGCCAGGGGGGAGGCCGTTTGCTGCACCTATGACAATGGCACGCTCTATGTTGATAGCGAGGGCTTCGTCTATCTCTACTCCGGCACCAGCTTTGCCTCCCCGCAAGTGGCGGGCGCGGCGGCCCTGCTGGCACAGGCCTTCCCCAATCTGACCGGGCAGCAGATTGCCGAGATTCTCCTGCGCACGGCATTCGATGCCGGGGCAACAGGCGATGATGCCGTTTATGGCCGGGGTATTCTGGATATCAACGCGGCCTTCCAGCCGATCGGCACCACCTCGCTGGCTGGCTCTGTCAGCGCCATTGCGCTGGCGGATGTCAGCGGCACCGCGTCCCCTGCCATGGGCGATGCGCTGAGCGCGGCATCACTGCCCACCGTGATCACTGACGAATATGACCGCGCCTATGCCACCGATCTGGCCGGAACATTGCGCAACGCCGCCCTGCGCAGCCCCTTGCATGATGCGCTGGGCAGCCAGCAGCGCTATTTGTCCGCCGGTAATGAGCGCGGTTCAGTCGCCTTTTCCATCGATGCGCGCGGTAATGGGCCGCTGCGCATGGGCAGGCTGGACCTGTCGCCGCAGGATGAGACGCAGGCGCGCGTGCTGGCCGCAAGGGCGACATTGCAGATTGCCAAGAACACGCAGTTTGGTTTTGCCTATGCACAGGGCGCGGACGGACTGGTCTCCCAGTTGCAGGCCCGCCAGGGACCGGCATTCATGATCGCCGGATCGAGCAATGGCGATGCGGGCATCTCGCGCAGCAGCGATGTCTCCTTCGCGCTTCGGCAGGACCTTGGCGGATGGGGCCTCACGCTCAGCGCCGAGAGCGGCAAGTCCTTTAGCAGCGCGGTGGTGCGCCGCGCGGCACAGATGCGCGGCTACCGGGCCGAGCAGCCGGTGGCGGGGGCAGGCCTGTCGTTCGATCGCCGCTTCGGCAATCTGGAAACCGCGCTCGGCGTGGACTGGATGGGGGAGGAGCGGACCTTCCTTGGCGCTCACCTGCATGAAGGTTTTGCGCTGGCCGGGGCAGACAGCCTGTTCGTGGACTTTTCCGCAGGCTGGCAACTGGCGGACAACTGGCGGCTGGGCGGTCAGATTCGCCAGGGCTGGACGCAGGCTCGCATGGGCGGCAGCATGGGCCCCGGCTCTCAGCTGACCAGCCGCGCCTTTGCGCTGGACCTGTCACGGCGCAATCTGCTGAGCGCAGGAGATACGCTGGCCATCCGCCTGTCGCAGCCGCTGCGGGTGGAACATGGCCAGCTCAACCTCAGCCTGCCGGTCTCCTATGATTATGAGACGCTGACCGCACAATACGGCATCAGGAGCCTGTCGCTGGCCCCCAGCGGACGCGAGCTGGATGCGGAGATTGCGTGGAGCGGGCCGTTGCTGCTGGGCAATGCCACCGCCAGCCTGTTCTATCGCAAGGACCCCGGCCATTTTGCCCGCACGGCTGACGATGGCGGCCTGGCCCTGCGGTGGAGTACCGGATTTTAGCGTCGGATTCTAACGCCGGATTCTAATGCTGGCCTTTAAGCCATCAGCTTGCGGGTAAAATCGACCAGTCCGGTCTGGCGTGCGCGGCGCAGTCGTTCGGCTTCCAATATGTGCAGCACGCTGTCGTAGCAGCTCTCTATGTCGTCATTGATGACCACATAGTCATAGCCGTCCCAATGGCTGATCTCGGCCTTGGCGCGGTCCATCCGGCTGCGGATGACCTCGTCACTGTCGGTCCCGCGAGAGCGCAGGCGATCTTCCAGTTCGGCAATGCTGGGGGGCAGCAGGAATACGCGCACCACATCCACTTCCATCCGCTGGTACAGCTGCTGCGTGCCCTGCCAGTCGATATCGAACAGGTAATCCTGCCCCGCTTTCAGCCCAGCCTTGATCTGCGCCTTGGGCGTGCCGTAGCAATTGCCGAACACCTCCGCCCATTCCAGGAACTCGCCGTTCTCGACCATCTGGCTGAAGGTATCCCGGTCGACAAAGTGGTAGTCCTTGCCCTCGACTTCGCCCGGCCTGATCGGGCGGGTGGTGACAGACACCGACATGCCAAGCCCATCGACTTGCGCCAGCAGCTTCTTTGCAATGGTGGTCTTGCCAGCGCCCGACGGCGAGGAAAGGATGAACATCAGCCCGCGGCGGGCGAGGTTTTTGAAATCGGCCATATGCGCTCTTGCCGCAAGCGGGCCTGTTTGATCAAGTATCGGTGCGATCAAGCAGCTCGTTATTACCCTGCATGCGCGCATCGCGGCGGCGCTTGCCGCGCTCATACAGCGTTTTTGCCAATATGCCGGTGCCCACCAGCGCTGCCCCGGGAACAGAGCGCGTGGCCACCCTGGCGATCACCACCGATGTCAGCGTGCTGGACAGCGATTTGTTGCGGACAATCTGGCGGGCTGCATCGGTGCCATAGCGGCCCTTGAGGAAGCTGCGTTCCACAAACCGGCGCAGGACATAGGAGCCCGCGCGCATCACGATATCGGCCATCAACAGATTGGTGGCCGGATTGGCAGTCAGGCCGGGAACCGTTGCGGCCTGATCCGTCTCATCACGATTGATGGTATCGGTTCTGGCGGCGGCACCGCGCCCTGCTTTTCGCCTTGTGCTGCGCAGGACCATGCCGACCGCGCCTACTTCTTCCGGCCGAAATCGACCGTCACGACGTTGGACCCGTCTTCCGCAGTGGCGCCATCGGGCTTGTCTTCGACGATTTCACCGCCGTCATTTTCAGGCTCGTCATGATCGGTGGGTTCGATATCGCTGGCCGCGGCCTGGAATTGCAGGCCGAAATCGACCGCCGGATCAACAAATGCAGTGATCGCGGCGAAGGGAATCACCAGGTCTGCCGGACGCTGGTTGAAGCTGAGGCCTACGGAAAAGCCGTGATCGGTCACGTTCAGGTCCCAGAACTTGTTCTGCAGGACGATGGTCATCTCATCGGGGAACCGCTCGCGCAGATCCTTGCGGATGGTTACCCCCGGCGCGCCGGTCTTGAAGGTGATGTAGAAATGGTGATCGCCGGGCAGCACGCCGCCCGTACGCTCCACTTCACCCAGCACACGGCCGACTACGGCGCGCAGGGCCTCCTGCACGATCTCGTCATAGGGGATCAGGCTTTCGGGCGTATCGTCGCTCATAACTGCCGCTAGGTGACTATCGAAAGGCGCTTGGTCAAGCCGCAAAGGCAAGTTGATCCACTGCGATTACTTGCGAAAGACGGCCCGCAGCCTATAGGCATTTTGCATGAGAACAGGCCGTATAGAGCGAAAAACAGCCGAAACCGACATTCTCGTCGAGGTGAATCTCGATGGGACGGGGGCGTATGACATATCCACCGGGATCGGGTTTCTCGATCATATGGTGGAGCAGTTTTCGCGCCATTCGCTGATAGATGTCACCCTGAAGGTCAACGGTGACCTGCATGTGGACCAGCATCACACCACCGAAGACAGCGCCATTGCGCTGGGCCAGGCGCTGGCTCAGGCGATGGGCGACAAGGCCGGAATCGGCCGATATGGTGAAGCGCATTCGCCCATGGACGAAACGCTGGCCCGCGTTGTGCTGGATATCTCCGGCCGGCCATTTCTGGTGTGGAAAGCACGTTTCACGCAGGAAAAGCTGGGCGAGCTGGATACCGAACTGATCGACCACTGGTTTCATTCGGTGGCGCAGGCTGCCGGGATCACGCTGCATATCCAGATCCTGTATGGCCAGAACAACCACCACATCTGCGAAGCCATCTTCAAGGGCTTTGCCCGCGCCATGCGTCAGGCAGTGGAGCTTGATGCGCGCAAGGGCGGCGCGGTGCCGAGCACCAAGGGGCAGCTGGGTGGCTAGGTATTACCAACCGGCTGCCCTGCAGTCGCAAGGCCGACCGGCCGCCCGCAACGGGGGCAGCTGGCCTGCCCGCAAAGTGAGGACCGCGCGCCCGGATGGGCGTGCGCAAAACCAATATGTCTGAAGCAATTGCGCTGATCGATTACGGCGCTGGCAATCTGCACTCGGTCCATAATGCGCTGAAAGCTGCGGGGGCCGGGCATATCGCCGTTACCGCCGATCCCGATATCGTGCGCGGTGCGCGGCGCATCGTGCTGCCCGGCGTGGGCGCTTTCTCGGCATGCAGGAACGGCCTGTGGTCCATTCCCGGCATGGTCGAGGCGCTGGAGGAGCGGGTGATCCGCGGCGGCGTGCCGTTCCTGGGCATTTGCGTGGGCATGCAATTGCTCGCCACGCGCGGTCTGGAACATGGCGAAACGCCGGGTCTGGGCTGGATTCCTGGTGACGTGAAACGGATCGAACGCACCGATCCGCGCATCAAGGTGCCGCATATGGGGTGGAACGATGTCGCCCTGACCGCGCACAAGGGTGCGGCGGACCTGATCGAGGAGGGCGAGGCCTATTTCCTCCATTCCTATCACTTCGTGCCCGATGACGGCCATCACGTGGCTGCCATGACCGATCACGGCGGCGGCATCGTGGCCGCAGTGGCGCGAGACAACTTGCTGGGCGTGCAATTCCACCCGGAAAAAAGCCAGGCATACGGGCTGGCACTGCTCGCCCGCTTTCTTGAATGGGACCCGCAATGATCGTTTTCCCTGCCATCGATCTGAAAGGCGGCCAGGTCGTGCGTCTTGCCGAAGGCGATATGAACCGCGCCACCGTCTATGGTGACAATCCCGCCGCGCAGTCGCTGATCTTTGCCGAGGCGGGCGCGCAGCACCTGCACGTGGTCGATCTGGACGGCAGCTTTGCCGGGCGGGCGGAAAACCGTGAGGCCGTGGAAGCGATTATCGAGACTTTTCCCGGATACGTGCAACTGGGCGGCGGCATTCGTACGCCTGAGGCCGTGGAGGGCTGGTTCAACCTTGGCGTTGCCCGCGTGGTGATGGGCACGGCAGCACTGAAGGACCCCGATTTCGTCAAGGCCATGGCGCGCGAATGGGAAGATGGCATCGTTGTCGCCGTTGATGCGCGCGATGGCATGGTGGCGACCGAGGGCTGGGCCGAAGTGTCCAACGTGCCCGTGGTCGATATGGCCCGCCGCTTTGAAGATGCCGGCGTTGCCAGCCTGCTGTTCACCGACATTGGCCGCGACGGCATGCTGAAGGGCTGCAACGTAGAGGCCACGGTGGATCTGGCGCGCAGCGTGGATATTCCGGTTATCGCCAGCGGCGGCGTGAAGGGGCTGGATGATATCCGCATGCTGGCGCTTCATGCCAATGACGGGATCGAAGGGGTGATTACCGGCCGCGCATTGTTTGAAGGGCGGCTGGACCTGGCAACAGCGATCGCCATGGCGCAAAGAGCATGAGGAAGCGGGCATAATGGCATATCTTGGCGCAATCATCTTGGCCGGCGTGATGCTCTATGCGCTGTATTCGGTGTTCACCGGCGCGCGGGACCGGCGGTTCAACTATTTCGGCAAGACGATCACACTGGATGAGCATCCGTGGGTGTATTTTCTGATGATGGCAGTGCTGATCGTGGCCCTGCTGATGGGCGCGCGCGCCTTGCCGCTGTTTCTGGTGTCGATCCTGTGACCGTCCGCATCCGCGTGATCCCCTGTCTCGACGTGGCCGATGGCCGCGTGGTCAAGGGCGTCAATTTCGTAGACCTCAAGGATGCTGGAGATCCGGTGGAGCAGGCGCAGGCCTATGATGCCGCCGGTGCGGATGAGCTGTGTTTTCTGGATATCTCCGCCAGCCACGAAGGGCGCGGCACGCTGCTGGATATCGTCCGGCGCACGGCGGAAGTGTGCTTCATGCCCGTTACCGTGGGCGGCGGCGTGCGCACGGTAGAGGACGCGCGCGCGCTGCTGCTGGCGGGCGCGGACAAGGTGGCAGTCAATTCCGCCGCCGTTACTCGTCCCGAAGTGATCGGCGAAATTGCCGAGAAGATGGGCAGCCAGTGCGTGGTCGCCAGCGTCGATGCGCGCTGGGTGCACGATCACTGGGAAATCTTCACCCATGGCGGCCGGCGCGAAACTGGCATTGATGCGGTGGAACACGCCATCCGCATGGCCGAACTTGGCGCGGGCGAGCTGCTGGTCACATCGATGGACGGCGACGGCACGCAGCGCGGCTATGACCTCAAGCTCACCCGCACCATCGCCGATGCGGTCTCCGTGCCGGTGATCGCCAGTGGCGGGGTGGGCAATTTGCAGCATCTGGTGGAAGGCGTGACGCAGGGCCATGCCAGCGCGGTATTGGCGGCGTCGATCTTCCACTTCGGCACGCATTCCATTGCCGAGGCGCATGCAGCCTTGCGTGCCGCGGGCCTGCCCGCACGCAGCTAGGACTTTTAGCGGCATCGGTGCCATCGCGGGACGTTAACACACTGCCGATTGCGTCAGGGCGGCGCGGGGCAGAGGGGCACTCGCATGCTTGCCCGTATCCTCCTTGTTCTGGCCCTGTGCCTGGTACTCGTCAGCGCGCCTGCGGCAGCTGCCAGTGGCAGCGCGCAGGTTCCCGAAGGATCGAGCCTCACCTTGTTCGCACTGGGTCTGGCAGGCCTGATCATCGGCCGCCGTTTCGCGGTGAAGCGCGACAAGGACGATGGCGCCGATCAGTAGGGCGTCTTGACTGTCTGTCTTGACTGCGGCGCGGCTAGCTCGCATCCCGCCAGCATGGATATACTGACCCATCTCGAAGCCGTGATCGCTGAGCGCATCACCGCCGCGCCCAAGGATAGCTATGTCGCCAGCCTCAATGCGCGCGGCCTGCCGGTCATCGCCCGCAAGCTGGGTGAGGAAGGCGTTGAAGCCGCCATCGCGCTGCTTTCCGGCAGTGACGAGGATCTGGTGGGCGAGGCAGCCGACATCATCTTCCACCTGCTGGTGGCGCTGAATGCCCGCGGCCTGTCTCTGGCCGATGTCCGCGCCGAGCTTGAACGCCGCGAAGGGGTGTCGGGACTGGCGGAAAAGGCATCACGGAGCGAGTGATGGCGATCGATCCCACGCAGCCTTACGATCCGGCGAATATCTTTGCGAAAATCCTGCGCGGGGAGATTACCTGCAACAAGGTGTTCGAGGATGAGCATGCGCTCGCCTTTCACGATATTGCCCCGCAGGCGCCGGTCCATGTGCTGGTGATCCCCAAGGGCGCCTATGTCAGCTGGGACGATTTTGCCGCCACGGCCTCCGACCGGGAAATTGCCGGTTTCATCCGCGCGGTGGCCACGGTGGCGCGCGATCTGGACCTGGTGCAGCCGGGCTATCGCCTGCTGGCCAATGTGGGCGCAAACGGCGGGCAGGAAGTGCCGCATCTGCATGTGCACCTGTTTGGCGGCAGGCCGCTGGGCCGGATGATTTCGGGCTGAATCAGCCCCCGGGAAGTGGTGGGCAGGGCAATTGCCGCTTGCCGCATGACTCCGCCCGCCGCTAATGCGGCCAGCGGAGATGGAAAAGTATCCGCAACCCGATGATGGCTGCTTTCGTGGCCAGCAGCACCTGTTTCCGGTGCGTGTCTATTATGAAGACACGGACCTGTCCGGCGTGGTTTATCACGCCAACTATCTGAAATTCTGCGAACGGGCCCGGTCCAGCCTGTTGCGCCTGCTGGGGATAGACCAGCGCGCGGCGGCGGATGCGGGTGAGGGCAACTATGCCGTGGCAGAGGCCAATATTCGCTATTTCGCGCCCGCCCGGCTGGATGATTCACTTGTCGTTCAAACGCGATGTGTGGAACTGCGGGCCGCCAGCGTGCGTTTGGCGCAGGATGTTCTGCGGGGGGAGGATCTGCTGGTGCAAATCAATATTCGTGTCGGCTTTGTTTCCCCCACCGGCCGTCCGCGCCGCCAGCCCGATGGCTGGCGCGCTGCCTTCGATCAATTCTTTGCGAAAGATAATGCATGACCACGCTCGATCTCCTTGCTGCCGGCAGTGCAATTGCCCCCACGCGGCTTGATCCGCTGCAACTGTTTCTTGATGCCGATATTGTCGTCCGGCTGGTGATTCTTGGCCTCGTGCTGGCCTCCGTCTGGGTGTGGACGATCATTTTTTCCTTCTCGCTGCGGATCGGGCGGCTCAAGCGCTCGTCAGCCAAATTCGAGCAGGAATTCTGGACCTCTGACGAGCCAGAGAACCTGATTTCGCGCGCCAAGGCAGACAATGCATCGGGCCGCGTGGCTGCCGCAGGACTTTCCGAACTGCGCCGCTCGACCAAGTCAGGGCTGAAGGATCGCCCTGCCGCGATGGGCCGCATTGCGCAGGCGATGGAAGGTCAGGCCGCGGTTGAGGCAGACAAGCTGGCGGAGCGGCTGAATTTCCTTGCGACCACCGGATCGGTCGCGCCCTTCATCGGCCTGTTCGGCACCGTCTGGGGCATCATGAACAGCTTCTTCCAGATCGGCATGCAGCAGAACAGCTCGCTCGCCGTGGTGGCGCCGGGCATTTCGGAGGCGCTGTTCGCCACCGCCATCGGCCTGTTCGCCGCCATTCCCGCAGTGATCGCCTACAACCGTTTCTCCAACGTTGTGAACGGCTTTGAAGCCCGTCTGCAGCGCTTTGCCGACCGTGTGCATGCCAACATTGGCCGCGAGATGGAAAACAGCTGATGGCGATGGGTCTGCACGCCTCTTCCCGGCGCGGGCGCTCCAGCCGCCGCGCACCGATGGCGGAAATCAACGTCACCCCGTTTGTGGACGTGATGCTGGTGCTGCTGATCATCTTCATGGTCACTGCCCCGCTACTGGCCAGCGGCGTCCCGGTGGAATTGCCCGAAAGCCGGGCCAATCCGCTGGATCAGGAACCCGATCAGGTGACCATCGCAATCGATGAGGCCGGCTTCATCTATATCGATGATGTGCCGGTGGAGCGCGGCGGTCTGCCCGATGCGCTCGACTCGGTGATGGCCAGCGTTGCCGGGGAGCCGCCGCTGGTGACCCTGCGCGCCGACCGCCAGCTCGATTACGGCAGGGTGATGGCTGTGATGGGCGAGTTGAACCGCGCGGGTTTCAATACGATATCGCTGGTCACCAGCGGTTCAGCAAACGCGCCATAGGCGACGATTTGTATGGCCACTCTCGCCAATCTTTCCCGTGAAGAGAAACTCGGCCTTCTGGTCGCAGGCGCAGCGCACGTTGCCCTGGCCGTGGCGCTGATGCTGCAGGATGATAGCCGCGCGCCCTATGAACCGCCGCAGCGCATCGATGTGAGCCTGGCAACTGATGTCAGCCTGACATCCACAGCCCCCGATCCCAGTGCCGAACCGGCCGCATCGATGGCGCCCGAAATATCCGACCAGCCGGTTCCCGATCCTGCGCCGATCATGGAAGTGACCCCGCCGCGCCCCGTCCCCGATCCGCCAAAGCCGCCGCCCGTCCAGCGTACCACGCCGCAGCGCACAGAGCGCACGGTGACACGCCCGACCCCCACGCCCACGCCGCGCGCCACGCAGACACAGGCGCCGCGCCCTCAGCCGCGCCCTCAGCCCACAAGCCAGGCGACACGGATGAACGATCAGTTCCTGCAGGGCATGAGCGATGCCAGCGGCGACAGCGGCTCGCCAGCGCGCACGGTGGGACCGGCAGAGCAGGCTTCGATCGGTCAGGCGATCATCCGCCAGCTCAAGCCGCACTGGAATCCGCCTTCTGGCGTGGATGTGGAACGACTTGTCACCGTGCTGCGTTTCCGGCTTAATGAAGACGGGAGCCTTGCAGGCAATCCCGAAGTTGTACGCCAGACCGGCGTGACAGACAGCAATCGGGCGCAGGCCGGTCGCCATGCTGAACAGGCTGTTCGCGCCGTACGCCTGGCATCGCCCTTCCGTTTGCCGGAGGAATATTATTCCGGCTGGCGGGTTGTGACATCGAATTTCGACAACAGGTTGGCCCAATAATGCTCAGATTCGCTCTCGCCTTTCTCGTCTCCGGCCTTGGCCTGTCTGTCGCCGCGCCAGTCGTTGCTCAGGAACTGAGCCTGCCTCCTGTGGAGCAGGCAGAGGGGTTCGATGCCGAGGAAGGTATCTCTGTCACCGTCACTGCGGACGCATGGCAGGACCTGGGCATTGCCATCCCCGCCTTTGCCACCAATGAGGACGTATCCACCCCCGCCAATGCCAATGGCACGGGCGCGCTGGGTCAGGAACTGGCGCGCGTTGTCTTCAACGATCTGCGCAACAATGGCCTGTTCCGTCCGGTTGGCCCCGATGCCCTGCCGCGCCCCACCTATCCGCAGATTACTGCACCGGCCTATGCCACATGGCGCGGACGCTCGGCAGAAATGCTGGTGCATGGCTATGTGCGCGCAAATGCCGACGGGCGGCTGACGGTTGGCTGCTATCTGTACGATGTGATCCTGCAGGATGAGCTGGTGCGCGAGGGCTGGGTGGTCCAGCCCGCAGAATGGCGCCGCGCCGCGCATAAATGCGCAGATCTGATCTATTCACGCCTGTCGGGGGAAAGCCCCTTCTTTGACAGCCGCATCGCCTATATCGCCGAAACCGGACCCAAGGATAACCGCACCAAGCGGCTCGCCATCATGGATAGTGACGGGGCCAACCACCGCTTCATCACCAATGGCCAGTCCACCGCGCTGACGCCGCGCTATTCGCCCGATTATTCGAAGATCGCCTATCTCTCCTACCAGGACGGCAATCCGCGCATCTATGTGTATGATGTGGACAGCGGGCGGCAGACGCTGGTGACGCAGAGCAGCAATCCGACCTTCGCGCCGCGCTGGAGCCCGGACGGGCGCTATATTCTCTATTCGATGGCGGTGGCGGGCAATACCGATATCTACCGCGTTCCTGCCACCGGCGGCACGCCTTTGCGGCTGACCGATTCACCGGGCATCGATGTGGGCGGTTCCTATTCGCCCGATGGCAGCAAGATCGTGTTCGAAAGCGATCGTTCGGGCACGCAGCAGGTCTATATAATGGACGCTGACGGCCGCAATGCGCGCCGCATCACCTTCTTCTCTGGCCGCGCCGGCACTCCTGAATGGAGCCCGCGCGGGGACCAGATTGCCTTCACCCACATCGTTGGCGATTTTCATATTGCGGTGATGAATACCGACGGGCGTAACATGCGCACCCTGACCAATGGCTGGCAGGACGAGGCCCCCACATGGGCTCCCAACGGACGCATCATCCAGTTCTTCCGTACTGAGCGGGGCTCAGGCGAAACCTCCATCTGGCAGGTCGATCTGACCGGCGAGAATGAGCGCCGCCTGCAAACCCCAGTGGGAGCGTCAGATCCGGCTTGGGGACCGGTTTTGCCGTAACTTCGTTGTTTCCCTGTAGGGTCCAAAAATCACCACATCCTTTTTTGGAGGAGTCTGAAATGCAACGTCATGCCGTCATTCTCGCAGCTACCAGTATTCTGGCTCTGTCTGCCTGTTCGAAGAAGGCTCCGGAGGAACTTCCACCGCCGCCCGTAGCCACCGCCCCGGCACCCGCTCCGGCACCCGCACCCGCACCTGCTCCCACCGGCCCCGTTGCCGGAAGCCAGGCGCATTTCTCGCAGGCCATGGCTGGCCGCGACGTGATCCTGTTCGATACCGATCGCTTCAATATCGATAGTGAGGATGCAGTGGCTCTTCGCGCCCAGGCCGAATATCTGCTGCAATACACCAACGCGCGCGCCACCGTTGAAGGCCATGCCGACGAACGCGGGACGCGTGATTACAACCTTGCTCTGGGTGAGCGCCGCGCCAATGCGGCCAAGAATTACCTGGTCAGCCTGGGTGTTGCGGACAACCGCCTGCGCACGGTCAGCTATGGTGAGGAACGTCCGGCTGCAACCGGATCGAACGAAGGTGCATGGGCCCGCAACCGCCGCGCGGTTACGGTCATGATCAACTGATCATTCGCTGATAAGAGGCCCGAAGAATGCTTGGGCCGGGACATAGTGTCCGATGGCGGGCGCGGAGGCTTGGGCTTTCGCGCCCGTCATTTGTCCGCCAACCATCTGGCCATGGTCACCAGCCGCAGCGGGTTGCGCCGTGCCAAACAGGGCGAAAGCCGACATAGCAAGGATGGAAAAGGCAGCAGAAATGGCCAGTTGCTTGCTCATGTCGATCCTCGCATAGTATCTTGGTAACTGGCAGATAGGCGCAAGAGACCGTATTGCAATGCAGCATTTTGTACGTATTTGTAACGGATGCAGTTGATTGTGAACTTGCGGTTCCAACGCTGCCTTGCGCCCCCTATAGTCCCGCAATGCTCAAAACAGGGTTAATCTGATGGCCGGTTCGCGCCGCAAAGACAATTGGGGTTTCCCCCGCTGGGGCGGCTATGCCGGCAGCCGAGAGGCTGTGAATGTGCGGATATGCGACAGGCACAATTGCAATGAACGGGGCGATTGCCCCGCGCCCAAAAGCCCCAACAGCCCCGACCGGTGGTATTTCTGCCAGAAGCACGCGGCGGAATACAACAAGGGCTGGGACTATTTCGAAGGTCTCGACAAGGAAGAGGCGGACAAGCGTGCCCGGGCCGAACAGCAGGAAAGCGCCGGCTATGCCGAGGCCCAGCACTATGGCTGGGGCGGCAGCGGAGATGGCACGCGCAGCAAGGATGAAATGCGCGCGCTGGAAGTGCTGGAGCTGGACAGCGACGTCGAATTTGAGGCGGTGAAGAAGGCATGGCGCGCCAAGGCCAAGGAAGTGCATCCCGACGTGCGCCCCGGCGATGAGGAGGCGGCCAAGGCCTTCCAGGCCTTCCAACTCGCCTATGAAGTGCTGCGCGCGGCCGAGGAAAGGCGCGAGTGGAAAGGGTGAAAGCCCGCTCGCTGGTGCTAGCCGCGACGGCCTTCTCGCTGTTCGCGGTGGTCGCTCAGGTTCAGGCCCAGGCACAGGCACAGGCACAGGCACAGGCACAGGATGCAGGAGCCCCGATCCTGCTGGAGAGGCAGGGCAGTTTCAGCGTTGGTGGCGCCGATGTTTCGGACGAGGGCGGGGCGACCCAGTCGTGTGACCACGGCTATGTTGAGTATCAGATACCGGCGGATGCGCGGGCCCTGCCGCTGTTCTTCTGGCATTCCTCCAGCACCTTCGTGTGGCAGAACCGCTGGGATATGGGGGAAGGTTTCCAGAGCCTGTTCCTGCGCCGCGGTTACCCGGTGATGTTGTGGGATGGCCCGCGCGTGGGCCGCGCGAACTGGGGTTGTGACAGCCAGACATATAACGCCATGGCCGGGCGCGATCAGCAGAACTTCACCTCCTGGCGTTTTGGTCCGGCGTGGATGGAATGGTTCGACGGCGTGCAGTTCCCCACCCACAACCGCAGCGCCTTCGATCAGGCGATGCGCGCGCGCTACGATGAATTTGACCGGCTGGAGAATATCCGGCTGGAGGCCGCCGCGGCGGTTGAGGCGTTCGGGATTATTGGCCCGTCCATCGTCGTCACATCATCGGCAGGCGGCATGCGCGCCTTGCTGGCCGCCGCACACGATGGGCAAATCGCCGCTATCGTCGCCTATGAGAACCCCGGCTTCCTGTTCCCGCCGGGCGAGGGGCCGGGCACGGCCGACAGCCCGTTTGGGCCGATGCAGGTGAGTGAGGAGGAGTTCGCCCGCCTGCTCACCATCCCCATGCAGTTTGTCTGGGGCGACAATATCGAAGCCTCCCCCGTGTGGTCCGCCAAGCTGGAGGAATGCCGCCAGTTCGTGGCGCTGATCAATGCGCGCGGGGGCAAGGCGGAGATCGTGATGCTGGAGGATGAAGGGCTGACCGGCAACACGCACATGCCCTTCGCCGATCTCAACAACCGGGAAGTCGCCGCCTTGCTCGACGACTTCCTCGCTCGTCACGGTCTGGACGGGCGCTAGGGATTTCTGCCGCCAGCCCGGCGCGCGACAGGCGTTCGCATGCTGGAAACGCAGCAACCTCCCGGCTCAGCGCCGGTTTCGGTGTTTCCCTGCGCAGGCCTGTTGCCCTTAACCGCCGATATAGCTGCCCACATATCTGCGGCCATCGGTGTGCGATGCCGAGAACACGATGATCACTTCCTCGCGATTGGGTCCTGCCAGCTCGCCCGCGAAATTGCCGGTGAAGTTGTAGGTGGTGTCGGTGATTGTGCCGCTGAACGATCCGTTGGCCGCCACCGTGCCGGTAAAGGCCAGTGCCGCCTTCTGCGTCAGCACACTGTTGACGTCCTCAAACAGCTTGATTGTACCGGCCAGGGTCGGGTCGGTCGCCGTCGGCGTGACGGTGAAAGTTGTGCTCTGGGAGACCACGATGTCGGCTGGCGTGGTGCCGCGTATACCGCCAACGGCATGGGCCAGGCCGGTGTATGTCAGTACGCTGGAAATGGCATTGGTGGTGGTGATGCGATTGGCGAACAGTGATACGCGGCGGCTGCGCAGGATACCCGGCGTGGTTCCGCTGATGATCGAATCCTTGCGCTCATAACTTGCGCGCAGAACGTGCTGGAAAGGCAATTCCAGGAACAGCGCTTCATCACCCTTAACATAGGTGCGCAGGGTGGCTGATGTGGTGGTCCGGTCAACGCCTGCAAAACTGGCTGCGGGGTTGAGATCGGTGAACGCGTAGCCAATCGATTCCGGCGAGAAGACATAATTCACCGCGCCTGCTCCGCCGCTGAGGCGTGAGGCATCGGCGAACACTTCCGCACCGCCAGTGGTGGGCGTGAAATTGCCGTAGATATAGACTAGGTTACTGATCGAGGTGAAATCCTGCGCGAAATCAATCAGCGTTGGTGCCGTTGTCGGCGTTGGCGTGGGCGAAGGTGTGGGAGTGCTGGTCGGAGTAGGCGTGGGTGTTGGCGTGGTCTTGCCGCCGCAGGATGCGACCATCGCGCTGCAGGCTGCGACGCCCAATACCAATGTGAATTTGCGGAGCACGAGACACCTATCCTTCTTCGACTGACTGATTGATCCGGATTTTTCGGAATGAACGGGTTGATAGCTGCACTGGACAATCATGGGCAAGGAGTTTCGCCTGAATGTCCCCAAGGGTCAGCACTGGCGAGCGGGAAAAGAACAAGCATCAAGGCAGGTGGCATTTGCCACGCGCAATAGCGGCGGGGCAGAACTGCCCTGCGCGTTCACGCTTATAGCAGGCCCGCCACCACCCAGCACACGCCCACGATCAGGAAAATCCCGGCGATATCCAGCATGACTCCCGCGCCCACCATGCGCGGCAAAGCGATCCTGCCGGTAGCCCAGGCGATGGCATTGGGACCGGTGCCTGCGGGCAGCATGAAGCCCCAGCTGGCGGCAAGGGCGGCGGGCAGGGCCAGCAGCAGGGGATCTCCGCCAAGCGCCGCAGCAAGGCTGGCCACCACCGGCATGATCCCGCTGGCGGTGGCGACGTTGCTGGCAAATTCGGTGACCAGCACCACCATGGCAACCAGCGCCAGCGCCACCACGATCAGCGGGACGCCCGCCAGTGGCAGCAGGGCATTGCCCAGCCATTCCGCCAGACCCGTGCGGGTCATGGCTCCGGCCAGAGCCAGTCCGCCGCCGAACATCATGATCACGCCCCACGGCGCGCGGTCGGCCTCTCTCCACACCAGCAGGCGGCGTCCGGTGCCATCGGGCAGGATGAACAGCGCGAAGCTGGCCAAAATGGCAATAGTGCCGTCGGTATAGGAATCTTCGGGCAGATATTCGGCCACCCACTGACGGGTCATCCAGGCGACAAAGGTGATCGCGATGATCGGTACCAGACGCCGTTCCGCGATTGTCCACGGCCCGTGCGGATCGATGGACTGGCGCGCCGAAGCTGCATCGAAGGGATGCAGCGCAACCTGCTGTACCTTGCTGATGATGAAGGCGGCCAGGGGTATGCCCAGCAGCACGATGGGCACGCCGAACAGCGCCCACAGGGCAAAGCTGACATCCAGCCCGATGGTCTGCCTCAGCAGCGCCACGCCAATGGCATTGGTGGGCGATCCGATGATCGTGCCAAGCCCGCCGATGCTGGCGGCAAAGGCGATGCCCATGGGCAGGGCGCCCGATAGACCCATCTTGTTTTCGTCAAATCCCGATGCCCCGCCGCCAGCCAGCACGGCCAGCGCCATCGGCATCATGATCAGCGTGGTGGAGGTGTTGGAGATGATGTTGGAAAGGATCGCCGCGGCAATCATGAAGGCCAGCAATATGCCCGATGCGCCGCCGCGATCGCCCACCAGCTTGAGGATGAACATCGCCAGCCGCCGGTGCAGCCCGGTGCGCTCTATCGCCAGCGCAATGAAGGCCCCGCCCAGCAGCAGGAACAGGATGGGTGAGTAATAATCGCCCGCCACCTCGCGCGCGGTTCCCCCGCCGCGAAAAGGCAGGACCACGAAAGGCAGCAGGGCGGTGGCCGTCAGCGGGATCGCTTCGGTCATCCACCAGGCGGCCATCCACACCACCAGCCCTGCCACATGCCACGCCTCTGTCGGCATGGTGGCAGGCGCGGGCAGCACCAGCGTGGCGGCAAAGCCAGCCAGCCCGATCCAGAATCCGATACGGCTGGCCGTCATGGCTAGCGCTTGCCCTCCCGTTGCAGTGGCTTATCATCCTACCGCACTGATTGGCGCGGGCAAGGAGCGGGTGATGAGCAAAGGCAAGGTTCTGGGGATTGGCGGTGTCTTCCTGCGTTCGGCAGACCCGGCGCGGCTGGCCGCATGGTACCGTGACAACCTTGGTTTCAACGCCACGGTCAGCGGCAGTCCCACGCCCGATGGCGAATGGACATGGCAGCAGCAGGCCGGCCACACCGTCTTCGCCGCTTTCAATGCAGACACAGATTACTGGCAAACGGACCGTCAGATGATGCTGAACCTGCGCGTTGCTGGACTGGACGATCTGGTGGAGAGCCTGGCCGCAGCCGGCATAGAGGCCACCCACCGCGAACAGATGGACGGCGTGGGATGCTTTGCCCGTATCCACGATTGTGACGGCAATCCGGTGGAGTTGTGGGAACCGGCCTGAGCGCGCCGATCGCTAACCCTGCTGCGTAACGATCCGGTATTGTGAGTCACGCGGGACATAGAGCACCGGCGGCTCGTCGCCCGGTCTGATCAGCACCTGATCGATCGGCACGGCGTCTGCTCCGCTCTGCGCCAGGAACACCTGCACCAGCCGCACGCCTTCATCGGGCACCATGTCTGCTCCAAGCTGAAAGGCCACGCGACCCGTGCGCGCCAGCCAGTCTGGCCGGCCGCCCAGCACGGCGATGGGCGGATGGACAACCTGCAGGTCCATCAATTCCGCGTTGAAGCCGACATGCGCGGGCTCGCCGCCCTCGAAGATCACCACCGGCGCAGTGCCCTGCTCCATGCCGATCGCGGCATATTCCTGCGGCATGTTATATTCGGACAGGTCGGTCTGGTTGATGGTCAGCGGGTCGATGCCCGTCAGCGCCTTCAGTCGCGACGCCATCCATTCCTGCTCTTTGGAGAAAGGCCGTTCGGCTGCATGGCTATAGCCGACATGAATCAGGAATTTTGCGTCCGGACCTGCCGCTTCCAGCGCGGCGGCAAGGTTGCGCGCCTGCGCTGCTTCACGCAGGGCGATGCTCTCGTTCGGGTTTTCCGGGCGCTCACCCGCTTGCGGGACATATTCATAGGCGACCGGCTCATACCCGGCGACCAGCACGCGGTGCAGCAAATAGGCAAAGGCCGGGTCGGCCAGATAGTAGCCATCGCCAAAGGCGGCATAATCGCGTTGCCGCACCGCATCGATCGGTGCCTTGGCCTGTTCCGGCGAATAGCAGCAGTTGGTCAGCGCCTCGGCGGCATAATGCGTATAGCCCAGCGGGCGCAGCGCTTCGGCCACATCCATGACGAAGGCCCGGTCACGCGGGTTGTCATGTGCTTCGTTGATGATGACGATGCGGGTGCGGGCTGCGTGCTCGACGATGGCTGCAATGGCTTCGCGCCGCTCCAGCGCAGCAAAGCGTGCGGCAACTTCTGCTGTCAGCGGGTCACGGCGGGAGCGGGGAATGTCACGGTCCGCCACAAAGCCGTCTAGCGAGGGGCGGAACTGCTGCCAGATGGACCGTGCCGGACTGTCTGCAGCTATGGCATCGGGATCACCGAATATGGCCAGTGCGGCAAGGTAATCGCCTTTGCCATATGCGGGGCTGAGTTCGCTGGAGATGCGCTGGAAGGTTTTATCGGCAAATGGGTCCTGCTGTGCAGCTGCTGGTTGAAACAGCAAGCTCAGCGCTGCGCCAAGCACGCCAATCGCTGCAAGTGCAGATAGACACCTCATGAAACCCTCCCCGGCAAGGCCAGCGAAAATGGTCTGCCATGCCTGAGCCGAAAATGAACGGGGCGCGATCTTGCGACCGCGCCCCTCTGGTGATTTCAAATAAGTGCGCGCCGTTACTTGGGCGACAGCACCATCAGCATCTGCCGGCCTTCGAGGCGCGGATAGGCTTCGATCTTGGCGGTTTCCGCCATGTCTTCCTGTACCCGCTTGAGCAGGTCCATGCCCAGGTGCTGGTGCGCCATTTCGCGTCCACGGAAGCGCAGCGTGACCTTCACCTTGTCGCCATTGTCGATGAACTTGTTCATCGCCCGCATCTTCACATCATAATCATGATCGTCGATGTTGGGACGCATCTTGATTTCCTTGATGTCCTGCGTCTTTTGCGTCTTGCGCGCGGCATTGGCCTTTTTCTGGGCCTCATACCGATACTTGCCGACATCGAGGAACTTGCACACGGGCGGGTCTGCGTTGGGCGAGACTTCGACCAGGTTCATGCCGACTTCGGCAGCCTGTTCGATCGCTTCTTCAGTGTACATGACGCCGATGTTCTCGCCATTTTCGTCAATGACGCGAACTTTTTCGGATTGGATGAGATGGTCGAAACGGGGGCCGGACTTGACCGGCGGCGCCATCGTGCGGCGGGGTGGACGTGGTATGGGCTATGCTCCTGTAGGTTATTTCTGGCCCCCATGTAGTGGCAAACACGGCGGCGCGCTAGGGGTGAAAGCTAGGCCTCCTTGCGCCACAGCGCGAAGCGGGCCAGCCTGCTTCCCGCAGGCACCACGGCATCGATGGCACTGGCGGGCTGCATCGCGGAAAGTATCGCCGGATCGGCTGCATTCATTCCGCCTGTCAGCGCGCCAAATGCCGGCAGGATCATCCGTCCGGACCCTTCGCCATCGCTGCTGATCACGGTGCACGGGCGGCGAATATGGCGATGGTGCACCTTCACCTGCAGGCGTGGGTGGAAATGGCCGGAAAGTTCTGGCCGTGTCTCCCCCTTCATGGCCTGATGGCGCAGGACCATTCCCGCCAGATCCAGCTCCTCCACAAAGGTGCCGCCGCACGCGGCCCGTCCTTGTGCATCCTGCCCTTCGTCATGATTGCCGGTGATCCACACCCAGTCGAGCGCGGTTGTCAGCGCGCTGAGCATGCCCGCCGCATGCGGCTCCAGCCGGGAAGCGCCCGCCGCATCATGGAAATTATCGCCCAGCGTATAGACCCGCCGTGCACCCGTTTCCTTCACCGCCAGCGCCAGCCGTTCCAGCGTTTCGCGGCTGTCATAGGGGGGCAGCATCTGCCCATGCCCGGCGAAAAAGCTCGATTTCTCAAGGTGCAGATCTGCCACCAGCAAGGCATTTTCGCGCGGCCAGAACAGCGCGCGGCCGCCTTTGGGGCTGCCCGTTTCGCCCGGCACCAGGCGGAACTCCTCCCCGCAAAAATCAAAGGCGAACGAAACAAGAACCATGCGCACCACTTGCCGCGCGCCACCTGCTTTGGCAAGAGCGCTTCCATGGAATGGAAACCTTATACCGATCAGGCGCGCAACTGGTTCGAAACCCTGCGTGACCGCATCTGCGCAGAATTTGAAGCGATCGAGCGCGAGGCAGGCAGCGATGCCAGCTTCGAGTTCACGCCGTGGGACCGCGATACCGACGATGGCACCGAAGGCGGCGGCGGTGTGCGCGGGGTGATGAAGGGCAAGGTGTTCGAGAAGGTGGGCGTCAACGTCTCCACCGTATCGGGCGAGTTTGCCCCGCAGTTCGCCGGCACGATCAACGGTGCAAGCGTTGAGCAGCCGGGCTTTACCGCCACCGGCATTTCGCTGGTTGCCCACATGGCCAATCCGCATGTCCCCGCCGTGCATATGAACACCCGCTTCCTGACCACGCAGTCCGCATGGTTCGGCGGCGGAGCGGACCTCAACCCGCCGATTGAATATGATGAGGACACCGAAGCTTTCCACGCCCGTTTCCGGGCGGCCTGTGCGGCGCATAATCCCACCTATTATGACCGGTTCAAGAAGTGGGCGGACGACTATTTCTTCATCCCCCACCGCAATGTGGCGCGCGGTGTGGGCGGCATTTTCTACGATCACCTGGAATGCGCCGATGACGCCCAGTTCCAGCGCAATTTCGCCTTCACCAGGGATGTGGGTGAGGCCTTCCTCGACAGCTTCCCGCATATCGTGCGCAAGCGCATGGGGCAGGAGTTCTCAGAAGAAGAAAAGCGCCAGCAGCTCGAATGGCGCGGACGCTATGTCGAATTCAATCTGGTCTATGACCGGGGCACGCTGTTCGGTCTGAAAACCGGCGGCAATATCGATGCGATCCTGATGAGCCTGCCGCCAGAGGTGACGTGGAGCTAGAACTTACCGTGTGGTGGGTGTCGCGGGGCAGGTGAATCCTGCTGCTCTGCTGGCTGCGGCTTATTCTTCCCGCGTGGCATCCCTGTCCATCAGGTCGCCAATGCCGCCAAGAGCCCTGTTGCCAGGTGTGTTGGCGCGGCTGCGATAAAGGCTGCGCAGGTAGGCCAGGTCGAAGCTGGTGATCCGCTCGGGTGCTTGTGCGGGATTGTCGAACAGCGCCAGGATGGTGCCATAGGCGGCATCTGCGTGCGGCGGACTGGTGCGGGCCAGCGTGCGCATGGTCACGTAATCGGCCACGGCCACGCCGTCCAATTGCGCGATTGCGCCGCTGTCGATCATCACCACGGACAGTTCCAGATCGGTCCGCGTGCCGGAATTGAGGCGCGAGATTTCGGTGGAGTCGAACACGGGTGGGCGACCCATGCGGGCCTGGCCATCGCGCGTCCGGGTGGTCACCACGTTCCATGCGCGAACGGGTCCTTCCTGCTCGGAAAGACGCTTGCTCTCCCAGAAGGACAGTCCGGAGACGAGATAATGCCTCGCCTCGCGCAGTTGATCCAGCTCATCGCGCGGATCGGCAACGAACAGCACCAGCACATTGGGCGGGCAACCCGGTTCCTCTTCCAGATCCACGCCGATTTCTTCCGCGTTGGAGTAAATCCGGTCGATGATCAGCTGCGCGCTTTCGGGGTTGAGACCCCACACGCCCGCGCAGATCGGCTGTTGAAAGCGGGCCAGCGGATCGCCGAATGCCTGGCTGCGCGGCGTGATCGCCCGCGCCTGGGCGCGAACCTCGCTGCCGTCGACGGTGCGATCCAGCCGCCCGGTCACAATGATGGAGTTGTCACCGTCCGGCGTGTCCTGCGCCGCGATCGGCGCGGCAAGCGCCAGGATGCTGGCGGCGAACAGGCATCTTGTAAGACTATATCTATGCATGGTTGCCCGCCGTGTGGTTGATTGAACTGCACGTTCCAGGACCTGATTCATCCATTTTCGTCCATGTCCGACAAGCGCAGCTGGCGCCAGCACAGACCAGTCCAAGCGCGCTTTTCGCTCGACGAATGAGCCCGGGCCGGATTTGTCTGAGGCAGGGTGATCTGCAACTTTTGCGCTTACAGAACCCGGTATCCGATCGGTTTGAAGTTGCCGCCATTGGAGGCATAGGCTGAACAAGCGGTGAGGCCAATTACCAGGTCCATCATCGCTTCCAGCCGCAGGATATCACCCTTCTTCGAAGGCGGAGGCTCGACCGACAGCTTTCCGCTTTCGCCGTCAAACGGCACGTTCATGAACACATTGAAAGCGGTGGGGATCGCGTCTTGCGACACGCCGAAGGGTTCCAGCGCTTCTGCCAGATTGCCGAAACAGCCACGGTGCACGGGCTTGTCGGGATAGAAATGCGTGAACGTCGCCTCACTACAAGGCGTCAGCAGGAAATCGTGGCAGCCAACATCGTCGCGGGTGATCTTGAGCATGGGATTGGAACGGTTTGACCACAGCGTATTGCCCGTGGTCAGCTTGAGCGTTTCCTCATAATCGAACGTGCGCCCGTTGGAGATGACTTCGCGCGTGTCTTGCGCATTGAAGGCGAGCAGGTCGGCAACCTGGCAGCCCATGACATCCACCACGTCCAGCATCTGGCCGCGGGCGAGCAGGAAAGCTGTGCCACTGCGCGGGGGAATGATCTGCATGTCCATCATGCGCGCTTGTCCTCGAAAGGCGGAATCCAGTCTTCACCTACATTGCGGCCTGAATATTGCCGCGCCTCGCTGCTTTCGCCGTGGCGGGCGAGCATCGGGTTGATATCGCCTGCCAGTTGTTCGTCGCGTGCGAGGATCTTCTTGCGCATGCCTTCATAGCGTCCTTCCTCGCGCAGTTTTTCGAATTGATCGTGCAGGTTGAACACCAGCGTCGGCCGTCCAAAGCGCCGCGCCGGGCGTGAGGCATGGGGGTGCAGGCCAACCACGAAATACGCCTCACCGCCAAAGCTGAGCGAGAAATGGGGGTTGGCAGGATCGGCACTGACTCCGGGATCATAGGGCTGGCCGCGCCAGTGATCCTTGTCGGCCAATGACTGGATGCGTTCCCACATCGCGGTTTCGAAATGTTCTTCGGTCAGGTCGCGGGGCCCTTGGAACACCACTGCAAGGCTGCGCAGGCCGCCCGGATCATCGCGATAGGAGTAGGCCCATTGCAGCAATTCATCGTGCAGCTTCACATCGTTCCATGCACTGGTGATATCGCGCGCGGCCACGACCTTGAGCGTGCCGCGCGCCATGGCCGATTTGGCCCCCACACAGGGGAATTCACGGCTGCCAATCCATTCTTCCAGTTCACCGCGCAACTGCTCGCTACGGTCATGATCCTCACGGACCTGTTCCTTCAGCATGGTGACGCTCCTGCAATTGCGTGGTCATTGTGGCAGGTGCAGGCCTGCGCAACACTGGTTGCAGAATGTGCGGTACGGCGGCCCATGGTCCAGTTGTTCTGAAAGCGAACCTGCGGATTGGGGGCGCACCAGATCTCGCCATTCTCGTCCAGCGCGGTGACCCAGATCAGGTGATGTTCCGGGCCATAATCGATAATTCCGACGGCCTGCCCGCGGCCGCGATCAAGAACCTGAACCGGTAGACTGGGATTGAGCTGCGTGAACATGGTTGGCCTCTTGCGCTGCATGTCCATGATAAATGGTCGAAACCTTCTGTGGTTCCAGCAGCGGCCAGGATGCAACGAGGGGATCAGTCAGGCGCAGAGCTCGTTCCAGAAAGCCGCCTCTTTTTCGATCAGCCGTTCAATATAGCTCGCGTCTCTGGGTACGCTGAAAAGGATCGGTGGCCGGTCTGGCAGATAGCAGAAGAAGTCCATTTTCAGGAGGCCGGTCACCGCCATCGTGTGCTGGAGCTGACCGTACAGGGCGCGCGGTACTGTGCGGCTGCGGCCGGTGCGCGCATGAATGGCAGGACCGCATTTGATCTCGACCGCCTGCATCGTGTCCACGCATATTCCGTCGAGACTGCAGCGCATCCATTCATGAGCGCGGCTTTGAGCGCATAGCGGCCGGACATTCACGCCGCGAATTGTGCAATAGGCCGCGCGTGCCCTTGGCTCCAGCATCACCCCTCTGGTCATGGCACTGGTGACTGTCTGCCGCCGCCGGGCAAGTTCTGGATTGCGCCGCTCAAACAGCAGGTCCTTTGCGGACTTCCACGGGTTTTCGCCCATGATGGCCGGTGCATCGGACGCCCCGATGCCGCCTGCGCGCCATTGCCGCCAGCTTTCGGTGCCCTGCACAAGATCCACAATCGTGAACGGAGCGCTTTGCGGCGCGGTCATGATCTTTGCTGCTCTTCCAGATCGAACAGATCCTCCACCGGCACTTCAAGTGCGCGGGCGATTTTGAGCGCGACGATGGTGGAGGGCACGAAAACCCCGTTCTCCACCGTGTTGATGGTCTTGCGGCTGACCCCGATCTGGTCTGCCAGCTGAGCCTGAGTCCAGCCACGCGCAGTGCGGGCATCGCGGATGGTGTTGGTAAGCGCCTCGGTCATTGCTGGTAGGATTTGCGCTCAAGCAGAGCGAAGCGCAGTGCGGCGACGCTGACCGTTGAGGTGAGGATCAGATGGGTTGCCTGCCGCAACATCAGTTCACCAAAATTGCTGTAAATGAAGAGGGCGAGCGTTGTCAGAACCGATGCCAGGAAGCCGGCGGCGATCGCTTTGCTGCGGTTTTGCCGGGTCACCTCGTCATCGATCAGGGGCAGCAACCCGGGGCGGGATTTGGGGAATTTACCGCCGGTATAGAGGACGATTACAAACGAACTGGAAAGAATGATCCACGCGACCACTTGGACCGGTTTGGCAGCCCATCCGACATCGGCAAGAATGGTAGAAAAGTTGATCTGGATCGCCACATAAGCAATCACCAGCAAGAGCAGCGCGCGGGCGCGCCTGCGCCCAACCATTTCGGCGGCTTCCTGATCGCTCGCTGGCAAGTTTTTCATACGCATCGTGAATCTCCGTGTAACCCACGGGTTACATGTAACCTCTAAGTTACAATTCAGTCAAGCGCCCGTGGAAATCTCGCCCATCTCCGCGATTTCCCTTGCCTGTTTTCTGCCCGATGGCGCACTATCTTGAATATATGCTGCGCCAGTACGAACTTGTTGAACGGGTCCTTGAATATGACCCCGATGCCGATGCGGCGCTGCTCAACCGTGCCTACGTCTATACGGTGCAGAAGCACGGCAGCCAGAAGCGCGCCAGCGGCGATCCCTATTTCAGCCACCCGGTAGAAGTTGCCGGGTTGATGACCGACCTGAAGCTGGATCAGGCAACCATCATGACCGCGCTGCTCCACGATACGGTGGAGGACACGCTGGCCACGATCGAGGATATCGAGCTGAATTTCGGCAGCGAAGTGGCGCGGCTGGTGGACGGCGTGACCAAGCTCTCCAAGATCGAGCAGATGCCGGAGAATGAGCGCGCGGCGGAAAACCTGCGCAAGTTCCTGCTGGCGATGAGCGAGGACCTGCGCGTGCTGCTGGTGAAGCTGGCGGACCGGCTGCACAACATGCGCACGCTGCATTTCATCAAGAACCCGGAAAAGCGCCACCGCATCGCGCGGGAGACGATGGATATCTATGCCCCGCTGGCAGAGCGTGTGGGCATGTATGAATATATGCGCGAAATGCAGCTGCTGGCGTTCGAGCAGCTGGAGCCAGAAGCCTATGCCACCATCAACGCCCGGCTGGAGCAGATCCGTTCCACCGAAGGCGGGCAGGTTGATGCCATCGCGCTCAAGATCAAGCAGGCGCTGGCTGAATCCGGGCTGGATGTGGAAGTGTGGGGGCGCGAAAAACACCCCTATTCGATCTGGAAAAAGATGGCCGAGCGCCATGTGAGCTTTGAACAGGTCACCGATATCATGGCCTTCCGCGTGCTGACGCGCGATACCGATGATTGCTACCGCGCGCTGGGCGTGCTGCACCAGACCTGGAAGATGGTGCCCGGACGGTTCAAGGACTTCATCTCCACCCCCAAGACCAATGGCTATCGCTCGCTCCACACCACGCTGATCCATGCCGGATCGATGCGTGTGGAAGTGCAGATCCGCACGCGCGAGATGCACCGCACCAATGAATTCGGCCTGGCGGCGCACTGGGCGTACAAGCAGGAAGACCGGCCCGATGGCGAAGTGGGCTGGCTGCGCGACCTGATCGAGATTGTCGATGCCAGCCATGATGCCGAAGAACTGCTCGAACACACCAAGCTGGCGGTTTACCAGAACCGCATCTTCGCCTTCACGCCCAAGGGCGCGCTGTTCCAGCTGCCCAAGGGATCGACAGCGGTGGATTTTGCATTCGCCGTCCACACCGATCTTGGCGCGCAGACCGTGGGCGCCAAGATCAATGGCCGGCACATGCCTTTGCGCACACCGCTCAACAATGGCGATGTGGTGGAGATCATCAAGGGATCACACGCCCAGCCGCAGCTCAGCTGGCTGGGGTTTGTCGTCACCGGCAAGGCTCGCGCCGCCATTCGCCGCGCGGTGCGGCTGAAGGAACGCGGAGAGATTGCCGAAATCGGCACCAAGCTGTTCGAAGAAATTGTCGAGCGTCTGCCTGCCAAGGTGGGAAAGAAGGCAATTTCCGCCGCGCTTGAACGGCTGGAGCTGGATCACAAGGAAGACCTGATGTTCGCCATCGGGTCCGCCAAGCTGACCGACCGGGAAGTGATGGAAGCGCTTGTTCCCGGCAGCACCAGCGATTTGCCAGCCCCGCCCGAACAAGGGCGCGCCATCAGCATCAAGGGGCTGACGGCGGGCATGGGTTTCAGCCTGGCAGACTGCTGCCATCCTGTTCCCGGCGACCGCATTGTCGGCCTCAGGCGCAAGGGGCAGGGGGTGGAAGTGCACGCCATCGATTGCCTTGAGCTGGCCAATGGCGAGGATGTCGACTGGGTCGATCTGTCATGGGGCGAACGCTCTCACGGTGCGGTCGGACGGCTGCATGTCGTGCTGTATAACCGCCCCGGCACTCTGGCTGAAATGGCCGGCGTGTTCGCCAAGAGCAATGCCAATGTGATGAACCTGGAACTGACCCAGCGCGACGATCCGTTTCACACCTATGAGGTGGATCTGGAAGTGCAGGACCTGGCGCATCTCACCCGCATTGTCAGCAGCCTGCGGGCGAGCGACAGCGTGGCACAGGCAGACCGGGTCTGATGTCTCACATTACCGGGCTCGATCATGTCCAGCTGGCCATGCCTGCTGGTGGTGAGGCGCGTGCGCGGGCATTCTATGTCGGCGTGCTGGGCATGGCGGAGTTACCCAAACCTGCCCATCTGGCGGTGAATGGCGGCTGCTGGTTCACCAGCGGCGATGCGCATATTCATCTGGGCGTGGAGCATGGCTTTGCGCCAGCGCGCAAGGCGCATCCCGCGCTGCTGGTGCACGATCTGCCGGCCTATGCCGAGCGACTGGAAAGTGCCGGAGTGTCCTTTGCGCCGGGCAAGCCGCTGGATGGCTATGTGCGCGGCGACATTTCCGATCCCTTCGGCAACCGGATCGAACTGATGCAGCGGCTCTAGCCTGCCTGCAGTGACAGGTCGGCGGCAATCGCCTCCTCGAAATCGGCGGCGATGGGCCATGTGCTGGCGGGCATGTACTGGGTGTAGATGGCGCAGCGCCGGCCGCTGACCATGTCCACAAAACCAACCGTCCCGGCGCTTCCGGCCCAGCCATAGGCGCTGTCCATTCCAGCCCAGCCCAGCCTTCCAGCGGCGCCGAATGCAAATCCTTCCACCCATGATCCCAGCGAAACCGATGGATCGGGCCGCAGGTCCGATGTGCCCAGCTGTACCGCCGCTGCGGGCAGGATGCGCGTTCCATCCAGCTCGCCCAGATTGGCGACCATGTGCAGGAAGCGGTCATAATCATGCGGAGAGGACACCAGCCCGGTGCCGCCCATGGGGAAATAGTCATCCCCGGCAAACACCGTGCCCTGCGCAGGATCGAGCAGGACCGGGCTTTCCCCGCGCACGTCATAACTTTCGGTCAACCGGCTGCGCGCGTCTTCCGGCACGCGGAAGAACGTGCTGTTCATCCCGCAGGGGGCGAAAATCTTGTCAGCCAGGAAGCTCTCGAAATCCTGCCCGCTGACCACTTCGATCACCCGCCCGATCACGTCCAGTCCGGTGGAATAGCTCCACTGCGTGCCCGGCTGGTGCGTCAGCGGAAAAGTGGCCAGGCGATCGGCGAATTCGGTCAGGCTGGTCACCGGCGTGCCCCGCGCCAGTTCCGCTGGCGGGTAGGGGCCAACCAGCCCGGTCACCACGCCTGCGGCCTTCATCGCCTGCGACAGCGGCCCCTGCTCCACAAAGCTGTATCCCAGGCCGGAGGTGTGGGTGAGCAAGTGGCGGATGGTGATCGGCCGTGCGGCGGGCTCCAGATTATCGGCGGTGATCGGGCCGTCATATTCCTTCTGCACCTGCATGTTGGCAAAGGCGGGCAATATCTCGGCCAGCGGCTGGTCGAGCGACAGCCTGCCCTCTTCCACCAGCAGCATGGCGGCCATGCCGACAATCGGCTTGGTCATCGAATAGAGGCGATAGATACTGTCAGCATCGCTTTGCCGCTGGCCGCCCAGACGGTCTGTTCCGCCACCGATCAGCAGGCTTTCCTCGCCCTTGCCGATCATTGCCAGCATATTGGCGATCATGCCCCGGCTGCGGTAGCGCGCCACCATTGCGGACAGGTAAGGCCAGTCATCGGCGCTCATCGGCGCGCTGCCGGCGGCGGAGGTGCAACCGGCCAATGGCAATGCGGTCAGCGCCAGTCCCGCGCCCGCCGTGCGGCGCAGCATGGCGCGCCTTGTGTGCCAGCCCTTGGGGCCGCCGCGTCCGTCCATCATATCCCTCTCCCCCTCGCGCTGCCTGCCCGCCTGCTGGGCTTATAACAAGGTCAGCTGCGCCGTAATCTCGTCACCTTCCGCCACACCCTGTGCCCGCCGGGCCACCGCCTTGATCGGCAGGAACCAGCCATAGTCCTGCGGGAAGACGGAAGTGCTCCACTCGCTGTCGCCCAGCTTCACCTCCACCTTCACCGATCCGAAGCCGCGGCGCTTGCCGCTTTCGATCCGGCGCAGCAGTTCATGGCCGGAAATCTCCTCCGCCGCCTTGCCTTCGATGCGGATATAGGTTGCCAGAACGCCGCTATCGTTGCGCCAGCCCAGCAATGTGCCCGATACGGTGATCTGGTCGCCGCTCTGCATCACTTCTACTCCGTCAGGGGGTCGATGTGGCGGATCGGCACCGGCACGTTGCAGATGTCCACGCCGCTCGCGGGCACGGTGTAGAAGGCGTCATTGCGATTGGCGCGCACTGCCACATAACGGGCGAAGCTTTCGCTTTGGGTGGACAGATACTGGTAGCGCCAATGCTCGGCCTCCTCCGTCTCGCTGGCAAGCCGGACCGAGAGGATCGGCGTATCCTGATCGCGGCTTTCATACACGCCAGCATCCCCCGTGCCGCGCCTGAGCGTGGAAAGATGCTCGATCCCGTCGATCACCCGGCCGACCACGGCGATGTTGCGATCAAGCTGGCGCGGCGCATGGCCGATCACGGCGTAGAGTTCGGAGCCGGTGCCGGTGTCTGGCGCAAGATCGCGGGCGACGCCGACGGATGCATAGCAGTGGACGGGCCAAGCCGTGGTGCTGCGCTGGGTATCGGGCCCCGACCCCATGGGCCATCCACCAACAAAAGCGGTTTCCAATGCATAGCTGTCGCCCTTCTGGCGTGCGATCGCTTGCTTGATAGCGTCGGCATTTGGTGCCTCGACAATCTCACCAGTAACAAATTCTTCGATCCACATCGATCGGAGCATAGCAGTGAGCGGAAAGACCGCTTGATCGAACTCTGGCGCTGGAGGAAGCACAGAAGCATACTCGCTTTCTGGCGACACCACGCCCTCCGGCAGCGGCCTGTCCTCGCTCACATCACCCCATTGCGCCACCCAGTTATCGACCACGCGATAGACGCTGGTGCCATCCCACCAATGGGCGCGGGCGAGGGTGCGGATGTTCTCCACCCACGGCTGGCTGAACGGCGCGGGAATCAGCTGGATCACCACGAAGCGCGGGCTCTCGTCATCACCGGGGGCCAGAACCATCACCAGCAGATCGCCGGGATCAATCTCGGTCCATTCCTCCGGCGTGGATGCCGCCACGATGCTGTCGGGCGTTACCGGGTTGGCAGGCGTAATTGGCGCGGCATTTTCCTGTGCTGCCAGCGGTGTGGCAAAGGCCAGCGAAACGGCGGAGAGAAGGGCAAGGCGGCTCATGGCCTGGAGTGTGCCACCGGTATGCGCGAAGGCAAGGCCTATCCCGCTTGTCATCCGCTCATACTGCGGCTAGTGGCCTGCCTCTGCCAAAACAGGCATGCGGAGCGGTGGCCGAGTGGTCGAAGGCGCACGCCTGGAAAGTGTGTATACGTCAAAAGCGTATCGTGGGTTCGAATCCCACCCGCTCCGCCACCCACCCCCAGCACTCGTCTCTGGTTTCAGGGAGGGCGCGCAAGCCCGCGGAACAGGCGGCTTTGCGTGGGCCATTCCGTAACAGCGACATCATTGTGGCCGTCTCCTGGACGATATCAGCCGGCATTTGCGCGGCCCGTCTCCGGCCGTACCTGCATCGGTCCGGTTTGCCTGTTAAACAGGGCAGAACAGGGAAAAACGTGAATTTGAGCCCGAATACAGGCCATCTGCAGCAATTTGCGCAAGATTCTACCTGAGAAAATAACGCCTTTTCGGTAGCTTAAAGGGCACGAAAAGCCGTTTTCCTGTTAATCGCCCGAACAGGGTATTTAAACCCCCCGAACAGGTGCCTCAATCGCCACTATCAGGGTGTTTGCTCGCCGGAACAGGCGTTTTGTTATTGCCCGAACCGCAGCACCTCGCGCTGCCGCGACCAGCTCAGCGGCAGCGCGATGTTCCTGAGCACCTCAAGGTTGAGATGATACGGCTGGCGTCCGTCGAGGATCGCCTGCTGGATATCGGGGGCGAGGAAGGCAAGCCGCAGGATGCCGCGATCGTAGGGAGAGCTCGGGCTGGCACCGAGTATCGGCAGACCCCGCTCGGTGCGGAGCATGGCGTGCGCCTTGCGCAAGGCAGCAATCAGCACCCGATCGGGCTGCGCGGCAGGCGTAGCGCCGCGCGCGATCATGCGCCGCCCACCGCGCAGCGGCAGCGCTAGAGGAAGGAGGATGGTCGCGCTGTCCCTGGCCTCATGGAGCAGGCGCTCTGGTCCTGTCAGAGCAAATGCACCGGCTAGCGAAATGCGCGTGATCGGGTAGGGCAGGGTGATGCCCAGACCCAAGAAAGCAGCCAGTCCGTTTCGCTATTTCAACTCTTCACCTGAGGTGATCCGCCTGGTCGTGATGATGTACGTGCGCTTTCCGCTCAGCTTGCGGAACGTTGAAGACCTGCTGTTCGAGCGGGGTATCGACATCTGCCATGAGACCGTGCGTCACTGGTGGAACCGGTTCGGTCCGCTGTTCGCAGCCGATGTGCAGCGCCAGCGGGTAAGCCGGATGCGAGGGTTTCGGCAATGGAAGTGGCACCTCGATGAGGTCTACGTGAAGATCAACGGCGAGATGCATTACCTGTGGCGCGCGGTCGACCAGGAGGGCGAGATCCTCGAGAGCTACGTCACGAAGACCCGCGACAAGAAAGCTGCGCTGCGGTTCATGAAGAAGGCGCTGAAGCGCCACGGCTCGCCGGCGGAGATCACCACCGACGGTCTGCGCTCGTACCGGGCGGCAATGAGCGACCTCGGCAACACCGACAAGCAGGAGGTGGGACGCTGGGCCAACAACCGGGTGGAGAACAGCCATCTGCCGTTCCGACGACGAGAGCGGGCCATGCTGAGATTTCGACAGATGAAGAGCTTACAGAAGTTCGCCTCGGTTCACGCCAACGTCCACAACCATTTCAATCAAGAACGCCACCTGATCGACCGACAGACATACAAGACCCGCCGCTCGGCCGCCCTGGCCGAGTGGCAGAACCTCATGGCCTGATCGACGCGCCATCAAGACACGGTTATGTCGATCGGAGACGAGTTGCGATTAGACTGACAGCACCGTTGCGATTGGACTGACAGCACCCTGCCGCTCAATCGCCTTGGCTGAGTGGCAGTTCCTCATGGCCCGATCAACGCGACATAAAGACACAGCTCCGTCAATCGGAGGCGAGTTGCGATTAGTCTGGCAGCGTTCTATTCACAGGCGGGCCACAAACGTGTTCTGGCGGCACACACAATAACAAAACCGTGGCACTGGGGGAGTATGACAGTTTTCATCGATGACGATCTGCCGCTTGCGCTCGATAGCGCGCAGATGAGCTCGTTCATGGATATTATGCCGATTGCGATCATTCTGGCCGACCAGCAGGGTATCATCCGCGCAGCGGGCCGTGCAGTCGAGAACCACATAGGCTATGCGCCCAAGGAACTGGTGGGGCAGAACCTCAAGATCCTTATGGCATCACCTCACCGCGAGCGGCACGACGGCTATATCGCCCGCTATCATGAGACCGGCGAACGGCGCATTATCGGCAACCCACGGATCGAGAATGCGCGACACAAGAATGGCCACGCCATCGCGGTCGAAGTGAATGTTGGCGAGACGATGATCGAAGGTCAGCCCTATTTCCTGGGATTCCTGCGGCTGATCGAAGCTGACGCGACCGACCGCCAGCAGATCCAGACCATGCTTTCCGAGTTGGCGCACGTCTCGCGGGTATCGGCAATGGGCGCCTTGGCAGCCGCCATTGCGCACGAGTTGAATCAACCGCTGACAAGCATCGCCAATTTCGCCGCGGGCGCGCGCGAAAGGTTGCTTGCCCGGGATGATGCCGAAGAACTGGCCGAAGTGACTGACGTCCTGGATATCTGCAGCCGCCAGGCGGTCCGTGCCGGGCACCTGCTGCACCAACTGCGGGATTTTCTGCGCCCCGCAGAAGCCGGGGCCGAACTGGTGTCGGTCGAAGCGCTGGTTGATGCGACGATTTCGCTCGCGCTCATCAATGGCTATCGCCGCACTATCGAACTCGACGTGGATGTTCCCGGTAATCTGCCGCTACTGATGATCGATCATGTGCAGGCCGAACAGGTGTTGTTCAACATCGTGCGCAATGCTTTCGAGGCGATGCAGGACGATCATGAACGACCACACAAGGTCCGCATTACTGCGAGGGCGCTGGATGCTGGCATGATCGAGATTGCGATCGAGGATTCAGGGCCGGGTATCGACCCTTCGGTGCAGGGGCGTGTGTTTGACAGCTTCGTGACCACCAAGCCGCGCGGCATGGGTGTGGGCCTGACCATCTGCCGCCAGATCGTGGAGGCCCATGGCGGCAGTATCGATGCTGACAATAGCACTGCGTTGGGCGGGGCGCTCTTCCGGCTGCAACTTCCTGCCCAGCCGACTGACAAGCCGCAGGTTGCCTGATGGGCGGGCGCTTTGTGCATATTGTTGATGATGATGAGATGGTCCGCAGATCGCTGGCCTTCATGCTGGCATCGGAAGGTCTTCAGACCACGCAGCATGACAGCGCCGCATCATTTCTGGCCGCGCTGCCCGAGCTCGAAGAAGGCTGCCTATTGCTCGACCTTCGGCTGGGTGATGCAAATGGGATCGACCTGCAACGTCGGCTGCACGAGAACGGGTCTGTTATGCCGGTTGTCATCATGACCGGGCAGGCCGACGTGTCGAGCGCTGTCGCCGCGATGAAGGAGGGCGCAGTCGATTTCCTGGAGAAGCCTTTTTCCAAGGCTGACCTGCTCACTGCGCTGCGGAGCGCGTGCGAGAGGCTGGCGCGGGAGCAGAAGGGGGACATCGAAAGGGACAACGCCCGCCACCTGATGGAACAGCTTAGCCCGCGCGAGCGGCAGGTGTTAAAAGGTCTTGCTCGCGGCAAGGCGAACAAGAACATCGCCTTCGATCTGGGTATAAGTCCACGCACGGTGGAAATTCACCGCTCCAACGCGATGAGAAAGCTCAATGTGCGTTCGCTACCCGAACTGCTGCATTTGGCCTTTCGCGCGGGTGAGATGGACGATTAGCGACCACGCCATTTGCTCCGATCATCAGACCGCTGACGTCATTAGTCTTAGTAAACCTCCTTAGTTTCGGCGCTGTTCTCGCCGGAATTCCGCCGAAAAGCACGGTGATCCTCTTAATTGCTTCCCATCGGTTGTGGCCCGACATTCCCTGTGTCCGGCCAGCTTTGGCCGTGGCGGATTTCAATAGGCGGGGGATGTCTGGTGACTTCGCTCGCATTAACAGGAGTGGTTACCATGAAAGCCTTTCTTCAGACCTTCATGCGCGATGAATCAGGCGCCTCGGCGGCCGAATATGCGCTGATTCTGGCGATCGTTGGCATTGGCATCGCCGCAGCGGCGCTGGGCCTTGCCGTGTCGATTCAGAATGCGATGGACGATGCTGCGGACACGATCGACGCAAAGGGCGAAGGTTCAGAACCTCTCCCCTCTAATTAATGCCGCATACCGCAGCAAGATGCGGGTTACTCGCGGCCAATGCGGCTGCGGGTAACCCACCCATAAGAATGCAATAATCGGGAGAGGTGTTGTGCAGGGGCGCAATTGGGTCTTGCTGGTAATAGCAGCAGTAGTGGGCATAGTCGCGGTGATCATCGCCAATGCCTGGTTCTCGGGCATGGAGCAGCGACAGGACGAGGCGCAGATAACGCTGCGCGAACAGGAGACTGTCCAGATCGTAGTGGCAACCCAGCCGCTCGAATACGGCACTGCCCTGTCGGATCAAAACCTGCGCCTGCAATACTGGCCTGCTGCCTCCGTGCCGCAAGGTGCTTTTCTCACTGTAGACGCGGCCCTGCAGGACCGCCGAGTCGCAATACGCCCGATTGTTCCTGGCGAGCCAGTGCTGGCCAGCAAGGTGAGCGGCGCCGACGGGAGGGCCACACTGGCTGCCCTGGTGCCTGCTGGCATGCGTGCCGTATCCTTGCCCGTTGACGCGATCCGCGGCGTCGCCGGCTTCGTCGTCCCCGGCAGTTCGGTTGATGTGATCCTCACGCGCCGCATCGCCGGCGGCGGAGCACGCAACGAGGATTTGCGCTCCGACGTGATCCTTGAAAACGTGCAGGTTCTCGCAGTCGATCAGACTGTTGACGATACCGAAGGCGAGCCACGCGTCAGCCAGACGGCGACAGTCGCGGTATCGCTGGTCGATGCCCAGCGTCTGGCGGTGGCGCAGGGGGTTGGCACGGTAAGCCTTGCCTTGCGCAGCATCACTGAGTTGGCGAGTATTGGCCCGGATGGCCAGGCTTCTGGCATGGCCACTGTCACCGCTGCCAACCTCGGTTCACGGGCGATGTACATCCCCGCCACCGCACTGGCACCGCCACCGGTGACCCAGACGACCTATATCAGCCGCGACGATGACAGTTCGAAGCGCGCCGGTTCCGCATCGGCCCCGGTCGCAGTGTCGGTGCCGCAAGGCCCGCGCATGGAAATCGTGCGCGGTACACAGCCGACCAGCTATCCGGTCGGTCGAGCAAGGGGTGAATGAGATGAAGTTCAGCAAAGCCTGCGCGATAGCCCTCGCAACGATCTCGCCCATTGCGCTTGCCGCCACGGCGATGGCGCAACAGGTTCAGGCCTCGGTCCATGCTGGCACTCTCGAAGTGCCGGTTGATCACAGCCTGGTGGTAAGTGCTGACGTGCCCATCGCACGCGCCATGATAGGCAACGCCGATATTGCCGATGTGATGCCGATTTCCGAACGCCAGATCTACGTGCTGGGCCGCCAGTTCGGCACCACCAGCCTGACGCTTTACGACCGGCAGGAGAGTGTCATCGCAGTGATGGACGTCTCGGTTGGTCCGGACATCGGGGGCCTGCGCCGCCAGCTTGAGCAATTGCTTCCTGGCGAACAGATCGATGTCCAGCTTTCCAACGGCAATGTGCTGCTGACCGGCATGGTCAGCGATGCCGGGGCCGCGACGCGGGCAGCGCAATTGTCGGGATCTTTTGCTGGAGAGCGGGTGATCAACCTGCTCAGCATGGGCGGCAGCCAACAGGTGATGCTGGAAGTCCGCTTTGCAGAGGTCGATCGTTCGATTGGCGAGCGGCTGGGCGCGAGCGGTTTCGGCCTGTCCAGAGGCGGCGATTTCAGCGCCGTGCTGGGATCGAGCGCGGGGCTGGGCGCCGGTTCGCTCGGCGATCCCGGTACGCCCACGACCGGACCGATCACCGATGCCTTCGGCATTCTCAGCCATGCCTTCAGCCTCGGCGGGCTTGATATCGATGCCACGCTCGACATGCTTGAAAGGCGCGGCCTGTCGCGCACTCTGGCCGAGCCGACACTTGTCGCTCTTTCGGGCGAACCGGCCAATTTCCTCGCCGGCGGTGAATTCCCGATCCCCGTGATCGCCAATTACGGCGTCGGCCAGACGGGGCAACAGAATCTCGGCGTCGAGTTCAAGTCCTTTGGTGTCAGCCTCAGTTTCACCCCTACGGTGCTTGGCAACGACGTGATCAGCCTGATGGTAGAGCCGGAAGTGTCCTCGATCGACGAAAGTACGACGGTTTCGATCAACGGCATCACCATTCCCGGCCTTCAGACGCGGCGGGCACGCACGACGGTGGAGCTGCGTGACGGCGAAAGCTTCGCCATCGCCGGGCTGCTGCGCGAGGACTTCCAGACCACGGTGCGCCAGATCCCCCTGCTCGGCTCGATCCCGATCCTCGGCACGCTGTTCCGTTCAACAAGCTTTCAGCAAGGTCAGACCGAGTTGCTGATCGTGATAACCCCGCACCTCGTAGCGCCGATCCGACCCGACCAAGTGCGCCTGCCCACCGATCGGATCGATCCGCCGCAGCCACTCGACGTCTTGATCGACGGGGAGGGCTATCACCCACGTGCCGCCGACGATGCGGGCAGCGACCCAAGCGCAGAGGAATCCGACTATGAATATTGATCGCCGCACCTGCACGATGGCAGCGCTGCCGCTCATGCTTGTGGGCTGTACGCAGGGTATGATGACCGGCGGGAAACCTGTGGTCGAGTTTGGTGAGTACAACCGCCAGACAATGGCCTCCCAAGTGGTCAATCCCGAGCCGCATTATGACACGACTGTACCCGTCACCAGTGCCGAGCATGCTGCGCAGGCGGCAGAGCGTTACCAGCAGGATGCGGTGAAACCCCCGATCCACACGCCCAGCACCACGCCCAGCTCGGGCAACTGACCAAGAGAGGAGGCTCGCGTCTGATATGGCCGGGGCATCGCGCAATTTCGCCAAGGATGCGGCCGCAGCCATTTCGGCGCTTTACGCCGTCGCGCTGCTTGGACTGATCGCGATCGCGGGCATCGGCCTGGACTATGGTCGGCTGGTGACCATGCAGAGCGAGTTGCAGAATGCAGCCGACCAAGCCGCTCTGGCCGCCGCAACGCAGCTGAATGGGGCCGATGATGCGATGGTGCGCGCGCGCACCGCCGCTAACGCCGCCTTCGCCAGCGCAGCCAGCGCTTATGTCAACGAGACGCGCGTAGCGAATGATGGCGGGGGCTCCGCAATTACCGGACTGACTTTCACCTTTTACGACGGTTACGCAAACGACCAACCGGGCGAACTGCTCGCCAACGATGCGGATGGTGCGCGCGCCAAGGTGGTACGCGTGACGGTCAACGACCGCGAGGTCTTCTATGCGCTGACGCCCGTCGTCGGGGCACTGTCTTCTGGCGGGGTCGAGGCAGATGCAATGGCAATGCTCGAACGCGCGGTGTGCAACCTGCCGCCGATCATGGTTTGCATCGAGCGTAGCGACTTCTTCCTGCCCACGCTTGAAGGCGACGGCCTGAGAATGCGCTGGCTCGACAGTTCGGTCGATGCACTGGCACCGGGCAACGTGGGCTTCCTTGACCTTTATGGCACACACGATTCACAATATGAACTGGGTGAAAACCAGCCTTATGGCGAGTGCGGCGCGATTGAGAACGTAACCACCGAACCGGGCTTTCGCGCCACAGAGACGCGGGCGCTCAATACCCGGTTCGACATACAGAGCAATCCGCTGTCCTGCGATCCATCGACCGGCGACTTCTGCCCTGCACAGAACGTGCGTGCTAATTCGGTGCTGGTCGAGCAAAGCACGATCACGACCAATTCGTCGACACCTCCGCCGCCGCCGACCTGCGGCAGCTACCAGAACCGCTCGCGCAGTTGGGAGCCGATGACCCAGGCCGAGGTGGCAACTGCTGGCACCTTCACCCGTGACAGCTGCTTTGATGACGGAAGCTGCACCTATATGGGTGATGGTGAGTGGGACATTGCCGGCTATCTGGCCCGCAATCATCCCGGCGTCAGCCCGGCAATCTTCTCGCAGGGCTCACGCTACGAAGTCTACAGATGGGAGCTTGAAGATCCGGCCAACCGGATGCCGCCGCGTCTCGTGTCGTCAACTGTGGAATCGCGTCGGCGCGGCAACAGCGGCAATTACGAGCACACCTTTACCAATCGCTGCTCATATCCGCAGCCGCAATTCGCCAGCCCGGTGGTGCCCAGCAATACGCAGAAAGATCGCCGTTTGCTGTCGGTGGCTGCGGTTGACTGCACCGGGCTGACCGGCCGCTCGGCAGTAAACATCCTGGGCTGGTTGGACGTATTCCTGACCCAGCCCGCCGATGGATCGGAGACCATCCATTCCGAGATCGTTGGTCCAGCACTGCGGCCCGACAACCTGCCGACCTTCCAGTATTTCGGTCGCAACCGTGCAGTGCTGATCCGGTGAGTGCGCGCAGCTTCCTTGCCGACCGTTCGGGTGCCTCGGCTTTCGAGTTGGCCTTGCTACTGCCGCTGCTGCTGGTGCTGCTGTTCGGCGGGATGGAGGCCGGACACTTCATCTGGACGCAGCACAAGTTGACCGAGGGGGTTCGCGATGGTGCGCGCTTTGCCGCGCGGTTGCCGGTTGAGTCCTACTGCATCGCAGGCGCGCCCGTGACCGGGGCCGACACTATTGCGGCGATCCGCCGCGTGACGCGCACCGGCCAACTCGAACCGGGCGGCCATGTCAGGGTGCCCGGCTGGAGTGATGAGGAGGTCGATGTCGAGGTAGCCTGTGCCGCCTTCGTCGATACCGGTATCTATCACGACCTCGATACCGCCGGCCCGATCGTTACCGTCGCGGCGCGTTCGGTTGCCTATCCCTCACTGTTCGGCGAGCTGGGCGTGCTCGATCCCGATCTGACCATGACCGCACGCTCCAGCAGCGCGGTGACCGGGCTGTGAGGGCGTTTCGCGCCTTGCTCGCCGATCGGCGCGGTGCCAGCGCAGCGGAATTCGCGTTGGTTATTCCGCTGGCGCTACTGTTCCTGTTCGGCATTATCGATGCGGGCCGCTACGCTTGGCTGGTCAATCAGTTGGAGAAGGGTGCGCAGCAAGGCGTGCGCTATGCCGTGGTGACCGATATCGTCCCCAACGGCCTCAACAGCTACAACACCGTCGGCCTGAATTGCGGCGGCGCGCCGCTGCAAGTGTCCGACCGCATCTGCGCCGAAGCGTTGGGGACGGTTACCTGTACCGCATCGGGTTGCAGCTGCACGCGCGGCCCGTGCCCGCCTTTGGGCGCAACCAACAACGCCGCTTTCCAGAACATCGTCACGCGCGTCAGGCGCTTTGCCCCGGTTGGTGCCGAGCGTGTTTCGGTCACTTACTCTGGCTCGGGCATCGGCTTTGCCGGAGATCCTGCGGTCAGCGACACCGGCAGTCCGCTGAGCGATATCGCCCCATTGGTCACCGTTGCGATCAGCGGAGTGGAGATGCGCGCGATGCTGCTGTTCGGTGGTACGGTCGACATGCCCGAGGTGCGTTCGTCGCTCACGCTCGAGGATGGCAGCGGAACTATAGGATACTGATGGCATCATGAGCGAATTCGTCACTTCCACTATCGATCCTGCCGCTCCTTCGGCGGGTCTGCCTGAGGGCCTCGTCATCGCCGCCAGCCAGGCGGAGATCGACGGCCTGGTGGCTGCCGATACGGCGGGCCGGTTCGCCGGGGTCCGACTATGCCGACTGGCCCCTGACGATCCGCTGCCCGCCGACGTCCTCTCCGAGGCGCGGCTGCTGGTTCTTGAGGTCGATACCGCCAAGCCTGCCTCGTTGCAGCGCATCCGCGCGATCCGCAGTCAGCGCCGTGCACTGCCCGTCATTGCGGCGCTGCGCGGGATGGATGTCGCTGCGGTCCGCATGCTGGTGCATCAGGGCATTCTCGATGTCACCGAACTACCGTTCGAAGCAGACGAACTTGTGTCTTGTCTCGAGGAGGCACATGCACGGCTGGCTCCGATACCCGACAAGTCGGGCATCGCCCCACTTATCGCGATGGTTGGCGGTGTGGGTGGTAGCGGCACGACCACCGTACTCACGCATTTCGCGGCTCATGTCGCACGTGGAAGGGCGCTCGATACTTGCGTGGTCGATCTTGACGTGCAGTCTGGCGAGGTTGCCTATTACTGCGGCCATACGCCGCGCATCACCATTGAGGCGCTGCTGAGCGCAGGCGACCGTCTTGACAAGGATCTGATATCCAGCGCGGTGATCGACAGCGGACACGGATTTGCCATCATCGCCGCGCCCGAGAAGGTCTTGCCTCTCGATGAGGTGAACGTGGACCAGTTGCTGAACATGCTTGCTATTCTGCGGCGCCGTTACGCTTTGGTGCTGGTCGATCTGCCGACCGACTGGACGAGCTGGGGGCTGTCAGTGGCCGATGCCTGCACCGCTGTGGCACTTGTCACCGACATGTCTGTTGCGAGCTTGCGCCAGGCGAAGCGGCGGCTCGACTTGTTCGAACAGGTCGGCATCGGCAGCGATCGTTTGCAGCTTGTTGCGAACCGGGTCGAGCACAAGGTGTTCAAGTCGTTCGACCTTGATGACGCGGCAGAGGCGCTGGGCCGTAATTTCATCGCTGCCTTGCCAGATGCCGGGCACGAAATGACCGACGCGCAGGACGAGGGGCTGCTGCTGTTCGATACGCGTCGGCGCACAAAGTTCGAGGAAGCGATAGCAGTGCTTGGCAATGCTCTGCTGGGCCCGGCGGAGGATTATCGATGAGCATGTGGAACGTAAGCAAGTCACCTGGGAAAATGGTTGAAGGGCAGGTCGAACGCGATCCGGCTTTGCTGCCCGATCCATTCGAAGAATCGCCGGAGCTTGATCCGGCCATCGCCCGCAACCTGCGGCTGAAGGTCTCGATTCACCGCTCACTGCTCGACAAACTCAATCTCGCCGCGCTCGACCAGCTCAGCCGCGAACAGATCCGCAGCGAAATCGCCGAAATCGTAACCGAACTGCTCAATGCAGAAGGGGAACCACTGAACGCCCGCGAGCGCGAGGAACTGGTGACCGAAGTGCTCGACGAACTGCTGGGCCTGGGGCCTCTTGAACCGCTGCTTCAAGACGACACTATCACCGACATTCTCGTGAACGGTTACGACGAGGTATTCGTCGAACGCCGCGGCCTGCTCGAAGCGGTGCCCACGCGCTTCCAGGACGACAAGCACCTGTTGCGCATCATCCAGAAGATCGTGAGCGCAGTCGGCCGCCGTGTCGACGAAAGCTCTCCCTACGTCGATGCGCGCCTTGCCGACGGGAGCCGCGTGAATGCGATCATCCCGCCGCTGGCGATCGACGGACCGGCGCTGTCGATCCGCAAGTTCGCCCGCAACTGGATCAGCATGGACCGTCTGGTCGAGCTCGACACGATACCTTCGGCCATGGCAGAGGTGCTCAAGGCGATCGTGGGCACTCGTCGCAATGTCCTGATCTCGGGCGGCACTGGCTCGGGCAAGACGACACTGCTCAACGCCATGTCGTCCTTCATCGGACACCGTGAGCGGATTATTACGATCGAGGATTCGGCCGAACTGCAATTGCAGCAGCGCCACGTGGTGCGGCTGGAGACGCGCCCGCCCAATATCGAGGGCAGGGGCGAGGTCACGCAGCGCAACCTAGTCAAGAATGCGCTGCGGATGCGCCCCGACCGCATCATCGTGGGCGAAGTGCGATCTGGCGAGGCCTTCGACATGCTGCAGGCGATGAATACTGGCCACGACGGCTCGATGACCACCGTCCACGCCAATACGCCGCGCGATGCGCTCAGCCGTGTCGAGCAGATGATCGGCATGAGCGGCGTCGAAATCTCGCCGCGCGCGGCGCAGGCGCAGATCGCCTCGGCGATGAATGTGGTGGTCCAGATCGAGCGACTGGTGGACGGCCATCGTCGCGTGGTCAGCCTGTCGGAAATTACCGGCATGGAAAGCGACACGATCACCATGCAGGAGATATTCCGCTTCAAGATCAGTGGCATGTCGGACGAGGGCAAGGTGCTGGGCCGGTTTGAGGCGACTGGCATCAGGCCGCGCTTCCTTGATGTCACCGCAGCTTACGGCATCTCACTCAGCCCCGATCTTTTCCGTCCCGACCGGGCGTTGGAGTAGGGCCATGACTGAAATCTTGATCCGCATCCTCGTGTTGCTCGGCGTATTCGCCTCGGCCTTCCTTCTCACGCAGGTGCTGGCGGGCCTCGCCTGGCGCCACCGTCAGAAGTTTGCCGCGGTCAACCGGCGGCTCGAACTGATTGCGCGCGGGCATGAGCGCGAGGAAGTAACCGCGCGGTTGCGCAAGAATGCGCCCTCGACCGACTTTGCGCTGCCCAGCCTGCTGGCTGCACCCGCACAAGACTTGCAGCGCATGATGTTCGCTGCCGCCCTGCCGATCACCGCGCGGCAGTTGTTGCTGGTGATGGCGGTACTGTTCGCGATCGTCTTCGTACTGGCACTGCTGGCGGCGGGCATGGCGGGCTTCGGCTGGTCGCTGGGTGTCGTCTTCCTGTTGCTGGTCATCACCGCGTGCATCGCCGTGGCATTCCCGCTCGCTTGGGTGAACATGCGGGCGCAGGCGCGCCGCAAAAGGGTGGTGGAACAATTCCCCGTCGCACTCGACGTATTTGTGCGCGCGCTGCGCTCGGGCCATCCCGTCTCGGCTGCAATCGATCTGCTGACGCAAGAGATGGAGGACCCCATCGGCAGCGAGTTCGGCATTGTCGCCGACGAGGTCGCCTATGGTGCCGATCTGACGGACGCGCTGCAGGAGATGGCCGACCGCTGGGATAATGCCGACATGCGGATGTTTGTCGTCTCGCTGGCGGTGCAGAAGGAGACCGGCGGCAACCTCGCCGAAATCCTCGAAAGCCTCGCCGCTGTCATTCGCGACCGGGCGGTAATGTACATGAAGGTGCGTGCCCTCAGTGCCGAGGGTCGCCTGACGGGGTTGATGCTGACAGTGCTACCCGTTCTCACGCTTGTCGGAATGTTCCTGGTTAACCCCTCATTCTACCTCGAAACCGCACGCGATCCGATCTTCATCATCGGCTTTTCCGTGCTCATCCTGCTCTTTCTCGGCGGTGTCTACTGGATCCGCCGGCTAACGGACCTGAAGGTGTGACCATGCTCGAATTCATCGCCGCCAACACCATAGTCCGGCTGATCGTGCTCGCGGTCATCTTCGCCGCCGTGCTGGGGGCGGTGCTGTTCGCGGCAAATATCTACCTGCACCGGCAGGCTCGCTTGACCCGTCTGCATGAGATCGACGAAGCCGAGCCGGTTGCGGTCACAGGCATGCGCAGCCTGCGCAGTTTGGCGAACGATGGTGCCTGGTCGCGGCTGGCAGCGGCTGTGGAAGCAGCGGGCATTGACCTCAGTGATACGCGGCAGGATCGCCTGGCGGGACATCTCCAGTTGGCAGGCTACACCTCGACTGCGGCACCGCGCGTGTTCACGCTGGTGCGACTGCTGCTGGTCTTCGCCCTGCCGATCGCCTACCTGCTGCTCGACTACTGGACCGGCGATCCGCCCGGATTCATGCGCGCCTATATCGTCAGCGCGCTGCTCGCGGTCATCGGCCTGTACCTCCCCAATCTGTTCGTCCAGTCGCGCATTGAGCGGCGGCGTGAGGCAATCCGCAACGGCTTTCCCGATTGTCTCGAACTGCTGATCGTGTGCGTGGAATCGGGACTGGGGCTGGAAGCGGCGATTGACCGGGTGGGGCGCGAAATGGTGCGTTCGCATCCGCGCGTTGCAGAACTGCTTTCAATGACCACCCTGCTGCTGCGCGCAGGTGCCTCGCGCGACGAGGCCTTTCGCAAGCTGGGCAAGGCTGCCGATGTCGAGGAAGTCCGCAGTTTCACCACGCTGCTCATCCAGTCGGACAAACTGGGCACCAGTATCACCGCAACCCTGCGCGTCTACGCCAGCGAGATGCGCGAACGCCGCAAACTGCGCGCCGAGGAGCGCGCGTATCGCCTGCCGGTGCTGATTTCGATACCGCTGGTCGTGTGCATGTTGCCCACGATGATCGGTGTACTGATGTTGCCTGCGGTCATCCGCATGGTGCGCGATGTCATCCCCGCAATGTTGCAAGGAGGTTGAGATGAGGATTGTTTCACGGCTGCTGGTGCTGGCTGGCGCCGCTGCCCTTCTGAATGGCTGTGCGCTGCTTGGGATCGGTCACAAAGGCGCACATATCGAGGCGCTCTCGACCCTGCCAGGCGATGCCGAGGCCTTCGTGCAGTTCGAATCCGGGCGTGATTCGTTGGCGAGTGGAAACTACGCCGCCGCGATCGCCGAATTCAGTCATGCGCGCGCTGAACCGACGCTGCTTGGACCTGCGCTCAACGGCATGGCGGTCGCTTATGCCCGGCTGGGCCGCGAGGACCTAGCGGAACGCTACTTCCGCGAGGCGACAATGGCTGACCCGGCCGACACGCGTTTTGCAGCGAACCTGCTCCGGCTGCAGCAGGCTGGCCAGAAGGCCGCCAGCCAGGCGGCAACGCTCGCCTTTGACGCGCGCTACGTGCCCACACCCATGGTTGTGCGCGCCGGATCGGGGACGGCGATGCTGCCGACGGGCGGCGCCGCGCCTCGCTTAACGGTCACGCAGTCACAGCAGCAACTGGTGCGGATAGATGCCGCTCAAGTACAACTCTCGGCCATGGTTGCAGAGCCATCTGTGAACGGCATGCAGGTACACCTGCAGTTCGGCTGGCCCAATCATCTAACCAATGGCGGCGGCAGTTCCCGGGTGCACGTTGGCCTGCCAGCTGGCGAGGATGGCCCGGTGCGCATAGCGGCAGGTCCGGCTATCAGCGGGCACGTAGCTTGGGCTTGGCCCTGATCCGGTAGGTAGGGAGAACGCTGTATGTCACCTGCGGAGACAGGATTGCTGGTCACGCTCGTTATGATCGGCCTCGTGGCGAGCTATCTCGATGTGGTTAGGCGTGTACTGCCCAACTGGCTGAGCGCGGTAACCTTCCTGACTGGCATCGCGGCCAGTTTTGCGCTGGGAGGGTTCGAGGCCGCTGGCAGCGCGCTGCTGCACGCCGCAATAGCGCTGGCGGCAGGTATGGGGCTGTTCGCCGCCAAGGCCATCGGCGGGGGTGACGCAAAATTCTATGCGGCGCTCGCAGCTTGGTTCGGCCTTGACCACGCCCTGTTTCTGTTCGTCAGCGTGGCGCTTGCGGGATTGGTGCTGATCCCCGTCTGGCTGGTGGCCCGCCAGGTGAAGAAGCCCGCAGGTCCGCTGTCCGAGCGCGACGATGCCTTTTCCAAACTGCCCTATGGCCTCGCTATATCGCTGGGAGCGTGTATTTCCTTCGCGATGCTGGCGAACGCTGCCTGACCGCTCCTACCCAAGCGTTTTCAAAGCAAACGCACCTGATTGAAAGGTAAGGAGGCCAGGGTCGGCGACACCAATGCCCGGACCCAGAAAACCGGCGAATCCGTTCCGCTATTTCAACTCCTCGCCCGAGATCATCCGCTTGGTTGTGCTGATGTACGTCCGGTTTCCGCTTTTGGGTGGAAAGCGGACATCACAGTACAGTTAGTTGGCTTTGCCGGACCAGATGGCATGCTCGTACCATGTTACGTCTGCGTGAGCCGATCGAGCGCGGGAGAGATATCGTCCTCGCTTGCGATCGCGTTGGAGGCATCGGGCCCGTCCAGCTTTTGCAGCGAAGTATAGATGCTCGGTCCGCTACGGTCGCCGGAAGCGATCTCCTCGCGCCAGCGCAGCGCCGGCTCCGGCAGGTCGCCGTCGCGTTGCTTGTGTGGGGGTTGGCCTCGGGACTTATCTGCTGACCGTTATATTGGCTTGCATATCCAGTGGACGAACCGGCATGACCGGAGCCTCGGTCACTACCAGTTTGACCCAGAGGGCGTCCTCGCCGCTGAACCAGGAAGTCTCGTTCGCATTGCGCAATGCGTTCATGCTGTCCTGCTGCGTTCCGGAGACTGCGTTTGCGAAACTCGGCAGTTCAAATATGACCCAAGAACCCTGGTCCATTTCACTCACACTGAGAGAGACCTCCTGCCTTTCGGTCACCACCTGTATCTCGGTGCCGGCACGGACCGTGCTCTGGTTGCCCGTAATGTGAAATTCCGTGCCATTGCGAACAAGCGCGATGGGTTGCTCCGCCGGAGCGGTTTGAGCGCCGATTCTCCCATTTCGTTGCGCAAGATAAAGGCGTCCGACATCACCTGTGCAGACAGATGCGTTCCAGCTGGGATGAATCTCACAGCTGTCGTCAGTGGCGACGCTGTTATTCTCGCCGTCGTGGAGCATGATATGGGAATCGGCGATGCCGGTCACCGAACCGTCCAGATCGTGGATCGACAGGGTCCGATATGCCACGCCGCCCCGGTTATCATTGTCGAATCTGGGTTCGATATTCGGAAAATACACAGGCTTGGCATTGACGAACTCAGCACCCTCGATGGTGCTTGCGGTAGTGACCCCCGAGCTGGTGAACAGCAGCCAGGAAAGCGCTCCTGTTTTTCGCCTGTCGTTGTCCTGGAAATTCACGAATGTCGTGTTCACCACTTCATCACGGTAGTCATAGTATTCATAGGCGCGGATCGGGAAATCCGGAATTGGGGGCTTTGGCAGACTGCGGCCATAGGCGACTTCCTCTGGCGTTGTGGGATTGCCGATATTGTCGGTTTCGCCCACGATCAGTGAATCAACCAATCGTGAGGTAAACCTCTGGCTGCCGAAATCACCGGATGAATGCGTCATGCCAATGGCGTTGTCCGCGAGTTTCAGGTTGCGGAATATGTGAAGTTCACCCCGGCCCCAGAGGCCGCCATTGCGGTTCTTGTAGCTGGTCAAATCCTCGATGAGCGTTTCCACGAAATCGCTTTCCGGGTCAGCTGGATTTTCCCGTGGCATGAATGCGTTGCCGGCCAGGCCGAAGGTGTTGTCTTCATTGATGTTGCGGTCAAACATGAACCCGTCGAAGTTGGAATGGGCCACGTTGCCTCTGAATTCGCCCAACGGCGTTCGGCGCGGCCAGGTGTTGAGGCTGACCTCCGTTCCCAGATGAGCACCATTAGGGTGTTCGGGCAGAGACAGCCAGAAACCGTTCTGATCGGAACCGGCCGCCACATTGTCTATGTAGCTATTGTCCGGGTTGGTGATCCAGTAGGACGACACTGTGTTGTCCGAAGGCAGCAGGGTGGCCCCGCCGGAGAAGCTGATTTGCCTGACGGTCATGCGATTTGCATACGTGTAGTTGTTCTCTCCGTTGGCGGCGAGGTTGGTGGGCACGCAGTCCAATGTCGGATGACACTTGGTCTGGATTGCCAGGTTTCGGATAAATTCGTTGCCGTGCTCGATGCCGTCTTCCAGGAAGAAGCAGTGGCCGACCGTGTTGAAGGTGACGTTGTTTTCCACCTGCAGGTTGTTGGTGCCGTGCACCGTCACGCAGCGGTTGAAGGTGTCGTGGATCGCGGCGTTGCGGATATACTGGCCGTGGCCTTCGCCAATCACGTGCCAGTGGATCGGATAGCGCGCCAGCGTCAGGTGCTGGCCCATGCGCGAAAGCTCGACGCTGTCGATATACATTTCAGAGCCGGCCATCGCCATGATGTGACCGCCGAAAAAGTTCGTCGCCGCATCTTCGGAGGCCTGAATGCGGATATTGCGCGTCAGATTGGCGACCTCTCCGCGCTCGTCGACGCCGAAAGTGATCTCGCCGAAATGCATATACTCCAGCGGCGCATCGATGGTGACGGTGTTGCCGTTGACAGCAGTAACGGTGCGGCGCTCTGCCTGACGCGGATTGAAGTCGGTAGAGGCGAGCACGATCTCGTCACCCGCGCGCCAGCCGCTCGCATCTAGTACGGTGAAGGAGGTGCTGCCAGCCTCAGCCGTGGCGGAAAGTTTCGACCACGTATGCTCGCGGTTGCCGTGCATGTTGAGCGTACCGCGCAGCATCATGATGCCGCGATCGCCCATGGTGTTGATATCCTCACCCTGGACGTTGTCGGTCAGCGTGATGGTGGCGTTGTGCTGGAAAGGACTGGCCTCGGTGCCGATTTGCAGTTCGCCGCCGGGGACGTAGATCCACTCGGTGGTCAGCGCCAGGTCACGCTCGTCGACAAAGGTCAGCTTGCCCTGCACGGTCAGGCCGCGCAGTTCGGGCGGGCTGACGTCGAGCATCATCTCGGTACCGCGCGGAATGGTCACTTCCTCGCCAGCCACAGGCACCTTGCCTGAGGGCCATGCCGAGGCGTCCGACCACTTCACGGTCCGCGTCATTGCCGAAGGGGCGGCCACGTCCATCGCCATGCTGGCGTGATCCGCGCTATCCTGCGCGGCGATGCTCGTACCCATGGCGAGCAGCACGGAGGCAGGAACGAGGCGAGTGTAAAGGAACAGGTGAAACTGTTTGCGCATGACTGGATTTTCCCTCTCCGGGGACGACGAGTCCCTCTTATATTCCTGGTTTGCGGAGGATTATGAGACGAGTGATCTCCTTTGCCAAGCGGTCCGGCGGCAAAAGGCGGAAGAAGTCGTAATGGTTTCTGCCCGGGGCAGAAACTCGTACACCCTGACGTGGTGCGCATGACGGTCAGGCTTGCCGGCGCAGTCTTCGTCGCATTCGCTACGAAACTCGCCTTTTCCAGGCAAATGTCGGCAACTGGGATCGCATGCCGAATGGTGGCTTTCTGCATTCCGTCACCGAAACCGGACGGTCTCCTGTCGGCTCAAAGTCCGCCGTTCAAATTGCAGCATGATAATGCGATTGATGTAATATCGTCGAAACATGTTTTTCTGGATCATACGGTGAGAAGATCCTTGAGCGACCTAGTCTGGTTTCGGGGTAGGTCCTCAGGTGTAGATACTCCTGCTTCAATGAGAGTTCGGCCCTGCACACAATCCTTCGTCGCATTGACGCAGTCGAGCGCAAGGATACGGCCTTATTTTCAGACAAATGACCGAGAAGCTCCTGATGGAGGGATCGCCGCGAAGAACCGTTTGATCGTGACCTTGCCCAAGTCCCACCGTTTGCAGTCTGAGATCAAACTGGTTTGACCAGAACCAGGGGGTTGCCGAGTAAGGCTCATCCATACCGCAGATTGCCTTGGCTGCCGTCGTTGCCATGTCATGGACGTTCTGCACGCTTTCGAGCCTGATGAACTCTCCGTCGGCAAACCTGTTGGCGTGAAGTGCTGCCAAAGCAAACTCACCTTATTGAAAAGTGCGTGGGCGAGCGACAGGTCTTGCAAGCTTGACGGTCGGTCGCCCTGACCGATGGCAGAGCGTCATCGCCTGAAACTGGCGTCATCAAGACACCGCGGCGCCGATCGGAGACAAGTTGCGGCTCTGCTGACAGCGGCGGACTGGCTGTTCTGGGGCCGACTGCACCCCTCAGAATGTTTTCCGCCGGTCAAATTGGAGCTTGGCCGTGGTAACAGACCTGTGCCAGATTGGATACCATGACTGCGACTTGCCCAATTATCGGAATAGGCGCTTCGGCTGGTGGACTTGCCGCGCTTGAGGCCTTTTTTGATGCGATGCCTTCCGATCTGGGTGCAGCATTTGTGATCATCCAACATCTCGACCCCCAGCATTCCAGCATGATTGCAGAGATCATGACTCGGCACACCAAGATGCCGGTCGTCCAAATCCAGCACGGAATGCAGGTGGAGCGCGATCATGTTTATGTCATTCCGCCGAATCGCTATGCCACGCTGAACGATCAGAAGTTCGAACTGGGCGAAGCGGTGCTTCAGCACGGTGTGCGGATGCCGATCGACAAGTTCTTCCGTTCTCTGGCGGCACAACCGCATCAGCAGGCCGTCGGCATTATCCTGTCAGGTACCGGCAGTGACGGAAGTCTGGGGTTGCGCGAACTCAAGGCGGCGGGCGGAGTCGTGTTTGTCCAGTCTCCCGAGACTGCGCAGTTCGATGGGATGCCGCGATCGGCAATCGCGACCGGACAGGTCGATGTGATTTGCTCTATTGCGGAAATGGTCCCGAAAATTCGCAATTACCTTAGTCACGATTTTGTTCGGACTTTGGGCAGTGAGGAAAATGAAACCAATCTTTTCGCGGATGAAAGAAAGCTCAATTCGATCATTGCGGTTCTGCAGGCACAGCTTGGAATCGACTTTCACGGCTACAAGACGGGAACATTGGGCCGCCGGATTGCGAGGCGAATGGGTCTTCGAAATATCGACCAAGTGTCCGACTATCTGACTTACCTGCGAGAGGATCCGGACGAATCCAGGAAACTGTATCAAGACCTGCTAATCAGCGTGACCTCCTTCTTTCGTGATCCGGATGTCTTCGAGACGCTTCGCAACGAAGCGATTGTTGATATCGTGCGCGGCAAGGCTGAACATGAGGATATCCGCATCTGGGTACCTGGCTGCGCAAGCGGTGAGGAAGCCTACTCGATCGCGATGCTGATGATCGAAGAGCGGGAACGAACGAAAAAGAGCTGCCCAGTCCAGATTTTCGCCACCGATCTGGACGAGGCCGCTCTCGCAGTAGGGCGGCAGGGTGTCTATTCGGCGAGTCTGGTGGCCGACATTTCACCTGATCGTCTGCAACGGTTCTTTGTGCAGCACGGGAAGGATTACCAGATAGTCAAAGAGCTGCGCGAGACAGTTACGTTCGCGGTGCAAAATGTCATTTCCGACCCACCGTTTTCACGGCTCGATTTGATCAGCTGCCGAAATCTTCTGATCTATCTGAGCGGCAAGCTGCAGGATCGGATCATCGGTTACTTTCATTTCGCTCTGCGCAAAAACGGTTATCTGTTTCTCGGTAGGTCAGAAAGCATAAGCCAGCTCAGTGGGCTGTTCGAACCGGTCGACAAGAATGCGCGGCTTTATCGCAGGCTGGAAAACACCCCAAACCAGGTGGCAAGTTTCCCGATGAGCGGCGTCCTTTCGCGCGCGACCTTGGCCGGTCCGGCACCAAATCTGCGGATGAAGGAGACCGTTCGTTTGCGCGAACTGATGCAGCAACATCTGCTCCGCAACTATGCCCCGGCTTCGGTGCTGACCAATGCCAAGCATCAGGTGCTCTATTTCATGGGGCCAACCGGACGCTATCTCGAGCAGCCATCGGGCTTGCCGACGCAAGACCTCCTCACATTGGCCCAGCCCGAACTCCGCAAGAGCCTGCGCAACGGTATCGAGAAAGCGCTGGATTCATCTGAAACGGTGATAATCGACAATGTCTCGAACAAGCAGGGGCTGTCGCGCAAGAGCATCAGGATTTCGATCCGGCCGCTGGTTGCCCCTGGCCAGTCCGACAGGCTTCTGATTGTAACCTTTGAAGATATTGAACAACCGCAAACCGCTGCACCCGAGAGTGTGTTTGAGGCAGTGACCGAACATTCCACAATCGGCGAACTGGAAAACAAGCTTCGCGATGCGCAGGAAGACCTCCAGATCAATCTGGAGGAACTCGAATCTACGAACGAAGAGCTTCAGGCATCCAATGAAGAGATGATGTCGGTCAATGAAGAGCTTCAATCTGCGAATGAAGAACTGGAAACTTCCAAGGAAGAGCTCCAGGCGATGAACGAAGAGCTGTCGACGGTAAACAATCAGCTCAAGGACAAGGTTGAGCAACTTGCGGAACTGAACGACGACCTAGCCAATTTTGTTTCGAGCACGGGTATTGCAACGCTGATGCTGGATTCACAGCACAAAATCGGCCGCTTCACTCCAGCAGCGAAGCAGTTGTTCAATCTGATCGAGACCGATTTGGGCCGACCAATCGGCGATATCAGGCAAAAGTTTGCCGATGACAAATTCCTTGCGGAAGTTGATGCCGTTTTCCAGACCTTCAAACCCATCGAACGGGAAGTATTGGCCGAAGACGGCGCAACTTACATAATGCGGATAGTGCCGTACCGGGCAGATAAACAGCGATCCGGCGGTGTTGTGGTGACGTTCGTCGATATCACTCAGCGACTGCAAAGCGAACGGGATCTGCGCGAAAGCGAGTTACGGTTCCGCACGCTGGTCGAGAACGCTCCCGACCCGCTAATCATGGTGAATGGCGATGGAGAGATTGTCCTGACCAATTCGGAGGCGCTGCAATTCTTCGGATACAACCGGAACGAATTTGTCGGGATGAATATTGAAAAGCTGCTTCCTCCCGCGCTTCGAAAGCGACACCAGGCTCATCGCAAGAAATTTCTCGTAGACGCCAAGGTCCGGCCTATGGGTTCGGGCCTGCAATTGCGGGCATTGCTGAAAAACGGTGATGAAGTGCCGATAGAAGTCAGCCTTAGTCCGGTGTCGACGGGCGACGATCGAATGATCTGCGCCTCGATCCGGGATATTCGAGCGCATCAGCACGCCATGCACGCCGTTGAGGAAGCGCAGGAGAAGGCGGAATCCGCCCTGGCGGCAAAATCGAGGTTTCTGGCAACCGCGAGCCACGATCTGCGGCAGCCTTTGCAATCACTGACCATGCTGACCGAAGCATTGCAGCTTAAAACCGAAGATCCCGAGCTGGTCGATCTGATTTCCAAACAAGCTGCCTCTCTCGAAAATATGAGAAGCCTGCTTAATTCCCTGCTGGATATTTCCAAACTTGATGCCGATGTCGTGAAGCCGGAAATCGGTGATGTCGACCTACTCAAGATGGTCGAGAAGGTTGTGGCGGATTGTCAGCCGCAAGCGGCGAAGAAGGACCTGAAGTTAATAATCGAGGTGCATGATCGCGTCGTCAGGTCAGACCCTAACCTGCTTCGGCAGATTCTCCAGAATCTGGTCAGCAACGCGGTCAGCTATACGAAGGAGGGCAGCATCACGGTCGCCACCTCGCTGGTCGGTTCCGACATTGCGATTGAGATACGCGACACCGGTATCGGCATCCCCAAGAACCAGCTCAGCAAGATTTTCGATGAATTTTATCAGATTGGCCGTGATCCGCAGCAAGCTAATGCCGGGCTGGGGCTTGGTCTCGCCATTTCCCAACGCATTGCTGAAAAGCTGGGCTTCCAGATAGAAGTGAGATCCAGAGACGGGAAAGGCAGCGTATTCTCATTCAGACTTCCGTTGAGCAACGTTTTGCTGGCGCAGCCCCGAACTGAAAAAGATCACAATGCGGTCAAACTGGACGGCGAAGGTATTATCCTTCTGGTGGATGATGATCCAGCGGTCCTCAGGTCAACCTGCTTTCGGCTGGCGCTTCAGAAGGGTATCGAAGTCCACACAGCTTCATCGCCAAAGGAAGCTTCAAGAGTACTGGATGAAATGTCGCCAAAGGAACCAGATGTCATTGTCACCGACTATCATCTCGGGGACAAGAAAAATGGTCTGGATGTCATCGCCGATACCAGAAACCGCCTGGGGACGGAGATACCTGCCATTCTGATATCTGGTGACACCGGGCTTGATTCTGCAAAGTTGAAGAGCAAAGGTGTCGCACTGATTTTCAAGCCGACCGGTGGCAATGAACTGCGGGACGAGATCCTCAGCTTGCTGTCCCCGAACTAGCAGGGTCGCCAAAGGGCGGTCGCCTGGATGGCATTCCATACTGGAGTGGATCCGTTCGTGACCTTGACGACTTACGGGATCAACACGCAGCTGCGTCAATCAGAGACAGGTTGCGGTTAGACCGACAGCACCGCCACCCACCCCCAGCACCATTCTCTGTTTATAGGGTCTCCGCGCAAGGCCGCGGTGTGCGCGGGTTTGCCCAGGCCAATCCGTCCTTCAGCAGTTGTGGCAGCGTCGTCTCCGCGCCTTTCAGGCCGGGTTTGGAGCCTGCGTCTCTGCGCCAATCGCCATCGGTTGAGTGTCCCTGTTTTATGGGAATTTACAGGGAAAAATGGTCCTGTCAGAGCAAATGCACCGGCTAGCGAAATGCGCGTGATCGGGTAGGGCTGGGTGATGCCCAGACCCAAGAAAGCAGCCAGTCCGTTTCGCTATTTCAACTCTTCACCTGAGGTGATCCGCCTGGTCGTGATGATGTACGTGCGCTTTCCGCTGAGCTTGCGGAACGTGGAAGACCTGCTGTTCGAGCGGGGTATCGACATCTGCCATGAGGCCGTGCGTCACTGGTGGAACCGGTTCGGTCCGCTGTTCGCAGCCGATGTGCAGCGCCAGCGGGCAAGCCGGTGCTGTCAAAGCAAATGCACCCAACCCGATTTGAGCCTCATTGACCTGCTGACACCAGGTTCAGAATCGCAGTCTTGCGCCAATTTCAAAAGTTGGTACCTAGCCGAACGACACCCATTTGCCTTCAAGTGCATTTGCTTTGACAGCACCTTCTGATGCGATACGGATACACTTTCGCGCTTGGCCTCTCCGCTATGCTCTTAGCCTGTTCGGGATCGGGGAATTCTTATTCCTATCGCTCGTATGGCGAGCCGAGCAAATGCTGGATTAGCGAAGAGCAATTCGCTGCTTATGTAGCTGTCTACGATCTAGGTAATGGGGAATACACTTTCGATTTAATTTCCAAGAGGTGCAAACCAAAGGACTTCGAAATCGGCCAACCGCCGACCTTCGTGGTTTCTTTTTCGCCCAGCAAGGATGGTGAGGAGCTAGAAAGCTTGGGAATCACCGGCAAGCTTCTGCCCAACCAAATCTCTCCGCTACCATCGATTGAGCAAATCATCGGTGTCTATTCTGTCGAAGGTTCGGCTAACCTCGATCATTCTCAAAACTGTCAGCTCAGAATTTCTTATTTAACGATCAGAAATTCGACAAGGTTAAATACTTCTCCTATTGAATTTCTACGCGAGCATGTCCTTTAGTTGATCGGAATTAAAGGCGCATACCGTCCGGCCTCCTGCCTTCCCCAACGCCGGTCCTGTCAGAGCAAATGCACCGGCTAGCGAAATGCGCGTGATCGGGTAGGGCAGGGTGATGCCCAGACCTCGCAAACCGGCCGGCCGGTGCTGTCAAAGCAAATGCACCCAACCCGATTTGAGCCTCATTGACCTGCTGACACCAGGTTCAGAATCGCAGTCTTGCGCCAATTTCAAAAGTTGGCACATGGCCAAACGACACCCATTTGCCTTCAAGTGCATTTGCTTTGACAGCACCCGATTGGTGCTATCGTGCCGAGCCCGATCCTGTTGTGGGCCGCCACGCGTCCGCAAAACCAGCCGTTCGTCTGTCCGCTCTGCCGTAATCAGGCCAAAGTCGTGCGCAAAAACTGCCTGCCGATCCAGATCGGCGACGGCGAATTTCAGATGATGGATGGCGTCGATTTGCATTGGCCCTTGTCCCTCTCCGTTGGTCCGCCGAGGTATCTTGCCTCCGGACCCGAAGAATATTTCGCGCTAACAAATTCGAAAAATGAATTGATTAAATATTTAATATAATATTTTGTAATAGACTGATGAAGGAGCGGAGGAGGAATGACGAATGCGCTTTGAGGGGCTTGATCTGAATTTGCTTGCCGCGCTGGAGGTCCTGCTCGAATGCCGCAGCACTACAGAAACGGCGCGGCGGTTGAACCTGAGCCAGCCCACAATCAGCGCTGCGCTTGGCCGGCTGCGCGATTATTTCGAAGATGATCTGCTGATGAATGTCGGGCGCGAGATGGTGCCCACGGCTCTTGGCGAAGAGCTTGCGCCAGCAGTGACGGAACTTCTCAACGTTGCAAGATTTCGGATCATTCAGGGCGAAGGGTTCGATCCGGCCTCGTCGCACCGATGCTTCAAGATATTGGCATCGGATTACGTTTTCGATGTCCTCCTGGCTTCTGCTCTTGCGAAGGCGGCAAGGATCGCACCTGATCTTCGCTTCGAAATTTCGCTGACCGGCCCAACTGGTGGCCGTTTGTTTCAGAAAGGCGAGATTGACCTGATGATTACCGTTCCACAATATTTGGCCCCGGATCACCCTTCCGAGATACTTTTTGAAGACGTGGATTCCGTAGTTTGTTGGTCGGAGGGGCGTTTCAGGGACACTATCGACGAGAAGGGTTTCCTCGAGGCGGATTTTGCAAAGGCTGTTTTTGGAGAGGAGCGCCGGCCGGCCACTGTCGATCTGTACTTTCGCGAACGAAATTTTGATCTCAAGACTGCGATTGAGGTGCCAAGCTTCTCTGCATTGCCTGGTGCGGTGATCGGCACGGACAGGATCGCCCTGATGCACAGGCGGCACGCGAAGTTTTGTCAGCGTCGCTATCCCCTATCGTGCCATCCATTGCCTGTTCCGGGGCCGGGGATCAGCGAATTCGCGCAATGGCATCAATTGCGCCGCAACGATGGGGGGATCGCCTGGTTGCTTGGCCTTCTGCGCGAAGAAGCGGCTGAGATGAGTGAGGCGGATAGGTAGGAAAAGGCCAGTCGATTCCAGGGCGAGAAACCATGCTCCACCTTATCGAATTTGTATTTCAAATAGGATCAATTCAATCAATTCATTATTCAGATACTCCCGATTGTGCTCATAAGTGGGCAATCAAAAAATGGGAGAGGATTAATGAAAACCCAACTTCTGGTCGGATCAGCGGTCGCCCTGGTCATGTTTGCCCAGCCTGCGCTGGCGCAGGACAGCGCAAGCGATACCGAAGCCGAGAACTCCGAACAGCCAAAGTCTGGCGGTCTGGACACCATCACCGTGACGGCGCAGCGGCGTGAAGAATCGCTGCAGGATGCTGCCATCGCCATCAATGCAGCCACGGGAACCGAGCTTGAAAGGCTGGGCGTTGCAGATGCCACAGCGCTGGGCAAGGTTGCTCCTGCACTTTACGTTACATCGGGTGGCGGCGCCAATGCCGGCTATTTCGTGCGCGGCGTGGGTAACTTCACTAACAATGGCTACACCAATCCCGCTGTCGCCTTCAATATTGACGGCGTATATATCGGTCGCCCGTCGTCGACGATTGCATCGTTCCTCGATGTGGGTGTCGTGGAAATCCTGAAAGGCCCTCAGGGCACGCTTTATGGGCGCAACGCGACCGGCGGTGCAATCAACGTCATTCCAAACAAGCCCCGGCTTGGTGAAAACAGCGGTTCCATCTCGGCTGGATATGGCAATTATAATGCGTTCGAACTCACCGGCATATTGAACGCTTCGCTCACTGATAATGTGGCCGTTCGTATGGCTGGCACGATCAGCGACCGTGATGGCTATTATTCGGACGGGACCAATGATGCGCAGGATGTGGCCATGCGAGGTCAGATCTTTGCGGAACTGAGTGACAGTGTCGATGTACGCCTGGCGGTGGACTATTCCACCCAGAAGGGCATTGGTCCTGGTACGACGGTTCTTGGCAATTACGGGTTCGCATCGCCATTCCAGCCGGGAAGGAATGACCTTCCTGTTCCGGGCTGGAATTTCATTGCTGCCCCGGCGGATGTGTCCGCCCCTTTTACCGGCCTGCATGCGCCGCAAACTCTGGCCTTCGCCAGCAGTGTCGCTGGCGCGCCGCTCCATTCACCGTTCGTTGGCTATGCCTATCCCTCACGCGATGACAGCTATTTCGGCGTCAATGCCGAGATGAATTTTGATCTTGGCGCAGTGGATCTGGTGGTCATACCTGCCTATCGCCGATCGGAACTTGATAACCAGTTCAACGGACCGCCTTTCAAGGCTGCGATCAACAAGGACAAGGCCGAGCAATATAGCATCGAAGCGCGGCTGTCTGGTTCAGCTGGTCCGGTCGACTGGATCGCCGGTATGTTCTACTTCGATGAACAGGTGGTGGGTGTAAACTCGTTCAACCAGTTCGCCACGGTCTCGCACAACTCGTTTGATTCCCAGACTGAATCGCTCGCGCTGTTCGGGCGCACGACCTTTCACCTGACCGACAGCCTGCGACTTGTGGGCGGCATCCGCTATACGGATGAAAGCCGCTCACTCGATGCATCGGCGACCGCCACAGCAGGTATTTGCCTGGAAGAGCCGGTGGGCAGGGCACCTTTCTGCCCACAGGTTCCGACCCTGCCTGTTGGCCTGACGCTGCAAGATACCCTGAGCCAGCTCGATCCGTCACTATTCCCGCTCAAGCCGATTGCCGCATTCAATCCCGATGGCCCTGACGGCGTGGGCCAGGTCTTCCCTTACGGTCCGCTGGTCGCACCCTTTACACCGGGCGCACTGCTGATCATCACCCCCAACACGATCAATGCATCGGACGGCGACAGTCAGGTTACCTTTAGGGCGGCCGTTGAGTATGACATCACGCCAGACAGTCTTCTGTATGCCAGCTTTGAGAACGGTTTCCGCGCCGGTGGCTTCAACATTGCTCGTGGTCAGGAAACCTATGACCCCGAGTTTATCGACGCCTTCACGATTGGTTCGAAGAACCGCTTCTTCGATGACCGGCTCGAACTCAATGTCGAGCTGTTCTACTGGAAATATGATGGTCAGCAGCTTGCTGCGCTGGGTCTGGACAGCGATGGCAACAACGCGTTTTACACCCGCAATGTCGGCAAATCGACAATCAAGGGCGTGGATATTGATTTCCAGTTCCTGGCAACGGAGACCACGCTTTTCCATGGCGGTGTCCAGTACCTGGACGCAACCTATGACAGCTTCCTGTATAATCAGGTCGACCTTTCAGACCCTGAAGAAGATCCGCTCAACTTCCTGCGTCCGGTAACGGGCTGTACTTCAACCCAGATTGCCACCGGACCAACAGACCCGAACCGTTCTTTCGATATTGATTGTTCGGGCAAGCAGGCGCTTAATTCGCCCAAATGGTCAGCGAATTTCGGTATCAACCAGACCGTTGAGATCGGCGATTTCCTGCTGATCGGCACCGTTGACGGGCGCTATCGTGGCAGCAGGGAAGTCGGCTTCAACTATATTCCTGCAAGCAGGGTTGGCGGTGATTTCTCGATGGATGCGGCACTGACATTCTCTGACATTGACGAGACGTGGTCGCTAACCGCCTACATTCGCAATTTGACTGATGAAGTGATTACGTCACTCGTGCAGACCGGTGCGGGTAATGTTGTGGCCAGTGTCTATCAACCGCCCAGAACATATGGTCTGCGGGCCCGCGTAACTTTCTGATCGGAATGAATTATGCATATTCGTAATCTCGCACTGGCCAGCGCACTCGCGCTGGCCAGTATGCCCCTCCACGCTGAACATCATGGCGAAGCGGCTGCAGACGAGGCAGTGGTTGCCGATGCCGGCCGCTGGATCACTTTGGGTACAAGAGCCGGCCCGGTGCCCAGTTCCACCCGCTCTCAGCCTGCCAATCTGCTGATTGCCGGCGGCAAGAACATCCTTGTTGATGTGGGTGATGGCAGTGCCGGCCAACTGATCAAAGTGGGCCTTCCAACGAACAGGCTGGATGCCGTTTTCATCACTCACCTGCATTTTGACCATACCGCCGGTCTGGCTGGTATTCTTGGTCTTCGCCTCCAGACGAATGCGCCGGACGGGCTGCTTGTTTACGGCCCCCCTGGGACCGCTGATCTGGTTGACGGGCTGCTTGCCTCCATGGTCCCCGGCAATACCGCTGGCTATGGCGTAGCGGGAGCAGCTACGCGGGACCTTGCGGGCATGGTCGAGGTCGTCGAACTGCGCGATCACGCAAGTCTTCAATATGCCGGCATGACCATAAGCGCCCGCAACAATACCCATTACAGCTTTGCGCCCGATAGCGGACTGGCCGAGCGTTTTGAGTCGCTTTCCTACCGCTTTGACCTGCCTGGGCGTTCCATTGTCTACACTGGGGATACCGGCCCCAGCACAGCGGTGGAAGAATTGGCCCAGGGCGCTGATTTGCTCGTCGCCGAAATGATGGATGTCGACGAGACGATCAGGCTTCTACGGCGTGATGCGCCCAATATGCCGGAACCGGTCTTGATGGGAATGGAGAGTCATCTGCGCGACCATCACCTGCTGCCACGTGATGTCGGGGAAATGGCCGGCAGAGCGGGTGTCGGGGCAGTTGTTGTGACCCATTTTTCCGGCCGCGAACGCGGTGATCCGGTGCACTTCGAATATCTGCGTCAGATTGCCGAGAATTTTGACGGTCCGGTGGTTATCGCCAACGATCTGGACACGTTCTGAGCCATGAAGAAGCTGAAAATCCTCATCATCGGCGGAGGCATCGGGGGCCTGACATCGGCCATCGCGCTGCGGCGTGACGGGCACGATGTGACGGTCATCGAAAAGGACCCCGACTGGGCCGTCTACGGCGTCGGTATCATCCAGCAGGCCAATGTGATCCGAGCGATGAAGCAGCTCGATCTGCTGGAGGACTATGTCGCGTCCGGCGTGCCTTTCGACAAGGTGGCCGTGCATATGCCGGATGGTACGCAGGTGGCGGTTATTCCGATACCGCCGCTGGTCGAGGGATACCCTGCCAGCATGGGCATCGGCCGTCCGGCTCTGCACAAGATCCTGGGCGAACGCACCGTTGCTGATGGTGCCGAGGTCCGGCTGGGGATCACTGCGAAAGAGATCGACGATCGCGACGATCAGGTGCGGGTCCGCTTCTCCGACGATAGCGAAGACAGCTACGACCTCGTGATCGGCGCTGACGGCGTCTATTCCGACACGAGAGGGCAGATCATGCCCGATGCGCCGCGCCCTGAATTTACCGGACAGGCCGTATGGCGTTACAACTTCCCGCGGCCTGCCGATCTCGACGCGCTGCATGCCTATAATGGTCCGATAGGTGCCGGTCTGGTGCCGATCAATGAAGACCTGATGTATATGTACGTGACCACGCCGGAGCCGGATAAACCGCGCTATGACAACGATAAGCTTGCGCAGAGCATGCGCGAGAAGGTTATCGGTCATACGGCACCGCAAATCCGCGAACTGGCGGCACAGATCACCGACAATGACGGCGTGGTCTACCGCCCGCTTGAGGCGATGATGCTCTACGGCGCCTGGCATTCGGGCCGCGTGGTCCTGCTGGGCGATGCTGTCCACGCAACCACGCCTCATCTGGGGCAAGGCGCTGGCATGGCGATCGAGGACAGCATCGTGCTGGCCGAGGAAATTGCCGCGCACGACACGCCCGAAGATGCTTTCATGGCCTATCGTGATCGCCGTTTCGAACGCTGCAAGTACATCGTCGAAAGCTCGCTTGCCATCTGCCACGGGCAGCTGGGCAAGGGGCCGCCGGTCGACAATGCCAAGGCCACTGCGGAAATGTTCGCAGTCACCGCCGAACCCATCTGAAGATACAAGGAATAAGCTATGAGCCGCGTCAGCGAAATTCGTTATGTCGGGTACGGTGTCGAGGACTTCGATGCCGAGCGTAAGTTCTATGCTGATGACTGGGGACTTGTCGAAGTCGCCAGCGAAGATGATATGGCCTGGTTCAAGACCCATGGCCACGACGAGCACCACGTTGTTCGCCTGCACAAGTCATCCACCGACTGCGTAGAAGTGATCGCGCTGGCAGCGGCTAGCCGCGCTGATGTGGAGGATCTGCATCGCAAGGTGGCAAATGCAGGCTGCAAGATCATTCACGCCCCGCGCGACCTGGACGCTCCCGGCGGCGGCTATGGCTTCCGCTTCTTTTCGCCTGACGGCTTGCCGTTCGAAATTTCGGCCGATGTGAAGAAGCTGGAAAAGCGTGCCATGGAGCGCTGGGAAGGCATGCCGGTGAAGATCAGCCATATCGTGCTGCATTCGCCCGATCATCAGGCGATGGTAAAGTTTTTCACCGATGTGTTGGGCTTCAAGGTCAGCGACTGGCTGGGTGATTTCATGTGCTTCCTGCGCTGTAATGAGGCGCATCACCGGCTGGCAATCCTGCCCGGTCCTCCATGCCTCAACCATGTCGCCTATGACATGCTGAGCTTGGATGACATGATGCGCGGTGCTAGCCGCCTCAAAAAGCGCGGCACTGATCTGCGCTGGGGACCCGGGCGCCACACGGCGGGCAACAACACTTTCACATACTTCACTACGCCCGCCGGATTTGCAGTGGAGTACACTTCCGAACTGGAAAACGTCGATTTCGAAAGCCATCAGGGCATCGTGCATGAGCCTGCACCGATGGTCATGGATCAGTGGGGCATTGGCCAGGGCGGTCCGCAGACCATGCCCAAACCCGCGCCCGATCCATGCCTGTTCAAGCCGGCAGAGGTTTGAACGCATGGCCCTGTTTGAATACTTCCCCAACTACATCTGGAACCTCTCGGTCGCCATCGCGCTGGAGAGCGGCGGGCAGATCGGTGAAATCGTCGATATGTGCCAGCCGATCAAGGATGCTGCTGACAGCGGCGCCGATGCAGGCACGCCGCAGTTCATGAAGCAATGGGTCGCCATGGCCGAAAAGCTGATCGAACTAGCAAATGAGGATGAGGCGAAGGGCCGCAATTTTTCCGCTTCAAACAAGCTTGAGCGTGCATCGCTCTACATGTTCGTGGGCGAGCGCATGCAGGGCCATGGCCATCCCGGCCGCGCGGAAACCTTCGCTCGCGCACGGGGTGCATTCGATCGCTCAACCGAACTGGGCAAGCTCAATCGCGAGCGGGTCGAAATCCCCCTTGTGAACGGCACGATGCCAGCCTTGTGGACGCGGGCACCGGGCGGAGGCGCAAAGCCTGCCGTGGTGTTCTGCAATGGCCTCGATAGCAACAAGGAGATGCTCTACTGGACGCGGCTTCCCGAAGAGCTGGCGCGGCGCGGGATTTCCACGCTATGTGTAGACCAGCCGGGCACTGGCGAAGCTTTGCGGCTTCAGGGCCTGCCGGTTGATCCGCATTCAGAGAGCTGGGCTTCCAAGGCGGTCGATTGGCTGGAAACCAGACCAGAAGTAGACAGCGCCAGGATCGGGATGACCGGTATCTCCCTTGGCGGCCATTTCGCTCCTCGCGCTGTCGCCTATGAACCGCGTTTTGCCAGCGGGGCTGTGTGGGGCGCGAACCACAATTGGCGCGAAGTTCAGGACAAGCGCCGGGATCGCGAGGGAGAGAATCCCGTGCCGCATTACTGGGCGCATGTGTTCTGGGCGTTCGGGGCCGAGGATATGGACGACTTCCTCGAAAAGTCTTCGGGCATGAACCTGAACGGCCACATGGACCGCATTACCGTGCCGTTTCTGGTCACGCACGGCGCAAATGATCGGCAGATCAGCCCGTCCTATGCAGATGATCTCTATGACCAGCTGACCAATTCGCCGCGCCGGGAGAAGGTGATTTTCACCGCGCGCGAAGGCGGGGTGGAGCATGTCGGTGCGGATAATATGAGTTATGGGCGCGACCTGATCTCTGACTGGTTTGCCGAGACTTTGGACACTCACACCTCGTGACGGCCGTGGGTTCACCAAGCCTCTATATCGCGCGTGAAACGGTCATCAGCGCAGCCATTAATGCAGCCATCAGTGCCGCCTTCTTCCTTGGCGTGTTCGGCTTTGGGGCTGCCGTGCCAGTCTGGGGTATCGGTAATTATGCCTTCGACTTCCTGCCGCAGAGCTTCGCTGTTGCTCTCTTTGCCAGCCTGGTGCCTGCACTTCTGACGAAAAAGGCGATCCTTGCAGGAAAGGTCACTTCTGCATTGGGACATGTTGCCAGCACCGGCAGCCTGCTTACCCGCGCCATCCTGCTAGGCTTGATCATAATGGTCCTCGGTGCGGGCATATGGGCCGCGATATTGTGGCTGAGTGGTATACAAATCCTTGCCCCCGTTCCTGCATTTGTCCTCAAGGTGCTGTATGGCGGCGTGCTTGGCGCATTGGTGACCCGCAGCCGCATCCAAGCGATGTTGGGTTAAGCAATGGGATTGTTCGAAGCCTCCGTTCCGCACCTCACAGTCGACCCCTTCGACGAAGAGTTTCTGGCAGATCCCTTCGCTCATCACGGCAGGTTGCGTGATGCCGGCCCCGTGGTGTGGCTCGAGAAATACCAGGTCTATGCCATGGCGCGCTTTGAAGAGGTGCAGGCGGCGCTGCGCGACCATGAGACATTCTGCTCAGCGCGCGGAGTGGGTCTTGCCGACTTTGCCAAGGAAGAGCCTTTCCGCGCGCCCTCGCTACTGCTGGAAACCGATCCGCCGCTGCATAGCCAGACACGCAAGCTGATGAGCAGGATCGTTTCGCTCAAAGCGCTCAAGGAGTTGCGGCCGCTATGGCAGGAAAAGGCGCAGGCGCTGGTGGCAAGCCTGGTGGAAAGGGGCCGCTTCGATGCGGCAACCGACCTGGGCGAAGTATTCCCCATGCAGGTGTTTCCCGACACGATCGGATTGATGGATGAAGGCCGCGAAAAACTGATCGAATATGCCACCATCGTGTTCAACGGGTTCGGACCGCGCAACCGTGTTTTCGAGCAGAGCCTGATCGGCAAGGAAGATTCCATCGCCTGGGTGGAAGAGGCCTGCAAGCGCGAGAATCTGAAGCCGGGTGGTTGGGGCATGGCGGTGTATGACGCCGTTACCGAGGCTGGCTTGCCGCCGGATTATGCGCCTCGTCTGGTCCGCTCCTTCCTCAGCGCAGGCGTCGATACGACGGTGAACGGTATTAGCCACCTCATGCTGGCGCTGGGCAAGTATCCGCAAGAATTTTCCAAGCTGTGCGCCGATCCGAAGCTGGCGACGCGCGCCTTTGAGGAAAGCCTGCGCTGGGATTCGACCGTGCAGACTTTCTTCCGCACCGCAACCCGCGATGTGGACGTTGCTGGCACGACTATTCCCGAAGGTGCCAAGGTCTTGCTTTTCCTCGCCTCCGCCAATCGCGATCCCCGCAAATGGGACGGTCCCGATGAATTCCGGATCGAGCGACCCGCAGGCGGGCATGTCGGCTTTGGTTTCGGCATCCACCAGTGCCTGGGCCAGATGGTCGCCCGGCTGGAGGGTGAGCTGATAGCGGCCGAATTTGCCCGGCAAGCCAGTTCCATTCGGATTGCAGGAGAGCCGGTCAGGCGGCTAAACAACACGCTGTGGGCGATTTCCAGCCTGCCGGTAGAAGTGGCTGGGAAATGACTGTGAGCGCTTCGCCCATCCTCCACTTCGCGCCGCAAACCTGCGCCCGCGTGACATTGACCGCGCTGGAGGAGATCGGCTTGCCGTTCGAAACCCGCCTCATCGCTTTCATGGCGGGCGAACACCGCAAGCCGGAATTTCTGGCAGTGAACCCTTCGGGCAAGGTTCCTGCGCTGGAAACCCAGCATGGCGTGATCGTGCAAAATGGCGCGATCCTCAGCTATCTGGCGCAGACTTATCCCGATGCTGGTCTGTTGCCCCAGCCAGATGATGCCGCCGGACGAGCAGGCATACTTACCGAACTTTTCCGTTGCTCCAGCGATCTGCACCCGCTGGTCACCCGCTTCGTGATGTCGCCGATGATATCGACTGACCCTGCAGATGCTCCGCGCATCCGGGCGAAAGCGGAAGAGGGTCTGACAATGCAGCTTGCTCCGCTGGAGCAGCGATTGGCTGGCCAGCCATGGATGCTGGGGGAGGAATGGTCGATCCTTGACGCATATCTTGGGTGGATATGGTTCCGTATAACCGGTGCAGGTTTCGAAGCAGATGATTATCCGGCGCTGCAGCAACATTATGTATGCGCCTCGCAAAGGCCCTGCGCCCAGGCCGCCTTGGCGCGCGAGGAAGAGGCGCAGGCAGAACTCAAAGCGCGCGGTCTCCTCTTCACGCCGCCGCCCGCACCCAAGACATGAAGCCGCTTGCGCGGTAAAAGCACATCGAGAGGATGAAACCATGATGACAGGACCAACCCGGCGCATTGTCACCGGCCATGACGCCAGCGGGCAAGCGATCATCCAGGAGGATGGCCCGGTTCCGCGTTACAAACAGGTTGGCGGTGCAACCGGGCCGGTGTTCCATGAGGTATGGAACACACGCGCCACGCCTGCTCCGATAGACGCTTCATCGGGAGAGCCAGACGAAGACGGCATCCTGCTCGCCGCGCCAAAAAACGGCACGCGCATTCGTGTGCTGGATATTCCGCCGGACGATGACAGCTTCAAGGATATGACGCCCGAGGAAGCCAAGGCGCATTTTGCGGAGATTGGTGCGGCCGATGCATCATCCTTCACCGGCAAGGAATCTCGCCATGCCCATATGCATCGTACGGAGACGATCGATTACGGCATCGTTCTGGAAGGCGAAGTCGTGTTGATCATGGACGAGGGCGAAACCACCGTTCGTCCGGGTGACATCGTGATCCAGCGCGGCACCAACCATGGCTGGGCCAATCGCTCTGACAAGAATTGCCGCATCGCCTTCATCCTGATCGATGGTGAATTCGATCCCGCGCTGAAAGGCTGACGATGATCCTTGCTACATTGCACGACGGGACGCGGGACGGGCGCCTTGTTCTGGTGTCTCCCGCATATGATCGCTTTGCTGCCGCACCTCTGCCAACCCTGCAGCAAGCTATTGAGGACTGGCCGGCTTTCGTAGAGGCCGCCGCCGGAGTCAGTGACTTTCCTCAGCTGCTCGATCCGGCATCGCTTACCGCACCGTTGCCGCGGGCATGGCAATGGCTCGATGGTTCCGTTTTCCCGACCCATGCCGACCTGATGCAGATCGCTCTTGGCCACGATCCGATCGAATCCGATCGGCCCCTGATGTATCAGGGCATGTCCGATCGCTTCTATGGCCCGACCGACGACGTGCCCCTCCCAAGCGAGGATGATGGCATCGATTTCGAAGGCGAGTTCGGCGTGATTGTGGACCATGTCCCGATGGGAACCAGTGCAGACGATGCGCTGAAGCACATCAAGCTGATCGTTCAGATCAACGACTGGTCCTTGCGCGCGATCGCCCCGGTCGAGATGAAGACAGGTTTTGGCTGGGTACAGGCCAAGCCCGCGTGTTCGATGGCGCCCTTTGCGGTCACGCCTGAAGTGCTGGGTTCAGCCTGGCAAGACGGGCGGGTGGGGCTGGATTTGCACATAGAATGGAATGGCAAGGCATTCGGTCACGCCAACGGCAGGGCGATGCAATTCGGCTTTCACGAGCTTGTTGCCCATGCTGCCCTGACCCGCGATCTGGTGGCAGGCACGATCATCGGATCTGGAACAGTGTCCAACGTCAACTATGCCGAAGTCGGGTCAAGCTGCATTTCCGAAGTTCGCGCAATCGAGATGATCGCAGATGGAAAGGCCAAGACCGGCTTCATGCGCTTTGGTGACAAGGTGCGGATGGAAGCGCGCGCAACCTCTGGTGCAGCGCCATTTGGCGCAATCGATCAGCAGGTGGTCGCAATATCGAGCAAGAAGTCTTGAGGCCAAACAGGGTTGAGCACTGATGCCGAAACAGGATGAAGGCCTTGACCCGAAATATCGCATGCCGCGATGCTTCGGGTATGCTCCCGGCCCTCGCAACCTTCCTGTTCACCAGCGCCACCGCCGCTACGAAAAGGAGATTGCGGCCTGCACCATGTCCGCTCGGACCGATCCGGATCAACTGGCGCAATTCCTGCCTGAAGGTCTGGTGCTCGGCGAAGAAGCCCGCCTCGAAGTTTGCGTCATGAGCTTCCACAACATCGGATGGCTTGCGGGGCGTGGATATGACATCCTGATGGTGCGGATACCAGCACGCTGGATGCAGCGTCAGAAACAGCAGTCAGGTTACTTCGTCCCCGTGGTGTGGGAGAACATGGCTGACCCGATCATCACGGGGCGCGAAGAGCTGGGTTGGTCAAAGATATTTGCCGATATTTCGGTATCTGCCGAACGCGATGAGCAATGGCGATGCACGGCATCCTGGGATGGCCACCGCTTCTTCGATTTCCAGGCTGCCGCCTTCGAAGAGGCAGCCTCGGCACCATCGCCAATGCCAATGGTGTTTGAAAAATATGTTCCCACCACGGGTGATCCCCAGGCATCGGATGCACATTACCTCACGATTACAGCATCCGATGGCCCGGATACGGAAATCCGGTCGGTAGAGAGAGGTGAAGGGAAGTTTGAATTCCGCGGTGCAAGCTGGGAACAGATGCCTACCCAATATCCGATCGTAAACGCACTTGCCTCGCTGCCATTGGAGGACTTTGGACCGGTCACGAGGGTAATGTCATCCGGAGGAGGAGACGGCAGCGGGCAAGCAAGGCTGGTGCCGGCGCTGTCAGACCAAACGCACCTGATTGAAAAGTGAGCGGACGAGGGCAGGGCAGTTGTCATGCCCAGAACTCGCAAACCCACCAGCCCGCAACGCCACCTCGTCGACCGACGAACTTGCAAGACCTGCCACTCGCTCGCCCTGGCCGAGTGGCAGAACCTCATGGCCTGAGGTCTGACGCCCTAGCGATAGCTGCGCCGATCGGAGACGATTTGCGATTAGACTGACAGCTCCACCATTTAAGTTGCTGATAAGTAAATGTAATCGAATCTCGCGATCAGGCACACGAACTCCTGACGGGGCGACAGGGGGATTTCTTGCATGCCAATCCCGGCTGTGAAGGTCGCGTGGGCGGAATGCCTCGCGCCGCTCAATCCGCTTCCGCGATGCGCAACTTCAGTCCGTCAAGCTCACTGCTCAACGGGATCTGGCATGACAGGCGGGAGCTTTCCTGCCGATGATCCGATCCATCTAGCAGGCTGTCCTCGTCGGCGGCCATGGCGGGCAATGGAAGAACGGACGCGGGATCGATCACCACATGGCAGGTGGCGCAAGAGCAGCAGCCTCCGCACGCAGCCAGCAAGTCCTCAAAGCCGTTGTCGCGGATGGCCTCCATCAGCGATCCTTCCGGCGATACTGTGATGGCTCGCGTTTCGCCCTTGAGGTCTTCGATGTGCAGGGTGATCATTTGATAGTCTCCGTTCAGCTGGCACTGGCCGCGCTGCAATTGGGGCGGATCCGGGTCCGCGGTTTTCGTGATGGGTGGAAGGGGTGGATCAACTGGGGTGTTGCGCCCCGGTATGCTGGGTGTTCTTCGCATCGCTGAATTCGGGATTGCCGGACAATGCCTTGCTGAAATGCCGCCGCACAAGCCACGGCTCGAGAATGCGGCCTACCACGTAAAGTGCGGCAAAAAGCGCGGCGAAGACATAGGCAGGAGTGGGCGAATGGCCTTTGTCTTCGTCCTCTTCCTCCTCCTTCTTGTCTTCAGGTTTCTCGGGCGCGGGCGCGCCAAGGAACACATCGAGCGGGTGTAGTGGCTTTACTTCGTCCTCTTGCTCATCCTCTTCGGCGGCATCCGCCCTGGCTTCGGTTGCAGGCTTCTCCAGATCGTTGATCAGGATCATGGCCTGGGCAAAGCCGAGGAACAGCAACGGGGCCAGAAAGCACATCAGCAATGCCGGGCTGGACAGCTTGTAGAACAGCTTTGATCTGCCGGATTGCTCGACAAGCTGCAGCGTACCGCGGGTGAAGGTCGCCAGCTTGTCCTGCGCTGCGGGATTTTCCTTGGTGTATGTCAGCGTATCGCCGTCGATCTCAAAGGTCGTGCCGCTCGCCTCCAGCAGCGGGCTGAGCCTGTCGAACGCATCTGCCGCAGACCGGGGCGGATCAAGCTCCAGCGAGCCGTCCACATGCCAGATCCGTTCGATCAGGGGTAGTTTCACTTGGACATTCTCCAGCAGGTTACCGGGCATGCGTCAGCCTGCTTTCCGCGCTCAGGGAGCGGGAAAAGCGGCTGGCAAACGCGTTACAGGGGCTTGGTCGAGGTGCGGCCTGGGCCTATTCGGCAGGAACGGCAGTGGGCTGGGGCAAGCGCTTGCGCAGCCACTTGCGACCGGCCCGGTACCATTCCCTGGGGGTGTAAAGCATCGTCTCGTGGACTGGCATGCGCCGGCCACCTTCCATCCCCAGCAGCTCCGCCTCGCCATCGATGCAGGTGCCGAACATGCGATCGATTATGATCCAGGTGCCGGAATAATTGCTGCGCGTCGCTTCATAGTCCTGCGAGTGATGCACGCTGTGGTGCTCGGTCGTGTTGAACAGGAAGCGCCACCAGGCCGGTGTGTTGAACCGCACGTTGATGTGCTGGTAAATGCTGACAGTCATGCCAAATGCGCCTGCAAGCAGTACGGCCCGCGGCAGGAAATCGAAGAATCCGCCGATGCCCAAACCGATCAGGAACAGCTCTATCGGATTGCCGACTGCGCCTTTGTTGATGTTCAACTGGGTAATGTAGTGATGGGGGGCATGGGTCGCCCACAGCGGATACCAGTTGTGCATGCCGCGATGCATCCAGTACTGGCCGAAATCGAACATGAAAGAGATCAGGATCGCCTGCAGCAGCAGCGGCATGCTGGTGAACCAGTCCAGCTTGCTCCAGTCATAGGAGCTCAGGATTGCATCGATAATCACGCCATCGCCAATGTAGGCATCGACCATGCGCAGGACGGTGTAGCCGAGGCCGACATAGAAGAGGTCGGTAATCAGTTCCTTCCAGGTCAGGGTCCAGCTCTTGTGGCGGGGGTTGACCCATTCGAGCGCCAGCAACAGCACCCTGAAGGCGATGCCAATGCCGATCGCTGTTGATGCCACGGCGATGGAATTGGGCGCGTAATACCAGAACAGGATTGCCGCGAAGAACATGACCGGCTGGAAATAGGTGAAGATAAAGCGCTTCACCGGACCGCCTTCAACGCGCGGAATGTTTTCCCAGCCAATGGTTACCGGAGCCTGTGCCCCGATGATCCTTTTGCCTACCAGAACACCGTCCATCGTCCTTACCCCGCTTTCGAGAGTCTGGAGATCCGAACCGTCGCACGCAGGACGGGGGGCTGACAATTTGCGAGCCTCGTGTCGTCGTTCCGTGCGTAATTCATCGGCGGACTCCGTATGGCCAGACCGACAATCGGCCCGGTCTCCTAAAGAATCTCTCCCGGCAAACGTGTTCTTATGTTTCTGTTGCTGGTCAGGCTATCGATATTAACGAACGCGTCAAGAGTAATAACGAACTTAAAGTGCCAAAATTGCGCCCGGCAGCGTCAGGCACGGCCTCAGCCCCTGTCAATGTAGGCCCGCCACCCGCCAAGATCGGTGATATCCTCTGCACCAACCGTCGCGCGAGGCTCCGCGACGAAGCCTTTCACGCTGCTGCCATCGGCCAGCGTGACCGTTCCAATGGCCAGTGGCGCAGGAACCTCGGCAACGAAACTTCCGAAGGCGGCAACGTCGAGCTCATAGACTTCGACTGCGATACCGGACCCGTCCTCGCTGTGGACAAGCGCCGGTTTGGCCGGCACGCTGTCGGCCATGGCGTAAAGGCGGTAGGTGGGCGCGGTCTGGAACGCACCGATGAAGCGTGCATCGCGCGAAGTCAGCTGCCAGTGCAGCGGCATGTCCTTCAGGTGCGCGCCAACGACAGCAAGTTTCACGCTTTCCATTCTTCCCTCCAAATCGAGTGGGGGCGGAGCGGGCAGGTCCGCCGCCGCAAGGTAGGTTTCGGCTGCCGACATCAGGCCGATGTCGGTACTGGCCGGGCCGATCAGCGTTATGCCAAAGCCGGTGCCGTTGCTGCGGACGCCGGTCGGCACGGCAATTGCGGCCATGTCGAGCAGGTTGACGAAATTTGTATAGCGCCCAAGATTGCTGTTCAGCGCGATCGGGCTGGCCAGCAATTCCGCCACCCGGTACGTGGTACCGGTGGTGGGAAAGGCCAGCATGTCGACCTGCTGCCACATCTCATCCGCATGGCGCTGCAGTTCGGCGAGACGGTAGATGCCGTTGAACAATTCCACCGCCGTGATGTCTGCTCCGGGCGCAACCACGCGGCGGACAGTTTCATCGATGGCATCCGGGTCGCTGCCCAGCAGCTCTGCGATGGCTGCGGTTCGCTCGGCCACCCACGGGCCGCTGTACAGCAGGCTCGCCGCCTCATCCAGCGGCGCGATATCCAGCTCGACGATCTGCGCATCTTTGCCCAGCCGGGTGAGCGCCGCATCGTAGAGATATTCGGACTGGCTGTCGCCAAACCATGCGCGCTGATCGCGGCGCGGCACGCCGATGCGCCGGGGCTGGAGCGGGCGGTCGGATAGCGGCTTCGAGAAGGGATCCGCCGGATCGAAACCGGCGATTACATTGTCCACCAGGCGCGCGTCTGCCACGCTGTCGGCAAATACGGTGATGCAATCCAGCGTCCGGCAGGCGGGGACCAGGCCGCGCGTGCTCCACCGCCCCTTGCTCGGCTTCAGTCCGACCAGGTGGTTGAAGGCAGCAGGCACCCGGCCCGATCCCGCCGTATCGGTTCCCAGCGAGAATGCGACGAGGCCCGCCGCGACGGCGACCGCCGAACCCGAGCTTGATCCGCCGCTGACATAAGCGAGGTTATAGGCATTGCGCGGAATGCCATATGGGCTGCGCACGCCGACAAGTCCGGTGGCAAACTGGTCCAGATTGGTCTTGCCAATGCAGATCGCGCCAGCTTCCACCAGCTTGTGGACCACGCTGGCAGATGCGGCTGGCGTATAGGCGAAGGCCGGGCAGGCTGCAGTCGTCTCGAACCCTTCCGCGTCGATATTGTCCTTGATGGCAAAGGGCACGCCCGCAAGCGGGAGGTGTTCTTTCAGCGCAATACGCGCGTCCACGGCGCGCGCGGCGGCGAGAATGTCCTCTGGCGCGGCGCGGCTGATCCAGATCCGCGGCTGCACCGCATCATAGGCGCAAAGGCGGGCAAGAACTTCTTCCGCCACGGCGAGCGCAGTGGTCTTGCCGCCATTTACCTGTGCCGCGATCGCGCCTGCGCTTTGCCGGTCCAGTGCCGTCATGAGCGCGTCAGCGCCAGCAGCGGAGCGCCCGGTTCTATCGATTGGCGTTCACTGATGTAGAGCGCGGAAATTGTCCCGCTGCCGGGGCTTTCCAGTGGGCATTCCATCTTCATTGCCTCAATTACTGCGATGATCTGGCCCGCCTGGACCTCGTCACCTTCGGCAACCAGCAACTTCCAGACGCTTCCCCCGAAGGGCGCTTCGATCACGTCGGCACCTTCGGGCACCTCGATCGTGGGGGCGGCAAGAGTGCCTGCTGCCGGATCATCGGCGAGTTCCGAAATGCGATCAAATTCGCCGTTGCGCTGCCATTCCGCGCGTTCATCATCGAAAGCGGCCTGACGCTGTTTCTGGAAGGCCGAGATTGAATCGGCGTTTTCGGCCAGGAAGGCGCGATAGTCCGCCAGGCGGAATTCCGAGTGCTCGACCTCTATCGACCGGCGGCCATTGGGAAAGTCCCTGCGCCATTCGACCAGCTCTTCCGCGCTCACCTTGAAAAAACGGATCTGGTCGAAGAAGCGCAGCAGCCACGGCTTGCCCTCCACGAAGGCGTCGGTCTGGCGATAGGTGTTCCACACCTGGATGGTGCGACCGAACAGCTGGTAACCGCCGGGGCCTTCCATGCCGTAGATACACATGTATGCGCCGCCGATCCCCACGACATTGGGCGGGGTCCAGGTGCGGGCGGGATTGTACTTGGTGGTGACCAGCCGGTGACGTGGATCGACCGGAGTGGCCACCGGCGCGCCCAGATAAACGTCACCCAGGCCCATCACCAGATAGCTGGCATCGAAGATCACATCCTCCACCGCATCGGCGTCTGTCAGGCCGTTTATGCGGCGGATGAACTCGATATTATCCGGACACCACGGCGCGTCATCACGCACCGCCGCCATGTACTTCTCTATCGTCTCGATGGTGGCCGGATCGCGCCAGCTGAGTGGAAGATGGACGATCCGCGACGGGATGGTGAAATCCTCCAGATCGCCAAGCTCGTTCTCGGCCTCCATCAGCGCGGCAAGTGCGCCCCGCTGGTCGAGCGCGTCATCGTCGAAATGGAGTTGCAGCGAGCGTATGCCGGGCACGATGTCGATCACTCCCGGCAGGGCCTTGCTTTCCAGCACGGTCATCAGCGCATGCACGCGGATGCGCAGTTCGATGTCGAGCACGATGGGCCCGTATTCAACCAGGATATTGCGGTCGCCCTGCTGGCGATAGACGGTCCGCGGACGCAGTCCCTGCGCCGGTGTGTCGGCAAGGATCGGCGAAAGCGCGGCGATCGCGCGTTCCGGCGCAGCGGCGGCAGGCTCCTGCGTAATCTGCGTCAACGGTGCGCGGTCGGCCGCAATGGCATCATCATATGTGACGGGTACGAAACGCAGGCGGTTGCCGGGGGCGAGCTGCCCGATCTTCCAGCGGTCCGCCGCGATCACCACGAAGGGACAGACGAAACCGCCGAGCGACGGGCCGTCCGGGCCAAGGATGATCGGCATGTCGCCGGTGAAGTCGACCGCGCCGATGGCGTATGGATTGTCGTGGATGTTCGACGGATGCAGGCCAGCTTCGCCGCCGTCGGTGCGCGCCCATTGCGGCTTTGGCCCGACCAGCCGCACACCGGTGCGGTTGCTGTTGTAGTGCACCTGCCATTCTGCCTTGAGGATCGCGTCTATATCCTCCTCAGTGAAGAAGTCCGGCGCGCCGTGCGGGCCGTAGAGGACTCGCAGCGTCCAGCGATTGCCGAAGTCCGGCGCCGCTTCCACGGGTGCGGGCGTGCCAATGTCGTTTGCCGCCAGGTGAAGCGTGTCACCGGCGAGCAGTCGCCGCGCCGCATGGCCGCCGAACTGGCCGAGCTCGAAGGTGCTGCGGCTGCCGAGATAGGGCGGAACCTCAAGCCCGCCTGCAAACAGGATATAACCACGCATGCCGCCGCCAGAAACGCGCCCGAGCGAGAGTGTCTGACCCGCGCCGATGTCAACAGGGATGCCCCGTTCAACTGGCTCGCCGTCCAGTCGGGCACCGAAATCGGCGCCGGCAAGGCATATCCGTGCTGGCGCGTTGAAATACAGGGTCGGTCCGGTGAAGGTAACCTCCAGCCCGGCGGCATCCTCCGGATTGCCGAGCCGCTGATTGCCGATCCGGAAGGAGCGATCATCCATCGGACCGGAGGGGGGCACGCCGATCGCCCACAGGCCCTGCCGGCCGGGCCAGTCCTGCACGGTGGTGGCAGTGCCGCCGGAGACCACCCGGACGCTGCGGGGATTATATTCGATCGTCTCGAGCAGCTTGGTGGAAACCTGCCCTGACGCGAAATCCTCATTGCGCACAACGTCGCGCAGCCAGCGCAGGTTGGTCTCGATACCGTCCAGGTGACTTTCGTCGAGCGCCGCCTGCATCGCCAATTTGGCTGCGTCCCGCGTTTCGCCGTGAACGATCAGCTTGGCGATCATCGGATCGTACCATGCGCTGATCGCACTGCCGGCCTCGCACCAGGTCTCCGCACGGATGGATTCGGGGAAATGGAGTGCGACGAGCGTGCCGGTGGTCGGGCGATAGTCGAGTGCAGGATCTTCGGCATACAGGCGAACCTGCATAGAGTGCCCGCGCGGCTCCGGCGGTTCGCCATTCAGGAACGAATAGTCACCCGTCGCCCCGCGGACCATCCACTCGACCAGATCGATGCGCATCACTTCCTCAGTGACGCCGTGCTCGACCTGAAGCCGTGTGTTCATTTCGAGAAAGAAGAATTCCTGACGTTCGGCATCGAACAGGAACTCGACAGTGCCTGCAGAGCGATACCGGGCAGCCTCGCCAAGGCGGACAGCCGCAGCGATCAGCTCTTCGCGCACTGCCGGGGAGAGTTGCGGGGCGGGGGCTTCCTCGACCACCTTCTGATTGCGTCGCTGCAATGAGCAATCGCGTTCGCCAAGCGGCATTATGCGGCCATCCCCGTCGCCGAAAATCTGCACTTCGATATGGCGCGCGCGGGAAATATACCGTTCGAGGAACACGCCTGCATCGCCGAAATTTCCGGCGCCGAGACGCGCGACACCGGCGAAGCCTTCGCGCACGGCGGCTTCGTCCTCGCAGATCCGCATGCCGATGCCGCCGCCGCCAGCGGTGGCTTTCAGGATTACCGGATAGCCGATTTCATTGGCTGCCTGTGCGGCGTTGTCGGCATCGGTCAACAGTCCCGTGCCGGGTGCGAGTGCCACGCCGTGTTCAGCCGCCAGCGCGCGGGCGCTGTGCTTGAGGCCAAAGGTGCGCATGTTCTCGGGCGTGGGGCCAACGAACACGATGCCGGCGGCTTCGCAGGCCTCGGCAAATTCGGCATTCTCGGCCAGAAAGCCATAGCCGGGGTGGATGAAGCCGGCGCCGGTTTCCCTCGCCGCATTGATGATCGCAGCGACATCAAGATAGCTCTCTGTCGCCGGTGCGGGACCGATGCAAACGGCCACATCCGCCTGCGACACATGCAGCGAACCGGCATCGGCCTCGGAATAAACGGCCACCGAACGCAGGCCCATGCTGCGCAGAGTGCGGATAATCCGGGTGGCGATTGCCCCCCGGTTTGCGACCAGTACCGTCGTTATACTCATGCCGTGACGATCATCCGCACTTTGGTTGGATTGAAGGCGTTGCAGGGATTGTTGATCTGCGGGCAATTCGACACCACGACGATCACATCCATATCGGCGCGCAGATCGACCGTAAGCCCCGGGGCCGAAATGCCATCGACGATCCCCAGCGAACCGTCTTCCATGACCGGCACATTCATGAAGAAATTGATGTTGGAGACAATGTCCCGCTTGCTGCGCCCCTCAGTCAGGTTGGCTTCGAGGAAGTTCTCGACGCAGGCATGTTGCGACTTGGTGTGATGGCCGTAGCGCAGCATATTGGATTCGCAGGAGCAAGCCCCGCCAATTGTGTCGTGATACTCGACCGAAGTGGCGGTGATGGTCATCATCGCGCGCCCTTCGTTCGACCGCAGCACCGATCCCTTGCGCAGGAACAGATTGCCCTGCATCGCAACGGTGTCCTGCGCGCTGTAGCGTTCGGCATCGTCGGCGGCGCAATAGAGCAGGAAGTCGACCGCCTGATTGCCTTCCAGATCGACAATGCGGAGGGATTGACCGGCGGCGATATGATAAAGCCAAGGTGCCCGGGCGGGCACGACCTCGTCATGAATAACAGTGTCTGAAAGCCCTTGTAATCCCGGTGCGGCAGTCATTTCTGGGTCAGTCTTCCTACTTAGCGGCGGAAATAGTCTTCAACGTTCTGGAAGGCACGCAACCCCTCCGGCGTTGCGGTGCGAATGGGATCGTCTTCGCCTGTCACGGCGCCGCGCCAGGCAGAAAGGCGCAGGGGCGTGACGGTCCACGCCTCGCGCGGATCCAGGACGTGCGGGCAATTGGCGATCACGATAATCACGTCCATTTCGGCGCGCAGCAGCACGGTGCGCCCGGCAGCGAAGGGGCCGACAAGCGGAACGATGGTCCCGTCCGCTTCGATCCGCGTGCCTTTGAACAGGTTGACGCAAGGGTGGACATCGCGCCGTTGCAGCCCGTGCTTGGCGGACCCGAGCAGCAGGCGGTCGCGGCCGTTGGGGCAGGCGCCGCTGTTACTGCCTTCGCCATATTTGGCTGCGTTGGTCGCAGCGTTGGAGGTGCCGCAAAAAGTGTCGTGGGTTTGTGCGTCGTCTTCCACGATGCTCAGCAACACGCGGCCCATGTCGGACAGTAACAGCTTGCCCGCGCCGAGATAGGCATTCCACTGGACCTTGACCGTATCCGCGACATTCAGGCGCTCACTCGGCATTTCGGCGTTGAAGACCAGCAGCGAGGCGCATGCATCGCCTGCCAGGTCGATCATCCGCAGCCGGGTGCCGCGCGCCAGCCTGCGCGTGGCATAACCGCCTGCCGCGACAGTCTCTTCCCACAGCAGATCATCGCAATCGACATCGGCGGGAAGGTCGTCGGCCACGGGGGGCAGCGCGGGCATGGCTTCGACGACCGTGCCCCCCATCGCGCGGGCATGATCGCGTGCCGCTTTGGGATCGGCGAGTGCTGTCACGCAGCCATGCCCTTGCGGGATCGGTCCCTGCCCGGGGCCTCGTCATCCTTGCCGGTTGCCTGATCCTGCTCGTGCAGCGGCGGCAGCAGGGCGGTCGTGGTGACGAGTTGCAGCTGATGGACGCCGCGAATTCCGCGCAAGGCATCGCACAGAGCCTCCAGCCGGACAGCCGGACCCTGTACCAGCAGAACTTCGAGTGACTGGTCGTCCTCGAGAAACACGTGCTGCGAGGAGATGACTTCCTTCAGATAGTGAAGCTGGGTTGTGGCGAGTTGCTGCCGCACGCCTGCGCGGTCTCCGCGATAAACCAGCGTAATGGTCCCGGCCAGCGTGCCTTTGGGGCGGGTCAGTGCCTCATGGTCCGCCAGCGCATGACGGATCAGCTCGGCGATCAGCTGCGAACGGGACGGCAGGCCGCGCTCTTCAACCATCACGTCAAGCTGTCGGGAAAGCTCTGCCGGAAGACTCATGCTGAGCCTGGCGAGACTGGTGGGTTCGGTAGCCATATTGTTCCTCCTCTCAATTATTACGAGTTTCGTCAACTGTAATAATGCAGTTGACTTCCGGGCCGTTCTCAGCGCCATTGTCAACGCAAGTTCCGGCCTCGACGGTGGCCTGCTTCTTGAGCGGAAGGTCGTAAACGACGGTGGCACCGTAACGGTGCGGAGCGTGCGGATCATGGCGCGCCTTGTCCAGTGTCAAAACGCGCGTGCCGAGCGAGAATGCCTCGCCGATATCGTGGGTTACCATCACGACGGTCAGCGAATAATCGCTCCACAAGCGCGTTATCAGCGCGTGCATGTCGGCCCTGATGCCGGGATCAAGCGCGCCAAACGGCTCGTCCAGCAGCAGGAGTCTGGGCCGCTTGATCAGCGCTTGGGCAATTGCCAGACGCTGTTGCATACCGCCAGACATCTGGGCCGGGTAAAGATGCAGGTTGTCGCTCAGGCCAACAGCCGCCAGCATCTCTTCCGCCTCTGCTTCGGCAGCCCGGCGGCGCGCGCCGAACAATCGTGCAGTCAGCGGAGCCTGCGCGCATTCGAGACCGAACACGGTGTTGCCCAGAACCGTCAGGTGGGAAAACACCGAATACCGCTGGAACACCACGCCGCGGTCAGGCTCACATTGGGGTTTGAGCGGCTCATCGTTGAGCAGGATGGTCCCCTTGGTCGGCGCTTCCTGCCCCAGCAGCACGCGCAGCAGACTGCTCTTGCCTGCTCCTGACGGGCCAATGATCGAGACAAAGGAGCCCGCCTCGATATTGAGGTTGATCCGCTCCAGGACCACCTTGTCGCCATATTCGACCCAAACGTTCTGGAGGCTGAGCAGCGCGTTCAATGGTTTGCTCCATGAGCCCAGCGGAACAGGCGGCGACTGGACCAGTTCAGAAGAATGTCCGTCGTCGCGGCGAGCAGCGCTATCCACGCCACGTAAGGCAGGATCACGTCCATCGCCAGATAGCGGCGGACCAGGAAGATGCGATATCCAAGCCCGATATCGGAGGCGATCGCCTCTGCCGAGATCAGGAAGACCCACGCCGGACCAAGCGACAGGCGCACTGCCTGGATCAGCCGCGGCATGGCCTGGGGCAGGGCGACCCGCAGGATCAGTTGCCAGGTGCTTGCGCCCAGTGTCTGCGCCTTGACGATCTGCTCTCTGGGCAAGGCGGCCATATGGGCAGCAATGTCGCGGATCATGAAGGGCGCCACGCCGATGACGATCAGCGCCACCTTGGCGGTCTCCCCAAGTCCGAAGGCAATGAACAGTATCGGCAGCAATGCGATTGGCGGGATAACTGCGATGCCGGTCACCAGCGTGGAAAAGGTCGCGCGGACAGGTGGCAGTATGCCCAGCAATATCCCCACGATCAGAGCGGCCAGCGTGGAGATGGCTATCCCCAGGCCAAGACGCTGCAGACTGGCGAACGTGTCTGCCCAGAACAGGAGCCTGCCAGACAGGCGATCCGGTTCAAACACCAGCCCCCACATGGCCTGCACCATGGCGCCGGGAATGGGCAAAATCTTGTCGCTGGGATTGATCGCGTGGCGATCAGCAGAGACCACCAGATAAACCATCAACAGGACCAGGATCGGAATGGCGCCGAGGAGCAGGCTGTTGCGGCGCCCTATGTTACGGTTCACCCAGCGCATAACATTCCGATCAGGATCTTGCTGTCAGCCAGTTTCAGCAGGTCACAAGGCCCCATCTGCGGCCATTTGCATGTAGGTTTCGTCGAAACGCAGGGTGATGTGATCCGGATCGCCCAGGGTCTTGCCTCCCGGAAACGCCATGCCGATCGCATCGGCAGAACTTGCCCCCTGGCCGAACAGTCCCTGCGAGAAGCTGAAGTCGCGCACACGCGTCATCGTCTCGATCAGCGCCGCGTCCGAAGTGGCCGCGACTGCCGCCTGCGGCTCTGTGTAGAGATAAGTGGTTGCAAGCTGGCCCTCGAAATTCTCGAGCGTTGTACCGGCAAGCTCGGCCATCGCCGCACGTGCCGCTCTGCCCTGCTCGTCCTGCCTTTGCATCAATGCGGTCGTCTCGTACCAGATGCCAGCCAGGGCCTTGCCGAGGTTGGGATTGGCCTGGAGCGTCGCCGTGTCGACGACCAGAAGGTCAAGAATCTCGCCCGGGATATCAGCGGAACTGAACACTTCGTTCGCGCCGGGTGTCTGCCTCATCGTCGAGAGCTGCGGGTTCCAGGCGACTGCGGCGGTCACGTCGGGCGAGGTGAAGGCGCTGGCGATATCCGCGTCCGAGGTGTTGACGGTCCTGACATCAGTCATGGACATGCCGACCGATTCGAGCCCGCGGGCGAGCAGATAGTGGGATACCGAAAGCTCGACCAGATAGACCTGTCGCCCCATGATTGCGCTGAGGCTGTCGGAGCCCTTCAGGAGAATACCGTCATTGCCGTTGGAATAGTCGCCGACGATAATTGCGCTGGTGTCCTTCCCGCCCGCTGCGGGGATGGTGAGGGCGTCCATGTTCGCAACGGTCACGCCGTCAAGCTGACCGGCGGTATACTGGTTCACCGACTCGACGTAGTCATTGACCTGCACAATGTTGATCTCAATGCCGTATTTGTCGGCCCACTTCTTCACGATGCCGGCCTGATCGGCATAGGCCCAGGGCATCCAGCCGGCATAGATCGACCAGCCGATGCTGAACTCGGTTCGTGGTGCTGCTGTTTCCTCGGCTGTTGGTGAGCAAGACGCTATGACGAAGGCGCATGCCAGTATCGCTACTGCCCCCGCGCGACGGATCTTGTTGAGCATGGTTGGTTTCCTTTCGCACTTGCAGCATTGCCGCAAACCAACGCATTGTCCATCGGAAATGTATTACCATTGTTATTTTTCGTAATATCCATATGAAGGCAGTTGTTCGCGTGGGCGGCAGCAGTTGCGCCAGCACCACGAATCGCCTGGGAGGGCTTGCATAGAAGGCTTACGCGCGCCGCCGATCTGGTGGCCTTGCTCGGAGTATTCGATGCCTCAGTCGCCCACATCCAGCTACAATCCGGCCCTGTCCGGTAACTCGCAATCCGCGACATCGCGCAGCTATCCCAATGGCAATCCGGTTCTGGGATATAACCCGGTCGGCGCACGCAACACCGATTCCGCCGTGCCGCTGCATGGCGCCGGGCCTGTGGTGCATGACTATGCCTGCGAAGAGGCGGCGGCGGGCAGTCTCTCCTTTCGCTGGACATATGGCTCCAACGTCGCGGCCACAAATCGCGATCCGCGGGTGCAGGTGGTGCAATATAATGAGGACACTTTCGTCATGCGGCAGAACGTCTGCGTGCATTGGGAAGCGCCTTTCACCTATCTGCTGTTCGGCAACGATGGCGCCCTGCTGATCGATACCGGCGCGACCGCGAATGCCAGCCATTATCCGCTGCGTGAGACGGTGGATGCGATCGTCACCCGCTGGGGTCAGGCACGCGGACGCACAAGCGTGCCGTTGACTGTTGCGCTGACATCGGCCGAGGATATCGCGCAGAACCAGGGGCTGGTGCAGTTTGCCGGTCGGCCGGACACCATGATCGTTCCCAAGCCGCTGGAGCTTATGAAGCTGCATTATGGCGTCAGCGCCAGCTGGCCTTCGGGCAGTGGCCATATCGATCTGGGCGACCGCGTGATCGAAGTGATCCCCACACCCGGCTCGCACAAGGACGGGGTGAGCTTCTACGATCCCTATTGTGATTTCCTGTTCACCGGCGACCTGCTGTTTCCGGGCCGGATCAACATCAGCAATGATCGCGACTTTGTGGCGTCGCTGGAACGGCTGACTGCCTTTGCCGCGCGCAATCCGGTCAAATGGCTGCTCGGCGGTCATATCGACATGATGTTCTTGCCGGGCAAGTACTACCCGCGCTTCAGGAACTTCAAACCCTATGAGCGGGTGCTGGAAATGACGCCCGACCTGATTGGAGAGGCACTGCACCACGCGCGTGAGATCGCCGGGAAAGAGACGATGCTGATCCGGCCCGATTTCGTGCTCTTCAATGGTGTCAGCCCCGATCAGAGGTCGCAGGTTTGGCCCGAGGGTGTGCCCAATATTGAAGCGCCCCGACCCTTCTGACGACTGAAAGGACCATCATGGACCGTCGTGCCTTCATTTCATACAACGCGGCGATCGCCGTCACTCAGGTGGCAGGCGTAGCGCTGACGACCCGAAGCGAAGCAGCAATGGCCGCCACGCGCGCCCAGGACATCGATTTCAAGAGCAATCTGCCCGCACCCGGAAGCTTCCCCGACCGGTGGATATGCGGTTCGTCGTCCTGCATGGACAACACCGATCCGCCCGTTCACGTCCATTGGTACAATGCGCACACCGCCATTCTGAGGCAGAACAAGGCCTACAGCTACGAAGCGCCGTTCGCACCGCTCTATTTCGGCAATGACCGGGTACTCCTGCTCGACGAAGGCTTTACCCAGCTGCGCAACGACTGGGATCTGCGCGGCGTCGTCGACGAATGTATCGACGAGTGGTGCGCGCGAAATGGCCGCGACCCTGCCAGCATGGAACTGCTGGTCGCCTTCAGCCACCTTCACGCAGACCACTATGCCGCCACCAACCAGTTCGCGGACCGTCCCCGCACGCGCTATATGGGCCTGACCCATGAGGAGATGGTCGGCTTCTGGGGCATGACCAATTTTCCGGAGGAGCGTGTGACGCTCGACCTGGGCGGGCGCGAGATTCTTATCTGGGGTTCGCCCGGCCACGTGGTCTCGGAATTCGCCTATTACGACAGCTACACCCAGATCCTCTACACCGGCGACATGTTCTATCGCGGGCGCTGCTACATCAGCTTCTGGGAACCGTGGTTCGACAGCATGACGCGGCTGATCGAGTTTGTTGATACCCATCCCGTGACCCATGTCATGGGTTGCCATGTGGAGATCAGCAAAGACGGCGAGGACTACCCCTACGGGGTCACCTATCAGCCCGACGAGGCGCCGGTGCAAATGACCTTGCAGCAACTTCGCGAGGCATATGACTATGCCAAGACGATTACCGAGCCGGGCATCTATTTCACCGGCACCGTGTTCCTCTGCAATCAGACGCGCAGCATGACCACCATCGATGTCAATCCATACCGTTACAGTTGAGCCAAGGCAGGCTCGCCGCAGGAGAACCTTAATGAAACAGATCGTTGCTCTCGCCTTGCTGTGTACGGCAGCGTGCTCTTCGGAAACGCCGGAGGTGCCGGAAGCCACCCCGCTTCCCTTCACCGAAAACGCCATGGCGGTGCCCGGCTTTGCCGATTTCCTGCTGGTTGACGGGGATACGGTGTGGACCACCAACGATGGCCGCATTGAACAATGGTCCACCGACGGCAAGCTGGCCGCGGTGGAGATTGCCCGCCCCTGCGGCACGATGGCGATGGCCGAAGGCTCGCTGTGGGTCGGCAATTGTGAAGGTGGCGAAGTCTACCGGATCGATCCGGTCACGGCGCAGGTGGTCGCAACCATTCCCGCCGGCATCGGGCCGAGCGGGGAGCAGAACGTCGTCGCTGGCGCGGGATCCGTCTGGGCTCCGGATCAGGCGGCGGGCAAGATCTCGCGGATCGATCCCGCAACCAATACGGTGGTCGCCTCAATCGATGTCGCACCCGGTACAACCTATCTCGCATTTGGCTTCGATGTTGTGTGGGCCGTTAGCGGAGAGGGGCAGTCACTTCAGCGGATCGATCCGGCAACCAATACCGTGACAGATACGATATCGCTGGGCGAGATGCCCGGCTTCCTTGCCGCAGGCGAGGGCGCGGTCTGGGTGCAGGAGCAGGGTGCAGGCACGGTTGCCCGGATCGATCCGGCCACTCGCGCAGTGACCGATCGCGTGACCGTCGGCGAAAACCTTAAATGGGGCGATATCGATACTGGCGGCGGCAAGGTCTGGCTGCGCACGACCGATGACCAGACATTCGTGGAGATCGATGCGGAGACGATGGAAATCCTCGCGCGTGTCGGCGCCGCCGAGGGCAGCGGCGCGCTGCGCTACACGCCGGACGGCATCTGGACCAGCGCGCATGATGTTCAAACACTGACCTGGTGGACCAGGAAATGATGCACCCCCGGGGCCAGCTGACAGCGTCTCCTGGCCCCGGGCATGATTCGACAATCATCGCCTGCACTTGTTGCATCTGGATGACGCGGGAGCATGACGGGGATGTCGGAATGGCCGGAATGCAGCGCCAAAGAAGCGCCAAAGAGGACCAAAAATTCAATGATTCCCGCACTTGCGAAGCTTATTCGCAGTTGCAGCAAAAAGCCTGATTAATACTCTTGACGCATTCCGTAATATCTATACATTTTCCCTTGTCGCCACAGAGAACGACAGAAACAGGGGAAGAGGATCTGCAGGATTGGGCCGGCTTTCGGCCTAATATGGAGATTGTCTATGGATCGACCGTCGGCCAGCTATACGTCCCCTGAGGATGCCTGCGCTGCTGAGGTTGTGTCGGCTTCCATCGAGAATTCAGCCAGCGAACTCATGGCCGACAAGGCCAGGGAAAGTCCGTTAAAGCGGACCCTCATCAATCTGGTGCCACCTGCGACGCTTGTGTTTGTCGTCTTGAGCTGGATGCTTCTTCCCAGGTCGATAACCGAAAGCGAATGGTCGCTCGTCGTCGCCAGCGCAGCCATCACCTTCTTCGTGCTGGGCCTGGAGCAGGTTCTCGAACGCCACAAGAGCTGGCGCCTGAACCGCAAGGAATTCGCCACCGACCTTTTCTACGTCATTCTGATGGCCACCGCGATCTCGTGGGCGGCGCAGACCTTCGCCGATCAGCCGCTTGTCTCGCTCAAGGAATCGCTCGGCATTGCCACGCCCTGGGTTTTGGCCATGCCGTTCCTGTTGCAGGTCGCCCTGGTGGTCTTCCTGATTGAGTTCGGTCAGTACTGGATGCACCGGCTGATGCACGACTGGTATCCGGCCTGGCTGACCCACGCGCCGCACCACCACATTACCCAGCTCAATGCGATGAAGGGGGCGGTGGGCAATCCCATCGAACTCTTCCTGATCAGCCTGAGCGTTATTGCGCTGTTCGATTTCGATACGGTCGCCTTGTTCTGCGGCATCAACGTGCTCAGCGTGATTTCCGTCTTCGCGCACGCCAATGTCCGCTCGGACCCGCCAGTGTTTTACTCATACGTCTTCACCACGATCCGGCATCACAGCCTGCATCACACGGCGCTGAGCTATGAGGACACGCGTTGCAACTACGGTAACTCGCTGATCCTGCTCGACCGGATCTTCGGCACCTATCGTGAAGGTGAGTCCGAGATTGTGGGCCAGGATGAGCGCAGGCGGCTGACAATCTACGAGCAGTTCCTGTTCCCGTTTCAGCCGCTGATCCAGAAATACAATGCAAAAAGGAGCAAGTCGGCATCGGCCGATACTTGAGAAGTGCCAGCCATAGGAGTGCAAATTAAAATAATCAGACGGGATCGCGTCAACAGATACATAAACGAGAGCGTAATTCCCGAATAACGGTAAGCGGGCAGCTCAAAGCATCCACAAATAGAATTCGTCAGACTTCGGCATGCGTGCCGAGGTGCGGGGGAATTCAACCTAAATGAGGGACTAACGACAATGAGAAATTGCGCAAAACTAAGACTCGGGATGCTCTCGGCGACTATGTTCACCAGCGCCATCACCGCCATTCCCGCCTTTGCCCAGGAACTGGCGACGACCGAAGCCGTGACCGATGATGCCATCTTCGTCACGGCCACAAGGCGCACCACGACGCTGATGGACACGCCGATCAACATTTCCGCGCTCGGTTCAGAAGAGATGGATCGCCAGCGCATCGATGACCTGCGCGACATTGCCGACTTCACCCCCGGCCTGACGGTGTCGGACACCGGCGCGGGATCGACCGGCACAGTGGTGATGCGCGGCCTGAACGCATCCGACACAGGCGACGGCGGAGCGATTTACGATGACGCGCTGGGCATCTACCTTGGCGAAGTTCCGCTCTATTACGATTTCAAGCTGATCGACATCGCTCGCGTTGAGACACTGCTGGGGCCGCAGGGTACGCTCTATGGCCTGGGTACGCTGGCCGGCGCGATCCGCTATATCCCCAACCGTCCGAACACCGACTATATCGAAGGTGCTGCGCATGGCCGCACCTATTTCATGTCACATAGCGGTGACATCGGCTTTCAGGCTGACGGCATGCTCAACCTGCCGATCGTGCGCGATCACATCGCCTTTCGAACCGCCACCGGCTATTATTCCAATGCGGGGTTCATCGATTATCCGCTGCTGGTCAATGAACCGGGCGTATCGCTGCCCCAGCCGGACGGCCCCACCAGCATTTCGGATGCCGGTTACGCAGCGAACCTGCACCGCGAAGATGATGTGAACTTCGAACACACCTTCACCTCGCGCAACCAGATGCTGCTCCAGACCACCGAAGACCTGCAACTGCTGCTTACCTATGCCTATCAGCGGACTACCACCGATGGCGCGCAGTCGAACAGTGCGGGCGTTCTGGGAACCGGACGATATGAAAACGCCAGCCGCTTTATCGAGCCGGTGGAGCGCAGCGCGCATCTCTTCAGCGCCGAACTCAATGCCAATGTCGCCGACATCTTCGATGTGGTGGCCACCGTCGCCCATACCAAGGTCAAGTTCCACGACAGCGCCGACGTGACCGATCTGCTGCTTGATCTTGATTACGATTATGAGCTGTTCCCGGCTTTCGCCGGCTACACCGACTCCCAGAGAAACCGGGACCAGAACAATGCCGAAATGCGCCTCGTATCGGCGCATGGCGGGCCGGTCAGCTGGGTTCTCGGCGGCTTTTACAACGAGAACAAGTATCAGAGCGACTACGCCGAACGCATCCCGAACCATCCCTGGGTCGATCCCACGACCAACCCGGAAGCTCTGGAATATGTGAGCTACATCACTTCCAAGGTGACCGAGAAGGCGATCTTCGGTGAAAGCACGCTGGAGGTCACGCCGGAATGGCAGGTCACTGCCGGTGCGCGCTATTTCAAATACACCTCGACCATTGCCGGGGCGGCTGCGCTGCCGGTTCTGGGTGACCCGCTCAGCCCGTACGACCTGCCTGCCAACGGTGGCGATGCGGCGAAGGATGGCTGGGTGTGGAAGCTCAACACCTCATATGAATTCTCACCGGATCTGATGGTCTATGGCACGTACAGCAAGGGCTATCGCATCGGCGGCCCGAACCGCGTTGCTCCGTGTCCGGCCGACATCACGCCCGGCCAGCAGATCATTTGCGCTCTGCCGGATGAATTGCAGTATGGCCCGGACACGACCAAGAACATCGAACTGGGTATTCGCGGACAGTTGTTCGACCGGCTGCTGTCATTCAGCTTCAACGTGTTCCACATCGACTGGCAGGGCATCCAGGTCGACTCCTCCACGCTCTACGGTGCCACGGGCATCACGGTGAATGGCGGTTCGGCCAGGTCGAAGGGCTTCGAGACGTCTTTCCAGCTGCGCCCCACGCCCGAGCTGACGATCCAGGGCACCTATTCCTACACGGACGCCATCCTGACCGAGGACGTGCCGGGCATCATCACCATTCGCACGACGCCCAATAATTACGACAACCGCTTCAGCCAGCTTGATGCCTTGTCAGGTGACCGCCTGCCGGGCTCTGCCAAGAATTCCGGCAGTCTGGGCGTGACCTATATGACACCGCTTGCCGATGGCGACCTGATCGCAAACTGGACCACAACCTACCGCGGCAGTGTGGTTTCACGGATCGGCTGGGACCGTGCCTATGGCGACCTGCTGCCCAGCTATGTCACCCACCGCGCATCGCTCACCTATGACATGGATGACTACAGTATCAGCCTGTTCGCCAACAACATCTTCGACAAATATGCGGTCGTGTCGGTCGCCAATGACCGGTCGCGGATCGGCGTGAATGATGGGGTGGCGGTGCGCTACTATCGGCAGGCGGTGCTTACTCCGCGTACCGTTGGCATCGAAGGGCGCGTGAGGTTCTGACAGGCTGACTACCCATTGAGCAGGAACGGGGCGCTTGCCGGACATCGGCAGGCGCCCCATTTCATGTGCAAAATTGGTGCAAACAGCGGCGCAAACAGCGGCTAGTCCAGCGCGATGCCCTGCTCTGTAAACCAGTCCCGGATCGGCGCCAGCGCCTCCTCGTGGATACGCCACTTGCCCACGCCATCGGCATTCAGCGGGCGGCGGACCTGCGCGGCGCTGGGTGTCGCAACCGCAGCGGCGTTCTCATGAAATGCGAGGCAGGCCGCGTCCCATCCAAGGCCGCAATGTTCGATCAGGCGCCGGGTCTGCACTTCCTGATCGGCCACCAATTGTTCGTAGGACAGCTGCAGCACGCGGCCTGGAAACAGCCTCTCCCACATGCCCATCAGGCGGCTAAAGCGCGCATAATATCGGGCCGTATCCATGAGGTCATAGGAATAGGCGTAATAGGCGGACCGGCTGGCGAAGAGGTTCTTGTAGTTGCTCCACACCGTGTCCATCGGATTGCGGCGCAGGCATACGATGCGGGCATTGGGCAGCGCCCGCGCGATGTGTCCTGCGTACAGGAAATTGGCCGGCAACTTGTCGGTAAAGCGTGCGGTGCCCCGGGGCCGGTGATGGTGGGCCTGCGCGAGATAGGCGTCACCGATAGCGGCCGGGTCGATGGCCGCGCTTGCCATGATCGTCTCCCTGTCGATGACAGTGCGCGATGGCGTTCCCGCCAGCTTCTTCACGGCAATCGGCATGGCCTGCAACTCTCCCGCCGACACCACATCGCGGTGAGATGAGAGGATCCGGTCGACGAGCGTCGTGCCTGTTCGGGGCATGCCGATCACGAATATTGGCGCGTCATCGGGATTGCCCCCGCCTTGATGCAAAGCACTGTTGCGCTGCGCAAAAACGGTCTCGATCGCGTCGAAAATCGCGGCGTCCTGGGCAAAATCGTATCGGAGCGAGAGCTTGTGTGCGCTGTTGGCGGCAGACAGGTGCCCGAACGCCTCGGGGTCACCGATGTCCTCCAGTTCCTTTGCCAGCGCATAGCGGATGCGCAGTGCCTCGCCAGGTTCGCGGGCCTCGGCAAGGGCGGTCTTGAGCCTTGTTACGTGGTTCGCATCTGCTGTCTGGCGAGACAGAATGGCGACAGCATAATGCGCCCGCGCATTGCCGGGATCCGCGGCGAGAATGGCCTCATATTGCGCACCGGCTTCGGCCACCCGGCCGGTATAGCTGCTCGCTGCCGCCAGATTATATCGATAATCGAGGTTGTCCGGCTCTGCCGCCACCGCGCATTGAAAGGGCTTGATCGCACCCTCATGGTCACCAAGCCGGGTGAGAACGCAGCCGATCGTATCGAAAGTCCGCGCATCGCCGGGCGCCAGCGCCATTGCCTCGCGTGCAGCATCGGCGGCTTCGCCATCGCGCCGCAAAAGGATCAGCAGCCTGGCCAGCTGGGCCAGATATTCCGCCTTCGGCCCACGCACGGCCGCCGCCTGGACAAGCGGCACCGCTTTGCCAATCTGGCCGGTCTCGGCAGTCGCAATTCCCAACAGGAAATAGCCCTCTGGTTGATCCTTGTCCTGAAGAATCAAAGACTTGGCGGTATCCGCTGCCAGTGAAAAATCGCCTCGCCCAAGTGCAGCCCTCGCTCGCGCTTCAAGCGTCACGAGGCACTTGCCAGCAAGCTGCGCAGATGGTGAATTTTCAGGGTGTGATCTTGGTCCAGCGACCGCGTTCTGGCTGCGAATGGCTCCATTCGCCCAGCATATTTGCGCCTTGCCGGTTAGGCAACGCAATATCCCGCGCGGACCCGCTTATGATGGCGGGCGGCGAGCGGCAAAACCGTCCATAGTCCGGCGGGGTTGCGCCGGACCATGGAAGTTTGAAGAGCCAGTTTTCAACCTCGCTCAAACCTGCAATCGGGCATTTGCCCGGCCGAAGGTCTCAGCGGTTGGAGGCGAACTGTTCGTGCGCGGTGTTCGCTGCCATCCGGGTTTCGATCTGGTCGCGGATGTCTGCGAGAACCTCTGCACGGCACTGGCGCGCGCTCGCGGCCAGGGAAAGGTGCACATTCTCGAGCCGATCGCCGCAAACCGCACGGGCGGCTGCGTCCATACGGATGGCGAGGCTGCGTTGCCCCGCTTGTGTCGCGAGGTCGAGCCCGTCGAGCCGAAGCATCGCGCTTTCCTGAACAAAGGGATCTTGCGTAGTATTTGCCATGGCCGGCGCCGCAATCGCGAACGCAGCCAAGGCCAAAAGACCTGCTTTCATCGTCGTTTTCTCCTGCGTTTTACTTATTACCGCTCTGCGGCGGCTATGGATCACATATGCACGCGCCAGTCGGCTGACAAGGATCAACTACAGGAGAAAAGGGCTTACGGAGACCTGACTTCCAGGAAAGCGAGGCTGGAGATATCGCCCAGAAGGCCGATCGGAAGGCTGGTGCTGGCAGAGGTGACTTGCGCCGTCTCCGGGTCAAGCAGGGAGACTTCGATCGTTCGCGCATTGGGGGCGGACCATTGCCGCACTGTTTCGATCGGCAGGCGAACTTGCCAGTCCTGCCCGCCATCGGCGGTCACGACTTCGCCGTTGAGCCTTACGATCGATGCCGGATCATCGCGATAACCGGAAATCTGCAGGCAGCTCTCTTCACCGCAGCGCACCAGTTTCGTGCTGGGTTCACGTTCTGCCAATGCGGGTGATGCGGCACTGCAGATCGCGACCGCGCCAGCCAGCACTATCCCATGCTTGCGGAGAATAGGGCTTCGCGCCGCTTTGGGCATATGCTGAAGGGTTTGCGAGAGAAGGGATCGGTAGATTGCACTGCGCTGCATCGAGAGTCTCCTCACAACGCGCCTGAAACAGGCGCGCTATTTGCTGACACTCTCCCATTGATATGGTTCTCCAGAACCTGGAGACGAAGCTACAGATAACACTAAATTGGTCAAGCGTAATATTCGGCAGCGGGCATGGCACGCGGATTTCTGGGCGAATTTTCACAAACCGTCGCCCGGTGCTCCTGCCACCCTGTCACCCCATCCCCCCGGCTTGCGCAGGGGCTCTGGTTCCTTCAGCCGCCGAGGCCTTCCTTGCCGACATCGAGGCGGGCACCCACGGGAAGAGCCCGGGCGCCGAAGCCGGGGGGAGCATTGCCCCCGCTTGCAGCCGTCAGGCCGGCATCGTTGTCGACTACGAGCTTGGCCCACAGCGTGTCGCCATCCTTGAACCAGGAGGTTTCGCTGGCCTCCCGCAGCGCCGCCAGGCTGGGCTTTTCCACGCCCCCGGTGGCGGCGTTGAACCCGGGAAACTCGAAAATCACCGACGAGCCGTCATCCATTTCGGTCAGGGTCAGGGACAGCGCATCCCGCGACGTCTCGACCCGTACTTCGGCGTCAGAGCCGATCGTGGTTTCCCCGGTATATTCGAACCGCTTGCCCCTGCGCTGCAGGATGATCGGTTCGGTAATCGGGCCACTCTCGAACCCGCTGAAATTGCCGGCGATGCTGAACCGGCCGATGTCCGCATCGCAGATGGCGGCATTCCAGCTCGCCTTGATTTCGCAAGTTTCCTCATCCGACGCGATGCCGTTGTCGATAACGATGTAGGCACCGGGAATGCCGCCGATCGAGCCATCCAGATCACGGAACGCCGCGCTTCGGTAGGCCGCACTGCGGCCATAGTCGGACGCCCAGCGGCGCTGGATCGGGGGGAAGCTGACCGGCTGGGCGTTGACGAATGTCAGGCCCTCGACCGAGTTATCGGTGCTCATGCCGAAGCTGGTGAACAGCAGGTAGGAAAGCGCACCTGCATCGCGCAGGTCGTTGGATACGTAGTTCACGAAGGTTGTGTTCACCACTTCGTGGTGGAAATCGTAATATTCATAGCCGCGGATCGGGAAGTCCGCCGATGCGGCCGGCAGGCTGCGGCCATAGGCCACTTCCTCGGGCGTGCTTGGGTTTCCGATATTGGCGCTCTCTCCCACGAACAGCGAGTCGACTACCCGTGAGGTGAACGGGGCAATACCCGGAATACCGGACGCATGGGTGAAGCCGATGGCGTTGTCGGCCAGTTTCAGATTGGTGTACAAGTGGTACTCGCCGCGCCCCCAGATGGCGCCGTTGCGGTTCTTGTAGCCGGTGAAATTGTCGAACACCGAAACCACCAGCCCGCTGTTCGTATCGGTTGGATCGGCGTAGCTGGTAAGGTTGGGTCCGGCGATACCGAACCTGCCGTCTGGCCCGGGGCCGCGGTCGAGCAGGAATCCATCGAAATTGGAGTGGGCGACATTGCCGCTGAACTCGCGCACCTTTGTCCGTCCGGGCCAGGTGTTGGCGCTGATCTCCGTGCCTTCGAACTGGCCGGTCGGATGTGTGGGAAAGGCCATCCAGAAGCCGATCTGGTCCGACCCCGCGGCCACGTTGTCGCGGTAGATGTTGTCAGGATTGGTGATCCAGAAAGTGGACACGGTATTGTCCGAAGGGATCAGGATATGCTCGGCAGATTGCCCTTCGGTGGACTGATGCGCCAGGACAAGGTTTGTCGGCTGGCACGGCAGTGTCGGGTGACACTTGGTCTGGATGCCGAGGTTGCGGACGAACTGGTTGCCCGTTTCGATCCCGTCTTCCAGAAAGAAGCAGTGACCCACGGTGTTGAAGGTCACGTTGTTTTCAACCTGCACATTGTTGGTGCCGTGCACCGTCACGCAGCGGCTGAAGGTGTCGTGGATCGCCGCGTTGCGGACATATTGCCCCTGACCCTCTCCGATCAGATGCCAGTGGATCGGGTAGCGCGCCAGGTTCATGTGCTGGCCCATGCGCGTCAGCTCGACCCCATCGACGTACATCTCGGACCCGACCATCGCCATGATGTGCCCGCCGAAGTAATTGCTCTCGGAATCCTCCGATGCCTGAATGCGGATGTTGCGCGTCAGCAGGCCCACTTCGCCGCGCTCGTCCACGCCGAAGGTGATCTCACCGAAGTGCATGTATTCGAGAGGCTGATCCAGCGTCAGCCTGTTGCCGCTGATGGCTGCAATGTGGCGCCTCTCGGCCTGGCGGGGATTGAAGTCGGTTGAGGCAAGGACGATCTCGTCGCCTGCACGCCAGCCACTGGCGTCGAGCACCTCGATTTCGCTGCTGCCGGCCTCGGCAGTGCGGGCGAGCTTGCTCCAGCTGTTTTCACGGTTGCCGTGCAGGTTCAGCGTCCCGCGCATGAGCATGATCCCGCGATCGCCCATGGTGTTGATGTCTTCGCCGGGGACATTGTCGGTCAGCGTGATCGTGGCATTGCGCGTGTGCGGCCTGGCTTCGGTGCCAATCTCAAGTTCGCCGCCGGGTACGTAAATCCACTCGGTTTCAAGGCTGATGTCGAGATCGTCCGAGAAGCGGAGCTTGCCATTTACCGTCAGGCTGCGCAGCGCGGGCGGATTGACGTCGAGCAGAACGTCCATGTCGCGGGCAATCGTGACGGCATCGCCTGCGCCCGGCACCTTGCCGTCCGGCCAGGTGGCGGGATCGGACCAGCGCAAGGACCTGACTGCTGAAGGAGCCGCTGGCTCTTCCATGGCGGCGTGGGCGTGGTTCTCCTGGGCAGCAACTCCGGAGCCTGCGCCCAGCGCAAGTGACACAGGAAGAAGCGACGAAAAAAGGAGCAGGCGAGACTGCTTGGCCATGACGATTATCCCCTCGGTCGGGACTATGTGTCCCGCTCTTTTTATTCAGGCGATCCTGCAACAGATAGGTCTGTTTGCCAAGGTCCCTATCAGCTGTGTTTCGAGGGTTTTTGTAATTGATTGTAACAGGTCCTGTATCCGCCCGTCGGCATGCTCCCGGAAGAGGGGCGAGGCATGCAGGTATAGGGGCGGTCCGGATCACCGTGTTGGATGCGCATGGCAGGCTGATGAAATTCGCCTTCGGTACCGAGCAGATCCAGGCCGAATTCGACAATCTCGCCTAAAGAGCTTTGACCGGGCACTGAACGCAGGAGCGGGAGGCCACCTGCGCCGATGGCGAGACGGTGGTGCTGCTGAAAGTCGACGAAAACGCTGACACGGGCGCGCGATATATGGTCCTGAGCAGGCGACCCGCCACCGCAGATATGGACCAGCGAACATGCTGGAGGTGGCTGCATGCAAACGGGCCCGGTGCGCTCTATGCCTTTACGTTGCCTTTAGGTTGTCGGCACTCGTTCCCCCTGGGGCGGGCGTGCCCGGTTCAGGAATATCCAGCTGACTTTGCGATATAGGCGGACATCGTCGGCAGCATGGTGGAGGTGCCGCCGTTGATTGAGGCGAGGGTGGAGAATGGGCCGCCGGGCAGTGTCAGATCAACATCGGCTGTACCCAGGTTAAAGCCGCACACAACGCGTCTCCCCGCCAGTTCGCGGTGGAAAACCAGCACGTGCTTGGTCGCCCGGACAAGGTCGAAACTGCCCAGCCGCAGCTCCGGCGTATCGCGCCTGATGGCCAGCAGCCGGCGGGTGGTTTCCAGCATCGATTGCGGCTCGCCCACCTGCACGCTGGCGGCGCGCGCGCGATTGGCGTCGCCCAGTGGCAGCCAGGGCACGGCATCAGAGAATCCTCCGCCCGGCTCGTCCGTCCACGGAAAAGGCGTGCGCGCGCCATCGCGCGAAAGGGTCAGCGGCCAGTTGGCGATGGCCTCCGGGTCCTGCAACAGTTCGAAGGGGACCTCGTCCTGCTCCAGCCCCAGTTCCTCGCCCTGATAGATGATCGGGTCGCCGCGCAGGCAAAGCAGCAGGGCCATCTTGACGCGGGCGAAATCCTCCGGCTGTTCCGTCTTGCACCAGCGCGAGACAGCGCGCGGCGCATCGTGGTTTTCGAACGCCCAGCTTGGCCAGCCTTCGCCGCGATCGCCGGGCCATCCCGCCATGGCTTCCGCCACGCGCTTTGGGGTGAGTTCGGGGGAGTAGAGGAAGTCAAAGCCATAGGCGCTGTTCAGCCGGTGATCGCCGGTGGTGAACGCCTTCATTTCTTCCAGCGCCTTGTCCCCGCCGATTTCGGCCATGGTGAAAATGGCGCCATATTCATTGGCCAGTCCGCGAATCCGCTCGGCGAAATAGACCATTTCTGGCTGCGACTGACTGTGCAGCTTGATCTGGAAATCAAACGGCCGGCTGCGCCGTACGCCGGGTTCTTCCGGCACTGGCGGATTGTCGCGCAGCAAGGGGTCATGCATCGCATGGTTCAGCGCATCGAGGCGAAACCCGTCAACCCCGCGTTCAAGCCAGAACCGCGCCACTTCCAGCAGGGCATCCTGAACCTCCACATTGTGCAGGTTCAGCTGCGGCTGCTCCTTCAGGAATGTGTGCATGTAATACTGGCCGCGGCGTGCATCCCAGGTCCAGGCCGGTCCGCCGAACACCGATTGCCAGTTGTTGGGCGGAGTCCCGTCGGGTTTGGGATCGGCCCACACATACCAGTCAGCCTTGTCGCTCTGGGGAGAACTGCGGCTTTCGGCGAACCAGCGATGCTGGTCCGAACTATGCGCATAGACCTGATCGATGATCACTTTCAGGTCCAGCGCATGCGCCTTTGCCACCAGCGCATCGAAATCCTCAATCCTGCCGAAGATCGGATCGACACCGCGGAAATCGGAAATATCATATCCGAAATCCTTCATTGGCGAGGTGAAGAAGGGCGAAATCCAGATGGCATCCACACCCAGCCTGGCGATGTGGTCCAGCCTGCCGGCAATGCCGGGCAGATCGCCCACGCCGTCGCCATCGCTGTCCTGAAAGCTGCGTGGATAAATCTGGTAGATCGAGGCTCCGCGCCACCATGGAGGAGCCGACTTTTCGCGCAGTGACGCCATTCGCGCCTCCTTTGGATCAGGGCAGCAATCAATATCACGAAATTCCGCTGTGAACAGTGTTTTGCTGCAATGCACAATTTGCGTATTGAACGGCGTCAGCAGCGCTTGTCGTTTTGCGAATCCGGCCTTACCAGATGATGGTCGCACCATCCGGCAGGTGCGGCGCGGGCCGGTTGTATAATCAGTTCAGCAACAAGCCGGGAATAGAGCGGAGAGGACTGCAACCTGCACGGGACACGCGCCCCGGGCATTTTTAGGAGCGTGGCGAATGTCCACCAGTCCCGTATCGCTTAGCCCTGAAATTCAGGATCTCATCATCGATGTGCTGCGTCACCGCGTAGGCAAGGACGAACGCGCGGCCAAGCCGCATGACTGGTATACCGCCACGGTTCTGTCGCTGCGTGACAAGATCATCGACAGCTGGATGGAATCGACCCGCCGCACCTATGCCGATGGCGGCAAGCGGGTCTATTACCTCAGTCTGGAATTCCTTATCGGACGGCTGCTGCGCGATGCGCTGAGCAATCTGGACCTGACGCATGAAATGGCACAGGCGCTGAAACAGCACGGGCTGGACCTGGCCGTGCTGGAGGATCTGGAGCCCGATGCCGCGCTGGGCAATGGCGGGCTGGGGCGACTGGCCGCATGCTTTATGGAAAGCCTCGCCAGTCTGGATATCCCGGCATACGGCTATGGCATTCGCTATGTGAACGGCATGTTCCGCCAGCGTATTGACGACGGCTGGCAGGTGGAATTGCCCGAAACATGGCTCAGCCACGGTAACCCCTGGGAATTCGACCGCCGCGAAAGCGCCTATCATATCGGCTTTGGCGGCGAAGTGGTGGAGGCCAATGGCGGGGTCAAATGGCATCCCGATGAAGTGATTGAGGCAAGCGCGGTGGATACGCCCGTGGTCGGCTGGCGCGGCAAGCGGGTGAACACCCTGCGCCTGTGGACCGCCCATGCGCTCGATCCGATCAGGCTCGATGCTTTCAACGCCGGAGACCATGTGGCCGCGCTGGAAAGCGATGCCAGGGCGGACAGTCTGGTGCGCGTGCTCTATCCTGCGGATTCGACACCGGCGGGGCAGGAATTGCGGCTGCGGCAGGAGTATTTCTTCTCCTCCGCATCGATCCAGGACATCGTGCGCCGCCATATCCAGTATGAAAAGAACATCCGCACACTGCCGGACAAGGCCGCGATCCAGCTTAACGATACCCACCCCGCGGTGGCCGTTGCGGAACTGATGCGGCTGCTGGTGGATGACTACGGCCTCGAATTTGACGAGGCGTGGGACGTCACTTCAAGGACAGTCGCCTACACCAATCACACGCTTTTGCCGGAGGCTCTGGAAAGCTGGCCGCTGCCCCTGTTTGAACGGTTGCTGCCGCGCCACATGCAGATCATCTATGCGATCAATTCACGCGTGTTGCGCGATGCCCGCAAGGCGGGGCTGGACGATCTGGCGATCTCCGCCATTTCACTGATCGACGAGGGCGGGGAACGCCGCGTGCGGATGGCCAACCTGGCCTTTGCCGGGGCGCACAGCGTCAATGGCGTGGCCGCGCTGCACACGGAATTGATGAAGGAAACCGTCTTCAGCGATCTGCACAAGCTCTATCCTGGCAAGATCAACAACAAGACCAATGGCGTGACCCCCCGGCGCTGGCTGATGCAGTGCAATCCGGGCCTGACGGGTGTGATCAAGGATGCCATCGGTGATGCATTTCTTGACGATACGGAGAAGCTGCAGGACCTCAACGCTCTGGCAGGCGATGCCCAGCTGGGTGAACGGATTGCTGAGGTCAAGCGCAGCAACAAGCTGGTGCTGGCAGACCATATCAAGGCTTTGACCGGGGTCCGTGTCGATCCCGATGCTTTGTTCGATGTGCAGATCAAGCGCATCCATGAATACAAGCGCCAGCTGCTCAACCTGATCGAGACGGTGGCCTTGTATGACCAGATCCGCAGCCACCCGGAAAAGGACTGGGTGCCGCGGGTCAAGATCTTCGGCGGCAAGGCAGCGCCCACATATCACAATGCCAAGCTGATCATAAAGCTGGCCAATGACATCGCCCGCAGGATCAACAGCGATCCTTCTGTCGGCGGGCTGCTGAAGGTCGTCTTCATTCCCAACTACAATGTCACGCTGGCCGAACGGATCATCCCGGCTGCCGATCTGTCCGAACAGATTTCAACCGCCGGGATGGAGGCATCGGGCACGGGCAACATGAAGTTCGCGCTCAACGGTGCGCTCACCATCGGTACGCTCGACGGCGCCAATATCGAGATCAAGGACAAGGTCGGGGACGACAATATCTTCATCTTCGGCCTGACTGCGGATGAAGTGGCTGCACGCAGGCTGGACAGCTACAATCCGCGCGACGTGATCGAGAACTCCAGCGAATTGTTGCAGGCGGTCGATGCCATTTCCAACGGTGTCTTCTCCCCCGGGGAGCCGGAGCGATATCGTGAACTGATGGATGGCCTGTATGACCATGACTGGTTCATGGTGGCGGCTGACTTCGATGCCTATGCCGGGTGCCAGCGCGCTGTCGATCAGTTGTGGACCGATCAGGCAAGCTGGCGCAAGAAGGCGATACACAATATCGCCAATGTCGGCTGGTTCTCCTCCGACCGGACGATTTCGGAATATGCGCGAGAGATCTGGGGAGTCATGTGAAGCCACCTGAATCGGCAATAGAGGCGCTCTTTTCTGGCACTCATGCCGATCCCTTTTCGCTGTTGGGAACGCATTCCGGACCTGAGGGAACCTTTGCACGGGTCATGCTGCCCGGCGCGCAGGAGGCCAATGCCTTCTCGTTGCGGGGCGGGTTCCTGGGCAAGATGGCGAAGGTTGATGATCGCGGGCTGTTCGAAGGCAGGCTGAAGGGCAAGCCGCAGCCGGTCAAATATCGCTGCAAGGCAGGCGGGCACAATTGGTGGGTCAGCGACCCCTACAGCTTTGGGCCGGTGCTGGGGCCGCTCGACGATTTGCTGATTGCCCAGGGCGCGCATTTTCGCCTGTTCGACAAGATGGGTTCCCACCTGATCGAGCATGAAGGTGCAGCAGGCGTTCATTTCGCTGTCTGGGCCCCCAATGCGCGCCATGTCAGCGTGGTCGGCGATTTCAACGATTGGGACCCGGCGCGCCATCAGATGCGGCGGCGGCTGGATATCGGCGTGTGGGAAACCTTCATTCCCGATATCGGCGAATGGAGCGCCTATAAATACCGCATCACCGGCCCCGATGGCACGGTGTTGCCGCTCAAGGCAGATCCGTTTGCCTTTGCCTCCGAACTGCGGCCCAAGACCGCATCGCTCACCGCGCGCCCGGCAAAGCCCGACTGGGGCGACGCCGCGCACCGGGCCCACTGGGCCAGTGTCGACCCGCGCCGCGAGGCGATTTCCATCTACGAAGTCCACCCCGGATCATGGCAGAGAAACGCCGACGGCTGGTTCCAGACCTGGGACGAGATGGCCGAAACGCTGATCCCCTATGTGGCGGACATGGGCTTTACCCACATCGAATTCATGCCCGTTTCCGAACACCCTTATGATCCCAGCTGGGGGTATCAGACCACCGGACTGTTCGCGCCCAGTGCACGGTTCGGCGCACCGGACGGATTTGCCCGTTTTGTCGACGGCGCACACCGGGCGGGAATTTCCGTGCTGATTGACTGGGTGCCGGCGCATTTCCCCACCGACGAACACGGGCTGGCGCATTTTGATGGCACTGCGCTGTATGAGCATGAGGACCCGAAGCTGGGCTTCCACCCGGACTGGAACACCGCGATCTACAACTTTGGGCGGCGCGAAGTGTCATCCTTCCTCGTCAACAATGCGCTGTTCTGGGCCGAGCAATATCATGTCGACGGGCTGCGCGTGGATGCGGTCGCATCGATGCTTTACCGCGATTATTCGCGCGAGGCGGGGGAATGGATTCCTAATGCCGAAGGTGGCCGTGAGAACTGGGAGGCGGTTGATTTCCTGCGCGCCATGAACCGCGCGGTCTATGGCAGCCACCCGGGTTTCCTGACCGTGGCTGAGGAAAGTACCGCATGGCCCGGCGTTTCGCAGCCGGCCTATGAAGAGGGTCCCAGGGAAAATCTGGGATTCGGCTTCAAATGGAACATGGGCTTCATGCACGATACGCTGCAATATATGGCGCGCGATCCGGTCCACCGCCGCCACCATCATGCGGAAATCACCTTCGGGCTGGTCTATGCGTTTTCGGAGAATTTCGTCCTTCCGCTGAGCCATGACGAGGTGGTCCACGGCAAGGGTTCGCTGTTGACCAAGATGAGCGGTGACGACTGGCAGAAATTCGCCAATCTGCGCGCTTATTACGCGATGATGTGGGCCTATCCCGGCAAGAAGCTGCTGTTCATGGGGCAGGAATTTGCCCAGCGGCGCGAATGGGCAGAGGACCGCGCGCTCGACTGGGACCTGCTGGATGCGCCGACGCATGCGGGCGTGCGCGCTTTGCTGCGCGATCTCAACCATCTGTATCGCGGCAAGCCGGCCCTGCACGCCCGCGATTGCGAGGGTGAGGGCTTCGAATGGCTGATCTCCGACGATAGTGAGAACTCGGTGTTCGCCTGGCTGCGGAAATGTCCCGGCCAGCCGCCCATCGCCATCATCAGCAATATGACGCCGCAGCTGCTCACCGGCTACCACCTGCCGTTGCCGCATGATGGCAGCTGGCGCGAAGTGCTGAACAGCGATGCGCTGGCCTATGGCGGCGGCGGACAAGGCAATCTTGGAGAGGTGAACGCGCAGAATGGCGGGGCGCATGTCACACTTCCGCCATTGGCTACGATCATGCTGGAATTTACAGAATAACAGAACGGGGAAGTGCGATGCGAGATCTATCCGGGCAACCTCTGGCGCGTGACGCCATGGCCTATGTGCTGGCCGGTGGCCGTGGCAGCCGTTTGGTGGAACTGACCGACAACCGGGCCAAGCCTGCGGTCTATTTTGGCGGTGTCTCGCGGATCATCGACTTTGCGCTCTCCAATGCGATCAATTCGGGCATTCGCCGCATCGGCGTGGCTACCCAGTACAAGGCGCATTCGCTGATCCGCCACATGCAGCGTGCGTGGAACTTCATGCGGCCAGAGCGCAATGAGAGTTTCGATATCCTGCCCGCCTCGCAGCGTGTGTCCGAAAGCCAGTGGTATGAAGGCACGGCCGATGCGGTGTTCCAGAACATCGATATCATCGCCGCCCACGCGCCCAAATACATGGTCATCCTGGCAGGCGATCACGTCTACAAGATGGATTACGAAATGATGCTGCGCCAGCATGTGGAAAGCGGTGCCAACGTCACCGTCGGCTGCCTGGTGGTGCCGCGCATGGAGGCGACCGGCTTTGGCGTGATGCACGTGGACAAGCAGGACAACATCACCGCCTTTGTCGAAAAGCCCGCCGATCCTCCCGGCATTCCGGGGGAGCCGGACATGGCGCTGGCAAGCATGGGCATCTATGTCTTCGATACCGAATTCCTGTTCGACGAACTGCGCCGCGATGCCGCCGATCCGGGATCGGGCCGCGACTTTGGCGGCGACATCATCCCGCACATCGTCAAGCACGGCAAGGCGGTGGCGCATCGCTTCACCACCTCCTGTATCCGCGCGGCGGACGAGATTGAGGAATACTGGCGCGACGTGGGCACGCTGGACGCCTATTTCGAGGCCAATCTCGACCTCACCGACGTGGTGCCCAAGCTCAATCTCTATGACAGGGAATGGCCAATCTGGACCGATCAGATCGTCGCCGCCCCGGCCAAGTTCGTGCATGATGAGGAAGGCCGGCGCGGCATGGCTATTTCCTCGCTGATCTCGCAGGACTGCATCGTCTCGGGCGCGCTGGCACGGCAGAGTCTGTTGTACACCGGCGTCAAGATGGGCAGTTTTTCCAGCGTGGAACGGGCGGTGATCCTGCCCTATTGCAACATCGGCCGGAACGCGCAGCTCAAGAATGTGGTGCTCGATTCAGGCGTGCGCATTCCTGAAGGGCTGGTGGTGGGTGAGGATCCGGTGCTGGATGCCAAGCGCTTCCGCCGCAGCGACAAGGGCGTATGCCTGATCACCAAGGACATGATCGCGAGGCTGGGTTGACGCTCAAAGTCCTGTCCGTCGCGTCCGAAGCCGTGCCGCTGGTCAAGACCGGCGGGCTGGCCGATGTGGTCGGCGCCCTGCCTGCGGCCCTGGCCAGCCATGATGTGGAAGTGACCACTCTGCTGCCCGGTTTCCCGGCGGTGATGAAATCCATTCGCAAGGGCCGCAAGATTGCCGAGTTCGAGAGCCTGCTGGGAGAGCCGGCGCGCGTGGTATCGGCCAGACTGGATGACGGGCGCAAGCTGCTGGTGCTCGACGCGCCAGCCTATTTCACCCGCGAAGGCGGTCCTTACGGCGATGGTTCGGGCGCGGACTGGAATGACAACTGGCGGCGCTTTGCCGCGCTGGGCAATGCGGCGGCGCGGCTGGCGGGCGTCGGCGGCAAGAAGGGCAAGTTCGATCTTGTCCACGCGCACGACTGGCAGGCCGCGATGGCGCCTGTCTACCTGCGCTTTGGCGGTCATCCGGTCCCCAGCGTGCTGACCATCCACAACATGGCCTTCCAGGGCTATTTCGGGGCGGAGGTATTCCCCCGCCTGGGCCTGCCGGACAGCGCATGGACGATGCAGGGGGTGGAATTTCACGGCGGTGTGGGCATGCTCAAAGGTGGCATGGTCTGCGCCGATGCCATCACCACCGTCAGCCCCACCTATGCCCGCGAAATTCACACGCCCGCCTTCGGCATGGGGCTGGACGGCGTGATCAGGGCGCGCACAAACCTGGTTCAAGGCATATTGAACGGCATCGACACGGCCGAATGGAACCCTGAGACTGACCAGCACCTGGCCGCGCACTTCAGTCCGCAGAAACTGGGCAAGCGCAAGGCCAACAAGAGCGCGGTCGAGAAGGCGTTTGGTCTGGAAACCGGCGATGGACCGCTGTTCATCGTCGTCAGCCGGCTGACCTGGCAAAAGGGCATCGATGTGCTGCTGGAGGTGATCGATCACCTTGTCGGGCTGGGCGGTCGCCTGGCGTTGCTGGGATCGGGTGAGCCGGAGCTGGAACAGGGGCTGAAGGAAGCGGCAGAGCGCCATCCGGGAAAAGTCGGGCTGAAATTCGCCTATGACGAACCGCTTTCGCATCTGATGCAGGGCGGCGGCGATGCCATTCTGGTGCCTTCCCGCTTTGAGCCTTGCGGGCTGACGCAGCTGTACGGTCTGGCCTATGGCTGCATCCCCGTGGTGGCGCGCACGGGTGGGCTGGCTGACACGGTGATTGATGCCAATCCTGCGGCCATGGCGGAGAAAAGCGCAACCGGTGTGGTGTTTGCGCAAGCCAGCTATGACGAGCTGGCGCTGGCCATCAGCCGCACCATCCGCCTGTTCGACGATCCCCCTGCATGGCGCCGCCTGCAACGCTGCGCCATGCGCGCCGATTTTGGCTGGAGCGCCAGCGCGGCGCAATATGCAGGCCTGTATCGGCGGCTGGTGGAGGCTGCCAAGTGGGCCTGAAAGAGGGGGTTACGCTGACCCCATCGGGCACACAATTCGTCGTTCGCTCCCCACTGGCTACCGGCCTCACGCTTTGCCTTGCGGGGCCATCCGGGCAGGACGAAACGCTCATCCCCATGACGCGTGAGGGCGATCTGTGGGTTGCCAATATGGCGCGGGATTGCACCGGTGATCTCTATGGCTACCGCGCACATGGCGAGTGGGCGCCCGGGCATGGGCACTGGTTCGATCCGGCCAAGATGCTGGTCGATCCCTATGCGCTGGAGCTTGACCGGCGCTTCACCCAGCATCCCTCTCTGGCGCAACTGGGCGCGGATACCGGCGCCATCGTGCCGCGCGCCGTGGTGACCGGCCCGCTGCCTGAAGTTGCCCAAACGCCACCGCGCTTCACCGCCGGGGGCCTGATTTACGAGGTCAACGTCAGGGGCTTCAGCAAGCTGCATCCCGGCATTCCCGATGCACTGCGCGGCACGGTGGCAGCGCTCGCCCATCCGCTGGTGATTGCCCATCTGCAAAAGCTCCATGTAACCGCCGTGGAACTGATGCCGATCACGGCCTGGATCGATGAGAGGCACCTGCCGCCGCTCGGGCTGTCCAACGCATGGGGTTATAATCCGGTTGCCATGATGGCGCTGGACCCGGGCCTGTGCCCCGGCGGCATTGCAGAACTGCGCCAGACCGTGGAGCAGCTGCACGAAGCGGGCATAGGTGTCATCCTCGATCTGGTGCTCAACCATACCGGCGAGAGCGATATTTTCGGCGGGGTCATATCGCTGCGGGGGCTGGACGACAGTGCCTATGCCAAGCGGCCCGACGGACAATTGATCAACGATACCGGCTGCGGCAACACGCTGGATTTCGCCCGGCCGCATGTCCGCCAGCTGGCCATCGATACGCTGCGCCACTTTGTGCGCCACTGCGGCGTGGATGGATTCCGCTTCGATCTCGCGCCGATCATGGCGCGCGGGCCGGGGTTCGATCCGCACGCGCCCATATTCGCGCAGATTGCCGCCGACCCGCTGCTGGCGGACCGGATCATGATTGCCGAGCCGTGGGACATTGGCCCCGGCGGATATCAACTGGGGCATTTCCCCGCCGACTGGCTGGAATGGAATGACCGCTACCGCGATGACGTGCGCCGGTTCTGGCGCGGCGATGCGCCGATTGGCGAACTGGCGACCCGGCTGGCGGGATCGGCGGATATTTTCGGCCAGCCCCCTCCCGGCCAAACCTGCCGCAGCGTCAATTTCCTTGCCGCGCATGATGGCTTCACGCTGGCCGATACGGTCGCCTTCGAGCAGCGCCACAACCTCGCCAATGGCGAGGGCAACCGCGACGGTCATGGCGAGAATTTCAGCTGGAACAACGGCGTGGAAGGCGCCAGCGTCGATCCCGCCATTTGCGCGCACCGTGCCCGCGATCTGCGCGCCTTGCTGGGCACGCTGTTCGCATCGACCGGCACGATCATGCTGACCGCCGGGGACGAGATGGGTCGCAGCCAGCAAGGCAACAACAACGCCTATGCGCAGGACAATGCGATCAGCTGGATTGACTGGGAAGGGCGTGACCGGGAGCTGGAGGAATTCACCGCGGGCCTTTCGCGCATGCGGGCGGAGCGGATCGCCCTGTTCCGGCGGTTTCCCGAAGATGGCCACTGGCGCTCTGTCGATGGCGGCGAACTACACCCGCAGGACTGGAATTCGCCCGCTTCCCCGGGCTTCATCTTTACACTGGGCGAAGGCGGCGATGTGCTGGACATCTGCGTTGACCGGGAACGGCGCGCGGTCAGCTGGAAGGTCTAGAACAGGGCAAGAGAGCAGGGCAAGCTGCTCCCTGAGCTTACGGCAGCTCGCCTGCCGGACCGGGCTTCAGGCGCAGGCGGGCGATCAGGCCCGGTGATCCGGCTTCCAGCACAATCTCGCCATTCATGCTTTGGGCAAACTCGCTTGCCATCGCCAGCCCCAGACCCGACCCCGGCATCTGCGCATCGAAGCGAGAGCCAATATCGAAGGCGCGCGCGATCTCCCCCTCATTCATGCCAGGACCATCATCGCGAATGGTGACGATCACGGTCCCGTCCTGCGCGCGCGCGATGGTGATGGCGATCTTGTCGCGCGCCCACTTGCCGGCATTGTCGAGCAGGATGGACAGAACTTCCGAAAGATTGACGGGATCGACCGGCAGCGAAATCTCCTGATCCGGCGGCTCGAGGTCAAAGCGCTTGCCAGGATGCAGCCGGGTCATCGCGTTGAGGATGGGAACGAGCAATTGCGGCAGTCTGGCACGGGTGGCGGGGAGCCTTGAGGCGACGGTCAGCCGCGCGCGGGCAAGCTGGTAATCGATCTGCTGCTGCATCATCTCCGTATGCGTCAGCAGGACCTGCGCCGAGGCGGCGCATTCCTCGCGCAGGGCGAGCTGTTCGGCCTCATCGGTCAGCACCGCCAGCGGCGTGCGCAGCGAATGGGCAAGATTGCCGGCCTGCACGCGGGCGCGGCTGACCATCTCCGAATTCTGCCGGATATACTCGTTCAGATCCTGCACCAGCGGCGCAATTTCGGTGGGATAGCGCCCTTCCAGACTGGCGGATTTGCCCTCGCGCAGCCGCGTGATCGCTTTGCCCAGGCGGCTCATCGGGCGAAGGCCAAAGCTGATGATGGCGACGCCCGTTGCCAGCAGCAATGCGCCAAGGCTGGCCAGCCAGACGGTCAGCTCCACGGTGAAGGAATTGATCGCGTCGTCCAGCTCGCTCTGGTCGGTGGCGATCACCACATGGATTTCCTCACCGCCGGGACCAGGAACGATCATGCCATAGGTGATCGCCGGCCCGGTCGGCCCATCCAGAATGCGGTGCATGATGTTGGGCGAATGGGCCACTCTCTGGTCCAGCTGACCACGGGTCATGGATTCGGATCGCAGCATGGTCTGGTGCGGGATGCTCACCTGCCAGTAAAAGCCGGACAGCGGCACTTCATAACGCGGATCGGACAGCGGGCGTGACAGTTCGGGCATGCCGTCGGCGCCGATCTGTACCAGCCGACCCAGCTCGCGAACATGGACTTCCAGTTCCTCATGATAGCTCTGTTCGATATGGCGGGAAAATACCTGCGTGGCGGTGAACCAGATACCGAATATGCCCAGGCTGACCCACAGCAGGATCGCCAGCAGGAAGCGCAGCCGCAAGCTCCCGAACGACAACTGGCTCAGCTTCATGCTGCGGTCCCGTTCTTCTCGAAGCGATAGCCCATGCCGCGCAGTGTGGTGATCCGATCGCGCCCGATCTTGCGCCTCAGGCGGGCGATGAGGACTTCGATGGTGTTGAGCTCCCGCTCGTCCGCCAGTTCATACAGATGATCGAGGATGTCGGATTGCGGCAAGATCTGTCCGGCGTGGCGCATGAAGAGGTGGAGCAGGGAGAATTCCCGGCGGCTGAGCGAGAGTGGCTCACCATTGTCCTCCACCATATGGGTCAGCGGATCGAGCGTCAGGCCGCCAATGGAGATGGTGCTTTCGCGCTTGCCCATGTGGCGGCGGAACAGGGCGTTGAGCCGTGCCTGCAATTCCTCGAAACGAACGGGTTTGACCACGAAATCGTCGGCGCCTGCGTTCAGCCCCTCGACCTTGTCCTGCCAGCTGCCGCGCGCCGTCAGGATCAGGATCGGGCAGGCAACACCCGCCGCGCGCCAGTGCCTGAGCAGGTCCACCCCGTCGCCATCGGGCAATCCCAGATCGAGGATGATGGCTGCCATCTTGTCCAGATCGGGCCAGTCTTCGGCCAGGTCCGCTGTTGGCGCCAGGTCGACCGCATAGTCCGCACCGCGCAGCCGTTCCCCCAGCCTGCGGCCCAGCTCGGGATCGTCTTCAACCAGCAGCAGGCGCATTCTCTCCCTTTCCGGCCTTACGCCTGTGAATGCTTATCCTTACGCCTTATGCGCACTGAAACTGACAAAAAGCTGCCAATCTGACAAGTTGTTGTCAGTTTGGCGCGGCAAGGTCGCCTTCATGACCAGGCCCACTCTCCCTTCACTCGCATGCTGTCTGATGCTTGCATCGCTGGGAGCTTGCTCCGGCGGTGAGGCGGATGAGCAGTCCGCCACCACAGCCCAGCAGGCAGATGCAGCTCCTGCACCGTCGGAGGCGATCTCCACGGCCAAGGCCCGTCTGGCAACGAATGTGCCGCTGGGCACGGTTCCGGGCCAGATCACCCTGCCGCCAGAAGCGCGGGTGGCGGTGACATCGCCGTTCCCCGGCGCTGCTGTGCGCGTATACGTGATCGAAGGTCAGGCCGTGGCGCGCGGTGCGCCGCTGGCGATTGTCAGGGCGGCAGAGCCGGTCAGCATTTCCGCCGATCTGGCCCGCGCCCGGTCCGAGGCAGCGCTGGCCGAAGCGCAATCCGCCCGGCTGGAGCAGCTGGCGAGCGAGGGCATCATTGCCCAGGCCCGCGCGGACGAGGCTGCGGCCCGTCTGGCGCAGGCGCGCACGACCGTGGTCGAAACCCAGCGGCTCAATTCCTATTCCGGCGTGGGTCCTGACGGGATGATGACCCTGCGCTCGCCCATTTCGGGGCGTGTGGCGCATGTCGGCGTTGAAACCGGCGGTCCGGTCGATGGCATGGTGGCGCCGTTCGTGATCGAGGCGTCCGGCTCCTATCAGATAGACCTGCAACTGCCCGAACGGCTGGCCGGTCAGGTTCGGCCCGGAATGGGCGTGGAGCTGCAATTGCCGGCCGGTGACGGGCAGACGATGCAGGTCGGCGGAAGAATCCTGTCGGTCGCGCCGTCGATCGATCCGGTCACGCGCTCGGTGATGGCCAAGGCCAGCATTGGCGCGGCGCCGGGACTGGTGCCGGGCGGCAATGTGATGGTGGTGATCACCGGTTCGGGCGATGGCGAGGGCGTTGCCATTCCATCATCGGCAGTCACGCGGATCGGCGGGACGGAGCATGTCTTCGTGCGCACAGGCGATGGTTTTGTGCCGCGCCCGGTCACGCTGGTCTCCGCCGTTGGCGGGGAAGCGATCATCTCTGCCGGGCTTGAGCCGGGTGAGACTGTCGCCACCAGCGGCATTACCGAACTCAAAGCCGCTGCGGCGGAATAGCGGTCATGTTGCGTCATCTGATCGAACAAGCGCTCAAGCTACGCTTTGCCGTGCTTGGCCTGGCTGTCCTGCTGGCGGGTATTGGCGGGTGGTCCTTTGCCAACCTGCCGATCGACGCCTTCCCTGACATCAGCTCCACCCAGGTGAAGATCATCCTGCGCGCGCCGGGGATGACCCCCGAAGAGGTTGAAAGCCGGGTGATCACGCCGATCGAGATGGAAATGCTCGGCATTCCCGATCAGGCCGTGCTCCGCTCAGTGGCCAAATATGCCATTGCCGACATCACCATCGATTTTGAGGACGGGACCGACATCTACTGGGCCCGCAGCCAGGTGGCAGAGCGGCTGAACGCGGCCATGGGCGACCTGCCCGATACGGTGGATGGCGGCATGGCGCCGATCTCCACGCCGCTGTCGGACATGTACATGTTCACGCTGGAAGGCCCCCAGAGCCTGTCCGAAAAGCGCCGCGTGCTGGACTGGATCATCCGCCCGGCACTGCGCACCGTGCCCGGTGTGGCGGACGTCAATGCGCTGGGCGGCTTTGTCGAAACCTTCGAAGTCGCGCCTGACAATCTGGCACTCGCCGCCGCCGGCCTCAGCACCGCCGATATTGCGGCCGCCATTGAGGCAGGCAATCGCAACGATGGTGCCGGACGGCTGGTTACCGGGGAAGAGGCGCTGATCGTGCGCGCAACCGGTGCAATCCAGACGCTGGACGATCTTGCCAGCACCGTGGTGCGCGCCGATGGCGGGGCGGTGATCCGGCTTGGCGATGTGGCCGATATCCGTACCGGCAGTCTCACCCGCTATGGCGCGGTCACGCGCAACGGCACGGGCGAGGCGGTCGAGGGACTGGTGATCGGGCTGCGCGGCGCCGATGCCTCCATGGTTGTCAGCGGGATTGAGGAACGTCTGGCCGAAGTGACCGCAAGCCTGCCCGAGGGCATGAGCGTGGAGGTCTTCTACGACCGTTCCAACCTGATCAATCGCGCTGTCGGCACGGTGGAAAAGGCGCTGCTTGAAGCGACCATACTGGTGGTCATCCTGCTGCTGCTGTTCCTTGGCGATCTGCGCGCTTCGGTGATTGTGGCGCTGGCCTTGCCGATGGCTGCCCTGCTGACATTCATCTTCATGCGTTCCATCGGCCTCACGGCCAATCTGATGAGCCTTGGCGGGCTGGCAATTGCCGTCGGCATGCTGGTGGATGGCGCCGTGGTGGTGGTGGAAAATGTCGTCGAGCGGCTTACCGACCCGCGCCACGCCTCCAGCAGCAAGCTGCACAACATCTTTGTCGCCACCGCGGAAGTCGCCAAACCCGTGGTTTCGGGCCTTGCGATCATTGCCATCGTGTTCCTGCCGCTGCTGACGCTGGAAGGGCTGGAAGGCAAACTGTTCTCACCCGTGGCGCTGACCATCGTGCTGTCGCTGGCATCGGCGCTGGTGCTGTCGCTCACGCTGATACCGGTGCTGTCCTATTTCCTGCTGAAGCTGAAGACCGGCGGGCATGAGCCGTGGCTGATGCGCAAGATCTCGCCGGTCTATTCGCGCATGCTCAATGGCTCCTTTGCCCGCAAGAAGCTGGTGTTCGGCATAGCGGGCATTTCGCTGGTGCTCACCGGCATTGCCTATTCCGTTACCGGCAAGACCTTCCTGCCGATCATGGATGAAGGATCGGTGGTGATGCAGCTGGCCAAGCTGCCGTCCGTCTCGCTGGAACATTCGCTGGCGGGCGATCTGGCGATCGAGCGGGCGATCATGGAAGAAGTGCCCGAGGTTGAAGCGATCATCGCCCGCGTCGGATCGGACGAGATCGGGCTCGATCCCATGGGCCTGAACGAAAGCGATGCCTTCCTGCAACTGCACCCGCGCGAGGAATGGCGCGTGCAGGACAAGGAATGGCTGGTGGACCAGCTGCGCGCCGTGCTGGACCGTTTCCCCGGTATCGAACCCAGCTTCACCCAGCCTATCGACATGCGCACATCCGAAATGCTGACCGGCGCGCGCGGCGATCTGGCGCTCAAACTGTTCGGCCCCGATCTGGCGGAGCTTTCGCGCCTGTCGGGTGAGATTCAGGCCCGGCTGGAAACCATTGAAGGTACCAGCGAGGCGATGACCGTTGCCAATGACGAGGTCGATTACCTCCAGATCGACATTGACCGCGTTGCCGCAGGCCGCCTGGGCATGCCGGTGACCGATTTGCAGGACATGATGCGCGCACAGGTCGAAGGCATGCGCGCGGGCGTGGTGGCGCAGGAAAATCGCCGCGTGCCCATCGTGATAAAGGCCGGTACAGCGAACGCAGATTCGCCCCAGGCCTTCGCGGACCAGCTGTACCGCTCCCCCACCGGACAGCTGGTCCGCGCCAGCGATGTTGCCAGCGTCGAAAGGACAGAGGGTCCGGTCAAGCTGGAGCATGAAAACGGCTCGCGCTTCGCCATGGTTCAGGCCTTCGTCTCGGGCCGCGATCTGGTCGGCTATGTCGAGGAAGCGCGCGCGGATATCGCCCAGAACGTGCCCCTGCCGCCCGGATACCGCCTTGTCTGGGGCGGCCAGTTCGAAAACCAGCAGCGTGCCAGCGCCCGGCTTGCCATCGTCCTGCCGATCTCGGTGCTGATGATCTTTGGCATCCTGTTCTTCACGCTCAATTCGCTGCGCGCGTCGATCCTGATCCTGCTCAACATTCCCTTTGCCATGGTAGGCGGGATGATCGCGCTGGCGCTGTCCGGGGAGTATCTGTCTGTCCCGGCGTCGGTTGGCTTCATCGCATTGTTCGGCATTGCCGTGCTCAACGGGCTGGTGATGGTCAGCTATTTCCGCCAGCTGCGCGCCGAAGGCCATTCGCTGGCAGAGGCCGTGCGGCGCGGTGCGGAACGGCGGCTGCGTCCGGTGCTGATGACCGCTGCCATCGCCGCGTTCGGGCTTGTGCCCCTGCTTTATGCCACCGGCCCCGGTTCGGAAATCCAGAAGCCGCTGGCCATCGTGGTGGTGGGCGGACTGGTATCGGCGACCATGCTGACCTTGTTCCTGCTGCCCATGCTGTACGAGCGTTTTGGCGAGGGTGCGGCCGACAGGCTGGACGAGGTTCCCAATGCCGCAGGCGGGGAGGGCTGAGATGAAACGGCTGGTATTCCTTCTTCCGGCGCTGGTGATCGCGGCCCCGCTCCACGCAGAGCCGGGCCTGCCGGATGAGGCATCCGTGCTCAGCGCGCTGGACGATCATCCCTCCGTCATCGCCGCGAATGAGCGCGTGACCGCAGCGCGTGCAGGCGCCGATGCGCGCGCAATCGGCCCGCATGAGCTGACGTTTTCCGGCAGCTATACCCAGCGCCGGATTGACCGCGAAGGCTCGTTTGACGAATTCGATACCCAGCTGAGCAGGGCCATTCGCCTGCCCGGCAAGGCGCGGCTGGATCGTGAGATCGGGACGCATCAGGTCGATGCTGCGCAGAACATGGCCGAAGATGTGCGCCATCAGGCCGCCCTCATGCTGGCCGGCTATTGGTGGGACTGGCTGGGCGCGGCGGCGCAATCTACCGTGGATGCGCGCGCGGTGACCAATCTGGAAACGGCCCGCAACGGCGTGAGACGGCGGATGGAACTGGGCGATGCCTCGCTGCTGGAGCTTGATCAGGCTGAAGCTGCGCTGGGCGCGGCGCGGATATTGGCGGATCAGTCCGCGGGCGAAGCGCGGCTTGCGCGCGTGCGTCTGGCGGCGCAGTTTCCCGCTCTGGCCCTGCCGGTGGACGCTCCGGAGATACCGCAGCCGGAAATCGCCCCCGATATGCTGATGGACCTGCACGATCTGGTGCTGTCCAACAGCCATGAAATCGCCGCCGCCGATGCGCAGGCCCGCAGCGTCTCCGCCTATGCCGAGCGTACACGGCTGGACCGGATAGCGGACCCGACCATCGGCGTGCGCCTGTTCTCTGAACGCAGCGGCGCAGAACGCGGCGCGGGCGTGGTGTTTTCCATTCCGCTTGGCGGTGGCCACCGTGCCGCCCTGGCAGATCAGGCGCAGGCGGAAGCCAGCGCTGCCTTGTCGGAGGCCCGGCTCGCCCGCTTCGATGTGCAGGAAACCGCCGATGCCGACCTGACCGAAGCGCAGTTTCGCATCGATGCCTGGCAACGGGCGCGCGCAGGGCTGGATTCGCAGGTCTCGGCACTGGTCAGGTTGCGGCGCGGTCATGAACTTGGCGAGATCGACCTTGCCGAACTTTTGCTGGGCGAACGCATGGTCCACGATGCCTTCCGCGCCGAGGGCGCAGCCCGGGCGGCGGCTGGCCGGGCGATCACCAAACTGCGGATCGACAGCCATGCGCTGTGGCTGTCGGATTAGGCCGGGTCGCACGCGCAGCAGCCGGTATTTGCTGCCATCCAGACAGTTCGAGGCTTTTCATTCGCCGGTGCAAACTGCATAGCCACCAGTAATTGCGCGGCATTGAGAGGAACGCGAACACATGACCCAATTTTCCCGATTGAACCCGGTGACCGGCGCGGTTGCCTCCAGTGCGGAGGCGATGCAGGCATCTGACATTCCTGCGATTGCCGAGCGCGCGCAGGCTGGCTTTGCTGTCTGGTCGAAGATGGGTCCCAATGCGCGGCGCGCGGTGCTGATGAAGGCGGCCGATGCGCTGATGGGCAAGAAGGACGATTTCGTCGCCGCCATGATGGGCGAGATCGGCGCAACTGCCGGCTGGGCGATGTTCAACCTTGGCCTGGCCGCCGGAATGGTGCGCGAAGCGGCTGCCATCACCACGCAGATTGCGGGCGAGGTCATTCCGTCCGATCATGAAGGCACAATCGCCATGGCCCTGCGTGAGCCGGTGGGCGTGATGCTTGGCATTGCCCCGTGGAACGCGCCGATCATCCTTGGCGTGCGCGCGATTGCGGTGCCGCTGGCCTGCGGCAATTCGGTGATCCTGAAGGCGAGCGAGAACTGCCCGCGCACCCATGCGCTGATTATCGAGGCCTTTGCCGAAGCGGGCTTCCCCGATGGCGTGGTCAACGTCGTCACCAATGCGCCCGAGGATGCAGCGGAGGTAGTTGGCGCGCTGATCGATGCGCCGCAGGTCAAGCGGATCAACTTCACCGGCTCCACCGGCGTGGGCAAGATCATCGCCATGCGCGCCGCTCAGCACTTGAAGCCCTGCCTGCTGGAACTGGGCGGCAAGGCGCCGATGATCGTGCTGGAAGATGCCGATCTGGATGAGGCGGTGAAGGCCGCGGCCTTTGGCGCGTTCATGAACCAGGGCCAGATCTGCATGTCGACCGAGCGCATTATCGTGGTGGACAGCGTGGCCGATGCGTTTGCGCAGAAGTTTACCGCCAAGGTGAACACCATGCCCGTTGGCGATCCTGCCGAGGGCAAGACGCCGCTTGGCGCTGTGGTCGATCGCAAGACGGTGGATCACTGCTATGCGCTGATCGAGGATGCGTTGGGCAAGGGCGCACAGCTGCTGACGGGCGGAGAGACGACGCACAACGTGCTGATGCCCGCGCACCTGGTGGACAAGGTGACGCCGGACATGAAGCTGTTCCGCGATGAGAGCTTTGGCCCGGTTGTGGGCATCGCCCGCGCCCGCGATGAGGCGCATGCGATCGAGCTGGCGAATGACACCGAATATGGCCTGTCTTCCGCCGTGTTCACCCGCGATACCGCGCGCGGCCTGAAGGTCGCCCGGCAGATCCAGGCGGGCATCTGCCACGTCAACGCCTCGACCGTGTCGGACGAACCGCAAATGCCGTTCGGCGGGATGAAGGCCTCCGGCTATGGCCGGTTCGGCGGCAAGGCCGGGATCGACGCCTTCACCGAACTGCGCTGGGTCACCTTCGAGACCGAGCCGGGTCACTACCCGATCTGATGCTCCGCGCGGCTCCCGGCGGTGCAGCAGCAACCGCCGGGAGCCGCCGCATCAGTCCAGCGGCGGAAGCGGAAAGCCTTCGATATAGAATTCGCCGGGGTCTTGCCCCTGCAGGGCCGGATCGAAGCGATAGCTGATCTTTCCTTCGGCGGAATAGCCGGTGGAGCCGACCGATGTGACGGCCGCAACCGAATCGAACTGATCGGTGATGGTGGTCACCTGCGCCCGGTCACCGTCGATTGCGATCAGGGCTATGCGGCCCGATCCGCCTTCAGCCTGGAGGAAGCGATGCCCGCCAATCGGGCGCAAGCCATCGGGTCCGGCAACCGGCTGTGACAGCTCCAGCGTGGTCAGCCCGGCATAGCTGCCATCAGCTCGGCGATTGACCCGCTGGACCAGATTCTGGCGCACGTTGTTGATGTACATCGTGCCGTCATCGGCAAAGGCGATGCCGTCCACGCCGACAAGGTCTTCTCCCTCGGCGAACAACTCCAGCGCATCGCTGCCCCACGTCAGTCTGAACAGCCGGCCAGAGGTGATCTCGGTTGCGAACGCGGTTCCGTCGGCGGCGATGGCGATGTCATTGCAGGTGGCGGGCTTGCCCGACGGGAAGTCCCAGCTGCCGAACAGTTCACCCGACGACAGGCTGAAGGCCTTGACCGCGGCGGGCGCGGCATTGGGGTCTGGCGGGCCGCCAAAGGCCGGGTTGGAGCAGGTCCAGAGCAGATCATGCACATCGTCTGCCAGCACGCCGAACAGCGATTGCAGGCCGTTGTGTGCGTCAGGGACGATCCACGCCGCCGCCTGCGATGCGCCCGGCACAGCGCGGTAAATCGTTCCGCCATTGCTGCCGACATAGATGTTGCCGCGCACATCGGAGGTGAGGCTTTCGGGGTAAATCTCGGTCCCGGCGATAAGAATCCTGGCCGGGGTTTCTGTCGATGAAGAACTGGCCACGCCAACGCATCCGCCCAGTGCAATTGATGCCAGTATCGTGCCCGCAAGAAAGCGCTTCATTCATCCCTCCCAGTGATTTGCCTGCGGATCATAGACGTCCCGCACCTCTTTGAAAGAGCGCACATGTCCCCTTCACATTGCCGCCGCGCTGGGCGATAGGGTGGTGCAAGAACATTCGGGGGGATGAAGTCGGGATGCAGTGGTCTAAACGCTCAGTGCCTGGAATCGGGGTGCTTGCGGCTTGTCTGGCTTTGCTGGGCTGCGTGGCGGCGGATGCGCCGGTTGGCAGCACCGCGGGCATGGTGGGCGCGTCAACCGCCGTCGACGGGCCAACCGTGGTGAACGGCCAGTCTCTGCGCAATATCAATGCCCCGGCCAATATCGGCGACTGGATGAGCCACGGGCGCGGCTGGTCAGAGGACCGGTTCAGCCCACTCACCCAGATCAACGATGGCAATGTCAGCCAGCTGGGCCTGGCATGGTTCGATGACCTTGCGACCATGCGCGGCGTGCAGGCGACCCCGCTGGTGGTCGATGGCGTGCTTTACAATGAGAGCATCTACAACATCGTCACCGCCTATAATGCGGCGACGGGTGAGAAATTGTGGACCTATGATCCCGAAGTCGGCCCCGAATGGGCGCGGCTGGCATGCTGCGGGCCTTCCTCGCGCGGGATCGCGGCGTGGAACGGCAAGCTCTATATCGGCGCGCTCGATGGCCGGCTGATCGCTGTGGATGCGGCCACAGGATCAGAAGTGTGGTCTGCCCAGACATTCGAAACCGAAGGCGAGTTGAACGCCTATTCCATCACCGGTGCGCCGCGCGTCTATGATGGCAAGGTGGTGATCGGCAATGGCGGCGCGGATTACGGCGTGCGCGGCTTCGTGGTCGCCTATGATGCCGAGACGGGCGAGCAATTGTGGAAGTTCTACACCGTGCCCGGCAATCCGGCGGATGGCCCTGACGGTGAAGCGTCGGACAGCGCCATGGACATCGCCTTGCCCACATGGGCGGGCGAATGGTGGCGCTATGGCGGCGGCGGCACGGCGTGGGACAGCTTCGCCTACGATCCTGAACTGAACCTGGTCTATATCGGCACCGGCAATGGCAGCCCGCACATGTGGTATTTCCGCAGCAATGATGAGGGGGACAACCTGTTCCTGTGCTCCATCGTCGCGGTCGATGCCGATACGGGCGAGTACAAGTGGCACTATCAGATGGTGCCCGAGGAGGAGTGGGATTACACCTGCACCCAGCCGATGATCCTGACCGATCTGGAGATCGGCGGGCGTGAACGCCAGGTCATCATGCAGGCACCCAAGAACGGCTTTTTCTATGTGATTGACGGCGCCAGCGGGGAACTGATCAGCGCGGAAACCTATGTCTCTGAAAACACCTGGGCCAGCCGCATCGATCTGGAAACAGGCCGTCCGGTGCTTCAGCCCGGCGCACATAACACCACCACGCCGCATCTGATGAGTCCCAGCTGGCTGGCGGCGCACAGCTGGCATCCGATGGCGTTCAGCCCTGACACCGGGCTGGTCTATCTCAGCGCGCAGGAGCAGCCCTCCACCTATGCCCGCGCCGAGGATGGCGGCTTCAACTTCGTCCATCACCGGTCCAACAGCGGCCAGTCGCGCGGCAATATGCCCGAACTGCGGGCCGCGCTTCAGGCCGAGGCGAATGAGAAGGAAAAGGGCTATCTGCTCGCCTGGGACCCGGTGACGCAGAGCGAGGCGTGGCGCGTGCCCTATGCGCACCCCGGCTCTGGCGGCGTGCTGGCCACGGCGGGCAATCTGCTGGTGCAGGGCACGATCGACAAGACGCTGGCCATCTACCGCGCCGACACTGGCGCCAAGTTGTGGGAGATGGATATTGACCAGGCTCCGGTGGCCGGACCCATCACCTATATGGTGGACGGGGTCCAATATATCGCCATCAACGCCGGCTGGGGAGGCTCGCCCGTCTATAACCTTGGCCCATTCCAGACATCGACCGCAAAGCTGCTGGTGTTCCGTCTGGGCGCGACAGGCGTAACCCTGCCGCCTCCGCCGCCACCAACCAGCCTGCCGCGTCCGCCATACCTGTCCGCCAATGAGGCGCAGGTATCGCATGGCCGCCAGCTTTACGGTGACACATGCGTGCGCTGCCACGGTGAGAATGCCGTGGGCGGGGTGAAGGACCTGCGCTGGATGACACAGGAAACCCGCGCGCAGTTCAACGACATCGTGCTGCACGGCCTGTTCATCGATCGCGGAATGGCGGGCTTCTCCGACATTCTGAGCGAGGAAGACGCCGCCGACATCCATGCCTTCCTCATCGCCCGCGCCAATGAGGATTACACAGACGCTGCGGCGGGAGGACACCCATGATGCGAGCCTTGAAAACCACGATTTCCGCCATCGCGCTGGCGGGCGCAGTTTCGTTTGCCGCACCGGCCCTTGCGCAGGCTCCCGGAGAGGCAAGCGCGGTTCCGGACACCTCCTGCCAGTATGACTGCCTGATCGCCATGGTCCGCCAGCATATGCAGGCACTGGGCGCGCGCGATGCCAGCGGCCTGCCGCTTGCCGGCGATGTGATGTTCACAGAGAACAATGTGATCCTGCCGGTCGGCCATGGCCTTTGGCGCACCGCCGATGATGTGGATGCAGATGGGCTGGCGGTGGCGGACGAGACCACCGGCCATGCCGCATGGTTTGGCTCCGTGCGGGAGAATGGCACGCCCGTTTTCTACGCCGTGCGCATCCATGTGGAAGGCGGCCTGATCGATGAGATCGAGAGCGTGGTCCACCGCCGCACATCGCTGCCTGCTCCCTTTGGCGACTGGGAGAACATGGAGCATTTCAGCGAATTCTACGAAATCCTGCCAGAGGAAGAACGCCGCCCGCGCGAGCGCATGCTGGCCATTGCCGATGCCTATTTCGATACGGTGGAGCTGAACGACGGGCAGGTCTTCGCGCCTTTTGCGGAGGACTGCTCGCGGCTGGAAAACGGCATTTCCACCACTGCCCCGCGCCCCGGCGCACAGGCCAGTGCTGCCAATATTGCCAGCGGCTGCCGCGCTCAGTTCGAGCTGGGGCTGTACCGCATCAACAAGCGTATCAGGCGCGAACTGCCGCTGGTCGATGTGCAGCGCGGCGTGGTGGTCGGATCGGGTTTCTTCGATCATGCCAATGAGTTCGATCGCTATCTGCTGACCAATGGGCGCGAGATGATGACCGCGCTCAAATGGCCCAATTCGATTTCGCTGATTGAAGCCTTCCGCATTCGCGATGCCGAGATCCAGCGGATCGAAGCGACGTTCACCTATGTTCCCTATTTCATGCATAACCCCTTCTGGGGCGATGATGCGGACTTCCCTGAATATGCCCCGCAGCCCGATCTGTGCGATGATGCCTGCCTTGCCGCCAATGCGCGCTTGGTCGCCTCTGGCATGGTCGGCAACAACTGGCAGGGCCTGAACTGGGGTGAGCGCGTCGGCTATGCCGAAAACAGCGTGGGCATCCGCGTGGGCGAGGGCATCTGGGCGACCGTCACCGCCATCGATGCAGACCCTCTGGTGATTGCCGATGCGCAGACCGGCAAGGCGGTGTGGATCGGCCGGATCGAGGAACATGGCCAGCCGGGATGGGCGGCCTTTACCGTCGCTGCCGATGGCGATGCGATCGGCAGCGTGGACGCGCTGATCCGCCGCAGCCAGTATGGCCCGCCCTATGCCGAGCCTGTGTCCGCCAGCGATTATGGCGTACTGCCCGCCAGCCGCCGCACATCGCGCGCGGACATGCTGGCCGCCGCGCCGCAGTTCATGCACGCGCTTGGCTCCAACGGGGCTGCTCCCGATATTTTCGGCGCTGAATGTCACTGGTCGGTCAACGGGCAGGATGTGGGCGAATGTGCCGCACCGTTCGGCTCGCCCGTACTGGCGCGGATCGAGGAAGTGCGCGACCGGCAATTGCTGGCCGTGGATGAGGAGCGCGGCCTGGCCGTCTATCGCTTCTTCGAGGATCTTCCGGCTGCTGGAGGCGAGGGCTATCCGCTCACCTATCAGGTGGTGGAGCTCTATCATTTTGATGCAGGCCGGGTGATCAGGGTGGAGGCTTTCACCTCCGAATTGCCCTACGCCATGCAGCCGCTGAGCCAGCGATGAACAGGGCGATCAGGCGGCGTCTTTCCCGCATCTGAAGCCGATGTGCGAGGTCGACGTGTCGACCGTCTGCGGATAGCGGGCGGCGGGGCGGTAGCGCTGGCAGTAATTCTCGGCGCACAGATGTGATCCGCCCTTGATCACCATGACCGGGAAATCCTCCCCGGAACCAGCTCCCTTGCCGCCGGACGCGCAGCATTTCTTCACCGGCTCGCTGGCCAGCCGGTAGGGGTCGCTGGTCCATTCCCAGGCGTTGCCGATCATGTCGTACAGGCCATAGCTATTGGCCGGGAACGCCCCGATGGGGGACGTGCGATCATAGCCATCGAGACACATATTGGTCTTGGGGAAGGGCCCTTGCCAGTAATTGGCCAGCATGGCGCCGCCCGGCGCCAGCTCGTCGCCCCAGGCAAAGGCCAGGCCTTCTTGCCCGCCGCGCGCGGCAAATTCCCATTCCGCCTCGCTCAGCAGGCGCTTGTCCGCCCACGCGCAATAAGCCTGCGCGTCTTCGTGGGCGATATGTACGACCGGGTGGTCCTCCAGCCCTGCGGTGGAGCTGCCGGGACCTTGCGGGCGGTGCCAGCACGCGCCGGGAACATAAGCCCACCAGTTCATCGGGTCGGGCGTGATCGGATATTTGACCGGCGGCACGAACACCGATGATCCCGGCACCAGCAGGCCGGGGTCTGCGCCGGGATATTTCGCCGCGTCTGGGGGCCGCTCGGCCAATGTCACATAGCCTGTTTCCTGCACGAACTGCGCGAACCGGGCATTGGTGACTGGCGACGGGTCGATCAGGAAGGGCTCGACAGTAACCATGCGCGCAGGCGCTTCCTCGGGATAGTGATCGTCCGATCCCATCCGAAAGCTGCCGCCTTCGATGCGCTTCATGTCCTCACCTGCCGCCGCGCTTCACAGGATCGATCGTTTGGCGACCACATCCAGCAAGAAGCAGTAATGCCAGAACGGATCGGCAGTGGTCCAGTCCTCCGATGCGGCGCAGCTGCCGGGTTCGGGGAGCGGATATTCCTCCAGCGGATCGCTGGTCAGATTGTAGAAGTCGCAATCTTCGGTGCTGTCGGTGCACACCAGCTTGAAAGTGGCATTGCGCGCGCCGATCACCTTGGTTCCGCCAGTCATCAGATTGGACGATTCTGTCAGGATGAAATCGTGATCGGGATCGCGCACCCTGTCCGCTCCGCCGCGCAGAATGGGGTCGAGCGAGACCGAATCCAGCGCAATCTGTGCATCGCCCGCGCTGTTCGAAACAGTCTCCGGCACTTCCAGACCGGCAAGCGAGAGGATGGTGGCGAACAGATCGGCCACGTGGACAAACTCGCCGTTCTGGCTGCCCGCCTCAATGCCGGGTCCGCGAATGACCATCGGCACGTGCGCGCCGCTTTCAAACGCGCTGCCTTTGCCGCGTCCGGTGCGGGTGATGTACATGTTGTCGATGAAATCGAGGTTGGGCCGCCCGTACATCGGCGTGCCATTGTCGCCGATATAGATGACGTAGGTATTGGGGTCGATATCGTCCACCGCCGCCAGCACCTGCCCGATGATCGTGTCCATCGAATTGGTCATGGCGCGCATCAGGGCCTCGCCCGAACAATTGCCCACTTCATTGGTGCCGAACGTGCCGCCGCATGCTTCCATCTCGGCCCGGCTGACATCGTCCAGCGTATCGGCATTGGGCACCATCATCGCGCTTGGCTGCTGGATCGCGGTGGCATGGGAGAGGTTGAAGGCCAGCCAGGTGAACCACGGCCTGTCCGGATCGGCTTCTTCCTGCGCCCTGATCCAGTCGATCGTGTCCGACCCCTTGGCCACTGCGGCATAGGTGCTGGGCGCGATGCCGGGCAGCGATGCGACCGGCGCTTCTTCGGTGCGCCACTGTCCCGCAGGCGTGCCCGCATCCTGCACATGCAGCGGATAATCCCAGAACGACGGGAGCGCGGCATGCATATTGCCGCGGAACAGCTGGAACCCGGCCTCCTTCGGCTTCATGCCGGGATAATCGCCGCCTTCAGCAGGCAGGCCCGCCATGTGCCACTTGCCGAATACCGCCGTGCTGTATCCGCCCCTGTCGGCCAGCGTGCGGACGAAGGAATCGTGGTTCTGGCTCAGCGCGTCGGCATAGGTCTGCACATGGGTACGCCCGGCGAACAGGCCGGTCAGCAGGGATGCCCGCGTGGGAGAGCAGAAGGGCTGCGCCCAGGCATCGGTGAAGACCATGCCGTCATCGGCCAGCTGATCGAGCACCGGCGTGGAGGCGGGATGGCCATTGATGGCCTGGTAATCGGGATGATCGTGGCCTTCGGGGCCATATTGGGCGATCAGCTGTTCCATCAGTCCGGGCACCATGCCGGGTGTGACGTCGAGGCCGACATCATCGGAAATGATCAGCAGGATATTGGGCCTGCGCGGTGTATCCTCATCGGCAGCATTGGCCGGAACCGCCGTGAGGCCCAAGCAAAGCGCACAGGCCATCGCAATTTTCGATGTGGTTTCCAGCATCCCTCTCAGCCCTCCCAGACTTTGAGGCAAAGCTACATCGAATATGGCTTCGGTGATAGTGGAGATTGAGCGGTTGCGGTGCCGGTCATGCAGCGCGCCAGCGCATCAGTGCATAGACGGGCAGCGACACCAGCAGCAGCCCCACGCCCCACGCCACGGCCTCTCCGCCTGCGCCATAGATGGTCCAAGCGGAATAGAGCGTGGCGAGCGCGGCCACCCACGGCAGATATCTGCGCGAAGCCATGCCGCCGCCAAACCGAAGCCGCAGTGCACTGGCCATGCACACAAGGTACATGAACAGGCTGCAGGCGGTGGAAATCAGCAGCAGGAAGCCGAATATCTCCGCCGCCGAGCTATCGTAATTGAGCAAGACCACCACCGTCATCAGGGCGCTGGAAACCACCAGCGCGCGGGCGGGTGACCCTGCCGCGTTTTCCTTTGCAAACCAGCGCGGAAAGGCGCCGGCGCGGGCCATCGCATAGGGCAGTTCGGCCTGCACCATGATCCAGCCATTGAGCGCGCCAAAGCAGCTGATGGCGGCGAAACCGGCAATCAGCAGGGCGGGGCCGGGCGCCCAGAAACGCTCGACAAAATCGGCAAAGGGCGCTCCCGAACTGGCGATGATATCCTCTGGCATCAGCAGGATGATGGCCGAACAGGTGACCAGGTAGAGCAGTCCGGTCAGCGCCGTGCCGACCAGCGTGGCAAAGGGAATGGTGCGCTCCGGATCGCGGATCTTGCCCGCCGGAACGGTCGCCGATTCCAGGCCGAGCAAGGCCCACAGGGTCAGCGTGGCGGCGGCGGTCACGATGCCGGGCTGGATGCCGCCCGGCTCCATCGGCCGCAGCTCTGCCTCGCCCGTGCCCATCGCAACTGCGGCAAGTACAATCACCAGCAGAAGCGGCAGCACCTTGATGACGGTGGTGACCAGCTGGAACCCCCCGGCCGATCGCGATCCTGTCAGGTTGAGGAAGGTCAGCGCCCAGATCAGCACCACTGCCGCCAGTGCATCGCCGCCGGTGGTGGCAGACATGCCGGGCACGAACACGCCCAGATAGCTGATACCGGCCACGGCAATGGCCGCATTGCCGATCCACAACGATATCCAGTAGCTCCATGTCACCATGAAGGCGGGCAGGGGGCCGAACGCGGCGTTGGTATAGGCGTAAGGCCCGCCCTCAACGGGCATCTGCCGCGCCAGCCAGGCGAAGGTCGCGGCAAGGCACAGGCCGCCCGCTATGGTGAACAGCCAGCCGACAATCGAATTCCAGCCCAGCGGGGCCAGCGTGGCGGGCAGCAGGAATATGCCGGAACCGATCATGTTGCCCATGACCAGCGATATCGTCATCCAGCGGCCCAGCTTGCCGCCTTTGGCAGGCTCGTCCCCTGCCGCGATCCGGGCGGCGCTCACGCTATCCGCCCGGTCCGCTGCAGGTCATCCTGACCAGGCTTAATAGCTGTATCCAAACCGCAGGCCGAACGTCCTCGGCTGGTTGGGAACCTGATAGACATTGCCGCCGATGCCCGGGACATCATTGGCGCAGACCGAAGAACCGCACTGCGCGTAGAGATAGGCCTGGCCACGCTCATCAAACACGTTGGTGACGTAGAATTCGGCATTCCAGCCGCCCAGATCCTTCTTCACGCCGACAGCGAGATCGACCGTGCCGTAGCCATCCTGCGTGCCAACCAGACGGTTGTCTTCAAGCAGCAGGTTGGAACGGATATCGGACTGGAGAACCCCGGCAAATTGCACGTGGGCCAGCAGGTCGCGGTTCAGGAACCATTCGTAGCGCGCGGTGACATTGCCCTTGAACTTGGGCGATGCGGGAAGCCGCGTGCCAGCCGGTGCGGGCGGATTGGCGCAGACCGTCACCGGATCGCCATTGGCATCGGTGAAGCCGCAATAATTATCCGTCAGCTTGGCATCGAGATAGGTCATCCCGGCGGCCAGTGTCAGGCCGTCTGCCGGCTGCAGCGTGACATCCGTTTCAAACCCGCGAATGCGCGCCTGTGCGGCGTTGCGGATTTCGGTCAGCCCGTTGGGACCAAGGATGGCGAACTGGAACTTGTCCCAGTCCAGCTGGAAGATGGCCGCGTTCCAGCGCACAAGTCCATCGGCAAAGCTGGTCTTCAGGCCCAGCTCGTAATTGGTCAGGAAGTCCGCCTGATAGCCGAACAGACCGCCACGCCGGTTGGTGCCGCCAGGACGGAAACCGCGCGACCATGTGGCATAGGCCATCACATCGGGGGTGAAGTTGTAGGTGACGTTCAGGCGATGGATCAGGCCGTCGTTCTTGGACCGGCGCGGACTGACCGTGCCATCGGGATTGACGATCACATTGCCGTCGGCATCGGTGACCGCAAGGTTGGTACACGGCGCGCCATCGGTTGACGGGGGCGAAAGCGAATCGTCGATCGGAGAACGACACGCAGCAACGCCGGTCGATCCGCTGAAGTTTTCGGAATATCCGAAGAAGCCGATCAGCGTGTTGTTATATTCGAAATAGCGCAGGCCGCCGGTCACTGTCAGCTGATCGGTCAGATCAATGGCCACTTCGCCAAACGCGGCATAGTCGCGGTCAATACGCGTCTGCTTGGTCAGCCAGATCGTGTCGGACCAGCCGGGCACTTCGATGAAGCTGGCGATATTGTCGATCTGGTAACGCTGCTGGATGTCGTGTTCCTGGCGCTGGTAGAACAGGCCTGCCTGGAAGCGCACGCTCTCATCCTGCGGTGAGGACAGGCGCAGTTCCTGGCTCACCTTGTTGAAGCGGTCACGGCTGGAGAAATACTGCGAGGGATTGACCAGCGGGCAGCTGAAATCCTGCGCCGGGCAATCGGCCACGAAGTAATAGCCATAGCCGTACAGCACGTCATAGAAATAGGCGTAGTCCGAATAATCGGCCAGGCCATCGATGCCGCGTTCCAGATAGGCGCCCGAATAGACCAGATCGAAATTGCCGATGCGGCCTTCGACGGTCATCGCCGCCTGCACCCACTCATCGTCCTGGAAATTGTCGCGATAGGTCTGGACGTTCAGATCGCCGAGGCTGGGCAGGAAGGCGAACGTGCCGGAGGTGTTCTGCTTCTGCGCCATGATGGACGGCGTGACGGTCCAGTTGTCATCCAGCTCAATGCCCAGCGCGAGGCGGGCACCATAGGTCTCGACGTCGTTGAAGTCGTCCTCGACCAGCGCCAGATTGTCGTCAGTTTCACCCGAACTGGGGAATGTGCGCACGCCGCGGATGTTGTCGATATAGCCGCCATCCTTGACGTACCAGCCCACCAGGCGAGCAGCGATGGTATCGCTGATCGGCATGTTCACGAAGCCTTCGAGGGCGCCGCCGAATTCGCCGTGATCGACATAATTGCCTTCGACATCAAAGCCCATGTCGAAGCCGCTCGCATCGGGCTGGTTGGTGATGATGCGGATGGTGCCGGCCTGGCTGGATGCGCCGAACAGCGTGCCCTGCGGGCCTGCCAGAGCCTCCACGCGGGCGACGTCATACAGATGGACGTTGAGGTTGCCCTGCGCCGTGGTGATCGGCTGTTCATCGAGATAGGTGCCCACGCTGGGCAGCGGGCCGGAGTGGTTGCCGTCACCGCCGCTGGCCACGCCGCGCATGTAGACGAGCTGGTAGAACGGGCCACCGTAATTCTGCGTCGAGACGCTGGGCAGGAACTTCACATAGTCCTCAAGCCCGTCAACCTGCAGGTTCTCCAGCCGCTCCGTATTGAGCACCTGGACGCTGATCGGAACGTCCTGAAGATCTTCGACCCGCCGCTGCGAGGTCACGAGGATGGTGTTGTTCTGGGAACTGGACGCGGTCGGGGCGGCACTGTCATCCACGGCTTCCTGGGCGAATGCCGCACCGCTTGCCAATATGCTGGAACCAAGAAGCAGGCCTGTGACGGCCCGCAAGGCCCGGCCCGAACGACGATCGCGTGATTCCATACCCATTGTAAAACCCTCATGTTGCGAGCGGATCAGATCTGCGCAGCTAGTGCTGTCGGTGACCAATCGGGCGCTCAGATCCGTCTGCGGTATTCCCCCTAGAAATGGTGCCATAAATGGCGGAAATGCTTGCGTTCCAGCCACTTTGACAGGTGTAAAAGAACTGTAATTTACCTATGTGTCAAGAGGTGCTCGTCGGACGGCTTCCCAAGGTCGGTCTAAAGCCGGGCCGCTATGGCAAACTGACAACAGTCGGCAAAATTACAATTTGCACGGATAATCGGTCAGGGCCGGACCCAGCGCCTGTTCGAGCGGGCCCAGCCATTGTTCGAAATTCTTCCACTGGGCCAGCCCGTCGGAAAAGATCGGCTGGCGCACCTGTTCGGAACTTGCAGTGCGCACGGCGCGGTCGCTTTCGTAAAAGCGCAGGCAGGATTCCTCAAACGGCAGGTTCAGGTAATCCAGCAGCGCGCGCGTTTCACCCTCCACGTCGGCCACCACCTGTTCATAGAAAACACGGTGCACGGCGCCGGGCCGCACATCGTCGAAATGCGCCATCAGCTCGGTATAGGTGCGGTAGTAATGGCCCAGCTCGGCCAGGTCATAGGTGAACGCCTGACCACGGGCGAAATGCTGCTTGAAATTGGAGAAGCAGCAAGACAGCGGATGGCGCCGCGCATCGATGATCCGGGCATTGGGCAGGATCAGTTTGATCATCCCCACATGCATGAAATTATTGGGCATCTTGTCGAGGAAGAACGGTGCGTCGGTCTTTCTCTGCACGCGTGTGCGGGTCAGAAATTCCTCACCCATTGCGGTCAGCTGATCGGGCGAGAGATCGGCCAGCGCCTCTGGATAATCAGTCTCCTGCGAACGCAATTTGCGCCCGCCGATCTGCGCGGCCATCTGCGGGATGTCGGGCAGTTCCATCGTCCCTTCCACCTGCGAGTGGCTGGACAGGATCTGTTCGATAAGGGTGGAGCCGGCGCGCGGCATGCCAAGGATGAATATGGGGTCTGGCGCGCTGCAACCAGCGTCTGCCCGGTCTGTGAAGAATTGCGGTGTGAACAGCGCGCGGGACCGGACGAGGTGATCGGCAATGTCCGCTGAATCATAGCGCACCATGTCCCGGCGCAGGCGGTTACCCTGCGCATAATGGGTGAAGGATGCCTGATAATTGCCAGCATCCTCCTCTGCCTTTCCCAGCGCGAAGTGGAGGTGGAACAGGTCTTCGGGCTCCAGATCGTCTGACAGAGCGCCGCGCATGGTGGCCCGGTCTGCATCTGCGAAAGTCACCCGCTTGAGATTGGCGAGGCTCCACCATGCTTCGCCAAGGCCCGGCTGTAGCGCGATGCTCTTGCGATAGGCGTCAATACTGTCCTGCTGGCGGCCCACGGTCTTGAGCGCGTGGCCATAGCTCATCCACACCTTGGGCTGGTCCGGATGGCGATCCAGCACATCGTCATACAGGGCAATGGCGTCCTCGAACTCGCCGATCCGGCCCAGCGCCGCGGCCTTGAGATTGGCAAGGCCGGCATTGTGCGGATCATCCGCCAGCAGCATGTCGATCTGTTCCAGCGCTTCTGCCGCGCGGTTCTGCCGGTGCAGCACCAGCGCATAATTGTGCCGCGCCGGGCGGAAGCCAGGTGCCAGCTCCAGCGCGCGCGACAGCAGCTTTTCCGCATCGCCATAGCGGCCCAGCCGCGATGCCAGCTCTGCCAGCATGCGAATGGCGGCGATATCGGTGGGCGCGCGTTTCAGCCTGTCACGCAGGATCGGCTCGGCCACGGCAAGCTCGCCGGAAACCAGCGCATCGGCCGCGCGCATCAGTTCCGGATCGTTGACGGATGCGCGGATCGCCTGCGCATAGGCGGTATCGGCTGATCCGCTGTCGCCGCGCGCGGTATGCTGGTCCCCCAGCGCGCGCCATGCGGCAGACAGGCCGGGGTTGCGCGTGACGGCCATTTCCAGCTGCTCGATCGCATCATCGCTGCGTCCCAGCGATGCCCACGCCAGACCCAGTTCCTGATGCACGTCGGCGCGGCCCTTTCCGCTCTGCGCCAGCGGGCTGAGCAAGTGCGCGGCGCGCGCCGGATCGCCCTGACGGCGGGCGGCGGCAGCCATCAACAACACCGCGTCCGGGTTTTCGGGAGCCTTTGCCAGTATCGCCTGTGCCTGGCTTTCCGCCGCTGCCGGGTTGGTGGAGAGCAGCTTGCTGGTGTGGCGCAACTGCGCCTGAAGGTCTTCGCTCACCTGCGCGCCTCCGGTTGCCAATCCGGGCGATTGCGGCCAATCATGCCTTTGCCCTGCGACCTGACGGGATCAATTCCATGAATTCTCAATCTGAACCCCAATTTCTCGCTGGACCCCTGCATCCTGGCCCCCTGCATCTTGGTATTGTGCAGCCTTGGGACTGCGATGTCATGGGTCATTTTACCGTCCGCCGCTATGCCGCTGCGTTTGACGATGCGAGCTATCAGCTGCTGTTCCGCCTGAGCGGGACGAGCCCTGTTTCGCAGGCCGATGGCCTTGGTTGGGCCGATGTGCGGCAGGTCTATGAATATCATGCGGAGATGCTGCCCGGCACGATGTTCTCTATTTCCGGCGCACCGGTGCGGCTGGGTACCAAATCCATCGATGTCGAATATCGCATGGTGCGAACGCAGGACGGGTCTGCGGTGGCGACGATGCGCTCCACACTTGTCCGGCTCGATCTCAAGGCGCGCGAAGGCGTTGCGGTGGAAGCGGCCATGCGCGCGCGGATCGGGCAGATGATCGATGCCTCAACCTCCGTGACCGGCGGTGAAGGCGCTTAGGAAAGCGGAAAGATTGTCGCCCAGCGCGTCACACAGATAGCCGCCCTCCTGCACGATGACCGCAGGCATTGGCAGGCGCTTGGCGATGGCATTGCCGATCTTGCCATAACCCGGCGTGGTCACGGCCAGTCCGCCAAACGGATCGCCTTCAAAGGCATCGAGACCCAGCGCGATCACCAGCGCATCGGGCGCGAAAGCGGCGGTGCGGTCCAGCGCCTGATCCAGCGCCGACAGGAACTCGGCATCGCCCGATCCGCGTTGCAGCGGCAGGTTGTAATTGAACCCCAGTCCGTCTCCCTCGCCGCGCTCACACGCGCTGCCCCAGAAGAAAGGATAGAAACGCACCGGATCGGCATGGATGGAGACGGTCAGCACGCTGGCATCGCGGTAGAATATCTCCTGCGTGCCATTGCCGTGGTGCAGGTCCACATCCAGCACCGCCACGCGCGGATATTGCCGCTGCAACCGGCGCGCGGCGATGGCGCTGTTGCTCAGGTAGCAGAAACCACCGGCCAGCTCTGCCGACGCATGGTGGCCGGGCGGCCTGCACAGGGCATAGCTATGGCGCTCGCCTGCCAGCACCGCATCGGCGGCACCGATCGCGGCCTGCGCGCTCCAGTATGCAGCGTCCCAGGTTTCGGCCCCAATCGGGCAGGAGGCATCAGACATATGCCAGCCCGCCTGCGCCACAACGGACGCCGGATAGGTGCCATTGCGGCGGCTTGGATGGATATTGGGCGTGACCGATTCAGAAGCGCCCGCGATGTAGCTCCAGCGTTTGTGGGCATGGCGCAGGAACTGCAGATATTCGGGCGTGTGCACCGCCGAAATGGCCGACATTCCGCTGTCCGCGGGTTGCTCGATCCGGCACCCGGCAGCCTCGGCCCCCTGGCGCAGGCGGGCGATCCGGTCAGGGTGTTCGGGATTGTCCTGCATCACCCCGTTGACCAGGAAGGTGCGCGGGAAATGCGCGGACTGGGCCTGTTGGGCAAGAAATGTCCTCATGCCGCCACGCTCAGGTTCAATTGCGCCTCCAGCACTTGCAGGCTTTCTGTCAGCTTGCCCAGAATTTCATCGACGTGGTTTTCATCGCTGATCATCGGCGGGCAGACCATGAAGTGATCCCCCTCTCGCCCGCCGCGCGTGCGCCGGGAATAGATGATCAGGCCGCGCTCATAGGCGATATCGACCAGTCGCACATAGGCATCCAGATGCGCGGGCAGGGGGGCCATTGTCTGCCGGTCTGCCACCAGTTCGAAGGCCAGCAACAGGCCCTTGCCGCGGACATCGCCGATGAACGGGAAACGCGCCATCAGCCCTTCCATCCCGGCTTTGAGCAGATCGCCGATACGCGCGGTATTGCCCATCAGGTCATGCGCCACGATTTCGCGCGTTACCGCCAGGCCGGCGGCGCAGGCGAGCGGGTTGCCGGCATAGGTGAATCCATGCGCAAAACCGCCCGCATCCAGCACCGGTTCAATGATGCGCTGCGGGGCCACAACGGCACCTAAAGGCGCATAACCGGCCCCGAAACCTTTCGCCAGCGCGACAATGTCGGGCATGGCGTCCCAGTGCTCGGCTGCCAGGAAGCGGCCGGTGCGGCCCACGCCTGTCATCACCTCATCATAGATCAGCAATATGCCAAATTCGTCGCAGATTTCGCGCGTGCGGCGATAATAGGAATCGGGCGCGACCAATGCGCCGGTGGTGGCTCCTCCGACAGGTTCCATCATGAAGGCCAGCACGCTTTCGGGGCCTTCCGCCAGAATCCTGTCACGCAGCATTTCGGCATAGCGCAGCCCGGCCTGTTCGGGATCGAGGCCGTCGCGGTCCAGATAGCAGCGCGGCGCGGGGACTTTGGGCATCTCGCGCATCATCGGCGCAAACGGCTCTGTCAGCGGATCGTAGGAGCTGACCGCCAGCGCGCCCAGAGTGCAGCCGTGGTATGACGGTGCGCGCGAGATCACTTTCCAGCGGGTGGTCTCGCCCACCGCCAGCTTGTGCGAGCGGGCCAGCTTGATCGCAGTTTCGGTCGCTTCCGACCCCCCCGATACGAAGAACACCCGGTCGAGGTCTCCGGGGCACAGATCGGCGATGACCGAGGCCAGCTGCTCTGCCGGTTCATTCTCGAAATGCAGGCGATAGCCGAAGGTCGCGCGGTTCATCTGTTCGCGCATGGCTTCGAGCACGCGCGGGTTGGAATGGCCGATGTTGGAGACCATCGCCCCGCTCGACCCGTCCAGATAGCGGCGTCCCTCGACATCCCAGATATACACGCCCTCGGCCCGGGCGATTGTCGGGCGGCGCAGGCGCGATTGATAGAACAGGTGCGATGGCACCAGACCGGCGGTCATGCGGGCTCCTCCACGGCGGCAAAGGCAAGGCAGTCATCGGCGGCAAATGTCAGCGCGACATCGGTGCCGGCAGGCAGTGGTGCGCCCTCCAGAAAGGTCTGCACGTAAAGCGATTGGCCAGCCGCATCGACCAGATAGCGCACGGCCTGCCCCTGATAGTCGACGGCTTCGATCCGGCCCGCGAAGGCTGCGCCGCTGGCATCGCCGGGTTCGCTGCCAGCAACGGACAGGCGCAGCTTTTCCGCGCGCACCACCAGATCCACCGGCATACCGGGAGAGAGCGCATCACCGCCCGTCACCGCATGAACAGCGCCGATATTGTCCACCTCTGCGGTCACTTTGTCTCCGTTGGCTTGCTGAACGGTGCCGCGCAGGATGTTGCACTGGCCCAGGAAATTGCCGACGAAGGGCGATGCGGGGCGGTTGTATATCTCTGCCGGGCTGCCGACCTGTTGCAGCCGCCCGCTGCGCAGCACGGCAATCGCGTCCGACATGGCCAGCGCTTCACCCTGATCGTGGGTGACGAAGATGGTGGTCACCCCCAGCCGTTCCTGAATTGCGCGCAGTTCAATGCGCATTTCGTCACGCAAATTGGCATCGAGCGCGGACAATGGCTCGTCCAGCAGCAGCACGTCCGGTTCGATCACCAGCGCCCGGGCCAGAGCCACGCGCTGGCGCTGTCCGCCAGAAAGCATGCCGGGGCGCGCATCGCCGCGTCCGGGCAGGCGCACCAGATCCAGCATGGCCAGCACGCGGTCCTGCTCTTCTCCCTTGTCGATCCCGTGATAGCGCAGGCCGAAGGCTATGTTCTCGTGCACGGAAAGATGCGGGAACAGCGCGTAATTCTGGAACACCAGCCCGATCTTGCGCTTGTGCAGCGGCACGCCCGCCATCGACCGTCCGCCGATCAATATCTCGCCCTCATCCGGCTGTTCCAGCCCGGCGATCAGGCGCAGCAGCGTGGTCTTGCCGCAGCCGCTGGGGCCCAGTAATGTGGTGAAGCTGCCCTGCTTTGCAGTCAGCGAAACATGGTCTGCCGCCAGCGTGGGGCCATAGCGCTTGACCACGCCGCGAAGTTCCACTGCCTTTACCATCCCTTTTGCACCCGGCTGAACATCGGCGCCCAGTCGCGCTCATGCCCGTTCCAGTAGGCGGGATCGAAAAAGCGATATCCCGACAGGTCGCCATCGGCCACGAAGCCGGGCAGCGAGCGGATCGAGGCGGGCAGGTCGACCTTGGTCGGATCGAGCGAGGGCGGGTAATATTGCGCCTCTGCCACCATGATCGCCACTTCGGGTTCGAGCATGAAGTTGAGCAGTTTTTCGCATTCGCGCATCGGCGATCCTCTCAGTACGAAGATACATTCCTGCCAGGCCACGCCATCGGCAGGCTGGTGAAAGCCCATCTCCACGCCGGCATTGCGCAGCGCGGCAATGCGACCGGACCAGGCATCGGTGACGAACAGTTCCTCCTGCGCCAGCAGGTTCATCAGTTCCGCGCCGGAGGACCAGTATTTGACCGTCAGGTCGCGGTGGCGGCGGATCATCGCCCAGACCGCGTCCATATCGGTGATGGCATTGGGGTTCTGGCCAGCGGCGGCGGCGGCATACCAGATGCGCGTGCGCCATTCGTCCCAACCGCCGATGCGGTGGCGAAATTGCGGATCGATCAATATGCGCGATCCCGCCCGCGCCACATGTTCGGCGGACACGCGCCTTGGATTGAAGGCGATCCCGGTGGTCCCGTAATCATAGGGAATGGCGGACAGTGATCCGCCGGTCACAGCACGCAGCGGCGCGGCGAGCTGCGGGATGGTGAGCGCCAGATTGGGGATGTTGCTTTCATCCAGCGCCGAGGTCAGCCCCTGATCGTGAAAGCGGGCGTAATCGAACACGCCGGAAAGATGCGCGACATTATATTCGCCGGGCCGGTTGGCGATCACCCGGGCAAGGAATTCATCGCTGCCGCCAAAGGTTCCGCTCACCACCTCGACACCGGTCTCCCGCTCGAACGGGGCGAAGGCGTAATCCTCGAAGGCCTGCGATACCACGCCGCCCCAGCCATCAAAGCGGACCTGGCGCACCGGCTGGCGTTGTGGTCGGTTTTGCGGCCGGCTTTGCGTCTGGGCCTGCGTTTGAGCGAGCGCGGCCATGCCCAGCGGGCCGCCAACCACACCCGCCGCCGCGCCAAGCTTTGCCATTGCGCGCAGGAAATCTCGCCTGCCGCGCGGATCATCGCGCAAGGTGGCAAACAGGCGGTAGGCGTGATTTTCAAAGCTCATGCGCTGCTGGCCACGCTGCTGGCCACCAGGCTGCGGCCATCCAGCCCATAGGTGCGCTGATCGCGCGGAGTTTCCTCTATCCGCTTCGACAGCAGGGTCCAGAAAGCCTGTTCGGCGCGGCTCAGCCGGTTGGCAGGGTGGCGCACGACGGAAACATCCACGGCGGGCGGATCATCATAGGGCGGCAGGCGCCAGAGCAGGCCGTCTGCCACGTCGCGGGTCACCACGTGGATCGGCAGCGGGCCGATGCCCATTCCGGCAATCACCATCCGGCGCACCTCTTCCAGATTGTTCGATACGCCCACCGGCTGACCGGCAAAGCTGGCGCGCGCGCGGAGCATGGCGACGGGGCGCAGCACATCGTTGAGCTGGTCGGTATCGAAGGAGACGCTGCGCTCCTCACGCATATCCGCCAGCGTCAGGTCGCTCTTGCCGAACAGCGGATGGGCAGGACCGCAGAAGAAGCCGAAATGCTCGGTATAGAGATGGGTGTATTCCAGATCCGCATCACGCTCACGCACAAGGCAGATGCCCAGCGAGCATTTCTTGCCCAGCACATCTTCGATCACGTCGAGCGACGGGCGCACGCGGATCGCCAGCCGGGCGCGCGGATGATGCTGCTGGAAATCGGCCAGCGTGGCATCCACCAGCGGGCTGACCACGTGGCTGGCCATGGAAAGTACCACTTCGCCCGAAACCTCCTCGTCAATATCGCCAAGGATCAGCGGCAGCCGGTCCAGCGATCCGAAGATGTCGAGCGCCTGTGCAAACAATGCCTCGCCGTGGGTGGTGGGGGCAAACTTGCGCGGCCCGCGATCGATCAACCGGTGGCCCAGCGTATCCTCCAGCCGGCGCAACGCATTGCTGACGGTGGGCTGCTTGAGATCGAGCCGCTGGGCAGCGCCGGTAATGGAGCCTTCCTGGACGATGACAAGGAAGGTGCGCACCAGATTCCAGTCCAGCCGCCAGGCAAGTTCGCCTTTGTCTTCTGACATCATACCATTCCCTCAAGCTATGATTGACGGGAAGCCTATCAGAAGAGAGAATGCCATGCAGCAGGTGGATATGGCAATATGAAAATGCCGGGTACAGATTCGAAAGGTGCAGATTCGAAAAGAGCGTTGGCCCATCGCTGGCTGCTGGCGCCCGCCATCATCGCCATCACCCTGTTGCTGCTGGTGCCGCTGCTGTTCACCGTGCTGCTGTCGCTGGGCATATTGAACGTCGGCAATTCCGAAAACACCGCCGGAACGGGCGCGTGGCAGTCCGTTCTGGGCGATGGCTTCTACTGGTGGTTTCTGGTCAAGACCCTGCTGGTTGCCGGCGTTTCCACGCTGGTGGCCGCACTGCTGGGCTATCCGCCAGCCTATTTCCTGGCCACGTCGCGCTCGCGCTGGCGGCCCCTGCTGCTGCTGCTGATCGTGCTGCCGTTCTGGATCAGCTATATCATCCGCACGATGAGCTGGATCAACGTGCTGGGTGCCAGCGGCGCGATCAACGAGGCGGCGATGGGGCTGGGGCTGATCGATACGCCGTGGCCGCTGCTGTATAATCAGGTTTCGGTGATCGTCGGGCTGGTCCATTTCATCCTGCCGTTCATGATCCTCAACATCTATGTCGCGCTCGATGGGCTGGATGAGAGCCTGCCCGGTGCCGCAAAATCGCTGGGGGCGAGCAGCTGGCAGGCATTCTGCCGCGTCACATTGCCTCTGTCCGTGCCCGGCCTTGCCGCCGGATCGCTGATCTGTTTCCTGCTGGCGGCGGGCAGTTATGTCACGCCGATCATCCTGGGTGGCCCGAAGGACGCGATGTTCGCCAATCTTATCTATGAGGCGATGATCATCCAGCTCGACTGGCGCACCGGCGCGGTGCTGGCGCTGTTGCTGCTGGGCGCGCTGGGCATGGTCACCGCCATTGCCGCCCGCTTCCTGGGGCTGGAACGGATCGGGAGGGCGGCAGCATGACCTCGCGCACGGTTCTGGGTCTGGCCACCGGGGCGATCTATGCCTTTCTGTTCCTGCCGCTGGCGGCGGTGATCCTGCTGGCCTTTGCCACCAACCAGTTCGGCGGTTTCCCGATTGAGGGCGTGACGCTGCAATGGTTCGCCGATCTGTGGGCCAATGATGCAATTCTTGCCGCGGTGCGCACCTCGCTGGTGCTGGGGCTGGCCACGGCGCTGATCTCCACCGCCATCGGCGTGCTGGCCGCGCTGGCGATGGTGCGCCATGATTTCCCCGGCAAGGCGTGGGTGGCGGGCGTGCTGCTGGCCCCGCTGCTGGTGCCCGAAGTGGTGCTGGCGGCGGCACTGCTGTTGTTCCTGTCATGGATGGGCGTGCCGCGCAGCTTTCCGCTGCTGCTGGCGGGCCATGTGATCTTTGCCCTGCCGTTCGTGATCCTGGTGATTCAGGCGCGGCTGACCGGGCTCGATCCGGCCTATGAGGATGCGGCCAAAAGCCTTGGCGCCAGCCCGGTGCAGGCCTTTTTCCGCACCACATTGCCGCTGCTGACTCCGGCGCTGCTGGCAGGCGCCCTGTTCGCCTTCACCATCAGTTTCGACAACATCACCGGCACCTTGTTCTGGAAGCCGGGCGGCACGGAGACTGTGCCGACGCAGATTTACGCCATGCTGCGCGATTCCGTCAGCCCGGAAGTCAACGCGCTGGGCGCGGTGATGGTGGTGGGCACGGTGCTGGTTTTTCTTGTCGGCCTTTCGGCCATGCGGGTGAGTTATCATGAACGTACAGACTGATCGCATCTCCAAGGCCCGTCCTGCGCGTAAGGTTATCGTCACCTGCGCCGTGACCGGATCGATCCACACGCCCACGATGAGCCCGCATCTGCCCATCACCGCGCGCCAGATCGCCGATGCCTCTGTCGAGGCGGCGCAGGCGGGCGCGGCGATCATCCATCTGCACGCGCGCGATCCGGACAGCGGCTATCCCAGCGCCGATCCTGAGCATTTCCGCCCGTTTCTGGAGGATATCGCCGGTCGCTGCGATGCCGTGCTCAACATTTCCACCGGCGGATCGTCACTGATGCCGCTGGAAACGCGGCTGGCCCCGGCGCGCGCCGCGCAGCCTGAAATGTGCTCGCTAAACATGGGATCGATGAACTTCGGCACCTTCCCGCTGGCTGATCGCTATTCCGACTGGCAGCACAATTGGGAGCCTGAATTGCTGCTCAAGACGCGCGATGCGATCTTCAAGAACAGCTTTGCCGATATTGAGGAAATCCTCGAAATGGGCGTGGCGACCGGCGCCCGGTTCGAGTTCGAATGCTATGATCTGGGCCACGTCGAAACACTCGGATACTATTACCGCAAGGGGCTGGTGAAAGGCCCGATCTATCTGCAATTCGTGCTCGGCGTGCTGGGCGGGGCCGGCGCCACGGTGGACAATCTGGTGCACCTGAAGAACACCGCGGACCGGCTGCTGGGCGATGATTATCGCTTCTCCGTGCTGGCGGCGGGCAAGCAGCAATTGCCGCTGGCCACGGTGGGCGCGGTGATGGGCGGCAATGTGCGCGTCGGGCTGGAGGATTCGCTCAGCCTTCCCGGCGGCGCACTGGCCCCCAGCAATGCCGCGCAGGTTGCGGCCATGCGACGGATTCTGGAAGAGCTCGGCCTTGAAGTGGCGACAGCCGGGGAAACCCGCGAAATGCTGGCGCTCAAGGGCCATGACAAGGTGGCGTTCTGACGATGACAGACCAGGTAACATTGCGCCTTGCCCGCGCCGAGGATGCCGGGCTGATCCAGGCGATGCTGGAAGCGCTGGCGGCAGAAACCGGCTATCCCGGTGCCATCAAGGGCGGTGAAACGGCCATTCTGGCGCATGGATTTGGACCGCGCCCGCTGTTCACCGCGCACCTTGCCATGTGCGATGGCAAGGCCGTGGGCATGGCGCTGTGCTTCCCCGAATATTCAAGCTGGCGCGGCCTGCCCGGCATCTATGTGCAGGATCTCTATGTCGCGCCCGATCACCGCGGTGCCGGCGTGGCGCTTGCCTTGCTGGCGCGCGCGGCGCGCGGCGCGCAATATCTGCGATTGTCGGTTGCCGCATCCAATGAGGCCGGTGCCCGCTTCTATGAGGCGGCCGGTTTTTCCGAAGCCAGTGCCGAGCGGATATTCGTGCTGGAGGGCGAGGGGCTGAAGGCCCTGCGTGACAAGGTTTGAGAGGAATGACCATGCTGAAGATCGCTGCCGCCATTGCCCTCACCGCGCTGAGCAGCGCGCCCGTTCTTGCCCAGACCGCACCCACCCATGAACCGCGCGCGCGCGATCTGGGCGTGCCTTTCGATGGCGAAACAGGTCCGCTCAACGCCATTACCGATGTGGCCGGGGTGACCGTGGGCTTTGCCACCATTGTTGAGGACGACGATGTGCGCACCGGTGTAACCGCCGTGCTGCCGCGCGGGGCGGACACGATGCACAGGCCCGCCTTTGCCGGCTGGTTCTCCCTCAATGGCAATGGCGAGATGACCGGGACGGCATGGATCGACGAATCCGGCTTTCTGGAAGGCCCGGTGATGATCACCAACACCCATTCCGTGGGCGTGGTGCGCGATGCGGTGATCCAGTGGCGCGTGGCGCAGGGCGGGGCCGATGCCACCGGCTACTGGTGGTCGCTGCCCGTTGTTGCCGAGACATGGGACGGCCATCTCAATGATATCAACGGCTTCCACGTGAAGCCCGAACATGTCTTCGAAGCGATTGAAGGCGCGCATGGCGGCTCTGTCGAGGAAGGCAATGTCGGCGGCGGCACGGGCATGATCTGCTACGAGCTCAAATGCGGCACCGGCACCGCCTCTCGCGTGCTGACGGCTGAGGAGGGCGGTTTTACCGTGGGCGTATTGGTGCAGGCCAATCACGGACTGCGCGATCAGGCGACCATCGCCGGTGTGCCGATCGGGCGCGAGCTTGATACGCCGCGTGTGTGGAATGAGGAAACCGGATCGATCATCATCGTGGTCGCCACCGACGCGCCGCTGCTGCCCACGCAATTGCAGCGGCTGGCCCGCCGCGCATCGCTGGGGCTGGCACGCACGGGCGCGGTCAGCGGCAATGGATCGGGCGATATCTTCATTGCCTTTTCCACCGCCAATCCCGATGCCGCTTCGGAAAATCCGCCACCGGTCGAAATGATCGCCAATGGCAATATGGACCCGTTGTTCACCGCCACGGTACAGGCGGTGGAGGAAGCCATCGTCAACGCGATGGTTGCGGGCCAGCCGATGACCGGGGCCGAGGGGCACCACGTTCCCGCGCTCGACCATGACCAGTTGCGCCAGATACTCGCCCGCCACGGAAGGCTTGCCCAATGATCCGCTCGTTCGCCGCCGCAATCCTCCTCGCCTTTGCGCTGGCCATTCCTGTTAATGCCCAGGATCAGGCTCAAAGCGAACCTCAACCGGGCCGCGAACCGGTGCTGCGACAGGTGGACGTGCCGCATAATTACTACTGGCGCGAAATGTATATTCCCCAGCTTACCAGCGGAGCCAGTTCGCTCAGCTGGTCGCCCGATGGCAGCGCGCTGGTCTATTCGATGCAGGGCAGCCTGTGGCGGCAGGACATCGCCAGCGGTGAGGCGTTCCAGCTGACCGCGGGGCCGGGCTATGACTATCAGCCGGACTGGTCGCCCGACGGCAGCACGATCATCTTTTCACGCTATGATGAGGACGCGATCGAGCTGTGGACGCTGGATGTCGCCAGCGGCGCTGCAAGGCGGCTCACCAGCAATGGCGGCGTCAATCTGGAGGCGCGCTGGTCGCCCTCCGGGGACCGCATCGCCTTTGTCTCCACCTTTGCCACCGGCCGTTTCCGCATCTTCACCGCGGCAATGGATGGCGGCGCATTTGAACCGGTGCAGTTCTCTCCCGAACGCGAGAGCGCGATTTCGCGCTATTATTATTCCACCTTCGATCATGAGCTGAGCCCCAGCTGGTCCCCCGATGGCAGCGAGATCATCTATGTCACCAATCCGGAGACCGGATATGGTACAGGATCGCTGTGGCGCCGCGCGGTTGCAGGCGGAGAGCCGCAGCTTGTGCGCGAGGAGGAAACCAGCTGGCGCGCGCGGCCCGATTGGGGTCCGGGCGGCAGCCGCATAATCTGGTCTTCCTATGCCGGGCGGCAATGGCACCAGTTGTGGATCGTGAATGCGGCGGGCGGCCTGCCGATTCCGCTGACCTATGGCGATTTCGATATCTTCTCGCCGCGCTGGTCACCCGATGGCCGCCACATCGCCTTCGTCTCCAACGAAAGCGGCGACGGGCGTATCGAGATACTGGACCTGCCGGGCGGCGCGCGCCGCGAACTGGCGATCAGTGCCCCTGTCTACCTGCACGATGTGGGCACGCTGGCGCTGACCTTGACCGATGAGGACGGCAGGCCCGTTGCCGCGCGCATATCGGTCACCGGCAGCGATGGCCGAAGCTATGCGCCCGAAACCGCGATGATCCATGCGGATGACAATTTCGACCGTGCCGACCGTGCGCAGGAACAGCGCTATTTCCACGCAAACGGCCATGCCGGGATCACCCTGCCCGTGGGGCCAGCCGAAGTAACCGTGTGGCGCGGGCTGGAACATGCAGTCGAACATCGCACTGTCGATATCCGCCCGGGTCCCGCAACGCGCCTGACCGTGCAGATGCAGCCGATCACACTGCCCGGTTTTGACGCATGGCAGAGCGCCGATGTGCATGTGCATATGAACTATGGCGGGTCCTACCGCATGACGCCCGAACGCATGGTGGCGCAGGCGGCAGCGGAAGACCTCGACATCGTGTTCAACACGCTGGTCAACAAGGAGCAGCGCATTCCCGATATCGAATATGCCGGGACGCAGCCTGACCCAGCCTCCACCGCCGATACGCTGCTGGTGCCTGCGCAGGAATTCCACACCAGCGTTTGGGGCCATCTGGGCCTGCTGGGGCTGACCAGCCATTTCCTGCTGCCCGATTATTCGTCCTATCCCGGCACCGGATTGTTCAGCCTGTTCCCGGACAATCCCACCATCGCCGATCTGGCGCACCAGCAGGGCGCGGTCGTTGGCTATGTCCATCCGTTCGATCCCGGCGCTGAGGCGAACACCTATTCCACGCACCAGGTCCCCGTGGATGCGGCGCTGGGCAACATGGATTATTACGAGACCGTGGGCTTTGCCGATTTCCACACATCGGCGGATATCTGGTACCGATTGCTCAATCTGGGCTTCCGCATTTCTGCCGCAGGCGGGACCGATGCGATGGCCAATTACGCCTCCCTGCGCGGCCCGGTGGGCCTCAACCGCACATATGTTCTGCCCGGTGAACTGGCGGAAGGCCCAAGCCCCGTAGAGCGCCGCGATGCGTGGATTGCCGGCCTGCGCGCGGGCCGCTCGATCGCCACCAATGCGCCGCTGCTGGTCTTTGATCTGAATGGCGAAGGACCGGGCGGTGACATTTCTCTGCCTGCCGAAGGTGGCGAACTGGAATGGACGGCGGCAATGATATCGCTGGCCAGGGTGGATCATGTGGAGATCATCCACAATGGTCAGGTTGCGGCCACGCTGACTTTGGATGCGGATGGCAAATTTGCAGCGGCGAGGGGCACTATCCCGATTTCTGAAAGCGGGTGGATATTGCTGCGCGCGTGGAGCTCCGAAGATCAACCCGAAGTGCTCGACCTCTATCCCTATGGCACCACCAGCCCGGTCTATGTCAGCGTCGACGGAAAGCCCGCCCGGTCCGAGGAAGACCGCCAGTACATGCTCACCTGGATCGACCTGATCGAACAGCACGCGCGGACGAGCGAGGACTATAACGATGCCGCTGAACGCGAGACGGTGCTGGGCAATATCGCCCGCGCCCGCGCCGTGTATGAGGCGATGCGCTAGGCCTCCAGCGCTGCTTCCAGCCGTTCACGCGAGGGGCGCTGCGGCTCCCGCGATATCGGGATTGTGTCGCGCATCCGGTTGGCGAAACTGCGCAGGCAGATCTCGTTCCTGCCCAGCGGCCCGACGGAGAAGCTGGACGAGCCCATGCCGTCCTGCACGCGCTCTATCAGCCCCTTGTCCTCGGTATTCACATCGCGGTTGAGGCGCTGGTTGAGATAGCGCGTCAGGTGCATTTCGCGCCGGTCATCGGGCAGGGCATAGGCCCCGTCGCGCAGGATGCAGGTGGTGGCATCGACGGGGATGAACTGCATGAAATCGATCTGGTCGGGATAGACATCGAACATCAGCGCGGGGAACATGCGGTAATATGTCCACATGCGCTTGCGATCTTCGGGCAGGTGATCGACATCGGGCAGCAGATCGCGGTAGGCCTGAACCGAGAGGCCGGGGGAATGGACCGCGCCAACATCGGCAAAGATCTTGTCCACGCCCTGATCCACCTCCAGCCGGTAGCTGTCACGCACAAGGCTGCTCAGCCCCGGATGCGCCACGCGGATATGCAGCGCATCGACATAATTATCGCAGGCGTTCTTCCAGTTGACCTTGCGGATGCGGCTGCGGATCGGGCCGATTGGCTGCATCTCGTCAAAGCGGTAAATGCCCATTTCCTGCGTGATCGGAGCCAGATATTCGGCCAGCGAAGGCCCGCCCGGCTGGAAACGGATATAGACAAAGCCGCCGCTGATATCCTGTTCGATGGGGAACAGGCCGAAGTCTCCCTTGGCGAAGTTCTCGTATTCCTCGATGAACGGCACGCCCAGCAACTTGCCGTCCAGCGCAAAGCTCCACGCGTGATAGGGGCAGGTGATGCGCCCGCCGCAATTGCCTTCGCTGCCATCCAGCAGGCGCGCGGCGCGGTGGCGGCAGACATTGTGGAAGGCGCGGACCTGCCCGTCCTTGCCGCGCACCACGATGGCGCGCTCGCCCATCATGGCAAAGGCGCGGTAATCGCCCGGATTGGGTATGTCGCTGACGTGGCACACCAGATGCCAGGCAGGCATGAAGATCTGCTGCCGCTCCAGCGCCAGGAAGCTCTCGTCATTATAGGTCCATGCGGGCAGGCTCCACGATGCCTGATCGGATACCAGGCGCGGGCTGCCTTGCGTTTGACTTGCAGAGCCAGTCATCAATCGTCTCCTTCCGGCGCCGGTGTCACATCGACGCGCAATATTGTTCCATTGGCAAAGCCGCGTGCGGCGCGGGCGAGGTCTTCACTACCGATTGCGGCGAGTTGGCGGGAAAGGGCCGCATTGTCCGACAGGCCCCCGCTGGTGAGGAAGTGGCGGGCCAGCGATGTGGCGATTTCCTGATTGTCCATCGCCGCGCTCGCCTCCCGGCCAAGGATATGTGCGCGGGCGGCGGCGATCTCCGCCGCGCCGGGCGGCTGGGTCGAAAGCTGGGCGATATGATCGCGCAGCATCGCTTCAAACGCATCGATCTTGCCCGGATCGACACCGGCGGTGATCTCGATCCGGCCCTGCGCGGCGTCGCCAATGTAATCGCTGCCGATATAGTAGACGAGGCCGCGCTCGCTGATCGCCGCGTCACCCAGCCTGCCGCCATAATCATGCGTCAGCACATACAGCAGCATCCGCCAAGCCAGTCCTTCGCGGCTGGCCGGTGCAGGGGCGGCCACGCTGTAACCGATGGCGGATTGCGCCAGCGGCAACGGGATCAGTGCCTTTTCCATCCCCATTCCGTTCCGGCCCGGCCTGAAACGCGCTGGGCTTGGCAGAGCGGCGGGGCTTGCGGTGCCCAGTTCGCTAGCCAGCGCAGCATAGGCGCTGTCTGTATCGACCGCTCCGCTGACCACGGCAAAGGCAATGCCGCCTGTTGGGCCAGCTGAACTGCTGCTTCCATCGCGCTGTGCGGCCAGCATCTGGCCAAGCCTTGTGGAGGGGTCGTTGCTCGGCTCCTCGGCACTCGGTGGAGAAGCTTCGCGCAGCGCGGCGGCGGCCTGTGCCACCAGACGCGGCAGATCGGCGGCAAGGCCCGATGCCTGCGCCACGCCGATGCCATCGGGTGATCCCTCCAGCCCCAGCCGCGCGCCGCTCTGCACCAGCATCACGCTGGCCAAGGGAGATTGCGAAACGGGGCGCAGTATCACCGGCAGACCGGACGGCAGGTGCCGCAATTGGGCCGGTGAGGCGGCGGTGCCCACATCGCGCACAGCGGGGCGCTGGGCTGACGGGGAAAGGTTGCCAGACGCTGTGGCCAGAGCGCCCGGCGCGCTGCCCGGTCCATACCAGCCAATCGTGCGGCGGGCGGGGTCCAGATATGCCTGCGCCGCGCGCCTTATGTCGTTAGGCATGGTCCGCGCCAGCGCATCATCGAGCGCGAGCAGTTGCTCCAGCGCGCCAATCCCTTCGAAAAAAGCCAGCTGGTGCGCGGCGTCCTCGGTCGTCTCCAGATCGAAGGCGAGTTGCGCGCGCACCGCCGCCCGCGCCGCGTCCAGCGCGGCAACAGAGGGCGCGGCGCTGCGAAAAGCAGCGATCCGGCTTTCCAGTTCGCGCTCCAGCTCTGATCGGTCAGAAGCGGTATCGAGCGAGGCCGAGAGCATGAACAGGTAAGGGTCTGCGGTGGGGATGAACCAGCTCGCCATGTCATCCACGGCGCCTGCCAGCACGGAACCATCGGCAGCTGGGGTGCCCCAGTCATTCTGGCGGAAATTGACGCCCGATCCGCCCGACAGCAATTGCTGCATCAGCAGGAAGGGCGCGAAATCGGCGCTCGATGCCGCCGGTGCGGGATAGGCGATGCGCAGATATTGCCGCTCCACCGGCCCCGCCAGATTGACGCGCCGCAGCCCGGCCTGCGGGGGTTCCACCGATACTACGCGCGGGGCCGCTTCGCGCGCCGCCAGTTCATCAAAATACGCGCGCGCCTGCGCCAGTGCGGCCTGCGGATCGACATTGCCGACAATCGCCAGCACTGCGTTTTCCGGGGCATAGTGGCGCGCGTAATAATCCTCCGCATCCTGCGCAGTCAGCGCGGCGACATCGCTTTCATAGCCGATGGTGTTGTTGCGATAGGGGTGTGCCTGGATGGCGCTGGCGACCACGGCATCGAACAGTACGGTGGATGGATCGTTCTGATAGCCGCGCATCTCTGTGATGACGGCCCCGGCTTCGGCCTCCATCGCCGCAGGATCGATGGTGACGCGCGCCATGCGGTCCGCCTCTATCGCCAGCAACAGGTCCAGCTTTTCAGCGGGCGCGGTGGCGAAATAGGTCGTCTGGTCGATCCAGGTGTAGCCGTGCCATTCGCCGCCCGCATCATAGACGGTATCGGTGGCCGAGCCATCGGGGAAGTTCTCGCTGGCGCGGAAAGCGAGGTGTTCCAGCATGTGGGCAAGGCCGGTCTTGCCCGAAGTCTCATCACGCGACCCGCTTTTGTAGAGCACCTGCACGGAGACGACCGGCAGGCTGTTTTCCTCCAGCACGATGACCGTCAGCCCATTATCCAGCCTGGTGATGCCGGCGCGCGCCAGGTCCAGCTGCGCCTGCGCCGGAACGGCGGGCAGCAGCAGGGCTGGCGCAATCAGCAGGGCCAAGGCGGAGCGCAGTGTCATGCGGCTTTATGCCGCCGCTTTGGCAACCTGTTCTTGCGCAGGTCACGCAGCATTTCACGCGCCGCATTATAGCCGGGAATTCCGGTCACTCCGCCGCCGGGATGCGCGCCCGATCCGCATATATACAGCCCGTCCAGCGGCATCCGGTAATCGGCATAGCCCAGCATCGGGCGGGCGCTGAACAGCTGGTCCAGCCGCAGCTGGCCGTGGAAGATATCCCCGCCGGTGAGGCCCAGCTTGTTCTCCAGATCCATCGGCGTCAGCACCATCTTGCCGACAATCGCGTCGCGGAAATTCGGGGCATAGCGGGTGATGGTGTCGATCACCGTGTCTGCTGCCTGTTCCCGGTGATCGTCCCAGCTTTTGCCATCGGGCAGTTCGGGCGCGAAATGCTGGCAGAACAGGCTGGCCACATGCTGGCCCGCAGGTGCCAGACTGTCATCGATGCAGCTGGGGATGTGCATTTCAATGGCCGGCTGGCTGGCCCAGCCATGCGCGCGGGCCTCGTCGTAAGCTGTCTCGATATACTTCAGCGACGGGGTGATCAGGATGCTGGCCTTGTGGTGGCGGCCGATGCCGTCTGACGGCAGGCAGGTGAACTGCGGCAATTCCTTCAGCGCCACATTCATGCGCAAGGTGCCGCTGGCGCATTTCCAGTCACGCATGCGGCGGGCGAAGGCGGGCGGGACCGCCTCTTCCTCCACCATTTTGCCGAACAGCAGCTTGGGATTGAGGTTGGATGTGATCGCGCGGGCGGTGATGGTTTCGCCGCTTTCCAGCTTCACGCCAACCGCGCGATTGCCGTCTGTCAGCACCTTGGCCACCGGACATTCGGTGCGGATTTCCACGCCCTGCTCAATACAGGCCGCGGCCATCGCCTGGGTGATCGAACCCATGCCGCCCATCGCATGGCCCCATGCGCCTTCCACCCCGTTCACTTCCCCAAACACGTGGTGCAGCAGCACGTAGGCGGATCCGGGCGTATAGGGGGTGGCGTAATTGCCGGTCATCGCATCGAAGGCGAGCACGCCCTTGAGGACATCGGTCTCAAACCAGCTGTCGAGGGTTTCGCCCGCGCTCTTGCCGAACAGGTCGAGCAGGTCGCGCTGGCCTTCGATCCCGACCTTGCGCAGCTTGTTGCCAAGGCCCGCCGCGCCCAGCAGCTCGCCCAGGCCGCCGCCGACATTGGGCGGGGTCACATGCAGCGTTTCGCGCAGCAGGTGCATCAGCTGGTCCAGCCTGCGGTTGTATTCAGGGAAGGCCGCCGCGTCCTTTTCAGAGAAGCGGGCGATCTCTGCCAGCTTGCGGTCCTCATCCTTGCCCATCAGGAAATAATCATCGTCGCCCAGCGGCACGAAATAGCCTTCGGAACGGATCTTCACTTCCAGACCGTGGCGCGCCAGATCCATGTCCGCGATCACCGTGGGGCTGAGCAGGCTGACCGAATAGCTGGCCACCGAATTGCGAAAGCCGGGATGGAATTCCTCGGTCACCGCCGCGCCGCCGACGATTTCCCGCCGCTCCAGCACGCAGACCTTGTGGCCCGCGCGGGCGAGATAGAAGGCGCAGGTCAGCCCGTTGTGGCCGCCACCGATCACGATTGCGTCATATTGCGGTGCTGCGGCCATGAACTTCCTCTCGCTGTCAGACGTCTTGTTTAACAGACGTAAAACAGTGTTTCAATCGGGCCGTGGCGCCGATCTGCAATTGCTCAGTCTATGGTGGCTACATCCCTGGTCAGATCGTACCAGAAGCCCAGTGCATCGGCGAAGGCATCGATGCCGATCCGCTCATCCATGCCATGCGCGCGGATATCGTCCGGGTCCTCGGCAATGGCGCCCACGCCGTAGACCGGAATGCCGACCTTGCGCACGAAAGCGCCATCGGTCGCGCCGGTGCTGAGTTCGGGAATGATCGGCACGTCGCCCCAGTATCGGTGCGCCGTTGCGGTCACAGGTCCCAGCACATCATCGCGCAAGGGCGATGGCGGGCTGGGGTTGGCTGGAAAAATGAGTTCCACATTCACCCCGAACGGCGCCACCATTGCGCGGATCGAAGCCTCGATATCGTCGGTCGATTCCTGCGGCAGCACGCGGCAGTTCACCACCGCGCGGGCGGTCTGCGGCAGGGCGTTCTCTGCATGACCGCCCGATAGCTGGGTGGCGACGCAGGTCGTGCGCGCCAGCGAGTTGTAATAGGGGTTGTCACCGATCCCTTCCGGCCCGTCCGTGCCGTTTTGCGCCGCTGCCAGCGCTTCCAGCAGCGGGCGGTCCTCATCGGGCGCAACCACGCTCCAGTTGGCGAAGAAGCCGCGCGATGTCTCATTCAGGTTGATCGGGAAATGATGGTCCTCCAGCGCCACCAGCGCGCGCGCCAGCTGCGAGATCGGACTGTTGGTCTTGGGCACGGAAGAATGGCCGCCGGGATCGGACGCGCTCAGCGCATAGGTGACGTACACCTTCTCCGCCGTCTGGATCACGAATGCGCGCGGCTGCTGGTCATCGCCCACGATCACCAGCCCGCCATCGGTGTTGAGCGCGAAATCGGCATCGATCAGGTCGCGCCTTTGCGTGGCGAGGAAATCGGCGGCGAAACCGTCCGTCTCCTCATCGGCGGTCAGCATCACGATCAGGTCACGGTCCGGCACAAAGCCTTCGCGCTTCATGGCGATGAGATTGGCCACCAGTATCGCCGCACCGGCCTTGTTGTCGGTGGCACCGCGGCCATAGATATAGCCATCCTGCTCGGTCGCCTCATAGGGCGGGACCGACCAGTCCGACGCCAGACCTTCCACCACATCCAGATGGGCCATCATCAGCACGGCCCCGGCCTGCGGATCGGGCGAGCGCAGCCGCACTACCAGATTGGGCAGCTTTTCCGTCAGGCCCACCACGGTGATTTCATCATCGCCAAAGCCACCATCGCGCAGGGCTGCCTCCAGCAGCGCCACCGCGCCGCGCGTGTCGCTGCCGCCGCTGGGTGCGGTGTTGGTTTCGATCAGGCGTTCCAGCAGGTCACGCGCCAGCGGCATATCGGCCTGCGCCATTGCCGGGGCCGAACAGGCCAGCGCTGATGTGATCAGCAATGCTGTGAGGGTGCGATACAAGGCGCGTTCCTTTCGTTTCAATGCTGCATTCAATTCGGGGCGAGCCCCCGGGCCGTCAGCCATTCCAGAGCGTCATCCAGCGCGGCGCGCACGCGGGCGAACATTTCATCCAGTTCCGCCTCACTGATCACCAGCGGCGGAGCGAAGCACAGCGTATCGAAAGTGGCGCGGAACAGCACGCCGTGTCGTATTCCGGCCGTATCCGCACACCATGCCCCCACGCCGTCGGCCGGATCGTACAACGCCCTGGTTTTGCGGTCGCGCACGATCTGCAGCGCGCCGATCATGCCGACAGAGCGCGCCTCGCCAATCAGCGGGTGATCGGCCAGCGCCTGCAGGTGCCGCGCGAACACCGGGGCCATGCGCTGCGCCTGCCCGAAAATGTCACGTTCGCGGTAGATGTCGAGCGTCTTGAGCGCGATGGCGGTGGCCAGCGGATGGCCCGAATAGGTATAGCCATGCGCGAACACGCCCAGCGTGGCGCTGGCATCCTCGAACGCCTGATAAATCTGCTGCGGCAACAGCACCGCGCTGATCGGCACATATCCGGAGGACAGCGCCTTCGCCAAGGTCATCGTATCGGGCCTGAGGCCCATCGTCTGACTGCCGAAGGCCTCTCCGGTGCGGCCAAACCCGGTGATCACCTCGTCCGCGATCAGCAATATGTCGTGCCGGTCCAGCACCTGCCGCACCTGCGCGAAATAGCCGCGCGGCGGGATTACCACTCCGCCTGCGCCCAGCACAGGCTCGGCGATCATGGCGGCGATGGTTTCGGGGCCTTCGGCAACGATCATCGCCTCCAGTTCGGCAACCAGCCGTGCGGTGAAGGCATCTTCATCCTCGCCCGCGTGCGCCTCCAGATAGGCATAGGGACAGCGCGCGCGCAAAATGCCGGGGATCGGCAGGTCCCACTCGCGGTGGAAGCCCGCAAGCCCGGTCAGGCTGGCCGCGCCGATGGTGACGCCGTGATAGCCGCGATCGAGCGCGATGATCTTCTTCTTGCCCGGTCGCCCGATCAGATTGTTGTAATGGCGGACCAGCTTGATCTGCGTGTCATTGGCATCGCTGCCCGACTGGCCGAAGAACACGCGCGCGGCATCGAACGGTGCCATCGCCACCAGCCTGTCCGCCAGGTCCAGCGCGCCCTCATGCGCCTTGCCGGCAAACAGGGTGGCATAGGAAAGGTCGCGCAGCTGGCGGGCGGCGGCCTCTGCCAGCTCCTCGTCACCATGACCCAGCGCGGTGCACCACAGGCCCGAAAGCCCCTCGATAAAATCGCGGCCCTCGCGATCGAAGATGCGCACGCCCTTGCCATGGGCAAACACCAGCGGGCCGGACTGCGCAGCCGACCGCAGATTGGTGGTTGGGTGGAGCAGCGCACTTGCGATTGTCGTCATCAGCCGACCCTTTATCTGGCAGGTTATCTGGCAGGCCTGCGATCCTAGGCCCGCTTGTTTCGGCAAGAAACCATTTAGATCGCGAATGGCCGCATTCGCTACTGCAGCGCTTGAAACTATCCCGGGAATGGCGCAGCAATGGCGAAAGTTTCAATTGCAAGGACAGCAGCCATGCAGGTCGGTCGTTTCGGAATCTTGATTGCAGCGCTGGTTGTGGCTCCCGCTTCACCGCTGCTGGCACAGTCGCAGGCCTTCACCACCGATGACATGCTACAGGTCGAGTGGGTCAGTGAGCCCGCGTTCACCCCCGATGGCAACCACATCACCTATGTCGTCACCAGTCCGGGTGACGGCGAGACCACGCAGAGCGATCTGTGGACCGTCAGCTGGCAGGGCGGGGATGCCCATGCGGTGCAGGCCACGCTGGACCGTGATGAAAGCGCGCCGACCTATAACGCCGATGGCACCGTGCTGGCTTTCCTGCGCAGCGGCAAGGACGATGAGCCGACCCAGCTGTGGATCAGTGAAGCAGGCGCGGCTGCACGCAAGGTAACCACCCTGCCGGGCGGCGTGGACAGCTACACGCTGTCTCCCGATGGGCGCAGTGCCGTGGTGGTATCCGAAGTGGGCGTGCACGTGGGCCAGAACCCCGATGTTCCGCCGCCGGTGGTGATTGACCGTTTCATCATCCGGCAGGACGGACGTGGCTGGCTGGATGATCGGCGCGCACAGATGTTCCGGGTCGACCTGGCCAGCGGAGACGCCGTGCAGATCACCAGCGGCGATTATGACAACGCCTCTCCCGCCTGGTCACCCGATGGCCAGTGGATCGCCTTTGTTTCCAAGCGCTGCGAGGATGCGGACCGCCATTACTGCACCGATATCTATGTGATGTCCCCGCAAGGCGGAGAGCCGCGCCGGATCAGCACCTTCAAGGATGCCGATTCGGATATGTCGGGCGAATTTGGCAGGCCGCAATGGTCGCCCGATTCCAGCCAGCTGGTGTGGACGCGGGCAGGGGATGAAAGCTTCAACTGGTACACCCCCTACCAGCTCGTCACCGCCGATCTGGCGACGGGGACCGAGCGCAACGTGGCGTGGATTGACCGCTGGGTTTATTTCCCGCGCTGGTCGGCTGACGGAAAGACCATTCTGGCTCTGGTGGAGCAGGACCGCGATACCTGGCTGGCCCGGATCGATCCTGCCAGTGACCGGATCACCTATCTGACCAGCGGCAGCCGCTTCGCGTATGGCTTCGCAGCATCGCCAAATGGCCGCATCGCCGTGCTGGATGGGGACAGCAACACGCCCACCGCCCTGATGAGCGTGGAGCAGCGCCCGCGCACGCTCAGCCCGCAAAATGCGTGGGTGGCCGGTCGCCGCCTTTCCGCGACGCAGGACGTTTCGTTCATGAGCGGCGATACCGAAATTCATGGCCAGCTGCTGTTGCCGCCGGATCACCAGCCCGGACAGCGCCATCCGCTGGTGGTGCGCCTGCACGGCGGGCCGGTGTATCAGTTCAGCCATGAATTCATGGGCGACTGGCAGGTTTTCGCCGCCAATGGCTATGCCGTGCTGGGCATTAATCCGCGCGGATCTTCTGGCCGCGGCGCAGCTTTCGCGCAGGAGCAGATGGCCGCATGGGGCAGCGTGGATGTGGAGGATATCAGCGCCGGGATCAGCCATGTGCTGGACATGGGCGTGGCCGATCCGGACGCGATTGGCGTTGGCGGCTGGAGCTATGGCGGGATCTTGACCGATTACATGATCGCCCGCGAGCCGCGCATCAAGGCCGCCGTCAGCGGTGCCGGCATGGCCAATTTCTTCGGCGGCTACGGGGTTGATCAGTACAGCCGCGATTATGAGCTGGAGCTGGGCCGCCCGTGGGAGAACGTCGATCGCTGGATGGAGCTGAGCTACCCGTTCTTCAAACCGGAAACGATCACCGCGCCAACGCTGTTCCTGTGTTCGGAAGTGGACTGGAACGTGCCGTGCACCGGCTCACAACAGCTGTATCAGGTGCTCCATTCGCTGGATGTGCCCACCAGGCTGGTGGTCTACCCGGGGCAGACGCACTCGCTCTCCGTGCCAAGCTACATTCGCGACCGGATGGAGCGCGAACTGGGCTGGTATGATTTCTACCTGAAGGGCGAAGGTGAGGGCGGCGCGCGTTAACGCACCAGCTCGCCGCCCTTCATCACATGGTCAACATTCTCCAGCGCGGTGATGTCTGACAGGGGATCGCTGGCGACGGCGATCATGTCGGCAAAGCGGCCCGGGGCGATGGCGCCGATATTGGCATCTTCGTCCATCATCTGCGCCACGCTGATGGTAGCGGCCTGGATCGCCTGCATCGGGGTCATGCCATAGCGCACCATATAGGCGAACTGGCGGGCGTTATCGCCATGCGGATAGACGCCGGCATCGGTGCCATAGGCAATGCGCACACCCGCGGCCACGGCGCGGGTAAAGCCTTCGCGCTGGGCGTCGGTGGTTTCTTCGTTCTTGCGCAGCATATCGGCGGGCCAGCCATCGCGCGTGCCCACTTCCTCGATGAAATCACCGTTGTAGATATCCATCGACAGCCACACGCCTGCATCGCGGGCCATGCGGATGCCCTCATCATCGATCAGGGATGCATGTTCGATCGAGCGGACGCCCGCGCGAATTGCGGCCTTGATGCCTTCTGCGCCGTGGGCATGGGCGGTGGCATAGCTGCCAAAGCTGTCCGCCACTTCCACGGCGGCGCGCATTTCCTCTTCGGTCAGTTCAAGCGCGCCCGGCTCGGTTCCTTCTGCCAGCACTGCGCCAGTGGCGATCAGTTTGAGGAAATCGACGCCCTGCTGGAACAGGTAACGCGACTTCTCGCGCATTTCCCCGGCATTGCGCACCACGCCCACGCGCATGTCGGCGGGGATCACGGCGTCAGGGGAAAGGCCGGTCACTTCGCCGCCGCCGCCCGGTACGGTGAGATAGGCACCTGCCACCCACATGCGCGGGCCGGGCACCCAGCCGCGGTTGATCGCATTGCGCAAGGCAACTTCGCCATTGGCGCGAAAGGCACCGACATCGCGCACGCTGGTGAAGCCCGCCTCAAGCGTCTCACGCGCATTCAGCGCGCCGATCAGCGCAATTTCTTCCGCCGAATGGAGCAGCGGCTCGGCCACATTGTTGGACTGGCCCCAGTCGGACAGGTGCGTGTGCGCATCGATCAGGCCGGGCAGGACGGTATAGGCGGACCAGTCGAGCACCTGCGATCCGGCAGGCGGGGGCGTGAACGGCTCCACCGCAACAACCCGCTCCCCGTCCAGCGTAATCAGCTGGTCTTCCAGCACCTTGCCTTCGATCGTGTCGACCAGCCGGCCCGCATGGACATAGCTGGTCTGCGCCGATGCGGACGTTGCGGCCAGCACGGCAAAGGCCAGCAGGCCGGGGATTATTCCACGAAGATGGCCGAACATATTGATCCCCTTTTGATGCCTGTCACTTGCTTGTGTTGCAGCGCTGAACCTATAGGTTTACACTTGTAAAGCAAGCGAGGTGATATGACGAAATCCTATGATGCAGTGATTGTCGGCGGCGGCCATAACGGGCTGGTCTGTGCATTCTACCTCGCCCGGGCGGGCCTGTCTGTACGCGTGCTGGAACGGCGCGACGTGATCGGCGGGGCTGCGGTGACGGAGGAATTCCACCCCGGCTTCCGCAATTCCACCGCCAGCTATACTGTCAGCCTGCTGCAACCCAAAGTGATCGCCGACATGAAGCTGGCCGATTATGGCTACCGCGTGATCGAACGGCCGGTTTCCAACTTCCTGCCGCAGGAAGATGGCGGCTATCTGATGCTCGGCGGCGGTCTGGAGCGCACGCAGGCGCAGTTCGCCAAGTTCTCGCAGGCGGATGCCGATGCGCTGCCGCAATATTACGAGGCGCTGGAGAATATCGCCGATATCCTGCGCGATCTTGCCCTCAAGGCTCCGCCCAATGTGGGGGAGGGCCTGCTCACGCTGATTTCCGCCGCTGCACAGGGGCGCAGCCTGGCCACGCTGCCGCTGGAACAGAAGCGTGACCTGCTCGACATGTTTGCCAAGAGCGCCCGTGCCATGCTCGACAGCTGGTTTGAAAGCGAAGCCGTTAAGGCCGCCTTCGGCTTCGATGCGGTGGTCGGCAATTATGCCAGCCCTGACACGCCCGGATCGGCCTATGTCCTGCTGCACCACGTGTTTGGCGAGGTGAACGGCAAGAAGGGTGCATGGGGCCACGCAATCGGCGGCATGGGCGCAATCACGCAAGGCATGGCGCAGGCCTGCCGCGACGCTGGGGTGGAAATCACCCTGGAAGCGCCTGTGGCACAGGTGCTGGTGGACAATGGCAAGGCCACCGGCGTGCGCCTGGAATCGGGCGAGGAAATCGCCGCCAGCGTGATCGCCGCCAATGTCGGGCCAAAGCTGCTATACGACCGGCTGATCGCGCCATCCGATCTGGACGCCGATTTCCGCCGCCGGATGCGCGGGTTCAAGGCCGGATCGGGCACGTTCCGCATGAACATCGCGCTGTCCGAATTGCCGCGCTTTTCCGCGCTGCCGGAACCGGGCGAGCATCTGCAATCGGGCATCATCATCGCCCCCACGCTGGATTACATGGACGAGGCTTTCCTCGACGCCAAACGCTATGGCTGGTCAAAGAAGCCGATCGTGGAAATGCTGATCCCGTCCATCGTGGATGACAGTCTTGCGCCCGAAGGGCAGCATGTCGCCAGCCTGTTCTGCCAGCAATTCGCGCCCGAACTACCCGATGGCCGCAGCTGGGATGATGAGCGCGAGGCTGCCGCCGATACCATCTTCGATACGGTCGAAGCGCATGCCCCCGGTTTCAAGGCCAGCGTTATCGCCCGCCAGATCCACTCCCCGCTCGATCTTGAGCGCAAGTTCGGACTGATCGGCGGGGACATCATGCATGGCAACATGACCATCGACCAGCTGTGGTCTGCGCGTCCGGTGCTGGGCAATGGCAGCTACCGTGCGCCGATTTCGGGCCTTTACATGTGCGGCGCGGGCACCCATCCGGGCGGCGGTGTTACCGGTGCTCCTGGCCATAATGCGGCGCAGGCGATCATCAGCGACAGATCGCTATTGGGGCGTATCCTGCGCCGGTGAGCGGGCGGGCGCGGGTCCGCGCGCCAGCAGTGAACCCAGCGATTCCAGCACGATTGCGCGGGCCTCGTCGGCGCTGAAAGGCCCGCGCTCGTCCAGGCACAGCTCCAGCCATAGTCCGTCCACCAGCGCATTGATGGCAATCGCCGCCAGCCGCACGGCGTTGGCATCGGCATCTTCGCCCCAGCAATCGCGCAGCAGCTGTTCCAGCCCGCTCCTGAACGCGGCGTAAATCTCCTCGTGCACGGCGGCGATCTGCGGGTCCGACTTCACCAGACTCCAGAAGGCGAGCCAGGTGGACAGCAACGCCGGATCGAGCACGGGTGGACGGAAACTGGCGGTGACATAGGCTTCCAGCCGGGCGCGCGGATCATCGCCTGCCTGGCTCACCGCCTGCTCCACGGCGTTGGCGACCCTGGCGCCTGTATCGCGGTAGGTTTCGATGATCAGGTCATCTATGCCGTCGAAATAATGGGTCAACAGGCCGGCGGAAACGCCCGCGCGGCGGCAGATCGTGCGCACCGAAATGCCCTTCGCGCCGTCCTCTGCAAGGCAGGCGGCCGCCGCCGCGATCAGGCTCTGGCGGCGGAAATCAGCATCTCCACGGACGAAATTGGCTCTCCCCATGCGCAGGTGTTTATGGGCCGGTGATGCAATTGGGAACCCGTTTCATGGTGGTCGCAAGAATTTCGGGCCGCTCTGAATGAGCTGGAGAAACACCTTGTCAAACAGCTGCAAGTAACCGACTCTGTTCTTGAATTCAGATTCGGATCGCCAAGAAAATATCGGCATTTGCAATGCCTCCCTGGGGACAACGTTCGTGACGGCCAAAGGCTGAACGGGCGCAGGGGAAAGTATTCGCCGCAATGTCGGCGACTTGGGGGAGAGAGCTGAATGACTGCGCCATTCCTGACCGTCTGGACCTTGTCGAGCGGAAGCGCCGATACACTCAAATATGGGCTGTTTGACAATGGCGGTCTGATTGAGGTGTGCCAGTGGGATGAGGGTTCGGGAGGTTGGTCGACCGCCTTGGCGTTCGATACTGAAAATGGAACAGGTCATTCCCCGCCAATCAATGCGATCAACCTGCCCGGTGTGGTGGGCTTTCAGTTCAATTCCGGGATCAACGGCATGCCCAATCTGGGCGGATCAACTTTCCCGCAAGTCCCCGATCCCGGCCTTCCGCATGGCTATAATGGCCCCTATGATTTTGACGAAGATGATGGCGCCAAGTCATGGGCATTTTCGCGCCTGATCCAGGCCTGCGGCTATCCGGCAAGCTTCGTAAGGGTCACAAAGAAAATCGGGGACGCTGGCAACTGCTGCGCCTATTTTCGCTTTCCCTTCCGGGTGCCGCTGCTGGGCAATGAAACTGGCCAGAGCAATTATCGCCATGGCGCGCAAAGCCTGCCCGCAACGATCTTTGATCCCGATCTGCTGTTCGAAGTGGCGACATGCGGCACTGTCGGCCTGTCTCAAAGCGGCGTCAGGCGGCGGCTGGCAAGTGCCGCAGCCCGTGCCGAGCTGGCAACGCCAGCAATGCGCCAGCTTCCCTATATTGCGGGCACATTCCGCCATCAGAACAACAAGCTCGATCTGGATGGCTTCGCCTGCAATGCTGGCGGCGTTGCCATGCTGGATGGGTTTGCGTCGGAAACCGGCGCCTCTGATGGTCATGCCCTGAATGACGAGTGGATTCCTTCCAAGAGCATTCGCGAAAGGCAGGCGGTCAGTCTTGCTGACGGCTTGTGGTGGGCGCAGAAAAACAAGTCATTCGATCACGGCGATTTCCCCGATCTGGATGACATGATTGCCGGTCTGGCGGCCAATCCAGCCAGCAATTCGCGCCCGGTGCTTGCCGCGCTTGCGCCTGCAAGTCCGCATCAGAACCCTGTCCCCGATGTTGATCCGGTTATCGGCCTGCTGGAACTGGCGGGCCTGAAGACCGCAAAAGTGGACGTGCCGATCGCCAGCGATGCGCTGGATGGCAAGGCCAGACCCTTCCATTACATGCACACGCGAATGGTCAGCGACGGCGGCTGGACGGGCCTTGAATGGCGCCGCTGGGTCATGCTGGAATGTACCCCCGACGTTAGAAGTCCGGCGCTGATCCGCGTACGGCAGGGGGAATGGGACAGGCAGGGCAATGCTTCCAACCATGATGCGTCCCGAACCTGCCAGCACAGCACGATCTGGATCGAGGGCTTAACCGATTATCACGCGGCCGATCTGTGGTCGCGGCGTGTGGCCGAAGCCCTGCGTGAGGGCAATCGCCAGTTTGCGGACCGTTCGGATTTCAGCCTGCTGCCCGATCTGGTCGGCTTTGTGGAGCCTGATGCGGAGGGGCTTGTCGCACCGGGCAAATGGGTGCTCCAGCTCAATGCCAGTGAAGACTGGAGCGATCCGGTCACATTGGGGCCGGCGCAGTGCCAGCCGCAGTTCGCACCCGGCTTTGTGAACACGGCATGCCTGTTCAAGGCCAGCGATGCGGTGGACAGGAATGGATATTTCTCCAGCCCCTTGCCGGTGGCGGGCGCGCAGAAGCTTGAACTGGCGCAGCTGAAGTTCCTGTCGCTCGGCAATCATCGCGGCAAAACACTTGCGGTCGATGCCATTGGCAGCATCGATGCCGGAGAAAAATACCTCGCCAGTTGGAAGCTGGGGACCGGCTGGCAACTGGATGAGGCCACGGACCTTTCCTTTCTGTCATCCAGCAGAACGACTGCCAAACAGCAGGCTGACACCACGTCCGACGCCATTCGTATCGGCGGCCTCGAAATCGTGCAGCCAGTGCTCGATGGCGATCAGTCGAAATTCACCATCAGCCCCGCCAGGATCGCCCAGCGCGATCGGTGGAGCTATGAAATTGACGGTGCAATCCGCCTGAGCGCATTGGCGGTGAATGTGGTCGGGCAGGATGGCTATGCCGTCCCGCTGGAACTGCAACCGCTGGTGTTTGCATCGCCCTTGCTGGGGCAAGCCTCCATCGTCCTGCGTGACAGGATTGCCTCGGATCAGGCAAGCCGACTGATCGAGATTGCGCTGGAGCCGCACGCCGGACCCCTGACCGAACAGGCCGGACCCCTGACTGAACAGGCGCTGCCGGACGAGATCGATGTAACGGTGATCGACGCCTCGCCCATGAGTATCGCCACCGTGGTCACTTCGCGTCCCGGGCGTGCGAGCGATACCAACGCCATTGTCGCCCGATGGAATCCGGGGGAGGACCGCTGGCGGCTGATCTGGGCAGGCGCCACGCAAATGCCGGAAATCCTGCTGCATTTGCCGCCGCAAGGCGTGGCAGAGGCGTGGGAACGCAGCGCCGGTTACCTTCCGCCCGATCAGATTGGCCATGACAGCCGTGTCCCGGCCCGCCTGCCGCCGCCAACGCGGCTGAGGATAGAGAGCGAGGAGCGCGCCCGGCAGCCTCTGGCGCCGTGGAACATTCGCCAGATCCTGAGTGAGACCGACAGCGATCTGCCCGGTGCGCGGATGATCGAGATCGTCCAGCTGGAAGCGCTGTACGGTCTGGAAATAAGCCGCACCCTGACCAGCGGCATCCGCATTGCCGAACTGGGCGGGTGGCGGGGGAATCCGCGCGAACCGCAGCTATCCAATGAACGCGGGCGAGACATGGCGTGGCGCAAATCCGTCCTCGCCGCGTCCACCAGGCTGGCCATTTATGACGCGCGGCACGAACAGGACGTGCAGGCCGGCCTTGTCATCGAAGATGTGAATTACGGTCTGCGATCAAAGGATCGCGGTGGCCGCTATGTCCAACCCACCAAGTCCGATTGGCCGCAGCCCAACTGGTGGACCGCTGGCGAGCAGGGCGGCATACTGGGCGGCGCGCTGGCCGGTTTCGAGATCGACGAAATGATCCGCGCCTTGCTGCGCGATTCCCGCAACGGCCATGGCGAAGTCGAGCGGCTGATGCTGTCGGCACTGGGAGCCTGGACGCGGCAGAAAGCCCGGTTCAACAATGACCTGACGCTGATCACTCCGGAACTGGAAATGGGCCGCGTCAGCGAAGTGCGCTTTGAGCGCAAGGGCCGCATCGGCGCGCTCCATCACCGGGCCAAACACGTGATCGTCTATCGCCGTTCGATGCTGCCTGGCCTGCAGTTCGCCGGAAAGGGGCAGCAACATCACCTTGGCCGCCCGATTGTTCGCAAGGTCGAGGAATATATCGAGATCGAACAGCCGCTGCGCACCTATCCAGATACGGTAGGCGCGACATCGCTCAACAGCGGGCCGATCCTGGGTGCACGGTTCCGATCGAAGCGGATTCCGGTCGAGGGAAGCTGGGCGCAGGCGCTGCCCCGCCCGAAGGGTAGCGGGCCAAAGGGGTATTCGATCCCCTTGTGGAAGCGCGGGCTGGAGGCGGATATCTACCCGCGGCCAGTAGCCGAAATCCTCATCGCCACAGATCCCGAGCGTGCCGAGCCTGAACCGGCCGGGCGGCGGATCGAGGACCCTGAGCGGCTGAATTTCTACACCATAACCACGGTTTTCGGTGCCGATGGAACGCCCGGCGACCCCAGTGGGAATATTGACGAGTGGCCGCTGGTCTATGGCCTCGACTTCGTCGACCGGTCGCTCGATGATCCGCTGTCGGGTGGCAAACTGCGCAACTGCAATTTCAGCAATCCAGCGCGGCCCGGTGCCATGTTGCCTCCGGCGCAGGTCACCGCTCCGGGGTTGGAGCGGTTTACCCTTCGGCTGGAACCCGGCCCGGGCGTCAACCTGACATATGGGCGCGGCGAAAAGCCGATGATGGCCGATCTCAACACCGTCACCATCATGCGCGCGGAAAAGGCGCCCGGCGCGGTGCCCGATGATACGATTGCCAAGGTCGAAGAAGTTCCGCACCTGGCAAATACCATCGCCGAGCTGGCGCGGGATCCGTCGCAGAATGACCCGGATGCCCTCAAAGGAAAGCTCAAGGCGGAAGTCCTGAAGCTGAAAAACCTGCTTCCCGGGAAAGAACAATTTACCCAGATGTGCGCCTGGGTGCACCGGCCATCGGAGGAGTTGGCGCAGGCGGAGTCCTGGCTGAAGAACCGCACCGGGCAGCTGCCGACAAAGGCGCAGTGGGATGCGCGTGCCGACAAGACCATCAGGCCGGTACAGGAACTGAGGCGCAAGATCGCGGCGCTGACGCCGTTCGATTCCTTCGTTCGGCGCAAGCTCAGCCCGATTGCTGACGAAGCCAGGGAGCAGGTGGACGCGCTTCTGGGTCAGTTTGACAGGCTGAAAGCCGAAATCGAAACGCAGATCAATGCGGCCAGAAACGTCCTGGAATCAGAGGCGGCGGAACTGCGCGGCAAGGCGAAAATCCTGCGGACGGAAATTGCCGTACAAGGGGCCGATATTCAGGCCTTCCTGCCGCGGCTGCGCGACGAGTTCGGCACACGCTCTGTGGACCTGCGGGCCCGGTTTGAAGCGGCACTGGCGTCAGCCGATGCCGGGCTGCTGCGCGCTGGATCGCAGCTGGAAGCAAATGCGAAGAAGATTGCGAAATCAGTTCCCAAGGCATCCTTGCTGCTGCGCGGCGTCGCTGAACAAATCGGTCAACAGCGTGTTGCCATGCTGGACAATGGCCGCGTTCTTTCCGACCGGATCAGCCAGACCACTTCGCAGATGGACTTGCTGCTGGCTGATATTGCCAGCGCAAGCGGCGACGGGATTGAAGACCTGAAGGCGGAGGCGCTGGTGATCCTGGATCAGGCGGACAGCCTGCTCGATTTGGGCAAGGAGCCGCTGAAACTGGTTGTTGATCGTCTTGATGCTCTGCAGGAAGAAATCGACCGACAGGGCGAGGAAATCAGGACCAAAGTCCTCAGTGATTGTGAAGGTGCTGCAACCGCAATTACCGATCAGCTCGATATTGCCCTGGCGGCAATCTCGCCGCCGCTGGACGAGGCGACGGGCAAGGTTCTTACCCAGCTGGATCAGATCGAGAGCCAGTATGAAGACGCGACTGCCTATCCCCAAGACCTGATCGGCGAAGTGACGGGCAAGCTTGGGGAGCTCAAGGCAGAACTGGCCAGCGCCAGGACGCAGGTCGATACGGTCAGCACCGAAATCTGCGCGGCTCTGGCTTCGGCCAATGAATTCCTCGATGCGTTGCTGGCGCTGGGCAAGGATGCGGTTGCCGATATCTGCGCCAAGATCGATGCGATTACCGATCCTGTCGAGCTGAAGGAGAAGGCAGAAAAGCTGGTCCTGGCCCTGCGCACAGGTACAGACCAGATCCGCCAGGGCGTTGAGGACCTGATCGACGGGGAATTCGATCCCGCAAAGCCGCAAACTCTTGGCGAGGCGGTGTCGCTCAACCTGCTGCGCGCTGCCGGCGCACCGCCGATTGTCGAGCAACTGGTCTTCAACCGCGAGAAGATCGCCTATCATTTTGAGCGGCAATACAAGGAAGTGGTGGTCACGCCGGTCACTGCCTTTGTCGATCAGGCAGACCGGGCCTTGCGCGGCGTTGGCCTGGCCTTGCCGACACTGGCGATTGGGGACCGCCTGCTGGCTCCGGCTGACAAGATCGTCAAGAATCTGGCCAGAGAGTCCCAGGACCTGCTGGATGAAGTCAAGTTCAAGGCCAAGGATGTCCTGAAGGACTTTGCCGGGATCAAGAGCATGCTTCCGCATGTGGAGCTGGACGAGAAGTTCGCCAAGGCGGTCAAGATTTCGCACGGCTATGACCAGAAGCGCAATTCCGCATGGATGCAGGCCAGCATCGAATACAAGTCCAGCCGCGCCGACCTTTTCCGGCAGGAGGCCTTTGCCCTGACGGCGGAGAAGCTGCGGCTGGATGCTGTCGCACGATACGAGCGCGGCCTGAACGGCGGCGAGGATCGGCAGGTGAAGGCCAGCCTGGTGTCCGACTGGGTGCTGGAAATGGGCGGAATTCGCGTGGTGCGCATTCGCGACGCTGCCATTCGCTACACGCCGGAAAGCGGCACCAGCTTCGATATCGATCCCGGCAAGATCGAATTTCCCGGCGCGATGAAGCTGATGACGGACCTTGTGTCCACGATGAATGGCGGCGAGGACGATCCGCTCAAGATCATGATCGCACAGGATGAAAACGGCCGCCCCATCGGCCTGCGGTCAACCTATGACCTGCCGCCCACAATCATCACCATCGGCGCTGCCACCGCGCTGAATGTGGGCATGGGGGTCCATCTGGACCTGCTCATTCGCGATGATTTCGAGATACGCACCTTCGCCTATTTCGGTCGCAAGGCCAGCCCGTTTGCGCTGATCATCACCTGGCTTGGCGGCGGTGGCTATCTGGAGGCTGAGGCGACCCATCGTCCTGACACGGGCAAGACGACGCTGGCGGTGACTGTCAGCATCGGCGTGACGGCGGGTGCCGGCTTCTCGCTTGGTCCACTGCGCGGATCGGTGATCGTCTATGCCGGTTTTGAAGCGCATTATGTCTCCCGCGGATCGGCTGCCCGGCTCAACATCAGCGCGCTGATCGTGATCAACGGCTCTGTCACCGCATGGGGCTTTGTCACTGTCAGCCTGACCGTGCGCATGCAGATCACCTATAACGGCAGCAAGATGCTCGGCCATGGCTACGTCAAGGTGCAGGTCAAGATCAGCCGCTTCTACAAGAAGAAGTTCTCCCGCTCATTCACCTACAAGCTCACTTGAGGGAGGATCCAGACCGATGACCTTCACTTTGACCGTCCAGATGGAAACTGCCCCGTGTTCGACCGATCCTGCGGGCGTGGGCCACAGTTACATGGGGCTGACGCTGTTCCCGGTGCTCACCAGCGATGATCCGGCTGGCGATGAGGCAGATTATGCCGATGTGCGCGATGCCATGCTCAAGCCGTGGAAATGGCTGTGCACGTGGTCGGGTGCGTCCCCTGTCAACACCATTGGCCATGTCGCTGATTGTCCCCCGCTTGACGCGCTGCTCACCGCAATCGACTGGGAACGCAGGCACCTGCTGACATTGGATATGTCTGCCACCGGCGCGCAGATGGACGATGAAGAGATGGCCACGGAGGATGAGGAAGATCCGCGCTGGCCTGGAGTTTTGATCCAGCTGTCGAGGGCTGCACCGCAAATATCCCACGGCCTGGGACTGGCCTATCTGTTCTCCTTTGGCGAGGATGAGCCGGCACTCCCGAATCTGGATTCCATTGAGATTGGCGGAACCCGTTTCACCAGCGACCAGACAGGCGATCTTCACGTCGATGGCCGAACGATTCGGGTCAAGGTCATCATAGAGCGCGATACCGATATCCCGGTTGCTGAGCTGAAATCCTGGAAGGAACCGATCAACGGCATAACCCGGCTGGTCAAATATCCCGCAGATTGGCAGACCAAGAATAACTGGCTGGCGCAGCTGGCGGTCAGACTGGGCCGGGCGCTCGATCCCGTCGGGCGGTTTCTGGACATGCATGACGATCACGCGCCTGCTCCGCTGACCAGAGACAATCTGGAAAGTGCGGTCATGTCCCTTCTTGCTGGCCTGACCGATGAAACACTGGTGCGCGCGTGCCAGTCCGGTGCCGTCTTCTTCAACCTGAAATCTGAGGAGATGAAATTCGCCGATGAATGGGCGAGCAGGCTGGCGGTGATGCACGACGGACTTGCCAAGGCTATCGTCCTTGAAATTTCCGGGCCTGCAAGCTCGTCGCTGCCGACAGCAGGAGAAATCCGTGAACGCTACGAAGCGGACGGGCTTCTCTCCATGTTTGCTGCCACGATGCGTTCTGTCCTCCCTCCCCCTAAGCCAGAGACGAAGGCGATTTTCGATCTGGCATCGAACTGGCTCAACAACAGCGAGAATATTCTCGCCCTGCGCGACAGTGGCATGTGCACTGCGATTGCCACGCACAAGGGCGGACTGCTGGAAGTGATCGTGACAGAATGCGCTGCAGCCGGCGATGACCGGAAGCAGGCGATGGATGCTTTCCGCAAGAATTTTGGGCCGCAGGTCCAGGCGGCGCTTGGTCTGGATGCCGCGTGGCTACCGCGCCTCAACACCATGGCAGAAGGGCTTGTGAAGAGCGTCTTTGATGCTGCTCCCGGCGTCGACAGGGTCGCAGAAACCGGGATTGTGCACATGGCCGATGCGATCTTTGCAGATGAGGCCGCCGGCCAGATACACGAGATCGTCGATGGCTATTGCCTTGCCGTGCGCGATATCTCCAAGGGCGATCAGGGTCCTTTCATCCTTGCCAACAAGGCCAGCGTCACCTTGCAGAAGGGTCAGGACGGGGTGTCCCTGCCGTTCGGCGATTGCACCGTTCCGATCCCGGTCAGTTTCGATCTGACGGTCGATGTGGCGGGGAAAGAGACGCGCCAGGCCATCGCCCATTATCGCGGGGAAAGCATGATCCCGTTCGCCGATCGCGGCAATCCGGTTGAACAGGATGAGGCGGAGCCGTTCGAGCCGCAGTTCACCTTTCTGTGCCAGCCACCTGCGGGCTCCGGGGATGCGCTGCCGGAAATTGCCTATGGCCGCACCTATCAGACCGTGATCGGATATCAGGGGCTGGGCGGTGCCATGCCGGCGGCATTCTGCGATCCGGAACAGCCGCTGGTATTCTCTGGCGAGATGCTGGCGCAATTTGCCGCCGCGCAGGGTGTTGAAAGGACCATCATCAAGCAGAACACCCCGCTGCGAACGCTGGAGCCGGGTGCGCCGCGGCTGCTCAACCATCGGGCGGATATGCAGGACAGGCCGCTGACTCTGGGCCGCCGCGAAGACAAATTGGTGCGCCCGCTGTGGAAGGAATATCTCTCCCACTGTCCGGATCAGGCAGCACAGGACCTTGCCCGGGAAGCTGCCACGGTGTTCCTCGATCCGTTGGCATTGCCGGGGCGGGAGGCAGAACGAAGCTCGGTCAGTTTTACCATTGCCCCCGCTTCGCTCGCGCTCGGCCAGCAAGGCACGCAAGGCTACGTCAGCGATCCGCTGGTCTGGCAGTACTGGGTGCGGCGCGACGGCGATTTTACCGCAAGCCTCATGGAGGAACGCCCGCAAAGTGAAGAAGTCGATGACCCGGCCGTGGTTTCGGGCGTGGCCGGTGCGGCCAGCGGTAACGGCGGCGTGGTTGTGCGTCTTTGGGCGATCAAGCCCGACCGGATCAGCAAAAGCGCCAGGCTGGAGATCGCAGATACCAAACATATCGCGCTGGCGGCCGGTGAGCGGATAGAGGCCACAAGCACGTCTTCCGTTGATCCGGCTACGGTTGCCGACCTGTCTGTTGTCGGCAAGAAACTCGCTATCACCCTGCCAGCGGGCCAGCAGTTTCTGGTCGAAATCCGCACGGTGGTGGACAGCGGCTTCTTCGAGGAGGGCGTGGATCGGCGCTTTGGTGATCTGGGCCGGGCCATCGCGGGCAAGCCCTATCGCGAATTTGGCGCCGCCGTGCTGGCCTTCGAATGCCTGCCAGCGACCGATGACATGCCCACGCCAGAGGCGGTGTGGAAGGCCATGCGCATAGAAGACGCAAATGGCGTCACCATCGCGCGCCTGTCTCCCGAAATGGATGACGAAACCTTCGATTATGTCGGCCGGATCGAGACGGTACGGCAGGCGTGGATCTGGGATGGGGGTCCGGTGCTGCCCGACGGACTGCCGCGGAATTTCACCAAGCTGGAGGAGGTGGGGCCGAGGCCGAATGCTGCACGCAGCAAGGATTTCGTGGAGTTCGAGGAGGACTATTTCTCCGGACGCGGCCTGTCCGGGCTGGCCGAACCGCCGGTGCAGCACAGTGCATTTGCGCAGGACGAGCTTTTTGCCCTGGGCCAGCGCAGCGATCGCGGTGCCGGATACATGCGGATACGATGCCGCCTGACAAGCCGGTATGATGCCTTGCGCAGGCCACTGGGCTTTACTGAAGCGCAGCTGCAGGTGTCATCACGCCTGTCCTCTGCTGCAACCAATGGAGCGCAATCCACGGGCGATCCGCTGGGCGGCTGGCGCGGGCGAGGGCTGGCGTGCCGGGGTGCGGCAAGATTGCCCACCCCGCGCATCGCCGTGGCCGCTCCGATGTTCTCAACCGCCGCACCGGGAGCGGCTTCGGGCGGTATACTGCTGTTCCTCGACCACCCGATGTTCGATACCGATCACGGCGGCGGTCTGGCCGAGCGGCTGGTGGCTGAGATCTGCATAGAGCAAATCCCGCGCAGACTGGTGCGCGTGGGCGATCAGGATCTTGCCGAGCCGGGCGAGACAGCAGCGCTGATGGTCGGCATGGACGGTGTCAGCAGCGACGGTGACGGCAATCCGTTCACCGCGCCAGATACCGGCGATGCCGTGCACCGCAGCCGCATTGCCACGCGCGATCCGGGAAGCGAAAGCTGGGATGGTCATGATCCCCAGCTGTGGACTCCGGGTGGCACAAGTCAGGGCACGGCACGTCTGCCCTGTTCGGCGATCCTTGGCTCTACGCTGGAGCCGGGCGCATCGGCGCCCATCATGAATTTCTCCATGGCGCTGCTCGATCCCGTGATCGGCGGAAAGCCGGAATACGCCCTCAGACCCGGGACCATGGCGCGCATTCGCGTGCGCACGGAGCTTGATCCCGCATTGGTGGAAGATGGTTCGGGTGAGCGAGTTTCACCCTGGTCGGCAGAAATCTGGGTGCAGATGCGCGCGATGGTGCCCGGCTCGCAAGATAGCGGCGAATGGACAAGGGAAGCGGATTCAGGCGAAATTCGGCTCACTCCGAAAGACACTGCCGCCCATGCCTATTTCAAGCATTTGCAGGAGGTGCATCGCGACCACGCTCCGGACGACAATGCGCCCTATCTGATTTCCGGTCTGGTCGCGGTGGTGGGCACCATCATTCGCGATATCAATGGCGAGGAACAGCTGCGCCCGCTGCATGTGCGTGAGGTCGATGTTGATGATGAGGAGCTGACCGTGCTCGATGCAGGCGATGTTTCCGACAATTGCTTTATCCGTCTGCTGGAGGTTGAACGGGTAACCATGCCGGCCTCGGCAGAGGCGGCGCGGCAGAACACGCCCAGGCGCTGGATCGATCCTGCGCAGCCCGATCTGGAACCGGCCGAGCGCATCGTCACCATCGGCCCGCTTTTCAGGGTCAAGGTTCCGCCAGCATGATCGTGCTGGCGGCGCTGGCGAATTAGCTGACGGCCCAGAGGCGGAAATCGAATGCCTTGGCCACGTGGGGCACGGGGCATTTGTAAACGCAGCCCTTGCCGTTCCACAGATCGGCGTGTCCTGAAGCGTCCGAAAAATTGGCGTGATACATCAGTATGCCGGTCTTGCGCGGCACGTCGGCGAAATTGAACGGCGTGCCCGGCTGCTTCGACATGCCCCAGGTTTCTGCGCCCAGCACATCTTCCAGAAAGGTCTGGAGAGTGCGGACCCTGATGATGATGTGATTGCCGTTCTTGTCCTTGTGATTACCGTCGGCAACGCCGTATTTCCTGGCGACCGGCGACGGCGAGGCGTTGAACGCCACCGACATGCGTATGGCACAGGTGTTCTGGTAGTCGGGATGATCGACCAGATCGGCAAATCCGCCGCCCAGAATATTGGTGTACAGATGTTTGCGCGACCGGTCCGGGTCGTCAGCATACTGGGCCGGATAATCAGCCTGCAGTTGTTTGAATGAAATTGCCATTGTCACCTCCCATTTTTCAGCTGCCGGCAAGCGAAGTGCCGGCATCGTGCTCAAGGCTGGTCGTCGCCGGTAACCTCGGCACAGATTGGCGTGAATTCCTTCACGTTCTCGCGATAGGCGCGGGCCCGCGGGCCTGACCCGTTATAGGCGCGGATCGCTTCCCACAGGTCACCGTTCTGGGCCTTGAGCTTCTCATCCAGTTCGCCTGTGACCTTGGCCAGGCAATTGCCGAAGTCATACCACTTCCGCTCCCGGAAAAAGTCCGGATCGGTGTAGCAATATTGCAGGTCATACTGGAAGATGCCGTATCCCTTGTAGAGCCAGTCCCTGGCGGACCAGTTCATCAGGCGGCGATATTTGTTCGCCTCATCTATCAGCAGCTGGGCAAATTCATCGCCAAAATCGGCGCGAAAGGCTGCTGCGTTGACGGGCCTGACACCTCGGGACGAATTGGGTGCATCGCCGCTGGCATCGAACACGCAGCGCGCAAGTATCGTCGCCGGGTCATGGTGATCGATCCAGCCGACCCACCGGTAAGCCGTTTCCTGACAGGCGATCGCACACAGATGCTTGAGCCGGTAAGGCTTGCCGACCACGGCCTGTTCCATCGGTGAGCGGAAATGTTCGATCAGCCATTCTGTGGCCTTGATCGCCTGCTTGCGGCTTATGGGAAGTTCATTTGCCATGTCTGGCTCCACTGCAATCCTGACGGTCTTTTCTTTCGTAATAGGCTGGTTTGTAATGAAAATTCTGATGAAGCCAAAACAAATTCATCCTGCCGCAGCAGTATTCACTTGGACGCTTGATTGTGAATTCAGCAGAGAAGGCTCCCAATTTCAAGCGGTGGTGACCAATAAGAACTTGTAAACGTGGGCTATTGCTCCAAAACTCGCCGGGAACGAAAGTTACAGGCAGGCATGGAACGATGCCTGGCGGCGCGTGAGGCGCTGGTTGAAATGCTGGGGGGCAAATGGACGGAGCCTATATTCAGACATATCTGCTCAATCGTCAGGCCGATTCCAATCGGTTGCGGCGGCGGGCCTATGAAAAGTTTGCCATCGCCCTGCGCAGTGGCCGGATGATTGCCTTCACCGGCTCCTATGCTTCGCAACATCTGGGATATGACAGCTGGGGTTCAATGAGCGCCGGGTATCTGGATTCTGTTGAAAAAAAGGATCCGCAGCTCGTCGCGCAGCTCAAGGCAATGATGGCGGACAATAATCGGCAGTTTGACGATACCGATCTGATGGATATTGCGGAACTCAGTGCGCATCTTGACCGGCATGTGGACGTAGAGGCGTTCAACAAGAATCGCGAGGATCTGGCCAGCAAGTTCGCATTGCCAAAATCGTTGAAAGATTTTGGCCATCTGCCCGATGTTTCATCCGCACTGATACACGATCTGGGCCTGCGCCGGATAATTACACTCAACTATGATCTTGAGCATGAGTGGACCGCATTTGTCGGGCCGCAGGACAAATCCGGGAAGGATGGGCAACAACGCAAGGACATCCTTGACAGCTGCTTTGGCGGCAAAGGCCCGGTCAGGAAGCGCGTGGTTCCCGGTTTTGGTCCGGTAGTGAGCGAGGTTCTGGGGCGCAAGCAAAGTGCAGAGCTCATCAGTTTTGCCTTGCATGATGATGATACGCGCTGCCGCATTCTGCACCTCCACGGGCGCAAGGATTGCCCAGAGACCATGATCGTCTCCCGGCGCGACTACCGCGATCTTTATTGGCAGAATGGTTTTTCAAGGCTCCCGTTCGAATATGGATTGCGCACGATCCTGTCGGGCAATCCCATATTGTTTGTCGGGCTGGGCATGTCCGAACAGGAAATCATGAAGCATTTCGAACAGTTCCTGAGCGACAATCCCAATCGTCGTTCAGTGCCGATGTTCCTGCTGTGGAAATCCCAAGGTAATGCCAATGCTGATCGGGCACTCAGGTTGCTGTTCAACCGCAAGCTGGGCGTCTCTGTCCTGTTCGACAAGGAGATCGCCGAAATCTCCGGCAAGGCCGATGAATATGTCGAGGCGTTGGCCAAGGCGCCGGATGAAGCGATCAGTAACGGGTTACGGCTCGAACTCCCTCTGCGCTACCTTGCCCAATGGTGCCGCACGACCAAGGCCCAGCTTCCGGTCACAGATGATATTCGCAATCCGCAGCTCAAGTTCAAAGGCGGGCCGGAACGTATCAATATCTGGCATGCAGAGATGAAAGATCCGCCGTCTCTGGCAGATGAAAGCGCCAGGGAGGTGGCAGCTTACCTGCGCGGTCTTCCTGCCATGCTGGTTGTTACCGGAAAGGCCGGAAGCGGGCGCGGGAGCTGGACGGAAACCTTCGCGACCTCACTTCTGAATGGCAGGACGAACTCCACACGGGTTGTCGTCATCAACGGATCCTTCGCGACCGAGACGGATTCGATCTTTGCGATTCTGTCTGGTGCCTACGACGGCCAGACTGCGTTCGAGGAAGCGCAGAGTCGGCTCACGGCAACAATGCAGATGCACAGTTTTCTGATGAAGTCGGTCCATTCGCAGCTGTCGGCGGAACCGGACGGAGAAGTAGAGGAACTGGTGATTATCATCAACGGCATGGAACGGTTCGTGGCACACAACGGGACCGCGCTCAGCACGGAACTGGACATGCTGATCCGTTTCATTCCCAACGCCTTTGCATTCATGCATCCGAATATGAGGAGGCGACTGGAAAAGCGTTTGCGGCTGATCCTGGTCGGCAGTCCGCGCCTGCTGCGATATGTCGGACAGGTGGCACCGGGCAGCTTCAAGGAATTGCAGCTGGTCCGTGATAGCGAGCCGAAGACATCCAGCATCGTTGACCCTGAGACTGGCGAAAAATTCAGGATCACGAGCGATGGGCCAACTTTCTTTGAACATCTGGCGGGCAACCTTCACCTGTCCGCCAGTCCGCCCACCAGTGTTGACGCCACGGTTACCCGGCAGGAGTTTCTTGCCCGGGTGGCAGAGCATGTGGGCAAGAGCCGACCAAACATGGCCTTTGCCATCCTCAGGTCACTGGCGTTCATTGGTCAGCCGGTGGAGCGCCATGTGCTGGCCCATGTTGTCGCCACCGAACAGGGCAAGGGCAATCCCGAAACAAAGGATGCGTTTAAGGACCGGATCAAGGAAGTTGATACTGAACTGGACTGGCTGATCGCCAACGGGATGGTCCTGAATATCGAGTCCTTTCCCGGCCAGGTGCGCCGGGTGGGCATGCACAAGGCGCTGGTTGCCGAGATTCGCGAGCGATACGGCGTGCCGCTGTCCGATGCCCGGCTTGCCGCAGGCTTCAATCTGGGGCTTTTTGCGGCGCAACCGCTCAACAGCGTGCTGCCTGAACAGGAATGGCATGACGAGTTGGCCCGAATGGTCGATTTCCTGTGCGGCCAGTATCAGGATCCCTCACCAGTCTTGCCACTGCTCCACCATCTGGCAGTTCAACTGCGGCGGGACAATCAGGTTGAGCTCAAGTCCGCATTATTGCATGATCTGACCCCGCCCCAGATTGCCAGCATGAGCTCTGCCCGGCAGGCGGATTGTCTGCGCGCTGCCCTCTCTCTCATGCGCAGCTATTTCTCCACCTCGTCCCTGCTGATGCAGGGCAATCACGGGCTGGATGTATGGCTGCGCAATGCGCCGCTGACCGATCACGCGGATCGCCTGCGGCGGCTGATCCGCCTGCACGACCAGGGCAGCCTGCTGCGCGGCATGATGCGGGCCAAATGTCCGCCCAAGGATCTGGACAAGCTGAACAAGCAACTTGGCTCTCCGGCGTTCTATGCCGATGATCTGTGCTGGCTTTACAATGAACTGGGCGTGGTGCTCGTTACGCAAGGCAAGCTGATCGAAGCCCGCGAAGCGCTGGAACAGGCGCAGGCCATCAACACGAAATGGATCGAATTCGGGGAGCGCCATCACAATTGGCGGCGCATTGCCATCAATCTGGTGCAGGTCTCCATCGATCAGGGCATGATCGAAGGTGCCGAGGAACTGCTGAGAGAAGTCGAAACCGCGATCGAGAACGACGCCCGACTGGTCTTGAGCGACAAGCAGTGGAAGAGCCTGCCCGGCGGGCCCTATGACAGCTTCCGGGACTATGCTCTGCGGCATTTCTCCAAACGGGGCGGTTCACGCTCGACACGCGCTGTGGACCAGTATTTTCCCGCCAACCTGTTTCTGGGGATCGGCCTGGTCATGGGTTATCGCGGCGTGTGCCAGCATTTGCGCGGCGCGCTGGCTCCGGCGGAGAATTATTTCAAGGATGCGATCAGGTTGATGGAATTGCTGGGCGAACAGCGCGCCTTTGCAATCTTTCAGCGTCACAATGTTTCGCTGTTGCGGCAGCTTCGCAAGATGGATGATGCCCTGGAAGCGCAGCGCCTGTGCGTCAGCAGCGCTGGCCCTTCGCGGCAGACCGATATCGATCACTCTGGCCGGATCGCGCTGGGCGAACATGGCTACCTCGCCAGTCGTGAGCAGGAACAGTGGCACCAGGCGCAAATGCTGCCCCAGCTCAAGGAAACCCTGCGTTATGCCACGGCCTGCGATATGTACCGCCTCCAGATCGAGGCGTTGCAGCAGATCGCCTTCCTGCAACTGAAGCTGGGGGATACGGATTCGGCATTCGAATATGTCTCTGATGCCTCGGCCATCGCGGCGCGCAATGGATTTGGGTTGCGCAAGATCGGTTTGCGCATGCTGCTGGGCCGTATTCTGGCAAGCAGGAATGAGAAGGACGCCGCACGCATCATTCTGGCTGAGGCATCAAAGCTGGGCACCCGCATCGGATATGCCCGCGCAGCCGAGGTTTCCGAAGATGAACTGGTCAAACTGGAGGCTGATCGTGTGGACATGCCCCAGGCCGGTACGCGCCGCGACTAGGTGGTGCGGAATGCGATCTGCGCACCTGCAATTGAGTGCTGAGGCCGTTGTGCGCTTGCATCGCTGTTATGCTTGTGGAACCTGCATGGAGGCATTCCTGCCAATGGAAACGGTTTGATGCGGATTGACGGTTGGAAATCCATTGCTGTTTATCTGGGCAGGGAACGCACCACCGCCATGCGCTGGGCTGCGGAGCGCGGCATGCCTGTCCACCGCATTCCGGGCGCGGGGCGCGGCAGCGTGTTTGCTCTATCCGATGAAATCGATGCCTGGCTGAAGGCCGGTGGTGATGCTGGTGCCGGAGCCGGAGCCGGGGTGGGCGTCGATCAACCGGGCGAGGGGGCAGGCAATGTGCCGGTGTCCACCGCGCCAGACAGCTCGATCTTCACCCGGGTGCGGGCGCTGAAGCTGCGATATCTGGCTCCGGTCGGTTTTGCCGGACTGGCCCTTGGCGCTTATGCCTACACCCAGCCCGGTGCGGAACAGCCGCGCGCGGAACTGCCTGCCAATGCCGCATTGGCCGCGCTGTATCTGGATGCGCGCGGCGATTGGGCGGAGCGCAGCGGCGCCTCCATCGAACAGGCCATTGCCAAGCTGCAACGCGTTGTGGAGCGCGAGCCCGGCTTTGCGCCAGCCTATGCCGCGCTGGCCGATTGCTACGTGCTGGCGCGCGAATTTGGCTCGCTTGGCGATGCAGAGGCTTTCGCCCGCGCGCAGGCCGCAGCCGATGCGGCCTTGCGCATAGACCCGGAAAATGCGGCGGCGCTGCGGGCGGATGGTTTTCTGCATTACTGGTGGCGCAATGACGGTGTGGCCGCAAAGGCCAGCTTCGAGCGGTCGATGGCGCTGGGGCCTGGCGATGCGCAGAGCCACTTCTGGTATGGCAACATCCTGATCGACAATGGCGATTTTGCCGAAGGGCTGGCGCAGCTTGACCGGGCGCGGTTGCTTGAACCGGCATCGCTGGCGCTGCAGGCCGATATTGCCTGGGCGCGCTGGTCGGCCGGTCAGGAAGCAGAGGCGCGCAGCAGCCTTGAGGACCTGCGCGATCGCAACCCGCAGCTGGCCACTATTCGCGATTATCTGGCGGTGATCTACCTGGCCGACGGGTCCATTCCCGCTTTCGTGAAGGAAGCAAGGGCACTGGCCGATATTCGCCAGGATGCAGGCAGCCTGCGGGAGGCTGAGCTGCTGGAAGCCTCACTCCCGCGCGGAAGCGAGGCCGTGCTGAACCTGCTGCTGGCAGAGACAATGGGCGAGTTCCAGCGCGGCGACCGCACGCAGCTGGTGTGGCCGATCTATGTCGCCAGCATGGCCGGCAGCAAGGCGCAGGTCCGCCGGTTGCTCGATATGGCGCAAGCCCGCAATGAACATTGGGGCAGCGCCGGCCTGCTGCGACAGGTGGCCAAGCGCTGGCAGGATGACAGCCAGATTTCCGCCATGCTGGAAATGCGCCGCAACCCCAGCCTGCTGCTCGCCGCCAGCCAGGGTGCCCGGACCAGACCGGCGGGTTGACGCATTCTGGCAGCGATTGCGCCCGAAGTTGCACGCGCAAAGCCGCAGGAAACCGCGATAAACCGCTATTTGCAGCATCTTGCCACTTTGAGCGGGACCACTAGCGCCCGCACAATCATCCGCGATGACGCGCCACCGCCCAATTGCCGGGCAAGGGCGCATGACAGCGGAGATGTCCCATGCTTCACGCTTCTTCAAATGCTCCCCGCAGGGCCCGCCTTGGCAGCCTGCTGCTGGCCGGTGTCGCCAGCATCGCCGTGACTGCAACGGCACAGGCCCAGTCACGCTGGGACGGGAGTGAGAGCACCAACTATGGCGAAGCCGGGAACTGGAGCACCAACACCATTCCCGATTCCGCAACCGCCGTGGTGATCGACAGCACAACCAACGCTCCGGTGATTGAGAACACCGCAACAGAAGAAGCGCGCAATCTGGCTGTGGGAGAGGCTGGCACGGGCCAGCTGACCATAAGGACCGGCGGCGATCTGGTGCTGGGCGATGTGAGCAATGGCGGCAGCCTGTCCATTGGCGGATCGCAGACCACTGCGGCCACCGGCGGCAATGGATCAGTTTTCGTAACCGGGACAGGATCGACCATCTCCGGCCCGGGCGGCCTGACGCTGGGCGTGGCGATTACGCAAAACAGCATCGGCCTGCTGGATATCCGCAATGGCGCGGTGGTGACGTCCAGCTCGGGCCGGATCGGCACCGGCCAGGGCAGCGCCGGAACCGTCAACGCGATCGGCGCCGGATCGCGCTGGGACATCACCAGCAATGCGGCAGGGATCACCATCGGCAATCTCAACTTCGCCGATGCGGTGGGCACGCTCAATGTGCTGGACGGCGGGGTAGTAAGCTATCCCGGCGGCGTGGGCTGGACGCTGGGGGCGGGCGGCACGATCAATGTGGCCGGGGCCGGCTCGCAGCTGACCGTGCCCACTGCCATTCAAACGCGCGGCGCGATCAATGTCAGCAATGGGGGCAGCGTCAGCTTTGACAGTATTCAAGGGCAATTCGGCGCATCAATCTCGGTCAGCGGGGTCAATTCCACTTTCACCACCGGCAATCTGGCGCTGGCGCATGGTACAGATGCCACTGGCGGGTCGCTGCTGGTGGAAAATGGCGGACGGCTGACCAGCGTGGGCTTCGGCCTTGCTTCCAACGGCGTGCCGGCCAGCATTGATGTGCTGATCAGCGGTGCGGGATCGGAATGGATCATCGCCGCTGGCGGTGCGCAGAACCTGGGGGCTGGCACCAATCTGGTGGATTTCCAGATCCTGGGCGGCGCAGTGGTAGACAGCACTGCCAGCATCAACAACTGGTCGATCGGTCAGGGGACATCTGTGCTGGTGTCTGGTGTCGGCTCGCAATTGCTCAGCGGCGGTGTGCTGAATTTCAACGCCACCACCGTGGGCGTGGTCCCCGGCACATTCATCATCGAAAACGGCGGCGAGGTGACGGTCAATGCCAATGGCCTGAGCGCGCTGGGATCGCTGGGCGGTCCGGTCAGCCGCAGTGTGGTGGTGCGCAGCGGGGGAGCGCTGAATTTCATTGGCGGGACGGGCGCAGGCCTGTCGGTGCGCAATGGTTCGATCCTGGTCGATGGCGGCACGCTGACCGGGCGGCTGGAACTGGCGGGCGAGGCTGATCGCCGCACCACCGTGACCGTGCAGGGCGGCGGCCTGATTGATGGCACCGGCGGCGGCAATTGGTCCGCCGATGCCGAAACCGATTTCATCGTCACCGGCGCCAATTCGCGCCTGATCGCGGTGGGCGCACCGGTTGTCGGCGGCGATGTCACCGTGTCAGCGGGCGGCAATGCCAGCTTCCAGGCCATCGACCTGGGAAGTGCCACCCGGACCAATTCCCTGACGGTTTCAGGCGCCAATTCCCAATTTACAGCGGGGGATTTCTTTGTCTCGCGCTTCACCGGTTTCAACACCAATGTGCTGGTGGAAAATGGCGGCAGGCTGGTCACCGGACGGGTGCTGGCTGCAACGAACAGCAACAACAGCGTGGTCAATCTGACTGTAACCGGCGCGAATTCGCTGTGGCAGATCATCTCTGGCGCGACCGCGCTGGACTTCGGCGCCGGTGCGGGGGATGTGAACCTGTCCATCCTCAATGGCGCAAGGTTCCAGAGCCTTTCCGCCATCAATCCTAGCTTCCGGCCGAACACCGATGTGCTGATCTCCGGCGCGGGCAGCACTTTCGATACAGCCGGCAACATCAGCTTCGGCGGTGCCAGCGTGGGCGAGCCAGTGGGTACGATTTTTGTCACCAACGGGGGCAGCCTGACTACGCGCGGTGCCAGCGACAGTGGCCTGGGCTTTGGCGGCGTCCTGCGCACCATGAGCATCACGGGTGGCAGCAGCTGGATCATGACCGGCGGTGCAAATTCCGGCCTGCAGATCGAAACAACGGACCTGCTGGTTGATAACAGCACACTGTCGGCAGAGGGCATTGTCAGCATCGGCCTGCGCTTTACCGGCACCAACCTGACCCTGCTCGATTCCGATTTCACCGCACGCCAGCTGAATCTTGGTTCAGTTGCCGGAAATACCGTCAATATCGGCGGCACGCGCACCAGCGCGGCGGGGGCCGCGGGGCTGTTCAATGTCGGCTCTGTCGGTCTGACCAATGCCAATACTCTGGTGCTCAACCATACTCAGCAGAACTACGACATATCCTCTGTCATTACCGGCAGCGCTGGCAGCAGCGGTCCACCGCGGATCGAGCATCTGGCCGGCGATACGATCTTTTCCGGCGCGGGCGGCGGCTATGGCGGCGTGCTCGACATCACCGGCGGCCGCGTGCGGGTGAACGGTACGCTGGGCGGAAACGCCATGCAGACTTCGGTCAGCAATGGCGCAACGCTGGGCGGATCGGGCACCATCGGCGGCGCGGTGAGCATTGCCGATGGCACGCTGGCGGCGGGCAATTCTCCCGGTACGCTGACGATTGGCGGGGCCTTGTCGCTGTCATCGGCATCCCTGCTGCAATTTGAACTGGGCGCGCCGGACCTTGCACCGGGCACCGGCAGTGACCTCATCAGCGTTGGCGGGAATCTCACGCTCGACGGCACTCTCAATGTGATCGATGCAGGCGGCTTTGGCGGCGGGCTGTACCGGCTGATCGACTATGGCGGCACGCTGACCGACAACGGGCTGGAGATCGGCAGCGTCCCCGCAGCCTTTGTTGCTGACGGGCTGACCCTGAGCCTGGCCACCACGGGGCAGGTCAACCTGATCGTGGATGCGCCCACTCCGACACCAACACCCACTCCGACACCAACACCAACCCCGACGCCCACTCCAACGCCTACGCCCACGCCGACTCCCACTCCCACCCCAACACCCTCACCGGCGCTCGATTTCATCTTCTGGGATGGCGCGAATACTGCGGCCAACGGGCGGATCGATGGCGGCAGCGGCACATGGAATGCCAGCGCCACCAACTGGACCATTGCCAATGGCAGCGCCAACGGAGCCTTTGAACCGGCGGATTTCCTGATCTTCACTGCGCCGACCGCTCCCGTGGAGGCGTCCGCCCCCTCGATCACAACGCAGGCGGTGCAGCCTTCCTCCGCATCGGGCATAATCACCATCTCGGACGATGCGGGACCGGTCACTCTGGCCAATGGCGCGCAGTTCGCGATCAATGGCTATACCGTCACCGGCGATGCGCTGGGGCTGACAGGCAATGTCACCATTCGTGTGGGCGACGGGACCAGCGATGGCGCGGCTTTCGTCGCTACGCTGGACGTGCCGGTCACCGGGGCGGGCAGGCTGATCAAGACCGATCTGGGAACGCTGATCCTGGCCGGTGCCGACAGCTATTCCGGCGGCACACTGGTCAGTTCGGGCACGCTGCAGGGCACATCTGCCACGCTGGGCGGTGCCATTGAAGTGGAGCAGGCGGGCACGCTGCTGTTCAACCAGCAGGCCGCGGGCAGCTTTGCCGGCACGCTTTCAGGACGGGGCGCCGTTTTGAAGGAGGGCGAGGGTGTGCTGACCATTTCCGGCAATTCGTCCGCCTATCTGGGGCAGATGCGGCTGACCGCAGGTGGCATCAATCTGACCGGGCAGATCGGCTCCACCCTGCTGGGAGCAGGGCTGGTCACATCCGCCAGCACCACGCTCACCGGCAACGGCACCGTCGGCAATCTGAATCTGGCAGGGGAGATCGCACCGGGAACGGGAACGGCCACTTTCAACGTGCTGGGCAACGCCATCTTCCGCGCGGGATCGACGTATCAGGTCGATCTGGCCGCCAGCGGAGCGAGTGACCGGGTTTACGCCGATGACGATGTGATCATCGAAGGCGGGACCGTGGTGATAAACCTGCTCGATCCGGAACAGGCCTATACCGATGGCTCGACCTTCGTGATTGCCGAGGGCGGGGAAGGGCTGAGCGGCACGTTCGCAGGCCTGAGCGAGAATTCCGCCTTCCTCGATTTCACCCTTGGCTACACCTCGTCCACGGCATTCCTGACGCTGGAACAGGTGCTGACTTTCCCCGATGTGGCGCTGACCTTCAACCAGCGGCAGGCGTCGCTGGGGCTGATGGAGCTCGGCCAGACCAGCGGATCGGACAGTCTGGCGGTCTATAACGCCATCCTGCCTCTGGACGCGGCAAGTGCCCGGGCGGCCTTCGATTCCGCTTCCGGCGAGATCTATGCCGATATCGTGGCATCGGGCCAGCAGGCGGCGCTGGAGCGCGGCGCGGCCATGCTGCGGCGCGGGCTGGAGCCGGGCGCGCAAGGCTGGGATGCGTGGGCATCGGGGCAGATCGGCCGCACAAGAGTGGCCGGTGATGGCAATGGCGCCCGCTTCACCCGCAATGGTGAGGCGCTTGAGCTGGGGATCGACTATCACGGACCGTCGGACAGCTGGGCCATCGGCATCAGCGGCGGCTGGAATCAGGCCGATGTGACCAATGACGATCGCCGTTCGCGCGCACAGCTGGACGGCTGGTTCGTCGGCGGATTTGCCCGCTATGGCGATCTGGGCGCGGGCGTCAGCCTGAGCGCGGCCGCCTCCTATGCGCAGCTCGATGGCAACAGCCAGCGCGCCATCACCGTGGGGGCGCTCAACCGCACCGCCAGCGCGCAGGTGGACAGCAGCTTTACCGCCGCTTCGATCGATCTGCGTTACGGTGTGGACATGGATGGCTGGGCCATCGGGCCATCGCTGGGCCTTGACCATGCATCGGCCCGGATCGGTAGTTTCAGCGAAAGTGGAGCGGGCGCATTGTCGCTATCGAGCGGCGGCTTTTCCGATCGGCGGATGCGCTATGCGGCTGGCGGGTTCATTTCCTTCAACGCCGATGGCACGCGCCTGCTGCTGGATGCCCGCTATGCCGGGCAGGATAGTGACAACATGCTCGCCAGCCTGCGGCTTGCCGGATCACCGCGGGACTTTTCCATCCTGCCGGCACGCGGCGGCGACAAGGGCCTGCTCCTCGACGGAACGGCAAGTTTCGACCTGAGCGATACTATCTCCGTGGGCGGCGAAGGGGGCGCCTATCTTGCCAATGGCGCAAGCAGCTTTTCCGCCAGCGCCTGGCTGCGCTGGAGCTTCTGACCGCGCAGCCGATACCTGACAGACAAGTGCAACCTGCAAGGCCCCGGCATGCGGCCCAACTTTGATAGGTAATGCTGAAATTTTCCATCACGCAGGGCCCCGGGCAATGCTCCCAGACCGCCGTGATGGCGCTGCCAACCACCGGTTTTCTGGGTAAAGCAAGCTTGCCATCGGAACATGCCTTGTGACTGGCGCAATCGGCGGTTTCAGCCTTGCGGCGCAGGCGGCAACGCAGACGGCAACGCAGGCGGTCGACAATGAAGTCACATCGCCGGTCGTGGTGCTCGTCGATGATTCGCTCACTGTTACCGATACCGGCAGCATCAATGTTGATGATAACGACGGTGTGAAGGTCAATGGCGACAACGTGACCACCACCAACAATGGCGGTACCGTCGTGGTCGCGGACAATGACTTCCTGATCGACTATTCGGCCGCTTTGGGCGGTGCCATTCAGGACGGTGTTGCCGCAGCTACCATCGATGCCCGCATTGCCGCATCGCTCAACGGCCTTGGCAACCTCGCCAGTTCCACGCTGGAAAGCCATCTCCACAGCCGCACGAATGGCAGCGTGTGGACCACGTGATGTCGCTTTTCTGACTTTTGTCGCTTTTGCTGCTTGTGCACACTAATGTTGCGGTGCAATATATTGGCATGAAAATCGCCATCGTTGATGAAAGCCCGGCGCGCGCCTCGATCATCGAGGAAGGCCTGGTCGAACTCGACAATCGCGAGGTTTTCATCCTCACCAAACGCGAAGGTCTGCTGGCCCAGATCGAACTGATCGGGCCCGATATCGTGCTGATCGACCTGGGCAATCCCTCGCGTGACGTGCTGGAGGAATACTTCGCCGTCAGCCGGGCACTGGCCCGGCCAATCGCCATGTTTGTGGATGAAAGCGACGATGCGGCCATCGCCGCCTCCATCGATGCGGGCGTGTCTGCCTATGTGGTGGATGGCCTTTCCAGCAATCGCATTCGGCCCCTGCTCGACCTCGCTGTGCGGCGTTTCAATGCCTTTGCGCGCCTGCAATCGGACCTGGTGGAGGCCAAGGGAAAACTGGCCGAGCGTGAACTGATCGACAAGGCCAAGCGCATCCTGATGGATTCCAGGCGCGTGACCGAGCCGGAAGCCTATGGCGAGCTGCGACGCAAGGCGATGTCGTCCAGCAAGAAGATCGTCGATATTGCAGAAGCGGTCGTGACTGCCGCTGAACTGATGGGAGATAATTGAGCATGGCTTCAGGCGAACTGACCATCGGATTTCTCCCGCTTGTGGATGCCTGCCTGCCCATTCTGGCGCATGAGCACGGCTTTGCCGAGGACGAGGGCGTGAAGCTCAGTTTCGTCAAGGATGTCAGCTGGGCAACCGTTCTCGACAGGCTGCTGTATGGGCACACCGATGCCGCGCACATGCTCGCCCCGCTGGCGATTGCGACAACGCTGGGCCTTGGGCGGCCAGCCCAGAAACTGGTGGCGCCGTTCGTGCTCGGCCTCAATGGCAATGGCGTGACTCTGGCCAAGGTGCTGGCAGAAAAGATCGCTACGCCAGGGGCTTACGCCAATCCGGTGACATTGGGTGCGAAGTTGAAAGTTGAAGCGGCCGAGCGCAAGGCGGCGGGCCGCAAGCTGCGCTTTGGCGTGGTGCACCGCTATTCCAGCCACAATCACAAATTGCGCTACTGGCTGGCGGCGTCGGGAATCCGGCCCGATGAGGACGTCGAAATCCTCACCGTGGCGCCGCCGTTCGTGGCCGATGCGCTGGCCAGTGGAGAGATCGACGGAGCCTGTGTGGGAGAGCCGTGGAACAGCCTGTGCGTGGAGCGCGACGTGGGCACGATCGTGCTGGCCACGGCGCAGATCTGGCGGCGCGGGGTGGAAAAGGTGCTGGCCATGAGAGAGGCCCGGCTGGATGAATTGCGGCCGCAGACCGAAGGCCTGATCCGCGCCATGCGCCGCGCCGGAAAGCACTTTGTCGACCCTGAGAATTTCGCCCTGAACGCCCGGATTCTGGCGCGCCAGAGCTATCTCGATGCGGATGAAAAGCTGATCGCGCGGGCCATTTCGGATCGCCTTGTCCTCACCCACGGGGCGAACCCGGTGCACTTTCCCGATTTCATGTTCCAGCATAGCGAAGCGGCCAATTTCCCGTGGGTCAGCCAGGCCGCCTGGCTGTACTCGCAGATGGTCCGCTGGGATCAGCTCAGCTTCGATTCTTCCGATGCCGAAAAGGCCCGTCAGGTGTTCCGTCCCGACATCTATCGCTCTGCCCTGAGCGATACGGGAGACGATTTGCCCGCCGCCAATTCAAAGGTTGAGGGCAGTGTCACCCAGTTGACACAAGTGGGTACTCAGCAGGGTTCTATAACCCTGTCGGCAAACAGTTTCTTCGATGGTCGCACCTTCGATCCCGAAGCTGTCGAGAGCTATCTTGACGCCCTTCCATGAACAGATTTTTTTGCTGCAGTGCAAAAAATCGCTTTACGAAATCGGTCCGAATCGCATATCTCTGCTGGCGAACGAAGCGTCCGCACCCGCCGATGGGTGACCAAAAGGACCTTCGATCGGTTTCAACATTGCGTGGCAACGTAGCCGCCCGAACTGGTTCCCATTCCGGGGCCAAGTCGAGGCGGTTTTTTTGCGTTCTGCGCTGATTTGAGAAGGTGGCAAGGATGAGCATTTCGCGACGGGGATTTACCAAACGCCTGACAATGGCAGCCATGGCCGGCGTGGCCAGCCTGGCTCTTGCTGGCTGTGGTTCAAGCGACGAAGCGGGTGAGACCGTGGCCGCCGCCAACCTGGATGGTGCCATCGAAAAACCCAATCTGACGCTCGGCTTCATCAAGCTGACCGACATGGCGCCGCTGGCCATCGCGCAGGAAAAGGGCTTTTTCGCCGATGAGGGGCTGAACGTCAGCCTGGTGCCGCAGGCGAACTGGAAAGTGCTGCTGGATGGTGTGATCGGCGGACAGCTGGACGGGGCGCACATGCTGGCCGGTCAGCCGATTGCCGCCACCATCGGCTATGGCACGCAGGCCGATCTGATCGCCCCGTTGAGCATGGATCTGAACGGCAATGCCATCACCCTGTCCAACCGCGTGTGGCAGATGATCCGTGACGATCTGCCCGAGGAAAACGGCCGCCCGATCCATCCGATCTCGGCATCCTACCTGCGCCCGGTGGTCGATGCGTTCGAAGCCGAGGGCAAGACCTTCAACATGGGCATGGTCTTCCCGGTCAGCACGCATAATTACGAATTGCGCTACTGGCTGGCTGCCGGCGGCCTGAACCCCGGTTTCTACACCGATGGCGACGTGGCCGGAACGGTTGGCGCCGATGTCCAGCTGTCCGTTACCCCGCCGCCGCAGATGCCCGCCACGATGGAGGCAGGCACGATCGAGGGCTATTGCGTGGGTGAGCCGTGGAACCAGCAGGCGGTGTTCATGAACATCGGCGTGCCGGTGATCACCGATGACGAGATCTGGAACGACAATCCCGAGAAGGTCTTTGGCCTGCGCAAGGATTTTGCAGAGAAATATCCGGCCACCACTGCCGCCATGCTGCGCGCCATCATCCGCGCTCAGGAATGGCTCGATGAAGACAATGGCGCCAACCGCGCCGAAGCGGTGGAGATCCTCTCACGCTCCAACTACGTGGGCGCCGATGCAGAGGTTATCGCTGCCAGCATGACCGGCGTGTTCACCTTCGAACAGGGGGACACCCGCCCGGCAGAAGGCTTCAACATCTTCTTCGATAAATATGCCGGCTATCCCTACTATTCGGATGCCGTCTGGTACCTTACCCAGATGCGCCGCTGGGGCCAGATCGCCGAAGACAAGAGCGATGACTGGTATTTCAACACGGCCCGCGCCGTCTATCGCCCGGACCTGTACCTTGCAGCCGCCAACCAGCTTGTCGAACGCGGCGAGATCGAGGCGGATGACGTGCCGGAAACCGATGGCTTCCGCGGTCCGCAAACCGGCTTCATCGATGGCCTCACCTATAATGGCCGCACTCCCAACCAGTATCTGTCCAGCTTCAAGATCGGCTTGCAGCAGGGGCAGCGCGTGACGGCATCGGGCGTTTCAGGAACCTGATCGGGATCATGAACAAAGGAAATTCAGCAATGGCTACCGCTTTCGATGAAATGCGCCAGACCGGTGACCCGGCTCCTGCACCCAGTCAGAACCGGGCTGCCGATGATGTGGCACCGGAGGCAAAATCCACATCCCAATCCACGGCCCCATCCACGGCTCCATTGTTGGGCGGGAAGGGCCGACAAATCGCCGGACAGCTGCTGGCCCCCTTCATCGGCATCGTGCTGTTCCTGGCCATGTGGGCCGTGCTCGCCCCGCAGGTGGACACTTCGCTGGGCGCCTTGCCGGGGCCGGTGGAAGTGGCCGAGCAGGGCGTGTCCCTGTTCGATGAATGGAGCGCAGCGAAGGAACTGGAGTCCGCGTTCTACGCCGATCAGGAAGCGCGCAACGCTGCCTATATCGCTGCGGGAGAGCCGGGGCGGGTGACCGATTTCGAATATTCAGGCCCGCCCACCTTCGTGGACCAGATCATCACCTCGCTCGCCACGGTGGCGCTGGGATTTGTGCTGGCAACGCTGGTGGCTGTGCCCATCGGCCTGATTTGCGGACTTTCGCCGCTGGTCAATTCGGCCATCAATCCGCTGGTGCAGATCATGAAGCCGGTCAGCCCGCTGGCATGGCTGCCGATCGTGACCATGGTCATCTCGGCACTGGTCACCAGCGCCGATCCGATCCTGGCCAAGGCCTTCATCATCTCGGCTCTGGTGGTGATGCTGTGTTCGCTGTGGCCAACGCTGATCAATACGGCGGTGGGCACCAGCAGCATAGACAAGGACCTGCTCAACGTTGGCCGCGTGCTCAAGCTGGGCTGGTTTGCCAAGCTGACCCGCCTCGTGCTGCCCGCATCGCTGCCGTACATCTTTACCGGCATGCGCCTGTCGCTGGGCGTCGGCTGGATGGTGCTGATCGCAGCAGAGATGCTGGCGCAGAACCCGGGCCTGGGCAAATTCGTGTGGGATGAATTCCAGAACGGCTCCAGCCAGTCGCTTGCGCGGATCATGTTCGCCGTCGTTGTCATCGGCTTCATCGGCTTCGGTCTGGACCGGATCATGATGTGGCTGGAAGCGCTTGTCTCCAGGAACCGGACGATATGACCATGACCAGCCACAACAGCGCCATGCCGATCCTCTCGCTCAAAGGCGTCACCAAAAGCTACGCCGGTCAATCGGGCGAAACGAGCCATGTCCTTGGCGGGATCGACCTCGATATTGCCGAAGGCGAGTTCGTGGCCATCCTGGGGTTTTCCGGCGCGGGCAAGACCACGCTGATCAATTCCGTGGCTGGCCTTGTTGAACCCGATGGCGGCGAGATCCTGCTGCGCGGCAAGCCGATTGACGGGCCGAGCAAGGATCGCGGGCTGGTGTTCCAGTCCTACTCGCTGTTCCCGTGGCTTTCGGTGCAGGCCAATGTCGCGCTGGCGGTGGACGCGGTGCACAAGGACAAGTCTGCGGCAGAGCGCGCCGCGCTGGTGAAGCAGAAGGTCGAACTGGTCGGGCTTGGCCATGCGATGGACCGCAAGCCGGCGCAGCTTTCCGGCGGCATGCGCCAGCGTGTTGCGGTGGCGCGTGCGCTGGCGATGGAGCCGGAAATCCTGCTGCTGGATGAGCCGCTGTCCGCGCTCGATGCGCTGACCCGCGCCAAATTGCAGGATGAGATCGAACGGATCCGCAAGGAGGAGGGTCGCACCATTCTTCTCGTCACCAATGACGTGGACGAAGCGCTCCTTCTGGCCGACCGTGTCGCGGTGTTGACCCCTTCACCCGCGGCACGGATTGGCGGAATCTGGGAGGTGGACGTTGCCCGTCCGCGTGACCGTGAGGCGGTGAACGACGATCCCGGCTATCAGCGGCTGCGCAAGGAAATCGTCTCCTATCTCGGATCGCTCAATGATGAGTCCGGCACGGTGGGCGAAAGCGCGGTGGACCTGCCCAACGTCACACCGCTGGACCTGGCCCCGCCGCCGCAAGCGTACCGCGATGCGGCGCAAAGCCCGGTGACCACGCGTTTTCTGGAATTCTTCAAGCTGGACAAGGTCTATCCCACGCCGAAGGGCCCGCTCAAGGTAGTGGAGGACTTCAACCTGCTGATGAACAAGGGGGAATTCATCTCGCTCATCGGCCATTCGGGTTGCGGCAAGTCCACCGTGCTGACGATGGCTGCCGGCCTGAACGAGATTTCAGGCGGTGGCATCGTGCTCGAAAATCGCGAGATTACCGCCGCCGGGCCGGACAAGGCGGTGGTGTTCCAGTCGCCCAGCCTGATGCCATGGCTCACCGCGCGCCAGAATGTCGCGCTGGGGGTGGAGCGGGTCTATCCGCATGCCTCCCGGTCGGAACGCCGCGATATCGTCGACTATTACCTCGACCGTGTCGGTCTGGGCGATGCGAAGGACAAGATGGCGGCGGAAATGTCCAACGGCATGCGCCAGCGCGTCGGCATTGCCCGCGCCTTCGCCCTCTCGCCGCGCCTGCTGTTGCTGGATGAACCGTTCGGCATGCTCGACAGCCTGACCCGCTGGGACTTGCAGGACGTGCTGGTGGAAACATGGAACCGCACCAAGGTGACCGCGATCATGGTCACCCATGATGTGGATGAGGCGATCCTGCTGGCGGACCGGGTGGTGATGATGACCAATGGGCCGCGCGCCACCATCGGCAAGGTGCTGGAGGTTGATCTGCCGCGCCCGCGCCATCGCCGCGAACTGCTCGAACATCCCAAATTCTACAAGTACCGGCAGGAAGTGCTGCACTTCCTTGCCGAATATGATCACGGGCCAACCGCAAAGGTAGCCTGATAGTCCCTCGGGAGAGGCCGGGGATGGCAAGGGCGCCACACCCCGCGAACTGAACCACATCGCCGGCCCGAGCCGGCACAAGGCGGGCAATGGCGCTCGCCTCTCATTCCAATTCTGGATGGTGGACCATGTCGGTCCGCTCAGGGAGGTGCTCCAATGCTGAAGAAATCTTGTCTGCTCGCTGCCATTTCGGTTCTTTCCATCTCCACGCCCGCAATGGCCGGCGTGGGCGATCCGATCCCGCTGGGCGATGATCTGGTGATGGACATCACCGCCAATGCGCGCGTCCGCTATGAAACGGTCGATCAGGACAATGCGCTGGGCAATGCCGATGCGCTGACCGTGCGCGCCCGCGTTGGTGCCACCTTCAGTGCGTGGGGCATCCAGATGCTGGTGGAAGGCGAAGGCACCACTGCGCTGGTCGATGATTTCAACGATACACTGCCCGGTAACGGGGTGGAGCCGTTCTCCGTGGTTGCCGATCCTGACAATCTGGAACTCAACCGGGCGCAGATCTCCTATATGAAGGACGGCAGCGGCATCACGCTGGGCCGTCAGCGGATCATCATGGGCAATGCCCGTTTTGTCGGCAATGTCGGCTGGCGGCAGAATGAACAGACCTTCGATGCCGTCCGCGCGCAGGCCAAGCTTGGCGTGGTCAACTTCGATGGCGTCTATGCCACGTCCAACCGCACGATTTTTGGCGTGGATAGCCCCAACGAGCATTTCGACGGTGACATGTTCCTGCTCAATGCCGGTCTCGATCTTGAGGCGGTGGATGTTACCGCCTTTGCCTATATCCTGGAATTTGACACGCGCGCGGCCTTCTCCAGCGAGACGTTCGGCCTGACCGCCAGCACTGCCATTCCGCTGGGCAGCACCAATGTGACCCTGTCAGCCACCTATGCCACGCAGAGCGATGCTGATCTGAACCCGGCCAACTATACCGCCGATTTCATCAGCGTGACCGCCGGTGTGGGCGTTGCCGGTTTCAACCTGTCAGCCAATTATGAGGAGCTGGGCAGCGACGGCGGCGTGGCAGCCTTCCAGACGCCCTTGGCCACGCTGCATGCCTTTCAGGGCTGGGCGGATATCTTCCTGACCACCCCGGCGGCGGGCGTGCGCGACTATAATGCCAGCATCGCGCGCCAGTTCGCCCTGCCGGGCATCGGCAATGTCAACGCAGCGGTCGCCTATCACAAGTTCGAAAGCGATTTCGGCAGCGTCAGTTATGGCAGCGAATGGGATGCCTCGCTCGGCTTCCGCCTGGCGGGCGTGGGCATGTTGCTGAAATATGCCAATTACAATTCCAGCGGCTTTTCCGTCGATACGCAGAAGCTGTGGCTGCAGGCCGAATTCGGTTTTTGATGGTTCGTGCCGGGGAAGCGACAGGCCGATTGTTGCGGTGCAATATATTTGCTTGTCGCTTCCCACCTCGATAGTGTAGCAAAGCGAAGTACGGGAATCGCGTGGTCCAGTGTCGGACTGCCTGGAGTCGAAACCCGCCAATCTAGATGCGTGGCAGTGGAGCCGCCTGTTGAACCCTGAAGGGGGTGAGACAAGGCGGCTTTTTTGCGTGCGCTTTCGGCCCGGGAAAACCGGGTCAGGAGACAGGACATGAATGCGCAAAGCGGCTTTGCAGGGCCTCCCAAAGTGAAAGAGCGGCTGGTCGTGATCGGCAACGGCATGGCCGGGTGCCGGGCGGTGGAGGAAATCCTCGAACGCGATCCCGGTCGCTATGCCGTGACCATTTTCGGGGCCGAGCCGCGGGTCAATTACAACCGCATCATGCTCTCTCCCGTCCTCGCCGGAGAGAAGACCTTCGATGAGATCGTCATCAACGGGCAGGACTGGTACGATGACAATGGCATCACGCTGGTGGGCGGCGATCCGGTTGCCGGCATCGACCGGAAAACCCGCACGATTGTCAGCGCATCGGGGCGGGTGGAGCCGTATGACAAGCTGCTGATCGCGACCGGTTCCGATCCGTTCATCATTCCCATTCCCGGCAATGACCTGCCCGGTGTCGTGACTTTCCGCGATCTGGACGATGTCGACAAGATGCTCGCTGCCGCCGAAACCGGCGGTGATGCGGTGGTGATCGGCGGTGGCCTGCTGGGACTGGAGGCTGCGCATGGCCTCTCACTCCGCGGCATGAAGGTCACTGTCGTTCACCTGATGCCCACGCTGATGGAACGCCAGCTGGATGAAGCGGCGGGCTGGTTGCTGCGACAGGAACTGGAAAGCCGGGGCCAGACCATCCTGACCGGCGCCAACACCGGGGTGATCCACGCCGTGGAAGGACGGGTGGCGGGGATCGAGCTGGAGGACGGCACCAGGGTCAAGGCGGACATTGTGGTGATGGCCGCCGGGATCAAGCCATCCACCACGCTGGCGCGGCAGGCCGGGCTCGATTGCGAGCGTGGCATCATGGTGGATGACCACATGGTCACGTCGGACCCGGACATTCTGGCGGTGGGCGAATGCGTGCAGCATCGCGGCCTGTGCTATGGTCTGGTCGCGCCGCTGTGGGACATGTGCCGGGCACTGGCCGATCATCTGACCGATGCGCCCAGCGGCTATGAGGGATCAGTCACCTCAACCAAGCTTAAGGTTTCCGGAATCGACCTGTTTTCCGCTGGCGATTTCTCCGGCGGGGACGAGTGCGAGGACATCGTCATGCGCGATGCCGCGCGCGGCGTTTACAAGCGGCTGGTGCTGAAGGATGACAGGATCATCGGCGCGGTCCTCTATGGCGATACCGCCGATGGAAACTGGTATTTCGACCTCCTGCGAAAGGAGGAGGATGTCTCGGACATTCGTGAGGGGCTGATCTTCGGTCAGGCCTTCGCCAGCGGGGGTGCCCTTGCGGACCCTAATGCCGCCGTTGCTGCCCTTTCGGACGACGCAGAAATCTGCGGGTGCAACGGCGTTTCAAAGGGCAAGGTCGTCCAGTGCATCACCAAGGGCGCGCACAGCCTCGATGCGGTCAGGTCCACCTGCAAGGCTTCGGCCAGCTGCGGGTCCTGCACCGGGCTGGTGGAAAGCCTGCTGTCGCTGACTCTGGGGGGTGAGGTGGAAACCGGCCCCTCCACCATGTGCAAATGCACCAGCTTCACCCATGACGATGTTCGCCGCCTGATCGTGGAAAAGGGCCTGCGCGAGATTCCCGAAGTGATGCAGGAATTGCACTGGACCACGCCCGATGGCTGTTCCTCCTGCCGTCCCGCGCTCAATTACTATCTGCTGTGCGCATGGCCGGGCCAATATGTTGACGATCAGAAGAGCCGTTTCGTCAACGAACGCATGCACGCCAATATCCAGAAGGACGGCACATACTCGGTTGTCCCGCGCATGTGGGGCGGGCTGACCAATCCGCGCGAACTGCGCGCCATCGCCGATGTGGTGGAGAAGTATGATGCGCCCATGGTCAAGGTGACCGGCGGCCAGCGGCTGGATATCTTCGGCATCAAGAAGGAGGATCTGCCCGCCGTGTGGGCCGATCTGAACGCTGCCGGGATGGTCTCTGGCCATGCATACGGCAAGGCGCTGCGCACGGTGAAAACCTGCGTCGGCAGCGAATGGTGCCGCTTCGGCACGCAGGATTCCACCGGGCTGGGCGTGAAGATAGAGCACATGACCTGGGGCAGCTGGATGCCGCACAAGTTCAAGATCGCTGTCAGCGGATGCCCGCGCAATTGTGCAGAAGCGACGATCAAGGACTTCGGCATCGTCTGCGTGGACAGCGGCTATGAACTGCACATCGGCGGCAATGGCGGGATCAAGGTCCGCGCCACGGACTTCCTGTGCAAGGTGGAGACAGAAGCGCAGGCGATGGAGCACTGCGCCGCCTTCATCCAGCTGTACCGCGAAGATGCGCATTATCTGGAACGCACCGCCCCGTGGCTGGAACGCAAGGGGCTGGACTGGATCAAGGCGCAGCTGTTCGATGATCCCGAAACCATCGGCAGGCTGGCCGCGCGCTTCCGCTTTTCGCAACAGTTTTCGCAGGATGATCCCTGGGCGCAGCGCGCCGCGGGCGATCGCAAGGATTTGCACAGCCACCTGGCACAGGTGCGCCCGCTTTCGATGGAGAACGCATGATGGCTGCTGTTGGCACCTGGCTGGATATCGGCCCGACCACGCAGATCGAGGCAGGGACCGCGCGCACCTTGCCGGTGGAAGGGGGTGAGGAGATCGCCGTTTTCCACACGATGCGCGGTGAGTTCTATGCGCTGGTCAACAAATGTCCGCACAAGGCCGGACCGCTGAGCCAGGGCATCGTCCACGGCGACACGGTGTCCTGCCCCTTGCACAACTGGCGCATTTCATTGCGCACGGGCGAGGCGCAGGGAGAGGACAAGGGATGCACGCCCACCATCCCGCTCAAGCTGGATGGCGGTCGGATCTTCCTGCTGCGTGAGGCGGTTATTGCTCCTGCACATGCAGCGGCGAAAAGCGCAACCACGCCAGCCAGGGCCGCCTGACCGCATGGCGGCGATCCGCACAACCTGCGCCTATTGCGGTGTTGGCTGCGGCATCAAGGCCGCGGTCACCGGACCGCGCAGCGTAGCGATCAAGGGCGACGTGGATCACCCGGCCAATTTCGGCCGCCTGTGCTCCAAGGGCACGCACCTGGGCGAAACCGTCGGGCTTGAAGGCCGCCTGCTGCATCCGATGATCGGGCAGCAGCGGGCGAGCTGGGACGATGCGCTGGACGAAGCCGCGCTGCGGCTGCGCCAGACGATTGCCGAACACGGCCCCGATGCGGTTGGTTTCTATGTCTCGGGCCAGTTGCTGACCGAGGATTATTACGTCGTCAACAAGCTGGCCAAGGGCTTCGTCGGCACCGGCAATATCGATACCAATTCTCGCCTGTGCATGGCCAGCGCGGTCGCCGCGCATATCCGCGCATTCGGGGAGGACGTGGTCCCGTGCTCCTATGACGATATCGACCATGCGGACCTGATCGTGCTGGTCGGGTCCAACACCGCATGGTGCCACCCGATCATCTGGCAGCGCATCGAAAAGGCGCGTGAGGAGCGCGGCACGAAGCTGGTGGTGATCGATCCCCGCCGCACCGAAACCGCTGAGGGTGCCGACCTGCATATCGCGGTGCCGCCAGACGGCGATGTGGCGCTGTTCAACGCCCTTCTGGCCGCGCTGCATGACCGCGGGCTGGTGGACGGAGAGTTCCTGCAATCCAGCTGCGACGTGCCGGACGGGTTCTGGAACGGGATCGACGCCGCGCAGCACGGCATCGATGCAGTCGATTTTGCGCAGCTGGTGGAGATGGCCTGCGCCCATCCGCGCATGCTGACGATGTTCAGCCAGGGCGCAAACCAGTCTGTCAGCGGGACGGACAAGGGCAATGCCATCATCAACCTCCACCTCGCCACCGGACGGATCAATGCGCCGGGCGCAGGGCCGTTCAGCATCACCGGCCAGCCCAATGCCATGGGCGGGCGCGAAGTTGGCGGGCTGTCCAGCACGCTGGCATGCCATCTCGGCTTCTCTGCTGAAGAGCGCGCCGATGTGGCGACATTCTGGAATGCGCCCAACATCTGCGGCAAGCCCGGCCTGAAGGCTGTCGACCTGTTTCGCGCGGTTCATTCCGGCCAGATCAAGTTCCTGTGGGTGATGGCCACCAATCCCGCCGTCTCCATGCCCGATGCCGCATTCGTGCGCGAGGCGCTGCGCCGCTGTCCCACGCTGGTGGTGTCAGACATCATTGCAGGCAGCGACACCGCGCGCATGGCCGATATTCGCCTGCCAGCGCTCGGCTGGGGGGAAAAGGACGGCACCGTCACCAATTCCGAACGACGCATTTCGCGCCAGCGCGCACTTCTGCCTGCGCCGGGAGAAGCGCGCGCAGACTGGCAGATCGTGTGCGATCTTGCCGCGCGGCTGGGTCACGGCGCTGCCTTCGATTTCAGCGAGCCATCGCAGATCTTCGCCGAATATGCGGCGATGACAGCGCTCGCCCGCGATCACGGAAAGGTCCTGGACCTGACAGGCTGGGCGGATTGCACGTCCGCGCAGTATCAGGAGATGGAGCCGTTCCAGTGGGGCGGGCGGCAGCCGCTTGCTGGTGGATTCCCGCATGAAAGCGGCAGGGCGCAGCTTGTGGCTGTGCAAACGCCCGCAGCGCTGGCCACCTCCCAGGCCTATCCCTTGCAGCTCAATACCGGGCGATATCGTGACCAGTGGCACACGATGACCCGCACCGGGCTCAGCCCCAGGCTGGCATCGCACAGGCGGGAGCCATTGCTGGAAGTACACCCTGCCGATGCTGGCGATCATGGTCTTGGCGATGGCGGGCTGGCCAAGGTCAGCACTCCGTTTGGTGAGGCGGTGTACCGCGTGTGCCTTTCCGACGGACAGCGCCGGGGGGACATTTACGTGCCCATGCACTGGTCACGGCAAACCGGCGCGCACAGCGGCACGGGCGGGCTGGTCCATCCGCTGTTCGATCCCATTTCCGGCCAGCCCGGCTTCAAGAACGTGGCTGCCACCATGGCGCCGGTGGAACCGGACTGGCGCGCTTTCCTGCTGTCCCGATTGCCGCTGACCGCCGATATGCTGGCAGGCACGCTCTATTGGGCACAGTCCGCGGTCGATGGCGGCTGGCTGACCGAAATCGCCGGGGACGGGGCCGTCGCGCTCGATAATCTGTTGCCGCAAGGCGACCGCAGCGAAGTGGCCGACCGGGCGCGCGGGATGCAGCGGATTATCGTCCACGGCGCTGATGGGGACCTTGAAGCTGCGTTTTTCCTGACCCGTTCGGGCGCTTTGCCGGACCGTGACTGGATCGCGCAGCAGTTCTCCTCGCCGGGCGCAGAAATGGTGGAACTGCTCGCCGCGCGCCCGTCCACCCCCGCGCCGGATCGCGGGAAACTGGTCTGCGTGTGCCACGATGTGCGCGATCAGGAGATCGGCGCAGCCATCGAAGGCGGGGCAGATACGATCAAGGGCGTTGGTGCCTGCACCCGTGCTGGCACCAATTGCGGCAGTTGCCGCCCGATCATTGCCCGGATGATCGAGGATGCGCGCGCTCTCACCGCGCAGGCCGTCAAATGATCGGGAAGGAAAGCACCATGATTGCAAGCGGCGAAGTGTGGCTGGTCGGTGCAGGGCCGGGCGATCCGGACCTCCTGACGCGCAAGGCGGAAAAGCTGATCTGTTCTGCCAGCGTGATCTTCCATGATGCGCTGGTGGGGGCAGGCGTGCTGGCGCTGGTTCCCCCGCACGTGCGGCTGGTATCGGTGGGCAAGCGCTCTGGCCGCCATTCGAAGGACCAGAAGACCATCGATGCGCTGATTGTGGAGGCGGCCCTCGCCGGTGAACGCGTGGTGCGGCTGAAAGGCGGCGATCCCTCCATATTCGGACGCGCGAGCGAAGAACTCGAAGCCTGCCACGCTGCTGGCATAGCGGTGCACATCTGCCCCGGTGTTACCGCCGCCAGCGCGGCGGCTGCTGGCCTCGGCCTGTCGCTCACGCTGCGCGGTCTGGCGCGGCGGCTGACCTTTGTCACCGCGCATACGGTCAAGGGCCAGGTGGTATCGCTCGACTGGGCGGCGCTGGCCGATCCCGAAGCGACCTTGGCCATCTATATGGGCAAGGCCGCCGCGCCGCAGGTATCCGCCGGACTGATCGCGGCGGGGCTGGCTCCGGATACTCCCGTCGCTCTGGTGGAAAATGCCAGCCTGGACGGGGAGAGCCATTTCTTCACCCGGCTGGACCTGCTTCCGCTGGCCGCGCGCACGGCGCTGGCGGGCGGGCCTGCGGTGATCCTGATTGGCCGCGCACTGGCCGGAAGGCATGGGCATGGCGCGAAATCTGCCGCCACGCAGGCTGCCGGGGCGACTGTGCCTGTCCTGCACGGGCGCTGATCCACAGGTCAGCCGGGTCCCACCATCGTTTGCCACTTGCCCCGCGCCTATGGCATAGTGCGCACAGGCAAGGGAGTATTCTCGATGATGCGGTCTCGCGTTCAAGGGTTTCTGGCCGGCGTTGTTCTTGGCACCAGTGCCATCGCGGTGATTTCGCTGGGGTCCGTCCCTGCGCGCGCGGAAACGCTGGAGGAGCTTGATGCCCTTTCCGACCTGACCGCCGATGAGGCGACCGGCATCGCCGCTGCCCGCGATCAGGCCACGCGCGGCCAGTTGCTCGATGCGCTGGCCACGCTGGAGCGCGTTCTCGCCGTCTTCCCCACTTCGCAGAACGCGCTGCTGATGCATGCGCTTTACCTGTGCCAGATAGATGACCGGCAGGGCGGGCTGGTGGAAATCGGCAAGCTGAAGGAAAAGAAATTCGGCGCGCAGGTGCTGTCTGATGCGCGCGCCCAGTGCCAGCGCGGCGGGGGAGCCTGATCATGGCAAGACCCAACCGTTTTCTCACCCTGCTGGCCTGTGGCAGCATGCTCTCCTCCACGCTTCTGGCCGCGCCGGCAGCCGCGCAGCGGGTGGAAGTGGGCAATGCCGCCACTGTGGTGGGCGAGGTGCGGCTGAGCAATGACCAGATCAGGAACCCGCAGGAGATACAGCGCCGCCAGCGCCTCGCCTGGGGCGATCAGATCGACACCGGCAGACGCTCGCAATTGCAGATATTGCTGCTCGACCGCTCCACCTTCGGCATTGGTGCGCGATCCAGCATGCGGATCGATCGCTTCGTCTATGACCCTGAAGAAGGGCGATCGATGTTCGTCACCTTCATCAAGGGCGCGCTGCGGTATTTTTCCGGCAGGCAGGAGGGGGAAAACACCGCCGATATCCAGACCCCGTCCGGCCGCATCGGTATTCGCGGCACCGCGCTGGACGTGCTTGTGGGCAAGGATGCCGAGAACATCGCCGAGGATGAGCAATTCGTCGGCAACGTGCGCAGCAATGACGATGAAGCCACTCTGGTGGTCCTGCGCGGACCTGGTGCGCAGACGGCTGGCGAGCTGACCGTCGGACTGGTGGAGGTGGAGGCCGCAGGCGTGACCGTGGTGCTGGATCAGCCGGGGCTGGCCGCATATATCCCGCGCAACGGTGCGCCGCCTATCGGGCCATTCCGGATATCGGATGCAGGTCTGGCCAAGGTGCAGGACGAGATTTCCCCGTCGGTCGCGCGCGCTGCCGATGGCGGCGGATTGCTGGATACGCTGCTGCCGGTTGCCGTTGGTGCCATTGCGGTTGGTGTACTGGTGGCGACAACCGGCGGTGGTGATGATGACCGTCCCCCCACGCAGGGCAGCGGGCAGACCCCGGATACAGCCGGCCAGCCCGGCGCCAATGATTATCCCGATTACCCTCCAAACACTGCCGGAACCAGCCCGAACAGCACCAGTGACACGGGCGGATCGAACAACCAGATCGATTGACGCAGGACGGCGGGTAGTGAGCAACGAATAGGCGGAGGCTATTTCTCCGTCGCCTGGAAAACGCCGTCCCAGCCTTCTCCCGGCGGGGCAGCGCGCAGCGCAGCGATGCGCCGGGCAAACAGGCTGTGCAGGCCGGGAACGCACAAGGCCTGATAATCGGCCAGACCGCCTGCCAGCGCCGTCTCCGCCGCGTCCCATTGCTGCGCGCGGTATGCTGCCAGCATGGCCGCATGCGCCCGTGCCAGCCGGATAAAGCGCTCGTCCGCCAGCAGATCCGCGTCACCCAGCAGGGCGAACAGCTTGGCGGGCGCGGCGCGGCCGACCACGCGCACATTGTCGATCTCGAACACAGCGAAGCCGTCCAGCTTCTGCACCAGCGCGTTGCCGGCGATGATCGGTACGCCATATTGCTTGGTCAGCCCCTCCAGCCGCGCGGCGACGTTCACCGTGTCACCGATCAGCGAATAGGACAGCCTCTGGCGCGATCCCATATTGCCCACGCAGCACAGGCCTGAATTGAGGCCGATGCCGATCTTCACCTCTCCCGGCCAGACAGCCCCTTCGCGGCCCGGCATGGTGCGGTTCAGCTCATTGGTGGCGGCGATCATCGCCAGGGCAGCGCGTGCGGCGTTGCGGTGATGGTCCGGATCGTCGAGCGGGGCGTTCCAGAAAGCGAGGATGGCATCGCCGATATACTTGTCCAGCGTGGCCCGGTGGGCGAGCAATATGTCGCTCATCGGGGTGAGGAAATCGATCAGGAAATCGATCACCTGACGCGGGGAATAGCGCTCTGAAATGCTGGAGAAGCCGCGGATGTCACACATCAGCACGCTCATGTCGCGCTCCTCCCCGCCCAGTTCCAGCTTGCTGGGATCGGCGGCGATCTGGCGGACCATTTCGGGCGAGAGGAAACGGTCGAAGGCCGCGTGGATATAGCTGCGCTGGCGCTCCTCGCGGTAGAACACCATCACCGTCTGCACGCCATAGATTACCACCAGCGCCAGCACCGGATAGGTGGGATCGAGCAGGTAATTCGCGCTGGTGAAGGCAAACCAGCTGCCCGCCGCCACCGCCGCCATTCCCGCCATTGCCGCCAATGCCCCCAGCGCCGCGCCCAGCCGGGGCAGCAGCAGCGCCAGCCCTGCGCCCAGCAGCACCACCAGCACGCGTTCAAGGCCGATGGCCCAGTCTGGCCGCTCCAGAAAATGGCCGGACAGGATCTGCTCCGCCGCTGCGGCGTGGACGGTCACACCCGCAATCCGCTCGCTCAGCGGAGTGGAGACGAGGTCCTGCAGGCCCACCGCGCTGCCGCCGACGAAGACGATCTTGCCCGCCACCTCCCGCGCCAGATCCTGATCGCTCAGGGCGCCGCTGATGATCGGTCCGGCGGGGATCATCTTGCGCTGGCCCGGTTCGGGATAATGCACCCACATCTCGCCTGCGTCATTCACCGGTATCTCTATGCCATCCAGCCGCACGGACACTGCCGCGCCGGGGGCAGAGGCGTTCTCCCCGCTACCATCGCTGGCCACCAGATTGGGCGATCCGGCATCGCGCGCCACGCGCACCGCTTCCAATGACAGCGACGGAACCAGCACTCCGCGATGGATGGCCACCAATGGCACGCGCCGCACGATCCCGTCGGCATCGTTATCCAGGCTGAGCGAGCCATTGCCCGCCGCCGCCTGCTCCAGCACCGGCAGCGGCTGCAAGGATCCGGCATAGCTTCTGACATGCGCCGTTGGCAGCGATCCGTGTAGGGTGAAGCTGGCCACAGGCTCGATATCGCGGCCACGCTGCGCTGCTTCCAGGAAGAAACCGGTCACCACCGGCACGGTGGAGAAACTCTCGGCGAACAGCGCATCATTGCTGGGCAGGCCGGCCAGAGCCTCGCTCAATGCCGTGCCGCGGCCCAATTGTTCATAGCGCGCGGCGATGTTGGCGGGCGATGTCCGGTCAGCTTCCGAGAACACGATGTCATAGGCGACCACCGCCGCCCCGGCCTCTCCCAACCGGCGGGTAAGCTGCGCCAGTTCGGTGCGCGGCCACGGCCACTGGCCCAGCTGCGCAATCGCCTCCTCGTCTATGTCGACAACGGCCACGCCCTGGGGTGCGCTATCCTGATTGGGAGCCAGCACCTGAAACGCATCGAATATCTGCATGCGCACACGCTGCAGCGGTGCGCTGTCCGCCAGTTGCAGCAACACCACCAATGCCAGCGCGGAAAAGCCGGCCAGTTGCGGCCCAAACTTCTCCAGCCGTGCAAGAAATGCTGCCATTGGCCCTCCCCACGGGCGATCAGGCAAACAGCGTATGATCGCGCGGAGGCAGCGTATGATCGCACGGAGGCGAATGCAAATCCCATGACAGACTGGCACAGTATTCCGTGCCCGCCGCCACCAACTCCGGGCGGTTCCAGTATACCGGGCAGGCATGGCTTCCCGAACTGGGCCTCTATTATTATAAGGCGCGCATGTACTCGCCCACGCCAGGCCGCTTCATGCAGACCGATCCGATTGGCTATGCCGACGGGATGAACATTCCCAATATTTTCTTCCAAGCTCCGAGGAATAATGACAATTCGGTTGCTCCTTCTGAGGCGCCGTGAAGTGATGACATCTGCTCCATTCAAGAGCGACGTCAGCGACACGAGGATGCTGTAGCAGAATCTGCGCTTGCCGTCCGTTCCCCTGGTTACTTAATTGTAACAAATGTTTCCTTTCGCGTGATTTTTTTAGGGACCAGACGGAAATTTGATTTCACCGCCAAGTTGTCGAGCAGTTGCCGACTTCGTCGCTTATCGTCCAGGTGCCGAGGGTCCTGGCAGTAGGTTTATCGTAGAAGTGAAGACGGGCAATGCATGCCTAAGCGCCAATCAAAGCCAAGTGTATCCAGATGATGGATCAAGGATTTTACTCCCAGTAGGAGCAAAAGCATTCGCCGCAGGCTACGAACCTGGCGCACCAATATTCACGCTGCCGATTGATTTAAAAATTGAAAGATGCCCATAAATTGAAATTGGACATGAACAAATACGAGCAATTCTTAGACGGGTTAGGCATGACATTGTGCCTAAGGAGCTTCACCGATTTTGGAGAGGTCTTCGTCCGGGCAATTGACCAAAACTTCTCATACCAAATTGTAATTAGTGGGAATGCGCGATTTCTAGAGATTTTGATGCAGATTACGATGAATGAAAAGCGAGGTGGAGTATTGCGAACTGCTGCTGACATCGCGCGTCAGAAGCAGATCGACTGTTATCCAAGCACTCCAATTCTAACGCGTTCGTTTTCTGATATGAAAACGAATATGTCTCTAGCTCAAGCCTATCAATCTGCCAATCTTGATTACTTATCTGCACATACTGACGAAATCTGCGATCTTTTGGAGGTTGCTCAAGAGCAATTTACAGATCCAGAATCAGAGAAAACGGGATGGAATTTCTCGCACGTTCCCAAAAGTCGGAAGGAGTATTTTGAGTCCGTATACAATTACCACAAATCCGAATGATGCTGGAGTTGAATTTTTCTGCGACTCCAAAAGAGTCACGGTGACAGGTGCAATAATCCCTAATTATCAACGCTCTGCGGAGGCAGCGATATTCGCATCAACACCTATGATGATTATGGCGTGCCCGCCGCCCCCAACTCTGGGCGGTTCCAGTATACCGGGCAGGCATGGCTTCCCGAACTGGGCCTCTATTACTATAAGGCGCGCATGTACTCGCCCACGCCAGGCCGCTTCATGCAGACCGATCCGATTGGCTATGCCGATGGAAGTGTGGTAGCCGATATTATCGTGATTGGTTGCAGGAACTACAATTCTGTTCCGCTCGGTGGCGGGTTTGGCGGAGCCGGATTGTTTGGTTTCTCAGATCCATTTGACGGCCATCTTGCCGAGTATGAAGAGCAATTGGCTCGAGATACAATTGTAGTAACGGCTAAGCGAGATGATGGGCCCACAGTCTTTGTCACGGCTGATGCCGTGGCGCCGCAAAGTGTTGAGGCTGAGCTTCCTTATGACCGGCGACCTGGGTCTAACAATGTCTTAGATGGGTGCACCGGAGTGCCGGACATTTTTCCTCGGTCGTGCGCTGCACATGATGTCTGCTACCAAACGCGGGGAATTCCTCGGGGCCAATGTGATCGAGAATTTCACGCCAATATGCATGTGGAAAGGCCGGAACTATTCGAGCCGCTTCTACGCCCACCTAGCTCTCCCAATATTACTCCCGTTGCGCCTCAAGAAACCTATTTCGTAGGTGTGCGGCTCTTTGGGGGGGATTGCAAGGTAGCTAGGCGGGTTGTTTGAATAATCCAATCGGAACATGGGCATGGATTTAGCCGCTTACGCCGTTGCTGTTGTTATGTCGGTCATCTCGGTGACGGTGTTCAGGATGATCACAAGTATACGATGGGCAGTTAAGCTGCCTCTCGCCGTTATTTCTGCTTTGACCGTAACGGAGATCATTGCCGTTGGCTTCATATACCCCTCCATAGGTTCCACCTATGGCATCGCAATCATGTTTCATCTTATCGTCATATCGATTACCGCCCTCGTCACCTTTGGTATTTTGTCGCAGCGAACACATTCGAATGACAAAAGTTGAAAAGATATTATTGGCCTTATGGTTGTTCGTTGAGCTTCCATACATTGCTGCTGGATGGATATACAACGGAGGGATCGGTCTGTATCTTCTTCGAAGAGACCCTAATCAATTTGACGTTGTAGATATTTCAGTAGAGATTCTAGTCTCTTACGGGATACCAATTTACATAGCTCTGGCGATATCGATCAGGTTCATCCGCCGTTGAAGTTATCACGATCGACTACCGAACCGCGCCGCAAAGTGTGAATGTGGGTGATAGCTGGGCAAACCTGCCTGCGGCTCATGATCCACGTGTCCAACAGCGCGCCATTAGTGCACTCAATAGTTCGCTATCTAATTACGGTGACAGGTGCAATAACCCCCAATAATTGACGCTCCGCGGAGGCCGCGCTCTTCGCTCCCAACGGCTCGGCTTCCTCGCATTGTCCTTCCCGGTATTCCGCATCATGTCACCCAGCGCGGTAGCCGGCGTGAGCAGACGTTTTTTGAGGACGGCGATTATGCGCTCTATCTCGATCTTGTGGCCGATGCTTTGGAGGCAGGCGACCGAATTGAACGGATCGGCCTTGCGCGCCCAGCCTGTCAAAGTCGCACCCGGCACGCCATTGTTTGACAGGCATCGGGCCCCAACCTAGACCTTTCGCGAATGCCTGCCAAAGGCATGAGGGAGAGGGGAATGCTCGAGGTTTTGACCTGGGAGCCTGACGCCAATTCGGGCAAGCCGCTGCTTTGCCTGCATGACAAGGGCGTGCCTTTCACCCACCGCTATATCGACATGGGGCAGGGCCGGCATGTCTCTCCCGAATTTCTCGCCATCGATCCTGCCGCGACGATCCCGGCAGTGGCGCACATGCCAATCATTGCCGCGATGGGTCCGGAACTGTGCCGCTGAGGCTGACCGGGAACTGAGTTTGGGGGGAGAGCCGATGGCGAGTGTTGTTGCACATGTTGTTGCACAGGGGGAGAGCGCTTTGCCGCGCGGGCAAGAGCCGTATCCGCCCTCTGGCCAGGGCTGGTATGCGGTTGGCATATTGGCGCTCACCACCACCTTCGCCATGCTGGACCAGGGCATTTTGGGTCTGCTGATCCAGCAGATCATCGTCGATTTCGGGCTGACAGACACGCAGGCAAGCCTGCTGCTGGGTCCGGCCTTCGTGCTGTTTTATGTGGTGCTGGGCGTGCCCCTGTCGGTGCTGATCGATCGCTGGCGGCGCACATGGATCATCTCTGTGGGCATTTTCGTGTGGAGCGCGGCCACGGCAGCCTGCGGACTGGCGAGCAACTTTGTCCAGCTGTTCATCGCCCGCTTCGTGGTGGGCGCGGGTGAGGCGGTGAACGGCCCGGCGGCCTATTCCATCGTGGCCGATTACTTCCCGCGTGACAAATTGCCGCGCGCGGTGGCGACCTTGCAGATCGGCTCTGTCGCGGGCAGCGGATTGTCGCTGCTGCTGGGCGGGGCGATGATCTGGATGGTTGCCAATATCGGCAATCCGGTGCTGCCGCTGGTCGGCCAGTTGCAGCCCTGGCAGGTGGTGTTCCTGGGCGTTGGCCTGCCGGGCATACTGGTCTCGCTGCTGTTGCTGACGGTCAAGGAACCGCCGCGCCGGATGATCAGGTCGCAGGTCTCGCAGGTTCCGGTGATCGGCGCGGTCAAATATATGTGGGCCAAGTTCCCCATATTCGGCCCGATGTTCATCGGCCTCACGCTCGGCTCGCTCGATGCCGGCGGGCGGGCATGGGGGGCCGCATTCTTTGAACGCACCTATGGCTGGCCGCCGTCCACATATGGCATGGTATCGGGCGTGGTCTCCATCGTGGCGATGCTGCTGGGGCTGTATCTGGGCGCCAAATGGGTCGACTGGTTCCAGGCGCGCGGCAAGATGGACGGGGCCTATCGCGTCATTCTCTACACCCGCTTCTTCGCCATTCCCTTCGCCATTCTGATGCCGATGATGCCCACACCCGAACTGGCGGTGGCGTTCAACGCGGTGGCCATGCTGACGCTGGGGATGACCGGGCCGATGCTGAATGCGGTGATGCTGATCATCACCCCCAATCAGGTGCGCGGGCAGGTGATGGCGCTGTACCTGTTCATCTTCACCGTGATTGGCCAGGGCCTCTCACCGGTGATTACCGGGGCGACCACCGATTACATCTTCACGTCGCCCGATGACCTGCGCTGGTCGATCATGCTGTTGCACATCATCTTCCTGCCCGCCGCACTGGTGGTGACATGGCTGGGGCTGAAGCCGTTCCGGCAGGAAGTGGACCGGCTCAATGCCGAAGATGCGGCTGAAGCTGCAAGCGCATGACCGGCGCTTCACGGTGGTGGATGAGGAGCGCCAGCAAGCCTTCGCTTTCGCCTGATCCAGGGTGGCTTGGTCAAAGACCGCCGAAGTTATTTCTCTGAATAGATCGGGCTTCCCACCAGGCCGGGTATCAAATCCTGCGCGGTCCTGGTGCGTGCTGCGTCCTCGCCCATCGCGCGCATCACCGCATCGAAACGCTGCTGCACGCCGGGGCGATATTCGGGCGCGGTGAAGATGTAGAGCGCATTGTCCCTGATTCCCTGCAGCACGATTTCGCCCGCTTCTTCCGGGCTGGCGGTCAGGCTTTGCAGCCGTGCCAGATCATCCTCGCTGAAATTGAAACCGGGCGGCGGGCCGCTGGGCGCGTCTTCCTGCTGCGCGTTGGCAAAGCGACCGGGACGGGTGGCCTCATAATCGCGGAGATTGCTGCGCACCCCGCCGGGGCAGAATGCCGATACGCCTATGCCTTCGGGTGCCAGCTCAGCGCGCAGGGCTTCGGAAAAGCCGACCACGGCAAACTTGGTCGCCACATAGATCCCGGCACCGCTATATTGCAGAATGCCGGCCATGCTGGCGGTATTGACCACGTGCCCGCCTTCACCATGCGCGCGGATGCGCGGCAGCCATGTGTGCACGCCGTTGAACAGCGAATTGATGTTGATATCGACCGCCCAGTCCCAGTCCTGATAGCTGGCCTTGCCGATGGATTTGGCCATGCCGATCCCGGCATTGTTGCACAGCACGTGCAGATTGCCCAAGGCGCTCTCCACCTGCTGTGCGGCTTCTTCATAGGCGTCACGGTCGGTGACATCGAGCGTGAGGAAAATGGCATTGTTCGCCAGCCCCGCATCGGCCATTTCCGCGCGCGCCTGATCCAGATGATCCTCGCGAATATCGGCGATGGCCACTTTCATGCCGGCCCCGGCGAAGGACTTGGCCATGCCCAGCCCGATGCCGCTGGCGCCGCCGGTGACAAAGGCGGTCTTGCCCGCAACATCCTTCATGACCGGCGCTCCCCGTCCGCAACATCGCCCAGCGCATCGGCCACGGCCCTGGCTTCCGCAGTCATCTTCGCGCGGCGCAATTCGCCTTCCCTGCGCCTGTCGTCGATTTCATAATCGGTGGGGAAGGCGGCCAGCATCTCGTCAAAATAGGCGGCCACTTCATCGCGAAATTCGCCGTGGGGGAAGATATACAGCTGGTTGTCCTCTATCGCGCGGGCCACGATTTCACCGATTTCGGCGGTCGACATGCCTGCCTCTATCGGATCGCGCTTTTCGCTGCTGACAGCTTCGCCCCCATGCGCCTTGCGGTACAGATCGCCCGCCGTCATGGCGCGCGTCTGGGTCATGCCAGGGCACAGCACTGACGCGCCGATCCTGTATGGTGCCAGCGCCAGCCGCAGCGCATCCGTCATGCCCCTGATGGCGAATTTGCTGGTGGCATATATGCCCGCAAATGCGGGGACCGGGATCATGCCCGCCATCGAACTGGTGTTGACCACATGCCCGCCTTCGCCGTGCGCCTTCATGCCGGGCAGGAAGGTGATCAGGCCGTTGATCGTGCCGCCAAGGTTGACGTCCATCACATAGTCCCAGTCTTCGTAGGAAGCCTCGTCAATCGGATTGCGCTGGCTGACCCCCACATTGTTGCACAGCACGTGCACATTGCCGAAAGTGGCGGCGGTGCGCTGCTGCGCATCGGCCATGGCGGCGCGGTCGGTCACATCCAGTTGCAGGCACATCACCCGGTTGGTGTGGCCCAGTTCACCCGCGGCTTCATCCAGATGGTTTTGCAGCAGGTCCGCCAGCACCACATTCATGCCGCGAGCCAGGAAGGCGCGGGCCATGCCAAGGCCAATCCCGCTGCCACCGCCGGTGATAACGGCCGTCCTGCCGGAGAATTCGCGCATCAATCCCTCTCCCGTGCGGCTTGTCTTGCCACGTGCTCACACACTAAGATGAAAGCAGCTGATTGCCACAAGGAAAATCGGCCGGAATATCGGGGACGGGGAATGCTTTCACTTTACCATTTCGGACCAGTGGCCAATTCACTTACCCCGCTATTGTGCCTGCTGGAAAAGGGGCTGGCATTTGAAAACCGCCTGCTCAATTCTCGCAATTGGGAGCATCACGATCCCGCCTTCCGCAAGATCAGCCCCGAAGGCATGGTGCCGGTGCTGGTGCATGACGGGCGCGTGGTGCGCGAATCCACCGTGATCAATGAATATCTGGAGGATGTCTTCACCGACAATCCGCTGCGCCCCGCCGATATGTGGGAGCGAGCGGAAATGCGCGTGTGGACCAAATATGTGGATGAGTATTTCTGCCCCGCGCTCACCGTGCTGGGCGCACATGGCGCAACGCCCTTTGCATCGAAGATAGACAAGGCGGAAATGGCGCAGCGGCTGGCCAACATGCCCAATGCCGAAGTGCGCGCAAAGTGGGAGAAAGTGTCCAGCACCGGCTTCAGCGAGGCAGAGCTGGAGGACGCGCGCCGCCGCCTCGGCAATGTGGCGTACAAGCTGGAGGGGCAGCTGGCGCACGGGCAGGACTGGCTGCTGGGCGAGCAATATACGCTGGCCGATATCAAATGGTATTCGATGGTGCCCGGCCTGCCGCGCATGATGCCCGCTATCTGCAACCCGGAGGCAACGCCTGCGATCATGGCCTGGCTGGAGCGTATGGTCGGCCGCGAGGCGGTGCGGCAGCTGGAGGGTTTCCACCCCTAGCTGCGCGCTCCTGCATCAAGGGCCGCTTTGCGCATTGCCCTTTGTCCGCCTTCAATGATAGCTTCGCTTCCAGATCGGCAAACTACCGGCACATGGGAGGGGCTTACATTGGCCTATAATACGCGCATCGGATCGCTCGATTCCTACACCAAGGGTGTGATCGAGCTGAAGGACGACCTGCAGAAATACGCTTTTTCCAACATCTTCGAAGTGGCGGGCGCGGCCAAGCCATTTGAACGGATCGCGGTGGCGCAGAACCTTGAATATGTGGCTGAAGCGATGCGGGTGGAAGGCGATTCCCCGTGGTATGTCGCCCCGCATGATGAATTCGCCATCGTGATGGACGGGGAAGTCACCTTTCGCTTCATCAAGATGCAGGATGACCAGCTCCCCAGCCATGAAGGCGGCGCCATGCAGCTGGGCGCGCAGCCCAATGGCCCGGTGATGGGCAAGGTCACCGCGCGGCGCGGACACCAGGTGCTGCTGCCCAAAGGCGCGGCCTACCAGATGGGCTCGGCCGCGCCGGCAGTCACGCTGATCCAGACCATGGACGGGCCGGTAACGGTCAAGCGCTGGTCTGAAATCTGCACGCTGGATTGACGGGAAAGGACAAGGCAATGGACGCAATTACCACCCCCGATAGCACCAAGGTCATCTCGACCGGCACCGATCCCGATACCGGCTATGACAGCTTCCGACTCGGCAATTTTGAATTCACCCGCGATGAATATTTCGCCCACATCAAATGGCCCAAGGGCAGCCATATCATCGAGGTCGACCGCTTCCTGCGGGCGATGGTGCGCGATATCGGCTGGGGCTTCTTCTACGGCTGGATCTTCTTCGACGATATTTTCGGCACCACCAATCACTACGGCACGGTGGACATGTTCGCCGGCTCCTATGACCGCGGGTACAAGGACCAGGGGCTGGATTATCTGGAAACCTTCGATGCGCAGGTGATCAGCGAGGCGTTTGAGACGATCTCGCGCAACTGGATCAACGAAGGCTATGATCCGCTGAGCGCGCCGCTGGAAACCGGCACGCCGATCGGCCCCAAGACGGTTGAGCGCACGGACGAGCTGGTGCGCGGCTTCCGTCCGGCGGAACGCATGCTGGGCCTTGAAGGCGATGCACCCGTTCGCTCCGACGCAACCGGCCATCCGATCAACCGCGCCTTTGCCGATATGGAATTCGACACGCCCGATATCGAATGCGAGCCGGGCTTTGAGGGCCAGCTGCATGCAATCAACCTGTTCGACCATATCGCCCGCGCAGATGTGACGTGGAACCCGTCCTTCACCGCCATTACCGGGGCCAGCATCTGCTGCGTGACATCGGAAGAGCACATGCTGCCGGTGATCCACGGCAATGACCGGAACGAATGGTTCATCCAGCTGACCGACGAAATTCACTGGAACATTGCGGACAAGGCCACCGGCGCGCCGCGTGGCCGGATCGTGATGAAGGCGGGCGATGTGTGCGCCATGCCGGCAGACATTCGCCATCAGGGCTTCTCGCCCAAGCGATCGATGCTGATGGTGATGGAAAACGGCACGCCCGGTCTGGAAAAGCGCTACGAATCCGGCGAGCTGAAACCCTATCCGGTCGATTTCGGGTAAGTTGGCGGCCTAGCTTTCGGAACGGAAATCTGCGGGTCTCAGGCCGTATCGGGCCAGCTTGTCATACAGCGTCTTGCGCTGGATTTTCAGGCTGGCCGCCACCGCCACCGCGCGCCCGCCATTGCGGCGCAGCGCATCTTCCAGCACCGCGCGTTCAAACCGCTCGACCATGCCGCGCAGCGATTGTTCATCCTGCCCGGCGTTTTCGCTGCCGGGAGCGATACGGGCGAACTGTGACAGGCCGAGCACGAAATTGCGGGCAAAGGCGCGCAGTTCGCGCAGGTTGCCGGTCCAGTCATGGCTGGCCAGATGGTGCCATTCCAGCTCGCTGATGGGCTGGGCAACCAGTTCCAGATCACGCTCATATTCGGCCACGAAATGGCGGAATATCTCCGGTATGTCGTCGCGCCGCTCTGCCAGCGTGGGCAGGGTGATCCTGATTCCGGACAGGCGGTGAAACAGCGACGTGGCCACGGCGGAGGCGGTGGGCAGGCCTTCGCCGTGGCGGGTGGCAGAGATTACGCGGATATTCACATTGCGCGGCCGGTCTGCGCCGATGGGCAGGACCGTGCGGCTTTCCACCATGCTCAGCAGCCGCGCCTGTATCGCCTCGGGCATGGTGGCGATCTCGTCCAGGAACAGCGTGCCGCCATTGGCCTTTTCTATCAGGCCAAGGCGCGACAGGCCGGAATAGGATTGGCCACTGCCCGGATCGCGTCCGAAGATCAGCAGTTCGGCATCCTCATGCGCCACGATCCCGGCATCGATGGTGATGAACGGGCGGCGATGGCGCGGCCCCAGATCGTGAATCTGCCGCGCCACGAAGTTCTTGCCCGTGCCGCTTGCGCCCGCGATCATCAGGTCGATATCGGCGGCGGCAACGTCTGCGATCATGCGGCTCAGCCTTTCGGCCTGTTGCGATGATCCCAGCACGCGCGGCGGTACGCGCCCGGCCAGTTCGCTACGCAATTTGCGGTTTTCGATCACCAGCGCGCGCTTGTCCGCAGCGCGGCGGATGGCATCGAACAATTGCCCGCTGGAATAAGGCTTGGTCAGGAAGTCGGCGGCACCGTCCTTCATCGCCTCCACCGCCATCGCCACATCGCCGTGCCCGGTGGTGAAGATCAGCGGCAGGTCCGCATCGCGCCGCCGGACCTCGTCAAAGAACTCCAGCCCGTCCATGCCCGGCAAGCGGATGTCGCTGACGATGACGCCGGGGAAATCCGCCTCCAGCCTGCGCAGCGCCGATGCGGCATTGCCGTGCGCTTCGACCTGAAAGCCCTCCAGCTCAAGGCCCTGCACAGTGGCCTCTCGCAGCGTCTCGTCATCCTCGACGAAGATCACGCGCGTGTTTGCATCCTCGATCATGCGCGGGGAATCCGCATGGTGAAGTGGGCGCCGCTTGCGCTGCTGCTGGCGGTCAGATCGCCGCCCAGCTCACGCATGATGTCGCGCGATATCACCAGGCCCAGTCCCAGCCCGTCGGCCTTGGTGGTGGCAAACGGCTGGAACAGCTGGTCCATCAGTGCCTCGTCTATCCCCGGTCCGTTGTCGCTGACGGTGAGCAGGCAGTCCTTTTCGTCAGCGACAATGGTGATGGCAATCTCGCCTTCCGGTCCGGCAGCATCGATGGCATTTTGCAGCAGGTTCACCAGCACTTGTTCCAGCCGCACATGTTCCGCCTGGACGATGATGGCCATCGTGTCCTCGGCAGGCAGGACAAGCTGCACCCCAAGGCTCTCCACCCGTTCATGCAGCAGCAGCAGAGCGCCGCGGATGGCCTGGCCGATCTCCATTGCCCGGGGATCAGATGGCTGGCGGCGGCTGAAGCGGCGCAATTCCCCGGTGATGCGGCCGATCCTCTCGGTCAATTCAACGATGCGGGTGAAATTCTGGGCCGCGCCCTGACTGTTGCCCGCCGCGAGCATGCGCGTGCCGTTTTCGGCAAAGACACGCGCGGCGGCGGTGGGCTGGGCGATTTCATGGCCCACACCGGCGGAAATCTGGCCCAGCGTGGCCAGCCGGTTTGCCTGGGTCAGCTGCTCTCGCAAGGTGCGGGTGCGTTCTGCCGCCGCGGCTTCCACGGTGACAAGGCGCTGGCGGCGCAGATACAGCCAGCCCCACACCGCCAGCCCGAGAATGGCCAGCGCGAACAGCAGCAGCAGCCTGCCATTGGCAATCGCGGCCTCCACCTGCGGTGAGGGGTCGACAAGCAGGTGCAGTTCCCACCCGTCAAGCGCGATTGGCTGCTGCGCGTCGAGCAGCGGAGCGGTCAGCACCCGGTCCAGCGTATCCGCCCGGCGAATTTCGAGCGGCTGAAGCGCTTCAATGCCGAACTGCTGGCGGTCGGCTTCCACATCCCGGCCTTCCAGCGCAGCGGGTGTGGCGGCCCGGAAGCGCCAGTCCGGATTGCTGGCGAGCAGCACCACGCCGTCCCTGTCCGTGACATAGACGCCCTCCGTCGCCGCGCGCCAGCTGGCCTCCAGCGTATCGAACTCCACTTTCACCGCGACAATGCCGATGGGGTCCGATGCCGGCCCGATGCGCTGGGCGACATAGAGGCCGGGGCGGCGGCTGACCGTGCCAAGCGCGAACTGCGTGGCGGAGCCTTGCTCCATCGCGGTGCGGAAATAGCGGCGGAAGCGGTAGTTCGATCCCACGAAGCTGGTCGGCAGGCGCCAGTTGCTGGCCGCCAGCGTCTCGCCCTCATCGGTCATCAGATAGATTGCTGCGGCACTGGTCTGCATGGCCAGCGCTTCCAGCCGCTCGTTCATCATCGCGCGCTGGCCGATCTCACCGGACAGGAAGGATTGCACCTGGGGGTCCTGCGCCAGCACCAGCGGCACCAGGATGAACTTGTCCAGTTCGCTTTGCAGGCCGGAGGAAAGGATCGCGGCATCATTGCGCGCCAGCGATCCCGCTTCGGCAATCGCCTGCGTGCGCATCAACCGGTCAATGCCCCACAATAGCAGGCCCGCCAGCACCGCCAGCGCCAGCGTGGCGAGGCCCGATCGGATGCGGGAGGAGGATAGCGAGATAGCGCTCATGACAGGAACACTGTGCGGAAAATCGCACAGGTGTCAAAATATCTGTATATTTTTCCGCACAATTTATCCGCGAAGTTTCTCTAACATATTGTAATACGGCGTTTGTATGGTTCTCCGGCCAACACTTGTTGAGCCGCCACACCTCTGGCTACACTGCGCCAACAAACGCCCGCAAAGGGCAATAGAGGATCGGGAGACACAATGGCGGCGAGCATTTCCGCAGACGGATCAACTGTAGCTGCACCGCGCAAGCCGCTCTACCGCATGCTCTATATCCAGGTGCTGACCGCGATTGTCGCGGGCGCTGTGCTGGGCCATTTCTTCCCCGAACTGGGATCCTCGCTCAAACCGCTGGGTGATGGCTTCATCAAGCTGGTGAAGATGATCATCGCGCCGGTGATCTTCCTGACCGTGGCCACCGGCATTGCCGGGATGAAGGACATGAGCCAGGTGGGCAGCGTGGCGGGCAAGGCGCTCGCCTATTTCCTGTTCTTTTCCACGCTGGCGCTGATCGTCGGCCTGGCGGTGGGCAATATCATCCAGCCGGGGTCCGGCCTCAATATCGATCCCGCCTCGCTTGATGTGGGCGCGGTGGCCAATTACGCGCAGACGGCGGAGGAGCAGACGCTGTCGGGCTTTGTGCTCGACATCATCCCCACCACATTGTTCAGCGCCATGACCGACGGCAAGATCCTGCAGGTGCTGCTGGTATCGATCCTGTCCGGCATCGCGCTGTCCGCCACCCGCCCGCATTCCGACCTGGTACTCGACGTGCTGACTTCGCTGGGTGAGGCGATCTTCAAGCTGGTGCACATGCTGATGAAGTTCGCCCCGATCGGAGCCTTCGGCGCGATTGCCTTCACCATTGGCGAATTCGGCATTGGCTCGCTTGCCAGCCTGGCGGCGCTGGTCGGCACGTTCTACCTCACATCCCTGCTGTTCGTGATCGTGGTGCTGGGCATCACCGCGCGTTTGGCGGGCTTCTCCATCTTCAAGCTGATCAAGTATCTGCGTGAGGAATTGCTGCTGGTGCTGGGCACATCCTCGTCCGAAGCGGCGCTGCCCAGCCTGATGGAAAAGATGGAGATCGCCGGTTGCCGCAAGACCGTGGTCGGGCTGGTGGTGCCCACCGGCTATTCCTTCAATCTGGACGGCACCAATATCTATATGACGCTGGCCGCGCTGTTCATTGCGCAGGCGGTGGGCATCGATCTGTCGCTGGGTGAACAGCTGGCGCTGGTGCTGGTGGCGATGATCAGTTCCAAGGGCGCCGCAGGCGTAACCGGCGCAGGCTTCGTGATCCTGGCGGCCACGCTTTCCGTCGTCCCCACCGTGCCTGTTGCCGGCATGGCGCTGATCCTGGGCATCGACCGCTTCATGAGCGAGTGCCGCGCGCTGACCAATTTCATCGGCAATGCCGTGGCCACCGTGGTTGTGGCCAAGTGGGAAAATGCGCTCGACACAGACAGACTGCGCGCCGCGATGGCGGGCACTCCCATGCTGCTGCCCGAGGAAGATATCGAACGCCACGAACGCAGCGGCCCGCATAGCGAGGCGCTGGCCGAACAGATGGCCGAAGCATTGGAGGGTCCGCGATGATTTCCCGGCGCAACATTCTGCGCAGCACTGCCGGTCTGGCGGGCGCTGCGGCCGTGGCGCGGGTCCAGCCTGCTCTCGCGCACGATCTGGAAGAGATCATGCTGTGGCCGGGCGATCCGCCGGGCAATGGCCGCGTGCGGGGGCCGGAGGAGGTTGGCGGACCGGGCACCGGCTATGGCGCGGTGTCCAATATCTCCACCCCGCGCATGCGCGTCTATCGGCCCAATGTGGCCAACGGCAAGGCCGTGCTGGTGTGCGGTGGCGGCGGCTATTTCCGTATCCAGCTGTGGAAGGAAAGCACGCCCATTGCCAGTCTGCTGGCGCTGAAGGGCTACACGGTGTTCGAGCTGATCTACCGCCTGCCCAATGATGGGTGGGATGCCAGCGCGCCGTTCATGGATGCGCAGCGGGCGATGAAGATCATCCGCTCCCGCGCCGCAGACTTCGGCATCAGGCCGGACCGCATCGGCATCATGGGATTTTCCGCCGGGGGACATCTGGCCGGATATACCGCGCTGCTGCCCGATCAGCAGCTGTATGCCGGCGGTGACAGCCATGAGGCGCAGTCAGCACGGCCCGATTTTTCGGCGCTGCTGTTCCCGGTCGTGTCCATGCGCGCGCCATTCGATACCACGCGCACGCGGCGCGAGATCATTGGCGATGATGCCAATCGCGCGGCGGAGGATGCCTGGTCGCTGGACACGCACGCCAGCGGATCATCGCCGCCCACGCTGATCATTTCGGCAGCGGATGACACCATCACGCCGCCGGGACACGGGATCAGCCTGTTCCAGGCCCTGCGCGCCAGGGGCGCACCGGCGGAACTGCATATCTTCGAGGACGGTGGCCACGGCTGGGGCCTTGGCACCGACAACCAGATCCTGAGTCAATGGCCGGACATTTTCGAAAACTGGATCGGCAAGAGAACATTCGAATGACTTCGATAAAGGGGAATATCGCCATGAGCATTACCACCATCGGCAAGCTGGCCCTGCTGTGCAGCACCAGCCTTGTCGCCACCACCATTTCCGCCAATGCGCAGGACGCGCAGCCCGCGGCCAGCGAGCAGGGCCAGTCGCGCACGCGTGACAATGACGTGATCGTCGTCACCGGCACGCAGATCAAGGGCGCAAAGATCGACGATGTGCTGCCGGTCACCGTGCTTGACGAGACATCGATCGAGGCGATCAACCCGTCTTCGGGCGATGAGCTGTTCCGCGCCATTCCGCAGGCCGGTGCCGTGGCCTTTAACGAGCAGAACACCACCGGCGGTGTGAACAGCGCGCGCGGCGATATCGCCTCGATCAACCTGCGCTCGCTCGGCACGGGCAATACGCTGCTGCTGCTCAATGGCCGCCGCATGGTTCTCGATCCCGGTTTCCAGACGGAACTGCTGGTGCCTGTCGTCTCTCCCGACACCAATTCCATCATGCCGGGCAGCGTGCGCCGCGTGGAAGTGCTGCGCGATGGCGCCTCTGCCATTTACGGCGCCGATGCGGTGGCAGGCGTGGTCAACACCGTGCTGCGCAGCAACCGCGAGGGCGGTTTCATCGAGGGCAATTACCGCTTCTCTGACGGAACCGACTTGTGGAACGGCAGCCTGCGCGGCGGCCTGGGTTTCGATTTCAACGATGGCCGCAGCAATATCACCGTCTATGCCGGCTATTTCCATGAGAACGGCATTCCCGCCAGCGAGCGCTTCTATTCGCAAAGCAGCGATCGCCGCTACGACCCGCGCCTTGTCGGCACGCCGTGGGAGGGTGATAGCGATTTCCGCGGCACTTCCACGCTCACCCCGTGGGGCCAGTTCGACATTCAGGGATCGCGCGCCAGTTCGGCGACCGATATTGGCGACGATGATTTCCAGATCCAGCCAGACAGCTTCTCCGGTTGCCTGCTCGATCTGGGCAATGGCATTTGCGCCGACAATGGCACTTCGGTGGACGTTGACCTGCGCTATGACCTTGATGCCGACCGCACGCTCTATTCTGACAAAGACCGCTATAATGCGTCTGTGCTGTTCAACCATGAACTGACAGAGGCGCTGGAGTTCTATTTCGAAGGCAGCTTCTATCGCACCAAGTCCGAGCGGCTGCGTGAATCAAGCGCCAATCTGACAGCGGTTCCCATCGGCATTTCCCGCAATGCGTACTGGAACCCGTTTGGCCCCGTTACCTTCCCCGATGGTTCGCCCAATCCCAACCGCCTGACCGATGGCATTGACGGCGTATCGAGCAGCGGACGTGACCTGATCATGGAACGCTACCGCGTGATCGATGCCGGGCCGCGTCTGGGCACGGTGGACAAGAATGAGTTCCGCCTCGTCTTCGGCCTGCGCGGTGATTTTGGAGAATGGGATTTCGATACCGGCTTCGTCTATCATCAGGCAAACAAGACCGATCTGACGCGGGGCCGCATATCGACCACCGCTTTCCAGGACCAGATCAACCTCAGCGATCCCAGCGCCTATAATCCGTTCAATGGCGGCTGCTATTACGATGATGGCCGGATTGCGCCTGCCAATGGCGATTGCACACCTAACAGCGATGCCGCGCTCGACCCCATCCGCATCGATGTGTTCCGCAAGGGTGAAACCACTCTGGCGCTGGCCGATTTCAAGGTTTCGCGCGACGATATCTTCACCATTCCCGGCGGCGATGTGGGTGTGGCAGCCGGTGTGGAATTCCGCCGCGAGACCTTTATCGATGATCGCGATCCGCGCCTTGATGGCACGTTCACCTTCACCGATTCAGTAACCGGAGATTTCTTCGGCAGCGATGTGCTGGGCTCCAGCCCGTCACCCGATACCAGCGGCAACCGAGAAGTTTATTCGGGCTTTGCCGAGCTGTTCGTGCCGGTCGTCTCGCCCGAAATGGACATCCCGCTGGTGCAGGATTTCGTGGTCCAGCTGGCTGGCCGGTTCGAACATTTCACCGATATCAAGGAAACCACCGTGGTCCCGCGTATCGCTGCATCGTGGACATTGTTCGATGGCCTGATGGCCCGCGGCGCATGGTCACGCGGCTTCCGTGCGCCCAACCTGGTGCAGGTGAACGATGTGGGCACCACCCGCGTCAACACGCGCGATGATTACGTGCAGTGCTATGCGCAGATCCTGAAGGACGATATCGACACATTCGATGATTGTTCGGGCGAGGGCACCGTATCCCTGCGCACCGGCACCAATGTGCTGAAGCCCGAGGATACCGAAAGCATCAACCTGGGCCTGGTGCTGACACCCGGCTTCATTCCGGGACTGGTGATCACGGCCGATTACTGGCGTGTCCAGCAGGATGGCATCGTCGGCGTGTTCGGTGATGACAATGCCATCGCCCTCGATCTGCTGCGCCGCCTGGACGGCGGATTCAATGAAAACGTGCTGCGCGATGATCCCGATGCAGACCAGATTGCGCTGTTCGAAGGCACGGGTCTGGACGCCGTGGGTGACGTTCGGCAGGTGCTCGATCCCTATCGCAACCTTGACAGCCGCACGGTCAAGGGCTGGGATTTCGGCCTGCAATATGCGGTGCCCGATTTCGGCCTTGGCGATTTCGATGTCGCGCTCAATGCCGCCTATCTCGACAGTTTCTTCCAGTCGCCCGGCGCGGATGGGCAGGAACTTCTCGATGCCGTGGCCGATGGCACATTGCCTGACAGCATCGTCATCAGCGACATCGGCGAGCTTCGTGAGCTGAACGGCCGGCCCAAATGGCGCTGGACCGCGCAGGTCAACTGGAACAATGGCCCCTTCCGCATCAGCTGGTTTGGGCGCTATGTAGGCGGTGTGTTTGATGACAGCGTCACCCAGGATGCCACCGATATCAATGGCGATCCCAATCCCGATCCCGGCTCCTTCTACCGGGTGGATGACTGGTTCGTCATGAATGCGTCGATCAGCTATTCGATCGACAATGATGGCCCGCTGGATGGCACGCGCTTCCGTTTCGGCATCAACAACCTGACCAACAAGGCGCCGCCGCTGGCCGACGAATCCTATGGCTATTTCAGCGATCTGCACGATGGACGCGGCCGCCAGTACACCTTCGAAATCCGCAAGCGCTGGTGACCTGATTGGCTGCATTTGACGCCAGATGGCTGTTAGCCTCGGCAATCCTCCTGGCGGGGGCAGGGTGCACCACCTTGACCCCGCCAGTTGGCGTTTCGGCATCAGCTGCAACCGGCTGCCACACGCAGCAGGCGGCCATTTCGTTCGATTTCGATGGAGCACCGCAGTCCGCCTGCGTGATTGAGGGGGAGCGGCAGTTCGCCATTGTCATCACCCCCGAACACGCCCCGCCGATCAATCCCAGCCCGTGGTATGCCTTTCGCTATGAAGCGCGCGGCAATGCGCCGATCAGCGTGCGGATCGATTATCTGGGTGCGGCCCATCGCTACACGCCCAAGCTGACCACTGCGGAGGGCACCAGCGAGATTTCCGCGCAGAGCGTCGATAATAGCGGAAGCGCCGTGCTCACGCTTCCGCCGGGCAGCGGCACCGTCAGCGCGCAGCCACTGATCGTGCAGCAGGATTATGATCGCCAGCTGGGCCAGCTTTCCGCGCTGGACGGGGTGGAACGCCTTACGCTGGGATATTCCCACACCGGCCTGCCGATAGAGGCGCTGCATTATGGCGACAGCTCCGCGCCCGAACTGATCGTGCTGCTGGGCCGTCAGCATCCGCCCGAAGTGACCGGCGCCTATGCGATGGAGCCCTTTCTGGAACAGGTGCTGGCCCGGCTCGCCAGCGATCCGGCGGCGCACGGGCGCTTCCAGTTGCTGGCCGTGCCGCTGCTCAACCCCGATGGCGTGGCGCGCGGACACTGGCGCGCCAATCTGGGCGGCAAGGACCTCAACCGTGACTGGGGGCTGTTCACCCAGCCGGAAACTGCCGCCGTGGGACGCTGGCTGGATGCCATGCCGCAAACCGCCAGGCCGGTGGTGATGCTGGATTTCCATTCCACCCAGAATAATCTGTTCTATGTTCAGGGCGACGAGGCAAGCGCTCCGCAGCGCCAGTTCCTGTCTCGCTGGCTGGAGGGGCGGGAACAGGAGTTTGCCGGATATCCATTCACCATAGAGCGCCGCAATGCCAACCCGGGATCGGGCACTTCGAAGAACTGGTTCCACGAGGCCTACGACATTCCCGCATACACCTACGAGGTGTCCGACAGCGCCGATCCGCAAGCTGCAGATGCTGCGGCACGGCAGCTGGCCGATGACCTGATCGACGTGCTGCTGCTGGATTGAAACGCTGCTTCGGCAGCGATCCGGACGTCAAAAGCCGACAATTGAAACGCGTCTTTGGTCGCCTGCGAGCGCATGGTGAACCCGCGCTGGTGGCTATCGCGTACAGCCGAAAGAAGGCTTCTGCGTCATCCCTGTCAATCAGGGGGCTATAAAAATGGCTCAATCTCAACAAAAAACAGATAAAATCGCGTGCCTTTAATAAAAATTCCAAAAAGGGAATATTAATATTTAAACATATAAATTGAATTAATTATAGAAGAAACTTGGATATTATAAAATATGATAATGTTATGTACTCAGTATATAAATGAGCAATAGATTGACAATATAATGCTCTGAGAAACAGTCATAAGCATACATAATTATAAAATCACGCAGATAGTTTCCCACTCAACTAAGTATATATTGGTAAGATAAGTATGAGTTTTTGAATATTTCAATATATATTCTACTGTGTAGGAAAAATACTATGAAATAGTTCATAATTAAGGAATCTGTCCCAAATTGGGTGGCAATTTTTGCGTCGATTGACTCTAAAGCAGTATAATATCGATCTGCATCCGAGATGAATTTACTCGGGAGCAAATTGATGGCGAACTCCAAGAAGCGATCCAAAGTATCTGAGCAGCCGGTGGCGGAGCGCCGCTCAAATTCAGACGACTATTTGGCGATTTCGGCGCTTATTGCGTCGATATCGCAGCTAGATGTGGAAACAAACCTGACATCCGCACTTCAGAATATTGCTGATGTGAAGATGCTGAATACCGAGCCGCAAGCTATATCTGAGCAACTTGGCAGAGCTCTCGACGTTGCTTTGGGTATCTACGAAGGGCAGGAAACTTCGCCTGGCGACGAGTGCGGCAACCTACCTTCGGACATAACAACTCCGTGCAACACCTATGATACCAGCATCGCGGATGCCAAATATGCTGATCGCAAGGATCAGGTGGCCGCAAACACGGCCTATAAATCCGCAGTAAACGCCTGGAATACCGCTGTGGCAGTTTACAATGATGCTGTTTCGGCCGCGAAGGTCGATGTCGATCACGCGCAAACAACGGCGATGAATGCGATCGGAGCCAAGTTCAACGACGACAGCAGCAGTCGGTGTGATTTCCTGATCGCCACTCTCAAGACAGACATCGCCACTGCTGTTCAGGCCTATGTCTCGGCTGTCGAAGCTGCCGGTTCGGCCCTGGCATCTGCGGCGGGCACGATGATGACCGCCTATGTCACCTACATCGGTGCCACCGAAAACACAGTGGTGGCCAAACTGCTGACCACAGCAACCGCCGAACAGACCTTCTGGCAGAGCGTCGAATCCATTCGCGATCAGTGATCCCGGCTTTCAGCCGGCGATCCTGAATCCGCCTGATCCAATAGAACAGAGGAAGCCCCATGAGCGTCGAAGTCAGCTATCCCGGTGTCTATATCGAGGAATTGCCCAGCGGCCAGAAAACGGTCACGCCGGTTGCCACCAATATTGCGGCCTTCGTGGGAAGGGCGCTGTTCGGATCGACCGACGAGCCGATCACGATCAACAGCTATGGAGATTTCCAGAACCTGTTTGGCGGGCTGCAGTTCGATTATCCGATGAGCTATGCGGTCCAGGATTTCTTCAACAATGGCGGATCGCAGGCGGTTATCGCGCGGCTGTTCGAGCCGACTTTGGGCGATGGCGCGGCGCGGATGCGCTTCCCGCCCGCACCCCCTGCAGCGCCCGATGGCTGGCTGATCGATGCCAATGCGACGGCCGGGGCAACCAGCCTCACCGTAGCTCCGCCAGATGCCGAGTCGGAGGCTGCACCCGTTGCCGGCATGACCTTCGCGCTGGAAGGCGATCCCGGCACTCAATATACCGTAACCGGCTTCACCCCGGCCAATAAGACCAAGAAGACATTGGCAAGCGTCACGATTGCCCCGGTCCTGGCAAGGGACTTCCGCAAATGCACCAAGATGGTGTTTCAGGCCGGGCCAAGTCCGTCAGGCTGGACAGGTTTTGCAGGGGGCAACAACCAGATCACCCTGGCGGGTGGCAGCGGCATTCCCGAACTTGGCGACCTGATCCAGTTCGCCAATGACACCACCGGCGCATCCTATGCGATCATCGCCAGCCCGCAGGTGACCGGGACCGACCCGAACAATCTGACGCTCAAGCTGACCCTGTCCGGCAAGCCCACGGCGGCCGACGGCGCGGTGATCTTCTCATCGCCTGTCGCCCTGCCGATGCCGCTGGGCTGGGAGATCGAGCAGACCGCGCTGAACAGCGCCAAGACCATCGCCACGCTCTCCATCATCAATGGCACCAACGCGCCACTGCCCGGCGATCAGTTCACCGTTGCCAATGATCCCAACACCTATGTGGTGGGCACATATACCGCGGCGACGGCCAAGGCGGACGCCACGATTACGGTCACCATTCTGGGCGGCGGGACTTTTTCGTCTACGCAGTTCTGCCTCTGCTGCGCGCCGATCTTCAACCGCGCGCCGCCTGAAAACGCCACGATCAAGAAACTGGCCAAGTCCGGCGATATATCGATCACGATAACCCCGCCGGAACTGGGCACGGTGGATATTGGCGACACATTCCAGGTCGAAGGTGACGATACCTTCTACAGCGTGCGCCACATCGATCAGAACACGATCTATTTCCTGCCCAAGGCCGAGGCCGACTTTACCAAGACCGGTATCACCTTCTTCCCGACGCTCCAGCTCAAGGCTGCCAATCCGGGCAAGTGGGGCAATCTGCTGACCGCCAAGACGGACAAGAACGGCATTTCTGCGGAAACCGCCAAGCAGTTCCAGAGCGAATATCAGATTACCGCGGACGACCTGTTTAACCTGACGCTGACGCTCTACAATGCCAAAGGTCAGGCGATTGCCAGCGAACGTTACCTCAACCTGTCGGTATCGAAGGAAGGGGAGAAGCAATATTACCCCAACCGGGTGGACAAGGTGCTGGCCAGCGAATCCGCGCTTGCCCGGGTGGACCAGATTTCCGGCATGCCGCCCGGCGATGGCCAGGTGGCACAAGGTGTGGGTGGCAATAACGGCACCTATCTGACGCCGACGACCTACCTCGGCAATCAGGACCGCAAGACAGGTATCTACCTGCTTGAAAAGACCGATCTGTTCAATCTGCTGTGCATTCCGCCAGACCGCCGTTTCCTGCCCGAAGTGGCCGAATCGATGCAGGATCTGGACGTGCTGGTACGCGGTGCGGCAGCGGAATATTGCACCAACAAGCGCGCCTTCTTCATTGTCGATCCGCCTGCAAACTGGGCGGACAAGGCAAGGCAGGGCCTGCTCTCGCAGCTTGATCCCTCGCAGGTCGGGATCACCGGCGCCAATGCCGGGGGCCAGGAATATGCGCGCAATTGCGCCGTCTACTTCCCGCGCATCTGGAAAGAAGACCTCAAGATGAAGGGGCGTCAGGCGTTGTTCCCGCCTTGCGGTGCGATTGCCGGTGTCATGGCCGCAACCGATGTCGGGCGCGGCGTGTGGAAAGCACCCGCCGGGCAGGCAGCGGGTCTGGCAGGCGTCAGCAAGCTGGACGTCAAGCTGACCGACGCAGAGAACGGTGAGCTCAATCCCAAGGGCATCAACTGCCTGCGCAGCTTCCCGATCGTGGGTCCGGTGGTGTGGGGTTCACGCACATTGCGCGGCGCCGATGCATTCGAGGACGCCTACAAATACATCCCGGTCCGCCGCTTCACGCTGTTCGTGGAGGAATCCCTCTACCGCAGCACGCAATGGGCGGTGTTTGAACCCAATAACGAAGCGCTGTGGTCATCCCTGCGGCTGGAAGTGGGTTCCTTCCTGGCAGGCCTCGCACGCCAGGGCGCGCTGTATGATTACACGGTGCAATGCGATGCCAAGAACAACACGGCTGACCGCATTGCCCGGGGAATCGTGACCGTCACCGTCGGGATCGCGCCGGTAGATCCGGCGGAGTTCGTCATCCTGCAAATTCAGCAAACCGCGCCTGCAAGCGCGTGATCTGAAACAGCCTCGCCAAGGATTGAGATAGAACCATGTCAACCAACACCGAATTTCCCAAGGCGACTTACCGCTACGATCCGTATCGCAGCCACAAATTCCGTCTCAAGTGGGATGGCAAATATGTGGCGGGCGTCTCGAAAGTCAGCGCGCTTTCGCGATCTACGCAGGTCGTCACCCATCGATCGGGCGGTGATCCGTCGGTCCCGCGGCGGATGCCCGGACAGAGCGAATATGCGGCGATCACGCTGGAGCGCGGCGTCACCCACGATCCGGCCTTCGAGCAATGGGCCAACAAGGTGTGGGATTATCACAATCACATCACCGATGATCAGCAGGGCGGCACCGGCAATCAGGACGTATCGCTCAAGGATTTCCGCAAGGACATTATCCTGGAGGTCTATAACGAGGCGGGCCAGAAGGTGCTGGCGTATAATATCTATCGCTGCTGGCCGTCGGAATTCGTCGCGCTTCCAGAGCTTGATGCCAATGGCAATGCCGTGGCCATTTCGATGCTCAAGCTTGAGAACGAAGGCTGGGAGAAGGATACCTCCGTCGCCGAACCGGCCGAGCCCAGCTACACACTGCCAGCGAGCTAAGCCGTGCCTGCGATCTCGCCAGCACAGATGGTGGCGATCTGGGAACGCGGCAAGCCGCAACCGGATTGGCAGCGCGCGCTCGAAATCGTGGCCGCGGGCGAGGAATGCGGCGACGCGGAGCACCTGCGCACGCTGACGCTGGGCGAGCGCAATGCCCGCCTGTTCGCGCTGCGCAAGGCCACTATCGGCCCGATCATGCGCGCCTTCGTCAAATGTCCGCAATGCAGCGAGCCGCTGGAATTCGAACAGTCGATAGACGAATTGCTGGATGGCAACGCCGCCGCGCCGCAGCGCGAGTTCAGCTTCGCCATCGATGGCTACACCCTCCATTGCCGGCTGCATGACAGCACCGATATTGCGCACACTGCGGATCTCTTTTTCGAGGAAGAAATTGCCGAGGCGCTGGTCGATCGCGCCTTGCTGAAGGCCGAACATGCGGGCGAAACACTGCCATCGGCGGCGCTGAGCGACAGCATGCGTGCGGCCATCGCGCGCGAAGTTGCTGCCCGCGATCCGCTGTCTCGCCCCGGCGTGGCGCTGGGCTGCGCTGCGTGCGAACATGTGTGGCAGGCTCCGCTCGATATCGCCGCCTTCTTCTGGACCGAGATCGAACGCCTGGCCCGGACCACGCTGGACGATGTGATCGCGCTGGCGCGGGGCTATGGCTGGCGCGAGAACGATATCCTGGAAATGGGCGCATCGCGGCGTCAGCTCTATCTCGAAGCGCTGGAGTGATGCCATGTCCAGTTCCGATTGGTTAGTGCGCGCTATTCAGGGAGACAGACCGCAAGTCAGCCCGGCGGCGGACTATGGCGCCCGGACGATAGACTTCTCTGCCCGTCACCAGAGCGAGGCCAAGCGCAGCCAGCCCATCCCCTTGCCGCTGCCGGTGATCGAACCGCGCAAGCTGCGCGGCGATGGCATGCCGGTGCGCTTTGCGGCTGGCAGTATCCGCCCGTCCGACCTGCCGATGCCCGTACAGGGCCATTCGCGCCCCGCTGCGCTGCAAATTCCCGGCGCGATCACGCCGCGGCCAGAGGATCATGACGAGGCCCTGTCCGCCGCGCGCCGGTCCACGCCCTCGCGTCGGCAGCGGATGGCAGCATCAGGCAGGACCGATCGGATGAGCCCGGATCAGATCAGGCGGGATCTGGGATGAGCGATTATCGCAGCATCGCCATGGTAACTTCCGCCTTGCAGCGCATTATCCAGACAGCGGTGAACGAGGTGCTGGACCGGGCGCGCGTGCATGTTGGCCCGCCCGATGCAAAGGATCACGATGGCAAGTCGGAGGTCAATCTCTACCTTTACCAGGTAACCACCAACGCCGAACTGCGCAATCACGATCTCCCGCGCTGGGGGGCGGACGGGAAACTGTGGCGCAAGCCGCAGGCCGCCATCAACCTGCATTACCTGATCAGCTTTTCGGGCGACGGGCTGGAGCCGGAACTGATGATGGGCAAGGTCGTGGGCAGGTTCCACGGCATGCCGCAGATCAGCCGCGCCCGGCTGGAGAATCTGGCGACCACGGAGCATTACACACCAAAGGGCGCGGTCGATCTGCTTGGGGCAGACCTTTCGGGCCAGCATGACACGATCTGCATCACCCCGAGCTATCTCGATTTTGACGAGATTTCGAAGCTGTGGTCATCGTTCTTCCAGGTCCGCCATCGCCGCACGCTGATGTATGTCGTTCATCCGCTGATGATCGATGCCGAACAGGCCGAATCCCTGCCCGAAGCCCTGCCCGAAGCGCAGGATGAAACAGCGGCTTACCGTGCCGGGGCGGGCCGATGAACGCGCCTTTGGAGAATATCGCCAAGAAGGCTCTGGTCGAAGATCTGCGACGCATCAGGCAGATGCTCGCGGCCTATGCCGGTGGCGATGTGGACGCTGTGCGGCAGGGCGAGCCGCCGTTGCGCTTTTCCACGCTGGATGGGGCCAGCAGTCCCACCCCGCTGGCATGGCTGATGCAGATTTTCGGCCTGACTGAATTTGAAGCCGACATCCTGCTGTTGTGTGCGGCGATGGAACTGGATGCCGAATGCGCGCATCAGGTTGTGCGCCTGCAGGATGGCGCCACGCCCACTTTCTCGCTCGCGCTGGCGGCATTCCCGGGTGCGCACTGGAGCGCGCTGCTGCCCGATGCTCCCCTGCGGTCCTGGCGCCTGCTGCATGTCGAGAAAGACATGCCGATCACCACCGCCACGCTGCGCATCGATGAACGGATACTGCATTATCTGGTGGGCCTGTCCAGCCGTGATCCGGGCACCGAAAGCCAGATGAAACTGGTGGAGGCCGATCTCGAACTCACCCCCGGTCACCGGCAACTGGCGCTGAATATCGCGAGCAGCTGGCGCGAAGCGACGCAAGCGGCCGAGGCGCCGCCATCGATCATGTTGCGCGGCGGCGATCCCGTTCTCAAGCGTGCAATCATTGCCGCTGCGGCGGCAAAGCTTGGCTATTGCGTGCACGAAATCCGCCTGCGCGATCTGCCAGCGGACAGGCACGAGCTGGCCGTGCTGATCCGTCAGGTTGAGCGCGAGGCGCTGATCAGTTCAAGCTGGATCATGCTTGCTGCCGGCAATGGCGCGATCGAGGGAGAGGCTCGCGAGCGGCTCGATCTGGTTCTTGCCCATGCCACGCTGCCGGTCACTGTTTCGTGCGGAGAGGCTCCCGATGGCGAACAGCGTCTGGCGGGTTTCGGTGTCCCGGCGGTCCCTCCTGCTGAAAGGCTGGAGCTGTGGCGCCAGCTGCTGCCGCCCGGTGTGGTTGCCGAACGGGCGATGGCGCAGCTGGGCTTCCAGTTCGATCTGTCCGTTGCCGCCATGCGCGCGGCGATCATGGAAGCGCGGGCGCAGACCGGCAGTGACGAGCCGCTGGACAAGGCGCTGTGGCGCGCCTGCCGCGATCAGGCGCGTTCAAGCATGCCGCCATCGGTTCGCCGGCAGGAACCCCGGGCAGACTGGAACAGCCTGATGCTGCCAGCGCGCGAGCGGGACCTGCTGCGCACCATCGCACAGCAGGTTGCCGCGCGTGCGGCGGTTCACGGAACATGGGGAATGGGCGCATCGGGCGCTGGCGGGATCGGTATTTCCGCGCTGTTTGCGGGGCCAAGCGGCACCGGCAAGACGCTGGCCGCAGAAGTGCTGGCGAATGAACTTCAGCTTGATCTGTACCGCATCGATCTGAGCATGGTCGTCTCAAAATACATTGGCGAGACCGAGGAGAACCTTCGCGCGCTGTTCGATGCGGCAGAGAAGGGCGGCGCCATCTTGCTGTTCGATGAAGCTGATGCGCTGTTCGGCAAGCGCAGCGAAGTGAAGGACAGCCAGGACCGGCACGCCAACATGGAAGTCAGCTATCTGCTCCAACGGATGGAAAGCTATGGCGGGCTGGCGATTCTGACCAGCAATCTGAAGGACAATCTGGACGAGGCGTTCCTGCGCCGCCTGCGCTTCATTATCGACTTTCCCTTCCCGGATGGTCCCGCCCGAAAAGCCATCTGGCGCGCAGCTTTCCCGGCACAAACCCCGCTGGACGGCGTGGATTTTGACAGGCTGGCAAAGCTGCATCTGGCCGGCGGCAGCATTCGCAATATTGCCCTGAACGCCGCTTTCCTCGCCGCGCACCAGGGCTGCGCCATCACCATGTCCCACATCGAGCAGTCCGCGCGGCTCGAATATGAAAAGCTCGGCCGCGCCCCTGGCGATGAAGAACTGGGAGGCTGGTGATGGGCAAGACCCCGGGCAACGGAAAGGCGAAGGCGGCCCAAAAGGGGCCCGGCAAGAAGATTGGCAAGGCCGACCGAACGACTTCCAGGGTGAGGACCAAGTCGCAGGTGCGGAGGGTCAAACCGCTGGCGCGCAAGGATCAGCGCGGCTGGAATTTTGATCATGAGAACGAGATCGCCGAATGGCAGGGACGCGGCCCAAGAACCCCTTTGGAAGATACCGGATACGGGCATTATACGGAGCGAGAGCAGCAACTTCTGCAAATGCCCGATGAGCATAAGGGCGGCCATGGCGGCTCGATGAAGAGCCTGCGCACGCACCATGCCGTTCCGGAAGAGGCGCTGAACCAGCTCTCCGATGTTGCCTATATGGCGAGCGCCCGGCTGGGACGGTATTACGAGGGGCCGACCGAATACAGCGGACTGGACCCGTCACCGGTCAAAGCCAGCGTTGGACACCGGGACAAGAACGCTCACAGGAAGGAATTCAGGCGGGCAACCGGCGAAGCCAGCGCCACCCGCTATCAGCAGGCCTCAGGAGATTATGTACCTGGGACCGATTATGAGATTCTCCATGCTCACGGCGTCGGTGAAGTTGGCAAGGTGAGCCAGCAGATCGTCAATCTTGCGTCTGCATCGCAAGGTGCCAATTCGCAGATGATCCCCTACGACAAGGCGATTTCCGGCAATCCCAGGATCCGCGTCGGCAGCTATTTCCAGAAGAAAAAGGGAACCCACCAGGCGGTGGCGATCCATCAGGTCTATTATCACGAAGCCATGGGCGACCAACCCATTTTTCATCAGCAGGTCGAACCGCATCGACCGGAGATGTCGCGCGAAGAATATGAATATCACGAAGCGCAGGCGGAAAGGCTGAAACAGCACATTCGCGCGCTCGAAGGCCCTCACGATGACGGATCGATCCAGCCCATGCAGATGGATGAGGAGAAGGATCAAGACGAAGATGAGGAAGCCGCTGCGACAATGGCATCGATGAGCATGCAGCGGGGTCATTTCTGATGACAGGCCTCGTCCACCCTCCTGTGCCCGGCACAAGCCGCCCATGCGGGGAGGCGCTTTGTGGCTAGTCGTTACGGTCCGCAAGCGGTGAAGACCGTGATCAGGAAAGCGCCTGGCGCGGCAGCTGCGCTGAGCCGGTCGATGGGGGCAGCGGCTGCGGTTCCTCGCCATTCATTCTCGACGCTTTCGCCGCGCTCATCACGATCGTCCGGTCCCGCCTCCAGCCTGTTTCGCACCATGAGCCTGCCGAACCAGGTGATCCGCCGCGAGCTGCATATCGCCGCGCAGGGCAGTGGCAGGCCCGCGGATCAAACCTCCAGCGTCACCCGTGTTGGCGATGATTATCACGGTGACACCGTGACCATCGCCGGACCGGGCAAAGGGCATCATGACTGGCGTGAGTGGCCAGCATTTGGCGGTGTCCAGACGGAAAGAGGCCAGCAGTCGCGGATTGACGAGACCATGCGGGAATTGGTTGCAGCCCACCGCCGCGGGGATGACGAGATTCACCTGTCGGGCCACAGCCGAGGTGCGGCGAACCAGATTCTGGCGGCCCAGATCCTGCATCACCGGGGCCTGATCTGTCCCGACACGGGTGAACAGGTAAGGCCGCCCGGCGTGACGGTCCACAGCCTCAACCTGGCCGATACGGTGCCCGAAATGGGCAAAGGCCATATGACCGTGGAGACAGCAGAGGGGCGTCGCAACGTGCCCTATGAACACAAGGATGCCGCGATTCCGCCCAATGTCTTGCGGGTGAATAATTACGTGGCCGGGGGTGAGGAGCGCCTGCGTTTTCGCGATCTGCCGATCCAGGCATCCTCCTCAACTGCGGTGCAGACGCATATCGTGCCCAATGCGGTCCATTCAGACGTCGGCGGTACACCCGGTTTCCAGAAGGATGCCGGTGATCTGGTGGTTTCGCATGCGGTTCAGTCACTGGGCCAGCAATACCCGGGCCAGTTTGGCACTGGCGGCGTGATGGCTGCCGGGGCCTATAATGCGGCGCTTCGCCGCCAGCAGCAGCGCCAGCCTGCACCCGGACTGGTGGAACAGGGAATTGGCCTGGTCACCGGAACGCAACAGCGGCAGTTCCCGCTCACCGCCCAGCCCCTGGGGTTTCGCGACGAGGATGAAGAAAGCGTGGTGTCCGGTGAACATTGACGCGCCCACCAGCAGCAGGAGCGTGCAGCCATGACTTATCAGGCGCGCGGTCCCAAGGTTTTGAAGGGCGCTTTCGTCACCATTCCGGTGTCAGGCGGATCGCCCAGCACGGTCGCCTTCCAGTATAATCCCGCCACATTGAAGCGCAGTCTGCAGCCACAGTTGGTCGGCGGGGAGCCGCAGGCGCGCTCGCAAGCGGTGCGCTTTACCGGTCCGCCGGTGCAGACCATCAGCATCGATATTGAACTGGATGCGGCAGACGGCATGTGCAGCGGCAATGCCGCCGCGCTGGCATCGGGCAGCCTGCCGCAGCTCGCCCAGCTTGAACTGCTGGTCTATCCGCAGCTTGCCGCCGTCAAACAGGCACAGGCGCAGCTGGCATCGGGCGTGATGGAAATTGCCGCCAAGACAGCGCCGCGCACGCTGTTTGTCTGGGGTGCCAAGCGCGTGCTGCCGGTCAGCCTGACGGGTTACCAGATATCGGAGGAGCTGTTCGATAACCGGCTCAACCCGGTGCAGGTGACGGTTTCGGTCACCATGCGCGTGCTCAGCTACACCGATCTGGACGCCTCCAGTCGCGCCAGTTTCGACTTCATGACCTATCAGCAGAATCTGGTCGAACTGGCCAGTTCGGCTGGCGGTTCTGGCCAGGCCACGGGCACCGGCATCAACGCCGGATCGTATTAAGGGGAGGGCGCACAGATGTTCGACCCCTCCAGCCGCTATCACGGCCTGCCCAACAGGCTCCACCGCAGGAGCGACGGGCGCGAATATGTGTACAAGGCGCGCCGCCTGATCCGCGACGATGCCGCTGTGCCCGCCAGCCATGAAGTGACCGTTGGCGCCGATGAGAGACTGGACACGATCGCCGCGCGTGAACTGGGCGACCCGCTGGCTTTCTGGCGCATCGCGGATGCCAATCCCACGCTCGATCCGTTCGCGCTGGTTGAACCGGGCACGACCTTGAAGATACCCTCTCTGGACCATGATTGCGCGCAGGTGGATGAATGAGCGCGCCCGGGTCCATCCAGCTCGAACTGTGGCTGGGCGACATGGTTGCCCGTCCGGCACCGGCGCAGGTCACGGCGCTGCTGCGCGGTGCCCAGGTCACGCGCAATTGCCAGGCTCCGGGGACTTTCCAGCTGACCTTCCGGCTCGACCGGGAAACCGGCTCCAGGGCCGACTTCGCATTGCTGACCGGCGGCATGGTCAAGCCGTGGAGCCGGGTGCTGGTGATGGTCCGGCTGGGATCGCAGCGCACCACGCTGATCGATGGTTTCGCCACCGCGCAGGCCTTGTCGCATGACGGGGACAGCGGTGCCTCGCAACTGGTCGTGTCGGGCGAGGATGTGTCCATCGTGATGGACCGGCTGCAACTGTCGCTGGAATATCCGGAGATGGGCGATGCGGCCATCGCCGCGCTGGTGCTAGCGAAATATTCGCTGGTGGGGATCGTGCCCGAAGTCACCCCAACGCCGTTCGATCTGGTCCCGCTGGAGATAGAGCGCACATCGCAGCAGAACGATACGGACCGAGCCTTCCTGTCCCGGATTGCCGCACGCAATGGCTATCGCTTTGCCGTCAGGCCGGGGCCAGCACCGCAGACCAATATCGCTTCATGGGGACCACCGGAGAATATCGGTAGCGTGCAAACACCGCTTTCGGTCGACCTTGGCGGGGCGACCAATGTCTCGAAGATCAACTTCCAGCTCGATGCTGCCGCGCCGGTGCAGGTGCTGGGCATGGTGCAGGACAATGATACGCAAATCGATGCGCCACTGGTAACGGTGGGCAGCACGCGCATTCCGCATCTGGCCACAAATCCCGCGCTTGATGCGCTGGGCCTGATGCAACGGCGCGAACTCTATACCGATCCGCGCCATGGCTATCTGCAGGCGATGCACGATGCGCAGGTCCGCACCGATACCACCTCGCAAGGGGTGCTGAAGGTTACGGGCGAGCTGGATACGCTGCGCTATGGCGGCGTGCTGGATGTGCCGGGCCTGATCGACCTGCGCGGTGTGGGCACGCATTATGACGGGCGTTACCGGGTCGAGCAGGTGACGCATAACCTCGGCATTGGCAGCTATACCCAGTCCTTCACGCTTGCCCGTGAGGGTACTGGCAGCACTATTTCGCAGGTGGCGGCATGAAGTGGCTGCGCAGGAAAAAAGCTGGCGAGGAGCGCTTCTGGGGCAAGTATCGCGGCAAGGTGATGGAGAACAAGGACCCGCTGTTCCAGGGCCGGATCATTGCCAGGGTGCCATCCATTTCCGGATCGCTGCTGAACTGGGCGCTGCCTTGCGTGCCTTATGCGGGCAAGGATGTGGGGTTCTATGCCATTCCGCCCGTGGGCGCCAATGTGTGGATCGAATTTGAAGGCGGTGACCCGGATTATCCGGTCTGGGCGGGCTGCTTCTGGGGGCCGGAGGATATCATCCACGCGCCCGAACCGGTGGTTCCCGAACTCAAGGTGTTCAAGACCGCGCACACCACCATCATCATCAACGATCTGGACGAGGTTGGCGGCTACAGCGTCCATTGCAACACCCCCGCCGTGGATGTGCCGCTGTCGATGGTGTTCAATTCCGAAGGCATCAAGCTCACCTGTCCCGAAGCCAACTTCCAGATGACGCCCGAAAGCATCACCCAGACCGTCCCCGAAGCGCGGGTTTCGGTAACCGCGGCGCGCATATCGATGACGGTGCCCGAGAGCACGCTGAACATGACGCCCGAAGTGCTGTCGCTGGCCGTGCCCGCTTCCTCGATCGAGCTGAGCGGGGAAGCGATCGAGGTTGAGGCACCAGAGGTGAGCGTGGACGGCGAAGTCAACATGATGCCTCTGGTCACGATTGAGGGCGACAATAACGTGGCAGGCGCGCTGACGGTGGAGCTGGAGGCCAATGTGGCCGGTGCGGTCACCATCGAGGGCGGGCTTGCCATCGAAGGCGGCGGCGAGATCGACGGGGCGCCGATCCTGTGACCACCAGAGCCGCCTTTCCCTATGGCCTGTTGCCTGCCGGCCCGACCCGGCTGGCCGAGGTTGACGATGTCCTGGCGCAGATGCTGGCGCAGATTGTGCTGGTCAGGCCCGGCGAGCGCGTGAACCGCCCCGACTTTGGCAGCCCCCTGCATGATCTGGTGTTCGATCCTTCTTCGGAAGCCGTTACCGCAGCCTTCGCCGCGCTGGTGCAAAGCGCGATCCGCCAGTGGGGGGGCACGACGATCGATGTGCTGGCGGTGGACATAAAGCCTGCTGGCGAGCGGGCGGAAGTGCACGTGACCTACTGCGATGCCCGCACCCGCACCGCGCACCGTATCGTCCTGCCATATTATGGAGAGACCGCGTGACGGCGGCGGCAAGCACCTATCTGGCGCGCGATTATGCCAGCATGCGGCGTCTGCTGATTGCCGAGCTGGAAGCGGCGGTGCCCGGTGCGGCGGATCTGCCGGTGGCCAGCATCGAAATGACGCTGATCGAGGCTATGGCCTATATCGGCGACTATCTGTCCTATGCCCAGGATGCGGCCGCGACGGAGGCCTATCTTCAGACCTGCCGGCAACGCCTGTCAGCCGCCCGCCACGCCGTGTTGCTGGGAAAACGGCTGAATGAGGGGTGCTGTGCCCGCACGCTGCTGCAATTTGATACCGGCGCAGACGCTGTGGAACTGCCCGCAGGGACGCAGGCACTCAGCCGCTTGGCCGGGCATGATGCGGTGCATGTGGGCGCGGCAGATGCGGCTGGCGATGTGGCACATGCTGCAACCGGATTTTCCACCCTGCATCCACTGACCGTGCGCCGGGAGAATGCCAGATTCAGCCTGTCGGACGCTTGCCCCACTCTCCTTGCGGGGGCCTGCCATGCCATGCTGGATGCGCGCGCAAAAGGGCTGGGCAGGGGTGATATCCTGTTGTTCCGGCACGTGGAAAGCGGCTGGGCGCAAGGTGTCAGGCTCAGCAGCGTGCACGTGGAAGGCGATGAGACGCGCGTGGAATGGCTGCCCGCCGATGCGCTGGCCCCTGCCATTCCCACATCCGGTCATTGGCAGGTGCTGGGCAATATCGCCGTGGCTGAGGAAGGCACGGCGGTTGAGCTTGCAGAGCCGGTGGTGCTGGATCGCTGCGGTACAGCGGCACTGGTGCGCGCGCCCGCGCCAGCTTTCGCCATGCCATTCGATAGCGACCGGGCCAAAGGCCTGCCACTGGCGCCGCAGCTGGCGTGCGATCCAGACATGGCCGAGCCGGTGATGTGGCTGGATGAGCAATGGGATCGCCAGCACGCAGCATGGCCCTTTGCGCGCTGGAGCGCCCGCCGTGATCTGCTGTCCATTGCACCCGGCACCCGCGCCTTTGTGCCCGAGGTGATCGGGGATGATCTGCTGCGGCTGCGCTTTGCCGATGATCCGGCCCATCCGGTTCCAGGCGATGTGCCCGCCTATGCCACATACCGGTCCGGCAAGGGCGCGCGCGGCAATATCGCCGCCAACACCCTGGTCCATCTCGTCGATGCCGACCAGCGCATTCGCCAGGTGAGCAACCCGTTGCCAGCATCTGGCGGATGCGATGCCGAGCCTTTGGTCACTGCACGCCGCACGATCCTGTCCCGGTGCGAGGGTGCCGCGCCGGGCCGCTGCGTCACCCCTGCCGACTATGCAGCGCTGGTTGCCCGCCATGAAGATGTGGCTGGCGCAAGTGGCGCGCCCACATTCGCCAACGGTTTGCGCCGTATCGACATATCCGTCCGGCGCGGTGCGGGCCGCAGCGTGGATGCGGACTTCAGGCGCGCGCTGCTCGATCTGATAGCGCCTGCCTGCCTGCTGGGTGATGTGGTGCACATCGGGGACGCGGGATGAGCGAGACAGTCCCCCCGGTTGAAAGCCACGCCGAAGCGCCCCCATCACCGGCATCGGCTGCGGTGCTGAGGCGCCTGCTGGCCGGAGCAGGGCGCACGCCCACGCTGGCGGGGCTGGTTTCGGACATGCCCGGCGATGTCAGCCGGGCCCTGCTGGGAGCATGGGCAACCGCCTGCGATATTCTCGGCTTCTACCGCGATCGCATTGCCGACGAGGCCTATCTTGCCAGCGCGCAGGAAGACGCATCGATCCTGTGGCTCGCCCGCATGGCCGGACTGAAGCGCCAGCCGCCACAGGTGGCCAGCACGCTGCTGAGCGTGACCCTGGCCGATGCGGCGGGCCAGCCGCGCGAGGTTTCACTGGCGCAGCGCGGCGCACTTGCAGTGCAGAACATTCCGCCTGCGGGCGAAGCTCCGGTGATCTTCGAAAGCACCGATATCATCGACCTGAAGCTGCGCTGGAATGCGATGACATTGGGCAGGCCATCGGTGGCCAGCGCGGCGGTTATCAGGCCCGGCGCGCTGAGCATGGCCTTTCCGGCAGGATCGGTGGATCTGCACAAGGGCGACGGCCTGCTGATCACCCTGGCGGACGATCCGGGCGCCGATCCGCCGCCCAAGCAGGCACGCTCTGTCTTCGTCATCGTGGACGCTGTCGAACATGACAGTCTGGCGGGCGTGACGCTGGCCAGCTGGTCCACTCCGTTCCCGCAGCTGTATTCACCAGAGCCGCAGTGCAAGCCATATCATCAGCCTTACGCTGTCCAGACGGTGGAGACATTCCGTAACCGCGCGGGCCTGTTCGGCCGGACTGCGCGCGCGTGGAGCGAGCTTCCCGCCGACCAGCAGCGCAAGTCTGGCACTGTTCCGGGTGGTCTGGTCCAGCTGAACGCCAAGCTGGGACAGCGCTGGCAGAACGCCAGCAAGGGATTGCCGCCGGGCGATGTCAGCTGTGTCCACCAGCTTGCCGACGGCACAATTCTGGCTGGCACCGGCGGCGGCCTGTACGTTCGCGAGAAACATGGTGAGTGGAAGGCGGCAAGGCTCCCGGCCGGGCGGCACGATATTCGCGCCATCACGGATCTGCCGGTGATCGTGCATGACCAGCCCAGCAGCTGCTGGCTTGTCCGCCAGCTTGAAAAGTTCAGCATCGTGCGTTGGCTTTTGCACCTGTTGCACCTCGATCGCGGGCAGAAGCGCGACGGTCTGCTGTATGCCGGAACCGCTGCTGGCTTGTTGCTGAGTTCCGATGATCGCGGGGCAAGCTGGGCGCAGGTCGGCCCATCGGCCAAGGCGCACGGTGCCCCCATCAATGATCTGCTGGTCATCCCCGGCAGCGGAACGGGGCCGGATCGGATTGTGGCGGCCACCAACCTGGGGTTGCAGCTGTTCAACTTTGCCACCGCCAAATGGGAAGTGACCACCAAGCTGCCCAGGGCCGGAACTTTTGATCCCGGCCTGAGCGGGGTGGCGGTCAACGCGCTGGCGCTGTTCAAAGGCTCGATCGTGGCGGCAAGCCAGCATGGCCTGCTCGTCTATCCCGTCAGCAAGGCGGGAAAGAAAACGGGCGCAAAGGGCAAACCGGCGCCGTTGTTCTCATGGTACAAGGCCAGCCTGCCGGGCAATCCCGATGTCGCCTGCACCAGCCTGTGCATGGCGCATGGCGGCAAGACCCTGTTCGTGGGAACTGGAGCCGGAATGGTCGCCACGCCCAACCTAGGCCGCTGGCGGGAATGCAACAGGGGCCTGTCCGATCCCGCGCCCGCGATCACATCGCTGGCGTTGCACGGCACGGACCTGTTTGCTGCCAGCGCCACCGGCATCATCCGCACACACCACGACTCCATCCACTGGCACAGCCTTTCGGATGAAGTGCTTGTGCTGTTCAGCGCCGATGGCTCGATGGTAAAGGAACTGGTGCAGCGCGGGACGTCGGGCAGCGATCTGATCGCCCGCTTTGCGCTTGCAGGAATTGCCGTGTCGCAAGCCGCCAGCTGGGAACGGGTCGATCCACCGCATGGCGCTGATTTTGCATGGATGCTCAAGAACCCGCTCGCCAAGGCCGAGCAGACGGACCATCACAAGTTGGATCGCTATCTGCTGGTCCAGCGCGGCACCGTTGTGCGTGTGGCGAAAATTGTCGCTCTGCCCGGTGTGAACGGGCTTTCCGCCTGTGGCCAGACATTGCTGGCCGCCACGCAGCGGGGCGATCCGGTTGACAGGCAGTGGCCCGATTTCGCCAATGCGGCTGACGAGCTGGTGCTGGACCGCAAGGTCGACGGGCTCAAGGCGGGTGCCCGCTTCCTGATGGCCGCTGCCGGGTCGAAGGCACAGACACCCGGCCTGCCCGATCCGGCCATTGTCGATCCTGATGCCTACAGGGTCGAGAGTGCATCCACCCGGTTGCACCGCGCATTTGGCAAGGCCGCCAATGTCACATCGGTAACGCTGGCTGAACCGTCCCCGGCGGTCACGCTGATGGACCTGCGCACCGCTCGCCTGTTCTTCAGCACCGGCATGGCCACGCCGCTGGCTACCCCGCCTCCCGAAGCTCCACTGCAGGGTTCAATACTGGATCTGGGATCACCGGCAGCGGGGTTGGGCATGCATCGCAAGCTGATCCTGTCCGGGCCGCGCCGCGCGCTTTTCGCGGTGCCAGACCTTCTGGCTCTGCTGGAAGGCGAACTGGACGATGCGATTTCAGCCACGGTGCGCTTGTTGCCCGGAGTAAAACGCAACAGCGTGATGCCGGAGCTTGATCAGGGCGTGATCGGCACTGCCGCGCGCCCCCTGCTTGCTGCTGCGGGCCTGGCATTGTCACGCAGTGCAAGCTGCCTCGCCCATGTTCCGGGCCAGCAATGGCTGATCCGCGATGGGGACCGGGGCTGGCACCTGATAGCGCCTTTAGAAGACGTCTGGTGCCAGCCGCTCCCCTTGCTCGAACTGGTTATGGCGGGTGAGGGCGAGAAGTCATGCCAGGTGGCCGGCGAGGACGGAGCGGCCTTTCCCCTGCCGCCGCTGCATGATTGCGTCTGGCAATCCCCCGCCTCCTGGCAGCAATCCGTGGCGCAATCGGTCAAGGTCGCACAAGATGTGACTGGCGACAGCTTGCTGGCAGGCGGCAAAGTCGGCCTGATCGCTCCGGTCACAGTCCCCTTCGACCGGGCGAACTGCCGCGTCTCTGCCAATGTTGTCACGGGACAGCAGACGCAGACCATCGCAGTGGAGGTGCTGGGTGATGGGAAGGGCAACGGGCCAGGCGGCAGGCAGGGCAGGGCCCTTCAGCTGAGCACTTCCCCGCTGGCATGGTCCGGCCCCGATGCGAGCGGTGCGGCGTGGCCTGATCTTGAGGTCTATGTCGATCCACCCGCTGGCGCCATAACCCGCCAGGACGCACAGCTGCTGAAGCAGGGACAGCGCTGGTATCCGACGGCCAGCATCGCCTGTGCCGGACCCGATGACCGGGTGTTCGAGATTGAAAACGGGCCGCACGGCAAGTCGCGGCTTCGCTTTGGCGACGGGCGCAACGGCGCCGCCCTGCCCGGCGGAACCAGCAATGTTGCGGCCACATACCGCACCGGAGGCGGCGCAGCGGGCAATGTACGGGCCAACAGCCTGCGGGTCCTGCGCCGGCGATCTTCCGGGGTCAGCAAGTGTACCAATCCCCTGCCGGCCAGCGGGGGCAGGGACAGCCAGCCAATCGCCTCGCTTTGCCGCAGGGCGGCGTCACACAGGTGCATCAATCAGCGGATCGTGACGCTGCGTGACTATGTCGCCTTTGCCGAGGATTTTGCCGGAGTGGTATCCGCCCGCGCGCAAGTGCTGGAGAAGGGCACCAAGGTGGCGATCAGTGTGCTGTGGGATGCAGAGTTGGGCGATCAGGAGCGATCTGACCGCACGCAAGCACTTGAAACGGCCATCGCGCAGTGCAGGGCCGATGCGCTCGATCTGGCCGTGTCCAGCGCCTGGCCGCTACTGTTCTCGCTTGAGGTGCAGGTCACGCCGACACCGCAGGCCAATGGCGATCTGCTTCCGGGACTGGTGGCACAGGCACTCTACGATGCCTTTGGCCCCGGGGCGTGGACGATCGGCCAACCGCTGGACAGGCAGCATGTCGAAATGGTGGCCAGGCGTGTGCCCGGCGTCGCCAGCGTCGGTCCCTGCACGATCAGGATCGCGGGCGAGGATGCCGCGCTGGACCGGCTCGAGCCGCGCCCTTCTGACATTACCGCCGGCGATCACCACTATGCCGCCCAGATGCCCGTGCTGGCGGCCAGCTGTGATGCACGGGTGAGCCTGACATGATGCGCGCAGCCCCATCATTCTTCGATCTGTTGCCAGAGCTTTACCGGCGGGCGGATAGGCTGGCGGGCAATGGCCAGTTGCAGGCGCTGACAGGGCTGCTGGACAGCGCCCGCGGCGATGTGGAGCGCGATATCCAGGCGCTCTATGCGGACTGGTTTGTGGAAACCTGCGCCCCGGGGGTGCTTGGCGATCTGGCGCAGCTGGCCGGGTGGCAGGGACCGCCGGAAGGCGCGTATGATGCGCGGGCAATGGTGGCCAGCGCGGCGCAACTCAACCAGACCCGCGGCACCGCTTCAGCAGCGCAGCGCTACCTCTCCCAATTGAGCGGGTGGCCTGTCAGCGTGAGGACAGACGACGCCGCAGGAGGGGCAGCGATCACTGTCTGGCAAGCAAGGTTGCGCCATCTGCGCGGCTCCACGCCCGTCCATGCACGGCGCGAAGGCCCGCATGGCCGCTGCTTCCGCCTGCATCCGCTGGGGTTCGATGCTCCGCTCTACCAGCGGCCGGGGGGCGATGGAGGCACCGATCTTGCCACTGGTCCCGCGCTGGAACGGGAGCTGGGGGACGATGTGCTCGCCGCCCATGTCTGCGTCAGCGTGCGCAAGGATGATGGAAGCTGGCAGCGGCTCTCCCTGCGGATGGGCGAACTGTCCGGCTGGTATTGCCGGGACATCGGCGAGCGTGAGGCGATTGTCGATCCGCAAACGGGGCGGATGCTGCTGGGCCGGGGTCCTTTCGAGATGGCCGATATTCTCGTCGATTGCACGATCAGCGAGATACTCCCGTGTGACAGGCGCTCAGAACTGGAACCGGCGGCCAGCGGCTGCTGGGTGGCGCATGTCCACCGTTCGGCCCCGCCAGGATCGCGCGGCGGGGTGCAGTATTTCCGCAGCCTGCGAGAGGCGCTCGACATCGCGGCGGGAGTTTCGGCTGATATCCATATCCGCCTGCTCGATTCCACGCGGCAGGAACTTGGAGAAGCGGGGCTGGCGGACAAGACCGGCAATTGTCCGCCCGATCCCAACCGCGCGCGGCACATCACCATAGAGGCGCGTTCAGGCGAAACGCCTGTTATCGCCGGAGTTCTGCGCTTCACCGCCGCGCACAGAGGCCTTGCGGTCGCACTCAGGGGCCTCACGCTGGATGGATCGATCGAGATTACCGGCAAGGTCTCCGCCGCGCTCGAATCCTGCATTGTCGCGCCGATTGCCCGCATGCGCAGCAGGGATACGATGGCTCCGGCAATCCGCTGCTGGTACGATGGCGCTGACAGGTGCGCCCTCAGCCTTCAGTCCTGCGCCATCGGGCCAATCGTCACGCATGGCCAATCGCTTGTGTACATGACGGACAGTGTGGTGGACGGCTACCGGCAGCGCAATGCCGTGGACGGCATGGCCAGACTGCACCTCACCCGCTCGACCATATTTGGCGATTTGAACTGCCTATCGATCGAGGGGCAGGACAGCGCCTTCATCGGACTGGCGATTGCCGGGGAAGGTGCTGCCATTCCCGGCTACCCGGAGGGACGCGACCAGTTCATCAGCAGCGACATCGCGCAGCCGGGCTATGCCATGCCGCGCCGGGGAAGCGCCTCGCTGGCGACCCGCGATGCGGGAAATTTTCCTGATATCGGAGCGACCAGACTGCTCGACATTCCTGCCCGTGAGGATCTGGTGAGGCAGGCTGTCGGCCTTGATGCAGATGCGGCTGATGGCTCCTCGCCAATTATCCCGCTGGGCGTGAAGGTCACCCTGCGCTTTATCCAGCAAGACGGCAGCGTCCATGATTAATGCGACAATTGTGACCATCTGACGATAGCCGCAAACCGCTCTTTGCATCTGGCGCGTTTTGGGAGATAAGTGGCGAACATAATGCCCCGCCACACAGTATTCCCGCGCCGGATACTTCCAGAAGCCATGTCGGTTACGCCATGGCTGGCTGATGACGGGTGGAGTTTGCGCAGTTTTTCGCTGCCCGCGCAGGCACCCTTGCCAAAAGGAAACATCTTGTTTCTGGGCGGGCGGGCCGATTTCTTCGAGAAATATCTGGAGCCGGTGCAGACGTGGAGCGCGGCAGGCTGGCAGGTGTCCGGCTTTGACTGGCGCGGGCAGGGCGGGTCCGGGCAAACCCACGCGGACGGCTGTTGCCACATGCCCGATTTCGGCCTTTTCCTGTCCGACCTTGAAGGCTTTGCCGCGCAGTGGATGGAACGATCCAGCGGCCCGCATGTCGTGATCGGCCATTCAATGGGCGCACATGTGGTGCTGCGCGCAGTGGCAGAGAGGCGAATCCAGCCCGATGGCATCATCCTGTCTTCGCCCATGCTGGGGATCAGGGCCGGACCGCTTGGCCAGCGCACCATCGGCCTGGCGGGGCAGCTGGGCCGGGTTCCCATGCTGAGCAGCAAGCCGGTGTGGGGCAAGAAAACGCCCACTCCGCGCCAGCACATCACCACCTGCCCCGATCGTCATGCAGACAAATTATGGTGGAAGGCGAAGCAGCCGGAACTGGCGCGCGGCGGCCCTACGTGGGGCTGGCTGGCGGGAGCTGTCGCATCGCTGGAAGCGTGTGAGCGGCAATTGCGGCGAAGGCCGATGGTGCTGCCGTGCATGATGCTGTGCGCCAGAAGTGACCTGGTGGTGGACAATCGCGCGATCAATCGGCTGGCCGCCTGTCTTCCGCGCCTCAGCCGTCATGAAATTTTCGGTGCGGGCCATGAATTGTTGCGCGAACGTGACCGCCCGCGCGGCGAGGCGATGGCGCTTATCGCCCGATTTTGCGAAGAAATCCGCAGCTGAGAACGCCGCCGCGCGCCCTTGCGGACACATCTCTGTCCCGGGTCTGTAGCAGGCATGCAATATTCGCAACGCATCTGCCCTGATGAAGAGGGAGCAATTTGCACTTATGACAATGCAAACGGCAGGTGTGGCGGCAGCATATGATCGCTGGGCACCGATTTACGATCTGGTTTTCGGCGGAGTCTTCGCCACTGGCAGGCGCGAGGCTGTGGTTGCGGCCGAGCAGGTTGGCCAGCGCATCCTTGAGGTGGGGATCGGCACCGGCATATCCCTGCCGCATTACCGTGCCGACAGCCGGCTGACCGGGGTCGATATCTCCCAATCCATGCTCGCCAAGGCCGAAAAGCGCGCCGCCCGGCTGGGCCTTTGCAACATTGACAGGCTGGCGGCGATGGATGCCGAGCGCATGCAATTCGCCGACGATGAATTCGATGTGGTGGTGGCGCAATATGTCGTCACCTCCGTGCCTGACCCGGAGGCCGCTCTCGACGAATTCCTGCGTGTGGTGAAACCCGGCGGCCAGATCATCATCACCACCCGCATAGGCGCCGGGCATGGCCTGCGCGGCAGCATCGAAAAGGCGCTGATGCCGGTCACCAGCAAGCTGGGCTGGCGCACCGAATTTCCCTGGAAGCGATATCAGGAATGGGCGGCGCGCAATTCCGGCGTGCGCCTGATCGAGCGGCGCGATCTGCCTCCGCTCGGCCATTTTTCGCTCCTCCGTTACGAAAAGATCGAAGGTTGAGACATCTCATGCACATTCGTGAAGACAGCAGACTGGCGCATTTTCGGGACCATTTGCGCGAACAGCGGTGGGACGATCACCGCTATTACCATCACAATCTGGTCAACCAGAGCCTGCACTTCGTCAGCGCGATAACCTTTCTGGTCGCCTATGTGATCGTGTGGCGCGATCCGTGGCTGGCGGCGCTGCTGGGCTGGGGCATTTCGATGACCAGCCGCCAGGCGGGCCACTTCTTTTTCGAGCCGCATGACTATGATCAGGTCAATGATTGCAGCCATGAATACAAGGAAGAGATCAAGGTCGGTTACAACCTTGCGCGCAAGGTGGTGCTGATGGGGTTGTGGGCGTTCAGCCCGGTGCTGCTGCTGGCCAATCCATCGCTGTTCGGACTGGTTACGCCGCATGCCGGACTGATGAGTTTCCTGGAGAACCTTGGCATGATGTGGCTGGCGCTGGGCGTGGGCGGACTGGTGTTCCGCACGGTGCAATTGTTCTTCATCCGCGATGTGGAGACGGGTCTGGTCTGGGCGACCAAGATCCTGACCGACCCGTTCAACGATTTTCGCCTCTATTGCCGTGCACCGGGCCAGCTGGCGCGGCGCGCGGCAGCATGGCGGCCCGGCAAGGCCAGTTGATCCCGGCTCAGCCGAATTTGGTTTAGGCGGAGCGGCCCAGCACGTGGCCGATCATTTCGTTCCTCAGCCGGCGACGGATCGCCTTGTCGCCCGCCTCGCCTTCGCTGGCGCGCCACCACCAGCCGCCGCTCTGCATCTGCTGCACAGCGGCGAGGAAGCGGCGCTCGACCTCGGCGAAGTCATCATCGGTATAGGCCAGGCTGAAGATGAAGCGGCCCGATCCCACCCAGCTCAGCGCCAGTCCCTGCGCGCGCAGATAGAATTGCAGCATCCAGTGATAACGGCCCGCCTGCGTGAAACAGACCATCCATATGGTGCCCAGATTGTTGATCCGAACCGGGTATCCGCCAGCCTCCAGCTGCGCGTTGAGGCTGTCGGCGCGGTCATTCCAGCGCGCGTCCAGCCCGTCATACAGCGCCATGCCCGTGGGCGTTTCCATGTACCGCAGGAAGGCGTCCATCGCGCCCATCACATAGGGGTGGGAATTGAACGTGCCGCGGGCAAAGCAGATGTCGGCGGGCTTGTCCTCGCGGTAACGCTTCATCAGGGCGGCACGCCCGCACACCACGCCCACCGGCAGTCCGCCGCCCAGCGTCTTGCCATAGGTGACCATGTCGGGCGTGACGCCGAAATATTCGCATGCCCCGCGCTGCGCCAGGCGGAAGCCGGTGAACACCTCATCCATGATCAGCACGATCCCGGCCTTGTTGCAGGTGTGTTGCAGGCGGGCGAGCCATGCGGCGTAATCGGCGCGCGATACGCTGGCCTGCTTGCGGCCTGTCACCAGCGTGGAATCGCCCGGCGCATTGCTGTTGGGATGCATTGCCTGCAACGGATTGACCAGCACGCAGGCGATATCCCGGCGCGTTGCCAGCACCTTAAGCGCCGCCTCGCTCATGTCTGCCAGCGTCAGCGTGTTGTCTGCCGGAACGGGATTGCCGATGCCCGGCTGCACATCGCCCCACCACCCGTGATAGGCCCCGGCAAAGCGCACCACGCGGGCACGGCCGGTGTGATAGCGTGCCAGCCGCACCGCCTGCATCACCGCTTCGGTGCCGGACATGTGGAAGGACACCGCATCCAGCCCGGAAATTTCCTTCAGCCGCGCCACATTATCCAGCACCAGCGGGTGCAGGCCGGACAGGGTCGGGCCAAGATCGGCGGTGCTGGCAATCCCCTGCGCCACCAGATCGCGGTACGCATCCACGCCCAGCAGATTGACGCCATAGGAGCCGGTCAGGTCGTAAAACGCATTGCCGTCCAGATCGGTCAGCTTCACGCCGGACGATGCCTGATAGAACGATCCGGAAGACAGATGCCGCCGCACCAGCGCGCTGAACTGGAATGGCACGCGGTAAGTGCTGGTGAAGTCCACATCGGGGATGCTGTGCGCCGCCTGTGCGCTCATCTCGGCAGATTTTGGGAAGCGAGCGCGATAGGTGTCCGCCAGCGCGGCAAATGCTTCCTGCCGCTGTGCCGCCACATCGGCAGGCGCATCATCGGCGTTGGCAAAATTGCCCTCGTCAAAGGCATAGTGCGGGATCAGCCGCGCCGCGCGCTTGGCCATGCGGACATGGCCGACCAGCCCCTTGTGCTTGGCGGCGGAGAGCTGGAGGCGGCGGCGGGCGGGGCGCAATGTCACCAGCGCCGCCGCACTGCCCAGCAAGGCCCAGCCAATCGAAGATATCTTCACAAATGCTCCTTCACATTCAGCCCGGGAAGCCCGCCATGAGTCTGCGATCCGCCATCAAGCGCCTGACCGCGCAGGAGGATCTCAACTTCCTCCTCACCAACTGCATCCCGCGCCATGCCGCGACCCGCTTCATGGGCTGGTTCAGCAAGCGCGAACATCCGCTGGTGCGGCTGCCCTCGATCGCCCTTTGGCAATTGTTTTGTGACGTCGATCTGACACACGCGGAGAAAGCGCGATTTTCCAGCCTGCACGATGCTTTCACCCGCAGGCTGAAGCCCGGCGCGCGGGCGTTTGTGGACGATCCCGCCGTGCTGGCGTCCCCGTGCGATGCCATCGTCGGCGCAACTGGAACGGTCACGGCGGGGCAGGCGCACCAGATCAAGGGCTTCGATTATGAACTGGCCGAATTGCTGGGCGATGCGGCGCTGGCAAGCGAGTTTGAGGGCGGGCAGTTCGTCACCCTGCGGCTGACAGCGGGCATGTATCACCGCTTCCACGCGCCCGCCGATCTGGTGGTGGAGCAGGTGCGTTATATCTCCGGCGATACGTGGAATGTGAACCCGGTGGCGCTCAAACGGGTGGAGCGGCTTTATTGCCGCAATGAACGCGCGCCGATCAGCGTGCGGCTGGCCGGGCGGCTGGCTGGCCCCCTTGCCGCTGGCGACCGGCTGCTGCTGGTGCCGGTGGCGGCGATACTGGTGGCGAGCATCCGCCTGCCCTTCCTCGATCCCATCCGCAATGTGCGCGATAGCGTGGCGGGCGTGTGGCAAGGCGCATTCGCCTTTTCACGCGGGCAGGAGATGGGCTGGTTCGAACATGGCTCCACCATAGTCGTGTTCGCCCCGCCGCATTACCGGCTGGCCGATGGCATAATCGAGGGCGCGGTGATCGAAGCGGGCTACGCGCTGATGACCAGCACGGGCAAGGATTGAAGTCGGCAGCGAAAGCCCGTTTCTCACCCCGGCAATCAAATAATGCGCGGTTTTACTTAACCGTCACAAATCGCCCTGGCGCTATACTTCAAACTTGCAGCCTCGCGATTGAGGCGTAACCTGCACGGTGACCGCAATTCACGCCAGAGGCAGGATCACCCATGCGCTTTTTCGACCGCAGTCAGATGGAACGGCCCAAGATGCTCGATTCTACTCGGGTGCGGGCGGCGCTGGATGAGGTCATGAGCTATCTCGGGCTGGAAGATCAGAAGATGATCAGTCAGCGGCGCATGCGGATCGATACCGATCTTCTGAACCATCCCGATATCACCGGCGCGGTGTTTGAGGGCTTCGGCGAGATATGCGCCTATTGTGAAACGCCCGCCAGCACATCGGGCCTGGGCGTGGGTCATCACCGCCCGCTGGGCGGGGCCGCCGATGAGAGCGGGGCGACCAGCCAGCTGCATTATGTGTGGCTGGCCTATGAGTGGGAGAACCTGCTGCCCGTTTGCGCTGCCTGTAATCGCCACAAGGGCAATCGTTTCTGGGTTATGGGCGAGCGGGGACGGCTGCGGGCGTCGATCCGTGAATTGCGCGGCGATGGTGAAAACAGCAGATCGCTCACCTCATCAATGGTCGGGGACCCGGTGCGGATGGAGCATGCCCTGCTGCTGGACCCTACCTTCGATGGCATAGCGGACGAGCTGCAATTCCTTCCCGGTGGAACGGCCTTTGCGGCGGGCAAGCGCGGTGCAGCCACGATTGAAATGCTGGGCCTCAACCGCGCGGACCTTGTCTCCGCGCGCAAGCAGGCCATGCGCTTCATGGCATCGATCCTGCTCAAGGATCTGGAGCATGTCGAAGCCATTCCCACGGGCGCTGAACACGGCTGGGCTTCTTATCTCATCGGCTTCGACAATTCGCTGATCCTGCCGCATCGCGGGGCGGTGACGCTGGCGTTGATGCGGCAGGCGAACGAATGGCTTCCGGGCAACTCTACCCTGCCGGTGATGCTGGGGCTGCTGGAAAAGCTGGAGGGGTCCGAACGTTACGACCTGCTCCGCCCGTTCCTTGAAGATGAGGCGCAGACAGGCTCAACCGCTCCGCCGCCGCCCGCACCGGCCAAGCGCCCCAGAAAGCCCTCGCGCACCGTCCGCAAGCAGGACCTGCCCGCCGCGGAACTGCCGCTGGAGAAGGTCACCATCAGCAATTTCAAGGCGCTGGCGGGGATCGAATTCGAACTGCCCAGCCAGACGCAGGATTTGCGCCGCGTTCCGTGCATGCTGATCCTGGGCGAGAACGCCACGGGCAAAAGCTCCGTCCTGGAAGCGATTGCCATGGCGCTGCTGGGCACGGGCGAAGTGGCTGAGCTGGACAAGCTGCTGGACGATGAGACGATCACCCCGTCCGAATTCCAGCACCGGCCCGATTTCGATAACTGGGATGTGCTGGCCACGGACCCGTTGCAGGTGTCCGTCTCCTTCCTGGGGCAGGAGCAGGGCGCCTATCTGGAGGGCGGCGGCAAGCAGTGCCATTTCGGCGGCAGCCTGGCCCCGTCCAAGATATTGCTCGCCTATGGGCCGCGCCGGTTCTTCGTGAAGAGGACCTCCCGCCGATACCGCGCGCCAGCATGGCGGGTGCGATCGCTGTTCGATCCGATGATGGTGATCCCCAATCCCATCCAGTGGCTGCTGGAACTGGATGACGAGAAGAAATTCGATGCCGCCGTGCGCGCGCTGCGAGTGGTGCTGATGCTGGATGATGACGCCAAGATCTTGCGCGACGGGGAGCGTATCCTGATCGATACGCCGCAGGGCAGCACACCGCTTTCCAAGATGTCCGTCGGTTACAAATCCATCGTCGCCCTGTCAGTCGATATCATCCGTGAGCTGTTCCACCATTACGATAATCTGGAGGATGCCCACGGCGTGGTGCTGGTGGATGAGATCGAAACGCACCTCCACCCGCGCTGGAAAATGCAGATCGTCGGCCTGTTGCGAGAGGCCTTTCCCAAGGTGCAGTTCATCCTCACCACGCACGATCCGCTGTGCCTGCGCGGCATGCAGCAGGGTGAGGTGTTCGTGCTCCAGCGCAATGAGGACAACGCCCGGGTGGAGACGCTGGAGGAGTTGCCCAATGTGCAGGGCATGCGCGCCGAACAGATCCTCACGTCCGAATTCTTCGGCCTGGGCTCCACCGATCCGGAAACCGACGCCAAGGTGGAGCGCTATCATTTCCTCGCCAAGAAAGTGGGCCGCACCGCCGCCGAGGAGGATGAGCGCAAGACACTGGTTGCGCAGATCGACAAGCGCATGATGGTTGGCACCACGATGGAGGAGCAGGTCAATGCTGCGGCGCTGTCGGTGATATCCGAAGGGACCGAGATCGATACCCTGCCGCTCGCACCGGTACGGGACGGTGATCGCAAGCGCATGATGAAGCAGGCCCTGTCTGGGCTGCTGTCGGATTAGGGGCGCGCGCAGTGATCAGGATCGAACGCGAACCCACCCCCGCCGTGCTCGACTTTGGCGATGCGGAAAGTCCCGCCGCCAGGGAGCGGCAGGCAATCGTCGATTATCTGGCGGCCGAGGGAAAGCTTCCCAAATCGCCGAAGTTCGAGGTCTATGCCCACGCCCAGGTGAAAGACGTGCTGATCGCCATGCATCACGGAAAATGCGCCTATTGCGAGATTTTGACGAGCGGCGGCTTTGACGGCGATGTGGAGCATTACCGGCCCAAGAAGGGCATCACCGATGCGGACAAGGCGGGGGTGGAGCATCCCGGTTACTGGTGGCTGGCGATGGCGTGGGAGAACCTGCTGCTGAGCTGCCAGCACTGCAACCAGTCTCGCCGTCAGCTGATCCACCAGGCCGGCCTGTCCGAAGCCGATATCGAACGCGAGCTGCGCGAAAAGAAGCTCAGGACCACCGGCAAGAAAAACCGCTTTCCCGTTGAAAACAATGCCTGGGTGCTGGATTTCCAGGCCGATATGGCGGGCGAACATCCGCTGCTGCTCAATCCGTGCGATACCGATCCTGAAGACCTGTTCGAGTGGGAGTTCGAGCGCTCCATATCCACCGTCAAACCGCGCGGCGGCGATCCGCGGGCGGAGGCGACCATCGAGATTCTGGGCCTCAACCGCCGCTTCCTGACAGAGGCGCGGGTGACGGTGCTCAATGGCCTGCGGCTCAAGCGCAAGAAGATCATCGACCGGCTCAACCGCGTCTCCGCCATGGAAGATGAGCAACTCGCCGCTGAACTGATGCAGACCGTGGTGGAGGATATGCTGGAGGTGAAGCAGGCGTGCAGCGCGGAAAATCCCTTCGCCGGTCTGGCGCGCGCTTTCCGCCGCAAATTGCAGGGCGAGATTGAGGCGATGCTGGCCTGAGGTGCGCCAGTTCCCCGCCAGTTCCCCGCCAGTTCCCGGATCAGTTCTCCTTCAGCGCCAGCGCATCCCTCAGCGCCTGGATATGGGCGGGGACGTGTGCCGCATCCCCGGTTTTCGCAGCGTCCATGTTCCAGTAGAGCAAATGCGTGAACCAGCGCTTCTTGCGGTCTTGCGGCGTACCGCCAGCGGTAGGAAGCACGGCAATATCCCTGATGCCGCTGACGGGCTTTTCCGTCTCGCCCGCGTCCAGCCCGAATATATCCGCCACAGGCCCGGAAACGATATCGCCGCCCACCACGCCGCGCAGGGGAGAGAAGATATTGGTCCAGCGGGTGAAGGCGAACAGCGCGGCGTGGTGCGGCACGCGCGGGGCTTCCAGATCGTGGGTAACACCTTCGCCCTTCACCTTGCCGGTGCGATAGGTGAAATGCAGTTTCTTGGTGGTGCCGTCATATTCCATCACCGGCGGGCAGGCGGGCAGCACGCGCTTGTCCTTGGCCTTTGAAACCGCCGCGCGGTCTTTTTCCATCAGGAATTCGGCGTGGGTGAGGGGTGATCCCATGGTCACGAAATCGCTGACGATCCACGGATTGCCCAAGGCGTTGAGCTCGCGGCGGCACAGCGCCTGCAATTTGCGGAATTCATCGAGATCGAAGTTGCCACCTGCCCGCGCGCTGCGGATCATCTCCTCCATCTGCGCGCGGCGGGGCTGGCGGAAGCCTTTCAGCTTTTCGGGATCGATCCGGTCATTGTGCCGGCCAAAGGCGTGGGTCAGGATATCGTAGCCCACGATGGTGCCCAGCGAATGGCCAACCACGATGATCCTGTCGTACCGGCTTTTGCCAGCCGATCCATCCTCTCCCACACCCATCAGTTCTTCCAGCAGGCGCACGCCATTCTCGCGGATTGCCTGGCGAATGGCGATGTTGCGGGGCTGGGCGCGGACATAGCGCGCCACATCGCCGACATGGCTGATCATGACCTTGATGATGAAGGCGCCAATCCCGCTCAGGACTGCCCAGACGAATGCCGTCATCCACCCCGGCCAGGATTGCACCCCGGCGGCGAGGCGGAATATCCAGTCGATTGCCGCAATGCCGGTCATTTGCGGGTCGATGGGCGTATCGCTGATTGCCATGCCGGCCAGGATCGATATCGCCACGAAGCCCAGCGTGATCACCCACATTAACAGCCACGCCGGGATCAGGCCGCGCGGCACATTGGTGAACGGATTGCGCCACATCAGGCCAAACAGCCAGTCCTTGACCATCTCGAAGCTGGTGCCGGTAACCTGATGCGCCCAGTAATATTCGAAAAAGTCGAACCGCCGCTGCGAATGGCCCGATCCGCGCGATTCGGTGGTGATCAGTCGCAGTTCGAAACTGCGATTGCGCTCATCAGGTTTGCTCCACGCGGCGTTTTCCTGCCGTGGCTTGCCAGTTCTGGGATCGACGCGGCTGGGTGTAATCAGCGACATGTCGCGGCTCCACACAGTATCGACAAAGCCGGAAAGTGTTTCCATCGGGATCTGTTCACCAATACCGTGAATCAGGATTATCGCTGTTCTATTGGCCACAGATGTCTCCCCCGTTCGAATCAGCACGCTGACCGTGAATTATTACCAGACTTCGCCGCGCCGCTCCAATCGCGGCGGTTGATCGGCGCTCCTCCTGCATCGGGCTGGACATTGGCGCCGCGGGCGGACACATCGTCAGTCAATCTGGAACAGGCAGCTATCAGGCAGGACATGAAAACACAGGTTTGCATCATCGGGGCGGGTCCGGCGGGACTTTTGCTGGGCCATTTGCTGCGGGCAGAGGGCGTGGACTGCGTTATCCTGGAACGGCGAACGCCAGACTATGTGCTCAGCCGCATCCGCGCAGGCGTGCTGGAAAACATCACCGTATCGTTGATGGAACGGCTTGGGCTGGACGCCCGGCTGAAGGCGGAGGGCCTGCCGCACGATGGCTTCAACCTGGCCGATGGCGAGCGGCTGATCCGCATCGATATCAAGGCCCTGACCGGCCAGCAGGTGGTGGTTTATGGCCAGACTGAGCTGACCCAGGACCTGATGGACGCCGCCGAAGCGCGCGATCTGCAGGTGATCTATGAAGCCGCTGATACCGCGCTGCACGATGTGGAAAGCGATGCGCCCTATGTCACCTACAACAAGGGCGACACGCCCCAGCGTATCGATTGCCGCATCATTGTGGGCTGTGATGGCTTTTATGGCCCCACCCGCCAGGCCATCCCCGCATCCGCCGGGCAGGAGTATGAGCGGGTCTATCCCTTTGGCTGGCTGGGCATCCTGGCCGATGTGCCGCCGTGCAACCATGAACTTATCTATGCCAATCATGAGCGCGGCTTTGCCCTGGCCAGCATGCGCAGCCCCACGCGCAGCCGCTATTACATCGACGTGCCGCTGACGGAGCGGGTGGAAAACTGGAGCGATGACCGGCTGTGGGATGAGCTGGCGATCCGCCTTGGCCCCGAAGCGGCGGCCAATATGACGCGCGGACCGGCGCTGGAAAAAAGCATCGCCCCGCTGCGATCCTATGTGTTTGCGCCGATGCGGCATGGTTCGCTGATGCTGTGCGGCGATGCGGCGCATATCGTGCCGCCAACGGGCGCCAAGGGCCTGAACCTTGCCGCCAGCGACGTGCATTATGCCGCCGCTGCGCTGACCAGCTTCTTCAAGGCCAATGATGCCGATGCCATTGCGGCCTATTCGGACACGGCGCTGGCGCGGGTGTGGAAGTGCGAACGGTTCAGCTGGTCGCTGACCAAGCTGATGCACCGTTTTCCCGACGATGGCCCCTTTGAACGCGCCATGCAGGTGGCAGAGCTGGACTACATCGCCACCAGCGTGGCAGCGCAGACCAGCATTGCGGAAAACTACGTGGGGTTGCCCGTCTGACAAACACCATCGCGGCCACCATCGCGGCAGACTTCCCACACAGGCTCAATCGCGTATGATCCTCTCCAGACGGGCCAGCAAGGCCCGCGACATGGGGAGGATAAGGCATGGCGAGCGAAGCCTTGCAGGAACTGATTGCAGGCATGCGAGCGGGCGGACCGGATTTTTCCGGCGATCTGTCCAGGGCGCGTGACGAATTCGAGGCCTTGCTGGCCACCATGCCGGTGGACGCCGGCTTTTCCTTCAATGACGTGCAGCTGGGCGGCGTGGCCGCACTGCACTGCAAGACCGGCCCGGCGCGCGCTGGTGCGCTACTCTATCTGCATGGCGGGGCCTTTGTTTCGGGCAGCGCGCAGGGGTATCGCGGGCTGGCGGCCAATGTCGGTCAGGCAGCGGGCCTGCCCACCTATGCGCTGGATTACCGGCTGGCGCCCGAACACCCTTTTCCCGCCGCCATCGATGATGCGCTGACGGCCTATCGCGCGCTGCTGAGCAGCGGGATGAAGGCGGACAGGATCGTGATCGCGGGCGATTCCGCGGGCGGCGGTCTGGCGTTGTCGCTGCTGGTGAAGCTGCGCGAAGAAGGGCTGGAAATGCCTGCGGCCGCCTATCTGCTTTCCCCGTGGGCGGATCTTTCCTGCAGCGGAGGCAGCATGCAGAGCAAGGCTCAGGCCGATCCCGCGCTGACCGAAAAGGGGCTGCATATCGCGGCAGGCCAGTATCTTGCCGGAACGCCCGTCGGCGATCCGCTGGCATCACCCGCCCACGCCGATCTGTCAGGCCTGCCGCCACTGCTGGTGCAGGTCGGTTCGGCGGAGATATTGCTCGATGATGCGGTGATGGTGGCGTCCCGGGCCGGGGCGGCGGGCACGCATGTGCAGTTGGAGATATGGCCGGACATGCCGCATGTCTGGCAAAGCTTCGCCTTCATGCTGGATGAAGGGCGCGCCGCGCTGGACGCAGCAGGTGCCTTCATGCGCAACCACACTTCGGGAGCCAGCCATGCCTGATTCTGCGAAGCTGGATGCGCTGATCGTAGGGGCGGGATTTTCGGGCCTCTACATGCTGCACAAATTGCGGCAGGAGGGCTTTTCGGCGCAGGTGGTGGAGGCCGGATCGGGCGTGGGCGGGACGTGGTTCTGGAACCGCTATCCCGGCGCGCGCTGCGATATTCCCAGCCTCGAATATTCCTATTCCTTCGATCCGCAGCTGGAGCAGGAGTGGGAATGGACAGAGCGCTATGCCGCGCAGGGGGAAATCCTCTCCTACCTCGATCATGTTGCCGACCGCTACGATCTGCGGCGGGACATCGCATTCGACACCCGCGTCACCGCCGCGCACTGGGACGAAGCAACATCGCGCTGGCAGGTGGAGACGGACACCGGCGGCAGCTTTGACGTGCAGTTCCTGATCCTGGCCACCGGCGCGCTTTCCGAACCGAAAATGCCCGACCTGCCCGGTCTGGAGAAGTTCGAAGGCAAGGTGCTGCACACGGCCAAGTGGGACGATAGCGTGGACCTGAAGGGCAAGACCGTCTGCCATTTCGGCACCGGCTCCTCGGGCATTCAGGCGGTGGCGGCGATGAGCGAATATGTCGGCCATCTCACCGTATTCCAGCGCACGCCCAGCTATGCCGTTCCGGCCAATAACCGACCGCTCGAAGATGGCGAGCAGGAGGCGGCCAAGGCCACCTACCGCGAAAAGCGCGACGTGGCGCGCCATTCACCGCTGGGCTTCGCCGCCCCGCCCATGCCCGGCAGCGCCAAGACGTTTGCACCCGCCGCGCTGAAGGAACGGCTGGAACAGGCCTGGAATGCCGGCACCACCGGACTTCTCAATGCTTTCGAGGACCTGTTGTTTGATGAAACATCGAACGAACTGGCGGCGAAATTCGCGCGCGGCAAGATTGCCGATGCGGTGCGCGATCCCGATGATGCGCGCAAGCTGACCCCGGACTATCCGCTGGGATCGCGGCGGCTGTGCAGCGAAATCGGCTTTTACGATGCGCTCAACAGGGACAATGTCGAACTGGTCGATGTGCGCGAGGAAAAGGTGGTCGATATCACCGCCCATGCGGTGATCACGGACAAGGCCAGCTATGCCGCCGATGCCATCGTGCTGGCCACCGGCTTCGATGCCTGCGTCGGCGCCGTCCTGGCGATCGACATCCGGGGCCGGGGCGGCCAGCAGATTGGCGAGGAATGGGCCAATGGGCCGCGCGCCTTCCTGGGCCTGACCGTGTCCGGCTTTCCCAACATGTTTGCCATCACCGGGCCGGGCAGCCCGTCTGTGCTGTCCAACGTGGTCGTCTCCATCGAACAGCATGTGGAATGGGTAGCGCGCTGTCTTTGCGATATGCGCGCCAGCGGCAAGCGGGTGATCGAAGCCGATGCCGATGCCGAGCAGGAATGGATGCGCCATGTGGACGAAGTGGCGCAGACCACGCTCTTCCCGCGTGCGGACAGCTGGTACAAGGGCCGCACCCGCGATGGGCGCGATGTGTTCATGCCCTATGTCGGCGGTGTGGGCGCGTACCGGGCAAAGTGCGATGAAATTGCCGCTGCCGGATATGAGGGCTTTGCGCTTAGCAGTTAGGGCCGGATGGCCATGTCAGGACAGCAAGGTCGGCCCTGCATGTTCAGCCCTGCATGTTCATGGCCAGGATCGCCACCGCGCCGGCAAGGCCAAGCAGCGCGAGGGCGATTCGCGCCTTGTCGATCCGGCCATCCTCGCTTTGTGGCGGAGAATCAGCGATTTCACGATGTGCGCGCCGGTCCCTCATCGTCGCAAGCTCCCCGTTAGGAAGCGCGCAGACTGCCAAATAGCACCGGCAAGTCAAGTCAGGCCCGGTTCAGCCCACCAAGGCGGGTCGAACCTTGATCACGCAGGTGGAAGTACCGTGTCGATACAGGGTTATCTTGTCAGTCCCGGAAAGCTTCCTATTTGGCTTCCAACACCCCTTAAACCGCCGTCGGGCCTGCTGGACCTTGCGTCCCGCACAGGCACGTCACAGCCTTCCGCCGTTACCGGCGCAGCATGGAGAACTGGCATGATCGATATTCGCCGTTTCGAAACGCTTGGCGGTGCCAACCACGGTTGGCTCGATGCCAATTTCCATTTCTCCTTCGCCGAATATTTCGACCAGCGCCGCATGCACTGGGGCAGGTTGCGGGTGTGGAATGACGATATCATTGGCCCAAGGTCCGGCTTTCCGCCGCATCCGCATTCCGACATGGAAATCATCACCTACGTGCGCAAGGGCGCGATCACGCACAAGGATTCGCTGGGCAATGAGGGCCGTACCGAAGCGGGCGACGTGCAGGTGATGAGCGCCGGCACCGGCATCACCCATGCCGAATACAACCTTGAGGACGAGGAAACGCACAGCTTCCAGTTGTGGATACTGCCAGACAGCAAGGGGCACGCCCCAAGCTGGGGAACTAGGCAGTTCCCCCGGGATGATCGCGCAGGGCGCTTTGTGGTACTGGCAAGCGGCCGCGAAGGTGATGGCGATGCCCTGCGCATCCATGCCGATGCGCGCGTACTGGGCGCAAATGTCAGGGCTGGCGAGACGATCGAATATGACCTGGGCGGACGCAAGGCCTACCTCGTTCCCGCCAGCGGACAGATCGAAATTGAAGGGGAAGTGATCAATGCCCGCGATGGGGTGGCAATTGCTGACCTTGCGACCTTGCAAATTGTTGCGGTGCAAGATAGCGAATTGGTTATGGTAGATACCGCCTGATTCCTTGCTTGGGGTAAAGTCAGGCGGCGGGCCGCGTCTTTTTGCAAAGGCGTGGCCCTTTCCTTTTTTGGCAGCAATACTTGCGCTGTTTCTTGAATTCTATTCGTGCCGCAGCGCTTCGATCGGGTCGAGCATACTGGCCCTGCGCGCCGGGAAATAGCCGAACATGATCCCGATCAGTGCCGAGATCACAAAGCTGAGTATGTTGATGAAGGGGTCGAACACGAAGGGGAAACCCAGCGCGCTGGACAGGCTGAAGGACAGCAGGAAGCCGAGTAATATACCCACCAGGCCGCCAAAGCAGCACAGTACCACTGCCTCTGTCAGGAACTGCATGCGCACCTCGCGCGCCAGTGCGCCAATGGCCAGGCGGATGCCGATCTCGCGGGTGCGCTCCGTCACCGAAACCAGCATGATGTTCATGATGCCCACACCGCCCACAACCAGGCTGATGGCGGCAATGGCGGCCACCATGATGGTGAGCGTGCCCACCGTGCTGGCAACCGTTTCATTGATGGCGGCCGTATCGACGATATCGAAGTCATTGGCCTGACCCGCCAGCAGCACCCGCCGCTCCCGCAGCAGGTCAATCAGCGAATTGGTCATGGTGTCCCCATCATAGGCGGAGTCATAGGATATCACCATGTAACCGATGTTGTTGTTGCCGGTGAAGCGGCGCTGGACATTGGTGAGCGGCATGAACACCGAATTGTCATCATCGCCGCCGCCGCCGACTGAGCCGCGCGTGGCAAATACGCCGATCACCTGACACGAGACATTGTTGAGGCGCATGCGCTCACCCACCGGACTCTGTCCGGGGATGAAAATCTCCTCCAGCACCGTCGGGCCGATGATGCAGACGTTGGAACCGGCCTGTTCCTCTGCCGGAGTGAACCGGCGGCCATCATCCATGTCTATTCCGCGCGCATCCATGAAATCGTTGCTGACGCCTTCGACCTTGGTTTCCCAGTCCTGTCCGTTGTGGATGGCGGTGACGTTCTGGTCGACCTGCCCTGCCACGGCCTTCACCCCGGCGATCTGTTCGCGCACGGCGGTGACGTCGTCCTCGTCAAAGGCGCGGAACTGGCCGCGTTCGCCCTGAACCGGGAAGACGATGTAGAGATTGGAGCCGAGCGAACTGATCTGTTCCTCGATATCGGCAGTTACGCCGCGACCCAGCGTGACCATGGTGATCACGGCGGCGACGCCAATGATGATGCCCAGCGTGGTCAGGAAGCTGCGCATCAGGTGGCGGCGGATCTCGCGCATGGCGAGCAGGAGCGTGGTGCCGAACATCAGGCGGTCACGCCTTCATGCTTGCCGTGGCGGACGCGGTTGCCATTCTCCACCCGTTCCACCAGCCCATCCTTGAAGTGGACGATGGTCTTGGCAAAATCGGCCATTTCCGGCTCATGCGTCACCATCAATATGGTGATGCCCTGGCGGTTGAGTTCACCCAGAAACTCCATGATCTCGATCGAGCGTTCGGAATCCAGATTGCCCGTCGGCTCATCGGCCAGCAGCACTTCGGGATCGGTCACCAGCGCACGGGCAATGGCCACGCGCTGCTGCTGACCGCCGGAAAGTTCCGCCGGAGTATGGTGTGCCCAAGGCGCCAGTCCCACACGGTCCAGCGCGCGCATGGCAGAGGCGTGGCGTTCGGACTTGCTTGCCCCGCGATAGACCAGCGGCAGCTCCACATTCTCCACCGCAGTGGTGCGCGCCAGCAGGTTGAAGCCCTGGAAGACGAAGCCGAGGTAACGGCGCCGCAACAATGATCGCTGATCCTTGTTGAGCGATTGCACTTCCGTGCCCAGGAAGCGGAACTTGCCCGTAGTCGGCACGTCCAGGCAGCCCAGAATGTTCATGGTGGTGGATTTGCCCGAGCCCGATGGCCCCATCACGGCAACAAAATCGCCGCGCTGGATGCTCATGTTCACGCCCTTGAGCGCCTGGAATGCAGCCGCGCCCGTGCCAAAGGTCTTGGTTATCCCCTCCAGTTCGATGATGGGGCCTGAGCTCACTGATCAGAGGCCCTGATCGCCGTGATCACCTTCATGCCAGCTTCCAGCTCGTCAGACGTGACCACGGTATAGCGTCCGTCGCTCAGCCCGGTGGTGACCAGTATCGCGCGCGGCTTGCCATCATCGCCCAGTACATAGACATTTTGCTGGCTGCCCGCGCCAATGCTGGCCGTGACCTCTTCGCGTTCAAGCCCGAAGTCATTGCCGGGTCCGCCGCCCAGCTGGACGCCCCCGTCTTCCTCTTGCTTGGGTGGCTCGAAACGCAGCGCGCCATTGGGCACGGCCAGCTGGTTGGCGGTGCTTTCCGTGGCGATATTGGCGGTTGCCGTCATGCCCGGACGCAGCAGTCCGCTGGCGTTGTCCACCGTGAGGCGAGCTTCATATTCGACCACCGAATTGCTGTTTGTTGTCTCAGCTGTAGTGGCGATATTGCCCGATGCGAGGTCCACCCGCTCCACCTGAGCGGGGAACTGGCGGCCCGGATAGGCATCGACGGTGAAGGTGGCGGACTGGTTCGCCTCGACCTGGCCAACATCGGCCTCGTCAATGTCCACGCGCAGCTGCATGATGGCGAGGTCTTCGGCCAGGATGAACAGCGTGGGCGTGTTGAAACTGGCAGCCACGGTCTGGCCCGGTTCCACCTGCCGCACCAGCACCACGCCCGAAACGGGGGAGCGGATCACCGCGCGGTCGCGGTTGGTCAGGGCGGTGGACAGCGATGCCTGCGCCGATGCCACATTGGCTTCTGCCGAAGCGAGCGCGGCCCGGTCACGCCGCACCGATCCTTCGGCCGATTGCATCTCTGCCTGCGAGGGCACGCGGCCATCGGACAGGCGATAGACTTCGCGCAGACGCTCCAGCTGGGCGGTGTCGACTTCCAGCGTGGCGCGTGCCTGCTCAACCGATGCGCGCGAGGCGTTGAGGTTTGCGCGGCTCTGCAGGATCTGATCGTCGATCACATCGGTATTGATCCGCGCCAGCACCTGACCGCGCGATACGATGTCATTCACGTCAACCAGCACGTCATCAATCCGGCCGGATACTTCGGAGCCGACTTCCACCTGGTTGGTGGGGCGCAGATTGCCGGTGGCGGTGACCACCAGATCAAGCGAGCGTGCCTCTACCTCCTCGGTGATATAGTCGACCGGCTGATCGCCGCGGCCAAAGATGGCATAGGCAATCAGCGCCAGAACGATGAGCAGGGCCGGGATCCAGACAATCCGCCGCTTGTAGAATGGTTTGGTGGCGTCTTCGCCCAGAAAGGCATCGATGTCCTGCGCTTGCGTGTCGTTCATCACTCGGTCCTGTCACTGGCAGGTAAGGGGAAGTCCTGCTCGCTCCATCCGCCGCCAAGCGCCTGGGTCAGGCGCACAAAGGCGCTGGCCCTGTCAGCCTGAGCGGAGACGAGCTGGTTACGGGCGGAAAGTAATTGGTTCTCTGCCGAAAGCAGGGTCTGGAAATCGGTCAATCCCGCCTGATACTGGCTGCGCGCCAGTATGGCCGAGTTGCTGGCTGCATCCAGCGCTTCATTGATGATGCCGACGCGGGTGTCGGCGCTGCGCTGGTCAACGGCGGCGCTTTCGACATCTTCCAGCGCGCCCAGAATCGATTGTTCCCATGCCGCCAATGCGCCGCGCGCGCCAGCCTCTGCACTGTCGATCTGCGCCTGTGTGCGGCCGCCATCGAAGATCAGCTGGCTGACGCTGGCAAACACGCTGGATGTCAGCACATCGAAAAGGTTGCTGATGCCCAGCGAATTGGTGCCGATATTGCCGCCCAGCCGAACCAGCGGCAGCAATTGCGCGCGGGCCACGCCGATCCGCGCGGTGCTGGCCAGCAGATTGGCTTCCGCGCCGCGCACATCGGGGCGGCGGCGCAGCACATCAGCGGGGGGCGCAAAGCCCGCCAGCAACGCCGGCTGGGGAATGGGCTTGACCGCCTGAAAAGCAGTCAGCACGCGTCCCGGCGGCTCCCCGATCAGGGTGGAAATGGCATTGGCGGTGGAAGTCAGGCTGCTTTCCAGCGAAGGAATGGTGGCGGCGGTCTGGGCGCGCTGGGTGCGGGCCTGTTCCACATCCAGGCTGGACACCAGCCCCGCCTGATTGCGCCAGCGGGCGATCCGCAGGTTGTCTTCCTGATAGGCCAGCGTGCTGCGGGCAATTTCCAGCTGCTGCGCGATCGAGCGGGCGTTGATGGCGGAAATCGCCACCTGGCCCACGATCAGCCGCTGCAGGTCTGCCAGCGAATATCCGGCGGACAGCAGGTCTGCCTCCGCCGCGTTCACATTGCCGCTGATCTGGCCGAACAGGTCCAGTTCCCACGATGCGTCCGCGCCCAGCGAAAAGCCGAACTGGTTGGTGGACAGATCACCCAGGTCGCGGCTGACCCGTCCGCTGCCCGAAACGGAAGGCAGGAAGCTGGACCGGGCCTGCACCAGACGCGCGCGCGACTGATCCAGCCGTGCGGCGCTTTGCGCCAGGTCCAGATTATTGGCGATGGACGCTTCGACCAGCTGGGTCAGCAGCGGATCGTCCAGCAGCAGCCAGTAATCGGTAATGTCGACGGAGATGGGGGCAGGATCGCTTTGCGCCCACTGATCGGGAATTGCGAAACTGGCCGCAGGCGGAGCAACATCTGCATGGGTGCAGCCGCTGGATAGCAGTGCAATCGCCATGGCTGTACTGCTCAGCACGCCCATTTTCATGTCTGGTTGAAAACCCAAGATTCCCCCGAATGGCACTTATTTGATCCCTGCTGCCCGCCTATCGCCGATCAGTGCTTGCTCCAATTGCAACCTTGTAACAAAGGGTAACAGGCCATCATGCATGTTATCCACCGTATATCGTTGTTCATGAAACTTAATTGCGCACCTGTCCTGCCCGTGCAACGCATTTGCATGCGCTGGCTTATGTTGTTTGGCCTGCTGTTCTTCCCTTTTACTGTCCAGGCCCATCCGGTCCCGTTCAGCTATCTCGATCTCGATCTGCAAGAACAGCAAATCGAAGGCACTTTGACAGTGCATCTGATCGACATCGGACATGAACTTGAAATGGACGAAGTGGCGATATTGCTCGACCAGGGTGTGTTGTCCAGCCAATACAGCCAAATCGGATCAGTTCTTGACGGCATGATCTCGATCGGCGCCGGAGAATTGCCCGCGCCGGAGTGGCAATCGGCAGAACCCTTGCCGGGCGACGATGCCATAAGGCTGCGCTTCACCATTCCCGCCCCGTCACCCGGCGCGCTGGAAGTGGACGCCAATCTGTTCCCGCGCGATCCGCTGCACCAGACCTTCGTCAATGTTTATGAAGATGGCGATCTGCGCCAGCAGTGGCTGTTTGATCGGGGGAGCGACCCGCAGACCTATTTTACCGGAACGAGCGCCGGTGTGCTGGCGGTGATGGGCACCTTCGTCCCGTCCGGCATTCACCACATCATGATCGGGCCGGATCACGTACTCTTCATCATCGGCCTGATCCTGCTGGGCGGCAGCTGGCGGCGGCTGGCGATCATCGTCACCAGCTTCACCATCGGCCATTCGGTGACTTTGTCCCTCGCGGCGCTGGATATCGTGATGATCCCGGCCGGGATCATCGAACCGCTGATCGCGCTCAGCATCGTGGTGGTGGGGGCGGATAACCTGCTGCGCGGCGATGGCCGGGACCTGCGTGCGGGTCTGGCCTTCGCCTTCGGGCTGATCCACGGTTTCGGCTTTGCCTATGTGCTGCGCGAGTTCGGCCTGCCCGATGCATCGCTGGCTTGGTCGCTGTTTTCCTTCAATCTGGGCGTGGAAATCGGCCAGCTGGCTATCGTGGCGGTGGTTGCGGGCCTGATGCTGCTGCTGCGCCGCCGATCCGAAAAAGCGGCGCGACACACCGCGACAATTGGCTCGCTTGCGGTAATGGCGGCTGGTGCCTATTGGTTTGTTGACAGAGTCTTTTTTGCGGGAGTGGGATGATGAAGCGGATTGCGGTCCTTGGGGCCATTGTGGTGAGCGGCCTGACGGCAGTGGGTGTAACTGCGCAGGGCCTGCCCGGCATCGAAGGCATCGAGCATGTGGCCGGCAAGGTCTACAAGATCGCCGGCGCCGGCGGCAACACGGTGGTGTTCGAACGCGCCAATGATGTCGTGCTGATCGATACCAAGCTGCCCAACAGCGGTGAAGCGATCATGACCGAGGTTCGCAAGATCACCGACAAGCCGCTGGCGATGATCATCAACACCCATTCGCACCCCGATCACATGGGTTCCAACAACGAACTGAGCGGTGACGGCATCGAAGTCATCGCACACGTGAATTCGGAAAAGCGGATGGAGGCCGAGGGCGGTCCGTTTGGCGCGTCCAACGTCGATCGCAGCTTCTCCAGCCACATGAAGATCGGTGAAGGCGCTGACGAGATTGACCTGTATTACTTCGGCGCGGGCCATACCGATGGCGATGCCTTCGTGGCCTTCCCCGCCGCGCGCACGGTGATGGCGGGCGATATCTACGCCTGGCACATGTCTCCGCTGATCGATCCCGGCTCCGGCGGCTCCATGCTGGCACTGCCGACTTCGGTGACGGCGGCCTATTACACCATTCCCAACGTCGATTACTGGATTCAGGGTCATGGCGGCGTCAGCACGTCGTCTGAATTCCTCAGCTTCGTGACCTTCAACCGTGCGCTGGTGCAGATTGCCGAGCAGACGGTGCAATCGGGCGGTACGGAGCGTGAAGCGCTCGACCGGCTGGCTGCCAACCCAAGCTTCGCCATCTTCCTGGGTACTGAAACACTGCCGGGCCTGGAATATGGCGGCAGCCCCAAGTCGCGCGCTCTCATCAACCTGATGGTGGCCTTCCAGGAATTGCGCGGCGAAGAACCGCAGCTGATCATGGGCCTGCCACGGGAAGAATGGCCCGAGTAATGTGCTGAGCGCGGCTGCGCTGGGAAACGACCATGACGCCCTGCGCGCCGCGTGCGCGCAGGGCGTTGGTCTGTGCACGATAACCCATATCGAAGGCAGTTTCTCGCGCCGCCTTGGCGCGCAGCTGGCTGTGCGCGCTGATGGCAGCGTTGTTGGCAGCCTGGCCGATGGCTGCCTTGAAAACCAGCTTGCGGCAGAGATCGCCAAGGGCGGGGAGCGCCGGGTAATGCGCTTTGGCGCCGGCTCCCCGATGATCGATTTTCGCCTGCCATGCGGCAGTGGCCTCGACATACTGGTCGATCCCGCTCCCGATCATGCGGCCTGCCGCGATGTGGTGGCAAAGCTTGACCGGCGGGAGGCAGCGATGCTGGCCTTGCCGATGGGAGCACTGGCACAGCGTCATTATGTCCCGGCGCTGCGGCTGGCGCTGTTTGGCGAGGGGCCGGAACTCGATGCGCTGGCCCTTCTCGCGCGGACGGCAGGGCTGGCAGTCGAAACCCACAGCAAGGACGGGAGCGAGGGCCGATCTTCCGATCTTTCGCTGGGCAAGTCCCCCAGCGGCATCGCCATCGACAGATGGTGCGCGGTGATCCTGCTGTTCCACGATCACGAATGGGAGCAGGCGATCCTGCAATGGGCGCTCCAAACACCGGCCTTCTTCATCGGCGCGCAGGGCGGTCAGACCGCGCGCGAGGAGCGGGCCGAGCGCCTGCTGGCCAGCGGCGTTGCGCCCGGCCAGATGGCGCGCATCGCCAGCCCGATCGGCATTGTCCAGCACAGCCGTGAACCCGTGGCGCTGGCGCTGTCCATCCTCGCCTCCGTGGTGGGTGAATATGAGGCGATCCACCCGCACCATGCACCGCGCGGTGGCTGAACCGGCTCCGCTGGTCGCCGTGCTGGCAGCGGGCGGGGCAACGCGCTTTGGCGGCGGCAAGCTGGATGCGTTGTGCGCTGGCAAGCCTGTCGGGCAATGGGTGCTGGATGCGGTTGCAGGGGCGGGGCTTGCCGCAGGCGTGATTGTGGTGGGAGAGGACCCGCCGCAATTTGCACTGGCTTCGGGCTGGAGCCTGATCGTCAATCACAGCGCGGAAGCGGGCCTTGGCACATCGCTGGCTCTGGCGGCAAACCATGCGCAGAAGGCGGATCGAGATCTGCTGGTGCTTCTTGCGGACATGCCGCTGATTACCGCTGCACATTTGCGCGAGTTGGCGTGTCAGCCCGGCACCAGCGCTACCGTGTCTGGTTCGACCTATGCCGGAGTGCCCGCGTTGTTCCACAAATGCCATTTGCCGCAGCTTGAAAAGTCATGCGGTGATCGCGGCGCAGCAGCCTTCTTGACGAGTCTGATCGACCTTGAGCATGTGCAAGTTGATCCTGCCATGCTCATCGATATCGATACGCCCGCCGATCTGGCGCGGGCAGAGCAGATATTGCTCAGGCGCGGGTAGTCACCGGCTCCCCGCCGCGCTGCACGCCGATATGGCAGATGCGGCCTTCGCGCAGGGCATAGGTCACGATCACCCGCACATCGATGTAATCGCCCTTGGCCAGCGCCCCGACCACGAAATCGGGCGCGTCCTGCACGGCGGTGAAGCGGCTGGTGCAATCGACGATCAACCGCTCATCATCGGCATCGAGCGAATGGATGGTCAGCGTCTCGCGCACCGATTTGAACATCTCGCTGTAGAAATCGGCAATGGCCTGCGCGCCGCGGATCGGCGGCAGGCTGCTGAGTTCCAGCACCACGTCATCGGTGTAGAAACGCGTGTAGCGGGCCGGATCGCCCGCCGAAAAGGCGGCGGCGTATGCGTCATAGGCCGCCAGCTGGCTGGGGTGTCCGCCCAGCGGAGCCAATCTGGTCACGCCCTGTTCGGGCGGCCATGCGGCGGTGGTCAATCGGGTGATCCTGCCCGCATCATCCAGATCGTAGCGGGCGAGGAATTTCACCGTGATGCTGTCACCGGGAAACATCTCGCCAAAGGGGAAGTCCGGGCGGTGCCTGGTGGCGTGGAAATCCATGTCGATGTCGGCAAAGATGGTGTTTTCGTCCTGCACATAATGCTGGATGCGCGGACATTCGCGCACGCCGTCATGCGCCCAGGCCAGGAATTCGCGCATCCCCTGCTTGCCGCTGCGCACGCCGCTGCCCGAATGCATGGCGCAGTCTTCGGCGAAGAAGCGCTCCACCAGAGCATCGTCATCGCCGGTCAGGAACATGTCGATATAGGCGAGATAGTCCATGCTCATGCCAGCTCCAGGATCACGAAATCAGTCGCCAGGCTGTCCCCTTCGGCAGCGTTGACGGTGGCAATCGTGCCGGCCTTGGTGGCGCGCAGGATGTTCTCCATCTTCATCGCCTCTATCGTTGCCAGTGGCTGACCGGCAGCTACCTCATCGCCTTGTTCCACATGCAGCTTCATCAGCAGGCCGGGCATCGGGCAGATCAGCAGGCGGGATGTATCGGGCGGTGTCTTTTCCAGCATGTGCTGCGTCAGCGGGGCCAGCCTTGCGGGCAGCACACGCGTGTGATGCCTGCGGCCGTGGGTGGTGATCGTCCAGCGATGGCGCTGGCGGCTGACTTGCAGCCCCAGCCGCTCGGTCCTGCCCGTGGCTTCGGCCAGGCGCATGCCCGGTGCCCATGAACATGTGCCATCGATCCGGTGGCCATCGACGATCGCATGGCCGTCACCCAGCGTCACATGGAACTGCTGGCCATTGTTGAACACCGCCCAGTCGGCGGGCAGCGGCGGCGCTCCGTCGATCTTGCCAGTGGTGCGCCCGGCGCGGGCCGTGCGGGTGAATTCCATGCCCGCCGCGCAGGCAGCGATCACCCGGCACCGCTCCTCATCTGCCGGAGCGCCGGAGAAGCCATCGGGATATTCCTCGGCAATGAAGCCGGTGGAAAGGTCCCCGCTGCGAAAGCGCGGATGCTGCATCAGGGCGGAGAGGAAATCGGTGTTATGGCCCGGCCCCTCGATCTCGAAATCGTCGAGCGCGCGGATCTGCAGGTCCGCCGCCTGATCGCGGGTTTCGCCCCAGGTGATCAGCTTGGCGATCATCGGGTCGTAATGGATGGAGACCTCGCCGCCTTCGGCCACGCCGTCATCCACGCGGACATTGTCCACCCCGCGCAAGCCCCCGCTCCACGGCTTTGCCGGTGGTCTGTAGCGCACCAGCCGCCCGGTGCTGGGCAGGAAGCCGCGATAGGGGTCCTCGGCATAGACGCGCGTTTCGATGGCGTGTCCGTCAATGCCGATATCGGCTTGCGTGAACGGCAGCGCCTCACCTGCGGCAACGCGGATCATCTGTTCGACCAGGTCGATGCCGGTGGTCGCCTCTGTCACGGGGTGTTCCACCTGCAGGCGGGTGTTCATTTCCAGGAAGTAGAAGCTCTCGCCCGTGGGGTCTGCGCCGCTGACGATCAGCTCCACCGTGCCTGCCGAGTGATACCCCACCGCCGCCGCCAGCGCGATGGCCTGTGCGCCCATCTTGGCGCGCATTTCGGGGGTCACGAAGGGGGAGGGGGCTTCCTCCACCACCTTCTGGTGGCGGCGCTGGATCGAGCATTCACGCTCATTCAGATGGACGATATTGCCGTGCTTGTCGCCCAGCACCTGAATTTCGATATGACGCGGGTGTTCGATGAATTTCTCAATGAACACGCGCTCATCGCCAAAGCTGTGAAGCCCCTCTCGCTGGGTGGCCTCGAAGCCGTCCTCCACGTCCGTATCATTCCACGCCAGCCGCATGCCCTTGCCGCCGCCGCCCGCGCTGGCCTTCATCATCACCGGATAACCGATACGGTTTGCTTCTTTCAAAGCATGTGCCGTATCGGAGATTTCACCGTCAGAGCCGGGAACGGTATTCACGCCCGCCCTGGCGGCGAGCCGCTTGGATTCAATCTTGTCACCCATCGCCGCAATGGCGTTCACCGGCGGACCGATAAAGGCGATGCCCTCGGCCTCCAGCGCTTCCACGAAACTGGCCCGTTCGGACAGGAAGCCATAGCCGGGATGCACCGCCTGTGCGCCAGTTGCCTTGCAGGCTGCGATGATCTTGTCCGCCAGCAGATAACTCTCCGCCGCCGGAGCAGGACCGATATGCACCGCCTCATCCGCCATGCGCACAAATGGCGCGCGCGCATCGGCATCGGAATAGACCGCCACCGTGGCAATCCCCATGCGCCGCGCAGTGGTGATAACCCGGCAGGCGATTTCGCCGCGATTGGCGATCAGGATTTTGGTGAACATCAGACCCTGCCTTCCCTGTCACCCTGAACTTGTTTCAGGGTCCATTTCGCAAATCGATGCGTTGCCGCAGCTTGCCGGATGGATGCTGAAACGAGTTCAGCATGACGAAAATTGATTGCGAACATGGGTGTGATCAAACCTTCGCCAGTCCGGCATCCAGATCGGCAATGATATCGTCGATATGCTCAATCCCCACGGACACACGCACCACGTCCGGACCCGCACCAGCCGCAACCAGTTCCTCTGCCGAAAGCTGGCTGTGGGTGGTGGAGGCGGGGTGGATGATCAGGCTGCGGGTGTCGCCGATATTGGCCAGGTGGCTGAACAGCTCCACGCCTTCGACCAGCTTGACGCCTGCCTCAAATCCGCCCTTCAGCCCGAAGGTGAACACCGCGCCGCCGAGGCCGCCCAGATATTGCTGCGCCAATGCGTGATAGGGATCGTCCGGCAGGCCGGCATAGGACACCCAGCCAACCTTGGGATGCGCCTTCAGCCATGTGGCCAGCGCCAGCGCATTGCTGCAATGCCGCTCCATCCGCAGCGCCAGCGTCTCCATGCCGGTCAGCGTCAGGAAGGCGTTTTGCGGAGCCATTGCCGGGCCCAGATCGCGCAGGCCCAGCACCCGGCACCCGATGATGAAGGCGATGGGGCCAACCGGCGCCAGCGCATCGGTCAGCACCGCGCCGTGGTATGACGGATTGGGTGCGGTGAGCGAGGGGAACTTGTCGCTGGCGGCCCAGTCAAACTTGCCCGAATCCACGATCAGACCGCCGACCGAATTGCCATGGCCGTTGAGGAATTTGGTGGTCGAATGAACGACAATATCGGCGCCATGTTCAATCGGGCGGCACAGGGCGGGGCTGGCCATGGTGTTGTCCACCATCAGCGGCACGCCTGCTTCATGCGCGACCTTGGCCAGCGCGGCGATATCCGTCACCACGCCGCCGGGATTGGCGAGGCTTTCGACGAACACCACGCGGGTATTCTCATCAATGGCCGCCGCCACTTCTGCCAGATTATCGGCATCGACAAAGCGCGCCTCCCAGCCGAATTTCTGGAAGCTGTTGCCAATCTGGTTGAGCGATCCGCCGTACAGCTTCTTCGCCGCGACGATGTTGCAGCCCGGTTCCATCAGCGTGTGAAAGGCGATGAACTGCGCCGCATGGCCCGATGCCACACCCAGCGCGCCCACGCCGCCTTCCAGCGCCGCGATCTTGCCTTCCAGCGCGGCATTGGTGGGGTTCATGATGCGGGTGTAGATATTGCCGAATTCCTGCAGCGAGAACAGCTTGGCCGCATGCTCGGCATCGTCGAACACGTAACTGGCCGTCTGGTAGATCGGCGTGATCCGCGCCTTGGTGGTGGGATCAGGCTCGCAGCCAGCGTGGACAGTGAGTGTTTCGAGGCGTTGGTTGGTCATTGAGTTTCCTCCCCCAAGTCTAGTTCTGGCCCGAACTGGGCACGATAGAAGCGCATCATATCCTCAATTTCGTCAGCCCGCACGGCGGCAAGACGCGCGCTGCAGAAATTGCGGTCGGCAGTTCCACCCCAGCCGCCACGCCCCCTGTGCGCTTCGGCTTCGCACTGGGCGGCGGCATAATCCCGCCATGCCTCTTGCGACAAGGTGAGCAGGTCCATCAAGGCCGGGATATTGCAGCCGGTGGTGCTGTCTTCGCGTGTGCACTCATCGCGCAGGTAACTGTCAGCAACGTCGGCAATCAGCACCGACTGGTCCCATGTCGTCTCAAGCTCGCCTTCAGCCAGCGCGGCAAGCTGCTGGGAGCACGTCAACTCGCCGGGATATGCCGGGCCGTGGCACCACTTATCGCCCGCTGCGAAGCGCTGGGTGCGCGAAAGGCCCGGCTGCGCCATGGCATCCTCCAGCGTTTCGAACTGCGTGATCGCGTCATCCGCAACTTGCCCGGAAGCGCTGGCAGGAAGCAGGGAAAATGCGGCGGCGAGCACCAGCAATGTCGCCTGCGTTCTCATTCCGCCGCCGCCATTTTGCACGCCCGCATCGGTTCCGCGCCCTGCATCGGCGTTAACCCCAGCCGCGCAAACATCGCCGCATCCTCATCATCGCCCGCATTGGGCGCGGTGAGGAGCTTGTCGCCGGTGAAGATCGAGTTCGCCCCAGCCATGAAACACATGGCCTGCGTGGCCTCGCTCATGGACTCGCGGCCTGCAGACAGGCGCACCATGCTTAGCGGCATGCAGATGCGCGCCACGGCGATGGTGCGGATGAATTCGATATCGTCGATTTTCGCCAGCGGTGTATCCGCCAGCATATCGCCCAGCACCGTGCCTTTTACCGGCACCAGCGCATTGACCGGCACGCTTTCGGGATGCCGCTCCAAGGTTGCCAGCGTGTGGACGAAGCCCACCCGATCGCTGCGCGTTTCGCCCATGCCGACGATGCCGCCCGAACAGACGTTGATGCCCGATTGGCGGACGTTACCCAGCGTATCCAGCCGGTCCTGATAATTGCGCGTGGTGATAACCCGTTCGTAATATTCCGGCCCGGTGTCGATATTGTGGTTGTAGTAATCGAGGCCCGCCTCGGCCAGCATATCGGCCTGTTGGGGCGTCAACATGCCCAGCGTCATGCAGGTTTCCAGCCCCATGGCGCGCACACCGGCCACGATCTGCACAATCGCGGGCATGTCGCGGTCCTTGGGATTGCGCCATGCCGCGCCCATGCAGAAGCGCTGGCTGCCCGCATCCTTGGCCTGCGCGGCGCGCTGGAGGACTTGTTGCACGTCCATCAGCTTGGTCGCCTCAACGCCGCTGTCAGCCTTCACGCTTTGGCTGCAATAGCCGCAGTCTTCCGGGCAACCGCCGGTCTTGATCGACAGCAGAGTGCACAATTGCACCTCGTCTGCGGCATGGTGCAGGCGGTGCGTTTCGGCGGCGCGGAAGACCAGTTCAGTGAACGGCAGGTCAAACAGCGCGGCGATTTCCTCGCGGGTCCAGTCGGTGCGGATTTGGGTCATTCAGGGTCCTCAATCGGCGGCATATTATGCCCCAGCAGGCGAAGCATATCGGCTGCGCATTCGACCACGTTGGAGCCGGGGCCGTAAATGCCCTGCACACCTGCTTCGCGCAGGAAATCATAGTCTTGCGGCGGAATAACGCCACCTGCCACCACCTTGATATCGGCGCGGCCTGCTTCGCGAAGATGCTGGATCAGTTCGGGCACGAGCGTCTTGTGACCAGCCGCCAGCGAGCTTGCGCCGACCGCATCCACGTCCAGTTCCAGCGCCATTGTAGCGGTTTCTTGCGGTGTCTGGAACAGCGGCCCGCTGGTGACGTCAAAGCCCATTCCGGCAAAGGCCCCGGCGATGACATTGGCGCCGCGATCGTGCCCATCCTGCCCCATCTTGGCCACCAGCAGGCGCGGTTTGCGGCCAAGGCGGGCGGTCACTGCCTCTACTCCGGCGATCACCTGCGCATAGCGGGCATCGCCGGCATAGGCCTGCTTATAGACGCCGGTGACGGGTGTGGGGGTTGTGCCATAGCGGCCGAACACGTCCTCCATCGCGGCGGAAATCTCGCCCAGTGTCGCATCGGCGCGGGCCGCTTCCACGGCGAGGGCGAGCAGGTTGCCGTCCCCCCTTGCACCCTCTCGCAATGCGTCCAGGGCCGCCTTGCATGCAGCTTCATCACGGCCACTTCGCACCTTGGCAAGGCGCGTGATCTGCCCAAGCCGCACGGCGTGATTATCAATGTCGAGCGTGTCGATGCGGGAGCGGTCTTCGGATGGATATTTGTTCACCCCCACCACCACGTCTTCGCCCCGGTCCACGCGCGCCTGCCTGGCGGCAGCGGCTTCTTCGATGCGGCGCTTGGGCATGCCGCTGGCGACAGCTGCGGTCATGCCGCCAAGCGCGTCCACCTCGGCCATCAGTTCGCGCGCCTTGTCGGCCAGTTCCGCTGTCAGAGCCTCGACATAATAGCTGCCGCCCAGCGGATCGACGACATTGGTGATGCCCGTCTCCTCGGCCAGCACCAGCTGCGTGTTGCGGGCGATGCGGGCGGAAAAATCGGTCGGCAGGGCCAGCGCCTCATCCAGCGCATTGGTGTGCAGGCTTTGCGTGCCGCCCAAGATGGCCGCCATCGCCTCCACCGTGGTGCGGATGACATTGTTGTAGGGGTCCTGCTCCTGCAGCGACACGCCGGACGTCTGGCAATGGGTGCGCAGCATCTTTGACTTGGGATTTTGCGCCCCAAGCCCCTCCATCACCTCATGCCACAGCGTTCGTGCAGCGCGCAGCTTGGCGACCTCCATGAACACATTCATGCCTATGCCGAAGAAGAACGACAGGCGCGGGGCGAAATCATCGATATGCTGGCCCGCTGCCACGGCGCGTTTCACATATTCCTTGCCGTCGGCGATGGTGAAGGCGAGCTCCTGCACCGCCGTCGCACCCGCTTCATGCATGTGATAGCCGCTGATGGAGATCGAGTTGAAACGCGGCATTTCGGCGGAACAATAGGCGATAATGTCCGACACAATCCGCATGCTTGGCTGCGGCGGATAGATGTAGGTGTTGCGGACCATGAACTCCTTGAGAATGTCGTTCTGGATCGTCCCGGACAGCTGATCGCGCGAAACGCCCTGCCGTTCCGCCGCCACGATATAGAAGGCCATGACCGGGATAACCGCGCCGTTCATTGTCATCGAAACACTCATTTCACCGAGCGGGATCTGGTCAAACAGGATCTGCATGTCGGCCACCGTATCGATGGCCACGCCCGCCTTGCCGACATCGCCGACAACGCGCGGATGATCGGAGTCATACCCGCGGTGCGTGGCGAGGTCGAAAGCCACGCTCAGTCCCTTTTGCCCGGCGGCGAGGTTGCGGCGGTAGAAGGCGTTGGAATCCTCGGCGGTGGAGAAGCCCGCATACTGCCGGATCGTCCACGGGCGGCCGGTGTACATGCTGGCATAAGGCCCGCGCGTGAAGGGCGCGAAGCCCGGCAGGCCGGGATCGGCAGGGGCGTCTTCAGCGGTGTAGAGCGGCTGGATCGCGATGCCTTCGGGCGTGTGCCAGGTGAGGTCGCGGCCTTTCACCTCTTTGGAGGCCTTGGCCTGCCATTCGGATTTGTCAGCCACGAACAACTCCCCCGTCATGCTGAACTTGTTTCAGCATCCATGTGCTCGCTTCAACAGACGGCGCAATTGGAGAAATGGACCCTGAAACAAGTTCAGGGTGACGATATTGATTAAACATCACCCGGAGTTTCCATGATCTCTGTCAGGATGCCGCCCATGTCCTTTGGGTGGACGAAGAAGATCGGCGTGCCATGCGCGCCAATGCGCGTGGGGCCAAGGATGCGCTTGCCCTGCGCTTCGAAATTGGTCCGCGCCGCCTCGATATCAGGCACTTCGAAACACATGTGATGCTGTCCGCCCAGCGGGTTCCTGGCGAGGAAACTGGTGATGGGCGATGTCTTATCCAGCGGGCTGAGCAGTTCCATCTGCGCCGCGCCTTCGGCAGTATCCATGAAGCACACCAGCACGCCCTGTTCGGGCATTTCGAACGGGGGCGTGGTCAGCGTGGCACCCGCGCTCTCCCGCCAATGGGCAATCGCCGCGTCCATATCGGGCACGGCAATGCCGACATGGTTCAGGCGTCCGAGTTTCATGGTGTTTGCCTCTCCCGAATAGCTCGGACGAAGGCTAGCCCAATCCGCAGGCCTTTACCAACTCGCTGATGTTGGGGATCACCAGATCTGGGGTCTTTTCGGGCGGCTGGCTCGCCCATTGCGCGGCATCGGTGGCTCCGCTGGTGACGGCAATGCCGATGGCGCCGCTGGCGACGGCCATCTGCATTTCGGCGGTGGCATCGTCTCCCACCACGCCCACGTCCTGCTGCGCGCAGCCCAGAACCTCGGCGATCATCTCCATCGCGTGCGTGCTGGGCTTGCCAGTGGGTTCAGGCTCCATCCCGGTGACGCGCGAAATCGCCCCGTTGATGGCGCAGCTATAGCCGAAGCTGCGGCCTTCCTTGGTGGCGAAATACGGCACGTCGGAAGCGGACAGGAACGCTGCGCCATCCAGCACCCGGCTGCAGGCGATGTGGATATGGTCCATCACGCATTCGGGATGCCAGGCGACATAGACCGCATCGGCATAATCCGCCGCCGCATCGCCCGGCAGGCAGCAGTTGATGGCCATTTCGGACAGCGCATCGACCACGCCCTGCGTGCCCAGCACCAGCACATTGTCATAGCCCCGGTCCGCAATCACGCGCGCGGCCACGGAGTTGGGGGTGAACAGCTTTTCGTCCGGCACGGGAACGCCCGCATCGCGCAGGCGCGGGCCCTGTACGCGCGCGGCATAGGCGCTGCCATTGGTCAGCGCGAGCCACGGAATGCCCAGCCGGTCCAGCTCCTGCAGAGCCTCAGCCGCGCCTTCAATCGCGTCATAACTGCCCAGCTTGCGGTTGGACAGGATCAGCGTTCCGTCCAGATCGAACATGAAGCCTTTGGGTGTGCGAACGCTCATGCAGAAACTTCCAGTTTGAAATCGTCTTTTTCGACGCTGAACTGATCGACATCGCGGCGGGCCAGGATAGTGCGGACAAGCTCCATCACCGCCACCGTATCGGGATCATATTCTTGGCGAGCGGGACCGGCGGCCTGCATTGCATCGACCAGATCGACGGGCATGGTGGCGCGCAGCAGGAATTCCTCGTCAGACAGGTTCGATCCGATCCTGCGGCGCAGTTCGGGCAGGTCGGCCATGCCGGTTTCGGCCTGCAATTCCTTCGTTCGCGGATTGGCCATGATGCGGTCCATCACCGCCTGATCGACCGGAGCATTGGGGCGGCCAAACTTGCCGATGGCGAAGCGGATGATCTCATCCGGGATGATCGCCCAGCGTTCCTTGCCGGTCACGTTCATCACCGCCTGCGTCTGCAGCATCTGGGCAAAGGGGGTCATCACGATGGGCCAGCCCAGTTCCTCACGCACGCGGCCGATTTCCTCGATCACTGCGCCTTCCAGATGGCTCGCGCGCTGGTCTGCCAGATGGCGGCGCATGGTGCCGACCATTCCGCCGGGCAGGTTGTGTTTGTAATAGGCGGCATCGAACGCCATCGGGCTGCCGGTGGGAAGCCCCTCGGCCTCGGCCATGGCAGTCCAGAAATCGGCGACTTCCTGTGCGGCCTCGTCATCGATATCGACGGTGTGGCCCTGTGCCCGCAGATTGGCGATCATGCGCATGATCGGCGGATTGCTGGTGCCATCCGCTGCGCCGCCGCTGGCGCATTGCACGGCGGTAACGCCCAGTTCCGCAGCTTCCAGACAGGCCGGTTCGGCCTGGCCGATGGTGCAGTGATTGTGCAGTTCCAGCGCCTTGTCGCCGATCTGGGCCATGATGGCGGGGATCAGTGTCTGTGCGCGCTTGGGGGTCAGCAGGCCGCCGGGGTCCTTGATATACAGCGCGTCAATGTCCGGGCTGGCGGCCATGATCCGCGCGGCCTCGGCATAATGGGCATCGTCGTGGATCGGGCTGATGGAGAACACCAGCGCGCCCACCACCTGCTCTCCGCCAGCGCGCTTGACCAGCTTCGCCACTTCCACATTGCTGCTGGCGTCATTCATCGGATCGGCCAGCGCGAAACGGCGGATGCCGTTGGTGGCCAGCGTCCTGAATGCCAGCTCCATGAAATCGGGCGTGGCGGTTTCCCACGCGATGAAGCGGAAGCCGGTGGACAGGAACTGCAGCGGCGTGTCCTTGCAGATCGCCGCCATGGAGCGAATGCGCTCCCACGGGTCTTCCTGCTTGTAGCGCACCGCCACGCCCATGTGGGTGGAGGTGGTGAAATCGATTGCCTTGTAGCCCGCGCGCTCCATCGCAGGCGCCACGGTCAGCGTCTTGGCGGTATCGACGCCGAGCGCCCCCCACAGGCACTGATTGCCATCACGCAGGCTTGTCTCGACGATCTGGATATTGGCCATCAGCCGCCCACTTTCACGCGGACCAGCGGCTGGCCTTCTTCCACCGGCTTGCCGTTCTCGGCCAGGATCGCGGTGACAGTGCCGGAAACGCCGGCGCGGATCGGATTCATCAGCTTCATCACCTCGATAATGGCGATGGTTGTATCCTCGCTGACGCTGTCGCCAAGCTGGACAAAGGGCGGTTCGCCCGGTCGCGGGGTGAGGTAGAAATTGCCCAACAGCGGCGCGACCACGTCGACTTCTCCGGCACCGGGGCCGCTGCTGGCGGAAGGTGCGGGAGCGGGTGCTGGTGCCGGTGCTGCATTGCGTGAGGGTGCACGGCCAGACCTGGCGGGCGGGGCCTCATCCTCAATCTCTTCATCATCGCCGCCGCTCCATCCGCCGCCGCCATCGCGGCGAATACGCAGGCGAAATTCGCCCATCTGCAGATCGAGCGAACGGAAGTGGCTTTCGTCCAGCAGCGCAGCAATCTCGGCAATGTCCTTGCCGGTAAGGCGGCTCACTTCCTGCCCCCGAAGATGTTCATCACATGCGCCAGTGGGTTATCGACCGGCTTGGTCACCGATGCCACGTCCTTGGCCGACCACACGGTTTCGGGCCGCGACTGGAGCAGCAATATGTTGCCGTCCTTGTCCAGCGCCCATTCGATATCCTGCGCCTTGCCGTAATGCCGCTCCACCTTGCGGCCCACTTCGCGCAGGCCCATCAGGTCTTCGTCTGTCAGGCAGGGTGTGGTGCGTTCATCGCCTTCCAGCTCAATCTCGACAATGCCGCCGCCCGGTGCGGGCACCTGCTTGGCGTGCTTGTCCGAGATATCGCGCGCGGAAATCTCTCCGGTGATCTTGCCGACCACCCATTTGTCCGGCGTTACCTCGCCTGAGACGACAGAGGAGCCAAGCCCCCATGCGCCTTCGATGGTGATCACGGACTTGTCGCCGGTGGTCGGGCTGCGGGTGAACATCACCCCGGCACAGCGCGCATCGACCATCTGCTGGATGACCACGGCCATCGCCACGCCATCCTCGGGAAAGTCCTGCTTGCGGCGATAGATCATGCTCTCGACCGAATAGAGACTGCCCCAGCATTCGCGCACCTTCATCGCCATGTCCTGCGCGGTCAGCACCCACAGGAATGTGTCCTGCAGGCCGGCAAAGCTGGCATCGTCGGCGTCTTCAGTGGTGGCGGAGGATCGCACGGCGACCGGCTGGCCGTCCGGGCACAGCTCGTCCATCGCCGACATGATCGCCTGTTCCACCGCTGGCGGCATGGGTTCGTTCATCACGCGGGCGCGCAATTGTTCGGACAGGCGGGTGGCCGCGCCCAGGTCATTGGGGTCGAGCGCTTCGACCTGCCCGCGCACGTCCTCGCGCGCTTCCAGTGCGGCGAGGAATGTCTCGAACGCGCTGGTGGTGACCACGAAACCGGGCGGCACGGCAATGCCGGCCTGCGTCAGCTCACCCAGAGAGCCGCCCTTTCCGCCCACGGTCGGGCGATCGGCAATGCCGACATCGGCAAACCATGCAACAGCAGGGGTCATTGGCTCAGACTTCCTCGAGCAGTTTTTCTGCATCCGCGTCCAGATCATCGAGGATGGTCACGGTGCCGCGGCCGCCATCCACGCGGATGCGCATGCCGTCCTTGATCAGCTTGGTCGCCTTGCCCGTGCCGACAACGGCGGGCAGGCCATATTCGCGCGCCACGATGGCCATGTGGCTCATCGATCCGCCAATGTCCGATACCGCCGCGCCAATCTTCTGGAAGATCGGCGACCAGGTGGGGTTGGTAACCTGGCACACCAGGATATCGCCCTGCTGGATGCGGCCCATCTCGGCCACGGACTTGACCACGCGCGCGGTGCCTTCGACCACGCCCGAACAGGCGGCAAAGCCTTTCAGTTCCTTCTCGTTCTCGGTTCCGTCGTCGAGCCATTTGTCGAGATTTTCGCGGGTGATGCCCCACAGCATGTTGATGGCCGGATCGTCGATCGCATCGGGAACGGCGCCAAGGGCAGGCGGGCAGTCATGCTTGCCCCATTCCTCAATCGCCGCCCGGCGCTGGGCCACCAGTGCAGGCCAGTGCTTGGGGCCGCGCGCTTCGGCGCCGATGCCCCACGCGAGCATCAGGTCGATGATCGCGCTTTCCAGCTCATATTGGGTGAGGTGGAACACGTCCTCCTCCACCCCGTCGTCACCGAAGAAGCCATGTGCCAGCAGCAACCGGCCAAACTCCCGGATCTTGTTGAAGAACAGGTTGGTGTACCAGTGCTCGCAATAGAACTTGTGGCCTTCGACGTATGGGAACACGCGGTGCGCCAGACTGATCAGCTGGTCATAGGTGGCCTTGTCTTCCTCTGTGTCCAGCAGTTCGCGGTAATCGATCACCAGCTGTTCACGCTCTTCGATCAGCTGCGCGGTCGGGCGTTCCAGGTTCATGCCGGCCTTGATCTTCTCGATATAGCCGGGGAAGGCGGCGAAGGGCAGCGACAGGTCATCATTCCAGCTGCGGTGATAATGGTAGAAGCCATCGCCGCTGCTGACGTTGAACCACGGGTTGCGGCTGGTCTCCAGCTCGGCCAGCCATGCCTGGCCTTTCTCACCCAGCGCGTCGAGGTCTGTCAGCACCTTTTCGATATCGGCATTGTCGACGAAATGCGCATCCACGCCCAGTTCCACCGCGCTGCGGGCGAGGCGCTTCACTTCCTCGTCCGGGCGGAAGATCTCGGCTTCCATGCCCGCCACCATGCGGCTGATCGCCTGGTCGGAAATCTCCGGGAAGGCCTTCTTGCAGAAATCGAAAAAGGTCATGTAGGCGCCATAGCCCAGCAGCAGGAATTCGAAGTGGTGGTGCCACATCCGGTGGTACCCTTCGATCTGCTTCTGGTAGATCACCAGCAGATCATGACTGGCGGCCACGCCCTTGCCGGTATGGGTCGTTTCGATCGGCTCATAATCGGGCAGGGACGGGGTGGGCAGCGCCTGCGCATCGGCGATCAGCGCCTTCATCTTGTCTTTCCACTGGGCGTACAGGTCTTCCCAGTTTTCGTAATAATAGAAGGCGCGCTTCTGGAATTCGCCAATGCGCTCCTCGATCTCGGCCGGATCGGTCACCGCCACGCCGCCGATGAACACGCGGCCGTTGATGACGCGGTGTTCAATGCCCTTGGCCGTGGGCAGCACATGCACGCGGGTGTTGAACGCGCCCATCGCGACATAGGCGGCCTCTGCCGTGATCATGTCGAAATGATGCATCGGCTCGGGAAAATGCATGGAGTTGTAGAACCAGAACTTGCTGTCATCCTCCGGCACGAAATGGGTGTAATAGGGGTATGCGGCCTGCGCCTGCTCAGTGCCCGGCACCACTTCCAGCGAACTGGGAAGCGGGAAGCCCTTTTTCGTATCGCTCATGGATATCCTCTCAAGCAATTTAGGGGCGCCGCCCTGCCTCTTGTGGACAGTGGCGGCGCGCCCAGGCCTCCTCTCCGAGGCTTAACTTTGCGCACTTTTCGACCCGAAGTGCTCAAAGGCTGATCGTCATTTGAAACGGTGATACAGCACTGCGGGGTTAAACCCCAAGGATTCTTGCGCATATCAATTAGGATAAAAGCGCAGGGTAATTTGTCTTGGTTGCATGTGAGACAAGCGCGCGAGAGGCCACTTTCCAAGCTGCCGGTTCAGGCGCATCTCATCATCCGGGGGGCTGCCTGATTCGCGGCATGCCAACGCTGGAGACCTGCTGCCAAATCATGCCCACGACAAGTGAGACCTTCCTCGTCGCCCTGCTGCTGATCTTCACCGTGCCCTTTGCCATATGGCGAGGGCTGCGCACGGATTACTATGCTCCGCTGGTGGTGGTGCAGATAATTGGCGGCATCGTGCTGGGGCCGGGCGTGCTGGGGGCAGTCTGGCCAGCCTATTATTCCGCCATCTTCACCCCCGATGTGATCGGTGCACTGAACGGTATTGCGTGGTGGGCGGTGATGATGTTCGTGTTCGTGGCGGGTGTGGAACTGGATCTGAGTGCGGCCTGGGCCAACCGCCGGGAATCCGCGATCACCGCCTCGCTGGCGCTGGCAACGCCGCTGGCATTTGGCGCGGCGGCAGGTGCGCTGGTGCTTGCCACACCGGGCTGGCTGGGGCCGCAAGGCTCGCTTGCGCAGGGCGTGCTGGGCATTGGCATGGCCTGCGCGGTCACCGCCTTGCCGATCCTGGTCCTGCTGATGGAGAAGCTGGGCATTTTCCACCAGCCGCTGGGCCAGCGCCTGCTGCGCTATGCCAGTCTGGATGATCTGGCGATCTGGGGGGTGCTGGCTATCATCCTGCTGGATGTGGAGCGGATCGCGCGGCAGGGCGCGTTCCTGCTGGCATTCGCGCTGGCGGCCCGGGCCGTGCGCAAGGCCATGCGCAGACTGGCGGAAACCGATCGCTGGTATGTGGGTCTGGTGTGGCTGGCAGGCTGCGGTCTGGCGGCGGACTGGGCCGGGCTGCACTTCATGGTCGGTGCCTTTCTGGCCGGCTGCGTGCTCGATACCGGCTGGTTTTCGCGCCAGAAGCTCGACTCCTTCCGCGAGATTGTACTGCTTACGGTGATGCCGGTGTTTTTCCTGTCCACCGGCCTCAGAACGGACTGGAGCGGCGGCGGTCTGGCAGTTTTCGCCGTGGCCGGCCTGCTGCTGGCGGCATCAGTGGCGGGCAAGCTGGTGGGCGTACATATGGCCGGGCGCCTGCTCGGCTGGCGCAAGGGGGAGGCATCGCTGATCGGCTGGCTGTTGCAGACCAAGGCGCTGATCATGATCATTTTTGCCAATGTCCTGCTCGACAAGGCGATCATCACTTCGCAGACCTTCACCGCGCTGCTGCTGATGGCGGTGGCCAGCACCATGCTGACCGTGCCGATGGTGTCCCCGCGCCTCAGGCGGTTGCAGGACGTGAGTGAATAGGCAGGATCAAATCGCTTGTTTTTGGCGGCCCGCGCGATCAGGCTGGCTGGCGACTGTTTGAACAAGCGGGGAAGGTCTCATGACACTTGAAGGCGGATGCCTTTGTGCAAGGTCGCGCTATGCGATTTCTGGCGAAGTCGAGTGGGCGGGCAGCTGCTATTGCACCGACTGCCAGAAGGAATCGGGCAGCGGCCACCTGACCGCCGTCGCCGTGCCGGCTGCTGCGATCAGTTTTTCAGGACCGACAAGAGTGTTCCAGTCCATTGGCGGCAGTGGCGGCAATATTGACCGGATTTTCTGCGCCGAATGCGGCAGCACGCTGTTCAGCCATCCGCATGTGATGGGTGACATACGCATCGTGCGCGCTGGCACGCTGGACGATTCCTCTGCCGTTGAACCGGCCATGGCGGTGTTCTGCAGCCAGGCGTCGGCGTGGGACCAGCCGCCGGCGGGCATCGCCACCTTCGCCCAGATGCCGCCAGTCCAGTAACTCGCCGGGTGAGGTAGCACACGATGTCGGCACGCCTGGTGGAAGTCTATCTGCCCGATACCCATGCCGATCGGCTGGAGATCGTGCTCGCCCGCCATGCGCGCCGCTTCTGGCGTGAAAGCGTGCCGGGCAATCAGGAGAAGTACTCCTGCCTGGTCCAGCAACGCTATACCGAACGCCTGCTGGAAGACCTTGAGAGCGAATTTGCCGAGCTGGAGGGCTTCACCGCGCTTGTCTCTCAGATAGAGGCGGCCATTCCTCCCGTGATCGAATCCGCCGAAACGGAACTGATCGATCTTCGCGACAGGCCACCACCCACGCGGCTGGAGCGTTTTCTTACCCGTGACCGCATCAGCACCGACGAGCTGTATGACGATATCGAGGAAAGCCTCCACATCACCCCCAGCTTCCTGCTCACGGTATTGCTGTCTGCGGTGATTGCCGGGCTGGGCATGCGCAGCGGACAGACCGCGGTGGTGATCGGCGCCATGATCATCGCCCCGCTGCTGGGCCCGACAATGGGTGTGGCGCTGGCGGCAACGGTGGGCAATGGAAAGCTGGGCCGCGAGGCCGCGATCACGCTGACAGTGGGCAGCATCGTTGCCGTGCTGGCCGGGGTCGCAGTGGGCATGATGGTGGAGATCGATCCGCTGGTGCCCGAATTGCACAACCGCACGCTGGTGCAGCCTGCCGATATTGCGCTGGCGCTGGCTTGCGGAATGGCGGGCGTGCTGGCGTTCAGCCGCGCTGCCTCGCTCACGCTGGTGGGGGTGATGATCGCCGTCGCGCTGGTGCCGCCGCTGGCCGCTTCGGGCATTTACCTTGGCGCCGGATATCCGGTGGCGAGCGGCAATGCGCTGTTCCTGTTCACCATCAACCTGGTGTGCGTGAACGTGGCGGGCATCGCCACCTTCCTGTTTCAGGGCCTGCCGCCCAAGAGCTGGCGCATGACTGGCGGCATCTTCGCCACCTGGACGGTGGTGCTGATCATCCTGGCATCGCTGATGGCCGGACGGCTGGTGCTGGGGCTGGGCACGCTTGAACATGTCGGCAGCGCGCTGGCTCCGATGATGTAGTTCCCTGCGGGGGATCGGGGCTTGTCCTGCGCTGCTGCGGGGTGCACCTATCAAGCCAGTCCCGAGCGCCTGCAACGGGCATTGGCCGGGTATGGAGGGGATAATGGCAGAGTTTTTTCGCGCGATTCACGCCAGGGCCTGCGCCGCTGCCGGTGCATTGATGCTGCTTGCCCTGCTGCCGCAGGCCGCCTCCGCTCAGGCCCCCGCCGCTCAGGCCGCCACCGCTCACGACTGTGACAGGCAATGTCTTTCTGGGATGATCACCGCCTATATCGATGCCCTGGTTGCGCATGATCCGGCAAATCTGCCTTTGCCCGAGCATGTGCGTTTTACCGAGGATTCGTACGAAATCGAAATTGGTCAGGGCTTGTGGGAAACGGTCACGGCCAAGGGCGGCTTTCGGCAGGATTACATAGACAGCGCAAGGCAGATCGCCGCCGCGCATGTGGAGCTTCGCGAAGGCGACATCCCGGTGCTCTATTCACTTGTCCTGCATGTGGAGGACAGCCGGATTGCCGGCATCGAAACGCTGATCCAGCGTATTGCACCGGATTCGCCGTGGCAGCCGACACAGCTTGGCGCGCCGATCCGGGGGATGAATGATCCGGTGCCAGCCGCACAAAGGCAATCGCGCGAATCCATGATCCGAACGGCGCTGACCTATACCGAAGGGCTCAGGATCGGCAATTTCACCGACGGCGGCACGCCCTTTGCGGCGCAAACCTACCGCGTGGAAAACGGGGTGATCACTGCCGGGCCGGGCTGCGGACGCGCAGATTGCGGCATGTATGCCCAGCGCATCATGCTGCATCCCGATATCATCCCCAGCGTGGCTGCGGTGGATGAGGAGAACGGCGTGGTGGTGCTGTGGATGAACTTTGGCTTCACCAATTCCTATGGCGATGGCAATGCGCTGGTGACGTATGAGGCGTTCAAGATATGGGGCGGACAGATCCGGTCGATCAACGCCTTTTTCCGCACCATGCCACTGGCAACTCCGCGCTTCTGGAATTCGACGGACCCGATTGCCATTCCATAGGGCCGGGCCAAATTCCGGCGTTCCAGCCCGGATATGATCAGCTGCGCGGAGCGTTTCCTGCGCGCCATTCACGCGGGGTGACGCCATAGCGTTTGCGGAACAGGCGGGTGAAATATCCCGGATCGAGGAAGCCGGTGCGAAAGGCGATATCGGCGATCGACAGATTGCCCGCGCGCGGATCGCACAGCAACTCGCTTGCCCGGTCCAGCCTGGTGGCGTTGAGTTCCTGCACAAAGCTGGTGCTGCTGCCTGCCAGCAGCGTCTGCAGATAGCGTTTGGAAATGCCCACCTGCTCGGCCACCATTTCCGGCGAGAGGTCGGGATCGGAGTAATCGTCCTCGATCCGCCGCAGGATGCGGCTGGCCAGCTGGCCGCGGTGGCGCCCGTGCTGGTTGCGGGTTTCATCGCCCAGCTCCACTCCGGTGGCCAGCGCCAGCAAATTGCCGAACTGCTCGGCAATCAGCGGGCGGGGCAGCGGAGAATCGTCCAGCCCGCCATCAAGGATCGTCTCCAGCAGCGCGCCCAGCGGCGCACCCCAGCCCTTGCGTGCAGACATGGGCCGCGCCAGCAGGCCGGTGGGATCGGGCAGGTACTTGTCCAGCCAGCCCTGCGGCATCATCAAATCCACCGCCTCATGCTCGGTGGCCATTTCCATCTGGTAGAAGCGGGTGTTGTCCAGCATCACGAACTGGCCGGGCTCCACATCGAACACGCGACCGGCCATATTGGTCTTCAGCACGCCGTCGCGCGCATAAACCAGCTGGATCGAGGGTGTGGCGCGCATGGTGGTGTGATGCGCGCCGATATGCGTCACCCGCTGCGCCGGGGCATACAGGTGCAGCAACCGCAGCTGGCCGATTCCGTGGCTGATCCAGCGCGCGGCAAAGGCGTCTGCATCGAACACCTCCACTTCGATGGGGGCGATGGTGCTGGCGGCCCAGTCACGCCACGCGCTGATCGCCTCCCGCTGGCCAAGCCCGGTGGAGGTCCAGCTGTCATCCTGAGAAATTGCGGGTTTTGCCATGATGCGCAGGCTAGGGCGCGCAGCGCGGCGGGGCAAGCTTTGGGCAATTGAGCAGTTGTCCTGATCAGTGCAACCGCTAGGGTCTGCGCCAGGGTCGGGGTGGCGATTGGCGGGAGGGTCTGGATGCAAATTGTCTGTGCTGGGACGCTTGAGGCATGGTGGTGATCCGCTGGCTGGCTCTGGCGATGGCAGCCTTGCTGCTGGCCCCGCAAACCGCCGCTGCGCAGGATCTGGCGGTACAAACCGCGCAGGCGGAAGACCTCACCTCCGTGCGCGAGATCAAGCGGGTGCAGGCCGCACTGGGCCATCTGGCCATCGGCGGCCGGTGGGAGAATATCGGCGCCTTGTTCACCGATGATGCGGTGCTGCAATGGAATGCCGGGGAAGTGCGCGGGCGCAGCGCCATAATTGCCCATTTGCGTGATAATCAGGGCGGCGGCGCGGACGGCATGGCGGTGGGCCGCATGAATCTGCGCCTGTTCATCAGCCCGGTGATTACGCTGGCCGCCGATGGGCGATCTGCCACCGGACGCTGGCACGAAGTGGCGATGATGGCGCAGGCCGGGGTCTCCGCCGATTGGGCGGGCGGCACCCATGTTGTCCAGTATCGCCTGACAGATGACGGCTGGCGCATCGCCGAAATGCGCTATTTCCCGCAATTTGCCGGACCTTATGCCGATGGCTGGAGCCATGATGCGGCAACTCTGGTGCGCGCGCCCTATCATTATACGCCCGATCAGGCCGGCGTGGTCATTCCGCAAAGGCGGGCGAGTCGGCCCCAGACCCAGGCCGAGATCGATACGCGGGCGAGCCTGCTTCTGGGGGCAAGCCGGGCACAGAACCTTGTTGCTGCCTTTGGCTATTACCTCGATCGCGGCATGTTTGATGATGCGGCGGAGCTGTTCGCACCCGGTGCCAGCATCCGCGTGCAGGGGCAGGGCGTGTGGAGCGGGCCAGACGGTGCGCGCCGCTTACTCAGCCGCTTCGGGACGCCGGGCCTGGACGAAGGTGAGATGAACGATCACCCCTTGCTGATGCCGCTGGTCAATGTGGGGGCGGACGGCAATTCCGTGATCGTCAACGTGGTGGAACTGGGGATGGAAGGCCAGCACGGCGGCACCGGATACTGGTCCGCCGCACTGGTGGATTTCCGCCTTGTGCGCGCAGAGGATGGCATATGGCGCATCGCCGCCATGCAGCGCGTGCCGCTGATGCGATCAACCTATCAGGATGGATGGGCGCATCCGCTGCCAGCATCGCTGCCCGTTCCCGCAGGCGGAGAGCCGGACAGCGCGCGCGAGCGGGAGGTCGGCTTCGATGCCGCGCCCACCGTGGTCATGCCCTCCAGCCTGTCGCTGATCGCACCTTCGGCGCGCGAAGCCGTGGTTGCCCCCGTTCCCGGCGCGCTGGCGATGGCCGAGGCGTTTGACGGGGCGGAGAATGTCTCCAACGCCTATGGCTATTACATCGATCAGTTTGCCTGGCGGGACACCGCCGCCATATTTGCCCGCGACGGGTGGAAGGAGCTGTCCTACATCGGCACCTTCATCGGCCGCGATCGCGTGCTCGCCAGCCTGATCCAGCGTTACGGCGAAGGCGGGCCGAACGATGCCATGCAGGCGATTCACCAGAAGACCCAGCCTTATGTGACTGTCATGGACGGCGGTCAGCGCGCGATGGTGCGCACGCGGCTGATGCAGATGAATTCGTCCGCCAGCGGCCCGGGCAGCTGGATTGCCGGGATCTACGAGAACCAGGTGGTCAAGGAAGGTGGCATCTGGCGCATCCACGGGATGGACCTCGATTATGTCTGGCTGGCCGATTACGCCAGCGGCTGGACCGGTATCGATCCGGCGGGCAGCGCACGCTTTGGCGTGTCTGATGATGTGATTGCCGAATTTGCTCCCGATGCCCCCTTGCGCGGCGAGACATTCGCGCCATTCCCGCGTATTGCACCCGTGGGATTTCACTTTGCCAATCCGGTCAGCGGGCGCGAACCTGCTGTCAGGTTGCGCTGGTCTGACGGTCATCGCGGTCCATAAGGGCCGGGTGACTGGTCTGTGGGGAGGGTAACGCATGGCGACTGTTTCATCGTCCAAAGTCGGAAAATCGGGCTTTCGTCCCAGCTTCCACCTGTGGCTGGTGCTGGCGATGGCGGCCTTTGTCTTCACCGGTTTTGGCCTGACCTACCTTGGCCCGGTTGCTGCGGGAACGCGCACCGGGGATGCCCCCATCGTCCACCTGCACGGAATCGCCTTTTTCAGCTGGATGGTGCTGCTGGTGGTGCAGGCGCTGCTGGTCAATATGCGCAATGTGAAGCTGCACCGATCGCTCGGCATGTTCGGAATTGCCGTGGCCACGCTGGTGGTGGTGATGGGCGTGTTCATCACCATCGCCGCCGCCTCCACCACCGATCTGGTGGGCAATGGGCCGGGCGTGTTCTACCTGTCGGTGTTCGCGCCGCCCAGCTTTGCCATCCTGTTCGTGATGGCCATCCGCGCGGTGAAGACGCCGGTGGTGCATCGCAGCCTGATATTGATCGCCACCATCAGCATCCTGATGCCCGGTATCAACCGCGTATACATGGCCGGTGTCGGGCTGGATTACGTACCCTTCGTGCAAACCTACATGACCATGAACGCCTTTCTGGCCGCAGTTGTGTGGCATGAATGGCGCGGCGCAGGCACCGTCAGCCGCGCCACATGGATCGGCGCTGCCATCGTGGTGGTGCCGCAACTGCTGCTCTATCCGGTCTCCTCCACAAAGGGCTGGGCGGATTTTGTCTTCTGGCTGGGTTCATTTGCCACATATCACTGATAACAAACCTACCAAATAGAGAGGGAAGTCATGGGAAAAACACGTCTGATCGCCTGCGAGGAAGCCTGGTCGATCCCCGAAGTTGCCGAGGAATTGCGCAAGGTTGCACGCGGACCGTCACAAAGCAGCGACAAGCTGCTGGTAGGCGGCATCTACGATGCGGACCATGACACCACCGGCTATGGCAAGATGAACTTCCTCGAAGGGTTGAAGGACGTGGAGGGCCAGCGCCTGTCGCAGATGGACGAATATGGCGTGGACATGCACCTGCTCACACTCACCGCGCCCGGCGTGCAGATGTTCGATGCCGATACCGCTACCGAGCTGGCAGCGCTGGCGAATGACCGGATGGCCGCAATCTGCGCCAAATATCCCAGGCGCTTTGCCGGGCTTGGCAGCTTTGCCCCGCATTCGCCCAAGCGCGCGGCCAAGGAAATCCAGCGGGTGATGACCGATCTCAAGCTCAACGGCATGGTGGTGAACGGCCATACCAATGGCGAGTATTTCGATGATCCCAAGTTCTGGCCGATCTTCGAGGCGGCAGAGGCGATGAATGCCACCATCTATATCCACCCGCGCGGGCCGTCAGACACGCTGAAGGGTCCGCTGATGGACTATGCGATGGATAGCGCCATGTGGGCATATGGGGTGGAAGTGGGCACCAACATGCTGCGGATGATGGCGGGCGGCGTGTTCGACCATTTCCCCAACCTCAAGATCTGCGTCGGCCATATGGGCGAGATGGTGCCGTTCTTCATCTGGCGCATCAATTTCATGAACAGCCGCGCGCAGCAGGTGGGCCGTGCGCCCAGGACCAAGCGCAGCATGGAAGAGTATTTCAAGGACAATTTCGTCTTCACCACCAGCGGCGTGGAAGACCCGCTGGCGCTGCGCTATGCGATTGACCGCATGGGCATTGAAAACGTCATCTGGGCGATCGACTATCCCTATCAGCCGATGAAGCCGGCGGTGGATTTCATCGAGAACTTCCAGTGCACCGATGCAGAGCGCCATGCACTCACTCATGGAAATGCCGAGCGCGTGTTCCATATAGCACCCGAGTAACAGGGGAATTTGCGGATGATTGCTTTTGTCGGTTTCATGGCTGCGGTGATGCTGGTGTTGCTGTTTGCGCCTGCCTCTGCGGCGGCACGGCTGCTGCACCGGCAACTGGTTGAACTGCCGCTGGAACGCCTCGCCCGGATGGAGCGCCATCATCTGATCATGCTGATGATCATGGTCGGCTTCATGATCGGCGGCGGGGAGATCATGGCCCTGATGGGGCCTGAAATCATCGCTACCTATGCGCTGGATCTTTCGATCTACCTCGATCTGGTGATGGTCAGCTATGCGGTTTCGGTTGCGCGGCAGACCAGGACTGCACTGGCGCATCTGCGCGGCAGTTTCAGCCGATTGCTCAGGCGGCCCGAGGCTGGCAGGCGCAGGCGGGCTGTCCGCAAACAGGATCGCAGCAGTCCGGCCAACGATGATGAAACCGACCCTGCCTTTGGCAACCTCAGGCCCCATGCCATGCTGATGGCTGCGTGAGACTGGCCATGACTGCACCGCTTGAAGGTATCAAGGTTGTCGAACTGGCGCGTATCCTGGCCGGCCCGTGGGCTGGTCAGGTGCTCGCCGATCTGGGCGCGGAAGTGATCAAGGTGGAAAGCCCCGAAGGCGATGACACGCGCCGCTGGGGGCCGCCCTTCATCGAAAACGCCGATGGCACCAAGGACGCGGCCTATTTCCACGCCGCCAATCGCGGCAAGACCTCCATCCTTGCCAATTTCAGGGACGCGGATGACCTCGCCCGGGTGATCGACCTGATCCGCGATGCCGATGTGCTGATCGAGAATTTCAAGACCGGCGGCCTCGCCAAATTCGGCCTCGATTATGAAAGCTGCGCGAAGATCAATCCGCGCCTCGTCTATTGCTCGATCACCGGCTTTGGCCATGATGGACCCTATGCCGCCTATGCGGGCTATGATTTCATCGTTCAGGGGATGAGCGGGATCATGGATCTGACGGGCGAAAAGGACGGCCCGCCAATCAAGATCGGGATGGCCTATGCGGATATCATGACCGGGCTTTACGGGGTGATCGGCATACAAGCCGCGCTGCACCAGCGCGAAAAGACCGGGCGCGGCCAGCATATCGACATGGCGCTGCTGGATGTGATGGTGGGCACGCTGGCCAATCAGGCGATGAACTACCTCACCAGCGGCGTGGTGCCGCACCGCATGGGCAACGCCCATCCCAATATCGTGCCTTACGAATCCTTCCCCACATCCGATGGCTGGCTGATCATCGCGGTCGGTAATGATCGCCAGTTCTCCCGGCTTGCAGGGCTGATCGGGATAGAGGTGCAGCCCGGCTGGCAGACCAATGAAGGCCGGGTGGAACACCGCGAAGCCGTGTCTGCCGCCGTCAGCGAGAAGACCCGCCAGTGGCCGCGTAACAAGCTGCTGCTGGAACTGGAGGAGCACGGTATCCCCGCCGGCCCGATCAACGATGTGGGTGAGGCGCTGAACGATCCGCAGGTGAAGGCGCGCGGCATGGTGCTGGATATGCAGCGGCGCGACGGCACACGGGTCAAGGGCATCCGCACGCCGATCAGTTTCTCCGATGCCGAACTGGCGCTGGGGACCCCGTCACCGCGCATGCCGCACCGGGAGGATTGATGGCCGCGCACGGCAATATCCTCGGCCCTGATCCGCGCCCGTCCTTCTTCGCGGTGGAGGGCGGGGCACAGCGCCTTGCCCCGCCAGCAGACCGCAAGGGCCTCGCCGTGAGATTTGCCGCGCGGTCGCTGTCAGTGATGCAGAAGGAGGGGCTGGTGGCTTCTTCCGCGGGCGATCAGGTGTGGCGGCTGGTGTCCGACGAAGGCGCCTATCTGGACGGATTTGACGAGGCGCCGTGCCCGCTGTCCTTCCTCACCACCGGCATGGTTTCAAGCTACATGACGGAGCTGCTGGCGCTGGCCAAACAGCGCGGCATTGCCATCCGCGACGTCACGCTGGTGCAGGACAATTACTACACGATGAAAGGCTCCGCGCTCAAAGGCACGATGACCGGCGGCGCGAAGGACATCGACCTTGAAGCGCGGATAGACAGCGACGCCGATGCCGAGGCGTTGCGCGCGCTGGTTTATGATGCGGTGGCAGCATCGCCGCTTAACGGCCTGATGCGCGGTGAAAAAGAGAGCCTGTTCACACTTTCTCTCAACGGTGAGGAAGTGAAGCCGGACAAGGCAAGGCCGGTGGCGGGGGATGTGCCGGGTGATCCCTCGGCGCAGATAATCGGCGCGCAGCCCGCCACCAGCGAAGCCTTCATCCGCCGCGCCGGGACCAGCCCGCTGACAGCGGAAGCCACCTCCTCGCAAAGCTCCAGCCTTGCCGAGGAACAGGACCGCATTTTGCACATTCGCGGCATCTGCACCCTGCGCGAAGACGGGGTGAAAATGGTCGAACAGCAATTGTTCAACCCGCACGGCTCCATCTTTCATTATCTGTGCGATGAGGAAGGCCGCGCGCCCGATGCCGCCAGCTATATCGCCGCCGGAATCGGCTTCTGCTTCATGACCCAGCTTGGCCGTTACGCGAAGATCGCGAGGAAGGACCTGTCCGCCTACAACATCGTGCAGGACATCCATTTCTCGCGCGGCGGAGCCAGCGGCGGCACGGGGCAGGCGGGCAGTGCCGACCCGGTTGAAACGCATGTCTATCTGCAAAGCGCTGAGGACGAGGCCTTCGCCAGAGCCGCGCTCGACATGGGCGAACAGACCTGTTTCCTGCACGCCTTCTGCCGCACCGATCTGAAGGCGCGCGTGCGGGTTTCGCAGCTTTAGCCCGCCATGCGTGCCATCGCCTCCAGGTTCGCCGATTTCCTGACCGTATACCGGCTGGCTGCGGCACCCGTGTTGGCATTCATGGCGATGAGCGGGCACCGCGATGCCTTTTTCATCCTGCTGATCATAAGCCTGGCCACCGATCTGGTCGATGGCCCGATTGCCCGGTGGGCCGGCCATGCCTCTGCATTCGGGGCAAAGCTCGATTCGATGGCCGATGGTTCCACGCTGATCGTCGGCTTTTTCGGGCTGTGGCTGTTTGAGCGACACACTATGCAGGCCGATGTCTTCTGGCTCTACCTGTTCTTTGCCACCTATGCCGCTGCGGCGACTACCAGCCTGATCAAATTCCGCACGCTGCCAGCCTATCACCTGTATCTGTCCAAGACCGCCGCCAGCTTTTCAGGGCCGTTCGTCGCATGGCTCTATTTCGTCGATTACTCGCGCCCGTTCTTCATCGTGCTGGCCTCCATCGGGGTGATGGCAAATTGCGAATCCGTCCTCGTCACCCGGCGCCTGAAGCGCTTTCGGGCCGACGTCGGCAGCCTGCTGTTCGTGGAGCCCGGCCAGCGCTGAAGACTGATGGCAACGACCGGCTGCGCTGACCCGACGCACCTGTCCGTGACAGCCATGCCTCCACACGCCTGAACTGATGCTCTGGACATGAGGCGAAAATTCACGGTAAATAGCTCTTTGGAAGCTGTCAGCGATGGATCCAGTACAAGGGGTACAAGCGGCCCCTATCAACCGCATTCAGGAGAATCTGGTCGCCCGGATTGAACGGCGCGCGCTCAACCGTCTGTGCGCCGATATGCCGCACTGGGTCACGCCCGACATGCTGACCTATACCGGACTGGTCGGGGCCTTGCTGGTATTCGCCGGATATCTTGCCAGCAATCTTGATCCCAACTGGCTGCTGCTGTCCATCGGCGGATATATTGTCCACTGGTTCGGCGATTCACTGGACGGCAGTCTGGCCCGCTTCCGCAAGATCGAGCGCCCGCGCTATGGCTATTTCCTCGATCACAGCTGCGACGGGTTTGCCACCATGCTGGTGGTGGTCGGTATCGGTCTCAGCTCCTATGTCGCGCTCAAGGTCGCGCTGATCGCGCTTGCGGGATATCTGCTGATGTCGATCCACGCATTTCTGTCCGTGCGCGTGCTGGGAGAATTGCGGCTCTCCTACCTCAACGCCGGGCCGACAGAGCTGCGGCTGATCCTGATCGGACTGACGCTGGCGATGTATTTCGCCGGACCCGAACAGGCGATCATCTGGGACCTCAACGGTTTCGATCTGTTTGTGGGCGGTGTCGGCCTGCTGCTGATCGCGCTGTTCGTGGTGCAGACCGCCGCCACCGCGCGGCGACTGTCCAAGGAAGAACCGGCGAGGAATCACCGCCAGTAAGCGGGCCATTACGTCGGGGCCAGCCTCCGGCGACCGGCCCTAGCTGCGCGCCTCATACACCACATGGCCCACTGCGGTGTTGCTGGCGGGCACGCGGTAGAAGCGGTGGAGTTCTTCCACGCCATAGCCCAGCGCCGCGCGCATGATCAGCCACATGATCAGCTCGATCCCCTCGGTCCCCGCTTCGCGCAGATATTCGATGCGGGTCATCGGGGTCAGCTCTTCCGGCTCATGCGCCAGCAGATCGAGGAAGCGGTTGTCGAACTCGGCATTGATCAGGCCGGCGCGCGTACCCTGCAACTGGTGGCTCATCCCGCCCGTGCCCCAGATCTGCACGTTCAGGTCTTCCGGGAAGGTCTTCACCGCATTGCGGATCGCCTCGCCCAGTTTCCAGCAGCGCTCGCCCGACGGGGTGGGGAACTGGGTGACGTTGACCGCCAGCGGAATGACCTTGCACGGCCATTCCTCCGGCTGGCCGAACACCAGGGACAGCGGCACGGTGCACCCGTGATCGACGTCCATCTCGTTGATGATGGTGATGTCGAATTCATCGATCACCAGCTGTTCTGCCACATGGGCGGCCAGGTCGGAATGGTTGTGCACGGTGGGCACCGGGCGGCGGCCCCAGCCTTCATCGGCGGGCAGGAATTCATCGGCAAAGCCGATCGCGAACGTGGGCACGATGTCCAGCATCAGCGCCGATGCGTGATCGTTATAGACCAGGATCACCACGTCGGGCGTGTTGCTCTTGATCCATTCCTTGACGAATTCGTAGCCGTCGAAAATCGGCTTCCAGTATTCGTCCTGGGTTTTGCCAAGGTCGATGGCCGCGCCGATGGCGGGCACATGGCTGGTGGCGATACCGGCGGTTATGCGCGCCATCAGTTCTGATCCTTCTTGGAACGCAGGCCTTCGGGCGAACGCCCGCCCTCGCGCATCATTGCCGCATATTCTTCTGCCGACATGCCCGACATGGAGCTGACCGCCTTCTGCGCGCTCCAGCCATCGGTGCTGGCCAGCTTGACCAGGAAATACATGTTTCCGCCCAGCTCGATCAGGCGGCTGAGGTCGCGCGCGAGCACGCCTTGCTTCTGCTCCTCGGTCATCTTGTAGCGGTCCAGATAGGCGCGCTCGTCAGCCTTGAACGCCTCGCGGTTCTCCGGCTTCATCAGGCTCATGCAGAATTTGTGCAGGTGATAGGCTTCGCGAGAGCGCTTTGCCGTGAACACCTTAGTGCCTGGAATATCTTCCAGATCTTCGAGCGAGTAGAGCCTTGTCCGGGCCATGGTGCAGACCTTTTATATGAATATCACCGCCCCCGTAACAGGGGCGGTGATATCAAGCCAGTCATTGGCAATTGCAAAGACTGCAACTGCCGGTGCAGTTAAGACGCACTTATGGTGCTTTTGTCAGGCGTTGGGATCGGCCTGGCCCATCATCATCCCGCCTTCATCATTGGCCTGCGGGCCGGGAATGGCGGTGAGCGTGTGAACCTGGCGGAACTTGCCATCGATATAGCGGAAGCTGTGCGAATCCGGGCCGCCGGTCGATCCGCCAAAGCGGCAGAACACGTTGATCACGCCCAGTTCCTCATCGATCAGGTAATCGCGATTGACGATATACAGCACGCCGCCCGGCATGCCGACTTCGCAGCTGGCATCCGCCCGGCCTTCCCGGTTGGTATAGGCACCGCCTTCCAGCCGGGCGCAGGGCGTGCCCCACGGAATATCGGTGAACTTGTCGGCAAAGCCATCCAGATAGGCATTGGCCCCGCGGATCATTTCCGATGGCGAGGTGCGCTGGTAAGGGGTCAGCGGTCCCCAGTTCTCTCGTTGCGTATACAGCAGATAGGCATTGGCGTTGAACAGCCAGTCACCCTGCTCGGTAACGATGGAATCGACGCGGATGATCTCCCCGTCATGCATGTAAAGCCGCGTGCCGATGACATAGGGATGGCCGCCCTCGGTCACGATGATTTCGGTAAAGGTCTTGCACCGGCGGTCATCGTGAAAGCTCATCGCATGGGCGATGGGCAGGGCGGTGTTCCACAGGCCTGCGGACGCCTCCACCGTTTCCATGTTCTGCAGGTAATGCGCGTTCGATGCCAGCGGCAGGGCGGAAGTGTCGCCGCTGCGCTGTGCCTCCACGAAAGCCGTGGTGGCGGCTTTCAGCTGGTCACGGTCGCAGGTCGGATGATCCTGCAACGGCGCGAACGGGCTGGGCGGCGGGCCATTCTGCGCCATTGCGGGCGCGGAGATGGCAAGGGCCGCCAGCGCTACGACTGAGTGCGCGGCGATGGTGGTCAGTTTCTTCAGCATGTCTTGTCCCCCCAGAAGTGTTCAGCGAATGTCCTGCGGTTCTTCGCTGCGGCAGGCCTCATAGGTGCTCCAGCCGGAACACATGCCGTATGGGCCGCGGATGAAGATCGCTTCGATATGGCTGATCTTGCCCTGGTCGATCTTGAACAATTCGCCCAGCTGCCAGCTCCAGTTGATCGGACGGTGGTCGAAGAAGGCGAAGGCGAACACCACGCCGCGTTCCCGGTCCACCGCCACAATGCGGCGATCGCGGATCGATGTGACCGCGCCGATCAGCGTGGTTTCCAGCTGCTGGCGGCAACCGGCGCGCGCGCCAGAGCCTTCCGGCCCGGCGGTGACGATGCCGTTTTCATAGCGGATGCAGTCGTCGGTGAAGGGGTAGTAATCATTGCCGGTATTGCGCTCCACCGCCTCGAAATAGGCGCTGGCCATTTCCACCAGTTCGGCGCGCGTGTGGCGCTCGCCTGCGGGAACGGCGGTGAGATAGGCCGGGTTGGGCGATCCCATGGCTTCCACCATCTCGCCGGTATTGCCAAACGGTCCAGCCGGGGCAGCATTCGCGCCCAGCGGGCGATCGGGCCGTGCGGCGATCTGTTCGATTTCGGAGATCTTGCCGTCCGCATCGATGCGCAGGCGCAGGCTCACCCCAACAGGCTCCGGATCGCGCTGCGGGCCGGTGGCAGAGCTGTTTGCCTGCTCCCTGACGGTGAGCAGAGCGGCGACCTGCTGCGTTTCCACGTCGGGAACGATCAGCTGGTAAGTGCCGGCACCCGTGGTGGTGGCCCACAGACCTTCATTGCCCAGCGGCAATTCCACGCCGTTTTCGGTGAAGCGCACGCTGCGGGCGAACAGGTCATCGGACACCGTGCCATCGGCCATTGCCTGGACATAGCGCTCGACAAAATTTTCCAGGCATTCGCGCTGGCATTCATATTGCGGCAGCGGCACCCCGGCCACCTGCGCCGATGCCGGCACGGCCAGAGTGCTGGCAAAACTCATTGCGGCAACAGCAGTTGCCAGACGAATCTGTCGGATCATTATTCCCTCCCAAGAATCTCTCAGGCGGGGAGTTAATCAGCTTTACAGTCGCTTGGCCAGACGGTTCGTCAGGCTTCTTGCGCGCGCTGGTATGCCGGCCGCGCCTGCAAGCGCTGCCAATAGGCGACCACGTGACCGGGAAGCACCGCTTCGCATTTGGTGAATTCCGCCAGCAGGAAGGCATAGCCGATGGAGATATCGGCAATGGTGAAGCGCGCTCCGGTCACATAATCGCGCCCGTCTGCCAGATGATCGTCCAGATAGGCGATGCGCTTTTTCAGCTGGCCCAGCTGGTCCTGGATCGTGGCATTGCTCTGCTCCCCGGTGAAGATGCGGGTGCGGAAGATCGTGCCGATGGGCGTGGCCAGGTCCGCCTCGCCGAAATGCAGGAATTGCAGGTGCTCGGCGTAGGCTGCGGGATCGGGCATGGGGCCGGTGGTAAGGCCTGCCGCCTTTGCCTCTCCCGCCACCAGCCGCCGCCCGGTGAGATATTGCAGGATCGCCAGGCTCTCGAACATCACGATGGGGGTTTGCGCATCGGTATCCTCGATGGTCGGCACAGAACCGAGCGGGTTCACCTTCAGGAAGCTGTCGGGCACCGGAATGCCGAATTTCTCCAGCGCATAGTCTTCTCCCAGTTCCTCCATCAGCCAGACGACGCGCTGGCTGCGCGAATTGGGGACGTGGTAGATTTTGATCATGGCTCTTGCTCTCCCTGCGCCGTTGCGCGGAACATATTGAGGATCGCCGCCATCGCCAGCGGAAAGGTGATCGCCCATGCGGCCGCTGGCCAGATCAGCACGGGGAAGGCCATTTGCAGGGCCAGGAACGGCAGGATCGCACCGTTGGCAATCATCGCAAATCTGGCGAATTTGGCGCGCGATGACAGCGGCAGGCCGAATGCGGCGATCAGCGTGGCCGCGCTCATCAGGCTGTAGCCCAGCAGGTCGATGGCAAACAGGAAGGATTCGTAAGGGACGAACAGCAGCAGCTCTATGCCTGCCGTTTCGCCACTGGCGATGCGCGGGGCGACAAAGGTCAGCTGGACGAAATAGACCATGCCGGTCAGCGTCGCATACATGATCGCAAAGGCCAGGCCCGCCAGCGTGAACACCTTGCGATCAGCAGGGGCGCTGACGTGCAGCGCGGCACACAGCACCACAAAGGCAGGGCCGAGCAGCAACGATGGCGCGAGCAGCAGGAAGATGCCCAGCGCCGTGCTTGAAGCGTTGGGCCCTCCGCCAGAACCCAGCATCCCCGCCCATTCGAACAGCTGGGCGATGATATAGGCCAGGCTGAAAGCCAGCGAAGCGGCGGCGGACCAGATGCCTGTTCGCCTTGTGGCGAGGGAAAGGATCATGCTGCGCCCTCCATCGGCAAGGCGCGATCAGTCAGCCAGCTTGCGCGCGACAAGCCAGCCGCCGATCACCCCGCCGACCACCTTCAGGCCGTGCGCCAGAAGATAGGCCGGGCGAACGCTGCTCTCCAGGTCGAAGTCGGCGACTGCGCCATTCGCGATCAGCGTCAGCGCCACGTAGAGCACGATGCCCCACAGTCCGGCGACAAAGCCGTTGAGGACCGGAGCAGTGGTTCCGTTTGCCGTCCAATAGCCGGCCGGAATGAACAGCAGCAGCGCCAGCGGCGGGATCACCATATCCAGCACCGGGTTGGGGTCCGGCATGGACGCGAACAGCGCGATGGTGATGGCTATCAGCACGATCTCGACAGCGACCGCGGCGATCAACGGACGGCCCCGGCGCAATCGCGGCGCGGTGGTTGCAGTATTGCTTGCCATGATTATTCCCCCTCCAGCGACCCGGAGGGGAAATTATCATGCGTGCGGCCGGTTCGCCAGCAGATCATCCACCACGCCGGGATCGGCCAGAGTGGACGTGTCCCCCAGATTGCCGACATCGTTCTCGGCGATCTTGCGCAGGATGCGGCGCATGATCTTTCCACTGCGCGTCTTGGGCAGGCCGGGAGCAAATTGCACCACGTCGGGCGTGGCGATGGGGCCTATTTCCTTGCGCACCCACTGCACCAGTTCCCTGCGCAATTCGTCGCTGTCATCGGTTCCCGCAACAGTGGTGACATAGGCATAGATGCCCTGACCCTTCACGTCATGCGGCATGCCGACAACGGCAGCTTCGGCCACCTTGGGATGGAGGACCAGCGCGCTCTCCACCTCGGCAGTGCCCATGCGATGGCCGGATACGTTGATCACATCGTCGATGCGGCCGGTTATCCAGTAATAGCCGTCCTCATCCCGGCGGCAGCCATCGCCGGTGAAATACATGCCCGGATAGGTGCTGAAATAGGTCTGGAAGAAGCGCTCGTGATCGCCAAAGATGCTGCGCATCTGGCCGGGCCAGCTATCCAGGATGACCAGCGCGCCCTCTGTTGCGCCTTCCAGCAGCGTGCCTTTTTCCGGATCGACCAGCGCGGGCTGCACGCCGAACATCGGCCTGCTGGCACTGCCGGGCTTCAGCGCCGTGGCGCCGGGCAGTGGGGTGATCATGTGGCCGCCTGTCTCTGTCTGCCACCACGTGTCGACAATCGGGCAGCGCTTTTCGCCCACCACATTATAATACCATTCCCACGCCTCGGGATTGATCGGCTCGCCTACGGAACCAAGTACTTTCAGGCTCTTGCGGCTGGTTCTTGTCACATAGTCATCACCTTCGCGCATCAGTGCGCGCAGGGCGGTGGGGGCGGCGTAGAAAATCTCTACCTGATACTTGTCGATGATGTGCCAGAAACGGCTGAAATCCGGGTAATTGGGCACGCCTTCGAACATCAGCGAGGTGCCGCCATTGGCCAGCGGACCATAGACGACATAGGAATGCCCGGTGACCCAGCCGATATCGGCGGCGCACCAGTAGATCTGGTTCGAACCATCGGCATGGGGGCGGTAATCGAAGGTGTATTCATGCGTCATGGAACACCACACGCCATATCCGCCAGTGGTGTGGAGCACGCCCTTGGGCTTTCCCGTGGATCCTGAAGTATAGAGGATAAACAGCGGATCTTCGGCGTTTATTTCTTCCGGCTCGCAAATATGGCTGCCCGCGGCGATGGCTTCGTGCCACCACACGTCGCGGCTTTCATCCATGGGGATGTCGGCACCGGTATGCTGCACCACGATGACGCGGCTGACGTCCCTGGCGTGATGCTCCAGCGCCTCATCCACATTGGCTTTCAGCGGAATGCGCTTGCCGCCGCGCAGGCCTTCGTCGGCGGTGATGACGATGGTGCTGGCGCAATCGTCGATCCTGCCGCCCAGCGCCTCCGGGCTGAAACCGGCGAACACGATCGAATGCGCTGCGCCGATGCGGGCGCAGGCGAGCATGGCCACAGCAGCTTCGGGGATCATCGGCAGGTAGATCGTCACCCGCTCCCCCTTGGTCACGCCATTGGCCTTGAGCACATTGGCAAAGCGGCACACCTGTTCGTGCAGATCGTTATAGGTGAGGATGCGGTTGCGGCTTGTAGGATCGTCCGGCTCCCAGATGATCGCCGGCGTATTGCCGTGCGTTTCCAGGTGGCGATCGAGGCAGTTGGCGGACAGGTTGAGCGTGCCGTCCCAGAACCAGCGAATGCCGAAATCCTGCTGGTCGAAGCTGGTGCCCTTCACCTGCGTGAACGGCTTGATCCAGTCGAGCCGCTGCGCCTCCTCGCGCCAGAAGCCTTCCGGGTCTTCGATGGAGCGACGGTATTTCTCATCATAGGTGGCGGCGTCGATGATGGCGTTGTTCGCCCATTCGCTGCTGACCGGATAGACTGCGTTGTCGCTCATTTCGTGCTCCCAGGGGTCTTTGTGCAAGACTTAGGGAATGGGCTGCCTCAACGCCAGAGGGCATCCAGCGCGGGCAGCAAATGATCGCGGTGCTGCGCCGGAATGCGGGCGAGAAGTTCGGCTTCGAACCGCTCGATCATCGTGCGCGCCTGTTGCGTAATCTCGGCTCCCTGTGCGGTCAGCGTCAGTCCTTGCGACTTGCCGTCAATCGCCTTGCGTTCAATCAGCCCGGCATCTTCCAGCCGTTTGAGCAGCGGCACCATGTTGGCGCGCTGGATATCCAGCTGGCGGCCAAGAGCGCTGGCGGTGACGTCGGGATTCTCGCCGATCAGGATCAGCAGCGACGCATCGACCTGACGCAGGTTCAGCTCCCCCAGGCGGCTCGCCAGTTCAGCCGCCGCGGCATTGGCGGCGCGGCGCAGCGAATAGCCGGGCAGGGAGGGAAGCGGATCGCGCATCGTGCAACGGGGATAGCGATTGTTGTTGCTCATAGCAATCACAATCGCTATGGGCGATAGCAATTCAAGCCCACAGGGACGCGAATCGCGCCCTTTACAGGAGAGCAGTCATGGCCAAGCCATCCCAACCCGATCCCCGTCCCGAAGAAGAGACCGTCAAGTATGACGTGATTGACGGCGTTGCGTGGGTTTCCTTCAACCGCCCCGACAAGCGCAACTGCATGAGCCCCAAGCTCAACCGCCAGATGCTGCGCGTGCTGGAAGAACTGGAATTTCGCGACGATGTGCAGGTGCTGGTGCTGACGGGTGAAGGCACGTCATGGTCGGCCGGCATGGATCTGCTGGAGTATTTCCGCGAAGCCGAACAAGTGGGCCTGTCGCAGGTGCGCAAGCATCAGCGCGAAGCCTACAGCTGGTGGGAACGCCTGCGCTGGTATGAAAAGCCTACCGTCGCCATGATCAATGGCTGGTGTTTTGGCGGTGCTTACGGCCCGCTGTTCGCCTGTGACCTCGCCTTCTGCGCCGATGAAGCACAATTCGGCCTGTCCGAAATCAACTGGGCCATCCTGCCCGGCGGCGGCGCATCCAAGGTGGCGGCCAATCTGATGGGTTTCCGCGATGCCATGTATCACGCCATGATGGGTGAAAACCTGACCGGTCCGCAGGCTGCGGCCAAGGGCATGGTCAACGAATCGCTGCCCGCTGACAAGTTGAAGGCGCGTGTGCAGGAAGTGGCCGATGTGCTGAAGGCCAAGGACAGTCAGGCCGTGCGCGCCACCAAATGGGCGATGCGCCGCGTCATGGAAATGACCTATGACAATGCCGAGGACTATCTGATCCGGGCGCAGGAAGCCCTGAACCAGTTCGGCGGCATTGCATCGCGCAAGGAGGCCACCAAGCAGTTCCTTGATGACAAGACCTTCAAGCCCGGCCTTGGCGTTTTCGACAAGACCAAGCTGCAAAAGGAAGACTGATCGCATGATCGGAGCGGCGGCACGGGCACTTGTCCATGCCGCCGCTTCTTCCTAGGGAAACCAGAACCAGAGAACATGCCCCGGTGCTGCCGGGGTTTTGCATGTCCAGAGGGATGAGAGAAATGACCACCCGCCGTTTCACCAATGACCAGATCGATCGCCTGCTGCGTCCCAGGAGCGTTGCCGTTGTCGGCGCTTCGGATCGCCACGGCGCGCTGGGCGCCACGCTGCTCAACAATCTGGTTCAGTATGAATTCGACGGGGACATCTACCCGGTCAATCCCAAGCGCGACGAGCTGCTCGGCCTCAAGGTCTATCACTCGGTCAACGATCTGCCCGAAGGCGTGGATTGCGCCGTGCTGGCGATCCCGCGCCCCTTCGTGATCCAGACCGTGCGCGATCTGGCAGAGCGCGGCTGCGGCGCGGTGGTTATCTATTCCGCCGGTTTCTCCGAAGCCGGGGAAGAGGGCATGCGCGACCAGATCGAACTGGGCGAGATTGCCGGGAAATACGGCATGGTCATCGAAGGCCCCAACTGCCTGGGCTGCACCAATTACATCGCCCGCGTGCCGCTGACCTTCGTGGAAACCAACATGGTCAGCCCCGGCCCCAATGACCGCGCCGTGGGGATCGCCAGCCAGTCCGGCGCGCTTGCCGCCGTGCTCGCCACTGCGCTGCATCCGCGCGGCTGCTTCGTCTCAACCTCTGTTTCCACCGGCAATGAGGCGGCTTCGGGCGTTGAGGATTATGTCGAATGGCTGGTGGATGATCCCGCCACCCACGTCATCACCCTGTATGTCGAAAGCCTGCGCCGCCCGAAGGCCTTCATCGCTGCCGCCCGCCGCGCGCGCGAAGCCGGCAAGCCGGTGATCATGCTGCACCCGGGCAAGAGCGACAAGGCGCAGGAAAGCGCCGCCACGCATACGGGCGCGATGGCCGGTGACTACGCGCTGATGAAGACCAAGCTGATGCGCGAAGGCGTGATCTTCGCCGATACGCTGGAGGAACTGGCCGACATCACCGAGATCGCCCTGCGCTGCAAATCGCTGCCCGGCGCCAACATGGCGGTGCTGGGTGAAAGCGGCGCGCTGCGCGGCCTCGCCTTCGACATTGCCGAGGATATCGGCCTCGACCTGATCCACCTGGACGATGACAACAGCCCGGAACTGCGCGCCATCCTGCCCGATTTCGTGCCGGTGTCGAACCCCACGGACATCACCGCGCTGGGCCTCAGCGAGCCGGAGATCTACACCAAGGTGCTGACCGCGCTGCTGGAAGATGATCGCATCGGATCGGTGGTCGCATCGATCATCCAGTCTGACCCGATCACCTCCAGGATCAAGTTCCCCGCCATCATCAAGGTGCTGGAAGACGGCACTTTCCCCAAGCCGCTGGTGTTTGCCGGGGTGGATGAGGGCGCGCGCGTACCGCAGGAATATATCGACGGCCTGCGCGCCGTGGGCATTCCGTGGTTCCCCAGCACCGAACGCGCCTATCGCGCGATCGCCCGCCTGGCAGACCTGTCCAAGCGCGACCTGACCGATCGCTCGCAGGAACCCATCGTGGTTCCCGGCCTCGCTTCCGAAAGCGGCGTGATCCCCGAATACAAGGCCAAGGCGCTGCTCGGCCCGCTGGGCATTTCCTTCCCGCAAAGCCAGTTCGCCGCCACGGCGGAGGAAGCTGCCTCGGTCGCCGAAGCGCTCGGCTATCCGGTGGTGATGAAGGCGCAGGCCGCCGCGCTGGGTCACAAGAGCGATGCGGGCGGGGTGATCCTCAACCTCAAGACCCGTGCCGACGTGGCCGAGGCGTTTGAGCGCATGTACCAGAACGTCGCCAATTACGATGCCTCCATCGCGCTGGACGGTGTGCTGGTTGAAAAGATGGGCCGCATGGGCACCGAAATGATCGTCGGCGCCAAGTCCGATCCCGAATGGGGTCCGGTGGTGCTGGCGGGCTTTGGCGGCGTGACTGCCGAAATCCTCAAGGACGTGAAGCTGTTCACGCCCGACATGGGCAAGGACCAGGTTGTCGCCGGTCTGTTGGGCCTGAAGCAGGCAGCGCTGCTCAAGGGCTATCGCGGATCGCCCGAACTGGATGTGGACGCGCTGGCAGACCTCATCGTGCAGATGGGCCGCATCATGGACGGCAACCCCGCCATCCGCGAAATCGACCTCAACCCGGTGATCCTCCATCCCAGGGGAGAAGGCGTTGTGGCGCTGGATGCCCTGATGCTGGTGGACTGATGCCGGTGGACTGATGCCGTTGGACTGATGCCGTTGGACTGATGCTGGCAGATTGACGGGCCAAAGAGTCCCGGAACGGTAACAAAGCAGGATCACACTTCGCACCGGGCAGGATTCGCCCGATGCGGAGGCAGTCCAATCAAAGGCGAATTGATCCAAGGCATGTCCGGCGCATATTGCGCCTGCCCCAGCGACGACATCTGCGCGGATGAGGATGTGATGCTGGCTGAGCTGGCAGCCACGCTTTATGCCTGGCCCAATCGGAATATCGTGTTCGAAAAGGCGATCCATGCCGTTGCGCTGGAACTGCTGGCGATGGCGCAGCATGCAGTCGCTGAGGCACCCGGGGATTAGGCCACCGAACCGGCGCAATGATCGGCGCATTGTTCGGCGCTTAAAGGCGCTTTCCTACAGGCGGGGGTTTCGTCCAATCGGCGGGAGGCTCTTTCCACCGTCGATCCATACAGTTGCGGCTCTGCGCCGCTTTCCCGACAAGCGTCACCTTGTGAAAGTTGACTAAGCTGCTGGTTTGCAATGATAGTTATGGAAATGCCAAGGTGACACGGTGTCACCTTTGTCACCTTCGCCACCGTTGTCATCTGCGCAGCCCTCCGGCAGATCCTATCGCACGCGCCTGTCATAGGTGATTCTGATGCGCACCCAGCTTCCCACCAGCGAGGCGTTGCCGCGCCGGGGCGGGCGGACCTGGAACTGCCACGCTGCGGCCAGCACGGCGCGTTGCAGGTTCGATCCGGTGGGATATTCCTCCAGCCCCACGCAATCTTCCACCCGCCAGCCCGGCGCGGTCTTGCAGGCGATCAGCGCCCAGCTTCCGGGATTGGCGGTGGAAAGATATCCGGCCATCTCCTGATCGGTCGGTTCCTGATACCAACGCGCACCATACATCGGCGATCCATCGGGGGCGGTCCCGACCACCTGGCTGTCAGCGGGATTGGCGGCGGGCGCGGGCGGACCATAGGCAGGCCCGCTGGGCGCATCGGGCCGTCGGCGCGGCAGGTTGGATATGTCGGTGGAGGCAAATTCCTCGGGCGTCAGCGTAACCACGGGCGGGCCGACCGGATTGACGGACAAGGCGCGTTCCAGCGTGGGTGCGGGTGGGGGAAGCTGGCTATCGGGCGTTTGCTCGCTTGGAGTGGCTGGCACCTGGACTGCGGGCTGCGTCGCCGCCTGTTCCTCCTGCGCGGGAGCCTGCTCGGCCGCCTGCGATACGTCGAAGCTGGCGATGCTGGAATCGCTGCCGGCAGGCTGGAATCCGGTGCGGCCCATCATCACGATCAGGAGGATCAGCAGAGCCTCCAGCACCAGCGCGAGCACCATGCCCACGGCGCGTTCGCCAAACCGCTCGCGCAGGCGGTCCGCCATGCGAAGGGCCGGGTTGCCGCGAACCGCTGCTGGTGATGTCTGCTTCAAGATGGCCGGAAAGCCTTTTGCGTTAGGGAGCAATACGCCGGATAGCCGCCATTACACCGCTCTGCGAGCCATGTCCTGCCTGTCGCGTGCGCCTGCCTTCCGCGCGCGATAATATGGCGGCGATGAACGGCAGCTTTCACCGCGTCCACCAGCCGCCATCATGCTCCAATCGAAAGCCTGCGATCAGAAGGCAGCGATATCGGTGATGGCGCGGCCCAGGATCAGCGCGTGAATATCGGCCGTCCCTTCATAGGTGTTGACCGTCTCCAGGTTCAGCATGTGGCGCATCACTTGATATTCTTCCGATATGCCATTGCCGCCATGCATGTCCCGCGCGGCGCGCGCCACGTCCAGCGCCTTGCCCACATTGTTGCGCTTGACGACGGAGATCATCTCGGGCGCGAAACGCCCCTCATCCATCAGCCTGCCAACGCGCAGCGACGCCTGCGCGCCGAGCGAAATCTCGGTCAGCATATTGGCGAGCTTGAACTGGAACAGCTGGTTGGCGGCGAGCGGCTTGCCGAACTGCTTGCGATCGAGGCCATACTGGCGCGCGGCATGCAGGCAGAATTCCGCCGCACCCAGAACGCCCCAGCTGATGCCGTAACGTGCGCGGTTGAGGCAGCCGAACGGCCCCTTGATCCCCTCCACGCCGGGCAGCAGGGCATCGGCGGGCAGCTTGACCTCGTCCATCTGGATCATGCCGGTGGTGCTGGCGCGTAGCGAAAGCTTGCCGCCGATCTTGGGCGCGGAAAGTCCCGCCATGCCCTTTTCCAGAATGAAGCCGCGGATCTTGCCGCCATGCGCTTCTGACTTGGCCCACACGATGAACACATCGGCGAAGGGTGAGTTGGAAATCCACGTCTTGGAACCGCTGATGGTGTAGCCATCGCCATCCTTCTTGGCGGTGGTCAGCATGCCGGCAGGGTCGGAGCCCGCATCGGGCTCGGTCAGGCCAAAGCAGCCGATCAGTTCACCGCTGGCGAGGCGCGGCAGGTACTTCTGCTTCTGCTCTTCGGAGCCGTAAGCGTGGATCGGATACATCACCAGGCTGGACTGGACAGAGGCCATTGAGCGGTAACCCGAATCGACCCGCTCAATCTCGCGCGCGACAAGGCCATAGGCGACATAGCTGGCACCCGCGCCGCCATATTCATCGGGCACAGTCACGCCCAGCAGCCCCGCCTCTCCCATCAAGGGGAACAGTTCGGATGCGTCCACCTCGTCGCGGAAGTCGTCGATCACGCGCGGTTGCAGCACGTCTTGCGCAAAGCCGTGCGCGGCTTCGCGGATCATCCGCTCTTCGTCGGTAAGCTGGTCGTCCAGATTGAGGGGGTCTGCCCAGTCGAAAGGCACCATTCCGGCCATGAAACAAGTCTCCTTTGCAACCGCCTTAGCGACATTGGAACGGCTCGCCAATCCACTTGGGCAATAAGCGTAAGCGCGCCGGAAATTCCGGCCTGTCGCTGTCAGTTGCGTCCGAACTGGCTTTCATAGGCAACCAGGTCGCCAGCGGCCAGAAGCCGGGCCTGGGTCACCCAGTCATCGCGGCGGATGCGGCCCTGAAAGCGGCCCATCTGCGCGTCCACGCGGTCAATCTCGGCATCGTCCCATGCGGCGATCTGGGCAAAGCTGGTGATCCCCATTTCGGCCAGCTGGCTGTTCAGCTTGGGACCAAGACCCTTGATCCGGGTGAGATCGTCTGCCTTGGCGGCTGCCGGTGCCGGTGCCGGTGCCGGTGCCGGTGTGGGAGCAGGGGCGGGCGCTGGAGTAGCTGCAACGGGCGCCACTTCTGGCGTCGCCGCGGGCTTTGGCTGAACGGTGGCGTGTCTGGCAACGGCGGGCGGAGCATCGATCAGCGCCTGATTGCGCTTGGCGGTCTGCGCGCCGTCTTCCTTGCTTTCCAGCTCGACACTGGTCTTGCGATTGGCGACGAAAATCCACCAGGCGACGATCAGCCCGATGATCACTGCAATCACCAGCAGAACCCAGTTTGCCTGTATCAGTTCAGCCATCTTCCCAACCTTTCAATCTATTCCCGGCCCCAGATCAGCCAGCCAATGCCAAAGCCCAGCGCATAAGCGACCAGCAGAAGGACCAGCAGTTCGAGCCAGATGGGCATGATGGGTTCTCTAGGGTGGCTGGGGGCGATTCGGCAATGCGCCAGTTGGGACAGCAGAATGTGCGGCGGGGTTTGTTCAGTGCGGTCCGGGCGTATCGACCGGGGTCGGGCGAATTGGCTCCGTCGCGATAACGGCGAATTCGATGCGCCGGTTGGCGGGGTCAGCAGGGTCCAGCCCTTCGACAGGATCGCGTGAGCCGATGCCGCGAACGCGCAGTCCGTCTTCGGGAATGCCGCGGCGGACCAGTTCGCTGCGCACAGCTTCTGCCCGCACTTGCGAGAGTTCCAGATTGCCCGGTTCCGGGCCGGAGCTGTCTGTATGGCCGGTGATCGAGATGATGCTGCCAAGGCAGGGCCGCAGGGCGGTGGCTACCTCATCGATCAGCTCCGCGCTGGCGGCATCGATCCGTGCGGAGCTTTCCTCAAAGCGGATGGTGCGCGCGCGCAGCAAGGCATCGACATCTTCCTGGCAGTGCAGCGGCTTGACCGCCTGGACTTCTGCCTCGGTCAGCATGTTGCCATCGGCCCAGCGCACGCCGCCCACACCCTTGGTATTGCCCACCGCGCGGGCGATGCGGGCGCGGGTCGCTTCGCTCAGCGGTTCGCCGCCGCTGAGCACGGGATGGCGGCTGGGCAGCCCATTGGGAGAACTGAAGCGCGCTTTCACCTGACCGCCGCCGCCTGCCTGTTCGATCGCGGCATCGGCGCGCTGCGAAAGCGTGGCGGCGATATCGGCACCGGTCATGCGTCCGCCAATCACCGCCAGCAGGAAAATCATGAAAGCGCCAAGCGCCAGGGCAATGCGGGGTTTGCGAAGCAGGGACATGCGCTGCCTCCTAGCCTGACTGGCCCATGCGCGTCGAGCCTGTGTGACGCGCCGCGACCCTCAAGTATCGGTCTTTTCTGCGGCCAGCGCCTGATTATCGTCATCGCTTTTCCTGCGGCGGAACAGCACCCGGTCTTCCGGTCCGAAACCGCGTGTCCAGATGATCCAGCCGTAAACACCCAGTATTGCAGGGATGCCGAATGCCAGCTCCGCCCATTCGGGCAGCATGATCACCACCTGGCCCACCGCCACTGCGGCGGCTGTTGCCCACACCAGCGGCCAGCGCCAGTTGTTGATCGGATGTTGCAAGATGCGGCTGAGCATTACTGCCTTGATGACCGAGGCCGCTGCCAGCGCCAGCATCAGGGCCGCTGCCGCCGCGGCTGCACGGAAGTAATCCGCCCGCGCGGCACTGCCGAAATCGAGCTGGTCGATCAGCAGCATGGCCCCCACGGTCAGCAGGCCCTGCAACACGATAGTGCCGATGGAGACCCACAGGTTCCTGACCCGCGCGACATAGATCAGCGCCGCTTCTGCCACCACGGCGGTTGCCGCCACAACTTCTGCCGCCAGCAGGAAGGCCAGCGCGCCAGTGCCCGGCACGAATTCCCCGCCATTGCCGAACAGGCCCATCAGCGCCTCCCCCGGAATGCCCAGCGCCAGTGCGATGCCGGCCTGCGCGGCCACGATCCAGAAGCCCACCTGGCACACCTGCCGGGCGATGGCGGCGTAATCCTTTTCCTTCAGCTTGGCGGTGATCACCGGGCCAAGGATCGGTTCAAAACTGGTCTTGAGCTTTTGCGGAAGGCTGGCGACCTGCTGGGCCATGTAATAAATGCCCACCGCAATCGGTCCGGCAAACAGGCCAAGGATGAAGATATCGAGCCGCCTTGTCCCCCATTCGATCGCATCGGCCACCGCCAGCGGCAGCGCGCGCATGATCATCCGGGCGATGCGCAGCGGGTTCGGCACCCACGATCCGGGCAGGCCATAGGTACGGAAGAACGGCCGCAACGCCGCCGCAAGCCCGGCATAGATGGAGGCGAGATAGGCCATCGCCAGACCAGATTCGCTGATCTGCGGGATAAAGAAGAACACACCGGCAAGGATGGATATGCTCCACGGCTCCACCACGGCGCGGGCGCGCACGGTGGTGGCGATATCGAATTTATACGCCTGCGCCGCCAGAACGATCTCGGTCAGCGCAAAGCCGGGGATCGCCAGCACGATCAACCTGTCCAGATCTGTATATTCGCCGCTGGGGAACAGCGGGGCGGGGAATGCATAGAGGATGGCCGCGCCGATGATTGAGAACACCAGCGCCACCAGCATGCTGTCGGCAATCAGTTGCGCCTGGTCTTCCTCGCCATCCACCAGCCGCTGGGCCAGGCCGCGTTTCTCCCCGATGGAGCTGACCAGCGCCACCAGTTCGACCAGGATCAGGGCAGACGCAAAGCGCCCCACCGCTTCGGCCCCGTAGAGCTGTCCGGCGATGAACAGGAAGGGCAGGCGCGCAGCCAGCCGCAGCAGGAAGCCCAGGAAATTGGTCCGTCCGCCCTTGGCCAATGCGGCGATATCGCCGCCGGGCTTGTCTGCAGCGGCCTCGCTCAAGGATCGGTGCCTTCAGCCTTGAGCGGGCGGGTGAGAAGATCCTGCACAACCGCACCCGCCGATCCGCCATCCAGCAGGCGGCACACGGCATCGACGATGGGCATGGCCACGTTCAGTCTTACCGCCAGATCGCGCAGCACGGGCGCGGTGTGCGCGCCTTCGGCCACGGTGCGCCGGTCGGCCATCAGCGAGGCGGCGCTCTGCCCTTCGCCCAACGCCTTGCCGAGCGAGAAATTGCGGCTGGAAGTGGAGGAGCAAGTGAGCACCATGTCTCCCAGGCCGCACAGGCCCGCCAGCGTGTCGCGGCTGGCACCCAGCGCCTCGCCAAAACGCAGCATTTCGGCATAGCCGCGGCTGATCAGCGCGGCGCGGGCGTTCTGGCCAAGGCGCAGTCCCTCCACCACGCCGCAGGCAATGGCGAGCACGTTCTTGACCGATCCGCCGACTTCCGCGCCGACAAGGTCTTCCGAATAATAGGGCCGGAAAGTGGGCCGGGCGATGACTGGGGACAGCCGTTCCCACTGCTGCGCCCCGCCGCCGCAGGCAAGAGTGACGGCGGTGGGCAGGCCGGCGGCCACCTCATGCGCAAAGGTGGGGCCGGACAGCACGGCAATGTCGCTGGCGGGCGCGATATCATGCGCCACATCATGCATCATCCGGCCCGATCCCGCCTCGATACCCTTGGAACACAGCACCAGATCGCGCGGCAATGCGGGCATTGCGCGCATCACACTGCCCAGATGCTGCGCCGGGGTGACAATCAGCGCGATGTCGAGCGCGGCGATGCGCGCCAGATCGTCGGTTGCCTGAATGCCGGGGGCCAGCACGGCCGAGGGGAGGTAAAGATCATTGCAGCGGCTGGTGTTGATCGTATCCGCCAGCCCATCTTCCAGCGCCCACAGCAGCACGTCGCGGCCATCGCTGGCGAGCATCTGCGCCAGCGCGGTGCCCCATGCACCGGCTCCCACCACGCCGATTGTCAACGCCTTGCTCATGCCTTCACTCCTGCGCCGCGCACCGGCTCTGCCTGTGGATCGAGTGGCCAGCGCGGACGGGCGGATATATCAAGCGGATCGCCCCCAATGCCAAGCGCCAGCCGCTCTATTCCTGCCCACGCGATCATTGCCGCGTTGTCTGTACACAGCATCAATGGCGGGGCGGTGAATGAAAGGCCATGCGCGCTGGCCAGCTGCTCCAGCGCGGCACGAATTGTGCGGTTGGCGGCGACACCGCCTGCCACCACCAGCGCACTGACCTCGCCCATATCGGCCAGCGCGATCTTCAGCCGGTCCACCAGACATTCGACCGCGGCCTGCTGGAAGCTGGCGGCGATATCTTCTGCGGCATAGGCACCGCTTTCGGCAGCGCGCATGACCGCGCTTTTCAGCCCGGCGAAGGAGAAATGCGGCTCCCCGCTGCCCACCAGCGGGCGCGGCAGCGGCACGGCGAAGGGATCGCCGGTTGCAGCCAGTTTTTCCACCGCCGGACCGCCGGGATAGCCAAGACCCAGGATCTTGGCGGTCTTGTCGAACGCTTCACCCAGCGCATCATCAATGGTGGTGGCGCAGCGGCGATACCGGCCCACGCCGTCCACCCGCAATATCTGGCAATGGCCGCCCGATACCAGCAGCAGGGCATAGGGAAATTCCAGCGCGGGATCGGCCAGGCGCGGGCTGAGCGCATGGCCTTCAAGGTGATTGATCGCCAGCAGCGGCCTGTCGCTCGCCATCGCCAGCGCCTTGGCTGTGACCAGACCAACCATGACCCCGCCGATCAGACCGGGACCGGCGGTGGCGGCAATGGCGTCACAATCGTCCAGCGATTTGCCCGCTTCGCGCAGCACCTTGTCGATAATCGGGGTCAGCCGCTCTGCATGGGCGCGTGCGGCAATTTCGGGGACCACGCCGCCATAAGGGGCGTGTTCCGCCTCCTGACTGGCGATGATCTGGGCGAGGATACGCCTGTGCCCATCCGCCCCGGCTTCAACGAGGGCGGCGGCGGTTTCGTCGCACGAACTTTCAATTCCAAGTACAAGCACCATCGCGGCGCTTCCACTGGACGTAAATGCCCATTAGGGCAAGCAACCCATATGACCCAGAACATCAAGATACGGCTCGGAACGCGGCGCTCGCCGCTGGCAATGGTGCAGGCGGAGGAGACCCGCAACCGGCTGTGCGAAGCGCATGGCTGGGAATTGAGCGCGGTGCAGCTGGTTCCCGTTACCGCCAGCGGAGACAAGGTGCAGGACCGCCCGCTGGCCGATATCGGCGGCAAGGCGCTGTGGACCAAGGAACTGGACCAGTGGCTGGCCGAAGGCACAATTGATGCTGCGGTCCATTCGCTGAAAGACGTGGAAACGATCCGCCCCGCTGAACTGACCATCGCCGCCATCTTGCCGCGCGCGGACAAGGCCGACAGGCTGATCGGCGCAGAATCGCTCGCCGCATTGCGCCCCGGGGCGGTGATCGGCACCAGTGCCCCGCGCCGTGCGGCGCAGGCCTTGCACATGCGGCCCGATTGCACTGTGGTGAGCCTGCGCGGCAATGTCGCCACCCGTCTGGCCAAGCTGGCTGCGGGCGAGGTGGATGCCACCTTCCTGGCGGCTGCGGGGCTGGACCGGCTGGGGCAGGGCACCACCGGCCACTCACTGGATGTGGAACATTGGCTGCCGGCCCCGGCACAAGGGGCCATCGCGGTGGAATGCCGCACGAATGACGCGGCGGCGCTGGCGGCATTGGCGGCACTCGACCACGCGCCCAGCCGTGCTGAGGTGATGGCAGAGCGGGCGCTGCTGCTGGCGCTGGGCGGGACGTGCCATTCGTCGATCGCGGTATTGTGCAATCTGAAAGGGCAGGAACTGCACATGCGCGCGGCGCTGTTCAGTCCCGACGGGGCAGAGCGGGTGGAAGCAGAAGCGCGCTTTGCCGCCGGTGACGCGCAGGCTCCCGCACTCCTCGCGCAGGAGCTGCTTTCGCGGGCGAGCGCGGCCATAACCGATTGCTTTGCTGCCAGCTGATGAGCACGGCGATCCTCTCGATCCGTCCCCAGCCGGGCGCGCAGGCAACCTGCCAGACGGGCGCCGAGATGGGACTGGAGATCACCCCGTACCCGCTTTCACGCATAGAGCCGCTGGCGTGGGAGGCACCCGATCCGGCCACCATCGATGCGCTGCTGATCGGCAGCGCCAACGCCATTCGTCACGGCGGAGAGAGCCTGCGCGCCTTGCGGGGCAAGCCCGTATTCGCGGTGGGGCGCAGCACGGCTGCCGTGGCCAAAAGCGCCGGCTTCACCGTGCAACTGGCCGGGCAGGGCGGGTTGCAGGAACTGCTGTCCCGGATTCCGGCCGGCAGGGTGCGCCTGCTGCGTATTGCCGGGCGCGACCATGTGCCGCTGCAATTGCCCGAACAGGTGAGCATGGAAACGCGCATCGCCTACGCGGCGCAGGACGTGGCCATGCCCGATCCGATGCAGGCGCAACTGGCAGAGGGCGCGCTGGTGCTGCTGCATTCAGCAGGCAGCGCCCGGCACTTGCGCGCCGAATGCGAACGGCTGAATCTGGACCTGGGCGCAATCGCCATCGCCGCGCTGGGGCCGCGCATTGCCGATGCGGCGGGCGAAGGCTGGGCGCGGATCGGCACTGCTCCACAACCCACGGATCAGGCGCTGTTGGCCTTGGCGGCAGACATGTGCCATTAGGTGCGCTTCCTGAATGAGGCGCTGCAAAGGCGCCCGGCCAGGGTCGCTAAGGACGTTATGGAAGAAGGCTACTCATATCCCCGTCAGACTGCGCAATCGCGCAGGCTTTCCACGCGCGCAATCGTGCTGGCCGTGCTGGCCGCTTTCCTGCTGGGCGTGCTGGCCACATTCATCATGACGCGCGGCGATGGCATGACGCTGGGCGAATTGTTCCGCCTGCGCAGCGATGATCAGCAGATCGTGGTTGATCCCGCGCTGTTGGGCGCGTCTCCCACTCCCACCTCATCCGAACCGGCAGAGGAAGTCGTGCAGGAAGCGCGCGCTGCGGTTGAGCGTGTGCAGCAGGTGGAGGTGCAGACCGGCGGCATAGACCAGCGCGTGGCGGCGATGGAACAGCGGCTGACCAGGCTGGACCTGCAATCGCAAGCCGCCGCCGGCAATGCCGCACGCGCGGAAGGCCTGCTGATTGCCTTTGCCGCGCGCCGCGCGATCGAACGCGGCCAGCCGCTGGGCTATCTGGAAGATCAGCTGCGGCTGCGCTTTGGCGATGCCCGGCCCAATGCGGTGCAGACGGTGATCGATGCCGCGGCCAATCCGGTGACGCTGGAACAACTGGTTGCCCGGCTGGATGGCATCGCGCCCGATCTGGTTGATGTACCGGACGATATGGGCCTGCTCTCGCGCATTGGCCATGAACTGTCCCAGCTGTTTGTGATCCGCACCGATGATACGCCTTCGCCCGTGGCGGAGAACCGGCTGGAACGGGCGCGCACCAATCTGGAGAGCGGGCGGATAGAATTCGCCATCACCGAGATTCGCAACATGCCCAATGCAGCACTGGCGGAACGGTGGATCGCCGATGCGGAGCTTTATGCCGCCGCCCAGCGCGCGCTTGAAGCGCTGGAAACCGCCGCCATTCTGGAGCCGAGGGACCTGCGTGATGCTTCGGGCGACCGCGTGGCCCAGCCCAGCCCCGCAAACTAACCCGGCCAGGTAGGTAGGCGGGCCAGTCCCGCTTTACCTAGCCCTTGAGCAATTCCGGCATTTTCCCGCTCACGCCGCGTGCCTCATCCATGAACCAGCGCTTGAGCGCGGGTGTGCGCTGCACAGCGGCCATGCCCATGCGGCGGATGATGCTGGGGGCCTTGCCGGGAATGCCGAACAGGCGCGTCAGCCCATCGGTGGCCAGCGCCACGGTGAAGCTGTCCAGCCCGCGCCAGTTTTCATACCGGGTGAGCAATTGCGCATCGCCCGGGTCCAGCCCCAGCCGCATGCCTTCTGCCAGCACTTCCACAAGCGTGCCGACATCGCGCAGGCCCAGGTTCAGGCCCTGTCCGGCAATGGGGTGAATGCCATGCGCGCTGTCGCCCACCAGCGCCAGACGCTGCGCGGTGATGCGCGCGGTGTGATGGAAGCCCAGCGGATAGGACATCACCTTGCCGTGCTTTTCGATAGCACCGAAAACGCCATGCATGCGCTTGGCCACTTCGGCGGTGAAGGCGCGGTCTGACAAGGCCAGAACACCCGCTGCATCGTCTTCCGAAACGGTCCACACCAGCGCGCTGCGATGGCGGCCCTGATCATCGTCTAGCAATGGCAGCAGGGCAAACGGACCGGCGGGGTAGAAAATCTCCCACGCCACATTGCCGTGAGGTTTTTCATGCGTCAGGCTGGCGATCATCGCGCGGTGCGAATAATCCCATTTGGCGATTGCGATGCCTGCCTCATCGCGCGTGGGCGACTGGCGCCCCTCGGCTGCGACCATCAGGCTGGCTTCCAGCTTCGTGCCGTCTTCCAGCATGGCGGAAACGCCGTGCTCGCCGCGCGTGCGGGACACGACATTGGCCCTGGAATGCCAGGAGATCAGCGGCTCCTTCGCCGCCGCTTCGAACAGGGCGAGGCGCAACTGCTGGTTGGCGAACATCCGGCCCAGCGATCCTTCATGCGGTTCCGGCTGGAAATCCAGCCTGCCGGGCTTCATGCCATCTGTCACCGCAATGCTGGCGATCGGGCAGCCGAATGGTTCCAGCGCGTCGGCAATGCCGATATTGGTGAACAGGTTCCAGCTGGCGGTGGAAATGGCCGAGGCGCGCCCGTCAAAGCCCTCCGCCGTCAGTTCCGCCGGGTCTGCCCGGTCCACCACGTGGCTGGACATTCCCTGCCGCGCGGCGGCAAGGGCCAGTGTCATGCCCACCAGGCCGCCACCAAGGATCAGGAGTTCGCGCTTGTCCGTCATGGCTGCTGCTCCTAGATCGTCTCCCACGATGCGCGCAAGTCTCATGGACCTTTTCCGGTATCTGCTGGTGGCAGTGGCGCTCAGCCTCGCGCTTCCCAACGCCGCGTGGGCGCAGGGCAATCCGCCGGACATGATGGACCGCGGCAGCGCGCGGCTGGTGGCCGAACGCGCCATCGCACCGGGCGCATCGGGCGATCTGGCGCTGGTGTTCCTGCCCAATGAGGGCTGGCACGGCTATTGGCGCAATCCCGGCGACGCGGGGCAGGGCATGGTGCTGGAATGGCAGCTGCCCGCAGGCTGGAGCGTGGGTGAGACGCAATATCCGGTGCCCCAGACCTATGTGATCCAGGGGATCATGAACCACATCTTCGAAGGCGAGCACGCCGTGCTGGTGCCGCTGGCGGTGCCGGACGGAACCGCGCCGGGCGCCTATCGGGTCACCGTGTTCGCGCGCTGGCTGACGTGCAGCGAGAGCCTGTGCGTGCCGCAGCAGGCCACGCTTTCCACCGCGATATCCGTTGGTGAGGGTGTAGAGGTCCACCCGCGCTTCGATAGCTGGCGCGCGGCCATCGCGCCGCTGCTGGACCGCAAGGCCAGCCTGCAATTCACCGCCGAGGCACTGCGCCTGTCGATCCCCCTTCCGGCGGCGATGGAAATTGCCAGCCCGCATGTGTTCATCGCGCAGGAGCAACTGGTCGATTACAACGCGCCGCAGCGTTTCTACCGCGATGGCGATGCGCTGATCGTGGAAATTCCGCGCGGCGGCCTGCGGCATGAGGCTCAGGCGGTAAGCGGTATCATCGCGCTGGGCGGCGCGCGTGACGGCCTGCGGTTCGAGGCGGAGCCGGGTGAGGTGTCTACCGGCGGAGAAGCGCTGGACGGGACCGAACAGCCCACCTCTCTGGCATGGCTGATCCTTGCCGCGCTGGCAGGCGGGCTGATCCTCAACCTGATGCCCTGCGTGTTCCCGATCCTGAGCCTGAAGGCGATGACGCTTGCCCGCGCCGGCGAGAGCGCGGCGGGCGCGCGGCGCGAGGCGCTGGCCTATAGCGCCGGTGTGGTGCTGGCCTGCCTTGCGCTGGGCGGCCTGCTGCTGGCGCTGCGGGCGGGCGGGGAACAGATCGGCTGGGCATTTCAGTTGCAGGAACCCGGCGTGGTCGTCGCGCTGCTGGTGCTGGCGGTGCTGATCACGGCGAATTTCGCGGGCCTGTTCGAACTGCCCTCACTCTCCGTAACGCGCACAGGCGGGCCGGGCTCCTCCTTTGCCACCGGCCTGCTGGCCGCTTTCGTGGCGACACCTTGCACCGGGCCATTCATGGCGGCGGCGCTGGGTGCGGCACTGCTGCTGCCGACCGCGCAGGCGCTGCTGCTGTTTGCCGCGCTGGGCCTTGGTCTGGCGCTGCCGTTCCTGCTGCTCGGCTTCGTCCCGGCGCTGAGGAACCGCCTGCCAAGGCCGGGACCGTGGATGGACCGTTTCCGCAAGGCGATGGCGATCCCGATGGGGCTGACCGCGCTGGCGCTGATCTGGCTGGCCACGCGACTGGGCGGGCAGGGCTTTGCGCTGGTGGCGCTGGTGATGACAGTGGGACTGGTGATCGCGCTGATGGTGACCGGCAGATTGCAGCGTGCGGGCAAGCTGGCGTGGCCCGCCTTTGGCCTGATAGCCGCGCCCTTTGCCCTGTTTGGCGCCTTTGCCCTGCCGGCAAGCTTTACGCCTGCCACTGCGGGACAGGCAGAATCGATTCATTCACCGATCAATTACAGCGAGGCGGCCCTCGCCGAAGCGCGCGCATCGGGCCAGCCGGTGTTCCTGTGGTTCACCGCCGACTGGTGCCTGACCTGCAAGGTGAACGAGGGCGTGGCGATAGAGCGCGACGAGGTGCGCGACGCGTTCGAAGCGGCGGGCGTGGTCACCATGCGCGGCGACTGGACCGTGCGCGATGAGGCGATCACCCGCTTCCTGACCGAGCAGGGCGCTGCCGGTGTGCCGCTCTACCTGTGGTATCCGGTCAATGGGCCGCCCCAACAGCTGCCGCAATTGCTGACGCCAGACATGCTGGTGGAACTGGCCGAGGCTGGCTGACCGGCTACTCGGCAGCCTCTTCGGTAGAGGCCTGCGCCTGCTCGTCATCCTGCGCCTGCATCACCTGTCCGCCTGCGCGGCACCAGGTCACGAATTCTCCCGGAATGCGGCTGCCCGCGATTTCCAGCATCCCGCCACCGGGCAGGGTGGCGGTGATGTCGCGCGGGCCGGTGAACACGTCCAGCTGCGGATCATCGGCGGGCAATGTCGCTTCCCAGCGCCACTCGCCATCGGTCAATTTGGCATCGACCAGAAAGCGCGAGCGCATGCCATTGCCGATCACCGGAAACAGCGCGGAAAGGCCGGGCCGGGCAGGTGCATGACGGATGATCGCCAGCTGCGGCGGGCTTTGCTGCAGGCGGCAATCCAGTGTGATCAGCGGATCCTGGTCTGCCTCGCCAAAATGGATCGCCTGCCCGCTTTGATTGACCACCCATGCGGCAGTCGACGTGTCCGGCGATTCCAGCATCACCTGCGGAGAGCTGGTCCGCACATTGGCCAGCGCAATGCGCTGCACCGGCGCAGGCTCCGGCCTGTCGCAGGCGGCAAGCGGCAGGATACAGATCGCCGCGATCAGCAGTCTCACTTGCCGAATTTCCTCTGCGTCTTGCCGTAGCGCATCTTGCGCGTGCCGGGTTTGCCTTCGTTGGATCGCCCGACCATCGGCGCCTTCTTGTCGCCATCGGGAATGCCCAGTTCGCCTGCTTCCAGCCGGCGGATTTCGTCGCGCAGGCGGCCTGCTTCCTCGAACTCCAGATCGGCGGCGGCATTGCGCATGCGCTTTTCCAGATCCTCGATATAGCTGCGCAGATTGTGGCCGACGAGGTTGTTGACCGCATCGTCCTCGATCTCCACCAGCACGCTGTCACGGCTGGCGGTGTGCGCCACGATATCCTGAATGCCGCGCTTGATGGTGGTGGGGGTGATGCCGTGCGCTTCGTTATATTCGCGCTGCTTCTCGCGCCGCCGATCGGTCTCCGCCATGGCGCGTTCCATGCTGCCGGTGATCCGGTCTGCATACAGGATCACCTTGCCATCCACGTTGCGCGCGGCGCGGCCGATGGTCTGGATCAGCGAGGTTTCGCTGCGCAGGAAGCCTTCCTTGTCCGCGTCCAGAATGCACACCAGCCCGCATTCGGGAATGTCCAGCCCTTCGCGCAGCAGGTTGATGCCCACCAGCACGTCATACACGCCCAGCCGCAGGTCGCGGATCAGCTCGATCCTCTCCAGCGTCTCGACATCGGAATGCATGTAGCGCACGCGCAGCCCCGCTTCGTGCATGAACTCGGTCAGGTCCTCGGCCATGCGCTTGGTCAGCGTGGTAACCAGCGTGCGATAGCCGTTCTGCGCCACCTGGCGACATTGCTCGATGCAATCCTGCACCTGATCTTCCACCGGGCGGATTTCCACCGGCGGATCGATCAGGCCGGTGGGGCGGATCACCTGTTCGGCAAACACGCCGCCGGTCTGCTCCAGCTCCCACGTGCCGGGAGTGGCGGAAACGGCCACGGTCTGCGGGCGCATCGCATCCCATTCGTTGAAGCGCAGCGGGCGGTTGTCGATGCAGCTGGGCAGACGAAAGCCATATTCGGCCAGCGTGATCTTGCGCCGGTGATCGCCCTTGGACATGGCGCCGATCTGCGGCACCGTCTGGTGGCTTTCATCCACGAACAGCAGCGCGTTTTCGGGCAGATATTCGAACAAGGTGGGCGGCGGCTCGCCCGGCAGGCGCCCGGTCAGGAAGCGGCTGTAATTCTCGATCCCGTTGCAGCTGCCGGTGGCGGCGATCATCTCCAGGTCGAAGTTGGTGCGTTGTTCCAGCCGCTGGTGTTCCAGCAGCTTGCCCTCCGCCTCCAGCTCCTTCAGCCGCTCCTCCAGTTCGAAGCGGATTGCCTGCGTCGCCTGCTTCATGGTCGGGCCGGGCGTGACATAGTGCGAATTGGCATAGACGCGCACCGCATCCAGCGCCGTGCCCCTGGTTCCTGTCAGGGGATCGAATTCGCTGATCTCCTCGATCTCGTCACCAAAGAAGCTGATCCGCCAGGCGGTGTCTTCCAGATGGCTGGGATAGAGTTCCAGATTGTCACCCCGCACGCGGAAAGTGCCGCGGGTGAAGGCGGCGTCATTGCGCTTGTATTGCAGCGAAACCAGCTTGCGGATCAGTTCGCGCTGGTCGGCCGTTTCGCCCCGCTTGATGTCGAAGATCATGGCCGAATAGGTCTCGACCGAACCGATGCCGTAGATGCACGATACAGAGGCCACGATCAGCACGTCGTCCCGTTCGAGCAGCGAGCGGGTAGCCGAATGGCGCATCCGGTCGATTGCCTCGTTCACGCTCGACTCTTTCTCGATGTAAGTGTCGGAGCGCGGGACATAGGCTTCGGGCTGGTAGTAATCGTAATAGGAGACGAAATATTCCACCGCGTTTTCAGGGAAGAAGCTCTTGAACTCACCATACAGCTGCGCGGCCAGGATCTTGTTGGGCGCCAGCACCAGTGCGGGGCGCTGCAATTCCTCGATCATCCTGGCCATGGTGAAGGTCTTGCCGCTGCCGGTAACGCCCAGCAGCACCTGCGTCTGCTCGCCTTCCTTCGCCGCCGCCACCAGATCGGCAATGGCGGTTGGCTGATCGCCCGCCGCCTCATAATCGGAGACGAGCTTGAACGCCTTGCCCGGAAGCGATTTTTCCGGGCGCTGCGGTTTATGCGGGGTGAAGGAGGCTGACGTATCAGGCTCTTCCAGTCCGCGGCGGATTACGAGTTCGGCCATGTGCATTCATATGGGGAAGAGCGCGCCAACGCGCAATCTCATTGGCAATCGGCGTATTGGCTCATTGGCTGATTGGCATATGGCATCAGGCTTGTTAGTTTGCCGGTATATTGGCGGGGAGGGATTCCCTGCCCGCTATCCTTGGGGGAATTCCAATGCGCAAATCCTTGTATGTCCTGCCGCTGGCCGCGGCCCTTGCCCTGACTGCCTGTGGCGGCGATGCCGATGGCGATGATGTCACCGCGGACGAAATGGCCAGCCAGCTGGCCGATGCCGAAACGCCGCAGCCGGGCCAGTACCGCTCCACCCAGGAACTGCTGGAACTCGACGTGCCCGGAATGCCGGAGGAAATGGCGGGCATGATGCGTTCCGCCTTTGCCGAGGGCGCGGCGGAAGAGACGACCTATTGCCTGACCGCGGAAGACGCGGCCAGTTCGCGTGAGCAGATGCTGGCCAACATGGCCGAGAGCGACTGCAACGTGGAGCGTTTTGACATGTCCGGCGGCACCATCGACGCGGCGATGAACTGTCCCACGGGCCAGGGCATTACCGGCGATGTCAGCCTGACCGGAACGATGGATGGCAATGGCGCGGACATGGTGATGAGCTTTTCGGCTGACATGCCCGGCATGGGTCCGGGTACCATCCGCATGCGCGTGGTTTCCGAGCGGATCGGAGAATGTTCCTGACCCGCAGGGCTGCGGCCCTTGTCCTGTTATTGACCGGTCAGGTGCTGGCGGGCTGTTCCAGCGAACCGCCCAGTCAGGAGGATATGCTCGCCAGCGCGGGCAACATGGTGAAGCCGCTGCCCGGCCTCTATCGCACCACCTCCCGGCTCACGTCGTTTGACCTGCCTTCCGCCAGTCCGCAGGAAGCGCAGCGCATGCGTACGATGATGGACGTGCTGGAACCGCAGGAAGGCACGATCTGCCTGACCGGCGCCGATGCCGACGAGGGCTTTGTGGCCCTGCTGCGCGACATCCAGGAGGGTGATTGCGCGGTGGAGAGTTTCGATGCCGGGGCCACGCGCCTGCACGCCAGATTGCAATGTCCCGGCGCCGGCGGCAGTTCCAGCACGGTGGAGATGACGGGCACGGGCAGCGCCGAAAGCTCGCGCATGCAGCTCGACATTGAACAACGCGGGCCAGCCATTCCGGGCGGGCTGCTGGAAATGCAGTTCGTCGTCGAGAATCAGCGCGTCGGCGATTGCTGACGCCTGTTGCGGAAATATGTCCGGCTTCAACCATTGCTGGCCCAACAAGTCAGTTGTGTTACAAGGAAGCTATGGGCGCCGCAAAACTGAAACATTTTCCTGTTGCACAGGGCCTGTCCGAAAGGGCGGGGATGCTCGCCCATGCGGTCTCGCGCCGGGTCGAACTGTTGCGCCAGCAGCCGCCGCACAATGCCGCGCACCCCTCCCGCGTGCTGATGCTGGGGGAGAGTACGGCCTTTGTTGAGCCGGTGCTGCGCCACTTGCGCGCGCCTTTGCAGGTTCCCGTGGCCAGCCAGCGCAAAATCGTGATCCTTCTGCCCGGCTTTGCCACCCACCCGTTGCGCATGCGCTATATGGCGCGCCAGCTGGAAGCTGCCGGTCATGTGGTGAAGCGCTGGGGCATGGGTTTCAACTTCGGCCCGACGGAGGAGAATTTCGAAATCCTCTCCCGCCGGGTGTGCGATGTGCATGATCGCTATGGCCAGAAGGTGGTTCTGGTGGGCTGGAGCCTTGGCGGAATTTTCGCGCGGGAGATTGCCAAGCGCCATCCGCAGCATGTGGCCAAGGTGGTGACGATGGGCGCGCCGTTCAGCCACACGCCCTATTCCAACAATGTCTGGCGCATCTACCAGCTGATTACCGGCCATTCGGTAGAGAGTCCGCCGGTCGCGGCAAATATCGCCGCCAAGCCCCCGGTGGAGACGGTGGCTTTCTGGAGCCCGCGAGACGGGGTGGTTGCAGCGCGCAGCGCATGCGGCTGTGCCGGAGAGCGAGACCGGACCCGCGCCTTGCGCTGTACGCACATGGGCTTCTCCAATTCGGCAGAGGCCATCCTGGCTGTTGCCGAGGAACTCGATGCCGCCTGATCCTGACGGCATTTTTTCAAGACGGCGCTTGGCGCAAGCATTTAAACGTGTAGTGTTGCAGTGCGGCAAAAGGTGTTTATGAGTAATCCAGACGTTCCGAATTTCGACGAAATGTTTGAGCCAGACGGCACGGTCCGTCCGGCATACCGCGATTATGCGAACTGGCTTGACCAGCAGGAACCCGCGGCCATGCGCCGCAAGAATGCCGAAGCCGAGAATTTCTTCCGCCGCAGCGGTATTACTTTCAACGTTTATGGAGAGGGCGATGGCGAAGAACGCCTGATCCCCTTCGACATGGTGCCGCGCATCGTGACCGGCAGCGAATGGCGCCGCCTGTCTCGCGGGATCGAACAGCGGGTGCGCGCGCTCAACGCCTTCATGCATGATCTTTACCACCGGCAGGAGATCATCCGTTCGGGCCGCCTGCCGCAGCGCCTGTTCAGCAATAACGAAGCATGGCTTCCCGAAATGGTCGGCTTCAATCCGCCCGGCGGCGTGTACACGCACATCGTCGGCATCGATCTGGTCCGCACCGGACCTGATGAATTCATGGTGCTCGAAGACAATGCCCGCACGCCCAGCGGCGTGTCCTACATGCTGGAAAATCGCGAGACGATGATTGCGATGTTCCCTGAGCTGTTTTCCCGCATTCCGGTCCAGCGCGTATCCGATTACCCGCGCCGACTGGCGAAAAGTCTGGCCGCCTGTGCGCCCAGCGCCACGACGGACAAGCCGGTGATCGCGGTGCTGACGCCGGGCATCTATAACTCGGCCTATTTCGAGCATGCCTTCCTGGCCGATCAGATGACGGCTGAACTGGTGGAAGCGAGCGATCTGCGGGTGATTGGCGGGCGCGTGCAGATGCGTACCACGTCGGGCTACAAGCCGATCGACGTGCTCTATCGCCGCGTCGATGACGATTTCCTCGATCCGCTGACTTTCAATCCCGGCAGCATGCTTGGTGTGCCCGGCATCATGGATGTCTATCGCTCCGGCGGGATTACCATCGCCAACGCGCCGGGAACGGGTGTTGCCGATGACAAGGCGATCTACAGCTTCATGCCGGAGATCGTGGAGTTTTATACCGGTGAAAAGCCGCTGCTGCCCAATGTGCCGACCTGGCGCTGCGCGGAAGCGGACAGCCTCGCCTATGTGCTGGACAATATTGCCGATCTGGTGGTGAAGGAAGTTCACGGTTCCGGCGGCTATGGCATGCTGATCGGGCCGACCTCTTCCAAGCGAGAGCTGGCGGATTTCACCAAGAAGCTTCAGGCGAGGCCGGAAAACTATATCGCCCAGCCGACGCTGGCGCTGTCCACCGTGCCGATCTTCACCAAGGCCGGCCTCGCGCCGCGCCATGTGGATCTGCGTCCGTTCGTGCTGGTGTCGCCCAACGGGGTGGATATCACGCCCGGCGGCCTGACCCGCGTAGCGCTGAAGAAGGGCTCGCTGGTCGTCAATTCAAGTCAGGGCGGCGGCACCAAGGATACCTGGGTACTGGACGACTGATGGCAGGAGCACTCACATGTTAGGCCGGACCGCCAGCTCCATATTCTGGATGTACCGCTATCTCGAACGGGCGGAGAACACCGCCCGCCTGCTGGAGGCCGGCGCCCGCATGGCGTTGACCCGCGGGGCCGATGGGGCGGAAGATGAATGGCGTTCCGTCATCGTCACGCTGGGCCTGCGCAAGGCGTATGAAGCGGCGCATGATGTCTATACCGGGCCGCAGGTGTGCAATTTCGTGCTGCGCGATGCCGACAACGCCGAAAGCGTGCTGAAGATGGTGGAAAGTGCGCGCAACAACGCGCGCGCATCGCGAACGTCCATCACCGCAGAAGTGTGGGAAGCGGTGAATGAAGGATGGATGACGCTGAAGGGCGCGATGGCCCGGCCAGTGCGCGATGCTGCGCTGGGCGAAGTGCTGCGGCAGATCCGGCGCGAGGCCACTCTGGTGCGCGGTGCCACCTATGGCTCGATGTATCGCAATGACATCTATCATTTCGCGCGGTCCGGCACCTATCTTGAACGGGCGGACAACACCGCCCGTATCCTCGACGTCAAATATTACCTGCTGCTGCCGTCCTATTCCTATGTCGGCTCCACGCTGGATTCGGGCCAGTGGGACAATGTGCTGCGGTCACTGTCCGGTCGGCGCGCGCATCGCTCGCTCAACGCCGGCAGAATGGATGCGCGCGGCATTGCCGAACTGCTGATCCTGGATGGCCGTTTCCCGCGCAGCTTCCCCTTTTGTTACGAGGCGCTGTCCGACAATCTTCAGGCTCTCGCAGAAATGCACGGTCAGGAGAGCAGGGCGAACACCCTGATGCAGGAGGCGAAGAACAAGCTGGCCGCGGCGACCATCGACACCATCTTCGATACCGGGCTGCATGAATTCCTCGTCAATTTCATCGTTGGCAACCAGGCTATCGCCACCGCGATTGCCGAAGATTACCTGTTTGCCGATTGATCCGGGGTCCACAATCATGCGCTTAGCCATCAATCACACGACCCATTACGTGTTCGACCAGCCGGTAAAGCACGCGTTGCAGCGCCTGCGGCTGACGCCCAAGGCAACGCAGGGGCAGATCATTGTCGACTGGACGATGAGCTTTGAAGGCGCGGTGCTGGAACTGGAATATGATGACCAGAACTTCAATCACACCTCGCTGATCTCGGTCCTTCCCGGAACGCAGGAAGTGGTCGTCAGATGTCAGGGCACGGTGGACACCAATGACAGTGCGGGCGTTCTGGGTACCCATTCGGGCTTCCTGCCGCTGTGGTCGTTTCTGGCGCAGACCAAGCGCACGCGGCCAGGGCCAAAGCTGAATGCGCTGATCGCTGCCGTTCGCCGTAATGATGATGACAAGCTGGCCATGCTGCACAGTCTTTCGGCCGCCACGATCGAAGCGGTGAAATATGAAATTGGCGTGACCCATGTGGACACCACCGCGGAACAGGCGCTGGCCGATGGCGGCGGCGTTTGCCAGGACCACGCACAGATCTTCATTGGTGCGGCGCGCGCATTGGGCATTCCGGCGCGTTATGTCAGTGGCTATCTGATGATGAATGACCGGATCCAGCAGGAGGCAACCCACGCCTGGGCGGAAGCCCATGTGGAGGGGCTTGGCTGGGTCGGTTTCGATGTTTCGAACGGTATCAGCCCGGATGAGCGCTATGTGCGTGTCGCCACGGGCCGTGACTACCGCGATGCGGCACCCATAACGGGCACCAGCTATGGTGCATCGACCAAGGACCTGACTGTCGACCTTTCGGTCGAACAGCAGATGGTCCAACAATGACGGTCCGGACAATTGTCTGCCGTTGAATTCTTGAAAGTACAGGTACTCAAATGACTTATTGCGTTGGCATGGTGCTCGACAAGGGCCTGGTCCTGATGAGCGATACGCGCACCAATTCGGGCGTCGACAATATCTCGATCTTCCGCAAGATGACCCACTGGACGGTGCCGGGAGAGCGCATCCTGTCGCTGATGACGGCGGGCAATCTGGCCACCACCCAGGCGGTGATCAGCCGGCTGGAGGAGCGCACCAAGGCACCGGGAGAGAGGCAGAACTCGCTGCTGGAACTGCCCACCATGTTCCAGGTGGCTGTGGAGATCGGCAAGCTGCTGCGCGAAACCGTGCACGCCACCCAGTCCGAAAACGGCCAGAACGGCAAGGGGCGCTTTACCGCCTCGATCATCCTCGCCGGGCAGATTGCCGGGATGGAGCCGCGCCTGTTCATGATCTACCCGGAAGGCAATTTCATCGAAGCCAGCTTCGACACGCCGTTCTTCCAGATTGGCGAAACCAAGTATGGCCGCCCGATCCTGATCCGCGCCTATGACCGCTCGATGAGCTTTGAAGATGCGGTGAAGCTGCTGATGGTCAGCTTCGATTCCACGCTCAAGGCCAATCTCTCGGTCGGCCTGCCGCTGGACCTGATGGTGATCGAGCGTGACAATTTCGAGCCGCTGCATATGCGCCGGATTGACCAGACCGATCCTTATTTCGATGCCATCTCATCGAGCTGGAGCGAAGCCTTGCGCAGTGCGTTCCACTCCCTGCCGGATTACAGCTTCCAGCAGGACACGGACAAGGCAACTCGTTGAATTGCCTCAACAACTAGGTGTCTCTACCTAGGGAAAACATCATAAGTAGACTTCCTTTCCGGGATAATACCGAATTCCGCTCCACAATGGATGGAATTCAATCGTGCAATTCTCCCGAAAAACAGTCGCCCGGCAGGTATATTTGCTTGGTTATGGTTCAGACCTTTCGTGCCAGGCCCCGCCAATGGCTGCACATATCTGAGCCATGGAAAAACGACTCACACTTCACATCCTGGGCGGCGACAGCCGTCTTCGCGCGGAACATTCACGCCTGGCCTTTTCGCTCGGCCATCATGCAGAGGTCTATTCGGATATCGCCGAATTGCTGATGATGTCGCCCACGAAAGGCGTGATCATCGCCTGCGACAGTATCCTCACCAGCGGGGTGGACAGCCTGCTCGAACGGCTCAGCGATGCCGGTGTCTGGTTGCCGGTGGTCGCCGCCTCTCACGCGCCCGATGTGGATGAGGTGGTGCAGGCGATCAGGGCCGGTGCGCTCGATTATCTGCGCCTGCCCCTGAACGAGGAGGAGTTCAGCCGCATGGCCACGCATGTGATGGTCGATGCGGGCCGCCATGCCGAAGCACGCCGCCGGCTGGTGGAAGCCCGCCAGCGGATCGGCACGCTGAGCAAGCGAGAGCGTGAAGTGCTGGAATGGCTGAGCGAGGGATGTTCCAACAAGGCGATTGCCCGGGCGCTGGAAATCAGTCCGCGTACAGTGGAAATCCACCGCGCCAACATGATGGAAAAGCTCGGCGCGCAGCATGCCGCCGAAGTGGTGCGCCTGCGTCTGGAAGCCAATTACGACGTGGACGGTAGTGCCACCTACCAGACATTCGACGAAGGTGAGCGGGCCCCGCGTGCGCGGCTGGCTGGCGAATAGCTCTGTCCTCAGCCCTCGGCGGCCATAGGCACGGGCCAGATCAACGGCAGAACGAACTGCCCTCCATCACCCCTTCGACGTGGAAATGATCGCGGTGGGCGGCGTTGTATTCAGGGCCGAGCACGGTCGCAAAGCGGCGGCACGCGCTGCCTTGCACCACCCGCAGGAACTCCCGCTCTGCCGAAGAGCCATTGTTCCAGTCATCGGCCACGCTGATGCGGCGGCCATCGGCCAGGATGAAGGCGGCCACATCGATGGCTCCGGCGGTGGCATGGGCGGATCGGCGCGCGGAACCGGCAACATTGCGGCAGGAATAGCTGCCCATGGTCTCTATGCGTTGCAGCGGCGATCCCAGCAGCTGGCGGGCGGCGCGGTCCACGCCGAAGCGTGCCCAGCTGGCAAAGACATTGCCCACATCGCATTGCACGGGGCCGATATTGCTGACCGCCATGGTGGTGATATCGCTGCGCAGCGCGGTCAGCTGGACAGTGCCGATGTTGCTGCACCCCTCACCAGTATAGCGATCGGGAAGGGGGGAGAACTGCACACCTGCCTGGCCAAGCCGGGTCAGGCACTGGCTCTCCTGCGGGCGGGCGGCGGTGGCAACGGTAACGCTTTGCTGCGCGCGGGGCGCAGCGCGCTGTTGCCCGCGTGATTCGGGCACGACCGAGCATCCGGATAGCAGTGCAGCCGACATGGCGATGATGGCAAAGCGGGTCATACTGATGTTTCTGGCGGACCTGTGGTTAATATTTTCCTAATTTCCGGATGGCGAGCGCGCGCAGCGGTGCAGAAATCATAATCGCGCTTGACTCAGATCGGCATCCGCCTAGGGCCGCCGACGGGCCACGCGGTCCCAACGCCGCGCGAGCTCTCTGCAAGGAGAGAATACAAATGAGTACCGAACCTACGCTTCGTCCGGAGCGCCCGTTTTTTTCATCCGGACCCACCTGCAAATTTCCCGGCTGGTCGCTCGACAAGCTCGATATCAAGAGCCTGGGACGTTCGCATCGCTCCAAATATGCCAAGGGCCGGCTGAAATATGCCATCGACCTGAGCAAGGAATTGCTCGGCGTTCCCGATGATTATCTGGTCGGCATCATGCCCGGCTCCGATACCGGCGCGCTGGAATGCGCGATGTGGTCCATGCTGGGCAACCGCCCGACAACTGTGGCCGCATGGGAAAGCTTCGGCAACGTGTGGATTCAGGATGCGGTCAAGCAGCTCAAGCTGCCCAACCTGCAGGTGCTGGACGCCGATTACGGCCATATTCCCGATCTTGCGCAGATCCCCCAGGAAAACGATGTCGTTTTCACCTGGAACGGCACCACTTCGGGCGCGAAGATCCCCAATACGGATTGGCTTGCGCCGGGCCGCGAAGGCATCACCATCAACGATGCCACCAGCGCCGTGTTCGCGATGGAGATGGATTGGGCCAAGCTCGATGCCACCACCTACAGCTGGCAGAAGGTGCTGGGCTCAGAAGCGCAGCACGGCATGCTGATCCTCAGCCCCAAGGCGGTTGAGCGGATCGAAAGCTATGATCCCGAATGGCCGCTTCCCAAGCTGTTCCGCCTGAAGAAGGGTAACAAGATCAACACCGGCATCTTCGAAGGCGCCACGATCAACACCCCCTCCATGCTGGCGACCGAAGATTACATCATGGCGCTGGAATGGGCCAGGTCGATCGGTGGCCGCAAGGCGATGTTCGAACGTGCCGATGCCAATGCCAAGATCGTGACCGACTGGATCGAGAGCACGCCCTGGCTGCGCAACATGGTTCCCGATCCCGCCCAGCGCACCAACACCGGTGTGTGCATGGTCTTCCAGGGCGAGTGGTATGACAACCTCTCCGCTGAAGAGCAGGCAGCTGTGCCCAAGACCATCGCTTCCAAGCTTGAAGCAATGGACATCGGCTATGATTTCAACGGCTACCGCGATGCTCCGCCGTCGCTGCGCATCTGGTGCGGTGGTTCGGTGGAAGCCGAGGATATCAAGCGCCTGCTGCCGTGGATCGAATGGGCTTATGAAGCCCTGAAGAACGGCACGCTGTAAAGCTGACCGGCGTGGCCCCGCTTCGTGCGGGGCCCGCTATCCCCTTTTTCAAACGGCGACGCCACACATCCCCCTTTCGCGCGCCTGTTCTCATTTTACGGGAGAATTCCCATGACCAAGCCCAAAGTACTCATTGCCGACAAGATGGACCCCAATGCCGCCAAGATCTTTGAAGATCGCGGCTGCGATGTGGACGTCATCACCGGCAAGACGCCCGAAGAACTGATCGCCATCATCGGCCAGTACGATGGCCTCGCCATTCGGTCTTCCACCAAGGTGACGGCAGAGATCCTCGATGCGGCCACCAATCTGAAGGTCATCGGCCGCGCCGGCATTGGCGTGGACAATGTCGACATCCCCTACGCCAGTTCAAAGGGCGTGGTGGTGATGAACACGCCGTTCGGCAATTCCATCACCACTGCCGAACACGCCATCGCCCTGATGTTCGCACTGGCCCGGCAAATTCCGGAAGCCAATGCGCAGACGCAGCAGGGGCTGTGGCCGAAGAACGGCTTCATGGGCGTGGAAGTCACCGGCAAGGTGCTGGGCCTGATCGGCGCCGGCAATATCGGCTCCATCGTCGCATCGCGCGCGCTGGGCCTGAAGATGAAGGTTGTCGCCTACGATCCCTTCCTGACGCCCGAACGCGCCGTGGAAATGGGCGTGGAGAAGGTCGATCTGGAACAGCTGCTGGAACGGGCCGATTTCATCACCCTGCACACGCCGCTGACCGATGAGACGCGCAACATCCTCAACCGTGATCGTCTGGCCAAGGCCAAGAAGGGCGTGCGCATCGTCAATTGCGCGCGCGGCGGGCTGATCGATGAGGTCGCTCTGAAGGAAGCGCTCGACAGCGGCCATGTGGCAGGCGCCGCGCTGGACGTGTTTGCAGTGGAACCGGCCAAGGAAAGCCCGCTGTTCGGCACGCCCAATTTCATCTGCACCCCGCATCTGGGTGCATCGACCACTGAAGCGCAGGTCAACGTGGCCTTGCAGGTGGCCGAACAGATGAGCGACTTCCTGCTCACCGGCGGCGTTACCAATGCGCTCAACATGCCTTCGCTCAGCGCCGAGGAAGCGCCCAAGCTGAAGCCGTACATGGCGCTGGCGGAAAAGCTCGGCTCGCTGGTCAGCCAGCTGGCTCACGGCAATCTGACCGAAATCACCATCGAGCGTTCGGGCGCTGCTGCCGAACTCAACGGCAAGCCGATCGAAGGTGCGGTTCTGGCCGGCTTCATGCGCCACTATTCGGACACGGTGAACATGGTCAACGCGCCTTACCTGGCGAAGGAGCGCGGCTTGCAGGTCCGTTCCGTCCGTTACGAGCACGAGGGCGTGTACCACACGCTACTGCGCGTGACCGTGGCCACCAGCCAGGGACCGCGTTCGGTTGCCGGTACGCTGTTCGGCGAAAACGCACCGCGTCTGGTGGAGATCTTCGGTATCGGGATCGAAGCCGATCTGGATGGCCACATGCTCTATGTCGTCAACCAGGATGCGCCCGGCTTCATCGGCCGTATGGGCTCGCTGATGGGTGAGGCCGGAATCAACATCGGCACCTTCCACCTTGGTCGCCGCGAAGCGGGCGGGGAAGCTGTGCTGCTGCTTTCGGTTGACCAGCGCATCCCTGCCGATGTGATCGACAAGGCCAGCAAAATCGAAGGCGTGAAGGTCGTGAAGGCGTTGTCTTTCTGACGTGGAAGGCGCTAGGGGCTTGCGGGTGATGAACGATCCTACATCGGACCTGCTGCCCGAAGGGCTGGAAGACCGCCTGCCGCAAAGCGCGGCAGCGGCAGCCCGTATCGAATATGCTGCAATGGCGGTGATGGGCGCGCACGGTTTTGACCGTGTGCGCCCTCCGCTTATCGAATTTGAAAAGAGCATGGCCCGTCGCACCGATGGCCTGCTGACGCGGCACATGTTCCGCTTCGTCGATCCCAAGAGCCTGCGCACGCTGGCGCTGCGATCGGACATTACCGCACAGGTCGGGCGCATTTCCGCCACCAGCCTTGCCACCACGCCGCGCCCGCTGCGCCTGTGCTATGCTGGGCAGGTGGTGCGCATCGCCGGGGACCAGCTGGAGCCGCGGCGCGAAAACCTGCAGATCGGCGCGGAGCTGATCGGCAGTGACAGCGCGGCTGCGGCAGGCGAAATGGTAGAGCTGGCGATTGCCGCTCTCGAAGCTGCCGGTGCCACCGGCATCTCTGTCGATTTCACCCTGCCGGATCTGGTGGATACGCTGGCACAGGATACCTGTCCGCTCGATCCCGAGCAGCGCGATGCCGTGCGCCGCGAGCTGGATGCCAAGGATGCAGGCGGGCTGAAGGAAGCGGGCGGCGAGGCGTATATCCCGCTGCTGTTCGCCAGCGGACCGTTCGAGGAAGCCGCCGAGAAACTCGCCGCCTTCGATGCCGGCGGGGCGCTGGCCACCCGGCTGGAAGGCCTGCGCCAGATTGCCGCACGCGTGGCGGGCAAGGCGCGGCTGACGCTCGATCCGTCAGAACGCCACGGCTTTGAATATCAGAGCTGGTTCGGCTTCACGATCTTTGCCGATGGCGTGCGCGGTGCGCTGGGCCGCGGCGGCACCTACATGATCGGCGGCAGTAACGAGCCTGCCACCGGCTTCTCGCTCTACCCCGAAGAACTGGTCGAGGCGGTGAAGGGTAATGAGGACCTCGGCGCCAAGGTGTTCCTGCCGCTGGGCCATGATCGCGGCGCTGCGGCGCAGTTGCGCGGCGAAGGCTGGCGCACGCTGGCGGCGCTTTCGGAACAGGATGATCCGGCAAAGCTGGGCTGCTCCCACGTGTTGCAGGGCGAAGAGCCGGTCGCGCTGTAGATCAGTCGGCCAGATTAGTCGGTCGGCACCCAAATCGGGTGCTTTGCCATGATCGCGGTGAACAGGTCCGATGCCAGATAGCTCTCCAGCCAGGCCTGCAAGGCTGGCAATTGCTGTGCAACAAACCAGTCCCGGTCAGTATGTGCGAATTGCCGCACGAAGGGCGCGATGGCCGCATCGGTGAAGCTGCGGGTTGGTCCGCACAGGAATGGCTGCTGCGCCAGCCGCTGCTCCAGATCTTGCAGGATCGCCAGGCCTCCCGCGCGGTGTTCCAGCGGATCGGCGCCATCAAAGCGCGAGGGATATTTGTAGCGGTCGAGGTGCTGCTTGAACGGCCCGTCATTGGCGGCGATCAGTGCATCGTCAGTGCCGCTCAGCCATCCTTCGGGGTCGCTCAGCGCCAGTGCCCAGCGCATGATATCGAGGCTTTCCTCCAGCACGCGTCCATCCGGCAACAACAGCACCGGCACCGTGCCCTTGGGAGAGATTTCCAGCATATGCGCAGGCTTGTCGCGCAGCACGATCTCCCGGTGTTCGATCGCTATGCCGCTGTTCTGCAATGCCAATCGTGCGCGCATGGCATAGGGGCAGCGGCGAAAGCTGTAGAAGACCGGCCTATCGGTCATCCGTACCGGCCAGCCTTGCACCGACATGCGCCTGGCCGCGCTTCCTTGCCAGCCGCATCTGCTTCTGGCGTTCGGCATAGCGGCTGCGCTGCTGCGGCGTGCGCTGAGCGTGGCAATGCGGGCAGGACACGCCGTTTTCATAGAATTCCGAAGCCCGGTCCTCCTCATCCAGAGGGTGGCGGCAGGCGCGGCACAGCGTGTAATCGCCCTGCTGCAGGCCGTGACCCACGCTGACGCGTTCGTCGAACACGAAGCACTCACCGCGCCAGCGGCTTTCCTCCTCGGGGATATGTTCGAGGTAGGAGAGGATGCCGCCCTTCAGGTGATAGACGTCCTCGATCCCTTCGGAGCGCAGGAAGGCGGTCGACTTTTCGCAGCGAATGCCGCCGGTGCAATACATCGCCACCCTGGGCTTGTTGGTGCGGCCCAGCAGCTCTGCCCGGCGGGCGCGGAACCATGCGGGGAAATCGCGGAAACTGGTGGTCCTGGGATCAATCGCGCCTTCGAACTGGCCGATCGAAACCTCATAATCGTTGCGCGTGTCGATCACGATCGTGTCCGGGTCTGCGATCAGCGCGTTCCAGTCCTGCGGATCGACATAGGTGCCCACGTCGCCCACCGGATCGACACCGGGCTGGCCCAGCGTCACGATCTCCTTCTTCAGCCGCACTTTCATCCGGATGAAGGGAATCTCTGCCGCGCGCGAGAACTTGATTCCGATATCGGCGCAGCCGGGCAGGGCGCGGATGTGACCCAGCACCGCGGCAATGGCATCATCGGTTCCGGCGATGGTGCCGTTGATGCCTTCCTCCGCGATCAGGATGGTGCCCTTGATGCCCTGCGTATCGCAGACCTGCTGCAGCGGTGCCTGCACCGCCGCGCAATCGGTAAAGCGCGTGAACTGGTAAAGTGCGGCAACGCAGATCGGCAAGCTGGTCATGATGGCAGCGCCTTTAGCATGGCCGCAGCAAAAGCAAAGCCGCCGGGGTGCAGCCGCGCGCTGATCAGCGGGCGAATATCCGCGCCAGGAATGCATCCACTACCGCGGTTGCCGGGTAATCCGCCTCTCCCAGATCGCGATTGATGGCCCGGTGCCCGCGCAGGCCCCGGCCGGAAAATCCCTGTACCGTGGCGGGCGTTCCGGCGCGGCGCAGGGCCGCACCCAGCTCCCCGCTCTGGCGCGTACCGTCCTCGCGCTGAACATGCAGGATCAGGAATTCCGGAGCATTGGGCGCGGCGGCGTGCAGCGTGGGCGACAAGGCCCGCTGGCGTGCCGGATCGGTGCCGAACGCCTGGCGATAGGTATTGCCCATCAGCCGCGCATTCTCGTCCATCTGGTCGGGCACATCATAGGCCGCCCCGTCCAGCGGGATGATCCCGGCCACCGCATCCATCGGCAGGCCTGCACCGCGAAAATATTGCGGATCAGTGCCCACCAGCGCCACCAGGTGCGCGCCCGCACTGTGGCCGATCAGTGCGATACGCCCTGTATCGAAGTGCAGCGTCGCGGCGCGCTGGCGCAGGAAGGCGAGCGCGGCGGCAACATCGGCGCCCTGCTGCTCCACGGTGAAATCCGGCACAAGGCGGTAATCGATGGAGGCGACGGCGTAACCCAGCGCCTGCCAATGCTCCAGCTTGGCGGAGCGGCGCATCATGGTCTTGTCCCCGCGCTTCCACCCGCCGCCGTGGACGAACACCACCAGCGGAGCATCCAGCGATGCGCCGGGCCAGTAATCCAGCGTCTGCGCATCGTCGCTGCCATAGGCCAGCGTCTGCATGGTGGCATCCCGGCTCTGCGCGTTGATGGCGGCGGACAGCGGCGGCATGGCCGGCACCACCAGTGCGGCGGCAATCAGCGTCAGGGCAAGTTTTCGCACGGGGTCGCTCCTGTTCAACATGCGTGCAATGCTGGCGGGCACATGAATTGTGCATGACCGGGGCGCGATGGCGCCCGTTTCCACCATCTGCGGTTGACATTGCATACCGCCACGCTAGGCCGCGCAACGCAATCGGAGCGCTGCTCCGGCCTGTCTCATCCCGGCGTCGAGTCCTGTCGAAGGACGCCTTCGGATCCACCTGGCAGGGTGGAGGAGTGTACCCATGGCCAACGTAACCGTGATCGGCGCCCAGTGGGGCGATGAAGGCAAAGGCAAGATTGTCGACTGGCTGGCGTCTCGCGCCGATGTCGTCGTCAGGTTCCAGGGCGGGCACAATGCCGGCCATACGCTGGTTGTCGGCAACACCACCTACAAGCTCAGCCTGCTGCCTTCGGGCATCGTCACCGGCACATTGTCGCTGATCGGCAATGGCGTGGTGCTCGATCCGTGGGCGCTGAAGGACGAGATTACCCGGCTGGAAGGGCAGGGCGTTGCGATCACGCCGGAGAACTTCGGTATTGCCGACAATTGCCCGCTGATCCTGCCCGTACATGGTGAGCTGGACGTGATGCGCGAAGCTGCCGCCGGCAAGGGCAAGATCGGCACCACCGGACGCGGCATCGGCCCGGCCTATGAAGACAAGGTGGGCCGCCGCGCCATCCGCGTGTGCGACCTTGCCCACCTGCACGAACTGGAACCCCAGCTGGACCGTCTGTGCGCGCATCACGATGCGCTGCGCGCCGGCTTTGGCGAGCCGCCGATCGATCGCGCCGCCCTGCTGGAAAAGCTGCGCGGGATTGCGCCGTTCGTGATGCAATACGCCCAGCCGGTGTGGAAGCGGTTGAACGAGGTCAAGCGGGCCGGGGCGAAGATCCTGTTCGAGGGCGCGCAGGGTGTGCTGCTCGATGTCGATCACGGCACCTATCCCTTCGTCACCTCCTCCAACACGGTCAGCGGCACCGTGGCCAGCGGATCGGGCCTTGGCCCCAGCTCCGCAGGCTTCGTGCTGGGGATCGTCAAAGCCTACACCACCCGCGTCGGCTCCGGCCCGTTCCCCACCGAACTGGAGGATGAAGTCGGCCAGACACTGGGCGAAAAGGGCCATGAATTCGGCACCGTTACCGCCCGCAAGCGCCGCTGCGGCTGGTTCGATGCGGTGCTGGTGCGCCAGACCTGCGCCATTTCCGGCGTCACCGGCATTGCGCTGACCAAGATCGACGTGCTCGACGGGTTTGAGACGATCAAGATATGCACCGGCTACATGCTCGATGGCCAGATGCTCGATTACCTGCCCGCCCACGCCGCCGATCAGGCCCGCGTGCAGCCGGTGTATGAGGAGATCGAGGGCTGGGAAGGCACCACCGTGGGTGCGCGCAGCTGGGCTGACCTTCCCGCGCAGGCGATCAAGTACATTCGCCGGATCGAGGAACTGATCGATTGCCCGGTGGCCAGCGTGTCCACCAGCCCCCAGCGCGACGACACCATACTGGTGCGCGATCCTTTCGCGGACTGATCACGCCGACCGGTCCCGCTACCGACCACACAATTCTTGACACGATCCCCATTTGTTCTCATCCTGTTCCAATACGAATCAGGGAGTTCTTCGATGGGTCAGGTCAATTTTGCCTATGGTGCCGTGGCCGATGCGGTTGGCCTGCCGTTTGCTGTTTCGGTGTTTGCCGATGATGACCGCCTGCGGGACGAGATTTGCGCCGATGTCGAATCCGCCGGACTGGGAATGCGCGAATGCGGTTCTCTGGCGCAATTGCTCGAAGGCGATCCCCGCAGCCTGGGGGAAGCGATCCTGATCGATTGCCCGCTGCCCGGTGCACAGGGACTGGCCGCGCTTTCCCGCCTCGATACGCGCGCCGCGCGCTCTGGTGCGCGCCTGGTGATTTCCACCAGCGTGGACGGGCTGGAGGATGTGTTTGCCTGTTGTTCGCAGTCCGATCCGCAAATCCTCGTCAGTCCGCGGCGGGCCGAACGGGTGATCGCGCTGGGGCAGATGCTGGCTCGCATTCCCAATCTGCGCCTGCGCGAATTGTCCGATGAAGACCGGCTTACCCTGTTGCGCCTGACGGAGCAGGTGAACCAGATTTCCGAGAAGCTGGAACGGATGGGAGAGCCTGCAGAATCTGGACGCAGTGTCCGCAGTCCCACACGGGCTTTTCGGTTTGACGAGCAGGCGGGCGGCCCGCAATCAACCGGTGACAAGCAATCGTCGAGCGACCGGCTGGTGCGTTCCACCCGCCCGCCATTGCCCGATCCCCGGCTGGTGCGCCGGATCATCCATCAGCGGCAGCTGCGGGCGCGCTTCTTCGATGGGGACCTGTTTGCCGATCCCGCGTGGGACATGCTGCTCGATCTCACCGCCGCGCGGGTTGAACATAACCGTGTTTCGGTCACTTCCTTGTGCATTGCATCGGGCGTGCCGCCCACCACCGCGCTGCGCTGGATCAGCCAGATGACCGATTCCGGACTGCTGGAGAGGGTGGAGGATGACACCGATCGCCGCCGCGCCTTCATCGCGCTGAGCGACAAGGCAACCGATGGCATGGCCCGTTATTTTGATGAAATGGGCAAGAACGCCGCGCAACTGGTGTGAACGCCCTGATCGCAGGGGCAGCAGAGCCGCGGGCCGTTATTCCGGCTTCATTTGCAGTGGGAATTTCCGATCTGAAAACCATCCGCCAGATGGCTTTGCCTGGTCGAAAATGGTGGGCGATGACGGGCTCGAACCGCCGACCCTCTCGGTGTAAACGAGATGCTCTACCAACTGAGCTAATCGCCCCACTATCGCAATAGCGACGCGGCCCCTAGCGCAAGCTTGCGGCGCTGGGAAGACCCAGTGTTGGAAGTTTCTTCGCTCCGCTGTTAGGCCAGCGCGATGAACCGCCTCGATATCGCCATCGCCGGCTGCGGAATTGCCGGACTCGCTTCGGCTTTATTGCTGCACAGGCAGGGGCACCGCGTCACTCTGTACGATCGCTTTGCCCGGCCGCGCCCGGTCGGCTCCGGCCTGATGATCCAGCCCACCGGCCTGGCCGTGCTCGCGCGGCTGGGCCTGGCGCAGACCGCCGTTGCCAGGGGTGCGCCGATCCAGCGCCTGCACGGGCTGAACCGCGAAGGGGAAGCGGTGCTGGAGGCGGATTATGCCGATCTTTCCGTGCCCGGCGTTTTCGGCCTCGGCATCCACCGCGCCAGCCTGTTCGATCTCCTTCATTCTGCCGTGCTGGCGGAAAAGATCCCCGTGCTGACCGATCATGAGATCTGCACCAGCGAGGAAGGCACGGGCCAGCGGATCATTCGATTTGCCAATCGCGATGCGCCCGCCAGCCATGATCTGCTGGTTGATTGTCTGGGCGTCGGGTCCCCGCTGACACCCTCGCAAGGCCAGTATCTACCCTTTGGCGCGCTGTGGACCACGTTGGAATGGCCGGAGGACGGCGCATTTGACCTCACCTTGCTGGAACAGCGATATGAAGCAGCGCACCGCATGGTTGGGATATTGCCCACCGGTGTGCGCCACAGCGGCGGGCGGCGGGAGTTCTCCTTCTTCTGGTCCCTGCAACAGCAGGATCATGCCGCGTGGCAGGCCAATGGACTGCAATGCTGGAAGGATGAGGTGCGCGGCCTGTGGCCACAGTGCGAGACGATCCTGCCGCAGATCGCCAGCGCCGATCAGATGACATTTGCCCGCTATGCGCACCGCACCTTCGCTACGCCGGTGGAAGCGCGGCTGATCCATATCGGTGATGCCTGGCATTCGGCCAGCCCGCAGCTGGGGCAGGGTGCCAACATGGCGCTGCTGGATGCCTGGGCTTTGGCTCTGGGGCTGGCGGGGGAGGGTGACCTGCAAGCGCGCCTGCATGGCGCGATTGCCCTGCGGCAGGCGCATGTGCGGCTGTATCAAAGGCTGACAGCGGCTTTCACCCCGCTCTATCAGTCGCACAAAGGTGCACCGGCAGCCTTGCGCGACCTGCTGCTGGCACCGGCATCGCGCATTGCGCCAGGCCCGGCGATAAAGGCGATGCTGGTGGCAGGCATGGCCGGATCACCGCTGGGCAGGCTGGGCCTTGCCTTTCCCGATTACGAAGCACTCAGGCCGAAAGGGCAATCCGCGCCCGGGCAGTAAATCCGGACTGTGCATCGCCCTCCATCGCCAGCATCATGTGGCTGCGGTCATCGCCCCTGAATGCCCAGTCGCGCTCGGCAGGCCAGCGGGCGAGATTGGCGGCGCTGTCACCGTAAAGCGCGCGGTCGCCATACACCTCCTCGCACGGTCCGGTCGGCAAGCCCAGCTGCGATACCAGAAGCGGCGCAACGCCGCCCATCGCTGCTTCCACATCGCTGAAAATCTCGACATGCAGATGCGGTGCGCGCCCGCCGTAACAGCCCGGTACAATGGAACTGAAACGCGCTGTGCCCGCCGTGTCGGTGGGTTGTAGCCCGCGCAGATAGTTCACGTCGCGCCTTGTATAGAGCGAATATTCGCCCCCTGCATCGCATTGCCACAGATAGATCGCGCGGCGTGCCAGCACTGCGCAATCATCGTCCGAACGGGTCAGCTCCAGCTCGATCTGCATCGGAACGCCGCCAGCCTCACCTTCCAGCCCGGCAAAGCTGGGGCGAATGTCACTGCGCAGGACATCGGCGAGGTCGAGCACGTTGATCCGTGCGTCGCGCCCGCCCACGCCATCTGCGGGGTATGGCCCGCGAATCTCTGTGGGCGTTACCCGGCAGGCCGCCGCCACTGCTGCCTGCGCGCATGCGCTTGACCCACAGCCCGCCAGCATTGTCCCACCAATCCCGGTGGCAAAGGCGCCAAGAAAGCGCCGCCGCTGTATGTCACGGCAGAACTGCGAGTCTTGGGGTTTACCCGTCATCGGCCAAAGCCTCCTGCACCAGCACGCGCGCTTCCTCGCTGCCCCAGTCATAGGAGCCGATCACGCGCCACACTTCCTTGCCGTCTGCATTATACAGCACCGTCAGCGGCAGCACCGCGCCGCCGCCAAAGGCAATCGCCAGATCGTTGTTAGGGTCCATCCATCGCGGCAGGTTGGTAAAGCCCCGCTCCTCGAAAAACGGCACCACGGCGTCGGCTCCGGACAGGTCCTCGCTCACCGTCAGCACGCGCACGTCTTCGCCCAGCTCGCCCGCAAGCGCATCCAGCAGCGGCATTTCCACCACGCAGGGCGCGCACCAGGTGGCCCACAAATTGAGCAGGATGGGCCTGTCGCCGCTATCGGCCAGCTCCATCGTGATGCCTGCCGGGTCGCTCAGCATCACCGCCGGAATCGCCTCTCCGGCAAAGGTGCGGTCCAGCGTGCCGGTGAATTCCTCGACTCCGGTTTCCGAAGAGACTTCTTCGCCGCCTTGCGCGGGGTCTGCCTCCCCGGTATCGCAACCCGCCAGAGCGGCAGCCATCAGGCAGGCCAGGAATGCAGGGAATTTTTTCGTCTTGAGCAAGGGTAGTGCCTCCAACAGCATGTGGGGTGGGCGGTTCGCGGAAGGGCCGTCTGCCATCATGCGTGAGATTAACGCATCGATCCCGTTCGACAAAGCCCTGTGGCGACAGGACATCGCCGCCAGCCGCGCGCATGTGGCGATGCTGGCCGCCTGCGACATTGTGACCGCAGACGATGCACAGACGATTCTGGACGGTCTGGAGCGCGTTTCGGGCGAGTATGAAGCCAATGGCGTGCCCGAGGACTGGGACCTCGAAGATATCCACATGACCACCGAGAGCCGCCTTGCCGAACTGATCGGCCCGGTTGCTGGCCGCCTGCATACGGCGCGCAGCCGCAACGACCAGGTGGCGACCGATTTCCGCCTGTGGGTGCGTGAGGCGATGGACGATGTCGATGCCGGGCTGGCCGCGCTGCAGGATGCGCTGGTGACGCAAGCAGAGGCGCATGCCGGTTCCATCATGCCCGGTTTCACCCATTTGCAGACCGCACAGCCGGTGACGCTGGGCCATCACCTGATGGCCTATTACGAGATGATGCGGCGCGACCGTTCGCGCTTTGCCGATGCGCGCGCGCGGATGAATGAAAGCCCGCTGGGCAGCGCGGCACTGGCTGGCACCGGCTTTCCGATAGACCGGGAAATGACCGCGCAGGCGCTGGGCTTCGATGCGCCCACGCGCAACAGCCTGGATGCCGTGTCGGACCGCGATTTCGCCATCGATTTCCTGCAGGCCGCGGCGCAGTGCAGCCTGCACCTGTCCCGCCTGGCGGAAGAATTCGTGATCTGGGCCAGCCAGCCTTTCGGCTTTGTGCGCATGGCCGATTCGCTCTCCACCGGCTCATCCATCATGCCGCAGAAGAAAAACCCCGATGCGGCAGAGCTGGTGCGCGGCCATGCCGGGCGGATCGTGGGCTGTGTCACTGCTCTGATGGTGACGATGAAGGGCCTGCCGCTCGCCTATTCCAAGGATATGCAGGACGACAAGCCGCCGGTTTTCGAAGCCGCGCAGCTGCTCGGCCTGTCGATCGCGGCGATGACCGGCATGGTGGCGGAAAGCACTTTCAGGACCGAACGCATGCGCCAGGCGGCAGAGCTTGGCTATGCCACGGCAACCGATCTGGCAGACTGGCTGGTGCGCGCGGCGAATATTCCGTTCCGTGAGGCGCATCACATCACCGGCGCTGCGGTCAAGCTGGCGGAAAGCCGCGGAATCGCGCTGGATGCGCTGCCGCTGGACGATTTGCAGGCCATCGATGCCCGGATTGACGAGCGGGTCTATGCCGCCTTGTCGGTGGAGGCTTCCGTGGCCGCACGCGCTTCTTATGGCGGCACTGCGCCCGATCAGGTGCGCGCCCGCGTGGCAGAGGCGCGTGCACAGCTGGAGGCCGAGCGATGAAGAAACCGGCCATAGCGGCCCTGGCGCTGATGCTGTGTTCCTGTGGCCAGATGGGCGAACTGGAACCGCTGGAGGGCGCATCGCTGCCGCCTGCTCCGCACGGTGCGACAGATCCGCTGACATCGTCCGAGCTGCTTGAAACCAGCCCGCAGGCCGTGCCCGAACGCAGCGTGGAATTGCGCCGCGAATCCGAAGAACGCGAGGACGATCCCTTTGATCTCCCGCCCGAAGGTTAGACTGTTTTAAATATGGACCATTTCCAGCTGAAGAACGGCGAGCTGCACGCCGAAGACGTGCCTATGTCGCGCATTGCCGAGGAATTTGGCACGCCCGTCTATGTCTATTCGCGCGCCACGCTTGAACGCCACGCACGGGTGTTTCGCGAAGCGTTGACGCCGCTGGGCAAGATCCATCTGGCCTTTGCGGTGAAGAGCAACCCCAACCTTGCCGTGCTGCGCGTGATGCAGCGCGAGGGGTTTGGCGCTGACGTGGTATCGGGTGGAGAGCTGGCGCGCGCGCTGGCCGCTGGCATGCCCGCATCGGACATAGTGTTTTCCGGTGTTGGCAAGACCACCCGGGAAATGATGCAGGGCCTCGATGTGGGAATCGGCCAGTTCAACATCGAGAGCGAGGAAGAAGGCGTGGAGCTGGCCCGCATCGCCGATGCCGCAGGCCGCACCGCCCATTGCGCGCTGCGGGTCAATCCCGATATCGACGCCGGAACGCATGAGAAGATTTCCACCGGCAAGAGCGACAACAAGTTCGGCGTGCCGATTGATCAGGCTGCCGGCATGTATGCGCGGCTGTCTGCGCTTCCCGGCCTCGATATGCGCGGACTTGCGGTGCATATCGGCAGCCAGCTCTCCGATCTTGCTCCGCTGGAGGAGGCATTTGCCAAGGTGGGCGCGCTGATGGCGGACATTCGCGCCGCTGGCTTCACGGTGACCCATGTCGATCTGGGCGGTGGACTGGGCGTGCCTTACAAGGCGGGCGAAGTGATGCCCAGCCCGGCCGAATATGGCGCCATGGTTGCCCGCGCGACCAAGGGCTGGGACGTGACGCTGATGTTCGAACCGGGCCGCGTGATTGCGGGCAATGCCGGTGTTTTGCTGACCGAAGTGATCCGCGTGAAGCGCAATGCCAACCGCGATCCGTTCGTGATTGTCGATGCGGCGATGAACGATCTGGCGCGGCCCGCGCTTTATGGCGCCTGGCATGATTTTGACGCGGTGGAGCCCACCGGCCAGCGGATGACCGCCAATATCGTCGGCCCGATCTGCGAAACCGGCGACACTTTCGCTATGGGGCGTGAGATGGATGCGCTGGAAGCGGGCGACCTGGCGGTATTCCGCACCGCCGGAGCCTATGGCGCGACCATGGCATCATCCTACAATTCGCGCGGCTTCGTGGCCGAGGTGATGGTGGATGGGGACCGCGTGGCCAGCGTGGCAGACCGTATCCTGCCAGAAGATATCTACGCTGCCGAGCGCGTGCCCGAATGGCTCGACTGAGATAGGAACAGGCCATGCGATCGCTCCCGCTCTTCCACCGCCTGACCGGACAGCCGGTTATCGTATTGGGAGACGGGCCGATGGCCGAACCCAAGCAGCGGCTTGTCGAACGGGCCGGGGGGCTGGTGATCGGCGATCTGCAGGAAGGCATCGACAAAGGCGCCCGGCTGGCCTTCATCGCGCATGAAAGTCAGTCCGCGTGCGAGGGCGATGCCATTCGCGCGCGCTGCGCCGGGTTACTGGTCAATGTGGTGGACCGACCGGACCTGTGCGATTTCACCACGCCCAGCCTGCTGGAACGCGATCCGGTGATCGTGGCCATCGGCACATCGGGCGCATCGGCGGGACTTGCCAAGCAATTGCGGCTGCGGCTGGAAGGGCTGCTGCCGTCCGATCTGGGCGATCTGGCCAGCGCGCTCAATTCCCTGCGCGACCGGATCAAACAGCGCTGGCCGCGCATGGGTGACAGGCGCCAGGCGCTCGACAATGCGCTGACCGCAGGTGGCCCGCTCGATCCGCTGCGGGCAGGGGCGGCAGGCCGTATCGAGGACTGGCTGCACGGGGCGGCGAATGCCGGCGAGGCAGGCCGCATCGAAATCACCATTGCCAGCGATGACCCGGAGGAGCTGACCCTGCGGCAGGCCCGCCTGCTCGGCAGTGCCGACGTGATTCTGCATGATCCGCATATCCCACCGCAGATTCTCGATCGCGCGCGCGCCGACGCCTTGCGCTTTGCTTTGCCATACCACGGTCATGAATCGGACGGCCTGGTCCTGATTATCACTCGCGCAAGTCATTGATTTTCAATCTATTACAATCATTTAATTTAACTCCTTGTCCGCTTCCCGCCACTCCATAGGCAGGCGGGGCGCGGGGCTCCGCCGGCAGACGGAGAAAAAAATATGAAACTGCCCAAGATCGATCTGGCGAGCCTGCCTGATCTCAACACCATCACCGGAATGTTCGGTTCCATGCGCACTCCCAACCCCGGCCATGACGATACGATCGTTGTCATCGCCACCATCGTTTACGAATCGTCGCCTCCCGGCGGCGGTCTGTTCTGAGGCGCCAGGGTCGCAGCGATGCGTATTGATCCCAGCATCGCGGCGCTGCGGGGCAACAGAGCCCCGCAGCGTCAGGCCCAGGCCGCGATGAAAGTGGCCTGTGATGACTGGCGCGCCGAAAAAGGCGTGGCCCAGGCACTGGCCGAATTCGAAAATTTCGGCACAGGCGCGGCGCTGGAGGATTGCCCGCTTCTCGAAGACATCTTCACCGGCCAGGGCGCGGCTGAGCAGCTGATGAGCGCGCTTGTGAGCCATTTCTGCGCCGCTCTGTCCGGCAACTGGCTGGGCCATCCGCCCTTCCGCAATGGGTATGATGGTCGCGCATCCACCATTCTGCTGGGCAAGACCGGGCGCGCGCAAATGCTCCTTCAGGCCCGCGAACCGGGCACGTTTGAGTATCCCTGTGCCACCTTCAGCGATGCCTTGCGCTATGATGCCACGCTGGCCGGATCGGCCAGTGCGCGCATCCTGCGCATTCACGGCCCGCGCGAACTGGTGAGCTTCAGTGAGGAACCCATCACCCTGCGCGCCGGTGTGCGCCTGGCATTCGACTGTTCCAGCGAGATGCTGATTGCCGAAACGGTCGAGACAAGGCTGGTCACATTGCGCCTGTTGCAGGTGGGCGCACCGCCGCAGCCGGGGCGCGAATATTGCCGGGAGACCGGCCGCCTGCTGCACCAGTCATCGGGCAGTCTGGCCACCAGTCGCAAGGAGATGATGGTCACGCTGCTCGGCCGCATGGAATGTACAAAGGCGCCGCCTGTCCTAAGTCGCCTTGCGCGCGATGAGCATGACGAAAGCCTGCGCTGGCAGGCGGTTCGTGAATGTCTGGCGCTGGACACCGCGCAGGGCTTCACCCTGCTTTGCCAAATTGCCCGCGACATGGAGGATGGCCTGTCCGATCCGGCCGGCGCGCTGCGCGCCCAGCTGCTGGAAACCCATCCGCAATTGCGCGAACTGGAGACACAATAATGCCAAGAGTGATCGACTACCGCGACGATGCAACCAGCTCGCTGGGTGATTGCGTAGAGGCGTTGAAGAGCGATGGTTTCCACCCGCAGGAGGAGGAATCGCTGCTGTCCGCCGCGCGCTGGCTGCGCCGTCTGGGCAATGATCGCCAGTTCCTGGCCGACATCATGCTGGCCGAACTCAAGGATTCTGCAGGCGGTGAGGAAGACGCCAGCTCCTACGGCGCGCAGGTGGTGATGCTTTCACCGCTGGGCCGCGAATTCTTCCTGCGGGCCAATTTCTGGCCCTCGCAGCAGGACTACGTGTTCCGCGCATCGGGCCATTCTGCCTTCAGCTATGAATTGCCGCACGATCACAATTTCGATTTCCTCACCCTCGGCTATTTCGGGCCGGGCTATGCGTCCGACTATTACGAATATGATTATGAGGCGGTGGAGGGCGTGATCGGAGAAAAGGCCGGGCTGCGTTTTGTCGAACGATCGACCCTCGATCCGGGCAAGCTGATGCATTACCGCGCGCACCGTGATGTGCATTCGCAATTGCCGCCTCAAAGCCTCTCCGTCTCGCTCAACATCATGCACTCGGGCGGCGCGCAGGGTTGGCTCGACCAGTATCGCTTCGATGTCGAGAAGGATGAGATTGCAGGCGTCATCAGTCCCGGCGGCAGCGAGATATTCCTGCGCGTGGCGGTTGGTCTGGGCGGCGATGACGCGCGCGATCTGGCGGAGAACTTTGCCCGCCACCATCCCAGCGAACGGATGCGGCTGACGGCGCTGGAAGCGCAGGCAGGCATTCTGCCGGTGGCGGAGCGCGACGCGCTGTGGCGAAGGGCAGAAGGCAATGGCAGCCGCCTGATTGCGGGCGAGGCGACCAATCGCCGCGCCGCCCTGGCTACTGCGGCCTAGATACTGCTGCGGCCTACAGAATACCCCCGGCCAGCCGGTCTATCGCCCCTTGCAGGATGATCGCGGCGGCGTGGCTGTCGATCTTCTCGGCGCGTTTGGCGCGGCTGAAATCCTGCGAGATCATCGCCCGTTCGGCGCTGGTGGTGGACCAGCGCTCGTCCCACAGCAGCACCGGCAGCTCCAGCACCGCCAGGTTGCGGGCAAAGGCGCGGCTGGCCTGCGCACGCGGCCCCGCGCTGCCATCCATGTTGAGCGGCAGGCCGATGACGATGCCTTTCACATTGCGCTGGCCAATCAGCACTTCCAGCGCGGCCTTGTCCTTGGTGAACTTGCCCTTGGCCAGCGTCTTGCCCGCCGTGGCGAAGCTCCACTGCGCGTCGCAAAAGGCGGTGCCTATGGTCTTGGTGCCAAGATCCAGCCCCAGCAGCGCGCCGCCTTCTGGCAGTGCATCGCGAAACTCCGCTGCGCTTTCGGTAATCAGCTTCCCTGCTCCCACGCTGCCACGCGGCGCACCACATCCTGTTGCAGGGACCGCCAGAACAGCGGGATGTCATAGACGTGGTAATTGTTGAACGGCAGCACGTAGGTGCCCATTTCCGGCGGATCGCCGATCAGCAGAAAACCGGCATCGTCGCAGCGCGCGGGCACGGCACCTGTCACCAGTTCGCCACTGCCCAGATCATCGCTGGGAACCAGCGTACCCAGATTGGCCCCTGCAGGCTCGCTGCCGCCGGGCGCGCCGGATAGCGGATTGGTGCACAATATCGGGCTGTCGCCGCGCAGCTCTCCATCAAAGCCGGTGCTGCCCGCATATTGCGAGAACATGATCCCGGGGTCCGCCGGTTCGGCAAAACTGGCCCAGCTGACGATGCAGCCGGCCTGCTGGGCCGTGGCGCAGGCAGGCAGGGGCAGGGCGGGCAGATCGTGTTCCACCGATATTGGCCAGCCGATGGGATATGCCATGGCGATGCGCTGTTGCAGCGGCGTGCCGGCAATGCGCTCCCTCAGTAGCCGCAGGATATGCTGCGATCCCTGACTGTGCCCGGCCAACACGATCGGCATATCCGCATCAATGCTGGAGAGGAAATAGGTGAAGGCCAGGTCCACGTCGCGGTAAGCGGCATCCACCGCCTGCTTTGCTTCGTCGCTGTCGGAAAGAAACGCGCCGAAAGTGGCCTGGCGATAACGCGGTGCCCAGATTTCGCTCGCCTGATTGAAAGCGCTGCCCAGACCGCGCACCAGCAGCCGGGCAAGGTCCTGCGATGGCTCATCGTCGAGCGGAGCATTCCACACCCGGTTGTCGGTAAAGCTGGTGGGGTGGACGAAGAAAACCGCAAAGCGCGGTAGGGGCGTGTCATTGACCGCAGGCGGCGGCACAGACCCTTCGGCCTCCTGCGGTTGCCAGCGCGCCGGATCATTGGGCGCACCCATGCCGGGACGGGAGAACCACATGTCCGGATTGGTATAGGCATTGTCCGCCAGCGCATCCTGCGGGACGAATTCCGTGCGCGGGACCAGGGTAAGCTGGGTCAGCTCCTTGCTGTAAATCCGCAGCACGAACAGCGTGACCGCCACCACCAGGATCAGGATGACTATGGTGTAGAGGAACCTACGCATCGCCCAGCGCCGCCACGGCTTCTTCCTTTGCGCGGATCACCGCCTGATCGCCATCCTCGTTCTGCTGCGCCCGGCGTTCCAGCGCCACCTTGATCATCGCCAGCAGCGGATCGGCCAGGAACAGGCCCAATATGCCGAACAATATGCCCATGATCAGCTGCGCCGCCAGTACCAGAGCAGGCGCCAGGTCCACAGTCTTCTTGGCGATCATCGGGATGATCACATAGCCATCGATATTCTGGATCAGGAAATAGACGAAGATCGTATAAAGCCCCATCTCCGTGCCGCCGGAAAAGCCCACCAGCACCATCAGCACGCCGGAAATTACCGCGCCGATATTGGGAATGAAGGCCAGCAGGCCGGTCAGTATGCCCAGCAGCGCGGCCATCGGCACGCCATAGAGCGCCAGCATCGCCCAGGTGAAGATACCTTCCACCACCATGCCGACAAGGCGGCCGAACATCAGCCGCCGCATGGTATAGGCCATGATGCTGACGGTGATGTAGAATTCATGGCGCTTCTCAGCCGGCATCATCCATGCCACGCCGCGTTCATACAGCCGCGGCTCGATCACCACGTAAATGCCGATGATGGCCACCACCACCAGCGTGGTGAGGCCGCCCAATATGCCGCCCAGTGCGCGGGTGACGGTGCCAAAACCGCTGATGGCCTGACCGATCAGGCCCTGCACGTCTGAAATGTCGATGGCGAAACCCTGCGTGTCCAGCCATTCGAACAGCTGGATCATCTGCGTTTCGACAATGGCCGGAAACTGCGCGGCCTCCTGCGAAATCTGCGATCCGGCAAACCAGCCGAGCCAGATCAGGAAGGCGACGCTGGACACCAGCACGATGGCGATGCGCCAGCTGCGCCCGATCTTGAGGCCCCGTCCCAGCAGGCGGACGCCGCCGTCGATCATCGCGGCGAACACCATCGCGCCGAAAATCACCAGCAGGCTTTGCGATATGTAAACGGTCAACACAGCCAGGCCGACCATGCCGATCCACACCGCAGCGCGGCTGGCTTCATGGCGCAGTTCGGGGTTGCTGATGCGCGTCGGGCTGGCGCCGATATTCGGCTCTGCGCCCTGTGGATCGCTACTCATGACTCGCTTCTCCCACGTCCAGCGCAGGTCGCAGGCTGGACCATGCGCGATCAGGCCTGAGAGAGGTGAACCATGTCAAGGGATTAAGGCTCGCCCGCCCGTCCAGGCTGAAGCTGATGAACTCCGCCCGTCCGCCCACATCGGCGATGGGAACCGGGCCCGCCAGCCCGCCGCCCACATAGACGCGGCTGTCAGCCGAATGGTCGCGGTTGTCACCCATCAGGAACACATGGCCATCGGGCACCACCAGCTCCTCGAAATTGTCGTAGATGCCTTCGCGGTGATCGATGATGAGGTAGGTTGCGCCATTGGGCAATGTTTCGCGGTAAGTCGGCGGCTCGAACACTACGCTGCCATCCTCCAGCCGCACGCGATATTCCTCGAAATCGCGCATGCAGGGTATGCCGTCGCACATATTCTGGTGCTCGGCGGGCAGGCGGACAGGCGGCTCCATGTCCTGCGGCACCGGCTCGCCGTTGAGGATGATTTGCCCGTCGACCATGGCGATGGTGTCACCCGGCAGGCCGATCACCCGCTTGATGTAATCCTCCGAACTGCCCGGCGGCACCACGATCACGATATCGCCATATTCGGGTGTGGACGGGGCAATGCGCCAGTCATCGCGCGGGAAGATGTGGAAGCTGGCGGACACCCAACTCCAGCCATAGGGATATTTGGACACGATCAGCCGGTCACCCACCAGCAGGTTGGGCATCATGCTGGAGGACGGGATGTAGAACGGCTTGGCGATGAAGGTGTGGAAGGCCAGTACGCCCAGCAGCATCAGCAACAGGCCACGGATCTCCGCCAGCCAGTTGATGCGGCCGGGTTCATCGGTCTTCTCCGCCGGGGGGGAGCCAGTGTCCGATTGGGTATTCACAGGCTGTGCGCCTCCAGAATGACAAAGGCCTGCGCCCACGGATGATCGTCGGTCAGGGTCAGGTGTATGGTGACCGTGTGACCTGCGGGCGTCAGTTCGATCAGCCGCGCCGCCGCGCCGCCTTCAAGGTGCAGGGTCGGCGCTCCTGATGGAGCATTGACCACGCCGATATCCTTCATGAACACGCCGCGCTTGAAACCGGTTCCCACGGCCTTGCTGAAAGCCTCCTTGGCGGCGAAGCGCTTGGCATAGGTGCCCGCGCGCGTGTGCGGACGGCGCGCGGCCTTGGCGCGCTCTATATCGGTGAAGACGCGCGCCTCGAACCGTTCGCCATAACGCTCCAGCGAATTGGCGATACGCTCTATGTTGCAGAGGTCCGATCCCATTCCGATGATCACAGATCGATCCTCACCGCGCATCATCCATCAGGTCGCGCATGCGGCGAACGGCTGCCTCAAGCCCAACGAACACCGCCTCACCCACAAGATAATGGCCGATATTGAGCTCGGCCAGTTGCGGGATTGCGGCAATCGGCTGGACGTTCTCATAGGTCAGGCCGTGGCCGGCATGCGGCTCAATCCCGTTCTTGGCGGCCAGCGCGGCCATATCGGTCAGGCGCTTCAGTTCGGCGGAGAGCTTCTCGCCGTCGCCGTCCAGATGGGCATGGGCGTATTCGCCGGTGTGAAACTCCACCACTGGTGCGCCCAGCCGCATGGCGGCCTCCAGCTGGCGCTCGCTCGCCTCGATAAACAGGCTGACGCGAATGCCGGCATCGGCAAGGCGGCTGACAATCGGGGCCAGCTGGTTGTGCAGGCCGGCGGCATCCAGGCCGCCCTCGGTCGTGCGCTCCTCGCGCTTTTCGGGAACGATGCAGGCGGCGTGGGGCATGTGCGCCAGGGCGATGGCGAGCATTTCCTCGGTCGCGGCCATTTCCAGGTTGAGCGGCAGGTTGGTGGCGGCCTGTATTCGGCGCAGGTCATCGTCGCGAATGTGCCTGCGATCCTCGCGCAGATGGGCGGTAATGCCATCGCCGCCCACGCGGGCGACGATTTCCGCCGCGCGCACGGGATCGGGATGGTCTCCGCCGCGCGCATTGCGAATGGTGGCGACGTGATCGATGTTCACGCCCAATCTGAGCCGGCCGGGGCGAAGCACCTGTGTCACTTCTTCAGGTCGCGGCTGCCGGGCTTGGTGATTGCCACCTTGGCCAGATCGGCTGGAACCTCATCCTCGGCATATGTGGGGAAGTTGATCGCCACCAGCGGGAAGAACGGCACGCCCAGATCAACAGAGCCCGCAGACCGGTCCACCAGCGCCGCCTCGGCAATCACGTCACCGCCCTCGGCCCGCACGCATTCCATGGCTTCGCGACTCGAAAGGCCGGTGGTCACGACATCTTCGACCATCAGCACTTTTGCGCCTTCGGGAATGGCGAATCCGCGCCGCAGTTCGAACGTGCCGGTGGGTCTTTCCACAAAAATCGCGTCCTTGCCCAGCGCCCGGCCTACCTCATGGCCGATGATCAGTCCGCCCATTGCGGGTGAGACCACCAGGTCGATCTTCTGGCGAATCTCGCGCGGGATCGACTGCACCAGCGCCAGCGCCAGCCGCCCGGCACGCTCGGGGTTCATCAGCACGCGGGCGCATTGCAGGTAATGCGCGGAATGGCGGCCAGAGGAGAGTTTGAAGTGCCCCTCCAGCAAGGCGTGGCAGCTGCGAAATTCGGCAAGGACCTCTTCTTCGGTCATAATTTGTGAATGCGCCTTTCGGTGGATCATCAGCATACAGGACCAAAGCCTGCATGGTAGTTCGTGAAAAATCTCCCTAGAAGCGCTTGAGGCATGGGGCAAGCGGGCGTATAGGCCCGCCCGATAAGGCCTTTTCTCGGGGCTATTTGGGCCTATTGCGCCCGCAACAGAACGGAAAGCGTTGGACAGATGAATTTCGGCGAGATCGCCCGCAAGCGGCTGCATATCATGGTAATTATGGCCGCGGCCGTGTCATTCCTTACTGCCCCGGTTACCGGATTCGCGCAGGAGACCGAGGCTGTCGAGGCAGTTGCCGCCGATGCAGCGGTTGAGGGTGCGGTTGTTGCCGATGCGGCTCCAGCGTTTGAACATTACGGTGCAGACATGATCGTCGGACAGCCGGTTTCGGCCAATGAAGACATGCTGGCATCGATGACTTTCCAGCCTCAGCACACCGCCAATGGCGATTATGCGCTGTGGATGCACGATGCGATCCTGATGCCGGTCATCACCGTGATCAGCCTGTTCGTGCTGGGCCTGCTGCTGTGGGTGGTGGCGCGCTATCGCAGGTCGCGTAATCCGGTGGCATCCAAGACCAGCCACAACACGCTGATCGAGATTATCTGGACGGTGATCCCGGTCATCATCCTGCTGGTGATCGCCGTTCCGTCCATCACCCTGCTGGCTCGCCAGTATCAGAGCCCGCCCGAAGATGCGCTGACCATCAAGGCCAATGGCTACCAGTGGTACTGGGGCTATGAATATGTGGACAATGGCGGCTTCGAAGTCATTTCCAACATGCTGAGCGATGAAGATGCGCTGTCTTCCGGTGAACCGCACCAGCTGGCGGTGGATAATCGCATGGTTGTGCCGGTTGGCGTGCCGATCCGTATCCAGACCTTCGGCAAGGACGTGATCCATGCCTTTGGCGTCCCCTCGCTGTGGTTCAAGATGGATGCCGTCCCGGGGCGCATCAATGAAAAGATGCTGCAGATCGACGAGCCGGGCATCTATTATGGCCAGTGCATGGAACTGTGCGGTGCGCGTCATGGCTATATGCCGATCGCCATCGAAGCGCGTCCCGTGGCTGAATATGAAGCATGGGTGCTGAGCCAGGGCGGTACACTCCCCGGCGCGGTTGCGGCCGTACCGGCTGAACCGGCGGCAGCTCCGGCGCCCGAAGCAGAAGTTGCTGTTCCGGCGGAAGAGATTGCCGCAGCCGACGCGGCTCAGGCGCAATCCTGATTTCGCCATTCGAATTTGTAAGTTTGACACGATAGACCAAGGTCCGAGACGAATATGGCCACGACTGCTGAAGGCTTTGATGCCCACCACGACGATCACGCACATGATGCGGATCACAAGCCAGGCTTTTTCGCGCGCTGGTTCATGTCCACCAATCACAAGGACATCGGCACGCTGTACCTGATCTTCGCGATCTTCGCGGGCATCATCGGCGGCATTGTATCGGGCATCATGCGTGCCGAACTGGCGCAGCCGGGCATCCAGGTGCTGGGCTGGTGGGTCGAGTTCATGGGCGGCGAAGCCAGCTTCGATGCCAATGGGCACATGTGGAACGTGCTGATTACCGCACACGGCCTGATCATGGTGTTCTTCATGGTCATGCCGGCCATGATCGGCGGTTTTGGCAACTGGTTCGTGCCGCTGATGATCGGCGCGCCGGACATGGCCTTCCCGCGCATGAACAACATCTCCTTCTGGCTGACGGTTGCCGGCTTCTGCTCGCTGATGTTCTCGGCCTTCGTGCCGGGCGGCGTCGGCAATGGCGCGGGCACGGGCTGGACCGTCTATGCTCCGCTGTCGACCAGCGGCTCTGTCGGGCCGGCAGTCGATTTCGCGATCTTCTCGCTCCACCTTGCGGGCGCAGGCTCGATCCTTGGCGCGACCAATTTCATCACCACCATCTTCAACATGCGTGCCCCCGGCATGACGCTGCACAAGATGCCGCTGTTCGTGTGGTCGGTGCTGGTCACTGCCTTCCTGCTGCTGCTGGCGCTGCCGGTTCTGGCCGCTGCCATCACCATGCTGCTGACCGATCGCAACTTTGGCACAACCTTCTTCGATCCGGCCGGTGGCGGTGATCCGATCCTGTACCAGCATCTGTTCTGGTTCTTCGGGCACCCCGAAGTGTACATCATGATCCTGCCGGGCTTCGGCATGATCAGCCAGATCGTGGCGACCTTCTCCAAGAAGCCGGTGTTCGGCTATCTGGGCATGGCCTATGCCATGGTCGCCATCGGCGTGGTCGGCTTCATCGTATGGGCGCACCACATGTATACCGTGGGCCTGGACGTGAATACGAAGATGTATTTCACCGCCGCAACCATGGTCATCGCGGTGCCCACCGGCATCAAGATCTTCAGCTGGATCGCCACCATGTGGGGCGGATCGATTGAATTCAAATCACCGATGGTGTGGGCGATGGGCTTCATCTTCCTGTTCACCGTTGGCGGCGTGACCGGCGTTGTGCTGGCCAATGGCGGCATCGACGACAACCTGCACGATACCTATTACGTGGTGGCGCATTTCCACTATGTGCTGTCGATGGGTGCGGTGTTCTCGCTGTTCGCGGGCTGGTATTACTGGTTCCCGAAAATGAGCGGCCGGATGCATTCCGAATTCCTCGCCCACCTGCACTTCTGGATCTTCTTCATCGGTGTGAACATCATCTTCTTCCCGCAGCACTTCCTGGGCCTGCAGGGCATGGCGCGCCGCTATCCGGACTACACGCCGGCCTTCGAATACTGGAACCACATTTCCAGCCTGGGCTATTACGTGATGGCGGGCAGCATGCTGATCTTCTTCGTGAACACCGCTTATGCGCTGATCGCGGGCAAGAAGGCGGAAGCCAATTACTGGGGCGAAGGCGCCACCACGCTTGAGTGGTCGCTGTCCAGCCCGCCGCCGTTCCACCAGTTCGAAACGCTGCCCGTGATCGAGGACCACCATTCCTCCAACGATCACATCAGCCAGGCTCCGGCCAAGGCCTGATCGCAGTGTCCCCGGCGCGTTCGGGGTACAAGAAAAGGGGTGGGGGCGCGGACGGGAACGACCGCGCCCCTGCTTGCAAATGACCTCCCGTTGAGTTGGAGCCGTAAAAGACAATCGCCATGGCCATAACCGCCGCCCCTGTTCAGACCATGCCTGCCGAATGGCGCGATTTCTTCGCCCTGACCAAGCCGCGCGTGATGAGCCTGGTGGTGTTTACCGGGCTTGCCGGCCTGCTGGCAGCTCCCGGCCATATCCACCCGGTTCTCGGCTTCACCGCAATCCTGTGCATTGCGCTGGGTGCTGGCGGCGCGGCCACGCTCAACCAGTGGTGGGAGGCCGATCTCGATGCCGGGATGAAGCGCACCGCCAAGCGCCCGATTCCGCAAGGCAGGATGCGGCGCGAGGATGCGCGCGATTTCGGCCTGCTGCTGTCCTGCACGTCCGTGGGTGTGATGGGGCTGGCGATCCACTGGCTGGCGGCGATCATCCTGGCCGTGTCGATCGTTTATTACGCCGTGGTCTACACCATGTGGCTCAAGCCGCGCACGCCGCAGAATATCGTCATTGGCGGCGGGGCAGGGGCCTTTCCTCCGCTGATCGGCTGGGTCGCGGTGACGGGCGATATCACCGCCATGCCCCTGCTGCTGTTTGCCATCATCTTCATCTGGACCCCACCGCATTTCTGGGCGCTGGCGCTGTTCGTGCAGACGGATTACGCCAAGGTCGGCATTCCGATGATGCCGGTGGTCGCGGGCGAGAAGAGCACGCGCAGGCAGATCTTCGCCTATTCCATCGGCCTGCTGCTGATCAGCCTGACGCCGTGGGCAATTGGCGGCACCGGCGCGATCTACGGAATTGCGGCGCTGGCACTTTCCGGCCTGTTTCTGGCACTGTCCGTGCCCGTGGGCTTTCGCACCTCGGTTCCCGGCGATACCATGAAGCCCGAAAAGCGGCTGTTCGCCTATTCGGTGCTGTATCTTTTCGCGCTTTTCACCGCTTTGGTGGCAGACAGGATGATCCTCTCATGACCCCGCAGGAACAGGAAGAATTCACCCGCCGGCGCAAGGCCCGCAATCTGGTGTTCGCACTGGTGCTGTTTGGCTTCGTCGCGCTTTTCTATGCGATCACGATCGTGAGGATGGGTGACTGATGGCTGCGGGCGCGCTCGATAACCGCAATCGCCGCACCATGCTGATGGCGTTCGGCATGGCGCTGGCCATGCTGGGCCTGGGTTTTGCCGCGGTGCCGCTGTATAATCTTTTCTGCCGCGTCACCGGTTTTGCCGGCACCACACAGGTGGCGACTGAGGCCGAAGCGGACCTGGCCGCACGCATGGCGCAAAGCGCGGGCGGAAAGACCTATTCGATCCGCTTCGATGCCAATACCGCCAGCGATATGCCGTGGACATTCGAACCGGTTCAGGTGACCGATACAATCACCATCGGCCAGCGCGACATGGCAACCTACACCGCGCGCAACAATTCCAGCGAACCGATCACCGGCACGGCCACCTTCAATGTGGAGCCTGAGCAGGCCGGAATCTATTTCAACAAGATCCAGTGCTTCTGTTTCACGGAGCAGACCCTGCAACCGGGCCAGGAGGTCCGTATGCCGGTGCTTTACTACGTCGATCCAAAGGCTCTGGACGATCCGAACATGGAAGGTGTGGAACAGATTACCCTGTCTTACACATTCCACCGTGCAATAACCGACTGATAGGCTCTGGACCCTGCGGCTTCCGCGCTTTAAGGGCCTTCACGAAACGACTAATCAGGACTGACATCATGGCTGGCGCCAAGAACCACGATTATCACATTCTCGCTCCCGATATCTGGCCTCTGATCGGTGCAGCTTCTGCGCTGATCTTTACCAGCGGCATGGTGCTGTTCATGCATGACATGGCCAGCTGGCATCTGGTGCTGGGCATTGGTGTCGCCGGCCTGATTGCCACTTTCTTTTCCTGGTTCTCCAATATCGTGAAGGAAGCGCAGGCTGGCGATCACACGCCGGTTGTGCAGCTGCACCTGCGCTATGGGATGATCCTGTTCATCGCTTCGGAAGTGATGTTCTTCGTCGGCTGGTTCTGGAGCTGGTTCGATTTCGCCCTGTTCCCCGCGCCGCTGGAAGTAATTGACGGTGTGACGCGCAACCTGATTGGCGAAGAAGGCGCGGCCATGCTGGCCAAGTTCCCGCCGGAAGGCCTGCACGTCCTCGACGCATTCGACCTGCCGCTGCTCAACACGCTGATCCTGCTGTGCTCCGGCACCACGGTCACCTGGGCGCACCACTCGCTGATCCACGGCGACCGTGACGGGCTGAAGAAGGGCCTGTGGCTGACCATTGCCCTGGGCATCCTGTTTACCAGCATCCAGGCCTATGAATACAGCCACGCGCCGTTCCCCTTCGGCACCAACACCTATGGCTCGGCCTTCTACATGGCCACCGGCTTCCACGGCTTCCATGTGCTGGTCGGCACGATCTTCCTGATCGTCTGCCTGCGCCGCACCTATCTGGGCCACTTCACCCCGCGCCAGCACTTCGGCTTTGAGGCCGCAGCCTGGTACTGGCACTTCGTTGACGTGGTGTGGCTGTTCCTGTTCATCGTCGTCTACGTCTGGGGCGGTTGGGGCGCAGAGATCCATTGATCTCGTGACTGACCTTCCAGACACTCGCAAAGGGCAGCCCGCTTTAGGTGAGGCTGCCCTTTTCGGTTTGTGCCCGCGCTGCGGAGCCAGGACGATGTTCGACGGGGCGATCAAATTTGCCCCGCGCTGCACAGGCTGCGGCCTTGACTATTCCCGCTTCAACGTGGGGGACGGGCCAGCGGCCTTCCTGACGCTGATCGTCGGGGCAATAGTCGTCGGGCTGGCCATTTGGCTGCAACTGACCTTCGATCCGCCGTGGTGGCTGCACGTGGTCCTGTGGCTGCCGTTGATCGTGGGCGGGGTGGTTGCGGGCCTCAGGCTGTCCAAGGGGGCGCTGCTGGTGCGCGAATTTCGCAGCAATGCGGCTGAACACCGGCATGAACATGCCCGTGCACAGCGCCATGATGGAAGTGACTTGTCATGACGCGCAAGATTCCGATCATTCCCACCATCATTGTGCTGGCCGCCGTCGCCACCATGATCGCGCTGGGCTTCTGGCAGCTGGGGCGGCTGGATGAGAAAGAAGCGCTGATCGCCCGTTATCAGGCGCAGATTGCCGATGACGAGGTGGTACTCGGCAATTTCGGCGATCCTGATGCCCTGTTTCGCAGGGCAAGCTTCTATTGCGATCAGGGCCGTGACGCTTCGAGCATTTCGGGGCGCAACGCGCGCGGCGTCGCGGGCTGGGCCCATATCGTCACCTGCACCACCGGCAGTCCGGATACGGGATCGCAAGCTGGCGCTCCTTCCGCCTCGGCTGTTTTGCCAGAGGAGGTCGATCTTGTCCTTGGATGGTCGCGGGATCCCGAACTGGCCGAATGGACGCAGGGCCAGGTAGAGGGGATCGTGGCGCGCGGTGGAGAGCGGGGCTGGCGCATCGTGGCGGACCCGCCACTGGAAGGGCTTGAGCCCAATGCCACGCCCGATCCTGCCGACCTGCCCAACAACCATCTGGCCTATGCCGGGCAGTGGTTCTTCTTCGCGCTGACCGCGCTGGTCATCTATATACTGGCCTTGCGCCGCCGCTGGCGCTAACCGCGCTTTCGCAATGGAATATATTTCGACCAGAGGCAGCGCACAGGCGCTCGATTTCGAAGGGGTGACGCTGGCCGGCCTCGCCTCCGATGGCGGGCTGTATGTCCCGCGGGAATGGCCGCGCTTCACTGCGGCGCAGATCGCCGATATGCGCGGCCTGTCCTATGTTGAGCTGGCGGTGCGGGTGATGCTGCCCTTCGTCACGCCCAGCCTGACAGAGGATGAGCTGCGCGACCTGTGCACGCGCGCCTATGGCCGCTTCGCACATGAGGCGGTGACCCCGCTGACGCAGTTTGACCAGCAGCACTGGCTGCTGGAGCTGTTTCACGGGCCCACGCTGGCGTTCAAGGATGTGGCGCTGCAATTGCTGGGCCGCCTGTTCGAACATTTCCTGCAGAAGAATCAGGACCACCTGACCATCGTTGGCGCGACCAGCGGCGACACCGGTTCCGCCGCCATTGATGCGGTCGCCGGGCGGGAGCGGGTGGATATCTTCATGCTCCATCCCAAGGGCCGCGTCAGTGACGTGCAGCGCCGGCAGATGACCACCGTGCGCGCGCCCAATGTGCACAATATCGCCATCGAAGGCAGCTTCGATGATGCCCAGGCGATGGTGAAGCGCATGTTCGTGGATGATGCCATGACCGGGCGTTTTCGCATCAGTGCGGTCAATTCCATCAACTGGGCGCGGCTGATGGCGCAGGTGGTGTATTATTTCGCCGCCGCGCTCCAGCTTGGCGCGCCCGATCGCAAGGTTGCCTTCAGCGTGCCCACGGGCAATTTCGGCGATGTGTTCGCCGGCTATGTCGCGGCGCAGATGGGCCTGCCGATAGAGCGGCTGATCGTGGCCACCAACATTAACGATATCCTCTACCGCGCCCTGACCACGGGCGATTACTCGGCCGGAACGGTTACTCCCACCGCCGCGCCCAGCATGGATATCCAGGTCTCCTCCAACTTCGAGCGGCTGCTGTTCGATTGCGGCGGGCGCGATGGCAAGGCGCTGGCCGAGCAGATGCGCGGGTTTGAAGCGAGCAAGGCCATGCAACTGACCAATGCCCAGCGCGAAGGGGCAGCGGCGCTGTTCACCTCCGTGCGCGCGGACGGTGATGACATGGTCCGGGCGATGGCATGGGCGGCGGAGAACTGCGGCGAGGTGATCGACCCGCATACCGCCATCGGCCTGCACGGCGCGCGCAACTGCGGCATTGATCCCAGCGTGCCGATCGTCACGCTGGCCACGGCCCATCCGGCCAAGTTCCCCGATGCGGTGGAACGGGCCACGGGCATGCGTCCGCACCTGCCCTCTCGCATCGGCAATCTGTTTGACCGGCAGGAAGCCGTGGTTGAACTGCCGGGTGATTATGATGCCGTTGCCAGCTTCGTGGCGGAGCGTGCGACGCCGAGTTCATAGGAGGCGCTGATGGCCGATCTCCTTGACCAGCCGATACTGATGGAAGGCGCTGCCTGGGCCGATTATGGCCTGGTGGACAGCGGCAACGGGCGCAAGCTGGAACGCTATGGTCCGTTCCGCTTCATCCGTCCCGAACCGCAGGCGATGTGGCAGCCGCGGCTCGATGAAGACGGGCCGGAATGGCAGGCGCATGGCGAATTCGTGCCCGGATCGGATGAAGACGGCGGCGGCCGCTGGCATTTCAGCAAGAGCGTGCCCGGCGAAGGCTGGCCGCTGTCCTGGCAGGAGGTGCGCTTCACCGCCCAGTGCACGCCCTTCCGCCACCTGGGTTTCTTCCCCGATATGGCCCCGGTGTGGGAATGGATGCGCGCGCAGCTGGCGGGCCGCGATGATGCCAGCACGCTCAACCTGTTTGGCTATACCGGTGCCGGATCGCTGGCGCTGAGCCAGTGCGGCCCCGTGACCCATGTCGATGCGAGCAAGAAGTCGGTCGCCCAGGCGCGAGAGAATGCGGCGCTTTCCGGGATGACGGACCGGCCGATCCGCTGGCTGATCGACGATGCAGGCAAGTTCACCGCGCGCGAAGTGCGGCGAGAGAAGCGATATGACGGGATCATCCTCGATCCGCCCAAATTCGGACGCGGCCCCAATGGTGAGGTCTGGCGGCTGGAGGAAGGCCTGCCCGGTCTGATCGGCGAATGCCGCCAGCTGCTGGATGCGGACAGCCGCTTCTGCTTCCTCACCGTCTATGCCGTGCGCATGTCATCGCTGGCCATTGGCGGGCTGCTGGCAGAAGCCTTTGCCGGTCTTCCGGGCACGGTGGAACACGGCGAACTGGCTGTGCGCGAAGAGGGTGCGGGCGGGCAGGACAACGGCAGGCTGCTGCCCACCGCCATCTTTGCCCGCTGGAAAAACGACGGCTAGAGCGTCTGCAATTCGGCCAGGAAGGCTTCGATCCGCTTGGCGTTATAGCCAAGATCGGACAGGCCAACGCGGCTGACGGAGCGCATGTCCACGCGGGTGCTGCCATCGTCGATGGGGGTGACCTCCACGATCACGTCATCCCTGAAGCGCAGGTAGCCGGCATAGGCGGTGGCCTCCATGTGGCCTGCAGGAATATCGATGCTGGCGATGTCCCAGCCATTGCCTTCTGCCAGCGCGCGGGCATTGGCGAGCACTTCGCTGGGGCTCTTGTCGATCACCACCGGGCCGATATCGGGATATCCGGTGCGGTGCGCGGCGCGCCATTCTTCCTCGCTCTGGAACGGAATCAGATTGTCGGCGCGCAGTTCCAGCGTCTGGAACTGCGGCGGATCGTCCACATCGGTGGTGATGTCATGCAGCGGCGGGGCTTCCCCGGCGGGCAGGATCACGGCGTAATAGATCACCACCAGCAGGCCGCCCGAAAGCACCAGCGCAGTGGCGGATTGCCACTTGGGGCCGGTCTTGCGCACGAAAGCCAGCAGCAGGCCGATGGCGGCGATCACCGCCAGCGCGCGCGCCGGGTTGAGCAGCATCATGAAACCGATGAAGCCGCTCAGCTTGTCGATCATGTCATAGCGAGCGAGGGTGAGCGAGGTCACGGCGATCAGCACCGCAAGTATTGCACCGCCCAATGCGAATGCGCCGATCCATTTGACCCAGCGCGAACCAGTGCTTGCAGGTAGCGTTGCCATAATCACTTCTCCCCTCGATCTCTGGCGGCAAATTGGTCATATCCGCGGCTGTCAGTCAACACCGGCTAATGGCGGTGAAGGCCATGCTTTCTTGCCAATTGGCCGGGGTGGTGCCAGTGGGGCGCGCATGGCAGATAGCCTCATCCTCGAACTCGCCGACTTCGTGCATGATATCCATACGGGCATCTATTCCGAAGAGACCGGCCAGCCGCAGCCGCTGAAGTTCACCGTGCAGGTGAAATTCAAGGTGGCAGACCATTATGACGCGGATACCCCGCTCGATGCGTCGAAGAATTACATGGACCTGAAATTCGCCTGTTCGGAAGCGCTGGGTGACACGCATTACAAGCTGATCGAGGCGGTGGCCGACCACGTTTGCGAAACGCTGTTCCTGCAGGACAGCCGAGTCGAGCAGGTGAGCGTCAAGATCGTCAAGCTGGCGCTGAGCGAGGCGGATGAGCAGATCGGCATCACTCTGACGCGCGATCGCCGCTGATGGTGGAATTCGATCTGCGCGCTGTGCAATGGCCCGCCAGCCCGTTGGACTCAGCCGCCCTGTTCCACCGCGATCTGGCCCCGCAAGTGCGGGATCTGTTCGCCCGGCAAGGCATGTGGGCGGATATTGCGGTGGACGATGGCGAGGAACTGGCCGCGGTGGTGATATTCCCCGATGCCGACCACACGCACAGCCAATGGCGCATCGCCGCGATCCAGGATCTGGCGCGCGAGGCGGCACCCGGCCGGGTCAACGCCATTGCCGGCGGCGATGATGCTGCGGTTGCCCAGGCGGTGGACTATCTGACCGGCGCGCCGGGTGTGACCGGGCAAATCCTGCAAGTGGATGCAATTGCGGCTCAGGTGGACTAGATAGGCAGGCGATGAGTTGTTCCACCCCCCTGGTCGATGGCTTCAACCGCCGGATTTCCTATCTGCGCCTGTCGGTGACGGATCGCTGCGATCTGCGCTGCACCTATTGCATGCCAGAGATGATGACCTTCCTGCCCAAGAAGGATGTTCTCAGCCTGGAGGAGCTGCACAAGCTCGGCCTCGCCTTCATTGATCGCGGCATCACCAAGATCCGCCTGACCGGCGGGGAGCCGCTGGTCCGCCGCGATGTGATCCAGCTGATTCAGGCGCTGGGCCGCAAGCTGGGCGATGGTCTGGAAGAACTCACGCTCACCACCAATGGCACGCGGCTGGCAGAATTTGCCGACGATATTGCCGCAGCGGGCGTCAAACGCATCAATGTCAGCCTCGATACGATGGATTCGGTGCTGTTCGAGCAGCTTTCCCGCCGCGACCGGCTGGTGAAGGTGCTGCAAGGCATCGCCGCCGCCAGGGAAGCGGGCCTGAAGGTCAAGATCAACACGGTGGCACTCAAGGGCATCAACGAGGAGGAGATCCCCTTCCTGGTCGAATGGGCGCATGCCAACGGTCATGACATGACGCTGATCGAAGTCATGCCGCTGGGCGAGGTCGATGGCGAGCGTGTGGATCACTACCTGCCGCTGCCGGTCATTCGGGACCGGCTGGAGGCGATGTGGACGCTGGAAGACGTGAAGGACGATACCGGCGGCCCGGCGCGCTATGTCCGCATTCGTGAAACCGGCGGCGGGCGGCTGGGCTTCATCACTCCGCTGACCAATAATTTCTGCGCCACCTGCAACCGTATCCGCGTGACCGCCACGGGCGAGTTGTTTGCCTGCCTTGGCGGCGCGGAGAAGGTTGATCTGCGCGCGGCCCTGCGTTCCGATTCGCCCGATGAGCAGCTTGCTCTGGCGCTGGATGAGGCAATGCGGATCAAGCCGGAGAAGCACCACTTCCGCATAGAGGCCGGATCTGGCCCTGCGCAGCCGCGCCACATGTCGATGACCGGCGGCTGATGTTGAGGGGGCCGCGATGGCTGTGACACTCGTTTTCCTGGGCAAGCTGGCCGATCTGGCCGGTGTCAGTGACAAGCAGCTCGAGGGACCGCTCGACTGGCAGGGCCTGTGCGATGAATTGCAGGGGCCGCTGGCCGATGCCGTGAAGCAGGATCGCACCCGCATCGCGGTGAATGGGCAGGTGCTGGCCGACAAGACCTCCCTGTCCGCTGTGGACGGGGACGAGGTCGCCTTGCTGCCCCCTGTCAGCGGCGGCTGACCATGGCGCGTGATGTCAGGCTGCTGACCCAGCCGTTCAATCCCGGACAATTCGTGGGGCCGTTCACCAATGCCCATCCCGGCCTTGGCGGCGTGTGCACCTTTGTGGGCGAAGTGCGCGGTGACAGCGGCGTGGAAGCGCTGGAACTGCTGCACTACGAAAGGCTGACCCTGCCGGGCATGGAGAAACTGGCCGATTCCGCGATTGAGCGGTTTGACCTGATGGGCATGCTGATCGTCCATCGCTCCGGCGTGATGCACGTGGGGGAGCCGATCGTGCTGGTTTCTGCCGCCGCGAAGCATCGCCGCGAAGCCATCGAAGCGGTCGATTTCGCGATGGATCATCTGAAATCGGACAGCTGGTTCTGGAAGCGTGAAAAGCGCGCCGATGGCTGGCACTGGATCGAACCGCGCGAGCAGGACCACGACGATCTGGCGCGCTGGGCGCAATAGATTTACCGTTTTGACCGCGATCAAGGTAGTTCGCGAGGCAATGCATCATTCTTGTTTTGGAAGAGACAGGAGTGAGAGATGGTCGAGAAACTCAGCCGCGAAACGATTGCCCAGCATGCCATCGTGCATACCGCGATGCCTGCCGCGCACCGGCCCACCATCGTGGATCGCAGTTTCGAACTGCCCCGCGGCCTCTATATCGCCACCGTGGGTTGCTACCTGTCTTTCATGCTCGTCACCGGTCTTTGCTTTGGCAATCCCGGTCTGATCCTGCCGATGGGAGTGATTATCTTCCTCATCATCGCCGGTTTCGGAATCCCGACGATCTGGACGAAGCTGGCCCCTCAGTCACCCGTCAGGGCGAAGAGCTGGGCGCGTTTCCAGCAGGACGGAATCACGACGATTTCCGGTCATAATTCAGCAGCTCAGGCATCAGTGCAGGTATTGATCCTCCCTGTATTGGTCCTGATCTGGGGCGTGGCGGTTGTGACCATTGCCGCTATAGTGAGCTGAACTTTCACGCGACGACCGGTTCAGCCCATAAGTCCCAACTGCGCGGGGTCGATTAATTCGATCCCGCGCACACCATTCCGCCGCAGAATCCCTTCGCGCTCCAGCCTGGTCAGGCTGCGGCTGACGGTTTCGATGGTCAACCCCAGCATATTGGCCATTTCTCCGCGCGTCAGCGGCAGGTCGAATTTCTGCGCCATATGGCACGATGTCTTGCTGGCAGCATCGGCCATGCCGCGAATCAGACTCGCGACTCGGCCGATCGCGCTGGAGCGGCCGCTCAGTTCCAGCAATTTCCGGCTGCGTCGCAATTCCTCTTCGGTCCTGCGCAGCAATGCCTTGGCGAGTTTGGGATTCTCATCGAGCGCCTGCAACATCTCGCTGCGCGGAAACACGCACAGTTCGCTGTCCGTCAGCGCCACCACATCGTAGGTGGCAAACGGGGCAAACAATTCACCGATGAAGCCGGAGGGATGAACCAGCGCCAGAATGTGCTCGTTACCCTCGGTGTCGAAGGTGGCGATCTTCAGCGCGCCCGAAACCAGCATGGCGCAGGCGGCATCCTCCTCGCCCCTGGAGAAAAGTATATCCCCGCGCCTTAGCTTGCGTGTGCGTCCCGATCGGGCAAGGTCGTCCCGGGCCCCGTCATTCAGGACTGCGCACGCTGCCCTGTCGCGCACCGGGCATGTCTCGCATGCCAGATTCATGAATTAAGCGAATCCACCAGGCCTGCGATCAGCTGGTTCTGTTCATCGACAAGAGCGGAAATATCGTCGCGGGCCGCACCAATGCGCGCAATTTCACCGCCCTCAACCGCGGCATCGACATACAAGCGATCAATATCGGCGAGCGCGATCAGCGCATTGCTGCGTTTTGATTCCAGATCAGCCAGCGCGACCTGGGCCACGGACCAGCTTTCGCTGCCCACCGCTGCGCCGCGTGCGGGCTGCACACGCGATCGTGCGGTCTGCACGGCGGTGAGGAAGCCTGCATGGGCGGTGCGTGCGGTCTCTGTCAGGCTGGCAAGCTGCGCCAGCGTGGCGGGAGCTGTGGGGGCGGGGGTGAATACGGGCGCTGGCAGCATGCTGCCGGAGAATCGCTCCATATCGCGCACGGCCAGACTGGGATATTCCTGCGGCGTAGCGCAGCCTGCCGCAAGCAGGCTGGCACCCAGCGCGAACAGAGTGCCAATGATCCTGCCAGTGATACTGCCGGTGAATGGAATGCTGCGCGACCTCATGGATTCTGCCTTAGCGCGGGATCAAGAGACTTTCCAGCCATGCAAAAAGCCCGTCGATCCATGCAAAAATAGGTGCCTTCTTGTTGACAGCGCCACGAGCTTGGCATATCGGGCGGCTCACTTTGCGGTGCCCTACTCGGGCGCCTTTTTTGTCGTTGTAGTGGGATGGCCCCGCGTCAAAGACACCTAAAGAAACGGAACAAGCACCATGTTCGCAGTTGTGCGCACGGGCGGCAAGCAATATCGCGTCGCCGAAGGAGACAAGATCGCGGTCGAGAAACTGGCTGGTGAGGCCGGGGATACGATCGAGCTGGGCGATGTCCTGCTGGCCGGCGAAGGCGCCGACATGGCGGATGTTGCCAAGGTAAAGGTCTCGGCAGAGATCATCGCCCAGGCGAAGAGTGAGAAGGTGATCGTTTTCAAGAAACGTCGCCGTCACAACTATCGCCGCAAGAACGGCCACCGCCAGCAGATGACCCTGCTGCGCATCGTGGGCGTGGGTGAAGGCAAGAAGGCTGCGCCAAAGAAGGCTGAGGCTCCTGCAAAGGAAGCTCCCCAGGCCGCTGAGGCAAAGGCTGCACCGGCCAAGAAGCCGGCCGCTGCCAAGAAGCCTGCTGCCAAGAAGGCCCCCGCCAAGAAGCCGGCCGCCAAGGCCGACAAGGAATAATCCCGGACTACCGGGTGGATACGGAGTAAGACGAGATGGCACATAAAAAAGCTGGCGGTTCGTCGCGCAATGGTCGCGATTCAGCCGGTCGTCGCCTCGGCGTGAAGAAGTTCGGCGGTCAGGAAGTGATCGGCGGCAACATTATTATTCGCCAGCGTGGCACCAAGGTCTATCCGGGCGTGAATGTCGGGATGGGCAAGGATCACACGCTGTTTGCGCTCGAAGCAGGCCACGTGCGTTTCCACGATGGCAAGCTCGGCCGCAAATATGTGTCGGTCGACGCCATGGCGCAGGCAGCCGAATAATCGGATGATCCAAGGAAGGGGTCATCCACCGGGATGGCCCCTGTCGGGCGGCAAATAGCCCGGCATTCGCGAAGGAGATGGGGCCGCCCCGTCTCCTTTTTTTGTTTTCTCCTTCGCAACATGCACGTCACGCACCGCTGGTAGGACAGGCGGGCGGGGGCGATGGAGGAGAAACGCGATGTTCATGCGTACGCAGCGCCTGTTCCTGAGGCCGCCTTTCCCGGAGGATTGGCGCGAGGTTTACCGCGGCATCAATGATGCCGGTCTGGTGCGCATGCTCGCGCGTGCCCCGTGGCCTTACCGAGAGGACGACGCCAGGGCATATTGCGCGGCACAGCGCGATCCAATGGATGTGCGGCTGGCAATTGTGCTGCCGGGTGTCGATGGCGCGCCGCTGATCGGCCAGATCGGCATGGATTGCAGCGAGGATGTGCCCGAAATCGGCTACTGGATCGCGCGCGGCTATCGCAAGCGGGGCTATGCGACAGAGGCGCTGGGCGGGATACTGCAGATCGCTCGCATGCTGGGCGTCAGGCGCGTTCAGGCCGGGCACTACCTCGATAATCCGGCCAGCGGCGCGGTTTTGCGCAAGGCCGGTTTTCGCGAGACCGGAGAAATCCACCCGACTCATGCGCTGGGCCGCGGCGGACAGATGGTGCTGGCGCGGCGCTATGCCCTCAATCTGGATGAGCGGGTTGAGCCGGGCGGGGCGGGTGACGGGGAAGCGGATGTGGACGCGCAAATGCGCTCTGAAGCCAACCGTAAACCGGCCTGAACTGGTCGCCTGATTTCTTGCCGCAGAGGTTATCTGCCGCCGGGTCTGTAGCTATGCAGGCTCGGCGGACAGGTTCGCTGCCGAATATTCGCTGTCATACAGCGCGATCAGTGCCCGGTCGTCCTGATTCCACGGATGAAATCCCGGCAGGAAATAGGCCAGCCATGCAGGGAATATTCGCCGCAGGATGCCGGGCCTGACGAACAGATATGTCATCAGGCGCAGCTTTGCCCGCCAGCCGGTGATGCCGTCCTGTCTCAACAGATCGAGGCAGTCCTTGCTGCGATTGGTGATGAAGCTGCGGGTGATGTGCACCATCAGCAGGCTCTTCACCTTCCACCGTTTCCACCGGCTCCAGTCTCGGGTGGCGTGCAGCCACACGTCATAGGCGACACCCTTGTGCTCGATTTCCTCTGCCGCATGCCAGCGCCACAGTTCCACCTGCTCGCTGTCGCCGCCGACAAAGTGCCGGGGATGGGTGAGGAATTCATGCGCGAACATGGCGGTGAAATGTTCCAGCGCGATGGTGATGCCCAGCCACACGATGGGCTTGCGCGCGAATACATCGCCGATCAGACTTTCGACCCTGGCATCGATGCGCGACAGGTCATAGCCCGCCTGCTCAGCGCCGCGATTGAAGGCCAGATGTTCACGCGTGTGGTTGATTTCCTGCTTCACGAAGGCGCGGATTTCCTGCGCCAGCTTGGGGTCCACACCATCGCGATGTGCCTTGACCGCTTCGATGAACAGCGCCTCCCCGCGGGGGAAGGTGGCAGACAGGGCAGTGTGCCAGGCCGTGGCCACGGGATCGCCGTTCAGCCACCAGCGCGTAGCGGCGTCATCGCGGCCAAAGCGGCGGTTGCGCACGGTAATGGCCAGGCCTTCGGGGAATGTGCCTGCCTTGCCAGTGCCCTCTGTCACATCTACGTCAAACTTCGTGGGTGCGTTCATGGCGTCAGAATTGGAAATTATTAACACCAATGTCAATAAGAAAAAGACTCTCTCCAGAGGAAAGCCGCGCGGCGGCACTGGGCGCTGCGCGTGACCTGCTGATCGAGGCGGGGCCGCAGGCGGTAACGCTGAAGGCCGTGGCCACGCGCATTGACCGCACCCATGCGAATCTGCTGCATCATTTCGGCTCTGCCGCAGGCCTGCAAAAGGCGCTCGCCGCGCATATGGCCGGATCGGTGTGCGATACCATCGGCGATGCGGTGCGCGCCACGCGGGCGGGTATCGGCACGCCGCGCGAAGTGGTGGACCTGACCTTCGATGCGTTTGACCGCGAGGGCGGCGGCGCGCTGGCCAGCTGGATGCTGCTGTCGGGCAATGAGGATGCGCTCAACCCGATTGTCGAGACGATCCACCAGCTGGTGGACGAACTGCATCCGCAGGAGCTGGAGCCCGGGGCCGAGCGGACCATGCACGAAACCACCTATACGCTGGTGCTGCTGGCGCTGGGTGAGGCGCTGATGGGCCAGCAACTGGCCGAATCGCTGGGCGTGAAGCGCCAGACATCGCGCGATCGGGCAACCGCAATGATGACTGCATCCTTCAAGAAGGCCGGTGATATCGCCGGTGATTGAGCGGCCTAGTCGTCGCCAGGCGGTGTAAGGCTCATCCATTCAGGCGCCAGCTCCGCGGGGATATCGTCCACCCGCAGGTGATCCACCGCCAGCCCCAGTTCAGGGTAGGCTGCCTTGCGGCGCTTTTCTTCTGACATCTCCAGCGGGACCACCACCAGCCGGCGATTGACCTTCTGCCGCCAGTTCATCCGCGCGGTGTTTTCCTGCCCGACATAGCAGCCCTTGGTGAAGCTGACGCCGTGCAGGTCGGCGGCATTGGTTTCCAGCCACAGCACATCGCCCAGTTCCTCCAGGCCTTCCGCCACGCCGCAGCGCAGCCGGTGTTTCAGCCAGGCATCGTCGGCAGACTCGTCATCGTCCTGCGCCACGGCGATCCAGCGCTGGCCAAGCCCTGCATGGCGCGGATCGGGCGCGCCGCCATCGCCCATTTCGGCCTGCCAGTACACGCCCAGCTCATCCGCGCGGGAAATCGAGATCTTGCGCCGCAGGCGGTACATGGAAAGCCGCTTGGCCAAATCCTGGACCGCGTCCGCCTCACAATCCAGCAGCAGCGAATCGCCGCTGCCCGGCCAGACAATGAAGTCGAACAGCGTCTTGCCCTGTGCGCTCAGCAATCCGGCATAAACGGGCAACAGGCCCTTCACGTCATTGGTGACGAGGCCCTGGAGGAAATCGGCAACATCCTCGCCGCCGGTTTCAGGAGCGATGCGGAGGACCGCGCGGGAAAAGAGGCGTTCTGCTGGCATAGGTGAATAGGTGGCACGTAGCGGGAGGGATTCAATGTTTTCTTTCCGGGATGCCTCTCCGGTCCTTTCGTTTTTCGCCATCGCCGCGCTCGTCAGGATTGGTCTGGGGCCGCGAAAGGCCTATGCGGCTGCCCCATCATGCCTATTCGTGCATTCCTGCTGCTGACCGTGATCTGCCTTGTCTGGGCTCTCAACGTCGTGGTCAGCCGACTGGTAGTGGGCGACATGGGCGTGCCGCCGCTGTTCTATGCCGCCGCGCGATCATGCGTGGTGCTGGTGCTGCTGGCGCGCTGGCTGCGGCCCGTTCCGCCCCAACTGCTGCGCGTGATGCTGGTGACATTTGCCGTCAGCGGCGGGTCTTTCGCGCTGCTGTTCATCGGCTTGCAGCAGGCGAGCCCTTCCGCCTCTGCCGTCATCAGCCTGTCGGGCGCGCCGCTGACGGTGCTGTTCGCCATCGCCATACTGGGGGAAAAGATCGCCTGGAGGCGAGGGCTGGGCATCGCCCTGACCTTCATCGGCGTGCTGGTGGCGGTGGCCTCGCCCGCAGGATGGTCGGGCGGGGTGGGGCTGGTCTTCGTCTTTGCCTCTGCCGTGGTGGGGGCGATGGGATCGGTCCAGCTCAAGCGGATCGACCTGTCGCCGCTGCGCCTGCAGGCGTGGGCCGCGCTGGGGTCCAGCGTGGTGCTGATCCCGCTGTCCGCGCTGACCGAGCAGGGACAGATCGCCGCGAGCGTGGCGGGCGGCTGGCCACTGGCCGCGGCGCTGTTCTTCTCCGCGGTGATCGTCTCACTGGGTGCGCACACGCTCTATTTCCGGCTGATCCAGCGCTTCGATGCCAATCTGGTAGCACCGCTGACGCTGATGACGCCGATCTTCACCATTATCGCCGGTGCCACCATTACCGGAGACCGCGTGGGCGTGTTCCTGATTGCCGGGGCCGCCATCGCGGCCACGGGCGTGCTGGTGATCCTGATCCGCCCCAGCCGCGAACTGTTCAAGCCGCTGCTGGTGCGCTCCCGGCTGTGAGCCTCTTTTGCACCCGGCGTGAATATGGCAAGGGCGGGGCATGACATCATCCATCACCATTCGCAGGCCAGATGACTGGCACGTTCATTTGCGCGATGGCGCCATGCTGGCAGGCGTGGTGGGCCACACCGCGCGCCAGTTTGCCCGCGCCATCGTGATGCCCAACCTCTCCCCGCCAGTGGTGGATGTGGCTTCCGCCCGGGCATACCGCCAGCGGATCATGGACGCCGTTCCTGCGGGCATGGAATTCTCCCCGCTGATGACCGCCTACCTCACCGACAGCACAGATACTGAAGAGATGCGCCGCGGATTTGCCCAAGGCGTGTTCACCGCCGCCAAGCTCTATCCCGCAGGGGCCACCACCAATTCAGCCAGCGGAGTGACGGACATCGCCAATATCCGCGCCGTTCTGGAGGTGATGGCCGAGATCGGCATGCCGCTGTGCGTGCACGGTGAAGTGACCAGCGCCGATGTCGATATCTTTGACCGGGAGGCGGTGTTTATCGATCGTATTCTGGCCCCGCTGATTGCCGACCTGCCGCAGCTCAAGGTGATTTTCGAGCATCTGACCAGCGAGGAAGGCGTGGCCTTCGTGCAAGGCGCATCTGCCAATGTTGCCGCCACCATCACCCCGCAGCACCTGCATATCAACCGCAATGCCATGCTGGTGGGCGGGATGCGTCCACATGCCTATTGCCTGCCCGTGGCCAAGCGGGAGAAGCACCGGCTGGCGCTGCGCCGTGCAGCCACCTCTGGCAGTGCAAAGTTCTTTCTGGGCACGGACAGCGCCCCCCATGCCCGCGAAGCCAAGGAAAGCGCCTGCGGCTGTGCGGGTATCTTCAACGCCCCTTTCGCGCTGGAGAGTTATCTCACCGTGTTCGAGGATGAAGGCGCGCTGGACAGGTTCGAGGGCTTTGCCTCGCTCCACGGTCCGGCGTTTTACGGCCTGCCGGTGAACGGGCAGAGCGTGACGCTGGAGCGCGCCGATTGCCCCGTGCCGCAGGTGATGGATGTGGGTGCCGCGCAGCTGGTGCCGTTCCACGCTGGCGAGACCCTGCGCTGGCGCTTTGCCAGTTAGGCAGTTGTTGCCCTGGCTTTGGGTTTCGGCCTGAACAGCTCCCACGTGAACAGCGCCGCGGCGGCCCAGATCATGACGAAACAGGCCAGCTGCGCCGGTTTCAGATCCTCCCCAAAGACGAACAGGCCCATCAGGAACACGATGGTGGGCGATGTGAACTGCAGGAAGCCGATCACCGTATAGGGCATGCGCCGCGCCGCCGTGGCGAACATCAGCAGCGGGATGGCCGTCATCGGCCCGCTGCCCGCCACCGCCAGCGCCACGCCCGTGCCTTGCGCCAGTGCCGGGCCTTGCGGGCTGGCCCAGTACCATCCGACAATGCCCAGCGCCACGGGCATCAGGATCATCGATTCGACCGTCAGCCCCACCAGCGGACCTGCTTTCACCGTCTTGCGCAGCAGGCCGTAAATGCCAAACGTCATCGCCATCGACAGGCTGAGCCACAAGGTGGTGAGCGCCCCTGCGGCCAGCGCCGTCACGCCAATCGCGGCCAGGATCACCGCAGCCCATTGCCGCCCGGTCAGTTTCTCCTTCAGGAAGACCATCCCCAGCAGCATCATGTTCAGCGGCAGGATGTAATAGCCAAGGCTGGCGGCATAGACATGGCCGTGCTGGATGGCCCAGACATAGAGGAACCAGTTGATCCCGATCATCGCCGAACTGCCCAGCAGCGTCAGCACCGTGCGCCGGTCGCGCAGCACGGCGCGCAATTCTTCCCCACCTGCACGCCATAACAATATGGCGAAACACAGCGGCAGGGTGAAGACGAGTCGCCAGGCGACGAATTCCAGACTGGGTACGGTCTGCACCAGAATCAGGTACAGCGGCATGGAGCCCCACACCGCATGCGCGCCCAGCGCATAGGCCAGGGCGGACCCCTTGCCCGTGTGATCCTGCTGCGATTGTCCCCCGCTCATCGCACTACAGCTACGCCTTGCCGCTTGTAGGGGCAAGCTTTCCGCCCTCTTGCCAGCGGTTCAGATTTTTTCCATTAAAGACAAAGGGATCGATTGTTGGATTCGGTCGTTTCAATCACAGAATTGGCCTGGTCTTTCCCTGGTGGACCAGAGCCTGAGCGCGGCCTCAGGGTCGTATTCAGGGGGTCGCGCCAAGGCGTTCGCGTGGCGCAAGCTGCGCGGACGCCTTGAAACCTCGGCCGGCAAGAGGTGCTCAATCGGCCATCGGGTAATCTCGCCGGGTTATTTCGCCGCGCTATTTCGCCGCGTTAAATTGCTATTGGTGATTTGCCGGTAAGGCTGGCGGCCATGATCTGTCGCCCCATGCCAGCCTTGCGTTCTCTTGCGCTGATCGCAGCGCCTGTCCTGCTGCTGTGCGCATGCTCGGAGCAGGAGGAGGCAGAAAGCGAACTTGCCATCGACACCTCCGACCCGCTGATGTCGGGCGCGCTGGCAGACCAGATCCTGGTCGATCCCGACATGGTTAACCGCAACACCGGCAATATGGCCGCCAGCCTGGCCGGTCAGGATGGCTCGGTTCCTTTCCCGGATCAGGGCGCAGAAGCCATATTGGCCGCGCGTACCGAGGCTGTCGAACTGGTGGGCGGCAACAGCGCCATGCGCAGCGCCCCGCCGGCAACGCGCGTTGATGGCGAACTTCCGCCAGAAGCCGCGCTGAGCGTGGCCGCCCGCGCTGCCTCCGCTGGCGAAGGTAATGGCGATTGCGCCGCGCAGGCAGAATTCTCGGCCATATGGGCGGCCCGCATGCCGCAGGCCTTCCCGGTCTATCCGCGCGGCGCGGTGCATGAAGCGGCGGGCACGGATGCATCGCCCTGCGCACTGCGGGTGGTCAATTTCACCACGCCGGTGGATGCAGGCGACGTGATGGATTTCTATTATACCAGAGCCGTTGCCGATGGATTTTCCGCCCAGCGGGTGATCCAGGACGGCGATGACATATTGGGCGGCACGCGAGGCAGGGCCAGCTATATGGTGTTCGTCCGCCCGCATCCGGGCGGCGGCACGGATGTCGATCTGGTCACCAACGGGCGCTGATTACCTCTTTTCGCGCGGTTTCTTACTGGTCCTTGAACCCCACGCCCACGCTGGCGCGCGGCTGCTCCATTTCCGTGCTGGTGACCGGATAGGCGCAATAGTCGGCGGCGTAATAGGCCGCTGGACGGTGATTGCCTGAAAATCCGATGCCGCCGAACGGGGCAGCGGAGGATGCGCCATTGGTCGGCCTGTTCCAGTTCACGATTCCGGCGCGGATATTGGCCCAGAAGCGGTTATATTGCTCCGGCGTACCACCCACCAGAGAGGCCGAAAGTCCAAAACGGGTGTTGTTCGCCTCGGCAATGGCCTTGTCGAAATCGTCCACCTTGATGATCTGCAGCAAAGGGCCGAACAGCTCCACGTCGGGACGTTCGGCCATGTCGGTGATGTCGATCATGCCGGGCGTGATGAAGGGCCGGTTTTCGTCCAGCCGCCGCATGTGGCTGATCGCCTTGCCGCCGTTGGACAGCAGGTACAGAAAACTCTCGGTCAGCTGGTCTGCCGTGCGATTGTCTATCACCGGCCCCATGAAGGGCTGTGGATCATCGAACGGGCCGCCAATGATCAGCCGGTCGACCAGTTTCTTGAGGTGATCGATCACCTCGTCATACATAGTATCCTTCACGATCAGCCGCCGCGCGGCGGTGCAGCGCTGCCCGGCGGTGGTGAAGGCCGATTGCACGATCAGCGCGGCAACATCATTCAGCTTGGGCGTGTCCCACACGATCAGCGGATTGTTGCCGCCCATTTCCAGCGCCAGGATCTTGCCCGGTTCGGTCGCCAGCTTGCGATTGATGGCAATGCCGACCTGCGCCGATCCGGTGAACAATACGCCGTCCACATCGGGATGGGCGACCAGCGCCTTGCCCTCTTCCGGGCCGCCGATCAGCAATTGTACCACTGCAGAGGGAATGCCTGCGCGGTTCATGTATTTCAGCAGCGCTTCGCCCACCGCCGGTGTCTTCTCGCTCGGCTTGAGGATGATGGCGTTGCCGGCGATCAGCGCGGGGATGATGTGGCCGTTGGGCAGGTGCGCGGGGAAGTTGTACGGCCCCAGCACCGCCATCACGCCATGCGGCTTGTGGCGAACCGCAGCGGTGCCCTGAAGCCCGCTGTCCAGCTTGCGCTGGCCGGTGCGTTCGGCATAGGCGCGGATGGAGATTTCGACCTTGGCGATCACCGCTTCCACTTCGGTGCGGGCTTCCCACATTGGCTTGCCCGTCTCACGCGCGATCAGTTCGGCGAATTCATCCTGTTCCTTGCGCAGTTCGTTGACGAAGCGGCGCACCAGTTCGATCCTTGTGGCGAGCGACTGGGCTGCCCACTGCGGCCAGGCCCGGCGGGCAACGCCGACAATCTTGTCCACATCGCCATGCGCGCCGCGCCAAAGTTCTTCGCCTGTTGCAGGTTCGTAAGAAACCAGTTCTGTCATGGACAAGCCTGCGGACCTCTCATCTGATCGTCTGATGCAATTTTCTATCCCTTTACGGGTCTGGCCGCGATTTGGCCATGAATGGTTCCAGATGCAACTGCCAGCGTGATTTTGCCGGTCGGCGGGTGGATGTGTCAGGCGTGCCCGGCGGGGGCGGGCGGCTCGCCCAGGGCATTGCCCATCTGCCGCAGCGCCGCCACCTTGGCATGCAGCAATGACCAGTCATCGTGCCCGGCAATCGCGTCCCAGATGCTCTCTACCTCTTCGATCAGCATGGCTTCGGGCTGCGGCCCGTCCCAGTAGCTGTCCTGTTCGCCCACGGCCTCATATCCTGCAAGAGCCTGCGCCAGATCGCCGCTGGCATTGCGTCCGCCGCGATGGACGAAGTAGAAGATGTCCGGCCCGATATCGCCCGCGCGCATGGCTTTTTCCGCAGCATCGATCAGCTGCCCGTCATGCTCCAGCCCGCGGCTTTCCACGCCCAGCCGCCAGCAGAAACGGCGGATCATGTTGGCCTGGTAGCATTCGCCAAAGCGGTCGAGCGCGGCGATCAGCGGCTCGCTGTCTGCCAGTCGGCGCAGGGCGATGGCCAGCTGGCCAAGGTTCCAGCGCAGCGCTTCTGGCTGGCGGCCAAATGCATACAGGCCCTGATGATCGAAATAGGCGGCGGTGAATTCCGGCTGCCAGCGCGGCAGCCAGCGCCACGGGCCATAATCGAAGCTCTCCCCGGTGATGTTCATGTTGTCGGTGTTGAGCACGCCGTGGACAAACCCCGCCACCATGTAGGATGCGGCAAGGTCCGCCAGCCGTTCCACCGCCTGATGCATCAGGATGATCGCCGGCTGCTCGCGCCCCGGTGCATCGGCGGGCGGCATAGGGCCGGGAAATTGTGCCAGGCAATAATCGACCAGTGCGGCCAGATTATCGTCCTGCTGGAAGGCGGCGAGCCGCTGGAAGGTGCCGATGCGGATATGCGAATGCGACAGGCGCGTGAGCACGGCGGAGCGGGTGGGCGATGGCTCGTCCCCGCGCGTCAGCTCCTCACCTGTCTCCACCACGCTGAAAGTCTTGGAGGTGTTGACGCCCTGCGCCTCCAGCATCTCGGTGGCGAGAATCTCGCGCACCGCGCCTTTCAGCGTCAGCCGCCCGTCGCCGCTGCGGCTGTAGGGCGTGGTGCCGCTGCCCTTGGTGCCCAGATCGAGCAGGCGGCCCGATGCATCGCGAAACTGCGCAAACAGGAAGCCGCGCCCGTCGCCAATCTCGGGATTATACACGCGGAACTGGTGGCCGTGGTATTTCAGCGCCAGCGGGCGGGGCAGATTTTGCGGCAAGGGTTCGAAGCGGCCGAAATGGCCTGTCCATTCGCTGTCCGTCAGATTGCCCAGCCCAACCGCCTTGTCCCACCGCTGATTACGAAAGCGAAGGAGCGTTTGCGGAAACGACGCTGCGTCCACTCCATCGCCAATCCATTGGGCAATGGTGGTGATTTGCGGATCGGGGCGATAGGGGGCGGCTTGCGGTTCGGCGCGCATCTGGCATTAGTGGCGCTGGAACGGGCGCAGCGCAAGCGATGTTGATTCAAAGGGACGCATGGAAGCCATCATGAGCGATCAGGCCTGGCAGGATCAATTCTGGGAAAGTGCAGACGGTCTGAAGCTGCATTACCGCGATTATGCCGGTCCCGCCGATCGCCCGCCGATCCTGTGCATTCCCGGCCTGACCCGCAACGCCCGCGATTTTGAACCGATTGCCCAGGCATTTGCCGGGCAGTGGCGGCTGATCTGCGTCGATCTGCGCGGACGCGGTGACAGCGATTATGCCAAGGACACCTCCACCTATGCGCCCGCCCAATATGTGGCGGACATGGATGCGCTGTTCACCCAGGCCGGGCTGGACAGGGTGGTGGTCATCGGCACATCGCTGGGCGGCATTGTCGCCGCGCTGATGGCCGCGCAATGGCCAGACCGGCTGGCGGGCGCGGTGCTCAACGATATTGGTCCGGTGATAGAGGAGACGGGCCTGGCGCGGATCCGCGAATATGTGGGGCAGGGCCGCAGCTATCCCACCTGGATGCACGCTGCCCGCGCGCTGCGTGACAATGTGGGCGAGGCCTATCCCGATTTCTCGATTTCGGAATGGCTCCGTGTCACCAAGCGGCTGATGTATGTCGGCAATAGTGGCCGCATCACCTTCGATTATGACATGCGCATCGCCGACCCCTTCACCGATAGCGAAGCGGCGGAGCCGGTCGATATGTGGCCGTTTTTCAAGGCCTTGTCAGGCAAGCCCACGCTGACCTTGCGCGGCGAATTGTCTGATATCCTGTCTGACCGGACGCTGGAGAGGATGAAGGCTGAAATCGCCGGGATGGAAACGCTGACCATCGCCCGCACCGGCCACACGCCGACACTGGACGAGCCGGAGGCGCTGGCCGCCATCGCTCGCCTGCTGGACAAGATTGCATGAGCGCATCGGGTGATCGGCCGCGCATCCTCCACCTGCATTCCACTTTCGATGCAGGCGGCAAGGAAGTGCGCTGCGTGCGCCTGATCAACCGCTGGGGGAAGGAGGCGGATCACGCCATTGTCTCCGGCGATCTGGCAAAGCGCGGCGCGGCGCAATTGCTCTCCCCAAGGGTGCATGTCTCCTGGCCAAAATTTCCATCGTTGAGCGGCAGGCCCACTCCCGGACGGCTGGGCAAGATCGCCGCTGCGATGGCGGGCTATGACCTGATCTGCACCTATAACTGGGGCGCGATGGATGCGGTGATGGCGCACACATTGTTCGCCGATGTCCACAAGCTGCCGCCGCTGGTGCATCATGAGGATGGCTTCAACGAGGATGAAGCGATCAGGCTGAAGACCAGCCGCAACTGGTATCGCCGCATTGCGCTGGGGCGCACGGCAGCGCTGGTGGTGCCGTCGCGCAATCTGGAGCGGATCGCGCTGGAAGTGTGGCAGCAGCCGCGCACCCGCGTGCGCCGAATCGCCAATGGCATCGATACGCGCAGCTATGCCGCGCCGCCCAAGCGCGACATCCTGCCCGGGCTGGTGAAGCACAGGGATGAATTCTGGATCGGCTCCCTGGCCGGCCTGCGCGAGGTCAAGAACCTTGGCGCTCTGGTGCGCGCGATCAAGCGCATGCCGCCCGAATGGCAGCTGGTGATTGTGGGCGAGGGGCCGGAGCGCGCAAGACTGCTGGCGCTGGCGCAGGAATTGCAGGTGGAAGACCGCGTTCACCTGCCCGGCTTCATCGCCCAGCCGGAAAAGCTGGTCGGCCTGTTCGATATCTTCGCCCTGTCATCGCATTCAGAGCAATTCCCCATTTCCGTGGTGGAGGCGATGGCGGGCGGCCTGCCGGTGGTGGCGCCGCGCGTGGGGGACCTTGGCGAAATGGTCTCCTCCGACAACGGTCCCTATCTGGTCGATCCCGGTGATGAGGAGGCGCTGATCCAGTCGCTGTGGAAGCTGACCGGCAATGCCCCAGAGCGCAAGCGCATAGGCCAGGCCAACCGCACGAAGGCGCGTGCGGAATATGATGCGCTGGCCATGAGCGAGCGCTATCATGCCCTCTATTGGGGGCTGATGAATCGCCAGTCAGCACCGAAATCGGCTTAAGCCGCGGTTCACCCTTTGGGGGACAGGCTGAAATCCGCAATTGAATTGACCCGTCCTTGCGCTAAACAGCGCGGCCATCAGGCTTAACCATTACCAAGAAGATTGTGGCAAAAACTCCCAAAACCCCGTCCGTGACCATTCAATCCGGCAAGCCGGAGACCCGCGACCTTGAGCAGGAGATGCTCATGCGCGAGGTGGATGAGGCTGTGCGCAACGATACTGTTGGCACGGCATTCAAGAAATATGGCGTCACGGCAGGGATTGTCCTGGCTCTGGGCCTGGCGAGTTTCGCCGGATATCTCTACTGGCATTCCAGCCAGGAAGCCTCGCTGGAAGAACAGTCCGAGCAGCTGGTGCTGGCCATTGATGAGCTGGATGCGGGCAATCTGTCCGTCGCCGATGAGGAGCTGGCCGCGCTTTCCGCAGATGGCAGCCCGGGCGCAATGGCTTCTGCCAACATGCTGCGCGCCGCCATCGCGCTGGAGCAGGACCGCCCGCAGGACGCCGTCGCCTTCTATGACCGCGTGGCCAATAATGCCGACGCACCGCCGCCCATGCGCGATGCCGCCACCGTGCGCTCCGTCGCTATCCAGTTTGACGATATGGAACCGCAGGCGGTGATCGATCGGCTGGGGCCGCTGGCGGTTGCTGACAGTGACTGGTTCGGCAGTGCCGGGGAACTGGTGGCGATGGCCTATCTGGCGCAGGGGCGTGAGGATCAGGCCGGGCCGCTGCTGGTGCAGATCGCCAAGGATGAGGATGTGCCGCAAAGCCTGCGCGCCCGCACCCGCCAGCTTGCCGGCCTGCTGGGCTTCGATGCGGTCGAGGATGTTGAGGAAACGCTGGCTGAAATGCGCGGCGATGATGCTGAACAAGCACAGGGCGCGGCGCAATGAAGCCAAGCCTCATGAACCAGGATAATCATATGCCAATGCTACCGTCTCTCGCGCGCCTTCGCGCCGCTGGCACGATTGCCGTTTCTGCAATGGTGCTGAGTGCCTGCAGCATATTCGGCGGCGGAGACGATTCTCCCAACACACCCAGCGTTGGCAATCGCCAGCCTATTCTCTCGCGGATCGCCAGCGATGTTTCGGCCGATCCGGAACTCGCCAGTATTGCGGTCGTGCTGCCAACACCGGAAACCAATGTTGACTGGCCGCAGGCCGGGCGCACCGCCTCCAAGGCATCCGGCCATGTCACGCTTGCCGCCGCACCCGCGCGCGCATGGACCGTCGATATCGCCGGCAGCAGCAAGACCCGCCGTCTGGCCGCCGCACCGGTGATCGGTGACGGCAAGCTGTTCGTGGTCGATTCCGACGGCGTGATCCATGCTTTCGATGCTGCCACCGGCGCGCGTCGCTGGTCGCACCGTATCCAGGTTTCCGGTGATCTGAACGATGCCACATTCGGCGGCGGCGCCACCTTCTTTGATGGCAAGGTGTTTGCCACCAGCGGCACTGGCGATGTTGTGGCTCTGGACGCCAACAGCGGTGACGAACAGTGGCGCAAGAAGCCCGCCGGTCCGCTGCGCGGTTCGCCCACCGTGGCCTTCAATGCCGTTTATGTGATGACGCAGGACAACCAGATCCACGCGCTGGCCATCGCTGATGGCGCGCCTTTGTGGCAGGATGCCGCATCGTCCAGCCAGTCCGGCGTGTTCGGCGTGGCTGCTCCCGCCGCAGGGCAGGGCACGATCGTGGCCGGTTATTCCTCGGGTGAGCTGGTGGCCTATCGCTACGAAAACGGCCGCGACCTGTGGTACGATGCGCTGGCCCGTACCTCTATTTCCACGCAGGTTGGCGCGCTGACCGATGTCGATGCCGATCCGATCATCTCCAATGGCCAGGTCTTCGCGCTGGGGCAGGGTGGCCGCATGGCCGCTTATGAACTGACCACCGGACAGCGGATCTGGGAATTGACGCTGGCCGGCATTTCCACCCCCGCGATTGCCGGGGAATGGATATTCACCCTGACCGACGATGCCCGCCTGTTCGCGATTGCTCGTGCCAGTGGCCGCATTCGCTGGGTCACCCAGCTGGATGCGTGGCGCAATGCGAAAGACCGCGAAGGTCCGATCTTCTGGACCGGCCCGGTGCTGGCCAGCAACCGCCTGTGGATCGCCAGTTCGCGCGGTGAAGTGCGCTATGCCGATGTGACGACGGGGGAAACCACGGTCTTTACCGAGCTGGGCAACCCTGTCTCGCTGCCTCCGGTGGTGGCCAACAACACGCTCTACATCCTCGATGACAGCGGGCGGATCACAGCCTGGCGCTGAGCCGCCGCTGACCGCTAAATTTGTGCGTCCGTTACCCGCCTTTTAACCCTTTTGCGGTTAGGGCGGCGCCATGAGCGCGCAACCTGCCACCGCCACGCAGCCACCTGCCAGCGACGTATCCCCGTGGGTGGGATTTGTCGGCCTGGGCACGTTGCTCAGCTATATCGCGTTGTGCCGCGCCTGGCCCGATCTGGTGCTGGCTTTCGGCCTGCCCGGCCCGTCCGAGCGGATGTCCGGCCCCTATTCCGCGCTGGTCGCCATGATCCTTTCCGGCCTTGCGATGGCTGCATGGTCGCTGCTGGTGGACAAGGTTCATCGTAACCCATCCACCGGGATCGACTGGAGCCAACGCCGCAAAATTTCCGAAGTGATCGACGTGTCCGCCACCAAGCTGGCCGGGCTATGGGCGACATGGGCGGTGATCGGCCTGATCTACTGTCTGGGCCGCTGGTATTGGGACGGGCAATATCTGTTCGCCATGCGGGTGATCGGCGTTGCCGCCGTGCCCATGTTCATCCTGTCCGTTCCCTATGTCATCTGGCTCGACCGGGTGATGAAGAAGCCGCGCGACCATGCCTGGCATTTTGGCGCCATGCTGCTGGGGCGCGAGGCGTGGGACACGCATGAGGTCAAGAAGCACTGGCGGGCTTGGATCATCAAGGGCTTTTTCGGCGCCTTCATGATCTCCATCCTGCCGCCCGGTTTTGCCGCCGTCGTGGATGCCGATCTGGCGCAGCTTGCGGGCAATCCGGTGCTGGTGGGCACAATCCTGTTCGAACTGCTGTTCGTGATCGATGTGCAGATCGGCACCGTGGGTTACCTGCTCACCCTGCGTCCGCTCGATGCGCATATCCGCAGCGGCAATCCCTTTCTGGCAGGCTGGCTGGCCGCGTTGCTGTGCTATCCGCCGATGGTCTATGGCCTGATGGGCAATGGCGGGATGATCCAGTACGAATACAACACCGCCGGCTGGGGATACTGGTTCGATGGCCATGAAATGCTGCTGTGGGTCTGGGCCGGCTGGCTGGCCTTCCTGACCGCCATCTATGCCTGGGCGACCATCGCCTTTGGCATCCGCTTTTCCAACCTCACCTATCGCGGCGTGCTGACCAACGGGCCGTACCGCTTCACGCGCCACCCGGCCTATCTGTCAAAGAACCTGTTCTGGTGGTGTTCGTCCATGCCGTTCCTCGTCACCAGCGGTTCAATGGTCGATGTGATCCGCAACACCTTCTTCCTGGGTGTGGTGAGCGGCATCTATTACTGGCGCGCCCGCACCGAAGAGGCGCATTTGCTGGGTGAGGATGCCAAGTACCGTGAATACCATGCATGGATGCAGGAACACGGGCTGATCACCTCGCTGCTGGCCAAACTGCTCAAACGCGCCAATCCGCGCCCCGCTGCGCCGCAGCCACAGCCCGCGGAATAGCGCAGCCAACCTGCGTGGTTCAGGCGTTGCCGACCACAAGGCAGGCGGCTGCTACCAGTGCGCCAGCCCAGCGATTGCTGCGAAAGCGTTCCAGAGGGTTGCGGCCGTCAGCGGGATCGAGCGTGCTCGCCTGCCAGGCAAAATGCGCCGCCGCCGGGATCAGCGCCAGCAGGGCCACCCAGTCCGCCCGCAGCAGCCAGAAGGCGAGGGCAAGGCATGCGACTGACGCTGCGTAAAAGCCGCTGACGCCCAGTTTCACGTGATCGCCCAGCCGCAGCGCGCTGGACCTGATACCCACCAGCGCATCGTCCTCGCGGTCCTGAAGGGCATAGATCGTGTCATAGGCCATGCACCAGAAGAAGGCCCCGGCATAAAGCGCGGCCATCACGTCCAGCCTGTCTCCACGCATGGCCATCCAGCCAACCGGTGCGCCCCAGGTGAACACCAGCCCCAGCCACGCCTGCGGCCAGTGGGTGATGCGCTTCATGAACGGATAGGCCGCCACCAGCGCCAGGCTGCCCAAAGCCACCAGCTGCGCCTCCCAGCGCAGTTGCAGCAGCACCAGCAGGCCCACCGCGCACAGCACCAGCAGCCACGTCCACGCCGCCCTCAGGCTCACCCTGCCGCTGGCCACGGGGCGAACGGCGGTGCGCGCAACCTGCCGGTCCAGATCGGCATCGACGATATCGTTATAGACGCAGCCCGCGCCGCGCATGGCGATGGAGCCAAGCAGCAGCCACAGGATCATCTGCCATTGCAGACCCGCTCCCGAAAGCCACACGCCCCAGGCGCACGGCCAGAACAGCAGCCACCAGCCGATCGGGCGGTCAAACCGCGCCAGCAGGGCATAATCGCGCAGGGATGCGGGCAGCAGGCCCACAAGGCCGCGGTGTTCGCTATCGGGAGTAATGGTATCGGTCACGCGCAAGGCCCATAAAGATGTTGGACGCAGGGTGGAAGGCTTCGCTAGGGGAAATGGCATGATTGATGCGCGCGAACATAACCGGATAGGCTGGAACCAGCGGGTCGAGGACGGCGACATGTGGTCGATCCCGGTCGACGCGGAGACCATCGCCCGTGCACGCAAGGGTGACTGGGACGTCCTGCTGACCCCGACCAAACCCGTCCCGCGTGAATGGTTTGGCGATATTGCCGGCAAGGACATGCTGGGCCTTGCATCAGGCGGCGGGCAGCAATGCCCGGTCTTTGCCGCAGCCGGGGCGAATGTCTCCTGCCTCGATGCGTCCGAAGGCCAGTTGGGCCGCGATGCCGAGGTGGCTGAGCGCGAAGGCCTGCACATCCGTACCGTGCAGGGTTTCATGCATGATCTTTCCGCCTTTGAGGACGCCAGCTTCGATATCGTCTTCAACCCGTGCTCCACCGCCTTTGCGCCCGAAGTCATGCCCGTGTGGCGCGAATGTGCGCGCGTGCTGCGTCCCGGCGGCATTCTGATGACCGGTTTCTACAATCCGGTGTTCTTCGTGTTCGATCAGCTGGCGATGGACCGGGGCGAGCTGGTTGCGCGCCATGCGCTGCCATACAGCGACTTCGAACTGCCCGAGGACGAGCGTGAGAAGATGCTGGCCGATGATCCCACGCTGTGTTTCAGCCACACGCTGGAAACGCAGATCGGCGGACAATTGCAGGCCGGGCTGATGCTGAGCGATATGTTCGAGGATGGCTGGGCGCAGCTCCACGAACTCAGCGCGCTGTTCCCGCCCTTCATCGCCACGCGCGCAGTAAAGCGCGGCTGATCGTGGCCGCGCCTCGCCCGATGGTTCCGGCCTGGCCGCCGCGCAGCGCCCCGCGCCTGTTCGTGGATGGGCCGCTGTCCGCAGGTAGCCAGATCACGCTCGACGGTCCGCAGGCGCATTACCTGCTGCGCGTGATGCGCGTGGGTGAGGGGGACGGCGTGATCCTGTGCGACGATCTGACGGGCGAATGGTCGGCGCGCGTTGTCTCCGCCTCCAAACGTAACCTTGTGCTCGATCCGGTCGAACTGCTTCGCAAGCGTGAAGCGGTGCCCGATTTCTGGCTGTGCCCCGCGCTGCTGAAAAAGGACCGCTTCGACATGGTGCTGGAAAAAGCCACCGAACTGGGCGTGGCGCGCATCGTGCCGGTGCTCACGCGGCGCTGCGTGGCGGACAAGCTCAATGCCGAGCGCGCCCGCGCGATTGTGACCGAAGCTGCCGAACAATGCGCCCGCACCGCTCTGCCCGAACTGGCCGAAGTGACGAAGCTGGACGCCCTGCTGCGCGATTGGCCCGAAGATCGCGCGCTGTTTTTCGCCGATGAACTGGCTACAGGGCAGGGCGGGGAAAGCGCCGCGAAAGCCTTCGCCGCCCATACTGGTCCGGCTGCGCTGGTGATCGGCCCTGAAGGCGGATTTGACGATGCGGAGCGGGATGCGATTCGCGCGCATCCGCAAGCCCGCCCCATTTCGCTTGGCCCGCGTATCCTGCGCGGGGAGACCGCGGCTGTCGCCTCCACCGCGCTGTGGATGGGCACATGCGGCGATTGGGCCTGACTGAAATCGGACGTGAGCGACATGCATTTTGGACAAACACAATTTGATACTGGCGCAGCCGCGCCGCATCTCCTAACGGCCTTGGCATGAGCACGCGCAAGGCGTCAGATGGGGGGGAGCGGCCGATCGAGAGCCGCGACCAGTTGGTCCAGCCAATGCAGGACGGCGAAAAGCCGCCTGCTGCCTGGCGGATTGGCACCGAGCATGAAAAGCTCGTCTTCAAGAAGGCTGACAAGCACGCCCCGTCCTATGACGAGCCCGGCGGCATTCGCGACATTCTGATGTCCATGCGCCAGTTCGGCTGGGAACCGGTGGAGGAGAACGGCAAGGTCATCGCCATGAGCGGCGATGACGGCACCATCAGCCTGGAACCCGCAGGCCAGCTGGAACTGTCCGGCCAGCCGCTGGAAAACCTGCACCAGACCTGCGCCGAGACCGGTCGCCATTTGCAGCAATGCAAGATCGTGGGTGAGGAGCACGGCGTCGGTTTCCTGGGACTCGGCATGTGGCCGGACAAGACCCGCGCCGAACTGCCGATCATGCCCAAGGGCCGTTATGACATCATGCTGCGGCATATGCCGCGCGTGGGCGATCTGGGCCTGGACATGATGCTGCGCACCTGCACCATTCAGGTGAACCTCGATTATGCGAGCGAGGCCTGCATGGCCAAGAAGTTCCGCACCTCTCTGGCATTGCAGCCGCTGGCCACGGCGCTGTTCGCCAATTCGCCCTTTACCGAAGGCAAGCCCAACGGCTTCCTGTCCTATCGCAGCCATATCTGGAGCGACACCGATCCGCACCGCACGGGCATGCTGCCCTTCGTGTTCGAGGATGGCTTCGGGTATGAGCGCTATGTCGATTACATGCTCGACGTGCCGATGTATTTCGTCTTCCGCGACGGCAAATATATCGATGCCTCCGGGCAAAGCTTCCGCGATTTCCTGAAGGGCGAACTGCCTGCGCTGCCGGGCGAACTGCCCATGCCGAGCGACTGGTGGGATCACCTGTCCACCGCATTCCCCGAAGTGCGGCTGAAAAGCTTCCTGGAAATGCGTGGCGCCGATGGCGGCCCGTGGAACCGCATCTGCGCCCTGCCTGCCTTCTGGGTCGGCATTCTGTATGATCAGACCGCGCTGGATGCATCGTGGGATCTGGTCAAGGACTGGACGATGGAAGAGCGGGAGGAGCTGCGCAATGCGGTGCCCAGGATGGCGCTCGATGCACCCATTCCGGGCGGCCGCAAGCTGCGCGATCTGGCGGGCGAAGTGCTCGCCATTGCCGACCGCGGGCTGGTATCGCGCGCGCGGCTGAACGATGCCGGTGACAGCGAAGCCGGTTTTCTCGAGCCGCTGCACGAGATCGTGAAGAGCGGCAAAGTCCCCGCCCAGCGCCTGCTGGACAAGTTCAACGGCCCGTGGGGCGGAGACATTTCGCGGGTTTACGAAGAAAGCTTCTGAAGCGATCCCGGTTCAGGCCGGCGGGATCAGAAAATCCGGGTCCTATCGGGTCAGCCATAGCAGACCACCTCGAACTCGATCCCGTCCCAGTCGAAGAAGTAAAACCGCCTGCCCGGTTCGTAGTCGTCGTGGCCGAACGGCTCCAGCCCGGCTGCCACCACCATCTGTTCGGCAGCGTCCAGATCATCCACCAGCAGGCCGACATGGTTCATCGGCTTGCCCTTCTGCTGGCCTGCATGATCCTTGCCGTCAGTGTAGAGCGCCAGATAGGTGTCCGCCTCTCCCACATGGATGGTTTCACCGCCGCGCTGGGCCATGCCGCGCCACCGCTGCTGCCACCCCAGCAACTCCCTGAACAGATCGGCCGAGCGCTCGATGTCGCTGACGGTCAGATTCACATGTTCGATGCGTCCCTTGGGCATGGTTGATGTCATCCTTGAAATCCTTTGCACAAATCTTTGTCATCATTGGGTAATTCGCGACCGAATAATGACTTTGCGAATCACCGTTTGCCCATTGTGCAATCTAAAGCTAAGTTGAGGTCAAGAGATTGGGGAAAACTTTATGTTGGGGCCTGAGAAGTTCATTTCGATCGGCCAGCTGGCCAGCCGCACCGGCGTGGCGGTATCGGCGATCCGCTTTTATGAGGAGAAGGGCTTGTTGCAGCCGCTGCGCACCAGCGGCAATCAGCGCAAGTTCCTGCGCTCCGACATCCGCCGGGTCAGCTTTATCCTGATCGCCCAGAAGCTGGGGCTGGCGCTGGCGGAGATTGAGGATCAGCTCAAGAATCTGCCCGAAGGCCGCAACCCCACCCAGCATGACTGGCAGAAGATCAGCCGCCGCATGCGGGCGCAGATCGATGAGAAGATCCTCCTGCTCACCCGCACGCGCAGCCAGCTGGATCAGTGCATCGGCTGCGGCTGTCTCAGCCTGCAGAAATGCCAGCTGTACAACAAGGATGATCGGCTGGGCCTGAAGGGACCCGGCCCCAGGGCCGTGCTGGACTGATATGGGCAGCGAAATGGCCAGCATCAGGACCTATCAGGACGGTGATTTCGATGGCGTCCGCGCGATCTGGGAGGAGGCATTTCCCGGTGATCCCGCGCGCAACCGCGCCGAATTCGCCATCCCGGCAAAGCTGAAAGTCCAGCCGGAGCTGCTGCTGATCGCCGAAGCGGATGGCGAGATTATCGGCACCGCCATGGCCGGATATGATGGTCACCGGGGATGGCTGTATGCGGTTGCCGTCAGCCAGTCCGCCCGCCGCAAGGGCATCGGCTCCATGCTGATTGCCGAGGCCGAGCGGCGCCTGGCGGCAATGGGGTGTGGCAAGGTGAACCTTCAGGTGCGCGCCACCAATCATGCCACTGCGCAATTCTATCGCAAGCTGGGCTATCAGGCGGAGGAACGTATCAGCATGGGCAAGAGCATCGCCGCAGAGGGTTGAGGCTCAGCGCAGCGCCGCCTGATATCGCGCCTCCACGATTTCCCAGTCCAGATTGGCCATGAAGGCATCGACATAGCGCGCCGCTGCCGTGCCATAATCCATGTGGTAGCTATGCTCATACATATCCAGCGCGATCAGCGGAACGCCCGCGATAGCGCCGTGCATGTGATCCCAGGCCCAGTAATTATGCAGGGACCCGGTGTGCTGGTTGCAGGCAAGAATGCACCAGCCCGATCCGCCCGCCAGACTCATCGCCGTGCGGCGAAACTCTGCTTCCCACGCATCGATGCTGCCGAATGCGGCGGCCAGCGCAACGGCCAGAGATCCCCCCTTTTCGCCATCGCCGCCCAGTCCGTCAAAATAGAGTTCATGCAGGATGACGGAGCCGGTGCGGTGCAGTTCCTCGCGCTTCAGCCCGCCATAGACCGGCGCGGGGAAATCGGGGTCTGCCATGGCTGCGGCCAGCCGCTGCTCCACCACATTGAGCGCGCGCACGGACCCCTGGTAATTGTTCTGCCAATGGGAGGTGATCAGCCGCTCTGAAAGGCCCGTCAGCCGGGCCGGATCGAAGCGCAGGGGCCGGGGTTCATGCAGCGCGGAGAAGGCCGGGGGCCGCACAAGCGCGTCCTGTGCTGCACCTTGTGTTGCACCCTGCGCTGCGGCTGGCGTGGCCAGTGCTACCACGGTCAGGCCCGCAGCGCCTGCCGCTCCCAATGCCTGCCGCCGTGTGAAATCGTCCATGCCTCGTCTCCCTTGCTGGCAAAGATATCAGCCCTGGGGGATGTTGGCGCGAGCTATTTGTGATGCACTGCGCGGCGATGCTGCCGGTCAGCGGCCCATGTCGGTCATGCCCAGACTGCGGTAGAGTCGTTCGGCCCCCGACCGGTTGGCAATTTCCACCTTCAGTTCGACCGATTCGTATCCGTGCTGCGCGAAATGGGCGAAGCTGTGGAGAAGCAGCGCCTTGCCGATGCCGTGCCGGCGATGGCTGGCCGCAACGGCGAGGTCCTTGATGAAGGCATTTTTCCAGCACAGGCAGATTCCAACCAGCGCCTTGCCGGGACCACGGGCGAGAAAGATCGTGTCCGGCGCATAGTCGGGATCAGTCAGCAGCCAGTCGCGCCATGCGTCCAGAGCAGGCAGGGGGGAGCTCGCTTCGGCATAGATCTGCGTCAGCAGCGCGTGCACATGGTCACCATCACGCTCTGGATCGAATGTCGCCAGGCAGATGCCTTCGGGCCACACGGGCTGTTCCAGCGGATCGGACAGATATTTCGTCAGGCGACGAAAGGTCGCAGGTCCGGCCATAACGGGCTATTCCGCCGCCAGCAGTTCCTCGGCCGCGCCAAGGTCCACGCTGACGAGGCGGCTGATACCCTTTTCCACCATGGTCACGCCGAACAGGCGGTGCATGCGGCTCATCGTCACGGCATTATGGGTGACGATCAGATAGCGTGTGTCGGTTTCCTTCACCATCGAATCGAGCAGGTCGCAGAAGCGATCGATATTGGCATCGTCGAGCGGCGCATCGACCTCGTCCAGCACGCAAATTGGTGCCGGATTGGTTAAAAACAGCGCAAATATAAGCGCGGTTGCGGTTAGTGCTTGCTCGCCACCCGATAGCAGGCTGAGCGATTGCAGGCGCTTGCCCGGTGGCTGGGCGTAGATTTCCAGGCCAGCCTCCAGCGGATCATCGCTGTCGATCAGCGCCAGATGCGCCTGTCCGCCTTCGAACAGGCGGGTGAACAGGTGGCGGAAGTGGCCGTCCACCGCCTCGAACGCCGTGCGCAGGCGCTCGCGCCCCTCACGGTTGAGATTGCCGATCGATCCGCGCAGGCGGTTGACCGCCTCGGCCAGCTCCTCCTGCTCGGCGGCGCTGGCACCGTGTTCCTGCTCGATCCGGGCCAGCTCGTCGGCAGCCACAAGATTAACCGGGCCGATCCGCTCGCGGCTGGTGACGAGCCGGTCCATCTCCTCGCTTTCGGCGGAGGAATCCTTGACCTGCTCGGTATCGAACGCAAGCCTGCTGCCCAGCAGCGAGGGTGGGCACTGGAAGCGCTCGCCCGAAATGCGCGCCATTTCCTCGCGCCGGGATTCCTCGTTTTCCGCGCGCGCGGCCAGTGTGGCGCGGTTTTCCCGGGCGGTGGAGAGCGCTTCATTGGCTTCATGCAGCGCGCCTTCGGCCACGCGCATTTCCTCATTCGCGGCGTTCACTGCGGCATCGGCGGCGGCCAGTTCCGCCCCCAGCCGGGCGCGCACAGCCTCACCGCCCTCAATCTCACGCATCAGGCCTTCGGGCTTGGCTGCGGTGACGGCGCGTTCTTCCTCGATCTCCTCGAACCGCGCGGCCATGCCCGCCAGTCGCTGCGCCGCCTCGCCAGCGCGCGCCTGCCAGTTGCTCTTGTCCGATCGCTGGGCCGCCACACGTTCACGCGCCACGGCCAGCGCCTGATCATGCGCGGCAAGGCTGGCCATTGCCGCCTGCACCGCCTCACGCGCCGCCTCGTGCCGCGCGCGCGCAGCATCCAGCGAGGCGCGCCCGCTCGCCGGATCGGGCAGAGCGGCGCGCTTGTCCTGCGCGGCCTTCACTTCGCTTTCGGCAATTGTGCGCTGCTGGGCCAGTTCCTGTTCGGCGGCGGCGATTTCCTCCAGCCGCGCGGCCAACCGCTCGCGCCGGTCCTCTGCCTGATCGAGCGCGCGCAGGGCCTGACGCTCCGCCTCTGCGGCTTCATTCACCGCGCGCTCCACGGCCACCAGTTCGCGTTGCAGCTCTGATGCTTCCTCGCTCAGCCGTTCATGCATGGTCTGCGCAGCGGACAGAGCCTCCCGCAGCGCTGGCAACTGGCCTTCCAGATCCTCAAAGCGGTTGTCCGCTTCCAGCCGAGCAGCCTCGGCAGCGCCTTCCCCGCGCGCGATGAAGCCGTCCCAGCGGCGCAGGAAACCATCGCGTGTCACCAGCCATTCGCCCGGCGAAAGCACGCGCCCGTCGTCCGCATCGGCAACATGCACCAGGGCGAGGCGGGCAGCGAGCTGATCGGGGCAGGCGCGCACATGATCGGCCAGACTGTCCGCCACCTTGGTTGGCACGGCGGAGCCGGTCCAGAACCGCCCTTCGGCAGCCTTCTCCGGCATCCCCAATGGTGATTTGCCATCGCGGCCAAGCACTGCGGCGAGCGCGCGCTCATAGCCCTTTTCGGCCGAGAGCTTGTCCAGTGCGGAGGGCAGGCCGTGCTGGCTGCTCTGCCGCTTGGCGCGCGCTGCCCGGTCGCGTTCCAGCGCCTGAAACTCGCGCTCCACGCCCGCCAGTTCGGCCCGGGCAGACGATAGCGCGCTGGCGGCGGCATCGCGCTGCGCGGTCAGCGCATCCTTGCGGGCGCGTTCTGCTTCCAGCCGGGCGCGCAATTCCTCCAGCCGGGCGGCGGCATGTTCGGCATTGCCCCTGGCCTGCGTGACCGCCTGCTGCGGATCGCCTTCCTCGCTCAGGCTTTCGCGCTGAGCGGTCAGGCGGCGCGCGTCCTGGTCCAGCCGGTCCAGCCGCGATTGCGCCTGCGCCAGTTCAGCGTCCGCCACCCGCCACTCGGCCTCCACCCCGGCGTGATCCGCTGTGGCTTTGGCCAGCGCCAGTTCGGCAGTGCGGCCGGCGCGGTCCATATCTTCGGATCTGGCGAGCAGGGCGGGGCGCTTTGCCTCATCCTCCGCCAGCGCCTTTTCCCCTGCGGCCAGCGTCTGTTCCAGCGTCTTGAGCGCCTGCGCGGCATCGCGCGTCATCCGGTCAGCCTCGCCGCGATCTTCTTCCAGCCGCTGCTTCTGGCGGTCGAGATCGGCGAGGCGCTGCTGGGCGGCTTCCAGCTGGGTGGATAGCGCCGCCATGCGGTGACCGTGGGCGCTGGCATCATCGCGGCGGTCGGCCAGTTCCTCCCGCAAATCGGCCAGCTTCTGGGCGAGCTCGTGTTGCAGCTTCTGCGCCTGCCTGGCCGCTTCCTGTGCGCTGGCCACCTTGCCATCGGCCAGCTTGGCCTGTTCGCGGGCAGCCTCCGCCGCCGATGCCGCATCGCGCCACCGGGCGAACAGCAGCCGCGCCTCGGCAATCTGGATGGTGGCGGTCAGTTCCTTGTAGCGTTCGGCTTGCCGCGCCTGCCGCCGAAGCGACGATATCTGGCTGTCCAGTCCGGCCATCAGGTCCTCCAGCCGGGCGAGATTGCGCTCCGTCTGGTTGAGCTTGTTTTCGGCATCGCGGCGGCGGACATGCAGCCCGGCAATACCTGCTGCCTCTTCCAGCATCATCCGCCGTTCGGCAGGCTTGGCGGCGATGACCTGGGCGATCTTGCCCTGGCTGACCAGCGCGGGCGAATGCGCGCCGGTGGCGGCATCGGCGAACACCAGCGACACGTCCTTGGCCCGCACGTCGCTGCCATTGACGCGGTAGGCGCTGCCCGCGCCGCGCTCTATCCGGCGGGTGACGTTCAGCTCCTCACCCTGATCATCGGCGGCGTGGAGGACAACTTCGGCAAAATCGCGCGGAGGGCGGGTGGCGGTGCCCGCGAAGATCACATCCTCCATTCCGCCAGAGCGCATGGATTTGGGCGAGTTTTCACCCATCACCCAGCGGATTGCCTCCAGCAGGTTGGACTTGCCGCAGCCATTGGGGCCGACAACCCCCGTCAGCCCCGGTTCTATGCGCAGTTCAGCCGGCTCTACGAAGCTCTTGAACCCTGAGAGTCTGAGCTTCCTGATCTGCATCCGGCTGTGCCTTTATCCCGCGCCGCTCAGCGGGCGCCGGCTTGTTGCAGCGCGGCTTCGACGCTGGCCCAGTTGGCGCCATCGAGGCGTTGGCCATTGAGGAAGAACGTGGGCGTGCCGGTCACACCCGCTTCTTCCGACACGGTCTGGGTCGTTTCAGCCAGCGTCTGGATGGCGGCGACATCGTTGAAGCACGCAGCGGTCTGATCGCGGCTGATCCCGCGCGCGGCGAAGAACTCGCCCACTCCGCCTGCTTCGGCCAGCGCCAGGAAGCGCTGGTCATTGGGCAGGCTGTTGGCGGCTTCCAGTGCGGCGGTATTGTTCTGGAACGGACCGGTCACGGCGTTGAGATCGCCCCAGATCTGGTCGGCAATCGGCACGGCGGCGGTGACCGGGGAGCATTCCAGCGCGCGGGTCAGCAGCAGGTCGACCACGCCGTGGATCATCACGCTGCGGAATTCATAGCTGACGCGGCCCGATGCGACATATTCCTCATGCAGCTTGCGCGATCCGTCCATGGAAAACTGCGCACAGGCGGGACAGGTGAGCGAGCCATATTCGACCAGCTTGATCGGTGCATCGGGATTGCCCACCAGCCAGCCGGCCTGCTCCGTACGCACGGCCTGCAGGTTCCAGTCGCTGCCGGCAGGGGCTGCGATGGACTCAATGGGCTCTGCCGTCAGGCTGCCGGTGGCGTCATCCTCTGAACTGCAGGCGGCAAGCCCCAGAAACAGCGGGGCGGAAATAGTGGCAAGGGCGATGCTGCGCAGCATGGTCATCAGGTCAATCCAGTCATTTGCTTGTCGGGAAAAGGCTAGCCCAAGGGGCAGGGGTTCTCAAAATACGGGTTGCGGGCAAAACGGGCTTTTGCACAGGATATGCCCACCTATTGGCCCGCCGCGGTCAGCGATCGCTGCAAGTTGGCCCAATCGTGCACTCCGGCGACCATGGCGCCATTGATGGCGAAGCTTGGCGTGCCGGGAATTTCCCACCTTGTGTTGTCTGCCCGCGCGCGCTCGGCAACGGCACGTGCGGCTGCTTCATCCGTCAGGCACTGGTCCAGCTGCACAGAGCTGTATCCGCGCGGTTCCATCAGTTCGTAGAAGTCGAGATCGGAGGCGATGGCGCGCATGCGTGCGCCCACCGTGCCGGTGGTCCAGCGTTGGGTCTGTGCCGGAGTGGCCTCTATCGCCACCTGCAGCCAGCGCTCCTGCGCGCGCAGCATGGTGCGGTGATTGCCCCAGAACTTGCTTTCCGGTCCGCATTCGGTGGTCAGCACCGCCGCCAGATCCAGCGGATTGCGGATCACGTGGCGCACTTCCAGACTGGCCTGGCCGGTCTGGATATAGTTGAGCCGCAGGGGCGCATCCGATTGCAGTTCAAAATTGGCGCAATGCGGGCAGGAATAGCTGATAAAGGTGATCAGCTTGGTCGCCGCATCGGGATTGCCCAGACGGTGGCCGCCGTCAGTTTCTGAAAAAGTGGCGCCCCAGTCCTGCGTGCGCGCATTTTGCCCGCTGAGTGTAGTGAGCGGTGCTGCTGCCAGCAACAGCCCTGCCAGAATGGCGCGTTTCATCTGCCTTCGTCCTCTCTTGCCCCGATCGAGCGCGCCAGCGATTCGAGCACCGTGCGCAGTTCGGGGTCGCCAATATCGCGCAGGCTGTCACCCAGTTCCATCGGAATGGGTTTGAGCGACACCGGCGCAGCCCTGTTTGCCTCAGCATTCTGTGGCTTAACCTCACCTTGCCGCATTTTCACGCGGGCAACGGCCTTATAACCGAAGAAACGGTTCACCCGCTCGATTATTTCGGGAATGACGTGCTGGATCAGCGGAGCGTGAGCAGGCTTCACCACCAGCTGGAGGATGCCGTCGGCCTTCTCTCCCGGCGGGAAGCGGATCGATTCGGGGGCGCACACCCTGGCGTGGGTTTCGCCCACGATTTCCGGCCAGCGCGTCACCACCGATGCCTGGACAAAGCCAAAACGGCGAAAAGCGGCGCGGCCGATCTGCGGAACCAGTTCGGACACGGGTCTGGCCATGCCGCCGCGCGGGCGCTCATAGGGTTTCGGCTTCCCCTTGGCAGGACCCCTTGCAGGGGCCTTTGCGGGGGACTTCTTCTCAGGCTTGTCGCTGTCGCGTTCCATTGCGCGGATGGCTATGCCATGACCGGGGCATGGAGGATAGGGTCGCCAGCCTGCTTTTGGATTGGTACGCCGATCATGCGCGCAGCCTGACGTGGCGCGCGGCCCCCGGTAGTGCGCTGCCCGATCCGTACCGCGTGTGGCTGTCCGAAGTGATGTTGCAGCAGACCACCACCGCCGCCGTTGCCCCCTATTTCAGCAGATTTACCCAGAGATGGCCCGACGTGCAGGCTCTCGCCGCTGCACCGGAGGAGGAGGTTATGGCGGCATGGGCGGGCCTTGGATATTACTCGCGCGCCCGCAATCTTGTGGCCGCAGCGCGCGAAGTGGCGGCCATGGGCGGCTTTCCCGATACCGAGGAGGAACTGCGCCAGCTGCCGGGGCTGGGCGCCTATACCGCAGCGGCGATTGCGGCGATTGCCTTTGGCCGGCGCGCCGTGGTGGTGGATGCCAATGTCGAGCGGGTGGTCTCACGCCTGTTCGCGATAGAGGAGCCGCTGCCCGGATCGCGCAAGATCATCCGCCAACGGGCAGACAGCATTACGCCGGACGAGCGATCGGGTGATTTCGCGCAGGCGATGATGGATCTGGGCGCCACCATCTGCACCGCGCGCGATGCCAGGTGCCTGTTGTGTCCGTTGCAGGAAGTCTGTCAGGGCAGGGTAACGGGCGACCCGCTGCGCCTGCCGGTCAAGGCGGCCAAGAAGCCCAAGCCGTCGCGCACCGGAACCGCCTTCTGGATAGAGCGGGACAGCCATGTCTGGCTGGTCACACGGCCGGGCAGGGGCATGCTGGGGGGCATGCGCGCTCTGCCCGATGATGGCTGGTCTGCGGGCAGTGACGGCGATGAGGAGGCCCCGCTGTCAGGCGCGTGGCGCGCGGGCGGCGTGGTGCGGCACAGCTTCACCCATTTCCACCTGGAACTGGGCGTGGCGATCCATGCCGGGGATGATTGTGGTGAGCCATCCGGCCTGACCGGGGGCGAGTGGTGGCCGGTGGCGGAAATCGAAGCTGCCGGCCTGCCGACGCTGTTCGCCAAGGCAGCGCGGCTGGCGCTGGCGCGCGCTTAAAGGACGCCGCCGCCCAGCAACAGGCGGACCACCGCCACGGCAAAGATGATCAGGCAGAAATTGCGGCCACTGTCCGATTTCGAAAGCGCGCCGATGGCAATGCCCACCACAACCAGCGGCAGCGCCAGCCAGTTGCCCCAGCCAAGCAGGGGAATTTGCGACGGGATCACGATCACCAGTGACAGCAATCCGATGAGTATGGAGACAATATTGAGCATGTGTCTTATATAGATAAGACAGTGAAGTCTGACAAGTGTTGCGCCAGATTTATGCCAGTGATCCGTCGGCCTTGCGGGGCTGCAATCGCCTGCTACTGTCCCCGCTCGAACTGGATCAATACCCGGAGAAATCATGTGAACGCCTGCCAGGTTCTGGCCGCAAGTCTCTCGCGGCGCGCGGTGCTGCGCAGCACTGCCATGCTGGGTGCGGGCGCGGCGCTTTCTGCCGCCCCGTTTTCAAGCCCGGCGATGGCGCTGGCCAATGGCGGCTGGCCGCGCGTGCGCCGCATGGTCGATTCCTATGTGGAGGATGGCAAGGTGGCCAATATGGTAGCCGGCCTGGGCTTTGCGCAGGCCAGTCCCACCTTCATCGCCGCCGGGAATACCAGCTTTACCAGCGGCCTGATGGCGGGGCCGGATTCGCTTTACCGGATTTATTCGATGACCAAGCCGGTCACTGCCATGGCGGTGATGATGTGCATTGAAGATGGCCTGCTGACGCTGGACCAGCCGATTGCCGAAATCATTCCCGCCTTTGCCAACATGCAGGTGCAAAAGGAATATGACGGCGCGATCACGGCGGATAATCTGGAGCCCGCCGTGCGCCCCATCACCGTGCGCCACTGCCTGACGCACACGTCTGGCCTTGGCTATTCGATCGTCCAGCAGGGACCGATCGCGGCCTATTACAATGCCAATGGACTGGTGCCCGGCCAGGTCACCCGCCTGCCATTGCCGGACGGGATTTTCAGCGGCAGGCCGGCTCCCAGCCTGGAGGCCTTTGCCCACCAGCTTGCCGCCGCGCCGCTGGTCTATCAGCCGGGCACGCACTGGTCCTATTCCGTCGGGCTGGACCTGCTGGGCCGGGTGATCGAAGTGGTCACCGGCAAGGCGTTCGATACCTTCCTGCAGGAGCGCATCTTCACCCCCTGCGACATGACCAGTACCTTCTTCCGCGTGCCAGAGAGCGAGAAGGCCCGCCTTTCCGCCAATTACTTCGTGCTGGAAGGCGAACTGCTGCCGATCGACCTGCCCGACAGTTCGATCTTTCTGGACAAACCCGCCTTCCCCTTTGGCGGGGCGGGTCTGGTCTCCAGCTCCAGCGATTATGACCGCTTCCTGATGATGCTGGCGGGCTATGGCGCAATCGATGGTGTGCGCGTGATGAGCGAGGCCAGCGTGCGCCTCGCCACGTCCAACCTCCTGCCCGATACGCTCGCCCCCGATGGCGGCTTCAGCTTTGGTGAGCGCAAGTTCGGCTTTGGCGCGGGCGGACTGGTCGGGATTGACGATGCCGATGGCCTGTTTGGCTGGTTTGGCGCGGCGGGAACGGCCGGCCTGGTCAACCTCAAATCCGGCCTCCGGCACAATCTGATGACCCAGTACATGCCCTCCGGCGCCTATCCGGTTTACACCGATTTCCCCGTGCTGGCGGCCACCGACGCCGCAACGCAGACGATATTCCGATAATGGCTGCCGAGATTTCCTTTGCCGCGCACGGGCTGGACCGTGCCGATCACCTGCGCACCGATGCTGACAGGCTGGCGCAGCTGCGCGCCGGTCCCGATGCACTGCTGCTGGCGCTGGATGGCCTTGCGCCCGAACTGGACGCGGATGACCGGCTGGTGTGGACCGGTTTCGGGCAGCTGGCAGACGATGCGGATGTGGTTTTCCTTGGCCTGAAGGATGGCGCGCCCGCCTTTGCCGCTGTGCCGAATGAGGGCGATGACCTGCCCGCCTATGCCCACCGCAAGAGCTGGGCGGCGATCTCGCGTCTCTCGCAGGGAGAACTGGCGCTGTACGGCGGTGCGCGCAGCCTGGTGGACTGGCACGCGCGGCACCGGTTCTGCGCCAAATGCGGCGCGCCCACCGTGCTGGCCAAGGGCGGCTGGCAGCGCGATTGCCCTTCCTGCGAAGCACAGCACTTCCCGCGCACCGATCCCGTCGCCATCATGCTGGTGGAGAACTCCACTGCGAACGGGGGCGAGCTGCTGCTGGGCCGCGGCCCGCATTACCCCGCGCGCAGCTATTCCGCGCTGGCCGGTTTTATCGAGCCGGGGGAAACCATCGAACAGGCCGTATCGCGTGAAGTCCTGGAGGAGGCGGGCGTCACCGTCCATTCGGTCAGCTATATTGCCAGCCAGCCGTGGCCGTTCCCGTCGCAACTGATGATCGGCTGCCACGGTTTCACCGATCAGCGCGATCTGACGGTGGATTATACCGAGCTGGAGGACGCGCGCTGGTTCACCCGCGCCGAAGTGGCGGAGGCGATGGAGCATGGACGCGATGCCACCAGCTTCATTCCGCCGCCCAGACACGCTATTGCCAATCACCTGCTGAGATGGTGGCTGGAGCAAGAGACATGAGCGATAAACTGACCGTGGACATCTGGTCCGACGTGGTGTGCCCCTGGTGCGCGATCGGCTGCACCCAGTTCGAACAGGCCGTGGCCGATCTGGCGGGCGATGTGGACGTGGAAATGCGCTTCATGCCGTTCGAACTGAACCCGCAGATGGGCCCCGAGGGCCACAATCAGGTGGACCTGCTGGCCAAGGCCTATGGCAAGACCCCGGCGGACGTTTTGCAGATGCGCCGCAATGTGGAGGCGACGGGCGCGGAAGCGGGCTTTCCCATGGCCTATTCGGGCGAGGGGGAGGAGCCGGTGCTGATGGTGTGGAACACGCATCAGGCGCACATGCTGCTGCGCTGGGCGCTGACCGTCGCGAATGCGGACGCTCAGGTGAGGCTGAAGAAGGCCATGTTCCGCGCCTATTTCCAGCAACGCCGCAATATCTCCGACCGCGAAGTGCTGCTCGATATAGCCGCAGCCGAGGGTTTCGACCGCGAAGCCGCCGCCGCCGCGCTGGACGATGAGGCGCTGTCCGCAGCGGTGAAAATGGAGGAGCAGCGCGGGCTGCAAAACCAGATCACCTCCGTCCCCACATTCGTGGTCAACGGCAAATATATCCTGCAAGGTGCAGCCCCGCCCGATGATTACAAGCAGGCGCTGTACAAACTCGCCAGCATGGAAGCGATGAGCTGAACGCCCCGATAGCCTGATTACGCGGAGAATCCGGCGGGACGATCAGCGCCTGGTGCGATCGCTCTGGATCTTGGTGCTGGTCTTGCGGCCTTTGAGGGCGTCTTCGGCAGGATTGTCGCTGCCGATGGCGCGTTCCCTGTCATCGGGATCGATCACACGGTTCATCTCGGCGCGCGCACCCACCAGCCTGTTCACCTCGCCGCCGGAAGTGCTGCCTTGCGAAGGGGTGGGAAATTCCGCCATCGAATCGATCAGTTTGTTGTCGGAATGGATTATCCGGCGTTTGGGCATTGGCCTTCTCCTGCTCTTGCGGTTTCGCGCTTGAGCTTTGGAGGATAAGGCCCATGCTGATCGGCCCAAATACGTAATTGGCGAAGGGCCGTGTTCGCAGGACAGATGCGGCGGCCATGCATTCGGGCAGGGCGCAAGGCGATCCCGCGCTAGACCAGCCCGAGTTTGCTCAATTTGCGTACCAGCACGCCGGGCATCGCATCGCCCGCCACTTCGCCGGCGGCCAGGTCCTTTGGCGCGGTCTTTTCGGTCAGGTAGCGCCAGCCCTGATGGCCGCGCTTGGCCTGCGGGTGGACGAGGATGAAACGGTTTTCGAGGATGATGTCCCAGTGCCCGTCGCTGTCGCGCTGCTCAAAGCCCACAATGGGCGATCGGCCCACCAGCGCGCCCTGGAATATCCAATAGAGCGATCCGCCTTCCATCTCCGCATGCCGCTTTGGCAGGTAGCGTGTGCGCACGCGCTTTTGCGCCTCATCTCCGCTGAACCAGTCCTGCACCTCTTCCAGCGAGGCGGCCTTGTAGGCGATCTTGGTCATGTTGAGCGGCATGGGGAGGGAGATAGGGTTTCGGGCGGAAATGCGAAAGCCCCTGTGCCCCATCCTGCCTTTTCTGCGGCAATGCGGGCGGTGATACGGGCGGGGCATTGCCTGTGGCATGACTGGCTGGCGAGCGGGCCGGATTTCGATCGCCGGGCACTGGCGGAATCGAATAATGCATCCGGCGCACCGGGGCACTGGAACAATGCGAGGGACAGGACTAAATACGCCGCTCATCTGGCGAAGCTTTTTTCGCGCAAGGAGCAATTATGGGAAGTCTGTCATTGACCCATTGGGTCATAGTACTGGTGGTTGCGATGGTCCTTTTCGGCCGGGGCCGCATTTCAGAGACGATGGGCGATTTCGGCAAGGGCATTACCAGCTTCCGCAAGGGAATGGCGGGTGAGGATGAGAGTGCTCCTGCCAAGAGCATTGAGACATTGCCCACGATCCGTGCAGAGATTGAATCCGCGCCGGTAAAGCCGGAATAATGGCGCCATCGGGCGCTCCGCCAGAATGATTGGTTTTGTCCTCGTCCGATCCGGCGACAATGTTGTCCGTGAACTTGCCGAGGGCAAGGACGTGGCGGTGGATGGCGCAGCCTTGCTGTGGGAACATATCGAGCAGGCAAGCGATGCCGATATCTCGCTGAAAATTCAGCGGACGGACATTCCCGCCGTCGTGTTTGCCGCCCTTGTCGCATCGGAAACCCGGCCCAGGTGCGACCAGATCGAGGATGGCGCGCTGATCAATCTGAGGGGGCCAGCGGCGCTGCCAGCTCCCGATGGCGACAGGCTGGTTTCCATTCGTGCGTGGGTCCACGGCGACAGGGTGATCTCTGTCAGCCGCCGCGGCCTTGCCGCAACCAGCCAGGTTGCAACGGCGATGAAGGCCGGCGCAATTTCCGATTGCGGCGATCTGGTGGCGGCGTTCTCCCAGTCCATCAGCAATGGTCTGGACCCTCAGGTGGCAAGCCTTGGTGACGATGTTGACGATTGCGAGAGCGAGCTCGAAGCAGGCAATATTTACCAGCTTCGCCGCCGGATCGCGACAATCCGCTCCCAGGCCATCGCCTTCAGGCGCTTTATCGCTCCCAACCGGGATGCGCTGCTGACTCTGGCCGGTCTGAGAGTGGACTGGCTTGCCGACGATGACCGCCTTCACATCCGCGAGGCTGCGGACCGTTTTTCGAGAATGGCGGAGGAACTGGAAGCGATCCGCGAACGCGCCGCCTTGCTGCATGAACAACTCACCGATCTGCGCGCGGAACTGGTTGATCAGCGCAGTCTGATGATTGCGATTGTCGCCTTCATCTTCCTGCCGCTGACATTCATTACCGGGCTGCTGGGCATGAATGTGCAAGGTATTCCCTTTGCCAATCAGCCTTGGGCATTCTGGGGAGTGGTCGCCTTTTGCAACGTGGTGGGGCTTATCGTCCTGGGCTGGTTCGGCATGCGCCACTGGCTGGGCAGGTAATCACCGCCCCTGCGGTGTGACAGCGCTGCTTTGTCAGACGGCCAGGCCAGCCGCCACGGCGAGCCCCAGGAAGGCGAAGAAGCCCATTGAATCGGTTATCATGGTCACGAACACGCTGCTGGCCACGGCGGGGTCCTGATCCAGCCGCTCGAAAATCACTGGCACCGCCACACCGGCCAGGCCTGCGGTGACGATGTTGATGACCACGGCGGTGGTGATCACTGCGCCCAGTTGCGGGGTGAAGATCACCGCCGTTGCCATGCCGATCAGCGCCGCCACGGTCACGCCATTGAGCAGGGCCACGCGAAATTCCCGCCACAGCATGCGCCTGGTGTTGGATTTGGTCAGCTGGTTCATGGCGATGGCGCGCACGGTCACCGCCATCGTCTGCGTGCCGGCATTGCCGCCGATGCTGGCGACAACGGGCATCAGAATGGCCAGCGCCACCAGCTTCTCTATCGCGGCGCCGAATGCGGCGATGATCAGGCTGGCGACCAGCGCCGTGCCCAGATTGGCGATCAGCCAGCGCACGCGGGCGAAATAGGCATCGCGGATCGGCTCGTTAATGTCGCCTTCGCCCGCGCCGGACATCAGCAGGGCATCCTCGCCCGCTTCTTCCTGAATGATGTGGACGATATCATCGACTGTCAGCTGGCCCACCAGCCGCCCGCTCTCATCGACCACGGCGGCGGAGATCAGCGCGTATTTCTGGAACCGCAGCGCCACTTCTTCCTGATCCATGTCCGTGGGGATCAGCGTCTGGTCGCGCTTCATCACATCGGTCAGCGGGATGTGGCGCGGGGTGCGCATGACCCATGAAAGCTGGCAGGTGCCGATCGGGCGATGGCGGTGATCGACCACGAACACTTCCCAGAACTCGGTGGTCAGGTCGTCATGATCGCGCAGATAATCGATCAAATCGCCCACGGTCATGTGTTCGGGCACGGCCACCAGCTCGCGCTGCATCAGGCGGCCGGCGGATTCCTCCGGGTAGGCGAGCGCCGATTCGATGGCTGCGCGGTCCTCGGCGTCCATCTCGGCCAGAACCGCCTGCTGGTCCTCGTCGTCCAGATCCTCGATCAACTGGACGGCATCGTCGGTATCCAGCTGTTCGGCGATTTCGGCCACGGCGGAGGCGGGCAGCGCCTCCACCATGCTTTCACGCACGTAATCGTTGAGCTCGGCGATCACGTCGCCGGTCATCAAATCGGTTATGGCAGAAGCGAGTTCGCGCCGTTCGCCCGGTTCCAGCAGTTCCAGAAGGTCGGCGATGTCGGCCGGGTGGAGCGGTTCCACCAGCTCATAGGCGCGGCTCTCGTCCTCCTCCTCCAGCGCATCGCGTACGGCGCGCACGAATTCCGGCTTGAGGCGGTTTTCCTCGTCAAACTCCTCTCCCTCGCCCTGCACGGCGTTCTCGTCTTCGAGTTCCTGGAGATCGGTTTGAGACATGATCCACGGCCTAATGCCGCCGCGCACAAAAGCAAGCCGCCCGCACCGGTGCGGGGTGACTTTGCCGCCATTGCGCCTATACCCCCACGCAAATTATCAAAGGAGAATATTGCATGGCCGACGAAAAGCTTACCTTCACCCTCGAAACTGCCAATGGTGAGGGCGGTGACGTCGTGATCAAGCTGCGGCCGGACCTTGCGCCGGGGCATGTTGCGCGGATCAAGGAACTGGTGGGCGAAGGCTTTTACGATGGCGTGGTGTTCCACCGCGTGATCCCCGGCTTCATGGCGCAGGGCGGTGATCCCACCGGCACCGGCATGGGCGGTTCCGACAAGCCTGACCTGAAGGCAGAATTCAACGACGCGCCGCATTCGCGCGGTGTATGCTCGATGGCGCGCACGCAGGTGCCCGACAGCGCCAACAGCCAGTTCTTCATCTGCCTGGACGATGCCCGTTTCCTGGATCGGCAATATACCGTCTGGGGCGAAGTGGAGAGCGGCATGGAACATGTCGACGCCCTGCCCAAGGGTGAGCCGCCGCGCGAACCCGGCAAGATCGTCAAGGCCACCATCAGCTGATGATCGCCCGCCGACTTGCGGCGGCCTTGCTGGCTGGCACCCTGTCGGCGGGCCTTTCGGGCTGCCTGCTGCCGCCCGATGCGCCCACCGTGCTCGCCTCTGCGGGCGGGACCGGGCCGGACGATGCCTATGTGGTGTCCAGCGTGGCGCAGGAATATGAAATCCTGCGCCTGCTGGGCCTGCAAAGCCAGTCGCAGGAAGTGCACCGTATCGATGGCCGCACATTCGATGTGCTGCGCGTGATCGATCCCCAGACGCAGGAAGCGCGAGATGTCTGGTTTGACATCTCGCGCTTCTTTGGTCGCGGGTAACAGGGTTCTTCGAGCCCTTGCGCGGTCATCCTCCCGCAGGGAGGATGCGCAGGGGGTTATTCCTGCTCGCGCGTGGGGGCCACGTTGCGCATCTGGATCAGCCATTCGCCGTCGACCTTCACCAGGTCGTCCACGCCCTGACCGGCTGCTGCCACCACGGGAGCGGTGGCGCTGCCTACCGCTCCGCCAGTGCCGAACACGGTCTGGTGGTAATAGTGATAGCGCGCGGAATTCGGCCCGGTGAATTCCAGCCACTGGTTCATCGTGAAGTGGTGCATCTTGGCGATGGCCACGCCTTGCTGGCGGCGTTCTTCCTGACCGGCTGCCAGATCACGGATCATCTGCGCCAGCGCTTCGCGGCCCTGTGTGCGGCCAAATGCGCCATTCGGGGTGAAGTTGGCGGCGTAGGCTTCCGGATCGTAATTATCGAGGCTGCGGTCATAAGCCCACATGCGTGCCTCGATCGCCTCGCGGTCGGCCATGCGCTGCGCCAGCTGTTCGGCATTCATCGCCGCCACGCCGGTTGGCTGCGGCGGAGCGGCGGTGGGCAGGGTGGCCGGGTCCCAATGCTCGTCCGCCTTGCCATCCACGAAACGCCAGGTGTCGAACCAGGTGGTGGTGTAGCTCTCGGCCGGATTATCCGCATAGGGCATGATGCGGCGGGTCAGGATGGTGACGTAATCGCCTTCCGCCATCACCGCGACCACGCCGTTGGGGTCCTCGGCGCTCAGCGCGGGGCAGGGGTTAAGCGGCTCTCGCTTGGCGATTTCCACGAAGTAATAGATCACCCCTTCCAGACCCGATGCGGCGACCGGATTGTGCTGGATATAGGCGTCGGTCAGCCATTCGCCTGCGCGCGCCCACTCATTGCACTTGAGCAGCTCCCGCTGGATGTGCAGCGCCGCCTGCTTGTTGCGATGGAGCACGGGATCGGAGCTGGAGAACAGGCTTTCGGGATCGGGATGCGGCACCACCGGATCGCTGAGCGCGCGCATCTGGGCGCTGACGGCAGTCGGGCTTACGGCCACCAATGCGGCGGCCAGGATCGTGTTGACGAATTTCATGATGTTCCCCTCATATCAGAATCTGCATTCCTGAATGCGAGGGTTGTGCCGCAAATCCCGGCGTGAGGCTAGAGGCCTGCGGTAACCAGCCAATCGTGGAAAATGCGCACCGGGCGCGCTTCCAGATCGACCGGGCGGCAGATGAACCAGTAGCTGTAGGGGCTGGCCACGGACACATCGAACAGCTTGGCCAGGCGCGGATCGTTGTTCCGCTCCATATGATCGTCATGCATCATGGCAATGCCCAGACCCTGCGCCGCGGCCTCCAGGATCAGCTGGCCCGAATCGTAGTGGTCAATCGCCGCCGGGCGCAGCTTTTCAAAGCCGAGCGCCTTCTTCCACGCCTCGAAACTCAGCGCCATGTCGGTGTGCACCAGGAAGGTCTGCTTCTCCAGCGTGGCAAGGTCCGGCTTTGGTCCAAGCTGTGCCGCAAGCTCCTTGCTGCAGATGGCATGGACGGTGTTCTGGTCCAGCTGCACGGCGTGGAACGACGGGTCGGGATCGGTCATCAGCGTGATCGCCGCATCCAGCGTATCGCCCACGCGGTCCACCAGATGCGGGCTGGTGTCGATGTCCAGATGCAGGCGCGGATGCAGGCTGCGCAATTCGGGCAAGCGCGGGAACAGGCGCTGCGTGCCGAACAGCGGCATCACACCCAGCCGCAGACGCAGCAGCTGGAAGTTCTCAGACTGCGATTCCACCGCCGCCGCCAGCGTTTCCAGATGCGGGGCCACGGCATCGTAGAAAGCGCGCCCCTCATCGGTCAGCTTCATCGCCTGCCCCGTGCGCGAGAACAGCTTGCGGCCGGTGAATTCTTCCAGATTGGTGATGCGGCGCGACAGCGCTGACGGGCTCAGCCCCAGCTCACTGGCCGCCGAACGCGCCGATCCAAGGCGCACGACACGTACAAAGGCCTCCAGGGCGCGAAGGGGCGGCAATCGTCTCATCCCGACCCTATGTTCAGAAATATGCAACTCATGTCGAGCGGGTTATTGCGCAAGTGCGAAGAAAAACCCGATCAATCCGCAGATTTGTCGTCCTCACGCTCGCTGGGAGCATGCAGGCGCAGGCGCGTGACGTGCGTTTCATCGCCTGCCAGTACCTCTATCCGCCAGCCACTGGGATGAGTCAGCATGGCGCCGGGCTGCGGCACCTGTTCGGCCAGGATGAAAGCGAGGCCGCCCAGCGTATCGACCGATTCTTCCACTTCGGCGATGCGCGGATCGCCGATTCGCTCGGCCACGTCGTCCAGTTCGGCGCGGGCATCGGCATCCCACATGCCATCACCGATCGGCACCACCAGTTCGACCGGGGCATCGTCATGCTCATCCTCGATGTCGCCAACGATTTCCTCGACCAGATCCTCGATGGTGATGATCCCGTCAGTGCCGGAAAACTCGTCCACCACAATCGCCAGGTGAACACGGCGGCTGCGCATGTCGGCCAGCACGTCCAGCGCGCCGCGCGCCTGCGGCACATACAGCGGCTGGCGCATCAGCGTGGTCCAGTCCTCTGGCGGATCGCGCTTTTCGGCCAGGAAGGTGAACACGTCCTTGATGTGCATCATGCCGATCACATCATCCAGCTGCTCGCGGAAAACGGGCATGCGGGAATGGCCATGTTCGGCAAACAGGGCGACCATCTGATCCCAGCTGGCATCGGCGCGAATGGCGATGATCTCACCGCGCGGGATGGCCACGTCATCGGCATCGTTTTCGCTGAAATGCAGCAGGTTGCGCAGCATCGTCAGCTCAACCGGAGACATGTCGCCGGCAGCCTTCTCTTCCGACCGGCCAGCAGTGGATTGTTCATCCTCATGCTCGTCGATCGCTTCTTCCAGCTGCTCGCGGAAGGAGGTGATGTTATTGGCTTCGAAGAGTGACCGGATTGCGTTCCACAATCCGCCGCTACTGTCTGCGTCTCCCTGCTGGGTTTCGCCGTTCCTGGTAATCTCGGGCATTGCCCCTGTCACTTCCTCTTACTGGCCGCAGTTTGTTGGCCGCAGTCGGGCCTATTCGTCTTCTATCGCACTATATGGGTCTGCAATTCCCATAAGCGCAAGCGTCTTAACTTCCAATTGTTCCATCGCCTCTGCCTCTGCGGGAGAGATTTCGTGATCATATCCCGCAAGGTGCAACAGGCCGTGGACGATCAGATGGGATGTGTGATCGGCAATTGCGATGCTTTTCTGTGCCGCCTCACGCGCGCAGGTTTCCTGGGCCAGCACAATATCGCCCAGCAACACCGGCGGGCCTTCTTCGTCCAGCGCCAGCAGGTCCTCCCGGGTCAGCATGGGGAAGGACAGCACATTGGTGGGCTTGTCGCGATCGCGCCACTGGCGGTTGAGCGCGTGAATTTGCGCGTCAGAGGTGAACGTCAGGCTGGTGGCAAGGCGCGGATTGGCCAGCTGGGGCGCGATGGCCTGCACGGCCTGCACGGCCCTGAGCGCCAGCGCTTCCCAGTCGGTATCGGCACTCCACGGTGCCTCGATCTCGCAATCGAGTTCCATCAGGCCAGTTCCATCATGCGGGCGGCAATTTGATCATCACGGAAGGGCATTCTCACCCTCATAGGCCTCGACAATGCGGCCCACGATCGGGTGGCGCACCACGTCTGCGGTGGTGAAGCGGGTGACGCCGATACCGTCCACGCCTTCCAGCCGCGCCACCGCATCGGCGAGGCCGCTCATCCGGTCGCCGCCGGGAATGTCCACCTGCCGCGGATCGCCGCACACCACCATCCGGCTGTTCTGGCCAAAGCGGGTGAGGAACATCTTCATCTGCTCCTTGGTGGTGTTCTGCGCCTCATCCAGAATCACGAAGGCATCGGCCAGCGTGCGTCCGCGCATGAAGGCAATCGGGGCAATCTCGATCTCGCCCGATGCCAGCCGCCGCTCCACCTGTTCTGGCGGCATGCAGTCGAACAGCGCATCGTAAAGCGGGCGCAGATAGGGATCGACCTTCTCCTTCATGTCACCGGGCAGGAAGCCCAGCTTTTCGCCCGCTTCCACCGCGGGCCGAGACAGGATCAGGCGCTGCACGCTGCCGGTAATCAGCTGGCTGACCGCCTGCGCCACCGCCACATAGGTCTTGCCCGTACCTGCCGGGCCGAGCGCGAAGATCACGTCGCGGCTGGCCAGCAGGCGCATGTATTCGGCCTGCTTGGCGGTGCGCGGCACGATGGTCTTCTTGCGCGTGCGGATCATGACAGAGGGCAATTCCGCCGTGGTATCGATGATCCCGTCCAGCGTGGGTTCGCTCGACATGGCGATCAGCGCCTCGATCGCCCCTGCATCCATTTCCTCACCGGCCAGCAATTTATCGTGCAGTTTCAGCAACACATCGCGGGTGCGGGCGACATCGTCCTCGGCCCCCTCGATCACAACCTTGTTGCCGCGCGCGCCGATATACACGCCCAGCCGGTTTTCGATCTGCACCAGATTGGCATCAAATTCACCGAACAGCGCGCCCAGCACGGTCTGTTCCTCAAATTTGACCTCCACCCGCGTTCGGCGACCATGATCGCGGCGATCTTCGGGGTGGGCGATTGCGGCCGAACTTTCGGCGCTGTGTGCTTTGCGGGTCATGTGCTCCCTTCGGCGATGATGGACACAAGAATAGGCACGCTTGCGGCTCAGGCAAGATGGGCGATGCAAGCAAGCGGTGGATAGTCACATGACTGTCATCCCAGCTCTGTCATCCCAGCTCTGTCATCCCAGCTCTGTCATCCCAGCTCTGTCATCCCAGCTCTGTCATCCCAGCTCTGTCATCCCAGCTCTGTCATCCCAGCTCTGTCATCCGGACCCAACTGGCGAGAAATGGCGGAGCGTTCCATTTGCGCCCCTGAACAGGCCGATCAGGCCTGGCTGGACAGCACCTGCCCCTTGAGCGAGGCCGGTCCGGCTTCGCCCAGCCGGGCATGCACCATGTCGCCGATCTGCATCGCATCGGCCTCCGCACCTTCGAAGAACACCGATTGCAGCCAGGGCGACTTGCCCAGCCACTGGCCGGGGCGGCGGCCCTTGCGTTCAATCAGCACGTCGCAGGTCTTGCCGGTGCTGGCCTGATTGAAGGCATGTTGATCGCGGCCCAGCGATGCCTGCAGGCGCTGGAGTCGCTCTTCCATCACCTCGCGGGCGATCTGGCCATCCATGCTGGCGGCAGGCGTGCCGGGGCGGGGCGAATACATGAAGCTGAAGGCAGAGGCGTAGCGGACCGCGTCCACCACCTGCAACGTTTCGGCAAACTCGGCCTCGGTCTCTCCGGGGAAGCCGACGATGAAATCACCCGACAGCGCGATGTCGGGGCGCACTGCGCGAAAGCGCTCGAGCAGCTTGAGGTAGCTGTCCACCGTGTGGCTGCGGTTCATCGCTTTCAGCACCCGGTCTGATCCGCTCTGCACCGGCAGGTGCAGGTACGGCATCAGCTTCTGCACCTCGCCATGCGCGGCGATCAGGCCTTCGTCCATGTCGTTGGGGTGGCTGGTGGTATAGCGAATTCGCTGCAATTTCGGGAGCTTGTCCAGCTCTTTTATCAATTCTCCCAGGCCCACGGCGTGGCCCCTGGCATTCTCTCCGCGCCAGGCATTGACGTTCTGCCCCAGCAAGGTGATCTCGCGCGCGCCGGCTTCCACAAGCGCCTCAGCTTCGCGCAGCAAATCGCTGTAAGGGCGCGATATTTCTGCGCCGCGCGTATAGGGAACCACGCAATAGGTGCAGAACTTGTCGCACCCTTCCTGCACGGTCAGAAATGCCGATGGCCCAACCTTGCGCCGCGCCGGAAGTGCAGCAAATTTGGCGTCTTCCGGCATGTCTGTATCGGTTGCGCGCTCTCCGTTTGCGGCCCTGGCGATCATCGCCGGCAGGCGGTGATAGGCCTGCGGGCCGACCACCATGGAAACCGCCGGTGCGCGCTTCATGATCTCCTCACCCTCGGCCTGCGCCACGCAGCCGGCCACCGCGATCATCGGATCCTTGCCGACCTTGCGGCCCGCTTTGACCAGGCGGCCGATATCCGAATAGACCTTCTCCGCCGCCTTCTCGCGAATGTGGCAGGTGTTGAGCACCACCAGGTCCGCCTCCTCACCCTCGGGCGCGGCGGTAATGCCCTGCTCGGCCAGCATCTCGGCCATGCGCTCGCCATCATAGACGTTCATCTGGCAGCCGAAGCTCTTGACCCGGTAGGTCCTGGGAGGATTGCTGTGTGGCATGGGCGCGGCCTTTAGGTCATTGCGCAGCGGAAATCAAAGCGCGCGTCAGAAGCGCAGCGCGGCCTCGATCTTCGCCTGTGCCGCTGCCGCCATGGTCTTGCGATTGGTCATTTCATCGCCCGTCAGCGGGTCAAGGAAGCGGATGGTCAGCAGGATCGGCTTTGTGCGGGCGAGGATTCGCTTGAAATTGTCCAGTCCCGGCTCATCCCCGAACCACACCATTGCGGGCGTATCCTCATAATCTAGTGCCACCGGCTGCACCGGAATATCGGCGGGCAGGCGTTCAACTGCAGAGAGCAGCGATGACCGGAAGGGCAGCAGCCCGGTGCCATCATTGGTGGTGGATTCGGGAAAGATCGTCAGCCGTCTTTTGCCCAGCCGGTCGGTCACCTGCGCCACCTGCTCTGCCACGGTGGCGCGCTGGTCGCGGCTGATGAACAGCGTGGCGTTCTGCAGGCACAGCCACGCCAGCACGGGATGGGTGGACAGGCCGCTCTGCGCCACAAAGGCGGTGCGGCTGGCCCCGGCCAGCGTCAGAATATCCAGCCAGCTTTGATGATTGGCCAGCAGCAGCGCCCGCTGTGCAGGCTTGCCGACAATGCGCACGCGCACCCCGCTGATCCGCGCCAGTCCGCCCAGAAAAGGCGGGGGCACAAGATCGCGCCGGCCCAGCAGCGTGCACAGCAGGTGCGGAATGATGATGATTGCGAACAGCAGCAGCCAGCCGGCCGCCCGCAATATTACGAGCAGCCATCGCCAGCCGAGATCTGCTGGCTCAATCCTCGCGGTCGATGCGGACGCCGTACAGCTCCATCCGGTGGTCAACCAGGCGATAGCCCAGCTTCTCGGCAATCGTGCGTTGCAGCGCCTCCAGCTCGGGGTCGACGAATTCGACCACCTTGCCCGTTTCGACATCGATCAGATGATCGTGATGAGCCTCCGGCGCAGCTTCATAGCGCGCGCGGCCATCGCCGAAATCATGGCGATCGAGAATGCCCGCCTCTTCGAACAGGCGCACCGTGCGATAGACTGTGGCGATGGAGATCTTGGGATCAATGGCGGAAGAGCGCGCGTGCAGCTTCTCCACATCAGGATGATCGTCGCTCTCCGACAGGACCCGGGCGATCACGCGGCGCTGCTCTGTAATCCGCAGGCCACGTTCAGCGCACAAGGCTTCTAGGTCGATAGGCTGGTGCAAAATCAATAATCCCGGTTCGAAACAAGTCGCCCCGCCACTATGTAAGGGGCGGGGCGTCTTTTCAACCGGATTGGTCGATAGTGTTCAATCAAACCACTTTTTTGCGGCGACCACGACGCTGGCCGGGCTTGCGGCCAAGGCCGATCTTCTTGGCCAGTTCGCGGCGCTTTTCCGCATAATCGGGGGCGACCATCGGATAATCGGCAGGCAGATTCCAGCGGGCACGATATTCGTCCGGGGTCATGCCGTGATCGGTCATCAGGTGACGCTTGAGCATCTTCATCTTCTTGCCATCTTCCAGGCAAACGACGTGATCGTTCTTGATCGATGCGCGAATCGTTACTGCTGGCTCGGGACGTTCTTCCTTCGCTTCTACAGAGCCCAATCCAGAAAGAGCGCCATAAACGCTCTGAATAAGTACTGGAAGGTCAGACACATCAACATTGTTATTGGCGACATGCGCGGTGACGATGTCCGAGGTTAGCGTAATCAACATCTCGTTCATGTCGTTTTCAAGGTTATCCATGGGTTCCTCTTATTTTTATTTTGCGACCGTTTGACTAATGCCAGCCATCGTCTTCGATTGGCTATGCTCGTCGCCACTGCAACATCATTCACACGATTACAAGAGGCAGGGATGGTAAACCGGATTATTTTTCGGTGAAATTGTCTCTAACCACGTATTGTTGCAAAGGTAATCGCATCAAACGGGCCATCTATTCCGGATCGATAGTAATTGATCCGGCGACCAACCTCCTCAAACCCATGGTTTTGATATAGTTTGACGGCTGGATTCCCGTCCCGCATTTCAAGAAAAAGTCTTTTAGAACCACGTATTTGGGCACAATCCAGGAAGCGTTTCATCAAAGCTGAGCCAACTCCCGATCCGCGTGCCTGCGGCATCACGGCAATCAGCAGCAATTCCTCTTCTTCGGCGGCGGCGCGGGAAAGGGCGAAACCGCGCGTATCCTCCATCGCCCGGGGTTCGGCGCCATTGCCATCGGCAAGCAGAAAAAAAGTGCCCGGCATGGTCAGCGTGTCACCCACCTGCCGCCTGTTCCACGCCTCGCCATAGGCAGGATCGAACGATGCTTCCATCACCTGCATGATGGCATCGAGCGCATCCATCATGCTTTCACCCCCGGCAATCTGGCATCGGGAGCGCGCCCGTAAATGGGCGAAAGATCGGTGGCGAGCACGTCATCGCTCAGCAGAAATGACTGGCTCGCATCGGGCAGCAGATCAATTGCACGGTGATCGCCGCCCAGCGCTGCGGCCAGTTGCTGTGCCTTGCTGCCCGCGATTACTTGGTGCCGACATGCTGCACTTGCCTGTTCGGGCGTGAGCGAGCGGACGGTGTCTTGCGCAATTGCGTCAGCGGAGAAATTCTGCACGAAGTATTCGCCATGTCCGGCGGCCATGCACACGGTGACCGGGCCGGGATGCTGCGCGCGGGCCATCGCCGCCACCAGCGCCAGAGCGGGATAGCCCAGCACCTGCGCATCCCATGCCAGCCCCAATGCGCGCGCGGCGGCCAGGCCTATGCGCACGCCGGTAAAGCTGCCGGGGCCGAGCGAAACAAGGATACGGTCTGCGCGGCCCTTGCCGGGGAAATTGGCGATGGCGGGCACCAGCGTTTCTGCATGGCCGCGCCCGATCACCTTGTGGAAGGAGGCGATGCATGTCGTGTCATCGAACAAGGCTGCGGAGCAGGCTTCGGTGGCACTGTCTATGGCAAGTATTCGCATCGGCAGATGCTATCAGATCAGGCGGTTGAATGCACCGAAGTCCGGGCGCGGGCTGCGCTCATGCAGGCGCGTGGGATCGCCGTAACCGATCGAACAGATGAAATTGCTTTTCCAGCTGGGATCGTCGGCAAAGAAATCCGCATCGACAGCGGCGTTGTTGAAGCCCGACATAGGACCGCAATCCAGCCCCAGAGCGCGCGCGGCCAGAATCAGATAGCCGCCCTGCAGCGAGGAATTGCGAAAGGCCGATGTTTCACGCGCTTCCGGCTTGCCGTCGAACATCGCCTTGCCATTGCCGTGCGGGAAAAGCTGCGGCAGCTGCTCGTGAAAATCCACGTCCATCGCCACGATCGCGCAGACAGGAGCATTCCTGACCTTCTCGACATTGCCCGGCGCGGCATGGGCGGCCAGCCGCTCTTTCGCCGCATCCGATTTGCACCATACGATGCGTGCGGGCAGCTGGTTCATCGATGTCGGACCCATTTTCGCCAGCTCCCAGATCGCGTGGATCTGTTCATCGCTGACTTCGCGGCCATCGAAATACTGATGCGTGCGGGCTTCGCGGAACAGCTGGTTCAGCGAGCCATCGGAAAGAACATCTGCCATGAAAAACTCCGTCTGGATCAGGCGGCGCGGACTTCACTCACCTCGGGCACATAATGCTTCAGCAGGCCTTCGATACCGTGCTTGAGCGTGGCGGTGGAGCTGGGACAGCCGGAGCATGCGCCCTGCATCTGCAGATAGACCACGCCGTCGCGGAAACCACGATAGCGGATATCGCCGCCATCACCCGCCACAGCCGGACGAATGCGGGTTTCCAGCAATTCCTTGATCTGTTCGATGATGTCCGCGTGGGCGGGATCGTCGGCAATCTCCAGCTCGTCATCCGCCGGGACCGAAAAGCCGCTGGCATCGCCGCCGGTAAACAGCGGCGCCTGGCTGACGAAATGATCGAGCAGCACCACCACAACCTGCGACTTGAGTACGGACCAGTCCGCGCCCGGTCCGGCGGTGACGGATACGAAATCCTTGCCGAAGAACACGCCGGTCACTTCGCCTGTATCGAACAGCGCCTGCGCCAGCGGAGAAGCTTCCGCATCCTCGGGATTGGCAAAATCGCGCGTGCCCGAAGGCATGACCTGCTGGCCGGGCAGGAATTTCAGCGTTGCCGGGTTCGGTGTGGTTTCGGTCTCTATGAACATATCGGCGATGTAGGGGCGCGCACGGCGGACCACAAGGCAGCAATATTTGGCTTGCCCCAATCACAACTCGTCGGCCATCGTGGTGGCAGCCATCGAGCGCACCATTCACCAAGCCTTCATTCCTCCAAGGCCAATTAGGCACCGTGATGACATTTCTTTCGCGCTTCACCCGCGCTTTCCTGCCGGCCCTGCTGCTCCTTCCCGTACCGGCGCTGGCCCAGTCCGATTGCACGCTGGGGGTTTCCGGCCCGCAGGATGTGCCGCAATTCGACATGCCTGACGATCCGTGGATCTATCGCGGCACGGATATTCCGGTGGACCAGCAATGGCTGTTTGGCGAATTGCCCAATGGCGTGCGCTATGCCGTGCGCCAGAACGGCGTGCCGCCGTGCCAGATTTCCATCCGCGTGCGCATCGATGCAGGTTCGCTGCATGAGAATGATGACGAGCTGGGCTTTGCCCATCTGATCGAACACCTCACCTTCCGTCAGTCGCGCGATTTCGGTCCGGGTGAGGCGATTCCCTATTTCCAGCGGCTGGGCGCGGGCTTTGGCAATGATACCAACGCCATCACCAGCCCCACGCACACGGTTTACCAGCTGGACCTGCCCAATGCCCGGCGGGATACGCTGGAGGACAGTGCGCGGCTGTTTGCCGGGATGATCCAGGCCCCTACGCTCAGCGCGCAGGACCTGGCGAGCGACCTGCCCATCGTGCTGGCCGAACGGCGGGAGCGCGCCGGTCCGGACGAACGCATTTCGATCGCCACGCGTGAGACTTTCTTCAGCGGACAGCGGCTGGCGGATCGCCCGCCGATCGGCACGGTGAACTCTCTGCAGAACGCCACGCCCGAAGCCGTGCGCGCTTTCCATCAGCGTTGGTACCGCCCGGAAAACACCGTGGTGGTGCTGGTGGGCGATGCCTCTCCGCAAGTGCTGGCCGCGCTGGTCGAACGCAATTTTGCCGACTGGCAGGTTGCCGGACCGGTGACGCCCGAACCCGATTTCGGCGATCCGCAGGCGCCCGCAGGGGCCGATCCGGAAAATCCGGTGGGCGAAGTGCGCGTCCTGATCGAGCCGGGCCAGCCGCTCAGCCTGACCTATGCGATCCTGCGCGACTGGGACCAGGTGGTCGACAATCTGGAATACAACCGCGGCCTGCTGATCGATTCGGTGGCGGAATCGATCCTCAACCGGCGGCTGGAGGAAAATGCCCGCACCGGGGCGAGCTATCTGTTCGCCGGTATCCAGCAGGACAAGATCAGCCGGTCGGCCGATGGCACTTATGTCGTTGTCACCCCGCTTACCGATGACTGGAAAGCCGCGCTGGCCGATGTCCGCGGTGTGATCGCAGATGCGGTGACACAGCCGCCCAGCGAGGAAGAAATCGCCCGCGAACTGTCGCAGTTCGATGTCGCCTTTGTCGACATGGTCAGTCAGGAGCGGATTCAGGCCGGCAGTCAGCTGGCCGATAATCTGGTCAATGCGGTCGACATTCGCGAAGCCGTGGCCGCGCCCGAGACATTCCTCGAAGTGTTTCGCGCCATGCGTGACCGCTTCACTCCGCAGGCCATTCTCGAACACACGCAGCGCCTGTTTTCCGGCACTGTAGTGCGCGGCGTGATGCTGGTGCCCGATCTGGGCGTGGCGAACGAGGCGCAGTTCCGTGCCGCGCTGAGCGCGCCTGCCATCGCCAGCAGCGCCGCGCGCAGCGATGCCGAGGCGATCAGCTTTGCCGACCTTCCGCCGATCGGTGATCCGACACTTCCGGTGGTTTCCGAACCGCTTGGTCCCGGCCTTGTCAGCAATGTCGAGAAGCTGACCTTTGCCAATGGCGTTCGCGCGCTGATCCGCGACAGCAACAATGAGCCGGGCCGTGTCACCGTGCGCGTGCGCTTTGGTGCCGGCTGGCGCGGGTTCGAGGCCGATGAGGGTGTCTATGCCGATCTGGGCCGCCGCGCGCTGGTCAATTCGGGCATCGGTCCGCTGGGTCAGAACGAGCTGGACCGGCTCGCCACCGGGCGCAAGCTGACATTCGGTTTCAGCATTGGCGATGCGGCCTTTGAATTCGAAGGGATTACCCGGGCAGAGGATCTGGCGGACCAGCTGTATCTGTTCGCCGCCAAGCTGGCGCAGCCGCGCTGGGATGTGGCGCCGGTGGAACGCGCCAAGGCCAGCGCCCTGCTGACTTACGATTCGTTCGACGGCGATCCCAATGGCGTGATCAACCGCGATCTGGATTACCTGCTGCGCGGGATGGACGCGCGCTTTGCCACGCCCACGCCCGATCAGCTGCGCAGCGCCACCGCCGGCGAGTTTCGCCGCGTATGGTCGCGCCTGCTGGCACAAGGGCAGATAGAGGTCGACGTTTTCGGCGATATCGACCGCGATGCCACGGTGGACGCGCTGAGCCGCACATTTGGCGCGCTGGCCGTGCGCGACGAGCTTCCTGAACGGGTTGCAACACGCGGTGTCGGCTTCCCGCCGCCCAATGACACGCCAATGGTGATCAACCATTCTGGCGAGGCCAACCAGGCCGCGGCGCTGATCGCATGGCCCACCGGCGGCGGATCTGCCGGCCTGCCGCAGGCGCGCAAGCTGGACCTGCTGGCGCAGCTGGTCGCCAATCGCCTGCTGGACGGGCTGCGCGAGCGATCGGGCACGTCCTATGCGCCCTTCGCCAGTTCCAGCTGGCCGCTCGACATGGAAAGCGGCGGCCATGTGCTGGCGCTAGTGCAACTGGAGCCGGGCGATATCGACGACTTCTTTGCCGAGGCCGACCGGATCGTGGCCGATCTGGCCGACAAGGGGCCGACCGAGGATGAGCTGGCGCGGGTGATCGAACCTGTGCGCCAGAACATTGCCCGCGCGCAGACCGGCCACACATTCTGGCTCAACCAGATGGAAGGTTCGGCATTCGATCCTTATCGCGTGCTCAACCTGCCCACGCTGCCGGTCGATTACCTGGGCACTACGCGCGAAGAGATTCGCCAGCTTGCGCAGCGCTATCTTGCGCCAGAGCGCGGATTCCGGCTGGTGATCCTGCCTCCGGGCGATCGGGCGCCTGGTTAGCCTTGGAACAATAACGCAAGTAACCTTTGCCCTTGGCCCGACTCGGGGTTAGATGCTGCCTCCCCCTAAACATTTAATGCGGGACTCGGCTATTTCCGGGCCCTGCTGCATTGGACGAAGTGACGTGGCAAAAAACTGGACACCCGATAGCTGGAAGCAGGACCGTTTCGAGGCGAAGCACCTGCCGCATTATGAAGATGCGGCGGAACTGGCCGACGCCGAAAAGGTGCTGTCCGGTTTTCCTCCGCTGGTGTTTGCCGGTGAAGCGCGCGCGCTGAAGGCCAAGCTGGCCGATGTGACGGCGGGCGAAGCCTTCCTGTTGCAGGGCGGCGATTGCGCGGAAAGCTTTGCCGAATTCACGCCCAACAACATTCGCGACAGCCTGCGGGTGATCCTGCAGATGGCGGCCGTGCTGACCTATGCCAGCAAGATGCCGGTGGTGAAGGTGGCACGTATGGCGGGCCAGTTTGCCAAGCCGCGCAGCGCCGCAACAGAAGTGCAGGGCGGCGTGGAGCTGCCCAGCTACTTCGGCGATATTATCAACGGGATCGAATTCGATCCGGCCACGCGCCGCAACGATCCCCAGCGCATGCTGCGCGCCTACAGCCAGTCTGCCGCCACGCTCAACCTGCTGCGTGCCTTCACCACGGGCGGCTATGCCAATCTGCGCCAGGTGCATCAGTGGACGCTGGATTTCATGGGCCGCAGCGCCTGGTCCGAACAGTACAAGTCCATCGCCGACCGGATCGGTGAATCGCTCGATTTCATGGAAGCGTGCGGGATCGACATCGAAGATCAGCCGCAGCTCAAGATGGCAAGCCTGTACACCAGCCATGAAGCGCTGCTGCTGCCTTACGAGGAAGCGATGACGCGGCAGGATTCGCTGACCGGTGAATGGTACGACACATCGGCCCACATGCTGTGGATCGGTGATCGCACCCGCTTTGAGGACAGCGCCCATGTGGAATTCATGCGCGGGATCAACAATCCCATCGGCATGAAGTGCGGTCCCAGCCTGTCTCCCGATGCGCTGATCAAGATGCTCGACCTGCTCAATCCTGCGCGTGAGCCGGGACGCATGACGCTGATCAGCCGTTTCGGCCATGAGAAGGTGGAAGCCGGGCTTGCCCCGCTGGTCCGCGCGGTAAAGCGCGAAGGCCATCCGGTGGTGTGGAGCTGCGATCCGATGCACGGCAATGTCATCAAGTCCGACAGCGGATACAAGACCCGCCCGTTCGACCGGATCATGTCCGAAGTGAAGGGCTTCTTCGCGGTTCACCGGGCAGAGGGCACCCATGCCGGCGGCATCCATGTGGAAATGACCGGACAGGACGTGACCGAATGCACCGGCGGCGCGGTGGCTATCACCGATGCCGGCCTGGCCGATCGCTATCACACGCATTGCGATCCGCGCCTCAATGCCGCGCAATCGCTGGAACTGGCGTTCACCCTGGCTGAAATGCTCAACCTGGAACTCAGCGAGCGGCAGGCCGACGCAGCCTGACAAGGCTGGGCCTCACCGGCAGGAAGTTCGGCACCGCAACAGGTGGATGATGTGCCGCGCCTGTAAGTGGTAACACCTAGGCTGTGTAACCCGGACGATCATCATCTGCTCCTATAGTTCCTCCCTTGAGGGACTCAGGAGCATATTGATGGAGCGTTTGAGGCCCTTTTTGGGCCCCATACTTACCGGTGTAATCTGGTGCCTGTTCGCGCTGGGTACGTTGCAGCTGCGCTCCGAATATAATGCCGTGCTGATCATCTGGCTGCCCAGCGCGGTGGCGGTTGCGGCCCTGCATGCCCACCCCATGCGCCAATGGCCGGGCCTGTTGCTGGCGCTCTATATCGCCCAGCTGACCACTTCCCTGCTGATCGACCTGCCCCTGGTCAACGGCATGGCGCTGGCCTTTGCCACCATTGTCGAGGCTTTCATATGCACCAGAATTGGCAAGCTGGTGCTGGGCGGGCGTGGGCAATTGCCGCGAACATTTGCGCACATCGCCGGCCTGTTTCTGGCCGCTGTGGCAGGAGCGCTGGCCAGCGCGCTGATTTCCTTCCCGTTTCGCACTGATCCCACCCTGCCTGAACTGGCGTGGTGGTTTCTGGCCAGCGTGCTGGGCATTCTTGCCGGCACACCCGTGCTGTTGTTCCTTCGGCAATATCTGGGATTTGGCGATCAGAAAGTGGCGATCAGCGGCAGTCTGTCGCTGAAAGGACTGTTGCTCGCCTTCCTGTTGCTGGTGCTGCTGGCCGACATCGTGCTGGCCATTCCCCATATTTCGCTCACGCCACTGCTGGTGATCGGTATTCTTGCAATCGCCATCCGCTTTGGCCAGCTGGGCGCAGCCTGGGGTATTATCGCCTATGGCGTGGCGGCCACGGTCCGCAGCCTGGGTGGGCACAATCCTGCGGCATTTCTGGATTTCACCCCGTTCAATGCCGGCCTGTATCTGCAGGCGCTGATGCTGGTGATGCTGGCGGCATCGCTGCCGCTTGCGGCGCTGCTGCTATCGCGGGACAAGCTGGAGGAGACGCTGCGAAGGCGCAACGAGGCCTTGCACCAGAACCTGACCATCTTCAATCTGGCAGAGACCTTGGCGGGCATTGGCCGCTGGCGCTACGACCTGCGGAAGCACACGCAGGACTGGTCTGAGCGCATGCTGGAAATGAACGGCCTCCCGCGTGAACTGGCACCCGATCCGGGCGATGTGCGCGACAGCCTGCCTGATCGCGGGAAAGAGCTGTTCGGCCAGATCGCCAGACACCGCGATGACCGCAAGCCTTATGATTTTCATTACCGTGTCCGGCCCGGGGGCGGCGAGGAGAGGACCCTTCACATCTCCATCCTCAATGAATTTGATGACAGCGGCGCACGTATCGCCCTGTTCGCCGTGGCCATGGATGTGACGCAGCAGGTCCGGCGCGAGGAAGCGATCGAGCTTGCGCGCGGCCGCGCGGTGCAACTGGCGGCAGAGGCCAACAGGCGGGCCAATACCGATCCACTGACCGGCCTGCCCAATCGTCGCTGCACCTTGAACCGGCTGGGCAGATTGGTGGACAACGCCCATCGCGGCGGCAGTTCGCTTGCCGTCCTCATGTTCGACATCGACCATTTCAAGGCGGTCAATGATGGCCACGGCCACCGCACTGGCGATGAAGTGCTGATCCGCGTGGCCCAGCTGGCCAGCTGCGAAGTGCGCGGCGCGGATCTGGTGGGCCGCATCGGCGGGGAGGAATTCGTCTGGCTGCTGCCCGGTGTCGATCAGAACCGTGCAGGGCAACTGGCAGAGAGGCTGCGCAGCGCGATTGAAACCGGAAGTGCGCTGGGGGGCCTGCCGATGGTGACCGTTTCTATCGGCATCTCCAGCCTGCGCCCCGGTGAAGACGCCGATGCGATGCTGGCGCGTGCCGATAGCGCACTCTACCGGGCGAAGGAGGGCGGCAGGAACCGCGTTCGCCTGGCCGCCTGAAGCGGGCGCCTGCATAATTTCTGCGGAACCCGGCACTAGGTCGGGGTTTCTATAGGTAACCGTCCCGTGCATTATTGCGAATGCACGCTGACAGGCCGCAGGAGGGGTGTTTGCCCAAAGCCACTACCCGCCCGCATGCCCAGGGCATGCCAGATCTCGCACACAGCTTCCTCGCCACGCGGGCGATGAGCGAGGCGCTGTGCGCGCCGCTGTCCGAAGCCGATGCCACGATCCAGTCGATGGACGATGCCTCGCCCGCCAAATGGCACCTGGCGCATGTCACATGGTTCTGGGAAACCTTCCTGCTGCGCGATCACCTCCCCGGATACCGGCTGTTTGACGAGCAATGGCCGTTCCTGTTCAATTCTTATTACGAGGCGGAGGGCGATCGCATATTGCGCTCGCGGCGCGGCATGCTCTCGCGGCCGACACTGGCGCAGGTGCTGGAATGGCGCGCGCATGTGAATGCACATATGGAGCCGCTGCTGGCCGATCCCGCTGTGGCCGATCCCGCCGTGGCCGATTTGATCGAACTGGGTATCGCCCATGAACAGCAGCACATCGAATTGCTGCTGACCGACATCAAGCACGCCTTGTTCCGCAATCCGCTCGGCCCCGCCATGTGGGGTGGGCAGCCGGCAAAGGCGCAGGCGCAGGATGATGGCTGGCTGGAGCATCCCGGCGGCATCGCCCGCATCGGCCATCAGGATGAAGGCTTTGCCTTTGACAATGAGGGGCCGGTGCACCGCGCGCTGTTGGAACCCTTTGCCCTGTCGCGGCGGCTGGTGACCAATCGCGACTGGGACGCATTCATCGCCGATGGCGGATATCGAACTCCGGCGCTGTGGCTGTCCGATGGCTGGGCATGGGTGAACCGCATGCATATTGCCGCGCCGCTTTATTGGCGCGATGGCCAGCACTTCACCCATCAGGGCTGGCAGGACCGCGATCCCGATGCGCCGGTCTGCCATATTTCCTATTACGAGGCCGATGCCTTCGCCAGCTGGGCCGGTGCCATATGGCAAGGTGCGCGCCTGCCGACGGAGTTCGAATGGGAAGCGATTGCCCGCGGGCAGGATAAGCTGGGCTTCGATGCCGCATCAGGCAACCAGCTGGATGAAGCCGCGCCCCCTTTGCCCACCGGATCGGGCGAGCTGTTCGGCGATTGCTGGCAGTTCACCCGTTCGGCCTATCTGCCTTACCCGCGCTTCCGGCCTGCGGAGGGCGCGGTGGGTGAATATAACGGCAAGTTCATGGCCGGTCAGTGGGTGCTCAAGGGGGCCAGCTGCGCCACCATGCGTGGCCATTCGCGCCCGTCCTATCGCAACTTCTTCTATCCGCAGCAGCGCTGGCAATTCACCGGACTGCGATTGGCGAGAGATATCTGATGACTGCCATAACCGAAATCCGCCTTGTCGACCGGGATGAGGGCGGCGTTGACCGTGCCTTTCGTGCCGACGTGCTCGCCGGGCTGGCGCAGCGCCAGAAGGCTGTGCCAGCGCGCTGGCTGTATGACGATGCCGGATCGCAATTGTTCGAGGATATCACCCGCCTCCCCGAATATTACCCGACCCGCGCCGAGACCGAGATATTGCAGGCGCGCGGCGCCGAGTTTGCCGATCTGATCGGGCCGGGCAGGGCGGTAGTGGAATTCGGCTCCGGCTCCTCGGTCAAGACCCCGCTGCTGCTGGGGGCGATCGATCCGGGCGCCTATGTCCCGCTGGATATCGCGGGCGATTTCCTGCGCGCGGCAGCGGCGGAGCTGTCTGCCAACTTCCCCGGCCTGCCGGTCCATCCGGTGGAGGCAGACTTCACCAGAACGGTCACGCTGCCTGCCGAAGTGGCGGACATGCCCAAGCTGGGCTTCTTCCCCGGCTCCACCATCGGCAACATGGTTCCGCGCACGGCGGTGGACCTGCTGCGATCCATGCGGGAAACGCTGGGCAGCCAGTCAAAACTGCTGATCGGCATGGATCTGGTGAAGTCCAGGGATACGCTGATCGCCGCCTATGACGATGCGAAGGGGGTGACGGCGCAGTTCAACCTCAATCTGGCGCGGCGCATCAACCGCGAGCTGGACGGCACGATCCCGGTCGACAAGCTGCGCCACAAGGCCCGCTGGAATGACACTTTCGCCCGCATCGAGATGCATCTGCAGGCGGCGCAGGATTTATCCTTCGACGTGTCGGGTAAATCCTTCACCATGCAGGCGGGGGAAACCATTCACACGGAAAACAGCCACAAGTTCAGGCGCCGCAGCCAGAACATGCTGCTGCTGGCAGGCGGCTGGACCCCGCTGAAGCGCTGGGTTGACGGCAAGCGGCGGTTCTCGCTGATCCTGGCAGAAGCCAGCATCGCCCGCAGCGCGCCCTGACGCGCCGATCCGGCCACAGTTTGATACAAGCGGCGCATTGACGCGGAGCCTGCGCGCCGCCACTCTCCCCCTTTGACACTGTCCTTGGGAGGGGGCGATAATGGCCGCAGGTGCCACTGGCGAACACCGTTTTGATGTCGCCGCCTTCATCGATGAGAGAGACATCGGCTGGCGCGAGATCGTGACGCTGATTGTCTGTTCGATCGTCCTGTTCATGGACGGGTTCGACATGTATTTTCTGGGCAAGATCCTGCCCGCCATCGCCGTGGGGCTGGGCGGCGAATCGGTCGATATGGCCCCCGTCGTCACCAATCAGCAATGGGGCATGCTGCTGGGCGCGATCATCATTCCCCCGCTGGCTGACCGGATCGGGCGCAAGCCGGTGCTGGCGCTGTGCCTGCTGGCCTTTGGCTCGCTGACCCTGTGGGCTGCATGGTCCAGCGGTTTTACCATGCTGGCGGTGCTGCGCGGGATTGCCGGCATCTTCTTTTCCGCCATGCTGCCTGTTGGTCTGGCGATCATTGCCGAGGCCACGCCCAAGCGCCGCCGCGCGCTGTTCATGTCGATTGCGCTGGTGTGCTTTTCGGGCGGCAATCTGGGCAGCGGTTTCATGGTTACGCTGCTGCTGGAAGATCACGGCTGGCAGATTTTCTTCATCATTGGCGGGATTGTGCCCTTGGCGGCAATGCTTTTGCTGCTGACCATCCCCGAAAGCGTGTCCTTCCGCGTCAACCGCAACAGCGCCGATCCGCGCATTCCCGGGATGCTGCGGCGGCTTGATCCGGCAGTCGAACTGACCGGCAATGAAGTGTTCCATATGGGCGATCAGGCCGAAGTGGAGCGGCTGGGTCCGCTCGCCATGTTCGGTCCGCGCTTCCGCATGCAGACGATCCTGCTGTTTGCGATCTGCTTCTTCTCGCTGGGCAATATTGCGCTGCTGGCCAATTGGCTGGCCACCTTCATGCTGGAAATGCGCGATGTGCCGCTGACCGACTTCGCCTATTACATGATCATCGGTTATTTTGGCGGTGCGGCGGGCACTTTGACCATGGGCTGGCTGATGGACCGCATCAATCCGTACAAGGTGCTGGCGGTGTTCTTCGTGGTTGATGCGTTGGCGATTTACGCCATCGGCCAGGTCGATGCGCAAGTGGCGGTGATGGTGATCGCCGCGTTGATCGTGTGGAATTTCTGCCAGGTGGGCGGACAGACCGGCATCAACAATCTGGCCACGCTGGGCTATCCGCCCGAAATGCGCAGCAGCGGCATTGGCTGGGCCGGGGCGATGGGCCGCTTTGGCGGGGTGATCTTCCCGGCGCTGGGCGGCATGGCACTGGCGGCATCGCTGCGGCTGGAGACGATCATGCTGGCAGCCGCCATTCCGGCGCTGATCATTGCCGTGCTGATCACCGTGCTGGGGGTCATGAACAAGGGAATGATCGGCGGCGTGGCCATGCAGGGCGGCCAAGAGGGGCACGGCGGCCAAGGCGGACAGGGCGTACAGGCACCGGCCAACTGATAGCAATCAGTCCAAGACGATTCAGGCCAAAACGAAACGGGCCCAAACGAAACGGGCGAGCCGGTTGCCCAGCTCGCCCGCCCCCTCTCCCAAGGTCGGAACCTCGTTCTAACTGTTCCAGTCGTAGTGATCGGCCAGATGGCGCGGCTCAAAGCCATAGCTGCGGGCATTGGGATCATGCAGCATGTGCCCGTTCCACTCGATCCATGCCTGCTTCAGATCGGCAAAGACATCGGGCAGGCGATCCTTCAGATTGCCCCTCTCCTGCGGGTCCTCGATCACGTCGAACAGGAATTCGTTCTCATTGATCTTCAGGTATTTATAGCGGCCGCGGCGCACAGCGCGCTGGGTCTTGCTCCAGTACCGCCAGTACATGGTGCGATCGGGCAGGGTGATCCCGGCCAGCGCCGGATGCAGGTCTATGCCGTCGCTGGGATAGGCGGGATCGGGCGCGCCGCCTGCTGCCGCCAGCATGGTGGGCAGGAAATCCATCGACATGGCGGGCACATCGCTGGTTGATCCCGGTGCGGTCAGCCCCGGCCACTTGATGATCAGCGGCACGCGAATGCCGCCTTCCAGCAGCTCTGTCTTCATGCCCTTGAACGGCCATGTGTCGGAGAAACGCTCCCCGCCATTGTCGCTGGTGAAGATGACCACCGTATCCTGTTCCATCCCAAGATCAGCCAGCCTGGTCAGGATGCGGCCGATATTGGCATCCATGCTGGTGACCATCTGTGCATAGGTCGCCATCGTGCCGCCATCGAAATGGGTGATGTTCAGATCGTCGGTGGCGGGCTGCTGGTCGAGCCGCTCGCTTTCAGCCTGACCGCTGGCATTATTGCCTTCCCACGGCCAGTGCGGCGCGGTGAAGTGCAGCGACAGCAGCCACGGCTTGTCCGCTTCCTGCGCGCGCGCTTCGAGATATTCGATGGAGCGATCGGCCAGCAGGTCGGTATAATAGCCGACTTCCTCTATCTGGACGTCGCCGTCCCACATGTCATTCGCACCGGCGATCTTGTGGGTGAAGTAATCCACCCCGCCGCCGCGATTGCCCCAGAATTCGTCATAACCGCTCTTCATCGGGCCGAAATTGGGCAGGCGGCCCATGTGCCACTTGCCCACCAGCGCGGTGTGATAGCCCTGCTGCTTGAGCAGGGAGGGCATGGTCGGATGCGACGGGTCCATGCCCAGGTCGGGATTTTCCAGCGGCTCTTCCAGGCCCACCGGAATGCGATATTGATAGCGCCCGGTGATCAGCCCCACGCGGGTGGAGGAACATACGGCGCTGTTGGCATAGCCATGCATGAACTGCATGCCCTGCGCGGCCAGACTATCGAGAACCGGCGTTCTGTATTCGCGCCGCCCGTAACAGGACAGGTCGGCATAACCCAGATCGTCAGCCATGATGAACAGGAAGTTGGGCTTGCGGCCGGGCGTATGGGCCAGCCCCGGAATGCTGACCGTCAATGCGGCGGTGCCGATTGCGCCCTTGATGGCATTCCGGCGCGTCATCCCGGAAGTTGTTTTCCGCTCGGTCAAGATCAGCTTACCCTTCTTGTAATGGGTCGGGGAGAAATGGGAGGGCAGGGCCGGTGTTATGGTGGGACACCGACCCTGCCAATTGGCACGGCTGAGCCTGCCGTGCAAAGTTTACATGCGGAACTTCACACCCAGCGTATAGCGACGTCCCAGAACGTCATGCAGGGAATTGAAGGTCTGCGTCGCAGCTGCGGTAAAGAAGCTGTAGGTCGCCACAACCGGCGGGTCCTTGTCGAACAGATTGGTGATCGACAGTGACAGCTGGGCCCGGGTGTTCCCGATATCCAGATCATAGTTGAACCTTGTATCGACATAGAACACTGACGGGATCTGGTTGTTCTCGACGGTGATCCCGGTTGCGCCCTGCGTGGCGATGTTCTGGATCAGGCTGCTGCCGATGACGCGGCCGGTAAAGACAGCGTTGAACGGCCCGTTGTTGTAGGAAACGAAGCCCGTGCCCCTGAACTTGGGGAACGATCCGAAGCCGTCGAGCCTGGTCGGCTGAGGGTCGAAGTTGTTCGCCGGAGTAGCGGCACCCGTGTTCGAGCGTTCCAGCAGCCAGGTGGCAAAGCCGCGCAGCGAAAGCCGCTCGTCACCGCCGCCAAGAATATCGATGTCGGTGTTGTAGCCGAGTTCGAGATCGATACCTTCGACATAGGATCTGGCGACGTTGACAAATTGGTCGCCAACCAGCTGCATCAGCGGGAAGCCGCCGGCGTCTGTGACTTGTGATGTGCTTTCGGTGATCAGATTACAGAAAATCGGATCCTCGTCTTCGTAACAGCGACGGGCAACTTCGGACAGGCCAACCTGGCCAATGGCGCCCTTCACATCCACCCGGAACCAGTCCAGCGATGCCGAGAAGCCGGGCAGGAAGTCTGGCTGGAACACCACACCTGCGGTCAGCGTGTCGGCCTTTTCCGGGGCGACGTTGGGGTTGCCGCCAGAGAAGGTGGTGACGCTGTAGCTGGCGCTACAGGCCAGGTCCGGATCGTTCAGCGCATTACAGGCATCGATATCGGCCTGCGAGATACGCGGATCAGTGACCGTACCGATGCCGCCGGTCTTGTTGAACCGTTCGTTGAGGTTCGCAGCGCGAACGTCACGCGAGTAGGTGCCGCGAAGCCTGAGGTCTTCATAGACCGAGAAGTCGAGGCTGGTCTTGTAGGACCAGATCGTGCCTGAGCCTTCATAGTCGGCCCAGCGACCGGCCATGTTGAGACCTGCCCGTTGCCCGCTTCCGGTATCGAAAATCGGCAGCAGCACTTCACCGAACAGTTCCTTCACGTCCGCTCCGCCGCGGATATTCGAAACCTTCGAATATTGCGTGGCCACGGTGTTGTTGCAGTCACCGCTCACGCCGCGCAGGCCGGGCGACTCGCCCGAGCAGAGCACCGGACGTCCGCTATCGTGGTTGGAGGTCGGATTGGCCGGGTCACGGTTGACCTGGTAGATCGAGTCCTGACGATAGGACCCGCCAAAGGCCAGCGACACTGGGCCGGCCGGCAGATCGAACACGTTGCCGGCAAAGCTGAGTTCGGCAAAATGCTGTTCGAAGGTGGTGATCGCACGCTTGCCGGGGGTCGATGTGTAGGAATCGGTGATGCCCAGATCGAAGCCCGAATCCGCGAAGAACAGCGGCGTGGTGATCTGCTGGCCCGGGTCCATGCCGGTCACGTAATCAACCGCTTCGGGGCTGGCATTGCCGCGACCGAACAGGTTGATCGGCTCGCAACCGGGGAAATCGGTGCTGCCGAACTGGGTTACACGGCAAACTGCGTTGCCAGTGCCATCGTCCACGGCATCGATTGAAGCAAAGATGCGGTCCACGCGCAGGCCGAACTGGTCCCACTTCTTCTGGGAATGGCTGTACTGGTAATAGCCATCGACACGCCAGCCATCGAGGAAACCGTTGTTGTCGATTTCCGCTTCGAAGCCGACCGTTCCGATGTTCTGCGTGCTCCATTCCTCGTAATAGAGATTGCCGCAATCCTCGACAGAGCACATCCGGCGCAGTGCGAAGGAGGCGACATTTTCGTCCTCCATCGCCTGGGCAATTTCGGGATGATCGCGGTTGAGGAAGAAGTTGTCCTGATAGATCGTCAGCGTGGTCGGGAAGCCGACGAACGAACCGCGCGGAGTGGCGTTTTCGTACAGGTGGCTGTAGCCGCGCATATATTGCGCAAAGACCTTGAAATTATCGGTCAGTTCGTAGTCGAAATAGGCGAACAGCGAATAACGATCCGTATCGGGGAAGACGTTGCAGACTTCTCCGCAGTTGATGTCATCCCCGTTGCCGCCCGAGGTGCGGGAATCGAAGCCACCGACAGTACCATCGGATGCCACACCCAGCTGATAGGGGGTGGCGGGGCCGTCGCCATCGAACTGATAGCCATTCAGCGAGAAGCCCGCCTGACTGACAATCCCGTCAAAGCTGACCCGCGACGAATGAACATTCGGCCACACTTCATCAATGCCGTCGCCATCTGAATCGAGCAGGCCAAAGGCCTGGTACCAGTTGCGGCCGCTGTAATCGAAAATGCCGTTCATCTTGTTGGCTTCTGCCGACAGCAGCAGGTGGCCGCGATCGCCGACGGAAGTACCGTAGGAAATACTGCCTTCGTAATTGTCGCCGTCGCCCCGTTCGGTGATGCCGCCCTGCAGATTGATTTCCAGGCCGGTGAACCGGGTGTCGAGCAGGAAGTTGGTCACGCCTGCGACAGCATCGGTACCGTAGGCTGCCGAAGCGCCGCCGGTCACGTTCTCCACGCCCTTGAGCATGGCGGCAGGGATAAGGTTGATATCGGCACCGCCAAAGGCGGTCGTCGGCGAAACCCGGCGCCCGTTGAGCAGTGTCAGCGTGCGGTTCACGCCAAGACCACGCAGGTTGAGGTTGCCGGTGCCGGCGCGGGCAAAGAAGCCTGCGTTGCTGTTGGGCGTATCGTTGTTCACGAAGATCGGCAGGTTGTTCATCGCCTGGATCAGCGTGCCCGGATCGAGGTTGTCGATTTCCTCTTCGTTGATCGACGTCACCGGATTGGCCGTATCCATGCCCGATGGAATGGCCAGACGCGAACCGGTGACGAGGATGGTATCACCCTTTTCCTCGGTGTCGTCTGCATCTGCATCCTGCGCCTGAACGGCTGTGGACCCCAGAACCATGGCCAATGCGCTTGCACCGCAAGTGAGCCAAATACGCGTATTGCGCGCCGACTGACGCGCATAACTCTTTGTAAGAGACATGCTAGGTTTTCCTCCCCCTAAACAACTTGGCGGGGGAATGCCGCCTGATCCGGTTCAATAGCAACGCATGGCAAAGTGATGACAATAGATAGGTTTGAAGTTATAGGTGCGGAAAGGACCCATAATGCCAAGCCTGCCATTCACTCTTCGCCAGCTGGAAGTCTTCTCCAGCCTCGCCACCACTCGCAGCTTTGGCCGCAGCGCGGAATTGCTAGGAATTTCACAGGCTTCGGTCAGCAACCAGATCAAGGTTCTGGAGGAGCAGCTGGGCGTGGAACTGTTCGATCGCAAGCCGGGTCGCCGCCCGACCTTGCGGGCAGAGGGGCTGGCCTTCCTGGACGATCTGCGCAAGTTCCAGATTGCGGGCGAGGTGCTGGCGGCGCACCGCCGCAAGAATTGCGAGGAGGTTGAGCGCAAGGTCCGCTTCAAGGTTCTGGTGGGGCAGGGCATGTTCGATGCCTATGTCCGGCGCAAGCTGGACCAGTTCTTTGGCGCCCATCCGGACATAGAGCTGGAGTTCGAGGCGCAGTGGCCATTTGGCCAGCTGATCCGCGCGGTGGAAAGCGGCCAGTTCGATTTCGCCCTGATCAACCAGCGCGCCGATCATCCCGTGCTCAACCAGTTTCGCGAACTGGCGATGGTGCGCGGGGGCGTTTACGGCCACCGCAAATATGCCGAGGGGCATGACCTGCCGATGACTGCCGAGGCGCTCAACAAGCTGCCCTTCATCCTGCCCAAGGCCACCAGCAAGCAGGAGCGTGAGGTGCTGCGCAATTACGAACGGCACGGGATCATCCCGCGCCACATCATCGGCCATACGCAATATTATGATGTGATGGCGGCCATGCTCGATCGCGGGCTGGGAGTGGCCAGCCTGTCGGACGCGATCCTGCCGCCAGCCATGCGCAAGGACGTGATCATGCTCAAGTCGCTGGAAGACTGGCGCATGCTGTATTTCCGCAAGGATCTGGGCACTGATCCCAACTGCAATCTGGTGGAGGATTTCCTGATCTCCAGCGTGCTGGACGATCCTGACTATCCCGCCATCCGGCGCACGCGCAAGACCGTCCCTGCCTAGCTGTCCACGCCGTAATATTCGGCCAGCTGCGCACCGGTAAAGCCGTGCCGCCCGGCCTGCGGATCGGGTGGCAGCATGGTGGCGTTCCAGCTGTTCCATTCCGCGCGCAGGGAGTGGAAGTCCGTCGCCCGCCGCTCCTTCAGATTGGCGCGCTCCATCGGGTCAGCCACCACATCGAACAGGAAGGCATTGGTGCCGATCTGCAGGTATTTCTGGTTTCCGCGGCGCGCCGCCTTCTGGTCATGATTGGCAAAGCGCCAGAACAAGGTGCGCTGCGGCAGGTTGCGGCCGGCAATGGCGCTGCGAATATCGAGGCCATCGGTCGGGCGGGCCGGATCGGGCGCGCCGCCTGCCGCCGCCAGGAAGGTGGGCAGCCAGTCCATCGTCATCACCGGAACGTCATTCTCGCTGCCGGGCCTGGCCAGCCCCGGCCAGCGCACGATGGCGGGAATGCGCAATCCGCCTTCCAGCAGCTCGGTCTTGCGGCCGTTGAACGGCCAGGTCTTAGAGAAACGCTCCCCGCCATTGTCCGATGTGAACACCACCACGGTGTTGTCTGCCAATCCCAGACGCTCCAGCGCGGCGGTGACCTTGGCCACATTCTCATCCAGATTGCGCATCATCGCGGCATAGGTGGCCATGTCGCCGCCATCCCAGTGGATGATCGGCATGGGATCATCGGTCCGGGCCTTCAACCGCAAGGCTTCGCCCTCGTCATCGGGACCTTCCCACGGCCAGTGCGGGGCGGTGAAGTTGAGATTGAGGAAGAACGGCTGATCGCCCTTCGCGCGCTGTTCCAGCACTTCCACCGCGCGATCACCCAGCAGGTCTGTCAGATAGCCGACCCGCTCGATATTGGTCTCCCCGTCCCACAGGTCATTCTTGCCGTGCAGTTCGTGGGTGAAATAATCCACCCCGCCGCCACGAATGCCCCAGAACTCGTCAAAGCCGCTTTTGAGCGGGCAATAGCGGGGCAATTCGCCCAGATGCCATTTGCCCACCAGCGCGGTGTGATAGCCGCAGTTCTGCAACAGCGATGGCAGTGTGGGGTGCGCTGGCGGCAGGCCGATATCGCGGCCCTGAAGCGGTTCTTCCAGCCCGATCGCGATCCGGTATTGATAGCGCCCGGTCATCAGCGCCACGCGGGTGGCGGTGCATACCGCGCTGTTGGCATAGGCATGGGTGAAGCGCATGCCGCCATCGGCCAGCGCGTCTATCGCCGGCGTCTGGTAATCCTCCCGCCCATAGCAGGACAGGTCGGCAAAGCCGAGGTCATCGGCCAGGATGAAGACGAAGTTGGGCTTGGCGCCAGAGGGTGCGGACATGGCGTTATCCGCCAGCCTGCACCAGCTCGATCTCATGCCCTTGCGGTGATTTCACCAGGCAGACGCGAATGCCGGGAGCGACTTCGGTGATCTCCATTGTCTTCACGCCGCCCGCGGCAATCGCGCATTCCAGCGTGGTGACGATATCGCTGCAGGTGATGCCAAGCGGACCGTGGCCGGGTCCCACGGTGACATCCATCGGGAACTTGGTCTGCACCAGCATCAGGCTGGGCCCTGCCTCCTGCCCCGGAAGGTTGAGGATGTGTTCGAGGAATGCCTCCTCATCATAGGTCTGGCGCACCGTAAAGCCGAAGGCATCGCGCCAGAAGGCCAGCGCAGGCTCCATTTCTGCCACATTGAGTTTCATGAAGCTGAGGCGGATCGTGTTGTCTGGCATGGTGACTCCTGTTTCCCTTTGCCAGACCTATCGTCCTGCCCGGTTTTTGCAATTGGAGCATTTGCAAATGCGGCTTTTGCATTTGTCCGTCTTCTGGGGCAGGGGGCGCGAAGTGATAGAAGGCAGCACATGATCAAGCGCGCTCTGACCAATACCGGCTGGCTGATGGGCGCGCGCGGCATCAACGCGGCGCTCAGCCTTGTCTATCTGGCGCTGGCCACGCGGGCGCTGGGCCTGGCCGGATTTGGCCAGTTCATCCTGGTGGTCACCTTTGCGCAGGCGCTGGTCGGCTTCACCTCGTTCCAGACATGGCAGGTGGTGGTCCGCTGGGGCCAGACCAAGAAGACAATCGGCGATGCCACAGGCTTTGCGCTGGCGCTGGATGCGCTGACCATCATTGTTGGCACCATAGCCGCCGCGCTGATCCTGTGGCTGGCCGGTGACTGGCTGCCCCTGCCGCGTGAATTGCGGCTGACGGCGTTTTTCTTCACGCTGGTGTTTCTGTTTTCCGTCCGCTCCACACCCACCGGGATCTTGCGCCTGCATGATCGCTATGCCCGCGCGGCCACGGCGGATTCGGTCACTTCCATCGTGCGTGTGATCGGGGCGATCATCGTCGCCTTCCTGGCCCCCGGCATCACCGCCTTCCTGATCGTATGGGCCGCATCCGAAGCGGCGACAGCGGCGATGTACTGGTACTTCGCGCGCCAGACCCAGCCGATTTTCTGGCGCCATTTCAGCCTCAGCCGCGTGCCCGCCGCCGATGGCAAGACATGGAGCTTCGTGGTCGGAACCGCGCTTTCGGGCATGCTGCTGATCGCATCGCGGCAATTGCTGGTACTGCTGGTGGGCGCGCTGGGCGGAGCGGCGCTGGCGGGCATTTACCGCGTGGCGGCGCAACTGGGCGAAGGCCTGCTCAAGCTGGCGCAGGCGCTGCTGCGCGCCACCTATCCCGAACTTGTCCGCTCTCCCGAAGCGGCGCGCGCCATCGTGCGGCGCATCACCATCATCGCCGTGATTACCGGGATCGGCGCGATATTGTTCGCGCTGCTGGCGGGCCGCTGGCTGATCGGCGTGATTGCCGGGCCCGATTTCATCGCCGCCTATACGCCCATGATCCTGCTGTCGGCTGCCGCTGCGATAGAGCTGGTGGGTGCCAGTCTGGAGGCGCTGCTGGTGGCGCGCGGACGGGCATTCACCAATTTCCTGCTGCGCGCCGTGCCCACCGCCGCCGCGCTGGTCGCGCTGATCTGGCTGATCGACATTCACGGCTCTGCCGGCGCTGCCATGGCGGTGCTGGCCGCCAGCGTCACCACGGTGGCGGGCCTGGCCATCGTCAACCGCCGCACGGATTGACCTTCAAGGATCAGGAACTGGCTGGGGCGGCAGGATTGTCTTCGCCCTGCGGGCTCGTTCATCTTCGATTCCGAACCTGCGGTTCGATCCTTCTGCAAGGTCATTCGAAGGAATTGGCTGGGGCGGCAGGATTCGAACCTGCGCATGGCGGCACCAAAAGCCGCTGCCTTACCGCTTGGCCACGCCCCAGCACGGATGCGCCCATATAGAGCGCCCGCCGCAGATGAAAAGGGTGCGTTTGGGGTCGCGGGACCTTGTCCACCGTCCAGACCGGATGTTTTTCTGGCCCGAACACTGGCAGCGAAGGCTCCCGTCTCGGCCTGCGAAAGCAACGGCGGACAAACGGCAAACCTATTTGGCCGCGTCCGGGAAATGGTCTATGTTTCAAAAAAATAAAACAGGTGGGAGGATCAAATGAAAATCAGTCAAACACGTGCGTTTGCCGGGGTTTCGGCTCTGGCGGTTGCAATCTCCATGTCCGCGCCGGTTGCGGCGCAGCAGCAGGACGATCCTGCCGCGCAGGAAGGCGAAGCGTCGCAGGGCGGCAATACCATTGTGGTGACGGGCCTTCGCCGCGCCGATTCCCTGCAGGATACGCCGGTTGCGATTACCGCTTTCGGGGCCGAGACGATCGACAATGCGCGCATCCTGCGCCCGGCCGATTTCGTGGCGCTGACGCCCAACGTCAATCTGGTGGAAACGCAGAACGCGGGTAATGCCTTCGTCATCATTCGCGGCATTACCCAGGCCCGCAACAGCGAGCCATCGGTGGCGGTGGTTGTCGATGGCGTGTTGCAGGTCAATCCGGCCCAGTTCAACCAGCAGTTGTTCGATATCGAACAGATCGAAGTGCTCAAGGGTCCGCAGGGCGCGCTGTATGGCCGCAACGCCATTGGCGGGGCGATCATCGTCACCACCAAGGAGCCGGGCGACCAGCTGGAGGGCAATCTTACCGCCGGGATCGACAATGGCTTTGGCTTTTCCCTGCGCGGCGGGGTGAGCGGTCCGGTGGGCGAAACCGGCGGTTTCCGCCTGTCGGGTGCGTTCCAGGACACGGACGGATACATCCCCAATACCTATCTGGGCGAGGAGGCCGATCCGGTCCAGAACCTCTCGCTGCGCGGGCGGCTGATGTTCGACCTGAATGACAATATCGAGCTCGACCTGCGGGCATCGATGGACCAGCTGCGCACGCAGGCGCTGTATTTCAACATCGTCAACGATGTGAATGACACCAGCCTGCCGGTGCAGGTCAACAATGCCGGACAGAATGACCGCGATATCTACAATATCTCGGCCAAGCTCACCTTCGAAGGGGACGGCTTCACCGTCACCTCGATCACCTCGTATGACTGGCTGGAAGAAATCCTTACCGGCGACGCCTTCGACTTCCGCCCGATAGAGGAGAGCTTCTTCTTCCGTCCGGCGGATTCGCCCTTCGGTTTCGGCCTGGGTCTGGGCTTCGACCTCAACCAGAGCCAGTTCCTGGATGTTGAGGCTTTCAGCCAGGAAGTGCGCTTTGAATCGCCTTCCAATCAGGATCTGTTCTGGATGTTCGGCGGCTATCTGATCGCCACCGACCGCTATATCTCCACCGGCAACATGGTGGATACCGGCGCGGGCGTGTTCCCCGTGTACCGTGAGCCGAGCACCAACCCGCTCAACCCGCAATCCAGCTTTCTGGCCGATGAGCAGGACAATTTCGCCTGGGCGCTGTTCGCCAACGTGGGCTATCAGTTCAGCGACATGTTCCGCGCCGATGCCTCGCTGCGCTACGATCACGACAAGCGCCGCCAGACCACGCTGACCCCCACCGCCTTCCTGCCCAATGTGCCCGGCTTCCCGCAGGGCGCGACAGGCGATGTGCGCCAGATCAGCTTCGACGATCTGCAACCCAAGGTAACGCTGACCTACACGCCCACCGATGAGGTGACGCTGTATGGCGGCTATTCGCGCGGCTTCCGTTCGGGCGGTTTCAACCAGACGGGCGTGGGCGGCGTGGCCTTCGACAATGGCATTGTCGGCGTATCGGACATCTATGATGCGGAAACGGCCGACACCTTCGAACTGGGCTTCAAGTCCCAGCTTCTGGACCGCATGCTCACCTTGAACGGCGCGGTCTACACCACGACATCGAAGAACAGCTATTTCTTCGTCTTCCTTGCGGCAAACTCCACGCAGAACCTGGGCAATGTGCCCAAGACCAAGATCAAGGGGCTGGAACTGGAAGCCACGCTGCGGCCTGCCCGCGATGTTGAGCTTTCTGCCGCATGGGGTCTCACGTGGAGCGATATCAAGGCCTTCCCCGATCCCACCGTGATCGGCAATGAAGCGCCGCTGATCTCCCGCTCCACCGTCAATCTGGGGGCGCAGTTCACGCCTGCGCTGACCGACAATCTCGATCTGCTGATGCGTGTCGATTATCGCCGGACCGGGCGGACGTGGTGGGATGTGCCCAATTCCACGGTGCGCAATCCGGTCAATCTGGTGAATGCCCGTGTGGGCGTGGAGAATGACAGCTGGGGGCTGTATGCCTTCGCCAGCAATTTGTTCAACGAGGAGTATAACGCCGAGTTCTCACCCGGCGGCTTCGTGTTCAAGGCACGTCCGCGCATCTATGGGGCAGAGGCCAGCTTCCGCTTTTGATGCAAAACCGGCGGCGGGGGCTGGTGCCTCCGCCGCCGGTTTTCATCATCCGGCCTTGTAACACGTGGCCTAGACGTCGGCGCGCTTGCGCACCGGATCGAACAGGCTGCGATCCTCCACCTTGTCAAAATCGGCGGCGGAGTGGCGTTCTGCCATCGCCTGCGAATTGACGAGGCGCCCGCGGATTGCTCCGGGGCGCTTGTCGATGGCCTTTACCCAGCGGCCGACGTTTTCATATTCGTCCAGGCCCAGGAAGATATCGCAGCGGTTGTAAGCGCCGTGATAGAGGTTCCCCAGCCAGCAATAGGCGGCGATATCGGCAATCGAGTACTCGCCCGCCAGATATTCGGTCTTGCCCAGCTGGATGTTGGCGACATCGAACAGGCGCTTGGTTTCCATCGCATAGCGATCGATCGGGTATTTGTAGCGTTCGGGCGCATAGACATAGAAATGGCCAAAGCCGCCGCCGATGAAGGGCGCGCTGCCCATCTGCCACATCAGCCAGCTGAGCGTTTCGGCGCGCGCGGGATTGGTCTTGGGCAGCAGGAAATCGAACTTTTCCGCCAGATGGATCAGGATCGCACCGCTTTCGAACACGCGGAATGGTTCCGGCCCGCTCTTGTCGAGCAGGGCGGGGATCTTGGAATTGGGATTGAGATCGGTGAAGCCCGACCCGAACTGGTCACCTTCGAAAATCTTGATCAGCCAGGCATCATATTCCGCGCCCGAAAAACCCGCCTCCAGCAGCTCCTCGAACATGATCGTCACCTTCACCCCATTGGGCGTGCCCAGCGAATAGAGCTGGAACGGATGCTCGCCCTGCGGCAGCTCCTTTTCCATCCGCGCACCGGCGGTGGGACGGTTGACGCCGGAAAACTGGCCTCCGCTCTCGGTAGGGCTCCAGACCTTGGGCGGGGTATAGACATCGGACATTGGGCGTGCGCTCCTCAAACCTGCGTGGTCAATGCCAGCAAAGATCGGACTGCCTAGCGCGGCCTGCAAGCAAGGGAAAGTTTAACGGGGGCAGGGTTTTGCTTTGTGCGCCTGCCCGGCCTAAACCTCACCAGGCTGGGGGAGGATCAGATGACGGACAAGAGACGCGCATTCGGGCGATATTTCGATAATCCCGATGACCTGTTCAACTGGCTGAATCAGGCCGTGTTCGGCACGGCGGTGATGAATGCCCTCAACCGCGCGGGCGTGACGGCGCGGATTCTGGAGGGACCGGTCAGCGTGGCCGAGCTGGCCGACGCAGGCGACATTCCGGCGGACCTGCTGGGCCGCATGATCGATTTCCTGGCGGCGCATGAAATGCTGGAACTGGACGCGGACGGACTGGTGCGGGGCAGCAGCCGCACCGCCATGATGCTGGAAGCATCGGGCTTTCTGACCAATGTCGAGATATCCGGCCGCGCCTGCGCGCAATTATTGCCGGCCCTGCGCGAAGGAAAGACCCCGTTCGAGAAGGCTTATGGCGAACCGGTGTTCGACTATTTTCATTCGCATCCCGACATGGCGGCCGGTTTCGGCCAGTTCATGGGCTTCATGACGCGGCGTGTGCAGCGTTTCATCTTCTCTCAGCACCGCTTCCAGCCGTTTGAGACCGTGGCCGATATCGGCGGCAGCATGGGCGATATGCTGCTGGCCATTCTGGGCGAATATCCCGGCACCAGGGGCATCGTGTTCGACCGGCCCGACGTGATCGAAATCGCCCGCCCGAAAGTGGAGGCATCCCCTCTGGCGGAGCGGGTGGAGCTGGTGGGCGGCAGTTTCTTTGAAGCAGTGCCAGCGGCCGATCTCTATATCCTCAAGCAGATCCTGCACGATTGGGACGATGAGGAATGCCGGCGAATCCTGGGCAGCATCAGGGCGGCGATGAAGCCGGGCGCAAGGCTGGCTGTGATCGATCACCTGCTGTCCGATATTCCTCAGCCCGATGAGAGCATCGGCACCGATATCGCGATGATGGTGTGGGACACGGGGCGCGAACGCAAACAATCGGATTTCGAGGCCCTGTTCACCTCCGCCGGTTTCCGCATCGACCGCGTGACGCCCAATCCCAATGGCCACAGCGTGATCGAAGTGGTGCCGGTCTAGTCCGGGACTGGCGACCACTGCGCAAATGTTGCCGCCTGGCCGTGTCGCTGGCCAGCTTCGTCGATCAGATTCCACACCACCGCATTCTCGATGACAAAGCGCGTGCCATCCGCCGCGATGCGGATACCGCGATAGTTCGTCACCATGTCCTCCGCTTCCAGCTGGGCGAGCATGGCGGCGCGCTCCTCGCGCAGGCCCGGCTCGGCGCTCTTGTAGCTGGGCAGGCCGATGAACCGGGCGGCGCTCATTCTGAACAGTTCCAGCGCCTGCGCGTTGGCATAGAAGAACAGCGGCGGGTCCTGCGGGCCGTGCGCCACGATGGCATTGGCGGCGCTCCACAGATCGCTGCCGGGCGGGACGAGCGGCCTGCCCGCCAGCCGGGCAAAGCTGCTCTCTATCAGGGTCAGCCTGTCACCCGCGCTGCGCTGCATGATCGCTCTGTCGCTCATGGCAGGTGGAATAGCGCGCAGCACCCTTGCGGGGAATGCTGCTTTTGCCCATCACGCGGGAATTGAGGGAGAGCGACTTGGCACAGCAGGCAGACATTATCGTTATCGGCGGCGGCAGCGCGGGCATGGCCATGGCCGTGCGGCTGGCCGAGGCGGGCAAGCGCGTCACGCTGGTGGAGGCGGGCAAGAGCCACAAGGACATCCGCTCCGCCGTGCCTGCCTTGATGAGCGGCATCGTCCACACGCCCGATTTTGACTGGATGTACAAGGCCGAGCCTGATGCGTCCGTTGGCGGGCGGCCCGATGTGTGGCCTGCGGGCAAGCGGCTGGGCGGGGGTTCGTCCATCAACGGAATGATGTTCATTCGCGGCCATTCCTATGATTATGACCGCTGGGCGCAGCTGGGCGCGTCCGGCTGGGACTATGCATCCGTGCTGCCCTACTTCCGCCGGATGGAGGATAATGAGCGCGGGGCTGATGACTATCGCGGGCAGGGCGGGCCGATTGCCGTGTCCGAAGTCCGCTCCCGCTACGATGTCACCGATCACTGGATAGACGCTGTGCAGCAGGCGGGCTTTCCACGCTCGCCCGATCTGAATGGCCAGCACAATGAAGGTGTGGATTATATCCAGCTCTCGCAGCGCGCGGGCCTGCGCTCCTCCACCGCTGCCGGATATCTGAAGAACAAGCCCGCCAGCCTGGAAATCCTGCTTGAGGCGCAGGTGCACAAGATCGAGATTACCGATGGCCGCGCCAGCGGGGTCACGCTCAAGCGCGCGGGCGCGTTGATCACACTGACCGCCAGCGAGGGCGTGGTGCTGTGCGCAGGCGCGCTCAACACCCCGCGCCTGCTGATGCTGTCGGGCATTGGCCCTGCCGATCACCTGCGTGAACACGGAATAGATGTGGTGGTGGATGCGCCGGGCGTGGGGCGCAATCTGCAGGAACATCCCGGCGTGCATCTGGTCAATGAAGTTGCCGCCCACACGCTCAACGATGACAGCCGCGGGCTGGCTGGCGTGCGCAGCGTGCTCAAATTCCTGTTCGCCCGCAAAGGCGCGCTGACCACCGGCATCGGCCATGCGCAGGCTTTCGTGCGCACGCGCGAAGGGCTGGATGCGCCCAATATCCAGCTGGCGTTCTCTGCCTTCGCCTTCGATGTCACGCCCACGGGCAATCTGGAGCTGCGCAAGGAAAGCTCCGTCTCCACCTTCGTGGCGCTGATGCGGCCAGAGGCGCGCGGGCGGCTGACGCTTGCCAGCGCCGATCCCGCCGCGCCGCCGCGTATCGAGCACCAGCTGCTGGGCGAGGCGGAGGATGAGGCGCAATTGATCGAGGGGCTGGAAATCGCCCGGCGGATCATGGCACAGGCCGCGATTGCGGGCGAAGTCACCAGCGAAGTGCGCCCCGGTGCCGCAGCTGTGGGGGCGGAGGCGCTGACGCCCTATGTGCGCGCCGCCACCATTCCCATGTACCATCCCGTCGGCACGGCCAGGATGGGTGCAGCCGATGATCCGATGGCCGTGCTCACGCCAGACGTGCGCGTAAAGGGCGTGGACGGGCTGTGGGTGGCCGATGCATCGATCATGCCGACAATTCCGCAGGGCAACACCAACGCCACCGCCATCATGATTGGCGAGCGGGCCAGCGCGCTGGTGCTGGAAGGGCTGAAACAGGGGTGAGGCGCCCGGGAATGTTAACATGGGCACGGTCAACAGGGGGATGGTCAACAAAATGTCATCAACTGTAATCTGGCTGTCATGTTGATCGGCTGTTGATGGGCCTGAAGGTGCCGCGCAGATTCGCTGGCGCCAGAACGGGTTCCTCACGTGCGGATTGCAGCTTTCCTCCTTGGTGTTTCATCGCTTTGCGCAGCCAGCGGCGCGCAGGCCGGGGACATTGCCGGCACGGTCTATGATGCACGCGGGGAGCCTGCCGCCGCCGTCCAGCTTGAAATTGCCGAGCTGGGCCTGACGACGGTGACGGGCGCGGATGGTTCCTATCGCTTTGCCGATGTGCTTGCGGGTGAGCACCGGATTGCGGTTTTGCAAGGGTCGCAGGCCATCCAGCGCGTGCTGGTGAATGTCGATGACGGCAGCGATGCCAGCCGCAATATCGTGATGGTTTCACGCCGCGCGGTGAATGGTTTCCTCGGCTCCGCCTTCCCCGCAGAGGCTGAGGACGGGACCGGAGAGCAGGCCTTTTCCCGTGCGCTGGAACTGGCCGATCAGATGACCCGTGAAATCCCGATGGGCGAAGCGCGCGAATGGCGCTGGCGCGACCTCGACGGCTGATCGGAACTAGATTACCGCCTAGACTACAGGGCGCGCTGTCTGTTTGCCGCGGATCAGCGGATCATTCAGGAATGTGCCGAATGGAAACAGCGCGGCGATGAAGGTGCGCGCCCATTCCCAGCCGGAAAAGCCCTTGCCCGGAAGGCAGGCGATCATCGCCGCCAGATAGGCCAGCCAGGCCACGCCGTGCGTCATCCCCACAGGCGGCACCAGCATGGGATTACCCGCCCAGTATTTCAGCGGCATGGCCACCAGGAACAGGGCAATCGTGGTCACCCCTTCGACAAGGGCGATGATCCGGAAAATGCGCAACATCGATCAGCCCAGCCGCATGACCCAGCCGTGGCGGTCTGCCGCCCCGCCGCGCTGGATGGACACGAGCCGTTCGCGCAATTTGCTGGTCATCTGGCCAGGGCCGCCGCCGCCGATGGTGAACTCGCCATCCTTGCCCGCAACCTTGCCCACCGGCGTGACCACCGCAGCGGTGCCGCAGGCGAAGGTTTCGGTCAGCCGCCCGCTGCCCGCATCTTCGCGCCACTGGTCGAGACTGTAGCGTTCCTCGCGGATGTTCAGCCCTTCGTCGCGCGCCAGCGTCAGCAGGCTGTTGCGGGTGATGCCGGGCAGGATCGTGCCGGAAAGCGGCGGCGTGATGATGCTGCCGTCATCGAACACGAAGAACAGGTTCATGCCGCCCAGTTCCTCGATCCATTTGCGCTCCACCGCATCCAGGAACACCACCTGATCGTGACCCTTGGCGATGGCTTCGGCCTGCGGGACAAGGCTGGCGGCATAATTGCCGCCGCACTTGGCCGCACCCGTGCCGCCCGGCGCCGCGCGCGTGTAATCGCTCGAAACCCAGATGCTGACCGCCGGAGCGCCCGATTTGAAGTAATTGCCAGCCGGGGAAAGGATCACCAGGAACTTGTACTGCTTGGCCGGGCGCACGCCCAGGAATGGCTCATTGGCGAACATGAACGGGCGGATATACAGCGATCCGCCTTCCACCTGCGGGAACCAGTCGGCATCAGCGGTAACGACCTGGCGCACGGCTTCGATAAACAGCTCTTCGGGAATTTCCGGCATCGCCAGCCGGCGCGCGGAATCGTTGAAACGCTGGGCGTTCTGGTCGGGCCGGAACAGCGCCATCGATCCATCATCGAGGCGGTAGGCCTTCATCCCTTCGAAGATTTCCTGCGCGTAATGCAGCACCGATGCCGCGGGATCGAGCGCGATGGGGCCGCGCGGGCACAGCGTGGCATTGTGCCAGCCAGTTCCCTCATCCCAGTCGATAGAGACCATGTGATCGGTAAACACCTTGCCAAAGCCGGGATCGGCGATCGCCGCCGCGCGGGTGGCGGCATCGGTCGGGGCAGGGTGCTCGATACGGGCAAAATCGAGTGCGGGGGAATCCGCGAAAGTCGCCATTATTATCAATCCTTACAAATCAGGCGTCAGATATGACCAATTATTCCAAATTGGAAGCTGATTTTGAAATTTTCGTAAAAACCGCTATTCTTGCTGTTCGACTGCTAGCGGGCAAAGTGGCGAATAGAAAGTGGACATGCATGCAAGGTGTGCAGCGACAGTGTATGACCGTCTTCCAGCCAACCGATTCAAGTGGAGGAGGAACGCATGTCTGACCAGAATGACAAGGAAGCGATCGCCAAGAAGGAAGCCGCTGCCATAGCCGCCAGGAAGGAAGCCGCCGACAAGAAGGCGGGTGCGGACGGCGGCCAGAAGAAATAGCGTCTGGCGCGGGCTGCGCCCACTCGCAGTGATTGCGATGGCCACAGGCAAAACGCCTTTCAATTGACAGACCGCAAATGAGAAGGGCGGCCCTCGCGAAACGAGGAACCGCCCTTTTCATGGTCAGCGGCCGGAAGTGCCGCCCACAAAGCCTCTACCGGTAATGTTTCTAGTACCGATAATGCCTTGTGTGGAACTGTACCGACCCCCTTGCTGAACCATGAGACATCGGATCACCTCCTTTCGCGCTATTAAGCCAACACCCCAAACCGTTTTACCGGGCCGTATCACCGTGGGCGAAGACCGCGTTAACCGCTGGCCTTGATTGCAGTTGTGAATCTTTGCCGGCCACAAAACAAGACTTGTAAAAATCTTTTTCACAGTCAGAATTGTTGCTTCGCACAAATTCTATCGGCAATCCTCGATCACGCGGGTGATTTCGGGATAGGCTGGCGGATAGATCGGAGCCGCGCCTGTCACGCCCACGGCAAAATGGCCGCGTGAAAAGGCGATGGCGTCAAGGAAGCGATCGCTGCCCTCAAATGCCCAGGTCACACTCGCGCCGTCCTGCCCGCGGGTGAGATTGGCGGCACGCTGCGCGGTTTCCGTGCGGATATCCATTCTGGGTGCTTCGGGCAGGCCTTGCGCCGGGCGCCCGATCAGCACCCGCCTGGTGTCTGTGTAACAGCCGATCACCAGCAACGTCGCGCCGCTGTCATCGATGAAACGCGCGCCGGAGCCGCCTTCATTCCGGACATAGGTCCAGTCGCCCGCCGTGCGCGGCTGCTCTGCCCAGTCATCCGGCAGCGGCAGGATGGGCACGACCGAGATCGTCGGAGGCGGGGGCGGCGGCGCGCTGACTGGCGCGGGGGCCGGGCTGGGCGCGGGTGCCTGTTCGCTCGATGCCGGGATACAGGCAGACAGCGCCATGCAGGCAAGGCCCGCCAGCGCCGCCGAAAAAGGACTGCGTGTCAGCACTGGCCTCATGCGCAGGCCTCGAACACGCGGCGGATGCCGGGTGCCGTGGGCAGGCGCAGGATCGATCCATCGGGGGCGGTGATGGACACGGCCTGGCCGGGCATCACGAAGCCGCCGAACACCGGTGCATCGCGCGCAATATCGGCGCGCATCATCGGCAGCGTGCCGCCGGTGGAGACCATATCCAGCCGCGCGGCGGTGCCGCCCGCTTCGATCACATAAGGCTGCGTGCCATCGGAACTGCCCGCCACCGTCATGCTCAGCGCGCGGCTGGCGGTGGTGCAGGCGATCACCACCAGCGCATCGCTTCCCGCCGGGCCAAAGCTGGCGCTCGCCCCGTTGGCATCTTCCGAAATCGTCCATTGTCCTTCGGCCAGCGGAGAGCCATCGGGCGCGGCGGTGGCAACAGGGGTGGAGGTGAGCACAGGCTCGGGAGCCTGCACTTCTTCCTCGCTCACATCCTCACCGGAGGAGCAGGCGGCCAGAAGTGCCGTGCCGATGAAAAGGGCCGAAATGCTGCGTAAATGCATGGGTCTGCAATCCTTCAGTCTCAACAAAATGGCGCCCATCTGCCTTATCATTATGACAATTCAAATCTGGCGCGAGAGCGCATCGCCCCCTATCGCCCTTCCCATGGCCACAGGCAAGAACGTAGCAGGCAAGACCGCCAGGAAAAGGATCGATCAGCTGCTGGTCGATCTGGGGCATGCGGATAGCCGCGCCCGCGCGCAGGCGCTGGTGATGGCGGGCCTCGTGTTCGTGAAGGAACAGCGCGTGGCCAAGCCGGGCCAGCAGGTTCCGGTGGATGCCGAGATTGTCCTCAAGGGCCGCGATCATCCCTGGGTCGGGCGCGGCGGGGTCAAGCTGGACGGTGCGATCAAGCATTTCGGACTCGATCCGTCTGGCGCGGTGGCAATGGATATCGGCTCCTCCACCGGCGGGTTCACGCAGGTGCTGTTGCATCACGGGGCACAGCATGTGTTCGCGGTGGATGTCGGCACCAACCAGCTGGACTGGAAGCTGCGCGGCGATGACCGCATCACCGTGCTGGAACAGACCAATGCCCGTGCGCTGACCGCCGATATCATCAATCGGTCCTGCAACTGGGTGGTGTGCGATGCATCGTTCATTTCGCTGCGCAAGGTGCTGGAAGTGCCGCTGCAACTGGCTGCGCCCACATGCCAGCTGGTGGCGCTGATCAAGCCGCAGTTCGAAGTGGAGCGCGGCGAGGTGGGCAAGGGCGGCATCGTGCGCGATGAGGCGCTGCACCAGCGCGTGTGCGATGAGGTGCAGGCATGGCTGGAAGGCGAAGGCTGGCGGATCCAGGGCATCACCCAAAGCCCGATCAAGGGCACCGAAGGCAACGTGGAATTCCTCATATCGGCGCAGAGAGGCGGAGATTGACCGCTCGCACCCGGAATGCGGCCTTTCGCCCGCTTGCGCCAACAGCCCCGTGCGGTCACAATGACTTACGTGATTCTCGCGGCGTGAAACCGCCCGACATGCAGGAGCTTCAATGAACCGCCTCGCGTCCCCCGCGCAATTGCGCGCCAGCCTGCTTCGCTGGTCCCTGTTTCTGGTGCCAACCGTGCTGCTGCTGGGTTTCCTGTCCGGGCAAGTGGCTGGAAGCGCGGCGAATAATCCGTGGTTCGATGCGCTGGTAAAGCCCGCGATCTATCCGCCCCCCGCCACATTCGGCATTGTCTGGGCAACCCTCTACCTGATGATGGGCGTTGCGCTGGCGATGGTCTGCGCCGCTTGGGGTGCCCGCATGCGCGTGCTGGCGATCCTCGCCTTCGTGGTGCAATTCGCGCTCAATCTGGCGTGGTCGCCGATTTTCTTTGCGGAACATGACATTGCACTGGCGCTGGCGGTACTGATCGCGCTGGACGTGGCGCTGGCAGTGACTGTGTGGCTGTTCTGGAAAGTACGCCCGGCGGCCGGGATCATCCTGCTGCCCTATCTGGCGTGGGTGTTGTTTGCCAGCGTGCTCAACTGGCAGTTTCTTGACGCCAATCCCGATGCCAGCGAGATTGAGGTAAGCAACGCCGTGCAACGTTTCGAGTTGTGAAAGCTTGCCAAGAGCGCATCACAATACCAGATAGGTCCCATGCAAAGCGAAAACCCGATCATCGCCGACTTCGTCAAACTGGCCAACAGCGCGGCCGGCACCTTTGCGGGCATGACCCGCGAGGCGCGCGACACTGCGCGTGAGAAAATGAGGGAGGCCATGGGCGGCATGGATTTCGTCAGCCGCGAGGAATTTGACGCGGTCAAGGACATGGCCGCCAACGCGCGCGAAAAATGCGACGTGCTCGAAGCGAAGATCGCCGCGCTTGAGGCAAAGCTGGCCAAATAGGCCGCGCGGCCTGAGGGTGTGCCTGATGGTGCAGTCCGTCAGGCGCCAATCACCGCAAATGGCTCAGTTGCGCTGGAAGAAGCGTCCGGCCTCGTCATGCTGGGCCATGCGCAGGCAGCGCCCCACAACATCGGCATAATGCTCGCTCACCGCGCGTGTCCGGCTCGCCCCGGGCGGCATCTCGCGCACGGCCAGGGTATCGGCCTGCATCGCTTCGATCTTTGCCGCGCGCAGGTCCAGCACGGTGTCGAGCGTATCTTCGGAGGAACTGGCAAGGTTCTGGGTGACCCAGCCTTGCAGGTCATCCTTGTGTACGCGGAACTGCGGCAATTCGCTGCACACATCGCCCATCGCCAGCAATTCGGCATAAAATTCCTGCTGCACCGGGCTGAGCGCGCCCTCCTGCGCCTGTAGCGGCGATGAAAGGCCCGCGCTGGCAAGCGCGGCTGCTGCCATGGCTGCAATCTTCAACATGATGCTTTCCTCTCCCCAGGGATGGGCCCGACAATATCGAAATACAGCCCCGCGCACAAATGCCACCTCCTTGCGGGCCGCTCTCCTTGCAGCTCTGGCGCGAAAGCGGCACATGCATGATCCTATGCACATCCGCGCCCCCGCCATCCTCGTCGCATCCCGCCAGCATGGGGAAACTGCGGTCGTCGCGCGTTTCCTGACCGAGGAATACGGGCTGGTGGCGGCCTATGTCGCGGGCGGGCGCGGGCGGCAGCTGCGCCCGGTGATGATCCCCGGCAATCTGGTGGAGGTGCAGATCTCCGCCCGGTCTGAAAGTCAGCTGCCCTTTGCCAGACCCGAACTGATCGCCAGCCGCGGGCCTTTCATCACGGAGCCGCTGCTCGCCAGCGCCATTGGCTGGACCTGCGCGCTGACCGCCACCGCCCTGCCCGAACGCCAGCCCTACCCGCCGCTGCATTCGGCGCTGGGGGGGCTGCTCGATGCGATCTGCCAGGCACCGTCGGCGCGCGGCTGGACCAGTGCGCTGATCGGCTATGAGGTGCTGCTGCTGCGCGAGCTGGGCTATGGCGGGGAGGCCACCCGTCCCGAAGGCGACCTGCCGCAATTACTGGTGGAAATGGACGCTTTGGCGGCCCCGCTGGAGCACTACCTGCTTGCCGACAGGCGCGGCGATGTTATGGCCGCGCGCGCTCGCTTGAGAGAATTGCTGGGACGGATAATAGAATGAAAGTCGCCAAATGAAGATCGCATGTCTGGCCGGGGACGGTATCGGCCCGGAAATCATGGCAGAGGCCAAGAAGGTGCTGGCGGCACTGGATCTGCCCGATATCGAGACCGCTGACGCCGATGTCGGCGGCGCTGCCTACAAGGCGCATGGCCATCCCCTGCCGCCCGAGACGCTGGCGCTGTGCAAGGCCTCCGATGCCATATTGTTTGGCGCCGTGGGTGATCCCTCGTGTGACAATCTGGAGCGGCACCTGCGCCCCGAACAGGCCATTCTGGGCCTGCGCCAGGCGCTGACGCTGTTCGCCAACCTGCGCCCCGCCACCATGTTTCCGGGGCTGGAGGACATGTCTGCCCTGCGTCCTGAAGTGGCGCGCGAGATCGACCTGCTGATCGTACGCGAACTCAATGGCGATGTGTATTTTGGCGAAAAGGCCATCCGCACTCTGGATGACGGTCGCCGTCAGGGCTTCGATTTCATGTCCTATGCCGAGGACGAGGTGCGCCGCATCGCCCATGTGGCGTTCCGCGCCGCGCAGGGCCGCGACAAGCGTCTGTGCAGCGTGGACAAGGCCAATGTGCTGGAAACCAGCCAGCTGTGGCGCGACGTGGTGATAGAGACATCCGCCGAATATCCCGATGTCGAACTCAGCCACATGTATGTCGACAATGCCGCCATGCAGCTGGTCCGCAATCCCGGCCAGTTCGATGTGGTGGTAACGGGCAATCTGTTTGGCGACATCCTGTCTGACCAGGCGAGCATGTGCGTGGGCTCCATCGGCCTGCTCGCCAGCGCATCGCTGGGGGAAGCGCAGACGGACTTCGGCACTTTCGGACTGTATGAACCGATCCACGGCAGCGCGCCTGATATTGCCGGCACGGGCAAGGCCAATCCGATGGCCATGATCCTCAGCCTTGCGATGCTGCTGCGCCATTCGCTGGGGCTGGAGGCACAGGCGCAGCAAGTTGAGGCGGCAGTGGCAAAGGCGCTGGAAGCAGGCGTGAAGGGTGCCGATCTTGGCGGCGGCGCCGGAACTGCAGAAATCGGCGATGCGATCGTTGATCTTCTGTAAACCGTCAACGATCTGTTAGCATTAACCATGTACCGCACCGGCCCATGGACATGACGCACACAGATCTGCGCCCAGCTGCACAAAGCACCGCGCCAGTTGCCCTGCCGCTCGAACTCGCGGTGGTGCTGCCCACCCTGAACGAGAAGGGCAATATCGCCCCGATGGTTCGGCGGCTGGAAGACGCGCTTGGCCCTTCGGGCTGGGAAGCGGTGTTCGTCGATGACAATTCCACCGATGGCACCGCCGAAGAGGCACGCCGCATCGGCCAGAGCGATCCGCGCATCCGCGTGATCCAGCGCATTGGCCGGCGCGGTCTTGCCAGCGCCGCGATCGAGGGGATGTGCGCCACTGCCGCGCCTTTCGTGGCGGTGATGGACGCCGATCACCAGCACGATCCGGCGCTGCTGAAAGACATGCTCGCCGCAGTCAAATCGGGCGAGGCCGATCTCGCCTATGCCAGCCGTTTTGCCGAGGGCGGCAATGCCGATGGCCTGTCCAGCGCGGGCCGCGAAAAGGGCAGTCGCTTTGCCAATGCCATGGCGCGCAAGCTGACCGGCACCGAACTGACCGACGCGATGAGCGGATACTTCCTGCTGCGCACCGATCAGCTGCGCAAGCAGGCGCAACATCTTTCCGGCATTGGTTTCAAGATCATGCTCGACATTCTGGCGACGGCCAAGCCGCAGCTGACAGTAAAGGAATTCCCCTTGAAATTTGCCGAGCGCCTCGAAGGTGAAAGCAAGCTGGATCACGGCGTGGTCCTGGATTTCGTCGCCGGACTGTATGAGCGCTATTTCGGGCGCTACATCCCCACGCGCTTTGCCCTGTTCGGCACCGTGGGCGGGCTGGGCGTGTTCGTCCACATGGCCGTGCTGGCATCGCTTTTCCGCACCGGTCTGACAGGGTTCACCCTGGCAACGGCGGTGGCCACGATCGTGGCGATGACGTTCAATTTCTGGCTCAACAACCTGCTCACCTACCGCGACCAGAAGCTGTCGGGGCCAGAGGGTCTGTTCTATGGCTGGCTGAAATTCTGCGCCACCTGCGCCGTGGGTGCCTTCGCCAATGTGGCCGTATCATCGATGCTGGAAGCCAATGGCTTCCGCTGGTGGATCGCCGCGCTGGTGGGCGTGGTGCTGGCATCGGTGTGGAATTATGCCCTGTCCAGCAAGTTCGTGTGGGGCCGCTTCCGCTAAGTTTCTCGGAACCAGAAACGATTTCCATCCGTTCCAACGGACATGAAGGGCGCAAGGCTACGCCTCAAACCGTCAGGAGCAAGTCATGGAAATCATTGGTGTTCTGGTCCTTCTTCTGGACATTTACGCAATCTACAACGTGGTCACCAGCGGCGAATCCGTTGTCGGCAAGCTGCTGTGGTCGCTGGGTATCATCGTCTTCCCGGTGGTGGGCTTCATCGCCTGGATGCTGGTCGGCCCCAAGGGCGGCGGCCGCGCTGTCGTCTAACGCCGTACAACAAGCCTGAGGCTGCAAACGCCGCAGTGGTGCGGGACATCCCGCGCTGCTGCGGCGCAGTGCATTTACCGGGCTGAAGATCAGCGCCAGCCGGGCAACCACGCCCAGCGCAGGAACGCCATCTCGCCGTCCAGCGGGGCCGCGGTGAGAATGGGGTAGAACCACGCGAACAGCGCGGCAGATCCGCCAACGATGACGGCAGGGGCAAGCCGCTCCCCCCTTTGCCACAATCGCTGCGTCGCCAGCGCCAGCGCCGCCATGCCAAAGCAGTGCGGCAGCAGGTAATGATAATAGAATTGCACCGGCTTGGGGGCCACGATCCACAGGCCCAGGCTGACCGCATACAGCAGTGCCAGCGCCATGCAGTCCCGCCGCCCGTCCTTCCATCCTGCCCACGCACACCACGCCAGCGCGGGCAGGGCCAGCAGCGATGACAGTGGATTGCCGATCAGCAGCACGCCGCGCTGCGCTCCGTCCGCCTGTTCATACAGATACCAGATCGCCCGCCAGTTGCTCGCCCATTGCCACCACTGGCTCTGATAGGGATGCGGCTTGAGCACCTGCGTCTGCAGGTCGAGCATTTGCGCATGCAGCGCGATCAGGCCCGATGGATTGCCCGAAACCTCGGCATAGAACAGGAACGGCCAGTAGCTGAGCGCATAGATGGCGAGCGGCACCAGCCCCAGCCAGATGGCCGCCTCCCACAAGGTCATGCCGCCAATCGGCCAGCCGCGATTGCTGGTGAGAAAGTGCCATTTTGCCTGCCATGTGCGGGCGATGATGAAGGCGAGGCCGGGCATCATCGCTAGCGGAATGGCGTTCCACTTGCAGGCCATCGCCGCGCCCAGGGCAACGCCGGCAATCGCCAGCCGCCAGCGCGCGGTCTCATGCTCTCGCACCGCGCCCGCGCACATCCACAGCGCCAGCAGCATGAAGCCCGCCATGAAGATATCGAGCATGGCAATGCGCGCCTGCACCAGCAGCGGAAAGCCGGTGATCAGGAAGAAGCCTGTCAGCACGCTGGCTGCCCGGGTGGCGCTGGCGAACCACATGGCGCGCATCCCGGCAAACACCGCCAGCGTGCCAAATATCAGCGACATGATCCGCCAGCCGAGCGTATTGTCGCCAAACACCAGCACGCCCAGTGCGATCATCTGCTTGCCCAGCGGCGGGTGTTCCAGATTGGTGGCGGTGGACAAATCCAGCAGATTGCGCACGGCAGGCAGGTAATGCACTTCATCAAAGAACAGAGCGGAGGGCAGGGTCAGCCGCACTGCGCACAACCCCGCAAACAGCGCCGCTAGCGCGATGTTCCAGCGGATCGGATCAACGGGATGCGGGGGCGCTTCGCTCATCACCGCTGGCGATAGCATTCCCGCAGCCCAACACAAACGCCGATCAACCGGCCTTGGAACTTCACGCCTTACCGTGCCTTTTTAAGCATATGACTGATAATCTTTACCTGTTGTGGTTCGATAATCCCGAAGGCCTGCCGTCCGGCTTTGATTTTCACGGCGATGCGCAGGCGCTAGCTGATGGCATGTGGCTGGTTCGATCCGACCTTACCCGTTCAAAGCTCTATCACCGGGCCAAGTGGCAATTGCCCGATGACGCTCCGCTGCTGCTGGCCCCTCTGGCCGATGACCGCGATGGCTGGCCCAAGTTCAAGGGGCTGGAGGTGGGTGCGCTCAAGTGGTTGCGTCAGGGCGAGACATAGGAGCACGCTTGCCCGCCGCGCGCAGTGCCACTAAACGCGCAACCCATGAAAAAGACCACCGGCACAGATCGCTCCATCACTTCCAACTGGCGCCCGGCCACGCGCGCCGTGCGTGCGGGCACATGGCGCAGCGAACAGGGCGAGACGAGCGAGGCGCTGTTCCTCACCAGCGGCTATACCTATGACGATGCCGCCACGGTAGCCGCGCGCTTTGCGGGTGAGGCCGAGGGCATGACCTATTCGCGCCTGCAGAACCCCACCGTGGCGATGTGCGAGGAGCGTATCGCTTCGCTGGAAGGGGCCGAGGCATGCCGCATGCAGGCCACCGGCATGGCCGCCATGACCACAGCCCTGCTGTGCCAGCTTTCCGCAGGCGACCACGTTGTCGCCGGGCGCGCCGCCTTTGGTTCGTGCCGCTGGCTGGTGGACACTCTGCTGCCCAAATTCGGGATCGAGACCACCATTGTGGATGCGCGCGACAATTCCGCATGGGAAGCCGCGATCAGGCCGAATACCAAGGTGTTCTTCTTTGAGACTCCGGCCAATCCGACGATGGATATTGCCGATCTGGCGTTCATCTGCGGTCTGGCCCGCGCGCATGGCATCACCAGCGTGGTGGATAATGCCTTTGCCACCGCCGCCTTGCAGCGACCGATGGAATTTGGCGCCGATGTCGTCGCCTATTCCGCCACCAAGCTGATGGACGGGCAGGGGCGCGTGCTGGCCGGGGCCGTGTGCGGAAGCGCGCAGTGGATCAATGACGTGCTGCTGCCGTTCCAGCGCAACACCGGCCCCAATTGCTCACCCTTCAACGCATGGGTGGTGATGAAGGGTCTGGAAACGCTCGACCTGCGGGCCCAACGGCAGAGCGAGAACGCGCTGCAAGTGGCCCGCGCCATCGAAGGCCGCGTGCCGACCATGCTCCACCCCGGCCTGCCCAGCCATCCGCAGCACGATCTGGCGACCAGGCAGATGGACAATTTCGGCCCGATCTTCAGCTTCGTGGTCGATGGCAGGGCGCAGGCGCACGCCATTCTGGATGCGCTGGAACTGGTCGATATCTCCAACAATATCGGCGATTCCAAATCGCTGATGTGCCACCCCGCCAGCACCACCCACGCCAACATGGGCGAGGAGGGCCGCGATGCGATGGGCGTGTTCGAAGGCATGCTGCGCATCAATGTCGGGCTGGAAGACCCCCTCGACGTGATCGAGGATCTGGATCAGGCACTGGGCAAGGCCGGGCTGTAACCCACCGTCAACAATTTGAATTCCCTTGCGTCACAGCCTCATATATCTGTGATCGCTGGAAAATAACATACGGGCTGGGACGCATGGCACGTGGCTGAAATTTCGGATTTCTACGCGGCACTGGTCGAATCGACCGATGACGCGATCGTGGCCAAGGACGTCAATGGCACGGTGTTGTCATGGAACCCTGCTGCGGTGCGCCTGTTCGGCTATTCCGAAGCAGAGATGGTCGGCCAGTCGATCGTGCAATTGCTGCCGGATGACAGGCTGGACGAGGAAGTGAATATCCTCACCCGCATCCGCGCAGGCGAACGCGTGGGCCAGTTCTTCACCAAGCGTCGGCACAAGTCGGGCAGGCTGATCGATGTTTCGGTCACCGTCTCGCCTGTGCATGACAAGGACGGCAATGTTGTCGGGGCGAGCAAGATCGCCCGAGATGCAACGCAGGTTCTGGAGCGCGAGCGGCGGTTGCGTCAGAGCGAGGCGCGCTTCCACATGCTGGCGGACAATATCGCCCCTTTTGCCTGGATCGCCGAGCCCAGTGGCAACATCATCTGGTACAACAAGCGCTGGTACGATTACACCGGCACCACGCTTGAGGATATGCGCGGCTGGGGCTGGACCAAGGTGCATCACCCCGATCACGTGGACCGCGTGCGCGAGCATATCAAATCCTGCTTCGAAAGCGGTGAGGAGTGGGAGGATACCTTCCCGCTGCGATCGAAGGAAGGCGAGTATCGCTGGTTCCTCAGCCGCGCCAAGCCGATCAGGGAAGAACACGGCAATATCATCTGGTGGTTCGGCACCAATACGGACATTACCGAGCAGCGCGAACAGGCAGAGCAGATCCGCCTGTTGCTGATGGAAGTGAACCACCGTTCCAAGAACATGCTGTCCACAATCCAGGCGCTGATCCGCCGCAGCGTGAAGGATAATGACGGCTTCATCGCCCGCTTTCAGGACCGGATACGCAGTCTGGCGGTGAATCAGGACATATTGGTGCGGCGCGAATGGCGGGAAGTTCCGGTGGAAGAGCTGGCGCGCCTGCAACTGGCATTCGTGATGGATGCTCCCGGTGAGATCACCATCAGCGGATCGGAATTTCCGCTCAACCCCCGCGCGGCGGAGATCATCGGCATGGCACTGCATGAACTGGCCACCAACTCGCTCAAATATGGCGCCTTGTCGGCGGGTGGCGGGCAGGTGTCGATCGGCTGGGAAGTGGACGAAGAGGGCGGGCTTTTCTCCATGCACTGGACCGAATCCGGCGGCCCGCAGGTTACCGCTCCCGAGCAGACCGGCTTTGGCAGCACGCTGATTGCCGAGGTGCCACGGCGGTTCTTTGGCGGGGAGGCGGGCATTGACTATGCCAGCAGCGGGATCAGCTGGTCGCTCAAGGCACCGCTGGCGATGATCAGGGCAGGACTTTCGCAATCGGCTGCGACGAATTGAGTGCTGGCCCCTTGCCGCGGGCGTCAAACCCGTTACGCTCCCGACTCATGAAGATCAAAGACGCCATGAACCTGCTGTTCCAGCATGTCGCCATCACGGCCGGCGTGACGGTGCGCGTGTCGGTAAACTTCATGCCCGAGCAATCGCGCGTGGAGGCCGGGCGGTGGTTCTGGGTCTACCATATCCGGCTGGAGAACAACCGGGAAGACACGGTGCAGCTGCGCACACGCCACTGGCGCATCACCGATTCGCGCGGAATGGTGAATGTGGTCGATGGTGAGGGTGTGGTTGGCGAAACGCCGATTCTGGCTCCCGGCCAGACGCATGATTACGTGTCCGGCTGCGAACTCACCACCAATTACGGCGCGATGGAAGGCCATTTCACCTTTGCGCAAAGCGACGGCACCCTGTTCGAAGTGGCGATCCCCTTCTTCCCGCTGTCCGCTCCGGCAGAGACGATCTGACCTGGGTCAGGCCAAGCCAGGCTTAGCCTGACTCCGCCCAACTCAGCCCAACTCAGCTCAGGTCCGGTCAAACTGGCTCAGCGTACCCGCGCGGGCGCCACAATCACCGCATTGGCCAGCAGCAGGTCCAGCCCGTCCAGATATCCGCGCACGGTGGGATCATGGGTGAAGCCGATGGCCAGCCCGCTGCCCGCACCCTGCGCCATCAGGAACGGCTTGAAGGCCATCTGGCGGCGGTTTTCGTCCCACACATAACCGCTCGCCAGCAGGCTATCGGCGGCAGCAAAGCGCACCACATTCATGCCATCGTCGCGGTTGAGCGGGGCAAACACCAGATCGCCCGATGCAAATACCACCGGCGCGGCATCGTCATATCCGGCGGACAGGAAATTGTCGGAATCGATGGCGGTGTGGAGCAGCGCGCCGGGCAGCGTATCGGGCCGGCGGGCGTTGTCGGCTATGGCCGCGCGATAGGCGGCCTCGTCTGCGATGGCTTCACCCGCCACCATCGTTGCGGGGTTTTCCTCCTCCTTGGAAGGCTCTCCGCCCAGCACGGTTTCGCGCGCGGTGGCGAACAGCGCATTCTCGCTGCCGGTGAAGCCGAGCATGGCATTGCCCAGCACCACCACCACGCCGCCTTCGCGGGCATAGGTGGCGATTGCGCCGCGTGCGGCTTCATCCAGGCTGCCTTCTGTTTCCGGCACGATCAGCACGTCATAGCGCGCCAGATCGGCCACGGGCAGGGTGCCGGAGCGGATCGGGGCGACGGGAATGCCCAGCCGCTGCTCCAGCGTATAGCGCGCAGAGCCGGCCGATGTCGGGTTGACGCCGTCATCCCACACCATCGCCACCTTGGGCATGGCGAGGCGCACGAAATGGTCCGAGCCAAGGTTTGGCCCGTCATCCACCCAGCCATTGTCCAGCGCCACCACTTCCGCGCCGATCTGGCGGGCGAGCGAGGTCAGATCGCCGATGGTGTCCGGGTTGTCGGCGCGGGAGAACACCACCGTGCCGCGCGGGAATTCGCGCGCGCCAATGGTGAATGCGGCATCGGTGGAGCGGCCCTCCAGCCCGGCAGCCAGCGCTTGCGCCACCAGCCTGACCTGGCCGCTGTCGGTCCACGGCACGGCCAGCCCGAAGGCGCCCGCGTCCGCCGCCATCGATGGCAGCGGGTCCTCTGCGGTGATGGCGGTCCCGCCCGCCACGGTGTTGCACAGCGCGACGTCGAGACCGGACATCATGCCCACGCTCCACGCCGTGGTGTCATACAGCTCATGCTCCAGATCGCGGTTGCGGCGCGATTCCTGTTCGGAAACGAAGTCCGCCGGCAAATCGGTATTGGCATCGAGCAGGCTGCGGATCAGCCGCGCCGCGCCCTGCCGGCGATCAACCGCCAGATAGCCGCGCGGATAATTGACCCCGCAGGCGCTGGCCGGGCCTTCGATGCGGCGCACGGCAATTCCCTGAAACGCCAGCCGCCGGGCGAGCTGTTCACCGTTCCACCGTCGCTGCGCCAGATCGATCACATAGTGGCCCGTGCCCGCCGCGCCGCCGATCGCGCTGCGGCGATAGTCGGCATAATCGTTCAGGAACATGTCGGCATTGCGCGCCACCGTTTCCGCCGTTGCCAGCGTGGTGATGAAGTGATTGCGCACCCCGTCGGCATAGGTCAGCATGGACCCGTCCGTGCGTTCCCACACCTGCCCGCGCGCGCTGGATTGCTCGTAAGTCATGGCGATCGAACCGTTCAGCGTGGGCCATGTGTCACCATAGCCTGGATAGAACAGGTCAAAGACCTCGCGCGTGTAATAGGTCTGTCCCAGCCCATCCATTGCAGCGGCCACATTGCGGCCCAGCAGCACCTGCTTGGCGCGCTGGCCCTGCGTGACATTGGGATTGAAGGGATCGGCGGATGGCGGGAAGAAATAGGACGAATCGCCGCCCATCTCATGCGCATCCACCAGCACCACCGGCTGCCATTCGCGCACGGCGGTGATCTTGCCGCGCGTTTCGGGCTGGGTCAGCGCAAACCAGTCACGGTTGAGGTCGAACAGGTAGTGGTTGAAACGGCCGCCCGGCCAGGGCTGGTCATGGCCCGCCGTATAGCGATCGGCGAAGGGCTGAATGCCCAGCTGCTCGCGGTACTTGTTGACGAAGCGGCCGCGCCCGTCGGGGTTCTGGCTGGGATCGATGATCACCACCGAATTGCCCATGATGGTATCGACCATCTCATCACCCTGTGCGGCCAGCAGGTGATAGGCCAGCACCAGCGCGGCATCGGTGGAGGAAATCTCGTCCCCGTGCACGCCATAGGACAGCCACGTTACCGGCAGGATATTCGACAGCGCCTGCGGGGAGGTGCCATTGGCCAGCTGCGACAGATCGGCGCGTACCGCATCGATGCGGGCCATGTTGGCGGCTGATGTGACCACCGCATAAACCAGCGGGCGACCTTCCCAGCTGGTGGCATACTGGACCAGACGGAACCGGTCCGGTGCAGCCTGTTCCAGCGCCCGCAAATAGCTCAGCGCCTCTTCGGGAGAGCTGATGCGCGTGCCGGTGGCGTGGCCCACCACCTGTTCCAGCGTCGGAACATCATCCGCAAAGCGCCCTTCCAGCAAGCTCTGTGCCTGCGCCGGATTGGCAGCAAGGCCGGCAAGGGCAAGTATGCAAAGGGAGAAGGCAGCAAGCAGGCGCTTCATGATATGCTCCGGCAGGAAAGGACGGTTGGCTGCTTCCTGTAGTTTCAGGTGCAATCGGTCAAGCTCTGTTGCGCTTGCCCCCGCAGGTCCGCCGCATTACAGCGCGGCTTCCCATGAAGCGCACCCATCTGCCCCTCAACGCCTTGCGCGTATTCGATGCCGCCGCGCGGCACCTGAGTTTCACCCGTGCAGCGGATGAGCTGGCGGTGACGCCTGCCGCCGTGGGCCAGCAGATCCGCGCGCTGGAAGATGTGCTGGGCGTGGTGCTGTTTCGGCGCACGTCAAAGGGGCTGGAACTGACCGATGAAGCGGTCAGCGGGCTTGATCCCTTGCGCGAAGGCTTCCTGCGCTTTGAGGAAAGCGTGCAGGCGATGCAGTCTGGCCAGTCCAGTTCCAACTATACTATCGCCGTGCCGCGCGAATTCTATTCCCAGTGGCTGGCCACGCGGCTTGCCAGTTTCCGCCAGAACAACCCCGAAGTGCGATATCAGCTGATCGCCGATGAGGATGCCGACTTTACCGAGGCCAACCTCGATGTCGCCATTCGGCTGGTGGAGGGACCGGGAGAGCTGGAAGGCGTGCAACTGGCCCCCGGACGCCGCGTGACTGTGGCCGCGCCCGGTGCCATCGCTTCAGGTGCCGCCGATGGCTGGATCAGCTGGCCCGCTTTCCCCGCGCCCGAAGGCACCGATGCATTGTTGCAGGTGGGCAATGCCGGACAGGCGCTGTCCTCCGCACTGGCGGGCCTTGGCCGCACGATCATGCCTTTCCCCCTGGTGGCGGAGGCGCTGGAGAATGGCCGCCTCATCAAGCTGGCCGAAGAAGAAGATTGCCGCCGCGCATACTGGCTGATCGCCCCGCGCCCGCAATGGCGGCAGAAGAAGGTCAAGGCGCTCGTCGAGCATCTGACTCAATAGGTGTTCGCCCGCGCATCCGCGCGTCCATCCTGTGACTGGACGGGCAGGCAGGCTGCCCCCGCTGCGGGCGACCGTTCGGCCTTGCGGTCGCTGCGTGAGCGTTTATCGCTCTCCACAATGGAAACCGTGCCGACCCTCACCACCACCCGCTTCACCATGCGGCCATTGCAGCCGGGCGATGAGCACGTGCTGTTCAAGTCCTACAGCGATCCCGATCTGATGCGGTACTGGAGCCGCGGTCCGTTCGACAATGTCAACGATTTGCGCAGCTGGTTGTTCGATCGCGGCTGGGGCGGGCGCACATGGGTGGCGGTGCCCCATGCCGGCGGCGATCCGGTGCTGCGCGTGATAGCCAGCGAGGCGGGACGGGAAATATCGGAAATCGGCTACATGATCGTGCCGGGGCATGAACGGCAGGGCATTGCCCGTGAATGCCTGACCGCGCTGATCACCCATCTGTTCCGGGTTGACGGCGTCCACCGCATCTTTGGCGATGTCGACCCGCGCAATATTCCCTCCAACCGTTTGCTGGAGGGGCTGGGCTTCACCCGCGAGGCGCATCTGCGCGATGCGATGAAGACGCATCTGGGCTGGTGCGACACGTGGCTATGGGGCCTGCTGGAAGATGAATGGAGCCTCTAGGCCCGATTAATCTTTGACCTGCTAGGCACAATATGGTGCCTGTGGGTGATTGCCCGCGCGGGCAATGATCTGAAGGGGGAATTACATGGTTTTCAGGATTGGCAAGGCTGCACTTCTGGCCGGCGCGGCGGCTATCCTCGCGCCCGTTTGTGCATCGGCACAAGATGTTCGCAATCTGGATGACGCAGCCAGCGAAGTGCGCATCTTTACCGATGAGGTGGGCACCACCCCTGTGCGATACCGCTATACCATCGCGCCCATGACATCGCTGCTGATCGATGTGATCCCGGCAGCAGGGTCGGACCTTGATCCGATGCTGACCGTCACCGATGTCGCCAGCGGCGAAGTGCTGGCCGAAGATGACGATGGCGGCGAAGGCCTGGCCTCACGCGCGCGCATCTTCTCGCAGGAAGGCCAGCAGATTGAAATCATGGTCAGTTCCTATGCCTTCTTCTCCGGAGAGGAGACCACCGGCAGGTTTGAGCTGCAATTGCGCCCCTCCGCCTATCGCCCCGCGCCCACCCGCGCGGTGAGCTTCGATTCCACCACGCGGGACACGCTGTCCGAAGGGACCAGCCACCTGTTCACCATCCACGGTGAGGAAGGCCAGCTGCTGGAAGTGGCGATGATCGCCAATGATGAGCTGATCGATCCCACGCTGTCGATCTTTCAGGGCAGCACGGCCGATGGCGAGCCGCTGGCCAGCAATGACGATGGCGGGGAAGGGCTGAACGCGCTGCTGCGTTTCGTCCTGCCCGAAAGCGGCACCTATACGATCAAGGCCGAACCATTCGAAGGCACGTCTGGCGAATACACCTTGCGCGTTGCCGCGGCGAGTTTCCCCGTCCTGCAATCGCCGCAGCAGGCGATCGGGCTGGGCGAGCGCCTGTCCGGTACGCTGGGAGAGGGGTATGAGAACGGTTCGATCGATCCCTCGCAGATCACCTACCAGCTGACCGAGGAAGCCATCGCCGCCATCCGCTCGGGCAGCGGAGAGGTGACCTTCAACATGACCACGCCGCTGTTTGCGGAGGATGACTTTGGCAGCAATGTCGATGCCTACCTCGAACTGGGGCTGGAGACGCCGATCGGCTTTGCCAGCCTGATGAGCGACGACGATGGCGGAGAAGGCCTCAATTCGCGCATCGCGATCGATCTTGGCCCGCTGGCGGATGAGCCGGGCTGGCTGGAACGGCTGCGCCTGCACGCCAGCTCCATCGGTTCGGGCGGTGCGTTCGAGATCGAGGTGGTCGAAGGCCTGCAACCTGTCGATGACGGTTTTGAAGGCGACGAGAACTATGATGGCGGCCCGCCGACATTCAGGCCTGCACCGGCAGACTGATTGCGCAGCCTCTGATCCCGGACCTCGGCATGACCGGGCCTGGTGAAGGGCGCAAGGTCGCTCAGATCCGGCAAGCGATGAAAAAGCCATGAAAAAGGGCCCCGATCCGCAGTGGATCGGGGCCTCTTTTTGATGTTCAGGCTACCGGATCAGATCCGGCCTGCATGACCCAGCTTATCAGCCGCCACCGAAGCCGGGGCGGGGGCCTACGCCCGGATCCCAGTCGAACGGCTGGGCAAAGCGTGCGCGGTCATCATTCTCGGCGGTCACCGCCTCTTCCTCGCCCGCGGCAATGCGCGCCTGCTGTGCGCGGCTGGCGCTGATATAGTCGCGCGGCATGTAATTGCCTTCATGGCAGGCATATTCGAAGAATTCATATTCCTCGTCACGCGACCACTCGATGCGGGTGGTCCAGGGCTGGGTATAGACCTCAGGGTCGGAATAGGTCAGCTCGTGCACGATGGCGTTGGGGCCGGTCATGGTCAGCCGCTCCACCGTCATCGCCTGCGTGCTCATGGGCACGGTGTTGAAGGCGGGAACATCCAGCGTGCCGGTGAACTGCGTGGCCATGTTGAGCGGGCTGGCAGAGCGCTTGGACACATCGTCGGTCGCCGCATCGCCGGAAACGATATTGGTCGTCTCGATCACCAGCGTCTTGCCTTCCCACCAGGCGCGTGAATTGCCCATCCAGGCTTCCACTGCATCGTCCCAGCCGGCGGCCTGCGCCTCTTCCTTGCTGTCATAGATCTTGATCACCCGCGTACCGAGCATTTCCAGCACGATGGTGATGTATCCCGGAGACTGGAACACGCGGATGCCGTTGTTGTAGCGGAACGGATACATGGAGGCGGGGAAGCCGCGCGACACGCAGCGGTCCCAGCTGTCAAAATCGTCCACCCAGTCATACGCCTGACCGGGCACCCAGCCGGAACGGCCTTCGCGGAACAGTTCCATGCCATGCGGCGTCAGGGCGGGCAGCTGGCCGTCTGCCGGGCTGACCAGCATGGAGGTGCGCTTGCCGAAATCGGCGCCTTCGAACCATTCGGCCAGGCCCTGCGTACCACCGGCACCGATGCCGTTTTCATTGGCCTGGGTGAAATTGCCGTCATTGCCGCGCGCTGCTGCCAGCCGCCGCTCGAATTCCTCATCCGTTACCCAGAAGCGGTTGCCATACTGGGCAGGGCGCTGGAACAGGATGCGGCCTTCGTTGAGCTTTTCAATCGGCCAGGTGCCAGTGAAATTATAGTCACCCCAGCTGGTCTTTTCCGGCGTGTAGTCGGTCGGCACCGGAGGCAGGACGGTGAGGTCCGCCGGGCGCGACTGGGCCATGGCGGCAGGTGCGGTAAATGCCACGGCCAGAGCGGCGGCGGCGATGGCGATACGTGAAGTAAGACCGTTGCGGGTCATGGTAAGGTTCCTCTCCCAAGGGTGTTTGCAGGGGAGTTTATGGGAGTTTTCTCCCGGAAGCCATACCTCTCGTTGACTTTGTTTGTAACAGTTTGTCACGTCCCCGGCGGCTGCCTGGCCGCGCGCTGGTCCTCCAGCAACACCTGCACCGCCTCCTCGCGCTGGCGAAACAGGTCGAGCTTGGCGTTGAGGCTTTCGAGCACACTGCGCTCATCGTGCGCCCGCTCCAGCTGGGATGCGGCCAGAACCTCTGCGCGGATGCGTTCATACAGCGGGTGGCCGGGGCGAATATCCGCGCCATAGCGATCCGCCCGGCGATTGCGCAGCAGGAACATCACCAGCGCCTCATTATGCCGCCGCTCGCTGCCCACCACCTTGCCCGCAGAGACCACCAGCCGCTCCTCCCCCTCGATTGCACGGGCCAGAGCGGTATCCTCCAGCCGCGCCACCCCCCGGTCCACCGCCGCATCCCACGCCGCATCAAACTCCTGCGCGCCGGGGCGCTTCCGCAGCTTGTACAGCGCCTCCATACTCGCGCCGATATGTTTGGCGGCAGAGGTGACAATGCCCGTGGCCGCCAGATGCGCAATAAAGGCCCGCTGCCGCTCCGCCGTGATCGAATTGCGGCGCGGAGCCGCATGCGGAACCGGCGCGAAATCCAGTAGCGGATCAGCGGGATCGAGTGCCTCACCGGAGCGGGTCGTCATATAGGACGTGCCCTGGCGGGCGATTTTGCGGGGGTTGCGTGTATTCATGCCATGAGCGCTGGCATAAGGGGACGGGTGTAGGAAAGCGTGGATATTTGTTGATCTAGTGATTGTAGTCATTTGAGTTAGATTTAAAGTTCAAGATAATTACTGTCTGTGTGGCATTGTAAGAATTGAGAATAGGCGGAGGCGAAATTGGACAAAGCCGAATTCGAAAAGGTGAAATCTGCGATAGACATGGCTATCGCTAGAATTCTCAATAAGGGTACAGACGATGTTTTTCGACCACCGATATTTTCACGCTCAATCGAGAGCAGCATTCTAGGAGAAAACGAAGACAGTTTCCGAAAAGAGGCTTATAATCAAACGCTTAAATTTCTTAAGTCCGCGAACCTTCAAGATGCTCGTATAGGTTCTGCTCGCCGCGGATTGGTCGCTAAAGACGAGAGTACCTTTAGAGAGGTGGCGTGGCTCGATCCTTTTGATGCAGTAAAGTATTTGGCTCTATCATTGCTTACTTTCGATAATATAGAGAGTAAAAGAATTAGCAAACAAGACAATGTGATACATTCACATAGAAAATCAGATCTTGCGGAGGAAATTTTTGACGCCAATTTTGGTTATGACAGTTTTAGAAGACGGTCTTCGGAACTTTCTTCTGAGCGAATTGGTAAATGGAAAATCATAACCGATATCGCAAATTTCTTCGATCGAATTGGCAATCACACCCTTGAAAACCATCTTCTCAATATTGGAATAGAGCCAAAATATGTCGCATTGATAAGGGAAGTGCTTCTGTTTTGGGCAGGTGATCGACGGAGCTTTGGTATTCCTGTTGGCTCGGATGCAAGTAGAATATTGTCCGAGGCAACACTTCTCCAGGTCGATCGAAAATTGAATGATTCGAACATTGTCTTTATTCGATACGTAGATGATTTTCGTATCTTTACAGAGACGCGCTTCGAGGCACTAAAGGCAGTCGAGTTATTGACAACTCTGCTGGCTGAAGAGGGTTTGTCGCTCAACAGTCGGAAGACGTCTATTTCGAAGATAGTTAATCCGGAAGAAGTGGCGGAGATTGCCAATCTTTTTCAGGGTGGTGAGCATGAGGCAATAGACCTCGAAAAAAAGATCGAAGTGCAGAGGCTGGCTCAGGTTAGCGGGAAAGGATCAATATCAAAATTTTATAAAGAACCAGGAAAAGATGCTCTAAAAAATATTAAGAAGATAGGAAAGGGGGCGATATTAAGTGAAATAAATATTTGTCAAGAACATGAGTTTGAGTCAAAGCTTAAGTTGGCAGTAAAATTTTTTGTTTACGTCGATCATGATGTTGAGATTCTTAAGTTATTACTGGATCGCAGGCTGACTGCCATCTTTTACATAGCTGACGCCCTTGTAAAGGAAGCTGCCAAATTTTCAGCAGAAGAGTGTGATGAAATCAGGCGCGTCCTATTTGATGAGATGGCTTGGGAGCATTGTGCCTACCCTCTTCAGGTGCCGGTTTTACGTCTTGCCGCGCATGATGCATTCAGAGAAACGCGCTATGTGCGCCAAATTGTGGACAATCACCTTCAATTGGACTGCATGCTCTTTTTTCGTGAAGTGGTGTCTCTGGGGTATCCTTGCCTAGACCGAGCGCGAATTCGTCGGCTTGCAATTCATGTTTTTGGTAATGTCCCTGAATTCGTGAGGCGCGCCATTTTTTTTGCGGTAAGAGAGCATCCCTCATTGTCAGATGATGAAAAGCGCCCCCTGCTTAAGAATATGAGGCAGCATGGCGATGACTGGTTCATTGAGTTAATGTGATTTTTGTATGATGTCAGTATTGTGCCACCGACCCCAATCCCGTCCCAAGTCGCGTTAATGCGAAACGGGAGTCCGCTCCTCCAACGTCAGATAGAGCAGGCCATTGTCGGTTAAGTCCCGCGCTCCAAACACCCCTCCCAAACCAACTTTGCGCGCGCGCAAAGCGTTGTCCGTCACAATAGGGCATTGAACACTCTCCATGGTCGCAAGCTGGGCTAACGCGCTTGTCGCGCAGGCCCTCCATGGATCGGGCCCCACGCTGGGTGGGGCGCAGATATGGAGACCCTTGATGAAACGCCCGCTCATTCTGCTCGGTCTGGCTGTTGCCGCTCCGCTGACGCTTGTCGGCTGCGCCAATCACATGACCTATGGCGTGGGGATGAGCTGGTACAGTCACCCTTACAGCGTGTGGTATGACGGGTTTTACGGACCGTTCTATGATGGCTACTGGGGGACGGACGGATATTTCTATTTCCGGCTCGACATGATCTCCAGCGCCTATCGCCGGGCCGATCCGGGCCATTTCTACCGCCAGCCTCCCGCGCGCAATATGGAGCGCTATCGCCATTATGAAGGCCGCTCATACGAGCCGCCGCGCGGAACGCGGATGCCCAATTACCCAGCGCGCGGTGACGGTAGCCGTGATCGGGACCGGCCGCGCGACCGGGACCGGGATTGACCGGAGGGGGGAATCACCCTAAAGGCCCGCTCGACCGAGACGGAGTTCGCTCCTCCTTGGTCAAACAGAGCTGAACATTGGCGGTTTTGTCCCATTTTTAATCGGGGGCCTTGCGGGGAGACTCGCCAAGGCTCCTTTTTCAATTGGGGTGGCCTGTCAAAGTAACCCGGTGCTCAAGTGCTCGGGTGGAGTGTTTTCGGCTCGTGCTTCACGGGATGTCGCCTTGCGGCGGCTCCCTTGTTTCGCTGGCTTCCCGCTTTCGCGGGAATGACGAAGCGGACGGAAGCGCGATCCAAGAACAATCCATTCGGGCCGGTAGTGCCTTCAGGCCAAACCGCCGATTTGCAGGGCCAGTCCTTGTGAGCCGTGTGGCCAGGCCGGAACCTCATCAATGTGAGAGCGGGTACCGCTTTCGCGCCCGGATGAGGTGACCTGCGATGATAATGTCGTCGTCGCAGCAAGCTAGGTGAAGAGAGAATATGCCGACGATCAACCAGCTGGTCCGCAAGGGCCGCGATCCCGTCAAGGCCAAGAGCAAAGTGCCTGCGATGGAAGAGAACCCCCAGAAGCGCGGTGTTTGCACCCGCGTTTACACCACCACGCCGAAGAAGCCGAACTCGGCTCTGCGCAAGGTGGCCAAGGTTCGTCTGACCAACCAGCGCGAAGTCATCGCCTACATCCCCGGTGAAGGCCACAACCTCCAGGAGCACTCCGTTGTGCTGATCCGTGGCGGCCGTGTGCGCGATCTTCCCGGTGTGCGTTACCATGTGCTGCGCGGCGTACTCGATACGCAGGGCGTGAAGGATCGCAAGCAGAGCCGTTCGAAGTACGGCGCGAAGCGTCCTAAGTAAGCTTTCGGGATAAGGAATTAAGATATGTCACGTCGTCGTCGTCCCGAAAAGCGGGTTATCCTGCCTGATCCCAAGTTTGGTGATGAGGTACTGTCCAAGTTCATGAACAACCTCATGCTGGACGGTAAGAAGTCCACTGCAGAGCGCATCGTTTATGGCGCGCTGGAAACGGTTGAGGCTCGCGCCAAGACCAATCCGGTGGAAACTTTCCATGAGGCCCTGAACAACATCAAGCCTTCGGTTGAAGTGCGCAGCCGCCGCGTTGGCGGTGCCACGTACCAGGTGCCTGTGGAAGTTCGCCCCGAGCGTGCCCAGGCGCTGGCCATTCGCTGGCTGATCGGTGCTGCCCGCGGCCGTGCGGAAACCACCATGGCTGCCCGTCTCTCGGCAGAGCTGATGGATGCTGCCAACAACCGCGGCAATGCCGTGAAGAAGCGCGAAGACACGCACCGCATGGCCGATGCCAACCGCGCGTTCAGCCACTATCGCTGGTAAGGACTGGCGCTGGTAGTGCTTCGCTGTTGAGGGCCGGGGGCGGCGTCCCCGGTCTTCAAGCGGTCACATTTATAACTATATGGGGCGCAGCCTGACCAGGGTTGCCCCTTACGAACCGAGGAATTTCACATGGCCCGCGACTATCCGCTGGAGCGCTATCGCAATATCGGCATCATGGCCCACATCGATGCCGGCAAGACCACGACTACCGAGCGTATCCTTTACTACACCGGCAAGTCCTACAAGATCGGCGAAGTGCACGATGGCGCTGCGACGATGGACTGGATGGAGCAGGAGCAGGAGCGCGGGATCACCATTACGTCTGCCGCGACGACCACTTTCTGGAAGGCGGAAGACGGCCAGGGCCCCGAGCACCGCATCAACATCATCGATACGCCCGGACACGTGGACTTCACCATCGAAGTCGAACGTTCGCTGCGCGTGCTCGATGGCGCGGTCGCCGTGTTTGACGGCGTTGCCGGCGTTGAGCCGCAGTCCGAAACCGTGTGGCGCCAGGCGGACAAGTACAAGGTTCCGCGGATGTGCTTCATCAACAAGCTGGATCGCACCGGCGCGGACTTCTATTACTGCGTGGACAGCATCGTGGAGCGCCTCGGCGCGAAGCCGCTGGTGCTCTATCTCCCGATCGGTGCGGAAGCTGATCTGCTCGGCGTTGTCGACCTGGTCAACAACCGCGGCATCGTGTGGGAAGACGAGAGCCTGGGCGCCACCTTCAACTATGTCGATATCCCGGCAGACATGGCCGAAAAGGCCGCCGAATATCGTGAGCGGATGATCGAGCTTGTCGTCGAACAGGATGACGAGATCATGGAAAGCTATCTGGAAGGCAACATCCCCGATGCGGCCACGCTGAAGCGCCTGATCCGCAAGGGTACGCTGGAGCAGGCTTTCGTGCCTGTTCTGTGTGGCTCTGCCTTCAAGAACAAGGGTGTTCAGCCGCTGCTCGACGCGGTGGTCGATTACATGCCCGCGCCGACCGACGTGGAAGCCATTCGCGGCGTGCTGCTCGACGGTGAAACCGAAGAAATGCGCCCGTCCAGGGATGACGCACCGTTCTCCGCACTGGCGTTCAAGATCATGAACGATCCGTTCGTCGGCTCGCTCACCTTCACCCGCATCTATTCGGGACGTCTGGCCAAGGGCACCGTGCTCAACTCGGTCAAGGACAAGAAGGAAAAGATCGGCCGCATGCTGCTGATGCATTCCAACAACCGCGAAGACATCGATGAGGCATTTGCCGGTGACATCGTCGCCATCGCTGGCCTGAAGGAAACCACCACCGGCGATACGCTGTGCGATCCTGCCAAGCCGATCATCCTCGAGCGGATGGAATTCCCCGAGCCGGTTATCGAGCTTTCGGTGGAGCCCAAGACCAAGGCCGACCAGGAAAAGATGGGCGTTGCCCTCAACCGCCTGGCTGCCGAGGATCCCTCGTTCCGCGTTTCGACCGATCATGAATCGGGCCAGACGATCATCAAGGGCATGGGCGAGCTTCACCTCGACATCCTGGTTGACCGCATGCGCCGCGAATTCAAGGTTGAGGCCAATGTCGGTGCACCGCAGGTGGCCTATCGTGAAAGCCTGGGTCGTTCCGTCGAAGTTACCTACACCCACAAGAAGCAGTCGGGTGGTTCGGGTCAGTTCGGTGAAGCCAAGGTCCGGGTCACCCCGGGTGAGCGCGGGCAGGGCATCGTCTTTGAAGATGTCATCAAGGGCGGCAATATTCCTCGCGAATATATCCCCTCGATCGAAAAGGGCATGCGCGAGCAGGCCGAAAGCGGCTATCTCGTTGGCTTCCCGATCATCGATTTCACCATCGAGCTGCTCGACGGCAAATACCATGACGTCGACTCCAGCACGGTGGCATTCGAAATCACCGGTCGCGGCGCCATGCGTGAAGCGGCTGAAAAGGCCGGCATCAAACTGCTTGAGCCGGTGATGAAGGTCGAAGTTGTGACGCCTGAAGAATATCTGGGTGACGTGATCGGCGATCTCAACTCCCGTCGTGGCCAGATTCAGGGCACCGACACGCGCGGCAACGCACAGGCGGTCGAGGCATTCGTGCCGCTGGCCAACATGTTCGGCTACGTGAATGAACTGCGTTCGTTCTCGCAGGGCCGCGCGCAGTACTCGATGCAGTTCTCCCATTATGACGAAGTGCCCGCGAATGTTGCGGCAGAGGTCAAGGAGAAGCTTGCGTAAGGCCGGCTCAACGTCTAGGGGCGGCGCCTGATTCAGCGGGTGCCCGCCTGATCTTTAAAAAATCAGATTCGAACTAAGAAGGTTATTGGAACAATGGCAAAGGCAAAATTCGAGCGGAACAAGCCGCACTGCAACATCGGCACCATCGGTCACGTCGATCACGGCAAGACCACGCTGACGGCCGCAATCACCAAGGTGATGGCTGAAATCCACGGCGGCGCTGCCGTCGACTTCGCCAACATCGACAAGGCTCCCGAAGAGCGCGAGCGCGGCATTACCATTTCGACCGCACACGTCGAATATGAAACCGCTGCACGTCACTATGCACACGTCGATTGCCCGGGCCACGCTGACTATGTGAAGAACATGATCACCGGTGCTGCCCAGATGGACGGCGCGATCCTGGTGGTGAACGCTGCCGACGGCCCCATGCCGCAGACCCGTGAGCACATCCTGCTCGCCCGTCAGGTCGGCGTGCCGGCTCTGGTCGTGTACATGAACAAGGTTGACCAGGTCGACGACGAGGAAATCCTCGAGCTGGTCGAACTGGAAATCCGCGAGCTGCTGTCCAGCTACGATTTCGACGGTGACAACATTCCGATCGTCAAGGGTTCCGCCCTGGCCGCTCTGGAAGGCCGTGACGATGAAATCGGCAAGAACTCCATCATCGCCCTGATGGACGCTGTTGACGAATTCATCCCGCAGCCCGACCGTCCGGTCGACAAGCCCTTCCTGATGCCGATCGAAGACGTGTTCTCGATCTCTGGTCGTGGTACGGTTGTGACCGGCCGCGTTGAGACCGGCATTGTGAATGTTGGCGACGAAGTTGAAATCGTCGGCATCAAGGACACTGCCAAGACCGTCGTGACCGGCGTGGAAATGTTCCGCAAGCTGCTCGATCGCGGTGAAGCTGGTGACAACATTGGCGCCCTGATCCGTGGCGTTGGCCGTGAAGAAGTTGAGCGTGGTCAGGTTCTGGCCAAGCCCGGCTCGGTCAACCCGCACACTGAATTCAGTGCCGAAGTCTACGTGCTGTCGAAGGATGAAGGTGGCCGTCACACGCCGTTCTTCGCCAACTACCGCCCGCAGTTCTACTTCCGCACCACCGACGTGACCGGCGAAGTGATCCTCCCCGAGGGCACCGAGATGGTCATGCCTGGTGACAACGTTACGATCTCGGTCAAGCTGATCGCACCGATCGCCATGGACGAAGGTCTGCGCTTCGCAATTCGCGAAGGCGGCCGTACCGTGGGTTCGGGGGTTGTCAGCAAGATCACTAAGTAATATAGGCTCGCCACCGACCGGATCTTTAAGGGATTCGGTCGGTGGAGATTTCTAGGGGGCCGCCCCTTCCCGAAGCTTCGAAAGAGGCGCGGTGAGGCGGGGCGGTCTCTTGTTTTTTGGGGGTTTCGGCTCCCTTTGGCTCTTTCGCATCGGTAATGGACATGGAAGCTCAGAATATCCGTATTCGCCTCAAGGCGTTTGATCACCGCGTGCTCGACCAGGCAACTGGTGAGATCGCGGACACTGCTCGCCGCACTGGCGCACTTATTCGGGGTCCCATTCCTCTGCCGACGCGTATCGAGAAGTTCACCGTGAACCGCGGCCCGCATATCGACAAGAAGTCGCGCGAGCAGTTCGAGGTGCGCACCTACAAGCGGTTGCTCGACATCGTGCAGCCCAACGCCCAGACGGTCGATGCTTTGATGAAGCTTGATCTCGCAGCTGGCGTGAACGTTGAAATTAAGCTCGCTTAATTTCGCCGCAGGTCTTCGGTCCGGACTGTAAACGGACCGCGAAATTCCAGGGGCCCTCAATGGCCCCGCATGATCGCAAGTTCATGCAAGACATTGGGATACCGCCGGATCTTTCCTTCGGGAAAACATGGTCCGGGTCTGCGTCCCCCGTCTCGCTCTCTCCCGCACAGGGGAGGGCACCTCAGCCCGGACGGGGCGATGCATCACATATTGGGCTGTGCAAGCCTGTCGGATGGTCCGGCAGGCCTCTGTTTAGGAGTTTGGATCATGCGCACTGGCGTGATCGCGAAGAAAGTCGGGATGACCCGCTTGTTCCAGGAAGATGGCCGGCATGTGCCTGTCACCGTTCTGGCGCTTGAGGATTGCCAGGTCACCGCTCACCGTACTGAAGACCGCGATGGATATTTCTCGGTTCAGGTTGGTGCAGGCGAGGCCAAGCAGAAGAACGTCAACAAGCCGCAGCGCGAAGCTTTCGCCAAGGCTGAAGTCGGTCTGAAGCAGCGTGTCGCCGAGTTCCGCGTAGACAATGAAGACGGCCTGCTTCCGGTAGGTTCCACCATCTCTGCCGAGCATTTCATTGCCGGCCAGAAGGTGGACATCACCGGTCACACGCAGGGCAAGGGTTTTGCCGGTGCCATGAAGCGCTGGGGCTTTAAGGGCCTGCGCGCTACCCATGGTGTTTCGATCAGTCACCGTTCGCACGGTTCGACCGGTCAGCGCCAGGATCCGGGCAAGGTCTTCAAGAACAAGAAGATGGCCGGCCACATGGGCGATCGTCAGCGCACCCAGCAGAATCTGGAAGTTGTGCGGACCGATGCCGAGCGTGGCCTGATCTTCGTGAAGGGCTCTGTGCCCGGTTCGAAGAACGGCTGGCTGATGGTTCGCGATTCCGTGAAGCTTGCGCTTCCCGAAGGCGTGCCGTTCCCCGGTGCGATCCTGGAAAAGAAGAGCACGCAGCCCGAGCATGACGTTGCAACTCCCGGCCTGGTCGAGGGTGCAGCTGAGCATGAAGTGCAGCCCGAAGTGACCCTGGAGCAGCAAGCAACGCTGCTTGAGGAACAGAATTCCGGTGTGGCTGCCGATGAGAACAACGCTGACGGCGCCGCCGACGGCGAGAGCAAGGAGTCCTGATCGTGAAGGTCAAGGTCCAGAAAATCGACGGCAAGGCGTCGGGCGACATCGAGCTTAGCGATGCCGTGTTCGGCCTCGAGCCGCGCGCGGATATCCTGCACCGGGTTGTTACCTGGCAGCTCGAGAACCGCCGTGCCACCGCCCGTCCCACGCGCGAACGTTCCGACGTTGCCCGTACCGGTGCCAAGTTCGGCAAGCAGAAGGGCGGCGGCCGTGCCCGTCATGGTGACCGCGCTGCTCCGATCTTCATCGGTGGTGGTAAGGCCCACGGTGCCCGCAAGCGTGACTTCGAGCAGTCGCTCAACAAGAAGATCCGCGCTCTCGGCCTGCGCATGGCTCTGTCGAGCAAGGCAAACAACGGCCTGGTGGTCGTTGACAGCCTGTCGCTCTCGGATGCCAAGACCAAGGCGCTGGCAGCAACGTTCGGCAAGAATGGCTGGAACGGCAAGGTGCTGGTGATCGATGGCGATACTGTCGAAGACGGCTTCCGCCTGGCCGCTGGCAACCTGCCGGGTGTCAATGTGATGCCGGCCGTGGGTGCCAATGTCTATGACATCCTCAATCACGATACGCTGGTCCTGACCAAGGCCGCTGTCGAAAAGCTGGAGGCGCGTTTCAATGGCTAAGAAGAGCGAAGTGGACGCGCGTCACTACGACGTGATCCTCGCCCCCCATATCACCGAGAAGGCAACCCTGCTTTCCGAACATAACGCCGTTGTGTTCAAGGTGGCCGGAGAAGCGACCAAGCCGCAGATCAAGGATGCGGTTGAGGCTCTCTTCGACGTGAAGGTCACGGGCGTGAACACCATTGTCCACAAAGGCAAGACGAAGCGCTGGAAGGGCAAGCCCTACAAGCGCAGCGACATGAAGAAGGCGATTGTCACGCTGGCCGAAGGCGAGTCGATTGACATCACCGAAGGTGTGAGCTGATCCGATGGCATTGAAAAACTATAACCCGACCAGCCCGGCACGCCGTGCCCTGATCCTGGTAGACAAGTCCGACCTGTACAAAGGCAAGCCGGTCAAGTCTCTCACCAAGGGTCTGACCAAGACCGGTGGCCGCAACAACAAGGGCCATGTGACCAGCCGCGGCATTGGCGGCGGGCACAAGCAGAAGTATCGATTTATCGACTTCAAGCGCCGCAAGTGGGACATGGAAGCAACCGTGGAACGGATCGAATATGATCCCAACCGCACTGCCTTCATCGCCCTGATCAAATATACCGACGGTGAGCTGTCCTATATCATCGCGCCGAACCGGATGGCCGTGGGTGACACGATCATCGCTGGCGAAAAGGTCGACACCAAGGTTGGCAATGCCATGCTGCTGGGCCAGATGCCCGTCGGCACGATTTGCCACAATGTCGAGATGAAGCCGGGCAAGGGCGGCCAGATCGCCCGTTCGGCGGGCACCTATGTGCAGCTGGTCGGTCGTGACCGCGGCATGGTTATGGTGCGCCTCAATTCGGGTGAGCAGCGCTACGTTCGTGGTGATTGCATGGGTACGGTTGGCGCGGTTTCGAACCCCGACAACCAGAACCAGAACCTGGGCAAGGCCGGCCGCAAGCGTTGGATGGGCGTAAAGCCGCTGACGCGTGGTGTCGCCAAGAACCCGGTTGATCACCCCCATGGTGGCGGCGAAGGCCGTACCTCGGGTGGCCGTCATCCAGTTACGCCGTGGGGCAAGCCGACCAAGGGCGCCCGTACCCGCAAGAACAAGCAGACGGACAAGATGATCATCCGTTCGCGTCACGCGAAAAAGAAGAGGTAAGCGAAGATGGCACGTTCCGTCTGGAAAGGTCCGTTCGTCGATCTTCACCTGCTGAAGAAGGCGCAGGACGCTCAGGAAGCAAGCAGCAACAAGCCGATCAAGACCTGGTCGCGCCGTTCAACCGTGCTTCCCGATTTCGTCGGCCTGACGTTCAACGTCTACAATGGCCACAAGTTTATTCCGGTGTCCGTTAGTGAGGACATGGTCGGTCACAAGCTCGGTGAATTTGCGCCCACGCGCACCTTCCCCGGCCACGCTGCCGACAAGAAGGGTAAGCGATAATGGGCAAGGCAAAATCACCCCGCCGCGTCGGCGATAACGAGGCGCTGGCTGTTGGCACCACCATTCGTGGTTCGGCCCAGAAGCTGAACCTGGTGGCTGCGTTGATCCGTGGCAAGAAGGCAGAAGATGCTCTGAACATCCTCTCCTTCTCCAAGCGCGGCATGGCAGTTGACGCCAAGAAGGTTCTCGCATCGGCCATCGCCAATGCGGAAAACAACCATAACCTGGATGTGGACGCGCTGGTCGTGGCCGAAGCCAGTGTTGGCAAGTCTGTCACCATGAAGCGTTTCGCGACGCGCGGCCGTGGCAAGTCCACCCGCATCCTCAAGCCGTTCAGCCGGCTGCGGATTGTCGTGCGCGAGCAAGAGGAGGCTTAAGATGGGTCATAAAAGCAATCCGATCGGCCTCCGCCTGCAGATCAACCGCACGTGGGACAGCCGCTGGTACGCCGAGGGCTCTGACTATCGTCAGCTGCTCAAGGAAGATATCGAGATCCGCAAGTACATCATGGCGAACCTGCCCCAGGCAGCGATTTCCAAGGTGGTGATCGAGCGTCCGGCCAAGCTGTGCCGCGTTTCGATCTATGCTGCACGTCCCGGTGTCATCATCGGCAAGAAGGGTGCGGACATCGAAAAGCTGCGCTCCAAGCTGGCCACGATGACGTCGAGCGAAGTGAAGCTGAACATCGTTGAAATCCGCAAGCCGGAAATCGATGCCAAGCTCGTTGCGCAGGGCATTGCCGATCAGCTGGTTCGCCGCGTGGCGTTCCGCCGGGCGATGAAGCGCGCGATGCAGTCTGCCATGCGTCTGGGTGCCGAAGGCATCAAGATCATGTGTGCGGGCCGTCTGGGCGGTGCTGAAATCGCCCGCGTGGAACAGTATCGCGAAGGCCGTGTGCCTTTGCACACACTGCGTGCCAACGTCGATTACGCCGAAGCCGAGGCGCTCACCGCCTATGGCATCATCGGCATCAAGGTCTGGGTCTTCAAGGGCGAAATCCTTGGCCACGATCCGATGGCACAGGACCGGCTGATGATGGAAGCACAGACTTCCGGCGTCCGTCCGGCTCGTTGAGGTTAGGGTAAAGCAATGCTGCAACCGAAGAAAACCAAGTATCGCAAGGCCTTCAAGGGCCGTATCCATGGCCTGGCCAAGGGCGGTACGGATCTGAATTTCGGCTCCTATGGTCTCAAGGCCATGGAACCCGAGCGTATCACTGCACGCCAGATTGAAGCTGCGCGCCGTGCCATCACGCGTCACATCAAGCGCCAGGGTCGCCTCTGGATTCGCATCTTCCCGGACGTTCCGGTGTCGAAGAAGCCTGCTGAAGTGCGTCAGGGCAAGGGCAAGGGCAGCATCGAATTCTGGGCCGCTCGCGTGAAGCCCGGCCGTATCCTGTTCGAGCTCGACGGCGTTCCCGGCCCGCTGGCCGCTGAAGCTTTCAGCCGTGCGGCGATGAAGCTGCCGATCAAGACGAAGGTCGTTGCCCGTCTGGGCGACACCTCGCACCTGGGAGCATAAGTCATGTCCAAGATCGAAGATCTTCGCACCAAGACCAACGACCAGCTCGCTGTTGCTCTGACCGAGCTCAAGCGTGAGCAGTTCAACCTGCGCTTCCAGAGCGCGACCAACCAGCTTGAGCGTCCTGCTCGGGTCCGGGAAGTTCGCCGCGGTATCGCGCAGATCAAGACGCTTCAGGTAGAGCGCGCCAACAGCGCCTCTGCCGAAGCCGCCAAGGCTTAAGGAGTTAACGATGCCGAAGCGTATCCTGACCGGGACCGTCACCTCCGACAAGACCGACAAGACCGTGACCGTGAAGGTCGAACGCCGCGTGAAGCACCCGCTGTACGGGAAGATCATCAAGCGTTCGAAGAAGTATCACGCGCACGATGAAGCCAATGAATTCAGCGAAGGCGATACCGTCCGCATCGAGGAGACCAAACCGATCTCCAAGACCAAGACGTGGAAGGTCCTCGACCGTGTGACTGCGAGCAAGGGGCAGGCTGTAGAGGCCGACCTGGAAGTCGAAGAAGCAAGCAACTGATTTTAGTCGTTAGGAACTCCCGGGCTGGCACCGCCAAGTCCCGGAAAGCCAATGAGAAGGAACCGGATCAATGATCCAGATGCAATCCAATCTCGACGTCGCGGACAACAGCGGCGCAAAGCGCGTCCAGTGCATCAAGGTGCTGGGCGGGTCCAAGCGTCGTACCGCGTCTGTCGGGGACGTGATCGTGGTTTCCATCAAGGAAGCCCAGCCACGCGCCCGTGTTAAGAAGGGTGACGTTCACCGTGCCGTGATCGTGCGCACCCGCAAGGACGTTCGTCGTCCCGACGGCAGCGTGATCCGTTTCGACAGCAATGCCGCTGTTCTCGTGAACAAGAGCGAGGAGCCGATCGGCACCCGTATCTTCGGCCCGGTGGTGCGTGAACTGCGCTCCAAGGGCTTCATGAAGATCATCTCGCTTGCTCCGGAGGTGCTGTAATGGCTGCCGCAAAGATCAAGAAGGGCGACAAGGTCGTCGTGTTGTCGGGCAAGGACAAGGGCCGTACCGGCACCGTGTCCAAGGTCATGCCGAAAGAAGGCAAGGTCCTGGTTGAGGGCGTGAATGTCGCTGCCCGTCACCGCAAGCCGACGCAGACAAACCCGCAGGGCGGCATTGAACGTGCTCCTGCTCCGATGGCGATTGGCAAGGTTGCCGTTGCCGATCCCAAGGATGGCAAGCCGACCCGCGTGCGCTTTGAAGAGCGTGACGGCAAGAAGGTCCGTGTAGCCGTCAAGTCCGGGGAGACGATCGATGGCTGAAGTCTACACACCGCGCATGAAGCAGCGCTACAATGATCAGATCACGAAGGCGATGACCGAGAAATTCGGTTACACCAACGCGAACCAGGTGCCCAAGCTGGAAAAGATCACGCTGAACATGGGTGTTGGCGAAGCGAGTCAGGACAAGAAGAAGGTCCAGATTGCTGCCGCAGAAATGGAATTGATTGCTGGCCAGAAGCCGGTGATCACCAAGGCGAAGAAGTCAATCGCGCAGTTCAAGCTGCGTGAAGGCATGCCGATCGGTTGCAAGGTAACCCTGCGCCGTGACCGCATGTTCGAGTTCCTCGACCGCCTGGTGACGATCGCAATGCCTCGCATTCGCGACTTCCGTGGGCTGAATCCGAACAGCTTCGACGGCAATGGCAACTATGCCATGGGCCTGAAGGAGCAGATCATCTTTCCGGAAATCAGCTACGACCAGATCGAAAAGGTGCGCGGGATGGATATCATCGTGACCACCACCGCCAAGACCGACGACGAAGCGCGCGAGCTGCTGCGTCTGTTCGGTTTCCCGTTCCCGGCTGAAGAAGCCGAAGAAGAAAAGGCTGCCGCGTAAGCGGCGCAGGAGAGCTTAAGTCCAATGGCGAAACTGAGTTCCATAAACAAGAACGAGAAGCGTAAGGCTCTCGTCCTCAAGTACGCGGCGAAGTACGCCCGTCTCAAGGCTGTTGCCGATGATGAATCGCTCGATGAGAGTGAGCGTCTGATGGCTCGCCTGAAGATGGCCGAGATCCCGCGGAATGGTAACCCCACACGTGTGCGCAACCGCTGCACCACCACCGGCCGCCCGCGCGGCTATTATCGCAAGTTCGGCCTGAACAGGATCGAACTGCGGAATCTGGCCAACAAGGGTCTGATTCCGGGCGTGACCAAGTCGAGCTGGTGAGGATCTAGAACATGGCATTGACCGATCCCCTGGGTGATATGCTCACCCGTATCCGCAACGGCCAGCAGGCGAAGAAGGATTCCGTCCTTTCGCCCGCTTCAAAGCTGCGTGCAAACGTCCTCGAAGTGCTTCAGCGCGAAGGCTACATCCGTGGCTACAGCGAAGACGCTTCGGGTCAGCACCCGGCGTTGCGTATCGAACTGAAATATTTCGAGGGTGAGCCTGCTATCAAGCATGTCGCCCGTGTCTCCAAGCCTGGCCGCCGCGTCTATTCGGGTTCCAAGGAACTCGCTCCGGTGCGCAACGGCCTTGGCATTTCCATCGTTTCGACGCCTCGTGGTGTGCTTTCGGATGCCGAAGCGCGCACCCAGAACGTGGGCGGCGAAGTGCTCGCGGAGGTGTTCTGATGAGCCGCATTGGTAAACAGCCGGTCGCCATCCCTGGTGGCGTAACCGCGCAGATCGATAACGGCACGCTCAGCGTGAAGGGCCCCAAGGGCACCCTGACCATCGGCCTGGTCGATGATATCGACTATCAGGTCGAGGGCGACGTGATCCGCGTCAAGCCGGCCAATTCGACCAAGCGCGCCCGCTCCTACTGGGGCATGCAGCGCACTCTGGTATCGAACCTGGTCGAAGGTGTGACCGAGGGTTACACCAAGGTGCTGGAGATCAACGGCGTTGGTTATCGTGCAACGGCTACGGGCAACAAGCTCAAGCTGCAGCTCGGTTTCAGCCACGATGTCGATCTTGACGTGCCCGCCGGGCTTGAAGTGAAGACCCCTGACCAGACGACGATCGAAGTCAGCGGGATCGACAAGCAGGCTGTCGGGCAGTTCGCCGCAGAGATCCGCGAATTCCGTAAGCCGGAGCCTTACAAGGGCAAGGGTGTGAAATATCGCGGCGAGTATATCTTCCGCAAGGAAGGGAAGAAGAAGTAAGATGGCAAAGCTTTCCCTGTTCGAGCGCCGCCGCCGCCGCGTGCGCACCGCGCTCAAGAAGCGTTCCGGCGCCAAGCCGCGCCTTTCCGTGCACCGCACGGGCAGGCACATCTATGCGCAGATCATCGATGACAAGGACGGCCGCACTGTTGCTGCCGCCTCAACCCTGGGTGAAAAGATCTCGGGCGCGAATGTCGATGCCGCTGCCAAGGTGGGCAAGGATATTGCCGCTGCCGCCAAGAAGGCTGGCGTCTCCACTGTCGTGTTCGATCGCGGCGGGTTCCTGTTTCATGGCCGCGTAAAAGCGCTGGCCGATGCTGCCCGCGAAGGCGGCCTGGAGTTCTGATGATGGCTGACGAGAACAACACAGAAGAAAACGCCACCCCGCAGGCTCCGGTGGAAAATGCTCCTGCTGCGGCAGAAGTTGCACCCAATGTGGCCGAAACAACCGAAGCTGCGGCAACGGAGTCTGCCGATACCGGCGCTCCTTCCCAGCCGCGCGAGAACAATCGCGGTGGCCGTGGTCGTGGCGGCGGTGCTGGTGGCGGCGGTGGCCGTGATGGCAACCGCGAAGGTGGCCGTGGACGCGGTGGCCGTGGTGGCCGTGACGATCGCCGCGGTGGCCGTGACGATGATGGCGGTGAGGAGCTGATCGAAAAGCTCGTCCACATCAACCGCGTCGCCAAGGTGGTGAAGGGCGGCAAGCGCTTTGGTTTTGCTGCACTGGTCGTGGTTGGCGATGGCAAGGGCCGCGTCGGCTTTGGCCACGGCAAGGCACGCGAAGTGCCGGAAGCTATCAACAAGGCGACTGCTGCTGCCAAGAAGAAGATGGTTCGCGTTCCGCTCAAGGACGGCCGCACGCTGCATCACGATGGCATGGGCCATTTCGGTGCCGGCAAGGTGAATGTTCGTTCGGCACCTGCGGGTACCGGCATCATCGCCGGTGGTCCGATGCGCGCAGTTTTCGAAAGCCTTGGCGTTGCCGACGTTGTGACCAAGTCCATCGGCACCTCCAATCCCTATAACATGATCCGCGCCACTTTCGACGCGCTGGTACATCAGACTTCTCCGAAGTCCGTTGCCCAGCGTCGTGGCAAGAAAGTCGCCGACCTTCTGGGTCGCGGCGGCGCGAGCGAAGCAGAGGCCGAAGCCGCTGCTGAAGCTATCGCGGAGTAATCAAGATGGCCGAGAAGAAAACCATCAAGCTCAGGCAGATCGGTTCGCCGATCCGTCGTCCCAAGATCCAGCGCCAGATCCTCATCGGTCTGGGCCTCAACAAGATGCACAAGGTTGTTGAGCTGCAGGATACTCCCGAAGTGCGCGGAGCGCTCAAGAAGCTCCCGCACATGGTGGAAGTGGTCGTCGATTAAGCCGCAAGGCATTTGACCAGGCAGGCCCGGGCATGTACCGGGCCGCCACTATTTCAGCGCGAACAAAGCGAAAGCGAGTGCAAACTATGAAACTCAACGAACTCCGTGACAACGAAGGCGCACGCAAGAACCGCATGCGCGTGGGCCGTGGTATCGGCTCGGGCAAGGGCAAGACGTCCGGCCGCGGTCAGAAGGGCCAGAAGAGCCGTTCGGGCGTTGCCGTAAAGGGCTTCGAAGGCGGCCAGATGCCGCTTCACATGCGTCTGCCAAAGCGTGGCTTCAACAATCCGTTCGGCAAGGATTATGCCGAAGTGAACGTTGGTACCGTGCAGAAGCTGATCGACGAGAAGAAGCTCGACGGCAAGAAGGTCATCGATCACGAAGCTCTCAAGGCTGCCGGCGTTGCCCGTGGCGGCAAGCATGGCGTTCGCCTGCTGGCCAAGGGTGAACTGACCGCCAAGGTATCGTTCAAGGTTGCCGGCGCCTCCAAGGGCGCTCTGGCTGCGGTTGAAAAGGCCGGTGGTTCGGTCGAACTTCCCGCTGCCCAGCCCAGCGAGCATGAGAAGAAGACGGCCCGCCGCGAAGTGAACAAGGCCAACAGCAAGGTCGGCCTGAAGCCCGCCAAGTAACCGGTCAATCAGTCCCCGCAGCAGGCATTTTTTGCCAATTGCTGCGGGGATGATTTGTCCGGGGGGTTCGACATCGCGGATCAGGCCCTATATTGGGCCGGAACGCGGTCCGGTTTGGACGCACAGCAAGGCATATTCTTTCCATGTCATCACGCGCCGACAACATCGCCAGCTCGCTGAGCTTCGCCAATTTCAGCAAGGCAACGGAGCTGCGTGAGCGCATCTTCTTCACCATTGGTGCGCTGATCGTTTTCCGTTTCCTCAGCTTCATTCCGCTTCCCGGCGTGAATCCGCTGATCCTGGAGACGCTGTACGATCAGGCGCGCGGCGGCATCCTCGATTTGTTCAACACCTTCTCCGGCGGTGGTCTGGAACGGATGAGCCTGATCGCTCTGGGCGTGATGCCCTATATTACCGCTTCCATCGTGATCCAGCTGGCCGCCTCTCTTCACCCGTCGCTGATGGCGTTGAAGAAGGAAGGCGAGGCAGGGCGCAAGAAGCTCAACCAATACACGCGTTACGGCACGGTTTTCCTGTGCGCGATCCAGGGCTGGTTCCTGGCTTCGGGCCTGGAAGCATTCGGCGCGCAGAGCGGCGTTCAGGCAGTGGTTGCACCGGGCGTGATGTTCCGCGTCGGCGCGGTGATCTCTCTGGTTGGCGGCACCATGTTCCTGCTGTGGCTGGGTGAGCAGATCACCGCCCGCGGCATCGGCAACGGTGTATCGCTGATCATCATGGCCGGTATCGTCGCCCAGTTCCCGACGTTCACCAGCAATCTGTTCTCAGGCTACAGCGAAGGCTCGATCAGCACCGGTATCGTTATCGGCCTGATCGGCATGATCGTGGTGCTGATCCTGGGCATCTGTTTCATGGAGCGCGCCCAGCGGCGCCTGCTGATCCAGTACCCCAAGCGCGCCCAGCAGCGCGGCGGCATGCAGGCGGACCGCTCGCATCTTCCGCTCAAGCTCAACACCGCCGGCGTTATCCCGCCGATCTTCGCCAGCTCATTGCTTCTGCTTCCGCTGACGATCAGCCAGTTCGCCGGCAATTCGGTGGATTCGGACAGCGCCTTCTTCGGCGTGATCCAGACGCTCAACCAGTATCTGACCCACGGCGCGCCGCTGTACATGGCGCTGTATGCTGCGGGCATCATCTTCTTCTGCTTCTTCTACACCGCAGTGGTCTTCAACCCTGAAGACACGGCGGAGAACCTGAAGAAGAACGGCGGCTTCATCCCCGGCATTCGCCCGGGCAAGCGGACCGCCGATTATCTCGATTATGTGCTGACCCGCATCACCGTGGTCGGCGCGATCTACCTCACCGTGGTGTGCGTGGTGCCGGAATACATGATCGCGCAGACCGGCGTTCCGCTGTTCCTTGGCGGTACCAGCCTGCTGATCGTGGTGAACGTCACTGTCGATACGATCAGCCAGATCCAGTCGCATCTGCTGGCTCACCAGTATGGTGACCTGATCAAGAAGGCCAAGTTGAAGGGACGCCTGCGCTAACCGCGCAAGGACGTGCCGCACGGGGGAGTTTCGAACGCCATGAACATCATTCTTCTTGGCCCTCCAGGGGCGGGCAAGGGCACCCAGTCCAGCCTGCTTGTCGAGCATCACGGCATGCGCCAGCTCTCCACCGGAGACATGCTGCGCGCCGCGGTGAAGGCGCAGACGCCCGTTGGCATCAAGGCCAAGCAGGTGATGGACCGGGGTGAGCTGGTTTCCGACCAGATCGTCTCCGACCTGATCGATGCCGAGCTGGCCGCAATGGGCGCCGATGTCGGCGCCATCTTCGATGGCTATCCGCGCACCGAAGCGCAGGCACTGGCGCTGGACGAACTGCTCGCCAAGAACGGCCGCAAGCTTGACCATGTGATCGAACTGGACGTGGACGAGGATGCTCTGGTTGAGCGGATCATCGGTCGCTTCACCTGCGCCAATTGCGGCGAGGGCTATCACGATATCTTCAAGCAGCCCGCAGTGGCTGGCGTGTGCGACAAGTGTGGCCACGAGGAATTCAAGCGTCGTCCGGACGACAATGAGGAAACCGTGCGCACGCGCATGGCCGAATACCGGGCCAAGACCGCGCCGATCCTGCCGCATTACGATGCTCTGGGCATCGTCACGCGGATTGATGGCATGGCCGATATCGCGGTTGTGACCAAGGCGATCGAGAAAGTCCTGGCCAGCTGATCGCTCCTGCGCTTTCCGATCCGGCGGAGACTTGCTAGTCATCCGCCGGGACGGAGAATTCGCAAGGGGCTTTCATCATGCGGGTAATTCTTGTCGGGCTGGCGGCCATTGCGGCGGCATCCCCTGCATCTGCTGACATTGTTCCGTCTGCTGGCGGGGGCTTTGCCTCCAGCAACCAGGCCGTAGTCTCTGCCGATCTCGCCACCACCTGGTCCATGCTGGTGGAGCCGCAGAACTGGTGGACCCACAGCTGGTCCGGCAATTCGGCCAATCTCTCGCTCGATCCGCGCGCCGGCGGCTGTTTTTGCGAGGTGATCCCCGCACAAGATGACCGCGCGCCCGGGTCTGCCGAACATATGCGGGTGGTGATGGTCATGCCCGGATCGACGCTGCGCATGGTGGGTGCGCTGGGTCCGCTGCAGGCTGAAGGCCTTTCCGGCACGCTCACCGTAACGCTGGCCGATACGGGAGAGGGGACGCTGATCACGTGGGATTATGTGGTCGGCGGCCAGTCGCGCCAGTCGCTGGAGGCCCTGGCGCCGGTGGTTGACCGGGTGCAGGCGGAATTCCTCGGCGGACTTGTTGCTGCGCTGGGCGGACCGGCCCCGGCTCCCTAGAATCCACAATTTCAGCACAGTGTTTTTGACGAGCGGGTAATGCCGCGCTATAAGTGATGTCACCAAGTGCCATGCAGAGGCGCAGGAACTTTCCTGCGGCTCCTTTGCGCGCTTGACGCGAGTGGCGAATCGCCCTACTTGCGGCTTCCATTCGTTTAATCGGAAACCGGTCCGGCAGGCGGCAGCCACAGATGCGCGCCATCCGGGCTGATTGCTGTTGTGGCGCAGTTTTCGGTCAAGCGTTCGACCTTTACGCTATGAGATAGGGGATTTATCCCCTGTGGAGCAGGAGATTTAAGTGGCTCGTATTGCCGGGGTAAATATCCCCACCAACAAGCGCGTTATCGTGGCGCTGACTTACATTCACGGTATCGGCCCGACCACGGCCAAGAAAATCGCCGACAAGCTTGGTATCGATCATTCCCGCCGCGTGCAGGATCTGAGCGATGCGGAAGTCCTGCAGATCCGTGAAACGATCGATGCGGATGTCACCGTTGAAGGCGATCTGCGCCGCAACACGGCGATGAACATCAAGCGCCTTATGGACCTGGCCTGCTATCGCGGCCTGCGTCATCGCAAGGGCCTGCCCGTCCGTGGTCAGCGCACCCATACCAACGCCCGTACCCGCAAGGGCAAGGCCAAGCCTATCGCAGGCAAGAAGAAGTAAGCTTCGGGCCAGTCCCAAAGCTTTTCCCTTCTGCTGCAGATAAAGAGGAATACGTACCATGGCACGCGAACCAGGCCGCGTTAGGCGCCGCGATAAAAAGAACATTTCAAGCGGTGTTGCGCATGTCAACGCCAGCTTCAACAACACGATGATCACCATCACCGACGCACAGGGCAATGCAATCAGCTGGTCCAGCGCTGGCACGATGGGCTTCAAGGGTAGCCGCAAGTCCACTCCCTATGCTGCTCAGGTAGCTGCGGATGACGCCGGCAAGAAAGCCGCCGAACATGGCGTGCGCACCCTGGAAGTTGAGATCAAGGGTCCGGGCTCGGGCCGTGAAAGCGCTCTTCGTGCACTGGCGGCGGTGGGTTTCACCATCACCTCCATTCGCGACGTCACACCGATACCGCATAACGGCGTGAGGCCATCCAAGCGCCGCCGCGTCTGATCCGAACCTGCCCGCGAGGCCGGTAAAACGGTCCCGCATACAGTCATTCGCATCGGCCGCGGCGTCCCAGACGCTCCGCGGCCTTTGCCGCCGAAACTTAAGCCTTTAGGGGAAGTCCATGTCCGTCAATATGAAGAACTGGCAGGAACTCAAGAAGCCCAACAGCCTCGAAATCAAGGAAGGCAGCGACAAGAAGCGCAAGGCCACCTTCGTCGCCGAACCGCTCGAACGCGGCTATGGCCTGACGCTTGGCAATGCGCTGCGCCGCGTTCTGCTCGCCAGCCTTCAGGGTGCCGCCATCACCTCGATCAAGATCGAGAATGTGCTGCATGAGTTCTCGTCACTCGCCGGTGTGCGTGAAGACGTGACCGATATCGTCCTGAACGTGAAGCAGATCGCGCTGAAGATGGAAGGTGAAGGCCCCAAGCGCCTGCAGCTTTCCGCCACCGGCCCGGCTGAAGTAACCGCCGGTGACATCGCCGTGACCGGTGACATTGAAGTGCTCAACCCCGATCTGGTGATCTGTCACCTGGACGAAGGCGCGACGCTGAACATGGAACTGACCGCGGACAGCGGCAGCGGCTATACGCCTGCTGTGCAGAACCGCCCGGCCGATGCGCCGATCGGCCTGATCCCGGTGGATTCGCTCTACTCGCCGATCAAGCAGGTCAGCTACAAGGTCGACAAGGCCCGCGTTGGCCAGGAACTGGACTTCGACAAGCTGAGCCTGACTGTCGAGACCGACGGCACCGTCACTCCTGAAGATGCTGTGGCCTATGCCGCACGCATCCTGCAGGACCAGCTGACGCTGTTCGTCCACTTCGAAGACGGCATTCCGCAGCCGACCAGCGCCATGATCGGCGTTGCCGCGCAGCCGGAAGAAAGCGACACCAACCAGCTCAACCGTTACCTCCTCAAGAAGGTGGACGAGCTGGAACTGTCGGTTCGCTCGGCCAACTGCCTCAAGAACGACAACATCATCTATATCGGCGACCTGGTCCAGAAGACCGAAGCCGAGATGCTGCGCACGCCGAACTTCGGCCGCAAGTCGCTCAACGAGATCAAGGAAGTGCTGTCTTCCATGGGTCTGCGTCTTGGCATGGACATCCCCGGATGGCCGCCTGAGAACATTGAGGAAATGGCCAAGAAGCTCGAACAAGAGCTGCTCGGTTAATCTCCTTGGGTTAATCCTTTCGGGAGTCCCCGCCAGTGGCGGGGACTTACCACAAGGGCGAAGGTGTCGGCCCTGATTGGCACCGGCTACTGGCTACCTGACACGGGCCTTTATCGAACGGAGTATTGAATTATGCGTCACGGACATTCAGGCCGCAAGCTGAGCCGCAAGACCGGCCATCGCAAGGCCCTTTTCCGCAATATGGCGGCGGCCCTCATCAAGCATGAGCAGATCACCACCACCACGGCCAAGGCCAAGGAACTGCGCCCCTATATTGAAAAGCTGATCACGCTGGCAAAGCGTGGCGGCCTTTCCAACCGTCGTCTGGCGCAGTCGCGCCTGCTGGACGAAACCCAGCTGAAGAAGCTGTTTGACGTTCTGGCAGCTCGCTATGCTGACCGTGAAGGCGGTTATACCCGCGTGATCAAGGCCGGTTTCCGTGCTTCGGACGCTGCCCCCATCGCGATCATCGAACTGGTTGACCGTGACGTGGACGCCAAGGGCCAGGACAGCGGCCCGGTGATGACCGAGGACGAATACGAAGACGCGTAAGCACGCGATCCTTCGGACCCTTTCAAAAGGCGGTTGCATTCTATCCGATTGCGACCGCCTTTTTGTATGTCCCCGATCCCTTTGGCGCTGCCGGTCCGCAGTGCATCGCGTCTTGCCGCCTTGGCCAATCGCGCTAAGGCGCTGGGTATGAGCGCACCAGATTATCCCAAGACCCGCCGCGGCGACGCGACCGAGACCATTTTTGGCGAGACGATTGCCGACCCCTATCGCTGGCTGGAAGACGATGTCCGTAACAGCCCGGAAGTGGCCGATTGGGTGGAGCGGCAGAACGCCCTTACCAACGCCTTCCTGGACCGGCTGCCCGCGCGCGAATGGTTCCGCTCGCGCATCAGCGAGTTGTTCGATTTCGAACGTTTCTCCACCCCCTACCAGCGCGGCGGGCGCTATTTCTATTCGCGCAATTCGGGCCTGCAGAACCAGTCTCCGCTGTATGTGCGCGATACGCTGGATGCGGCGCCGCGCCTGCTGATCGATCCCAACCAGTGGGCCGATGACGGGGCTACCGCGCTGTCGGGCTGGGCGCCGTCTCCCGATGGCTCCAAATTGCTCTACTCCGTGCAGGATGGCGGCACCGACTGGCGCATCCTGCGGGTGCTGGATGTGGCGACTGGCGAGGTCCGGCAGGATGAGATCCGCTGGGCCAAGTTCACCGGCCTTGCATGGGTGGGGGAGGAGGGATTTCTCTACTCGCGCTTCCCCGAGCCGGAGGAAGGCGAGGATTTTCAGGCGCTGAACTACAATCAGGCAGTCTATTTCCACCGCCTGGGCACCGCGCAGGAAAGCGACCAACTGGTCTTCTCCACCCCCGATCACCCAGAACGCAACCACAGCGCCAGCGTTTCCGATGATGGCCGCTGGGCGATCATCACCTCATCCATCGGCACCGATGCGCGCTATGAAATTCATGCGGTCAGTCTGGACGATACCGGCAGCGGGGACTGGACCGCACGTGCGCTGGTGACCGGCTTCGACAATGCGTGGAAATTCATCGACGGTATCGGTGACCGGCTGTGGTTCGTCACCAACGAAGACGCACCTCTCTACCGCGTGGTCAGCATCGATCTGGCGGCCGGCCATCCGCAGTGGCGCGAAGTGGTGGCGCAGCAGGACCAGCCGATAGACGGGGCATCGATCGTCGGGGACCGCCTGATCCTGTCCTATCTGCGCGATGCCAGCTCTGCCGTGCGCATCTACACTCTGGACGGAGCAGAGGCGGGCGAAGTGGCGCTGGACGGGATCGGCAGCGTGGGCGGGTTTTCCGGCCACCCCGGCAATGATGAGGCGTTCTACAGCTTCACCAGTTTCAACCGCCCGCCCACCATCTATCGCATGGACGTGGCAAGCGGCGAGACGACCATCTTCGCCCAGCCGGAGATGGCCTTCGATCCTGACAATTTCGTGGTCGAGCAGCGCTTCTATCACAGCAAGGACGGCACGCGCGTGCCCATGTTCATCATGCGCCGCCGCGATCTGGCCGAAGCGGGAGAACCGCTGCCCACGCTGCTGTATGGCTATGGCGGTTTCGACATTTCGCTCACCCCCGGCTTTTCCGCCAGCCGCCTGGCGTGGGTGGAGGCGGGCGGGGCTTATGTGGTGGCCAACATCCGTGGCGGCGGCGAATATGGCAAGGCGTGGCACGATGGCGGTCGCCGCGCCAGCAAGCAGAACAGTTTCGATGATTTTATCGCTGCGGGTGAATATCTGATCGCACAGGGCATCACCGCGCAAGGCGGGCTGGCGATACAGGGCGGATCGAACGGCGGCTTGCTGGTGGGCGCGGTCGTCAACCAGCGGCCAGACCTGTTCGCAGCGGGCAATGCCGGCGTGGGCGTGATGGACATGCTGCGCTTCGATCGCTGGACCGCAGGGCGCTATTGGGTGGACGATTACGGCTATCCTGACCGCGAGGAGGACTTCCGCATCCTGCGCGCCTATTCCCCGCTGCACAATATTCAGGACGGGGTGGACTATCCCGCGCTGCTGGTGACCACTGCCGATACCGATGACCGCGTGGTGCCGGGCCACAGCTTCAAATATATCGCCGCGATGCAGGAAGCTGAACGCGGGGAGCGCCCGCAGCTGATCCGCATAGAGACGCGCGCGGGCCACGGATCGGGCAAGCCGACCGACAAGGCGATTGCCGAAGCCGCGGATATCATGGGTTTTCTTGCATATTGGACGGGTCTGGACGCACCCGAATAACTGTTCATAAAAGCTAACACTTTTGTGAACGCTGGCTAACACGCGAGTTCAGCGTCACCTCACCGTGGCATGCCTATAACTCTCCTCATGGGTGACAGATGGTCACCTGGACGATTGAGGAGAACGACCATGAAGTCCATTTCCAAAGCTCTTGCCAAGGGTACGATTGCAACCGTCGCGGCTGGCGCGCTGGCCGTGGGCATGGCAGCTCCTGCCAACGCCCAGGACCGCAACCACCGCAATAACAATCACATCAGCACGGGCGAAGTCATTGCCGGAGCGGTGATCCTGGGTGGCCTTGCCGCCGTGATCGCTTCCAGCGACAACAACCGCCGCTATGACGACAGGCGCTATGACGATCGCCGTTACAATGACCGCGACTACAATGACCGGCGCTATAACGACCGGGATCGGTATGACGATCGTCGTTCGGGCAGTCGCTATGGCTACAATGGCCGCGGCAATCCCGATCGCGCGGTAGAACAGTGCGTACGGGCCGCTGAACGCCAGGCAGAACGCTGGGGCGGTGGCCGTGCCGACGTGACCCAGATCCGCGATGTCGAGCGTGAACGCGGCGGTTTCGAAGTGACCGGCAGGATTGCAGTGCGCACCAACGATTATCGTGGCCGCAATTCCCGCAACAGAGGCTGGGATGAAGGGCGCTTCACCTGCGACTTCCGCCGTGGCCGGGTGGTCGACATCGACTATCGCGGCATCCGCGGCCTCTGAGACATGAATCTCCCGGGAAAGGCGGTTCAGGCTAATGCAAGCCTGGGCCGCCTATCTCTTGTGTCAATGACAAAGTCGGCCCCCAATATGATGGGGCTGCGCAACAGACTGAAGATAGGAAGCCGCCAATGGCCGTGATCCGCAACAAATTCGCCCTTGCCGCCGCAACGCTGGCCGCCACGTCGATGACCGCCATCCCCGTGGCCGCCGCGCAACTCCCGCATGTTGCCAGTGGAACCTCTGCCGCCGTGGTCGCCTATGATGGCGATGCCGGCAATGTGCAGAACCACCGCTGGCGCCGCGATCGTCGCGGAGTGAATACGGGCGATGTGATCGCTGGCGTCCTGGTGCTGGGTACGATTGCCGCCATTGCCAGCTCTGCCTCCAGTAACCGTGACCGCACCTATGACCGCACCCGTGTGCGCGATAATGACGTGCGTTACCGCGAACCGGCCCGCCCTGAGCGCTCCTGGTCGTCGGGCGGCATGGACCGCGCGGTGGACATGTGCGTGGATCAGGTCGAACGCGGGCGTGACCGGGTGGACAGCGTGGACAATGCCGCGCGTGATTCCAGCGGTTGGAACGTGTCCGGATCGCTCAGCAGCGGCGACTATTTCTCCTGCCGGATCGACAATGAAGGCCGTATCCGCAGCATCGATATGGGTGACGATTTCTCCTATTCCGCAGACGGCGATACGCAGTTTTCGGGCGATGACCGCCAGTGGTCCGATGATCAATACGCTGCGGCCCGCGCCAGTACGCACGGTTCACAAGGCAGCAGCAGTAGCGCAGTGATTGACCAGGACCTGCGCGATGATCCGCGTCCGGCCTATCCCGGCGGTCCGCTGCCCGGTGAAGAGGGCTACGAAGCCAGTTTTGGCGGTTAGGTGTCCCTCGAATAGGCGGGCAGGGTAAGATGCCAAATCAGCGCCGCACCGCGCAGGGCAAAACCTGCGCATGCGGCGATGGCCCAGCTCCACCAGTCACCCATTCCCAGATAGACGAAGATCGCGGTCAGCGTGGCCGAAAGTGCTGCGGCTGTAACGTAAAGATCGGGCCGCATCATGATCGATGGCACGCCCGCCACCACATCGCGGATAATGCCGCCCGCACAACCTGTCAGCACGCCCAGGATCACCGCCGGAACAGGCGCCACGCCAAAGGCCAGCGCCTTGGCCGTGCCCAGCACCGCAAAGGCGGCAAGCCCGGCGGCATCGGCCCATTCCAGCAGTCTGTTGTCCCAGATGCGGTGCGGGGTGAACCACACCACCAGCGCGGTGGCCAGGATCACCGGAGCCACCCACGGATCGCGCAGCCAGAAGGCGGGCACGCCGATCAGCACATCGCGCACCGATCCGCCGCCAACCCCCGTCACCAGCGCAAAGAAGCACAGCGTCACGAATGTCTGCCGCAGCCGCGCGGCGATCAACGCTCCGGTCAGCGCGAACACTGCCGTGCCCGCAAGATCGAGCAACGGCGGCAGTGCAGGAAGCAGCGGCGGAGTCATGCTTCAGTCCTGACCCTGTGCCTTGACCCGCACCTTTGCCTTGCGGCGGCGGAACATCAGCACGCAGCCCAGCAGCGAACCGATCACGCCCAGCAGGGCGAAGATGATCAGTACCGGGTGCGATGTATCCTCGCGCGTCTGCAGATCCATGATGTGCAGGCCCCACATGAAATCATACACGCGCCACCAAGATGATCGCACCGCCAGCAGCTGGCCGGTGGAATTGTGAATGTAGATATTGGTCCCGTCGGCAAAATGGGCCTGCCAGGATGCGGTGGGCAGGCGCAGATCGCCGGGCACCACGTCGGAGGGGAAATAGGTGATCGTCTCCAGCGCGGCATCGCCGGCATAGGCCGCCAGCGCAATGCGCCGCGCCTCATCCTCGATCACCGGCGGGATCAGAGTGCCATCGGTGGCGGAATAGCGATATTGCCCGCCATCCTCCTCGGTCACGATCCACGCGGGGCCATCCACCTGATTGACCAGAGAGATGCTGCGCGCTGTGCCGATGCGGGTGGGGAAGACCAGACCCGCAGTCTCGATCAGCGCAGGATCGGCACGCAGGTGATCGCCGCGCACAGTCTCGATAGGCTGCGCCACCATCACCAGCCCGCTGATCGTCCACATCAGGATCGGCACGCCGACCAGCCAGCCAAGCCAGATGTGCCAGCGCGCGAAGCGCTGCATTGTTTGTTGGATACCCATTGGCAGTGATTAGCGGGGCGGGCGCCGCAGCGCTAGCGTGTCGCGAACAGCTTTGACCGGTCGGCAAAGGCCTTCATTTCCACCGCATTGCCCGATGGATCGCGGAAGAACATGGTCGCCTGCTCGCCCGGCTGGCCGGCAAAGCGGATGTAGGGCGCAATCGCGAATTTCACGCCCGCGTCCGTCAGCCTCGCGGCCAGCGCCTTCCATTCCACCATCGACAGCACGATGCCGAAATGGGGGACTGGCACGCCGTGGCCATCCACCGGGTTGCTGGCTTCATCGCGCCGGTCGCAGCCGGGAACGAGGTGGGTCACGATCTGGTGGCCGCAAAAGTCGAAATCCACCCATGTCTCGCAGCTGCGCCCTTCGGGGCAGCCCATCACGCCGCCCCAGAACGCCCGCGCCGCCGCCAGATCATGCACCGGGAAGGCGAGGTGGAAGGGGGAAAGCTCTGCCATGCTGGCGCTTACATATGGATCGGCTTGCCGCGCACCGCCATTGCCGCTTCCTTGATCGCTTCGGAGTGCGTCGGGTGGGCGTGGCAGGTATAGGCGATATCCTCGCTGGTCGCGCCGAACTCCATGCCCAGCGCGGCTTCGGCGATCATCGTTCCGGCGACAGAGGCGATGGCCCACACGCCCAGAACGCGGTCCGTCTGCGCATCGGCGATCACCTTCACGAAGCCGTCCGGCTCATGATTGGTCTTGGCGCGGCTGTTGGCGAGCATGGGGAACTTGCCGACCTTGATCGCGGCCTTGTCGCCGCCGGCTTTCTCCAGCGCGGCTTCCTCGGTCAGGCCGACACCGGCCATTTCCGGCCAGGTATAGACCACGCCGGGGATCACATCGTGGTTGACGATGCCGGTCTGTCCGGCGATCCATTCGGCCACCGCAATGCCCTCATCCTCGGCCTTGTGGGCGAGCATGGGGCCGGGGACCACGTCGCCAATGGCGCGCACACCGGCCACCGAAGTGCGGAATTCTCCGTCAATCTCGATCTGGCCGCGCTTGTTGGTCTCCAGGCCGATATTCTCCAGCCCGAGCCCTTCGGTATTGGGCCTGCGTCCGATGGAAACCAGCACGCAGTCCGCCTTCAGCGTCTCTGCCGCGCCGCCTGCGGAAGGCTCCAGCGTCAAGGTGGCGGTCTTGCCCTTCACGGCAACGCCGGTGACCTTGGTAGACAGCTTCAGTTCCATGCCCTGCTTGGCAAAGACCTTGGCGGCTTCCTTGCGGATATCGCCGTCCATGCCGGGCAGCAACTGGTCGAGGAATTCCACCACGGTGACTTTCGCGCCGAGCCTGCGCCAGACCGAACCCAGCTCCAGCCCGATCACGCCGCCGCCGATCACCACCATGTGCTTTGGCACGGCGGCAAGTTCCAGCGCGCCGGTGGAATCGACCACCACGCCCTTGTCATTGTCCACGTCCACGCCGGGCAGCGGGGTGACGGAGGAACCGGTGGCGATCACCACTTCCTTCGCGCTGTAGGTGGCATCGCCAACCTTCACCGTGTGCGCATCGACAAAGCTGGCAAAGCCCTTGATCCAGGTGACCTTGTTCTTCTTGAACAGATATTCGATCCCGCCGGTCAGCTGCTTGACCGCATCCCTGCGCTGATCATGCATCACCGGAAGGTTGAGCTTTGGCGTCACGTCCACGCCCATCTTGGCCATCATGCCATTGGCCGCCGCGTCATAGAATTCGGACGCATGCAGCATCGCCTTGGAAGGAATGCAGCCGACATTGAGGCATGTTCCGCCCAGCGTCTCGCGGCTTTCCACGCAGGCCGTCTTCAGCCCCAGCTGCGCCGCGCGGATCGCGCCGACATAACCGCCGGGGCCAGAGCCGATGAACAGGACGTCGAAATCGTAATTGTCAGCCATCACTTCTTCCTCAAAGGTCGATCAGCATCCGCATCGGATCTTCGATCGCTTCCTTCATGATCTTGAGCGCAGTCACTGCCTCGCGTCCGTCAATGATGCGGTGGTCGTAGGACAGGGCGAGATACATCATCGGGCGGATCACCACCTGGCCATTTACGGCGACGGGGCGATCCTCGATCCGGTGGAGGCCAAGCACGGCGCTCTGCGGCGGGTTGATGATCGGGGTCGACATCAGCGATCCGAACACGCCGCCGTTGGAGATGGTGAAGGTGCCGCCCTGCATGTCTGCCATGGTCAGCGTGCCTTCCTTGGCCTTGCGGCCGAATTCGGCGATGGCCAGCTCGATCTCGGCAAAGCTCATCTGGTCCACGCTGCGCACCACCGGCACAACCAGCCCGTTGGGCGCGCTGACCGCGACCGAGAGGTCGACGAAATTATGGTAGAGGATCTCGTCGCCCTCGATCTGCGCATTGACCGACGGGACATCCTTCAGCGCCAGGCAGGCGGCCTTGGCGAAGAACGACATGAAGCCCAGCTTGATGCCGTGCTTCCTGGCGAACATGTCCTTGTACTGGTTGCGCGCCTCGATCACCGCGGTCATGTCCACATCGTTGAACGTGGTCAGCAGGGCGGCATTGTCCTGCGCGCTCTTGAGCCTCTTGGCGATGGTCTGGCGCAGGCGCGTCATCTTCACCCGCTCGACAGTGCGCTCACCCGTGGCGCCGGCATCTGCGGCGGCCGGTGCGGGCGAGGGCGCAGGCGCTGCCGCGCCGCCATCCTTCTTGGCCTTGGCGGCGGCCAGCACGTCTTCCTTGGTCAGGCGGCCATCCTTGCCGGTGCCTTTGATGGTGCTGGGGTCCACCCCATGTTCCAGAACCGCGCGGCGCACGGCGGGGGACAGCGTCTGCGGATCGCCGGCATCATCGTCCGCGGCTTCCTTGGCAATAGCGGCCGGAGCGGGGGCCGGAGACGGGGCCGGTGCAGCAGCGGCAGGCGCGGGCGAGGGTGCAGGCGCGGCGGCGCCATCGGTAGCCTCTATCTGCGCGATAGCTGCGCCAACTTCCACCGTGTCACCCACGGCCACAAGCTGTGCGCTGAGGATACCGGCCACAGGGGCGGGCACTTCCACTGCAACCTTGTCTGTCTCCAGACTGCAAATCGGCTCGTCCAGGGCGACTGCATCACCGGGCTTCTTCAGCCATTCGCCAATAGTGGCTTCGGTAACGGATTCGCCCAGCGTGGGGACTTTGACTTCATGGGCCATGATTGGATTTCCCTTGGGCCTGACTAGCTGGCTGTGGATTTGCGTTTTGCGGCGGCGGAGCGATCAGACAGGCCGAGCGCATCGGCAACCAGCTCCTCCTGCTGCATCTGGTGGCGTTTGGCGAACCCTGTGGCAGGCGATGCCGCCACTTCGCGCCCGGCATAGCGCGGGCGCATGCCGGTGTGTCCGGCGGCGGTCAGCGCATTCTCGATCTGGTTGTCGACAAAGAACCATGCGCCGTTGTTGCGCGGTTCTTCCTGGCACCAGATCACCTGTTCAAGCCCGGTCATGCGTTTGAGGCGCGTGGCCAGCGGCTCTCCGGGGAATGGGTAGAGCTGTTCCAGACGGACGATGGACACGTCGTCCAGCCCTTCCGCATCGCGCTTTTCCATCAGGTCATAGGCGACCTTGCCGCTGCACAGCACCAGGCGGCGCACCTTGGCATCGTCGATTGGCGACTTGTCGGAAAGGATGCGCATGAAGTGGCTCTCGCCCATGAACTTGTCGGCATCGCTCTTGGCCATCGGATGGCGCAGCAGGCTCTTGGGCGTCATGATGATCAGCGGCTTGCGGAATGGGCGCATCATCTGCCGGCGCAGGACGTGGAAGTAATTGGCCGGACTGGTGATGTTGCACACCTGAATGTTGTCGTTGGCGCACAGCTGCAAGAACCGCTCGAGCCGGGCGGAGGAATGCTCCGGTCCCTGACCCTCGAAGCCGTGCGGCAGCAGCATCACCAGACCATTGGCGCGCAGCCACTTGGCCTCACCCGATGCGATGAACTGATCGATGATGACCTGCGCGCCATTGGCGAAATCGCCGAACTGTGCTTCCCACATCACCAGCGTCTTGGGATCGGCCAGGGCAAAGCCATATTCGAAGCCGAGCACGCCGAATTCGGACAGGGTGCTGTCATACACCTCGAACTTGCCGTGCGGCAGGGTGGCGAGCGGGATGTACTTGCTCTCGGTATTCTGGTCGATCCAGATGGCGTGGCGCTGGCTGAAGGTGCCGCGGCCCGAATCCTGCCCGGACAGGCGCACCCCGAAGCCCTCGGTCACCAGACTGCCGAATGCCAGCGCCTCGGCAGTGGCCCAGTCAAAGCCGGTGCCTGTTTCGAATGATTTTGCCTTGGCATCCAGCACACGTTGCAGCGTCTTGTGGATGGTGTGTTCGGCGGGAACCGTGGTCAGCGTGCGGCCAAGGCTTTCGAACAGCTTCTTCTCGATCGCGGTGTGCACGTTGCGGCGCGCGCTTTCGGGATCGGCTGGCTTGTGCAGCCCGCTCCAGCGACCGGCGAACCAGTCCGCCTCATTGGGCTTGTAGCTCTTGCCGGCCTCGAATTCCTCTTCGAGATGGTCGATGAATTCCTGGCGCATCGCGGGCGCGGTGCCTTCCTCGATCACGCCTTCGGCCTTCAGCCGCTCGGAATACAGCTCGCTCACGCGCGGATGCTGCTTGATCCGTTCATACATCAGCGGCTGGGTGAAGCTGGGCTCATCGCCTTCATTGTGGCCGAACCGGCGATAGCACCACATGTCGATCACGATATCGCGCTTGAAGCGCTGGCGGTATTCGATGGCGAGCTTGCAGGCGAAGGTCACCGCTTCGGGATTGTCGCCGTTCACATGCAGGATGGGCGCCTGCACGCCCTTGGCTACGTCTGACGGGTAAGGTGACGATCTGGCGAATTGTGGGCTGGTGGTAAAACCGATCTGGTTATTGATCACGAAGTGCAGGCAGCCGCCAGTGGAATATCCGCGGACGCCCGAAAGGCCGAAGCATTCCCACACCACACCCTGTCCGGCAAAGGCGGCATCGCCGTGCAGCAGCACCGGCAGCACCTGATCGTGCTTGGACAGATCGTCGCGGATCGCCTGCTGGGCGCGGGTCTTGCCCAGCACCACGGGATTGACCGCTTCGAGGTGGCTTGGATTGGGGACCAGCGACATGTGCACGGAAATACCGTCAAACTCACGGTCAGTGCTGGTGCCCAGGTGGTATTTTACATCGCCCGAACCGCCCACATCGTCAGGATTGGCGCTGCCGCCGGAAAATTCGTGGAAGATCACCTTGTACGGCTTGGCCATGACATTGGCGAGCACGTTCAGGCGGCCACGGTGGGACATGCCATAGATGATTTCCCGCACACCCAGTGAGCCGCCATATTTGATCACCGCTTCCAGCGCCGGGATCATGCTCTCACCGCCATCAAGGCCAAAGCGCTTGGTGCCGACATATTTCTTGCCGAGGAACTTTTCATATTCCTCGCCGCGGATCACCGCGCCCAGAATGGCGCGCTTGCCCTCCGGCGTGAACTGGATGACCTTGTCCGGCCCCTCGATCCGGTCCTGCAGGAAGCGGCGCTCCTCCACGTCGGAGATATGCATGTATTCCAGGCCGACATGGCCGCAGTAATTCTTGCGCAGGATCTCCACCAGATGGCGCGGGGTAATCCAGTGGAAGCCCAGGTTTCCGCCGATAAACACCTCTTCATCCAGCGCCGCGCCGGAAAAGCCGTGCCATTCCAGCGTCAGGTCGCGCGGCAATTCGCGGTGCGACAGGTGCAGCGGATCAAGGTCCGCCGCCAGATGGCCGCGCACGCGGTAGGTACGGATCAGCAGCATGGCGCGGATGGAGGCATCCGCCGCCTTCTCGATCGCTTCGGGATCGCTCGCCTTGCCTGCCTGAGCCACCGCCTGCTTCACCGCGATGGTCATGGTGGTGGGGTCCATCGCCCCGGTCAGATCATCCTCGCCGCCAAAATCCAGCGGCCAGCGTGTGCTGGCCCAGCTGGGGCCTTGCTGCGGTCCGTCCTGGCTATCCAGTTCGGGGAGGAAATCTTGCGCTTCATTACCCATGGGGCGGGTCCTTGGTTGGGAAGTGATTATACCTTCATCAAAGCGATGAAGGTCACACCAGTTCCTTCAGCAACGCGTCGAGCGTGGTGCCCAGCTCGCTGGGGCTGGGGGAAACGCGGATGCCCGCGCTTTCCATCGCCGCAATCTTGTCATCCGCGCCGCCCTGTCCGCCGGACACGATGGCACCGGCATGGCCCATCCGCCGTCCGGGAGGGGCGGTGCGGCCGGCAATGAAACCGACCATCGGCTTGGAGCGGCCCTTGGCGGCTTCCTGCTTGATGAATTCTGCCGCTTCTTCTTCCGCGCTGCCGCCGATTTCACCGATCATGATGATCGACTTCGTTTCGGGGTCATCGAGGAACAGGTCGAGCACGTCGATGAAGTTGGTGCCGTTGACCGGATCGCCGCCAATGCCCACTGCCGTGGTCTGGCCAAGGCCCACCGCAGTGGTCTGGTGCACGGCTTCATAGGTCAGCGTGCCGGAGCGTGAGACCACGCCGACGCTGCCCTTGGAGAAGATGGAGCCGGGCATGATGCCGATCTTGCATTCGCCGGGTGTCAGCACACCGGGGCAGTTCGGGCCGATCAGGCGCGACCTGGTGCCCGAAAGCGCGCGCTTCACGGTCACCATGTCGAGCACGGGAACGCCCTCGGTAATGGTCACGATCAGCTCGATCCCGGCGTCGATAGCCTCAAGGATCGCGTCTGCCGCAAAGGGCGGCGGCACATAGATGACAGAAGCCGTCGCGCCGGTTTCCGCCGCGGCTTCCTTCACCGTGTTGAAATTGGGCAGACCAAGGTGGGTGGAGCCGCCTTTGCCCGGCGTCACGCCCGCCACCATCTGCGTCCCGTAATCGAGCGCCTGCTGCGTGTGGAACGTGCCGGTTTCACCCGTCATCCCCTGCGTGATGACCTTGGTGTCTTTGTTTACGAGGATGCTCATCTTGTGTCCTTGTCTTGATCGTCGCTGGCATGGCCGGATGATCGAATAAATGGGTAGGAAATTGCCATAAGTATAAGCCCAGCCAGCAGAACTGGAGGGCCTGCCATCCACGGAATTAACTGCCCCAATCCATCTCCAACTCGGGGAGCGAACCACCCGTCGTGGGTCATTGCTGCATCAAAGATGCTCAGCAAGAGTCCGAGCGGGAGGCAGAGACCGCTCATTTACGCCAGCGAGCTATCCAGTGCCTTGCAAGCCGCCAGCAATTCCTCGACCGCATCGACGCTGACCTGGAAGCCGGCCTTGGCCGCCTCGTCCAGTTCGATCTCGACAATGCGCTCCACGCCGCCGGCGCCGATCACGATGGGCACGCCCACATACAGGCCGTCCACGCCATACTGACCTTCGAGATAGGCGGCGCAGGGCAGGACGCGCTTCTTGTCCTTGAGATAGCTCTCGGCCATCTGGATGGCCGAGGTTGCGGGGGCATAATAGGCCGAGCCATTGCCCAGAAGAGCCACGATCTCGCCGCCGCCAGAGCGGGTGCGCTGGACGATGGCGTCCATCTTTTCCTGCGTGGACCAGCCCATCTTGATGAGGTCTGGCACGGGAATACCCGCAACGGTCGAATATTCGAGCACGGGCACCATGGTATCGCCGTGGCCGCCCAGCACGAAGGCGGTAACGTCTTCCACGCTGACGTTGAATTCATCGGCGAGGAAGTGGCGGAAGCGCGCAGAGTCCAGAACGCCTGCCATACCCACCACCTTGTTGTGCGGCAGGCCGGAAAATTCGCGCAGCGCCCACACCATCGCATCCAGCGGGTTAGTGATGCAGATCACGAACGCATCGGGGCAGTTGGCCTTGATGCCTTCGCCAACGGCTTTCATCACTTTCAGATTGATGCCCAGCAGATCGTCGCGGCTCATGCCCGGCTTGCGCGGGATGCCTGCGGTAACGATCACCACGTCTGCGCCAGCGATATCGGCGTAATCGGTGGTGCCCTTGAGCCTGGAGTCAAAACCCTCAACCGGAGCGGCCTGCGACAGGTCCAGCGCCTTGCCCGCAGGCATACCTTCGGCAATGTCGAACAGGACGACGTCGCCCATTTCCTTCATCGCTGCGAGGTGAGCCAATGTGCCGCCGATCATGCCGGCGCCGACGAGCGCGATTTTGTTACGGGCCATGAGCAACCTGTGTCCTTCATCCTGCGCGGGCGCGTATGCAGGCGAAAACATGGTGTGCCGCCCCGCGTCCGCCAGGGGATTCGGCACAAGTTCAGAAGCGGCCCTAAGCGCGCCACCCGGCCTTTGCAACCGCGAAAGTCCCTTATTTTGCAGAGTTTTCTGCTATCAGTTCGCAATAGCGATTTTGCGGTGCAATATTGATCGCTTCAAGGCGATTATAGCCCGGCTTGACCCCTTTGGCTCGCGCCAGTCAACTGGCGAGCCGCGTCAGCCCCAGGCGGTCTGCCTCTTCGGTCAGCAGGATGGCCGCCATATGCTCTGGCACCGCGCGGCTGAAGTAATAGCCCTGGCCCAGCGTGCAGCCCGCCCGGCGCACGATCTGCACCTGTTCGACCGTTTCCAGCCCTTCGGCGACAATCTCCATGCCCAGCGTCGATCCCATTTCCGCCACCGCGCGAATGATCGCATCGCTGTGGCGCCCGATATTGGGACCGGACACGAAGCTGCGATCCACCTTGATGGTGCGGAAAGGATATTTGTTGATGTAGTGCAGAGAGGAATAGCCGGTTCCGAAATCATCGAGCGCAAAGCGCACGCCTTCGCCAGACAGCTGATCCATGAAGGCGGCGGTGGATTCATCGTCTTCCAGGAACAGGCTTTCGGTCACTTCCAGTTGCAGCCGCTCGGGGGATAGCCCGGCATCGTCCAGTGCCCGCAATATGCCCAGCGCCGCGCCCGGCGCCTTGATCTGGATGGGTGAAAGATTGACCGCCACGGTGATGTCATTGGGCCATTTGGCGCAGGCGAGTGCAGCCTGCCGGGTGATCCAGTTGCCCAGCGTGATGATCAGGCCGGTCTCCTCGGCCACGGGGATGAATTCTTCCGGTGCCAGCTCCCCCTTTTCCGGGTGGAACCAGCGTACCAGCGCTTCAAAGCTGCGGATGCGACCGCTGGAAAGGTCCAGTATCGGCTGGAAATAGATCGACAGTTCATCTCGCTGGATCGCGGCGCGCAGCTCTGCCTCAATCTCCTTGCGGCGCACCAGGATGCGCGTCATCGAAGGGGCGAACTGACAGATCTGATGCCTGCCTGCGGCCTTGGCATGATACAGCGCCAGATCTGCCTGCTGCATCATCTCGTCCAGCGTCTGCTCGCCATCAATTCGCGAAGTCATGCCGATCGAAGCGCCGGATTCGATCCGGTGTCCGCCCAGCCGCATGGGGGCAGCCATCTCGCTGGATAGCAGGCCGGCGAGATTTTCCGCTTCGCGAGCGCTGGCAAATGTGTCCAGCAGCAGGAATTCATCGCTGCCAAAGCGCGCCAGCACCGCTCCGGGTGCGGTAAGCGCGCGCAAACGGTGGGCTGTTTCCTTCAGTACCTTGTCACCCATCTTGTGACCCAGTGAATCGTTCACTTCCTTGAAGCGGTGCATGTCCAGCCAGAACAGGGCGATGCGGGCATCCGGATCGGCGCGGCCGAGAACCTGCTTGGCCTCGGCAGAAAAGCCGGTGCGGTTGAGCAGGCCGGTAACGATGTCCGTGCGCGATTGCAGGTGAAGGTGCTCGGCCAGTTCGGCGTTGCGCCGGGCGCTGCGAACCTGGCGAGAAAGCGTTGAAAACACATTCAGCGTCACGATTGACAGGCCGATGGTCAGGGTTGGAAGGATTGCCGCGAGCACGAGATAGGGGGGGCTGCCATTGACAAGCGATGCGACCACGATGGGCAGGAAGGTCAGTCCCATCTGCCCCAGCGCGATCAACGGGCGCCCGGCATTGCCAACCGCAATCCCTGCACCAAACAGCAGCGCATACCCCACCAGCAGCACCTGAAGATCGGGATTGGTCGCATGATGGATGGCCATTGCTGCGGTGAAACCGGCGATTGCGGCATAGGCCAGCGCTCCGGCGGGATAAACATAGCGCAGCCAGTCACCCAGGCTTCCTTGCAGCGATCGCGCACCATAAGCCATGCCGACACGGATGGCTGCCAGCGCAATCAACAGGCAGGCAGACCAGAACAATGTCTTAGAAGAGGTGGTTATCGCAGTGACCAGCCCTGCACCGGCACCGCAGACAGCACCGATAGCCAGACCGGTAGGGCGCAGGTGCAGGGTCTGCGACAACTGGTCGCGGACGCTCATGTCCTTGGCATCAAAACCGCACTTGGCGGCCAGAAAGTCCTCCAGGCTGGTAATCTCGCGACTCCTTTTTTTTGTCGCGTTCACCTTTACTGTGGATAGGTCACTGGTTTGTTAACCAGCCATCTTCCGGGCAAATGCCTAGTTGGCCTTAATCTGCAGGTCAGAAGCGTCGCCTTTTTCCAGCCTGCCAGCCATCCGGCGGTCGAGCGCGCGGCAAATGTCCAGCCACCATGCATAGGCCTGCTCGTCCCCGGCATCGCGGGCATCCTGCGCCTGCTTGCTGGCGTGGTTGGCAGCGGCCAGTCCGTGCTGGGCAAAATGACGCAGGGCGGCGTGCAGCATCGTCTCGCTGGCGTGGCGCGTGCCATTGTCATTTGCAGGCAGCGCAATTGCCTGGTGCACCTCGACTTCGTCCATGCGGTTGCGGATCGAAGATCTGGGTGCGGCAAAGCGAATGGTCATTTAGGGCGTCCTGACGATCAAGGGCACCGCATGCGCAGCGCCGGGGTCAGCCTTATAGGAAGCCTAGGCTAAGCGAAGGTTCGCGCAAATGGTTTCCGATTTATTGTCGATAAATATCGGCGGTTTCCGCGTCAGCCTTTTCAATGGCTTGCAGGCACCGCGTGGCGGGGTCAGGGTTGCTTCAGCCACTGCCCGCTTTGCTGATATTCAGACCGCACGCTGCCAGGCATGGGAAGATTTTCCTGTACCGCTGACGCTGCACGCACTGGCGCAGGCGGCGCGCTGATCGCGCTGATCGCGCTGGTCGTGGAAGCGGCGAGCGCTTCGCTGGCGGGCGGCGTAGCGGCGGGAGCCGCCGGGATCAGTTCGCGCTGCGGAACATAGGTGGCGCTGGCAAAATTGCGCACCGGCAGTGGTTCGCCGCCGCGATAGCTGGCGGTGAATGCCGATGGGCGGCCCGATGCACCGCGCCAGCGATAGAACAGATGCGCGCCGATATGGCTCACCTGTTGCAGGCTGGCGGCCCAGTAGGGGCTGACCTCGTCAGTGTGATAATGCGTGGCCAGGCCAACCGGCTCATAGACAAAACCGCCCAGCGCCGCGCGCGCCACGCGGCCCGCACGCAGCCAAGCGGCCTGTCCCGGCTGGCGTGACAGCGATCCGTCGCAGGTGAAGCTGAACTGGCAGCCGGTAGCACGCTCCGACCCCTGGAACACCACGCCGCACACGCTGTTGGGATAGGCGGGATGGCTGACGCGGTTCATCACCACCTGCGCCACCGCGCGCTGGCCGTCCACGCTTTCGCTCGCCGCTTCGTAATAGATGGCCATGGTCATGCATTGCTCTGCCCGGGTGATGTCGGTCAGACTTCCGGTCACCGTCAGGGATGGAGCCGCCGGACCGCTGGCGGGCTGCGGCATAAGGCGGGATGCCGGCTCCAGCGCTGCGGGCAGGGCGGAACTCTCTGTCTGGACAAGCCGGGCCGGCTCTTGCCGCGCCATGACCTGCGGCACATCGGCCAGGGCAAAGCGCACCTGCACATGATCGCGCGCGTCACCGCCGGGAGGGGCGGCCATCGCCGGAACAGCCATCGCTGCGGCCAGAATGCCCATGCGCCGATAGATGATCCTGCGCTGCATCGGCCGGGCGATGGAACGCGAGCGACCCCGGCGCGTCATCCGCGCCGAAAAGTCCCGTGGGCGTTCATCATCAAGGCCATCAACAAAGGTCAGCGCGGCAAATCCCAAACATGCGATAACTCGCGCTTGGGCGCGTATCGCGAATCCTGACATCGCGCCTCGGCTCCGATCCGCGCGTCTCACATCGGGACGTATAGGGGTGAGGTGTTAAACTTGCCCGAACAGTGCGCGCGGCCTAACACTGCCGCATCGTCACGGAATGTCCGGGAGGCCGGACCGCTGCTCCTTTGCAAAATGGGGCGGTGAGGGAAGCAGGTTCAAATCCTGCGCTGCCCCCGCAACTGTGACCGGGGAGCGCTTTCCCATCATGCCACTGGCCGCCCTCTGCAAGGATGGCACCGGGAAGGCGGGAGGGCGCGGCGATCCGGCGAGCCAGGAGACCTGTTCCGTCAGGCGGTCGTTCGGCAGCGGGCGGGGTGTACCGATTGCCAGCGGAAGCGGACGCGCGGCGCATGGGCGCGGCGCGCAAGCCTCCAGCCCTGAACGGCTCTTGTGCGTTCACGGTGTGGGGGATCTTGTGCGAAGAATTCTGGCCTTTTTCGGGTTGATGGCTTGTTGTGCCGCGCCTGCCCATGCGCAGGAAGCGGATGACGAGGAGGCCCAGGAGGAAGGAACCTCCATCGTTTTCGCTGATCCGGCACCTGACGATATGTACGCGATCGTCGTCAACGGTCGGCGCACGCATGTCGATGATCTGGACGTGCCAGTATCGATTATCGGCATCGAAGAGATCTATGCGGTTCAGGGCAGCGATTTTACCCGCATTCTTCAACGCGCACCGGGGGTTACCTTCTCTCGCAATGGCGGGCCGGGAGGCTTGACGTCGCTGCGCATTCGCGGGGCAGAGGCTGATCAGACGCTGGTGCTGCTGGATGGTGTGCCGATCAATGATGTGGCTACTCCGGGTGGCGGCTATGATTTTGCCGCCATGTTGCCGGCGGGAATTTCCAGGATCGAGATTCAGCGCAGTTCCAACAGTACGGTCTGGGGCAGCCGGGCGATGGGCGGCGTGGTTGCCATGTCCACTGATCACCTGTGGAATGAAGTGCCAGTGTCTGCGGAATATGGCGGGCCTGACAGTCTCACGGCGCAGGCAGCTGGCGGATATTATTCCTCCCCCTTTGAAGCGTCTGCCAAGGCCGCCTTTCTGGAAAGTGGAGGCATCTCCGCCGCTGCAAACGGCACGGAGGCCGATGCGTTGCGCCAGTGGCAGGCTGGCGGACAGATGCGCGCCCGGATTGTGGACGGGCTGGAGATGCGAGCATCCTATCGTCATGCGGATGCGCGGGCCGATCTCGATGGCTTTCCCGCTCCTGACTATCAGCTGGCGGATACCAATGAGCATCAGCGCTCAAAGCTGGGGGCGGGCAGGGCTGCGCTGACCTATTGGGACGATCGGCTGACTATCACCGCGGCTTATTCACGCTCGCAAACAAGGCGGGCGATATTTGATCGCGATGTTGGCCCGGATGCCAATTTCAACAGCGATGGCCGCAGCGAGCGGGTGGAGATTCGCGGCGACTGGCAGCTGGGCGGAAGCGGTCTTTACAGCGCAGACCGGACATGGCTGGAATTTGGCGCGGAACAGGACCGCAGCCGCTTTGCCACGCTGTTCGATGCGCCGGCCAGCACCGCAAGCCGTGCAGCCTTTGTCCAAGTGGGCCATCGCGGGGAGATTTTTCAGGTCCATGCAGGCGTGCGCCGCGAGGATCATCGGGATTTTGGCGGGGTCTGGAACCTTGGGGCGGATGCATCATATTCCTTCGCCCCTGATTGGCAGGCCAAGGCCAGCTATGGAGAGGGGTTCAAGGCGCCCAGCCTGTTCCAGCTCCATTCCGATTATGGCAATTTTGCCCTGCGGCCAGAGCGGAGCCGAAGCTTTGACGTTTCGCTGCAAAAGGGTGTGCAGAACTTCCGCACATCCATGGCTGTCACCCTGTTCCGCCGTGAAAGTTCGGACCTGATCGGCTTTGTTTCCTGCTTTGGTGAAAGCACGGGCATTTGCACAGACAGGCCGTTCGGCACTTATGACAACACCGGTCTGGCCCGCGCGCAAGGTGTTGAAGTAGAGGCAGAAACCGGTGTCACCCAGCGCGTGAATGCGCGGCTTGCATGGGCCTATATCGATACGCGGGATCGTACGGCAGGCGCGCTGTACCAGGGCAACCGGCTGGCGCGCCGCCCCGTCCATGCGGGCACTCTCACGCTGGATTGGGAGGCGATTGGATATGAAGCTTTCTATCTCGGCGCAGATCTGCGCGTGGTTTCTGCCAGCTTCGATGATCCTGCCAACAGTGTGCGGCTGGGCAGCTATGCGCTGGTGGATTTGCGCGCGCACTGGAACGTCTCTGAAGTATTCGAGATCTATGGCCGCATTGAGAACATCTGGGATGAGCAATACCAGACCGCCGCCGGATATGGCACGCAAGGCCGCGCGGCCTACATCGGCGTGAGGGTGAGGCTTTGAGGGTGCTGGCTGGCCTGCTGCTGCTGGCGCTGGCGGGGTGCCAATCCGCGCCAAAGCGCGAGCAGGGCGATGCGCCCACCGTCGTCAGCCTCAACCCGTGCAGCGATGCGATTCTGGCAGAAGTCGCCGCGCCGGGACAATTGCTGGCGATATCGCATTACAGCCACGATCCGGCGGCCACATCGATGCCGCTGGAACAGGCGCGCCGCTTCGCCATCACCGGCGGCACGGTGGAGGAAGTGTTGGCGCTCGATCCCGATGTGGTGGTGGCGGGCAGCTTCCTGCCGCCCGCCAGCCGCGCCGCGTTCGACCGGCTGGGCATTCAGGTGGAGACCATCGGCATTGCCTCCACGCTGGAGGACAGCCTGTCGCAGATCCGCCAGCTAGCCGCGCTGACGGGGGATGCGGCGGCGGGAGAGGAGCTGGTCCGGCAGGTGGAGACGGCATGGCGGCAATCCGCCCACTACGGCCCGCCCATGTCCACCCTGATGTGGCAGGAAGGCGGCATCGTACCGGGGCCTGAGAGCCTGATCGCCCGAATGCTGGATCACAGCGGCTTTGCGCTTCATTCCGCCGCGCGCGGGCTTGCGCAGGGGGCCTATCTGCCGCTCGAAGCCGTGCTGGCCGATCCGCCCGCGCTGGTTCTTGCCGCCAGTGACGAACGCATGCTGACCCATCAGGTCCTGGGCAAGATGCAAGGCACTGCATACCGCGATTTCGATCCCGCGCTGCTGTATTGCGGCGGCCCCACCATCATCCGCGCGCTGGCGCGGCTGGCTCAGGTGCGCGCCAGCATATGACCCGGCCTGTCCTCCTCTTCACCCTGCTGCTGGCCATTGCCCTGCCGCTCTCGCTGCTGGCGGGGCGGGTGTGGATCGATCCTGCTGCCACCCCCAATGCCGCGCTGATCGTGATGGAGCTGCGCCTGCCGCGCGGGCTGCTGGCGATCGTCATCGGCGCGGGGCTGGGCGCATCAGGCGCGGCGATGCAGGGCTATCTGCGCAATCCGCTGGCCGATCCCGGCCTGTTCGGCATCGCCCCGGGCGCGGCGCTGGGCGCTGTCATGGCGCTGTGGCTGGGGCTTGCGAGCGGCTTGCTGCTGCCGCTGTTCGCGCTGGTCGGCGCGGGCGGAGCGATGGCGCTGCTGGCGCTGATCGCGGGCCGCAGCGGCGGTATTGCCCTGTTTACGCTGGCGGGCATGATGATCGCCAGCCTGGCCGGTGCGCTCACCTCGCTCGCCATCAGCATGGCCCCCAATGCCTTTGCCATGAGCGAGATCGTCAGCTGGCTGATGGGCGCGCTGACAGACCGCAGCTGGAACGATGTCTGGCTGGCCGCGCCGCTGACGCTGGCGGGTATTGGCGTTCTGATGCTGGCAGGCAAATCGCTCGACGCGCTGACCTTGGGGGAGGCGGCTGCGCGCTCGCTCGGCATCAACCCGGCGCGGCTGCGCTGGGCGATGATCGTCGGCACCGGTCTTGCCGTGGGCAGCGGCGTGGCGGTGGCCGGGATCATCGGCTTTGTCGGCCTGATCGTGCCGCATCTGGTGCGCCCGCTCACCGACGGACGCCCCTCGCGGCTGATCGCGCCCAGTGCGCTGGCAGGGGCGCTGCTGGTGCTGGTGGCGGACATGGTGTGCCGTATATTGCCGCTGGTGAGCGAACTCAGGCTCGGCATCGCGCTCAGTCTGATCGGCGCGCCGTTCTTCCTCTGGCTGCTGCTGAAAATGCGGCGGGAGCTGGCGTGATGCTGGAAGTGCAGGACCTGTGTGTGGAACTGGGCGGAGCAAGTGTGCTGCGGGGTATTACTGCGACCTTCCGGCCCGGAACAGTCACGGCAATCTGCGGCCCCAACGGCGCGGGCAAATCCACGCTGCTGGCCGCGCTGGCAGGGCTGTTGCCCGCTGCATCGGGCAAGGTTCTGCTCGATGGGGAGGCGCTCTCCGCCATTCCCGCAAGGCAGCGCGCCCGTGCCATCGGTTACCTGCCGCAAGCGGGTGAAGTGGCGTGGAACCTGTCGGTAGAAGCGCTCGCAACGCTGGGCCGCCTACCACATGGGGACAGCGACATTCAGGCGGTGCACGCCGCGCTGGAAGCCACCGGGATGGCGGGTTTTGCGCAGCGCCCCATCGCCACATTGTCCGGCGGCGAAAAGGCGCGGGCGCTGCTGGCGCGCGTGCTGGCGAGTGGCCCACGCTGGATATTGGCGGATGAGCCGCTCGCCGCGCTCGATCTGGGGCACCAGCTGGCCATGCTCAGGCACCTGCGCTCAGCCGCGCAGGGCGGAGTGGGCGTGGTGCTGGTGCTGCACGATCTGCCGCTGGCGATGAACCATGCCGATCATGTGCTGGTGCTGGATGGCGGCGCGCTGCACGCCAGCGGGCCGCCTGAAGTGGCGCTTTCGCCCGATACGATAGGTCAGGTCTGGAAAACCCGCGCGCGCTGGCTGGGAGAGCCGGGCACGCGCGCACTTTCAATCAGCTGAGGTCAGGCGGCCAGCAGGCCGCGCGCCTCCAGCAGGGGTTCCACGCGCGGATCGCGCCCGGTGAAATCGCGGTACATCTGCTCATAGCCCTTGGAATGGCCCAGACCCAGGAAGGTCTTGCGGATATGTTCGCCCATTTCCCGCGTCATCCCGCCATTTTCCCGGACCCAGCTATAGGCATCGTGGTGCAGCGCCTCGGTCCACAGGTAGGAGTAATAGCCCGCCGAATAGCCATGTTCGAAAATGTGCCGGAAGTATGGCGTGCGATAGCGCGGCGGGACCAGATCGGTGCGCAGGCCAAGACCGTTCAGTGCTGCCGCTTCAAACGCCATCACGTCATCGGGTGCCTCACCCGGCTTGAGCGCGTGCCATTCCATGTCCAGCAGCGATGCGGTGAGATTCTCGCCCAGCGCATAGCCCTGGTTGAACTTGCTGGCGCGGTCGACAGCATCGATCAGCGCATCGGGTATCCGCTCCCCGGTCTGCCAGTGGCGAGCATAATTACCCAGCACTTCGGGCAGCACGGCGAAGTTTTCATGGAACTGGCTGGGAAATTCCACCCAGTCGCGCGCGGTGTTGGTGCCCGAGAGCGAGGGATATTGCTGATCGGCGAAGAAGCCGTGCAGCGCGTGGCCGAATTCGTGGAACATGGTGGTCACGTCATCGAAGCTGGCCAGTGCCGGTTCGCCCTCGGCCGGCGGAGAGACATTCTGCGTGTTGCCGATAACGGGCTTCAGGCCGAGCAGGTGGCTCTGTTCGATGAAGCTGTTCATCCACGCGCCGCCGCGCTTGGATTCGCGCGCGAAGGGATCGAAATAGAACAGCGCCAGCTCCGATCCGTCCGCGTCGAACACCGTATAGACGCTCACGTCGGGGTGATAGACGGGGATGTCGGTGCGCTTTTCGAACGACAGGCCATAGAGCTTCTCGGCCATGTAGAACACGCCGTCTTCCAGCACGCGGTCGACCACGAAATACTGCTTGATGGCGTTTTCATCCAGGCTGTAGCGCTCCTGCCGGATCTTCTCCGCGTAATAGGGCCAGTCCCACGGCTGCACGGTGAAGTTGTGGCCGTCCTGCGCGATCCGATCGTTCAACAGGGCTGCTTCGCGTTCCTGCGTGGCGGCCAGCGCGGGGACCATCTGGCGCATGAAATCCAGCGCCCTGGCCGGATTGGTGGCCATGCGGTCATACATTTCCCAGCTGGCATAATCGGGCTCGCCAAACAGCTGGGCCTTGCGCGTGCGCAGCGCGATCATTTCCGCCGTGGAGGCCAGCGTATCGAATTCGCCGCCCTGGTTGCGCTGGATGCTGGCGCGGTAAAGCCGCTCGCGCACGTCGCGATTGTCGAGGCTGGACAGCAGCGCCTGCGAGGTGGTGTTCTGCAATGTCAGGACATATTTCCCCGCCAGACCCCGTTCGCGGGCGGCACCGGCTGCGGCGCTGATTTCGGCCTCGGTCAGCCCGGCCAGTTCCTCGCGGCTGTCCACCACCAGTGCCCCGGCGATGCTGCCTGCGGTCAGCGTCTTGGAAAAGGCAGAGGACAGGGTGGAGAGCCGCGTATTGATCTGCCGCAGCTCCGTCTTTGCGGCCTCATCCAGCATCGCCCCGCGGTGGACGAAATCCTGATGGGTCACGTCCAGCAGCATGGCATCCTCGCCCGTCAGCGACAGGGCCGCGCGGGCATCGAAAACTGCCTTCACGCGGGCGAACAGATCAGCATTGAGGTAGATCGCATCCATCATCGCCGCCACTTGCGGGGCGATGGCGGTATCGGCGGCGGCCAGCGAGGGATTGATATTGGCGCTGACCTTTTGCGAAAAGGCGGAATAGATGCGGCCGAACACCTGTCCCGCACGCTCCATTGCCACAATTGTGTTGGCGAATGACGGCGCGTCCGGATTGGCGGCTATCTGCTCGATCTCGGCCAGATAGACGGAAATGGCCCGCACGATGGCGGCCTCATATTCATCGTCAGCAATGGCCGTGAAATCGGGCGCGTGGAACGGCAATGCGGACAATTGCGCAAAGGCGCCGGTGGCTTGCGGGACGGTGGACGGGACGACTGGTGCAGTCGAGGCATCGTTCATGGGGCGAGATCCGTTGTTTTTGGGCCACCGGGGCCAGTTTCAGCTGAAACCTGCACATAGGTACGATCGATCGGTGTCGCCAGTGAAATAGGCCGCGTCCCCGCCTGTTGGGGCATCAGGAAGGAAACCGCATCACGTCCTGATAGATCGATCCGCCAGTGGACAGGTGGCTTTCCACCAGCACGAAATTCTCGGCGATGAACGGCGGCGCGTGCAGCCGGGCGTGACGCGCCAGCCAAGCGCCGATCCCAGCGGCGGACCGGTCGAGACGGGCCAGGGTGATATGTGGCACGAACTTGCGCGTCTCATCCTCCAGCCCGGCGGCGCGGCAGGCCTGTTCAACCCGCTTCTGCAAATCCGAAAGATCCCGCGATGGCTCCACCCGTGCCCAGAGGGTTCGCGGTGCGCCCTTGGTTTCGAAATGGCCGACACCGGCAATACTGATGGCAAAGGGCGCAAAGCGGATTTGTGCCAGCGCCAGCGCCAGATCCTCGGCCTGCGGACGCTCCACCTCGCCCACGAAGCGCAAGGTCAGGTGCAGCTGCTCCTCACTTTGCCAGCGGGCGTTGTCCAGCCCCTCCATCGTATCGATCAGGCTGTCGATCACGGCCACGGGCGGGCGGATGGCGATGAACAGGCGGTGGCTCATGCTCCGGGCCCTACACGCTGATCTCGCGCCATTCGCCCGGCGCCAGGCCTTCCACGCTCCAGTCGCCCACCTGCCAGCGCACCAGCCGCAAGGTGGGATAGCCGACCGCCGCCGTCATCCGCCGCACCTGCCGGTTGCGCCCTTCGGTGATGGTCAGAGAAATCCAGCTGTCGGGCACGTTCTTGCGAAAGCGGATCGGCGGATCGCGGTCCCACAATGCGGGCGGATCAATCGCCTGTACCAGCGCAGGAGCAGTCACCCCGTCCTTCAGCCGCACCCCGTGGCGCAAATGCGCCAGAGCCTTGGCATCAGGCACGCCTTCCACCTGCGCGTAATAGGTCTTGGGCATCTTGTGCTTCGGCTCCGCAATGCGCGCCTGCAACGCGCCATTGCCGGTCAACAACAGCAAGCCCTCACTATCGCGGTCCAGCCTGCCCGCCGGATAGATCCCTGGCAGATCGACATATTGCGCCAGAGTAGGATGCGGAGAATCATCCTTCCCCCCGCTGAACTGCGAGAGGACACCAAAGGGTTTGTTGAGCAGGATCAGGCGGGTCATGGAGGGTCCTATATCCTGACCAGCATGAATGCGGCACCCCTAACCCCGGCGCTCGTCAAAGCACGCTGGGAATATTATTTGCCAAGTTGCAATCCTCCCTGCGTCCCCCACATGGTCTGGGGACTGCCGGGCGCTGGCTGATTACCACCAAACGTCCCTCTTGACCCAATTGAACATTTGCGGAACATTCAGCTTCTATGGCTCTCACACACATTTCCGTGCGCGGCGCGCGCGAGCATAATCTCAAGGGTTTTGATATCGATCTGCCGCGTGATGCGCTGATCGTGATCACTGGCCTGTCCGGCAGCGGCAAGTCCAGCCTCGCGTTCGATACCATCTATGCCGAGGGACAGCGGCGGTATGTCGAGTCCTTGAGCGCCTATGCGCGGCAGTTTCTGGAGATGATGCAGAAGCCCGATGTGGAGCATATTGACGGGCTTTCCCCCGCCATCTCCATCGAGCAGAAGACCACCAGCCGCAATCCGCGCTCCACCGTGGCGACGGTGACAGAGATATATGACTACATGCGCCTGCTGTGGGCGCGGGTGGGCGTGCCCTATTCGCCCGCCACCGGCCTGCCGATTGAGGCGCAGACCGTCTCCACCATGGTCGACCGGGTGATGGAACTGCCCGAGGGGACGCGCGCCTATCTGCTCGCGCCGGTGGTGCGGGGCCGCAAGGGGGAATACCGCAAGGAGCTGGCCGAATGGCAGAAATCCGGCTTCACCCGCGTGCGCATCGATGGCGAGATGTATCCGATCGAGGAGGCGCCCGCGCTCGACAAGAAGTTCAAGCACGACATTGAGGTTGTGGTGGACCGGATCGCGGTCAAGCCCGGCATGGAAACGCGGCTGGCCGACAGTTTCGAGCAGGCGCTGAAGCTGGCCGACGGGCTGGCCTATATCGACCTGGCCGATGGCGTGGTGCCGGGCCGTGAGGAAGAGGGCGCTGCGGGGGGTGCCATGAAAGGCGCCGGCATGCCCGCCAACCGCATCGTCTTCAGCGAGAAATTCGCCTGCCCGGTGTCCGGCTTCACCATCGAGGAGGTTGAGCCGCGCCTGTTCAGCTTCAACGCGCCGCAGGGTGCCTGCTCCACCTGTGACGGGCTGGGTGAAAAGCAGCTGTTCGATCCGCAGCTTGTGGTCCCCAATGAGGAGCTGAGCCTGAAGAAGGGCGCGGTGGTGCCGTGGGCCAAGTCCAACCCGCCGTCCCCCTATTACATGCAGGTGCTGGGCAGTCTGGCCAAGGCCTATGACTTCGACCTGACCACCCCGTGGAACGAGCTGGAGCGCGACCAGCGCGACATCATCCTGTTCGGCACGCAAGGCATGCGCGTGGCGCTCACCTTCAAGGACGGGCGCAAGGAATATACCGTGCACAAGCCCTTCGAAGGGGTGATCGGCAACCTCAACCGCCGCCTGCTGCAGACCGACAGCGCGTGGATGCGCGAGGAGCTGTCCCGCTTCCAGACCGCCCAGCCGTGTGAGACATGCGGCGGTGCGCGCCTGAATGAAAAGGCCCGCGCGGTGAAGATCGCCGGGCGCGATATCTCCATGCCCGTGCGCCTGTCCGTGGGCGATGCGCTGGAGTTCTTCGAGGCGCTGCCCGCGCAGCTTACCGACACGCAGAACCAGATCGCCAAGGCCATATTGAAGGAAATTGTCGAGCGGCTCGGCTTCCTCAACAACGTCGGACTGGATTACCTCAACCTGGACCGCACCAGCGGCACGCTTTCGGGCGGGGAGAGCCAGCGCATCCGCCTCGCATCGCAGATCGGCAGCGGCCTCAGCGGCGTGCTTTACGTGCTGGATGAACCCTCCATCGGCCTGCACCAGCGTGACAACGATCGCCTGCTGGAAACGCTCAAGCGCCTGCGCGACCTGGGCAATACCGTGATCGTGGTGGAGCATGACGAGGACGCCATCCGCGCGGCGGACCATGTGGTGGATCTTGGCCCCGGCGCAGGCGTGCACGGGGGCGAGGTGGTGGCGCAGGGCACGCTCAAGCAAGTGCTCAAGGCCAAGAACAGCCTCACCGCCGCCTATCTCAACGGCACGCGGGAAATCGCCATTCCGGCCACCCGCCGCAAGGGCAACGGCCACAAGCTGACAGTCCACGGCGCCTGCGCCAACAACCTCAAGAACGTCACCGCCGCCATTCCGCTGGGCACGTTCACCTGCGTCACCGGCGTATCGGGCAGCGGCAAGTCCAGCTTCACCATCGATACGCTGCACGCCGGCGCCGCCCGCACGCTCAACAACGCCCGCGTCATCGCCGGCCCGCATGAGAAGATCACCGGGCTGGAATTCTGCGACAAGGTGATCGAGATCGACCAGTCGCCCATCGGCCGCACCCCGCGCTCCAACCCCGCCACCTATACCGGTGCCTTCACCAATATCCGTGACTGGTTCGCCGGCCTGCCCGAAAGCGCCGCGCGCGGTTACAAGCCGGGCCGCTTCAGCTTCAACGTCAAGGGTGGCCGGTGCGAGGCATGCCAGGGCGACGGGCTGATCAAGATAGAGATGCACTTCCTGCCCGATGTCTACGTCACGTGCGAGGCATGCCACGGCAAACGCTACAACCGCGAAACACTGGAGGTGAAGTTCAAGGGCCTGTCCATCGCCGACGTGCTCGACATGACGATTGAGGACGCGGAGGAATTCTTCAAGGCCGTGCCCCCCATCCGTGACAAGATGCACATGCTGAACGAGGTCGGGCTGGGCTACGTCAAGGTCGGCCAGCAGGCCACCACGCTCTCGGGCGGAGAGGCGCAGCGCGTCAAACTCGCCAAGGAACTCGCCCGGCGCAGCACCGGGCAGACGCTCTACATCCTCGATGAACCGACCACCGGCCTCCACTTCGAAGACGTCCGCAAACTGCTGGAAGTTCTGCACCGCCTGGTGGACCAGGGCAATTCCGTGGTGGTGATCGAACACAACCTCGACGTGATCAAGACCGCCGACTGGGTGATCGATCTGGGGCCGGATGGCGGTGTGCGCGGGGGTGAAATTGTTGCGGAGGGGACTCCGGAGCAGGTGGCGAAGGAGGTGCGGTCTTTTACCGGGCAATACCTTGCGGGGATGCTGCGGCGGTAGGTGGTAGCTCAGTAGACCGTCGATGAAGAAAAAGTCTATCCACAGGATATAACGTCAGAGATTTGCAGCTGAATCGATTTTTATTTGTATTAGCATTTGGATGGAACGGAATTTGAACCAAGAAGCAGCAAGCACTCCGACTGGCAAGATAATATCGTCAGCAGCCGAGGATGCCTTGGAGGATATTGAAGACAAATCTTGCCGTCTGGTTTTAACCTCCCCCCCATACAATATCGGGAAGGAATACGAGCGGGACCATCGCCGCTCGATTGATGAATATATTGAGTGGTTGAAGCCAATAATTCAGCAAACAGCTAAAAAAGTTTCCGACAACGGATCGATCTGTTGGCAGACTGGGAATTATGTCGAAGGAGGAGAAGTTTTTCCATTAGACTATTTCTTTTATTCAATTTTTAAAGATCTCGGTTTTAAGTTAAAAAATAGGATTATTTGGCATTTCAATTTCGGGTTGAACGCAACCTCGCGATTTTCAGGCAGATATGAAACACTGCTTTGGTGGAGTAAGTCCGACGCGCCAGTTTTTAATTTAGACAAGGTGCGAGTTCGGCAGCTTTATCCAGGCAAGCGGCATCCTTCTACTAAGGGTGCGAAGGCGGGAAGGCTTAGTGGCAACTCAAAAGGGAAGAATCCATCAGATTTCTGGACCTTCGAGCCAGAGGTTGGTCTTAAGCTTCAGCCGATCTGGGATTTGCCAAATGTTAAAGCGAATCATCCCGAGAAAACGTTTCATCCGTGTCAATTCCCCGTCGAGCTGGCTGAAAGATGCATTTTAGCGTTAACTCAGCCTGGGGACACAGTCCTCGATCCGTTTGTAGGTGCTGGCACCAGCGCAGTCGCTGCAGTTATCAACGGGCGTAACGCAATCGGGATAGATCGGGATCCACGTTACGCAGAGCTCGCGCGGCAAAGAGTGGCTTTGGCTCTTGATGGCGACCTTTCTATTAGGGACTTCGGCAAGCCAACTGCCCACCCAAGGCCGGGCCAGCAAGTCGCAAAGGTTCCTGAAGAATGGCTGGAAGAGAATGAAGGGCTCTGGACAAATGCCGCGGAAAAAGAAGCCTAAGATATCCAAAGAGGAGCGGTTTCGCCGTAGACACTACACCTCGGGGCGCGCCGTCTTCAGAAATATCGGTTTTGAGAGGATTGGAAGCCTCTCTGATCGTGAGTTTACTTATGACGGGAGTACGGGCGACTTCGACGACATTTACGTCGGCGATAACGTCGTAATTTTGATTGAGCATACCATATCCGCAATGGGTAAGGTCGGTGATCATCTAAAAAAGAAACACATCCTATTTCAAAAAATAGCGTCGGATCCCCTGAAGTTCTTTGACTTTCTTGTCTCGAAGTCAAAGGAATTCGCGGATGCAGTCTCAACTTCATACCATCGAGACAATTTTATCATAAGGATCGTCTATAATACAGTAAATCCGCCAAGTTCTGTGACGAAGGCGAATGTTCCTGAGCCAATCTATATGGAATATCCCAACTTAAAGTATTTTGAGAAAATTACGGGCATAGCAAAACTATCAACAAAGAAAGAGGTACTCCAATTTTTAGGAATTGATCCTGATGATGTTGGTGTGAATGGCGCATTTCCCAAAAAAGGCGCTTCTGATCCGTATGATGGATCGATACTTCCGGAAGCATCGTCGGGTTTTCCTAAAGGCTTTAAGGTCGTCTCATTTTATGCTGATCCAGCTTCGCTTTTGGAGCGAGCCTATGTTGTTCGTCGCGACGGCTGGAGAGGCTCCTCAGAATCTTATCAACGTATGCTGCAAAAAGGTAAAGTCGAACAAATCCGCAAGAAATTGCGTACCGAGAAAACCGTTTTTATAAACAATCTGGTCGCGACCCTTCCGGATAATGTTCATCCAGTTGATGAACATGGCAAAACGGTAGATATTTCGAAGCTTACAAAAACATCTCCTGTAAAAATTGGACTTCCTCGCTCTCCGAATTCATTGGGAGTGATTGACGGTCAGCATAGGCTCTATTCCTACTATGTAGCAAAGGACGATGATCCGATAATTGCTGGATTGCGAAATAACCAAAACCTTCTCGTCACAGCAGTTATATTTCCGGGCAACCTATCGACTGCTGAACGCGAGCGTTTTGAGGCTGGCATGTTTCTCAACATTAACTCGAATCAAACCAACGCTCCGAAGGCTCTCCGGCAAGAAATTCAAACGATTTTGAAGCCCTTCGGCAACGAGGCGATAGCTAAAAAAGTTATGCAGCGTTTGGCAGATGAGGGGCCATTAGAAGGACATGTGGAGCGCTTTTTCTATGAGCAGGGTCTATTAAAGACTACTTCTATTGTAAGCTATGGCTTAGCCCCTCTCGTAAAGTTGAGCGGTACGGACAGCTTATTTGCGAAGCTAACATCTGAAACACAGGAGCGTTTGCTCGACCACGATGAGGCTGCGCTTGAGGACTATGTCGAGTTTTGCAAGTCAGCAATCAATGAAGTCTTGGCTGCATTCAAGAGTCAAATTGGAAACGCCCGTTGGGTTACAGATCGAAACGTGCCTGAGCGCGTTCTGACTGTCACATACATAAACAGCTTTCTTATATTGATGCGCATTCTTATTGAGAATGGGCAGTCGACAAGTGGTTCGGTGGTCAGAGCTAAACTCGGGGACATTGGGAAATTCAAATTCAAGGATTATCATTCTAGCCAATATAACCGCATGGCGCAGGACATTTTTGCTAGGTATTTTTAGTTTCCTACACCCTCGTAAATGTGCCTCACTCGTTGCCTCAAACCGCAATCCATGAGGCAAGCTAATGTATTTCCCAAAGTCCCCGGCCAGTGAGCCCGAAATGCGCGAGCATGTGTGTCGCTGGGTGGTTCAAGTCACTGCTGGTCGCATTGGCATCGGTCCCAGCACCACGTCCGAGCAGCTCGCTCGCCATCGGCGCAATGAAGAGGTGTTCCGGCCATGAGCAAACTCCCCACATCCGCCCCCAAACCCCGCCACAACCAGTGGACCCGCCAGAAGATGGTGCTGTTCCTGCGTGAGCTGGCGGCGACGCAATCGGTGTCTTGCGCGGCGCGGCATGTGGGGATGAGCCGGACTTCGGCTTACACCCTGCGCAATCGCCTGCGGAACACGCCGTTCGACCTGGGGTGGGAGGTGGCCTTGGAAATGGGCTTTCACCAGCTCGCCCATGCGGTGATGGACCGGGCGATCAACGGGATGGAGGAGCCGCGTTTCTATCACGGGGAGCTGGTGGGCACGGTGCGCAAGTTCGATAACCGGCTGGCCACGTGGGTGCTCTCCAACCCCTGGAGCGTGGGGCGATCGCAGGTGGCGCGCGAATATTCGTCCGCCGCGTTTGACCGGCTGCTGGAACGGATCGAAGTGGCCTCTCTGGACTGGGAAGCGGGCGAGGGGCTTCCGGGTACCTCCGTGGATCTGGGCGCCTCGCCGCAGGACACGCAGGCCGCCGAGGGGGCCTTCGTCAACAAATCCAGCTGGTACGCCGCCGATGCCGCAGGGGGCCGCAAGCGCGCCGCCAGTCGCTGAGGCGGGCGGAGTGGGCTGAGGTCGGGCCAGGGCGGGCCAGGTCGGGCCAGGGCGTGCCAAGGCAATGCACGCAGGATAATTTCCTACATTGCTAAGGATATTTCTTTCGCCTGTAGGATACGCTCCGCCCGGAAATCACCGCAAGACACTGAGATAACAGCAAAATCGGGAGAGGCGCGGAGTTGACACCGTGTCACTTGTGTAAACCCCGGCCGCTCCGGGCAAGGGGGCAAGCGGGGAGGGGCGTCAGCGCGGGAAGTGGCGCTCGACCATCTGCTTGGCGTCCTTCAGGCCCATGCCGCTGGCTTCGCGCACATGCCGGATCGCCTCGATCTTGTGGCCATTGGCCATCGCCTGCTGCACCTGCGGCAGGGTCATCAGCCGGTGCTCGTCGGCAGCGGAGTGGGTGGGGGCGGTGCGGCGCTGGCGCTCCAGCATGTCACCCCCGCCAGAGCGCATGGCTCTGGTGATCAGAAAGGCCACAAGCATGGCGTTGGCGATGATGATCCACAAGGGCACGAACATGGTGCGCCAATGCTACCGGGCACGGCGCGCCCGCGCAACCGATCAGCCGTTGAGCAGTTCCAGCTCCACCGTGGCATGGCCGGACTGGATCATGCCCAGCTGCTCTGCCGCGATGCGCGAGACATCGATCAGGCGGCCCGCCACGAACGGTCCGCGGTCGTTGATGCGCACCACGACCGATCGGCCATTATGCGGGTTGGTCACCCGCACGCGGCTGCCAAATGGCAGGCTGCGGTGTGCGGCGGTGAGGTCCTGCGGGTCGAACGCCTCTCCGCTGGCGGTGGGGCGACCGGCAAAGCGGCGGCCGTAATAGGATGCAACGCCGCGCCCCAGGCTCTGCGCCTCGCCTTCCACGGCCGGGTCGATGGCGGTGATGTCCACCGCATGGGGCGGCAGAACGGGATCGGCGGCGGCGCCGTCCAGATGGTCGAACGCCTGGTCGAAAGCAGGCTCGGCAGAAGGGGTGAAGACCGGCAGCGACGGGTTGCTGGTGAGCGCCGCGCTGGACGCCGTTGCAACCGAATCCGCGGTCTGCGCGTGGCCAGCGCCCACGGCCCCGCCAAGGGCCAGAAGGGCAGTGGCGGCAAAGGCCAGCTGCGTGCGCAGCGAGTGGGCTTTAGGGGCCGTCATGGGAGGTGCAGATACGCTGCGGGGTGGAAATGCGCCACCCGGCGGCGGGCGAGTGAACGCTGGAAAGGGGCATCCGGTCGCAAATTTGGGGAGAACCGTGCCCCGCCAGGAACGAATTGGCCCGCAGGCGAAGGAGAATCGATGAAGATGCGGCGGGCAGGAAAGGCGTCTGAAAAGAGAAATGGGGCCGGCATTGCTGCCGACCCCACTCTCACCGACGTGTGGATCCCGGAGGATACTTTACGCCTGACGTTATCACCTTCGGCAAGCCGATGGTTCTGTCGTCCGGCGCTCGCGCCGGTGCCGGATCTTGTCTTGGCCGGGTGTGATCTCGAAAGACCTGTCCCTTGCCTCGCTTCGATCCGAGACCGTATCGCGCGTCCTGCTGCCTCGAGCGGAACGGGGGTGCCAGGGGGCATCACCTTTCCATCGGCAACCAGATTTGCAGATCCGGCCTTTCCGTCGTTGATTTCCAGGTGGGATCAACAGTCCGATTGCGGCCTCCCTTGCGGGTGATCCGGTCCTCTTTCCTACTCCACGCTGGCTACCAGCGCCGCGTCGATCGTGGCTGGTTTCTCCGCTTCGGATCGGCAGGCGATCCTGGGTGGAAATCCGTTTCCGCTTTCGATGACCTGAAGATGCGCAGGGGAGGCGAGTCGGGCAAGACCGGGGCAGCCGACTTATCCACTTTTTGTGATTTTGCCGGTGGACAAGGGTGGAAAACTCAACAGCTCGCCGCACCGGGTGAAATCATTGCGCCGTTAGCCGCGCCGGTCCCTCTGGCCAAGCAGGCGCAGCCGCAGGGCGTTGAGCTTGATGAAGCCGGCGGCGTCCTTCTGGTCATAGGCACCCGCATCGTCCTCAAACGTCACATGCGCTTCGGAATAGAGGCTGGCGGGGCTCTTGCGGCCAACCACCATGGCATTGCCCTTGTACAGCTTGAGCCGGACAGTGCCCTCAACCTTCTGCTGGCTGAGGTCGATCGCAGCCTGCAGCATCTCCCGCTCCGGGCTGAACCAGAAGCCGTTGTAGATCAGCTCCGCATAGCGCGGCATCAGCTCGTCCTTGAGGTGGGCGGCACCGCGATCCAGCGTGATCTGTTCGATCCCCCGGTGCGCGCGGGCGTAAATCTCGCCGCCGGGCGTCTCATACATGCCGCGGCTCTTCATGCCGACGAAGCGGTTTTCGACCAGGTCGAGCCGGCCGATGCCGTGCTTGCGGCCAAGGTCATTGAGGGCGGTGAGCAGGGTGGCGGGGCTCATGGCCTCGCCATTGAGCGACACGCCGTCGCCCTTTTCGAAGCCGATCTCGATATATTCGGGCTGGTCGGGCGCGTCTTCCGGATTGACCGTGCGCGAATAGACATAGTCCGGCGTTTCCTGCCACGGGTCTTCCAGCACCTTGCCTTCGGACGAAGTGTGCAGGAGGTTGGCATCGGTGGAGAACGGGCTTTCGCCGCGCTTGTCCTTGGGCACGGAAATCTGGTGCGCCTCGGCCCAGGCGATCAGCGCGGTGCGGCTGGTCAGTTCCCATTCGCGCCAGGGGGCGATCACCTTGATGTCCGGGTCGAGCGCATAGGCGGAGAGTTCGAACCGTACCTGGTCATTGCCCTTGCCGGTGGCCCCATGGGCAATGGCATCGGCGCCAGTCTCATGCGCGATCTCCACCAGTCGCTTGGAAATCAGCGGGCGGGCAATGCTGGTGCCCAGCAGGTAATCGCCTTCATAGCGGGCATTGGCGCGCATCATCGGGAACACGAAATCGCGCACGAACTCCTCGCGCACGTCTTCGATGTAGATGTGCTTGTCAGGAATACCCATCGCGCGCGCCTTGATCCGCGCAGGCTCGATCTCCTCACCCTGGCCAAGATCGGCGGTAAAGGTGACGACTTCATAGCCACGCTCGGTTTCGAGCCATTTGGCGATCACGCTGGTATCGAGGCCGCCGGAATAGGCGAGGACTACACGCTTGATATCGGACATTGGTTGCTCCGCAATTCGGGTCGCGGCGCGCCTATCAGGCGGCGCGGCTTGTCGCAACGCAGATCACCAATCAGATGGTCAATCAATCTCGCGGGCGTGCAGTTGCGGGTTGTTGCGGGTGATGTAATTGAGCCAGGCCTTCGGGCGGCGGAGGAAGTCTTCGGGCACATCGACCTGCAGGCCGACAAGCTGGGCCATGCGGGCAACGAAGTGGATGCAATTGCGCTCGTCCAGATCGTAATATCGCCCCGGATGGTTGCGCCAGCGCTCCACCTCGGCCCGCAGTTCACGGTATTTCGTATCGGATACGGTGATGGTGAAGTGGCGGTTGGTGTCCGCGATCGTGCGCTGTTCCTCCACGATGATCTCATGTTCAGCCGGGCCGCTGGTTATCGCCTGCGTGGTATATTTGGCAGAGAAGCCGAAATTCTCATTCACCATCTGGCCGGTGTCATCCAGCACGCCCTGGAACACCACGAAGGTGTGCGGATAGCGGCCCCACAGGACCGATCCGTTGAAGCTGTGAAAGGACACTTGCACAGCGGCCTGCGCGGGCACGCTGGCCATGAGACTGATGCCAAGCACCAGCACCAGCGCGCCAAGCCATCGGGTTATCGATTTGATTCGCAGGTGAGCCATGTTCATGGTCCTATTGAGCATTGTTGTGGGGTCCCTCGTCAAGCATCTTTGCTGCATCGCCGCAATCTAGCGAACGAAGCAGGCCCGGAAGGTAAAGCGCAAGCGCACCGGCACGAAAGAAATAGCTCGCTGAAAAGGCGATCCATACGCCCAGATTTTCTTGCGGCCTCATTACCAGGTCCAGCGCCAGATAGAGCAGCGTTGCCAATACGCCGGCATTGCGCAGCGCGCGGCCACGCGTGGCGCCGATGAAGATGCCGTCGAGCAGCCAGCTGGGCATGCCGATCAGCGGCACCAGCGCAGCGAAGGGCATGAAGCGCATCGCCTCTGCCCGGACCAGCGGATCGGTGGTGATGAAGCCGATCACCGCCGGACCGCCAATCAGGAACACCGCACTCAGCACCAGCGCCGCGGCCAGGGAAAACTCGCCCGCCAGCCTGACCGCGCGCAGGAAAGTGGCCTTGGACCGCGCGCCGATGGCATTGCCCACGCGGCTCTCCGCCGTGAAGGCAAAGGCATCGAGCACGAAGGCGGCCATGTTGATGAATTGCAGCAGCACATGGTTGGCCGCCAACTGCACCGTGCCCAGCCGCGCCCCGGCATTGGCGTACCAGGTGAACATGAACAGCAGCGCGAGCGTGCGGATCATGATGTCCCGGTTGACTGCGAACAGCCGTTTCAAGGCTGCAGGATCGATGATGGCGCTGCGCGGCATGCGGCGGATGATGGCGGCAAAGGACCCGCCCGCAACGCGGCCTGCCAGCACAAGGCCCACTGCCAGCGCGGTCCATTCTGCCAGCGCGGTGCCGATGCCCACGCCAGCCGCGCCCATGTCATATCCCCACACCAGCACCAGATCGGCGATGACGTTGACGATGTTCATGACGATTTGCAGCACCAGCGCGGACCGCGTGCGACCAAGGCCCAGCAGCCAGCCATTGATGGCAAAGACGCACAGGGCAGCGGGCGCGCCAAAGAAGCGGGCGGAGACATACTGGCTGGCCTCAGCCGTCACATCCTCGCCCCCGGCCAGCAGTGAGAAGGCAAGGCTGCCCAGCGGCCATTGCAGCGCCAGCAGGGCAAGGCCAATGCCAAAGCCGATCAGCAGCGCCCGCAGCAGCAGCGCCTCCACCTCCTGCCGGTCATTCGCTCCATCCGCCTGGGCGGTCAGGCCGGTCATGCCCATGCGCAGAAAGCCAAAGCTCCAGAATATCAGGCCGATCACCGTCGCGCCCAGTGCCACGCCGGCCAGCGCGGCAGCATCGCCCGTGCGCCCGATAACGGTGGCATCCACCACGCCCACCAGCGGGATCGAGGCCTGCCCCAGCATGATGGGCCAGGCCTGCGCGAAAATGCTCGCGCGGGTCAGCGGTGTGGATTGGGAATGGGCGGTCTGGGCCATGCGGCGGGCCTCAGCTGTTCAGCAGGCGCTTCTCTGCCTCTTCGATATAGCTGCGCGTCAGCGGCAGGGCGTGGCGATCGCGCACATACTGAATCTGGTAATTGCACATCGATCCATGCTCGAACGCGGTGGCCGCGCCCGCCAGATAGAAGGTCCACAGGCGATAGAAGCGCGCATCCATCAGCGCCTCTATCTCGGTCTGCTTGTCCACGCAGCGCACATACCATTCACGAATGGTGCGCGCATAATGCAGCCGCAGCGTCTCCACATCGCTGGCGATCAGGCGCACTTTCTCGCTCGCCGCCACGGTCTCGCTCAGCGCGGGGATATAGCCGCCGGGGAAGATCCATTTGTCGGTAAAGGCATCGGTGCGTCCGGGCGTTCCCATGCGGCCGATCGTGTGCATCAGGAAGGCGCCGTCCGGGCTGAGCATGTTGGCGCAGGCGCGAAAATACGTCTCGAACTGCGGCACACCGACGTGTTCGAACATGCCGACAGAAACGATCCGGTCGAATGTGGCCCCGCGCGCGGCAAGATCGCGGTAATCGACCAGCTCGAAGGTGACGCGGTCGGCCACGCCGGCGGCCTCTGCGCGCTTGCGGGCCAGTGCGAGCTGTTCCTCGCTCAGCGTGATGCCCAGCACGGTCACATCGGCGCGGCTGGCAAGGAAGATCGCCATGCCGCCCCAGCCGCAGCCAATATCCAGCACCGTGTTGCCGGGCTGCAGTTTCAGCTTGGCGGCGATATGCGCCAGCTTGGCTTCCTGCGCCTGCGCCAGTGTTTCGGTCTCATCCGTCCAATAGGCACAGCTGTACTGCATATGCTCCGGGTCGAGCATCAGCTGGTACAGATCATTGCCGATATCATAGTGATGGGCGACGTTGCTCTTGCTGCTGCCCGGCTTGTTGACGCTGCGCAGGGCAGAGCTGATCCGGCCCTTTATGCGCCGCGGCAGGGAGGGCGGGGCGAGGCGGATATTGTCTTCCCAGCGATTGTTGGCCCGCATCAGCGACACCAGACCCATCACATCGCCATGTTCGATCACGATGCGCCCGTCCATGAAGGCCTCCCCCACACCAAGGCGGGGGTCGAGCAAGATGTCGCGCGCCACCTTCTTGTCGACAAAGCGCACGCCAATATCGGGGAAGCCCTGCGTCGGCGTTCCAAATGTGCGGGTAACGCCGCTGGCATGGGTGACACGCAGGCTGCCCTTGCGGACGAGCTTGCCGAGCAATCGATCGATCAGTTTTTCAGAAGCAGACATATCATGCGCCCTAGCGCGCTATTCGCCGGGCGCAATGCGCAGCACGGCATTCTCATTGCCATCGGTGAGAACATAGATCAGCCCGTCGGGGCCTTGCACCACGTCTCGAATGCGCTGGTGCAGCTGGGTCAGCAGGCGCTCGCGGCGCAGCTCGCCGAACTGGTCGTTGAAGACAATCCGCTCCAGCCCGCCGGTAAAGTTGATCTCTCCGCGCCGGGCGCTGCCGATGAACAGGTTGCCCTGCCACGCCGGAAATGCCGCGCCTGTATAGAACAGCAGGCCGGAGGGCGCGATGGACGGCTGCCACAGCAACAGCGGATCGGTAATGCCCTCTCCCTGCATGGGGACACCCATCGGCGTGCCATCGTAATTGCGCCCGAAGGTATAGGCGGGCCAGCCATAATTGCCGCCCGCACGGATCAGATTGACCTCATCGCCGCCATTGGGGCCATGCTCGGCAGTGAACACATCGCCATTTGCCGGGTGAATGGTCAGGCCGTGCTGGTCCCGGTGGCCAAGCGAGTAGATGGCGGGATGCGCGCCTGCCTGCCCCACAAAGGGATTGTCCGCCGGGATCGAGCCATAGGTGTTGATCCGCAGCACCTTGCCATGCGGGCTGGCCATGTCCTGTCCGGAGGCACCAAAGGGCGCCCCGGTGGCAATCCAGATGATCCCATCGGCGGTGACCTGCAGCCGCGATCCGCCCGCATAACCGGGTTCCTCCATGGCGAAGACGGTCGTCACGCCGGACAGGCCATCAGCCGTAAGCCTGCCGCGCATGATCGCAAGGCGGCCCTGCTGGGGCGGTTCTTCCGGGTTCTCGGCATTGGGAACGGGAATATTCCACGTCCAGTAGATCAGGCCGTTGCTGGCAAAACCGGGATCGACGGCGAGATCGTGCAGGCCGAAATTGCCCTGCGATGTGCCCGGCTGCGGCATTCCGGCAATCGGCGCGGTGTCCATCACCGCGCCCGGTGTGATCGCCGCGCGGATGATCCTGAGATTGCCTGCGCGCTCCGCCACCAGCAGATCGCCATTGGGCAGGAATTCCATCGCGAACGGGCGCCCGAAATCCTTCGCCACCACGGATACGGCGATGCCGTGCACTTCGGCGGTGTCAAAGTGATAAGGCTCTGCCGCCAGCGTGACCGGAGAAATGCCCACGGGCGGGGGCTGCTGGGCCAGCGCGGCAGCAGGGCTGAGCAGAGCAAGCGCAACCAGAGCAGATCGTCGTTTCATCGCGCTTGTTCCCTACTTTTGGCCTACTCCGCCGCTTCCTACTCCGCCGCTTCCTTCAGTGCCGGATCGAGATGCCACACGGGCGGCTCTTCCAGTGCGCGCAGGCGGGCGCTTTCCTCATAGACATAGTCGCCTGTCATCGGGATTGCGGCGCGGTCCTTCACATACTGGATCTGCCAGTTGACCAGCGTGCCGTTGCGGAAGCTCTGTTCGGCCCCGGCGAGGTAGAACAGCCACATCTTGTAGAACTTCTCGTCATACATCTCGGTAATTTCTTCCCGGTGCATGACGGTGCGCTTGTACCATTCCTCCAGCGTGTGGCTGTAGTGGAAGCGCATCGCCTCCACGTCCATGATCTGCCAGCCGGCCTTCTCGCTCTCCGTCACCAATTCGGACAGGGCGGGGATATAGCCGCCGGGGAAGATGTACTTGCGCGTCCACGCATCGGTAAAGCCGGGAGGGCCCGCGCGGCCGCAGCAATGGCTGAACATCACCCCGTCATGGACCAGCAGCTGATGCGTCTTCTTCATGAACTGCGGGTAGTGCGGCGTGCCGACATGCTCCAGCAGGCCGACAGAGCTGATGCGATCGAACTCGCCCTCGACATCGCGGTAATCCATCAGCGCGAACTTGACCTTGTCATCCACGCCCAGCGCCTTCGCGCGTTCCTTGCAGAAGGCGATCTGGTCAGGCGCAAGGGCAACGCCCAGCACTTCGCAGCCGTAATGCTTGTGCAGGTACAGCGCCAGGCCGCCCCAGCCGCAGCCGACATCCAGAACGCGCAAGGGGCGATCCATCTCTCGCGCCTTCTGCATATACATCTTGGCGGCGATGTGGGCTTTCTTGTCCAGCTGGGCCTTTTCCAGGCTGTCATTCAGGTCGCGGTGATAGCCCATGGTGTACTGCCGGTCCTCATCCAGGAACAGCTCATACAGGCGGCGCGTCAGATTATAGGTGTGCTCGGCATTCTTGCGTGCCTTGCTTTTCAGATTGATGCTGTCGGCCTTGGCGGCGGCCTTCTGCGCCATCCGCTTCAGCGGTCCCTGCGGTTGCAGGGCGCGGTCGCCATGCGCCTTTGACTGGGCGGTGACGAACAGGATCATGTCGCGAATGTCATGCGGCGGATCGACGTGCAGCCAGCCCCACATGAAAGCCTCGCCAGCGCCAACCTGCGGATAGCGGGCAATATGACCCGAAGCCTTCTTGTTGGTCAGGCGCACATGAATCGGATCGCCATCGCCGCCGGGACCATATTCATAGGTCTTGCCATCATAGTCGGTGATTATCAGCTGTCCGCTACGGATCAGCTTGTTCAGCATTTTGTCGAGCAGCCACATGAGCGGCACGTCTCCCCCAGTTGGAATGTCAGTACGCAGGTTTGAATGCCGCCTTGCAGCCTGTCAATCGCCCGATAAGATGCCGCGCCATGTCGACCAACAAGACCCAGCCAACGCAGACCAGCGCAGATGCCTTTATCGCGGCGGTGGAACACCCTGGAAAACGCGAGGATGCAAAAGTCCTCGATGCGCTATTTCGCAATGTCACCGGCGTCGATCCGGTGATGTGGGGGCCAACGATCATCGGCTATGGCAGCTATCATTATAGATACGACAGCGGGCGTGAAGGTGACATCTGCCGCGTGGGCTTTTCACCGCGCAAGGCAAAGCATTCGCTCTACCTGCTTAGCTGTTCGGCCGCTGGTGATGAGGCGCCATTCGCTGCCCTGCGTGAAAAGATGGGCAAATACAGTCGCGGCAAGGGCTGTCTGTATGTCAACAAGCTGGCCGATATCGATCTGGCCGTGCTGGAGCAGATGATCGCGCTGTCGTGGAATAATTCGCTGGAGCGCTATCCCGGTTAGGCGTCAGATCCCCGCATACCACTGGTATCCGGCGCGATCTTCCCAATATCCGCCCTTGCCATCGCCCACCTGCTCCAGACTGGAGACGAGTTCGATTCCGGTCAGATATTTGGGGTGCTTGTAGCCCAGCTGCCGTTCGATCCGCATGCGCAAGGGCGCGCCATTGATCACCGGCAGCCGCTCTCCATTCAGCAGATGCGCCACGATTGTCTGGGGATGACGGGCATCATCCATGTCGCAGCTCTCGTAATAGTCAGCGCCGCTGAGCTTGTCCGCGCAATGGAAGATGGCGAAGTTCGCCCCGTCCTCCACGCCTGCCATATCCAGAATGGCGGACAGCTGCGGACCGGTCCATTCGCCGATCGCGCTCCAGCCTTCCACACAGTCATGCCGGGTGATCTGCGTGCGCTGGGGCAGGGCGCGGATATCGTCCATCGACAGGCTCAGCGGATTGTCGACAAGGCCGGTGACGGCCAATTGCCACTGGGCAAAACCGCCAGCCAGTGCTTCGGCATATTCGGGTGTTTCGACATTGGTGCTGCCATTGCCGCGAAAGAAGGGCGAGATGTCCGCCCGGGTGAATTCCGGCGCCATGGTGATACGCCCCATGCCCAGCGCGCGGTGAATGCCGCGATGCCAGCTCTCTGCGGTATCGACAACCGAACCGAACAGCTCGCTGTCACCGATCTTCGAACAGCCGGCCACGAAAGCCGCGCCCATTGCGGCCAGGAAATTACGCCGCTTCATCGTGCTCGCCTCCGGTAATCATCTCGTGAAGCTGTTTGATCGGGTTCGACAGCAGGACCAGCACAACATGCACCACGAAGAAGCCGAACAGTCCGAAGGCGCACAGGAAATGGATCGAACGCGCGCTCTGCCTGCCGCCCAGCAGCTCTGCCAGCCAGGGCAGGGCAGCTTCCGCGCCGGGGCTCATCACCAGGCCGGTAAAGATCATCAGCGGCAGCAGGATGAAGATCACCGCACCATAGGTCGCCTTTTGCAGGAAATTGAACTTGCCCGCGCCATGATCGAAATTCAGCTTCAGGTGCTGGCGAATGTCATGCCAGATCGCAGACGGCTTCCAGTCGGCCAGGCGGGTGAACAGGTCGCGCCGGAAATGGCCGTTCATCACCGCGCGGATCATGAACACCAGCAGGCCAAGGGCGAAGACCCAGGCGAACACCACGTGCCAGTCGCGCGCGGAGGCGAGGCTGTAATAGCCCGGAATAGTGGCCCAGCCGGGAAAGCGCGGGACGGACAGCCATGCCTGCTCCGCCGCAAATCCCCAGTCGCCCCAATACAGGCGCGGGTGGGCGTTGGAGATGTTGAGGCCGGACATGAACAATATGCTCACGCTGAGCACGTTGACCCAGTGCCAGATGCGCGTGGACAGCGCGTGGCGCTTCTTCGGCTTGTTCGGATTGGCCATTGTTAATCCTCTCCACGCGCAAGATACAGCACGTCGCGCGGTTGCGACAGCAGATGTTGGCCTGAATCGACAAATATCGCCTGCCCGCTGGTGAGCGGTCCTGCGGCCATGAACAGCGCCGCATCGGCAATCTCCGCCGCAGCGGTGCGCCGACCCAGCAGGTTCATCCGGTGCGATGTTTCGGCTTCGGCAGGGGTCTGGTCATGGCTGGCCAGAATGGCGCCGGGCGCAAGGCGATAGACGCGGTCATCGGGCTCGCAAGCCATGGCCATCATCCGCGCTGCGCCATCGGCGGCATATTTGCTCATCGTGTAGCTGAAGAAATCCGGATTGGGATTGGCCAGCTTCTGGTCGGTCAGCTGAATCACCCGCCGCCCCGCGCATGATCGGGCGCCGTTCAGGAAGGCCTGTGCCATGATGGCGGGAGTGACTGCGTTGACCTGCATGGCCATTGTGTTCGTGGCCGGATCGAGGGCGGTTACATCGTCCTCTGCAAAAACCGATGCATTGTTCACCAGCACGCGCCAGTCAGCCAGTTGCCCGGCCAGAGTTGCGATCATGGCCTTGGCCGCATCCCCATTGGCAAGGTCGCATTGCACCACTTGCGCGCTGGGCAGGCTGCTGGCGAGCGCCTGGGCTGCATCGAGGGATCTGTTGCAATGTACCACCACATGCCAGCCCGCGTCGCCAAAGCGGCGGGCGATTGCCGATCCGATCCTGCGCGCGGCCCCGGTGATCAGGACGGCCTTGGTCGTGGTGGGCGAGAATTCCTGCATAGGCTCCTTCCAGCACAGCCAGCCGGGATAAGAAAGTAAAGCCGCTGTGGTTCATTTCGGACAGAGTCATTGTGCCGCACGCAGCAAGTGCATAGGATACGGACAAAGGGCGGTCCCGATGAATGGACCGGCGGAGGGAAAGGACTGAATATGAAGGGTTTGAAGGCTCTGGCTGCCGTTTCGGCATTGGCTATGTGGAGCGCCGCGGCGATGGCACAGGATGCGCCGGCAGCGCCGCCTCCCGGTCCGCCGCCATTCCAGGGCACTGATCTGGCAACCGGGCCATGGTCGTTCCAGACCGCACAGGCCGATTTTGACGTCGATGTGGTCGCGCGCGGACTGGATCATCCGTGGGGCCTGGCCTTCCTGCCCGATGGCGGAATGCTGGTGACGGAACGCCCGGGCCGTCTGCGCCTCATTCGCAATGGCGTGCTCGATCCCACGCCGATTTCCGGCCTGCCGGATGTGTTCGCGGTCGGCATCGCCGGGCTGATGGATATCGCCCTGCATCCCGATTTTGCCGAGAACGGGCTGGTTTACATGGCCTATTCCAAGAACAGTCCTGACGGCAAGGAACAGGCGCTGGCCGTGATGCGGGCGCGCTGGGATGGCGCCCACGCGCTGACCAATGTCGAGGATATCTTCGTGTCCACGCCCTGGTACGGCTCCGAGACGCAGCCAGAACGCTGCTGCGGGCAGGGGCCGGCCTTCGGCTCCTTCGGCGGCCGCATCCTGTTCGATCCGGACGGCTATCTCTACATCACCAGCGGCGATCGCAATTACGGTGAGCTGGTGCGCGATCCGAGCAACCACATCGGCAAGATCCTGCGCCTCAACGATGACGGTTCCGTTCCTGCGGGCAATCCGTGGGTGGGCTTGGCAGGTCACGCGTCAGAAGTGTGGTCGACCGGCCACCGCAACCCGCTGGGCCTGACCTACAACACGCTGACCGGCGAAATCTGGGAGAGCGAGTTCGGTCCGCGCGGCGGGGACGAGGTCAACCGCATCACGCGCGGCGGCGATTACGGCTGGATCACGGTGACGCAGGGTTTTCATTACGATGGGACACAGCAGGAAGGCATCCGCAACCGTCCCGGCATGATCGATCCGGTGCTGGTCTATGGCCCGCCCTCGCTCAATCCGGGCAATCTGGCATTCTACGATGGCACGCAGTTCGCAAACTGGCACGGCGACCTGTTCCTCGCCAGCTTCACCCAGGGCCTGCTGCGCTATGACACGGACGTTGTCGGCATGCCGCGGGGTGAGCCTGAAATTCTGCTCAAGGATCTCGGCCAGCGCTGGCGCGATGTTCGCAACGGCCCGGACGGCAATCTGTATGTCCTGTCGGACATGGCCGATGGGGTGGTGCTCAGGATCAGTCCGGCGAACTAGCGCCAGCCCTATTGCGGAAGGCCAGCCCTAATGCGGCAGGTTCTGCCGCAATTCCTCCAGCCACACATCGGCCACGGCATCGCTCGGCGCGCGCCAGTCTCCGCGAGGGGACAGGGCGCCGCCGCTCGATACCTTGGGGCCGTTGGGAATGGCGCTGCGCTTGAACTGGCTGAACTGGAAGAAGCGCCGCAGGAAATTCTCCAGCCATTTGCTGATCGTGGCCAGATCGTACTGATTGCGCAGATCCGCCGGGAAATGCGGCGGCCATTCACCGCGGCTCGCATCGCGCCAGGCATGCCATGCCATGAAGGCGACCTTTGACGGGCTAAGGCCCCAGCGCATGATATTGTGCAGGAAGAAATCGTTCAGCTCGTAAGGCCCCACGGCGCTTTCGGTGCTTTGCACCGCGCCGTCTGCGCCGATCGGCACCAGTTCTGGCGTGATCTCCGTATTGAGCACGGCATCCAGTATCGCGTCGGTTTCATGAGTGAACTGCTCGGAGCGGATGGCCCAGCGGATCAGGTGCTGGATCAGCGTCTTGGGGACGCCGGAATTGACCGCATAGTGGCTCATATGGTCGCCCACGCCATAGGTGCACCAGCCCAAGGCCAGCTCCGAAAGGTCGCCCGTTCCGATCACAAAGCCATTGTGCTGCCCCGCCAGGCGGAACAGGTAATCGGTGCGCATGCCCGCCTGCACATTCTCGAACGTCACGTCATAGACCGGGTGACCATCGGCAAAGGCATGGCCGATATCCTCCAGCATCTTGTTGGCCGCCGGCCTGATGTCGATTTCCTCAGCCGTGACGTGGAATGCCTCCATCAGCTTCCAGGCGTTGGACTTGGTGTGCTCCGTGGTGCCGAAACCGGGCATGGTATAGGCGCGGATCATGCTGCGCGGCAGGTCCAGCCGGTCACAGCACTTGGCCGCCACGATCAGCGCATGGGTTGAATCCAGCCCGCCCGAAATGCCGATCACCAGGCTCATGGGACTGGTCGCCTCGACCCGCCGCATCAGCCCGTCCACCTGAATGTTGAAGGCTTCATAGCAATCCTCGTCCAGCCGGTTTTCCCGGTCAGGCACGAAGGGAAAGCGGGCGATAGGCCGGGTCAGGCCGATATCGCCATGTTCGGGATTATGCGGCATATCTATGAAACGAAAGCGCTTCTCCGGCCTTCCCGCTTCATCGATCGCATCGTCGAAAGTCTTGTGGCGGATGCGGTCGCCATAGATGCGCTCGCAATCGACATCGGCGATGCACAGTTCCGGGCGGCGGCGGAAGCGCTCGCTTTCCGCCAGCAATTCGCCCAGCTCATAAATCATGCCTTCGCCGTCCCACGCATGGTCGGTGGTGCTCTCGCCATGTCCGGCGGCGGAATAGACATAGGCGCAGGCAAGACGTGAGGATGAGCTGCGCGCCAGCAGGTGCCGCTCATCCGACTTGCCGATCACGATGTTGGAAGCGGACAAATTGGCGCAGATCGTCGCGCCTGCCAGCGCGCCTGCGATGGAGGGCGGGGCAGGTGACCACATGTCCTCGCAAATCTCGATATGCAGCTTGAAACGCTCATCGCGGGTCGATGCGAACAGCAGGTCCACGCCGAACGGCACAGCCTCGCCATTCACTGTGATCGTGCCGCCGGTGACATTGCGACCGGAGGCGTACCAGCGCTTCTCATAGAACTCGCGGTAATTGGGCAGGAAGCTCTTGGGCACAGCGCCCAGCAATCTGCCCGCGGCGATCACCAGCGCGCAATTATACAGCTGGCCATTGGCAAGCAGCGGTGCGCCGACCAGCAGTATGGGGGAAAGGTCGCGGCTGGCGGCAACGATCTGCGCCACCGCGCTCTCGACCTTTTTGAGGAACGCCGTCTGCATCACCAGATCATCCAGCATGTAGGAGGAGATGCACATTTCCGGATAGACCAGCAGGTCCACATGCGCCGCATGGGCGCGCTCCGACTCCTCGATGATACCGGCGGTGTTATAGGCGATGTCGGCGGTGCGGACCTGCGGCGTGCTGGTGGCCACGCGGACATAGCCGTGCCGGTGCATGTCGAAAAAGGGATGGGTGTCGCTGGTCATGCGGGGCGCTGCTTTCGAAATTGGCGTATCGGTTCCGGGGGCTGGTTCCAGCCAGTCTGCGGGATGGCATATGCCCAACTGGGCCAGGCGTTTCTGAATGGCCGGGCGGGCGATCTTGCCCTTGCTTTCCCAGCCATAGATGGTGCGGCTGGGCCAGGGTTTGGGCGCACCGAACCGCGCGCCAAAGTCCTCCGCCGAAAGCGGCGGCTGATGCGCTTCACGCCAGGCGCGCAGTTTCTGTCCGGCCAGATGCATGATGTTCAAGTATCCTAAAAGGATACGAAAGACAATGTGCATATATCTGCCGGGCGCGGCGCGGCATCTTGCTCACGGCAGGCAATCGCGCCACACCCATTGCGATGCAGAACTCCAAGACATTCGCGCCACTGCGGCACCGCGCCTTTCTGGTGCTCATCGCCGGCAGTCTGATGGCCAATCTGGGCAATACCATCCAGTCTGTCGGCGCATCCTGGCACCTGACACAGGCGGGCCAGCCTGCCGATATCGTGGCGCTGGTGCAGACCGCCTATAATCTGCCGATCATGTTGCTGGGCCTGCCCGCCGGGGCATGGGCGGATATGGTCGACAAGAAGAAGATCCTCATGGCCGCGCTGTCGGTGATGCTGCTGGCGTCGCTGCTGCTGGCGGTGCTGGTGCAGGCCGATGCGGCGGGACCGGCGGCGATCATCGTGCTCACCGCAGTGCTGGCTTGCGGGGTCGCCTGCATCATTCCGGCGGTGGCATCCTCGGTCAATTTCGTGGTCCCGCGCGCAGAGCTGGCCGCGGCGGTGGCGCTCAACATCCTTGGCTTCAACGTAGCGCGCAGCTTTGGTCCGGCGCTGGGCGGGGCGATCACATCGTGGGGCGGGGCCAGCGCGGCCTTCATCGCCAATGCCTCGGCCTATGCGCTGGTGATCGCGCTGCTGTGGCGCTGGCGCCTGCCGCCTGCGGAACCCAAGCCCAAGCGCAGGATCTGGCCGGTGATGGCAGAGGGGCTGCGCTTCGCGGTGGCGTCCCCGCAAGTGCGCAATATCATGATCCGCGGCTTCACCTTCACCTGCACCGGTGCGGCGGCGTGGGCGGTGATGCCGCTGTTCGCCAGCCAGACGCTGGGCGCAGGCTCATTCGTCTATGGCATCTTGCTGGCAGCGCTGGGCAGCGGGGCAGTGATCGGAGCGGCCAGCGCAACCTACTTCCGTTCCCGCTTCAATGCCGAGCAGATCATCCGCGCATCGGGCATTCTGTACGGTTCCGGCTGCGTTCTGGTGGCGCTCAACCCCGGTCTGATACCGATCCTGATCCTGCTGGTTCTTGCCGGGGCGGGCTGGGTTCAGGCGCTTTCCGGCTTTGCCGTGGCAGGCCAGATGTGGGCCCCGCGCGCCATCGTGGGCCGCGTGACCGCATTCGTCAGCAGCGTGACATTTGGCGGCATAGCGATCGGCAGCTGGCTGTGGGGCCATTTCGCCGACGCACACGGCATCGCCACCGCCTTCCTGGTATCGGGCGCGGCGATGATCGTCCTGCCGCTGCTCGGCCTGATCCTGCCCATGCCGGAGCATGGACCGGCCACTCCGATAGACGACACCCCGCAAAAGCCGGCCTGACAGCCTCAGCTCAGGCGGCGGCCTTTTCGTTGCCGATTGGCAGGCGGGCCTTCACCGTCGCCTGGCTGAGATCGAGGCCATAGAGCTTGGCAGCATTGCCGCCCACCAGGCCGCAGATGGTGCTCTGGTCCAGCTGGCTCATCGTCTCGGCAATGGTCTTGACCGAGTTGGGCCAGATGCTGTCGGGATGCGGATAGTCGCTGGCCCACAGCATGTTTTCCGGTCCCCAGAACTCGATCAGCCGCATCGCCGTGGGGCTTTGCTGGAAGGTGCCATAGACCTGCCGCTTGAACACTTCTGACGGCTTCATCTTGTGCGGAATACCGCCCTTGTCGTCCCAGAATTCCTTGCATTCCCACAGGCGGAAATGGCGGTAGTCCAGCTCTTCCACCACCCACGGAACCCAGCCGATGCCAGCCTCTGCAATCACGATCTTGAGATCCGGGTGCCGTTCCAGAATGCCCCAGGCGAACAGATCCACAAACGGATCGAGGAACTGGTCGATGAACATCTTGGCGTGCAGGAAAGTGGCGCCGGGGCTGCCCTTGTACTTGTCGAAGGCCTTGGTCACGCCGGGGAATACGGTAACGTGGAAGGACAGCACGATGCCCGATTTCTCCAGCAGGTCGAACAGCGGCTCCCACCGCTTGTCGTCCAGACGCGGCTCGGCCACGGCGATCTGCAGATTGGCCTGGCGGCATCCGCCCTTCCTGGCGAGGCGGGTGAGTTCTTCCACCGCCGCTTCTGGATGCGGGGGCAGCATGGCCACGCCGATCAGGCGATCCGGCGAAACCGGGCAGAATTCCTCATACAGCCAGTCATTATAGGCGGAATAGCAGGCCTTCATGAAAGCCTCATCCTGCGTCTTGATGCTGGTAACGGGGCCAAACACCAGATGCGCCCACACATTGTCGCGGTCCATGTCCTGCAGGCGCAGCTGCGGATTGCCCGCGCGCAGATCGGTCACATCCTCTATCCCACCGCGATCATAGGCGGTGTGGATAGGCTTGGGACCCTTGAAGCCCATCGGCTTGCCCGACCAGAAGCCCCAGCTCTCGCCATCGGCCATCCACAGGGCAGAGCCGTTCTCCTGCACCGCGATGCGAGGAGCGCGGTCGCCCCATTTCGCGCTCATGCGATCGGCCCACACATTGGCGGGCAGCATGTTCAAATCGAGGTGGTCATCGCAGGAGACCAAAGCGGTTTCGATCATTCGGGGACTCTCCGGTGTCACTATTTGACTTTGTCCGTATACTAACATTGCCGCCGTGACCATGCCTCCAAAAGGCACCTGCGATCAGGTCGGAAGGAAAGCGGGCAGGGCATGCGGGTAGGGCACGGGGCCAGCACTTTCCCCAAAGAGTTTGCGGCGCCCTCTCGAGGGGACAGAGAGGACGCCGCAAAGATCAGGACCGGGCAGTTGCTCGTATTATCAGCGGCAGCGCGCCTCACCGCGATCGATTTCGCGGCCGAGCAGACCACCAATGGCAGCGCCAAGGATCGTGCCGACGGCGCGGTCGCGCCCGCCGTCAATCTCGCGGCCCAGCAAGGCGCCGCCTGCGGCACCGATGATCAGGCCGGTCGTGCCATTATCACGCTTGCAGTAATAGCGGTTGTCGTCGCCGCGCCAGACGCGGTCATTGCGGCTGATACGGCGCGGTTCGATGTAGCGCCCGCGATCATCATAAACGCGGCTCTGGCGGCGATCGTCGCGCCGGTAATCGCGCCGGTCATCGCCGTGATGACGATCATTGTCGCGCTGGCCATAGGCAGGCGCCCAGCGGGGCGGGTCAGCGGCCGCAGGTGCTGCGGGAAGAACCATAGCGGCAGCGGCGATTGCTAGAATGCTCTTTCGCATGATGTGAACCTTTCGAATCCGGTTGTTGTTAAATCCCGAATGCTCGAAATCGTTCATGTATCCCCAACGTCAGATGAACGGCTTGTTGTAATAGGCAAGTCAGGGCAAAAAGTTCGAATATTGCGACGAGTGGAGGCTCTGCCCGCCTATTCCGCCGCCAGCCTGGCATGCAATTTGGCGCGCAATTTGTCTGCCAGCGGGCCCAGTTCGCTGATTTCCCGCAGCAAGGCCGGGTCCTGCGGGGTGGAGGTGCCCCAGATGGCTTCGAAGATGCGCGCCATGCTCCAGCCTTCGAGGCCATCATCGACCTTGCACAGCGTGTCCCCGGCCTGCGCCTCGCCTTCCTCGATCACGCGGTAGAACCAGCCGCAGCGCCCGCTGGCCATGATCGTCTTGACCATTTTCTTGCGGCCAAAGCGGTGCTCGATCTTCCAGCACGGCTGGCGCGGCTGGCAGGCTTCGATCAGCGCCGTGCCAAGGCGGTAGCGGTCACCCAGCAGCACTTCGCTTTCGGTCAGGCCGTGCACGGACAGGTTGGATCCGAAGGAGCCCGGCTCGCCCAGCAAGGGATGATCGCCCAATTGCTCGCGCCAGAAATCGTGATGGTCGAGCGGATAGTGATGCAGCGCCATGTCCGGCCCGCCGTGGTGGACCAGGTCCGCCTGCTCATCGCCTGCAAGCCCGGCGGCGGTAATGGGCAATGTGCCGGTAACGGCCTGCTTGGCGATCGCGCTCTGCTCATCGCCGCGAAAGGGGCGGGCGGAACCGGTGCACAGGGCGAGCACCTGATGGTTCATGCAGGTTTCTTGTGCATCGTTATCGCCATCCAGTCACGCATCACCTTGTCCAGCCCGCCATCTTCATACCGCAATACGTCGACAAAGTCCCAATCGGGAATGGCGGCATAGGCGGCGCGCAATTCCTCTTCAGGGGGGAAATTATACAGCCGCCCGAATGTGTCGCGCGCCTCGCCTTCACCCAGCTTGAAATTGGCATAATGCCAACCACCGGGCTTCAGTGCGCGGGCGATGCGGCGCAGGACATCGGGAAGGCCGTCGAAGGGCATATGGTGGATCGAGGCATGCGCCCAGACGGCGTCGTACTCTTCTACCGCGTCAAGCTCATCGAAACGCATGACCTGCACGGCAATGCCGATCCGCTCCTGACCTTTCTTCGCCATCGCGGCAGAACCGTCTGTCGGCACCACATCAAAGCCCCGCTTGAGCATATGCGCAGCATCCCTGCCACCGCCGCAGCCCAGTTCCAGAATGCGCGCGCCGGGCGCGAGGCGGCTGAGGAAGTTATCGAGGTGGCGGGCAGGCCCTTCGCGCCCGCTCAGCGTGTAGCTGGGAGCTTCGCGCTCATAGAAATCAAGGGTTGCCCTATCGCCCATTATTATCGCCTATTATTCTTGCGCCGCGCTCTCCGCCGCTTCGCGGTCACGCTCGGCGCGGCTTTTCTTCATGGCGGCGGTGCGCAGCTGGCCGCAGGCGGCATCGATATCGCGCCCGCGCGGGGTGCGGATCGGGCCGCTGATGCCCGCTTCGAAGATGATGTTGGAAAACGTCCGGATACGTTCCGGCGTGGAGCATTCATACGGCGCGCCGGGCCAAGGGTTGAACGGGATCAGGTTCACCTTTGCAGGCAGATTATAGTGCCGGATCAGGCGCACCAGCTCGCGCGCATCGGCATCGCTGTCATTCTTGTCCTTCAGCATCACATATTCGAACGTGATACGGCGGGCATTGCTGGCACCGGGATAGTCGGCACAGGCCTGGAGCAATTCCTCTATGCCGTATTTCTTGTTGATCGGCACGATCTCGTCGCGCACTTCCTTGGTCACGGCATGCAGGGAGACGGCGAGGTTGACGTTGATCTCCTCACCGCATTTGATCATCATCGGGACCACGCCGCTGGTGGAAAGCGTGATACGGCGGCGGGACAGGGCCAGACCTTCGCCGTCCATAACCAGCTTGAGCGCATCGCGCACGTTCTCGTAATTATAAAGCGGCTCACCCATGCCCATCATCACGATGTTGGTCAGCAGGCGGCCATCGGCGGTGTATTCGCTCTCGCTCTCATCGTCGGCGAAATCCATCTTGCCCTTGGGCCATTCGCCCAGCGCATCGCGCGCCAGCATCACCTGCCCGACGATTTCACCGGGAGTGAGGTTGCGTACCAGCCGCATCGTGCCGGTGTGGCAGAAGGTGCAGTTGAGCGTGCAGCCAACCTGCGAGGACACGCACAAGGTGCCGCGATCGGCATCGGGAATGAAGACCATTTCATAATCGTGGCCGTCATCGGTCCGCAGCAGCCATTTGCGCGTGCCGTCGGTGGAATGCTGCGCTTCAACCACGTCGGGACGGCCGATCACGAAGCGCTCGGTCAGCCAGGGCTGCATGGTCTTGGCGATATCGGTCATCTTGCCAAAGTCTGTCACGCCCCGGTGATACAGCCAGTGATAGACCTGCTTGGCCCGCAGCTTGGCCTGCTTGGCGTCCAGCCCGGCCTCGGCAAACAGTTCGGCTATCCGCTTCTTGGGCAGGCCGAGCACATCGACGCGGCCATCGGCACGCGGCGTGATATCGCGCGCGACGGGAACCGGATCGAATTGTCCGGCAATCGGCATAAGGGCAGTGTCTGGCATGGGGGGCATATAGGGTGGCGCGCCGCCCGACGCAAAACTTGTTCGCCAGTTCCCGGTGCCACGAAAAAAATTTGCCTGAATTTTGCTCGCGCGAACGTCGCAGGCAGCAAGCGGTTCCAACCGTTTGTCGATCAGGAAATGCAGTTGGTCGAACAAGTATGTTGCTAAAAAACAACAATTTATTTGTTGTGTGAGGTTCAGGAAACCAAGTGCGTTTCTACCCATTCAGCCAGTCCAAGCACGGCAAGACCGTGTGGACCAATGAATGGAGTTTACTATGAACAAGGGTCTCGCAATCATCCTCGCCGCCGCATCTGCCGGTGCTGTCGCAATGCCTGCCGCCGCGCAGGACAACACGGCCTTCACCGGCCCGCGCGCGGAAGTTCTGGCCGGATATGACATCGTGCGCCCCGGCAGCACGACCGACATCGACAACAACAACGATGTCGACCAGTCGATCGAAGACGTCACTTACGGCGTCGGCCTGGGCTATGATTTCGCCATGAATGGCGTGGTCGTGGGTGTCGAAGGCGAATGGATGGAATCCGAAGCCTCGACCGATTTTGACACCACCGGTTTCACCAATTTCGGTGTCGGCAATGTCGAAGCTGGCCGTGATCTCTATGTCGGTGCGCGTGTCGGCTTTCTCGCCACGCCCTCCACGCTGATCTATGCCAAGGGTGGCTACACCAATGCGCAGATGAACATCCTGGCCACTGACAACACCACCGATGTCGATACCGACGTCGATCTGGACGGCTGGCGCGTGGGTGCCGGCATTGAGCATGCCATCAACGAAAACCTCTTCCTGAAGGGCGAATATCGCTATTCGAACTACAAGGAAGGCGAATTCGAGGCTCCCAGCGGGCTGGAAAGCGATCGCTTCAATGTCGATCTCGACCGTCACCAGTTCGTGGTTGGTGTCGGATATCGCTTCTGATCAGGCGTTCCTGATCAGAATGAACAGGTGAAATGGCGGGCCGGGGAGCAATCTCCGGCCCGCTTTTCGTGTCAGCCGGCAGCGCAGCCCACGCTGGCGGCATCCATCGCCGTGGCGGCGCCATCAAGGCTGTAGCTGTCCGTGAACCGGCGCCCCTGCCTATCGCGCGAAGATACGCGCATGGTCGAGGCGACACGCATTTCGGCCACGATCCGGGCATCCATCTGCGCATCCTTCGCCCATGCATTGCCGTTGTCACCGCTCAGATCGAACCGGCTGCTGCCCATTGTCAGCGTGATCGCCGCACCATCGCGAACCTGCCGTGACAGGCGAAAGTGCACTTGCCCGCGGACCTGCCGCCTTGGCCATGTGCCAACGCTGGCAAAGGGATCGTATTCTCTCGAACGCGTTCCCGCTCCCGTGCCCTGCGCAGCGGCAATGGCATAGCAGCGCGGCATCTGCGCATCGCGAAACGCGCCCCAGTCGCCAAACACGCCAAGACTGTCCTTCGCCGCAAGGGGAGCGGCGATCAGGATCAGGGCAGATGCTGCAAGAATGAAGCGCATGTCCTTGCTCTAGCGTTCCCGGGTCCACGGGCAAGGGGGCGCGACATTCGTCCCGGTATTCGTCCCGGCATTCGTGGTGGTTTTCAGCCGGGCATTCAGCCCGCGCGATCGATCCCGTATTCCGGCGATCAAGTAGCTCCGGAATCGATACTTCCAAATCCGGTTTATCTGGCTTTATCCCACTGTTTCCGCTAAATGATTGAGGCAGAAGCAAAGAACAGGGGAGGGGCCGAAGGCGGTTGCCAGTGGCCGGTATTACCATGAGTTTACTGGCCGATCACAACCTGCCGTTCGCCATAGCGCTGGGCGCGATGTTGCTGCTTTCGCTGCTGCAGATCATCGGTCTGGGTGATCTGGATTCCGGTTCTGATGTGGATGTCGATCTGGACGCTGATGTCAGCGCGGACCTGGATGCGCACGCATCGGCGGATGGTCTGCCGGATGTGGGCGTGCTGGGCGCGGTTACCACGCTTCTGGGTATTGGCCGGGTGCCGTTCCTGATCTGGCTGATTGTGTTCCTGTTCCTGTTTGCGGGCATTGGTGTCAGCATTCAGTCACTGGCGCAAAGACTGACCGGCGCGCCGCTGTACAGCTGGCTGGCAGCGGTGATCACGCTGGGCGCGACCTTGCCCGTCACCAGCGCGCTGGTGCGGCCGCTGGCGCGCATTCTGCCCAGGGATGAGACCAGTGCGGTGGCGCTGAATACGCTGGTCGGGCGGCGGGCGCAGATCACCACCGGCACGGCGCGCACGGGCTATCCGGCGCGGGCCAGCGTGCGCGATCAGTTCGGCCATACGCACCACGTGATGGTGGAGCCGCACGACGCGAACAGTGAATTGCACGAAGGCGACGAGCTGCTGCTGGTGCGCCGCGAAGCACAGATATTCTTTGGCATTTCGGTGGCTGAGCGCACGCTCGCCCCGCTCAGCTGACCAGTTTACGAATAAGGAGAGGACATGGAAAATCTATTGAGCACCACCGTGATACTGAGCGGTGCCGGAGTCATCGGCTTCCTGGCGATGTTTATCTTCATCATCAAATTGTACCAGCGCGCGTCCAAGGAGACCGCTTTTGTGCGCACCGGTGCCGGGGGTGAGAAAGTGGTGATGAACGGCGGCGCGCTGGTGCTGCCCGTGTTCCACGAAACCATGCCGGTCAACATGAACACGCTGGTGCTGAGCGTGGTGCGGCGCGATGCCGAGGCGCTGATCACGCTCGACCGCTTGCGGATCGACGTGAAGGCCGAGTTCTACGTGCGCGTAAAGCCCGATGCCGAGGCCATTGCGATGGCCGCGCAGACGCTGGGCCAGCGCACCATGCAGCCCGAGGCGCTGAAGGATCTGGTGGAAGGCAAGTTCGTCGATGCGCTGCGCTCGGTCGCGGCGGGTATGACCATGAATGAGCTGCACGAACAGCGCGCCGACTTCGTGCAGAAGGTGCAGCAGGTTTCGTCCAACGATCTGTCGATGAACGGACTGGAGCTGGAATCGGTCTCGCTGACCGGGCTGGACCAGACCAGTATCGAACACTTCAATGCCAACAACGCCTTTGATGCCGAGGGCCTGACCAAGCTGACCGAGCAGATCGAGGCGCGCAAGAAGCTGCGCAACGATATCGAGATGGACACGCGCGTGCAGATCGAGACCAAGAATCTCGAAGCCGACCAGCGCTCGTTCGAAATCAGCCGCGACAACGAATTCGCCCGGCTGGAGCAGGAGCGCGAAGTGGAAATGCGCCGGGCCAAGCAAGGCTCCGAAGTGGCGCGAGAGCAGGCCGAACGCAGCCGGGAAGCGGATTCCGCCCGGATCGAGGCGAAGAAGCAGGTCGATGCGCAGCAGATCGAGGCCGACCGGCTGGTGGAAGAGGCGCGGATCGATCAGGCCCGCGCGCTCGAAATCGCCCGTCAGGAGCAGCAGATCGCGGTTCAGAACAAGAGCCGGGAGGAAAGCCAGGCCAAGGCCGAAGCCGATGCCGCCCGCGCCAAGGCCGTGGCAGCCGAGGAATCGGTGACCACCAGCCGCGAGACGGAGATTGCCGAGCGCGACAAGCGCATCGAACTGATCGAGGCCGCCAAGGTGGCTGAGCGCGACGCCATCGGCGTCAAGGTCCAGGCCGAGGCGGAAAAGGATGCCGCCACCAACCGCGCCGAGGCCAGCCGTCTGGCGGCCAAGGGCGATGCCGATGCCGAAATCCTGCGCGCCGAAGCGGACCGCGTTCGCTTTGAGGTGGAAGCAGCCGGTCAGCGGGCGATCAATGAAGCGGCCAACCTGCTTTCGTCCGATCAGATCAGCCTGCAAACCAAGCTGGCACTGCTGAAGGTCCTGCCCGAACTGGTGCGCGAAAGTGCCAAGCCGCTGGAAGCGATCGATTCAATCAAGATCGTCCAGGTTGACGGCCTGACCCAGCGCAGCGGCGCGCCGGGCACCACATCTGGCGGCGGGGGCAGCACTGGCAATCTGGCCAGCGATGCGGTGGCAGCAGCCCTGTCCTACCGCGCGCAGGCGCCGGTCCTGGACGGGCTGATGAAGGAGCTGGGACTGGACGGTTCCTCGCTCGGCAAGCTGGTCGAAGGCGCGGCGAGCAGCGAATATGCACCCGCAGCGCCGCTGGCGCAGGCCAGCGCTGCGCTGGAGGTGGATACTCCGCCGGTAGCCGAGATTTCGGAAAAGGGCGGGGCTCAGAAGGCTGGAAAGTCCGACAAGGCCGAATAGGCCCCGCGCGGTTCACACAGGAAGGGCGGGCGCGGATACCCTCCGCGCCCGCCTTTGCTTTTGAGTAAGCTACTGCCGGGTCAGGGACTACTCGCGGCGCAGCGCGTCGATCTCGTCGATCATGGCCTGCAGCTTCCGGGCGCCAAGCTTGTTCAGCCACCACACTGCGGCGAACACCAGCGGCGCAAGCGAAACCTTCAGCACGACCTTGAACCAGGACAATTCGCCAATCTGCGGTGACAGGGCGAGAGGGGCGAGCAGGAGCACAGCCAGCCCAGGCACGAAGGGCAGGATGTACCAGTAGAACACGCTGTCTATCGCGTCACGCTGGCGCACCAGTTCCGCACGCTGATAGTCGAGCACCGAATTGCGCCCGCCATCCACCGGTGGATCGAGCGGCGCGGTGCGGCGATGCAGCTGCCACAGGGTGAAGACCGTGCCGATCATGACCAGCGCTGACCCCAGGCGAATGATTGCCGCGGGGATCACCGCCGGGGTCCACGGCAGCGGGCCGACAATCACCATCCATCCAAAGCCCAGCAACACCAAGACGCCGGCAAGATACTCGATCAGATTGCGCCGCTGGATCTTGCGGCGGAATGTGTCGGCCCGGGTGCGCAATTCTTCCAGCGGGGGCAGTGCGCTTGCGGAGCCGCTTGATTGCCAGCTGCGGCGGGCTTCATCTTCAGGTGACATCAGTCGATCTCCTTGTCGGCATAGGGCTTGGCCAGCAGTGCCTTCAGCCGGTGGATGCGGCTGCTGACTGCGGTGGGGGAAAGGCCCGTAACTTCGCCAATTTCGGCAGCGGTCAGATCTTCCAGAAACAGCAGCATCACTTGCCGGTCAGTGGGGGCCAGCCGGTGAATGGTGGCCAGCAGGCGGGCAGCCATCTGGGCTTCACCCGTCTCGGCCTCCGGGTTGTCCGGCGCGGCCAGTTCCTCGATCACCTCCAGCGTTTCAAGCCCACCGCCGCGCTGGCGTCGGCTGCGCTGGATGTGGCTGACGGCAACATTATGCGCGATGCGGTACACCCAGCTGCGGATGGAGCACTGCTGTTCGAAATAAGCGAAGCTGCGCCACAGGGCGGCGTGAATATCCTGCACCAGATCGCGGCAGAGATCGGCATCGGCTTCATAGCCGCGCGCCAATCGCTGGATGGCGGCGCCAAAACTGGCAGCCGCTTCGGCATATTGTTCATCCTGGCTGATGTGGGCGCGTTGCACTGCGGAAATTTCCTCCCCTGGTGCAAGGATAGTCCACCTGCGGGGGGATTTGTCACACAGGTTCTGAAATAAACTTTTCAGCCCGTGGTTCGGCCAGCCTTTAAGCCAGCCTTTCAGCCCTCATGCATGTCCAGATAGGCCACCACATCATTGTCCGTCGCCAGATACAGGCCCTCCTGCATATCCTCGGGCTGGTTTGCGGCCATCTGCAGCGCCTGCTCCAGCGTGCCGTAGAACAATGTGGTGACCGCGCCGCCCTCCGCCGCGCCGTCCAGATGATACAGCCGCACGGTGGCCTCTGAGAATGTCGAGCGCATCAGCTGTTTCCCTGTTGGGGTGAGGGCGGATAGGATATTTCCACCACTTCCCATTCCTTCGTGCCGCCGGGCAGGCGGACGGTGCGCAGATCGCCGATGGCTGCCCCGCGCAGCGCGCGGGCGATGGGGGCGCTCCAGCCGACCATGTCCTTCGATGCATCCTGCTCGTCATCGCCCACCAAGGTGAGGCTGCGCTGATTGTCATCCTCATCGGCGATGGTGACATGGGCGCCAAACCAGATGCGGCTGTGGTCGGGTTGTTCGGAAGGGACGATGACCTTGGCCGCCTTCATCCGCCGCGCCAGAAAAGCCAGTTCGCGGTCGATCTCGCGCATGCGCTTGCGGCCATAGATATAGTCGCCATTTTCGCTGCGATCGCCATTGCCCGCCGCCCAGCTTACAATGGCGACAATCTCGGGCCGCTCCGTGCCCAGCAAATGGTCATAGCGGGCCTTTAGCGCGGAAAGACCGGCTGGCGTGATGGGATTGCTGGCGGGCTTCACGAATCCGGCGGGCGCGCTCAGCGCAGGAAATCGGCCAGGGTGCGGGTGCGACCGGCCTGATCGGGATAGAGGTGTTCATAGACCACGGCGTTTTCCAGCACGCGCTGGACGTAGTTCTTGGTCTCGAAAAAGCCGATTTTCTCGATCCATTCGGTCCATGAAATCTGCCCGGTGCGCGGATCGCCGTTCTCGCGCAGCCACTTGTTCACATTGCCGGGACCAGCGTTGTAAGCCGCCACCGCCAGCGGATAGGACCCGTCATAGCGGGCCAGCAGGCGCTGGATATGGTTGGAGCCAAGGCGGATATTATACGCCGGATCATCGATCAGCGATGCGGACATGTACTGTATGCCTGCACGGCCCGCTTCCTCGCGCGCGGTGCCGGGCATCAGCTGCATCAGGCCGGTGGCCCCTGCATGGCTGATGGCATTTTCGGCAAACTGGCTTTCCTGCCGGGTAATGGCGTGAACCATCGTCCAGTCCGTTCCGGCCGGAACATCCAGCCGCGGATAGCCGATCTGGGTGAAGCCATCGTGGCCATCGGCCATCGCCGCATCGGCCAGGTTCACGGCCAGATCGCGCCTGCCGATGTCGCGGGCCAGTTCCGCCACCAGCAGATGCTCGCTCATGGTTTCGGCCTGGTCGGCAATCGCGCGGTAAAAGCGGATACCGGTGCGCCACGGCGCATCGCGGGCCACTTCGGCCACGGCTGCGGTCAATGGGGCGGAGAGGAATGCGGCGCGCTCGTCAGGGGCGATGGCACCTTCGGGCGATCCGGCAAAGCTGGGCAGGTCGCGGCCCATCGCGGCAAGCGCCAACTGGCCATAGAAGCGGTCACCATACTGGCCCGCCATCTCGTAATAACGGTTCGCCTCGGCGGTATCCCCTGCCTGGCTGGCGGCATAGCCGGCCCAGTAAAAGCCCTTGGAGCGTGTCTGCGGCGTGCGCGCGGCGGCGCCGTAGCGATAGAACAGCGGAGCGGCAGCGGCACTGGCGCCGCGTTCCCACAGCGCCCTTGTCCCGCCCAGCCACATCAGCGAGGTGTAATCGTCGCGCAATTTGTATGTCTGGCGGGAGATATCCTCTCCCGGCACGAAGGCATCGTCGATCGACGCGGCAATCGCCTGCGCGCTGCGGGCATCGGCAAGCCGCGCAACGGTGAGCAGTTCTTCCACCCATGCGGTCTGGTCGAATGGCAGATGAGCCAGCGGCTGGCGGTTGGTGAGCAGGGCAATCGCCTCTGACCGGCGCCCTTCCTGGCGCAGTTCACGGCTGCGATTGTACAGATAGCCCGGATCGGTCAGCGCCGCCGGATCGGTGGTGGCGCCATCACCGCCCTGCAGGATGGCCAGCCGCGCTTCGAACAGCGGGCGGCGCGCGTCGGACGTGCGCACCAGCTGGCGCTCTGCGGCTTCGCGGTCCCGCTGCCACAGCAGCGCATCCATGCGCGCATCATGGTCTGCCTGAGACAAGGCGTCGCCATGCATGGCGGAAATGGTTGCTTCGGCCGTCGGGCTCATCTCACCCTCGCGCCAGGCGTTGACGGCTCTTGCCTGCGCGGCCACCGGGTCCACCCCGGCCAGTGCGAGCGCATAATGCGCCTTGGCCTGATTGGTCACCGGCTCATAGCGGGCGAAAAAGGCCAGCAATTGTTCCGGCGGCACGAATTCCTCGCGCAGGCGGCCCTCGGCATAGCCGCGCAGCCGGTCCTGATCGGGGAAGCCGGGGTTGGCGAGCAGGAAATTGGCATAATCGGCGAAGTTGAGATCCGCATTGCCGGTCAGCCGTTCCCAGCGGGCAATTTCAGGAGCCATCCGTCCGGGGCCGCTGGCGACCAGGCTGGCGCGCGCTTCCTCCCAGTTATTCGCCGCGTCGTTCGCGGGCTGCGCACAGGCCGAAAGGGGAAGGGCGACCGTGCCGCCAAGCAGCAGGGCGATCACAAGGGGGGGCATAGCAGAACGAACCATGCTGGACATAATGGTGGGCCTCTCCTTATCAGGGGCTGAACAAGTGCTCCCCATACAGGGTGTTTGAGGGGCAAAGGCCTCGTTTTTGGGGACAATGCAAGAGGTATACCCATGTTCTCAGGCTCGATTCCGGCTCTGGCGACTCCTTTTCGCGACGGATCGTTTGATGAAGTGGCCTTCCGACGTTTCGTCGACTGGCAGATTGATAATGGCTCATCCGCGCTGGTGCCGTGCGGCACCACGGGTGAATCCGCCACGCTGGACAATGATGAACACCACCAGGTGATCGCCGCCTGCGCCCAGCAATCGAACGGCCGTGTGCCGGTGATTGCCGGTGCCGGGTCCAACGATACGCAGACCGCGCTGTGGCACATCAAGGAAGCGCAGGTGGCCGGGGCCGATGCGGTGCTGCTGGTCGCACCTTATTACAACCGACCGGGCCAAGTGGGCCTGCTGGCGCATTTCAGCTATCTGGCGGAGCGGTCCGAACTGCCGATCATGCTGTATAATGTGCCCGGTCGCACGGTGACGGACATTCTGCCCGAAACGGTGATCGAACTGCATCGCCGCTTCCCGGACAAGATCGTGGCGCTGAAGGATGCCAGCGGCGACCTGTCGCGCGTGGTGACCCAGCGCATGGGCGCAGGGCCGCATTTCTGCCAGCTTTCCGGCGATGATCCGCTGGCGCTCGCGGGATATGTGCTGGGCCAGACAGGGTGCATTTCGGTGACGGCCAATGTCGCGCCAAAGCAGTGCGCGGAGTTTCATGCTGCAGCACTGGCGGGCGATTACGTGACCGCGCGCGAAATGAATGAGCGGCTCTATCCGCTGCACCGGGCGATGTTCGTCGATCCCAGCCCGGCCCCTGCCAAATATGCGCTCAGCCGCCTGCATGACTGGTGGCAGCCCGACGTACGATTGCCGATCGTGGAATGCAGTGATGCGGGCAAGGCAGCGGTGGATGCGGCAATGGAGATCGCTGGAATCGTTTGATCGCCGGGGCAGTCAGGCCGAACAGGTTGCAGTGTTGGCAAAGCGCTGATCGCTCAATACAGCGGGCTCGGGTGTTCCTGACCCAGCATCATAGCGCCATACGTCGCCAGCGCCGCGTCGGACACGATCATGTGCTGGTTCAGCGTCAGCGCATCGCGGGTGCATTGTTCCAGCACCTGTCCCTGGAACACCGCATTGGCGCCCATCAGATCGAACAGCATGCGGGTGACATCCACCGCCATGCGGAAGCTTTCCACATTGGCCAGGGCGAGGCGGCCCTTGGTCCGGACCGATGGTGATCCGGCCTCAAGTTCGGCCCAGAAATCATTGGCGGCGCTGTATAAAAAGGCCCGCGCTGCGCCATATCGGGTGTCCGCGCGAGCGATGGCCATGCGCACGTTTTCCAGCTCTCCCATCGGGCGCGGCGGGATGCCGCCCTGCTTCTCGGCGATGGCTGCTTTGGCCGCATCGAGCGCCTTGGCTGCGCAGCCCAGCGGCACTGCGGCCATGGTGGTCACCCAGTTGAAACCGCTGGAATAGAGCGCCTGCTTGCCCTCAAACAGCGCCGCCTCGATCCGCATCGCCTGATCTTCGGGAATGAACACGCCTTGGGCGCGGTAATGGTTGGAGCCGCTGCCGCGCAGGCCATGCGTGTGCCAGCTATCCTCTATTTCCAGCTGGTCCGCGCGGCAGAAGGCGAGGCGGATTTCCGGCATGCCGTTTGCGCCGGTGACCGGCTGGCCATGCTGATGGATGATGCCGCCCGTCATCACCACATCGGCATGGGTGATCCCGCTGCCGAAGGGGAAGCGGCCCGAAAGCTCATATCCGCCCTCCACCTGTTCCAGCACGCCGCGCCCGGCGGTGAACTGGCCCGCGGTGATCATGTCCGCATCTGGCAACAGGCGCGCGGAGGCACCGGGCGGCAGCAATTCGGCCAGCAGGCCGCTGTCCGTGCCGATCTTCACGCACCAGCCGACGGAGGGATCTGCCCGCGCCAGCACTTCGATCACTTCGAGATGCTGCGGAAGGCTCATCTGCGGGCCGCCCTTGCTGATTGCGCGGCCCATGCGGAAGAAACCGGCGCGGCGCAGATCGGCCACCAGATCGGCGGGCAGGCGGCGCAACTGCTCGATCTCTGCGCTACGGGCGGCGATGGCGGGCGCCATCATATGCGCATTGGCGAGGATCTGCCCGGCGCTCAGATCACCGGAAATTGCGGCTGGCGTTGCAACACTTGCCATTGGTTTGAACTCTCCCCCGGCGAGTCGATGGCTCGCTTTGATCGCCAGTCTATCGCCCGCCAGCATAAGACCAAGTGCGCATGCCCATTTCTCCTTGTGCCATTTGCTTTTTCTGCGGGCGCGCCTACATGCCCGCTCACCATGGCGCGTCCCAAACCCACCCCTTTCGACAAGCAGAAGATCGTCGCCGAAAATCGCCGCGCGCGGTATGATTATCATATCGAGGACGTGTATGAGGCCGGTCTGGCGCTGCAAGGCACAGAGGTGAAATCGCTGCGCTTTGGCGAGGGCTCGATCGCCGAAAGCTATGCCGACATCCGCAATGGCGAGGTCTGGCTGATCAATGCCAATATTCCCGAATTCAGCCACGGCAACCGCCACAATCACGAACCCCGCCGCCCGCGCAAGCTGCTGCTGAAAGAGCGCGAGATAGAAAAGCTGTTCGGTGCAGTAGAGCGCAAGGGCATGACGCTGGTGCCCTTGTCGGTCTATTTCAACTCACGCGGACGGGCCAAGGTGGAACTTGCACTGGCCAAGGGCAAGCAGACGCATGACAAGCGCGCATCGATCAAGGATCGCGACTGGAAGCGCGACAAGGCCAGATTAATGCGCGAAAAAGGCTGATCGCACCGGTAGGTCGCCGTTAAGCGCCCGTTCGTCGAATGGACAGTAAGTGTCACTTCCTTGGCGATATTAAAGGTGTAAGGGACACCGCAGCATGACTGCCCAGAAACAGAGCTGGTACCGGCCCAAAATGCCGACGCGCGAGGAGATGGTTCGCAACCGCTGGCTTGCGCCAATCGCGCACCGCTTTGCGCGGTCGGAATTGTGGCGCTTTACCCGCCGTTCTGTGCCGCGCGGCACCGCTCTGGGTCTGTTCGCCGCCTTTATCGTGCCGTTCGGGCAGATTTTTCTCGCTGCATTCCTGGCTCTGCCGGCGCGTGCCAATGTGCCGGTGGCAGCGCTGCTGACCTTCATCACCAACCCCTTCACCGTGCCCTTCTGGATCGTGGTGGCCAACAAGGTCGGCCGCTTCGTGCTGAAGATCGATGCCGTGGCCGGCGGTGCCGCCCAGGCTGAACTCAGCAGTGGCAGGTGGGAAAGTTTCGGCTGGTTCCAGGTGCTTGAAGGCGTGGGAGTGACCGCATTCGGCTTCGTCATCCTGTCAGTGGTCACGGCTGCGCTGGGCTATGTGCTTTCCAGTTTCACCTGGCGCCTGATGGTGGCACGCAAATGGACCAGGCGACCGGGGCGCCGGAAAGTGCTAGACCCCGCGGAATGATCCGCGTGCAGGGGAAGGGAACGGGGCAGTGAGCGTGGCACGCATACAGCAATCACGCAGTCTGGTGGATAGTCTTGCCGTGGCCGCCGCCGTGCTGGCCAGTATCGCGCTGATCCATTTTGTCGCCGGAAATACCATCGTCACGCTGGCCTTTGCTGGCGGGCTGACGGTGCTGGGCCTGCTGGCCTATACCGCCGCGCGCTATCGCCCTGCACAACGCGAGGCGATGGAACTGGCGGCACCCGACTGGTCCGTAACCGTCGCCGCAATCGAGCAGCCCGGACAGGCCATAGCGATTACCGACCGTGCCAACCGGCTGGTCTGCGCCAATGCGGCGTTCGAATTGTGGTTCGGCTCCAGCATGGCACCGCCGCGCCTGCCGGTGGATGGCGGATCGTCCGAACTGCTCGCCAAGATCGCCCGCAATGCCTGGCGCGATGGCAGCAGCGGCGAAGTGGTGACGATCGCCGATGAAGGCCATTCCTGGACGGCGGAAGCGGTGCGCGCCGGGCGCGGGGACGACTTCCTGATCTGGCGTTTCAACCCGGTGCTGCGGGCCGAGCCGCTGGTTGCCATCAGCAAATATCTTTCCGGCACCTTTGGCCGCATTCTGGGTGCAGCCGGTATCGCCGCCGCGCTGGTGGGACCCGACGGGACAATTCGCGCGGTCAATCCCGCTTTTGCCAGGCGTGCTCACGGCGATGAAGGCGCCAGCATGGTGGGCCAGGAATTCGTGGCGCAATTGCGCTCCGACGACCGCGACCGCATCTATTTCACGCGCGAGGCGCAGAAGGGTTCGCCCCAGACGCTCGTCCACGTGCCATTGAGCGACCCGGCCGCAGTGGAGGGCGGGGCCGACAAATCCGCAGACGAGGCGCCCACGCTGATGCTGCTGCTTGATAGCGGTGTCGGACTGGGCGGCTGGGGCGGGGAGACGCGCGGCCAGGTGCCGCAGCTTGAGGCCTTGCTGGAACAATTGCCGCTTGGTCTGGCGATGACCGACAGGGACGGCCACTTCCTGTTCGCCAATCCCGCATTCCGCCGGGCTGCCGGGATCGAAGGGCGCAATCTTCCGCCCTATCCCTCCGACCTGGTGATACCGCGCGACAAGACCGCCATGTCCGATGCCGTGCGCCGTTATGGCCAGGGACCGGCCAACAGCGGAGATATTGCCGTGCGCCTCCGGCAGGAACCGGACGATCCTGTATCGCTGGGCCTTGCCGGTGTGCGCGGTCTGGGAGAGGCATCGGTGCTGCTCAGCCTGGCCGATACGACCGAGGAAACGCGCCTGAAAAGGCAGGTGGCGCAGGCCACCAAGATGCAGGCGGTGGGCCAGCTTGCAGGCGGCGTGGCGCATGATTTCAACAATGTGCTGACCGCCATCATCGGCTATTGCGACCTGATGTTGCTGCGTCATACGCCGGGTGACAGCGATTATGACGATATCCAGCAGATCAAGGCCAATTCCAACCGTGCCGCCAGCCTGACGCGGCAATTGCTGGCATTCAGCCGCCAGCAGACGCTGCAACCCGAAGTGCTGCAACTGCCCGATGTCCTGTCCGAAGTCTCGCAACTGCTCAAGCGGCTGCTGGGCGCCAAGATCACCCTGCGCGTCCACCATGATCGCAATCTGGGTCCGGTCCGGGCCGATCCGCGACAGCTGGAACAGGTCATCATCAACCTGGCCGTGAACGCCCGCGATGCGATCTATTCGGGCAAGGCCGGGGAAGGTGGCAGCGGCACGCTGTCCTTCGCCACGCGCAGGGTGGAAGCCAGGGACATCCGCCGCATGGGCAATGAGATCATCCCCGCTGGCGATTACACCGTGCTGATTGCCGAGGATACCGGCGGCGGCATCCCGCCCGATGTGATCGGCAATATCTTCGAACCCTTCTTCACCACCAAGGAACAGGGCAAGGGCACCGGTCTGGGCCTTTCCACCGTCTATGGCATCGTCAAGCAATCGGGCGGGTTCATCTTCGCCGGCAACACGAAGGCCGCCGATGGCACGACAAAAGGCGCGCGCTTCACCATCTACCTGCCCGTCCACAATGCCACCGAAGAGGAACTGGCCAAGGCCGAGGTGGAGGAAGCGGCGCGCAACTGGTCTGGCGGCGGACGCATATTGCTGGTGGAGGATGAGGATATGGTCCGCGCCGTGGCAGAGCGTGCTCTATCGCGGCAGGGATATGAGATCGTCACCGCCAGCGATGGCGATGAAGGTCTGGAGCAGGTCCAGGCGGGCGAGAAATTCGATCTCGTGGTCAGCGACGTGGTGATGCCCAGCATGGATGGCCCGGCCATGGCGCGCGAAATCCGCAAGTTGCAGCCGGACCTGCCGGTGCTGTTCATGTCCGGCTATGCCGAAGGTCAATTGCGCAGCCAGATCGACATGGCGGCGATGCATTTCATCCCCAAGCCGTTCAGCGTGCAGCAGATTGCCGACAAGGTGGGAGAGGTCCTCGCCCTGTCACGCAAACAGCCGTAGTCCCTCTGTTCAGCACGGATAAAGGTGAAGGTTACATTATTACATCGAATTCCCGCAATCGGGGGGAGAGGATCGATATGAAACTGCACGCTATTGCCCTGGCAGGCCTGCTTGCCGCCACCACGCTTGGTTCTGCTGCCAGCTTTGCCCAGACGGACCCGGCCAGCGACGAGACATCGCAAGGGGACGTTTCGGTCACCATTTATAACAACGGTCAGTCGCTGGTGCAGGATATCCGCCAGCTCGATATCCGCAACGGCAGGTCGGTCGTCACATTTCCCGATGTCTCCGCCATGATCCGGCCCGAAACGCTCAGTTTTGCCGCGGCCAACACCTCGATCGTCGAGCAGAACTTCGATTTCGACCTTCTGACCCCGCAAAAACTGATGGAGAAGGCGATTGGCCAGGCGGTCACGCTTATCCGCACCAATCCGGCCACTGGCGCAGAAACGATGCAGCGGGCCGAAGTGCTCTCCACCGTGGGCGGCGTTGTGGTGCGGATCAATGGCCACATAGAGGTGCTGCGCGATGATGGCCTGCCGGTGCGGGTGATCTTCGATGAAGTGCCGCCAAACCTGCGCGCACGGCCTACGCTTTCGGTCACGCTGGAAAGCAATCGGTCGGGCACGCGGCCTGCATCCATTCGCTATCTCACGCCCGGCCTTGGCTGGTCGTCTGACTATGTCGCGCTTTATGATGAACAGCGCGGCACGGTGGACATGCAGGGCTGGGTCACGCTGACCAACACCACCGGCACGACTTTTCACGCGGCGGACACTCTGTTGGTGGCAGGCAATGTCAGCGGCAGTTTCAGCCCCGCGCGGCGCGATCTGGTGCGGCCCGGCACCGAAACTGCGGACCGTGAGCGGCTGGGGGACTTCTATCTCTATCCGATCGCGGAGCGCACCACGATCGCCAACAACCAGACCAAGCAGGTCAGCTTTCTGGATGTGCAGGGCGTGCCCGCGCGCCGCGTCTACACCCGCAATGTCGGCTGGCTGACGAGCGATTCCGATCCGGTCAACGCCTCCAGCGCGATCAGCTTCTCCTCCAGCCGCGAGGGCGGGCTGGGCGATGCTCTGCCAGCGGGAACGGTGCGTTTCTACCAGAATGACAGCCAGGGTACCCCGCAGTTCATCGGTGAGAACGGCATTGGCCACACGCCGATGGGCAGCGTGCTCAGCCTGCGCACGGGCGATGCCTTCGACATTTTCGTCCAGGCCGAAGTGGAGCAGCGCGACCGCATCACCGCGGCGGAATATGAACGCAGTGCGCGTTACCGCGTGATCGAGGATGGCGAGGTTACCCGCACCGTGGAGGTGGAGCGTGCGGTCGATTATTATCGTACCACCATGCGCTACACCTTCACCAACGCCAAGCCGGAGGCGGTGGACGTGGACCTTGTCCAGTCTGGCCTGGACCGGGGCTGGTGGAGCCGCGATTTCCGCGTGGTGAATGAGGATGTGGCGGGTGAGCAGCTCAATGCCGGAACGCGCCGCTATGTCGTCAGCGTTCCCGCCAACGGGACGCGCATTGTGCGGGTCACATACGAAACCAGGTATTGAGGAGCCGCCGGTGGCGCGTCTCCACACATTGATCCTGCCGCTGCTGTTGTGGAGCGGCGGCGCAAGTGCCCGCGAGGTGGTGGATGCCTCCGCGCCGCAGGATCTGGCGGTTACCGTCTACCGCGATCCCAACCGCGGCCTTTATGGTGAAATGAACCGGGACTGGCCGCAAGGCTTCGCCATGATAAGCGAGACGCGGCAGGTTACCCTGCCTCCGGGCGAATCCACCATCCGCTTTACCGGCGTGGCAGAGGGCATGGTGGCCGTCAGCGCCATCGTCACCGGCCTGCCGGGCGGGACGATAGAGAAGAACCGCAATGCCGACCTGCTCAGCCCCGCTGCATTAGTGGACGGGACGCTTGGCAACCGCGTGCGCATCACCCGCACCAATCCCGGCACCGGGCAGGAGGCCAGCGAAAGCGCCATCATCCGCACGCGGGCCGACGGCGGACTGGTGCTGCAGACGTCGCAAGGGTTTGAAGCCGTGCGCTGTTCGGGCCTGCCCGAAAGGCTGACCTTCGATGCCGTGCCGGATGGCCTGTCCGCGCAGCCGGTGTTCTCCATCGATACGCGCGACGCTGCTGGCGGCACCTATCAGATCACGCTCACCTATCTTGCCTGGGGCTTCGACTGGCAGGCCAATTATGTCGCTACCCTGCACGAAAATGGCCAGGGGCGCGGTGCTGGCGAGGGCGGCGGCGGCGATGATGTGCGCATGCGGTTGATGAGCTGGCTGACCATCCTCAACGACAACAACCAGAGCTTTGAAGGCGCAGAGTTGATGGCGGTGGCTGGCACGCTCAACGTGGTCAGCGATTTTCAGCAGCTGGCCGATCCGCCTGATGCGCGGCCCTTGCAACTCACCTGCTACCCTTTCGGCAGCACGGCAGCGGGATCGCCTGAACCCTATTTCGGCTATGACTACGCCGTTCCACCTCCGCCCGCACCGATGATGGCAATGCGCGAAAGCATCGTGGTCACCGGCGCGCGGATGGCCGATGTCTCCAACGAGATGCCGCAGTTCAAGGCGGAGGAGGAGCAGCTGGGCGACCTCAAGCTCTATCGCATCCCGGAAAACGTCACCGTCTCTGCCCAGGGCCTCAAGCAGGTCGCCTTCCTCGACCGCGATGAGGTGGCCGGTCGCTTCCTCTATGAAACCACGTGCCAGCCATTTTATGAGACCGAAGAAGCACAGGCGGCCGATATCCTGTTCGCCACGGTGAATGACGAGGAGCATGGGCTGGGCGTTGCGCTGCCATCGGGTTCCATCGCCTTCTTTGAACCTTCCGCCACGGGTGAGCTGCTGGTGGGGGAGGAGAATTTGCGCGATTATGCCAGCGGCCAGGACGTCGAGATCGGGTTGGGGCAAAGCAGCCAGGTCTTTGCCCGCTGCCAGCGCCTGACCAGCCATGACCCCTATGAAGAAAAGACCTGGTCGCAGATGCGCACCACTCTCACCAATGCCAATCCTGCGCCGGTTTCGATGCGGGTTGTCCTGGGCAGTCCGGTGGAATGGGACCTGCGCGGAGTGGGCAGCACGGTCAAGAACGGCCGGCGAATCGTCGAAGTGACAATCCCTGCCAATGGGGAGCGGGTGATTGACTGGCAGGTCCGCCCGGCGCTGGCCGAATAGCGCCAAAAACCACCCTTTTCAGCAAATCCAACAAAAATTCTGTTCCGCTCTTGTTCTAATAGAACAAAGTGGGTACATAGTGTTCCAGTTGATGAATCGAATGCAACGCTAGGAATGATTGGAGGGCCGTGTCATGGCTGCAAGTCTGAAATTGGTAGACAAGGAATCCAAGGTGGACCGTCAGAAGGCTCTCGACGCAGCGCTCGCGCAGATTGATCGCGCATTCGGCAAAGGCTCGGCCATGAAGCTGGGCAGCAAGGAAACGATGAACGTGGAATCGATTTCCACGGGATCGCTCGGCCTTGATATCGCGCTTGGTATTGGCGGCCTGCCCAAAGGGCGGGTGATTGAGATTTACGGCCCTGAAAGTTCGGGCAAGACCACGCTGGCGCTGCATGTGCTGGCCGAAGCGCAGAAGAATGGCGGCACCGTCGCTTTTGTCGATGCCGAACATGCGCTCGATCCTGTCTATGCCCGCAAGCTGGGCGTGGACATTGATGAACTGATCATCTCGCAGCCCGATACCGGCGAACAGGCGCTGGAAATCGTCGATACGCTGGTGCGCTCTAACGCGATTGACGTGCTGGTGGTCGATTCTGTTGCGGCACTGGTGCCGCGTGCAGAAATCGAAGGCGAGATGGGTGACAGCCATGTCGGCCTGCAGGCCCGCCTGATGTCGCAGAGCCTGCGCAAGCTGACCGGTTCGATCAACCGTTCCAAGTGCATGGTGATCTTCATCAACCAGCTGCGCATGAAGATCGGCGTGATGTACGGCAATCCGGAAACCACGACCGGCGGCAATGCGCTCAAGTTCTATGCTTCGGTCCGCCTCGATATTCGCCGCACCGGCCAGATCAAGGACCGGGACGAAGTGGTGGGCAATTCCACCCGCGTCAAAGTGGTCAAGAACAAGGTCGCCCCGCCGTTCAAGCAGGTCGAATTTGACATCATGTATGGCGAGGGCATCTCCAAGCTTGGTGAAATCCTCGATCTGGGCGTGAAGGCCGGTCTGGTGGAGAAATCGGGTAGCTGGTTCAGCTATGACAGCATCCGCATTGGCCAGGGGCGTGAGAACTCCAAGCAGTATCTGAAGGAAAATCCCGAGGTTTGCGACAGGTTGGAAGCCGCCATTCGCGGTAAAATCGACGTTGTCGCCGAGGAAATGATGGCAGGCCCGGACGCGGAGCCTGAAGTCTGATCCTCAAGAAGCTGCGCCCGGCCGGTTGATTTCGGTCCCTGGGGTGCGCTTATGGAAACGGAGCCGGCGCAATGCCCCAATCGGGCAGAGCGTCGGCTTCTTTCGTTCTGAAATCGCTGCCGGTGCTGCTGGCCTAGTTTCAATTCCGATCCATTCGTTGCACTGGAATTGTGCAGGCCTTGGGTGCTATCCACCTGCTGCAACTGACAATTTGCTGCCAGCGGGCAGCGGGGATGGACGGATAATGGACAAGAGCGAATGGCAAACCAGCGCTGGTGACACCTGGGCGGCGGAATGGCGCAGAACCGATCGCAGCTTTATCGCGGTAACCGACAAGCTGATCGAGCGGACACGCAGTTTCAATTTCAGCCAACTGCTGGATATTGGCTGCGGGGCAGGGGAGCTTTCGCTTGCCCTTGGTCGCGGCAGGCCGGAAGTGCGCGTGCTGGGTGTCGATGTCTCACCGGCGCTAGTCACGGCAGCCCGATCGCGCGCGGTCAATCTCGCCAATGTGGATTTTGATCTGCACGATGCCGCCACATGGGCACCACCTGCCGGATTCGCTCCGCAATTGCTCGTCTCCCGTCACGGGGTGATGTTCTTCGATGATCCGCCGGCAGCTTTCGCCAATCTTGCGCGCGCCGCGGATGCAGGCGCCAATCTGCTGTTTTCATGCTTTCGTTCGCCAGCGGAAAATCCTTTCTTCACCGATGTCGCACGTCTCCTGCCGCAGGCCCCGCCGCCTCCGCCACCCGGTACTCCTGGCCCGTTTGCCTTTGCCGACAAGGACCGCATGACATCAATCCTGACCGCCGGTGGCTGGGAATCCATCGCCATCGATCCGTTCGATTTTGCCATGGTGACCGGGGCTGGCCCGGATCCGGTAGAAGATGCCGTCGGCTATTTCTCCACCATTGGCCCGGCAGCCACCGCCGCGCGGGCGATGGAAGAGAGTGACAGGGAGCGTTTCCTTGACCGGATTCGCGATCTGGCCAGCCGCAATTGCCGGGAAGGCATCGTCTCTCTGCCCGCCGCCGGGTGGATCGTCACCGCGCGCAGGGCCTGACTCTGTGCAAAATCGAACGCGGCGATTGCTGCAAGCGCTTTAATGCGCTTGTCGAGGTCGCCGCCACGTCCTAACTCGGCTGGCATGAATTCTACCAACGATATCCGCCGCGCGTTTCTCGACTATTTCGCGGCCAATGATCACCTTGTGGTGCCATCCGCGCCACTGGTGCCCTATAATGATCCGACGCTGATGTTCGTGAATGCGGGCATGGTGCCGTTCAAGAACGTGTTCACCGGGCTGGAAACACCGCCCGCGCCGCGCGCTGCCAGCAGCCAGAAATGCGTGCGCGCCGGGGGCAAGCACAACGATCTGGACAATGTCGGCTATACCGCGCGGCACCTGACCTTGTTCGAAATGCTCGGCAATTTCAGCTTTGGCGATTACTTCAAGGAGCGCGCGATAGAGCTCGCCTGGGGCATGATCACCAAGGAACTGGGCCTTGATCCGCAGCGCCTTTCAGTCACCGTCTATCACACCGATGATGAGGCGTTCGACCTGTGGCGCAAGATCGCCGGCCTGCCCGAAGACCGCATCATCCGCATCGCCACCAAGGACAATTTCTGGGCCATGGGTTCGGACGGACCGTGCGGCCCGTGTTCGGAAATTTTCTGGGATCACGGTCCTGAAATCGCCGGTGGCCCGCCCGGATCGCCCGATGAGGATGGCGACCGCTTCGTCGAGATATGGAACCTGGTGTTCATGCAGCACCTGCAGGAAGCGGACCAGATCACCGGGGACCTTCCGCGCCCCAGCATCGACACCGGCATGGGGCTGGAGCGTATCGCCAGCGTGATGCAGGGCGTGCACAATGTGTTTGAGACAGACACATTCCGCGAACTGATCGCCGCCAGCGAGGAAATGTCCGGTGCCAAGGCGCAGGGTGAGCAGCTCGCCAGTCACCGGGTGATTGCCGATCACCTGCGTTCCACCAGCTTCCTGATTGCCGATGGCGTGCTGCCGTCCAACGAAGGGCGCGGCTATGTGCTGCGGCGGATCATGCGCCGCGCCATGCGCCATGCGCATCTGCTGGGTGCGGACAAGCCGCTGATGCACCGCCTGGTGCCCGCTCTGGTGGGCGAGATGGGCCAGGCCTATCCTGAATTGCCGCGCGCCGAAGCGCTCATCACCGAAGTTCTAGAGCGTGAGGAAACCCGTTTCCGCCAGACGCTGGAAAAGGGCCTGCGGCTGCTCGATGAGGAAACCTCGCAGCTGGGCGATGGCGACAGCCTGCCGGGCGAAACCGCCTTCAAGCTGTATGACACATTCGGCTTTCCCTACGATCTGACCGAGGATGCCCTGCGCGCACGCAACATCACCGTGGACCGCGACGGGTTCGATGCCGCCATGGCGCAGCAGAAGGCCGCTGCCCGTGCCGCGTGGAAGGGTTCGGGCGCAGCTGCGGATGGCGAATTGTGGTTTGATATTGCCGAGCGCGAAGGCGCCAGCGAATTCACCGGCTATGCCGCCACCGAGGGCGAGGGCCGTGTGGTGGCGCTGATCGTTGATGGCAAGGAAGTCCAGCGCGCCGATTCGGGGCAGGAAGTGATCCTGCTCACCAATCAGACGCCCTTCTATGGCGAAAGCGGCGGCCAGACCGGTGACAGCGGCACGATCAGTGGCGATCGCCGTCTGGAGATGGTTGTCAGCGACACTTCCAAGCCTCTCGGCCGCCTGCATGCCCACCATGGGCGGATCACCGGCGGGTCTGTGGAAGTGGGCGACACCGTGCATATGCAGATCGATGCAGAGCGCCGTGATTGCATCCGCGCCAACCACTCCGCCACGCATCTGCTGCATGCCGCCTTGCGCAATCATCTGGGTGACCATGTGACGCAGAAGGGTTCGTTGGTTGCGAACGACCGGCTGCGCTTCGATTATTCGCATCCCAAGCCGCTCGATGCGGATGAAGTGGAAGCGATCGAAGCCGAAGTGAATGCCGAAATTCGCAACAATGCACCGGTTTCCACCCGCCTGATGAGCCCCGATGACGCCATCGAGGCGGGAGCCATGGCGCTGTTTGGCGAGAAATATGGCGACGAAGTGCGCGTCCTCTCCATGGGCCGCGGCGACTGGCAGGGTTCGGGCCGCAATTACTCGGTCGAGCTGTGCGGCGGCACCCATGTGAAGGCGACCGGCGATATCGGCCTGCTGCGGATCATCTCCGATAGCGCGGTATCATCGGGCGTGCGCCGGATCGAGGCGTTGACGGGTGAAGCCGCGCGCAAATGGGTTGTCGGCCGCGAGGATGCGCTGAAAGCTGTCGCCGCCACGCTCAAGACCGCGCCCGATGAAGTGCTCGAACGCGTTGCTGCGCTGATGGATGAGCGCAAGAGCATGGAACGCGAACTGGCCGAGGCGAAGAAGCAGCTCGCGCTTGGCGGCGGGGGCGGTTCGGCGCCTGCTGCGGACGAGGAAGTGGGCGGGGTGAAATTCTCCGGCCAGGTCCTCCATGGCATGAATCCCAAGGAATTGCGCGGCCTGCTGGATGAAGCAAAGCAGCGCATGGGATCGGGCATCGCGGCAATCTGCGCGGTCAATGATGGCAAGGCAGCCTTTGCCGCAGCAGTGACCGATGACCTGACCGATCGCTTCAGCGCGGTCGACTTCGTGCGCGCGGGTGTCGAGGCGCTGGGCGGCAAGGGCGGCGGTGGCCGCGCGGACATGGCACAGGGCGGCGGACCCGATGGGGACAAGGCCGATGAGGCGATTGCCGCTGCGAAAGCTCTGCTGGCCTAGGACCGGACTTCAGCTCGCCTGACTTCAGGTCGTTCGACTTCAGGTTTCCGCCGTGGATGTGCGCAGCTTGGGCTTGTGCTCAAGCGCGCCTTCCAGCTGGATGCGTTCGCGGAATTCGTCACGCTTTTCATGGATCGAGGCGATCACCGGACCCATCGGTACGCCCAGGTCCACCAGCACCGCTTCTGACAATTGCAGCGAGCTTTCCAGCGTTTCGGGCACGGCAGTGCTTGCCCCGCTGCGATAAAGCTCCGCCGCGTGATAGGAATCGCGCGCGCGGGCGATGATCGGCAGGTCCGGGTGGGCAGTGCGCAATCTGCGCACCAGACTTTGCGCCAGGATATGTTCGTCCATGGTCAGGATCACCGCCGGGCAATCCGCCATTCCCAATTTGTCGAGAATATCGCCGCGCGCCGCGTTACCGAAAATGGCGTTATAGCCGTCGCGACGGGCGCTTTCGATCAGGTCTGAATCGGAATCGATGCCGATATAGGGCTGGTCATGCTTGTCGAGCATCTGCGCCACAAGCCGCCCCACACGGCCAAGGCCGACGATGATGACGCGCGGCCTGCCATCCTGGGCCATGGCTTGCGTCATGTCGGGTGCGGGCTCCACCCGGCGCGCCATGTGCTTGCCGAGCTTGGCCAGCAACGGAGTGATGGTGAGGCCGATTGCTGTGACGATCTGCCAGAACTGCGCCGTGCCGGGCTGGATCAGCAGCGCCTGCGTGGCCGCGGCCAGCACGATCAGCGTGGTCTCCGACGGGCTGGCCATCAAAATGCCGGTCTCCGTCGCCGTGCTGCGCCGCGCACCCATCATCCGCAGCAACACGCCGGTGACCAGCGCCTTCAATGTCAGCACGCCGACAACGGCAGCCGTGATGGTCCACAGATTGGCCCAGATCGTTGTCAGGTCGATTCCCATGCCAACGGTGATCAGGAAGACGCCCAGCGCCAGGCCCTTGAACGGCTCCATGATGCCTTCGACTTCGGTGTGGTACTCAGTTTCCGCGATCAGCAGTCCGGCGATCAGCGCGCCCACGATGGGGGAAAGACCCACCAGAGCCGTGGCCAGGCTGGCGCCGATCACCACCAGCATACTGGCGGCCAGGAACAGTTCGGGGCTCTTCGCGCGCGCTGCCAGAGCGAACAGGCGCGGCAGGGCAAAGCGGCCCACAACCATCATCGCGATCACCACCAGCGCGCCTTGCCACAGCGTATCGAACAGGCCGGTCATGCCGTCGCTTTGCGCATAGGGGGCGAGCGCGCCGAGCAGGAAGATGATCGGTACGATCATGATGTCTTCGAACAGCAGCATGGACAGCGCCGCGCGCCCGACCGGGTTCGTGGTTCCGGACATGGGCAGGACCAGTGCGGTGGAGGAGAAGGCGAGCGCAAGGCCAAGGCCCAGCGCGCCGGTCCAGTATTGGCCGAGCATGGACAGGAAGGCCGCCAGCAGCGAACCGATGATCAGCAATTCCAGCGCGCCAAGCCCGAAGACCAGCCGCCTCAGCTCCCACAAGCGGTTGAAGCTCAGCTCCAGCCCGATGGAAAACAGCAGCAGGATGATGCCGAATTCAGCAAAAGGCTCCAGCCGCACCGGATCGGTGATGGTGAAATAGCTCAGCCATTCAAACTGATAGACCAGCCGGCCCAGCCCAAACGGACCCACCAGCAGACCAACCAGGATGAAGCCGATGATCGGCGTGATCCGGAAGCGGGCAAAAAGCGGGATGACAAGACCAGCCGCGCCCAGGATCACCAGGGCATCGGACATCATGGGAGAGATTGCTTCACCGTGCATTACAAATTCACTATGTCAGATAGGACATGAACGCTGCAACGCACAATTCGCCAGATGTCATAATTGTTGGGGGCGGCCCGGCCGGAATGATGTGCGCGCTGCTGCTGGCGCGGGCTGGGGTCAGCGTGACGGTGCTGGAAAAGCACGGTGATTTCCTGCGCGATTTTCGCGGCGACACTGTCCATCCCTCGACGATGGAGGCGCTGCATGAGCTGGGTCTGCTGGAGAAATTCCTCCAGCGCCCGCACGAAAAGGTCGCCAGCGCGCAAATTCGCATTGCCGGGATCGATTATACGATTGGCGATCTTTCGCACCTGAACGTGGCGGCTCCCTTCATCGCCATGATGCCGCAGTGGGAATTCCTCGATTTTCTGCGCGATGAGGCCGAGAAATATCCCGGCTTCACGCTGGCAATGGAGGCCGAAGCGACCGGTTTCATCGAGGAGGATGGCCGGATCGCCGGGGTCACGATGGCAGATGGCCGGCAACTGCGGCCGCGCCTGCTGACTCTGATGTGCGATGGCCGCGGGTCACTGGTGCGCAAGCGCAAGCTGCTGCCGCTTTGCCAGATCGGTGCGCCGATGGACGTGTTCTGGTTCCACCTGCCCAAGGCCCCGCACAATGGCGAGGCGCTACGCGGCGCGATCGATACCGGGCGGATGATCGTGCTGATCGACCGGCGCACCTATTGGCAGGCGGCATTCCTCATTCCCAAGGGCAGCGCCGATGAGGTGCGCGCAAAGGGTGTGGGCTGGATAAAGGCGCAAGTGCAGGCGGCATTCCCGGAGCTGGACCTTGGCGGGCAGGGTGGCGGCGGGCAGGGCGGCGGCGGGCAGGGCAGCGGTGGGCAGGGTGGCCTTTCCAGCCTCGACGATCTGTTCCTGCTGCGCGTGTCGCTCGACCGGCTGGAGGAATGGTGCAGGCCCGGCCTGCTGGCGATTGGCGATGCCGCCCATGCGATGAGCCCGATTGGCGGGATCGGCATAAATCTGGCGATTCAGGACGCTGTCGCCGCCGCGAATATTCTGGCCACGCCCTTGGCGCAGGGGCGCAATGTCGATGACATGCTGCATCTGGTGCAGGAGCGGCGCCTGTTTCCCACGCGGGTGATCCAGCGCGGGCAAAAGGCGGCGCAGGATACGATCATCGGCGCGGTGCTTTCCGGCAGACCGATCACGCGCGCGCCATGGCCGGTGCGCCTGCTCGGTGCGGTTCCGCTGCTGCGGCGTATTCCCGGCAGGATTATCGGGCTGGGCGTGCGGCGCGAGAGCGTGCAGTCACCCAACGCCTTTGGGGCAGACTAGCCGCCGCCGGGACCATGCTGGCGGACCGGGGGAGGGCCATCGGGTTCTGTGCTGCCCGATGCGTTGTCTGCCCATTCAATGCGGTAAAGGTCGAACCGGCGATCTGCCAGATTGCGCACGGTGCCTTCGGCGCGCGCCCAGCTGAGGTCAGCCAGGTTCACGTCGCTGATGGTCAGCGTCTCGACATTCTCGGTCGCCTCGGCGGCAATGCCGTCACGCGCGAAGGGGAAGTCGCAAGGCGTCAGGATGCAGCTTTGCGCATACTGAATGTCCATGTTGGCGACATTGGGCAGATTGCCGACATTGCCGCTGAGCACCACGAAACATTGGTTCTCGATTGCCCTTGCGGCCGAGCAATAGCGCACGCGCAGATAACCCTGACGGCTATCGGTGCAGAACGGCACGAAGATGATCCGCGCGCCTTCATCCACCAGGCGGCGGGTGAGTTCGGGGAATTCTGAATCGTAGCAGATCTGCACGCCGATGGGGCCGCAATCGGTCTGGATCACGTCGATCGAATCGCCGCCCTTGATGTTCCACCAATAGGCTTCGTTCGGGGTGGGGTGGATCTTCTCCTGCTCATGCACAGATCCATCGCGCAGGCAGACCATGGCGACATTGTGAATGTCGCCGTCCGCCATGCGTGTGGGGTGCGATCCGCCGATGATGTTGATGTTGAACTTGAGCGCCATGTCCGAAAGCGACTGGCGAATGCGCGGCGTGTAATTGCTGAGGCATTCGATGGCTTCGATGGGAGACAGTTCTTCCTCCTCCGCGCTCAGCAACATGAGCGTGAAGAGTTCGGGAAAAAGTATGAAGTCCGATTCGTAATTACTTGCAACATCGACGAAATATTGCACCTGGCCGATGAATTCCTCGTAATCCTTCACCGCCCGCGCCTGCATCTGGCAGGTGGCAATGCGCACACCTTCCACGCCGCGCGGAACCTTGTGGCGGGCATCGTCTTCCTGATCCACGAACGGATTGCGCCAGACCATGTGGACAGATGCGGCGCGGCTCTGCACGTCATCTGGCAGATAGTCTTCCAGAATGCCGATAGGCTCAAACCCGTTGGCCAGCTGGAAGCGGATCACCGGATCGTGCAACTTGCCGGCCACCACCTGATCGACATAGTCCTGGAAGCCCTTGACCCGGCGCCAGTTCTTCTTGAGATTGGGCATGCGTCCGCCAAACACGATGCCTTTCAGTTCCAGCCGTTCCGCCAGCTTGCGGCGCTCTTCATACAGGCGACGCCCGATGCGCGTGCCGCGCACCTTGGGATCGACGCACATCTCATAGCCGTACAGCCAGTTGCCGGTGGGATCGTGGCGGCTGCCGTATCCATCGCCGGTAATCTCGCTCCAGCTGTGCGGCTTGAGCGCCTTTTCGCCGCCGATCCGCATGGTGGCGCAATAGCCGACCACCGTGCCATCCAGAATGGCCACAAAGCAGCCCTCGGGATAATTGTTGAGCTGACCCACCAGCTTGCGCCGCGGATAGGGCGCGAACTCGTCATACACCCGGCGCACCAGCGCGCCGATGGCGGCAATGTCAGACGGTGCTGCCTGGCGGATTTCGAGACGGGCCTTGCTCATATATGCTCCTGATTGATCATTGGACGAGAGTCAGGCCATCGCACAGGCGATGCAACCGGGAACAGACGGTACGCGGGCAGTTTTTGACAAGCTCTGGAAAGTCCAGAACCTGATCAGCCCAGAACTTCAACCCAGAACCTCAACCCAGGCCCTGCGCAGCCATTTCCGCTTCCAGACCATCGACAATGGCTTCGAAGAACTGCTCGGTGGTCATCCATGCCTGGTCGGGGCCGATCAGCAGCGCCAGATCCTTGGTCATCTTGCCTTCTTCCACGCATTTGATGCAGACCCGCTCCAGCGTTTCGGCAAAGGCCACCACATCGGGCGTGTTGTCGAAACGGCCGCGATACATCAGGCCGCGCGTCCACGCGAAGATGCTGGCGATGGGATTGGTCGAAGTGGCCTTGCCCTGCTGATGCTGGCGGTAATGGCGGGTAACCGTGCCATGCGCGGCTTCGGCTTCCACGGTCTTGCCGTCTGGCGTCATCAGCACGGACGTCATCAGGCCCAGCGAGCCGAAGCCCTGCGCCACGATATCGGACTGCACGTCTCCATCGTAGTTCTTGCAGGCCCAGACGAACTTTCCGCTCCACTTGAGGGCGGCGGCAACCATGTCGTCGATCAGGCGGTGTTCGTAGAAGATTCCGGCTTCCTTGAACTTGGCATCGAAGCCTTCGGTGTCGAACACTTCCTGGAACAGGTCCTTGAAGCGGCCATCATAGCGCTTGAGGATGGTGTTCTTGGTGGAAAGATACACCGGCCAGCCACGGTCGAGCCCGTAATTGAAGCTGGCACGGGCGAAATCGCGGATGGATTCGTCCAGATTGTACATCGCCATGGCCACGCCGGGGGCTTCGAACTCGTACACGTCGAGGTCGATCTTCTTGCCGTCGGCACCTTCGAAAACCAGCCGCAGCTTGCCCGCACCGGGAATCAGCGTGTCGGTGGCGCGGTACTGATCGCCAAAGGCATGGCGGCCAACCACGATGGGATCGGTCCAGCCGGGCACCAGGCGGGGCACGTTGGAAATCACGATCGGCTCACGGAAAATCGTTCCGCCCAGAATGTTGCGGATCGTGCCGTTGGGGCTGCGCCACATCTGCTTGAGGTCAAACTCCTCAACGCGCGCTTCGTCAGGAGTGATGGTGGCGCACTTCACGCCCACGCCATACTTCTTGATGGCATTGGCCGAATCGATGGTGATCTGGTCATCGGTCTCATCGCGCTTTTCGACCGAGAGATCGTAATACTTCAGGTCAACATCGAGGTAGGGCAGGATCAGCCGTTCGCGGATCCACTGCCAGATGATTCTCGTCATCTCATCGCCATCGATTTCCACAATCGGGTTTATGACCTGAATTTTTGCCATCGGGGCTTCCTGTGTTGTCTGGATTCTGAAGGGAATTTGGGGCGGGTCTTAGCAGTCAAAGCGGCTCACGCAAGGGCAGGCGAAACACTGATCCGCGTCTGATGCATCAAAAGCGTGACAAGGCGCGGTGCAACACGGGCCAGCGCCATGGCAATATCATGCCCCGTGCCCGTTTCCGCCAGTCTGCGGGCAATGCGGGCCATCGCCACCGGGGCTGCCGCCTGACTGGCGAACCGGGCCTGAAATTGCGCCGCCCCCTGCGGACCGTGGGCCATCCAGTGGCTGGCGGCGGCAAGACCGCTGGCAAGCGCGATGGATATGCCTTCTCCGGCAAGCGAGGGGATCACTGCGGCCTGGTCTCCCAGCCGGTAGAGGCCGGGGGACGTGGTGCGCGCGATCCAGCCATAGGGCACAGCGCCAATGCTATCGATTCGGCCCGATTGCCAATCGCCAGACAGACGCGCGGCAAAATGCGCCGATTGCCCGGCCAGCATCTCCAGCAGTCTGGCCGGATCGCCACCGGCGCGTGCCAGCATGGATTTGCGCACCGCCAGGCAGATGTTGGCGCTGCCATCCTCCTGCATGATGATCCCGGCATAGCCTGCATCGAACAGGTGCAGCTCGATCGCTCCGGCCAGCAGCAGGCTCTGTTGCGGAGTGGAAGGCAGGCGCAGGCGCAGGCCAATGGCCGGATCGCGCGCCTGACGCGGGCGTGAATGGCCGCGCACATCGTGCTTGCCGCTTGCGAGAAAGATAGTCTCCGCCTGCCACGTCCTGTCCTGCCCGGTGGCAATCGTGCCTTCGATGTGGCGGATGGTGTCATGAACCAGCACCGCGCCCAGATCCTGCGCTCGCTGGCGCATGGCGGTGTCCAGCGCATGGCGTGACAGGCCATAGGCAGGCGCGGGCAGGGCGATGCGCGCCTCTCGCTGCCCGGTAAACAACCGCAATTGGTGCACGCCATGCGCGCCGATCTGGTCTGGGTCGACCCCCAGTGCGCGCAATTGCTGCGCCGTCTTCCAGCTCAGGAACCCGCCGCACAGCGGATCACCCACCTGCCGGTCACGGTCCAGCAAAGTTGGCACGCCGCCGCCCTGCGCCAGCACGATGGCTGCGGCACATCCCGCAGGCCCTGCGCCGATGATCAGCGGGTCCGCGAAACGCATAGCCGGAAGGGGAAGAAGCGCTCGATTCGTGCCGCAGTGATGCCGGCATCGCCAAGCAGGCGCTGCCAGTCATCGGGGCGGAAGGAGCGGGCAATCGAAGTCTGGCCATCGCTGCGCACGATGGGATGCCAGCGCATGATCCGGGCCAGCCACGGATAGCCGACATAGCTCAGCGTATGGCGATGCAGATCGTTGATGAACCATCCCGCGCGCGCCTCACTCTCCATGAAGCGCAGGAATTCCAGCAATTGCTGCTGCGTCATGTGATGGGCGACGAGGTTGGAGATGACGATATCGAAATTCTCGCCCGCCAGATCGGCATAATCGCCGGTGCGATATTCGATTGGGTAATCGGCGGGTGTGGCCTCGCGGGCCACGCCTGCGCTGCGGGAATTGAGGTCAATGCCCACCAGATGCGCCGATATCCCGCGTTTCTTCGCCCAGCGGGCAATGACGCGCAGCGTATCACCGCAGCCAAAACCGACATCGAGCAGGGTGAAGCTCTGCCTGTCGCCAATGGCGCGTTGCAGGAAGTTCAGCGTGGGGCGGTATGCCAGCGTCAGGCGGTTGACCTGAGACAGATCGCGCAGCACCGCGCCATAAATGGTCGCATCCAGCGCGGGGTCATCCATCAGTTCATCGCACAGGCGGCGTTTATCCAGCATCGCCGGTCCAGCCGAAGCGGAAACCTTCCAGCGCAAGTCCCGGCCCGAATGCCAGCGCAAGCCCGGTCTCGGGCCGCTGTTTGAGTATCTGTTCGAGCACGAACAGCACGGTGGCAGAGGACATGTTGCCGCATTCGCGCAGTATGGTGCGGGACACTTGCAGGCGGTCTTCGGGCAGGCTCAGGCCGCGTTCCACCGCATCCAGCACCGATCTGCCGCCGGGATGGACTGCCCACGCGTCTATCCGGTCGAGCGGGGTGCCATTGCCCAGCCGGGAAACCAGGTCGCTATCCTCCAGCGCGGCGCCGAAACGGCCCGGCACTGCGCCCGAAAGATGCATGGCAAAGCCGGTATCGCCAATGGTCCAGGTGATCAGGTCGCTGCTTTCCTCCAGCGCGGCGGAAATCCCTTCGCCCATGGCCAGGCCCGCTCCGCTGGTGGAGATGATGGCAGCCGCCGCACCATCGGCAAATTGCCCCATGGCCAGCAAGGCTTCCAGATCTTCGGTTTCCTGTAAATGCAGCGTGCACAGCTCCACCGCCAGCGTCAGCACCCGGGCATCGGGGTCCGACCGGGCAATATGGGCGGCGGTGCGCAGCGCGGTGATTCCGGCATAGCAGCCCATGAAGCCGATGGAGATTCGCTCCACATCGGCGGAGAGGCCCAGCTGGCGGGCAATGATCTGGTCCAGCCCCGGCGCAAGAAAGCCGGTGCAACTGGCCACCACGATATGGGTGACACCGGCAATATCGGGCAGGCGGGCGATGGCAGACAGCGCCAGACGGGGCGCCTCGCTGGCATAGATCGCCATGCGCTGCGCCGTGCCGGGGGCCTGATCGCCGCCGTAAAAGCTGCCGGCATCGAAGTGCGACTGGCCAGCGCCCAGCACGCTGAAGCGCCGGTCTATGCCGCCGCGGGCGGACATGCGCGCAAATACACGCCTCTGCTTGTCCTGCCGCAGCTGGGCCTGCGCCCAGTTGCGATAGTGGCTGTCTATCTCACCGTCGGGCAGGGCGGTCGCAATCGCGTTGATGCGCGGGACGGGCCGCAATGTTTGCATTCGGGCAAGATAGGGACTGCCCCCCGCAATAGGAAGATGGCTCTTTGACTATGGTGGGCCAAAGCGGGGGCATCGCGGGGCCAGATGATCGGAAGACGATCCGGGGCCGATACGAAAAACCCGCCGCAATTGCGACGGGTCCCGTATTCAGTGTTCAAGAATGGTGGGCGTAGCAAGGATTGAACTTGCGACCCCTACGATGTCAACATAGTGCTCTACCACTGAGCTATACGCCCGAGCCATTCTTCACGCCGTATGGTTGCGGCAGGCGGGCCATCTAGCGCCGCCCCGGCTGCCTTGCAAGGCCTTACATCCGGACGGGGATGGCATCCTCGAAAATGCGCTCCACTTCCAGCACCAGGTCTTTCAGGTGGAAGGGCTTTGACAGCATCTTGGCATGGGGTGCTTCGCGGCTGGCGCGCAGCGTCACGGCGGCAAAGCCGGTGATGAACATCACCTTGGTGGAGGGGCTGATCTCGTTGCAGCGCTGGGCCAGTTCGATCCCGTCCATTTCCGGCATCACGATGTCGGACAGCAGCAGGTCGAAAATCTCGGTCTGCATATAGGGCAGGGCCTCGATGCCACTGCTAACGGGAACCACCGAGAATCCTGCATTTTCAAGCGCGCGCGCCAGATATGTGCGCATAGCCTGATCGTCTTCGGCCAGCAGGATACGGATCATGTTGCGGTCCCCTCTTTTGGTGCAGGTCGCGGCCTAAACCACAAAGCCGTTAACTTCCCGTGCCGATTTGGATGTGCCCAGCTTTGAAACAGGAATTTTGACTTCGTGGATAATCGAGGCCAGCAAGCATGGATGGTCGATGAGGCAGCACAGGCGCGCGATTCGGGTGGCAGCCACGGCGGTCACTTGCCGGGGGATGAGGGCAAGCCCGCATTCGAGATGCTTGCGCGCAGGCCTTCGCCTATTCCGGTGCTGATTGCCGTGCCCCATGCCGGGCGAACCTATCCAGAAGCCCTGCTCGCCCGCATGCGCTTTCCCGATGATGCCTGCGTGCGGCTGGAGGATCGCCTGGCCGATCTGGTGGCGCGCGACGTGGCGCGAGAGACCGGGGCCGCTCTGCTGGTGGCCCATGCTCCGCGCGCGATGATCGATCTCAACCGCGCGCCGGAGGACATGGACTGGGACATGGTGGCAGGCGATCCGCCACCGGGCCTGACCCGCTTTGCCGCCGGGCGGCGCGCACGCAGCGGGCTGGGGCTGGTGCCGCGCCGCCTGCCGGGCATGGGCGAATTGTGGAAGGGACGGATGAGCTCGCAAGACCTGGCCGCGCGGCTGGACCTGGTTCATCGCCCCTATCATTCCACGCTGGCGCACATGCTGGAAAGCCTGCGCGATCGCTGGGGATCGGCGCTGCTGATCGATCTGCATTCCATGCCGCCGCTTGGCCCCAAGTCTGGCCAGGACCCATCACCCGATTTCGTGATCGGCGATCGCTATGGCTCTGCCTGCAGCGCTCACCTCAGCCTTGCGGCCTTCAACCATTTCGCCAGCTGCGGGCGGCGCGCGGCGCATAACCGCCCCTATGCCGGCGGCTATGTGCTCGATCGCCACGCTTCTCCGGCGCGCGGCTTGCATGCAATGCAGGTGGAGATCTGCCGAACCACCTATCTGGAGCCGGCCTTGCGTGAGGCGGGAGACGGGCTGGGCAACGTGGTCAATGTCCTGTCGGGCCTGGTCAGGCGACTGGCGGAGGACCTGCTCGCCGGATCGGGCAATCTGGCGCAGGCGGCCGAATAGGCACCCCAATGCCCACATGAAAAAGCCACCCCGTACACAAAGGTACGAGGTGGCCAAGGTTCTGGGAGGAAGTACACCAAAGTGCACTTATCCGGCGGGCCATGAGGGCAGCCCACGGGACTTCTCCAAAATAAGTGCGGTTCAGGGCCTTTCAAGTGCAGAAGGGGCCGGACATGCCGACCCCTTCCAGATTTTTTCACCTGTCAGGCGCGCTGGCCTCAATTGGCGGCGGCAGCGGTCCCGGCGGGGAGCGAGGGACCCTTGCCCTGTGCAGACTGCTTGGAAAAAATGAAGCGCATCAGGTCGAGTGAGAACAGATGGGCGTGGATCAGCGGCAGCAGGCCGTTTTCGTTCCACTTGCGCAGCTGGTCACCGCGCAATTCACGCAGCTTTTCCTGATTGATCATCTGGAAGCCGCGATAGATGTACGGCTGGCCGGGGTTGTCATTGCGGTTGATGGCAACTTCGCCGTCCATCAGCAGGCCGGCCTTCTGGATTTCTTCCATGAACAGCTGGGTCTTGGCACCCGCTTCCTCGAACTTCTCGCAGAACTGCAACAGTTCGGTGGTGTGCTGCGTAGGCTGCTTGTCCGCCTCGAACATCGGGCGACCTTCTTCGAATTCGCCCAGCAGGCCGCTGGTCGGATCGAAGCACAGCGAAAGATTGGTGGTATCGCGGTCCAGCTTTGCCAGCAGGAACGGATAGCGGCGGATATAGGCCGGCATATAGGCGGAGGTGTCGAGCGGCGAGCCGTCGTCATCGAAAAACACGTTCACGCCGTCATTCAGGCCCATCAGCGCCAGCGGCACGGGATTGTCACCAGCGGAAAACACGATCGGGAAATCGCGCTGTGCCTGCGGGAATTCCTCCACCGTCAGCGGAATGGCATGCTGCTTGGCGACCCACGGGGCCTTGTCCACGCTGATGGACTTCCAGCTACCATGATCTGCGCTGTTGAGCGGGACGAGGTCCTTGTAAAGGACGGGCAAACCTTGCTTCGGCGCGGTGGCCATTTCATTCTCTCCGAATCTGGATTTTCCTGTCTGGCGCAATCGGTAGCGAGCCCCTCCCGCAGCGATACACCAGTTTGATGCGCGCGGGCTTTAGTGGCTGTGCGCCTCTCGTGCAAGCGGCACGAGCTTGCCCGGATTGAGCAGGCCGCGGGGATCGAGCGCCTGTTTCACCTGCCGCATGATCGCCAGCTGCACCGGATCACCCAGCCTGCCCAGCTCATCGCGCTTCAATTGCCCGATGCCATGTTCGGCGCTGATCGATCCGCCCCAGCGGGTCACCAGGTCATGCACATAGGCGCTGATGTCCTTGCCCTGGCTGGCTTCCCATTCTCCCGGAACCGCGCCGGCGGGCGCCAGCACATGGTAATGCACATTGCCATCGCCCAGATGGCCAAAGGCAACCGCGCGCACGCCGGGAAAGTGCGCCTCGACCTGCGGCACGGTTTCCGCCACGAATTCGGCCATCTGCGCCACTGGGACGGAGATATCGTGTTGCATCGCCGGGCCAAGCGCACGCTCTGCTGGGGCAATTTCATCGCGCAAGGTCCAGAATTCCTCCGCTTGCGTCTCATTCATGGCGATGGTCGCATCCTCGACCAGCCCGGCCTCGAACGCGCTTTCCAGCAGCGCCTGCGCCCGGTCATGCAGCGTATCGACGTCAGAGGCATCGGCGGCGAGTTCAATCAGCGCGTGCCATTCATGCGCCTGCTGCAGCGGAGCGCGCGCTCCGGGCTTGTGCGCCAGCACGGCGTCCAGGCTGTGGCGCGGCATCACTTCGAACCCTTCCAGCGCATCGCCCGCCTGTTTTTGCGTGTGCACCAGCAGCCGCCGGGCAGCGCGAATGTCATCAAGCCCCGCCCACAGCACGGCGCGGTCAGCCAGTGCAGGCAGCAGCCGCAAAGTGGCGCCGGTGATCACGCCCAGAGTGCCTTCGGAACCGATCAGTAATTGCTTGAGGTCGAATCCGCGATTGTCCTTCTTCAGCGGAACCAGCGAATCGAACACCGACCCGTCCGCCATCACCGCCTCTATGCCCAGCACCTGCGCGCGCATGGAGCCGTGGCGCAGCACCTGCGTGCCCCCGGCATTGGTGGAAATCAGCCCGCCGATGGTGGCAGAGCCCTTTCCGCCCAAAGTCAGCGGGAAGCGCAGGCCCACAGCCTCTGCCGCCTCATGCAGCGTTTGCAGGATCACGCCCGCCTCGCAGGTGACCTCGCGGGCATCCTCGTCCAGCCTGGTGATGCGGTTCATCCGCCGCAGTGAAATTACCAGCGCATCGCCGCTGTCATCGGGCGTGGCACCGCCGGACATGCCGCTGTTGCCCCCTTGCGGGACCAGCGGCACGCCATGCGCCGCGCACAGTTTCACCAGTGCGGAAACTTCCTGCGTGGTGGCGGGCGAGGCCATGCCCAGCGCGCGGCCGGTGTAGCGTCCGCGCCAGTCCGTCAGCCACGGATCGACCAGTTCGGGGTCCTGCGTGAAGCCGCGCTCGCCCAGCAACTGGCGCGCGGCATCGCAAAATTCGGGTCTCTTGCTCATGGCGCCGCTCATGCCAGCGCAGCCACAAGCTTGCAAAGGGCAAACTGCAGGTTAAGCCACTATTCAATGTCAGCTGGTATTGGGGACGGGAAAGCAGGCCGCATCAAGCGCCTGCACCAGAGCAAAAGCTTGAACAAACGTCTCGCCTTTCTTCTCGTCGCACCGGTCCTGCTGCTGCCTGCCCTGGCCGCAGAGGCACCTCTGCGCGCGCAATCGGCAGAGGTGAATCTGAGCGCGCAGCCAGAACGCCAGCGGCCTGAACTGGGCCTGCAGGGCATCGCCACTCCGCCGCTGCGGGTGTTGCAGAATGCCCGCCATACCGACGATCTTGAACAGATGCGCATTCGCCAGCGGGTGATCATCCGCATCTCTCCCAGCACGCCCGATACGCGCGAGAGGATGCTGGCAACCTTGCCGCGCCGCGCCTCGCAAGACGCGTTCGAGGAAGTGGCGCATGATGACTGCGTCGAGATTGACGATATTGCCGGAGTAACCGCCACGCAGGACAACCGCCTGCTGCTGTTCATGCGCAACCGGCACGTGCTGGCGGCAGCGCTGGAGGACAGCTGCACCGCGCGCGCCTTCTATTCCGGTTTCTATGTCGAGCGCAGCGACGATGGCCGCCTGTGCATCGGCCGTGACCGCCTGCAATCGCGCGCCGGGGCCTCCTGCGAAGTTGCCGGATTGACACGGATTGTCGCTGCTGGCGATTAAAGCGTGCTGCGCCTGCCGCGTCAGGCCGCATTTCTTGACTTTTTCCCCTGTTGCTGCATAGGGCGCAGCAGTTAAGGTTGGGCCGTTTGCCCACCTCCATTCGCCTGCGACCCCAGTGGCAGGCCATTGATCCGGACATTGCGATACATATGAAGTTTGCCGATCTCGGCCTTTCCGACGAATTGCTCAAAGCCGTGGAAGACGCCGGTTATACCGAGCCGACCCCGATCCAGGCGGAAGCAATCCCGCAGGTGCAGATGATGCGCGACCTGATTGCCATCGCGCAAACGGGTACGGGCAAGACCGCCAGCTTCGTGCTGCCGATGATCGACATTCTCGCCAATGGCCGGCGCCGTGCGCGCATGCCGCGCAGCCTGATTCTGGAGCCGACGCGCGAACTGGCGATGCAGGTTGCCGAGAATTTCGAGAAATACGGCAAGAACCACAACCTCAACATGGCGCTGCTTATCGGTGGTGTGCAGATGGGCACGCAGCTGAAGGAACTGGACGAGGGCGTTGACGTGCTGATCGCCACGCCGGGCCGCCTGATGGACCTGTTCGAACGCGGCAAGATCCTGCTGACCGGCTGCGACCTGCTGGTGATCGATGAAGCTGACCGCATGCTCGACATGGGCTTCATCCCCGATATCGAATTCATCTGCGAAAAACTTCCCGCCCAGCGCCAGACGCTGCTGTTCAGTGCCACCATGCCGCCGCCGATCAAGAAGCTGGCGGACAGGTTCCTGACCAATCCCAAGTCGATCGAGGTTGCCCGCGCAGCCACGGCCAACGTCAATATCGCCCAGTTCAAGGTGGAAATCAGCCCGCGCAAGAAGAAGCAGGCGCTGAAGTATCTGCTGGAAGTGGACAATGTCTCCACCGCGATCATCTTCGCCAACCGCAAGACGACCGTGCGTGAGCTGAACAAGGAACTGCGCAAGGCTGGTTTCCGCAGCGGCGAGATTCATGGTGACATGGACCAGTCCAGCCGCATTGCCGAGCTTGACCTGTTCAAGTCGGGCGAAGTCAACATCCTCGTCGCATCAGACGTTGCCGCACGCGGACTGGACATCAAGGGCGTGAGCCACGTGTTCAATTACGATACGCCATGGCACCCGGACGATTACGTCCACCGCATCGGCCGCACCGGCCGTGCCGGGGCCAAGGGCCGCGCGATCACTCTGGTTACCCCGGAAGACGCCGAGGCGCTGGCCAATGTCGAGAAGCTGACCGGCATCAAGGTGCCTCCGTTCGACTGGAGCGCAACCTCGCCCCAGCGCGACGAAGGCCGCCAGGAAGGCGTCAAGGAAGCCGAGATCGAAGCCAAGGCCAAGGCCGCGAAGGACTCAGGTCGCGATTCTGGCCGTGACTCAGCTCGCGATTCTGGCCGTGATAGCGAGCGGGACGAGAAGCCCAGGCGTTCGCGCCGCAAGAAGGCGGACGAACCCAGGGCTGAAGCTGCCCCGCGCGAGGAAGAAGCCGCTCAGGATGAGCCGCGCGCAAGGCAGGCCCGCCCGGAACGCGCTCGGGAAGACAAGCCCCGTGAGGCTGCTCCCCGCGAAGCTGCTCCGCGTGAGGAAAAGCCCCGCGCTGAAAAGCCCGCCCGCAAGCCTCGCAAGTCCGCCGACGAAGGCGAAAAGGGCGATGCAGGCGAATGGAACGGCCCCAAGCCCAGCTTTCTGAACTTCGGCTTCGATTGATTCGGACCCGCTAGCGAAACGTGACGCTGGCCCCCGGCACACGCGCCTGCGTGTGAGGGAGCCAAGGGTCACATGGAGCCGCCGCGATGGGGCGGTGGGCTGTCGGCGGGATGCCGACCGTCGCCGTGCCGATTACTGGCGTTGAATATACGGGCGCGGATCGACAGAGGCCGCCGCGCCGCTTTCGCGCAGGAACTGCTCAAGCAGGTAAACATGTCCGGCGCCGTAGAGCACGAAGACCCGCTCGCCTGGCCCCAGCGTTTCACGCAGATTGTTGAAGATACGCAAGTTGCGTGCGTACCACGTGCCCACCCAGGCAGCGCCGGGATTGTCATCGTTGGAGCCAATGGCGGCCATCTCGAAATACGGTTCATGTTGCCGCAGGCGCGCTGCCGGTCCGTTCAGATCATAATACCATTCGCCAACCGTCTGTGCGCTCATGGCTGATGCAGTCTGGTCGGCTTGCGCCTGCCCATTGGTGACAAATGCATCGAACCGGTCGCTCTGGCCGTTGCGTTCGGCCCAATCGATGAAATCATATTCCGCTGGATCGCCCGGAGCCTGTCCGTTCCAGTCGAGCGCATAAATCTTTGTGAAGCCTAGCTTTCTGGCGAGACGAAAGGCGATCTGATCGCGTTCATTCGCGCTAACATCCAGGTCGCCCGCCAGATAATCTGCATAGCGCCGGTCCAGACCTGCCTGATCGGAACGCTCCCATTCGATGGCCACGCGCGTGGGCTGCCACCGTGCAAGCCCGTCAACCAGACGCTCAATTTCCTGTTGTCGCTCTGGGACGAGAACGTCCTCGACAGGCAGGTTGATGAGGTCGCGATTACTGCTGGCGAGGTGGTAGGTCCCAAGCAACATCACCTGAGGTTCCGGGGCCGTCTGATCTTGCGCGGTAGCGGTTGCGTGGCTTGCGGTCATGGTTCCCATCGCGAGCAGCAACGCACAAAGCCTGGCAATCATGAAACAGAGTCCTTTCAGGTGTATTGGGTGAGTAATACACCTGAACTGGAAATCCGGCAAGCCGAAGATATTGTGTCCGCAACCGGGCTGCAACGGCGCCGCAACCCGGTGCGATCAGCGGCTCAATCGGCGGTCTGCACAAAGCTGTCGATCACGCGCTTGGTGCCCGATTTCTCGAACTCGATTTCCAGCTTGTTGCCGTCCTGGCCCATGACCGTGCCATAGCCGAACTTGTCGTGGAACACGCGCGCGCCGATGGCGACATCGCTGCGCGGCTTGGCGGCGAAGCTGGCGGCGCTGCGGCCGGGTTCGGCCAGGCGCTTTGGCTTGTTGTCATATCCTGTAGCGAGCGCCCTTTGCCAGCCCGGGCCGCGCTGCTGCGAGCGCTCGGGGCGGCTGGTGGAGACGTGGGCGAAGGGGTCTTCGCTCTCGCTCCAGTTGGCGCGCCACATGCTGGCGCCGCCGGTCAGCGTGGTTTCCACCTCCACCGTATCCTCGGGCAGTTCTTCCACGAAGCGGCTGGGGATGGAGCTGGTCCACTGGCCGTAAATGCGCCGGTTGGCGGCATGCAATATGGTGCAGCGCCGCCGTGCGCGGGTGATGGCGACATAGGCCAGGCGGCGCTCTTCCTCCAGCGATGCCAGCCCGCCTTCGTCGAGCGAGCGCTGGCTGGGGAACACGCCTTCTTCCCAGCCGGGCAGGAACACGTGGTTGAATTCCAGCCCCTTGGCGCCGTGCATGGTCATGATGGTGATCTTCTCGCCATCGCTGGCGGCTTCATTGTCCATCACCAGCGACACATGTTCGAGGAAATCGCCGAGCGTTTCATACTCCTCCATCGCGCGCGCCAGTTCGGTCAGGTTTTCGGAGCGACCTGCGCTCTCTGCCGAGCGATCGGCCTTGAGCATATCGTCATAGCCGCTCTCCTCCAGCACCGTGCGCAGCAATTCCGACGGGGTGACCTGTTCGGACAGTTCGCGCCAGCGCAGGAAATCCCCCATCAGATCGGCAATCGTCCGCCGCGCGCGGGCGGCCAGTTCATCGCTGTCGGCCAGTTCCAGCGCGGCGGCGGCCAGCGGCATCTGGCGGCGGCGGGCGTGCTGGTACATCTTCTCCAGCGCCTTTGCCCCCAGGCCGCGCTTGGGCTGGTTATAGATCCGCTCGAAAGCCAGATCGTCCGCCGGTTGCGCGATCACCCGCAGATAGGCGAGGGCATCGCGGATTTCGGCGCGTTCATAGAAGCGGAAGCCGCCGATGATGCGGTAATTGAGGCCGATCTGGATGAAGCGGTCCTCAAACTCGCGCGTCTGATATTGCGCTCGCACCAGGATTGCCACCTGTTCAAGGTCGGCACCTTCGCTTTCCAGCCGTTCGATCTCCTCGCCCACGCGGCGCGCTTCTTCTGGTGCGTCCCACACGCCGATCACGCGGACTTTTTCGCCAGCATTGATCTGTGTCCACAGCGTCTTGCCGAGGCGCTGCGAATTGGCCGCAATCAGCCCCGATGCAGCTGCCAGGATCTGCGGAGTGGAGCGATAATTCTGCTCCAGCCGGATCACTTTCGCGCCGGGAAAATCCTTTTCAAACCGCAGGATGTTGGCCACTTCCGCGCCGCGCCAGGAATAGATCGACTGGTCATCGTCACCCACCACGCAGATGTTCTTGCGATTCTGGGCGATCAGCCGCAGCCACAGGTACTGGACCGCGTTGGTATCCTGATATTCGTCCACCAGCACATATTTGAAGCGCGTCTGGTACTGCTCCAGAATATCGCGATGCTGGCGAAATATGTTGAGCATGTGCAGCAGCAGATCGCCAAAATCGCAGGCGTTGAGCGCTTTGAGCCGTGCCTGGTACAGCGCATACATCTGCTGGCCCTTGCCATTGGCATAGGCCTCATTGTCGATAGGCTCCAGCTCACCGGGGTTGAGCCCGCGGTTCTTCCACCCGTCGATCAGGCCCGCCAGCTGCTTGGGCGGCCAGCGCTTTTCATCCAGATCCTGATCGCGGATCAGCTGCTTGATCAGGCGCAGCTGATCGTCCGTATCGATGATGGTGTAATTGCTTTGCAGCCCCGCCAGTTCGGCATGGCGGCGCAGCATCTTGGCGCAGATTGAATGGAAGGTGCCAAGGAACGGCATGCCTTCCACCGCATCGCCGATCAGCTGGCCCACGCGGTGGCGCATTTCGCGCGCGGCCTTGTTGGTGAAGGTGACGCACAGGATTTCACTGGGCCATGCCATCCGCTCGCGGATCAGATGCGCCATGCGGTGCGTCAGCGCGGCGGTCTTGCCCGTGCCTGCACCTGCCAGCATCAGCACCGGCCCCTCCGTCGTCAGCACGGCTTCGCGCTGCGGATCGTTAAGCCGCGCCAGCCATTCTGGAACCTGTCCGGCGGTGAGGCCGGAGGTCGGAAGAGGGGCGGTGTTCACTTGTGAACAGTTAGGGAACATGAACGCGGCGCGCAAGGCTGCCGCAGTCAGTCTTCGCTTTCATCCAGCCGCAGCAGCGACAATTTGGCCTTGCCCACCTTTCGCTCGGCCTCGAGCGAGAGGCCGCGCAGTTTCAGCTCCTCATCGCGCTCTGTTTCCAGCGATATCCACGTGGCAGGGCCAATCCAGCCAAGGCGGCCCAGTTTGTCTAGCGCGACCTGTCCCGCGCCCGTGCCATAGGGCGGATCGAGCATGATCAGGTCGAGCGGAGCCGGAGCTTTGCCCAGTGTCATCACCGATGCGGCGCGCACGTCACAGCGCGGCTGCGCGCGAAAGGCGGCGATATTTTCTCTCAGAGAGCGGATGGCGGCGGCATCCTGTTCCACGAACAGGCAATGCGCTGCGCCCCGGGAAAGCGCCTCCAGCCCCAGCGCGCCCGACCCGGCGAACAGGTCGGCTACTTTCAGCTCCTCGAAAGAGCCAAGACGGCTGGCGAGCATGGAAAACAGCGTTTCGCGCACGCGGTCTGCGGTAGGGCGGGTGACGTCACCGGCAGGCGTGCGCACGGGCCGCCTCTTCCATTCGCCAGCGATGATCCTCACAGATGGCCGCCCTTTTTCAGCGAGCTTTCGAACGGTTGCAGCTCATGCTTCATGACTTCATCGGCACGCCCGCGCGGCAGATCGCCCAGCTGGAAGGGTCCATAGGCGGTGCGGATCAGGCGTGAGACCTTGAGGCCCAGATGCTCCAGCACACGGCGCACTTCGCGGTTCTTGCCTTCGGTCAGCGTCATCTCGACCCACTGGTTGCGGCCTGTCCGCCGCTCCAGATTGGCGTCGATCTTGCCATAGCGCACGCCTTCGATGGTGATGCCGTGGATCAGTTCCTCCAGCTGCGCCTGGCTGATATCGCCAAAGGTGCGCGCGCGGTAAGTCCGTTCTATCTGGCTGGACGGCAATTCCATCGCCCGCTTCAGCTCCCCGTCATTGGTCAGCATCAACAGGCCTTCGGTATTGAGATCGAGCCGTCCCACCGGCATCAGCCGCGGGGCATCGGCGGGCAGGCAATTGCGCAGCGCGGAATAGATCGTCGGGCGACCGGAAAAATCGCGCTCCGCAGTCAGCAGGCCGGGCGGCTTGTGAAAGCGGAACAGGCGCGTGCGCTCTGCCTTGCCCACCGGCTGGTCATCCACGGTCACACCGGCAAGGCTGGTCAGCACGGTGGCGGGCGTGGTCAGCACCTCGCCATTGATCTTGATGCGGCCCGCCTCAATCATCCGCTCCACCTCTCGGCGGCTGGCAATGCCTGCGCGGGCGAGCAATTTGGCGATCCGGTCGCCGCTGCGCGGGGGGAGATCGTCGCTGTTCTTATGGTCGGGTGGTGACATGCCCCGCAGCTAGGGGCTGGGAGCCTCGGGCGCAACAATCATCAGCACCTGCGAGAGGCAGGCACAGACTGGCGTTGCCATTGGGCTGCTCGGCGAATCAGTGTTCCGGATGCGGCTGACGCCGCGAATCCTCATCTTCCTGATCACTGAATTGTCGCCAGCCATGTTCCGTACGCACAAGCGGCCTGCCGCATCGCGCACATTTGGTCCGGAAATCAAGGCCATCATGCCACACCCGGTTGCGGTTGATCGAATGACTGACCAATGCACAGATCATTTTGTTCAACATTGCGAGACTCCGTTGGCTCGCCTTCAGCTATCCTCTAACAACTCCCTTCTACCACTGACCGGCATTGGACCCCAATAGGTATTGGTTCATAGACTTCCGGTTGACCATTATTTGGGACGAGGGACATTGGATGGCTGAAGCACACACCGCAGGGGGCCGGCGCAGTATCTGGCAATCGGTGGCTCCCTATTTCGAAAAGGAGTCGCTGGCGGCCTTTTTCCTGGGTGTCTCATCCGGCTTTCCCTTCGCCATGATCGCCGCCACGCTGACCACAAGGCTGGCGCAGGACGGCATCGAAAAGAGCACGGTCACCGCCTTCAGCCTGGCATTTCTGGTCTATAATCTGAAATTCCTGTGGGCCTGGGTCGTCGATGGCGTGCGCATTCCGGTGCTTGGCAGGCTGGGGCAGCGCGTTTCGTGGATGCTGGTCGCTGGCTGTTTCGTCATCGCCGCCGTCGTCAATCTGGCGCTGGCGGATCCCGGCGCAGACATTGTGTGGACCGCCACCAGCGCGGTGATGGTCGGCATTGCGGGCGCGACTTTCGATATTGTTATCGATGCCTACCGGATCGAGACGCTCAAGCCCTACCAGCTGGGCACGGGTTCGGGGATGAGCCAGTATGGCTGGCGTATCGGTGCAGGCGCTGCGGCTGCCCTGGCGCTGGTGATGGCGGCGCGATATGGCTGGTCCATTGCCTATATTGCCTGCGCGGTGTTTGCGCTGCCAGCGATGCTGACGGCGCTGATCCTGGGCGAACCGCCGCGCCGCAAGGTGGAAATAGCCCGCAAGGGTCTGGCCGAGATGTGGAAGTCCGTTTCCGGGCCATTCGCCGAATTCTTCCAGCGCAGCGGAGCCATGATGGTGTTGCTGTTCATCCTTGTTCACAAGATCGGGGACACGCTGGCCAACCTCACCTTCCGCCTGCTGTTCGATGACATGGGCTACACCAATGACGAAATCGCACTGTACGATGTGGGCGTGGGCTTCTGGGCGCTGATCATCGGCGTGTTTGTGGGCGGCATCATCTATGCCCGCCTTGGCCTGAAGAAATCGGTGCTGATCTCGCTGGTGCTGATGGCAGTTTCCAACCTCAGCTTCGCCTTCCTCGCCGCTTCGGGGAAGAGCAATCTGGGCATGGCGGGCGCCATCGGGTTCGAGAATTTCGCCAGCGGTTATGGCGGCGTAGTGGTCGTCGCATACTTCTCTGCACTGTGCGACCTGCGCTTCACCGCCGCGCAATATGCGCTGATTTCAGCGGGCGCGAGCGTGGTCGGGCGTTTTCTCACCGGCACCACGGCGGGCGCGCTGATAGAGGGGATCGGCTATTTCAATTTCTACGTCCTCACCACCGTCGCAGCGCTGCCGGGCATCGTGCTGTTCTGGTGGATGATGCGGACGGGGCTGGTCGATGCCGCAATGGGCACGGCGGGTGAAGTGGGTGAGGGCGACGCGCGGGCCGATCCCTAGCTGATCAGTCCGGAGCTGATCAGTTTGGCACTTCGCCGTTGGCCTTGAGCACCTGCCCCGCCAGATAGAGCGATCCCGCGATCAGTATCGTGCCGCCGTCCTGCGCATGCGGGGCGAGGGCGCGGACTGCGTCTTCCAGGCTGGGTGCGGTGGTGGTTTCGGCCACGCCGGCATCGCGGGCGATTGCTGCCAGATCCTCCAGCGGATGATATTCGCTGCCGTCGATGGGAATGGCGGTCAGGCTGGCCAGATGCGGCGCGATGGTCGTCAGCGTGGTGCGCGCATCCTTGGCGCTGAGCATGCCGATGATCGCATGCACCGGCTTTTGCGCCTGCGTTTCGAGATATTTCGCCATTGCCAGCGCGGCATTGGGATTGTGACCGCCGTCCAGCAGGAAAGTCGCACCGGGCAGAAGCTGCGTCAGCGGGCCATCGGCCAGAAGCTGCAATCGCGCGGGCCACACGGTGGAACGGATTCCGCTCGCCATCGCCTCGGTTGAAACCGTCACCGCGTCCTGATGGCGTAGCATGGCCACGGCCAGCGCGGCATTATCGCCCTGATGGCTGCCGGGCATTTGCGGCAGGGGCAGGGACAGTTCGCCTTGCGCGTCACGATAGGCAATGCCGTCCGCGCTCACATCGGCAAACCACGCCTTGCCGCGCATGAACAGCGGCGCACCTTCTTGCGTGCAGCGCTGGGCGATCATGGCTTCCATGTCGGCGCGGTAATTCTGCGTCACCATCGGTGATCCGGCGCGGACAATGCCCACTTTCTCGAAGGCGATGCGCACTTCGGGATTGCCGGGAGAAGGGGCGCTCGGGTCTTCGTTCAGCAGGAACTGGTGATGATCGACGCCGAGAGACGAGATGCCGCATGCGGCGGGCCTGACCATCACATTGGTGGCATCGAACCGGCCGCCAAGGCCAACCTCGATCACGCAGGCATCGGCCGGAATGCGCGCGAAGGCGAGCAGTGTGGCCGCTGTGGTCACTTCAAAGAAGCTGGGGCCAAGGTCCTCGGAAATATCGAGAACTTCCTTGAGCAACTGTGCCAGAAGATCATCGGAGATCAGCGAACCGGCAACGCGAATCCGCTCGTTATAGCGCACCAGATGCGGCTTGGTGGCGACATGGACTGTCAGCCCTTGCGCCTCCAGCATGGCGCGCAAAAAGGCGCAGGTGGAGCCTTTGCCATTGGTCCCGGCAACGTGGAACACCGGCGGCAGGTCACGCTCCGGATTGCCCAGCCGGTTCAGAATTTCGTGGATCACCTCCAGCCCGATGCGGCCCTGCGGCAAAGACAGGGCGGACAGGCGATCAAGCTGCGCCTGAACCTCGGGGTCCCCGGAAGAGGCGAAGTCCTTCATGCTGCTGCGTGTCCTGGAATCAGGCGGCCTTGGCGCCGCTCAGATAATCGAGCAGGCGGGCCAGCGTGGGGCGCAGGTCGGCACGCTTCACCACCATGTCCACCATGCCGTGCTTGTGCAGATATTCGGCGCGCTGGAAGCCTTCGGGAAGTTTCTCGCGAATGGTTTCCTGAATCACCCGCTGTCCGGCAAAGCCGATCAATGCGCCGGGTTCGGCAATTTGGACATCGCCCAGCATGGCATAGGATGCGGTAACGCCGCCGGTGGTGGGATCGGCCAGTACCACGATATAGGGCAGGCCGGCTTCCTTCAGGCGGCGCGTCATCACCGTGGCGCGCGGCATCTGCATCAGGGACAAGATGCCCTCCTGCATGCGCGCCCCGCCAGCGGCGGTAACGGCGATATAGCCGCATTTTTCGTCCAGAGCGCGCTGGGCTGCGGCGCAGAAGGCATTGCCCACCGCCATACCCATCGATCCGCCCATGAACATGAAATCCTGCACGCCCACCACGGCCTTGTTGCCTTCAATCGTGCCCACGGCAGCGGTGAAGGCATCGGGATGCGGATTGGCGGCGCGGGCGGCTTTCAGCCTGTCCGTATAGCGCTTGGTATCGCGGAATTTCAGCGGGTCTTCGGCCACAACCGGGGCGGGCAGAAGTTCGAACCCGGCGTCCAGCAATTGCTCCAGACGTGCATCGGCGCCGATCCGCCCGTGATGCTCGCAACGCGGACAGACGGACAGGTTCGCCTCATATTCCTTGGCGAACAACATCTCCTGGCAACGCGGGCATTTGACCCACAGATTGTCAGGCGTTTCGCGCTTGGACCCAAAGGGCAGCGCATTGCGTACACGGGAAATCCAGCTCATGCGGCTGTCTCTCGCGCATTATGCACTGCCTTGGCAAGGCTCGCCGTATATTCGCGCAGGTATTCGGGTGCGTCATTGCCGTATTTGCCGACGATTTCCACGAAGGCAGAGCCGACCACGACGCCGTCTGCCACGCGGGCGATCTGCTCGGCCTGTTCGGGTGTGCGCACGCCAAAGCCGACCACGATGGGCAGGTCGCTCGATTGCTTGATGCGGGCCACGTTTTCCTCAATCGAAGCGAGCGCGGCCTGCTGTTTGCCGGTGATCCCGGCGACGGAGACGTAATAGAGGAACCCTGACGAGCCATCGAGCACGGTGGGCAGCCGCCTGGCATCAGTCGTCGGGGTGGCAAGGCGGATAGGCGAAATGCCATGCGCGCGCAGGTTCGGCCCCAGATCGGGGTCTTCCTCCGGCGCGAGGTCGACGCAGATCACCCCGTCCACGCCCGCCTTCTCGGCCTCAACCGCGAACCATTCCGGCCCGCGCCGTACCATCGGATTGGCATAACCCATCAGCACGAGCGGTACATTCGGATGCCGCGCGCGAAATGCGGTGGCGATGGCGAAAATGTCTTTGGTCTTGGTGCCAGCCGCCAGCGAGCGAAGATTCGCCGCCTGGATTGCCGGACCATCGGCCATCGGATCGGTAAACGGCATGCCCAGCTCGATCACATCGGCGCCGCCTTCGACCAGCGCGTCAAGATTGGCCGCAGTGTCGCCGTCGCCAGCCGTGATAAAGCAGACGAGCGCGGAGCGGGTGGGTGAGAAGGCGGTCTGGAAGCGGGTCATTTTACTCTCGTCATCCCGGCGAAGGCCGGGACCCATTGGGCCAGCAGCGCAGGATAGAAGGATGGATTCCGGCCTTCGCCGGAATGACGAATGAGGTTCATATTTGCGTCCCCAGAGCTTCCGCCACGGTGAAGATGTCCTTGTCGCCGCGTCCGCAAAGGTTGGCGCAGATGATCGCGTCGCGGTCCATGGTCGGCGCAACCTTCGCCACAGCAGCAATCGCGTGGCTGGGTTCCAGCGCGGGGATGATGCCTTCGGTGCGGCACAGCAGCTGGAAGGCGTCCAGAGCCTCGGTGTCGGTGACCGCCGTATAATCCACGCGGCCCGTTTCCTTCAGCCATGCATGTTCGGGGCCGATGCCGGGGTAATCGAGACCGGCGCTGATTGAATGCGCTTCGGTAATCTGGCCGTCCTCGTCCTGCAGCAGATAGGTCTTGTTGCCGTGCAGGATGCCGGGGAAGCCGCCTGCGAGGCTGGCTGCGTGTTCCTTGTCCAGCCCATGTCCTGCCGCTTCCACGCCAAGCATTTTCACATCCGGATCATCCAGGAAGGGATGGAACAGGCCGATGGCGTTGCTGCCGCCGCCGATGGCTGCCACCAGCAGATCGGGCAGGCGGCCAGTGCGGGCGAGCAGTTGCGCGCGCGCTTCGGTGCCGATCACGCTCTGAAAATCGCGCACCAGTTCAGGATAGGGATGCGGGCCGGCGGCGGTGCCGATGATGTAGAACGTGTCATGCACATTGGCGACCCAGTCGCGCAGGCCTTCGTTCATCGCATCCTTCAGCGTGGCCGCGCCGCTGGTGACGGGGACGACTTCTGCGCCCAGCAGCTTCATGCGGAACACATTGGGCTGCTGGCGGGCAACGTCGGTCGCGCCCATGTAGATCACGCAGGGCAGGCCAAAGCGCGCGCACACGGTGGCGGTGGCCACGCCGTGCTGGCCCGCGCCGGTCTCGGCAATGATGCGCGTCTTGCCCATGCGCATGGCGAGCAGGATCTGCCCGATGCAATTGTTGATCTTGTGCGCGCCGGTGTGGTTCAGCTCATCGCGCTTGAACCAGATTTGCGCGCCTTTTCCTGCCGGAGCGTCCTTGCGCAGTTCCTCGGTCAGCCGCTCGGCATAATACATCGGGCTTGGGCGACCCACGTAATGCTCCAGCAGATCGTCAAACTGCGCCTTGAAGGCTGGGTCTGCCTTGGCGGCCTTATACTCACGCTCCAGATCGAGCACGAGCGGCATCAGCGTTTCGGCCACATAGCGACCGCCGAACTGGCCGAAATGGCCGCGCTCGTCAGGCTGGTTGCGGAAGGAGTTGGGCTGTTGTTCGGTCATGTTTCCACTCTGGCTTTCGGTTCAGCCGTTTCGGGCCGCTTGGCAGAAGGCCCGTATCTTGTCGATATCCTTGATGCCGGGCGCGCTTTCCACGCCGCTGGAGGTATCCACAAGGGGGGCTTTGGTCTGCCTGATTGCATCGGCCACATTGGCAGGAGTCAGACCGCCCGCAAGGCCCCACGGCGCATTGTGCGTGAAGCCTGACAGCAGCGACCAGTCCAGCGCCAGCCCATTGCCGCCCGGCAGCGCGCCAGCGGGGGCATCGTACAAAATGCGGTCGACCGCGCCGACATAGCGCTGGGCGTGCTCCATACCGGCCTGGTCCCTGACCCCCACGGCCTTCCATATCTCGATCGGCAGCGCCTGTTTCAGCGCGGCGCACCATTCGGGCGTTTCCGCGCCGTGGAGCTGCACAACATCGGGTTGCACGGCATCAATCGCGCGGGCGGTTTCGTCGGGACCCATGCTCACCAGCAGCAGCACCGTCAGCAGCGGATCGGGCACGGTTTCACTCAGCGCGCGGGCATCGGCAAGCGAGAGATGGCGCGGGCTGGGTTCATAATGGACAAAGCCCACATGCGTTGCGCCCGCAGCAGCGGCGGCATCGATGCTCTCCCGGCTGGATAGGCCGCAAATCTTGATCAAAGTGTCTTGCATACAAAATCCGGTTGATCCCGATCGCGTCATGCCGAACTCGTTTCAGCATCCACCGGGCATGAAAAGCTGCGCCTTACATGGGATGCGCTTCCTTGCCGTCAAATGGACCCTGAAACAAGTTCAGGGTGACGAGGGGACGGCAATCACTTCTCCGGCCCCTTCTCCGGCGGGTTCTGCACCAGCCGCAGCAGGTTTCCGTCCGGATCGACCAGATAGGCGATGGTCAGCCCGCTGATATCGCGCTGCGGCGGGACGAGGCGCGGTATGCCGGTACGCGCTTCGGGAACCCCGGCGGCGCTGGCCTGCGCTACCATCGCGTGCAGATCATCCAGCCGGATGCAGCAACCATGTGAATTTTCTGCCGGGTCGAGATCGGGCCAGGGGAAGAATTCCATGCTCACGCCGCCATTCTTCAGGATCAGCCAGTGGCCGGAGCGGAAGGATGCGCGAAAGCCCAGTTTGGCATAAAATCGCTCTGCCTTGAGGAAATCGCGCGCGGGCAGGTTGGGCGTGGCGTGGTCGGCCATGGGCGCGCTTACAGCGTCGCCTCAATATCCCTTGCGGCCTGTGCGGGATCTTCCGCGCGGCTGATCGGGCGGCCGATGACCAGCACCGATGCACCATCATCGCGTGCGGCGCGCGGGGTGACGACGCGCTTCTGGTCGCCCACCGCGGATCCTGCGGGGCGCAGGCCGGGGACGACGAAAAAGCCGTTCTTCCACTGCTTGTGCACCGCTTTCACTTCCTGCCCGGAACACACGATCCCATCGAGGCCCGAATCCTGTGCCAGCTCTGCCAGCCGCATCACATGGTCATGCGGAGTGCCCGATACGCCGGTGCGCAGCAGATCGCGCTCATCCATGCTGGTGAGCATGGTCACGCCCACAACCTTGCAGTTTTCGCCCGCAGCGGCCTTGGCATCTTCCATCATCGCCCGCCCGCCGCCGGCATGAACGGTGACGATGGCGGGTTCCAGCACGTGCAGCGCCTGCATCGCGCCGGCCACGGTGTTGGGGATGTCATGCAGTTTCAGGTCGAGGAAGATCGGCAGGCCGACGTGGGCAATTTCATGCACGCCATGCGCACCGTGGGCGCAGAAGAACTCCAGCCCCAGTTTCAGGCCGCCGACGTGGCCCTTGACCTTCTCGGCCAGGGCCTTTGCCGCATCGAGCTGCGGCAGGTCGAGCGCCAGATAGACCGGGTTGCTCATATCGGCGGCATGCCCGGCGTGGTGTCGCGCGTATCGCTGTCTGCCGAAAGCGGTGTCGGCTCCTCGTCCACCACCGGCTGCACGATGGGCGTGGCAGCGGCGGTGCGCGCGGCGCTTTCCAGCGCGGCGATGCGGCGCTTGAGCTGCCATTTCCCGGCGCGGTGATACAGCCACATCGGCAGGAAGCCGATCACGAAGGAGACCACCACGATGGCCGGCAGCACCGTATCGATCAGCAGGTTATCCCAGATCCGCACCGATATCGGCTGCCAGTTGGCATAGGAAAACACCATCAATGCAACCAGCAGCAGCACCCATATGACTGTGCGTACGATTTGCATGGCTCTCTCCTCCTCAATACCTCTTCGGCGATGCTAGGGGCAATGTTTCCCCTTGTGAAGTCCGGCCTTGTGAAGCCGCTTAGCCAAACACGCGGGTAAACACCGTATCCACATGCTTGAAGTGGTAATCGAGGTTGAACTTCTCCTCCAGCTCCTGCTCGCTCATCGCGGCGGCCACTTCAGGATCGGCCTTGAGCAGTTCCAGCAGCGACAGAGCGCCATCCGATTCCCACACCTTCATCGCATTGCGCTGAACCAGGCGATAGGCGTTGTCGCGGGTGATACCCGCCTGCGTCAGCGCCAGCAGCACGCGCTGCGAATGGACCAGCCCGCCCATCTTATCGAGGTTCTTCTGCATCCGTTCGGGATAGATCAGCAGCTTGTCGATCACGCCTGTCAGGCGGGCGAGAGCGAAGTCCAGCGTGATGGTGGCGTCGGGGCCGATGAACCGCTCGACCGAGGAGTGGGAGATATCCCGCTCATGCCAAAGCGCCACGTTTTCCATCGCGGGCAGGGCGTAGGCGCGGATCATGCGCGCCTGTCCGGTAAGGTTTTCGGTCAGGATCGGATTGCGCTTGTGCGGCATGGCCGAGCTGCCCTTCTGGCCGGGCGCAAAATATTCCTCCGCCTCCAGCACTTCGGTGCGCTGCAGGTGGCGGATTTCCACCGCTACCCGCTCAATCGAGCTGGCGACTACCGCCAGCGTGGCGAAATATGCCGCATGCCTGTCCCGCGGGATTACCTGGGTGGAGACCGGCTCCACCGCCAGCCCCAGCTTCTCGGCGACATATTCCTCAACGCTGGGATCGATATTGGCGAAGGTGCCGACCGCGCCGGAAATGGCGCAGGTGGCGATCTCCTCACGCGCTGCGACCAGACGCTTCCTGCCGCGTTCGAACTCGACATAGGCCTGCGCCAGCTTGAGGCCGAAAGTGGTCGGCTCCGCATGAATGCCGTGGCTGCGGCCGATGGTGGGGGTGTATTTATGCTCCAGCGCGCGGCGCTTGATGGCGGCCAGCAGCGCGTCCATGTCTTCCAGCAGCAGATCGGTGGCGCGCACCAGCTGCACCGCCAGAGTGGTGTCGAGCACGTCCGAACTGGTCATGCCCTGATGCATGAAGCGCGCTTCGGGGCCGACCTGTTCTGCCACCCAGTCAAGAAAGGCGATAACGTCATGCTTGAGGATGGCTTCCTTGGCATCGATCGCTTCCACGTCGACCTTGGGATTGGTGTTCCACCAGTCCCACAGCGCCTTTGGCCCGCTTTCGGGGACCACGCCCAGCTCACCCAGTTTCTGAGTGGCGTGGGCCTCGATCTCGAACCAGATGCGATACTTCGCCTCCGGATCCCAGATCGCGGTCATGGCAGGGCGGGCATAACGGGGGACCATGGATATCTCTCTTGCGCAAATGGGGTAAGCCGCGCGGCTAGGACGCGCGCGGCCCGATGGCAAGGGGGCGCACCGGTGATTTCCCGCGCTGCAGCTCCGATTGCATAATTGTGCTTGTGCTATAGTCTCTTGCAAAACCAGCCGTTGCTGCGGCGATTGAGGATTTGTTGATGAAAAGTCTGCGCGCCGCCCTGTTCTGTTCGGCCGTGATCATGGCCGCGCCTGCTTATGCTGGCGACGAAGTGCTTTACGGCGATGTCCCCGACTGGGTGGATCAGGCTGATTTCGACATGGCGCTGGAAGAAAACGGCCCTCCGGAACTGCTGTATGACTGGCAGCACCGGATCGAGGGCGGGGTGGTCCATGCCTATACCGATCATGCGGTGCGCATAGAGAATCCGCAGGCGCTGATGCAGCAGGGCACGCTGACTTTCCAGTGGATGCCCGACAAGGGCGATATCACCATTCACCGGCTGGAGATTCACCGCGATGGCACGGTGCTCGATCTGGTGGGGCAGGGTGTGACCTTCGATGTGCTGCGGCGCGAACAGGGGCTGGAACAGCGTCTGCTCGATGGCGCGCTGACTGCCACGCTGGCGGTGCCGGGCCTGCGCGAAGGCGATGTGCTGCGCATTGCCTACACCATCACCACTGACGATCAGGCGTTGGGAGAGGACGTGCAGGTCACCCAGTTCCTGCCCTCCGCGCCGTGGCAGGTGGGCATGGCCCGCGCCATCGTCAGCTGGCCCAAGGACGAAGATATCTATTTCCGCGCAGAGGACCGCATCAATCTGGGTGAGCCTTTCGAGCGCGGCGACTACCTCGTTCTTGATATAGACCTTCCGCTGTCTCAGCGCGATCCCGTGCCGCGCGATGCGCCCACCCGCTATCGCCGGCCCGAAGTGTTGCGCGTGGGCAGTTTTGCCAGCTGGCAGGACCTGTCCGCGGTGATGACCCCGCATTTCGAGGAGGCAGCCCGCCTTGAACCCGGCTCCGCCGTGGCACGGCAGGCCGCCGATATCATGGCCCGCACAAGCGATCCTTTGGAGCGCATGGCGCTGGCCGTGCGGCTGGTGCAGGACGAAGTGAGCTATCTTCTTGATGGGCTGGACGGCGGCAATTACCTGCCGCAGGCGGCCGAGGATACCTGGGAAAAGCGCTACGGCGACTGCAAGGCCAAATCCGTGCTGCTGCTGTCGCTGCTGCGCGAAATGGGCATTACGTCGGAAGTGGTGCTGGTCACCACGCAGGGCGGCGATGCCATTCCTGAACTGCTGCCGCTGCCCGCGGCCTTCAACCACATGATTGTGCATGCGGAGCTGAATGGCACGGATTACTGGCTCGACGGGACCAGCGCCGCCACGCGTCTGGCCAATATCGCCGACGTGCCGCCGTTCTTCTACGCCCTGCCGCTGCGCGAAGGCGGCTCTGGCCTGATGCCGATGGAGCAGCGCGATCTGGCCAGTCCGCAAATGATCATGACCATGAATGTGGATCATTCCGCCGGTGCCGATTTCCCCGTGCTGTTCACCGGCGACATGCGCATTTTCGGTCCCGGCGGCGTGCCCTTGCGGGCAATTGTCGATGCCGACAGTCCTGAAGTTCTTCGCCAGCTGGCAGCGCGCTTTGGACCCGGCAACGGGCTGGAGGGCGTGCGCATATCCGCCATCGATGTGACCTATGATGCCGAGAAGGCCATCGGCACCGTGCATCTGGAAGGCGTCGCCTCGACCTTGTTCGAATGGCGCGACGGACGCATGGAAATGGACGTTACTTCGGGCATTGATCCTTCCGGCTTCAACCCCGACCGTGCCCGGCCAAGCTGGCGTGAAATTCCCGTTGCCACGCCGGGTCCGGGCCGCCAGCGGTTTGAAACCAACCTCACGCTGCCCGATGGCGGCGCAGGCTATTCGCTGACCGGCGATGCGCAGATGGATAGCGGTTTTGGCAATCTGCGGATCACCCGCGATGCCCGGATCGAAGACGGTGTGCTGCATGTGCAGGCGGAGAATTTCCTCGCCCTGGGAGAAATCCCCGCCTCCGAACTGGGCGCGGCCAAGCGCGCGGCCAGGCGGCTGGAAAGCGATATCGTCTCGCTCGCCACGCCCACTCAGGTGACCTGGCGCTGGGACCTTTCTGAAGAGGAGCGCCGCCGCCGCGCCGCGCCGATCCTGGCTGCATATGAAGCTGCCATCGATTTTGCCGACAAGGATGATTACGGCCCGCTGCAAGCGCGCGCGATGTTCCTGATGAATATCTATGAATTCGAACAGGCGCTGGCCGATTTTGACCTGCTGGTGGAGGAAACACCCTCTGCGTGGGCCTTGCACAACCGCAGTTCCGTGCTGGAAGCGCTGGGGCGGCGCGAGGAGGCGATTGCCGACCTTCAGGCCGCCTATGACCTCGATCCGCAAAATGGCACGGCCTTCTCGCTCGCGCGGATGATGGCCTATGATGGCCACACCGCAGAGGCCAACGAACTGCTCGAATTCCTGCCCGTGGGCGAAGAGGACCGGCTGAGCCTGACAGACGTGATGGCAACCGTATCCGGGCTTGATGGCGATGTTGAAAGCGGCCTGTCGCTGATCGCGGATGAGGTGGCGGACAAGCCCACCAATGGTACCGCGCTCAATGCCGATTGCTGGTATCGCGGCCTGTTCAACGTCGCTCTGGACGATGCGGTGGACCAGTGCACCCGCGCTGTCGAGCGCTCGAGCAATTCCGCGCCTGCGCTGGATAGCCGGGCGCTGGTGCGCTTTCGACTGGGCGATCTGCAACAGGCGATAGATGATCTGGACGCAGCGCTGGAAGTGGCGCCGGGTCTGGCGCCGTCAATGTATCTGCGGGGGGTCGTGCGTCTGACTGCGGGGGACGAGGATGGATCGAACGATATCACCACTGCCCTGCGCATGTTGCCGCAACTGGCGGAATTCTACGCCCGCCACGGGGTAATACCGCCGCGTTGATTTTGGCGCGTTGATAGGGGCGCGTTGATAGTGGCGCGCTAGAGCAGGCCCTTGGCGCGCAGCGAGACCTGCCCTTCGCTGCCCACGATCACATGGTCGTGCACGGTGATGCCCAGCAGCTGTCCGGCCTCGGCAATGCGGTGCGTCATGCGGATATCCTCGCGGCTGGGTTCGGGATTGCCGCTGGGGTGGTTGTGCACCAGGATCAGCGCGCTGGCGCCGATATCCAGCCCGCGCTTGATCACTTCGCGCGGGTGTATCGATGCCTCGTCAATCGTGCCGTCATGCACAAGGTGGTCCAGCAGCAGCCGGTTCCGCGTATTGAGATAGAGCACGCGCACCCGCTCATGGTTCAGATGCGCCATGTCGATGGCGAGATAGTCCAGCAGCGCCTGCCAGCTGCCCAGAATGGCATTCTGCGAGACTTCGCTACGGGCCATACGCCGTGCCGCCAGTGCGGCAATCTTCAGCGCGCCCACGCTGGCATCGGACAGGCCCTTGACCTGTTTCAACGCTTCCGGTTCGGCATTCAGCACGCCCGCCAGCGTGCCAAAGCGCGCCAGCAGCGCCTTGGCCTGCGGCTTGGTGTCACCGCGTGCGCGTGCACCGAACAGCAGATATTCCAGCACTTCGTAATCGGCCAGCGCCTCTGCCCCGCCGCTCAGCAGCCGATCGCGCAGGCGCGCGCGGTGGCCAATCCCGCCATGCTGCTGATTTTCAGCGGCTTCTGGCTGTTTCTCCGGCAATCGGGCGCTCCCTTTATCGATTGATGTGCATTGCCTTTGCCGCCCGCCTCGCGCAAGTGTTGCGCTTCATGGCGCATGAAAGTTCCCACGCAGCCCCAGAGGTCGCACCGCGCCGAAAGCGGCGCATTGGCCGCGCTATTGCCCTGCTTCTGCTGCTGGCACTGGTGGTCGCGCTGGCGCTTGCGTGGATCAGGCGGGAGCAGATCGCCCAGCAGCTGATCACCGATATGCTGGATGGCTACGGGGTGGAGGCGACCTACGATATCGAGAGTATAGAGCCGGGCGCGCAGGTTCTGACCAATATCGTGATCGGTGATCCCGCCGCGCCTGACCTGACCATTGAGCGCGCCGAGATCCGCCTGGAGCCGCGCCTTGGCCTTCCCAGCGTCAGCCATCTGATCCTCGACCAGCCGCGCCTGTTCGGCACCATCATCGATGGCGAGCTGAGCTTCGGCGCGCTCGACCCGCTGGTGTTCACCGGCGAAGAGGGACCGTTCGAATTTCCCGACATGCGCCTGACCGTGCATGATGGCCGCGCACTGGTGGAAGGCGATTATGGCCCGCTGGCGCTGCGGCTGGAAGGGGCGGGGCACTTGCGCGGCGGCTTTGCCGGCGAACTGGCGGGCGTGGCCCCCATGCTGCACCTGCCCGGCTGTGAAGCGCGGCAGGCGACCATATTCGGCGCGTTGGAGATAGATGCCGAGCGCCCGCAGTTTGAAGGGCCGGTGCGCTTCGATGCGCTATCCTGCGCCGATGGCGGTCTGGCGATGCAGGATGGGGCCATCGCCCTGACTCTGCGCGCTGATCGCAATCTGGCCGATCTGGAGGGCGAGGTGGGCATGCGGCTGGGTCAGAGCGACCTGGTCGGCAATCGCATCGCCGCGATGCAGGGCGAGGGCGATTTCGCCTGGCGCGACGGCAATCTGATCGCCAGCTACGACGTGCAGGGGCGCGACATTACCACGCCTGCCGCGCGCATCGCCGCGCTGGCGATCGAAGGCACCGTGCGCGGGCGCGATCAATTCGCCATGGTGGATGTGGAGGCGCAGGCCAGCGGCACCAATATCATCCCCGGCGCCGCGCTGATGCAGACGCTGGCAGACAGCGCGCAGGCGGCAGAGGGCACGCTGATTGCCCCGCTGCTGGGCAAATTGGGGCGGCAACTGGCGGCAGAAACGCGCGGCAGCACGTTCTCGGCCAGTCTCATCGCCCGGCGCAAGGATGACCGGCTGAGCCTGACCGTGCCGCAAGCGAATCTGCGCGGACGCAGCGGAGCCAGCCTGCTGGCGCTCTCCCGCGCGCAGCTGGCGTTTCCTGAAACTGGACCGGATTCTGGCCCGGATTCTGGCGGCGATTCCGGCCTGCCGCTGTTCTCGGGCAATTTCATCACCGGCGGCACCGGACTGCCGCGCATTTCCGGGCGGATGGAGCAAGGCGCAAGTGGCGCGCTGGAACTGCGCATGCAGATGCCCGATTATGCCGCCGGCGATGCGCATCTGGCGCTGCCGGACCTGCATTTGACGCAAAGCCGCAATGGTGCCCTGACCTTCACCGGCAATCTGGTGGCGAGCGGAGCCTTGCCCGGTGGCTTTGCCAGCGATCTGGCCGTGCCGCTGACGGGCAGAATATCCTCCTCCGGCGCGCTGTCGATGTGGGATGGCTGCACCGCTGTTCGCTTTGACCGGCTGGTTGTCTCCAGCCTTGAACTGGGCCGCCAGCAGGTGACGCTATGTCCGCCGTCCGGCTCCCCCATCCTGAGCTATGGACCGGGCGGACTGGCACTGGCGGCGGGCACGCCCTCGCTGCAACTGGCGGGTATGCTGGGGGAAACGCCGATCCGCATTGCCAGCGGGCCGGTGGGAATCGCCTATCCAGGCGCCCTGTCGGCGCGCAACCTCGATATCGAGATGGGGCCAGTAGCGTCGCCGATGAAGTTCGTGCTGGAAGATGTTTCGGCCCAGTTGGGAGAGGAGATTTCGGGGATATTCACCGGCGTGGACGTGCTGCTCGATGCCGTACCGCTGGATGTCCTGCGGGCCAGTGGCAACTGGCGCTTTACCGCTGGCAGGCTGGACATATCGGACGCGCGCTTCACGCTGGAAGATCGCCAGGCGGTAGACCGCTTCAACCCGCTCACCGCCCAAGGTGCCACGCTCTCACTGGCAGACAACCGCATCACCAGCGCCTTCGAACTGCATCATCCGGCCAGCGATGCCAGAGTGGTGAACGTGACGATGGCGCATGACCTTGGCACGGCGGCGGGCCATGCGGACCTGCTGGTCAATGCGCTGACCTTCCGCCCGGATTTTCAGCCCCGCGACCTTTCCGAACTTTCCTATGGCGTGGTCAGCCTGGTGGATGGCACGGTCACCGGGCGCGGGCGGATAGACTGGGATGCACAGGCGATCACCAGCACCGGCACATTCTCCAGCGACAGGCTCGATCTTGCCGCAGCCTTCGGCCCGGTAAAGGGCGCGCGCGGGACGGTGGTTTTCACCGATCTGCTGGGCCTGACCACCGCGCCCGGCCAGCGCATCTACATCGACGCCATCAACCCGGGGATCGAGGTCTATGATGGCGAGGTCGCCTTCTCCCTGCGCGGCGGCACGCTGCTGGAGCTGGAGGAAGCGCGCTGGCCGTTCATGGGCGGGGAACTGACCATGCGGCCGCTCACCATGTCCATCGGGGTGGAGGAAGTGCGGCGCTATGTTTTCGATCTCAGGGGTCTGGAAGCATCCCGCTTCATCGATCACATGGACCTCAACAATCTCAGCGCGTCGGGCATGTTTGACGGCACCATACCGATTGTGTTTGACGCAATGGGCAATGGCCAGCTGGAAGGCGGGCAACTTGTGGCGCGGCCGCCCGGTGGCAATGTCTCCTATGTCGGGGAGCTGACCTATGAGGACATGACGCCGATGGTGAATTTCGCCTTCGCCGCGCTACGCAGCCTCGATTACCGGGAAATGAGCATTGCCATGAATGGCCCGCTGACCGGCGAACTGGTCACCCGCGTGCGCTTTGACGGGGTCAGCCAGGGCCAGGGGACTCAGAGCAATTTCATCACCCGGCGCATCGCCAACCTGCCGATCCGCTTCATCGTCAACGTGCGCGCGCCGTTCTACCAGATGATGACAGACCTGCGTTCCTTGTATGATCCTTCCGCCGTGCGCGATCCGCGCACTCTGGGCCTGATGAGCGATGACGGCACACGGTTCGTGCCCGGCAACAGGCAACGTCCAGCCACACTTCCAGATGAATCCGATATTCAGCCCCCCGAAAGCGAGGCAATGCCATGAACACCGTCAAATTGACCAACCAACGCTGCGGAGCGCATAAGGACCCGATGAGGGACCTTAAGGCATTTCCAACGCGGAGCGCGGTGTTGTTGCCAGGCTTGCTGGCGGGTTTGCTGGCGCTATCGGGCTGTATAACGGTGAACGCGCCGTCAGAACCGATCGTGATCGAACTCAACATCAACATCACGCAGGAAGTGATTTACCGCCTGGCAGAGGACGCCGGGAATGCGATTGATGAAAACGCCGACATTTTCTGACGGAGCCGAAACATGAACAATAACCCGATCCGCCGATTTGCCCTGCATGCCGCGATGGCCGCCATGATGGTGGGCACATTGGCCGTGCCAGCTTCGGCACAGCGCGATCCCGCCTATGCGGCGGCGCGCGCCAATGGCCAGATAGGCGAGAAGATGGATGGCTATCTGGGCATCGTCGGCAATGCCACGCCCGAATTGCAGGCCATGGTCAATGATCTCAACAATCGCCGCCGCGCCGTTTATACCGAGCGTGCGCAGGCAGAAAATGCCACGCTGGAAAGCTACGCGCTGACCGCCGGCTGTCTCGCCATTTCCCGCACGGAAGTGGGCGAGATGTATCAGGCGCCCGATGGCAGCTGGCAAAGGCGCACCTCTGCGCCCCCGTTGCGCGATGCGCGTTGCCCCTAAAAGCGGGAAGATTGCTACCCCACCGGTTGACTCGAATATGACCCCCGCCTAAGGGGGCGGCGCCCTTGGCGGGCACCTTTCGTTGCCCGTGCCGTCGCCTTGCAAGAGGAGTAGGCATGAGCGAAGAAAGTCCCGCACGGGAACCCATCGGTGAGGATGCGCGGATCGACGCGCTCGAAGAGCGGCTCAAGGCTGCACGCGAGCGGGAAGAACAGCGCAACCGGCCGCAGGTCCAGGGTGCCGATGCCAATTACCGGCTCGGTAACCAGGTGCTTGCGCAGCTAATCGGTGGGCCTCTTGGAGGGGCCGTTATCGGCTGGGCCATAGACAGGCTTGCCGGTACCAGCCCCTGGGGTCTGTTGGTGATGTTGTTCTTCGGGATAATTGTCGCCTTCAGGAACATAATACGAATTTCGAACCGCCGCCCGGACTGATTTTCGGGCGAGCGGTTTTCAAGGTTCTGGCAGGTTTAGGGAAGCGAAACACAGTGGCAGGCGAAACGGCCAAGGTCGATCCTATGCACCAGTTCACCATCGAGCCGCTTTTCGGCTCCGGTGGTTGGGAACTGGCAGGCTACAACATTGCCTTTACCAACAGTGCGCTGTGGATGGCGATCTCTGCCATCGCGCTGTGGGTTTTCATGTTTGGCGGCATGAAGCGCGAGCTGGTGCCCGGCCGCTGGCAGATGGCTGTGGAAAGCTTCACCGGTTTTGTCGATGACATGCTGGAAGCCAATGTGGGCAAGGCGGGGCGCAAATATGTGCCTTATATCTTCAGCCTGTTCATGTTCATCCTGTTCGCCAACCTGCTGGGGCTGATGCCGCTGGGCGTTGTCGGCGTGCACCCGTTCACCTTCACCAGCCACTTCACCGTCACCGGCGTGCTCGCGATCATGAGCTTTTCGATCGTGCTGATCGTCGGTTTCTGGAAGCATGGCCTGCATTTCTTCAGCCTGTTCGTGCCGCAGGGCACGCCGCTGCCGATGATCCCGATCATCTTCCCGATCGAACTGATTTCCTTCCTCGTGCGTCCCTTCAGCCTCGGCCTGCGACTGTTCGTGGCCATGATGGCCGGACACGTGCTGCTTGAAGTGCTGTCCAGCTTCGTGATCGATGGCATGAACGCCTTTTCCAGTGGCATCGGCCCTGTGGTCGGCGTGCTCAGCTTCATCCTGATGATTGGCATCTGCGCCCTGGAAATCCTCGTTGCGGGCATCCAGGCCTATGTCTTCGCACTGCTCTCGTCGCTGTATATAAACGACGCCGAGAACCTTCACTAATCGCCTGTTTCGACCAATAGAATTTACACAAAGGAGTTATAATAATGGACGCAGAAGCTGCAAAGCTCGTTGGTGCGGGTCTCGCTGCTATCGGTGCCGGCATGGCCGCCATCGGTGTGGGTAACGTATTCGGCTCGTTCCTTGAAAGCGCACTGCGCAATCCGGGTGCGGCAGACGGCCAGCAGGGCCGCCTGTTCATCGGCTTCGCCGCTGCCGAGCTGCTCGGCCTGCTGGCCTTCGTCGTCGCGATGATCCTGATCTTCGTCGCCTGATCGACCAAATCCTTCCCGGCCGGGCGATCATCGTCTGGCCGGGGTTTGAACCTGTTCTCCTGTTGACAGACGGAATCCGTCCATGCCCCAGATTGCCCAAATCCTCGAGACATGGTCCAGCCAGGTTTTCTGGTTGCTGGTCGTGTTTGGCGCGGTGTTCTTCGTCATCGGACGGGGCATGGTGCCGCGTGTGATGGATAACATCGGCATGCGCGACAAGCAGATTGCCGACGACCTTGCCGCAGCGCAGGCCGCCCGTGATGCTGCGGACGAACAGGAAGATGCCTGGCGCAAGCGCGAGAATGAAAATCGTGCCGCCGCGCAGGCTCTGGTGCATGAAGCCAAGGCCAAGGCCGCAACTTCTGCAGAAGCGAAACTCGCAACCGTACAGGCTGCGATCGACACACAGGCAGCTGAGGCCGAAGCGCGCATTGCCGCTGCCAGCCATGCTGCTGCGGCCGAGATCGAAGCTGTCGCCAGCGAAGCGGCGCAGGATATCGTGGCCCGCCTTGCTGGTGTCAAAGTGACCAAGTCTGTGGCTGGTGCCGCTGTTAAGAAGGCGATGATGGCCAATGGCTAATCCGGAAACTCCTCTGCCGCAGGTTTTTGAAACCGAAGCCGCCCAGACCTTCGTCGAAGAAGGCCACGGCGGAACAGTGGAGCATGCCGAACCCGAGCTGCTCGGCCTGGTGCCGTTCCAGTGGGTTTCGCTGGCCATGCTGGTGCTGATCCTGATCGCCATTTTCGGCGCCAAGGTGCACAAGACCATTGCCGGCGGTCTTGACGCCAAGATCGCCACCATCCGCGAACAGCTGGATGAAGCCCGCAAGCTGCGCGAAGAAGCCGAAGCGCTGCGCGCCGAATATGCGGCCAAGATCGCCAATGCGGAAAAGGACGCAGCATCGATGATCGAGAACGCCCAGGTTGAGGCGGATTCGATCATCGCCAAGGCCGAAAGCGACACCGCGGCCATGATCGCCCGGCGTGAGAAGATGGCGGGCGAGAAGATCGCCGCTGCCGAACGTCTGGCTATCGATCACCTGCGCGCCCGCGCGGCCGATGCCTCCACCGCTGCGGCTGCCGCGCTGATTGCCGAAAAGCATGATGCTGCTGCCGATGCAGCGCTGGCCGACAAGGTCATCTCCGAACTATAAACCGTGCGCTGCTTGACGGCAGCACCCGCGCACAGCACCATCCGCTCACTGTGGGAGAGGGTGGATGATGAGATGTGTGCGCGGCCTGTTGCCGGCGCTGTTGTTGCTGCCGGCCGCAAGCGCTGTGGCTCAGGATGCAGAGGACCCCGGCACGCGCATCGCGCTGTGGGACAATGGCGTTCCCGGCCATGAGGAGCGGCGAGAGATCGCCCAGGTCTCGCGAGAATACTGGACGCGGCAGGTCAACGATCCGGCCATCGTCCATTTCCCCGCTGCCGCCGGAACGGGCACCGGCGCTTCTGTCGTGATCATGCCGGGCGGGGCGCATGAATTCCTCGTCACCACGACCGAAGGCACTGATGTGGCGCGCTGGTTCGCCGCCCGCGGAGTGAGCGCCTTCGTGCTCTATTACCGCCTTGCCAATGAGGAGGTGTCGCCGTGGGATATTGAAGATGCGCGCCAGGATGCAGAACGCGCCGTGCGACTGATCCGCGCGCGGGCCGATCAATTTGCGCTCGATCCGCACAAGATCGGCGTGATGGGCTTTTCGGCAGGCGGGGAACTGGCGCGCATGACGCTGCTCAGTCCGCCCGTGCCGCCCGAAGGGGCAGGCGATGCGCTGGACCGGGGCGATGCGCGGCCCGATTTCGGCATACTGGTATTTCCCGGCCCGATGCACGGCGATGTGGAGGATACCGGGCCCGGCGCGCCGCCCTTGCTGCTATCCGCCGCTGCCGACGATGAATGCTGTTCGCAGCCCGTCATCGACATCTTCCTCGCCTACCGCGCCGCTGGCGGTTCTGCCGAACTGCACATCTACCAGGAGGGCGGCCACGCCTATAACATGGGCGAGGCGAGCGATCTGGTCTCGCTCCAGCGCTGGCCCGGACGGATCGAGGACTGGATGGTCGATCGCGGGCTGATGGCGCCCCGTCAGCCGTAAATCAGGCGCGGATCAGAAACTGTCCTTCGCGGCCCTGAGTGCGGCGAAAGTCTGGTACGGCAGATCGCCGCCCCAGCGGGCTTGCAACGATGGATCGTCTGCGCGCAGGAACGGGTTGGTGTGCAATTCACGCTCCAGCACAAAGGGAACCGTCGGCTCATCGCGGCTGCGCTTGTCGGCGATCTCATCCGCATAGGCCCGCAGCGCCTCATTCTCAGGATCGGCGTGGAGCGCGAAACGGGCGTTGGATGCGGTATATTCGTGCGCGCAATAAAGCACGGTCTGCGGCGGCAGCGAACGCACCCGCACCAGCGAATCCCAGAATTGCGGGGCGGTGCCTTCGAACATCCGCCCGCAGCCCAGCGCAAACACGCTGTCGCCCACGAAAGCCATGTCGCTGCCGGGCAGGTGATAGGCGATGTGGCCCATGGTGTGGCCGCTCACGTCGATCACCTGCGCTGTGTGATCTCCCAGCTTCACCAGGTCGCCATCGCGCACGGTGCGGTCAATCCCGGCGATCTTCTCGGCATCGCCCAGCGGGGCGGTGATGGTGCATCCGGTCGCGGCCTTGATCGCTTCATTGCCGCCGGCGTGATCGGGATGCCAGTGGGTGTTCCAGATCTGCGTGATCGTCCACCCCTTCAGCGCCGCCTGGCGCAGGTACTCATCGGCATCGGGCGTATCGATGCAGGTCGTCTCGCCGCTGGCCGGATCGTGCACCAGATAGCCGTAATTGTCCGACAGGCAGGGGAATTGGTGGATTTCAATCTGGCTCATATCAGCTTCCTCGTCCCTGTTGGTGGCGGGGGATGCCGCCGGGCACCTGAACCCAGTCGAAGCGGCCCTGTTCATACACGGACCGGGTGGGCGCAAGCTGTGCCCCTTCCTCCAGCGTTCCCAGCGTCAGCCCCATGATCTGGGGCATGCGGCTTGCAAGGCCATACACGGTGCTGCCGCAATCGGGGCAAAAACCGGTGGTAAACGTGAAACCGTTGTCGCTTGGCCGGGTGAATTCGCGCGCCTCACCCTCCACACTGACCGCATCTCTGGGGAAATAGGCCATCGCGCCAAAGGGCGACCCGCTGCGTTTGCGGCAGTCGCTGCAATGGCACAGCACGGTGGCCGCGTCCGTCCTGTCCGCCACGCTGGCGCTCAGCTTTCCGCATTGGCAGCTTGCTCTCATGGCGCGCAGTCTATGCTTTCCTGCCGGCAAAAGAAAAGGCCCGCCCGCGAATGTCGCGGACGGGCCTTTTTCTGGTCGCTGTGAAGCGAAAGGCTTACTCGCCTTCGCCCTTCTTGAGAGCGGCGCCGAGGATGTCACCCAGCGAAGCACCCGAATCGGACGAACCGAACTGTGCCACTGCTTCCTTCTCTTCCGAGATCTGGCGGGCCTTGATGGAGAAGTTGGGCTTCTTCGAACGATCGAAGCCGGTAACCATCGCATCGACCTTCTGACCGGTCTGGAAGCGATCGGGACGCTGTTCGTCACGATCACGGCCAAGGTCAGAACGCTTGATGAAGCCGGTTGCGCCATCGTCGCCCACCTGCACTTCGAGGCCGCCATCGCGAACTTCGAGCACGGTAACGGTAACCACATCGCCGCGCTTGTGCGCACCGGAAGTGGAACCGCCTTCGGCAGGAGCACCCTTTTCAAGCTGCTTCATGCCGAGCGAGATACGCTCCTTCTCGACATCGACATCGAGCACCACGGCATTGACCTCTTCACCCTTGCGGTGAAGTGCCAGTGCGTCTTCGCCCGAAATGCCCCACGCGATGTCGGACATGTGAACCATGCCGTCCACATCGCCGGGCAGGCCGATGAACAGGCCGAATTCGGTGGCGTTCTTGACTTCGCCCGACACGGTCGAGCCGACCGGATGCGTTTCGGCGAATTCTTCCCACGGATTGCGCTGGGCCTGCTTGAGGCCGAGCGAGATGCGGCGCTTTTCCGAATCCACTTCCAGAACCACGACTTCCACTTCCTGCGAGGTGGAGACGATCTTGCCGGGGTGGACGTTCTTCTTGGTCCAGCTCATTTCGGAAACATGGACCAGGCCTTCGATGCCCGCTTCCAGTTCCACGAATGCGCCATATTCAGTGATGTTGGTGACGTTGCCGCTGACCTTCATGCCAATCGGGTACTTGGCGGCGACGCCTTCCCACGGATCGCTTTCCAGCTGCTTCATGCCCAGCGAGATGCGCTGCGTATCGGCATTGATGCGGATGATCTGGACCTTCACGGTCTGGCCGATCTCGATCACTTCGCTGGGGTGGTTGACGCGCTTGTAGCTCATGTCGGTGACATGCAGCAGGCCGTCGATACCGCCCAGGTCCACGAACGCACCGTAATCGGTGATGTTCTTGACCACGCCTTCGGTAACCTGGCCTTCTGCCAGGCCTTCGATCAGCTCGCTGCGCTGTTCGGCGCGGGTCTCTTCCAGCACGGCGCGGCGTGATACCACGATATTGCCGCGGCGGCGATCCATCTTCAGGATCTGGAACGGCTGCGGCATTTCCATCAGCGGGGTAACATCGCGCACGGGGCGGATATCGACCTGGCTGCCGGGCAGGAAGGCCACGGCGCCGTCGAGGTCGACAGTGAAGCCGCCCTTCACGCGGCCGAAGATACGGCCTTCGACGCGCTTGCCTTCGCCAAATTCGCTTTCCAGCTTGTCCCAGGCAGCTTCGCGGCGGGCGCGGTCACGGCTGAGCATGGCTTCGCCATCGGCATTTTCGACGCGGTCAACGAAGACTTCAACTTCGCTGCCGACGGTCAGGCCGTGGTCGTCATCGCCACGCGAGAATTCCTTGAGGGAGACGCGGCCTTCGCTCTTGAGGCCTACGTCGACAACGGCCATGCCGTTTTCAATTGCGGTAACGGTGCCCTTGACCACGCGGCCTTCAAAGCCGCCATCGGCGCCGCCGAGCTGTTCGTCGAGCATTGCCGCGAAATCATCGCGGGTCGGATTGGCTGTAGATGCCATAAAAGACAGTTTCCTGTTTCAGTTGTATTCCGGCCACCGGGTTGTTTTCCGGGGTCTTTTCTCCACCTTGGCGGAATTGCCTTGGCGGGCCAAAAGGGGCCGATCTGCCCGTGTGGCCGCATGCCGCACAGGCGTTCCTTGAACAGGGCATCTCAGCAGCAGCAAACAGGCATGGCAAAAGGCGACGTTGCGCCCCGGTGGAATGCCGACCATGCAAGGTTAGCGTGCCGCAGACATGTTCCTGTCCATCGAACGGGGCGCAGCTAGGCGAAAACGGTTCGAAAAGCAAGCGAAACGCGCTGCCTCTGGATGAGTCCCGGGAAGCGCTCCGGCATGAAAAGGCCCGGCACCTGCTCGCAGGGCCGGGCCTTCGTCAAAGAGCCTCCATGGATGGGAGGGGGGATCAGAGGCTCTTCTTGCTGAAATACCAGTCGGTATATTTGTAGCCTTCGCCATCGCTTTCACTCTCGCGATCACGCGCGGCGGTGGCGGTCTGCGGGGGCGGGACGATCACGTCTTCGCCCGGCTGCCAGTTCTCCGGCGTGGCGATCTTGTGCTCGTCGCTGGTCTGCATCGCCGTGAGCAGGCGCACGAATTCCGGGATCGAGCGGCCGTTCGACATGGGATAATGCACCATTGCGCGCAGGATCCCGTGCGGATCGATGAAGAAGGTGGAGCGCACTGCCTGCGTGTCCGATGCGCCGGGGTGGACCATGCCATAGGCGCTGGCCACATTCATCGAGATATCCTCGATAATCGGGAAGGGTATTCGCACGCCGAAGTTCTGCTCGATACTGCGCAGCCAGGCGATATGGGCGTAATTGGAATCGATCGACAGGCCGAGCAGTTCGGCATTCATCGCGGCAAATTCATCGGCATGGCGGGCAAAGCCAATGAATTCCGTGGTGCACACCGGGGTGAAGTCAGCCGGATGCGAAAACAGGATCAGCCACTTGCCGCGGTAATCGGCAAGGCTCTTGGTGCCTTCGGTGGTCTTGGCGGTGAAATCCGGCGCGGGCTCGTTCAAACGCGGGCCGTGGGTGACGGGCGGGGAAGCGATCTCGGTCATCGTGTTTACCTCATAATGTCAAATTATGTGAAGCCGAAGTGGCTGAGCAATACATAATCATTTACCGATAGAATGTAATTGAAACTTTCCGATCACATTCAACGAGAAATCCGCATACGCCTGTAAGGAGGCGGATATCGATCTGGGCATTGCCGAAATTGCCGAATTCAATTGCAACTATTGATATATGATGGCGCTTGGCAGACGTGCGGTGAATCTCACTGGAGCCAACCGCATTGACGCAAATGTAACCCCTGTTGGCTAGTGTCGGGCTGATGGGGCGAATTTACGGACTTGAAGCCATCCGGGGCATCGCGGCGCTGATCGTCGCGGCGTATCATGTGAACAATGTCGCGCCCTTTCCCGCCGCTGCGGACGAGATGTTCGGCGTTGCCTATCTGGCGGTGGACCTGTTCTTCCTGCTTTCCGGCTTTGTGCTGACGCGCACTTACGAACAGCGGATGCCTGCGACCGCGACCTTTGCCGTGCAGCGCTATGTGCGGCTGTGGCCACCTGTTGCCTGCGGCGTGCTGGTGGGTGCGTTCTATCTTTCGGTTTCGGGCGTGATCGGCGATGGAGACTGGACCGGAATGGTGATGGCTCTGGCCACCGGGCTGGCGATCCTGCCGGTGATCGGCGGCACGATCCTGTTGAATCCGCCCGCCTGGTCGATCTTCTTCGAACTGGTCGCCAATGCCATCCACGCCGCCCTGCTGCGCCGCCTGTCACAGCCGATGCTTGCCGCCATCGTTGCCGCATGTGCGATAGTGCTGGCACTTGGGACGGGTGAGGCGCGGCTCGACGTCGGCTATGGCGAGATGTTCTGGTTCGGCATTCCGCGGGTGATGATGTCCTACACTCTTGGCGTGCTGCTCTACCGTATCAATGGGGACCGGCTGTGGCTTCCGGCGCGCCTGGTGTGGCCGGCGCTGGCCGCCTACGCACTGGCGCTGGTGCTGATTCCCGCCGGACTTCCCACCGCGGTGGAAGTGGCATTCGTGCTGCTGGTCCATCCGCTGGTGCTGCTGGCGGCGCTGTCACTGGACAGGGGCAGGCTGGCGCTGTGGCTGGGCGCCTATTCCTTCCCGCTCTATGCGATCCATTACCCGGTCCAATTCGGCATTGCCCGGCTGGAACTGGGCTGGATGCCGACGCTCGCCGCCAGCCTGATCATTGCCGCAGTGCTGGGCATGGCGGTGGATCCGCGTTGGCGCAGGCTGGTGCTGGAAGGGTTGCGGCTGCGCGCCCCGCAGCCCGCCGCCACCTGAGCGGGGTCTCTTTCGGGCGCAGTTCTCAGGGGCAGGGCGTCTGCCCGGTCAGATCATTGACGATCGCCAGCGCAGCGGCAATTGCGGCATCCTTGTCCATGTCTGACGTGTCCAGCATGATCGCATCGGGCGCGGCCACCAGCGGGGCATCCTTGCGCGCGGTGTCGCGCTCATCACGGCGGCGCAGGTCGTCCTCGATCTGGGCCAGAGTGTGGCTTTCTCCGCGCCGCGTCATCTCCATCCAGCGACGATGCGCGCGCGCCTCCACGCTGGCGGTGACGAACAGCTTCACATCGGCATCGGGCGCAATCACCGTGCCGATATCGCGCCCGTCCAGCACCGCGCCCGCGCTCTGCGTGGCAAAGCTGCGCTGGCGCTCAAACAGCGCCTGCCGCACAGCGGGGTGCACCGAGACGCGGCTGGCCAGCCCGCCGGTGGCCTCGCTGCGCAAGTCAGGATGGCCGAGCAGTTCATCGGGAAAATTGGTCGCCGCCAGAGCATCCGCAGGATCATCGGGATCGCCATTATAGAGCGACACCTGATAACCTACCGCGCGGTAGAGCAGCCCGGTATCGAGATGTGGCAGGCGGAAATGCCGAGCCAGCGCCTTGGCAATCGTGCCCTTGCCAGAGGCGGTTGGCCCATCGACGGCGATGATCATGCTTTCACCTTCCCGCGCGCCTGCCACGCGCGCACCAGCCCAAAGACCGCAATCACCACCCAGCAGGCCTCCAGCACCATGCTGGGCGCATTATGGTGCACCGTCAGCGATATCACCAGCAACACCGCACCGATCAGGTTTGCACCATGCTGGATGAACGGGTTGGGGCGATTATTGGCGGTTTGATAGGCATAGGCGGCAAGGATGCAGGCCATGCCGACAAAGCCGATGTAATTGGCGAGATCGGGATCGATCATCCCGCTGCGGCACCTTCCATCAGGGCGATGAAGTTGGGGAAGCTGGTGGCGATCGGACGCACGTCGTCCACCAGCACGCCGTCATCGCTGGCAAGGCCTGCCACCGCCATGGACATGGCAATGCGATGATCGAGGTGAGTCCTGGCGCGGCTGTTGGCGCTGCCGCGCAGGCGCGCGCCGCCGGTGCCGTGGATGACCAGCCCGTCCTCGCGCTCCTCCACGCTGGCGCCTGCGCCGGTCAGCGCCTGCGCCATCGCGGTCAGGCGGTCGCTTTCCTTCACCCGCAATTCGTCCAGGCCGCTGGTGGTGGTGGTGCCCTTGGCCAGCGCGGCGGCGACGAACAATATCGGGAATTCATCGATCATGGCGGGCGCGATGGCCGGGTCCACTTCGATGCCGGTCAGCTGCGAATGGCGCACGCGCAGGTCTGCCACCGGCTCTCCGCCCACTTCGCGCGCGTTCACTTCCTCAATGCTGCCGCCCATCTGCCGCAGCACTTCGAACAGCCCCGCGCGCGTGGGATTGAGGCCGACATTCTCTACCAGCAGATCGCTGCCGGGCACGAGCAGTGCAGCGACAACGAAGAAGGCGGCAGAGGACGGGTCGCCCGGAACCTCGATCGTCTGCGGCTTGAGCTCTGCTTCGCCTGTCAGCGTGATGATGCGCTCTGGCCCGTCGGCACCGTCCACTTCCTCAACCGTCAGCTCCGCGCCGAAACCGCGCAGCATGCGTTCGGAATGGTCACGCGTGGGGACAGGTTCGATCACCGTGGTGATCCCGGCAGTATTGAGACCTGCGAGCAGGACCGCGCTTTTTACCTGAGCGCTGGCAACGGGCAGGCGATAGGTGATCGGAACGGCGGGGCTGATCCCGCGCAGGGTGAGGGGCAATGTGCCGCCCTCCGACGCTTCGAATTCCGCGCCGATCAGCGATAGCGGATCGATCACCCGGCCCATCGGCCGCCTGGAAAGGCTCGCATCGCCCACGAAAGTCGCGGTGATCGCGTGGCTGGCCACGAGACCCATCAGCAGCCGGGTGGAGGTGCCGCTATTGCCCATGTCGAGCGGCTCGGCAGGTTGCAGCAACCCGCCCACGCCCACGCCGAAAATGCTCCACGTGCCGTCTTGCTCGCGCGTGATGGTGGCGCCCATGGCGCGCATGGCTGCCGCGGTGGCGAGCACGTCCTCACCCTCCAACAGGCCGGTCACGCGGGTTTCCCCCACCGCCAGCGCGCCCAGCATCAGCGATCGGTGGCTGATCGACTTGTCACCCGGAACACGGATGCTGCCGGTCAGCGGACCCGCCGGTATGAAGCGGCGCGGCTGGGGTGAAGTATCGGGAGAAGCGGACAAGCGAAGGCTCCAGCAGGAGAGGTATTAAAGTGCGCGGGCTTTTGACAGCGGCATGGCCCTATGGCAAGGCGCGCGCGCTCTTGACGCTGGCCCCTTGATTTGCCCACTTGAATCGGGGATGGGCGGCATCCATCAAGTCACCAGATTTATTCTGTCCGCCAAAGGGCGGGCAATACGAGGACATCAATATGGTCAAGCCAGAATGGGGCTCTAAGCGCACCTGCCCCAAATGCGGTGAACGCTTTTACGATCTGGGTCAGGAAGATCCGGTCACCTGCATCGATTGCGGCAACGTGTGGACGCCGGAGCCCGTGCTCAAGTCCAAGCAGCCGATTCCCTTCGAGGAAGAGAAGAAGAAAGAGGACGAGGCTCCCGATACGGATCTCGCCGATGACGATCTGGAAGATATCGACGACGACGATGATTCGCCGGACAACGATGTCGACCTGGGCGGTGACGACGATCTGGGCGTTGCACCCGCCAAGAAGGACGATGACGACAGCGATAGCTGATTTAACGATATTTGTTTGCTTCACCTCAGGCGCCGGGCGCGCGCATCCGCGCGCTTGGCTGCCGGGCTAATGCCCGACGCGCGTTCGCGCTCTGGCTTCCGCGTCCAGGAGTATTGGTGCGACCAGGAACTCGGGGACTGACTGGCCGGTCTTGAACGGTCGGTTCCGCTGTCAGCGGACCGCAAGGCCAAGCGGCCGCCCGAGCTTTTGCGAGGATAGCCAAGGCGGTGAATGCCGCTGCCGGCGAATGAGGCAAACAAAAGACTTGCACCGCAGGGGCAAGGCCAATAAATGGCCCCTCCCGCAAGGGTGGTGTCTTGTGTTACAAGCACCGCAATATGAATGGTACGGGGCCTTAGCTCAGCTGGGAGAGCGCAACACTGGCAGTGTTGAGGTCAGCGGTTCGATCCCGCTAGGCTCCACCATTCAACTGACAACTGGGTGAAAGTCCCACGCTGGCTGACGAGGTTTCGTCCGCCGGCGTTTTTCGCATTTGCTGTCCGCAAGGACAGCGCAAAGGAGTGACACGAGGCACATGTTCGATACGCTTTCTGATAATCTGAACAGCGTTTTCGATCGTCTGCGCGGGCGCGGTGCGCTCAGCGAGCAGGATGTGCGCGATGCCATGCGCGAAGTGCGCGTGGCGCTCCTCGAAGCGGACGTGGCGCTCAGCGTTGCGCGCGATTTCATTGCCCGCGTTACCGAAAAGGCCGTGGGTGCATCGGTGCTCAAATCGGTCAAGCCCGGCCAGCAGGTCGTCAAGATCGTCAATGACGAGCTGGTCGCCATGCTTGGCGGGGATGAGGCTGATTCGGGCGATGCAGTGCCGCTCAATCTGGATGTGCGCCCTCCGGCGGTGATCATGATGGTCGGCCTGCAGGGTTCGGGCAAGACCACCAGCACCGCCAAGATTGCCAAGCTGCTGAAGGACAAGAGCGGCAAGAAGCCGATGATGGCTTCGCTCGACGTCAACCGTCCCGCGGCGCAGGAACAGCTCAAGGTTCTGGGTGAGCAGGTTGGCGTGGCCACTCTGCCTATCATCGAAGGCCAGCAGCCGGTCGATATCGCCCGCCGCGCGCTGGAAGCCGCCAGATTGCAGAACGTCGACGTGCTGCTTCTCGATACCGCAGGCCGCCTGCATGTCGATGAAGCGCTGATGGCGGAAATGAAGGCTGTCGCCAGCGTCTCCACCCCCGCAGAAGTGCTGCTGGTGGTCGATGCGCTGACCGGGCAGGACGCGGTCAACGTGGCGCAGAGCTTCAGCGATGAAGTGCCGCTGACCGGCGTGATGCTGACCCGCATGGATGGCGATGCCCGCGGCGGCGCGGCGCTTTCGATGCGCGCAGTCACCGGCAAGCCGATCAAGTTCGCCGGTACGGGTGAGAAGCTGGACGCGATCGAACGCTTCCACCCCTCACGCGTGGCCGACCGCATCCTTGGCATGGGCGATGTCGTCTCGCTGGTCGAAAAGGCCGCAGAGGTCGTCAACAAGGAAGACGCCGAGAAGCTGGCCGAGCGGATGATGAAGGGGCAGTTCGATATGAACGACCTTCGCAGCCAGCTTGCGCAAATGCAGAAGATGGGCGGCCTTGGCATGCTGGCGGGCATGATGCCCGGCATGAAGAAGGCCAAGGCGGCAATGGCCAGCAGCGGCGTGGACGACAAGGTGCTGGTGCACATGGATGCGATCATCGGTTCGATGACGCCCAAGGAACGCAAGCGCCCCGAACTGATGAATGCCAAGCGCAAGAAGCGCGTGGCGGCCGGGTCCGGCACGTCGGTGCAGGAAGTGAACAAGCTGCTCAAGATGCACCAGGAAATGGGCCGCGCCATGAAGCAGCTGCGCAAGATGGGCGGCATGAAGGGCCTGGCAGCAATGTTCGGCGCTGGCGGCGGCGGCGGTCCCGGTGGCCCAGGCGGAATGGGCGGCGGCGGGCTTCCCGGCCTGCCGGGCGGCGGTGCAGGCGGCCTCCCACCTGACTTACAGAATTTCCTGAATAAAAAGTGATTTCAAAGATTTAATTTCGAAAGGTTATACTAAATGGCAATTTCTCTTCGTCTTTCGCGTGGCGGCGCCAAGAAGCGCCCCTATTACCGCATCGTGGCTGCTGACAGCCGCCGTGCTCGCGATGGCAAATATCTGGAGCAGATCGGCACCTACAACCCGCTGCTGGCCAAGGACGATCCCGAGCGTGTGAAGCTGAACGAAGACCGCATCCGTTACTGGTTGAGCGTTGGCGCCCAGCCGAGCGACCGCGTGGCGCGCTTCCTCGATGTTGCCGGCATTCGTGAACGTGAAGCACGCAACAACCCCGTGAAGGGTGAGCCGGGCGAAAACGCCAAGGCCCGCGCTGAAGAGAAGGCCACCAAGGCTGCCGAAGCCGAAGAAGCTGCCAAGGCCGCCGAAGAAGAAGCCAAGGCTGCTGCCGCTGCTCCCGCTCCTGAAGAAGCTCCGGCTGAAGAAGCACCCGCCGAGGAAGCACCCGCCGAGGAAACTCCCGCCGAGGAAGCACCTGCTGCTGACGAAGCACCGGCAGCGGACGAAAAGCCTGCTGACGAAGACAAGTCCGAGGATTAATCCCCCTTGGCACGCGATAAGCCCGTCACCCTTGCCGCCATCAGCGGCGCGCATGGCGTGACGGGCGAAGTCCGCCTGAAGCTGTTTGGAGACGGGCTGTCCGCGCTCAAACAGCATACAGTTTTCAATGATGGCGCGCTGACCATCACCAATCTGCGCGATGACAAGAAGGGCGGCGCGATTGCCCGCCTGGAACAGGTCACCGATCGCAACGGCGCCGAAGCCCTGCGCGGAACCACGCTCAGCGTGCCGCGCTCTGCCCTGCCTCCGCTGGAGGAGGGCGAATATTACCACATGGACCTGATCGGCCTCGCCGCCGTCTCCGACACCGGAGAAGCGCTGGGCAAGGTCGTCGATGTGCAGAATTTTGGCGCGGGCGACGTGATCGAGATTGAGCGCCCCGCGCAAGACGGTGCCAAAGGCAAGCGCTTCATGGTCCCGATGAACCCCGTTGCCGTTCCTCAATGGAATGACGAGCGTCTGGTGATCAGCGCGGACTACGTCGACGAATGACCTTCGCCGCCACCGTCCTCACGCTGTATCCGGAGATGTTTCCCGGGCCGTTGGGTATTTCGCTGGCCGGCCGCGCGCTGGAGGAACAGCGCTGGTCGCTCGATACGGTGCAGATCCGCGATTTTGCCACCGACAAGCACCGTACGGTGGATGATACACCCGCTGGCGGCGGCGCAGGCATGGTGCTGAAGGCTGATGTGCTGGGCGCGGTCATAGACCATGCCGTGGCCCGCCATCCGGCCTGTCCGGTGCTGGTGATGACCCCGCGCGGCAAGCCGATCACCCAGGCCCGCATCCGCCAGCTTGCCCAAGGTCCCGGCGTGACCATTTTGTGCGGACGGTTCGAGGGATTTGACGAGCGCATTTTCGAGGGCAGGGCGGTGGAGGAAGTATCGCTCGCCGATATCGTTCTGTCGGGCGGAGAACCTGCCGCTCTGGCCATATTAGATGCTTGCATTCGCCTGCTTCCCGGCGTAATGGGCGCGCCTTCAAGCGGCATGGACGAGAGCTTCGAAACGGGGCTTCTGGAATATCCGCAATATACCCGGCCCGTTGAATGGGAAGGGCGCACGATCCCTGAAGTGCTGCGATCGGGGGATCATGCGAAGATTTCGGCCTGGCGAAAGCACAGGGCCGAAGAAGACACACGATCACGCAGGCCGGACCTTTGGGAACGTCATAATGATGTTCGGGACCAGCCTGCCTCTGGTGCGCAGCGCGATAATGAGGATTGAGACCATGGGTCTGATTCAGGAGCTCGAGGCAGAAGCCATCGGAGCACTTAGCGAGGGGAAGACCATCCCCGAATTCCGCGCCGGTGATACCGTGCGTGTCGGTGTGCGTGTTGTCGAAGGACAGCGTACCCGTGTACAGAATTTCGAAGGCGTTGTGATCGCTCGGTCGAACCGCAGCATCAACAGCAATTTCACCGTCCGCAAGATGAGCTTTGGTGAAGGCGTGGAACGCGTGTTCCCCCTGTACTCGCCGAACATTGAAAGCATTACCGTGGTACGCCGTGGTATTGTGCGGCGTGCCAAGCTCTATTACCTGCGCGGCCGTACCGGCAAACGTGCACGTATTGCAGAGCGTCGCGAGAACGTTAGCCAGTAATCGCCCATTTCGCTGCGACAAGCGGAATAGAAAAAGGGGCGGTTCCGCGCTAGCGGAGCCGCCCCTTTCTTGTGTCTCGAGTATCGATCCTGTGCAGGCCCAGGGACTTAGAACAGGGACCAGGGTGTCTGTATCGGCCTGCGAGATATCTATTAGCTAACAAGCATTAAGGCCCGTGGAAGTTTTAAAGAAAACGGGGAATTAACAAGACCATAGGTGTCAGGCCGCTGTTGCTGCCCGCACCTTGAACCAGGACGGAGAACGCGTGTGGGTTATCGTGTGGCAGTGGTTGGAGCGACGGGGAATGTCGGGCGTGAAATGCTCGCAATTCTGGCCGAGCGCGAATTCCCGATGGACGAAGTGGCGGCCGTGGCCAGCCCGCGCAGCCATGGGACGGAAGTTGAGCTGGGTGATACCGGCAAGATGCTCAAGTGCCGCAACATCGAACATTTTGACTGGGCAGGGTGGGATATTGCCCTGTTTGCCGCCGGCTCCGGCCCGGCCAAGGAATATGCCCCCAAGGCGGCGGCTGCGGGCTGCGTGGTGATCGATAACAGCTCGCTCTACCGCATGGACCCCGATGTGCCGCTGATCGTGCCGGAAGTGAACCCGGACGCGATTGACGGCTACAAGAAGCGCAACATCATCGCCAATCCCAACTGCTCCACCGCGCAGATGGTGGTGGCGCTCAAGCCGCTGCATGATTTCGCCACGATCAAGCGCGTGGTCGTGTCCACCTATCAGTCGGTCTCCGGCGCGGGCAAGGCGGGCATGGACGAGCTTTTCGAACAGAGCCGTGCCATCTTCGTGGGTGACAAGATTGAGCCGAGCAAGTTCACCAAGCCGATCGCCTTCAACGTGATTCCGCACATCGATGTTTTCCTGGACGATGGATCGACCAAGGAAGAATGGAAGATGGTGGTGGAAACCAAGAAGATCCTCGATCCCAGGATCAAGGTTCAGGCCACCTGCGTGCGCGTGCCGGTGTTTGTCGGCCATTCCGAATCGATCACCATCGAATTCGAGAAGGAAATCACTGCCGAGCAGGCACAGGATATCCTGCGCGAGGCACCCGGCCTGATGCTGGTCGATAAGCGCGAAGACGGGGGCTACATCACCCCGGTGGAATGCGTCGGCGATGGCGCCACCTACATCAGCCGCGTGCGCGAAGACCCGACCGTGGAGAACGGTATCGCCCTGTGGTGCGTGTCCGACAATCTGCGCAAGGGCGCCGCGCTCAACGCCGTGCAGATCGCCGAATTGCTGGGCCGCAGGCACCTGAAGAAGGGCTGAGCGGCGCAACTGACCGCTCTTCCCGCCGCAACTGGCGGGGAGGGCGGGTCAGCGCCCGTATCGCGGCGATTTGCGCATCAGCAGCACCAGCGGCACGGCGGCCAGGCTGAGCCATTTCATCATCTCGAAATCATTGAGATAGGCGATCATCGCCGCCTGCCTGGTGACTTCCATATCCGCCACGCTCAGCGCCGCCTGGCCATATTGCTGGAAACGGTCGAGCGAGGACAGATCGAGCGCGGTCGACAACTGCGGTGTGACGTGGGCGGCCAGTTGTTCATGGTTGCGCTGAATGCCGCGCGCCAGCAAGGTCATCACCACCGAAATGCCGATTGATGAGCCGACCGAGCGCATCAGGTTGAGCAGGCTCGATCCATCGGTGCGCAGATGCGGGGGCAGGGTGGAAAAGGCCGTGGCGTTGAGCGGGATGAACACCAGCCCGATGCCCAGTCCCTGTACCAGTCCGGTTATGATGAAATGCATGCGGTCCGCCTCCAGCGACCACGCGGCCATCTCATGCAGCGACCATGCGCCTGTCAGGAAGCCCAGCGCCACCAGCCAGCGCGCATCCACCCCGCGCTTCATCAGCAGGCCGGACAATTGCATCGATACCAGCACGCCCACGCCGCGCGGCATCAGCACCAGCCCGGTATCGATCACGTCATAGCCGAACAATTGCTGCAACATCGGCGGCAGCAGCGCCATGGTGGCGAACATCACCACGCCCACCACCACCATGAACACCAGCGCGATGACGAAATTCACATCCGCAAACAGCCGCCGCTCGAACAGCGGATTGCTGGCGGTGGACAGGTGGATCACCGCCACCCATGCGGCGGAAATGGTCAGGCCGGTATAGATCCAGCTCTCCATTGAGGTGAACCAGTCGACCACATTGCCCCGGTCCAGCAGCAATTGCAGCGAGGCCAGTGCCAGACCGATCATGGAAAAGCCGAACAGGTCGAAACGCCGCCGCCGGATGGGCCGGCTGGGCAGTTCGGACAGCAGAATGGCGATGCACACCATGCCCACCGGCACGTTGACGAAGAATACCCAGCGCCAGCTCATCGTCTCGGTCAGATAGCCGCCGAGTACCGGCCCAAGGATCGGGCCGATCATCACCCCCATGCCCCACAGCGCGATGATCTGCGGCTGGCGACTGGGGCGGGTGGTATCGAGCAGCGAGCTTTGGCTGAGCGGAGCGATGAAGGCCCCGCCCACGCCCTGCAAAGCGCGGAACAGCACCATCTCCTCAAGGTTCTGCGCCATCCCGCACAGCATGGAAGCGAGCACGAACAGCGTCACCGAAATCAGGAACAGCCGCCGCGATCCCACCCGGTCGGCCAGCCAGCCGGTGATCGGCATGGCAACGGCGCTGGCGATGATATAGCTGGTCAGCACCCAGCTGATGGTATCGGGGGAGGCGCCCAGCGTGCTCTGCATGTGCGGGATCGCCACATTGGCGATGGTGATATCGAGCACTTGCAGCAGCGATGCCGTCATCACTCCGATGATCAGCAATATGTGATTGCGCACCGGCAGCTGGGCGATGTCTGCGGGCGGCGCTGCTCCTCCTGCCGCACCCGGCTTGCCTGCGCCCGGTCGGCCCTGCGCCGCGCTGGCCAAGCTTACTCGCCTTCTTCGGTGTAGATCGTCACATGGGTGGAAAGGCCCGCGATCAGCGCGCGCGGGCTGGCTTCATCCAGCGCGATGCGGACCGGTACGCGCTGCGTCACCTTTACCCAGTTGCCGGACGCATTCTGTGCCGGAAGGACGGAAAATTCCGAGCCCGTGCCCGCGCCGATGGAGGCCACGTGCCCGCGCAGAACCAGATCGGGATAGGCATCGAAACGTACCTCCGCGCGCTGGCCGGGAGCCATTTGCGCAAGGTCGGTTTCCTTGAAATTCGCCTCCACGTAAGTGCTGTCTTCTGAAATCAGCGTCAGCACCGGCAGGTTGGGCAGCACCTGCTGGCCGGCCTGCAGGCGGTCTGCCTGCGCCACGCGACCGGCGAACGGTGCATGCACCTCGGTCCGGCGCATGTTCAGCTCTGCACTGGCGCGCTGCGCCTGCGCGGCGGCAATGCGCGGGTCGGTGCCGGGAACAGCTGCCCCGCGGGCAAGCCGGGCGCGAGCCTCTGTCTGGCGTGCCTGCGCCTGGCGCATCGCTTCTTCTGCCTGCGCCACCGCATGAGTGGCCGCATCGTAATCGGCGCGCGTGGTAAAGCCGCGCTCCCACAGTGCCTGCTGGCGCTCCAGCTTGCTGCGGGCAAAGGCGATATCCTCCCGCGCGGCGGCAATGTCCACGCCGGTCAGGTCGGTATCGTTCTCCATCGCGGTGACATTGGCCTGCGCCGTGGCAATGGCGGCATCGGCCTGCGCGATCTGCAGCTGGTATGGCTCGGAATCGATGCGGAACAGCACGTCGCCCGCGCCCACCATATCGCCTTCATGCGCCAGCACGTCCACGATCTTGCCGCCCACTTCGCTGCTGACGGCGACCATGTCCTGCTTCACATAGGCGTTGTCCGTGGTGACCTTGCCCTGCAGGCCCAGCCAGTAGAACACGCCCGCGACCAGAATCGCCAGCGGCAGCGCCAGCATCAGGGCAATGCGCAGCGGCCTGATCGAGCGCTTTTGGGGCGCGGCGGCTTGCACGTCGGCATTTTCCTGGGAAATTTGCGGATCAGCTTCCGCCATTGCGTGTTTCCGGCCTATTGTCAGTGTGGTGGGCTACATATGCATATTGGTTTCACTTAACAACCGAAACGAGAAGGAATTGCGTGTCACACATTGCCACCAGCCAGATAGAGAGTTTTGACGGGACCGCGCTCGCCGTCCACCGGCTGGACCCGGACACCGGGGAGGGACGCCCGGTGCTGCTGCTCCACGGCCTGTTCTCCAGCGCGCAGATGAACTGGATCAGGTTCGGCCATGCACAAATGCTGGCCGATGCCGGATTTTCCGCGATCATGCCCGATCTGCGCGCGCATGGGGCCAGCGCCGCGCCGCAAGATGCCGCAGCCTATCCGCCCGATGTGCTGGTGCGCGATGTGCAGGCCCTCGTCGCAGCGCTGGGGCTGGCGGAATATGACCTGGCCGGCTTCTCGCTGGGCGGACGCACCGCGGCGGGCAGCGTGATTGCGGGCCTGCGCCCGCGGCGGCTGGTGCTGGCGGGCATGGGGCTGGAAAGCCTCGACAACTGGCACGCACGCTCCACCTTCTTCATCGATGCGATCGACCGTTTTGACACGGTGCGCAGCGGCGATCCGGCGTTCTTTGCCGTGCAGTTCATGAAGACAATGAAGATTGACCGCGTGGCCGCGCGCCTGCTGCTGCAATCGGTGCAGGACATGGAACGCGCCGATCTTGCATCCATCACCATGCCCACGCTGGTTGTGTGCGGAGAGGATGACCGCGACAACGGTTCACCCGATGCACTGGCGGCGGCTTTACCCGATGCCGTTCTGGTCAAAATACCCGGCGATCACATGGGAAGCGTCACAAAACCGGAACTTGGCCGCGCAATCGTGCGTTCTCTGTCGGATTAGGAAGCATTCTGTCGAAACCCGATGGGTGAACTGAGTGAGGTTAAGCTAGCGCAGATCGCGTGGGACCTTCTCCAGGTGAGAGGAAGCCAGTGAGGATTGCGGCATCAATTGTCTGTCTGGGCCTGTTGGCCGGTTGTTCGGTGCTTGAAGCTGGCGGCGGGCCTGCCGCCTCGTCAGGTGACGTCACCGGCACTCTTTTCGTTGCCAACAAGCGCGGCAACAGCCTTTCGCGCATCGATCTGGCCAGCGGACGGGAAACGGCTGACGTTCCCACCTGTCGCAATCCGCACGAACTTTCGGTCTCACCAGACGGCGCGCATGTTGCGCTCGCCTGCTACGGGGGCAGTTCTCTGGAGATATACAACACCAGCGATCTGCAGCGGGTGGCGCATATTGATCTGGGTGCCGGTGCCCGCCCGCATGCGGTTGTCTGGCATGCAAACGGCATGCTGGTGGCCACCGCCGAAGGGCGCGGATCATTGTTCGTGATCCACCGTCCGCTGTCGGCCCGTCCCGAAGTTGAGGAAATTGGCAAGGGCGGCTCCGGCCCCCATATGGTGGCGGTGGACGAGGCCGGGAAAGTCGCCTGGGGCACGGTTGTCGCTGACGGCAGCGTGATCCGCTATGACCTTGAAACCGGGGAGGAAACCGCCCGCCGGGAGCTGGGCGGAGAGACCGAGGCGGTCGCCCTGTCCAGCGATGGAGAGGATCTGTGGGTCGGCTCCAACATGGATGACAAGGTTTATCGCCTCAATCCCGACACGCTGGAGGTGACGGCGCAGGTATTGACCGGCGCAGTGCCGATCCGCCTTGCCGCTGTGCCGGGCGATGCCGGTCCCGGCACTGACAGCATGGTCACCAGCAATTTTGGCGATGGCGATCTGAGCGTGATTGATGAGGCAAGCGCCACTGTTTCACGCACGATCCTCGTTTCGGGCAAGGAAGAGGCGGTGCAGGTGACGCTGGTGGTGTCCAGCGATGGCGAGCGCATCTATGCCGCCGAAACCGCCCGTGACACGATTGCCGAGATCGATTTTGCCAGCGGAAAAGTGCTGCGCCGCCTGCCCACCGGCACCGGCGGAGACGGGCTGGCGGTGATCGACTGACCGCGACAAGGACTTGTGCCACGAAAAAGGGCGCCATCCCGAAGGATAGCGCCCTTTTTCATTGCTTGTGTGCAAGCGGAGGGTGGGCTCAGCCCAGTTCCTCTTCGCCAGCCTCTGCTTCGCCTTCGGCAGCAGCGTCTTCGTCTTCCGAAGTGGGCAGTTCGCCCAGTTCGCGATCGGGATCGAGTTCTTCGGTGAAGCCTTCGGCCTCGCCGCGCTCATCTTCGTTCATCTGCGAGATGACGTCGATGCCCTGGCTCTGCAGCGCAGCCTCGTCTTCCGAACGGGCCACATTGGCCTTCACGGTGACGTGGACTTCCGGGTGCAGGGCGATGGTCACGTCGAACATGCCCAGCGTCTTGATCGGAGCGCCCATGATGACCTGCTTCTTGTCGATGTCATGGCCCTTTTCGACCAGACCGGCAGCAACGTCACGCACGTTGACCGAACCGTACAGCTGGCCCGAATTGGACGAGGCGCGGATCAGGATGATCTCTTCGCCAGCGACCTTTTCACCAGCCGCTTCGGCATGGGTGCGGCGTTCCGCATTTTCGGCTTCCAGACGGCCACGGTTCGCTTCGAAAACCTGTTTGTTGGCTTCGTTGGCGCGCAGGGCCTTCTTCTGCGGAAGCAGGAAGTTGCGGGCATAGCCGTCACGCACGGAGACGACGTCGCCGATGGTGCCGAGCTTCTCGATACGTTCGAGGAGGATGATTTCCATGGTATAGTCCTCCTTACTTCACGATGTAGGGCAGCAGGCCCAGGTGACGGGCGCGCTTGATCGCCTTGGCCAGTTCGCGCTGCTTCTTGCCGGAAACGGCAGTGATGCGGCTGGGAACGATCTTGCCACGCTCGGACATGAAACCCTGAAGCAGGCGCACATCCTTGTAATCGATCTTGGGGGCATCCTTGGCCGCGAACGGGCAGGACTTGCGGCGACGGAAAAACGGACGAGCCATCAGTTACGCTCCTCACGGTCAGAGCGACGCTTCCGGTCGCGGTCGTTCTTGCGCATCATGACGGAGGGGCCTTCCTCCTCCTCATCCACGGCGATAGTCAGCCAGCGGATGATATCTTCATTGATGCGGTTCTGGCGTTCGAGCTCAGCCACCAGGCTTCCGGGACCCTCAATATTGAGCATCACGAAATGCGCCTTGCGGTTGCGGTCGATCTTGTATGCGAGGCTTTTCAGACCCCATGTTTCGGTCTTGGTGACCTTGCCTGCATTGGCCTCCACGATTTCCGTGGCGGCTGCGGCAAGCGCGTCAACCTGAGCCTGGCTCAGATCCTGACGCGCGAGAAAGACATGCTCGTACAGAGCCATCTTGCGCTTCCTTTCACTACCATGCCGATCGCTGGCTTGTCCGCGCGGATCGCGGGGCCCCTCCGGCTTTCTTTGAGATTTCCACCCGTAAGAGTGGTTTCCACAAGGCCCGTCGGCCCTGTGGAAGCGGCGCTCATAGACAAATTGCGCAGCAATGCAAGCACCGCTAGCGTGCGCGCCACGGTCTTGAGGAGGAAATACATGTTCGGCAAGTACATAAGGGCAGCGGCGCTTTGCCTTTGCGCAGCGTCAGCGACAGCGACAGCGACAGCGACAGGGGCCGCAGCGCAGGATGCTCCCGATCCGGGCCTGGAACTGCTCTACGAATCCACCGTCACGCTGGGCCAGGTCGTGGAAGTGGGGGAAACCGCGCGCGGCACACGGCGGATCATCCCCATCACCGGCGGCACATTCGAAGGGCCGGACATACGCGGAGAGATCCTGCCGATGGGCTGGGACTGGCAGCTCGACCGCGCCGATGGCTGCACCGATGTGGTGGCCGATTATTTCCTGCGCACAGATGATGGCGTGGTGATCAACGTGGTCAACACCGGGACCATCTGCCCGCCGGGAGAAGACGGACCAGTGCCGGTGCGGACCAGCCCGGTGTTCGAGGCGCCTCTGGGGAAATACCAGTATCTGGGGCAGGGCGGCTATATCGGCACGCTGGGCCTGGCGACGGGAGCAGACGGGCCTGCGGTCAGGATCGTGGTCTATCGGGCAAATTGATCCGGCGCGCCAATTGACTTGTCTTGCGCGATAGGCTGGGTACGCCCGCTCCCCTCGCCAGCAGTTCCGGCACAACGCACACAGCGCCCACAACGCAATAGCAAGGAATCCCCATGCCAAGTGGCATCGTAGCTCTTCTTGATGACGTCGCGATCATCGCCCGCGCGGCCGCCGCTTCGATGGACGATATCGGCGTGGCCGCGGGCAAGGCGGGGACCAAGGCCGCTGGCGTGGTGGTGGACGATGCGGCGGTAACCCCCAATTATGTCACCGGCTTCACCCCTGATCGTGAACTGCCGATCATCTGGAAGATCACCCGCGGCAGCCTGATCAACAAATTGCTGATCCTGCTGCCCGGTGCCCTGCTGCTGAGCTATTTCCTGCCGCAGGCGATCATTCCGATCCTGATGATGGGCGGCTGCTACCTGTCATATGAAGGCGCGGAAAAGGTACTGGAGAAGCTGGGCGCGGAAAAACACGGCGAGACACTTGAGGACGATATCGACGATGTGGTGGAGTTCGAAAAGCAGCGCGTTTCAGGCGCCATCCGCACCGATCTGATCCTGTCGGCCGAAATCATGGCCATTACGCTGAGCGAAGTGGCCGATGAGAGCCTGATCACCCGTGCCGGCGTGCTGGCGGTGGTGGGCATTGGCATCACGCTGGTGGTTTATGGCGCAGTGGCGCTGATCGTGAAGATGGATGATGTCGGCCTGCATCTGGCCAGGAAGCCATCGGCAATTGTCCAGTCGATCGGGCGCGGCCTCGTCAATGCCATGCCCAAATTGCTCACCGCACTGGCGTTCATAGGCACGATTGCGATGCTGTGGGTGGGCGGCGGCATTGTGCTGCACGGACTGGAGCAGGTCGGCGTGACGCTGCCGGCGCATTTCGCCCATGATATGCAGCATAGCGTGGAAGTGGTCACAGGTCCGCTGGGCGGCATTCTGGGCTGGGCGACCTATGCCGGGCTGTCAGCCATTTTCGGGCTGGTGCTGGGCGCGGTGATCGTTTTCCTGCTGCACAAGGTGTTGCGGATCGGCGCGCACTAGAGTTCCGGCGTCAGGCGGCATCCCGGCGCAGGCGGCGTTCTTCCACGATCCAGCTGTCCACGTCATTCCAGCAGCGGCCATCGTTGCATTCCACGCGGCCATCGGGATGGATCACGAACCATGTCTCGTCCATCGCGGCGCGCGGATCGATCACCAGCGGGGTCAAAATCCGTTCGGACCCGATCTGCCAGCCAACCACATTGGCCTTCACCAGATCGACCTGGTTGTCATCAAAATAGGCGTGCACCAGATACGTGCCAGGTTCCGCCTGGATCATGCCGATACCGCCCGGGCGATAATTCTTGATCAAGTCCTTGTGCCCCTTCCTGCGTCCCGTGAGGGTAGGGATAGGCGCAAAGTCGTTGCAAAAGTCTTGCCGCCCGCTGCGGCTCAGAGCTTGCGCGCGCCCCAGGACCCATCACCCGCACCCGGAGGCCCGGAATCATACGGCCCGCTCATCGTGCTGCCATTGGGCGCGACGGTGGCCATCCAGCGCGTGCCTTCGGTATCGATGATGGAGAATTTGTTGCCGTTCAGGCTCCAGTTCCCGCTGCGCGTGGGCGCAATATTGCCATCGGTGAAGCGCATGGTGGTGGTGCCGCCTGCGGAAACCACCAGATTGCCTTTCCACTGGCCTGATGCGGGGTAGCTCCAGCCTTCCTGATTGCCATGCGTAACCCAGTTGCCGACCATCGATTGGTTTGTCAGTGCCATGCCATGTCTCCCGTTTGCCGAACCGGGTCAGTGTATGTGGCGGCGGGGCAGGGCGCTTTGACGCCGATCAATGGTTAATCCATCGAATCAAGGAGTTCTCTGGCAAATTCGCTCAACGTATCGTCGCGCGCGCCCATCACCACCACGCGGTCCCCCGGGCGGGCGATTGCCGCGATCCTGGCGGCACAGTCCGCGCGCTCGGCAATATGTTCCGCATAGCCGCCGGCATCGATGATCATCTGCACGATCCGCTCGGTCCCCTGGCTGCGATCCACAGTGCCGCCGAAATAGACCGGATCGCACATGATGGTGATGTCATCATCGCCCAGCTCGGCGGCGAAAGTATGCGCCAGTTCATGGCCCATCTGCCGCAACGGGCCGTAACCATGCGGCTGGAAGAAAGCGATCACGCGGCCATTGTGGCGCTTGAGCGTCCTCAGCGTGGCGCGGCACTTCTCCGGGTTGTGGCCGAAATCGTCGATCACCGTCACGCCGCGCGCACTGGTGCCAACCACATCGAAACGGCGCGCAAGGCCCTTGAAAGTGCTCAGCGCCATTGCCGCATCGTGCACTTCCACCCCTGCCGCAACCGCCCCGGCAATCGCCGCCAGCGCGTTGGAAAGGTTGTGCATGCCGGGCATGGGCAGGCGCAGCGAATGGCCAACATCGGTGCGCCGGTCCACCACCAGCGCGGCTATGCCGTCGGCATCCTCGATAATCGTGCCCGGCTCCACCCCGATCATGGCCTGCGGATGCCTGATGCCGAACGAGATCACATCACTGGCCTTTTCCGAAAGGAAACGCGCCTCGTCATTGTCGAAATTGACTGCCGCCTTGCCCGCAACCTTGACGAAATTGCCGAACAGCATGCGCAGTTCCTCGATGCTCTTGTGGTCGAGGCTGACATTGAGCAGCACCGCGATGGAAGGGCGGTAAAGCGCGATCGATCCGTCGCTTTCATCCACTTCGCTTACAAACGCCTTGCCGTGGCCGATACGCGCGCTGGCAAACGGGTTGGTGGGGGAGATGAAGTTCTTCATCACCGCCCCGTTCATGATCGTGGGATCAGTGCCCGCCTGGTACAGGATCCAGCCCAGCATGCCGGTGACCGTGCTCTTGCCGCTGGTGCCGCCCACCGCCAGCGACAGCGGGGCGGCGTTGAACAGGCGGGACAGCAGTTCTGCCCGGGTCAGCCGTTCGCAGCCCAGCATCTGCGCGCGTGCCACTTCGGGCACGGTGTCTTCAATCGCGGCAGAGGCCACCAGAACCTGCTGCGGGGAAGTGATGCCGCTGCCATCCTGCGCAAACAGCTCCACCCCCTGTTGTGCCAGCCAGGCGAACTTCTCCGGCGTGCGCCCCTGATCGTAACTGCGATCGGAGCCGGCCACATCGCAGCCCAGGCCTTTGACGATCATCGCCAGCGGCAGCATTCCCGATCCTCCGATGCCGCAGAAGAAGAACGGTCGGGACAGGAGCGGGATAGAGGCGAAGCTGTTCATTGCCCCTCACCTATTCGGGGAGTGGCGCTTTGTGAAGCGGATGTTAGGAAAGGCCTCATGACACTTCGAATTGCCCTTTGCTGTCCGGGAAAACCGATCTTGCGAGAGCGCGCAGACGCCGTGCTGGACCTGGCCCGGCGCGAGTATCCCGGCGCGGAGCTGCACTTCCATCCGCAGTGCTTTGAAGAATCGGGACATTTCGCCGGGGACGACGGCGTGCGGCTGGCCGGTTTCCTAGATTGTGCCAACGATCCGGGCACCGATGCGGTGTGGTTCGCGATGGGTGGATATGGCTCCAACCGCATCGTCGGCGATGCGCTGGCGGGGCTGGCCGATTGCGCGGATGACAAGACATTCCTTGGCTATTCGGACTGCGGCACGATTCTGGGTGCATTGTACAAGCATGGAATCGGCAGGCCGGTGCATGGTCCGCTGGCAGGCGATATCCGCCGGGCGGGCGGCGCAGATGCGGTGCGCCGCGTGCTGGATTACCTGTCGGGCGAGGATTCGGGGCTGGAGCCGGACATCGATGACCAGCCGGTGGCCGCCTTCAACCTGATGTCGCTGGCAATGCTGGTGGGCACCGATTTCATGCCCGACCTGACCGGCCACGTGGTGCTTGTGGAGGAAGTGGCCGAGCATCTGTATGCCGTTGACCGCCTGTTCTTCCACGTCACCCAGCACCTGCGCGGCATTGCCGGGATCAGGCTGGGGCGCGTGTCCGAGGTGCCCGAAAATGATCGCCCGTTCGGCTTTGATGAGGAGCAGATTGCGCAATATTGGTGCGAAAAGGCCGGCATCGCCTATCTTGGCCGCGCCGACATCGGCCACGATGCTGCCAACAGGATTGTCCCCTTCGGCCTTGCCTGATCGCACAGCCCGCAATATCCGGCGCGCCACAGAGGAGCTTCACATGATCGCATTTTTATTTCCCGGACAGGGCAGCCAGAAAGTGGGCATGGGCACACAACTGGCTGAAGCCAGCGCCGCTGCGCGCGAAGTGTTCCAGGAAGTGGATGATGCGCTTTCGCAAAAGCTTTTCGCCATCATGAAGAATGGACCCGAAGACCAGCTGACGCTGACCGAGAACGCGCAGCCCGCCATCATGGCCCATTCCATCGCCATTGCCCGTGTGATGGAGCACGAATTCGGCGTGAAGCTGGCGCAGAAGGGCGAAGCCGTCGCCGGTCACTCGCTGGGCGAATATAGCGCGCTGGCCGCCGTGGGTGCGTTCAGCCTCGCCGATACCGCCCGCCTGCTCAAGCTGCGCGGACAGGCGATGCAGGCCGCCGTGCCGGTGGGTGTGGGCAGCATGTGCGCCCTGCTCGGTGCCGATCTGGAGAAAGCCACCGCGCTGGCAGAAGCCGCTGCGCAGGGCGAAGTGTGCGAAGTCGCCAATGACAATGACCCGGGGCAGGTCGTGCTGTCCGGCCACACCGGCGCGATTGAGCGCGCGGTGGAAATGGCCAGGGAGTTTGGCTGCAAGCGCGCCGTGCCGCTGCCGGTATCGGCGCCCTTCCATTGCTCGCTGATGCAGCCTGCGGCGGATGCGATGGCGCAGGCGCTGGCCGCCACGCCGCCCGCGCCAATGCTGCTGCCGGTCTATTCCAACTTTACCGCCACGCTCACCAGCGATCCGGCAACCGAGCTGGACCTGCTGGTCAGGCAGGTGACCGGCCGCGTACGCTGGCGCGAAAGCATCATGGCGATGGGCGATGCGGGCATCACCCATTTCGTGGAAGTGGGCGGCAAGGTGGTTGGCCCGATGGTGCGCAAGATTCTGCCCGACAGCACGCAGACCAGCCTGATTTCGATGGAAGACATCGAAGCACTGGCCAAAGACATTTGATCGCGGAGATTTGACGATGTTCGACCTTACCGGAATGAATGCCCTTGTAACCGGCGCCAGTGGCGGGATCGGTTCGGCCATTGCCCGCGCTCTTGCCGCGCAGGGCGCGCGCATCGCGCTGTCAGGCTCCAACGGCAGCAAGCTGCGCGCCTTTCGCGAGGAGCTGAACGATCAGTTTGAGCACGATCAGGGCGATCATGTGGAGATCACCTGCGACCTTTCGAACAAGGTGCAGGTGGAGGAACTGATCCCCGCCGCGATCGATACGCTGGGCAGTCTCGATATCCTCGTCAACAACGCCGGCATCACGCGCGACAACCTCGCCATGCGGATGAAGGATGAGGAGTGGGACCAGGTGATCTCGCTCAACCTGGAAAGCACCTTCCGCCTGATGCGCGCCGCCGCCCGCCCGATGATGAAGGCCCGCTTCGGCCGCGTCATCACCATCACCAGCGTGGTGGGCGCCACCGGCAATCCGGGCCAGATGAACTACGCCGCCGCCAAGGCCGGCATCACCGGCATGACCAAGAGCTTTGCGCAGGAAGTGGCCAGCCGCGGCATCACCGCCAATTGCGTGGCTCCCGGCTTCATCCGCACGCCGATGACCGACGTCCTGCCCGATACCGTCAAGGAAGCGCTCAACGCCCGCATCCCGATGGGACGCATGGGCGAGGGCGAGGATATCGGCAGCGCCGTGGCCTTCCTGGCCAGCAAGGAAGCAGGCTACATCACCGGCCAGACGTTGCACGTGAACGGCGGCATGGCGATGATCAGCTAGGCTGAAGCCTGGTTGACCCTTGCCGAAACAGCCTCGGCGCTTTCCACCCGTTCGGAATAGCGATCGGTCAGGTAATCCGCGCGGCCACGCGTCAGCAGGGTGAACTTCATCAGTTCTTCCATCACGTCCACCATGCGGTTGTAATAGGGCGATGGCTTCATCCGGTCATCGTCATCGAATTCAAGGAAGGCCTTGGCAACCGAGGACTGGTTGGGAATGACAATCATCCGCATCCACCGGCCCAGAATGCGCATCTGGTTGAGTGTGTTGAAGCTCTGGGATCCGCCGCACACCTGCATCAGCGCAAGGGTGCGGCCCTGTGTGGGGCGAAAGCCGCCAATGGGGGCCAGCGGCAACCAGTCAATCTGGGTTTTCATAAGCCCCGTCATCGCACCGTGACGTTCAGGCGAACACCAGACCTGCGCCTCTGACCACAGGGACAATTCGCGCAATTCCTGCACCTTGTGATGGTTCTCGGATGCGTCATCCACCAGAGGCAGCCCGGCGGGATCGAATATGCGCACCTGTGCCCCGAAATTGCGCAGCACACGCGCCGCCTCCTGCGTCAGCAGCCGGGAAAATGACCGTTCCCGCATGGAGCCATACAGCATCAATATGCGCGGAGCATGATCGGGCTCCCCCGCCAGTGTCAGACGTGCAGCATCGATAGGGTGCAGACTGTCAGCATCGATATTTGGCATGTCATGCGTCATGGCGCCGTGATTGCCTCGCCATCTTCCTTGGTGAATTCTGTCCCCGAAGGCGTCCCCAACAAGGCAAAAACCGTTTCGGATGGACGGCACAGGGCCACGCCTGCAGGGCTGCACACAATCGGGCGATTGACCAGAACCGGATGCTCCACCATCGCCTCAAGGAAGGTGTCCTCATCCACTTCCGGATCCAGCAGTCCCAGCTCCTGCGCAGGCGATTTGCTTGTGCGCAGCGCCTCCCTGGCAGTCAGGTCGGCAGCGGCAAACAGGCCCAGCAATTGCGCGCGCGTCCATCCCGTCTTGAGATATTCGATCACCGTGGGTTCTGCGCCCGACTGGCGGATAATCTCCAGCACGTTGCGCGATGTGCCGCAGTCCGGGTTGTGGTAGATTACAATGCTCATCGTTGGTCCTCGGATACGGATGCAAGGCTGGCCACCAGCGGATTGCACAGGGCGCTGTCACCGCCGCAGCAATCCTCCAGCAGGAAGCGCAGCAGATCGGATATGGCCGGAATATTCGCAAAGTAGCGGACCGATCTGCCTTGCCGCTCATTCCTGATCAGTCCGGCATTCAGCAGGATCGCCAGATTGGCAGACATGGTATTCTGCCGCACGCCCATCTGCTCGCCGATTTCACCTGACAGCAGGCCCTTCGGCCCAGCCTTTATCAATCGCCGAAACACCTGCAGCCGGGTTTCCTGGCTGAGCGCGGCAAACATGGCGGTCGGGTTTATCGAATCCATATATCATGAATACTTGATATATGGGAGAGCGGTCAATCCTGTTCTTTTCGCGTGCGCGCCTGAGGGCAATTGCGCGTGCGACCGAAACCAGAAACACGCTTTTATCCCCAAGGAATCAGCCTTAACGTCGTTCAATCCTTGCCCCCTTTGGCTCCCCCGTTAAGACTGTCCGCATCATTTCCGGCGCTTTTGGGCGATTCCGGTCCCCTCCGGACAGCCAGCGCGCGAATAGGGGTTAGTACGCAATGAAGGCCACCATCGAACGCGCGAAGTTGCTGCGCTGTTTGTCCCACGTGCAATCCGTGGTGGAACGGCGCAACACGATCCCGATCCTGTCCAACGTGCTGATCGAAGCGTCGTCAGACGGTACGGTAAAGATCATGGCGACCGATCTCGACCTGCAGGTCATCGAAAGCCTCGATGCCGCATCGGTGGAAGATGCCGGATCGATCACCGTTTCGGCCCACCTGCTGTTCGACATTGCCCGCAAGCTGCCCGATGGATCGCAGGTCAGTCTGGAAACGGCGGAAAACCGCATGGTGGTGAAGGCCGGACGCGCACGCTTCCAGTTGCCCACTCTGCCGCGCGATGATTTTCCGGTAATCGTGGAAGGCGACCTGCCGACCAGTTTCGAAATTCCCGCCAGCCTGCTGGCCGAACTGATCGACCGCACGCGCTTTGCCATCTCGACCGAGGAAACGCGCTATTACCTCAACGGCATTTTCCTGCATGTCGCCGAAGATGACAAGCCGGTGCTGAAGGCTGCCGCTACCGATGGCCACCGCCTGGCGCGCTTCACCATCGATCGCCCCGAAGGCGCAGAGGGGATGCCCGACGTGATCGTGCCGCGCAAAGCCGTGGCCGAATTGCGCAAGCTGCTGGAAGAGGCGCAGGACGGCAATGTGCTGGTGGACCTGTCCGCCTCCAAGATCCGCTTCACGCTGGGCGGGGAGGGCGGCGTTGTCCTCACCAGCAAGCTGATCGACGGCACTTTCCCCGATTACAGCCGCGTTATTCCCACCGGCAATGACAAGCTGCTGCGCGTCGATCCCAAGGCATTTTTCGCCGGTGTCGACCGTGTGGCCACCATCGCCACGGAAAAGACCCGCGCGGTGAAGATGGGGCTGGAAACGGACAAGGTCACCCTGTCCGTCACCAGCCCGGACAACGGCAATGCGGCTGAAGAAGTGCCCGCCGATTACAAGTCCGAGCCGATGGAAATCGGCTTCAACGCCAATTACCTCAAGGACATCCTCAACCAGATCGACAGCGATGTGGTGGAACTCCACCTCGCCGACGCCGGAGCGCCCACGCTGATCCGCAAGGATGAAAACAGCCCGGCGCTCTACGTTCTTATGCCGATGCGCGTGTGATGATGCGCAAGCTGGCATTCGCGGGCGCTGCACTGGCAATGCTGCCGGGGGCGGCGATGGCGCAGGACGTGGCTCTTGACCCGATCGAGGCCAAGCAATGTGCCGTCTGGGCATCGATGTTCAGCACGCAATTCGAAGACGAGGAAACGCGGCAGGCATTCATCTACGCGGTCAATTATTTCGTCGGCTATTACGAAGGCACAACCGGACAGGGTATCGGTGACCTTGAAGATGAAGAGTCGATTGCCGCAGTCGAAACCCGGTTTGCGGATTTTTCACAGATTTGCGGTGCCCACATGCAAGGCTTCGGCACACGCATGAGCGCGTGGGGCGAGTGGTTGAGCCAGTTCGGCAGCGAGACGGCGCAAGACGCGAAATAGCGCCGGAAGCCTCGATCTCGGCTTAATCCTTCGCCCTGATCATCGCCGCCACATCGACGAATTTTTCACGCGGGGCGCCTTCGCGGGCGAGCTTTTCCTCGGCTTCCTCGATCTTCTTCCAGTCGCGGAAAGTGACCACGTCCAGCCCGCGCTCCCTGGCCAGCAGATCAAAGCCTTCGCGGCCTTTCTTGTCGGCGCTGCCCAGCGCGCCGCTGGCCATATCCTCGGTAATCCGGTCAATGATGGAATAGCCATCGGGGCGGTTGGTGCCGATCGTGCCCGACGGTCCGCGCCGCGCCCAGCCAACGCAATATATGCCCGGCAGGATGCGCCCTTCGTCATTGGCGAAATGGCCCGCGCGCTCATCAAACGGCACGCCCGCGATGGGCACGGTGCGATAGCCGATGCAGGACACGACCATGTCCGCCTTGATCGTGCCCCTCTGGCCCGTTCCCTGCGCCCGCCCGCGCACTAGCGCGGTCTGTTCGACGACGATTTCCTGCACCTTGCCGTCGCCGTGCAGTTCCACGGGCTGGGCGAAGAAGGCGAACTCGATGGCGATGGGTTTTTCGGCGCGGATATGTTCCGGGATGGCGGCAAACTGGCGCAAGATGGTGACGCTCTTGCGCAACCCCGGCTCCAGCAGCGCATCCTCCGCCTCATCGGGCAGGTCGCCGGGCGACACATGCGGGCAGGCGCGTTCCAGGTGGCCCAGTTCGCCCAGTTCCTTTGGCGTCATCATGATCTGGTGCGGCCCGCGCCGGCCAAGGATCACGATCCGCTCCAGCTTCGAGGCGCAGATCGCTTCGAGCGCGTGCGAAACAATATCGCTGCCGGCAAATTCGCAGCGGGTCTTGGCCAGGATGCGCGCCACGTCGAGCGCGACATTGCCCATGCCGATCACCACCGCAGTCTTGCCCGAAAGATCGGGGTTCAGATCGGTGAATTGCGGGTGGCCATTGTACCAGCCGACAAAGGCGGCACTGCCGAACACATTGCCAAGATCCTGCCCACTTATCCCCAATTCACGGTCTTTTGGCGCGCCCGTGGCCAGAACAACTGCGTCATAAAGCCCGCGCAGCTCATCCAGAGAGACGTCGCGGCCCAGCATGACATTGCCGGCAAAGCGGACATTGTCGGTCAGCGCGACTTTCTCATAGCGCCGGGATACGCCCTTGATGGACTGGTGATCGGGCGCGACGCCGGTACGGATTAACCCGTAAGGTACTGGCATTAAATCGAAAATATCGACCCGTAAATCGTCACCAAAGGCCTTCTGCGCAGCTTCCGCCGTATAATAGCCTGCTGGCCCCGAACCGATAATCGCGATGTGACGAATGGCCATCAATACCCCCTCAACTGGCAGGTGGGGCGATAGTAACTCGAAAGCGCGGCCACTCAAGTGCCCGCGAAGGCGAGGAATTACCTTCAGGCAGGCGACCGTTTCTCACCTGCCGGTTAACTCTTTTTCAAAGCCAACTGCTGCAATGCATCCGGCATGGTTGGGGCGAAACAATTGCAGCGCATACGCGGCGCACGGGATATATCATCCGTGAGCGATGCCCCCGTGCGTGCGCAACCTCCCGGTTCTGCCCCGCAGATCAAGGCGATTTCAAAGGCGCTGGCGCCCCATCCAGCCTCTACCTCTACCTCTACCTCTACCTCTACCTATCCCGGTCCCGCCTATCCCGGTAATGCCGGCAAACCCGCAATGGCGCCTGACAGGCGCATGACCACCCGCCGTGACGTGCAGCCAGAGCGCGCATTGGTGGTGACCGCGCCGCAGCCGAATTTCGAGGAATTGTTTCCTCACCGCTGGCCCTATCTGGTCCTGACGCTGATGATGGCGGTTGGCGTGGGAATGGTCACTGTCGGAGAGCGACCGGGCGTCGTCACCACCATCACCCTGCTGGCCGCCGTCGCCATTGCCTCGCTGGTCGGGCGCGCGCACCGCTTTGCCGGCCACGCTTCGCAGTTTGGCCGGATAGCATGCACTTTCGCCGTGGTTATCACCCCCTTGCTGCTGTTCGGCTTTGGCATGACCCAATGGGCAGTGCAGGGGAATCTTCCCTGGGATGTTGCGGGCGCCGGTCTTCTTGGCGTTGGGGCGATTGCCGCGGCCTATCTGCGCCGCCAGCCGGGCATGATCCTTGCCGCGCAATTTTCCATCTGGAGCTCGGCGATTATTTCCGGCTTCTCGCTGGCAGGCATTGCCGCGCTGCTGGCCGCAGCCGTTCTTGCCATTTTTGTGAACCGCGAACAGCTGGCCGAACAATCGAGTGAACAGCAATTGCGCGCCGCGCAGGAACGCGCGCAGACGCGGGCGCGAGACATTCTGTCCGATTATGAAGGCACAAGGCAGGGCTGGTTCTGGGAAACCGATCGCCGCTCTCTGCTCACCTATGTTTCGGGACCGGTCGCTGAATCGCTGGGCCTGAATTCCGAAAACCTCATCGGTCAGCCGCTGGTGCAGCTGTTCAACCTCGACGTATCGGGTGATGAGAGCCAGCGAACCTTGATGTTCCATCTATCCGCCCGGTCGGCCTTCAAGGAACTGCCGGTACGCGCGGCCAATGGGAGGGAGGAACTGTGGTGGTCTGTCAGCGGTCGGCCGATCTATGACAGCTTCAACAATTTTGTCGGCTTTCGCGGTTCCGGAACCGATCTGACAGAGCGCAGGCGCAGCCAGGAAGAGGCTTCGCGGCTGGCCAAGTTCGATTCGCTGACCGGCCTCGCCAATCGCTTCCAGATTACCCAGGCGCTGGAAAAGATCCTCACCTCCCAGCAGGTCGCCAATCGCGAATGCGCCGTGCTGCTGCTGGATCTGGATCGCTTCAAGCAGGTGAATGACACGATGGGCCACCCGGCCGGCGATGCCCTGCTCAAGCAGGTCGCCAAGCGGCTGGAGCGGGCAGTTGGCAAGATGGGCCAGGTCGGGCGTCTGGGCGGCGATGAATTCAAGGTCATCGTGCCGGGCCGCAACCAGCGCGAGATACTGGCCGATCTGGCGCGCGAGATCATTCACGCGCTTTCGCAGCCCTATGCCATTGATGGCCAGCGGGTGGTGATCGGCGTTTCCATCGGCATTGCGCTTGCCCCCGAAGACGGTGAGACGAGCGACGACCTGATCCGCAATGGCGATCTTGCGCTCTATGCCGCCAAGGATGCGGGCCGTGGCCGCTATCACTTCTATGCCGAGGACCTGCATGCCGAGGCCGAGGCCCGCGCGCAGATGGAAGAGGATCTGCGCGATGCCATCGCCAAGGGTGACCTGCAGGTCTATTATCAGCCGGTCATCTGCACCGCGACGGAGAAGATTGCCGGGTTCGAGGCGCTGTTGCGCTGGCATCATCCGGTCAAGGGCTGGATTCCTCCGTCCCGCTTCATCCAGACTGCCGAGGACACCGGGCTGATTGCACAACTGGGCGAATGGGCGCTGCGCACCGCATGCCATGACATGGCAAAGATGCCGGAAGATGTGCGGGTCGCCGTCAATGTTTCACCGCTGCAATTCTCCAGTCCCAATCTGCCGGGCGTGGTTACCAGCGCGCTGGCTCAGGCCGGCGTTTGTGCCGATCGGCTGGAGCTGGAAATCACTGAAAGCGTGTTTCTGTCCGACGATGAGGGCACCGATGCGATGTTCGCCGCGCTCAAGCAGATCGGCGTGCGTCTGGCGCTGGATGATTTCGGCACGGGCTATTCCTCGCTCGGCTATCTCAAGAAAGCGCCATTCGACAAGATCAAGATTGACCAGAGCTTTGTGCGCGGGGCCACGCAGGAAGGCAGCCGCAACGGCGCCATCATCGCTTCCATTACCAGCCTGGCCCATGCGCTGGGTATGGAAACCACCGCCGAAGGGGTGGAGACGCTGGACGAGCTGGAACTGGTGCGCATGCATGGTTGCAGCCACGTGCAGGGCTATATTTATGAGCGTCCGCTCAATGCCGAGGCGGCGCTGGAGCGGCTGGAATCGGGTCTTGCGGCAATTGCCAATGGTCCGCGTTCGGCCCGTGCGCCGCGACAGTCCATGCTGCGCCGGGTTGTTCTGGACCATTGCGATACGCTGTATAACGGCACCATCCGCAATATCTCGACCACTGGCGCCTTGATTGAAGGCCTGTGGAATGTGCCCGATGGAACGGTGTTCAAGCTCCAGATTTCACAGGATTATTACGTCGCCTGCACATCGCGCTGGTGCGAGGAGAACAAGATGGGCGTGGAGTTTGCAAACCCGCTGCAGCGCGATGCCGCGGGCCGTATTCTGGCAGTTCTGGGGGCTTCTCCACAGCCCGTGGTTAACGGTGAACTCAAGAAGGCCAGCTAGCGCAATCGCCGCCGAAGTGACGAATTAAGGATTTGGTAACTCTGATCCTTTACACTTGATCCCCATCAGTCGGGGTCTTTCCCCGTTGGCAGTGCCTTGGGGGGTTCGACGGGAAATGGTTGTACGAAACATGTTGCGGAAAGTGGGTGGCAGCTCCGCCAACTCCGCAGCTGTGCGTGAAAAATCCCCTCAGGTTCAGATCGACCAGGCCGCACGGCTGGCCATGCTTGATGCCTTCGAAGAGAACGAGATCGGCTGGTTCTGGGCCACCGATGCGGAGAACCGGCTCACCTATCTCTCCAACTCCGCGGCCAAGAAATTTGGCGACGGCAAGCAGGTTGTCGGCCAGTCGCTTGCCGAGCTGATCGAGACTTTCGATGAAAGCAGCGACAAGGAGGGTGAGAGACCGCTAAGCTTCTTCCTCGGATCGCGCACCAGATTCCGCGATCTTGTAGTGCGGCTGAGAGGCGAGGATGACGCGCAATGGTGGAGCATCACCGGGCGGCCGCATTACGACGAGGCGGAAAGATTCATCGGTTTTCGTGGCAGCGCAAAGGACATTTCATCCGAATTTGTCCGCCAGCGCAGTGAATCGCAGCTGGCGCAATACGATACGCTGACAAGTCTGGCCAATCGTCACCGCATGGAAAAGCGGCTCGATTCCATCCTCGCATCCTATCGCGTCGCCAAACGGTCCTGCGCCTTGCTGATGATGGATCTGGACAAGTTCAAGAAGGTCAATGACACGCTTGGCCACCCGGCCGGTGATGAATTGCTGCGGCAGGTCGCGCAGCGGTTGCAGCGCATTGTTGTCGCACCTGCGGAGATCGGCAGGCTGGGCGGCGATGAATTCCAGATCATCGTGCCCGATGTGGATGATCGCGGGAAGCTGGGTGAACTGTGCAAGAAAATCATCCAGATGGTTTCCCAGCCTTATTCGCTGAACGGTGACCGGGCCACCATCGGCGCGTCAATCGGCATCGCCATTGCTCCGTATGACGGGCTGAACCGGCAGGAACTGGTCAAGAGCGCCGACCTTGCGCTCTATGCCTCCAAGGCCGGAGGGCGCGGGCAATACCGCTTTTATTCCAGCGACCTGGCCAATGATGCCCGCCGTCAGCGCGAGATCGGTGAGGAACTGGCCGACGCCATCGTCAATGATGAACTGACGATGCACTACCAGCCGATCGTCCGCAGCACGGATCACAAGGTTATCGCATTCGAAGCGCTGATGCGCTGGGATCATCCGGAACTGGGGGCTATCGGCCCCGGCACCTTCATCACCGTGGCCGAAGAGATCAACCTGATCAGCCGGATCAGCGAATGGTCGCTGCGCCGGGCGTGCACGGATGCAATGCAGTGGCCGGGCGACATCCGCGTTTCGGTGAATATCTCGGCCCAGCAGTTCTTTGCCGGCGGCCTGCCATCGCTGGTGGCCACGATCCTGGACGAAACCGGCCTGCGCGCCAACCGGCTGGAGCTGGAGATTACCGAAGGCGTGTTCATGGGGGAAAGCTCCATGGTCGACGCCATCTTCGCCAAGCTGACCAAAATGGGCGTGCGCCTCTCGCTGGATGATTTCGGCACCGGCTATTCCTCGCTCGCCTATCTGCGCCGCGCCCCGTTCGAGAAGATCAAGATCGATCAGAATTTCGTGCGCGGGTGCTGCGAGGAAGGCAATCCCAACGCCGCCATCATTACTGCCATCATCAGCCTGGCCCACGCGCTGGACATGCAGACCACGGCAGAGGGCGTGGAGGCGATGGACGAGCTGCGGTTGCTGCTGGGACTTGGCGCCACGCAGATCCAGGGCTTCATCTTCTCCCGCCCGGTCTGCCAGGACGTGGTGATGGAAAAGCTCGCATCGGGTGATTTCATCTACGAGCCGGTCGGTCCGGCAAAGCACCGGTCAGACCGGCGCACGCTGTATCGGCGCATTGGTGTGATCCATGAGGATCACCGCTATGATGCCGTGCTGCGCAATCTGTCGCGCACCGGTGCGATGATCGAAGGGCTGCTGGATGTTCCCATCGGCACCGATCTGGTGCTGGACCTGGGCGGCGGCCAGCTGGCCGTGGCAATGGTGCGGCGTTCGCAGGATGCCACACAGGGCGTGCAGTTTGAAACACCGCTGATCAGCGACGGGGCCAATGGCCTGTGCACGCGCCACCGCGTATCGCCCTATCAGCTGGCCGCAGCGGGCATGCCGCTGGCATCGCTGAGCGCAGACAGCACCGCCCCGGTAAGCCCCGCGCCCGCCCGCGCACGGCGTTTCATGCAGGTGGATGTGTCATCCGCATCGAGCCGCGCAGCATAAAAAGGCGCGTTGCTTGCGTCTGACTGCTGACACGGGGGAGAAGGGCGGCTAGAGGCGGCGCATGTCTACAGATATGTCGCTGATCCGTAACTTCAGCATCATCGCCCATATTGACCACGGCAAGAGCACGCTGGCCGATCGCCTGATTCAGGAGACCGGCGGCCTGACGGAGCGTGAGATGAGCGAGCAGGTGCTCGACAATATGGATATTGAGCGCGAGCGCGGGATCACCATCAAGGCGCAGACCGTGCGCCTGAACTACACCGCCAAGGACGGCAGGACCTATGAGCTCAACCTCATGGACACGCCCGGCCACGTCGATTTCGCCTATGAGGTGAGCCGCTCCCTGGCCGCGTGCGAAGGCGCGCTGCTGGTGGTGGACGCGGCGCAGGGCGTGGAAGCGCAGACGCTTGCCAACGTCTATCAGTCGATCGAACACGACCATGAGATCGTGCCCGTCATCAACAAGATCGATCTGCCCGCCGCAGAGCCGGAGAAGGTGCGCGCGGAGATTGAGGACATCATCGGCATCGATGCCAGCGATGCCGTGCTCACCAGCGCCAAATCGGGCATCGGGATCAAGGATGTGCTCGAAGCCATCGTGGCCAAGATTCCTCCGCCCAAGGGTGATCGCAACGCTCCGCTCAAGGCCATGCTGGTCGATAGCTGGTATGACCAGTATCTCGGCGTCGTCATCCTGGTGCGGGTGATGCAGGGCGTGATCACCAAGGGGCTGAACATCACCTTCATGCAGGGCGGCACCAACCATCTGGTGGACCGCGTGGGCTGCATGCGCCCCAAGCTGGAACTATTGCCGGAACTGGGGCCGGGCGAAATCGGCATCATCACCGCGCAGATCAAGGAAGTCGAGCAGGCGCGCGTGGGTGACACCATCACCACGGTGAAGAACGGTGCGAGCGAGGCCTTGCCCGGCTACAAGGAAGTGCAGCCGGTGGTGTTCTGCGGGCTGTTCCCGGTCGATGCCGCCGATTTCGAGAAGCTGCGCGAAAGCATCTCGCGCCTGCGCCTCAACGATGCCAGCTTCACTTTCGAGATGGAAACCAGCGCCGCGCTGGGCTTTGGCTTTCGCTGCGGCTTCCTGGGGCTGCTGCATCTGGAGATCATCCAGGAACGCCTGACCCGCGAATATGATCTGGACCTGATCACCACCGCGCCATCGGTGTTCTACCGCATCCAGCTGCGCGCCTCCAAAACCGATCCGGCGGAGGAGATCATGCTCCACAATCCCGCCGATTACCCCGATCCCAGCCGGATCGAGAAGATCGAGGAGCCGTGGATCAAGGCCACCATCTACACGCCCGACGAATATCTCGGATCGATCCTCAAGCTGTGCCAGGACCGGCGCGGCATCCAGACCGATCTGACCTATGTCGGCGGGCGCGCGCAGGTAAGCTATGAACTGCCGCTCAACGAAGTGGTGTTCGACTTCTACGACCGCCTGAAATCGATCAGCCGCGGCTATGCCAGCTTCGATTACGAACAGATCGGCCTGCGTGAGGGCGACCTGGTGAAGATGAGCATTCTGGTCAACGGCGATCCGGTGGACGCGCTGTCGATGATCGTCCATCGCGGCGTGGCCGAGGCACGCGGCCGCCACATGTGCGAGCGGCTGAAGGACCTCATTCCCCGTCACCTGTTCAAAATTCCCGTGCAGGCTGCTATAGGTGGCAAGGTCATCGCCCGCGAAACCATTGCCGCCATGCGCAAGGACGTTACCGCCAAATGTTATGGCGGCGATATCAGCCGCAAGAAAAAGCTGCTCGAAAAGCAGAAGAAGGGCAAAGCCAAGATGCGCGAATATGGCAATGTCAGCATCCCGCAGGAGGCGTTTATCGCAGCCCTGCGGATGGGCGAGGAGTAGGCGAACGCCTGCCCGGTCACGCCTGAATTTCCGGCCGGTCCAACCCCGGCTAACCAGAAAAGAACGCAATTAATCATGGCTGCATACAAAGAACCCGGTTTCGAGGAGCGCACTGCTCTGGCCCAGAAGGCACGCGAAAAGGCGCTGAAAAAGCTCGCCGACAAGCCGCCCGTGGATCCTGAGGTCCTGGCCCAGCGCAAGGCAGCAAGGCTCGCCCGCGAAGCCGCCGCCGCCGAAAAGAGCCGCGCCCGCAAGGCCGCGATCGAGCAGGCCAAAGCCGACAAGATCGCCGCCGCGAACGCAGCCAAGGTGCCAGAACCAACCGAGGAAGAACTGAAAGCCGCCCGCGACGCCCGCTATGCGGCGAGGAAGAAGCGCAAACGGTGATGTGAGCAATCCGCAGGCGGCGTTAATCGCTGCCTTGCGGATGGGTGAGGGGTGGAGTCTAAGAAAATGTCGTTCGGCGTGTTCATCCATCGAGCAGATTCAATTTACAACGACAGTCCGGCTGAGCGCTATCAATTCCCTCCGCAATATCTGGGTCGTGCTGAGCCGAGCATTGGCAATTGGATAGTCTATCTTGAACCGACAAAAGTCCCGAATTCCAGGGGCTACTTCGCTGCCGCGAAGGTCGAGAAGATTATTCCGGACCCCACCAATCGGGGTATGTATCTCGCGCTAATCGAACCCGGTACTTACATTGACTTCGCAAATAGGGTTCCATTCAGCGGACCAGAAGGACCGATAGAGCGAGGTCTGCTCAACGATGCGGGCGCTCTTTCAGGTCGCGCTCAATCTGCGGTGCGGCCACTATCTGGTACCGACTTTGCCCGCATCGTCGAGGCTGGCTTGCCAGATGATGAGGACATTCTCCCTAGAATTGACCATGGGGAGGATGAGAACCGCGTTCGGGAAGTGCAAACGTCTTTCGAGATCGAGAGGCCGATTGTTCAGACGCTGCTCTCACGAAAAAAACGCGACCGCCTCTTTCGGCGGGCAGTCCTAGCCGCTTACGATAGCAAGTGCGCCATGACGGGTTGGAAGCTCATTAATGGAGGAGGGCGGGCAGAGACCGAAGCCGCGCATATCCGACCAGTCGAGCACAAAGGCCCCGATAGCATCCAAAATGGCATTGCCTTGTCAGGCACAGTCCATTGGATGTTTGATCGTGGATTGATTGGTCTATCCGACGATCTGGATATTCTCATCTCTCGGCAAGTGAATGATCGAAGTAGTGTGGAGGCCATTCTCAACAAGACTGGAAAGGCTCTTACGCCAGAGCGCATGGCTTCGCGTCCGCATCCGACATTTCTCCAATGGCATCGAGAGTATTGCTTCAAAGGCTAGCTGAACAGCCTAGATTCGACGCGCTCCGGATTCGCTTGCGTGGCAGACCTTTGGCGTCCAATCCCTCAACTCCAGTAACCCCCGGCATACCCTGATCGCGTCCGGCCTCGGCCGGTTCTCGCGATCTTTGCTGGTCATTCGTCGCGCTCCTTGTCGGGGTCGATCCATTGCCAGCCCTCATCCTCTTCCACCTTGCGGTCCCACGGCAGGTCCATGCCGGTCCGGTTGCGCCGGCCGGATTGACCAGAAACAATGCGCTCGTCACATTTGCCGGCAATGGTGGTCTCTTCGCTGTCCCAGAGATGGAGTGAGTTACCATGAAAGCCGCACTCGCATTCCCCGTGATCACCGCCTCGTTTGCCCTTGCGATCGGCGCAAGTCCGGCGGCGGCGCAGCAGGCCGGGCCCTATACTCATGAGCAGTGCCGCGCGGCCACGGCGGTGCTGGCCGAGACGGACGGGCGCGACAGTGATGCGGCCGACATCGTCATGAGCGAGGATTGCGAGGCCTATCGCCGCGCTTTCGCCTTCGACGTGTCGCAGGACATGGAAAGAATGAAGGCGCTGCTGAAAGACAAGGGCATCGACTACGAGAGCGCCCTGACCGAGCGGATTCTGGAATGCGAGCGGCGCACCCACGCGGTGATGCTCCAGCCGGTGGCGCCGGGTGAACCTGCCCGCAACCGCGATGAAATACTCGAAGCCTGCGCGGCCAATGCCCAGATGTCCCTCTATGCTGCCGCCATTGTCGAGCTCAATGCCGTCGAACGCCGCCGTCACGAGATCGAGCAGCGCGATTACGAGACTGCGGTGGAAGCCAGGGACCTGCGGATTCGCGAACTTGAGCAAATGGAGCGTGACCGCCAGCGGGCGATCGAAGACGCGCGTATCGCCCATGAAAACGCCATGGCCGACTGGCGCCGCCGCGTGGCGTTGTGCGAAAGCGGCCAGATCGAATATTGCCAGCCGCAGTGACGCCGTAGCGCCGCTGGTTCTGCGTGGTCAGGAGCGCCTGCAATTCCTGCGGCTCCTACCTGATTTCCTCACTGTCCTCGATGATCGCGATGGCTTCCTGCCGGGCCTGATGCTTGAGCGATTCGAACATTGAGCGGGCCTCGGGCGCGTTCAGCATGTCGAGGTTGATCACGTCCTGGCCAAAGGCCTCGGGAATGGCCTCGGTCATGCGATAGCCGTATTTCTGCGAGACCCAGTTTACCGCAACCTCGCAGAATTTCACCTCCTGATAGGGGCACCTGGGCTGCCATTCGGCCAGGAATTCGCGCTGCCACTGGACGATCATCGCCTGCAACGGATCGCTGGGGAGCGAGGCTTGCGCAGCCTCTTCCTGCTGGACGTCGGGCGAGTAATTATAGCTGCGCGAACAGATCGTTTCGGCATGGCAGCCAAAATCGTGCCCGCCCGGCGGCAAGGTCAGGCTCAGCTGCGGGAACCAGATGTCCCAGTCCCAGTCCTTGCTCCACGCCTTGACGTCGACAAAGGCGTTGACGGTGATGCCGGGGGTGAGCGTGAAGCCCAGATTATAGGTCGGTTCGGCGATGGTGAAGCTGCTGGCATGGCTGATCGGATCGACCGCCAGATCGAAGCGCTGTCCGGGCCGGGTGATGTGCATTTGCGTTCCTGCCAGATTATCGGTCAGCAGCATCTCCAGCCGGTCCGAAGTCAGCCCCAGCTTGACGGAGGGATGGATCCTGGCGCCCACGAACCAGAAATTGGCGCGTCCTCCGATCAGGTCTATGTTGCGGAACACCTGCTCGGCCGATGGCGGTGAGGCCTGACCGGGTGCCGGGGGCGCGAACTGGCCGTTGGTGAAGGGCGAGGGCAGGCCATCTGTGAAATCATGCGTCACCGAAAAACCGACCGAGCCGGTTCCCATCGCCGGAACCTTGTAGCCAAAGCCCGCCCTGGCACCCACTTCGGCGACCAGTTCCTGACCGTTGAACAGTTGGTCGGCGGGCAGGGCGGTTGAGCTGAAATCGGCAGCGGAGCCGTTTACCGGCGCGATCGTGGCGGTGAAATGCGCCTGCTCGTTATTGCCGGTGCGATTGTAGCTGTAGGTGCCGCCAACCTCGATCGGCAGGCGCAGGCCAAAGCCGTAATCGAAGCCGGCATTCATTTCGACGTAATAGGTCTTCTTGCAACTGACCACGCACCAGTTGATCGTGACCGACACGCGCTTGCGCCATTCGTGCGAGCGATTGACGGTGAATCCGGTGAGGAAGATGCGGTCGGGAATGGCATGTTCGGCGTCGACGACCTCGATCGGCTGCGGCAGGAAGAAATCGCGCGCGGCCACGCCGGGAGTGGCGATGGTGAAACCTGGCCGTTGCAGGAAGATCGGTCTCATCTGTTCGGCAGACGGCACAAACATGGTCTCTTCAAGTTGGATCACGGCAGTGTTGACGAGTTCGGCCTCCAGCTCCTCATCGGTGAGCCTGGCATAGCGCGCTGCATCTTCCGCGCCGATCTCGCGCTCAATCGTGGCCCGCTGCGCCGGGTCGCGCAGCATGGCGCGCAGGCTGGCCATATCGGTGGCGATCTCCGCGGCTTCGGCCTCCCGTCTTGCCCCAAGCGTCCTGTTCCCGAGCGGGATAGTTGTCCCGGAAACATAGCGCGCGCTGGCCGGATTGGCGCGGGCGGCTGTGCGTTCCTGCTCGCTCATGCGCGTGAAGCAGGATGCCCCTGCGCGCGCCAGTTCTTGCCTGTTGCGGCTGTCGGAGCAGGAGCGCGGCAGCATCCGATAGGTCAGGAACTGGCGGATGATCAGGCCACCGCTGGCTTCCATGACGTCCATGCTGTCATGCACATCCGTCACCAGTGCGCTGCGCTGCCTGAGGCGGCTGGCCAGATTTACCGGCGCATCGGGATTTTGCAGCACGGGGCGCATATTCGCCCGCACCGGGCCGATCTGGATTTCCGGATTGCGCCGCAGCTCCTCGACCGAGAAGGATCGCCTGATTTCGAGCGACCTGATCAGATCGCCTGTTGTACCGGCCTTCAGTGTGACCGATTCCGGATCGTCATAGCTTTCCACATCTGCTGGCGGAACAATCTGGGTCGCTGGCGCCTCGATCTGAAGTTCAGGGCGCAAGACGGGCCGCAGTGTCGGCCGGGTCTCCAGTTGCTGAGCCGATACCCCGCTCGCTGCTCCGGCTATGGCCATGCTGATTGCGGCAGCTGTGTACCTGGAAAACCGCAGCGTCATGGCACCTCCTCACCAGGCCCGTCTGGTATGACACCTGATGGAAGCAGTGGGCCACACTTGGACCGTGGAGGCATTGATTTTTGTCAAGGTTGGGGCTGTCCGCATGGTGCGCTGCCGCCCAATCAGGAAAGCGCCAATCAGGCGCTTGGCTCAAGGCGTTTCGTTGGAATCGTGCAGCCCGGTCTGCATGGCTTCGTAGAAGCCGCCCACTTCGGTTCCCAGCGAGGATATCCCGCCGACGACTGTCATGGCGATAAGCGAGGCGATCAGGCCATATTCGATACCTGTCGTGCCGTCCGTATTTGCGCATAGCGCGGCCAGAGTGTTGAACATCATGTTTCCCCATGTCTCCGCACCGACTCGGGTCTTCGAAACAGAGCCGGTGCAGTTACCATGTGTGCGCCAGATGCGGTTACGGCGGTGCTACCAGTTGGCCTTAAGGTGAAATTAGCTATGTCCGGCAAGCCCGTGCCAATATGTGTGGCACATCCGTGGCGGGGACCGTCAGGCGCGCGTGCGAGGTCATGGGCAGGCCATGGCGCAGGCTCAAGTGGGCGAAGGGGCAGGCTCCGCCTCGGTCTCATTGACGGCCTCGTCGATGGACGTCTCTATGTTCTGGTAATGGGTGGTCACTTCGCCGCCAAGCGAGGAAAATGTGCCTGCCAGCGCAACCGCGATCAGCGCTGCGATCAGCGCATATTCGATGGAGGTCGCGCCAGCCTGATCGGCCAGCAAATGCCGGTTCTTGCTGCATTGCATGTCTGTTTCCCCTGGTCCCGGCGACAGAATGGTCTGCCGCGTGAGAAGCCATAGGGGACGGGGCTTCCAGATATGGCTGATGCGCCCCTAGGGGTGAACCCCTAGAGGCAGCATGTCAGAGGCAGCAGCTCAGCGCAGGAAACAGTGCGGGGCCAGTGCAGGGCCATTGCGAGGCCTCTCAGGGCTTGACCGCGCTGACCAGCGAGTAATAGCCGCCGCCGGTGCGGGTGGCCTGCACATTGGTGAAGCCCGCGCTTTCCAGGATGGCGCGGAATTCGGGCAGCGAATATTGCTTGCCCAGCGTGCCCACCAGCATCATCAGGCTGAACGCGGCGGCTTGCCAGGGACCGGCCCCGTCATCATCCATAAGCACTTCGGAAAGCAGGATTTTTCCGCCCGATGGCAGCGCGTCAAAGCTCTTCTTGGCGAGCAGGCGATTGGTCTCTTCCGACCAGTCGTGGAACACGTTGGCAAAGAAGTGCGCACTGTGTCCGGTCGGCCATTCCTGCTCGAACATGTTCACACCGGCGGTGGAAACACGCCCGGTAAGGCCGGCTTCCTCCACGAATTTATGCGCCTCGGCGCACATTTCCTTGAGATCGAGCAGCGTCACCTTGATCCGTGGATTGGCCTTGGCGATCTCGATCCCGTAGACACCCGATCCGCAGCCAACATCCATCAGGCTGTCCAGCTCGGCGAACAGCTGCTGCGATGCCGCACCGCGCGCCGGAGCCATTGAATGGGCGTGCATGAAGATGGCGATCCGCTCAGCCACTTCCTGGCTCATCGTTCCGCGTTCCCATTCCGGCCCGCCAGAGACGTTGCCCACGGGACGCTTGCCGGTCTTCAGGGTCTCCAGCAATTGTGCGTGGAGCGGGTTGGTTTCGCGAAAGCGGAACAGGAAACCGCCCCAGTATCCGACCGCGTCGGGATGGAGCCAGGTGCGGGCAGCGGGCGTGGCAGCCCATTTGCCGTCGCGCTTTTCCACCAGATCGCACGCGGCCAGCGCGCCCAGATGGATGCCAAGCGCACGCTCGTCCACCTTCAGTTCGGCAGCGAGATCGGCAGTGTTCATGGGGGTATTGCCCAATGCGCGAAACGTCCCCACTTCATCGGCCACGGTCGCCACTGGCAGACGAAACTGTGATTCCCACATATCCCAGATTGCACGGTCATCCGCGCTTGGTGGCAAAGGCCCCATCGAATCCCTCCCTCATTGTTTTCAGTGATGGAGGTTAGTGCGCAAGCTTGCAGTTCGCCAGTGCCTCATGGCATATTCCTAACGAACGTTACAAAACAGATGGGGAGAGGCCCGATGGCCACCGCAGCATTGGACAATATCGAGGATAATGCACGCCAGGTTCGCGCCATGATGCGTTATGTCGATGAGGGCGATTTCGTCACCCGCCGCTATGTCAGCCAGGGGGCGGAGATCAACACCGGCACCTATTCGGACCATGAGATCACCATCCGTGACGGCATGCCGATCCGTGACCATTTCGATCTCGATACGCATGGCTTCATGATTACCAAATGCCCGTCTGCCGTCACCGATTTTCATGACAAGGCGATGGTCGATGCGCTGTATGAAAAGGAGGTCGAATGCGATGTGATGCGCCTGACCGGTGCCGACAAATGCGTGGCGCGCGGCTGGATGATCCGCACCAGCGCCGATCTTTCAGCCAGGGCAAAGCAGAAGGCGCAGAATTATCAGCATCAGGGCGGCATCCAGCCACCTGCGGGTGAGGCGCATGTCGATACCAATACCAACACCGCGCGGCGCATGGCAGAGGCGACCTACAAGCAGCATTTCCCCGATGGCCCCGGCTTCAAGCGCTTTCTGGTCACCAGCTACTGGCGCACCTTTTCGCCTCCGCCGCAGGACGTGCCGCTGGCGGTGTGCGACGGGCGCACCAGCTTTGGCGGGGAAGAGAAGAGCAACACGCTGTTCATTGTCGATGAATTCCCCACCGGCGATGATCTGGTCAAGCCGATTGAGGGTGAGGAGGACATCCTCGCCGCGACGATCTTCTCCTATCATCACGGCCACCGCTGGTGGTATTTTCAAGGGATGCAGGCCGATGACGTGCTGCTGTTCAAATTCCATGACAGCGATCATGACCGCACCTGGCGTTGCCCGCACTCCGCCTTCATCGACAGCAGCGCGGTGAACCCGCATATTCGCGAAAGCATCGAATGCCGCAGCGTGGCCTTCTGGGAGTAGATCGGCGGATCTGAAAGCTTCTGGCCAATAGCTTCTGGCCAAAAGCTTCTGGAGCAACCCGTTCAGGCCGGCATGGGCTGCACTTCCGGGGGCGGTGACGGCCTTGGCATGCGCAGCAGGGCGAAGCTGATTGCTGCCAGCGTGAAGATCACCGCCGCACCTGTCAGCGTGCGCACATGGTCTTCAATGCCGCCCAGCCAGGCGAAGGTCCACGCGCCGATCGCCACCGGGAAGTTGGCGATCGAATTGTAGATGGTGAACTGCGTGGCCGACGCGCGCTTGTCGGACAATTGCATGCGCAGCGGGTTGGTCGTGATGCTGGAAAGGATCGTCAGCAGCGCCCAGCATGCGGTCAGGGCGATGAAGAACGGCCGTTGTGCCCATACAGGCTGCGCCGTCATCAGGACCAACACCAGGCCGATATTGAGCGCGCACACCAGCACAACAGACCAGCGCGCACCCAGCTTCAGCGTCAGCGCGCTGCCCAGACCCAGAGCGATAATGGCGCAGATCAGCTCCAGTGTGGACACCATCGAGGTGTAATACTCGGTACTCATCGCCAGGAATGTCACGGCCAGCAGCGGCCACATCGGGATCAGCATGCCCTCGGCAACGCGCAGCAGGCTCTGGCTGATCACGAACCACAGGCTGGCGCCGCGCAGCAGCGATTTGAGCGTCACCCAGATCAGTCCATCCCATCCCAGCCATTTGCTGGTCTGCACGGCCAGTGTGGCGGCGGAGGCCTGCCCCTCGCTCCACGGAAAGCGCTTTTCGCCCGGATGCTCGCGGATCATCACGGCATAGAGGGTTGGGGCGAGCAGCACCGGGATGAACAGCAGGAAGGTGATTGCCGGACCCAGCGTGACCAGCCCGATGCCGCTGGATACCGCAGCCAGCGCACGCCCGATGAATTGACCGCCAAACATGAAGGAGCTGGCAGTACCCTGTTCCTCCTCGGGCAGCAGGTCCACGGCCAGCCCGTCCACCGCCACATCCTGCGTGGCCGCGCCGGCCATCACCAGGAATGTGACCATGATCAGCGCATCGATGTCTTGCGGGCCGGGAGCCAGCACGGCGGCGCCGACAAATCCGCCGGACATCAGCAATTGGGCAAATATCAGCCATCCGCGCCTGCGCCCCATGGGCAGGTAGGAATAGCGGTCCATCAGCGCGGCAACGGCGAACTTCCAGCTCCACGGCAGATAGGCAACGCCAACCAGCGTGGCGACATTGGCGCTGGATCCGCCATTTGCCGCCACCCAGGCAGGAATGGCGACGATGGTCAGGCCCACCGGCAGTCCCTGGCCGAAATAGAAAAAGAAGAAGGTAAACAGCCGCAACAGGCGGTTTTCTGACAGGACGAGTCCCTTGCGGCCAGTTCCCGTGCTCATCGCCCCGTACACATAGAATGTCCTCCCCCAAGGACGCGCCACCTGACGGTGGTCTGCAAGCCGCGAGTATGGATTGGTTTGAGGCAGAGTCCAGATGTGACACGGCCCAAAAGTGCCCGCGGCGGATTTTATCCGCGATCCACATGACTGACTTCACTTGGCGTTCAGTAAAGCGCTGGCTATAGGCGCTTGTCATGAGGCATTCTTACACCAAGACAGTATCGCTGGCCGCCGTGGCGCTGGCTCTTTCGGCTTGCTCCGGCATGGGCGGCGGCTCTGGCCCGCGTGAGACGGCTTATGTCGCGCGCGACGTGGAATCGCTCTACTCGGCGGCAAAGGGCCGGCTGGACCGCGGGGACCTGCGTGTCGCCGCCGCGCTGTTTGACGAGGTGGAGCGCCAGCATCCCTATTCACCCTGGGCGCGCCGTGCCCAGTTGATGAGCGCGTTCGCTTATTATGCCGGCCGCAGTTACAATCAGGCGATCCAGTCAGCCACGCGCTTCCTGTCGATCCACCCGGGTAACCGCGATGCGCCCTATGCCTATTACCTGATCGGCATTTCCTATTACGAACAGATCAGCGATGTGGAGCGCGATCAGGCGATTACCCGTCAGGCCCTGCGCGCGCTGAACGAAGTGGTCCGCCGCTATCCGCGCAGCGATTATGCCGCCGATGCGCGGCTGAAGATCGATCTGGTGAACGATCACCTTGCGGGCAAGGAAATGGAAGTTGGCCGCTTCTACGAACGCACCGGCCAATGGCTGGCAGCGCAACTGCACTTTGAAAAGGTGGTGGAAACCTACCAGACCACCAGCCACACGCCTGAGGCGCTGTATCGCCTCACGGAAACCAGCCTGGCGCTGGGTATCCCCGAGGAAGCACAGCGCTATGCCGCCGTGCTGGGGGCCAACTATCCGGGCAACGAATGGTATGAAAAGGCCTTCGAACTGATCGAGAAGCACGGACCGGAAGTCGGCCTGGGCGGCTGATAGCCGACCAGTGCGGCGCTGTTCAGGTGCCGTAACAGGTTTCGCTCACCGCAATCCGGTTGGCTTCCAGCAATTGCGTCAGTTCGGGCAGGTGCATCGACCGCGCCAGCATGATTCCCGCCAGTCCATCATGCGCCCAGCGGATGGTTCCGGGTAGTTCCTTTCCGCACGATGTCATCACCGTCACTTCGTCGCCCGGCTGATATGTGCGGCGCCCCAGATTGCTGATCCGCGCACCTTGCTGCGACAGTTCGATCAGCAGGCCGCGTGCGGGCTTGCGTCCAGGTATGACCACTTCCACCGGCAGGCGCAGGGCATAGCGCTTATGTGCTCTGATCGTCAGGACAGACATGGTTTGCGCGAATCCCCTCTGCTGGCCGCACCGGGGCCGATGCCTGATTGAGCCAGCTATTGGTTAAGATTCTCTGGAGCATCCACCGTCACGATGGCGGCGGTCATTGCGATTTGGCCATGTGCGCCTTATTGACTGCAACCAGCCATGCTGACCTCGCTTGCGATCCGAAATATCGTCCTGATCGAGGCGCTTGACCTGTCTTTCGGGCCGGGGTTGGGCGTGCTCACGGGCGAAACCGGCGCGGGCAAATCCATTCTGCTCGATGCGCTGGGTCTGGTGCTGGGTAATCGCGCCGACAATGCGCTGGTGCGCGCCGGAACGGACAAGGCCAGCGTTACCGCCACTTTCGAATTTGCCGCCCTGCCTGCACCCGTGCGCGATGCGCTTGACGAGGCGGAGGTTGAGCTGGAGCCGGGTGAGCCGCTGATCATCCGCCGCAGCCTGAAGGCCGATGGCGGGTCCAAGGCCTTCGTCAACGATCAGGGCGTGGGCATTGCCCTGCTGCGAAGCCTGGCACCTGCGCTGGTGGAACTGCACGGCCAGCATGATGACCGCGGCCTCGTCAATCCGCGCGGCCACCGCGCCTTGCTCGATCGCTACGCCGGGGATGACGTGGCGGGCGTGGCCGCCGCCCATGCCGCATGGCGCAGCGCTGATGGCCTTCTGACGCAGGCCCGCGCGGACATTGCCCAGGCGCTGGCGGACCGGGACCTGCTGCTGGCCCATCTGGCGGAACTGACCGCGATCGAACCGCAGGAGGGCGAGGAAACCACTCTCGCCAATGCCCGCGCCGATATGCAGAAGGGGGAGAAGCTGTCCGGCGATCTGGAAGAGCTGCGTTTGTTCTGGGACGGGTCGGATTCAGCGCTCGCCCAGATGCGCAGCGCCGCCCGGCGGCTGGACCGGATCGCCCCCGAACACGCGCTGCTGAAGCAGGCGCTCGACAGCCTTGACCGTGCCGTGATCGAGGCAAGCGAGGCGGAGCAGTCGTTGCAGGCCGCTGCCGAGGCGATGCAGCACGATCCCGCCGAACTGGACCGGATAGAGACGCGCCTGTTCGAACTGCGCGCGCTGGCCCGCAAGCATGGCTGCCAGGTCGATGACCTGCCCGCCACCATGATCGACCTGCGCGCCCGGCTCGATGCCATTGAGAATGGCGAGGCCGATCTCGCCAAGCTGGAAAAAGCCGCCGAAACGGCGCGGCAGAATTACATCGCACAGGCCGAAGCGCTGCACGCCACGCGGGTGTCTGCGGCCATGCAGCTGGATGAGGCGGTGGCGGGCGAGCTGGCTCCGCTCAAGCTGGATGCCGCGCGCTTCCGCACCGCCGTGACCCAGCTGGAAGAGGAGAAGTGGGGCGCGCACGGCATGGACAGCGTGGAATTCCTCATTGCCACAAACCCCGGCGCCGATTTCGCCCCTCTCAACAAGATCGCTTCGGGCGGCGAGCTGTCACGCTTCATCCTGGCGCTGAAAGTGGCGCTGGCGGAGCAGGGCGGGGCGGCCACGGTGATATTCGACGAGATTGATCGCGGCGTGGGCGGGGCGGTTGCCAGCGCCATTGGCGAGCGGCTGGCGCGGCTGGCCGGCGGCGTGGATGGCGGCGGGCAATTGCTGGCGGTCACGCACAGCCCGCAGGTCGCCGCGCGCGGCGGCACGCATTATCTGATCGCCAAATCGTCCGAAGGCACGGTAACAAAGACCTCGGTCGTCCTGCTCGATGCGCTGGGCCGCAAGGAAGAGATTGCGCGCATGCTATCGGGCGCAGAGATTACCGATGAAGCCCGCGCGCAGGCGGACAGATTGCTGGAGGGTGTGTGATGAACAGGTTGCTGACCACAGGCGCGGTGCTGCTTCTGGCATCGTGTGCCGTTCCGGAAGATCCGGTGCCAACGCCGGACAATGGCCTGCCCTCGCTCGCCGCGGACCGCTCGCAGCCCCAGCTGGCGCTGATGGATCATATTCTCGGCAATTATTTCGCCAGCGATGTGCCGCTGCGTCCCACGATCTGCGCCAGCACGCATGACGGGCGCTCCGAAGTGGCGCTGGCGCCTGAGGCGGAACTGGCGCTGATGACGCGCTATGAGGCGCTGGCTCCGTTTGCGCGCTGCGCGTCTATCGATGGCGTGTGGCAGGACAGCGAAACGGGCGGACCGGCGATGGTGTTCACCATCCACAGCTTCTCCTGCCCCGACGCTGACCATTGCAGCGGCTTTGGCGGCTATGTCGCCGGCCAGACCAATTCGATGAGCGTCCAGTACACGATGGCGTTTGCGGATGGTGGCTGGACCTTCACCCGTGATCCGCGGTTGATTGGTGAGAGCTAGTCGTCCTTTTGCGCCAGGTAGATCAGCGCCAGCATGTTGATCGCACCATAGACCCAGCTGCCGTGATCGGGACCTGCACCGGCCGGCATCTGCCACGCCTGATATCCGGCGATGGCGATGACCTGGAACAGCCCCCACCAGTTGGCGATGGCACAACCATGACCGATCTTGGCAAATCGCTTGGCGCTTTCGAAACCCGTTGAATCGGCTCCGCGCGCAGACCACAGCTTCCATGCACCCCAGACCAGCATGACACCCGCAGCCAGCTCCAGCGCGAAGACCAGCGCCATGGCCAGGACGATCAGCGGCGATGGCGGTACCGGCAGCAGCGTTACCGGATAAGCCTCCTGGTCGGAATGGCTGGTTATATAGACGAAGAATTCATAGGCCGGGCCGATATTGGCAAGGTTGTGGACCAGGTATGCCAGGGCCATCAATCCGGCGATAAGCGAAAACAGAGCCTTCAAGCTGCGGTCGATCATGCTAATTCCCCCTCCAGCGCAAATTACCATGATTTGCGCGGATCATAAAATCGCGCAGGAAAAGTGCATGGCCGACATCACAGAAGCCGAAGCTGCCAATGAGCTGATGCGGCTGGCGAAGCAGATTGCGCATCACAACAGGCTCTATCACGCCAAGGACGATCCGGAGATTTCGGATCCGGAATTCGATGCGCTGGTGCGCCGCAATGCGGAGCTGGAGGCGCAGTTCCCGCAGCTGATCCGCGAGGATTCGCCCAGCAAGGTGGTGGGCTTTGAAATCGCCGCCTCGCCGCTGTCCAAGGTGCAGCATGAAGTCCGCATGATGAGCCTCGACAACGCCTTCTCCGATGAGGAGGTGATGGACTTCGTCGCCCGCGTCCGGCGCTTCCTCGCTCTGGCCGAGGATGAGCCTGTGGTGATGACTGCGGAGGACAAGATTGACGGCCTGTCCTGTTCGCTGCGTTACGAGAAAGGCGCACTGGTTCTGGCCGCCACGCGCGGCGATGGGCAGGTGGGTGAAAACGTCACCGGCAATGTCGCGCATATCGCCGATATCCCGCAAATGCTGCGCGGCAATGTGCCCGATGTGTTTGAAGTGCGCGGCGAAGTTTACATGTCGAAACAGGACTTTACCGCACTTAATGCCAGCCAGGCAGAGGCAGGCGACAAGCTCTTTGCCAATCCGCGCAATGCTGCGGCGGGATCGCTGCGGCAGAAGGATGCCAGCGTCACGGCAAGGCGCAACCTGCGCTTCTGGGCGCATGGCTGGGGCGCGGCGAGCGAACTGCCCGGCGACACGCAGATGGCGGTGATGCAGCGCATGGCCGAATGGGGCATGCCCATCTCTCCCGATCTGGTCCTGTGCCATTCGGTGGAAGAAATGCTGCAGCAATACCGCAGCATTCATCAGCGCCGCGACGCTCTGGATTACGAGATCGACGGTGTGGTCTACAAGGTCAACCGGCTCGACTGGCAGAAGCGGCTGGGCTTTGTGGCCAAGGCCCCGCGCTGGGCGATGGCGCACAAATTCCCGGCAGAGCGCGCGGAAACCACGCTGCTGGCAATCGACATCCAGGTTGGCCGTACAGGCAAATTGACACCGGTTGGCAGGCTTGCTCCGGTGCTGGTGGGCGGCGTCACCGTCACCAATGTCACCCTGCATAACCGGGACGAGATCGCCCGGCTGGGTGTGCGGCCGGGTGACCGGGTTGTTGTGCAGCGGGCGGGCGATGTGATCCCGCAGGTGGTCGATAATCTCACCCGCGATGCCGACCGTCCGCCGTTCCACTTTCCCGATCACTGTCCCGAATGCGGCAGCGAGGCGGTGGCCGAGGAGGGCGAGGTCGATGTGCGCTGCACCGCTGGCCTGATCTGCCCGGCACAGCGCACCGAACGGCTAAAGCATTTCGTCAGCCGCGTTGCGCTCGACATTGACGGGCTGGGCGACAAGACCATCGACCAGTTCTTCGCGCTCGGCTGGCTCAAAAGCCCCGCGGATATCTTTGCCCTGCGCGATCGTGAGGCAGAGATCCTGGCGCTGGACGGGTGGCAGGAAAAGTCGGTCGAGAACCTGCTCGCCAGTATCGAGGCCAAGCGCCGCCCCGATGCCGCGCGGCTGCTGTTCGGACTGGGCATTCGCCATGTGGGGGCGGTGACCGCGCGCGACCTGATGAAGAATTTTCACGAGCTGCCCGCTCTGCGGGACGCTGCCGAAAAAGCCCGCGCGGGCGATGAGGATGCGGCCGCCGCGCTGTCCTCCATCGATGGCGTGGGTCCGGTGGTGGTGGAGGCGCTGGGGGACTTCTTCCACGAGGAGCACAATGTCGCCGTGTGGGAAGACCTGCTGAGCGAGCTGGACGTGCCGCGCTATGAAGTTGAAACTCTCGACAGCCCCGTCTCCGGCAAGACGGTGGTGTTCACCGGCAAGCTGGAAACGATGAGCCGCGACGAGGCCAAGGCGCAGGCAGAAAGGCTGGGTGCCAAGGCCGCCGGGACCGTCAGCGCCAAGACCGATCTGGTGGTGGCTGGCCCCGGTGCGGGCAGCAAGCTGAAGAAGGCTGCCGAGCTTGGGATAGAGGTGATTGACGAGGCAGGCTGGGCGGCCATCGTGGCGGCGGCGGGGTAGGGCGGCGCGCCGGTCAGGTGAAGGCGTCCTCCTTGTCGAAAACCTCCTCCACCGTCAGCCCGAAGGCATGGGCGATGCGGAACGCCAGCGGCAGGGACGGGTCGAACTTGCCGTTCTCTATCGAATTGACCGAATTGCGCGACACGCCCACCTGATCGGCCAGTTCGGCCTGGCTCCAGCCTTTTTCTGCGCGCAGCAGGCGGATGGAGTTCTTCACCGTTTGGTCCACTTCCAGATAGAGGCAAGCGCGGATTTGGCGCCCAGCTGGATGACCATTGCCGTGCACAGTCCCATCAGGAAGGTCTTGCTGGGGCGGACCATGGCGACGCCGCTGCCGTTCTCCACGGCATTGGCGAGATGCGCGACAGCGCTTTGCATCGGGGTGACGAACAGCAGTAGCATCATGACAATGCCCAGCACCGTCACCGCCCAGCGGGCGCCGAAACTGGCGCTGGCGAGTTCCAGCTCATCCAGCTGCTTTTCCTTGCGCGCTTCGCGGCTGATGTTGAGCGCGAGAGCGACTGCCACCAGAGCGATCAGCAGGACGCTGTGAACGCCCGGCGTGAATGCCCGCTGGTTGATCATCACCGCGACGAAACCGATCATCGAGGCGAGGAACGCAATATCCACCGCCGCGCCCTTTTTTGTAATCTTGCTTGCCATGTGACTGCGCCCTTCATGCGAATCAATTTGCCAAGCACACTTGTCGCAATGAAAAGCTAGCTTGTCAAATCTTATACGCTGGAGGCGCTAGTCCTTGCCCGCGCCGCTCTCACCCTGATCGTCATCGCCCAGATCCTTGCGGCGCTGGATTTCCTCAACCGAATCGGACTTTCCGGGGTCGAAAATGGTCATGAAGGCGAGGCCCATGCCCATCATGATGCCGCCCGCAGTGCCCTTGCGCCGGGACTTGCCTTGGGCCTTGCGACTGGCGCGCAACAGGCGTGGCAACAGCGCCAGCAGAGTGCCGAGAACCAGAATTGCGAGCAGCCATTCCATCCCTGTCAGGTGGGGGCCGTTTCCGGCATTCCAAGCGCGCATGCACCCGTGCTAGAGCCGTCACAGGGGAATTGCAGGGGGATTGATGGACAGCACACGGCAGCACAGCAGCGTTGAAGGTGCAGGCTTTGAAGACGCCACCTATCGCAAGATCGCGCTCAAACTGCTGCCGATCCTGTTCGCGGGCTATTTCCTTGCCATTCTGGACCGGGTGAATGTCGGCTTTGCCAAATTGCAGATGGCCAGCGATCTGGCGCTGTCCGATGCCGTATATGGCTTTGGCGCGGGCATATTCTTTATCGGTTATTTCCTGTTCGAACTGCCCAGCAACCTGATCCTGTCCAAGGTCGGCGCACGGGCGTGGATCGCGCGGATCATGGTGACATGGGGGCTGCTGTCTGTCTGTTTCATGTTCACCGGCTCTGTCGGCTGGGGCGGAATCTCCGCCTGGTTCGGCACCAGCGATGCAGAGTTCACCTTCTACCTGCTGCGCTTCACCCTTGGCATTGCCGAGGCGGGCTTCTTTCCCGGCGTGATCCTCTACCTCACCTTCTGGTTCCCCGCTGCGCGGCGTGCGCATGTGGTGGCGCTGTTCCTGATCGCGATCCCGATGGCGAGCGCGGTCGGCTCCCCCATATCCGGGCTGATCCTGCAATTTGCCGATGGCATGGGAAACCTGCGCGGGTGGCAGTGGCTGTTCCTGATAGAGGGCATTCCCGCCGTGCTGCTGGGCCTTGCGGTGCTGAAAGTCCTGCCCAACGGCCCGCGCGATGCCGCCTGGCTGGCCGATCAGGAACGCGACCTGGTGGAGAGCCAGCTTGCCGCGGATGAAGTGCGCAAGCACGCCGTGGGTATGCGCCATGACTTCTCCGCCATCTTCCTCGACTGGCGCATCTGGGCGCTGGCGCTGGCGGATTTCTCGCGCGGTATCATCAACAATGCGCTCAACTTCTGGATGCCCACGCTGGTGCAGGAGATCGGCATAGACCGCGCCAACTTCCTGAAAGTGGGGCTGGTCAGCGCCATCCCCTGGTCAATTGCCGCGGTGGCGATGGTGATCGTGGCGCGCAATTCGGACCGCACGGGAGAGCGCCGCTGGCATGCCACCGCGTCGCTGCTGGTATCAATGATCGGCCTGCTGATGCTGGCATTCGGCGGCGGATCGGTCGTCGTTTCGATCCTTGCGCTCACGCTGGTGGCATCGGGGGCGATGGCGTGGCTGGCGGTGTTCTGGACCATTCCCACCGCCTTCCTTTCCGGCGTGGCGGCGGCAGGCGGGATTGCCTGGATCAACGCGCTTTCACAACTGGGCGGCTTTGTCGGACCAGACATGCTGGGCCGCATTCGCGAGGGGAATGATGGCGACGGAACTTTGGCGTTCCTGGTCATGGCCGGCATTGCGATAATCGGCGCCGCGCTGACATTCGTGCTGGCAAAACAGGCTGAGGGCGCTAAATCGCCCACGTAATGAAGGCGCAAGGCAAAGGCTGGCGTAAGATGCCCTGGGGGCTGCTGATCGTGGCGGCGCTGATGCTGCGCGTGCTGGTTCCGCAGGGCTATATGCTGGAGCAGGATGGCTCCGGCGGTATCCAGGTCAGCCTGTGCAACGCCGATGGCACATGGGTGATCCCCATGAAGGATGGCCATCCCGGTGACGATGGGCAGGATGAAGGCCGCCAGGCCTGCGCCTTTGCCGGTCACTCATCCCCCGCCACACCGCCGGATGATGCCGTCAGCCTGCCGCTGCCGCAACTGGCGCTGGCCCCTTACGATGCCGTGCGCGAACGGGCCTTGTCGCCCACGTCGCCGCGCATTCTGCCGCCTGCAAGGGCACCCCCCACACTCGTCTGAACCTGCCCTGCTGCCATTTGCGATGCGCCCTCAACCGGGCGCTGGCAGCGTCTATTGTGCTTTTTCATGACGAGATATGACCATGACTTTTCGAAACGATTTGCTGTGCGCGGCAGCCGCTGCGCCTTTCGCCCTTTGCGCTGTTGCCCTGTCCCCCCTGCCACTGTTCGCGCAGGATAATGCGCCTGCCGATGCTGACATTCTGACCGATGTCATCGTCGTCACCGCCACCGGCAGTAATCAGGATACGGACCAGATTGAAGCGCCCCGCCAGATCGCCCTTCCGGCAGATGCGGTGGCTGTTGCCGCCCGCGCGCCCGGCGCGGCGGTGATTGGCAATGGCGCACTGTCCGGCCAGCTGTCCTACCGCGGCCTGTTCGGGGAGCGTGTGCTGGGCCGCGTGAACGGCCAGCGCTTTGCATCGGGCGGACCCAATGCGATGGACCCGCCGCTGCACTATGCGCCCTCCATCCTGGTGGACCGGATCGAGATCGCGCGCGGCGTCGCGTCGGTCTCCCAGGGCCCGAGCCTGGCGGGCGCGGTCAACGCCCAGCTGGTGCAGGTGCCGTATTCGGCTGGACCAGATGCCCGGCTTACCGGCTCTCTGGCGGCGCAATATCGCAGCGTGGACAACAGCTATGCGCTTGGCGGCACTGTCGGCATTTCCACGCAGAACTGGCGCCTTGGCGTCATCGCCAGCCGGGAGGAAGGCGATGACTATGAATTTCCGGGCGGAACCGCCGCAGACACCGCGTTCGAGCGCAATCTGTATGGCGTGAACGGCGGGTTCAAACTGGGCGAGGGTGAGGTGTTCGCCGAATATCGCCGCAGCGAAACCGACCCCAGCGGCAACCCGTCCTTCGCGATGGACATCATCTATTTCAACACCGATTTCATGCAGGCGGGATATCGCGGTGAAGTGGCCGATGATGTCAGCCTGAACCTGCGGATCGGCCATGTCGCCGTGCGTCATCTGATGGACAACCAGACCCTGCGCAGTCCCGCGCCGTCCGCGATGATGGCGCGCGCGACCTTTGCCGATGCGGACAGCACGACGGGAGAGGCAAGCCTGCGCTTTGGCAGTGACAACCGCAACGTCACCATCGGCGCGGATTTTGAGCTGGTCGACAAATTCGTCCAGATCACCAATCCGAACAATGCGGACTTCTACCTCGATGCGCAGGCGGACCTTGCCGCGGACCGCTTTGGCGGCTTTGTCCAGCTTCGCGGGGGCGTGGGGAACGCGGAGTTCGAACTGGGCACAAGGCTGGATCGCACGACGCAGGATGCGGGCATTCCCGGTGTGGGCAGCGCGGTGCCGATGGGGCCGCGCAATCTGGCTGCGGCCTTTGCCGCCACGCCCCGCGAAGCCTCTGACACGACTGTGGATGTGGTGCTGCGCGGCTGGGTGCCGGGCGAAGTCGTCACGCCGCGTTTCACACTGGCGCGCAAGCAGCGCGTGCCCAGCCTGCTGGAACGCTTCGCATGGCTGCCGACAGAGGCGAGCTATGGTCTGGCCGATGGCAATATCTACGTCGGCAATCAGGCGCTTGAGCCAGAGACAGCCTATATCGCCGAGGCCGGGGTCGATATCGACAGCGGCACCGTGTCACTGCGCCCGACGATCTTCTATCGCCGGGTCGACAATTACATTCAGGGCACGCCGTTCGATGCCACGCCGGGCGTGGTCGATAGTCCGGTCGAGATGGTCGCCGCCATGAACGGCGATGCCACGCCGCTGATGTTCCGCAATGTCGATGCGGAACTGTACGGGATGGACCTCGATTTCCGCGCTGACCTGACCGCCAGCTTTGCGCTGGAAGGCACGGCCAGCTGGGTGCGGGGCAAGCGCCGGGACATCGCGGACAATCTCTACCGCGTACCGCCGTCCAACCTGCGTCTGGCCGCGATCTGGCAGCAGGACAGGTGGTCCGCCGGTGCAGAGATGGTGGCGGCTGCGGCCCAGCACGATGTCTCGGCCACCAACAGCGAAGCGCCGAGCAGCGGCTATGCGGTCTTCAACCTGTTTGGCGGGATGCAGGTCACGCCTGACATTGCCATCAATGCCGGGATCGAGAACCTGTTCGACAAGCTCTATCGCCCGCATCTTTCGGGCCTGAACCGCGTCGGTGCATCGGATGTACTGGTTGGTGAGAAGCTGCCGGGGGCAGGGCGCGGCGTGTGGGTCAGGGCCAATCTGAGCTTCTGATCCTGCCGCAGCTGGCCGGGCGCAGTTTCAGCATTTGAACCTGCGCCCGGCATGGGCTGTTTGCGGTATTGGAAAGGCCGCGCACAAGGCCTAGGTGCAGGGGACCATGAGCATGGCTCCCCTTATTTCCCGCCGCGTTTCGCGCCGCACATTGATCCGCTCCACCGCGTCGCTTGCCGCGCTGGCGGGCATTCCGATGGCGGGCTGGGCACAAGGCATGGGCGCGGCTCGCAAGGGGTCGGGCGAATTGTCGGGGGAGGACATAAGCCTCTCCATCGGTGACAGTCATTTTGCCACCGGCGGGCGGCAGGGCCATGCGATTGCGGTCAACGGATCGATCCCCGGCCCGCTGATCCGCCTGCGCGAAGGGCAGGACGTGCGCCTGCATGTGACCAATAATCTGGCCGAGGACAGCTCCATCCACTGGCACGGCCTGCTGCTGCCGTTTCAGTATGATGGCGTGCCGGGCGTCAGCTTTCCCGGCATCGCTCCGGGGCAGACGTTCACCTATCAGTTCCCCATCCGCCAGTCGGGCACATACTGGTGGCACTCGCATTCCGGATTGCAGGAACAGAGCGGCCACTACGGCCCGATCGTGATTGAGCCGGCGCATTATCACGGCCCCGCCCATGACCGCGAATATGTGCTGCTGCTGAGCGAATTCACGCCGATGCATCCGCATGACATCATGCGCAAGCTGAAGGTGGGTGAACATTACTTCAACCGCCAGATGCTGACGGCGACCAGCGGTGAAATGTCGGGGGCAGACCGCCGGATGTGGGGCCGGATGCGGATGAACCCGCGCGATATTCTGGACGTTTCAGGCAGCGAATACAGCTATCTCATCAACGGTCACGGCCCGGCGGACGATTTGGAACTGACGTTCCGCCGCGGTGAGCGGGTGCGCCTGCGGGTGATCAACGGCAGCGCCATGACCTTCTTCAACGTCCGCATTCCCGGCGCAGAAATGCTGGTGGTGGCCGCTGACGGGCAGGATGTCGATCCGGTGGCGGTGGAGGAATTCCAGATCGGCGCGGCAGAAACCTATGACGTGATCGTCCAGCCCGCAGATGGCGCGCATGTGCTGGTGGCAGAGGCGATGGACCGCTCCGGTATGGGCGTGGCCACGCTGACCAGCCAGCCGGGCGCGCGGGCGCCAGTGCCGGATTTGCGAGAACCAGTGACGCTGACGATGGCCGACATGGGTATGGGCGCGATGGCGGGTGGTTCGATGGCGGGCATGGATCACGGCGAGGGATCGATGGATCATTCGATGCGCGATCTCTCGCTATTGCCAGACAGTGTCGCCACCGGGCCGGGGGTGGACATGGTCGCTCCCATGTCGGCGGACCGGATGGATTATCCCGGCCTTGGGCTGGACGCCGTATCGCACCGCGTGCTGCGTTATACCGATCTGCGCGCCGCCAGCGCCAACCCGATGCGCGCGCCGGAACGGACGCTGCAGATCCACCTTACCGGCAATATGGAACGCTATATGTGGTCGTTCGACGGACAGCAGTTCACCGCTGTCACCGACGATCCGATCCGCTTCGGCTTTGACGAGCGGGTGCGCGTGACGCTGGTGAATGACACGATGATGGCACATCCGATCCACCTGCACGGCCATTTCTTCGAACTGGTCAATGGCGCGGATGCCACTCACCAGCCCAGAAAACACACGCTGATCGTGCAGCCCGGCAGCAAGGCGACGTTCGACCTGACCGCGAACGAGCCGGGCGACTGGGCCTTCCACTGCCACCTGCTGTATCACATGCACGCAGGGATGATGCAGGTGGTGACGGTGAGGCCGCTGGCATGAGATATCTTCTCGCCCTTCCGCTGCTGGCGCTGGCTGCTCCGCTGGCGGCGCAGGACCACGATCATTCGGCCACGAGCCAGACTGCGCCCGATCAGGCCGAACCGGCACCTGCCCCCAGCGACCATTCCGAGATGGACCACTCGGCCATGGACCATTCCACGATGGACCATTCCACGATGGATCATTCCACGATGGATCATTCCACGATGGACCATTCCACGATGGACCATTCGGCGATGGGCCATGACATGCCGCCAGCCAGCAATAGCGCGCCTCCCGCGCGCGCGCTGGAAGGGCCGCTGCACGCCGCCGATGCCATCTGGGGCGAGGCGGCAATGCGGCCGGCGCGCGAACAAATGGCCATCGAGAACGGCACCTTCCGCACCGCATCGCTGCTGGTCGAACGATTCGAGGCGCGGCTGGGATCTGGCGATGCCTATCTGTGGGACATGCAGGGCTTTATCGGCGGTGATCTGGACCGGCTGGTGATCAAGACCGAAGGCGAGGGCGAGTTTGGCGGCGCGCTGGACGATGCCGAAGTGCAGGCGCTGTGGAGCCATGCCATCACGCCGTTCTTCGATCTGCAAATGGGCGCGCGGTTGGATGTGGAGCCGGACACGCGCAGCCATGCGGTGCTGGGAGTGCAGGGCCTTGCGCCATATATGATCCACCTCGATGCAGCGGCATTCCTGTCAGATCGCGGCGATGTGACCGCGCGGATAGAGGCGGAATATGACCAGAAGATCACCCAGCGAGTGATCCTGCAACCACGCGTGGAAGTGGAACTGGCCGCGCAGGATATTGCCGAGCGCGATATTGGCGCTGGGTTCACCTCGTTCGCGGCGGGCCTGCGCCTGCGCTATGAAATCGTCCGTGAATTTGCGCCTTATGTGGGCGTGGAATGGTCCCGCAAGCTGGGCCGGACAGCCGATATCGCGCGGCTCGGCGGCGATGATCCGTCCGCCACCGCCGTGCTGGTGGGGATCAGGACCTGGTTCTGAGCCCTTGAGGGTCTAATCCTCGAAGAAGCGCTCCGCATGTTCGTAAAACTCGTCATAGGCGGGCCACGGCACATGGCCTTCGCCGTGCTGATACCAGCCTAGCGGATAGGGCATCTGTTCGCGGCTCTCGGGCACCGGCATGCCGAACGGCGGCAGCGATGCGCCGAAAACCTCCCACGCGGGCTGGGCCAGCATGAAGGCGGTCCACATGCCCGCGGGATCGACCCAGCTGTCGCCCTTTTCCGCAAGGCCACTGGTGATGAACAGCGGGCGCGGTGCGCGCAGGGCGATCAGCATATGCGCATCCACCGGCAGGTCATCCACGCTGAGCGGATCGCGGGCGAAGTTCATGATGTTGGGCGTGAACCAGTGAAATTCCCCGCTCGCGGCCAGGTTCTCCCACCGCTCGCCAAAATCGCGCCGCATCAGCTTGGCCCCTCCCGCGCCGGAACTGGAGACATGGGCATCGGCGAATTCGAGGTCGTATGCGGCGGCCACCAGCACGCCCTTGCCAAAGCGCGAATGACCGGTGAGCGAGATGCGGGAAGGGCTGATGCGCGGATCGCGGCTTAGCTCTTCGCGCAATTGGCTGGCGCCCCAGCCCCATGCGCGCAACGCGCCCCAGTCATATTGCTGACGCGGCCAGCGGGCCAGGCCGATGATCCCTTGCTCCATCTGCGCGCCATTGTCTGCCTGCAACATTTGCGGGCGATATTCGACATAGACCCAGCCATTATCCAACGCCTGGCGGATCGCATCGGGCGCGGGCGTGCCGCCGAAATTGGGAGTTACGCCGCCGGGCCAGACATAGGTGTAATTGATGATCGCCGGGCGCGGTCTGTTGTGCTTGGCCAGATAGATACGCGCGGAAATCACCGGACCTGAGCGGCCATCGCTCGTAACGATCCTGCCGGTCCAATCCTCAACGAAATTGTCGTTCAACAAATGGACCAGGCTAGCCGTAACCACCGGAACCTTATCCCACTCGATGCGGAAATCATCGACCACGGCGGGGATACGGCCAACCCAGTTGTCCTCCACCATGCGCGCCAGTTCGGCGCGGCGCGCGGGCCATCCGGCGGGCGTCTGCTGGCGGGCATTTTCAAACAGCGGCGGCAGCACATAATTGCCCACCAGCATCTCATTGCTGTTGGCGGCATTGGCAGCGTCAGGATTATTGCCATCGGCCCCGGCGCGCAGATCGCCAAAGCCGAATTGTGCCCGTTCCGCGCGGTGCACATCCTCCGCTGTGACCTGAGGCGTCACCTGCGCCAATACGGGCAGGGCGGTAAGCGCGGCCAGCATGGCGAGAGCGAACTTCAGCCCGGTTGCGGTTTTTCGATCCATTTCATCACTCCCCCGGCGAACGGTGTCCACCACCCCATTTCCACGCCGCCTTCCGCCAGCATGTCTCCCACCCAGCTATTGCACGAATTGGCCAGGGTGTAATGGCCCCGCGCATCGTAATAGGCATCGCGCGGATTGGTGCCGCGCAGGATCTGCCGCGATCCGTCCGGGCCGGGCGGCGCCAGGCTTTGCTCTATCCGTGTGGCCATGCGGGCATAGGCTGCGCGGCTGATGGTGACGGGGCGATAGTTCTCATCGGGGGCGGGGCGCACATAATGGCTCACCCGCATGATCGAATCGCCGCCGAAAAGCGCGATGCGCACGGCGGTGGCGGCTGTCAGGTCATCCCATGTGGGCACGTTGAGGAAAATCTCGCGCTCGCCCCAGCCAACCGCGATGTGGGTGGGCAGCTGGCCATTCACCAATGTGGAGGCGCTGGGGAATATTGTGCGCCAGTCCACCTCGGGGGTGACGATCGGCATGACGATGCCGGTGTGCGTGCCGTTGGTCTCGACCATGATCTCGACCCCGTCGGCAGGTTCAACCGCTCCGGCGTTGCGCGGGATGGAACTGCCGATCCAGCCCAGCACCGGAAACAGCGCCACGGCGAGCACCACGCCCAGCAATATAGCCCGCAGCAACCGGCCGATATCGCCAAGGTTCAGCCGGCGAAGCGTTTTCTCAGCCATAATATCGACCAGTCGCCATTGATGATGCGCGCCTGCAGGCGGAAGCCCGCGTGCATATAGGCGGCGCGCACGCGGCTTTCCTGCGTGGCCAGCAGACCGGCCAGAACGATATTCCCGCGCGGTGCCACGGCGGCGGCGAATTCTGGCGCCATCTCGATCAGCGGAGCGGCCAGGATATTGGCGATCAGCAGGTCAAACGGCGCGCGCTGGACCAGGAAATCATCCTTCATTCCGTCCGCAATTACCATCGCCAGCTGCCCCGGCGCGGTGCCGAGCGGAATGGCGTTCATCTCCGCATTGTCGAGCACGGCGGGCAGGCACAGCGGATCATTGTCGCTGGCCGTGGCATGGGCGGTGGGCCACAGATGCATCGCCCCAAAGGCCAGCAGGCCGGTGCCTGTGCCAATGTCGGCAATATGGCGCGCATGCACGCCGCGCCGCTTCATCGCATCGAGCATGGTGAGGCAGCCCGCAGTCGTCTCATGATGGCCGGTGCCGAAGGCCTGCGCGGCGGGAATGCAGAAATCGACCACCCCGGGCTCGTCCAGCGCGGCATGATCGGGCGTGCGGACATGGAAGCGCCCCGCACGGATCGGATCGATGCCCTTCTGGCTTTCGGTCACCCAGTCCGTTTCGGGCAGTTCTTCCAGGGTGAGGCGCGGTGCCTCACCCGCGAACAGGGCCTTCACCGCATTGCGCTGTGCCTGGCCGGGCTTGGCTTCCAGATAGACGTCGAGCCGCCAGTCCTCGGGCTGGTCCAGGGCGACTTCGAAGGCGGTAATGACGATCCCCTCGTCGCGGTCGGCATCCTCCTCATGGCGGGCGAGCGCGGCCTCGATCATCTCGCGCGGGCCAAAGGCAGTCAGTTTCCAGCTCATTGTTCTGTTTCCTGCGCCAGTCGCGCATCAAGGCGGGTGGTGATGGAGGCGGCGTATTCGGCGCAGGTCGGGCTGGCAGTCAGATCACCCGCCAGCAATTTGTCACGCATGCCACTGGCGGAGGGATGCGGGGTTAGCAAGATATCGCAGTCGCGCCCGGACATCGCCGCCAGCCGCGCAAGCCCATCGCGGTACTCCTGCACGTATTCCGGATGGTCGGAGAAGCGATAATCATCGTTGCTGACGGGGGAGAGGCTGTCGGCATAGACGATCTGGCGCGTCTCAGCTCCGCCGCGCGCAGTCAATTGCCAGCTGAGCGCGCCATGCGTGTGGCCCGGCGTGGCGATGGCGGTCAGGCTGAGCGGGCCGAGCGTGACCACGTCTCCGCCACCAACGATGCGGTCCACCCGCGCCCGCGCAGGCCCTTCGATCTCGCCATATTGCGGATCGTTCAGCGCCACTTCGCCGCTACGAAACACCTCGGCGGCGGGCGCGGAAGTGATCAGCTGCGCACCGGTGAGCGCCTGCAGGCGGGCAATCCCGCCGACATGATCGAAATGTTCGTGACTGGTGAGGATATATTTCACGTCCTCCAGCGCAAATCCCAGCGCCTGGATATTGCCCGCCACAACCCGCGCACCGGCATCCGTGCCGCTGTCGATGAGGATGTGTCCGGCATCGGAGGTGACGAGGATGGCGCCGATCCCGCAGGTGCCCACGTAATAGGAATTGCCGTGGATGCGGAATGGCGGGCCCGGCTTGTCCCAATCGTCCCAGTCCTCGCATTGCTGGGTCCACCGCGCCTGGTCGGCCGCGACTTGCGGCTGTGGGGCAGGCCCGGGCGCGGGCGCGCAGGCAATCAGAAATACCGGCAGCGATACTGGCAGGAGCAGGGAGGCTCTAGCGAACATAGCTTGCTCCATTGGCATCGATCACCGCGCCGGTCATGCTGGCAGGTGCATCCAGCGCACAGAAGGTGGCGATGCTGGCGATTTCATCGGGCGTAGCCACGCGGCCCAGCGGAATATCCGCCAGCAGGCCCGCTCCGCCGCGGCTGGCCAGATAATCGCCCGCCATCGCCGTATCGGTAAAGCCGGGCGCGATGGCGAAGCTGAGAATACCCTGGCTGGCATAGGCGCGGGCGATGGTCTTGTGCAGCGCCAGCATCCCGCCCTTGGCCGCGGCATAATGCCAGTGATCGGGCGAATCGCCCCGGTGTCCCGCGCGGCTGGCAATATGCACGATGCGTCCCTTGCGCCCGCTGGCGCGCCAGTATCGCAGCGCAAAACGGGATAATTGCGCGGCGGCGGTCAGATTGATGCGCAGCGTGTCTTCCCACAGGTCCAGCCATTCAAAGTCCGATCCTTCCACCGGATTGGGCGCAAACAGGCCGGCATTGTTGACCAGCACATCCACCTTGCCGCCCAGTTTTTCCAGCGCTTCCTGCCACAGCATCTGCGGGGCGATGGGCTGGGCGAAATCTGCGGCCACCGTCTGATCATCATGCGCGGTGGTGGCATGGCCGATCACCGTCGCGCCGCGTAGGCGCAGCTGCGCCGCAATTGCCGCGCCAATGCCGCGGCTGGTGCCTGTCACAAGAATATTCTTCATTGCCGCTGGTCTTAGCCTTGGCTTGCCGGTGCGAAAAGGGCAGGAAGGGGAATATGACCAGCCTCGAATACGGACGATGGTCCGCTTGAACGGCGATCAACATTCGTTAAGTGGGGCAAGCAAACAGGGTTATGGGACAGAACATGAGCAATCGCCCTTTATCGCCGCATCTGCAGATCTGGAAATGGGGCCCGCATATGCTGGTATCCATCCTCCACCGGGTTGCCGGGGATGGCATGGCGCTGGTCGGGCTGCCGATCCTGCTGTGGTGGCTGAGCGCACTGGCCAGCGGGCCGGAAGCTTATGCGACTTTCACCGATCACGCGATGAGCTGGTACGGCATCATCGTGCTGGTGGGCATTTCATGGGCATTCTTCAGTCACATGTGCTCGGGCATTCGCCATTTCGTGCTCGATATGGGCGCAGGCTATGAACTCGACATCAATCGCATTTTCTCGATCGTTTCGATCGGCACCGCCATCGTCCTCACCGTTGCCTTCTGGGCCGGTGTGATGTGGCTGTAAGCGTCAACAGGGGCAATCGTAATGGGTGAAGGAACCTCCATTGGCCGGGTACGCGGCCTGGGCTCGGCAAAGCACGGCGCGCATCACTGGCTGCTGCAACGCTTTACCGCTGCCGGTAATTTGCTGCTGGGCCTGTATCTGGCGTTCGCCTTCGTGCTGCTGCCGGACCTGTCCTACGCCACGGTAACAGACTGGATTTCCGGCCCGGTGCAGGCCACGCTGGTGGCCTTGTTCGTGATCAGCACCTTCTGGCATGCCCGTCTGGGATTGCAGGTGCTGATAGAGGATTACCTGCATGAAGCAGGCACCAAGTTCGCCGCGGTTCTCGCGCTCAACCTGTTCGCTTTTGCCGGCGCGGCATTTGGCCTGTTCGCCATTGTCCGCCTTGCCCTTGGAGCTGCTGCCTGATGGCTACCGATAACACCACACAGCCCGCCTACAAGATCATCGACCATATCTATGATGTGGTGGTGGTGGGTGCTGGCGGGTCCGGCCTGCGCGCCACCATGGGCGCCGCCGAAGCCGGGCTGAAAACCGCCAATATCTCCAAGGTCTTCCCCACCCGCAGCCACACGGTTGCAGCGCAGGGCGGCATTGCCGCTTCGCTGGGCAACAACACGCCCGATCACTGGCAATGGCACATGTATGACACCGTGAAGGGGTCAGACTGGCTGGGAGACCAGGACGCGATCGAATATATGGTGCGTGAAGCGCCCGAAGCCGTTTACGAGCTGGAGCACGCGGGCGTTCCCTTCAGCCGCAATGAAAACGGCACGATCTACCAGCGCCCGTTTGGCGGCCACATGCAGAACATGGGTGAGGGTCCTCCCGTGCAGCGCACCTGCGCCGCGGCAGACCGCACCGGCCATGCCATGCTGCATGCGCTCTATCAGCAGAGCCTGAAGTACCAGTCCGACTTCTTCATCGAATATTTCGCCATCGACCTGATCATGAAGGATGGCGCGTGCGTGGGCGTGATCGCCATGTGCATGGATGACGGAACGATCCACCGCTTCCGCTCGCAAAGCGTGGTGCTGGCGACGGGCGGCTATGGCCGCTGCTATTACACCGCCACGTCTGCCCATACCTGCACCGGCGACGGCGGCGGCATGGTACTGCGCGCCGGTCTGCCCCTGCAGGACATGGAATTCGTACAGTTCCACCCCACCGGCATTTACGGCGCAGGCGTGCTGATTACCGAGGGCGCACGCGGCGAGGGCGGCTATCTGACCAATTCCGAAGGCGAGCGTTTCATGGAGCGCTATGCCCCGTCGGCCAAGGACCTGGCATCGCGCGATGTGGTGTCCCGCTCCATGGCGCTGGAAATGCGCGAAGGACGCGGCGTCGGGCCAGAAAAGGACCACATCTACCTCCACCTCGATCATATCGATCCGGCGGTGCTGGCAGAGCGTCTTCCCGGCATCACCGAAAGCGGCAAGATCTTCGCCGGCGTGGACCTGACGCGCCAGCCACTGCCGGTGACCCCCACTGTGCATTACAACATGGGCGGCATCCCCTGTAATTATCACGGCGAAGTCGTCACCATTGGCGCAGACGGCAATCCCGATACGGTGGTGCCAGGCCTGTTCGCCGTGGGCGAGGCGGCCTGCGTTTCGGTGCATGGCGCCAATCGCCTCGGCTCCAACTCGCTGATCGATCTGGTGGTGTTTGGCCGCGCAACCGGCCACCGCCTGCGCGATATCCTCAAGCCGGGTGCGGCTCAGGAGGAACTGCCCAAGGACAGCGCCGATTTCGCGCTCGGCCGGCTCGATCATTTCCGCACTGCCAAGGGTGGCTCGCCCACGGCGGAAGTCCGCGCGGAAATGCAGAAGACCATGCAGAAGCACGCCGCCGTGTTCCGTGACAGCGCGCTGATGGCCGAAGGTGTCAAGCAGCTGGCGGAAACCAACAAGCGCATGCAGGACATCCACGTCACCGACCGCTCACTGATCTGGAACAGCGATCTGATCGAGACGATGGAGCTGGACAATCTGATGGCGCAGGCCGTGGTCACCATGTCCTCTGCCGAAAACCGCAAGGAAAGCCGCGGCGCCCACGCGCATGAGGATTTCCCCGATCGCAACGATGCGGAATGGATGAAGCACACCGCCGCATGGTTCACCGGCTGGGGCGGCACCGGCGGCGATGTGAAGATCGATTACCGCCCGGTCCACGAATACACGCTCACCGACGATGCAGAGTACATCAAGCCGAAGAAGCGGGTTTATTGATGGCGGTCTGTTAGGTCGATCTTCTCAGCCAATCCTCGCCAGCAGCGCTTTCTTCTGATCGCCGACCAGATCGGCCAAGGTGAACCCGTCGAGGTGGGTGAGGAAGGCTTGCAGCGCGCCTGCCAGCGGTGATTTTAGCCCGCATGCGCCATCTATGACGCAATCCTGCGGGCCGCCCATGCACGCCACAAACCCTTCGAATCTCTCGAATTTGCGGACCACTGCGCCCACGTTGATATCGCCAGGGTCGCGGGCGAGGCGCATTCCGCCGGTGCGGCCGCGGGTGGTCTCTATCAGGCCCTGACCCTGCAGGCTTTGTGCGACCTTGGCCAGATGGTTGCGCGAGATGCGATAGCGTCCGGCCACATCATCAATCGTCATCTGTTCGCCAGTTGCGGCCAGCGCCATCAACACGCGCAGGGCATAATCGGTGTGGAGGCTTAGCTGCATAAAAGAGGTATATGATATATTGCTTTTAGCGGCAAGTGGCTTAATTAAAGCATGTAGATCACCTTTTTCGAGTTGGACGCATGAGCAGGCAGGCTGTCAGAACCGGTGAAACCAATCCCCACGCGGCGCTTGCTCGCCAGAAGAAGCGTGAGGACGCGGGGCGGATTGGCCTGACGGATGAGGTCGTCAGCCGGGTGATTGCATCTTTCTATGGCAAGATCCGCGACGACGAATTGCTCGGTCCGATCTTCACCGGGAAAATACAGGACTGGCCAAAACACCTTGAACAGATGAACAGGTTCTGGCGCTCGATCCTGTTCAGCACCGCCGAATATTCGGGCAATCCGATGGTCAGGCACCAGCAATTGCCGCCTCTGGATGAGCGCCATTTCAGCCACTGGCTCGATCTGTTTTACGCCACTCTGCGTGAAGAATGCACTGAGGAGGAGGCGGTCAAGATATTCGCAGGCCGCGCCCGCATGATCGCCGACAGTCTGCTCACCGGAATCGCCATGCGCCGTGAAGGTATGGCGGGCGCCAGCAAGGGAAGGAACCTGCCGTATGTCTGACGAATTCGGAACGTCCCAGGTGCCTGAAAACCTGCAAGCCCTGCGCGAGATCGGCCCGTTCAATGCCGATACCATCCCGCGCGGCCTGTTGGCGGAACACCGCTTGAAACCCGGGCGATGGGCGCGCCTTTGCCTGAGCGAGGGCGAGCTGGATTTCGTCTGGGACGATGGTTCCAATACATCGGAACATCTGGTCGCCCCGGCAGTCATCATGGTGCCGCCTGAACGGCCTCATCATCTTGAATTGATGGGGGACATTTCCGTGACCATCACCTTCATGGCTGAGCCTGAAACCACGACCGATTAAGGCCTGTCGCCCACCACCCGCGCATCCACAATCACCACCGGATCGGCCAGCATCTGGCCCAGCATCCATCCTTCGCCCTTTTCGGGATCGATAGGCGCGGCGTGGATCGCTTCGACCACGTCCATGCCTGAGACCACATGGCCAAAGGCGGCAAAGCCGGGGCGGCTGGCGGGGTCTTCGGCATCGGGGTTGGCGTTCAGCTGCGGCAGGTCGCGCAGCAGGATGGAGAAATCGCCATTGGCGGTGCCCGGCTCCCCCATCGCCATGCTGATCGCGCCGCGCGTGTGCAGCACGCCGGTTTCACTGGTCGGCTCATGCGCGATCGGGTCCAGGATGCGGTCCCAGTCATTCTGCGCGCCGCCCTGGATCAGGCCGTTGGGCTGCTCCCCCCAGTCGAGCTGCATGGCGCGGTAGAACACCGTGCCGTCAAACCGGTCCTCCTCCACATAGCGCAGGAAATTGGCGGCGGTGATCGGTGCACGCTGCGTCTCCAGCGCTATGACGATGTCCCCCATGGTGGTTTCCAGCACCACCTGCGTGGTCGCGGGCGGGGGCGTTGCCTGCCCCTCCGCCTCCTGCGCCAGAGCGGGAGTGGCGAGCGCCAGCAGCGGGGCGAAAATGGCGAATCGTTTCAACGTCATCGGCCGATCATGCCTGCTTTACGCGCGCACGCAACACGCGCGCGCGAGTTCATCTGAAATTCAGTTCGTCGCGCCCAGAGAACGGTTCATCGCACAACTTGAGGGAGTAAGCCGATGGACCCCGAACACCGCCCCGAACACCGTCCGGAACGATCACCCGGAGCAAAACTGGCATTGACGGGGCTTGTCGCCCTTGTCCTGATGATCCCGCTGATGATGGTCTACAGTCTCGTCTATGATCGGGAGAGCCAGTCCCAGACCGCGCAGGCCTCCATCGCCGCGGGATGGGGCGGGGCGCAAACTGTGACCGGGCCAGTGCTGGTTGTCCCGTGGATGCAGGAAGTCACCCGGACGCAGACGATCGATGGCGAGGATCGCACCACCACCACAAGTCATCGCCGCGAATTGTTCTTCTCTCCCGCCCACCAGTCCATCGCCACGCAGATCGATCCTGACCGCAAGGGCTACGCCATTTACGAGACCGTGGTTTACGACTCGGCGATGTCGGGCACCGCGCGTTTCGAAATGCCCGATGATCTTGAGCGCTACGGCGTCAAACCCGGTGATCTGCTGCTGGATCAGGTGGAGCTGCTGTTCGGCGTATCCGATCCGCGCGGTCTGAAGGACGATGTGCGGGTGAGCGTGAACGGGGAGGCCCAGCAGTTGCAGCCGGGCAACGGCCCTGCGGCCACCAATGGATCGGGCTTTTCGGCCTTCACGACGTGGGACGCTTCCGCCCCGCTGAATGTGGCATGGGAATTCGGCATTCGCGGCAGCAAGTCACTCTCCGTAATTCCGCGCGGGGGGGAGACAGAATGGACAGTAACCTCCAGCTGGCCGCATCCCAGCTTTGGCGGATCATTCCTGCCAGATAGCCGCGAGATTACCGATGCGGGCTTCACCGCAAATTATGATGGCATCACCAATCTGGCGCTGGGCCGCGCGCTGGTGGCGCATCAGGATGACGGGCCGCCCGTCGCTTCAGGATGGGAGGCTCCCATCGATGTAGCCGATGAGCGGGGAGAGGGCGGCACCAGCCTTGCCGCCACCATCGGCCTGACCGATCCGGTCGATCTGTACAGCCAGGTGGACCGCGCGGTGAAATATGGCTTCCTGTTCATCGGCTTCACCTTCGCCACCTTCCTGATGTTCGACATTGTCGGCGGCGCGCGCGTGGCGGCGGCGGAATATCTGCTGACTGGTGCGGGGCTGGTGCTGTTCTTCGTGCTGCTGCTGGCCTTTGCCGAGGTGACCGGCTTCGGCTGGGCCTACGTGATCGCAGCTGGCGCCGTGATCGGCCTGCTGACCGCATACAGCGCGGCGGTGCTGGGCACATGGCGCAGGGCGGGCTTTGTCGGCGCGATGCTGGCGGGCCTGTATGCCGTGCTGTTCGTGCTGCTGAACATGGAGACATATTCGCTGCTGATCGGCGCACTGCTGCTGTTCGTGGCCCTTGCCGGCATCATGTACGCCACCAGAGGCGTGAACTGGTCCGCCGTGGGGCGGAGCGATAACGAGGTGGCAGCGGCCTAGCTCCCGCACCTCGCCACCGCGAGCGAGATGAAGCGATCCAGGGCGGCCCGTGCTGCTCTGGATTGCTTCGCTTTGGTCCCCATGGCGACCTCAGCCCGCCCGATTTGTAAAACCCGAGCGAGGTGCTAGGTTTTGCGATGTGGGGGGGGAAATTATGCGGTTTGTGTTCGCCTTTCTGGCGCTGATGTTGACGGGCAGCCTGCATGCAAGCGTGCCGGGCGCGCCCATGGAACAGCTGGTGGACGCTGAATGGCCCGCGTCTGGCGCGCCGGGGGTTGCCTATGCCATCGTCGATCATGGCGAGATCGCCTCAGGCGCGCGCGGCACGGTGCTTGCGGGCAGCGACGAAGCGGTCACGCCCGACACCCCCTTCCAGATCGGGTCGATTTCAAAGAGCTTCACCGCCCTTGCGATCATGCAACTGGTCGAACAGGGGCGGATCGATCTGGATGCCGGTGTGGGCACTTATCTGGGTGCTTTTCGCGGGCAGCCATCAGCAGCCATAACGATCCGCCAGCTGCTCAGCCACACAAGCGGATATTCCACGGTGCAGGGCAACGCCATGCACGGCGATAGCGCCGCGGGCGAAGGGGAGCTGGCCGCCTATGCCGCGCGCATCGCGCAGTGGAACCCAGCCCATCAACCCGGCACCGTGTGGGAATACTCCAACGCCAATTACCAGGTGCTGGGCGCGCTGATCGAACAGACAAGCGGCGAGGATTACGCCACTTACGTGGAATCGCACATTCTGGCGCCGCTCGGCATGGACAACAGCTCGGTCGCCGATGGAGGTCCCAGGGGAGAGATGGCGGTGGGTCACCGGCCATGGTTTGGTGGCCACCGGCCATTCCGTCAGGGCCTGACAGAGCGGATCAATGCGCCCGCAGGCGGCATCTTTGCCAGCGCAAACGACCTTGCGCTCTACCTCGCCATGATGGTGAATGGCGAGGACGATATCATCACCGCTGCCAGCAAGGCCGCAATGCTGCACCCGGCCAGCGAGGCATCGCCATTCTACGGGCTGGGCTGGTTCATCGATGGCGAATCCGGCACCGCGAGCCACAGCGGCCTGGTACCGGGAACAGAGACGCTGGCCACCATACTGCCATCGCAGGGCAAGGGCGTGGCCGTGCTGGTCAACGCCAATGGCGGGATCGGCTTTGGTGAGAACCTGCAACTGCGCAACGCCATCACCGCCAAGGCGCTGGGCTTCGACTATGCAGGCGAGGGCGCGCGGCTGTGGCCGAAGGTGACCTATCTGATGGTCGTGCTGCTGCCGCTGTTCTTCCTTGCCAGCATCGCCTGGGCCTGGCGCAATCGCCGCAAGCTGGCGGCCAAATCGGGTGTCTCCGGCCTGTTCAGCCTGTGGTTCCCTCTCTTCGCCATGTTCGCGGTGGCAGCTGTCCTGCTGATCCTGATCCCGTACATGTTCGGCGGATCGCTGGACACGCTGCTGCTGTACCAGCCAGACTTTGCCCAGGCGATGGTCGCCGCAGCGATTACCGGCCCCGTCTGGGCGATCTTCCGGCTCATCGTGACCTATCGCGAGAAGGCGCGCACCGGGCGGAATGAAGCGGGAGAGGCAGCGGGTTAGTGCCTCACACTTCGCCGCCTGGAGCGAGCCACTTGTAACATTCGTGCGATCCAGATTCTTCCGGGTCATACGAAGATCGAGAATGCAGTTCGTTATCTCGGGCTCGATGTCGAATACGCACTGCGTCAGCCGCCGAGCCCTTCCCTGCTGACCGTTATACTGGCTTGCAGATCCGTTGGACGAATGACCTCCATGACCGGAGCTTCGGCCACCAGCTTGACCCACAGGGCATCCCCGTCCCTGAACCAGGACGTCTCATTCGCTGCGCGCAATGCACCCATGCTGCCCTGCTGCGTTCCGGACGCTGCGCTGGCGAAGCCCGGCAGTTCGAACATGACCCATGAGCCCGCGTCCATTTCAGCCAGACTGAGAGTGACTTCCGGCCTTGCGGTTTTCACCTCGATCTCGGTGCCGGCGCGCACAGTGCTCTGATCGCCGTTGATCTTGAATTCCCTGCCACCGCGAACAAGCGCGATGGGCGCCTGCGGAGGACGGCGGGAGAACAGGGCGGCGCGCTGGGCCTGAACGAGGGGTGTGTCCGGCGCATTAGGGCTGAGCGAGGAGAGCAGGGCGAACCGGGCGGTGCGGCTCTCCAGATCGACTGCGGCGGGAAGTTCGCCCCTCGCATCCGAAAGGTTCAGGCGTCCGATATCGCCCGTGCACACCGCGGCGTTCCAGGTCGGATGGATCTCGCAGCTGTCATCGGTGGCGACGCTGTCGTTCTCGCCATCGTGGAGCAATACCTGGGAACCGGGGATGCCGGTCACCGATCCGTCCAGGTCATGAAACGACAGGGTCCGATATGCGTTGCCGCCGCGGTTGTCGTTATCGAAGCGGGAATCGTATGTCGGAAAATAGACCGGCTTGGCGTTGATGAACTCCCCGCCGCTGATGGTGCTTCGGGTACTCAGCCCCGCACTCGTGAACAGCAGGAAGGACAGCGCGCCTGTCTTTCGCTGGTCGTTGTCCTGGAAATTCACGAATGTCGTGTTCACCACATCATCGCGGTAATCATAATATTCGTACCCGCGGATGGGGAAATCCGGGATGGAAGGCTTCGGCAGGCTGCGGCCATAGGCGATTTCCTCCGGCGTTGCTGGATTGCCGATATTGTCGGTTTCGCCCACGACCAGCGCGTCCACCAGTCGTGAACTGAACGGCAGGCTGCCAATGTCGCCAGCGGCCTGCGTCATGCCAATGGCATTGTCTGCGAATCTGGCATTGCTGTAGACGTAGAGATCCCCCCGGCCCCACAGCCCGCCATTGCGGTTCTTGTAGCTGGTCAAATTCTCGAAGTGCGTCTCCTTCACTTCGCTCTCCAGATCGGTGGGGTCTGCCAAGGGCAGCAACGGAATGGAGGCCAGCCCGAACGTGTTGTCCTGGTCGATGTGCCGGTCGATCAGGAACCCGTCGAAGTTGGAATGGGCAGTGTTGCCCCTGAATTCGCGCAGCGCCGTGCGGCGCGGCCAGGTGTTGGCGGAGATTTCCGTCCCCAGGAAGGCGCCATTGGGGTGTTGCGGTATGGACAGCCAGAAACCGACCTGATCGGAGCCTGCCGCCACATTGTCGATGTAGCTATTGTCCGGGTTGGTGATCCAGAAGGACGACACCGTGTTGTCCGAAGGCAGCAATGTGTTGCCACTGTGGAAGCTCATTTCCCTGTAGGCCGCAGGATCCGCAGCCCTGGGGTCTCTCTCCCCATTGGCGGCGAGGTTGGTGGGCACGCAGTCCAATGTCGGATGACACTTGGTCTGGATTGCCAGGTTTCGGATGAACTCGTTGCCGGTTTCGATCCCGTCTTCCATGAAGAAGCAGTGACCCACGGTGTTGAAGGTCACGTTGTTCTCGACGCGCAGGTTGTTGGTGCCGTGCACCGTCACGCAGCGGTTGAAGGTATCGTGGATCGATGCGTTGCGGATGTATTGGCCGGCACCCTCTCCCAGTACGTGGAAGTGCAGCGGATAGCGGGCCAGCGTCAGGTGCTGGCCCATGCGGTTGAGTTCCACGCCTTCGACATAGGCTTTCGATCCGGCCATCGCCATGATGTGCCCGCCGAAATAGCTCTCCGCCGCGTCTTCCGACGCCTGCACCTTGATGTTGCGCGTCAGCATGGCGACTTCGCCGCGCTCGTCGACGCCGAAGGTAATCTCGCCGAAGTGCATGTATTCGAGCGGCTCCGCGAAGCTGATCGTGTTGCCGCTGACGCGGGTGATTGTCCGGCGCTCGGCCTGCCGCGGATTGAAGTCGGTCGAGGCGAGGACGATCTCGTCGCCCGCGCGCCATTCCGACGCATCGAGCACTTCAATGCTGGTGGCACCGGCCTCTGCCGTGCTCGACAGCTTGGTCCATGTGTGATCGCGGTTGCCGTGCATGTTGAGCGTACCGCGCAGCATCATGATGCCGCGATCGCCCATGGTGTTGATATCCTCACCCTGGACGTTGTCGGTCAGCGTGATGGTGGCGTTGTGCTGGAAAGGACTGGCCTCGGTGCCGATTTGCAGTTCGCCGCCGGGGACGTAGATCCACTCGGTGGTCAGCGCCAGGTCACGCTCGTCGACAAAGGTCAGCTTGCCCTGCACGGTCAGGCCGCGCAGTTCGGGCGGGCTGACGTCGAGCATCATCTCGGTACCGCGCGGAATGGTCACTTCCTCGCCAGCCACGGGCACCTTGCCTGAGGGCCATGCCGAGGCGTCCGACCACTTCACGGTCCGCGTCATTGCCGAAGGGGCGGCCACGTCCATCGCCATGCTGGCGTGATCCGCGCCATCCTGCGCGGCGATGCTCGTACCCATGGCGAGCAGCACGGAGGCAGGAATGAGGCGAGTGTAAAGGAACAGGTGAAACTGTTTGCGCATGACTGGATTTTCCCTCTCCGGGGACGACGAGTCCCTCTTATATTCCTGGTTTGCGGAGGATTATGAGACGAGTGACCTTCTTTGCCAAGCGGTCCGGCGGCAAAAGGCGGAAGTAGTCGTAACGGCTTCTGCCCGGGGCTGAAACTCGTACACCCCCACGCGGTGCATTGCCTGCAACGACAGCTTCCCATCCAATGGAAGATATTCCCGTCCAGAGAGCCGAGCGATTATGCCGGCCTTCCAACTCCCAAACCCCCCGCTTTCCTACACGCCGCCTGCCGCGCTAGCGCCTTGGCTGGCTCTTTCAAATCGTCAGGCTGGCATTCGCCTTCGCGTAATATAATTACGCGATTGTGTTAGAAGATTTTTTATTTCGCGGTGTCGCGCGGCACTGCAAAATCGGTCTCAATCCCGCAGGAAAGCTGGGGTTTTGCGGGATTGGTGCAGGTTTGCACCGTGTCACTTGTGTAAACTTCAACCCGCCGGTTCGGCCCCGGTGTTATCGCCGCCTGATCCGGTCCGGTCCCAGCTGATCGACGCGGGTCACGCCCATCAGCTTCATGGCGCGGATGATCTCGGCTTCGAGCAGGCCGATGGCGCGTTCGACCCCCGGCTGTCCGGCTGCGGCCAGCGCATAGAGATACAGCCGCCCGCCGCTGACCGCCGTGGCCCCGAGGCTGAGCGCCTTGAGCACATGGCTGCCGCGCCGCACGCCGCCGTCCAGGATTACTTCGCAGCGGCCGCCCACCGCCTGCACGATCTCGTCCAGCTGGTCGAACGGAGCGCGGCCCCCGTCCAGCTGCCTGCCGCCGTGGTTGGAAACCATGATCGCGTCCACGCCCATGTCCGCCGCGCGCCTGGCATCGGCCACGGACATGATCCCCTTGAGGCAGAAGGTGCCGCCCCAGTCATCGCGCAGTTGCTCGGCAGCTTTCCAGTCCATCGACGGGTCGAGCATGGTGTTGAAATAGTCCTGGATGGAAATCGACGTGTTCGACCCGGCGGCCACATGGGTGGACAGGTTGGGCAGGTCGAACTTCTCGCGGAACAGGAAGTTGAGCGCCCAGGCCGGGTGGGCGGCATAGGAAAGCACGTTGGCGGGCGTGAAACGGGGCGGGGTCTGGAAGCCGGTGCGCTTGCAGCGTTCACGGTTGCCGGAAACGATGGTGTCCACCGTCAGCGTGATGGCATCGAAATTGGCCGCCTTGGCGCGCTGGACCAGCGCCGCGTTCAGCCCCTTGTCCTTGTGATAGTAGTATTGCAGCATCTTGGGGCCGGAATAATTGGCCCCGACCTCCTCGATACTCACGCTGGAGAGGCTGGAGATGCCAAACCACAGGCCGAATTTCTCCGCCACAGCCGCCACCGCCCGCTCCCCCTGCCAGTGGAACAGGCGTTGCAGGGCGGTGGGGGACAGCATCAGCGGCAGCGCGCTCTTGCGGCCCATCACGGTGATGGAGGTGTCGATCTGGTCCACCCCCGCCAGCACATCGGGCACCAGGTCGACATCGTCGAAGGCAGCGGTGTTGCGGTCCTTGGTGATCTCGTCATCCGCCGCGCCATCAATGTAATGGAACACGGGGAAGGGCAGGCGGCGGCGCGCCAGCTCGCGGAAATCGGCGATGTTCTGGCAGTCGGAGAGCTTGCGCACGCGGTAGGTGAGTTTGCTGGTCATCGCGCGAGTGTTAGCGCGCGGCGCCCGCGCTTACCAGCGCAGCAATCGGGGGCCGAGCAACCAGCCGATTGCCGCCATGACGAGGATCGGCAGGCAGTAGAAAACGGCCATGTAGATCATCCCCAGTTCGGGGCAGAACGGGGCATAGGCGCTCATCGCCACGCCGCCGCCAAACAGGCCCGCAGCCATCCCGGCGCGGCGCAGCTGGGTGGGCGCGAGCCAGCGCGCGGCGATGATGGCGCCGGCAAATGCCAGCGGGCTCATCGCGCCCATCGCCAGCAGGCACTGGCGCCAGGTCTGGCCGGGGAAGGAGCCTGACGGGTCGGCAATGTCTATCGCCAGCAGCACCGCCACGGCAAGGAATGGCACCCACACGAAGGTGAGCGGACCGCGTTCCGTGCGTCCGGGCCGGCCCAGTCCATACAGCGCCAGCACGGCGCCGGTCACCAGCGGCAGGGAGAAGCCCCATTTCACCACCATCGGCCCGATACCGTGAAGCTGCGTCGGCCTGAACGGAGCGCCCAGCAGAGCCAGCATGGCGGCGGCGCACAGCACGCTCACCGCAAGCAGCGGCAACACAAAGCGCTGTTTCGCGAATGGCATCGTCGCCGCACCCTGGCGGGCAAGGCTGGCAATCAGGTCATCAGTCGTCTTCATTGCTCTTTCTCGGCAATCAGGTCCTTCAGGCGCAGCATCCCGCGATGCACGCGCAGCTTCATGGCGGAAAGGCCGATCCCGGCACGCGCACTGGCTTCCGCGCCGGTCAGCCCTTCCAGATGGGTCAGGCGGATCGCCTGTGCCTGCGCTTCGGGCAGTTGATCCAGCAGCGCAGCCACATCCAGTCCGGCAAATCCATCCTCCGCCACTTCCCCGTCGGCATCTTCCAGCACCAGCGGGCTGCGGCCACGCCTGCGCCAGTGGTCGATCAGCTTGTAGCGCGCAATGGCGTGGAGCCAGGGCGCAACCGGCCGATCCGGGTCGAGCGTGTGGCGCTTCTCATGGCAGGCAATCAGGCTCTCCTGCACCAGGTCTTCCAGCTCTGAATCGCTGCCGATCTTGCGAGCCAGCATGGATCGCAGGCGTCGCGAAGCCTCGGCCAGGAACTCCCGGTAGGCCGCATCGTCGCCTGCTCGGGCAGCGTCCATCAGCATGTCGAGGCGATCGCCTTGGTTCACGTGTTCTGCTGTGTCTTTCGTTGTCGGGGCCCGCATGGTTACAGATAAATATGCGTCTGCCTACCGCCCGCAAAGATATGTGTCCCCGCCGTGACGGAGAGTGCGATTTGCATTCACAGCGAGTTCAGATTACAAGTGTAATCACAGCGAGATCAGACGTGATCGTTCAGGGAGGGCGGAATGGCTGCCAGTGGTGGGACTCCAGATGGTGATGCAAGCGGGGATCGCATAAGCGATGCCGAATATGCGGTGATGGAGGCGCTGTGGAAGCGCTCTCCGCAAACCGCCGCTGAAGTGTGCGAGACCGTGTGCGATGAACGGGGCTGGTCCATGCCGACCGTCAAGACCCTGCTGTCCCGCCTGGTGACCAAGGGCGCACTGGCGACCGAGCCGGATGGCAGGCGCTTCCTCTACACTCCCTTGCTGGAACGCAGTGCCTATGTCGGCGGCGAATCGCGGCGGCTGGTGCAGCGCCTGTTCGGCGGCCGCGCCGCGCCGCTGTTCGCCCAGCTGGCCGAGAATGAGGCGCTGAGCGAGGAGGATATCGCCGAGATTGAGCGGCTTTTGCGGGAGATGCGCAAATGACCGACTGGCTCATCGATACGCTCGTCTCGACCGGGGTGCTGATTGCCGCCATTCTGCTGCTGCGGCGCCCGGTTTCACGCCATTTCGGGCCGCAGGTGGCCTATGCGCTGTGGGCATTGCCGCTGCTGCGCTTCCTGCTCCCTCCCATTGTGCTGCCTGCCAGCATGGCGCCACCCGAAGCGCCTGCCGTGGCAGAACCGGTGGTGGTGCTTCTGTCGGCCACACCCGAGGTGGCCAGCAGCCAGATGATCGAACCGGCCTATACGGCAGGCATCGAACTGGCCGATTTCCTGCTGCCGATCTGGCTGGGCGGGGCTGCCATATTCCTCCTCTGGCGCGCGCGTGACTATCTGCTCATGCGCCGTTACCTGCTGGCCGATGCACGGCCGGTGGGAGAGGCGGGCAAGGTCCGCCTGGTAGAAACGCCGGCGGTCAGCTCGCCCGTGGCATTTGGGGTCAGTGACAAGGTGGTGGCGCTGCCGCCGCAGTTCATGGCTCATCCAGACCTTTCCGCGCGCGATCTGGCGATAGCTCACGAGCTGGCGCATCACCGCGGATACGATCTCGTTGCCAATATTGCGGCGCAGCCGCTGTTGGCTCTTCACTGGTTCAATCCTCTCGCCTGGTGGGGCTGGCGCGCGATGCGAAGGGACCAGGAAGCGGCATGCGATGCCCGCGTTGTTGCGGGCAAGCAAAGGTCTGAAAGGGCCGCTTATGCTGAGGTGATTGCCGGTTTTGCCGCCGGTCCGCACCTCGCTTTGGCGGCTCCCATGGCCTGTCCGGTGCTGGGCGAGAAATCGATCATCCACCGTTTGAGGAGCCTCACCATGTCCGACATACCCTCGGGTCGCAAGAAACTGGGGATCATTGCGATCGCCACAACCGCGCTCGCCGTCCTGCCGCTGACCGCATCGATCAGCTATGCCCGGAACGAAGCGCCGGATGCGCCTCTACCGCCTGTGCCGCCGGTGGCGCCGCTTGCTCCTCTGGCGCCAGAGGCTCCGGTGGCACAAGTTGCACCGGCACCGCCTTCGATTGAGTCGATCGATCCGGATCAGCCGCACCGTGTCATTATTCGCCGCATTGGCGACAACCACGAGTTCTCTGAAAGCGAATTTATCGACGAACAGGAAATGGAGCGCATGTTCGCCGAAATTGAGGCGAGCATGGCCGAGCTGGACGGTCTGGATGCACATATTCAGACGGCAATGGTCGGTGCCCAGCGGGCGATGGAGGAAAGTCGCCGTTCGCTGGAGATCGCGCGGACCAAGGTGCCGCAGATCGAAATGGCCTGTGACGGCGATCAGATTGTCAGCCACCGGCAGGGAGCAAACGGCAGGCAGATGATGATAATCTGCCAGACCGCCGCCCTGCGCCAGGCGCAGCGTGCCATTGCCCAGAACCCCGGTCTTTCGCAGGAGCAGCGGGAAAATATCCTGGATGCGCTGGAAGACGAACTGGACGATCTGGAAGACCTTGAAGTGTCATTCGTTCCCAAACCCGTTTTGCGGGTGCAGGTGCGCAACAGTGTCTCGCCTTCAAAGGTCATGGCCCCGGCACCGGTCGTTCGCACTACCGCGGCGCAGATCCGGATATGGGCACCTGTGGCTGAGGACGCCGAAGACCTCGACGATTGCGAGGAGGAAGACGGCGGCTACACCGCCTGATTGCCTCGGGCCTGATTGCTTCGGCCCTGATTACTACGGCCCTGATAACTCCAGTTAGCGGCGATCCGGATGACCAGGTCCCCGGTCATTCGGATCCCTGGATGACGGGACGCGAGACAAATTGTGTCCCGTCATCCGCGCTTGCCGGCACAGCGGCAGCTTCGTTGGCGGAATTTTGCGAGGAAGCGTCAAGCCGGGCCACCAGTTCCGCAGATGCGGGGCTGGCGGGATAGGGACAGCCCATTTCCTGGCCCTTGCCCTTCAGATAGGCGCGCCGCATCAGGCCAGCGGCAATCGCCTCGCGAAATTCATATTCATGCGCGTTGGCCCCGGAAAGCTCGCGGATGATCCCGCGGAAGGGGATCACCATGCCGACCACGGTCTGGGCGATACCGGTGGGGGTCCAGCCGCGCCGGTCTGGCGGGGAGGTGTCGAAATCGTCTCCCAGCACGGCGTCCAGATCCGCCACCTCGCGGCGAATATCGCCGCAAGCGGTAATTCCGGAGCTGGAATAGGGGGCACTGCGGGCCTGCACCAGCACGGCAGGGATGGGGTCCTTGCTCAGGTTGAGATCGGACAGCGGGGTCATCGCCACGTCGCGCACGCTGGGCGTGTTGTCGGTAACGTCCTGCCGCGCGCTGGCGGGCAGCGACGTCAATCCCGAAGCGGCGAGCGCAAGGACTGCGAGCTTAGCCGCGCAGGTCAGCGAATGTGTCACATTGGTCTTCATCACCGGTTTGTATACCTTTTCTGAGCCATTCCATACGCTGCGCACTTGAACCATGGGTGAAGCTTTCCTGATTCACCGATCGGCCGGCACCGCGCATCAGCGTATCATCGCCAATGGCATTTGCCGCCCGCATGCCTTCTTCAAGGTCGCCCGCTTCGATAAGATTGCGATTGCGCCCGGCCCATACGCCGGCATAGCAATCAGCCTGCAATTCCATGCGTACCTGCAACTGGTTGGCTTCGCGCGGATTTGCTTGCTGCGCACTGCGCACCTGCTCCGCCAGCCCCGTCATATACTGCACATGGTGGCCGTATTCGTGGGCCATGACATAATAACGCGCGAAATCGCCTCCGGCTCCCATCTGACTGGCCATCTGGTCATAAAAACCGACATCGATGTTGATCGTCTGGTCTCCGGGACAGTAAAACGGCCCCATGGCGCTGGTTGCCTGGCCGCAGGCGGTGTTGACCGTTCCGCCCTGGATGAAAGTGAGCGAGGGCGTGTCATAGGCAATATTCGCCTCGCGAAACAGCGGTGCCCAGGTCTCATCCAGCGAAGTCAGCGCGTTGCAAGATTCCAGCGCATAGGCGTTGTCATTGCAGATCTCGCTGGCGCTGGCCCCGCCCGACGCCGGGCCTTGCCGCTGGGGCAGGCTCTGCTGCGTGCCTTCGACCATGCCGATCATCTGACCGGGGTCCACGCCAAACACCAGCGCGCCGATAAGAACCACCACGATGCCGCCGCACCCCAGACCGCCAGCCCGCACGCCGCGCCCGCCACCTGCTCCTCCGCGCCTGACCTTGATTGTATCCGGGTTGAAGGGGTTGAGCCGCATGGAACTTCCTCAAAAAATTGTGCACGTGCGAAATGGGGCTGGACCAACAGGGCAGCCTCATGGGAAACCTAATGCAAGTTATTGCAAGGAGTCGAGAATGTTCCTCACCGGCAAGCGTGCCCTGATCACCGGTTCAACATCGGGCATTGGCCTGGCCATCGCCCGCGCTCTTCATGCTGAGGGCACTGCGGTTGTGCTGAACGGTTTTGGTGACGCTGACGCGATTGCCAGCCTGTGCGCTGAAATGGACGCGAGCCACGTTGGCGCGGACCTGACCACGACGCAAGGCGCAGAGCAGTTGATGGCCGATGCAGGCCCGGTCGATATCCTCGTCAACAACGCCGGCATGCAGCATGTTGCCCCGGTGGACGAATTCCCGCCGGAAAAGTGGGAGATGATCATCGCGCTCAACCTGTCTGCCGCGTTCCACACCGCGCGGCTGGCCGTGCCGCACATGAAGAGCGCGGGGTGGGGCCGCATCATCAACACTGCCAGCGCGCATTCGCTGGTCGCCAGCCCGTTCAAGGCCGCCTATGTCGCTGCCAAGCACGGCATTGCCGGACTGACCAAGGTGCTGGCGCTGGAACTTGCCGAGCACAACATTACCGCCAATTGCGTCAGCCCCGGCTATGTCTGGACCCCGCTGGTGGAAAACCAGATCCCTGACACAATGGCCGCCCGCGGCCTGACGCGTGAGCAGGTGATGCGCGATGTGCTGCTGGCCAAGCAGCCGACCAAGAAATTCGTCACCGTGGAGGAAGTGGCTGCCATGGTCCTGTTCCTGTGCGGCGATGCAGCGCAGAATATCAACGGTGCCAACATGAGCATCGATGGCGGCTGGACGGCGGAATAGACGGAATCAGGCGGGCCGGGCAGCGGCCCCATCTACCGGCGCTTCTTCGCCGTGGTTGCGTTGAAATCGGGGTCTTTCTTCGCCACCCAGTCGACAAATTTGCGCACGGCCGGATTGTCCAGCAGGGCCTGCACATCCATTCCGTGACGCTGCAATTCGGCATTGGTGAAATTGACGATCAGCGTCTGCTGGCAAATCGGGTGCATCGGCACAATTTCGCGCCCGCCCCGGCTCTTGGGCACGGGATGGTGCCAGACGATGGTCTTGCCAGTCGGCCGCCCGCACAGCCAGCAGGGCTCAACCTTGGCCGGTGCCTCATCCTCCTCGCGATCAAGGTCGCCATAGGGATCACGTTTGGAGTGCTTGCGGGCCATGCGTCTGCCTCATTTGCCTGAATTGGCGCTGCACACCTATAGAAGGGGCGGCCAGCATTGCCACACCGGCATCGCCGGATCGGGTGTCCACCGCTCCCGCCGAGCGCGAAATACGCGGCAATTGTGCACCACAGCAGCGGTAACGGCCCGGCCCACTAGCGAATGACACATAGTGCGGTTACATGGGCCGCCACGAATCGAAACACACAAGCTTTGGTGGCACCCCATGGAAATCGAGACCGGCCTTACTTTTGACGACGTGCTGCTGAAGCCGGCGGAAAGCGATATCCTGCCTTCTCAGGCCAGCACCAAGACATATCTGACGCGCGACATTGCGCTCAATATCCCGGTCATTTCCGCGGCCATGGATACCGTGACCGAAGCCGACATGGCGATCATCATGGCGCAGCTGGGCGGGATCGGCGTGCTCCACCGCAATCTTTCCATTGAAGAGCAGTGCGACGCGGTTCGCCGGGTGAAGCGGTTCGAGAGCGGGATGGTGGTCAATCCCATCACCATCACGCCCGATGCCACGCTGGGCGATGCACAGCTGCTGATGACGCAGAACCGCATCAGCGGCATTCCCGTGGTTGATCCTTCAGGCAAGCTGGTGGGCATTCTGACCAACCGCGACGTGCGCTTTGCCAGCAATCCGGCGCAGCCCGTGCGCGAACTGATGACCAGGGAGAACCTGGCGACGGTGAGCGAGGATATTACCTCTGAAGATGCCCAGCGCCTGCTGCACCAGCGGCGGATCGAAAAGCTGCTGGTGGTGGATGACAAATATCACTGCGTGGGCCTGATTACGGTGAAGGACATCGAAAAGGCCGTGCTCAATCCCGATGCCACCAAGGATGCGCAGGGCCGCCTGCGCGTGGCGGCTGCCACAACCGTGGGTGATAAGGGGTTTGAGCGCACCGAAGCACTGGTGGCGGCGGGCTGCGACGTGGTGATCATCGATACCGCACATGGCCACAACAAGCAGGTGGCGCAGGCTGTCGAGCGGGTGAAGAAACTGTCCAATTCAGTCCAGGTGGTGGCAGGCAATGTCGCCACGGCGGAAGCCACGAAGGCGCTGATCGGTGCCGGCGCGGATGCGGTGAAGGTGGGCATTGGTCCCGGCTCTATCTGCACCACGCGCATTGTCGCCGGTGTCGGCGTGCCGCAGCTGACCGCGATCATGGATGCCGCAAGCGCTGCGGGCGGCGTTCCGATTATCGCCGATGGCGGCCTGCGCACCAGCGGTGATGCGGCCAAGGCTCTGGCTGCGGGCGCATCCACGGTGATGATCGGATCGCTGCTGGCCGGCACGGAGGAAGCTCCCGGCGATACCTTCCTGTATCAGGGCCGGGCCTATAAATCCTATCGCGGCATGGGCAGCGTGGGCGCGATGGCGCGCGGCAGTGCGGACCGTTATTTCCAGCAGGACATCAAGGACCAGATGAAGCTGGTCCCCGAAGGGATCGAAGGCCAGGTGCCTTACAAGGGCCCGGCGCGCGATGTGGTTCACCAGCTGGTGGGCGGGATCAAGGCGGCGATGGGCTACACCGGCTCTGCCACCATTGGTGAGCTGAAGGACAAGGGCAAATTCATCCGCATCACCAATGCGGGCCTTTCCGAAAGCCATGTGCACGATGTCTCGATCACGCGTGAGGCACCCAATTATCCCACACGTTAAATCATGACCCCCGCCGCGCGGGTTCAGGCCGCAATCGAGATTCTCGATTCGATCATCACTGCTGCAAGGTCGCAGGGCGCTCCGGCAGACCGGCTGCTGGCCGAATGGTCGCGTGGCCATCGGTTTGCCGGGTCCAAGGACCGCCGCGCCATTCGTGAACTGGTGTACGGCGCCATTCGCGCCTGCGGGCCGGTGCCGCGTAGTGGACGCGCGGCCATGCTGCGACTGGCGGAGACGGACAGCCAGCTGGCCGAATTGTTCGATGGGTCCAATTATGGTCCGCCCGCGATTGGCGAGGGGGAAACACCCGCTCGCGGCGGTGTGGCTCCGGAATGGCTGGAAGCGCGGCTGGCAGCGTCCGATATCGCCGGTGAAGAGGCCGACGCGCTGCTCGGCCGCGCGCCGCTGGACCTGCGCGTCAACACGCTCAAGACCGATATCGATGCGCTGGAACTGCCGCTGGAGGGGGAGCGGATCGCTGCGCCCGGTGGTCTGCGCCTGCCATCGGGCACGCAGGTGGAACAGTGGGACGCCTACCAGACAGGTCTTGTCGAGGTGCAGGATGGCGGCAGCCAGCTGGCGTGCCTCGCCGTGGGTGCGCAGCCCGGAGAGACTGTGATCGATCTGTGCGCCGGGGCCGGGGGCAAGACCATTGCCCTTGCCGCAGACATGCAGAATTCGGGAACGTTGATAGCTGCCGATACCGATCGGGGCAGGCTGTCGCGCCTTGCCCCGCGTTCCCAGCGGGCAGGGACGATGATCGCCGAGACGCTGCTGCTCGATCCGGGCCGTGAGATGGAGAAACTGGCACCGTGGCAGGGCAAGGCCGATGCAGTGCTGGTGGATGCGCCCTGTTCGGGCACCGGGACATGGCGCCGCGGGCCAGAAGCGCGCTGGCGGCTGAGCGATCAGGAGCTGACACGACTCACGGACTTGCAGCAAAGGCTGATCACGCTGGCGGCCGGACTGGTGAAGCCGGGCGGGCGGCTGATCTATGTCACATGCTCGCTGCTGGACGAGGAAGGCTCGCGCCAGATTGAGCAATTCCTGGCTGCACATAAGGAATTCACCGCTGCAACGCCCGACCTTCCGGTAGGCGAACAACGCGGTGCCGGTATCCGGCTCACCCCGTTCCAGCACGGCACGGATGGATTTTTCATCGCCTGTCTATGTAGAGCGTGATAGCAAATGGCATCATGGCACAGTTCGGCCAGAAATATTTGCCCACTCTGAAGGAGTATGTGATGCGTTTCACCCCCGCTGCAATCGCCCTTTCGATGCTCGCGGCTGTGACATCCAGCGCCGTGATCGGTGCAGATTATGAGCCAGACCAGCGCGCTGCTGCGCTGATTGCCGAAGGGCACGCCCAGCTGGAAGCCGGTGACACGCAGGCCGCAATCGACAGTTTCGAAGCCGCGCTGACCATCGATCCGGGCTATACGCCGATCTATCTCAACCTGGCCGAAGCGGCCCGCCGTGAAAACCTGCAAGGCAAGGCCATCCATTATTACCGTGCAGCGCAGGAGCGCGATCCGGAAAACATCGCCGCTATTTCAGGCGAGGGAGAGGCGCTGGCCGAAAAGGGCGCGATGGAAAGCGCACGCCGCAACCTGACCCGGCTGGAGGAATTGTGCGGTAATAGCTGCGAGGAAGCTACTCAGCTGGCCGCCGCGATCGATCGCGGGCCGATCCAGCCCGTCATCACCGCAGAGGCGATCAGCTCAGACAGCGGCGTAACCCAGAACTGAGGCCCAACCCAAAACTGAGGCCCAACCCAAAATTGAGGAGTGCCCCGATGGCGACCTGGTCTGGAAACAGTTTCGAGATGAAAACCGAAGACGGCAAGCCCGTGTGGTACTGGCGGGACGAGGCGGGCAGCATGTGTGGCACGGAGCGCAAGTGGCGCTATGAGGTGCAGCAGGGGGACGAAGTCCAGCGCGAAGCGGGCACCTGTCCGGACGGGAAGAAATGGGCAAAAATGACCATTTCCGGCACGCCCGTCCGCGCAATCTGATCGTCAGATCCGCTCGCGAAAACCTGCCACGACCGCTTCATAGATATCCCGTTTGAAGGGCACGATCAGGTCCGGCAGAAGCTCGGGCTCCACCCATTTGAAGTCGCAGAATTCGGGATGCTTGTGGGCGTCCAGATCGATGTGCTTGTCCTTGCCGGTGAAGCGCACCAGATACCAGGTCTGCCGTTGACCGCGATACCTTCCGCCCCACAGCTTGCCCCGCAGATTGTCCGGCAGGTCATAGAACAGCTCTTCATCCAGCGTGCCGACGATTTCCAGGTGCTTTGCCTTCACACCCGTTTCCTCACCCAGTTCGCGCAGCATGGCCTTGTCCATATCCTCACCCGGATCGACACCGCCCTGCGGCATTTGCCACCAGTCGCCTTCCTGATTGTCTATGCGTTTGCCAACGAAGACATGGCCATCGGTATTGACCATCATGGTGCCCACGCATGGGCGGTATTGTTCAGGATCAGGTGTGTTCATGACCATGCCCCCTAGTCAAAGACGTGGACCAATTCCACATAGGCATTGCGACAGGGACAGAAAATCTTGATTGCCCGATGCTGGGCGGGACCCTAGGTCGCCATCCCATATAGGCTATGGATACGCGCCACGGGCGCATACAGGAACTGATGATGGTGACGCAGACGGCCGATACACCGGCCCTGAAGACCAAGAATGGGTCCGCACCCGATAGTGTGGTGGTGCGCTTTGCCGGCGATAGCGGCGATGGCATGCAGCTGACCGGCGGGCAGTTTACGCTGTCCACCGCGCTGGCGGGCAACGATCTGGCAACTTTCCCGGATTTCCCGGCAGAGATCCGCGCGCCGCAGGGCACGCTGTTCGGTGTCTCGGCATTCCAGATCAATTTTGGCTCCAGAGAGATCAGCACCGCAGGCGATGCGCCCGATGTGCTGGTGGCGATGAACCCGGCTGCGTTGAAGACCAATCTCGATGCACTCAAGCCCGGCGGCCTGATCATCATCGACACCGGCGAGTTCTCAAAGCGCAATCTCGACAAGGCGAAATACGATGTCAGCCCGCTCGATGACGGCAGCCTGGCCCGGTGGGACGTGCTCGCCTTCGATATTTCCGCGCTGACGATTGAAGCGGTCAAGCCGTTCGGCCTTGGCAACAAGGAAGCGCTGCGATCCAAGAACATGTGGACGCTGGGTCTGGCGCTGTGGATGTTCGACCGTGACCGCCAGCCGATTATCGATTGGCTGAAGGCCAAGTTCAAATCCCGGCCGGACATTGCCGATGCCAATATTGCCGCGCTCAACGCCGGCCATGCCTATGGCGAGACGGCGGAGCTTTCCGGTCCGCTGAAGCAGGTGACTGTCGGGCCGGTTGAGAGCGAAGCAGGCCTTTACCGCACCATTACTGGCGCAGAAGCGGTATCGCTCGGCCTTGTGGCTGGTGCGCAACTGGCAAACCTGCAGATGTTCTTTGGCGGCTATCCGATCACGCCTGCATCGGCGATCCTGCACCATCTGGCGCGGCTGAAGGAATTTGGCGTCACCACGTTCCAGGCCGAAGACGAGATTGCCGCGATCTGTTCGGCGATTGGCGCCAGCTATGCTGGCCAGCTGGGCGTTACCTCCTCCTCCGGCCCCGGTATTGCGCTCAAGGGTGAGGCAATGGGTCTGGCGGTGATGACCGAACTGCCGCTGGTGATCGTCAATTCACAGCGTGGTGGACCCTCGACCGGCCTGCCGACCAAGACCGAGCAGAGCGATCTGTATCAGGCCGTCTATGGCCGCAACGGCGATGCGCCGATCCCGGTGATTGCCGCATCCTCTCCCGGTGACGTGTTCGAATGCGCGATTGAGGCATGCCGGATTGCGGTGGAATACATGACCCCGGTGATGTTGCTGACAGATGGCTATATCGCCAATGCGGCAGAGCCTTGGAAAGTGCCCGATCCGGCGACCTTCAAGCCGTTCAATGTCGAGTTCCTGACCGAAAAGAACAATGGTGACACGCTGCTGCCCTACAAGCGCGATGCCAAGGGCAAGCGCCCGTGGATCAAGCCCGGCACGCCCGGGCTGATGCACCGTATCGGCGGTATCGAAAAGCAGGTGGACACCGGTAATATCGATTACGATCCCGCCAATCATCAGGCGATGACCGATATCCGCAAGGCCAAGATCGACAATATCGACGTGCCCGATCAGGGTGTGACGCTGGGGCCGGATGGCGATGACGCAGGCGGCAAGCTGGCCGTGGTCGGCTGGGGCTCCACATTCGGTCCGATCCGCCGCGCGGTGGACAATTGCCGCAATCGCGGTCTGGACGTCAGCCACATCCACTTCCGCCATATCTGGCCGCTGCCCGCCAATTCGGGCGATCTGCTGCGCAAGTATGACAAGGTGCTGGTGCCCGAAATGAACACCGGCCAGTTCAAGACCGTGCTGCGTGACCAGCTGCTGGTGGACGCACAGCCCTATACCAAGACCAGCGGCCAGCCGTTCAAGATCGCCGAGCTTGAAGCCGCGATCGAACTGGCGCTAGATTCGAGTGGGGCGGAGTAATCGCAATGACCCAGATGACAAAAGTCGAAACCACGCTGAAGGATTGGGAAACCGATCAGGAAGTCCGCTGGTGCCCCGGTTGCGGCGATTATGCGATCCTCAAGGCGGTGCAGCGTACGTTGCCGCAGCTTGGCGCCGATCCGTCCAACACGGTGTTCATTTCCGGCATCGGCTGCTCGAGCCGGTTCCCCTATTACATGGAGACCTATGGCTTCCACACCATCCACGGCCGCGCTCCGGCTGTGGCGACCGGTGTGAAGCTGGCCAATCCGGACCTCGACGTGTGGCTGGTGACGGGTGACGGCGATGGCCTGTCCATTGGCGGCAACCACCTGATGCATGTGCTGCGGCGCAATGTGAACATGCAGATCATGCTGTTCAATAACGAGATTTACGGCCTGACCAAGGGCCAGGCATCGCCCACCAGCCGGGTGGATACGCGCTCACCCTCCACGCCGCTGGGATCGGTTGATCGCCCCGCCAATCCGTGTGCCTTTGCGCTGGGATCGGGTGCGCGTTTCGTGGCCCGCGGCTTCGATGTGTCGAAGAAGCTGCCCGAAGTGCTGATCGCCGCCCATGCCCATCAGGGTGCGGCCTTCATCGAGATTTTCCAGAACTGCATCGTTTACAACAAGGATGTGTTCGACGCCTTTGCCGCGCCCAAGGGTGCCGATGATCGCCAGCTGTGGCTGGAAGACGGCGAACCCATGCTGTTCGGCAGCGAGAAGACCGGCGGCATCAAGGGCCTGCGCCTCAACCCGCAGAGCTTTGCTCTGGAAGTAGTCGATGTGGCCGATGACGACTGGCAGGCTGCGGGCGTGCTGGTTCACAATGCGAAGAACCGCACCCTGGCGCATATGCTGGTGGAGCTGCCCTTTGGCGCGTTCCCCATGCCGATGGGCGTGATCTATGATGATCCGGCTCCCACATATGAGGCGGCGGTGATGGATGAAAAGCGCCGCGCTTCCGAAGGCAAGGAGGCGAGCCTGGCCAAGTTGCTCGCCAAGGGTCAGACCTGGACAGTAAGTGGGACTGCGCAAGACCCTGTCTGAGGCCTTGCCATCGGGCTCAACTGGCTCCTAAAGCATTGTCACGGCCCGCAATTGGGAGAGGCCGCCAGCCTGGAAGCAAGGGGATTTCATGTCGATAGTGAGCAAGCGCGTGCTGGTAACGGGCGGTGCAGGATTTCTCGGCAGTCATTTGTGCGAGCGTCTGGTTGATGCCGGCCATGATGTGCTGTGCGTCGATAATTACTACACCGGTCGCCGCTCCAACGTTGCGCATCTGCTCGACAGTGATCGTTTTGAAATCTTGCGCCATGACGTGACGTTCTCCCTGTTTGTGGAAGTGGACGAGATCTACAATCTCGCCTGTCCGGCATCGCCTGTGCATTATCAGCATGATCCGGTGCAGACGACCAAGACGTCTGTTCACGGCGCCATCAACATGCTGGGGCTGGCCAAGCGTACCGGCGCCAAGATTTTCCAGGCTTCCACCTCGGAAGTCTACGGCGATCCCACGGTTCATCCTCAGACGGAGGAATATTGGGGCAATGTGAACCCCATCGGCATCCGCTCCTGCTATGATGAGGGCAAGCGCTGCGCCGAAACGCTGTTTTTCGATTACTACCGCCAGCACCAGTTGCAGATCAAGGTGGCGCGCATCTTCAACACCTATGGCCCGCGCATGCACCCTGCCGATGGCCGCGTGGTGTCCAACTTCATCGTCCAGGCTCTCAGGGGCGATCCGATCACCATTTATGGCGAGGGTCAGCAGACGCGCAGCTTCTGTTACCGCGATGATCTGGTCGAAGGCTTTATCCGCCTGATGGATACGCCTGCAGAGGTTACCGGCCCGATCAACCTGGGCAATCCGGTGGAATTCACCATGCTGGAGCTGGCCCAGAATGTGATCGACCTCACCGGCACCAGCTCGAAGCTGACCTTCCAGCCCTTGCCGGCGGATGATCCCAAGCAGCGCCAGCCTGATATTTCTAAGGCAAAGAAATATCTCGATTGGGAGCCGAAGGTGAAGCTGCGCGAGGGGCTGACCCACACCATCGCCTATTTCGAACAGCTCCTGAAAGAGATCGACTGAAGCCATGACCGGCGCGGGCAGGATGGTCTGGCTGTCCTCCGTGCTGCTGTCCGCCCTTTTGGCCGCTTCTGCGGCACAGGCGCAGGATCAGGCGGAGAGTGATGTCTATGCTGTAGTGATCGAGATATGGCCTCTCGATGGCGAGCCCAATGGCTATTACTGTCCTCCCGATCAGGGTGAGGATGTGATCTGCCTGGGCGCCTCGATCCTGGTCCAGAAGGGCGGTCTCGAACGGGCGATTTCGCAGGATTTTTCCCGCACCGATCCGCGAGTGCATGCAGCGACGACCCGCGATGTCGATGGGCGCTATATCCGTTTCCGGATGATCGGTGGCCATGCCTGGCGGCGTATCCCGAACGGTCGCTATCTGGCCGTGATTGAGCCGACGGCCCAGAATTACATCTATGTTCAATGGTATGAAGGCCAGAGCGGGGACCGCGCCTGTTTTCCAGATGAGGTTATCGCGCATTATGGTGATCGTCTCGATCTGCCTGAAATGCTATCCGATCATGCTGGCCGGACCTGCTTTGATCTGGGATGATGTAACGCCGTGGATAATCTCACCCATTCCCTGACAGGCGCAATCCTTGGCCAGTGCGGTCTGAAGAAGAAGACCGGCCTGGCCATGCCCGCGCTGATCATCGGTGCGAATATTCCCGATATCGATGCCAGCTGCCTGCTGTGGCTGGACGGGGTCGAGCATCTGGCGGTCAGGCGCGGCATTACCCACGGGCCGCCCGCCATGCTGCTGCTGCCGCTGGTGCTGGCGGGCATTCTGTATGGCTGGGACAAATGGCAGGCGCGGTCTGGCTTTTTGGGGCTTGGCAAGCGGCCCGAAGCCCGCCTGCCGGTCAGCTTCAAATGGCTTTACCTGCTCAGCCTGATCGGCTGCCTCAGCCATCCCGCGCTCGACTGGATGAATGTCTATGGCATCCGCCTGCTGGAGCCGTTTTCCAGCCGCTGGTTCTATGGCGACGTGCTGTTCATCGTGGATGTGTGGATCTGGCTGGTGCTGGGCCTCGCCACATGGTTTTCGCTGCGCCGGGAAAAGCGCGGCGGTGAATGGATGCGGCCTGCGCGCATCGCGCTCAGCATCACGCTGGCCTATATCGGTGTGAACGCGGGCATCACCTGGGCCGCGGAAACGCGCTCTGCGGGTGAGGGGCCATACCACCGGATCAATATTGCCAGCCCGGTGCCGCTGGCATTCTGGCAGCGGGACATGATCACCGGCAATGGCGACGGGCATTGGCTGGTCAATGGCAGCAGGCTCGGCGATTTCGACCTGACCAATGCGGACAAGCCGGACATCGCCGCCGCCGTGCCGCAGGCTGCGCCCTTCCTGTTCTGGTCGCGCACACCCTTTGTGCAGGTGGACGGGGACGGGCGATATATGCTGCGCGATGCGCGCTATGCCTCGCCGATGGGCGGGGACCGGTTTGCTGTCGAACTGCCGGCCGAAATTTGCGAGCCGCAGGACCCGCCAGCGCAATTGCCGCCCACACAGCTGGGTGAACCCGCCGGACGTTAGGCAGGCAAGAGCGGCTGGCCGGACGAAAGTCCAGCTTTCGCAAGCGACAATCAGGCCCCAATGTTCACCATCTGAAACAGGGGAATAGAGTTGACCGAACCGCAAATCGTCTGGCTGCGCCGGGACCTGAGGCTGGCTGACCAGCATGCCTTTGCCTGCGCCGCGCAGCACGGGCCGGTGATCCCCGTCTATGTTCTCGACGATGAGACACCCGGTGCGCGCCGAATGGGCGGTGCATCGCGCTGGTATCTGCATCAGGCGCTGGAAAGCCTGGAGCGCGACCTTGCGCGGCACCACTCGCAGCTGGTGCTTCTTCGCGGCGATTGCGTGGAGCAACTGTGCAGGCTGGCGCGCGAGACTGGCGCTACAACCATCCATGCACTGCGCCATTACGAACCGTGGTGGCGCGATGCGGAGGAACGGCTCGCCAGCAAGGTGGACCTGTGCCTGCATGACGGGAATTACCTGCTGCCACCCGGCACCGTGACCACCGGAGCCGGCACACCCTACAAGATCTTCACGCCGTTCAAGAATGCGCTGTTCGCCAGCGTGGACGACTTTGACATATTGCCGGAACCCGCCCTTGCATCGCCGGACATCTGGCCCGCATCGGACGCTCTGCAGGACTGGGGCCTGTTGCCGACGAATCCGGACTGGGCAGGGGGCATGCGCGATTTCTGGCAGGCGGGGTCGTCAGCCGCCCTCGACCGATTCGATGATTTCATCGAGGTGATCGGGGACTACCGGGAGGACCGCGAAAAGCCCTCGCTCGACGGGTCGAGCAAGATGTCTCCCCACCTCCATTTCGGCGAGGTGAGCGCGCGGCAGTTGTGGCACAAGATCGCCCGGCATCGCAGCGATGGCGCACGCTTCTTCAAGGCGGAGCTGGTGTGGCGCGACTATGCGCAGAACCTGCTGCTGCCATTTCCCGGCTACGGTGAGGAGCCTTACCGCGCCGGTTACGATGACGCCTTCTGGCGCGATCCCGAAAGCGATCCTGCGGCCCAAGTTGACCTTGTGGCATGGCAGCAGGGCCGCACCGGCTATCCCATTGTCGATGCCGGAATGCGGCAGTTGTGGCGCACCGGGTGGATGCACAACCGCGTGCGGATGATCGCCGCCAGCTTCCTGGTGAAGCATTTGCTGATCGACTGGCGGCATGGCGAACACTGGTTCTGGGACACGCTGGTGGATGCCGATTATGCCAGCAACGGCACCAACTGGCAGTGGGTAAGCGGCACTGGTGTCGATTCGAACATGTTCGTGCGCATCATGGCTCCGCTCAGCCAGAGCGAGAAATTCGACGCGGGCGAATATATCCGGGAATATGTGCCTGAACTGGCCGGGCTGCCGGACGGCGAAATTCACGATCCATCGGACATGTTTCGCCCTGACGATTACCCGGACAGGATTATCGGGCACCGGGAAGGGCGCGAGCGCGCTCTGGAAGCGTACCGCGCCATGAAGGGCTGATCGGGCCGCACTTGTCGCGCGCGGGCTGCCTTGGCATAAATGCAGCCATGGCAACGCGGGGTGCAGAACTGCTCGATGCCGGTCAGCGCTTTGGCGCGAAGCCGGGCCTGTTCGCGCGCCTGCTCGCGCCGGGACTGCACACTCTGGTGGACCGGGTCGACGCCGGGCTGGAAACGGGTTCCATTCATGCCACATTGCCCGATGGCTCAAAGCGCCTGCTGGGCGGCCGCGCACCCGGGTTTGAAGGGCATATTCACCTGAAGGACTGGCGCGGCCTGCTGCGGCTGGCCACGGGCGGATCGTCCGGCTGGTATCAGGCGTGGGAAGCGGGCGAATGGACCAGTCCCGATCCCATGCCCCTGTTCGCCCTGTTTGCCACCAATGGCGAAAGCCTGGGAGAGATTGGCCGGGCCAAGGGTCCGTGGCGATGGGCTGCACGCGGCTTTCATGCGCTCAACAAGAACACCCGGCAGCGGGCAGAGCGCAACATCCACCTGCATTACGATCTGGGCAATGATTTCTACGGCGCATGGCTCGATCCCACGATGAGCTATTCCAGCGCCTATGACTTCTCATCCGGCGGTCTGGAAGCGGCGCAAAGGCGCAAGTGGCAAAGGCTGGCAGAGCGTGTCGGCACGCCCGAAAGCCTGCTGGAAATCGGTTGCGGCTGGGGAGCGCTGGCCGGTTTCTTCGCTGACCGGGGCAGTGCGGTAACCGCCATCAGCCTGTCCGATGAACAGCTGGAATGGGCGCGCGCCCGCTTTGCCGGGATTGACTTCCGCAAGCAGGATTACCGCGACACCGCAGGCCAGTTCGACGCCATCGTCAGCGTGGAGATGGTGGAGGCGCTGGGCCGCGAATACTGGCCCGCCTTCATGGATTGCATCGCCCGCAACCTGAAGCCGGGTGGACGCGCCGCGATCCAGTATATCGCGATGCAGGAGGAACTGTTCGAAGGCTATGCTCGCAATGCCGACTTTATCCAGGCCTATATCTTCCCCGGTGGGCTGCTGATCCGGGCCAGCGAATTTCGCCGCCTGGCGCAGGAACGCGGCCTTGTCTGGAGCGATCAGGAGGACTTCGGCCCCGACTATGCGGAGACGCTGAAGACGTGGCGCGAGAATTTTGACAAGGCCGAGGCTGATGGCCGTCTTCCGGACGATTTCGACCAGCGCTTCTGCGACCTGTGGCGCTATTACCTGCAATATTGCGAAGGCGGATTTCGCGGCGGTGGCATTACCGTCAGCCAGGTGACGCTGGTCAAGGCCGAAGCCTAGGCCATCCTATCGGCGATACACTCCATCACCGCGATAACGGGTGAGGATATTGTCATGCACGATCGGGCTGATCAGGCTGGAAAAAGCGCACCCACACAGGCCATTTTCCCACCACACCACTTCAGCCTGCAATGATTCGAGGCCGGGCAGCGTCAGCCAGCAGACCGAGCCGGGGTGCATGCGCGTGACCGCAGTTGCCGAAAAACCCGACAGTGACAGGTCATTCACCACCGTCTGGAATGCGCGATTGCCCGAGGCCCGCAACTGCGCGGGAATAACAATCCTGGTACGCGGCGCGCAGCGATCTTCCTGCGCCGCAACATCATAGCGTCCCTCGGCATTCCTGAGTTCCATCGCGCTGTCTCGCTTTTCAGATGTGGGGCCTTGGCCATGTTGGCCTTGCTGGGCACAAAATGTGCTCCAATGTTTGCCCACGCCTTACCGAGCTTGGTTAAGCGGATATTTCCACTCTTTCGCGGTGGAGGTTGGAAAAGTCATTTTCCAGCAGGGCGACGATGCGATCGGCCACATCCTCGGGCGGCTTGACCGTTTGCGGATCTTCACCGGGATAGGCGCGGGCGCGCATGGTCGTGCGCGTGGCACCCGGATCGACGATGGCAACGCGCGTTTGCGAGATGCGCTCCACTTCCTGGCCGTGGCTGAGCAGGAGGTTGTCAAACGCTGCCTTCGTCGCGCCGTAAGCACCCCAGAAGGCACGCGGTGCCTCTCCCACAGAGCTGGTCAGGCCGATGATACGACCGTGTTTGCTACGTTTGAGCAGCGGATCAAACGCGGCGAGCAGCGCCTGCGTCGCCAGAACGTTGAGCGTCAGCGCCTGATTGAACTGCTTGGGCTCGATCTGGGTGACCGGGGTCAGCACGGGCAGCATGGCCGCCGAGATGACCAATATGTCCAGCCTGTCCCACCGCTCCGCAATGGCTGCCGCCAGGCGGCCGATCGAATCGCTTTCGGTCAGGTCGAGCGGGGCGATGGTGGACGTGCCGCCCACTGCATGGATCGCATCCTCCACACCCTCCAGGTCTTTGACCTTGCGCCCGGTGATCACGACATGGGCACCCGCGGCGGCCAGCGCCTTGGCTGTGGCCGCGCCAATGCCCCGGCTTGCACCGGTAACCAGCGCGATTCGTCCTGCCAGGGGTTTGTCGCTCATCAGTTGTCCTCGCCCACTGGCAGGTTCAACTGTGCATCCTCTTCCTTCAGCGCCAGCAGGTCTGTCAGCGGAGTGGGATAGTCGCCGGTGAAGCAAGCGTCGCAATATTGCGGGCGGCTGTTGTTGCGATCCGCCAGACCAACTGCCCGGTACAGGCCGTCAATCGATACGAACGCCAGGCTGTCTGCCTGAATGAAGGTGCGCATGGCGGCCAGATCCATCCGGCCGGCCAGCAGTTTCGATCGTTCTGGCGTGTCCACGCCGTAGTAGCAGCCGTGGCCGGTTGGCGGGCTGGCTACGCGGAAATGCACTTCCTTCGCGCCGGCATCGCGCATCATCTGCACGATCTTGAGGCTGGTGGTCCCGCGCACGATCGAATCGTCGATCAGCACGATCTTCTTGCCTTCCACCAGCAGGCGGTTGGCATTGTGCTTGCGCTTCACACTGGCATGGCGCGCGCCATCGGAAGGCTGGATGAAGGTGCGGCCAACGTAATGGCTGCGAATAATGCCCAGTTCGAAAGGAATGCCCGATTGCTGGGAATAGCCGATGGCCGCAGGCACGCCGCTGTCCGGCACAGGCACCACCAGGTCCGCCTCTACCGGAGACTCCTTGGCCAGCTCGATACCGATATTCTTGCGCGATTCGTAGACCGACCGTTCATTGAAGATCGAATCGGGGCGGCTGAAATAGACATGTTCGAAGATGCACGGGCGCGCGGGAATGTCACCGAAGGGACGGTGGCTGCGGATCGTGCCGTCAAAATCCACTTCCACGAACTCGCCCGGCTCGACCTGGCGCACGAAATCGGCGCCAACCACATCCAGCGCCACGGTTTCACTGGCAAAGACGGTGGCGTCACCCAGCTTGCCCATCACCAGCGGGCGAATGCCCAGCGGATCGCGGCAGGCGGACATGCCGCGCGGTGTCATCACGATCAGCGCATAGGCGCCTTCCACAAGCCGAAGCGCGTCCACCAGCTTGTCCAGCATGGTAGGGTAACGGCTGGTGGCGACCAGATGGATTATGACTTCAGTATCGGAGGTCGACTGGAAAATTGCTCCATTCTCGACCAGTCCCTGCCGCAGCTTGCGCGCGTTGGAAATATTGCCGTTATGCGCCACTGCAAAACCGCCGCTTGCCAGATCGGCGTATAGCGGCTGCACGTTGCGCAGGCCGGCACCGCCGGTGGTGGAATAGCGCACGTGACCGGCGGCCATTGTGCCCGGCAGTTCACCGATGGTTTCTTCGGACGAGAAGTTGTCCGCCACATGGCCAAGGCCGCGGCGGGTGAAGAACTCGCTGCCGTCAAAGCTGGTGATACCCACGGCTTCCTGCCCGCGGTGCTGCAAGGCATGCAGCCCGAGCGCGCAGGTGGCTGCGGCTTCTGAGCCGCCAATGACGCCAAAAATGCCGCATTCTTCACGCAGCTTGTCACCATCGAGATCGAAAAAGGGATGCGTGAAATTTGTCATGCGCTAGGCGCTGCTACTCGCAAGGTGGACGGGCGAGGTTCCCAATGGCAACCGTGGCCCCTAATGACAAGGTGCGTCTGAGGAATTGCGACCGATTTGTTTCGAATCGTGCATGGACCGGGGATAGACTGGGCGTAGGCGGGACACAGATATGGCATCGCAATTGATCCGATATCGGAACTATGTGTGTTGGCGGGCGCTTAGTCTGGGGCTAGGGAGGGTGCCTGGAGGCGCAGTAAATAAGTGAATATACTGAATTCCGAAGTGGCTGAGGCGACGAATGATGCCGTTCAATCGCACCCTCTTGCGTCCAGCTCGCCTCTTGGACATCGGGCATTGCTGGAACGATTTACCTTTGCCCTCCCGCTTCTTACAATTTTCGTACTCGCCATTCAGGTGGCAATTGCCGTCGCGATCCATCCCGAACCTTTTGGCGATCCGGGCATGGCCTATTCCATCGGCGGATCGTTCCTTGTGAACGTGGCCGCAGCGCTGACCTATCGCGAATTCAGGCGCACGCCGGGCACAAGGCGCTTCGCTTTCATCCTGCCATCCTACATCGTGCCGGTGCTATGCTTGGCCGCCGCGTTGCTTGGCTTCCGGCTTGGTTACAACAATTACGTCCTGCTCGCCGGCATCGGTTCGGGCGTGATGTTCATGTATTTCATCAGCGCGATGCAGCGACCGACATCGGGCCGCAAGATCTACCTTGTGCCAGGAGATCGCACGCTGGAACTGATGAAGGAACTGACTTTCCTCAACACCGAAGTGCTGCGCAAACCGGGCGATCTGGTGTTTTGCGCAGATGGCGCTGTGGTGGCCGACCTGCGTCAGGAACTGTCCTCTGAATGGGAGCGCGGTCTGGCTCATGCGGTGATCAATGGCGTGCCCGTCTATAATGTGAAGCAGGTTCGGGAATCGCTGACCGGCAGGGTCCAGATAGAGGCGCTTTCGGAAAATTCCTTCGGGGCGCTGGTTCCTTCGCTCAGTTACCTGCTGCTCAAGCGCGCGATTGATTTTGTCGTTGCACTTGTCGCGCTTGTCATCCTGGCAATACCGATGGCGGTGATCGCACTGGTCATCCGCATGACATCCCATGGCCCGGCCTTCTATCGCCATCTGCGCGTGGGCTATCGCGGTCGCCAGTTCGAAACGCTGAAGTTCCGTACGATGGCTCAACGCGATCATGACGATGACGATCTGGAGAGCCAGAAGACACTGGAAAACGATACCCGTGTCACCCCGGTGGGCCGCTTCCTGCGCAAGGCGCGGCTCGATGAATTGCCGCAGCTGATCAATGTGGTGCGCGGGGAAATGAGCCTGATCGGACCGCGCCCGGAAGCTCTGGCGCTGTCACGCTGGTACGATGAACATCTCGATTTCTATGAATATCGCCATGTCGTGCGGCCGGGCATCACCGGCTGGGCGCAGGTCAATCAGGGCCATGTGACAGAGCTCGACGACGTCTATGTGAAGCTGCAGTATGACTTCTACTACATCAAGAATGTCTCGGGCTGGCTCGACCTGTTGATCGCGTTGCGCACAGTGGCCGTGATGGTGAGCTTCCACGGCGCCAGGTGACGCCGCGTCCGCCGTGTTTCATCGCGCAGGAAAATGGTCGGGGAGAGAGGATTCGAACCTCCGGCCCCTGCCTCCCGAAGACAGTGCTCTACCAGGCTGAGCTACTCCCCGACCCGATACGCGCCGTTAGGCGGTCCGGAGGCAGGCGCGAGCCTATAGAGAGCAAGATTCATACATGCAAGGAAGGATTCGCGGCTTTTCGCCCGTGGCCTGCATGTGGCCAAATTCCTGACGGGATACGGCGGCAAATTGCTTCCGGAACGGTGCCAGTTGCATGGCATAAACAGGGCATGGACAGGGATAAGCGCCCCAATGGGCATTGCCTGCACAGCCCATTGGGCCTACCGAGATGTCTTGCGCGCGGCGACGTGGGACCTGTTGAGAACACAGGCAAAAGCTGTCTGCCGCCGTGGGGATCAGATTGGGTGAGGGGACGTTACAATTCGCCGCCGGAAAAGCCGTTGGTTTGAACTGAATGCGGACAGGGCCTTCTGGCTGTTCGCCATTTTCGCGGCATTCGTCTTCCTGACCGGGGGCGGATCGCGCGCTGACATATCCAGCGTTGGCGCGCTGCGGGCGGTTTCCGCCCTGGTCCTGGCACTCGCCCTGTTCTTTCAGACGGATATTACGCTGCGGCGCGTGACAGCACCATTATTGTGCCTGGTGGCACTGGCCGCATGGATGGCCATCCAGTTGATTCCCCTGCCGCCATCGATCTGGACATCGCTGCCGGGGCGTGACGTCATTGCTTCGCTGGGTGAAGTCACCGGCATGGGCGATATCTGGCGCCCGCTCACCTTCTCGCCGATGAAAACGGCCAATTCGCTGGCTTCGCTTGTGGTTCCGGTGGCAGGTCTCATGGTCCTGGCCTTGCTTGATGACAGTGGCTGGCGGCGGCTGCCGTGGGTGTTCATGGTGGCCGGTCTTGGCAGCGCGCTGTTCAGCGTGGCCCAGATCATTCTGCCGGGAGCGACCGGGCTCTATCTTTACGAAATCACCAATGCGGACAGCGCGGTCGGCCTGTTTTCCAACCGCAATCACAATGCGCTTTTCCTCAGCGTGGCACTGCTGTTCTGCGTGATCCGCCTCGAACAGGTCTCTCGCAAGCAATATACGCCGGCGGATCTGGTCGCAGCGGTCATCGCGTTGACTATCTTTGCCGCCCTGCTGGTGAATGCATCGCGCACCGGCCTTGCCGGACTGGGGCTGGTTGGCCTGATCTTTGGTGTTCGCGCGATATTGCAATGGCGCGCAGCCAGCGCGCGGGGCGAGAATGGGGGCGTCCGCCTGCTGTTCGGGATGGCCGTGGGCGCAGCATCGCTGGCGCTGATCGGCCTGTTCGCCGCGATGGGCCGCAGCCCGGCGATAGAACGGCTGATCGCGCATGACGCGGCTGAAGACCAGCGCCTGCGTTCCTTGCCCTATGTTCTGGACATGTTGCGCGAATTCCAGCCCTTTGGCGTTGGATTCGGCGCGTTTGAGCAGGCCTTCCGCACGGTGGAGCCCGAATCACTTCTCACTCCGCGCTATCTCAACAACGCCCATAATGACTGGCTGCAATGGCCGATCGAGGGGGGCTTGCCTGCTATCGCTTTGCTGGTAGTGGCGTTGTTCCTCATCGTCAGGCAGGTCATCCGCATTGCCCGCAATCAAAGCGGGCAGGCGGAAATGGTCAGCAATGCCTGGCTGGGTATTCTTACGGTCGGGATCTTCGCGCTGGGCAGTCTGATCGACTATCCTTTGCGTACGCCTTCCTTGATGCTGCTGGGGGCAGCGGCTTTGGCAATGATATTCAAGCCGATAGCTAATGGCATGAAAGGATAGGCAATTGCACTATGGGCCAAGATGTCTAATGGAAGTGAGCGTGGGGCTTTTATTGAAATGCTGGAAGACTAGGACGGGACAAGTGCTGAACACAATTCGCCTTGGAATACTGGCATTTGCCGCAATCGCTTCGCTTTCTGCATGCAGGGCGCCTGGTCCCGTTGCAATGGACCCGGCAATTGCTGTGGCAGAACTCAGTGCGCTGCCCGCTCCGGGCGCGAGCGACTATTCGTCCGGCGGGCAGGGCGATGTCGCCCGGCCGCTCGATGTGCTCGCTATTTCGGTCTTCGGCGTGCCCGAACTGACCCGTGAAGTGCGCGTGGGCTCTGGCGGCTTCTTCGATTTTCCGCTGATCGGCGCGGTGCAGGCCAATGGCCGCTCGCTGGCCGAAATCGGCTATGAGATTGAGACCCGGCTGAGCGATTCGTATGTTCGCCAGCCTGATGTCACCATTGAATACTCGGGACGCGAAGGGCAGCTGTTCACCGTTGGTGGCCAGGTGCGCGCGCCGGGGCAATATGCCATCATCCAGCCTGTCACGCTGATGCAGGCGGTGGCCATTGGCGGCGGCACCACCGAATTCTCTCAGATGGATGATGTGCTGGTTTTCCGCGAAGTGGACGGCCAGCGCTACATTGGTGTCTATGACATGAAGGCCATCCAGCGCGGCAATTACCCCGATCCGGAGATTTACGCCCATGATGTGATCATGGTGGGGGATTCGCCCAATCGACGTCTCCTGGCGGAACTGCTGAGCTATTCCACGCTCCTCTCCAGCCCGCTGATCTTACTTGAACGCGTATTGGTGAATTAATCGCATGAACGGCACTGATTCCAATCTTCGACGTCCGACACCCGGGCCAGGTCTGGGCGATAACGGCTATGACGAGCTGGTCGATGCTGGCGGCGGCGTCTCGATTATCGAGCAATACGTGCAGGTCGCGCGCAACAACAAGCTGCTCATCGCCGCGATCATCGCGTCTGCGCTGATTATCGGCCTGGTGGCATCGCTTCTCGCCCAGGAAAGGTTCCGGGCGTCGACGCGGATCGAGATCAGCCAGCTTGAAGACAATGTGACCAATGTCGAAGGCGTGCGCATAGAAGATCGCAAGAGCGATCGGCTTTACCTGCCGACGCAGTATGAATTGCTGCAGACCGAATCACTGGCCGCGCGCGTAGTGCGTGAGCTTAACCTGGGCCAGGACGAGGAATTCCTCGACGCGTTCGGGATCGAGCTGCCAGCCGATGCGAATGCAGAGGCCGCGCTGGCCCCGGTGTTGTTGAGCAATCTCAACATTGCCCCGGTCGATCAGAGCTCTCTGGTGGACATCGAGTTTACCAGCCCCAGTCCGCAAGTGGCGGCACGTCTGGCGAATGTCTGGGCGCGTGAATTTATCGGCGCCAATCTGGATCGACGCTTCGGCGCCACGATTGAGGCGCGCCAGTTCCTTGAGGAACGTCTGGCGCAGACCCGCCAGCGGCTGGAAGATGCCGAAAAGGAACTGATTGCCTATGCCTCCAACCGCGGCCTGCTGACCGTTGGCGCATCGCTTGGCAATGAGGATAGCGAAGGCACGGCTGCACAGACGCTGGTGGCCACGGATTTGCAGGCTCTCAATTCCACGCTGGCGATTGCCACGGCTGAGCGCATTGCCGCTGAAGCTGCGTTGGCGGTGGGCAACAACACGGCCAATAACACGTCACCGTCAGTTGCAGCGCTGCGTCAAAGCCGTGCCGCGCTGACGGCCGAACTGGCCGAATTGCTTTCCCGCTTTGGTGAATCCTATCCGCCAGTCCAGGCGGCCAGGGCACAGGTCGACCAGATCGATGCAGAGATCCAGGATGAGCTGGGCCGTTCGCGTGACAGTGTGAATGCCGCCTATCAGGAAGCTCTGGGCCGTGAAAACCGGCTGCGTGCCCGCGTTGGCGAGCTGCGCGATGAGTTCATCACGCAGCGCCAGGACAGCGTCCAGTACAATATCCTGCAGCGCGAGGTGGATACCAATCGCGAGCTGTATTCCGGCTTGCTGCAGCGTTACCGTGAAATCGGCGTTGCTGGGGTGGGCGAAAGCAACGTCCAGATCGTGGATGAGGCACGCGTTCCGTCGGTTCCCTTTGAACCCAATCTGATGGAGAACCTGCTGGTCTCGCTGGCCATCGGCGTGCTCATGGCTGCGCTGGTCCTGTTCATCTACGAACAGCTTAACCAGAGCCTGCGCGATCCTCGTGAAGTTCAGGACCGGCTGGGCCTGCCGCTTCTCGCAGGCATTCCGCGTACCCCGGCCAAGGATCATGTGCTGGATATCACGCGGTCCTATTCGGAACTGTACGAGAGCTATTTCAGTCTCACGTCGACGCTTGCCTTCCGCAATGGCGGCGTCCTGCCGCGATCGATCATGGTCACATCCTCACGCCCGGGCGAGGGCAAGAGCCTGAGCGCGGTTGCGCTGGCCTATCTGATCGCACGCCAGGGCAAGCGCGTGCTGCTGATCGATGGCGATTTGCGTCATTCTGGCATGTCCAAATACATCACCTCTGACGCCAATCTTGGTGTCAGCCAGTATCTGCAGGGCAATGATGACTGGAAGTCGATGATCGTCTCGCCCGATCCGCTGGAAGGTTTTGACGTCATGGGTCCGGGCCGCAAGGCCTTTGCGGTCGCGGAATTGCTGGCCAATGGCCGCTTCCAGAAGCTGCTGGACGAAGTCGAGGCTGCCTATGACCACGTAGTGGTTGACGGGCCGCCGGTCCTTGGTCTGGCCGATGCTCCGCTCATTGCCGCAGCATTGTCCGGCGTGCTGATCGTGATCGAGGCGAATGAGGGCAAGTGGCGCTATGTCGAAAGCGCCATCATGCGACTTGAACAGGCCCATGCCAGCTTGCTCGGCGCCGTGGTGACCAAGCTGGATGACCGCAACGCCAGCTACGGTTATGGCTACGGCTATGGCTATGGCTATGGCTACGGTCCGGACGGTAAGTCCGAACGCGAAGAAGAGGCAACTGCGTGAACCGGTTCGTCCGGTACGCGCTATCCGCAATTGCCTTGCTGGCAGCGCCGGTCCTGCTGATGCAGGGGATGGCCAATGCCAAGAATCCGCTGTCGCCCATGTTCAGCTGGAACGGCTATAATCTTGCCGAGTTGTCGCTTGGCGCGGTCAGAATTGAACAGGGGCAGGGCGGCACTGTTTCCATGTCACTGCGCAAACGCGGCGTGGCATTGGCGCGCAATGCCTTCGCGCGGGAGCCGCTGGCGGCCGATGCCCTGTTCGTCCTTGCCGTGCACGAAAGCGATCAGCGCAATCCGCAGGCGATGGCGGCTATTCTCGACGGGGCCTATGCCCTGGACAAGCGCAACCGTAATATTGGTGCGCTGCAATTGCAGCAAGCGGCCCTTGCGGGGGATTTTGAGGCGACCTTCAGGATCATCGATCGGCTCGCATCGCTCTATCCTCCGCTGAGCGGGGAATTCGTGTCACCGCTGATTGCTTCGCTTGCCGATCCGGAGGCCACCGCGCTTATCCGTGAAGCGCTGGAGGCCCGCCCGGTGTGGGCGGAGGCATTCTGGTTGTCGGGTCCCGACGATGCACGGCTGGTCCGGGCCATGTTCGATCTGCGTCAACAGGTGGATTTCGGAACCAGTGAGCGCAGCGATGCCATCCTGCTTGCCGGACTGGTCAGGCAGCGGCTGTATGAACCCGCCTTTGCCTTCTGGCGCGAAGTGACGGGAGAGCCGCAGGGCACGCTGGGCTATGTTGCGGATGATGCGTTTGCGCCTTTTGGCTGGCAGTTGAAGGCGAGCGGCGATCTGTCCATGACATCGCGCGAAGCGGGCCGCTTTGAAGTCTATGTGCAGAATGAAATGAGCGGCGAACTGGGGCGGCAACTGCTGGAACTGGCACCTGGCCGCTACAGCTTCTCTGCCAGTATTGCGCCGGTGAGTGAGGCTGAAAACCTCAGCGCCAGCCTTCAATGCGCGCAAGACGATACTCCGGTGGGATCACCCCAAACGCTGGACAATGCAGCAGGATGGACTGTCACCGGCGGCTGCAAATATTACTGGCTGATCCTTACCGGTGCTGCGTGGGATCGCCGTGACCCGTTGCGTGTCGATGTTGCGGATATGCAGTTCCAGGCTGGCAATTAAGGTGTCTGGTTCGAATCCGGCCAAGACTGCCGGATCGCCCAAAGCCGGCAAGGGACGGGTGATCTGGGTCAACCGCTTTTTCCACCCGGACGAATCCGCCACCTCCATCATGCTCACGGACCTTGTCCGCGATCTGGCCGCGCAAGGCGGGGCCGCGCATCATCTGGTCACCAGCAATGCGCAATATGCCGGGCACGATGGCGCGCGGGCAGATCCGGTTCAAGGCGTGGTGGTTCACCGCGTTCCCGCCATCGCCCGCAACAGCAAATCGCTGGCGGTGCGGGCGGTCAACTTCCTGCTCTTCTACCTTGGCGCATTGTTCCATCTGCTGCGCTGCGTGCGGCGCGGGGATGTGGTTGTCGCGCTGACCGATCCGCCGCTGATCGGCACCATCTGCAGCTTTGTCGCCCGGCTGAAAGGCGCGCGTTGCGTCCACTGGGTGCAGGACATCTTCCCGGAAACCGCCAGCCGCCTTGGCTATCTGCGCGAAAACGGGCTGTTTGACCGGATGTTGCGGCACCTGCGCAATGCATCATGGCACCGTGCCAGCACCAGCGTGACGATTGGCGAGAACATGCGCGCCTATCTTGTCGCCAATGGCGTTGCCGGGCAGCGGGTGACGGTGATCCAGAACTGGGCGGCGGAGCAGGCGATCAGGCCGGTCGATCCGCAATCCAACCAGCTGCGCCGGGAGTGGGACTATACCGCCGATCACTGCGTCATCGGTTATTCGGGCAATCTGGGCCGCGCGCATGAGATTGAGACCAAGATTGCCGCCATGCAATTGCTGCATGCCCGCGGTGAGGAGGGATTGCGCTATCTGTATATTGGCGGCGGAGCCCGGCAGGATGACCTGCGCCGCGCTGCCCGCAGCCTGCCCGACCACCTGATCGCCTTTCGCCCGTATCAACCGATGGACAGGCTGGCAGACAGTCTTTCCGTCCCCGATGTTCACTGGATATCGCTCCAGCCCCGGCTGGAGGGACTGATCGTCCCCAGCAAGCTGTATGGCGCACTGGCGGTGGGCCGGCCGATCATCTTCATCGGCGATGCAAAGGCCGAAGTGGCGCGCATTCTGGCCGAGGCCGAATGCGGTGCGTCCTTCATTCCGGGTGAGGAGGAGAAACTGGCGGATTACCTGGCAAGCCTTGCTGCCGATCCGGACATGCGCCGCCGGATGGGCCTCAACGGCAGGTCATATCTGGAAAGCCATCTGCGGCGCTCTGGCCGGATCGACCAGTGGAGCGCGCTTATCGCTTCGCTTCAGCAATCAGCGCCTTGATTGTGGTGAAATACCACGCCTTGTAGAAGGCATAGAGCAGCCCTGCGCGCCCATCCCAGATCCCGCCGCGCAGGATATAGGCGAAGGTGAAGTAGAAGGCCGGGTACCACCACTTGCCAAGGTTGCGATATTTGAACGCCTGCCGCCTGGTCAAATGGGTGGCGCTGTCCAGCCCCTCTGCCTGCAGCGCGCCATAACGCGCAGCTTCCCATTTGGCATAATCGATATGGCGTTCGAGGAATTTGTCGATCCCGCGAAAATCGCGGTGGTCGATGGGTGCGGTAATCTCCCCGATAGTCCCATCCAGCACAGGATGCTCATGCACTTCCATGTCGAGCTTGCTCCAGGCGTCCTCTTCGATCCGCTCATAGAAACCGGCACCCACCCGCATCAGCGCCAGCTTGCGTTGCGGCACGCCGTGCTTCAGCTGCCTGCCGGCGAAGTAATTGGTGTAATTGAGCCAGAAGCCGACGTGCTGCGTATCGGCCAGCGCCTGCGCCAGCTCGTCACAAAATGCCGGGCTGACAACCTCATCGGCATCGAGGAACAGCACGAAGGGGGAGGAGAACTGGCAGGTCTGGAGCACCCAGTTGCGCTTCTTGGGGAATTTCCCGTCCCATTCGAACTGGATCAGCTGCGCGCCATTTTCGGCGGCAATCTCTCCCGTCCGGTCCGTGCTGGCACTGTCCACCACCATCACATGGGCAAAGCGGCCCAGCGCGGCGAGGCATTGCGGCAGGTTGCGCTCCTCATTGCGCACCGGAATGACCACGGTAGCGGGCAGTGCTTCAGGGAAGGTGCCGCTCACGCGAAAATCTCCGGCCGCTGGCCGATCACCTGCGCCGGATTGCCCGAGACAATGGCATCCTGCGCCACGTCCTGCATGGCCACGCAGCGGGCCCCGACAATCGCGCGCGCGCCCACGGTCACGCCGGGGCCGACAAAGGCATCGGCGCAGATCCATGCAGAATCGCCAATGGCGTTGGGCGTCTTGACCAGCGGAAAGCCTGCCTGCCGATAGTCATGCGTGCCGCCGCACAGATGCGCCTGATGCGAGATGGTCACCTGCCTGCCGATTGTCAGCGGGCCAAGATTATACAGATAGACCCGCTCACCCACGGCGCTCTCATCTCCGATAGCCAGGTTCCACGGCATGAAAACGCGCGCGCTGGGATAGATATGCACCTCGCGGCCCACTGTGGCGCCAAACAGGCGCAGCAGGAACCGGCGCCAGCCCCACAAGGGGCGCGGGCTGAGGGCGAACAGCGGCCTGCACACAGCCCATGCTGCGCGCGCCGCCTGAATGCGCAGAGGGTATTTCTGTGCCTGCCGGTTGCCCGCAACGTCGATCACGTTTTATTGCCCTTCATGTGCGGCATCTGGACGCATGTGGGCGCGTCCGTCACCTGCCCCGCCATCCAGCGATAGACCTGTGCATGCTCGCTCGCAATCTGCTGCCAGGAAAAGCGCGCCTCCACCAGCGCACGGCCCTTTTGCCCCATGTCGCGCAAGGCCGCATCCTGATGACCGGCCAGCGCCTGCACCAGCGATGCTGCCAGCGCGGGCGGATCGGGAGTGATTTCCACGGCTGCCCCCTGCACAAATCCTTCGGGCAGATTGCATTCGCGCGTCATCAGCACTGGCAGGCTATAGGACCATGCCTCCAGCACCGTCATCGGCAGGCCTTCGGAATAGGAGGGCAGGATGAAGGCGCTTGCATGGCGCAGGGCAGCGTCCTTGTCTGCGCCGAACAGCGGGCCGGGCAGGGTGACGCGCCCCTCCAGCCCGTGGCGGGCAACCGCTTCTCGCAAGCTGTCCACGTGGCCGCCATCGTCCCATCCGGCAATCACCAGATTCCAGTCATTTACCGCGCTGGCCAGCGCGAACGCCTCGATCAGTTCCTGCACGCCTTTCTTGGGATGGATGCGGCCGATGAACAGCAGCACCTTGCCGCCCGGCCACCAGTCCGGCGGCGGGGTCTCCCGATCTTCGGGCAGGTCCGCGCCATTGGGGATGATCGCAATCGGATTGGTAAGGCCAAAGCCGCGCATCGCCTGCGCCTCTGACGCATTGAGCGCATGCAGGCAGCGCGCATGAGCCAGGTTTCCCCGTTCATACAGCGCGCCGGCCAGCCGCTTCTTCCATGCCGAATTGCCCACCGCCCACGGGTCCAGCATGCCATGCGGCGAGATGGTTACGGGGCCACCGGTGCGCCGCCGCCAGGCGGAAACCTGCGCCGAAAATGCCTGCCAGATGCCGTGCTGATGGACGATGTCGAACTGGCCTTTGTGCAGGGCGCGGCCGATTTCAGGAGCATAGCCGATGGCCGCTGGCCCCTTGCGATGCGCCACCAATGGCTCGCACGGCGCCCAGTCTGCCAGATCCTGCGTGCTGCTGGGATCTTCCAGCGACAGCACCGTAACCTTGTGCCCGTTTTGCGCCAGAGTCAGCGCGGGGCGGCGCACGGCATCGAACAGCCCGCCTGCCAGCCGCGACATGCTGCCGGTGACAATCGCTATCGATAGCGGTCGGTCAGGCGACACGTTCGACAACTGTCCTTTCCATCAGCCGCAGGATCGCGGCATCCCACGGCAGCAGCGCGCCCCGTTGCGGAGCGGCCTGCGCACTGTCTATCGCCGCGCGCATTCCTGCGCCAAACCTGTCCGGGCCCCAATCGGCCACCGCCTTTGCGCCTGCCTGCGCCATTTGCGCGCGCTGCGCCGAGTCCATCGCAAAAAAGCGCTGGATGTTCTGCGCCATTGCGCGGCGCGTGGGCGGGGTCACCAGGCCGCTGACACCGTCCTGCACCAATGTGCGCGTGGCGCCGCAGCAATCGGAAACCAGCACCGGCGTTGCCGATGCCATCGCCTCATTGATCACCAGGCCCCATTGTTCGACCGTGGAGACGTGGATGAAAAGCTCTGCCAGCGCATAGAATGCCGGCAATTCGCCGTAGCCGTGGAAGCCGGGCAGGTGCACGCGGGCTTCCACATTGCCTTCGCGCGCGGCCTGCACAATCTCGCTGCGTGTTTCGCCATCACCCAGAATGACGAGATCGGGCAGAGCCTCGTCACTGGCCGCTACGCAATCCGCATAGGCGCCCACCAGTGCGGGCAGGTTCTTCTTGGCGATGAAGCGCGATGACGCCAGCATATAGCGCGCGGGCAGGCTCAACTGCGCCCGCAACGGGGCATCGTTGCCGCGCGCATCGGCAGCGGCGCTAGCGAAATAGCCATTGTCGACCGCGTTATAACCCATGTGAATCCGGTCAACGGGAATCCCCAGTGTCGCGATATAGCGGGCATGGGGAGGGCCACCCACCAGCGATGCGTCGCATTGTGAGACCACCCGCCTCTTGATGGCTTCACGCAGGGGATTGCGCGCCGCATCGTCCAACTGGCTCTCCGACATCATGATCAGGCGCACGCCATTGCGGCGGCCCCAGCGCATGGCGATCATGCTTTCCGGGTTGGACCAGCCGGAGATGGCCAGCACATCGGGTGCAAGCGACGCCAGCGCCGCTTCCATCGCCCGTTGCAGGCGGCCATTGCCAACGGCCTCGTGATAAGCGGCGCGGCTCTCGAACAGCTTCTCGATCGCGTAGGAGCCGGTGTCTTTGGCCAGGAATTGCGCAAATCCGGCTTCGTTCATGCTGGAAATCACGCTCACCCGGTCAATCACCCTGGCCGCGCCGCGGTAGCGCGCGTCATGGTAATGGCCGATTTCCCGGGTCAGGATAACCAGATGCATTGGCTCTTTGATCCTCGCGTGGTGCTGCAAATGGCTCGGATCAGCTCTTCACCCGCCGCAGTGTGGCCATCCATGTGGTGTGCTTCCAGCCACGCGGGAAGGGCCAGATACGGTCCTTCCAGTAACGCGATGCGAATTCGATTTCGCCCAGTTCCAGCCCGTAACGCGCCGCCAGCTGGCGATAGGTGCGCGGACAGAACCAGCCCGAATGCTCCTCATTATTGGGAACCTCGGTGTGCAGCAGCGCCAGCACGAAATGCTTCCAGAACCACGGGTTGGGGGTGGAGATGACGATGATCCCGTCATCCTTCAGGTTCCTCAGGCAGCTTTTCAGAAACCCGTCCTGATTGTTGAGATGTTCGACGATGTCGCCGGCAACAATCACATCGAACTTGCGGCCAAGATCGAAATTCTCGGCATTGCCCTGCACGACATTATAGCCCTGCTTGCTCAGCGTATCGACCGCGTCCTGAAGGTAATCGAGACCGACCAGATCACCGGCCACTTCGCGCAGCGCCTTGTGCAGCCAGAAGCGGGTCTGCTCGTCTTCCACATAATGGTTCACGCAGCCCAGATCGAGCACATCGCGCCCCGCCGCGCGTGAGCAGATATAGTCAAGCTTGTGATCATCAAAACGCTTCATGCTTGGTAAGTCCTTCAAGCCAGACTGATTTTGGGCGAAATATCGGGTCGCACAAGTAGGGGCCGTATCGTTGCCATTCGTGCAGCGTCAAGGGTTGAGGAGATTGAGCAGCTGTTCACCGCGACTGCTCCACAGGTGATTGCGGGCCATATCGCGCATGGCAATGGCGGTCTGGGGATCATGGCTGGCTGCTGACTGGCGCAGCATGGCGGCGGCCTCCTGCGGCGATCGGGCGATCTGAATGCGATCAGCATAAGGCGTCACATCGGGGATGGCGGTGCTGACGAATGGCCTGCCGCTGCCCATGCTGTCAAAAATCTTGGTGGGGGAAGCCGCCACGTTGAACGGATGGTCTGTGACGTAGGGCATCCAGTTGACTGCGCTGTGCCAATAGGCTGCGGGCACTTCTGAATGCGGCAGCGGACCTGGCGCGCGCACATTGCTGCGGGCGAAGACCTGTGCGCGCAGATCGGCCCATGGTGCCGATTCTGCACCTGCAGAGCCGAAGAATTCGAAAGTCAGGTCGGGAGCAAGTTGCACCACCTGATCCACGAAATCCCAGTCCACCCGGTCACCCAGATTGCCGACATATCCCACCAGCCCCGACGTGGGCGGGTCCTGCGGTGCGGGGTTGAGGAAGTTCTCGCCCAGACCGTGCGGCAGGTGATGGATGCGTTCTGCCACATCGGGGTGCCGTTGCCGGAATTGCTGCGCCTGATGAACAGCCACGCAAATGGTCAACTCCGCGCGGCGGATCAGCCGGTCCTCCTGCGCGCGGATAGCTTCTGCCATGGCGGGATTGTACAAGGTGTACTCGTCCACATTGTAATAGATCAGCCGATTGCCGGGAATGTGCCGGGTCCAGCGCTCTGCATGGGGGAAGGGGCAGATCACATGCGGTGCAGCGCCGCCTGCCTTGCCCAGACGAGCCATTTCGCGCTCTATACCAGAGCGGACGAACGGGGCGAAAAGCGGCGCCAGCGTCCCGGCAAAGCCCGGCGGAAAGACACGTGTGCGATAGGTCAGATCGCCTTCCACGCTGTGCCTTGGCAGGCCGAGTTTGCGCTGGGCGGAGATGCTGACATGTTGCAGAGCCACCACCGGAACATGCGCGGAAAGGCCGCGTGCCAGCCCTTCCAGCCAGGGCGCAATGGCATCGAGCATCAGAATGCTCATGGGTGGCTATCCAGATTGTCCAAGGCGGCACTGGCGCTGACGCTGGCATAGGCCTGCCGCACCCGCCGTTCCATGACCGGGAGGGAGAAGCTGCGCTCCACGTCCTCGCGGCCCTCTTCGCGCATTTGCTGGAGACGGGCGCGATCCCCGCTGATCGCCACGGCGACCTCTGCCAGATCCTCCACCGCGCCATAGGGCCTCGCCTCGATACCGCGGCAGCAGTCGACAATCTCATCCGAACCCGATCCGGTGAGATAGGCAATGGCAGGCACGCCATGCGCCAGCGGCTCTATCAGGCGCAGGCCGAACGGTTCGAACGGGGGCGTGAAGGCGGACAGGTGAACGCCGGCCCAGAAGCCTGTCATGTCCTCTACAAACCCGGCGAACTCCATCTGCCCGGCAAGACCCGATGCGCGCGCCCTGGCCTCCAGCGCGGCCCTGTCAGGTCCATGCCCGGCGATGCGGAAGCGAATGGCGGGATCGCGCCTGTGGATCGCCTCTGCCAGCGTGATGAACTCGTCTATCCCCTTTACGCGCGACAGGCGGCAGGCCGTGCCGATGGTGAAGGGACCTTCCGGGAAGGGCGCGATTGCCGGCAGGCTGGTGCCGTTGTGGATCACCGATACCGGCGGCATGATATCGGCATACAGCCCGCGCCATGTACCTGCGATCCAGTCACTGATGGCGATCACATGGTCGACGCGGCGCATCATCTGCCGCTCCCCCCAGCTATCCAGCCTGCGCCGGATACCGGGCGGGGCCACCAACTCTCCGGGCTGGACATGCAGGTGAAGCAGCTTTGCCGGTTTGCGCGGAAGCAGCGGGCCAAGCCACGGCGGCGGCATATGCAAATGCAGCAGCTCAGCTGAGTGCATCGCGGCGACGGCACGCAGCACGCGGGCAGGTCCGGTGCCGCAGCTTTGCAGCGGAACGCCCTGAGCCCTGGCTGCCCGTTCCACATCGGCCGAGCCATTGAGCAGCAGCAGGCCCGCATCCATCCCTTGTGCGCGCTGAGCTGCCGCCAGGTCAATCGCCAGCCGCTGCGCTCCGCCGAAGGGGTCACCGGGAATCAGGTGCAACAGGCGAGGGCCGGTGGGGATTCGCTCACTCATCGTCACACACCGCTGTCGGAAGTGGAGCGGAAACTGCGATGGTCGGCAATTGGGCTGGGCGTTTCGCGCACGATCTGGCGCAGCTCCTCGCCATAGCGCTCCCAGTTGGAATGGCGGGCATTCGCGCGCGCGGCACGGCTCATGGCGTCTCTCAGCGGGCGGTCGCTCACCAGCCTGTCGATGGCGTCGGCCAGCGCCTGCGGATCGCGTTCGGGAATGATGATCCCGTCCACCCCGTCCTGAATGACCGAGCCTGCCGATCTGGTGGTGATCACCGGCAGCCCGGCCGCCATCGCTTCATACACAACCGTGGCAGACCCTTCGGCCAATGTCGGCAGCACGAAGATATCGGCAGAGGCGAATTCCTGCTGGATCAGGTCCCGCGGAACACGGCCAAGGAAGTTCAGCGCGCCCGCTTCCGGCTGGGCCAGCACCATATCGTGCACGCCGCCAGCCACGCGAATGTCTATCGAAGCAGGCAGCAGCTGTGCGGCAAAGGCCAGATAGTGGATGCCCTTGCGCAATTCCGCCGATCCGGCGAACAGCACGCGGCCCGGCACCGGATCGCCCTTAACGTCAAACCAGCTGCTACCCAGCGCATAGGGGACGATGCGAATGCGGCTGCGGTCGATATCCCAGTTGTGCTCCAGATCATCGGCCACGAATGGCGATGGACAGACGAACACATCGGTGGTGGACAGCAGCACTTCGTCCGGATTGTAGCCGGTCATCAACTCGTAAGACTGGTCTGGCGGCGGCGGGCTCCACTGCGGGAATGCCGCATGCTCTTCCAGCACGATCCGCCGCGTGGACAGGGCAATGATCATGTCTGTAAGCACCGGAATTCCGCGCGCGTTGGCCTTGCGCGCCAGCTCGCCCGCATGGCCGAACACGGTGTAGAGATGGGTCGCATCGCCAAGCCCCCTGCGCGCCATGCGCTGGCCGGCGGTGCGCACGTATTCGATCAATTCCTCGCGCTGGGCATAAGGCGTCGGCGCGCGGCGCGCAGCCAGCTCATATCGCAGCGTGCCCAGATCATCGGTGAAGGTGCGTTGCAGGACATTGGCGGGCGGGCGGCGGTTGGCCAGCCGGGCTGCGGTGGCCGCCAGTCCGCTGGGCAGAGGCAGATGCGCTGCCATTTGCATGAAGCGGCCCAGACCCCTTCCGGCGCACATGTCGGTGTAGAACGCCTCCAGCATGCCGGCATCGGCAAAGGCGGCAGGCAGCACGTAATTATGCCTCGCCCCGGTATGCGTTACCAGCACGCGCGGACCAGCCATCAGCGCTTCCTCCGCACAATCTGCATGCCATAATGCCACAGGCTGGTGGTCAGCAACACCACATCGGCAGGTCCGGGAACGATCTCCTGCCCGATCCGGATCAGCCCGGCGCGCACCAGCAGGGTCAGGCTGGTCAGCAGGCTGGCGAGATTGGCCAGGCCCAGCACCACGAAGAATTCCGGCAGGTGGTCAAATCCGGTAATCAGGAAGCCGGTCAGGAACACCGTCACAAACGCCCCTGCGGTATAGATGCCGGGCATCATCTTCTGTTCGGAGAAGTGCGAGATCGACAGGATCGAGATGATCGGCTTGATCATGCTGGCGAAGATCAGCCCCTGCACATAATACACGGCAGGGGTGAAGGCCTCGCCGAAAACCAGCGGCACAAGGAACGGCGCAGCCAGTGAGAGCGCCACACCCATGCCAAGCCCCATGATTACGGCAAACCTGAACATCTGTTCGATCTTGCGGCGCTTTTCGTCCAGCCCAAGGCCGGTGAGCGTGGGCAGCAGCGTCACTTCGATCGCCTGGCCCACGATCGCCAGAGAAGCCCCGCAGGTGGACATGGCGGCGAAATAATATCCCAGCATCTGGGCCGACCACAGCGGAACGATGACCAGCCGATCGGCCTCCCCGGCCAGACCCATCGCGGCGTGGGACAGGTTCATCCGCCAGCCCAGCCTGCCGGTTTCCTTCAGGAAGCCGGTGTCCACCTTGCCGATCAGGTGATGGCGATAGCGATAGATGCGCGGAACGAAATTGGGCAGGCGGCAGGCCACGAACAGCAACAGCAGCAGCGGCAGGTCGGCCACATCCAGCAGGAACAGCACCACGATGCACAGCATCATCAGGAACGGTGTCACGGCCCTTTCGATATTGACCATGATGAAGCGCAGATTGGAAAGTTCCACCGTGCCAAAGGCGTTCTGGCCCACCACCAGGATGAAATTGGTCACCAGGAATACCAGCAGCACCCAGGAATCGATCCCCTCGACCTTGACCACGCCGGTCAGCACCAGGATCGGCCCCAGGGCGATGGCCAGCAGGCTGAGCATGCCGGACAATGTCAGCAGCGATGGCAGGAAACCCGCGCCATTCTCCCGGCGGGCGCGGATTTTCAGGAGCGCGGCTTCATACAGGGAGAAGGTGAGGAAAGTGCCGGCAAAGTTGGACCAGAAGATCGCCGAGCCATACTGGCCGCGACCTTCCGGGCCAAGCAGGCGAGACAGCAACACGCCGGTCAGCAAGGTTATCAGGATCAACGCGCCCGAACTGATCGAGCTTTCGATCAGCGAATGGCTGTGCGAGCGCGTCGCGCCGCCCGGAACGTCCTTCTTGTTGTCAGTCATCCGGCAGAGGGCAGTTCGGGCCTTCTGCGCTGGTTAGGCCTGAAATGCCTGACCTGCCCACGCCTTGCCCGCCATTTCGAACGCCTTTTCGCAAGGTCACGTGTCAGCCGCGGGACGACCACCAGGACCGTGAGCGCGAAAGTGTAGGGCAGGGCGGTGAAGAAGCGGTCAGTCGATTCAGTCAGGGCCAACAATCCATCGTTCAGAAGAAGGAGATAATAGAACTGCGCCCACAGGCGGCCCTTTATGGACATGCCGTAAAGCCAGCCAAACAGCATTCCGATCACCAGAAAGACCATGAATCCCATGCTGCCGTAAGACATGTAGCTGTCCGAAAATCCCGTTCGGGTGGCTCCGCCGAAATCGAAGGCTTCAAGGCGGTAATCCCGGTTCATGGAAGAGCGGACTTCAACCATCAGGTCATTCTTCGCCTGCCTGCCCACCAGGAAGGATGGCACATATTGGTGGACGAACCTGTTCCACAGGCTGGCCGGGCCATCGATCTCTCCCGATCGGTTGACCGAATAGACATCGACAATAGCCTGCCGGATTTCCGGCGAGCTGTCCGAATTGAAATAGCGGAAATTCTTGAACGGGACGCCTTCCACCACGGCCTCGGCCACGGAACCGCGCTTATCGTTCACGAACTGGCGCACGTCGCCCACCTGATGCAGCAGGACCGTTCCCAGAAAGCACGATATCAGCACCACGCCCTTTGGCGGCTGCTTGAATTTCAGGAAGAACCAGGCACCGGCAAGGATGATCGCCACTTCGGCAATCATGGTGCGCTTGACGTTGGAATTGACCATCCAGACGATGAAGATGAAGCTGATTGCCGCCAGCACCTTCAATATCGTGCTGTTCTTCACCCGCAGCAGGCCCAGCCACGAAATGGCAAAACCATAGAACAGCATTTCCAGCAGCAGGAACCAGGCGGTGATTTCCCCGGTCCAGCTGGTGCCGCGCGCACTGGCGGCCTCCGCCATGGAATTGACCTGATAGACCGCGAACAGTCCGATCAAGATGAGGGCGGCGGCGCCAATCTCCAATCGCCTGCGCTCGATAGGGGGCGGCGGCACTCCGCGTGCCTGCGAAAACGCCCCGCGCTTGCCGATTGCGAAGCCGAAGGCAATCGCCACCAGGGCGACGGTCATGTAAAACCACAAGGCCCACGGGTCATAGGCCCGCAGCAACGGATTGCGCTCTGCCGCCAGTGCCTGCGGCACAAAGAATGCCAGGTAAAGCAGCGCTGCCAATGTCGGAAATTCAAACAGCCGGTTATGACCCAAAATCCCGCGCAAGGCGAAGAACAGGGACACGGCCACCATAAGATACAATGAAGCAGACATTGACGAAAATCGGCTCCCGGAAGCCTTTGGAATTGCGCCCTGTTAGACTTGTAGCGCAATGACAGGCAAGCCCGCATGAGCAGCTATGCCGCGTCACGCCGGAATTCTTCACCATCAAAGATGCCTTCTGCGCGCCTGTGGGGCTGGAAACGCCGGGGGGCTGGTGTTAGCACACGTGTCATGAGTGCCAGCCCACAAACCAGTTCCACTCATCCCGAATGGCAATATCTGCGCCTGATGCGCCGGATCTGGGAGGAAGGCGACGAACGGGTCGATCGCACCGGAATCGGCACAAGATCGGTGTTCGGCACCCAGTTGCGTTTCGATCTTGCAGATGGCCGCGTTCCGCTGCTGACAACCAAGCGCGTGTTCTGGAAAGCCGCCGCGCGCGAGATGCTGTGGTTCCTTACCGGCAACACCAATATCCGTCCGCTGCTGCAGCAGAAGGTGACGATCTGGAGCGACTGGCCGCTGGCCAAATACCGCAAGGCGAGCGGAGAGGATATTTCGCAGGAAGATTTCGAGGCCCGCATTGTCGCGGACGAGGCCTTTGCCCGCCAGTGGGGCGATCTTGGCCCTGTCTATGGCAAGCAATGGGTCGACTGGCCGACGTTCGAATATGGACCTGACGGCAAGTACCAGCCCGGTCCCGGCATCAACCAGGTGGCGCAGGTGGTGGAAAGCCTGCGCAACAATCCCGGCAGCCGCCGCCATATCATCGAAGGCTGGAACGTTGCGGAGCTGGACCGCATGGCGCTGCCGCCGTGCCACAAGACCTATCAGTTCCACGTGGCCGGACAGGGCGCGGAGGCGCGGCTGAATTGCCTGCTCTATCAGCGCAGCTGCGATGTGGCGCTGGGCCTGCCGTTCAACCTGTTCGGCGCGTCCATGCTGGCGCGAATGATCGCGCAGCAGGCTGGGCTGCAGCCGGGAGAGCTGGTGTGGATGGGCGGCGATACCCACCTCTATCTCAATCACCAGCATCTGGTGGAGGAGCAACTGGGACGTGAGCCGGCTGGCGACCCCCGGCTGGTCATCACCAGAACGCCCGATTCGATGTTCGATTACCGGATCGAGGATTTTGAGGTGCACGATTATGCACCCCAGGGTGTAATCAGGGCGCCTGTCGCGGTTTAAGGCGCTTTTGTGCGCCGTTCAGTACGCCTTGACCTTCGCGACAAGAGTAATAATATGTCGCGCTGATAATACATAATTTCGGGAGAGCGAAATGGCTGATAAGCGTTCACAGGAAGGTGCCAACCGGCCCCGCCTGTCGCTGCACGTCCCGCAGCCGCATGCCCGGCCCGGTGAAAAGCCCGACTTCTCCTATCTCTCGATCCCCCCGGCAGGGCAGCAGATGCGCCCGGATGAAAGCTGCCCGGCCAGCGAAACCAATCCGCTGTGCACTGACCTGATCCGCGTTCTGGGCGATGACAATCAGGCCCACGGCCCGTGGAACCCGCGCCTTTCGCCAGACAAGATGCGCCAGATATTGCGGGAAATGGCGCTGGTGCGCGCGTTCGATGCCCGCATGTACCGTGCGCAACGGCAGGGCAAGACCAGCTTCTACCTCAAATGCACGGGTGAGGAGGCGACCTCCGTCGCCGCCACCCACGCGCTGGATTTCGAGGATCTGATCTTCCCCTCCTATCGCCAGCAAGGCTGCCTGATCGCGCGCGAATATCCGCTGGTGGAGATGATCAACCAGATATTCTCCAACCGCGCAGACAAGCTGAAAGGCCGCCAGCTGCCGATCCTCTATTCGGCCAGATCGGTCAATTTCTTCAGCATTTCCGGCAATCTGGCCACCCAGCTGCCGCAGGCGACCGGCTTTGCCATGGCCAGCGCGATCAAGGGCGATTCGAAGATTGCCGCCGCCTGGGTGGGCGAAGGGTCCACCGCGGAAGGGGACTTCCACTCCGCGCTCACCTTTGCCGCAGTCTATAATGCGCCGGTGGTGTTCAACGTGGTCAACAACCAGTGGGCCATCTCCAGCTTTTCCGGTTTTGCCGGGGCAGAGCGCACCACCTTTGCCGCGCGCGCCATCGGCTATGGCATCGCCGGCCTGAGGGTGGACGGCAATGATGCGCTGGCGGTTTACGCGGCGGAGCGCTGGGCGGCAGACCGCGCCCGGTCCAACAATGGCCCCACGCTGATCGAGTTCTTCACCTACCGCGCGGAAGGACACTCCACCTCCGACGATCCGTCCGTCTATCGCTCTGCCGAAGAGGCCGAGGAATGGCCGCTGGGCGGGCCGATTTCGCGGTTGAAGGATCACCTCGTCGCGATTGGCGAATGGTCCGAAGACCAGCACGCCGAGATGGACAGGCAACTGGCCGAACAGGTGCGCGATGCCACCAAGGAAGCCGAGAAGAACGGCATTCTTGGCCACGGCCTGCATCATCCCTTTCACACCATGTTCGAAGACGTGTTCGAGGAACTGCCCTGGCATCTGGAGGAACAGAGCGTGCAGGCCATCCGCGAACGCCAGATCAAATGGCCGGAGAAGTGAGCGCCATGACCAGCGACGATCCCATCAGCCTGGCCGATGCGCCAGCCCGGTCCATGACCATGATCGAGGCGATCAACGACGCACTCGACATCATGCTCGAGCGCGATCCGGACGTGATCCTGCTGGGCGAGGATATCGGCTATTTCGGCGGCGTGTTCCGCTGCACGGCGGGCCTGCAGGAAAAGCACGGCAAGACCCGCGTTTTCGATACGCCGATCAGCGAATGCGGCATCATCGGCGTGGCCGTGGGCATGGGCGCCTATGGCCTGCGCCCAGTGCCGGAAATCCAGTTTGCGGACTATATCTACCCCGGGCTTGACCAGCTGGTGAGCGAGGCGGCGCGGCTGCGCTATCGCTCGGCGGCGGAATATATCGCGCCCATGACGGTGCGCACGCCCTTTGGCGGCGGGATATTCGGCGGGCAGACCCACAGCCAGAGTCCCGAAGCGCTTTTCACCCATGTCTCGGGCCTCAAGACCGTGGTTCCCAGCACACCGCACGACGCCAAGGGCCTGCTGATTTCCGCTATCGAAGACAATGACCCGGTCATCTTCTTCGAGCCCAAGCGCATCTATAACGGCCCATTCGATGGCTATTACGATCGCCCGGCCAAGAGCTGGAAGGATCACCCCGATGCGATGGTTCAGGTAGGGTATTATTCGATCCCGCTGGGTTCTGCGCGCACGGTGCGATCAGGCAATGCCCTGACGATCCTGGCCTATGGCACGATGGTCCATGTGGCCGAAGGCGTGTGCCGGGAGAAGGGCGTTGATGCCGAGATCATCGATCTGCGCACGTTAGTGCCGCTCGATATCGAGGCTGTGGAAAAGTCTGTGGAGAAGACCGGTCGTTGCCTGATCGCGCATGAAGCGACGCGCACGTCCGGCTTTGGCGCGGAACTGTCTGCGCTGGTGACAGAGCGCTGCTTCTATCACCTTGAAGCCCCGGTCGAGCGTGTGACCGGTTTCGACACGCCCTATCCGCACAGTCTGGAATGGGCCTATTTTCCGGGCCCCGTCCGCATTGGCGAGGCGATTGACCGGTTGCTGGAGGGCTGAGGACATGGCGCGTTACACATTCCACCTGCCCGACATAGGCGAGGGCATTGCCGAGGCCGAGATCGTTGCCTGGCACGTAAAGCCGGGCGACATGGTCGAGGAAGATGGCCGCCTTGCCGACCTCATGACAGACAAGGCCACGGTCGAGATGGAAAGCCCGGTGGCGGGCAAGGTGCTCGAAGTTGGCGGCGAGGTTGGCGAGGTGATTGCCATTGGCTCTGCGCTGGTGGTGCTGGAAGTTGAAGGCGATGTGGCTGAAGCGGCGACCCCACAGCAGGGCGCACCTGCCGTGCCACCGCGCCCAGAGCCAGAGCCTGAGCCTGAGCCCGAGCCTGAGCCTGCACCCGCCGTGTCACCACCACCACCACCACCGCCGCCGCCATCTGCCCCAGCGCCGTCACCGCCATCGCCTGTCGCTCCCAGGCCCGGCAGCAAGGTCCTTGCCTCTCCCGCCGTGCGGGCGCGGGCGAAGGAAATGGGCATTGATCTGGCCGATGTGCATCCGCAGGCAGAGGGGCGCATCCGCCATGCCGATCTTGATGCTTTCATCTCCTATGGCGCCAGCGCCGGCTACGCTCCTGTCGGAACCGCGCGCGGGGACGAGCAGATCAAGGTGGTGGGCCTGCGCCGCCGTATTGCCGAGAACATGGCCGCGTCCAAGCGCGCGATCCCGCATTTCACCTATGTCGAGGAATGCGATGTCACCGATCTTGAAAAGCTGCGTGCAGACCTGAATGCAGGTGTGAACGAAGCTGGCGGCGATCGGCCCAGGCTGACCCTGCTGCCGCTGCTGATCGCCGCGATTTGCCGCACCGTGCCGCAATTTCCGATGATCAACGCGCGCTATGATGATGAAGCCAACATCATCACCCGTCACGGCAGTGTGCACATGGGATTGGCGACCATGACCGATGGCGGGCTGATGGTCCCGGTGATTCGCGATGCGCAGGCGCTCAACCTGTGGCAACTGGCCGCAGAAATCCTGCGCCTTTCCGAAGCGGCGCGAACGGGCAAGGCCAGGCCGAATGAACTTTCCGGCTCCACCTTCACCATCACATCGCTCGGCCCGCTGGGCGGGATTGCCTCCACCCCGGTGATCAATCGCCCCGAAGTGGCGATCATCGCGCCCAATCGCATTGTCGAGCGACCGGCATTCGTGCCAGACGACATGGGCGGGGAGCGGCTGGCCAAGCGCAAGCTGATGAACCTGTCGATCTCCTGCGATCACCGCGTGGTCGATGGCTATGATGCGGCAGCCTTTGTGCAGCAGATCAAGCGCTTGCTGGAGGCTCCGGCGCGGATTCTGGCGGGCTGAGCTTCAGTAGCGCAGCGTAGAAGGCGCAATATCCCAGCAGCCACACGAATTGCGGCAGGAAGCCGATCTGCGCCTCTTCCCAGCCGAACAGCGTGGGATTGAGCGGGGAGGGGGCATAGGCCCACATGCCGGTCTCAATCGCGTAGATCTCGATCACCAGGCTCTGCACCTGGCCCCAGATCAGCATGACCAGCAGGGCTGCCCAGCTGAACCGGCGCTCGATTTGCGGACCCAGCCATGTGCGCGCGATCACCAGCCCCACCAGAAACAGGCCTGCGTCCCATATGCTGACGATCAGCAGCAGTGGCAGGATGGCATAAAGGGGCAGGTCGGTAATGTCGGGAATGCCGGGCGCAGGCGCTCCGCCGGGGAGAATCGGATAGCCCATGTGCGAAAAGGTGAAGCCCAGTTCCCACACCATGCCGATGGCAGCGCCCACCGCGAACAGCAGCCAGTAGAATCGCGGCAATCGCCCCCGCCAGATGGACAGGAACAGGCCCCCCAGAATTATGATTGCGCCAATCACGACTATCATGATCCGATTCTCTCCCACGGCATCGCGAAAATGCACTGTAGAGCGCCTGTTTCGGCTTGGGAAATCAAGGGTTTTGCCGGGTGGTGTCGCAGGCCGGTTGACAGCCTATCGCACCTGCCCTAGAGGCGCGCTTCCCAAGCGGTGCAACGCCTTATACGCGGGTGTAGCTCAGTTGGTTAGAGCGCCGGCCTGTCACGCCGGAGGTCGCGAGTTCAAGTCTCGTCACTCGCGCCACTTGGGACTTTTTCTTGGCTGATTATTCGCTGAAAAACGATGGTTGAAAGATAATCAGCCCCGGCGGCCGGTTTCCATCCAGATCAGGAACCGCTTCAGCGGCAGCAGCCAGATCACGCCCAGCACCAGATAGACAACTGTCTGCAACAGGATGTGCAGCTGCTCGATCCACTGGCTCAGCCACATCACACCAAGCGCATAGACGGCCAGCCCAGCGATCAGGCCGAGGATTCCCAGCGGAATGCGCAGAGTGGGCTTGTCGCGCATCAGAACGGCCCCAGAATGCGTGTGGGGGTGATGATGGCGCTCAGCGGCATGTCGTGGTCCTCTATCGGCAAGTCGTCGACCTGCTGGATATCCCAAGCCATGCCGATGGCCGTCGTTGCCGGGTGTGCTGCCAGCCAGCGATCGTAGAATCCACCACCCTGGCCAAGCCGCTCACCCGACGTGGTGAACCCCACCAGCGGCATGAACAGCACATCGGGAATCACTTCGGGCAAATCGCCCGAAGGCTGGTGCAGGCCCATCGGCCCGTCCTCCAGGTCACTTTCCTCATAGGGATCGGAATGCGCGTGAAAGACCATCGGGTTCTTCAGCGTGGTGATCCGGGGGAGGGCAATGGGGTGCCCGCGTTCGAAAAAGAATTTGGTATAGGCAAAGGCCGGGGCCTCACCCGCATCGGCGCGATAGAGGCCGATGGTGGCGCCTTCGGGCACCAGTTCCAGAACCGGTCCGGGAGGGCGATTGAACACCAGCGCGCTGACCTGTTTCGGGAGCGCCGCAGCATGCTCGCGGCGCTTCTGGCGCAATTCCTTGCGCAGAGCGGCTTTGCGCGCGGCAATATTGTCGGTCACCTCTGGCTCCTCCCTGTGGTGAGTGGCGGAACCACCATGGGTCGTTTTCCGGGAAATCGCCCGACGCCTCGACGTCAGGTGGGCGCCGTATGTAATGGCCCCCAGGACGAACCCGTGGACCGGAACAGGGACAGCTCCCATGGATTGCTTATAGCCTCAGGGATGTTCCAAACGGCTCGTACCGGGCAGTCCCGCCAGCCCCTATTTAGGCGCTCGTCTGCCCCTGCTCAAGTCGCGTTGCCAGGGTTTCGAGCTTTTCTGCCATGTTTTCGAGAGGTTCGGCCATTTTCGCGCCGGAATCCGCCGTTTGTGGCTTTTGCGCCTCATGCAATTCATCTGCCAGCAGCAGCGCGGCAAACAGCAATGTGCGCGGTTCGGATTGCGCGGTGATAGATGGAACGGCGGCCAGCTTGGTGCTGATCGTCCTGCCCAGCATCTCGATATGCGCTTCCTCACCCTGCGCGCAGGCGATGGTGTAGCGGCGTCCGGCTATTTCGACTGTGACATTGCTCATGACCGGGCGCTCATGCTTCCAGCGTTTCTATCAGGCCGTCGAGTTCGGCCAGAGCAGCCCAGGCTTCACGGCGAAGGCTGGCATGACGGTTGACGAGTTCGGGATCGGCAGGGGGCGCGATGGGACGGGATGCCGCGGCTTCAATGCGATTGGCCGCTGCTTCGATCCGGGCAAGTGCCCTTGCGATCCGTTCCTCCTCCATGTCACATCATCTAGCTGAATCCTGCAATTGCGGCAAAGCCTTGGCATGCGAAGTTGTGAATAAGCCTCGCCATGTCACATTCTGCAATGGCCACCGATCCCGCGCTGCGCTTGACGAGGGAGGCGAGGCTCCCCAATGAGCGCGCAATCGAATCGTGACCCGAAATACCCTGAGCGGAGAAGATCCCATGAGCCAAGACGCCTCCAGCTTCCAACCGATGGCCAATGCCATCCGGGCGCTTTCCATGGATGCGGTGCAGGCCGCCAATATCGGCCATCCCGGCATGCCGATGGGCATGGCCGATGTGGCAACCGTGCTGTGGTCCGATTATCTGGCTTTCGATCCTGCCGATCCGCACTGGCCCGACCGTGACCGGTTCGTGCTGTCCGCCGGCCATGGCTCCATGCTGCTTTACGCGCTGCTGCACCTGACGGGCTATGCCCGGCCGACGATGGATGACATCCGCAATTTCCGCCAGCTGGGCAGCCCGTGCGCCGGCCATCCGGAGAATTTCCTGCTTGATGGCGTGGAATGCACCACCGGTCCGCTGGGTCAGGGCCTGGCCATGGGCGTGGGCATGGCAATTGCCGAGCGTCACCTGAATGCCGAATTCGGTGACGACATCGTTGACCACAAGACCTGGGTTGTTGCTGGCGATGGCTGCCTGATGGAAGGCCTCAACCACGAAGCTATCGGTCTTGCCGGGCATCTCAAGCTGGGCAATCTGATTGTGCTTTGGGACGACAACAAGATCACCATCGACGGCGCCGTGTCGCTGTCCTCCAGCGAGGATGTGCCCGCCCGCTACCGCGCCACCAACTGGCATGTTGTTGAGTGTGATGGCCATGATCCGGCCGATATCCGCCGCGCTCTGGATGAAGCCGTGGCCGATCCGCGTCCCTCGCTCGTCGCCTGCCACACGATTATCGGCAAGGGCGCGCCCAACAAGCAGGGCACGTCGGGCGTACATGGATCACCGCTGGGCGCGGACGAGATTGCCGCCGCGCGTGTGGAACTGGGCTGGGAATACGAACCCTTCGTGGTGCCCGATGATATCATGGCAGACTGGCGCGCGCTGGGTGCCCGCGGTGCACAGGCGAACTCTGCCTGGCAGGCCCGCCTGAACGCCAGCGACCGCAAGGCCGATTTTGCCGACCGCTTCAAGAGCATCGCCGACCGCGCGGCCCCTGCGCTCGAAGACCATATCGCCGGGCTCGCCAAGGACCCGCCGAAGGTCGCCAGCCGCAAGGCATCGGAAATGGCGCTTGGCCCGCTGACGGCCACATTGCCGCAGCTGATGGGCGGTTCTGCCGACCTCACCGGATCGAACAACACCAAGACCGGATCGACCGGACCGTTCACGGCGGACGATTATTCAGGCCGCTATCTTTATTACGGCATTCGCGAATTCGGCATGGCCAGTGCCATGAACGGCATGTCGCTGCATGGCGGCGTGGTGCCTTATGGCGGCACGTTCCTGATCTTCAGCGACTATGCTCGCAATGCCATTCGCCTGTCCGCGTTGCAGAAAACCGGTGTTGTCTATGTGATGACGCATGATTCGATCGGCCTTGGTGAAGACGGTCCGACCCACCAGCCGGTGGAGCAGGTGATGAGCCTGCGACTGATTCCCAACCTCAATGTCTATCGCCCGGCCGATGCGATCGAGACGGCTGAATGCTGGGCGCTGGCACTGGCCACACCTGCCACGCCATCGGTACTGGCGCTGTCTCGCCAGAACCTTCCGCCGGTGCGCGGCGATGGGGATGAGAACTGGACGGCATCGTCCAATCGCTGTGCCAAGGGCGCTTACCGCCTGAAGGAAGCCTCCGGCCCGCGCAGCGTGGTGCTGATGGCAACCGGATCGGAAGTGGCCGTGGCGCTCGATACGGCGGCAAAGCTGGAAGAACAGGGCATCGGCGCAGATGTTGTCTCGGTTCCCTGCATGGAATTGTTCCAGCAGCAGATCGAAGACTACCGCAACGATATTCTGGGCAGTGACAGCGATGTGCTGCGCGTTTCGATTGAGGCCGGCGTAACGCAGGGCTGGGAGCGCTATACCGGCAATGGCGGGCTGAACATCGGCCTCGACCGCTTCGGCGCATCGGCACCTGCTGAAGTGCTGTTTGACCATTTCGGCTTCTCGGCAGAGAAGATCGTACCGCAAATCCTCGAGAAACTCGGAAACTGACAGGAGCAAGAAGTCCATGGCGACCAAAGTAGCGATCAACGGGTTCGGACGTATCGGACGTCTTGTTGCACGGGCCATCCTGGAGCGCAGCGATCATGACCTGGAGCTGGTGGCGATCAACGATCTCGCCGATGCCAAGGCCAACGCACTGCTGTTTGCTTATGACTCCACCCACGGCCGCTTTCCCGGCACTGTCACCACCGATGGCAAGAACCTGATCGTCAACGGCAAGGCCATTGCCGTGACGTCAGAGCGCAATCCGGGTGATTTGCCGCATGCCGCAATGGGCGTGGATATCGTGCTGGAATGCACGGGCTTCTTCCAGTCGCACGATGCCGCCAAGCCGCATCTGGATGCCGGCGCCAAGCGCGTGCTGATCTCTGCCCCGGCGGGCGGCGTATCGGCCACCATCGTATATGGCGTGAACCACCAGATCCTGACGGCAGACGATGTGATCGTCTCCAACGCCAGCTGCACCACCAACTGCCTGTCGCCGGTTGCCAAGATCCTGAACGATCTGGTGGGGATTGAGCGTGGTTTCATGACCACCATCCATTCCTACACCAATGACCAGCGGATGCTGGACCAGATGCATTCCGACATGCGCCGGGCGCGCGGCGGGGCGCAGAACATGATCCCCACCACCACCGGTGCGGCGCGTGCTGTGGGCTTGGTGCTGCCCGAACTGGCAGGCAAGCTGGATGGCTCGTCCGTTCGCGTTCCCACGCCCAATGTCAGCCTGGTGGATCTGGTGTTCGTGCCGGGCCGCGATACCAGCAAGGAAGAACTCAACGCCGCGCTGAAGGCGGCTGCCGAAGGTCCGATGAAGGGCGTACTCGACTATACCGACCAGCCTTTGGTATCGTCGGACTTCAACCACTATCCCGCCAGTTCCACCATCGACAGTCTTGAAACTTCGGTCATGGAAGGCAAGCTGGCCCGTGTGGTATCGTGGTATGATAACGAATGGGGTTTCTCCAACCGCATGATCGACACTGCCGGAGTGATGGCCGGCCTGCTCTGAGGAGGGCATGATGGCTGACTTCAAGACTCTCGACGATCTGGGTGATGTACAGGGCAAGGTTGCGCTGGTTCGCGTCGACCTTAACCTGCCCATGGCCGATGGTCTGGCAACCGACCTGACCCGCGCGCGGGCTGTGGCGCCAACCATTCTGGAGCTGGCGGACAAGGGGGCCAAGGTCCTGCTGCTCGCCCATTTCGGCCGCCCCAAGGGGCAGCGCAACTCCACCATGTCGCTCAGCTGGGTGCAGGGCGCTGTCGAAGGCGTGCTGGACCGCGAGATCATGTTCATTCCCGAAATCGCGGGGCCAGTGCGCGCGCAGGCCATCGATATCCTGCGCCCCGGCGATATCGGCATGCTGGAGAACACGCGCTTCTGGCCTGGAGAGGAATCCAATGACGTGGAATTTGCCCGCGCCATTGCCGCCAATGCCGATTTCTACGTCAATGATGCCTTCTCCGCCGCGCACCGCGCGCATGCCAGCACGGAAGCGCTGGCGCATCTGCTCCCGGCCTATGCGGGCCGGTCCATGCAGAAGGAGCTTGAAGCGCTCGATGCCGCGCTGGGCAAGCCGCAGACACCGGTGGCCGCAGTGGTCGGCGGGGCGAAGGTTTCCACCAAGCTGGCGGTGCTGGAGCACCTTGTCGGCAAGGTCCAGCACCTGATCATCGGCGGCGGCATGGCCAACACGTTCCTCGCCGCGCGCGGGGTCGATGTCGGCAAATCGCTGTGCGAGCATGAGCTGACATCGAAGGTTGAAGCGATCATGGATGCAGCCGATGCATCGGGCTGTACGGTCCATTTGCCCTATGATGTGGCGGTGGCGACTGAATTTGCTGCCAATCCCGCCAGCCTGCGCATCTGCAATGTGCATGAAGTGGCCGCGGACGAGATGATCCTCGACGTTGGACCGCAGGCCGTGGAAGCGCTGGCGGACGTGCTCAAGACCTGCCGCACGCTGGTGTGGAACGGCCCACTGGGGGCGTTCGAAACGCCGCCTTTCGATACTGCGACCGTGGCGCTGGCGCGCACGGCGGCGGCTCTGACCAAGGAGGGATCGTTGGTATCCGTGGCGGGAGGGGGTGACACGGTCGCCGCGCTCAACCATGCGGGCGTGGCGGATGATTTCACCTACGTCTCGACTGCTGGCGGGGCATTCCTGGAATGGATGGAAGGCAAGACCTTGCCCGGCGTTGCTGCGTTGATGGCCTGACCGGCGTCAGTCCGACGCGGACATTTCAAAGGCAAAACGGTATTCGCCGGGCCTGACCGGATCGCTTCCGGCCATCTGGCCAGGCTCTGCCGAAACCAGCGAAATCGCATGGCCGCGCACGGTCTGCGCTTCACCCAGAGTTAGAGGCAGGGTTTCGCGCCATCCGGCACCGTCGATCCGCGTCTCCACCGTGATTTCCCCCGCCCATACGCAGCGGGCGTTGATGGGGCAGCGTGAATCCTGCGTAACCCGCATGGGTGTGAGGACAAGTTCACCCAGCGCCACCGGCTCGCCAATTGCCACGATGCTGCCTTCGGGCTGGACCGGGCCGCCATCCACAATCGGCGCATCGGCGATGGTGGCGCATGCGCCCAGCAGCAACAGCGGGAAAAGGCTTGCGTAAATCGTTCTCATATTGCGCAAAAACCCCATTGGTCATTTCGTTCCGCTGAACGCACGCGGGCAATTCCCCAACCAGCACATTGGCGCACAGCAAACTTCGGGCTAAAGGCGCTGCCATGTCTGATTGTCAGCTCTATCTCATTTCACCGCTCGACGTGGGCGGGAACTTCCCTGAACGGCTCGCCCGCGCGCTGGATGCTGCGCCCGTCGCCGCTTTCCAGTTCCGCGTGAAAGGGCTGGACCAGCACGAAGCAGCCCGCCTGGCGGAGCCGTTGCAGGCCATCTGCGCGGAACGCGACGTTGCCTTCATCGTCAATGATGACGTGGCGCTGGCCAAGCGGATCAAGGCCGATGGTGTGCATCTGGGCCAGCAGGACGGATCACCGCAGGAAGCACGCGAAATCCTGGGCCGTGATGCGCAGATCGGCGTGACATCTCATGCCAGTCGCCACCTGGCCATGGACGCAGGCGATGCCGGGGCGGACTATGTCGCTTTCGGGGCATTCTTCCCCAGCCAGACTAAATCCAGCGATCACCGGCCTGAACCTGAGATCATCGAGTGGTGGTCAAAACTGTTCGAAATTCCCTGCGTTGCCATTGGCGGGATCACGCCTGACAATTGCCAGCCGCTGATCGATGCGGGCGCGGACTTCCTCGCCGTATCGGGAGCGGTGTGGGATGGCGATGAAGTGGCGGCTGTTCGCGCCTTTGCAGAGGTTCTGAACGCCAGCGGCTAGCGAGAGCGGCGGACGCAGCGCAGCCGCCCCGGCTCGCCATTTTCCATCTTGCGCAGGAAGCCATCGGAAATCACCGCATAGCTGTTGCCGTTGCGCGGACCGCTGGTGAAGTTGAGCTTGTTGCCGCGCCGCAGATAAGTGCCCGATCCTTCGGGCACGACATAGCGTGAGGCGCTGGCGATGCGGAAGTTCTCTTCCGGCTGTTCGATACCCACATCGCCCGCAGCATCGCCCGGTAATTCGCAGACATAATTGCCGCGCTCGATCGTGCCGATCTGGCCTTGCGCAAGGGCAGGGGCCGGGATGGCGGCGGGAACGGCGATCATCAGCGCCGCCAGTGCAGGGATGGCAAACCTATTCATGCCGGGGTCCATAGCACCTTGGGCTTGCAACGCCATGAATGATGCGAATGATGCAAACAGGCACGAAGTATGCTTCACCTTGCCCCGCAGGCAGGGAGGGGCTAGGGCGCGCGCAATCTCCAATCCAACCTTTGCGAAGGCCAGGTTTCATGAAAATCAGCGGCGTGGACATTCGTCCCGGCAACATCATCGAATATGAAGGCGGCATCTGGAAGGTCGCCAAGATTCAGCACACCCAGCCCGGCAAGGGCGGCGCCTACATGCAGGTCGAGATGAAGAACCTGCAGGATGGCCGCAAAACCAACGTGCGCTTCCGCAGCGCCGACACGGTGGAAAAGGTACGCCTTGATACCAAGGATTTCCAGTTCCTGTATGAGGACGGCGAATTCCTGGTGTTCATGGATGGTGACACGTTCGAACAGATCAACCTGCCGACAGACCTGCTGGGTGATGCCCGTCCCTTCCTGCAGGACGGGATGACGGTGACGCTGGAACTGTGGGAAGAAAAGCCCATCAGCGTGGCCCTTCCCGAGCAGGTAGAGGCGCTGATCGTGGAGGCAGATGCGGTGGTGAAGGGGCAGACCGCTTCATCCAGCTTCAAGCCCGCGATCCTGGAAAATGGCGTGCGCGTGATGGTGCCGCCGCATATCGGTGCCGGAACGCGCATCATCGTGGACGTCTATGCGCAGTCCTATGTCGGCAAGGTGAGCTGATCCGACATGGCAGTTCTATCTGGTATTATTCGCGTTATGGAAAAGGCCGCTCGCAAGGCGGGTGGCCGTCTGCGGCGTGATTTCGGCGAAGTCGAGCATCTTCAGGTCAGCCGCAAGGGACCTTCCGATTTCGTTTCCAAGGCGGATCAGGCCGCTGAACGCATCATCTATGATGAGCTGCTACAGGCACGCCCCGACTGGGGCTTTGTGCTGGAAGAAGCGGGCATCATCGAAGGCGATCCGGACAAGCCGCGCTGGATCGTCGATCCGCTCGATGGGACCAGCAACTTCCTGCATGGCCTGCCGCATTTCGCCATTTCCATCGCCGTGCAGGAACCCAAGCTGGGCGGCGGCGGATGGGGTGAGGTGACTTCGGGACTGGTCTACCAGCCGATCACCGATGAGAGCTTCTGGGCGGAAAAGACCCGCGGTGCATGGCTGCACGATGGCCGCCTGCGCGTATCGGGCCGTCGGCAGATGTCCGAAGCGCTGATCGCCACCGGCATGCCGTATCAGGCGCATGGCGATTTTGGCGAATGGATGAAGATCTATGCCGCAGTTGGCCCGCAGGTTGCCGGTATCCGCCGCTATGGCTCTGCCGCGCTCGATCTGGCCTGGGTGGCTGCGGGCCGGTATGATGGATTCTGGGAAAGCGATTTGTCCGCTTGGGATACCGCCGCTGGCTGCCTGCTGGTGCGTGAGGCGGGCGGCTTCGTGACCGATTATCGCGGCCGCTCCCAGCCGATCTGTGATGCGCAGGTCATTGCCGGCAGCGATCCGATCCATTCGCGCCTGCACAAGCTCGTTGCGGAGGCGTTGAAGCGCTAAAGAAAATCGCGCATTTCCTTGAACCTTCGCGCGCAGATAGCTAATCGCGAGGCATGACAGGAGCCCCTGTGGCGGAATTGGTAGACGCGCTCGACTCAAAATCGAGTTTCTCACGAAGTGCCGGTTCGAGTCCGGCCAGGGGTACCACGCGCCAGGCGTGGTCAGGAACCGCCCAATTATGATCTTCGCAACATGAAAATCACCGCATGATCGAAGTCCCGTCCTTTCACGCCATTGCCGCAATGGTGTTGACGTTGGGCATGTTCATCGGCTTTGCGCGCGGCAAACTTTCGACAGAGATCGTATCGCTGCTGACCATCGCCCTGATCGCGGTGGGGCTGTATTTCTATCCGCTGCCGCACACCACCCGCACAGATGGCCTGACGCTCGCCTTCGGGGGCTTTGGTCATTACGCGCTGATCACGATCTGCGCGCTGATGATCATGGGCCGGGGACTGGTGGTGACAGGTGCGCTGGAACCGGCAGCTCGCCTGCTGGAGCAGGTGTGGAAGTTCAACCTTCAGGTTGGCCTGCTGGTATCGCTTCTGCTGGCGATGGTCCTGTCGATGATCGTCAACGATACGCCTGTGCTGGTTCTGCTGTTGCCGATCTTCGTGGCGCTGGCGCAGCGCGGCGCGATGCCGGCATCCAAGACGCTGATTCCGCTCAACGCCGCAGTGCTGATCGGCGGCATGGCGACAACCATCGGCACGTCCACCAACCTGCTGGTGGTCGGCATCGCCAGCGATCTGGGCATGCCGCAAATGTCGGTGTTCCATTTTACGCCCATCGTGCTGGCGGCTGCCGTGGTCGCCTTGCCCTATCTGTGGCTGGTCATGCCGCGCCTGTTGCCGGACAACAGCCCGGACGAAATTCAGGCCGTGCGCCGGTTCTACACCCGCATGCGCGTGCCGCCCGACAGTGAACTGGTGGGCAAGCATTTTGACGAGGTGATGGAGCGGCTGCCCAAGGACTTCCGCTTTGAGGAGCGACCCGAAGGGGTGTTCTCGGCTGGCAATCGACTGCTGATATCGGGTACGCATGATGCGCTGGAAGATGCCAACCGCATCCTCAAGGGTCAGGTGGCGCCTGCCTGGGTGCTGGACCGCATCCGCCGCCATTCGGCTTCCGACAAGGAAGATATTCAGGTGGTGGAGATGGTGGTCACCGCCGATTCGCGCATCATTGGCCGCACGCTCGCCACTTCGGGTATCGCGGACAATTATGGCGTGGCGGTACTGGGCATCCACAAGCCCGAACGCTTCATGCACAACCGGCCGGCCGATCACGGCAAGGAAATCCGGCTTGCAGAAGGCGATGTGCTGCTGGTGATGGGCCTGCCCGAAGGGATCCAGGATTTTGCCGCGGGTGACAGCCTGTTGCAGCTGGAAGGTGGCAAGGTCATGCCGCGCCGGTCCAAGGCGCTGCTGGCCGCGGGCATCATGTTCGGCTCCATCTTCACGGCTTCCATGGGCCTGTTCCCGATTGCCATTGCGGCGCTGGGCGGTGCGATCCTGATGTTCCTGACCGGCTGCGTGAAGTTTGACCGGGTGGGCAGGGCGCTGTCTGCCAAGGTCATCGTGCTGGTGGCCGCCAGCATCGCCATCGGCCGCATCATCCTCGATAGCGGTGCGGCGGAGTGGCTGGGGGTACTGCTCTCTCTGGGCCTGCAATTCCTGCCGCCCGCAGGGGTGCTGGCCGCGATCATGCTGTTCGTGACCTTGCTGACCAACTTTGCATCCAACGCCACGGCAGCCACGGTGGGCACGCCGATTGCCTTCAACATCGCGTCCACGCTCGGCCTGCCAGAAGAGCCGCTGATCCTTGCCGTGCTGTTCGGGTGCAATCTGTGTTACGCAACGCCAATCGCCTATCAGACCAACATGCTGATCATGGCTGAGGGCAATTACCGCTTTGCTGATTACTTGCGCACTGGCGTGCCGCTGGTCCTGATCATGGTCACCACGCTCAGCATATTGCTGGCGATGACTTACCAGATGTAGCGCAAGGCCCTGCTTGCAGGGCAAGGCTCAGCCGGTTTCATTCCGACTTGGCGCATCACTTCAATCGTATGTGGTCGCCGTTCCGCTTCGGCGGCGCGATGCAGCGGTAAGACTTGCTGCCTGGCGCTCCCTCTCTTCCGGAGAAACGTCACTGGCGGCGCGCATCTGCTCCATCAGCAATTCACGCTCTTCGGGAGACAGCGAATCCAGATAGGCCTTTGAATATCCATAGGATGCGGTCTGCGCATATGGATCATACGCCGAATTCGTGCCGGTGCCCGATCGCATGCCCGTGGGTTTGCCATAGGTGGAATCGAATTCCTGATAGCGCGAGTCATCGAAGGTGCCGTTCACGATTGTCCGGGTTCTGAGCCGCGCCTCGCCATAGGCCGGCTGCCCGCTATCGGGGGCGGCAGGTGCAGAAGCGGGAGCTGTCTCCCGCGATGGTTGTGCCGGTTGCGCGGCAGGCTGCGTGGTCTGAACCTCCTGGTCTTCCAGCTCCTTGTTTTCGCCATTGGCAAACATCGCCAGCGCGGCAGTCAGCAAGACCGTCGTGATCGCGAAATGCCGATATATCTTCATCGGAATGGGAGGCATGCTGAGCTGGGCCATAGGACTTGCGGCATAGCGAACAGAGATTAACCATCGCGCTGCCAGCTGTGGTTAACACCAGCTTTCGAGGCAGAACCGGAGCGCGGTGACCGTGGTTCGATTTAATGTGTAAAATTTACCGACATTTCACCTCTCTCTTCTATTCGCAGTCTCGTTCGCCGCTTGAGGCGGCAGAACAGATCGGCTGGAGCGATGATTCGTCTATTCAAACATTATGTTCCCCATGCAGTTCTGCTGCTTGGCCTGATTGATTTCATCCTGCTTATTGCGGCGAATAATCTGGCGTGGACATTTCGTGCATCGCAGATCGGGATGGAGCCAGGTCTGTTTTCGGCCCGTCTGCCAACGATAGGCCTGATTTCGGCGGTCACGCTGACGGCGATGATTGCGGTGGGCGTATTCGGCGCGGAGGCATTGCGGTCGCTGCGCTATGCCGGCGCGCGACTTCTGGTTGCAGAGAGCCTGGCCATCCTTGGCCTGGCTTTCCTCGATTTTCTGCTACCGGGGCAGACGTACTGGCGCTCCATCCTGCTGTACGCGATGGGGCTCTCAATTCTTTTCCTGATGCTCAACCGCCTGATCGTGGGCGGCATCCTTGGCGCGTCCGCATTCCGTCGGCGGCTGATGGTGCTGGGGGCGGGACCGCGTGCCTTGCGCCTCAAGCTATTGTCGCAGCGGCCTGAAAGCGGCTTCACCATCGTTGGTTACGTGGCGATGGGCGAAGGCAATATCAGCGTTGAGGAAGCCATTCGGCGTTCCGCGGTCGATGACCTTTCGCGCCATGTGGCCGATCTTGGGGCAAGCGAAGTGGTGCTGGCGCTGGAAGAGCGGCGCAATTCGCTGCCGCTCAAGGACCTGCTGCGGATCAAGACGCTGGGCGTGCATGTGAACGACTTCTCCAGCTTTCTGGAGCGGGAGACTGGCCGCGTCGATCTCGACACGCTCAATCCGAGCTGGCTGATATTCTCGGACGGGTTCTCGTCAGGCCGGGTCATCTCCAGCGCGGCCAAGCGCCTGTTCGACATATTGGCGAGCTGCGCCCTGCTGGTTGTCAGCCTGCCGGTCATCCTGCTGTTCGCGCTGCTGGTGAAGCTCGACAGCAAGGGACCTGCATTCTTCCGCCAGACGCGCGTGGGGCTATACGGCCAGAAATTCACCATGGTGAAATTGCGTTCCATGCGCACCGATGCGGAAAAGGACGGGGCGCAGTGGGCGCAGAAAAGCGATCCGCGCATCACCCGCGTGGGTGGGCTGATCCGCAAGCTGCGCATCGATGAACTGCCGCAGGTGTGGACTGTCCTGAAAGGCCAGATGAGCTTTGTCGGACCGCGGCCCGAAGTGCCGCAATTCGTCAACGATCTGGAAGAAAAGCTGCCATATTATGCCGAACGGCACATGGTGAAGCCGGGCATTACCGGCTGGGCACAGATCAACTACCCCTATGGCGCATCGATCGAGGATTCGCGCCACAAGCTCGAATATGATCTCTATTACGCCAAGAACTACACCCCGTTCCTGGATCTGCTGATCCTGCTGCAGACTCTGCGCGTGATCCTGTGGTCAGACGGTGCGCGCTGATGGGTGCGCTGTGGTCCATCTCTGTTTATGTGCTGCATGTGGCTGCGGCCTGCGGCGCGATTGTGCTGGCCTTGTGGCTGGCATCGCAGCGCAATTCCTCGCAGCCGCCGATCATCTGCGCCAGCCTGGCGCTGGGCTTCAGCGCAGTCTGGGCAATTGCCACCAGCGGTCCGGGACCCGAAAGCGAACTGGGGCAATTCCTCGTCAGCTTCAGCTATCTGGCGTGGCTTGGAATGCTCTACAGCCTGTTCGCTACGGATGAGCGGGACAAGAGCGTTGGCCCGGTACGACCTGTGGCCGCTGCGCTCGCCTTTGTGGAATTGCTGCAAATCGCGCTGACGGCGGCGCGCCTGCACTATTCCGGCGAACCCGAAGCGCAGGAGCTGATCCTGCCTTTCGCCATCATGTTCCGCCTGCTGTTCTGCACCGGCGCGCTGGTGCTGGTTCACAATCTTTACGCCGGAGCATCACCGGCTGCCCGGCAGAACCTGCGCTGGGCCGCTGCGGCGATGGCCACCTTGTGGCTGTATGATCTCAACCTCTACACGATTGCATATCTGAGCGCCGATACGCCTGAAGTGCTGTTCGAACTGCGCACGCTGGCGCTGGTGGTGGCGGTGGGCTTGCTGGCGTTCGGAACCATGCGCAGCGAGCGTGAAATGCGCTTCCAGCCTTCGCGCAGCTTTGCCTTCCGGTCCTTCTCCCTGCTGATTATCGGGTCCTATCTGGTCATCATGGTGATGATCGCGCAGGGACTGGCCTATGCTGGCAGCGATTTCGGACGCTTCCTGCAAATCGGCTTCGTGGTCCTGGCCAGTGCGATTGCGCTGACCCTGCTGCCGTCTCGCAAGATGCGCAGCCTGCTGCGCGTGACCATCGCCAAACACCTGTTCCAGCATCGCTATGACTACCGCGCCGAATGGCTGCGATTTACCGACACGATTGGCCGCGCCGGTTCGCAGTCCGCGCCGCTGCGGGAACGTGCGGTGCAGGCCGTGGCCGACGTGACGGACAGTCCGTGCGGCCTGCTGCTGACGCCGCGCGAAGATGGCGGCATGGCGGTGGATGCACGCTGGCAGTGGCCGGATATCGCCGTGCCCGCACTGGCGATGGAAGCCGACGGCGTGCGCTTTTTCGAAGAGAGCCAGTTCATCCTCGATCTGGACGATCTTCGCAGCGGGCGCGCACAGGGCATTCCCGCTGCGGCCTCTCCGCAATGGCTGCTGGACGATCAGGAGGCATGGGCACTTGTGCCCTTGCTGCATTTTGAGCGGCTGGTGGGCATTGTCGTCCTTTCACGGGCGCCGGCGGCGCGCATGCTGGATTGGGAGGATTTTGATCTTCTGCGGGTGATCGGTCGCCAGCTGGCGAGCTATCTGGCCGAGCAGTCCAGCCAGGATGCGCTGGGCGAGGCGCAGCGATTTGACGAGTTCAACCGCCGCATCGCCTTTGTCATGCATGACATCAAGAACCTGGCGAGCCAGCTTTCCCTGCTTGCCCGCAATGCCGAAAAACATGCCGAAAAGCCTGAATTCCGGGCCGACATGCTGCTCACCCTGCGCAATTCCACCGACAAGCTTCAGGCGCTGCTGGCACGTCTTGGCCGTTATGGCGGGCAAGGTGGCGGCGCGAATGTGCAGATCGACCTCAACCAGGTGATTCAGCGCGTGGTCGGGCAATATAAGGGCAAGCATGAGCTGGTCGCCGTTGAACGCAGCGCCTGCCATGTGATGGGCGATGCAGAGGCGCTGGAACAGGCGCTGGTCCATCTGGTGCATAATGCGATCGAAGCCAGCAACGCGGGCACTCCGGTGTTCCTGGACCTGAGGCAGGACGGCACCAATGTGATTGTCGAAGTGGTCGATTCGGGCTGCGGGATGAGCCCTGAGTTCGTTCGCACCAAGCTGTTCAAGCCGTTCCATTCGTCCAAGCAGGGCGGCTTCGGCATCGGGGCATTTGAAGCGCGCGAGCTGGTTCGCGCCATGGGCGGGCGTCTGGATGTGGAATCGCGCGAAGGCATGGGCACGCGCTTCCTGCTGCGCTTCCCGCTCGCCCGGACAAGCGGGATGATGCAGTCGCTCCCGCGTAGTGAACAGAATAGTGATGTGGAGAGAGCAAATGGCTGATTTCAAGCCGAAACTGCTGATAGTCGAGGATGACGAAGGCCTGCAGGCTCAGCTCAAATGGGCCTATGACGATTTCGATGTCGTGATCGTCGGTGACCGCGAAAGCGCCATTGCGGCCTTGCGCGCGGAAGAACCCGGCGTCGTCACGCTCGACCTTGGCCTGCCACCAGATCCCGATGGCACCACCGAAGGCTTTGCCGTGCTGGACGAGATCATGGCGCTCAAGCCCGATACCAAGGTGATCGTGGCTTCCGGCCACGGCGCGCGCGAAAGCGCCCTGAACGCTATCGAGCGCGGGGCTTATGATTTCTACCAGAAGCCCGTTGATATCGAACAGCTTGGCCTGATCGTGCGGCGGGCATTCAACCTGCACCAGATCGAGGCCGAGAACCGCGCGCTGGCGCAGAAGGCGGGTGAGGGCAACAAGGTGCTCGGCCGGATGATTACCTCGGCCCCGGAAATGGTGAAGGTGGCGCGGACAATCGAGCGCGTGGCCAACACCAATGTCTCCGTCATGCTGCTGGGCGCCAGCGGCACGGGCAAGGAATTGCTGGCGCGCGGCCTGCACGATGCCAGCAACCGCCGCGACGGAAGCTTTGTGGCCATCAACTGCGCGGCAATTCCGGAAAACCTGCTGGAAAGCGAGTTGTTCGGGCATGAAAAGGGCGCCTTCACCGGTGCGGTGAAAACCACCGAGGGCAAGATCGAACAGGCCAGTGGCGGCACGCTCTTCCTGGACGAAGTGGGCGATATTCCGCTGCCATTGCAGGTCAAACTGCTGCGCTTTTTGCAGGAACGCACAATTGAACGGATCGGCGGACGGCAGAATATCGCGGTCGATACGCGTATTGTCTGCGCCACGCACCAGGATCTGGAAAAGATGATCGGCGAAGGGACCTTTCGTGAGGACCTGTTCTACCGACTGGCCGAAGTGGTGGTGAAAATCCCCTCGCTGGCGGAACGTCCCGGCGATGCCACCTTGCTGGCCAAGGTATTCCTCAAGCGCTTTGCCGCCGAAATGAACCCGCAGGTCACCGGCTTTGCGCCCGATGCGCTGGCGGCCATCGATGGCTGGCCGTGGCCGGGCAATGTCAGGGAGCTGGAAAACCGCGTCAAGCGCGCGGTCATAATGTCCGATGCCAAGCTGGTGAGCGCGGGCGATCTGGATATGGCCGATGAAGAGGAACAGGCCGCGCAGGTGCTGAACCTGAAAAGCGCGCGCGAGAAATCCGACCGCAAGGTCATTCGTCATGCGCTGGCTCGCAGCGAGGGCAATATCTCCAGCACCGCCAAGATGCTGGGGATCAGCCGCCCGACGCTGTATGATCTGCTCAAGCAGTATGACTTGCAGACCTGACAGCAGAATCCTTGCCGTTCTTGCGGCGGTGTTGCTGGCGCTGGGCGGTGGGGCAATTGCTGCCGCGCCGGGGCAGGATGCCATTGCCGAAGCCGAAGCCGCGATAGAAAAAGGCGATGGGCTTGGTGCCGAAATGGCCGGCAGGCGCGCGCTGGAAGAAGGTGCCAGCCGCGATCAGGTGGCGGCCTATATCGGTGAGGGCGAACTGCTTCAGGGCCAGCTCTATGACGCGCGCGACTGGCTGGAGGATGCCGATTTCGACGCGCGCACTCGCAAGCGCGGCCTGCATGCGCTGGCGCGGCTGGAACTGGCACAGGGTGACCTGCCGGCCGCCGCGCAGGCCTTCGACCGCCTGCTGCAATCCGGCCCGGCTGACGCCCTTGTATGGGTCGATATCGGACGCATGCGCTATCTCGCGGGCGAGCATCACGGCGCCCTTGAGGCGGCGCGCAGGGCAGTGCGGCTCGACCGGCAGGAACCGCGCGCGCTGGAGTTTTTCGCTCTTCTGGTGCGCGATGGGCAGGGTTTGAACGCAGCCCTGCCGCTGTTTCATGATGCCTTGCAGATCGCGCCTGAGGACATGGGCCTGCTCGGCCAATATGCCGCAACGCTGGGCGATGCAGGGCAGCACGGCGAAATGCTGCGTGTTGCCCGCAAGATGCTCGAAATCGATGGCCGCGATTCCAATGCCTTCTTCATGCAGGCGGTGCTGGCGGCGCGGGCCGGTCAGAATGATCTGGCGCGCAGCCTGATGTGGCACCTTGCGCCGGAGCAGCAGATGGTGCCGGCGGCAATCATGCTGACTGCCATCCTCGAATACAGATCGGGCAATTACGCGCTGGCGGCGGAGAATTTTGACCAGCTGGTGCGCCTGCAGCCCGTCAACGATACCGCACGGCTAATGTTCGCCCGCGCCTTGCTGGCCAATGGCGAGGCGAACGAAGTCATCGCCATGCTGGCGGCGCGGGCGGACAGGCCCGATGCATCCAACTACCTCCTCACGCTGATTGCCCGCGCGCATGAACAGCTGGGCCAGCGGGACCAGGCGGCGGTCTATCTCGATCGCGCCGCGCGCATGGTTCGGCCTTCGCTGGCGCCCCGGCCGACCTATCTGGAGCGCGACCCATCGGGGCGTGCGCGCGATGGCGCCAATCCGGTGATACGCATCCGCCAGTCGATTGATGAAGGCCGCATGGCCGAGGCGCAACAGGCATCCGCAGCGCTGCTGGAGAGGTTCCCCGGCTCGATTGATCTGGGGCTGCTGTCGGGCGATGTGAGCCTGCTCGCCGGTGATCCGGGCACGGCTCTGGTCCGCTATCGCCATGCGGCGCAGGTGCGCAACAACTGGCCACTGGTGCAGCGCATGGTGGCGGCGCTGGTGCAACAGGGTGAGCACATTCAGGCTCGCCGTGTGCTGGCCGGATATCTGGCGCAAAATCCCCGTGACAGCGCGGCCGCTGCCCTGCTGGGTACGATGCAGCGCGATGCCGCCAATCCGGCGCGTGCGGCACTGCTGCTGCGCCATGCCGCCGCGTCCGCGCCCGGATCGCTCGACCCGCTGCTGCTGTCCGATCTGGCGGAGCTGGAGCTGGTTGTCGGCGATCAGGCGCAGGCGCAATTGCACGCGCAGGCCGCGCACCGCCTTCAACGGGGCAACCGGCGGGTCGCGGCGGCTCTGGCGCGGGTCTATGATATGCGCGCCGGGCAGGAACGGATTGCGCAGGTGCTGATGGACAAGGCCAACCCCTAAAGCCCACTGGACAGGCGGCGCGCTGCGCGGCAGGGCGGCGATATGGGCTGGACTCGAATTCTTGGCGGTATCGATCCGCTGGTGCGCCTGTTGCTGATCACCATATTTCTGGCAACGATTGTGCCCGTCACGGGCGATGGCAGGGCGATTGCCCGCATCGTTTCCGACGGGGCGATCTTCCTGCTGTTCCTGCTCAATGGCCTGCGCCTGCCGCGCGGGGACGTGCTGGCGGGCCTTCGCAACGCCCGCTTCCTGCTGCCGCTGGTCGCCTGGTGCTTTCTGGCTATGGGTGCGGCGGGCTGGATGCTGTGGCAGATCGGCAGCGCCGTCCTGCCAGCTCAGGTAGCACTGGGCCTGCTGTTCCTGGGAATCCTGCCATCCACCGTGCAATCGGCCACGGCCTATTCCTCGCTCGCCGGAGGGAATGTGGCGGCCTCCGTCGTCGCGGCGGCGGTGCTTAATGTGCTGGGCGTGTTCATCACCGCGCCGCTGCTGGCGCTGCTCGCCGGGACAGAGGCGGTGGGCATCGATATCGGCGGGCTGGAGCGGATCGCGACGATCCTGCTGCTGCCGTTCGTGATCGGCCAGCTGGCGCAGGGCTGGGCCGGGGGATGGGTGCGATCGAACAGGGTGCTCGTCAGCTGGGCGGATCGTACGGCCATCGCCATTGCCGTCTATGTCGCCTTCTCCGGCGCGGTTGAGCAAGGCCTGTGGACGCGCGTTGACGCATTGGCTTGGGCCGCCCTGCTGGGCCTGGTGGCCGTGTTTCTGGCAATCGGCTTTGGCGGCGCGTGGCTGTGCGGCGGAATGCTGCGGCTGGACCGGGGCGACCGGATCGCCTTCCTGTTTGCCGGGGCGCAAAAGAGCATCGCGCTGGGTGCGCCGCTGGCCAGCGTGCTGTTCCCGCCCGCAGTGGCCGGGCTGCTATTGCTGCCGGTGCTGGTCTATCACCTGCTGCAACTGATGCTGTCCGCACCGCTGGCGAACAGGCTCAATCCGCAGCCGGGTCCTTGATCTGGCCATTGGCTACACGCTTCTGATGGCGAATGGACCACAAGAGCGAGAGGCCGATCAGGGCCGCGCCAATCAGGCCGGTAATGGTTTCGGGGATGTGGAATTTCGCGCTTAGCAACATGATCGCACCCAGCACGATGATAGCCCAGAAGGCACCATGCTCAAGATAGCGATATTGTGCCAGCGTGCCCTTCTTGACCAGATGAATGGTCATCGAACGCACGAACATCGCGCCGATGGAAAGGCCCAAGGCAATCACTACCATGTTGTTTGACAGGGCAAAAGCACCGATCACGCCATCGAAGCTGAAGCTGGCGTCCAGGATATTGAGGTAGAGAAACCCACCAAGTCCGCTGCGAACGACTGCGCCCTTCATGCGAGCGGCTTCTTCCTTCATTTCCAGCATATGGCTGATACCTTCCACCGCGATGAAAGTGACCAGGCCAAGGATGCCTGCAACAAGGAACGTGTGCGCATCTGCCGGATCGAGCAGCGTTGAAATGCCCCACAAGGAGAGTAGCAGCAGGGCAATTTCGGCTGCCGGCAGGGCCGAGAACTTGGAAAGGAATTCCTCAACCGCTTCGATCCAGTGAATGTCCTTTTCTGCATCGAAGAAGAATTTCAGGCCGACCATGGCCAGAAAGGCACCGCCAAATCCGGCGATACCGACATGGGCGCTGGAAACCAGTCGCTCATATTCCTGCGGATTGTTGAGTGACAGGTCGACGGCTTCCCAAGGGCTGATACTCGCTGCAATGGCAACGATGGCCAGCGGGAAGACAATGCGCATGCCGAATACGGCGAAGGCAATGCCCCATGTCAGAAAACGCTTTTGCCAGACCTCGTCCATGTCCTTCAGCACCGAGGCATTGACCACGGCATTATCGAAGCTGAGCGATATCTCCAGCACCGAGAGGACGATGATGATCCAAAGGATGGAGGCAGTGCCGGCAAGGTTGCCCGTACTGGACCAGCCATACCAGGCGCCAAGGCCAAGGCAGATGACGGTGAATATGAGCGAGAATTTGTAGAAACGCAGCAGCGTGTCCATGCCGTGGCCTATCCTGTATTGCTTGATGAGCCCGCTAAGACAGCGGTCTGTCTGGTGCAAGCGTAGTTACTTGGGTTGGTAAGTCTGCTCTTCGCCGGGGAAGTTACGGGAACGCACTTCGGCAGAATAGGTTTCCGCCGCACCGGCAATCGTATCCGCAATATCGGCATATCGCTTCACGAAGCGGGGCACGCGTTCGAACATGCCCAGCATGTCTTCGGTAACCAGCACCTGCCCGTCGCACTGCGCAGAAGCGCCAATGCCGATGATCGGGCAATCGGTTTCCTGCGTGGCGGCAATGGCGATGGGTTCGACCACGCCTTCCACCACAATGGCAAAGGCGCCCGCTTCGCACAGGGCCACGGCATCGCCGACGATCTTCTCCGCCTCCGCATCACTGCGTCCGCGCGCGTTATATCCGCCCAGCACGTTTACCGCCTGCGGGGTCAGGCCGACATGGCCCATCACCGGAATGCCGCGCTTGACCAGGAATTCGACCGTTTCGGCCATGGCTTCGCCGCCTTCCAGCTTCACCGCCGCCGCGCCGCTTTCCTTGAGCAGGAACGCCGCGCTGTCGAAGGCGTCCTGCGGCGAGGTTTCGTAGGAGCCGAAGGGCATGTCCACCACCACCACCGAGTGATAGCTGCCGCGCACCACCGCAGCGGCATGGTTGGCCATCATCTCCAGCGTCACCGGAATGGTGGAGGGCAGGCCGTAGATCACCTGTCCCAGCGAATCGCCCACCAGCAGCATGTCGCAGTGCGCGTCCAGCAGCTGCGCCTGACGGGCGGTATAGGCCGTCAGCATCACGATTGGCTCTGCCGTCACCCCATCCTGCTTGCGGTCGCGAATGGCGGGCACGGTCAGCCTGCGCATGGGCTGCGGCGTGGGATTGGCGCGGCTGGTCGATGTATCGAGGTTGAAGGTCGTGGACATGGACACCCTCCTAGCGGTTTGGGGACGAGGCGCAAAGCACACTCGACGCAAGCGGCGTTTCCTTGCACAACAGGGCTTCGGGGAAAGTCCTGGGGTAAGGCTTCGGGACAAGTCTTGGGGCAGAACAGACTATCGGCAAGCAGGGGAGTGCAAACATGGCGGCAGGCAGTCAGGGCGTTGGCGAACAATGGTCCTCCCGCACGGCCTTTTTGCTCGCTGCGGTGGGTGCTGCGGTCGGCCTTGGCAATATCTGGCGCTTTCCAACGCTGGCCGGAGAGAGCGGCGGCGGAGCCTTTGTGCTGATCTATGTACTGTGCGTCGCGCTGATCGGCCTGCCGCTGCTGCTGGCAGAGACGCTGATCGGCAGGGCTGGTGGCCACAATGCAGATTCTGTGGGTTCGATTGCCGAAGTTGCCGAACTGTCCGGGCGCAGCAAATCATGGTCGATCTTTGGCGGGATCGGCCTTGTCACGATCTTCCTGATCCTGTCCTTCTATTCGGTCGTGGCCGGCTGGGTGCTGTATTACGTCTGGCTGTCGGCGGCTGATTTCCTTGGCTCGCTGATGGCAGGCAATCCGCTGGCAGGCGCGTTCACCGGCATGTCGCAGGATCAGGTGACCGGCATGATGGGCGAGCTGTTCGCCAATCCGTTCCAGCTGATCCTGCAGCACGCGATCTTCATGGGGTTGACGCTGGCGATTGTTGCCGTGGGTGTGACCGGCGGGATCGAGCGTGCGGCCAAGTGGATGATGCCGGGGTTTTTCGGCCTGCTGATCCTGATCACCATATACAGTGCCTTTACCGGCGATTTCGGCGCGGCCATGTCCTTCCTGTTCACGCCGGATTTCTCCAAGCTCAGCCCCGCTGTCATCAATGATGCGCTGGGGCAGGCCTGCTTCTCGCTCAGCGTGGGTGGTGCGATCCTGATCACCTATGGCTCCTATGTCCCCCGGCACGTGCGGCTCGGCCCCACGGCGGTGATGATCGCCGCAGTCGATACCGGCGTGGCGATAATGGCCGGACTGATGATCTTCCCGATCGTGTTCAGCGCCGGGCTCGATCCCGCGGGCGGTCCGGGCCTGATCTTCCAGACATTACCGGTGGCGTTCCAGCAGATGCCTGCGGGCGCGCTGGTGGGGTTTGCCTTCTTCATCCTGATCTTCTTTGCCGCCCTGTCCAGCTCGATCGCCCTGCTGGAGGCGCCGGTCGCCTTTGTAATCCGCCGCTTCCGCATTGGCCGCAGGCTGGCTGCATCGCTGGTGGCGCTGGCCGCCTTCCTGATCGGTGTGGCCTGCGCGCTGGGCTATAACGTACTGTCCGATGTCCGCCCGTTGTGGTTCTGGCCGACTTTCGCCGATGCCGATATTCTCGATTCGATTGACGATATCACCGGCAAGATCGGCCTGCCGCTGGCCGGGCTTGGTGTTGCCATATTCACGGGCTGGCGCGCCAGTCGGCGGCTGGTGGAGGCAGAGCTGGACATGTCGAGGGGCATGTTCCTGATCTGGCATGCGCTGGTGGCCTGGCTCGCCCCGGTAATGGTGTTCCTGATCCTGCTGTTCGGCCTGGTGCCTTCCCTGCTCGCCTGACCCCAAAAGAGCCGCCGCCCTTGCTCAGGGGCAGCGACTCCTTTCAACAGATGTGCTCAATCAGAGCATTGTTTCGGTGTGTTCTTCGCGCGCTTCCTCGCGCATGTCGAAGCCCATCAGCATCTTGGCATTGTCGATAAAGCCAAGGTCGCTGTTCCAGATCTCGGCCTTGCCCAGATCCATCCGCAGCATCAGCAGCCTGGGATCATCCTTGCCGCCGGGGAACCATGCCTCGACCACTCTGGACCATTGCTTGTCCAGCCTTTCGCGGCTTGTTTCCGGCGTCAGTATGCCGGTGAAGCGGGCGAAGATCTGGTTGTCCTTGCCCGAGAATGTGGCGGTGGCCCTGCCGCCCCTGGCCAGCGTGTGATCCTTCGCGGTGAAAAACCAGATCGTGCCGTTGGCATCCTTGTCCAGCTGCGCGGTCATCGGCACCGCTGTGTGCGGATCGCTGTCCAGTTGCAGGAACAGGAACGGGCTGTCCGCCAGTGCCTGCCAGAAGGTGTTCTTAAGGTCTGGCTTGAGGTCTGTGATGTTGCTCATTTTTGTCTCCTTTGCGCTTTGAACGTGGCAGGCGGGGAGGATGTTCCGCAGTTTCCACAAGCCGTGCGATAAGCGGGACGAGGCATTGCCAAGCTCATCCAATGAGAACATAAATAGAACATTGGAGTCGATTCGATGGACATGTCTGCCTTGCCCAAAGCTGCCCAGCTGGTCTCGCTGGGGGAATGCGCACCGCGTTGGCGCCCCGGCCTGGCGCGGATGGGGCACCGCGCGCTGCATAGCGAGATTTTCGCCTCTGGTGATGAGGCGGGCGGGGTGGCCTGCGCCCTGGCGCTGGCGCTGGACGATATGCGCGCCTGCGCTTCGCCCGCGCTGGAGGAAAAACCCGTGCTGTGGGTGCAGGACGAGGCATCGCGCAAGCGCAGCGGATATCCCTATCGCCCCGGCCTTCCGGCCCAGCTTCGCCACCGTGTGATCCATGTTGCCGCACGCGGCGCGCAGGATACGCTTTTCGCGCTGGAGGAGGGGATGCGCTGCCGTGACCTGGCCTTCGTGATCGGAGAGATTGCGGGCAATCCGCGGGCGCTGGGGCTCACCGCCTCGCGCCGTCTCAGCCTGGCGGCGGAAAAGCATGGCGTGCCGCTGTTCCTGATCCGCCATGATGCCGCGCGCGATCTCAGCTCAGCACGGATGCGCTGGCAGGTCCGCTCGGCCGCCTCCGCGCCTCCGCGCTGGAATGGCGATGCACCCGGCGTGCCCAGCTGGCATGCGCAATTGTTCCGCGCCCGTGCCCATCCTCCCTCTCAATGGATATTGCGCGATGACGGGACGTCACTCGCCGCCGAACATCCGGACCCCGGTCAAACCCGCTCGCCGGATCATGGCGATCTGGCTGGCGCGGCTGGCGCTGGATCGCTGGCGGCACTCTGAAGCATGTCAGGGCGGCGAGGGGGCAGATGCCCTGCCGACCGCGCTGATTACCGAAACCGCGCATGGTCCGCGCATCGATGCCGCCAATGATGCCGGGCTGGCGGCAGGTGCCGCGCCGGGCATGATGCTGGCCGATGCGCGCACCTTGTGTCCGCAATTGCAGGCCGTGCCCAGCGATCCGGCGGGCGATCTGGCTTTCCTCGAACGGCTGGCCATCTGGGCGCAGCGCTGGGGTCCGTGGTCCGCGCTGGACGCACCGGACGGCCTGCTGGTGGATGTGACCGCCGTGGCCCATCTGTTCGGCGGGGAGCGCAGGCTGCTGGACGATGTGCTGGCGCGCTTTGCGGCGCAAAGGCTTGCCGTGCGCGCGGCCATTGCCCCCACTGCCGGGGCGGCATGGGCGCTGGCGCATTATGGCGGCCCGCAAGGCACGATACTGGCAGCCGATGAGGATGGCGCGGCGCGGCTCTCCACCCTGCCGGTGGCGGCATTGCGGCTGGATGCGGACGTGTTGCTGGTGCTGCGGCGGCTTGGCCTCAAGCGGCTCGGCGATCTGGCAGAGTTGGGACGCGATGCGGTGCAGCGACGTTTTCGCAATCGCCGCTCACCCGCTGCCAATCCGCTGGTGCGAATGGACCAGCTGCTCGGCCGCGTGCCGGAACCCTTGCTGCCGGTGGTGGCGGTGGAAACGCCACTGGTGCAGCGCCGCCTGCTGGAACCGATCCGCCACCGTCCCTTGCTGGACCAGGTGGTGGCAGACCTTGCCGCCGACATGGTCCGCGCTCTCGAAGCGCGGGGGGAGGGCGCGCGCCGCCTCGAGCTGGGGCTGTGGCGGGTTGATGGCGAGGTGGCGGTTCGCAAGCTGGAACTGGCCGCCGCCACGCGCGAGGCCGCGCATATCTGCCGCCTGTTCGCTGCCCGGCTCGATGATGTGGAGGCGGGCTTCGGGATAGAGATGGTGCGGCTGCGCGCCGCCTGGTCAGAGCCGCTGGACCTTGCGCAGGCCGATCTCGATGCAGCAGCGCAGCAGCATGGCACTTCGCTGGCTGCCTGTATTGACAGGCTGGTGGTGAGGCTAGGCGAACAGGCGGTGCGCCGCCCGGTGCCAAAGGGCAGCCATATTCCCGAACGGGCGCAGGGCTGGCAGGCTCCGCTGGACCCGCAGCCATCTTCGCAAGAGGAGTTGGCTTTCCATTCCAGACCATTGAAAATACTGGGAATGGCGGAGAAGATTTCCGTGCTTTACGCCAGCCCTGATGGCTATCCCCGGCGGTTCCGCTGGCGCGGCGGCGTGCATGAGGTGACGCGCGTGGAAGGGCCTGAACGGATCGCGCCCGAATGGTGGCGGGAGAAGGGCTCTGCTCGCCTGCGCGACTATTACCGGATCGAGGACGAGCAGGGCCGCCGCTACTGGATCTACCGCGCCGGCCTGGCAGATGACGGGCGCGGCGGCATGCCCGACTGGTTCCTGCAGGGCTTTTTCGCCTGATATGCCCGACGCTCCGCTTACGCCTGACAAGCGCCATATCGAGATCGACCCTGCGCAGATCGCGCCGCCGCCGCGTGCGCCCTTTGTGGAGCTGGGGGTGGCGAGCTGTTTCACCTTCCTGCGCGGATCGTCCGATGCGGTGGATCTGGTGATGCGCGCAAGGTCGCTGGGCTATGATGCGCTGGGCATTGCCGATGCCAACAGCATGGCCGGCGTGGTGCGGGTGCATGTGGAGGCAAATACTCTTAAGATAAAGCCACTTATCGGATGCAGGATAGAAATGGTGGAAGGTCTGTCCTTCCTCGCCTATCCGCGTGACCGGGCGAGCTATGGCCGCTTGTGCAGCCTGCTTTCGGCCGGGCAGATGCGCAAGCTGGACGGCGAATGGCAGGACAAGGGCGCCTGCGACATCAGCCTGGCGATGCTGGCCGATCATGCCGCAGATGTGCAGCTCGTGCTGATCCCGCCCGATGATCTGGAGCAGCGCTTCACCATTGCGGTGGAGGACAACGTCATCCGCTTTCCTGCGGGCGATACGGCCGATACGGATGACTGTGCGCCAGAGCGGGAGATGACCGCCAGTCTGACCGGGATATTGCCGCATCTGGCCCGCAAGCTTCCCACCATGCGCCATATGGCGGCATCATACCTCTATCGCGGGGACGATATCGCCCGGATTGAGCGGCTCGATGCGCTGGCGCGGGCCAATGGCCTGTCAATCCTGGCCACCAATGATGTGCATTACCACGCGCCCGAACGGCGGCCCCTGCAGGACGTGATGACGGCGATCCGCCACAAGACCACGGTGGCGGCGGCGGGACACCTGCTCCACGCCAATGCAGAACGTCACCTGAAAAGCCCTGAGGAGATGCTGAAGCTGTTTGCCCGCTGGCCGCATGCGATCACCGCCGCACGGACGGTGGCCGATGCCTGCCAGTTCAGCCTGGATGAGCTGCGCTATGAATATCCCGAGGAGATTTATCCGGATGACATGAGTCCGCAGCAATATCTGATGCAGCAGACGTGGGAGGGAGCAAAAGCACGCTATACCAATGGTTTACCGGAATCTGTGAAGGAAACACTTGAACGAGAACTGGCGTTGATCGGCAAGCTGGACCTGGCCCGCTATTTCCTCACCATCAAGGATATTGTCGATTTCGCGCGCGCGCAGCAGCCGCCGATCCTGTGCCAGGGGCGCGGCAGCGCGGCCAATTCTGCGGTGTGCTATTGTCTGGAGATCACCAGCGTCGATCCGGCCCGGCATGCGCTGCTGTTCGACCGCTTTATCTCTGAAGATCGCAAGGAACCGCCCGATATCGATGTCGATTTCGAGCATGAGCGGCGCGAGGAGGTGATCCAGCATATCTACAGCAAATATGGCCGCCATCGCGCCGGCCTGTGCGCCACCGTCATCCATTATCGCCCGCGCATGGCAATCCGCGATGTGGGCAAGGCGATGGGACTTTCCGCCGATGTCACCGCCGCCCTGTCGCGCACCGTGTGGGGCGGTTGGGGCAAGGAGATTGGCGAGAAACACGTGACCGAAAGCGGCATGGACCTGTCCGATCCGCATTTGCGCCGCGTTCTGAAACTGACCGAACAAATGATTGGTATGCCACGGCATTTGTCCCAGCATGTCGGTGGTTTCATCCTCACCCAGAGCGCCCTGACGCAAACGGTGCCGATCGGCAATGGCGCTATGCCGGACAGGAGCTTCATCGAATGGGACAAGGACGATATTGAGGCGCTGGGCATTCTGAAAGTGGATGTGCTGGCGCTGGGCATGCTCACCTGCATCCGCAAGTGCCTCGACTTGCTGGAGGATCACCATGATCGCCGGCTGACGCTGGCCAGCGTGCCGCGGGAGGATCCGGAGACCTATGCCATGTTGCGCAAGGGCGATTCGCTGGGCGTGTTCCAAGTGGAAAGCCGCGCGCAGATGAACATGCTGCCGCGCCTGCGCCCGCGTGAATTCTATGATCTGGTGATCCAGGTGGCGATTGTCCGGCCCGGCCCGATTCAGGGCGACATGGTGCATCCCTATCTCAAGCGCCGCCGGGGAGAGGAGAAGGTGCAGATTCCCGCTCCAGGCCCCGGGCACGGCCCGCCCGATGAGCTTTCATCGATTCTGGCGCGGACACTGGGCGTACCGATCTTTCAGGAGCAGGCGATGAAGATCGCGCTCGATGCCGCCAAATTCTCCGGTGCGGAGGCGAACCGCCTGCGCAAGGCCATGGCCACCTTCCGCAGCCGCGGTCGGGTGGATGAATTGCAGGACATGATGGTCGAGCGCATGGTGACGCGCGGTTACGACCGCGATTTCGCCCAGCGCTGCTTCAACCAGATCCGCGGCTTTGGCGAATATGGCTTCCCCGAAAGCCACGCCGCCAGCTTTGCCCATCTGGTCTATGTCTCCAGCTGGCTGAAATGCCACTTCCCCGGCGCCTTTGCCTGCGCGTTGCTCAACTCTCAGCCGATGGGGTTTTATGCCCCCGCACAGATCGTGCGCGATGCGCGCGAGCACGGGGTGGAGGTGCTGGCGGCAGATGTGAACCACAGCGAGTGGGATTGCACTCTGGAAGGTGCCGGTGCCGGGTGTGCGGCTGACACAGGACGGCAGGACCGCCACATCGCCCTGCGGCTTGGCCTGCGGCAGGTGGATGGGCTGCATGAACATGTCGCCGCGCAATTGGTGGCCGCGCGGCAGGCGGGCGGGGCTTTTCGCGATGTCGGCGATCTGCGTGACCGGGCGCGGCTTTCTCCGGCGCATATAGAGCGGCTTGCCAGCGCCGATTGCTTCGGCTCGATCAGCCTCACCCGGCGCGAGGCCTTGTGGGATGCGCGCAGCCTGGTGGGCGGGCCGGACCTGCCGCTGTTCCGCCATGCGCAGACGCGCGGCGAGGGGGCGGAAAAGGGCAGGGCGGTGCTGCCGCACATGCCTTTGTCGGAAGAGGTGGTGGCCGATTACCAGACCACCCGGCTGAGCCTGAAGGCGCACCCGATGGCCTTCCTGCGGGCATCGCTGGGGGAACGCGGCTTTGTGCGCGCCTGTGATCTGCGGGAGCGCAAGCTGCGCAGCATGGTGCAGGTGGCCGGCGTGGTGCTGATTCGCCAGCGGCCCGGCAGCGCCAAGGGTGTGTGCTTCATCACGCTGGAGGATGAGACCGGCGTCATCAACCTCGTCATCTGGCCGGACCTGATGGAGAAGCAGCGCAAGGTGGTGATGGGATCGCGGCTGATGGAGGTGCGCGGGCGGGTGGAATATGATGACGAGGTCATCCACGTCATCGCCCATCACCTGCATGATGCCACGCAGGATCTGCACCGCCTGTCGGATGACTTGCTGCAACCTCCGATCGCGCGCGCCGATATCTGCAACAATCCGGTGGCGGGGAAGAACGGTCTGCGTGAGGTTGGCCGGAAATCCGGGCACGAAACTGTACCGGAGCAGCAGCAGGCGATTCGCCCGCGAGACCTGATTGATGAGCTGGCGCCCAATACGCATGGTCATCCGCGCAATGTGCGGATCATTCCCAAATCGCGTGACTTCCACTGACGGCATCTGACGGCATCAATGGGGAAAGCGCCCCGGACGGGTGAGGCACCGCAGGCAATAAAAAACCCCCGCCGAAGCGAGGGTTTTTAAAATTCTGTAGGCAACTGCCTGTTACGGGCTGGCAGGAAGATCCGGAACGCTGCCACCTTCGCCGCTTTCGATCACGACGATGATGCCGATACCTGCGAGCAACGCGATCAGCGCAACAAGCATGTCTGAACCGCCACCCGTTTCTTCAGCGGTCGAAACCGATGAAGCAGTACGGTTAGGTCCTGCAAACGCGATCGGAGCAGCAGATGCAACAACCGAAGAAAAAGCTAGGCCACCGGCGACACTGCATGCGATAATTTTCTTCAACATCCTACCTCACTCACTCTAATAAAGAATTTCGTTGTCTTGCGTCTAGTGCAATGCACAAAGGCACGTCAAGTTCCAACCGTCCCCAAAAATGCATAATCTGCCTTGTCGTTCACTATCTTCGGGCACTGCGGCAAAAAACCAACACCATGAATATGGTGGAAAATCTCGCCGATTGGCAAAATCACACCGGTTCCAGCGCATAACCGGCGGAACGCACCGTGCGAATGGGGTCGCGGACATTTTCCACCGCTATGGCCTTGCGCAGGCGGCGAATATGCACATCAACCGTGCGTTCTTCAATTTCGCTTCCCGTACCCCACACTGCATCAAGCAGCTGGCTGCGCGAAAACACCCGTCGCGGATGCTCCATGAAGAACTTGATCAGCCGGTATTCGGTCGGGCCGATCTGCAACTGCCGGCCACGCCGCTCCACCCGGTGCGCCACCGGATCGAGCTTGATGTCTCCCGCCTCGATCGTCTCTCCGGCCAGTGCCGGGCGCACGCGGCGCAGGACGGCGGCCACGCGGGCGAGCAGTTCGCGCGGGCTGAACGGTTTGGTGACATAGTCATCGGCGCCCGTTTCCAGGCCGCGCACCCGGTCATCTTCTCCCTCACGCGCGGTCAGCATGATGATCGGGACATGCGCAGTGGTCTTTTCGCGGCGCAGGCGGCGGCACACTTCGATGCCGCTGATGCCCTCCACCATCCAGTCGAGGATAACCAGATCGGGCGCCTCTTCCAGGGCGAGCACCATGGCTTCCTCACCATCGGCGGTGACGCGCACGTCATAGCCCTCGCTTTCAAAGCGGTATTCGAGCAATTCCGCAAGGGCGAGATCGTCTTCGACGAGCAGCAGCTTGGGCGCGGACATATTCCTGACCTCCGTTTATCAGCCCCCTGGGGCGCAACGAATCGGCCTGGGGGCTGGTGACCCCAATATGTCAGACAAGTGACAGTTATGTTTCAGCGGTCAATATCGCTGGGATAAGATCCGACTGCTGCAAAATGTACCATCTCGGCCACATTGGTGGCGTGGTCGCCAATCCGTTCAATATTCCGCGCCACGAACAGCAATTGCGCGGCGCTGCTGATGGTGGCCGGATTTTCAACCATGTAGCTGACAAGATTGCGGAAAATACTGTCATAGAAGGCATCGACCTTCTCATCGCGGGCGATCACCTCGCGCGCCACGATGGGATCGCGCGCGGCATAGGCGGTCAGCACGTCATGCACCATTTCCGCCGCCACTTCGCCCATGGCGGGCAGCAGGGTTAGCGGTTCGAACCGGGCGCGTCCTTCGATGCGGCCGGTGCGCTTGGCGATGTTCTTGGAATAATCGCCGATCCGTTCAATCACGCCGGCGATCTTCAGCGCGGCGATGATCTCTCGCAGATCGTCAGCCATCGGTGCGCGCAGGGCCAGCATGCGCACGGCCATGGCATCCACTTCATATTCCAGCGCATCGAGCTTGACGTCACGCTCCACCACCTTGAGCGCCAGTTCCTCATCGCCGGTGACGATGGCTTCCAGCGCCTCATGGATGGCCAGTTCGGCCAGGCCGCCCATTTCGGCAATCAGGCCGCGCAGGCGGGTGATGTCTTCATCGAATGCCTTGACTGTATGTTCTGCCATTACCCGTACCGACCTGTGATATAATCCTGGGTGCGTCGCTCCCGCGGATTAGTGAAAATGTCCGATGTGTGTCCATACTCGACCAGATCACCAAGGTGGAAAAAGGCCGTCCTCTGGGACACACGCGCGGCCTGCTGCATCGAATGGGTAACGATCACGATGGCATAGCGGCCCCGCAATTCGTCAATCAGTTCCTCGATCTTGGCCGTGGCGATCGGATCGAGTGCGCTGCACGGCTCATCCATCAGGATGACTTCGGGGTCCACGGCAATGGCGCGGGCGATACAAAGGCGCTGCTGCTGACCGCCGGACAGGGCCGTTCCTGAATCCTCCAGCCGGTCCTTCGCCTCTTCCCACAGGCCGGCGCGGCGCAGGCTCTTTTCCACAATCGCCTCAAGGTCCGCCTTGGACTGGGCCAGGCCGTGGATCCGGGGCCCATAGGCGATGTTCTCGAAGATCGACTTGGGGAACGGATTGGGCTTCTGGAACACCATGCCCACGCGCGCGCGCAGCTGCACCACGTCCATGCCTGAATGGTAGATATCCTCTCCATCCAGTTCGATCACACCTTCGACGCGGGCCGAAGGGATCGTGTCATTCATGCGATTGAGCGAGCGCAGGAAGGTGGACTTGCCGCAACCCGACGGGCCGATGAAGGCAGTCACATGTTCGGTATGGATGTCGATGGAGACGTCGTCGATCGCCATCTTGTCTCCGTAGAAGACCGATACGTTGCGCGCACGGATCTTCGCATCCGCCGGATTGTCGGTGGACTGGAGGCTGGCGGGGTCGCTTTTATTGGTCACCATTTTTTCTCGAAACGGTTGCGCAGATAGATGGCCAGGCCATTCATCAGCAGGAGGAAGATCAATAGCACGATAATCGCCGCGCTGGTGCGTTCAACGAAACCGCGATCAATTTCATCAGACCACAGGAATATCTGCATCGGCAGGACAGTGGCGTTGTCGGTAAAACCCGATGGCGGCGTGGCCACGAAGGCGCGCATCCCGATCAGCAGCAGCGGCGCGGTTTCACCCAGCGCGCGCGCCATGCCGATGATGGTGCCTGTCAGGATACCGGGCAGCGCCAGCGGCAGCACGTGGTGGAACACCACCTGCACCGGGGAGGCACCGATGGCCAGCGCGCCGTCACGGATCGAAGGCGGAACCGCCTTGATCGCATTGCGGCCCGAAATCACGATTACCGGCATGGTCATCAGTGCCAGCGTCATCCCGCCGATCAGCGGCGCAGAGCGGTAGCTGGGGAACAGCCACAGGAACACCGCCAGACCCAGCAGGCCAAAGATGATCGATGGGACCGCTGCCAGATTGTTGATCGAGACCTCGATCAGGTCCGTCCAGCGATTGCGCGGGGCATATTCCTCAAGATAAAGCGCTGCCATCACGCCCACCGGGAATGCCAGCAGCAAGGTGACGATCATGGTCAGGATCGAACCCTTCAGCGCCCCCCAAACACCCGCAAGTTGCGGATCGGTGGCATCGGACCGGGCCAGGAAGCCGGTATCGAACGAATCGTGCAGCACGCCGCGATCGGCCAGCTCGCGGGCCAGAGGCTGAAGATCCGCCTGTCCGTCACCGGCATAGGCAGACGCCATGTCCTCACTGGTGGGCAGGGCAAATTCCACCTGCGTTGTCAGCAATGACGGGTCGGCGAGCAATGCGCTCGCCACATCGCGCCAGGCTTCGCTGTTTACATGCGCTGCCCCCTGCGCGCCCAGCGATTGCTCGGCGGCATACTGGACGACTTCGGGCAGGCCCTGCGTCTGGAGCGAGCGCAAGGCATCGGCTTCAGCCAGGCCGGGTGAGATGCTGAGCGCGGACTGCGCAAAATCCACCTGCACGTCCATCACGGTGCGCTGGAAACCGCCTATGCCGTTCATCAGCATGGTGACCAGCAGGAAGAACAGCACCGCCACGGAGAACAGCACCGCGGAAAGGCCAGCCAGCTTGAAACGCTTCTCCGCCGCGTAGCGCTGTTTCATCCGCACCTCGAAAGCCGGGGTCCTGGTGGGGGCAACATCACTCATAGGCTTCGCGGAACCTCTTCACCACGCGCAGGGCGATGAAATTGAGCAGCAAGGTGACCATGAACAGCACGAAGCCGAGCGCAAATGCGCTGAGCGTCGCGGGATGGTCGAAACTGCCTTCACCCGTCAGCATGGCCACGATCTGGAAAGTGACCGTGGTCATCGCCTCCAGCGGATTGGCGGTGAGATTGGCCGCAGCGCCTGCTGCCATCACCACGATCATGGTTTCACCAATGGCGCGGCTGACGGCGAGCATGATGCCGGCCACGATGCCGGGCAGGGCGGCGGGCACCAGCACGCGGCGGATCGTTTCATTGGTGGTCGCGCCCATCGCCAGCGAACCATCGCGCATGGCCTGCGGCACGGCGGCGATCGAATCGTCGGCCATTGAGGAGACGAAGGGAATGATCATCACTCCCATCACCAGGCCGGCGGCCAGCGCACTTTCGCTGGATGCATTGGTGATGCCGACAGACATGGCCACATCGCGAATGGCCGGGGCCACCGTCAGCGCGGCGAAATAGCCATAGACCACGGTGGGAACACCGGCGAGAATCTCCAGCGCGGGCTTGAGCCAGCTGCGCACGCGGGGATCGGCATATTGGGTGAGGTAGATGGCGCTCATCAATCCCAGCGGGATGGCCACGATCATGGCAATGATCGCGCCGATGAAGATCGTGCCCCAGAACAGCGGGATCGCGCCATAGCGGCTGCCGTCGGGACTGTCGGCGGAGCTCATCGGGTCCGGGCCCCAATGGGTGCCGAACAGGAAATCCACCGGAGAGACCATGCCGAAAAAGCGGAACGTCTCGAACACCAGCGTTATGAAAATACCCAGCGTGGTGAGAATGGCGACCAGCGATGCCAGCAGCAGCACCAGCAGGACCGCGCGTTCAACGCGGGTGCGGGCGGCAAAATCGGGCTTCAGGCGCAGGAATGCCCAGGCCGCGCCGGCAAAGGCCAGCAGCAGCGAAACCAGCAGGCCGATCAGGTTGTAACGGGCAATCCCTTCCTTGAAGGGTTCCACCAGCGCACGCGCCTCGTCGGTGAACACACGGTCTGTCTGACCGGTGGCGAAGGCGTGCGCTTCACCAAGTATGGTGTCACGCTGCATACCGAAGGCGGGCAGCTGATCCGCAGCCGGACTGGCCATCACATGCTGGATCACCAGATTGGCGGAGATCGAATCCCACACCGCCAGGAAGATCAGCATCGGCACGGAGATCCACAGCGCCGCATACCAGCCGTGGTAGTTGGGCAGGGAAGCGAGCCGCCCCTTGGGAGCAGCCCGCCTGAAAGCCCATGCACGCGAACGGGCCACCAGCCATCCGGCAAGCCCAAGCCCGATGGCCAGGAGAAGCGGAATAGCTGGTGACATTATCGAGTCATTCTGACCTTATTCGAAGTCCGCGGCGGTTAGCACGGGAAGTTCGGTGATTGCTGCGTTCATGCGCGCCATAACGTCATCAGGATTTGCGACAAGTCCGACAGAGGCGAGCGGACCGCCCACTCCCCAACTTTCCGCCCATACGCCAAGAAATTCCTCGATTCCGGGAATGGCGCCGATGTGATCATTCTTCACATAGACGAACAGCGGACGGGCGCCGGGATACACGAAGGTCGAGATATTGGCATATGTCGGTTCGACACCGTTCATCCGCAGACCGTGAACGCGGTCGGCATTTTCTTCCAGATAGGAATAACCGAACACGCCGATCGAGTTGGGGTTGCCGCCGATCTTCTGGACGATCAGATTGTCCTGCTCACCCTGATCGACATAGGCGCCGTCAGAACGCACTTCGGTGCAGATCTGGTCATAGCGGTCCTTGTCCTCGTCCTTGATGGCTTCCATCGCCGGGTCGGCCTTGCAGCCCGCTTCGAGGATCAGTTCCTTCAGCGCGTCACGCGTGCCGGAGGTTGACGGAGGACCATAGACCAGGATCGGAAGATCGGGGAGCGAGGGATCGACATCGTTCCAGTTCACGGCCGTCTGCGCTTCACCATAAGGGTTGGCAGCCAGCGCGCGGTAGACGATTTCCGGGGTCAGGTTCATGTCGATGCCGCCCTGTGCCGAAGCAAAGGCGATCCCGTCCAGGCCGACCTGAAGCTCGGTGATGTTCTCAACGCCATTGGCCTGACATTCGGCAAATTCGCTGGCCTTCATGCGGCGCGATGCATTGACCATGTCGGGCGAATCGGGGCCGACGCCCTGGCAGAACAGGTTCATGCCGCCACCCGTTCCGGTCGATTCGAGCACTGGCGAACCATATTCCGGGAAAGAGCGCGAGAAGGTTTCCGACACCACCTTGGCAAAGGGATAGACGGTGGACGAGCCGACAATGCGCAGGCTGTCACGCGTGCTGGTGGAGCCGGACTGGCTGCCACAGGCGGCCAGGGCCAGTGCGCTAAGGGTGAGGGCGGCGATATGCAATTTCATTTTCATCATGGGTTCCATTTCACATTCAAAGTGGCGTTAGATGTGCTGTATTACGGAACGACGACAGATTTTTGACATGTGGTTGTCACATACGTCATTTGCTCTGTCAGGTCGAAATCCCGGGGTCAAATTTGGGGGTCAAATTTCAGGATCAGATTTCAGGATCAGAAATCGACCTGGGCCCGCACACCGGCAACATCTGCGCTGTACGATCGGCTGCCGGACGGCAGGGCGATGACCGCGTCATCATACTCAAGGTGGCCGTAGTTGAACGAAAGCCTGGTGTAATCGGTGGGCACCCAGATCAGCGATGCGAGATAGCCGTTCTGCTGCCCGCCGATGATCGTCCCGTCGGCAAGGTCGAGATAATCGTAGCGCAGGTTCACCTCGATCGCGCCGATGCCGCCTTCATCAATCGGTGAATTCGGGCGGGTGCGGTCGAACTTGCTGCCCTTGTAACCGCGGCTGTCACCGCCGGTGAGGTAGTATCCGACCTCGGCATAGCCGCCGAAGAAAGTCGGATCGGTCATGCCGGCCGGCCTGTCGACATTCTGCCAGTAGGCCTCGCCTGCGGCATGGAAAGGCCCTGCGATTACCGCCGCTTCAAGCCCGGCACCAAATTCGCTGTCAGCGGCCAGATTGCCGGTATTGATCAGCCTTTCGGAGGTGAAATGCACAAGCGGGCGCTGGCGATAGCGCACGGTATTGCCCGATTCGAGCTGTGCCAGATGCAGCGATCCGCCCAGATGCAGCTGGGTATCGCCCAGCTTGGGAGAATAGACCGCACGGCCATCCAGGCTCCAGTTCTTGCCCGGCAGATCGTCAATATTGTCCGAGAACACACCGCCCTGCAGCAGCAGGTCGCCGGTCTTGTATTGGGCGGAAAGGCCAAGGCGGCGCTCGAAACCGAAGGCATCGGTAAAGGCGGCCCGCTCAATGAAGGAGGAGAAGCGGCTGCTGGTCAGTTCTTCCAGACCCTGGAAGTTGTTGTGCTGGCCGGCGGTCAGTTCCAGCCCGCCATCCTCATAGGTAATGATGGCATCGGTCAGCTCGGCGGAATTGCCGGCGAAATCCACTTCGAACTTATAGCCAAAGCCGCCGGGGATATCGCCCGACATGCCAAGGCGTGCACGGCGAATTTCGCTGCCAAAGCCGTCGCTGGCGGCCAGTCCGGCGGGCAGGCTGGTGAAACCGGTATCCACCATGATCCGGCCAAACGGCTTGAAGCTCCAGCCTCCTGCGCCTTCGATTTCAGGGGCGCCGGCAAAGCTGATTTCGATGCCGTCATTCGCGGCAGGCGCAGGTGCTGCAACCGGCGCGCTTGCGGGCGTGGCGGCAACGGCTGGCGCTTGCGGCGCAGTGGGGGCGGCATGCTGATACTGGTCCAGTCGCTGTGACAGTTCCTGAATCTGCGCCTGCATGGCGGAAACCTGGGCGCGCAGGCTTTCAATCTCGCTATCCTGTGCGTGAGCGGCAGGCGCGATGAGGAAAGTGCTGGCGAGCAGGGGGAGGGCGTATTTCTTAATCAAGGCCGGGACTCCATTTCAGTCCAATATGTGACATGTGCGTGGCCCCGGTATGACCATGTGTTTACAGTTTTGTGACACTATCCACAGAACAGTTCATCAAACTGCCACGTTTGTTGAATTCGCAGGGGAAATATCAGTCTTCGAGCAGTGGAATACGCACAGTGACGACCGTGCCCTGTCCCTGCCTGCTGCTGATATCGAGTCTTCCGCGATGGCGTTCGACAATATGTTTGACGATGGCCAGGCCCAGGCCCGTTCCGCCTGCCGCCCTGCTGCGACTGGGATCGGTGCGATAGAATCGCCTGGTCAGATGCGGCAGATGTTCGGGTGCAATCCCTTCGCCGCGATCCTGCACGGTCAGCACCGCCATGGCCCGCTCTCCCTGAGAGAGGGTGACGGTCACATTTTCCTGCGGACTGCCGTATTTCAGCGCATTGTCGACCAGATTGCGCACCAGCTGTTCAAGCTGCTTCTGGTCTCCGCGGATCATCATGGGGTCATCGGGCATGACCAGTTCGAGCCGGTCCTGCCGGTCCGGCCCGGCGCCATCGCCCGCCGCCAGCCGGATGATACTGCCAAAATCGATTCGTTCACGCGGCTGGTCGTGCTTTTCCGCTTCCACCCGCGAAAGCGACATCAGATCGTCCACCAGCGTCTGCAACCGGCGCGCCTCGCGCAGCACGGTGGCGTAGAACTTTGCCACCTGCTTGGGCGGCATGGCCTCACCTTCATCGGCGAGCGTTTCCATATAGCCGATGATGGAGGCCAGCGGCGTGCGCAGTTCATGGCTGGCATTGGCCACGAAATCGGTATGCGCGCGGCTGACATCGGCTTCGGAGGTGCGGTTGATCAGTTCTATCAGGCAATAACGCCCGTCGATCGGCTGGCGCGTCATCTGCCAATTGCTGCGCGGGCCGGTCAATCCCTGCACATTCACGCTGCCCCCGCCGGGCCTGCCAAGCAGGTCCACCGCCACCGGATGGCGAAAGGCCACGCGCGCGTCCTGGCCCACGATATGCGCGCCAATGGCTTCCCTGGCAGCGGCATTGGCTTCGATGATGCGGTTGCTGTCCAGCATCAATACGGGGAGGCCGGAATGTTCGATCAGGTCGCGCATGCCCGAACGGGTCAGCTGCACGCCTTCGGTTGGGGCGGCGGGGGCATCGCTGGGTGGCGGCGTGGCCAGCCAGAAGGATGCGCACCAGACCAGCACGATGGCGATCACGATCATCAGGTCAATCTGCGCAAACAGCAGGACGACGCCTGTAATCAGGGCAATGGCCAGTCCGGCTGTTGGTATTGAGCGCCCCTCCATGACGAGCAGTGCCTTAACCGCTCGCAGGGCACGGGGCTAGCGCGAAAGGAGCAACTTGTGATGATTGGACAACCTGGTGACCCCTACGAGAATCGAACTCGTGTTTCAGCCGTGAGAGGGCCGCGTCCTAACCGCTAGACGAAGGGGCCGGTAAGGGCCGGGCAAATGTCTTTCCGGATCATTTGCGAAAATCCGCACCGCTGGTGACCCCTACGGGAATCGAACCCGTGTTTCAGCCGTGAAAGGGCCGCGTCCTAACCGCTAGACGAAGGGGCCGTGAGCGGTGCGAGCGGCGCACTTAGGGGGGTGACGCGACATGGTCAAGCCCTGCTTGAGCCGGAATGCGGTCAAACGCTTCAATCAGCCCATGCGGCGTCTTCCAGATGCAGCTCTGCAGCGGGCCGCGCGCCCCAATCGTCAATCTTCGCGCGGCCGGCCAGCCACAGCTTGCGCCCCCTTGCACCGTGCAGCAGGGACTGGCCCAGCTCGCTCTCTGCCGCGCGGAAAGCGATCGCCTTGAAAGAGCCGCCATCATCGCCCGAAGCGATCAGCCGGACATGATCGGTGCCCACGATATCGGCCTTGACCAGCCGCACCGGGCCAACCGCCACGCGCGGTCCGGGCCAGCCAACGCCGAACGGCCCGGCCATATCGAGCGTTTCGACAAGATCGGGTGTCAGCCCGCGCGGCGCGATCGACAGGTCGAGCAGCAATGACCGCGATGCCGTCGCCTTGGCCACCGCACCGGCCAGCCGTTCATCCAGCCAGTCGCCAAAAGCGTCCAGCTGGTCGGCCTCGATGGTCAGTCCAGCGGCCATCGCATGTCCGCCGCCCGCCACCAGCAGGCCCGATTCGCGCGCGCCAATGATCGCCGCGCCCAGATCCACGCCGCTGATCGAGCGGCCCGATCCCTTGCCCTGACCATTCTCCTCATCCAGCGCGATGACGATGGAGGGCTTGCCGGTCTTTTCCTTGATCCGCCCGGCAACGATGCCAATCACGCCCGGGTGCCAGCCTTTGCCGGCAATCAGGTGCACGGCGCGGTTGTGCTGCGATGCCAGCTGTTCCTCCGCCGCCTCCTGCACGGCGGCTTCGATCCCGCGGCGTTCCTCGTTCAGGACAGACAATTGCTCGGCAATGACGCGTGCTTCCTCCGGATCATTGGTGGTCAGCAGCCGCACGCCCAGCGTCGCCTCACCCACCCGGCCACCGGCGTTGATGCGCGGGCCAAGGGCAAAGCCGCAATCGCTGCAACTGGGGGATCGGGTCAGGCGCGATGCGTCGATCAGCGCTGCCATGCCGATATTGCGGCGGTGAGCCATGACCTTGAGGCCTTGCGCCACAAATGCCCGGTTGAGCCCGCGAATGGCCGCGACATCGGCAACCGTGCCCAGCGCCACCAGATCGAGCAGCGAGAACAGGTCCGGCTCGGCCCGGTCCGCAAAGAAGCCGCGCTCTCGCAATGTTCTCACGATTGCCACCGCCAGCAGGAAGGCAACGCCGACGGCGGCCAAATGGCCATGCGATGCGGCAAGGTCGTTTTCATCAAGCCGGTTGGGATTGACCAGCGCGTATGTGCGCGGAAGCTCTGGAGAGCATTTGTGGTGATCCACCACGATCACATCGATCCCGGCATCGTGGGCGCTGGCCAGCGCTTCATGCGCCATGGCCCCGCAATCGACGGTGACGATCAGGCTGGACCCTGCGCGCCCGATCTTGACCAGCGCCTCTCCCGATGGGCCGTAACCTTCAAGCAACCTGTCCGGGATATAGTGATCCGCATCATGGCCAAGCATGCGCATCAAACGGATCAACAGGGCGGAACTGGTCGCGCCATCAACGTCATAATCGCCGTAAATCGTGGTTGATTCACGGGCGATGATCGCCTCGGCAATCCTCTGGGCCGCGCGGTCCATGTCCCGAAATTCGGATGGATCAGGCAGGAATCCGCGCAGATTGGGATCGCGGTGCCGGTCCAGATCATCACGCGCAACGCCGCGTGCCATCAGCAATTGACTGATTATATCGTGATCAAGCCCGATATGGTCTATCGTCAGCTCCATATTTCCACCAAGCCAATGCCAGGACTTGCCCGAGATCGAACGTTCGATACCTAAAACGGCTGCGGTTTTTTGCATGGGAATTGATTAGCCAATCGCGCGATGGGGGGGAAGCAGGCATCACCTCCTTTCGACAGGCGGTTAATCGTGGCATTTTGAAACGTGCCGAACTGAAGCGTTCATTTTGAACCCGTCGCTTCTTGTAGGACTCGACCTTAAGGCTCAATGAGGTCACTGTTCCTCGGTGACACTGTTAGACTGCGGCAAAGGGATTAGGCACTATAACCTTCGCGCAACGCCTGGATGATCATCGTCTTGATTATGCGGTCTCCCTGTTATTTGAAGCGGGAGCACGTCCGGATGCGCGTGCTGTATCGTTGCTCTCGAGGCGCGAGGAGAAGTTCACCGTCAGCATAGACGAGGAGATGGGCAAGGGCGATTTCAAGTGGATCGAGCTTCTGGCCAATGGTCTGACATTCGATCTTTCGGGCCTTGCACCTGGCACACCGCATGATTTCAACCGTCAGGGCCACAAATTCGGCTTTGAGAGCGATTTTGACAACAGCGACCTGGAAGCCCTGTCGATCAGGCCGGGGCCGCATCTGACCAGCGGCGGTGTGATGATCCCTGTCATACGGTGTCTGGCGTGGCTGGCCGCCCAGATGTCAGGCCTGCCGGGTCTCAAGGCGATTGTCTGGAATGCCGCGCGGACGACCTGTGAACCTGCCTATTTCCACGAATCGGTCATGCGCTGGATCAGTGGCGGCCCCTTTCCCGGTTTCGGCCTGACAGCACTGGTTCCGCAACCCGATGGGGCCATGATCAGTGAGGGGCTGACATTATTTACCGGTCAGGAACTGCGCCTTGATCGCGAACTGGCAAGCGACAAGCCGCAAGGCGCAAAAGTGGCATTGCGGTTAATACACTGGCTGGTGGAGAACGGCCGCATTGAACAAACCATGTCACTAACCGGACCAAGCGGTGAAACATTAGTGCTTGAGCCTGTTCACGAACAAGGCATTGTGAACGTGTGGAGAGGTTCGCGATAGAATCCTTGCGCGCAGACCAAAAGGTCACGGGCAAGAGGGCAGGTATTCGCCTGAAAATGCCGTTCCGGTCGGTTAACCGACCGGGGCAAGCTGGCTATCAGCCCGGAATGCAGCGCCATCACCTGCTGCCCAAACAGTTGCTGTCGCAAGGCAAATTCAAGAAATTGTTCGGTGTTCTGGGCCAGGACCGCATAGGTTTTGATGATTTTCGCCGCAACGGATTGCTGCTGCCAGCTATCGAACTGACATCTTTACGGTTGGGCATGCCCCTGCACCGGGGACCGCACCGGGCCTACAATGAAGTGGTGGCGGAACGCATCCACCAGATCGAGGCGGGCTGGGCAAAGGCGCGCGCCTTTTCGTCAGATCTGGCGGCCGGTCAGGCCATCATGAGGCTCGGCCTGTTGCAGAGTGCATTGCGCCGGCGCCTGCTCGCCCCGCGGCGTCACAGGTTGACGCTGAACAGCAAAGACCCGGTGGGCCAGGGCATCGACTTCAGCGCGCTGGACGCAATGGCCGAGGCCTTGTGGGAGGAGACCGAAGTCCCCTCCGCTCCGGCCTAGGCCCACCACCTGCCAGTCTGTGTTTCGCGGCGCGGCTGGTGCCACACGCCGCGAAACACAGGCTTGACTGTGGGCCTGGCAAAAAGGCCTTATCTGGAGCTGGCGTAGGCCCCGTTTGCGGCACTCAGGATTGCGCGTACGCTGGCGGTTGCCACGTCATCGTCTATGCCCACGCCCCAGCCGGAACGGCCATCGGGCAGGGCGCATTCGATATAGGCTGCGGCCTTGGCATCAACGCCCGATCCCAGTGCATGTTCGACATAGTCGAGCACTTCGAAGTCGAGATCGAAGCTGTCCTTCATGGTGGTCAGAACGGTGGAGAGCAGGCCTTTGCCGCGCCCTGAAACACGCTGTTTCACGCCATCGACCTCGATCGTACCGGTGAAGATGCGCGCACCGTCGCCAGCCTTGGATTCTTCATAGTCGATCAGGCGGAAGCGGCGCTTTTCCACCTTGACGAAATAGGCTTCGCGGAAACACTGCCAGATATCGGCGGCGTTCAGCTCCCGGCCCAGTTCATCGGCCATCTTCTGCACATGCCTGGAGAAGTCCGCCTGCAGCTTCTTGGGCAGTTTCAGGCCCTGGTCCTGTTCCAGAACCCAGGCGAAGCCGCCCTTTCCGCTCTGCGAATTGACCCGGATGACGGCTTCGTAATTGCGCCCCAGATCGGCCGGATCGATCGGCAGGTAAGGCACGCGCCAATGCTCGTCATTGCGCATGGCCTGCGCTTCGAAGCCTTTCTTGATGGCATCCTGGTGGCTGCCGGAAAAGGCGGTGAAGACCAGCTCGCCGCCATAGGGATGGCGCGGATGGACCGGCAGCTGGTTGCAATATTCGACCGTCTCGATGACCTTGTCGATATCGCTGAAATCCAGCCCCGGATTAATGCCCTGCGTGTACATGTTCATGGCGATGGTCACCAGGCAGCAATTGCCCGTCCGCTCGCCATTGCCGAACAGGCAGCCTTCAACCCGGTCCGCGCCTGCCATCAGGCCCAACTCCGCCGCGGCCACGCCTGTTCCGCGATCATTATGCGTGTGCAGGCTGATGATCGCGGCTTCGCGGTTCGGCAAATTGCGGCAGAAATACTCGATCTGGTCGGCGTAGATGTTGGGCGTCGCTGCCTCCACCGTGGCGGGCAGGTTGAGGATCAGCGGACGCTCCGGCGTGGGCCGCAGCACGTCCATCACCGCTTCGCAGACAGAGATGCTGAAATCCAGCTCCGCAGTCGAGAATGTCTCGGGCGAATATTCAAACTGCCAGTCGGTATCGGGGCGCTTGGCGGCCTCGTCACGCAGCAGCTTGGCGCCGGTGATGGCGATTTCGCGCACTTCATCCTGGCTCATCTTGAAGACGATTTCGCGCCATGCCGGGCTGACCGCATTATACAGGTGGACGATGGCCTGCTTTGCGCCCTCCAGGCTTTCAAAGCTGCGCGCGATCAGGTCCGCGCGGGCCTGCGTCAGCACCTGAACGGTGACATCGTCCGGGATGCGGCCGGATTTGACGAGGCCGGAAATGAAATCGAACTCGGTCGCGCCCGCAGCGGGGAAGCCGACCTCAATCTCCTTCACGCCCACTTCCAGCAGCAGGTCGAAGAAACGGTTCTTCTTCACCGCATCCATCGGATCGATGATCGACTGGTTGCCATCGCGCAGATCGGTGGAAAGCCAGCGCGGCGGCGCGGTTATTGTGCGCGAGGGCCATTGCCGGTCAGGCAGATTGACCTGCGGGAATGGCGAATATTTTCGGCTCGGATCTTTGAGCATGGGCATGGAAAAAGGCCTTATCGCTTATGCGCCGCGCGGCAAGGGGCGGCGTATTTTTTCAACTGTGGATTTGAAAAGCCCTTAGGCGGTGTGCACCTGCATTGCGCGCAGGGGCGGGGGCACGCCTAAGGGCGTGTAAGTCGAAGCAGCGATAGGAGCCCACGACAGGTCATGCCTCATCATATGCGGTCGTGGTTACCAAATGTCTAGTGCCGCAAACAAAAGGAGCGCGCGACCCGGTGGGATCGCACGCTCCTGTGTGGCGAAAATTCGCCTGAGATGGTTTGTGATTACTGCTTTTCGAAAGCAATCGTGATGTCGAGCTCAACCTCGTCACCCACCAGCGGGATGAAGCCGGCAAGGCCCCAGTCCGAACGCTTGATGGTGGTGGTGCCTTCAAAGCCGATGGTCTTTGCCTGGCTGAAGGGATTGGCACCTGCGCCCACGAACTGCGCCTGAACCGTCACCGGCTTGGTGACGCCGTTCATGGTCAGATCGCCAGTGATGTGCGCAGTGTGGTCACCGGTGGAGTGAACCATCGTCGATACGAAATGTGCGGGAGCCGGGGCCGGGCCGAAGAAATCGGGAGCAGCCGCGCCTTCACCGGCAGCGCGCAGCAGGTGATCGGTCAGCCCGGCGCTGGCGGTGGTGACAGAAGCGATCGGAATGGTCACATCAACCTTGGACGCGCCAATATTGGCCGGGTCCAGTTCCAGCGTGCCGGCTACATTGCCGAAAATGCCGAAATAATCGGTGAAACCGAAGTGGTTGACGCGCCAGCCGACCAGCGAGTGGCCGGGATCGGTCTTGTAGCTGCCGGCTTCGACGCGGCTTGCGTCCATTGCGCCGGGAAGCTGGGGCGGGCCGCCCTGGGCATGCAGGGCACCGAAGGATACGGCTGCAATGCCTGCGGTGCAGGCGAGGGCAAGAACTGTCTTACGCATGGTAAAGGTCTCCCAGTGGAATTGTCAGGTGCGCAATGTGGCGCGCCTATTTGACAAAGTCCACTGGGATTAGCTTGTACCGGCCCTATTAGTTCTTTTCCTGATCCACCAGCTTGTTGGCGCCGATCCACGGCATCATTGCGCGCAGCTGGGCACCGGTCTTTTCGATCGGATGCGCTTCGGCAGCCTTGCGGGCGGCCTTCAGCTCAGGCTGGCCGGCGCGGTTGTCGAGCACGAAGTTCTTCACGAAACGACCGCTGGTGATGTCTGCCAGGACGCGCTTCATCTCGGCCTTGGTGTCGGCGGTGATGATGCGCGGGCCGGTGGTGATGTCACCATATTCGGCGGTGTTGGAGATCGAATAACGCATGTTGGCGATGCCGCCTTCATACAGCAGATCGACGATCAGCTTGGTTTCATGCAGGCACTCGAAATAAGCCATTTCCGGGGCGTAACCGGCTTCTACCAGCGTTTCGAAACCGGCCTGGATCAGATGGGTGATGCCACCGCACAGCACGGCCTGCTCACCGAACAGATCGGTTTCGCATTCTTCCTTGAAATTGGTCTCGATAATGCCCGAACGGCCACCGCCAACGCCGCTGGCATAGGCCAGCGAGATGTCGTGCGCATTGCCGCTGGCATCCTGGTGGACCGCGATCAGGCAGGGCACGCCGCCGCCCTTCTGATATTCGCCGCGCACCGTGTGGCCGGGGCCCTTGGGGGCGATCATGATCACGTCAATATCGCCGGGCACTTCGATCAGGCCGAAGTGAATGTTCAGGCCGTGGGCGAAGGCGAGCGCGGCACCCGGCTTCATGTTGCCCTTGATATCGTCGGCCCAGATCGCGGCCTGATGCTCGTCAGGAGCGAGGATCATCAGGATATCGGCCCATGCGGCGGCATCCTTGTTGGACAGGACCTTGAAGCCTGCGCCTTCGGCCTTCTTCGCGCTGCCCGAACCGGGGCGCAGGGCGATGGCGACATTCTTCACGCCGCTGTCGCGCAGGTTCTGCGCATGGGCATGGCCCTGCGAACCATAGCCGAGCACGGCGATGTTCTTGTCAGTGATCAGGTTCAGGTCGCAATCAGCGTCGTAATAAACTTTCATCTTTTCCCTCATGCAGCCGGCAAACAGCGTTGCGTGGCTCTCTTTCTCTATCTGTGTGGTGGTGCCGTTACGCCCCGATGGCGTCCGGGGCTACGAAAAATTCCTTTGGCTGCGTCAAGCCGCCGCCGCTCAATCTGTCCCTCAGGCCATCCCTCAGGCCGCTTCGGCCCCGCGCATCATGCCCACGATGCCGGTGCGGCCCACTTCGACCAGCCCCAGTTCCCGCATCAGGGCGATGAAGCTGTCGATCTTGTCCGGCGTTCCGGTCAGTTCGAAAATGAAGCTGGAGGTGGTGGTGTCGACCACGCTGGCGCGGAACACATCGGCAAGGCGCAAGGCCTCCACCCGGTCTTCGCCGCGGCCGGATACCTTGATCAGCGCCAGTTCGCGCTCAACATGCGGGCCCGCCTGCGTCAGGTCGACAACGCGGTGCACGGGCACCAGCCGTTCCAGCTGCGCCTCGATCTGGTCGATCACATGCGGCGGACCGTTGGTGACGATGGTGATGCGGCTGAGTGCGTGATCTTCCGAAATATCGGCCACCGTCAGGCTGTCGATATTATAGCCGCGCGCGGTGAACAGTCCGGCGATCTTGGCCAGAATACCCGCCTCATTGTCGACGGTGATCGTCAGAACGTGACGTTCGGATTCGCGATGCTGGATCTTCATCACACCAGAGCCTTTGCTTCGTCTTCCATCGTACCGGCAACCTGATCGCCGTAGAGGAGCATTTCTGTATGGGCCGCGCCCGACGGGATCATCGGGAAGCAGTTGGCGTCCTTGGACACCATGCAATCGACCATCACCGGCCCGTCATGCTCCATCATCGCCTTGATGCCTGCGTCCAGCTCGCTTTCCTGCGTGATGCGTATGCCTTTCCAGCCATAGGCCTCGGCCAGCGCGACGAAATCGGGCAGGCTGTCCGAATAGGAGTTCGAATAGCGGCTTTCATAGGTCAGTTCCTGCCACTGGCGGACCATGCCCATATATTCATTGTTGAGGATGAACACCTTCACCGGCAGGCGGAACTGGCTGGCGGTGCCCAGTTCCTGAATGTTCATCTGGATCGATGCCTCACCGGCAATGTCGATCACCAGCGAATCCGGATTGCCCAGTTGCGCGCCGATGGCAGCCGGCAGGCCATAGCCCATCGTACCAAGTCCGCCGCTGGTGAGCCACTTGTTCGGCCCCGTGAAGCCGAAGTACTGTGCCGCCCACATCTGGTGCTGGCCCACTTCGGTGGTGATGATCGGGTCCACGTCTTTTGTCAGCGCGAACAGGCGTTCCACCGCAAGTTGCGGCATGATGGAGCTCTCGCTCGCCGGATAATCCAGGCTGTTGCGAGCCCGCCAGCCGGTGATGCGCGCCTTCCATTCGGAAATGTCCTGCGGCTTGCGCTTGCCCCATGCCTCTATCAGCTGTTCCAGCACGGTGGCGCAATCGCCGACAATGCCCAGATCGACCGGCACCACCTTGTTGATGGAGGCGCGGTCGATATCGATGTGGATCTTGGTGGAATCGGGAGAGAACGCATCAAGGCGGCCGGTCACCCGGTCATCAAAACGCGCGCCGATACACACCATCACGTCGCACTGGTTCATCGCCATATTGGCTTCCAGCGTGCCGTGCATGCCCAGCATGCCCAGCCAATCGGCGTGGTCATGGGGGAAGGCGCCAAGGCCCATCAGCGTGGAGGTGAGCGGTGCACCGGTCAGCTGCTGCAACTGGCGCAGCAGTTCAGACGCGCGCGGGCCGGAATTGATCACCCCGCCGCCGGTGTAGAAAATCGGCCGCTGGGCATTGGCGATCAGATCGATAGCCTCGGCAATCTCATCCGCCGCGGCAACGGTGCGCGGGTTGTAGCGCTTGTGACGCTGCACGGCACCTTCGCCGAGCGGGGCGGTGGCGACCTGCACATTCTTGGGAATGTCGATCACCACCGGGCCGGGCCTGCCGGTGGTGGCGATTTCGAACGCTTCCTCGATCGTGGCGGCCAGTTCCGACGGGTCCTTCACCAGATAGTTGTGCTTGGTGCAGTGGCGCGTCAGGCCAACGGTATCGGCTTCCTGAAAGGCATCGGTGCCGATCAGATTGGTGGCGACCTGTCCGGTGATGACCACCATCGGGATCGAATCCATGAAGGCATCGGCAATGCCGGTGATGGCATTGGTCGCGCCGGGGCCGGAGGTGACGAGCACCACGCCGGGCTTGCCGGTGGAGCGGGCATAGCCTTCCGCCGCATGGGCAGCGCCGGCTTCGTGCCGCACCAGAATGTGGCGGATGCGCTGGTCCGTGAACAGCTCATCATAAATGGGCAGCACCGCTCCGCCGGGATAGCCGAACACGAATTCGACGCCCTGGCGCACCAGTGTCTCGCACAATATCGCAGCGCCGCTGCGTTCCTCAGTCACAATTCCATCCTTCCTGAAATCGTCCGGTTCAGAATTGAATGACCCGGCGCGATTGCTCGCGCCGGGCCGCTCCTCCCCAACTGGAAAACTCGATATGGAGGGGCAAGTATGCGACAGGAAATGTCTTGTCAACCCCTATTTGGAGAATAATATTTCAAACTGTGACCGTAATTCGACATTTTCTGGCGCGGTGCGCGGCCATTCTTGCGGCAGCTGGTGGCGCAGCCATGTCAGCTGGCGTTTGGCGTAATTTCGTGTCGCCTGCTGGCCTCTGGCGATCGCTTCATCCAGCGGGCATTCACCGCGAAGATAGGCGGTAATGTCGGGCACGCCGATGGCGCGCATGACGGGCATCGCCGGATCGATATGTCTGGCCAGTAGTGCCGCCACTTCCTCCAGCGCGCCGCTTTCCAGCATGGCGGCAAAGCGCGCATCGCAGCGGGCATACAGGGCTTCACGGTCAGGCAGCAGCACCAGCGGCACCAGTTCGATGGCATCTCCGATCCCGCCGATCCGCTGTTGTTGCCAGCTCGCCAGCGGCCTGCCGGTGGAGCGGACCACTTCCAGCGCGCGGGCGATGCGCTGGCTGTCTGCCGGGGCCAGCATGGCGGCGCGCGGTGCGTCCTCTGCCTGCAATGCGGCATAGGCCTGGTCCACGGGCAGGGCGCGCACGGCTTCCCGCACTGCCGGATCGATCTCGGGCATGGGAGAAATCCCGTCCAGCAAGGTGCGGATATAAAGGCCGGTCCCGCCAACCAGGATCGGAACGATCCCTGCGGCGTGGGCCTCGGCAATCTCGCGCCGCGCCTGTGCCGCCCACTTGGCCGCCGAGCAGCCTTCCTCACCGCTCCATACGCCGAACAGGCGGTGCGGCACGCCGCGCATTTCCGCGTCTGTGGGCCGGGCGCTGACAATCGCCAGATCGGCATAGACCTGCGCGCTGTCCGCATTGATCACGACCGCGTCTTTTCCGGCCTCTCGCAAGGCCAAAGCCAGCCTCACCGCCAGATCGCTCTTGCCGCTGGCGGTCGGCCCTGCAATTAGCGCGACCACTGGTTTGTCAGGAGTTTTCCCTTTGCTCATTGCCCGTCTGATAGCAGACCCCGCCACGCTTGAAACACGTCTCGATGCCGCCACAGCCGCTTTGTCTGCTGCTGGCCTGCCGCTGGCAGAGGCGCAATTGCTCGATTTCTGCGGTGATGTGCTGGAGCTGGAACTGCCCGGCGATGATGCGGCCACGCTGCGCCGTGTGATCGACGAGCATTTCGCGCCCAGCGATGCGATCATTGCGCGGGAGCCCATTCGCCTGCCGCACGTGTTCGTGTCGGACATGGATTCGACCATGATCGGGCAGGAATGCATCGATGAGCTGGCCGATTACGCCGGCATCAAGGACAAGATCGCCGCCATCACAGAACGCGCCATGCAGGGCGAGCTCGATTTCGAAAGCGCGCTGCGCGAACGCGTCGGCCTGCTTGCCGGGCTGGAAGAGGGCGCGATCCAGCGCTGCCTGGAGGAACGCATCCGCCTCAATCCCGGCGCGCGCGTGCTGGTGGAAACGCTCAAGTCACGCGGTTGCCGCACCGTGCTGGTCACCGGCGGATTCCACCATTTTGCCGACGACGTGGCCGATCAGATCGGCTTTGAGCGGGTGATGGGCAACCGTCTGGAAGTGGCCGGCGGCAAGATGACCGGCGGCCTCGTGGGCGCAGTCTGCGGCAGCGGCGCGAAGAAGCAGGTGCTGGAGGAAGAACTGGCAAAGCTGGGCGAAAACGCCGTCAGCATCGCGGCGGGCGACGGGGCCAATGATATCCCCATGCTGCAGGCGGCAACCTATGGCGTGGCCTATTACGCCAAGCCCAAAGCGCGCGAGGCCGCCAACGGCTGGATCGACCGCGGAGACCTGACCGCGCTGCTCAAGCTGCTCGATATTCCGCAGACAGAATGGGTGTGAGCTTGTGGCGGGTTAAGAGGTGGATGCGGTTCGATTAGTGGTGGCTAACCGTCTTCTTGGCGATAAAAACAACGGATGATGCACCTCGCCATCCACGAACAATAGCCGCGATCGCGGCCGCCTCCATCCAATCTTAGAAACTCCCGGCCTCAGACCTCCATCCAGTCGCGGAAGAAGCTGGCGTGGGCTTCGCGCATGTCGGCCAGCGTCACGCCGAACAGGCTGTCCCCGCCGACTACGCCGATCCTGCGCACGCCTGATGCGGCGGTGTCTTCATTCTCGGTGCCCTTGGCGAGCTGCCTCTGGAAGGCGTCCACGTCGGGCACGGTGATCAGATAGCGGCCCTGGTCTTCGCCAAACCACCATGCGGCCTGCGAATATTGCTCATGACCGGAGACATCGGCACCCATGCCGCCTGCCAATGCCATTTCGGCAAGCGCAACGGCCATGCCGCCGTCGGACACATCATGCACCGCGCTGACAAGGCCGGCTGCGATCAGTTCGCGCACGAATTCGCCCGATTTCTTCTCCAGCGTCAGGTCGACATGTGGGGGCAGGCCTTCTTCGCGGCCGTGGATTTCCCGCAGCCACAGCGACTGGCCCAGATGGCCGCGCTGGTGGTGCGGGGTAGCCCACGGTTCGGAGCCGATCAGGTAAATCGCCTCTCCCGCAGCCTTGAAGCCGATGGTCGCCTGTTTGGTGTAATCTTCCAGCAGGCCCACGCCGCCGATTGCGGGTGTCGGCAGGATGGCTGATCCGCCGCCGGTCGCCTTGCTTTCATTATAAAGCGAGACATTGCCGCTCACGATCGGGAAATCGAGCACGCGGCAGGCCTGGCCCATGCCTTCCAGACAGCCGACGAATTGCGCCATGATTTCGGGCCGCTGCGGATTGGCGAAGTTGAGGCAATTGGTGACGGCGAGGGGCTTGCCGCCCACGGCGCAGATGTTGCGATAAGCCTCGGCAATCGCCTGCTTGCCGCCTTCATAGGGATCGGCATAGCAATAGCGCGGCGTGCAATCGGTGCTGATCGCCAGCGCCTTGCCGGTGCCGTGAAGCCGCACAACCGCCGCATCGCCGCCGGTCTGCAACGTGTCACCCATCACCTGGCTGTCATATTGCTCGGAAATCCACTTGCGGCTGGCAAGATCGGGGCTGGCCATCAGCGCCAGCAGGTCCGCACCGATGTCAGCGCTTTCGGCCACGTCGGTCATCGGCTTGATACCGGCCCAGGCCTTGTATTCCGCCTGAGAAATATAGGGCCGCTCATATTCCGGCGCATCGGCGGCGAGCGGGCCGAGCGGGATATCGCACACCACTTCGCCATCGAATTCCAGCACCATGTGGCGCGTGTCCGTTACTTCGCCGATGATGGCGAAATCCAGCTCCCACTTCTTGAAGATGGCTTCAGCCATGGCTTCCTTGCCCGGCTTGAGCACCATCAGCATGCGCTCCTGGCTTTCGCTCAGCATCATTTCATAGGGCGTCATGCCCTCCTCGCGGCAGGGCACCATGTTCATGTCGAGGCGGATACCCGTCTCGCCATTGGTGGCCATTTCAACCGAACTGGAGGTCAGGCCCGCAGCGCCCATATCCTGAATGGCGACAATGGCATCGGTGGCCATCAGTTCCAGACAGGCTTCGATCAGCAGCTTTTCGGTAAACGGATCGCCCACCTGCACGGTGGGGCGCTTGGCTTCGGCATCTTCGCCGAAATCGGCGCTGGCCATGGTGGCCCCGTGAATGCCGTCGCGCCCGGTCTTGCTGCCGACATAGACGATCGGATTGCCCACGCCGGTGGCGGCGGAATAGAAGATCTTGTCCTGATCGGCCACGCCCACGGTCATCGCATTGACCAGGATATTGCCGTCATAGGCCGGGTGGAAATTGGTCTCGCCGCCGACAGTGGGCACGCCCACGCAATTGCCATATCCGCCAATGCCCGCGACCACGCCTTGCACCAGATGCTTCATCTTGGGGTGGTCGGGATTGCCGAAACGCAGCGCATTGAGGTTGGCCACAGGCCGTGCGCCCATGGTGAACACGTCGCGCAAAATGCCGCCAACGCCGGTGGCTGCGCCCTGATAAGGCTCAATGTAACTGGGGTGGTTGTGGCTCTCCATCTTGAAGATGCAGGCCTGGTTGTCGCCGATATCGATCACGCCGGCATTCTCACCGGGGCCGCAGATCACCCAGGGTGCCTGCGTCGGCAGCTTCTTGAGGTGAAAGCGCGAACTCTTGTACGAGCAATGCTCCGACCACATGACCGAGAAGATGCCCAATTCCACCAGATTGGGCGGCCGGTTCAGCCGTTTTACGATTATCCCAAACTCGTCTTTGCTCAGGCCGTGCGCCTCAACGACTTCGGGAGTGATTTCATCAGTGTTCTTTGGCATGTCTGCGCCCTTAGCGGGGGACGATCCGCATCGCCAGCCCTACCGTGCTTGACCAAGGCCACTGTCCCCGTCAAACCGTGCCGCATGGACCAAAAGCCTGCCAAAATCGACGAATTGAGCTTCGAAGACGCCTTGCGCGCGCTGGAAGACGTGGTGCGCAAGCTGGAGAGCGGCGAAGTGCCGCTGGACGAATCGATTGCGCTTTACGAACGCGGGGAGGCCTTGCGCCGCCATTGTCAGGCGCGGCTTGATGCGGCGCAGGCGCGAATCGAAAAGATCGTGGCGGGGCCGGACGGCAAGCCTGCCTCTACCGTGCCGTTCGACGCGGATTGACGGCGGTGGGGCTGGTACTTGCAGATGATGTGCTGGGCCGCGGCCTGCAGCGCGTTCAGCGCGAGATAGACGATGCTTTCGATGCCATCCTGCCCGTTCCCGGCGATGCCCGCGCTCCGCTGGTAGAGGCGATGCGCTATGCCGCCATCGGCGGGGGCAAGCGCGTGCGGCCATTCCTGCTGGTGACGGTGGCGGAAATGTATGGCGCATCGCGCCAGGCAGCAGTCCGCGCAGGCTGCGCGATAGAGGCGATCCATGTCTATTCGCTGATCCACGATGATCTGCCGTGCATGGACGATGACGACATGCGCCACGGCAAGCCCACTTTGCACAAGGCCTATGACGAGGCGATTGCCGTGCTGGCGGGCGATTCGCTGCACGCGCTGGCGTTTGAACTTCTCACCGCGCAGGAAATCAGCGCCGATCCGTTCATCCGGGCAGAGCTGGTGGCGGCACTGGCCAGCGCCAGCGGCCACAATGGCATGGCCGGCGGTCAGGTGATGGACATGGCCGCCGATCACGAACAGTTCGATCTGCACGGCGTTACGCGCCTGCAACAGCTCAAGACCGGCGCTCTGCTGGCGGCATCGGTGGAAATGGGCGCAATCCTGGGCAAGGTGCCCGAAGAGGCGCGCGCCCATCTGCGCGCCTATGCCCGCGATATTGGCCTGGCTTTCCAGATTGCCGACGACCTGCTCGATCATGAAGGTGACGAGGAAAAGGCCGGCAAGGCGCTGCGCAAGGATGAAGGGCAGGGCAAGGCCACTTTCGTATCGCTGATGGGGGCAGACAAGGCCCGTGAACAGGCCCGCGCACTGGCCGATCAGGCCAATGGCCACCTTGTCAGTCACGGCAAGGAAGCAGACCTGCTGCGCGATCTTGCGCGCTTTATCGTTGAGCGGGAAGGGTGAAGACCAGTACATGAGCAAGCGCATCGGCCTTTATCCCGGCACGTTCGATCCGTTCACCCTGGGCCATGCCGATATCATGCGGCGCGGGGCCAAGCTGGTGGACACTCTGATCGTGGGGGTCACCACCAATCCTTCCAAGAACCCGATGTTCTCACCCGAAGAGCGGATGGACATGGCCGCATCCGAAGTGGCGCGGCTGGGCATCACCAACGTGGAGATCGTCGGCTTCGATGCGCTGCTGATGGGCTTTGCCGAACGCAAGGGCGCCAGCCTGATCGTGCGCGGCCTGCGCGCGGTCGCGGATTTCGAATATGAGTTCCAGATGGCGGGCATGAACCAGCAACTGAACGCCGGGATCGAGACGGTCTTCCTGATGGCGGATATCTCGCTGCAGCCCATCGCCTCCAAGCTGGTGAAGGAAATCGCGCTCTATGGCGGCGATGTCGCTCGCTTTGTCAGCCCGGACGTTTGCCGCCGGATGGAAGCGCGGGTGAATGAAATTGGTCGCAAGGGCGATCTTTAGGAGCATGGACAGCTCCACCACGATATGTGGGCGTGTTCATTGAACTGTCAGCGCGCAACGCCTAGGGGCTGTTGCCAGATTATATTCAGGACGATCCGATAGACACTATGAACAAGATTTCAGCCATATTCTGCGCCCTGATCGCCAGCTTCGCCCTGGCCATGCCCGCTGCGGCGCAGGATGCCGCGCCCGAAGGTGAGGCCGTCGCCGCAAGGATGCCGATCAGCGTCAACTTCAACCTGACGGAGGATCTCGACAATATCCTCTATCTCGATCTGTCGAACGGCACGCGCGTGGCCATCCGCCTGGTTCCCGAATGGGCGCCCAACCATGTTGAGCGGATCAAGACGCTGGCGCGCGATGGCTTTTACAATGGCATCCTCTTCCACCGCGTGGTGGATGGCTTCATGGCGCAGACCGGTGATCCCACCGGCACCGGGCAGGGCGGCTCCACGCTTCCCGACCTTGAGGAAGAATTCAACATGCTGCCCCATGTGCGCGGCACCGTTTCCATGGCCCGCGCGCAGGATGAGGACAGCGCCAACAGCCAGTTCTTCATCGTGTTCTATCCGCGCTTCTCGCTCGATCGCAACTACACCAATTTCGGCCGCGTGATTTCCGGTATGGCCGGTGTCGATGCGATTGCCCGGGGTGAACCGCCTGCCAATCCCACGCGCATATTGCAGGCGAGCATTGCCTCTGACGGCCTTCCGCAGCTGATGCCGCAGGAAGCGCGTCCGCAGCAACAGCAGCAGGTGATCACGCTGGACATGCTGAACAATTCGCAGAGCGACTGAGCGCAGCCATTCACGCCGCACTCCGGCGGGGCTAGGGGCATGCCATGCGCGTTGACCTGTTTGATTTCGATCTTCCCCCTGAACGCATAGCCTTGCGTCCGGTGCGTCCGCGCGATTCCGCTCGCATGCTGGTGGTGCAGGGGCAGGGACCATTCCGGGATTGCGTAGTGCGCGATCTGCCCGGCCTGCTGGCTCCCGGCGATGTGCTGGTGTTCAACGATACCCGTGTGATCCCCGCCCAGCTGGAAGGCAGGCGCGGCGAGGCGCGCATTGGTGCCACGCTGCACAAGCGCATGGACCTGCGGCGCTGGCAGGCCTTCATCCGCAATGCCAAGCGGCTGAAACCGTGTGACCGGGTGGAATTTGGCGCCGATGTCACCGCCATTGCCGAACAGCGCCATGAAGACGGCAGCTTTACGTTGATGTTTGAGGGCGATGAGCCGGTTGAAGTGCTGCTGGAGCGGGCGGGGCGCATGCCGCTGCCCCCCTATATCGCCAGCAAGCGCGAGCTCGATGATGATGACAAGGCCGATTACCAGACGGTGTTCGCCCGCAAGGATGGCGCAGTGGCAGCACCCACCGGATCGCTCCACTTCACGCCCGAATTGCTGGAAGCGCTGGATAAGGCGGGCGTGATCCGCAAGACGCTGACCCTGCATGTGGGGGCGGGCACTTTCCTGCCGGTGAAGGCGGATGACACCACCGAGCACGCCATGCACGCCGAATGGGGCCGCATCGATGCCGAAACCGCCGCAGCGCTCAATGCAGCGCGCGCTGCGGGCGGGCGGATCATCGCTGCGGGAACCACCGCGCTGCGCCTGCTGGAAAGCGCTGCCGATGAAGCGGGCGTGATCCACCCGTTCGAAGGCGACACCGCCATCTTCATCACCCCGGGCTACAAATTCCGCGCGGTTGACGGACTGATGACCAATTTTCACCTGCCCAAGTCCACATTGTTCATGCTGGTCAGCGCATTGATGGGGCTGGAGACGATGCAGACCGCCTACGCCCACGCCATCGCCAGCGAATACCGCTTCTACAGCTATGGCGATTCCAGCCTGCTGCTGCCGTAATCAGCCCTCCTGCGGGAAGTATTGCGAACGCAGATAGCGTTCAAAAGCCGCACGGTCGGGTTGTGGACTGCGGATGAAGGCGATGACCCTGGCGCTTGCGGTCAGCGGATCGTCCACCTTGCGGTCCTGATCGGTGCAGGAAGCGTCGATATGCATGGGATCGTGGTCGGCTGCGTCATGAATGTCGGCCCCTGCTGCGGTCTGGGCCTCGTAATCATAGACCGCACGGGGAATTTCGCAGGTGATGCGCGGGATATAGGGGCCCACAGGCAGCGCCCCCTGGCCATCGACATCGGTGTCGCTGCGATAGACATGGGCCTGTGAAAAGCTGTCCTGGATCATGTGCAGGATCGCCCCGGTCGCCGCCGCCTGTGCAACATCGCCGCCCAGTTCGTTGCATGTCAGCGAACGCAGCGAGTTGCCGCATTCGAGTGCGAAAAACGTCTGCACCTTCCACGCTTCGTACCAGCCATCGGGAATGACAAAGAGGACATGTTTGCGTCGGCGGTGGCAGAACGTATCGGCCGAGAAAGTCAGCGCGTCCTGCAATTGCGCATTGCCAAGCTTCTGCACCGTATCGCAGAAGTCGCCCTCGCGAAAATCCTTGTCCGTCGCCGTGTCAAAGGCGAACAGCGCGCCTGCCAGCATCAGTTCGCGCACCTCGTCGAAGCTTTGCTCCTCACCCGGATTGCGCATGGCGTGCAGGAAGCTGAGCCGTCCGAAATGCGATGAGCACAGCAGGCCTGCTGTATTGATGCGCTGGCCTTCGCCCGTGTAGGGACTGCACTTGCGCGCCAGCAACACGCCGAACTTGGGCAGCGTGCGGTCATTATCGAGCATTCGGCTGGGATCGTCGGGCCAGCGTGTGGCATAGCTCAGGCCGTCGGCGGGGCTGCCGCGGCGTCGCTGCGAGTCGGTTGCGATGCGGCCCAGCAGGGCGCGGCAATCAATGGCGCCGCCCTCGGCTGCGTCGAAGCATTCGAGCGCGAGGCGCGTCATCGTTTCGTGCAGGTCGTCAAAGGATTGCGTTGGTACGGTGGAGCCGATCTTGTAGGCGCCCGCAGGCATCGGAGCCAGAATGGCGGCCGCCATGGCGATCGCGCCCAGTTTTCTCAATATCATCGAATTTCCCCCGCTTGCCCTGCGCTGTACCTTAGGCTTTCAGGGATGGACCTCAAGGCAGCTTGCATATGAGTTGCGATCTGCCATCTAAGCCCGATGACCGACACCATTCTCGATATTCGCGGCCTTGAAAAGACCTACAAGAACGGTCCCACCGCTCTGGGCGGGGTGGATCTGCATATCCGGCGCGGAGAGATTTTCGCGCTGCTGGGGCCAAATGGCGCGGGCAAGACCACGCTGATCGGGGCTGTCTGCGGGCTGGTGAACCCCACCGGCGGCACGATTGAGGCATTCGGCAAGGATGTGAGCCGCCACTGGCGCGAAGTGCGCCGCAAGATCGGGCTGGTGCCGCAGGAACTCAGCTTCGACATGTTCGACAAGGTGATCCGCCAGGTCCGCTATTCGCGCGGCATGTTCGGCTGTGCGCCCGATGAAGCGCGGATCGAGGAAGTGCTCCGATCGCTCAGCCTGTGGGACAAGCGCGATGAGCCTATCCGCAAGCTGTCTGGCGGAATGAAGCGCCGGGTGATGATCGCCAAGGCGCTGGCGCATGATCCCGAACTGCTGTTCCTGGATGAGCCGACGGCGGGCGTGGACGTGGAACTGCGCCGCGACATGTGGCGCCAGATCGGCGAGCTGCGCGAACGCGGCACCACCATCATCCTGACCACCCATTATATCGAGGAGGCCGAGGAAATGGCCGACCGCGTGGGGGTGATCAACAAGGGCAAGATCCTGCTGACCGATGACAAGACCGCGATCATGGGCCGCCTTGGCCGCACCGAAGCGCATTTCACGCTGGAAGCGCCGCTGAGCGCCGTGCCCGACTGCATCTGCGTGTACCCGGTAACGCTGGAGGATGGCGGCAGCAGGCTGGTCTATCGCGGCGGTGACGGCACCGGCAAGGGCAAGCGTGAAGTGGCACAGCTGGCGCAGGACCTCACCCGCAACAACATCGGCTTTACCGGTATGGAAACGACCGAATCGACGCTGGAGGATATCTTCGTCGGCCTTGTCGAAAACGGCGAGAAGGAGCTGGCATCATGAGTTTTACCGGCCTGAACCTTCGCGGCGCATTCGCCATTTTCAAGAACGAGCTGATGCGCGCCTTCCGCACCATCTTCGGCTCGATCCTCTCCCCGGTGATCACCACTTCGCTTTACCTGGTAGTATTCGGGGCGGCGATGGCGGACCGCATGCCGGGACTGGGGGCGAGCAATTACGGCGCCTTCATCGTGCCCGGCCTGCTGATGCTCACGCTGCTTTCGGAAAGCACCAGCAATGCCAGTTTCGGCATTTACATGCCCAAGTTCACCGGCGCGATTTACGAGCTGCTGTCTGCGCCCGTTGGCGTGGCCGAAACGCTGATCGGCTTTGTCGGCGCGGCTGTTGCCAAATCGCTGATCCTGGCCGCGATCATTCTGGTAACCGCGGCGCTGATTGTCGATTATTCGATTGCCCACCCGATCCTGGCGCTGGGGTACATTATGCTGGTGGCGGCCAGCTTCTCGCTGTTCGGCTTTATCCTTGGCATATGGGCGGACGGGTTTGAAAAGCTCCAGATCGTGCCGCTGCTGATCCTCACGCCGCTGACATTCCTTGGCGGCACCTTCTATCCCGTCAGCGTTCTGCCGGAGCCGTGGAAGACGGTGACGATGGTCAATCCCATCGTCTATCTGGTCAATGGCCTGCGCTGGACCTTCCTGGGCGAGAGCGACTTTCCGATTGCCGTGTCCTTTGGTTTCACCCTTGGCTTTCTGGCCATCTGCATCGCCATTATCGCCTACATCTTCAAGACAGGGTGGCGGTTGCGCGAATGAGCCGCTAGCTGGGCCGGCATGAAGACACGCACTTTCCTGTTCCCGCTGGGCGTGGCGGCGCTGGCTGCAACGCCTGCCCATGCAGAACTGCCACAGCCGGTCCGCGCCATGATCGAGGCCGCGATTGCCACCGGCGATACTGCAACGATCGATGCGGTGGCGGGCGTCGCGCGCAGCACCAATCCCGGTGACGGAGCCGAGATCGATGCAATGCTGGCGGACTTCCGCGCCGGGCAGCGCGAACTGGCCGCAGCACAGGCGCAGGCGGAGGAGGTGGCCATCCGCGAGGCAAGCCTGCTCGATAACTGGAGCGGCGAGGGCCAGATCGGTGGATTCCAGTCCTCCGGCAATACCAGCAGCGTGGGCCTGACCGCCAAGCTCGACCTCGAGCGTGAGGGGCTGGACTGGACGCACAAGCTGCGCGCCGCGGTCGATTACCGGCGCAACAATGGCCAGACCTCGCGCGAACAGCTGCTGCTTGCCTATGAGCCGCAATATCAGATTGGCGATGACATGTTCCTGTTCGGCCTCGCGCAGTTTGAGCGGGACCGGTTTCAGGGATATTCGGCGCGCTATGTCGCCTCTGGCGGGCTTGGCTATCAGGTGGTGGATAATGGTTCGTTGAAGCTGGCGATCAAGGCCGGACCTGCCTTCCGCCGCACGCAGCTCATCACCGGGGCGAGCGAGAACACGCTGGCTGCACTTGCGGGCATCGATTTTGGCTGGACCATCGCGGATCGGCTCACGCTGACGCAGGACGTCAACGCCGTGGCCGAAGCAGGCGGCAGCGCGCTGGCGATCATCGATTCCAAGAACACCAGCCTCAATTTCGTGACCGGCCTTGAAGCGGGGATCAGTGAATCGCTGACCGCGCGCCTGTCCTACACGGTGGAATATGACAGCAATCCGCCCGCCGGTGCCGTCTCCACCGATACGCTCACCCGTTTCACGTTGATCTATGGCTTCTGAAAAACCCCGCTTCGCCTTCACCATAAAGGCCACGGACGGGGCCGCGCGCACGGGTGAAATCGCCATGCGCCGCGGCACGATCCGCACGCCTGCCTTCATGCCCGTGGGCACCGCCGCCACGGTCAAGGCGATGAAGCCCGAAAGCGTGCGCGCGCTGGGTGCGGACATCATCCTTGGCAACACCTATCACCTGATGCTGCGCCCGGGGGCAGAGCGGGTGGCAAGGCTGGGCGGCCTGCACAAGTTCATGAACTGGAAGCGCCCTATCCTGACAGACAGCGGCGGCTATCAGGTGATGAGCCTGTCTGACCTGAGGAAGCTGACCGAGACCGGGGTGGAATTCAAGAGCCACCTCGACGGGTCGCGCCACATGCTCAGCCCCGAACGGTCGATGGAAATCCAGCGCCTGCTGGGATCGGACATCGTGATGGCGTTTGACGAATGCCCGCGCGCCGATCGCCCGCGTGATGAAATCGCCGCCAGCATGGAGCTTTCCATGCGCTGGGCAAAGCGTAGCCGCGATGGTTTTGACAGCGGGCGCGAACATGCGGAAAGATCGGCGCTGTTCGGCATCCAGCAAGGCGCGCTGGACAAGGATTTGCGCCAGCACAGCGCGCAGGCACTCACCGAAATCGGCTTTGATGGTTATGCCATTGGCGGGCTGGCCGTGGGCGAGGGGCAGGAGGCGATGTTCGCCACGCTGGATTATGCGCCTGCCATGCTGCCCCATGATGCGCCGCGTTACCTGATGGGTGTGGGCAAGCCCGATGACCTTGTGGGCGCGGTGGAGCGCGGTGTGGACATGTTCGACTGCGTTCTGCCCACACGCTCCGGCCGCAACGGACAGGCCTTCACCTGGTCCGGCGCGGTCAATCTGCGCAATGCGGTCCATGCGGAGGATACCGGCCCGCTGGATGAAAGATGTCCGTGCCCCACCTGCACCTCCTATTCGCGGGCCTATCTAAATCATCTGGTGAAGTCGGGCGAGATTTTGGGCGCAATGCTGGTGACCGAACACAATCTTTCCTTCTACCAGCAACTGATGCAGGCCATGCGCGATGCAATTGCTGAAAGTAGATTTGCCGCCTTTGCCTCGCAATTTCGGCAAGACTACCTAAAACAGACCTAGAGCCTTGACTCCATGACCTTTCTTCGCGACCTTTTTAATGGTTGGAGGAGGGGTAAGGATGAAAACTGGCATCAGGTTCGCGGTATTTACAGCTATTGCAGGATTGGCTGCACTGGCAGCTTTGCCTGCGCCGGTGGCCGCGCAGGAAGCCAGCCTGGCCGAACGTTTCGGATCGCGCGGCACCATCCTCGATATCAGCCTCTCGCCATCCGGGCAGCAGATTGCCTTTATCATGCCCGGCGGCCCGCTGGAGGAAATGGTCTATCTGATCGACCTGCGCCCTGGCGGCGTGCAGCGCCCGATTGCCGTCGATTCCAACCCCAACGGTTTCCTCACCAATTGCGACTGGGCGAATGAGCAATATCTGCTGTGCAATTTTCGCGGCACCAGCAAGTTCGGCGATATGTTCATCGGCTACAGCCGCCTGCTGGTGGTGTCGGCCGATGGCAGCGGCGTGCGCGAAATGGGGGATGGCAGGGACAGCCGCACCTATGGCCCTGCCCAATATGGCGGTGGCATCCTGTCTCTGGACATAGAGGGCAAGGACAATGCCATTCTGGTCCAGCAGGTCACCGGCACGCGCTGGGGCGGCACGCGGGTTTACAGCGGGGACAGCGGCGCAACGGTGAACGAGATTGATCTGGAAACGCTGCGATCGACGCAGGTGATGCGCCCGCGAGAGGTTTCCGCCGGATATCTGACCGATGAGAACGGTGACATCCGCGTGATGGCCACAAGGGCGCGCCGTGCGGACGGCTACATGCGCGATGATGATTTGGAATTCTCCTACATGCCCGTTGGCAGCTCCAACTGGCGGACGCTGGCCCCTCAGCGGGACCTGAATGAACTCGACATCATCGGCGTCGATACCGGCCGCGAGATTGCCTATGCGCTGGGCGAGGAGGATGGCTACAGGGCGCTTTATTCCATCCGGCTGGATGGATCGGGCCAGACCACCCGCCTGCTGGCGCAGGAAGGCTATGATATCGATAATGTGGTGACGATTGGCCGCCAGCGCCGCGTGGTTGGCGCCACATTCGCCACTGACAGGCGCCAGTTCGAATATTTTGACGAGGATCTGCGGCAATTGTCGCAGGATTTGACGCAGGCCTTGCCGGGCTCTCCGCTGGTGGAGATCATCGATGCCAGCGAGGATGAGCGCCGCCTGCTGGTTCTGGCGCACAGCGATGTCGATCCCGGCGTTATCTATCTGCTGGATCGCAACACCAACCAGATGGATGAGATCCTGCCTCTGCGCCGCGAACTGGAAGGCCTCCCGTTATCCTCTGTGCGCTCCGTACGCTTTGCGGCGAGAGACGGGGTGGAGATTCCCGGATATCTGACCTTGCCGCCCGGCTCTGACGGCAAGGGTCTGCCTGCAATCGTCATGCCGCACGGCGGGCCTTCTTCGCGCGATGTGTGGGGGTTTGACTGGCTGGCGCAATATTTTGCGCAGCAGGGCTATGCCGTGTTGCAGCCCAATTATCGCGGTTCAACCGGCTATGGCAGCGCGTGGGAGATGGAAAACGGCTTCCAGTCCTGGCGCACGGCGATGGGCGATGTGGCCGATGCCGCGCGCTGGATGGTGAGCGAGGGGATTGCCAATTCGGACCAGCTTGCGGTGGTGGGCTGGTCCTATGGCGGCTATGCCGCGCTGCAACTGGGCACGACGGAGCCTGATCTGTTTGCGGCCATCGTCGCCATTGCCCCGGTCACCGATCTGGGCGTGCTGCGCGACGATGCGCGTGATTTCGTCAATTATCCCGCAGTCTCGGATTTTCTGGGCGGGGGTTCGCTGATTCAGGAAGCATCACCGGCGCGCAATGCGGATCGGATTCAGGCTCCGGTGCTGCTGGTGCATGCCGAATATGACGAGAACGTGCCGTACAGGCATTCCGAGATCATGCAGGACGCGCTGGAGGATGCGGGCAAGTCCGTGACGTTCGTGAGCTTTCCGGACCTCGACCATTCCATTCGCGATTCGGGCGCGAGGGCACGGATGCTGGCAGCGGCGGGGTCCTTCCTGGAGGAAAATCTGGGAGCTGGCGGCACTCGCTGAAAAGGCCCAGGTCCTTGCGCGGTTATCGGCCCTGGCGCTGTTCAACTGCTTTGATCGTCCGCAAACACCGCCCGGTTCAAATCTGTTAGAAAGGCAGATGGAAAGGTGTGCAGGATGACTGAACCGAACTCTGATCGCAGGGCAATATTGTCGGTAGCCGCCATGCTGGGCACGCTCGCCGTCATTGTCATCGTGTGGGTCGCGGTGGGCATGATGCATGCTGCAGACCAGCGCGGACCTGCGCAGCCCGCCGCTGCGCCTCCCTCGGCCGCCGGCTTTACCCCGCCTGCTGCCGATTCCATTCCCGAAGGACCGATGGGAGATTCGATACGCCGGGGTGAGCAATATTTCACCCAGACGCAGACCTATGCCGCGCAATTTGTCGGCAGCGGCCTGCAATGCAGCAATTGCCACCTCGATGGCGGCAGGCAGGCCAACTCCTCGCCGATGTGGGCGGCTTGGGGCATGTATCCCGCCTATCGGGCAAAGAATGACCGGATCAACACGATGGAAGACCGGATCATGGGCTGTTTCGTCTATTCGATGAACGCTTCTGCCTCTCCTGCCGGTATGCCACCGCCCGCTGGCCATGATATCTACCGCGACCTTGAATCCTATTTCGCCTGGCTGGCGACCGGTGCACCTGTTGGCGTGGAAATGGAGGGCAGGGGCTTCCTCACGCTCGACCCGCCGGCCAATGCCTATGATCCCGATCGCGGAGAGCTGGTCTATCAGGAGCAATGCTCCGTCTGTCACGGTGAAGACGGGCTGGGCCAGCGCCGGGATGACGGCACGTATGACTTTCCGCCGTTATGGGGCGATCATTCGTATAACTGGGGCGCGGGCATGTCCCGCATTGCCAATGCTGCCGGTTTCATAAAGGCCAACATGCCGTTCGGTTCAGGCATGAGCCTGAGCGATCAGGATGCCTGGGATGTGGCAGCCTATGTTGACGCGCAGGAGCGCCCGCGTGACCCGCGCCAGACCGGCACCACCATTGAGGATACCCGCCAGCGCCACCACGCATCGGGCGATTATTACGGTCAGGTCATCCGCGGAGACCTGCTGGGCGACGGAGTGGTATCCGTCGCCCCATAGGTCAAATTCTCAGCGTGCGGGCAGGGCGAAGGTGAGGTAGCGGTTGGGTCCCGGCTCCGGATTGCCCTGCTGCGCGAACAGGCCATCTCCGCCCACGGGAATGGTCACATATTCGCGTCCATCCACTTGATAGACAGCGGGCACACCCTCGGTCGCGGCATCAAGCTGGTATTCCCACAGCACTTCACCCGTGGCGGCATCGCGGGCGCGGAACATCCGGTCTCCCGCCGTACCCACGAACAGCAGGCCGCCGCCCGTTGCCACAGGCCCGCCGCGCGGTGCCTGTGATCCGGTGCCGGTGATCCCCTGCGCCAGAAGAGCCGCGCTTTCGCCATTGGGAATGCGGTAGAGGATGTTGCCGGTATTCATGTCATAGGCGGTGAGGAAGGAGAACGGCGGCTTGATTGCCACCATCCCGTTGCTCTGCATCAGGAAGTTATAGCCCGCGCCGTAAGGCTGCACGTCCGGTCCGCCATTGGGCATGGCCGCCGCCGCTTCTGCCCGGCTGTTGGGGATCAGCTGGTTGAGAACGGGTATCTCGCGGCTGACCACGAAGAAGCGCTGGTTGACCGGATCGACCGCGCTATTGCCCCAGTTCACACCGCCATTATGGCCCGGCAGGGAGATCGATCCCCGCAGGCTGGGGGGTGTGAACAGCCCCTCATTGCGCCAGACATTGGTCATGTTTTCGCGCAGCGCCGCCTGATCTTCAGCCGGAATATAGGGATTGATGTCGTCCACGGTGAAATCCTGCCGGGCGAAAGGCTGCGGCCAGGTGGGGAAGGGCTGCGTGGGGGAGGCATGTTCGCCCGGCACGTCCGATGCCGGTACAGCGCGTTCCTCGATCGGCCAGACCGGCTCTCCCGTCAGGCGGTTGAACACGAACACGAAGCCGTGCTTGGCCGCCTGGATCACCACCGGAATTTGCTCACCATCCCTGGTGATGGTCATCAGCTTGGGCGCATTGGGAAGGTCGAAGTCCCACAGGTCATGGTGGACCGTCTGAAAATGCCACAGCCGTTCGCCCGTGCGCACGTCCAGCGCCAGCAGGCTGTTGCCGAACAGATTGTCACCCGGACGGTTGCCGCCGTAGAAATCGGAACGCGCCGTGCCGGTGGGTATGAAGGCGATGCCCAGTTCGGGATCGATGGTGGATTCAGACCAGTTGTGGACGCCGCCAAACAGCTCGCGGTCCTCCTCCGGCCACGTGTCGGACCCGAACTGGCCTACGCGCGGCACCACGTTGAACACCCATTTCAGCGCGCCGGTGCGGATATCATAGGCCTGGATATCGGCAGGGTGCGAGGCATAGCCCGATCCCGCCGGAAGCGAGACGATGATGGTATCTTCGAAGATGCGACCCGGGTTGTTGGTCATCAGCGGATTTGGCGTTTCGGCGTGGCCTTCAGGCAGGGCATCGCGCAGGTCCACGCTGAAGCCGGGGATATATTCGCCGGTATCGGCATTGATGGCGCGCAGCAGCCCGTCATTCAGGAACACCAGCCGGCGATCGCTGCCATCGCTGCTCTGCCAGTAATTGATGCCGCGAGCACTGATGCGGCCGGTCGTCGCGCTCTTCCACAATTCCGCGCCGGTGGCCGGGTTCAGCGCCGCGATGCGGCCATCTGCGGCCTGCACATACATCCGGCCATTGGCGATTACCGGGTTGAACTGCGGCGCGGTCCCTTCGCCTGCGGCATAGCTCCAGGCGACTTCCAGCTGCGCCACATTGCCCTTGTTGATCTGGTCGAGCGAGGAATATTGCGAGCTGTCCAGACCGCCGAGATAAGCGTCCCAGCCAACGAAATCATAATCGCCTGCCGGCACGGCGGTGGCAGAGGTGGGTGCAGCCTGCGCATTGGCCTGCGCATTGACCTGTGTGCTGAAAGTGGAAACGGCCAGCGCCATTGCACATGCTGCCAGCAGGCCGGCGCGGTGCGAACGGTTGGGCTTGCAGTTACCTTGTGGCGCGGTGTTCATTATTCCTATCCCCCGGTGGCGCAGGTGCCGCAGCACGCTGGCAGATTTATCCCTGGCGGATGCGCACATTGCGTGGCCATCCAGCCTGACTGAAATTCAGCCTAGGCGCGTGTTTGATACGGTCAATATGGGAAATGGCTGGGCCCGTCCTGCGTGCGGAATTTTGCCGTGCCTACCGCCTTTTTCCGGCCTTGCGCATGGCGAGCGCGCATAGGACAAGTGCCGCATATAAGCGGGAGAGCAATCCGGTGTTCGAGGACTTCGCCAATCTGTGGACCATTGTCGGCATCGCGGCCGATCTCAAGCCGCGCAAGCTGCATCCCATTGTTGTGGGCGGGGAGAGGATCGTGATGTTTCGCGGCGCCGATAACCAGCCGGCAGCGCTGATCGATCGCTGTCCGCACAGGGGAGTGGCGCTTTCGCTCGGCACGCTGTGTGACGGGATAGTGGAATGCCCGTTCCACGGCTGGCGCTTCGATGGCAGCGGAGCCAATCGCGGAGTGCCGTGGAACCCCGATGCCAAGCTGGACCAGCTGCACGCGCAGCCCGTTCCCATCCGCGAGGTGGGCGGATTGATCTGGATCTACACCGGCTTCGCGCCCGAGAGTGAGCCTGTGCCCAGTGAAACGCTGTCGCTACCGGGGATCGTGCTTTCGGCGCAGGCCTTCCCATGGGCGGCGCATTGGACGCGGGCGATGGAAAACATGCTGGATACGCCGCACCTGCCATTTGTGCACAAGGCCACCATTGGCCGGGGGATGCGCACGCTGAGGCATCAGCGGATGGACCTGACCTGGTCGGTGGAAGAATATGGCGCGCGCATCGGCAATCATGTGGAGGGTAAGGAAAGCAAGGGGCGGCTGGACTATCGTTATCCCAATGCGATGGAGCTGTTCATCGATCCCCCGGGCCGGATATTCCGCATGCTGGCGATCTGCCTGCCGCAGCAAAGCGGGCACACTTCGCTGATTATCGTGACCATGCGCAATTTCGCGCGGTGGTCCTTGCTCGACCCGCTGTTCCGTTTTTCCACCCGCAAGATTGCAGGCGAGGATCAGCAGATCCTCGAATCGTCCTCTCCCGCCGAGATTCCACCAGCTTCGAAGGAGAAATCCGTGCGCACGGATATGCCCACGCTGGCTTTCCGCAAGATCTACTTCGATCAGATCAAGGGCAGCAGCGCCACGCCCTGACGGCAGGGGGCGCACAAAGAAAAAGGGCGGCCCCGCAGGACCGCCCAGATTTCCTTGTAATGGTCTAACCGATCAGCGCGAGTAGAACTCGACAACCAGGTTCGGTTCCATCGTCACCGGATAGGGAACTTCATCCAGCGTGGGAACGCGGTTGTAAGTCACCTTGTCGGTGCCATCGGGCACGACATAATCGGGAATTTCACGCTCAGGCAGGCTCTGCGCTTCGATAACCAGAGCCATTTCCTTGGCCTTGTCACCCAGCGAGATCACATCGCCAACGTCGACGCGGCGGCTGGCAATGTTGCACTTTACGCCGTTCACGCGGATGTGACCGTGCGAAACGATCTGACGCGCGGAAAACACGGTCGGAGCGAACTTGGCGCGATAGACGATCATGTCCAGGCGGCGTTCCAGCAGACCAATCAGGTTCTGGCCGGTATCGCCCTTCATGGCAGCCGCTTCCTTGTAGGTGCGGCGGAACTGCTTCTCGGTTACGTCACCGTAATAGCCCTTCAGCTTCTGCTTGGCGCGCAGCTGCAGGCCGAAGTCAGAGATCTTGCTCTTGCGGCGCTGACCGTGCTGGCCGGGGCCGTACGAACGCTTGTTAACCGGGGAATTCGGACGACCCCAGATGTTTTCACCCATCCGGCGGTCGAGTTTGTGCTTGGCGCTTGTGCGCTTCGTCATAGGTCTTTCCAATCTGCTGGACGGGCCTTGTGCCCGCCTTCAAACCCGGCATCGCACCGTTACGGCAGATTTCCGTAACGCGGCCACCGCTTCACCGGGATGCGGGACCAATCGAAAGCACGCCGCAAAGGGCGGACCGTCGAAGTGAAGGCGGGCCTATGACGCTGGGCGCACAGGCTGTCAAGTTTTGCGTCGGGGTCGCCTGGATAGCGCCTGTTCCCGGCGCTTGTTATCGGCGCGTAATCAGCAGCCGCCCGCGGGATCATTGCCGCACTGCAGGCCGCCAGCGGCATTGCGCTGCATATCGGCAACGCCTTCACCGGTGCGGCGGCTGGCATCGGCCCATTCGGCGCGCGTCATGCACACGCGGTTGACGCGGGTGCGCGATCCCAGAACCGGGGTGGAGCGGCAGACCACTTCGGCCTGGCGCGGATCAACTTCGGCTTCTTCCTCAGCCTGCTGCTGGGCATTGGCTTGTGACTGTGTTGCTGCCTGGTCCCGCTGGTCGCCGCGATCGTCGCGGTCACTCTGGGCCATCGCCGCCGACCCGATGCAGATCAGGCCAAGGCTGGCGCTCAAAAGAAGCTTGTTCATGGTCTCTCCTCCAATTGCGGGCAGGGTAGCCAAAAGCATACGGGTTTGGAAAGGGTTTTAGCGCTCCTTGCGGGCGAGATAGCTCAGCACGCCGCGCAGGGTGCGCACTTCGAGGTGGTTCCAGCCTGGCTTGGTCAGCAAGGTGCGCAGCGTCTTGCGGGACACTTCGGCACGCACGGCCGGGCGGTAATATCCCTTTGCATCCAGCATGGTATCGAGATGGACGATCAGGCCCTCAAGTTCCTCCTGCGGCGCAGGCGGGAGAATTTCCTCGGTGGTCGGCATGGCCAGATCGCAGTGCTTTGACCATTCATAGGCGCACAGGATCACCGCCTGCGCCAGATTGAGGGACGAGAATTGCGGATTGATCGGCACTGTCAGGATCGACCGGGCGAGCGCCACGTCCTCTGAATCAAGCCCCGATCTTTCGGCCCCGAACAGGATCGCGCTGCGCCCGTCCTGGGTGGCGATCTCCCGCGCGGCCTGATCGGGCGTGACGACCGGCTTGGTCACCCCGCGCTTGCGCACGGTGGTGGCATAGACATGCGAACAATCGGCAACGGCATCTGCGGTGGTTGCGAAGACCTGCGCCTGTTCCAGCACCTGGTCGGCACCGGCGGCTGCGGGACCTGCGGAAGGATTGGGCCAGCCATCGCGCGGCGTGACCAGCCGCAACTCCGTCAGTCCGAAATTGAGCATGGCGCGGGCCGCCTTGCCGATATTCTCACCCAGTTGCGGGCGGACAAGGACGATAACCGGCGCTCTATTCTGCGCCGACATCACGAACCTGGCTGGCAAAATCCTCAAAATCCTTGGCTTCGCTGAAATCGCGATAGACGCTGGCGAAGCGGATATAGGCGACCGAATCGATCTGGCGCAGGCCGTCCATCACCATCTCTCCGATGCGCGCGGAAGGCACTTCGCTTTCACCGGCGGTTTCTACCTGCCGCTGGATGCCGGAGACGAGCTGGTCGATGCGTTCCTGATCTATCCCGCGCTTGCGACAGGCCAGACTGACCGATTGTTCGATCTTGGCGCGGTCGAAGCTCTGCCGCTTGCCATCGGTCTTGATCACGAAAATATCGCGCAACTGCACACGTTCGAAGGTGGTGAAGCGCGCGCCGCAGCTTTCACACTGGCGACGGCGGCGGATCGAGGTGTTGTCCTCGGTCGGCCGGGAATCCTTTACCTGGCTGTCATCATGGGCGCAAAACGGGCAGCGCATGGGTCAGGGGCGCAGGCGCTTGTAGAACATGAAGCCGGCACCGATGATCAGGCCAAGCGGCAGGCTGACCACAGGCAGCAGCGCGCCGGCAACCGCACCGGCGGCAGCGCCTGTCAAAACCGGTTTGGTCGAGGGATGGCGCAGGCCTTCCTTGGCCATTGCGGCAATTTCTGCCCTTGCATCCTCGACGATATCTTCGCCCCTGCGTGGTTCTTCGGGACCGGTCATAGCAGTTACCTCCCAGGATAGACGGGGAAAGCCTCGCACAATTCCGCCACCTGGCGGCGAATGCGCTCTTCAACCTGCGCGTCGCCTTCGTCGCCATTGCGGCTCATGCCGTCCACGACATCGGCGATCATCGCGCCAATCTTGCGGAATTCCGCCGGGCCAAAGCCGCGCGTGGTTCCCGCAGGTGTGCCCAGACGCACGCCCGATGTGACGAAGGGCGATCTGGTATCGAAGGGAATGCCGTTCTTGTTGCAGGTCAGGAACGCGCGATCGAGGCCCTTTTCCGCTGCCTTGCCGGTCACGTCCTTGGGTGTGAGGTCAACCAGCATCAGATGGTTATCCGTGCCGCCCGACACGATGTTGAGGCCGCTTTCCTCCAGGCTGGAGGCCAGCGCCTTGGCATTTTCCACGATGGAGGCGGCATAGGCCTTGAATTCAGGGCGCAGCGCCTCACCGAAGGCCACGGCCTTGGCGGCGATGACATGCACCAGCGGGCCGCCCTGCATGCCGGGGAACACCGCCATGTTGATAGGCTTGGTCAACGCTTCGTCATTCCACATGATGATGCCCGAACGCGGACCGCGCAGGCTTTTGTGCGTGGTGCTGGTGACGATATGCGCATGGGGGAAGGGATTGGGATGCGCGCCGCCTGCCACCAGGCCGCTGAAATGCGACATGTCGGCCAGCAGGTAAGCGCCCACTTCATCGGCGATTTCGCGGAAGGCGGCAAAGTCCCAGGTGCGCGGATAGGCTGTTGCGCCGGAGATGATCAGCTTGGGCTTGTGCTCATGGGCAAGCCTGCGCACCTCGTCCATGTCGATCAGGCTGTCTTCGCGGCGCACGCCATAAGGCACGGCGTTGAACCACTTGCCGCTCATATTGACCGGTGAGCCATGCGTCAGATGCCCGCCCGATGCGAGATCGAGGCCCATGAATGTGTCACCGGGATTGAGCAGGGCGAGAAACACCGCCTGGTTCATCTGGCTGCCGGAATTGGGCTGCACATTGGCGAAATTGGCACCGAACAGCTGCTTGGCGCGCTCTATCGCCAGCGTTTCCACCTCATCGGCATAATCGCAGCCGCCGTAATAGCGCTTGCCCGGATAGCCCTCGGCATATTTGTTGGTGAACACGCTGCCGGTGGCCTGCAACACTGCGGGACTGGCGATGTTCTCGCTGGCGATCAGTTCGATCCGGTCGCGCTGGCGGCCAAGTTCGCGGCCGATGATGGCGGCGACTTCAGGATCGGCATCGGCCAGATCATCCTGCCAGAAGCGGGTCAGGGCATTGTGCGGGGCGGGGTTGGTGCTCATCAGGCGAGGTCCTGCGTGTTCGAAGAAATCAGGGGCTGGGTAAGCTTGGCAACGCGCCCTTCATGGCGGCCACCGGCAAACTCGGCGACAAGAAATGTCTGGAGACAGGTGCGCGCCATATCCGGCCCGATCAACCTTGCCCCCATGGCGATGACATTGGCGTCATTATGCTCCCGCGCGAGCGCAGCGGAATATGGATCATTGACCAGGGCGCAGCGCGCCGCCGGATGCCGATTGACCGCGATGGAAATGCCGATGCCCGATCCGCACAGCGCCACGCCGCGTTCCGCCTCACCGGCGGCAATCGCCTCGGCAATCCGGTATCCGAAATCGGGATAATCCACGCGGTCCGCGCTGTGCGGGCCAAGGTCGATAACCTCATGCCCCCAGTCGCGCAGCAGCTGTGCCAGATCGACCTTCAGGTCGAAAGCCGCATGGTCCGATGCGATGGCTACTTTCATCTTTGGCTTCATGGCTGGCCACATAGTGACTGGAAGCCGCGCATGCTACCGCAAAAGGGCTTTGTCCCCCACAAGTGGCGCTGTTGCACCAGTTGCGGGAGTGAAAGGCGTGCCCTAGTCGCGGTGCTTCTTGGCGGCGAACTTGGGCTTGCCCTTGTTCTTCGGCTTGAACTTGGGCTTGCCACCATCCTGGAACTTGCCGCCCGAAGCGCTCTTGAATCCGGGCTTGCCACCACCCTGGCCGCCACTCTTGTGCGGGCTGCCCTTGCGGAACACGCGCGGCTTGTTGGGATCGAAATCATTCCCGCCCGAATTGTCCTTGCGGCCATGGCGGCGATTGGTGCGCGCCACTTCGCGCGGGCCGCTGTCCGATTTCAGGATCGCAATCGTCTCTTCCCCGGCGACCATTTCCGCAGCAGCGGTACGTTCCACCGCATCGTAGAACTTGGCGGCGATGGCGGTGGGGATCTGGAAATAGGTCTCATCGGGACCGATGCGAATCGCGCCGATCTCATTGCGGGTGATATGGCCGCGGCGACAGATCAGCGGCAGCAGCCAGCGCGCTTCGGCGTTGCGCGAACGGCCAATGTCCATGCGGAACCATGCCACGTCCTCGAACCCGGGACGATGGCGCTCCTTCTGCGCAGCGTCGCGCGCCTCGGGCGTGTTTTCCACCAGCTCTTCGGGCTGCGGCATCAGGGCGCGATGCGCGTGTACCAGCGCTGCGGCGATATCCTGAGGGGTGCGTTCGGCCATCAGGCGTTCGGCCAGCTTGTGGTCTTCCTCGTCGAATTCGACCGGAGCCAGCAGGGCGGCGAGCAGACGCTCGTGATCCTGAGCGCGGATCATCTTGGCGGTCGGTGCTTCAATCCAGTCGGCCTGGATCTTGGCGCCGCGCAGCATCGATTCGACCCGGCGACGGCGCGGGTAGGGGACCATGATGACCGCCGTGCCCTTCTTGCCGGCGCGTCCGGTACGGCCCGAACGGTGCTGCAGGGTCTCTGCATCGCGCGGAATTTCGACATGAACGACAAGGCTCAGGCTGGGCAGGTCGATCCCGCGAGAGGCGACATCGGTGGCCACGCATACGCGTGCGCGGCGATCGCGCAGCGCCTGCATCGCCTGGTTGCGCTCCGTCTGCGTGTGCTCGCCCGAAAGTGCCACCACGGCAAAGCCGCGTTCCTGCAATGTGGCATGCAAATGGCGGACATTGTCGCGCGTGGCGCAAAACAGCATGGCCGTATCCGCTTCATGATAGCGCAGCAGGTTGACCACCGCGTTCTCGATTTCCGAAGGGGAGACGGTCACTGCCTGATAGGTGATATCGCCGTGCCCGCGATCATCGCCCACCGTAGAGATGCGCTTGGCATCCTTCTGGTAGCGCTTGGCGAGGTTGACGATCTGGTTGGGCAATGTGGCCGAAAACAGCATGGTGCGGCGGTCATCTGGCGTTGCGTCCAGAATGCCTTCCAGCTCATCACGAAAGCCCATGTCGAGCATCTCGTCGGCTTCATCGAGCACGGCCACTTTCAAATTGGCAAGCTGCAAGGCGCCGCGTTCCAGGTGATCGCGCAGGCGGCCCGGAGTGCCGACAACGATCTGCACTCCGCGCGCCAGATTGCGGCGTTCCTTGGAGGCATCCATGCCGCCAACACAGGTGGCGATGCGTGCGCCGGCCTTGGCATAAAGCCAGCTCAGCTCACGGCTGACCTGTAGTGCCAGTTCACGCGTGGGGGCGATAATCAGGGCGAGCGGACCGTCGGACGGTTCCACAAAGCCGGAGCCACCAATCATCTGCTCTGCCATGGCCAGGCCAAAGGCGACGGTCTTGCCAGAGCCGGTCTGTGCGGAAACGAGCAGGTCGCGGCCAAGGGCATCGGGTTCAAGCACGGCGGCCTGCACCGGGGTCAGCTCTGTATAGCCGCGTTCGGTGATCGTATCGGCAAGATGGGGCGAGAGATTGGGAAAGGACATTGCGCTCACAAAAGACATGCCGTCGGCAATCGCGACCGGTGGCTGGGGAAGATGGGTGGCTGCGTCCGTCCCTGCCTGTATGTCGATTTCAGACAAGCGAATGGGTGGGGCGGGAATGAAGCGCGATTGGCCCCATAGGCGCTTTATTCACATAAAGACAGGTTATTCATGCAATGGCCGCTTGCGGTGATCGCAGTCTGACCCCTCGCAGACCTATTCCGCTTCGAATACCAGCAGCACATTACCAGGCAGCTTGCCCAGGAAGGCATAGCCCGAATTCACGATGATCGTGCCATTGCGCACGATTGGCGCCGTGCCGCCGCTCATCGATCCGCCATGCCCCATGGTGCCATTCACGGTGAGGAAGGGAATGTCTGTATCCATGTCCCACAGAAGCGCTCCGCTGCGGGTATCCAGAATGCGCAAATGGCCGTCGGTGTTGCCTGCCACAACCAGTTCAGGCGTGACGGTGATCGCCGATGAATAGGCGGGCTGGCAGAATTGCTTGTCCCCGCACGGGTTGGGGGCGGGCGCGCTCCACAGCAAGTCACCGCTGGCGATATCAATGGCATAGAGACCGGGGCGGCCCGGCTCATCATAGACCGCGCCGTTTTCAAGATCGCTGACAGGGACATATAGCCGCCCGTTGCCAGCGGCGATGCCGAAGTGGATTCCGCCCAGTTCCCCGCCGCGGCCAACCTGGTTCTGCCACAGCTGCTCGCCGGTATCGGGATCGAACGCATAGGCGATGCCCGATTTCTGGCCTGCCAGCAGATAGGTCTTCCCGTCCGATCCCTCGGCTATCACCGGAGCGGAACCGAAATCGAAATCCGGTCCGGCATCTTCAGGACAATTGGGCCCCGAAGCGCCCGCCCAGCAGGCGACGTTCCAGCTATCGCCCTGCGTCACCTGACTGGACCAGCGGATGGTGCCGCTGGTCATGTCCATCGCCACGATCGCATCGCTCAGATCGGTGGCGGGCTGCGAGTAATTGTCACCCGTGGCCACATAGACCAGCCCGCGTTCGGCATCGATCAGCGGCGCGGACCAGATCGCCACGCCCGACGGGCCGCGCCGGATGGTGCCTTCGCTGTTCTCGCCCTGCGGCACAGGCTCATCGACCATATATTGCCGCCAGCGATCCTCTCCTGTGCGGCTGTTCACCGCCAGCAGCGATCCGCGGAAAGTGCAGCATTCATAGGTGGGCAGCGCTGCCGGGCCTTCCTCTCCCGATGAAACGGGCACGTAGAGCGTATCACCATGCAGCGCTGGCGTGCCGGTCAGCAGGGTTTGCGGGTGCGCATCGGCGCGGCGTTGCCACACGGGCGTGCCGGTGGCCGCTTCCACGGCGTAAAGATTGCCGGTGTTGTCTCCGAAATAGACCAGCGGAGTGGCCTGATCGTCGCCTGCCTCCCAGCTGCTGACAACCGCGCCCGTGCGCACGCCCGATGCAGCCTCAAAGCTCCAGCGGGCGCAGCCGGTATCCTCGTCCAGCGCATAGAATGTGCCGTTTGCCCCGCCGACGAAGATCGAACCGCCAGCCAGTGCGGGCTGCGATCTTGCATCGATGGCGCCGGGAAAGGCGAAGGCCCACTTCAGCCGCAAGCGCGCCACATCCTTGCGGCCAAGCCCGGCGGTTTGCGTGTCGATGAAATGCGCATTGCCGGCATCAAGGCCCCAGCCTTGGAATACCGGCGGGGCGGACCAGTCAAAGCGCGCTGCCTCGCCCGAACACATCAGTACGTCATTCGCCGTCTGAACATTGCCCAGCGGACGGTTGGCGACGACCTGCGCCACCGCCATCTTCTCTTCGGTGGAAAGTGTGGAGCCCTGTTCCTGCATCACGCCGCTGGTGAGCGATTGGAGAATATCCTCCGGGCTGAGCAGCGCCAGTGCGGAGCGATTGGGCGCATGGCCCAGACCGCCATCATGGCAGGCGGCGCATGATGCCTGATAAACGGCGGTTCCGGCTGCGCGCAGCTGAGGATTGAGCGGGTCGGGTGCGGCAGCTTCGCCCTGCAAAGGCTGTTCTGCCTGCGGCGTTGCACAGCCAGTCAGCAGCATCAGTGCCGCGCCTGCCAGCGCAAGCCGGACCGCACCTGCGCGATTGCCTGTGTTTGTCAGCTGAATCATTTGCGCGTCCCCGTCCCCTGTTGGGCAAGGGAGTGGCGGGTTTTGCGTGGTCTTGTCAATCGGCTGGCGGAATGGACCGGTCAGCTAGACCGCTCAGGCCGACCGGGCCGCAACCAGCCTGGGCGCGGTTTCTTGCAAGGCCAGCGTGACCGCGCAGATCGCGGCGGCCAGCACTGCCAGTATCCACGGCAGGGTTGAAAGGCCGAACCGGTCCGCCACCATGCCGATCACCACCGGCATCGCGCCTGCGCCCAGCATTTCTCCCACTGCGGCATTAAAGCCCATCGCCGTTGCCCTGAGGTTGGGGGGTGCGGATTCTCCCGGGATCACATTCATGATCAATATGCCGGACCCGGCCGCACCCGCCACCGCCAGCATACCGCCTGCAAAAAGCATCGGCATCGATCCGCCGCTGAAGATCATCAGCGGAAGCCCCGTTACGGCGATGGCATAGCTGCCCATCAGCGCCGCCTTGCGCCCGTATTTGTCAGACAGCATGGGGACCACGAAACCATAGAATACCGAGGCACCCCCGATCACCGTCAGCACCACGCCCATCATGGCATTGCTGAAGCCGTGCACGTTGACGAGATAGAGCGGGAAGAAGCCCAGCAGTGACGCGAAAAAGGCCATGTTGAGCGTGGCCAGCACCATGGAGATGCGAATATTGTACGTTCGCAGCAAGGGCCGGATACCGCCAACCGGGGCATCCTTGAATGTCTCGCGCGGAGGATTGCGGACCAGGAACCAGATCAGCGCGGCCATGATCAGCCCCGGAATGCCGGCAATCCAGAAGGCTTCGCGCCATCCGTACACCGTGCCAATGCCCACGATCACCAGCGGCCCCAGCAGCGGAATGGCATTGATGCCCAGCGTCGAGAGCGTGCCAATGGCCAGACCGCGCCGTTCCGGAGCGACTTCGGTGGTAACGATATGCGTGCTGAGCGGCGGCAATCCGCCCTCTGCTATGCCCATCAGCGCTCTTGCCGCCAGCAGGGTCAGAAAGCCGATGGCCATGCCTGAACTGATGGAGGCGATGGAGAAGATCACCGTGCCGAAGATCAGCAGCGCCTTGGTGCGCCCGGTGATGTCTGCCAGCCGTGTCAGGCCGTAGCTGGAAAAAGCCCATGTCACCGCCAGCACGCCGGTGATCATCCCGATCTGCGTGTTGGTGAGATTGAACTCCGGCTGGATCATCGGGGCGAGCAGGCCAAAGGCGTTCCTGTCGAGGAACACCACGCCCATGTTCACGCCCAGCAGCACGACCATCATGGTCTGATAGGCAGGTGTGGTCCCGCCCTGTTCAGCGTCTGTTGATGCCATCCCCCGTCTCCCCCGTGGGTGCCCCGCGTCTTTGCGCGGTGGCCCAGCGTATCAGTTTTTGGAAAATGTGCTGCACGAATAAAATGTGCCTTCAGTTGTGCTCCTGACTGCGAACGGTGCGGTCCATTGCCCGGCGCAGAAAAGGTGCCATCGCCTGCGCTACGCTGCGGTCGTAATGCGTCAGGTCGTAATAATGGCACTGGATTCCGCCGCCGGGGCACGGCTGCATGTCCAGCGCGGCAAATTGCCGGGGTCCGTGGAAATCGAGGAACGGTACGCCCTCTTGCGCGGAAATCCGGGCGAGGGCGCGATGATAGGCTTCGAACGCATCGGTCATGCCTGCATCCTCCACCACAGCCCGAAAATCATCACTGTAAGGCGCGGCAAAAATCACCACATTTGCCCCACGCGCCTTCCAGGATCGAAGCTGCGCCTGGAGCTGAGCCAGACGCTGATTGGCGAGTCTCTGCGAATCCACCGCGCGAAATCGTTCGACCAGTATCTCTGAATCGCGGGGTATCCGCGCCAGGCTGAACGGGGTTTCTGAATCGAACAGAATGGGCGAGCCGTCGGCATGGTTTCTTGCCGTGCAATCGGGAATGGACTTCGGCAGCTGGATCATTGCTCCGCGGTTGAAATAATATGCGCGCAAGCGGGACAAGACATTGCCGCTTGCGCGTTCATTGCGTCCCGGCGGTTCTTCGCCCCGTTCCTGGTGAGTAAGGTTGAAATCGGTGCCGACAAAGAGCGATGGCGCAGGACCGACGGCAAGCATCTCCTCTGCCAGCACATCGAAATCGGCATTGAGGGCGGCTGAAACGCCCAAGTTTACCGTACCGGTCCCGCCAGTTTCTTCCAGCAGCGCACTATCGAAGCCGAAATGGACCCGTGAGGTGCCAAGGATGGCCGATTGCGCGTTCTGAGTCTGCGGGATGATGAATTTGAAGTAGTCCGGCAATCTGGATTTCGCCCCGGCTGGACACAGCGCATTGCCATGACCCGCGCCCAGCGGATCGACGATAACCAGCGCGGCAACCAGAGCGGCTCCCAGCAGCGCCAGCGTGCAGGCAAATGCAGCCAGAAAGCCGCGCGGGTTGGGACTGGCGTTAGAACTGGACATAGACGAACCTCGTCGCGCCTACCTGCCGGGCCAGCAGTGTCAGTGCGATTACCACCGCCAGCGCGCAGATAACGCCCCACGCCCGGTTAAGCCGGAAGGGCAGAACGCCCTCGATCCAATGACGTGGTGGTTTGGCCGCAGTGGGGCGCAATTCCGTATATTGCCAATGGTTGCGGAACAGCTGGCCAAAGTCCGGCGCGGCCCAGATCAACAGCGCGGCCATTATGGCCATGGCAAGCTGGCTCAGAGTGACAAGTGACTGGCCGCCATGCCATCCACCCGCGCCCAGCAAGCTGGTGTAGATGTGCTGCGCAGCGATGATGTCGGGAGCGCGGAACAGTGCCCCTATCAGGCAGGTGGTCAGGAAAGTCAGGGCAATGGCCAATGGTATTGGCAGCGGCCTGCGGCCCGATGCCCTCCTGCTTGTCGCGCGCGCATGCAGCCACAGCAGGATCGCGGTCTGCAACAGCCCCCAGATGACGAACGTCGCGCCCAGACCGTGCCACAGGCCGGACAATATGCCGGTCATCGCCAGCGCCGCCCAGACGGGCCACTTCCAGCGCCTGACCAGCGGCAGGAACACATTGCCGCGCATGAAGGTGGTAAAGCTGATGTGCCAGCGCCGCCACAGGTCTGCCCGGTCACGGGCGAAGAGTGGACGGTCAAAGTTCAGCGGCACACGCATGCCGTGCATCATCGCCAGCCCGATGGCCATTTCCGCATAGGCGGTGAAATCGAAGAATAGCTGGAACTGAAAAGTGGTGATCGCAAACCATGCATCGCCCAGCGGAACCGGCCCGGTGAGCGTGGCGTCGAAGACCCTTGTGGCCGCGCGCCCCAGCGGATCGGCCAGGGCCAGCTTCTTGAACAGCGCCAGGCTGAAAATCGCCAGTCCGGTTGCCACCCAGCGCGGATCGACATGCACCAGTGCGCCATCGTCGAGTTGCTGCTTCACATCCTCGAAACGGATGATTGGCCCCAGCACCAGCTGCGGGAAAAACAGCACGAAGAACAGATAGCGCCGCAGCGTGATCTGCGTGATCGTCCGCTTCTGGACCGAGGTGATGAAACCGATCTGCTGAAAAGTGACGAAAGACAGCGCCAGCGGCAGCAGCACATCTTCCGCAGCATTGAAACCATCGGGAGAATCGGCGGCAAGGATCGTCAGCTTGAAAGTCAGCAGCAGGCCGACATTGAAGATCACCGCCAGCCACATGATCGCCTTGCGCCGTTTCACATGGCCTTCGTTGGCCGCCATCATCATTTTCGCACAGCCAAAATTGACCGCGATGGAGGAGCCGAGCACGAGCGCATTCTGCCAGCCCGAACTGACGTAGAATAGCGCCGATGCCAGCGTCAGGAAGGCCATCCGCCATTCGCCTGCACGCTCTCCCCTGATGGCATGGAATACCACCAGCACCAGCGGCAGGAATATCAGCAGGAAAGGGGCGCTGGCAAAATTCACAGCTGCGCCCGGTCTGAACCGATCAATTCACCCGGCCGCCATGGGCCTCCATCCACGCCTCGGCTCCCCGGCGGGCTTCGGCAATGCAGCGCTCCTGCTGGTCGCGGGTGGTCGCATGGCGCAAGACGATGTCGAGCGCCTGTTCCCCGTGTTCGCGATCGGCTGTCTTGTGAACCCAGAAGAATGCCACGTCATGCCTGGCGATACCGGCAGCTTCCAGTGCCTCTGCAATGGCCGGCGCCGCATCAGCAAAATGCAGCTCCTGACCCACCAGCAGATGCGCGACAGCTTCCACCCACTCGCCATTCTCCAGCATTTTCCACCCTTCGGCGACGGCGTGCCTGGCAACTTGCGGGTTTTCATTGGCACCCACCGCACGGGCAAACCGGCGGGCAAGGGCAGGGTGAGCGGTTTCGGGCCGGTGCAGAAGTCCGCTGGTCACCAGCGAGACGCCTTCTTCCTCCAGCAGGTTCTCAATCAGGTTCAGGCGTGAAACCGGATCGGGTGCCTGCTGCGCCAGTTGCGAGACGAAGGCGCAGAACCGTTCGGCCGAATGCACTGTTGCTTCGGCGTATTGGCGGATGATGGCCTTGGGGCAACGGCCCGATTTGAGCAGCCGGTAAAAGCGCGAGTCTTCCGCACGCATGGCGTTAATCGCATCCACCATTGCCTGGCGGAATTCTTCCCGCTCCAGCGGGCGCTGCTCAGTAGTGGCCAGCATTTGCCACAATGCTTTCAAACATCGGTTCCAGCCAGCCATCGGGCGTGATGCGCCCGCGTTCGAGGCTGCCGAGTTCAGGCCACTCGGTCAGCTGGATACTTACGCGGCCTGCCCTGAAATCGCGGCTCGAGCCATATTCACCGATCAGTTCGGGCTGGGGAAGGCTGGCGGGCAGAGAGGCTCGGAATATCTCTTCCAGAGCGTCGAGCCGCAAGGACTTGCCCTGCATGTAATTGCCCACTTCACCGACCGAGCGCAGGTGGATGTCGCGCACGCCTTTGGCGACCAGGAATTCGAGGAACTCGGGCAAATGCGCGTCATTCACGCCGGGGACGATGATTGTGCCGGTGGTCACGTGGATTCTCGCGGCGAGCAGATTGTCGAGCGCCTTCAGCTTGCGATCGGCGCAGGCCAGCTCATCAATTTCCAGATAAAGATCATCACGCAGCCCGCCGTTGAGTGACAGGTAACACGTGCCAAGGCCGGCTTCCTTCAGCCTGGCGACATAGCTGGCGCGGCCCAGCTTGAGGCCGTTTGACAGCACCACCGGCAGGTGTCCCATTTCGCGCACTTTTGCGATGATCTCCGGGAGGTCTTCGCGCATAGTCGGCTCTGCCCCGACCAGGCGGATGCGGGTGCGGTGCGGCAGGCGGGCAAGGATATCATACAGCCAGTCCACCGGCAGATCGGGCAAGTCGCGCACCGGGATATAGCAGTTGCGGCAGGCCATGTTGCAGCGATGGGTGATGTCCGCGAACAGCGTGGTAAAAGGCGAATCTTCCGGCCTGAACCGCTGTTCCAGCGGATTATATCTTTCCGCGAGAAGACTGATGTCTGGCGCTGGCTGTTCTTCCACCGTCTGAACTGTCGCATGATTAACCAAAAACCTAACCCTCCAAGCTTGCTAGACCAAGACCTATCATTTTAGGGTGTGATGCAAAAGGGCCGCTTCTGTCTATGCCATATTCATGTTTTTCATGGCTTTGGCAGGGCATGGGACGCATGGCCCTGGGTCAGTGGCTGGCTACCAGCTATTTCGTGGCCTGACGGACAAGGTCGGCAGCCTTTTCACCTATCATCATGCAAGCCAGATTGGGGTTGCCGCGTGGAAGCGATGGCATGATCGATGCATCGGCAATGCGCAGCCCGTCTATGCCGCGCACGCGCAGCTGATTGTCGACCACGGCATGCTCATCAACGCCCATCCGGCACGATCCTGCGGGATGGGCGCGGTGGGTGGCGTTCTGACGAATGAAATCGGCAATCTGGGCATCGGTGCGACAATCGGCCCCCGGAAGATTCTCACGCCGGATCAAGCTGGCCAGCGGCTGCTGCGCATAGACATTTCTGGTGATGTGCATCGATCTGACCATGCCATCCATGTCACCGGGCTCGGCAAACATGTTGAGGAAGATGCGCGGGGCATCGCGCGGATCGGATGATCGCAGCTTCACCCATCCGCGCGACTTGAGCGGCAGGTATCCCGTGCGCACGGACAGGTGGGAGACCGGCCTGCGCTGAAGCCCCGGCATCCACAGCCGCGCATCGCCGCTCATCGGCAGGCACATCATCTGGATATCGGGACGGTCAATGCTCTCGCTCGACCGGGTGAAGATATTGGCCAGCGTGCCGGTCATCCCGAAGGGACCGCCGCCATTGGCAAACCAGCGCGCCGCCGCAATCGCCGCGCGGTCCAGCCGCAGGTGACGGGTAAGGCCTTCATCGCCGATCAGCTCATATTCGTTGATGATGACCGGGTGATCGGCCAGATCGCGGCCAACGCCGGGCAGGTCATGCAGCGGTGACACGCCGGACTGTTGCAATTCGCCAGCATCGCCAATTCCCGAAAGCATCAGCAGATGGGGTGAGCCATAGGCGCCTGCCGACAGGATGATTTCGCCCGAGGCCTGGGCGTGCTGGTCGCGTCCGCCCTGAACATAGTCCACCCCGGTCGCCCGGCCGCCCTTGAGCACGATGCGGGTGACGAGCGCATTGGTGACCACGGTCAGGTTGGGGCGACCCAGCGCGGGTTTCAGATAGGCGCGCGCGCTGCTGGAGCGCCGTCCGCCGGCAACGGTCGATTCCATCCGGCTGATGCCGTCCTGTTCGGCGCTGTTGGGATCGTCACAATAAGCTATTCCGGCAGCCTGCGCGGCAGCCAGATGCGCGTCCCACAACAGGTCCGGCCCCTCCATCCGGCTAATGCCGACGGGGCCGCTGCCGCCGTGCCATTCACTCGCCCCGCGCCAATGGCTTTCCAGCTTGCGGAAATAGGGCAGGACCTCGTCAAAGCTCCATCCTTCCAGACCTTGCGCCGCCCAGTCGTCGTAATCGCGGCGGTTGCCGCGCACCGCGATCATGGCGTTGATGGAGGAGGTGCCGCCCAGCGTGCGCCCGCGCGGTATGCCCAGACGCCTGCCGCCCAGTGCCGGTTCGGGTTCTGATTCGAATTGCCACGTGCCGATCTTGCCCAGCGCCACGCGCGGGAAGGCGAGCGGCATCAATTGCAGCGGATGGCGGTTGGGCGGGCCTGCCTCCAGCAGCAGCACCCGGCAGGCCGGGTCCTCGCTCAATCGCGATGCAACGACGGCGCCGGACGAACCTGCGCCGATAACGATATAATCGAAACCCGCTCCCATCATGGCAATCTGCCCGCTTGCGGCAGGCGCGTCCACCAAAGAAAAGCCCCGCCGGAGCGGGGCCTTTCAGCTGTTATTGGTCGAGGAAGCTGCGCATCTTGCGGCTGCGGCTGGGGTGCTTGAGTTTCCTCAGCGCCTTGGCCTCGATCTGGCGGATGCGTTCGCGCGTCACGCTGAACTGCTGGCCGACTTCCTCCAGCGTGTGATCGGTGTTCATGCCGATGCCAAAGCGCATCCGCAGCACACGTTCCTCACGCGGAGTAAGGCTGGCGAGCACGCGGGTGACGGTTTCCTTCAGATTGGCCTGAATGGCAGCGTCCACCGGGATGACGGCGTTCTTGTCCTCGATGAAATCGCCCAGATGCGAATCTTCCTCATCGCCGATCGGCGTTTCGAGGGAGATCGGCTCCTTGGCGATCTTCATCACCTTGCGAACCTTTTCCAGCGGCATGGAAAGGCGCTCGGCCATTTCCTCCGGAGTGGGTTCGCGGCCCTGCTCGTGCAGGAACTGGCGGCTGGTGCGCACCAGCTTGTTGATCGTTTCGATCATGTGCACCGGAATGCGGATGGTGCGCGCCTGATCGGCAATGGAGCGGGTGATCGCCTGCCTGATCCACCACGTGGCGTAAGTGCTGAACTTGTAACCGCGGCGGTATTCGAACTTGTCGACCGCCTTCATCAGGCCAATGTTGCCTTCCTGGATCAGATCCAGGAATTGCAGGCCGCGATTGGTGTATTTCTTGGCGATGGAGATCACCAGACGAAGGTTCGCCTCGACCATTTCCTTCTTGGCGATGCGCGCCTCGCGCTCACCTTTCTGCACCATGTTCACGATGCGGCGGAATTCGTTCAGGCTCATGCCGGTGTTGGCGGCAATGTCGGCGATTTCGGCGCGGATGCGTTCTACCGCTTCGGCTTCCTTCTCGGCGAAGGCAGCCCATTTCTTGTCCTTCTTGGACATGGTCTGCATCCAGCCGTCATCCAGTTCCTGGCCAACGTAATTGTCGAGGAAGTCCTTGCGCTTCACCTTGTGCCGTTCGGCCAGGCGCAGCATCTGCCCGCCCAGCGCGGTGAGGCGGCGGTTGAAGGCATAGAGATTGTCCACCAGATATTCGATCTTGGTGGCGTGGAACTGCACGCTTTCGACTTCGGCGGTCAGCTCCTCGCGAAGCTTTTCGTACCGGTTTTCCTTGGCAGCGGGGAATTCCTCGCCGCGGCCCAGAACATCCACGCGCTCGCCCTGAAGCTTCTCGAACTTCTTGAACAGGTCGGTGATGCGGGCGAAACGTTCCAGCGCGTCTGGCTTGAGCGCCGCTTCCATCTGCGCCAGCGACATGGTGTTGTCTTCCTCGTCATCGTCATCGCGATCACGGGTGGAGCGGCCTTCGCCTTCCTCACCATCTTCATCTTCGCTGTCGTCGTCGTCGTCATCCTCGTCATCATCGCGGATGGAGGGGCCGGCGGTCTCTTCCGAGATTTCGCCGTCGTCGTCATCTTCGCTGCCTTCCTCCATCTTTTCGACGGGAGGCTCCTTTGACAGCATGGCATCGAGATCGAGGATCTCGCGCAGCTGCATTTCCTCATTGTTGAGGGCTTCGGACCACATGATGATGGCGTGGAAGGTGATCGGGCTTTCGCACAGGCCCATGATCATGGTGTCGCGTCCCGCTTCGATCCGCTTGGCGATGGCAATCTCGCCCTCGCGGCTGAGCAGTTCGACCGCGCCCATTTCACGCAGGTACATGCGCACCGGATCATCGGTACGCTCCCCGGTGTTGGTGGGCTTCTTCTTTTCGGGGACGTTCTTGTTCTCTTCGGAATCGGCGTCGTCGTCGGAACCGGTCGGCGCAATTTCTTCGGGACCGTCACCGTCTTCATCCTGCGCATCTTCGTCATTCTCGACGATCTGCACACCCATTTCGGAAATGGCCGACTGGATATCCTCGATCTGGTCCGATGACATCTCACCCTGGGGCAGCGCATCGTTCAGCTCATCATAAGTGATGTAGCCCTTGCGCTTGGCCTTTGCGATGAGCTTCTTGATCGATGCCTCATTGAGGTCGATCAGGGGTGCATCTTCACTTTGTTTGGTCTTGGCATCAGTCGCCATGAAGGTCTCTATCCGTTTCCTGTTCGCCGTGAGCGCTGGTCACGCTTTCGGCTGAATTCTGTTCCGGTGCTGCCGAAGCAGCGCGTTTGCGTGCCATTTGCCCCAGACGCGACTCGATTTCCAGCTTTCGTTTGCGCAGCCTCTGCTGCTCGGCGAAAGCTGCCTCCGGGTCGGTGTCGAAGCGAGCGGTAGCCGCGACAATAGCTGCCTCCAACTCTGGCCTTTCAACCAGAAGGGCGATAGCCTCAGCCAGGTCCTCCCTCGCGTCGTCCGGATCACAGCCTTCCATCAGGAAGGAGAAACGGTTTTTATCCGGCGGCGGCGGCAGGATGCCCGCCTTGAATATGGGCGAATTTTCACCGTCTTCAAGTCCGTCATTATGTCTTTCTGCATGTTGCAGCAGATAATCGACCGCCGGAGCGGCTTCTGGAATGGCTGTGGCCAGCCGCATCAACTGCTCTGCATGCGTGTCCACCTGGTCCGGATAGCGCGCCAGTCCGGCCAGAACGGCCTGCGCCAGAGTGTCCCGAAACACCCCGTTTGCACCGCGACGGAGCCGGTCGGTCATCTGCGGAGTGGCCGGTTCCCGCTGCATCTGGTCCCTTTTGCCGCGCTTCCAGGGTGCGCGCTGGGCGCCGCGTTGAAATTCGCGCCTGGGAAAGGCGAAGGCTGAATACAGATCGAGCAGATCGCGCCGATAGAGCGAGCGTATGTCCGGGTGCTGGATCGCATCGACGTGGGCCATCAAGCGCTCCTTCAGGCCCGCCTTGTCCTCTGGTGAGGAGAGTGGCTGGGCATCGCGCTCATGCTCCCAGATCAGCTCCAGCATTGCCTTGGGCTGTGCCAGCAGCTTTTCCATCGCCGCAGGCCCGCTGCGCCTGATCAGGTCATCGGGATCGAGCCCGCCGGGCAATTGCACGATCTGCAGCGAATGACCCGGGCGCAGCAATGGGAGGGCGCGCTCTATCGCCTTCATCGCCGCACGCTGCCCGGCGCTGTCGCCATCGAAACACAGCACCGGCTTGTCCACCATGCGCCACGCAAGCTCGATTTGAGTCTCGGTGAGCGCGGTGCCCATCGGTGCCACCGCATCCTCGAATCCGGCGGCGGCCAGCGCGATCACGTCCATATAGCCTTCAACCGCGATCAGCCTGCCGGTCTTGCGGCTGGCGGCCGCAGCGCGGTGGATGTTGTATAGCGTGCGGCCCTTGTCGAACAACGGCGTGTCGGGCGAATTGAGATATTTGGGCGCGCTTGCACCAGATTCACTGGCACGGTCCTCCAGTATCCGCCCGCCAAAGGCGATCACTCGCTCGCGCGCATCCTGTATCGGCAGCATCAGCCGTCCGCGAAAGCGGCTGTAGGGTTGCTTGTCTTCGACAGCGATCAGCATGCCGCATTCGATCAGCATCCCCTCCTCAAACCGGGATAACGCCTGTTTCAGCGCCATCCTGTCATCGGGCGCAAAGCCGAAGCCGAAGCGATCGATGGTGTAGTCGCTGAAACCCCGCCGTTGCAGATATTCGCGCGCCGACGCCCCTGCCGGGCTGCGCAGCTGCGCCACGAACCAGTCCTGCGCGGCCTGCATCACATCATGCAGCCCCGCGCGCACCTGTGCCCGCTCAGCCTCTCGCGGATCGGGGCGGGGGACTTCCATGCCCGCTTCGGCCGCCAGTTCCTTGACCGCATCCATGAACGACAGGCCGCGCTGGTCGGTCATCCAGCTGATGATGTCGCCATGCGCCTGGCAGCCAAAGCAGTGGTAAAAGCCCTTCTGGTCATTGACCGTGAAGCTGGGCGATTTCTCATCGTGGAACGGGCAGCACGCCTTCCATTCGCGCCCTGCGCGCTGAAGCTTGGTCGTGCGCATGATCACGCTGGAAAGCGTGACGCGAGACCTCAGTTCGTCCAGCCATTGCGGTGAAAGCGCCATATCCGATCAATGCGCGGCCATCGCGCGATGTTCAAGGTGCAGCGTCAGTCAGTCTGTGCATGGCGAAGGCCGGACCAGCGCCGCCAACCCTGCTCCCGCTGCTCAGGGGAACTACGCATGGCGGCCTTGCCCTTGGGTTAGTGGCCAAAGGTGTAAACATAATCGGGCCGGAAATTAACGAACTTCACCACGGGCAAAACGGATGAACACAGGATAACTTTGCCATGCGGATGCTGATCAATGCGCAGTCCAGGCGCCAGAAGTTTCGCGAGCACGGCTTGCGGAACAAGATCATGCTTCTTGCCTGCAGCATATCCCTGATCACCGCCATTATCATTGGCGCTGCCGCTTCAGTCCGCACGGAGAGCCTGGTGAGCGAGTTCGCCGAGGGCAATGTGGCGCATGAAACCCGCCTGATCGCGCAGCAATTCAAAGGCGCCTATGACGAGCTTGAGAATGACGCTTTCGTTATCTCAAGGACGCCGCCGATAGAGGGCATCATCAGAAGCAGGCGCAACGGCGGCATCGATCCGAACGAGGATTCCACAACCCGGCAATGGCGCTCGCGGCTGGAGCGAATCTTCACGTCCATCATGGTGGAGCGTCCCAACTACACCCAGATCCGCTTTATCGGTCTGGCCGATGGCGGGCGGGAACTGACCCGGGTCAACCGGACACAGGACGGCATTGCACCGGTCCCGCTGCAGGATCTGCAACAAAAGGGCCAGGAACAATATTTCCAGCGGGCGCGCACATTGGCGCGCGATGAGGTCTATTTCTCCGCGGTCAGCTTCAACCGGGAGTTTGGCAGGATCGATGACCAGCTGGTGCCCACGATCCGCGTTGTCGTGCCGGTCTTTTCTGACGGCGGGTCTCTCTACGGCATGATCGTGATCAACGCCGATTACCGCGCAATGCTGACCAGCTATTTTCAGGAACTGAGGGTCGACCGGGAAATCGTCGTCACCAATGAGGCGGGGGACTACATGATTCGCCATGCCGATGGCACAGTATCCCCGTTCTATTTTCACACCGGGAAAGAGCACGCTCTTGGCGGTTTGCTGATACGGCCATCAGACCTTTATCAGGATGAATGGGTCACCACCAATGCGACATCAATGGCCTATTCCGTTCGGGTTCCGATCAAGCGCAGTCTGGACGATGCCCATAATGTGGTGACAGTCAGAGTGCCTTTTGACGAGCTTTACGCCACGGCCCGCAAATCCTTGACGGAAGGCCTCCTGCTGTCTGGTCTGCTGATAATCGCCATACTTTGCATTACCGTATATCTGGCGACGAGGATGATGAAGCCGCTGACGGATATGACCCGCACGATCCAACTGGCCATGCATGGCGGGGGCAAGCTCAGCCTGGCCAGGGCGCGCACGGATGAAGTGGGCAAGCTGGCGAATGCTTTCCAGGAACTGATCGACTCCCGCAATGAACACGATGCGCGCGTCAATGCGGTGATCGACAATGTGGTCGATGCGATCATTTCGCTTGATGATTGCGGCACGGTGCTGGCCTATAATCCCGCTTCCGAACGCATATTCGGTTATGGCCCGGAGGAAGTCATCGGGCGCAATATCAGCCTCCTGATGCCTCTCGCGATTGCCGAGGCTGAAGATGACGACCAGCAGAGCGATCGCAGCGCTGGCGAGCGGGACGAAGAGGGGATCACGCGCGAGCTTCAGGCGCGGCGCAAGGACGGCACGCTGTTTCCCATGGAACTGTCTGTAAGCCGGGTCGATCTAAGTGACGGGTCTTACATGTTCACCTGGATCATCCGCGACATTACCGAACGCAAGCGCATGGAAGTGATGCAGACTGAATTTGTCTCCACGGTGAACCATGAACTGCGAACACCGCTGACATCCATCCGCGCTTCGCTGGGCATCCTGCAACGCCGGTTGGCGGGCAAGCTCGACGACAAGTCCGAACACCTCGTCAACATCTCGCTGCTCGGCTGCGAGCGGCTGGGACGGCTGGTGAACGACATCCTCGATCTGGAGAAGATCGCCGCCGGCAAGATGGATTTCTATCTGGATGAATGTAACATCGGCCCGCTCGTCCGCTCGATTGTGGATCGGCACAACAGCCTGGCCGAAATCAATAACATCGAGTTCAATCTGCATATCGGTTTTGCCGAGCAGTATTGCCGGATCGATTCGTCGCGCTTCAATCAGGCGCTGGTCAATCTGTTGTCCAACGCAGCCAAATTCTCGCCACCGGGAAAATCGGTCAACATCGATTTGTCGATGCTTGGCGATGGCACGGTCAGAATTGCGGTGACCGATGAAGGTCCGGGCATTCCGGCGGCGTTCCGCGAAAAGATTTTCCAGCGCTTTGCCCAGGCCGACAGTTCGGCAACCCGGACCAAGGGCGGGTCCGGCCTCGGCCTCAACATCACCCAGTCGATCATCCAGGCGTTCAATGGCACCATCCATTTTGAAAGCGTGGAGGGCGAGGGGGCAACATTCATCATCACCCTGCCGGTTTGCGCGGCGCCACTGGAAAAAGCGGCGCCCTTTGAAGAAGGAGAGCCCGAATGTCAGGCGGCCTGAAAAAAGTCCTCTATGTGGAGGATGACAGCCTGATCGCAGAGCTGGCGATCATGACGATGGAAGACTTCGCCGATCTGACCGTGCTGCATTGCAGTTCAGGACCAGAGGCCCTGGAAGCTGTGTCGCAGTTCAGCCCGGATCTGATCCTGCTCGATGTCATGATGCCGAACATGGATGGGATGGAAACTTTGCGCAGGCTGCGCGCAATGCCCGACATCGCCCACACGCCCGCCGTGTTCATGAGCGCAAAGGTGCAGACCCATGAATGCGAATCCTACCTCAAGGCCGGCGCCTGCGGAGTGATTTCCAAGCCATTCGATCCGCGGGCATTGTCAGACAAGCTGCAGGACTTGTGGGCCGCCGCTACGCATTGCACGCAGCTCGCGGGTAATCAGCCGGCGGGCTGAGGCGGTGCGGATCAGGAAAGGCTCGCCTTCACCAACCCGCTGGCCTTCGACATATCCAGCAACGCGCCGTGGCGGGTTTTGAGTTCCGCCATCACGCGGCCCATGTCCTTCAGGCTGTCAGCGCCCAGATCGGCCTTCACCTGCTCAATTGCGACGCTGGTCTCTTCCGCGGACATTTGCGTGGGCAGGAACGCCTCGATCACCGCCAGCTCGCCCTTTTCCTGTTCGGCCAGTTCCTGGCGGCCGCCTTCTTCGTACATCTGAATCGATTCGCGGCGCTGCTTGGCCATCTTCTGCAACACGTCGATCACCAGATCGTCGTCATTTTCCGGGGCCTTGCCGGTGCGCAGCTCGATATCGCGGTCCTTGATCTTGGCCTGGATCAGCCTGAGCGCGGCGGTGCGCGGCTTGTCGCCGCCCTTCATCGCGGCAATCGTTTCTTTCTGAATGGTCTCGCGGAGCATTTCGGGCACTTTCCTGTGGATGTTTTGCGGCTGGGATAGGGAAACGCGCGTCTTAGTCAAACATTGTGCGAAACGCGCCTTGACGAGGCCCCGTGCGGTCTCTAGCCGCCACATCTTAGCAACATCGCCGGTCTATTTATCACGGGAGCCAATCATGGCCTTTTCCGCCTCTTCGTCTGCGCAACCTAAAGACGCGACGGGGGTATTGGTATTGGCCGATGGGACTGTGGTGTGGGGAAAAGGCTTCGGCGCCACCGGCAGTGCGGTGGGTGAAGTGTGCTTCAACACCGCGATGACCGGCTATCAGGAGGTGATGACCGATCCCTCCTATGCGGCGCAGATCGTCACCTTCACCTTCCCCCATATCGGCAATGTCGGGACCAATGACGAAGACGTGGAAAGCGCCGTCGAAGGCGCGGTTGGCTGCATCGTGCGCGAGGAAGTGACGCACTCCTCCAACTTCCGCTCCACCAGCGAATTTGGCGACTGGCTGGTGAAACACGGCAAGATCGGCCTGTCCGGCGTGGATACGCGCGCGCTCACCCGCCGCATCCGCATGACCGGCGCGCCCAATGCGGTGATCGCCCATGCGCCCGATGGCAAGTTTGACCTGGAGGCGCTGGTCCAGCGCGCGCAGGAATGGCCGGGTCTGGAAGGCATGGACCTGGCACAGCGCGTTTCACGCGAGAAGCAGCAGGATTGGGAAGGCGGCAGCTGGACGCTGGGCAAGGGCTATGGCCGCTCTGCACGCGACAGCAAGCCGCATGTGGTGGCGATAGACTATGGCTCCAAAGACAATATCTTCCGCAATCTGGTGAAGGCCGGTGCGCGCGTGACCGTGCTTCCTGCGAAGGCAACCGTGGAAGAAATTCTGGCGCACAAGCCCGACGGCGTGTTCCTGTCCAACGGCCCCGGCGATCCCGCCGCAACGGGCGAATATGCCGTGCCGGTGATCAGGGCGCTGCTGGATATGGATATGCCGATCTTCGGCATTTGCCTGGGCCACCAGATGCTCGCCATTGCGGCAGGCGCCAAGACCACCAAGATGCACCAGGGCCACCGCGGCGCCAACCACCCGGTTCAGCGCGTGGGCGGCCATTGGGGCGAGACCGAGGGACTGGTGGAGATCACCAGCATGAACCACGGTTTTGCGGTCGATGGTGACACTCTGCCCGCAGGCGTGGAGCAGACGCATGTATCGCTGTTCGACGGCAGCAATTGCGGGATCGCGATCACGGGCAAGAAGGCGTTCGGGGTGCAATATCACCCGGAGGCATCACCGGGGCCGCAGGACAGCTTCTATCTGTTCGAGAAGTTCGTGGGGATGTTGGGGTGAGGCGGACCCGTCTCATCTGGTTTGCTCTTGGAGCTGGAACTTCACTTCTTGCGACCGTGATTTCGATGATGTTTCTTGCCCCGCGCGAGCCAACTCCGACCCTTCCTTTTCTCGAGTTGACAGAGCCTTTCGTATTGCGTGGTGCAGGTGAAGAAATTCGTGACGAAGATATGATCGCAAACGTTACCGGGGAACTTGCCCGCATGTGTGGCGCAAAATTCTTCGAGACGACGTTCCTTTACGAAGACCACAGTCCGACAATGGAAATTGCGATCATTCCCGAGAACGCAGAAGCAATTGACTGCATTGTAGCCGCTGCGAGCCAAGACTCGATTCAGACAAACATCATTTTCCGTAAGGCGACAAATGCCCAAACGTACTGACATCTCCTCCATCCTCGTCATCGGCGCTGGCCCCATCATCATCGGGCAGGCGTGCGAGTTTGACTATTCCGGAACGCAGGCGATCAAGGCTCTGCGCGAGGAGGGCTACCGGGTCATTCTGGTGAACAGCAACCCCGCCACGATCATGACCGATCCGGACATGGCGGACGCGACTTATATCGAACCGATCACTCCCGATATCGTCGCCAAGATTATCGCCAAGGAGCGGCCCGATGCGCTGCTGCCCACAATGGGCGGACAGACCGCGCTCAACTGCGCGCTGGCGCTGGATGCCGATGGCACGCTGGAGAAATACGGCGTTGAGATGATCGGTGCCAAGGCCGATGTGATCGACAAGGCCGAAAACCGCATGCGGTTCCGCGATGCGATGGACAAGATCGGCCTTGAAAGCGCCCGCAGCGGCACCGCGCACACGGTGGACGAGGCGTATGAAGTGCTCGAACGCACCGGCCTGCCATCGATCATCCGCCCCAGCTTCACCATGGGCGGCACCGGCGGCGGCATTGCCTATAACAAGTCCGAATTTGAGGCCATCGTGCGCTCCGGCCTCGATGCCAGCCCCACCACGGAGGTTCTGATCGAGGAATCGCTGCTGGGCTGGAAGGAATATGAGATGGAGGTCGTGCGCGACAAGCACGACAATTGCATCATCATCTGTTCGATCGAGAACGTCGATCCGATGGGCGTGCACACCGGCGATTCGATCACTGTCGCCCCGGCGCTGACGCTGACCGACAAGGAATACCAGATCATGCGCAACGCCAGCATCGCGTGCCTGCGCGAGATTGGCGTGGAGACGGGCGGGTCGAACGTGCAGTTCGCGGTCAATCCCAGGGATGGCCGCCTGATCGTGATCGAGATGAACCCGCGCGTGTCGCGATCATCCGCGCTGGCGTCCAAGGCCACCGGCTTTCCCATCGCCCGCGTCGCCGCCAAGCTGGCGGTGGGCTATACGCTGGACGAGATCACCAATGAGATCACCGGCGCCACGCCCGCCAGTTTTGAACCGACCATCGATTACGTCGTCACCAAGATCCCGCGCTTCGCCTTCGAAAAGTTCAAGGGCGCGAAGGATGACCTGTCCACATCGATGAAATCGGTGGGCGAGGTTATGGCCATTGGCCGCAGCTTCAAGGAAAGCCTGCAAAAGGCATTGCGCGGCCTGGAAACCGGTCTGGACGGCTTCAACCGCGTGGTTGAGCTGGAAGGCAAGACGCGTGACGAGATCACCGCTGAACTCTCCCGCGCCACGCCCGACCGGCTGCTGAAAGTGGGGCAGGCGTTCCGCGAAGGCTTCAGCGTGGAGGAAGTGCAGGCGATCACCCATTACGATCCCTGGTTCCTGCGTCATATCGAAGAGATCATCCGCGAAGAACACGCCATCAGCCATGACGGGCTGCCCGGCGATGCGGCGGGCCTGCGCCGACTGAAGGCGATGGGCTTTTCGGACAAGCGGCTGGCCACGCTGGCTGTGCGATCCGTGGGTGTGGCGGGCGGTCTGGCGGAAACGCAGGCCAAGCGTTCCGGCCTGCTGCACGATGCCTTGCGCGCGATGGCCGGGGCCACGTCCGAAGACGAAGTGCGCGAACTGCGCCACCGCCTGGGTGTGTTCCCCGTGTTCAAGCGGATCGACAGCTGCGCGGCCGAGTTCGAGGCGATCACGCCTTACATGTATTCAACATATGAAGCGCCCAGCTTCGGCGTGGCGGAATGCGAATCCAATCCCACGGACCGTCGCAAGGTAGTGATCCTGGGCGGCGGACCAAACCGCATCGGGCAGGGCATCGAATTCGATTATTGCTGCGTCCATGCCTGCTTCGCCCTGGCCGAGGCCGGGTTTGAAACCATCATGGTCAACTGCAACCCGGAAACGGTCTCCACCGATTATGACACCTCGGACCGCCTGTATTTTGAACCGCTGACGGCAGAGGACGTGCTGGAAATCCTGCGCGTGGAAATGTCGAAGGGTGATTTGCTGGGCGTGATCGTGCAGTTCGGCGGGCAGACACCGCTCAAGCTGGCGGGAGCGCTGGAAGAGGCTGGCATTCCCATCCTGGGCACCAGCCCCGACGCCATCGATCTGGCCGAAGACCGCGAACGCTTTGCCAAGCTGGTCGACAGGCTGGACCTCAAGCAGCCCGAAAACGGCATTGCCAAGAGCCGTGACGAGGCCGCCGCAGTGGCCGCGCGCATCGGCTATCCGGTGTTGCTGCGCCCGTCCTACGTGCTGGGCGGCCGCGCGATGGAGATCGTCGACAGCGAAGCGCAGCTGGACAATTACATCGCCACGGCGGTGAATGTGTCGGGGGACAGCCCCGTGCTGGTCGATCAGTATCTGCGCGATGCGATTGAATGTGATGTCGATGCGATCTGCGACGGCGAGCAGGTGGTGGTTGCCGCAGTCATGCAGCATATCGAGGAAGCGGGTGTCCATTCAGGCGACAGTGCCTGCACTCTGCCGCCCTACAGCCTGCCGCAGGAAATCGTCGACGAGATGGAGCGTCAGGCTCAGGCGCTGGCGATGGCGCTGGGCGTGCGCGGTCTGATGAACGTGCAGTTCGCGGTCAAGGATGGCGAAGTCTACCTGATCGAGGTCAACCCGCGCGCCAGCCGCACCGTGCCATTCGTTGCCAAGGCTATCGGCCAGCCGGTTGCCAAGATCGCAGCGCGGGTGATGGCGGGCGAGATGCTGTCCACCTTCCCGCCGTTCAAGCGCAGCTTCCCCTATATGGCGGTGAAGGAGGCGGTGTTCCCCTTCGCCCGCTTCCCCGGATCGGACCCGGTGTTGACACCGGAAATGAAGTCTACCGGCGAAGTGATGGGAATTGATCGTGATTTTGCCACGGCCTTCACCAAGTCACAGATCGCCGAAGGCACCAGGCTGCCAGAAAGCGGCACGCTGTTCGTTTCTGTAAAGGACAGCGACAAGCCGCAGATACTGGGCGCAGTGCGCGATCTGGTGGCGCGCGGCTTTACGGTTGTGGCCACGGGCGGCACGCAGAAGTACCTGGAGGATGCCGGCGTTGCGGTGGAGCGGGTGAACAAGGTTGCCGAAGGTCGCCCGCATATCGTGGACAAGATCATCGATGGCGAAATTGCCCTGATCTTCAACACGACGGAGGGTTGGCAAAGCCACAAGGACAGCCAGTCCATCCGTGCATCGGCCCTGCAAAACAAGGTTCCGTATTACACCACGGCAGCGGCTTCCATGGCGACTGCGCTGGCGATATTGTCCGTAAAAGCGGCTGATCTTGAAGTCAGGTCGTTGCAGGACTATTATAGCCTTTAATCAAAACGCGCTTTCCCGACATTTAGGACTGTTCGTGTCGCCCTGATGTGGGCGAACAGAGCAGTTTTGACGGGTTTGCCTGAGAAGACAGGGAAGATGATGGAAAAAGTGCCGATGCTGGCGGAAGGCTATGAAATGCTGACCGCCGACCTCAAGGCTTTACGCAAGGAGCGCCCGCTGATCGTTGACGCGATCGAGGAAGCGCGCGCGCATGGCGATCTTTCGGAAAATGCCGAATATCACGCCGCCAAGGAGCGTCAGGGCCAGGTCGAAGCACAGATTTCCGAGATCGAGGACCGTGTTTCGCGCGCGCAGATCATCGATCCCACAACGCTATCGGGCGATCGCATCGTCTTTGGCGCTACCGTCACCGTGCTGGATGAAGATGACAAGCCGTGCCGCTACCAGATTGTGGGGCAGGCGGAGAGCGACGCCAAGAAAGGCCGCATTTCCTATGATTCACCGCTCGGCCGTGCGCTGATCGGCAAGTCTGTGGGTGATGAGGTTGAAGTGACCGTCCCCTCGGGCGAACGCTTCTATCTGGTCGAGAAGATCGAATTCATCTGATCGCCGGCTCTGCGCGAGGGTAACCCCTTGTGCAGGCCTGAATTGCAGCAGTCTGCATCCGTGCTTTGGGGAGCGTGGTGTGGGCATGAAAAATTTGCCCATTGTTATGGGCACGTATTTTGACCATGATCTGACAATGACGAAAACCCCCCTTACAAAATCTCTTCGCCTTTTCTGCCTTACCCTTGTCGCTGGCCTGCTGACGGCATGCGGCGGGGGAGAGCGCGCCACGGATATTGCTGCCGAGCAGGGCATCTTGCTGATCGGCAACGGGTCTGAGCCCAAGGGGCTCGATCCGCATCTGATTACCGGCGTGCCCGAAGGCACCATTGTCCGGACACTGCTGGAAGGCCTGGTCACGCCGACCCAGTCAGACAGTTCCGCCGTCGATCCGGGAATGGCGGAAAGCTGGGAAAGCAACGCGGACTTCACCGTCTGGACCTTCCATCTGCGTGATGCGAAATGGACCAATGGCGATGATGTGAAGGCCAGTGACTTCGTCTATTCCTGGCAGCGAATCCTCAGCCCCTCGCTGGGCTCCGAATATGCCGAGATGATGTACGTCCTCAAGAACGGTGGGGCATTCCACCGGGGTGAAATCACCGATTTTGAGCAGGTTGGCGCAAAGGCGATCGACGATCACACGTTCCAGGTGACGCTCGAAGGGCCGACCCCGCAATTCCTTGGCATGTTGACCCACACCAGCTTCTACCCGGTCAATCCGCGCGCGGTTGAGGAGCATGGTGGCATGCTCGATCGCCAGAGTGGCTGGTCAACGCTGGAGAATTACGTCGGCAACGGGCCGTTCAAGCTCAAGAGCTGGGTCACCAACCAGATAATCGAGGTCGAGCGCAATCCGGATTACTGGGACGCAGACACGGTAAAGCTGAATGAAATTCACTTCTTCCCGATCGACAATGTCAGCACGGAAGAATCGATGTACCGCAATGCGCGGCTGCATCTGACCAACACGGTCTCATCGGACAAGATCCCCCTGTTCCTGGAGGAAATGCCCGATCAAATGATGATCCAGCCCTATCTCGGGGCCTATTTCTACCGCATCAACGTAACCCGTCCGCCATTCGATGATCCGCGGGTCCGGCGCGCGCTGGCGATCTCGTTTGACAAGCAACTGCTGGTTGACCGCGTTACGCAGGGCGGGCAGGCGCCTGCCACCGGCTTCACCCCATCGGGCATTCCGGGATATGCGGCGTTCGAAACCGTGCAGTATGATCCCGAAGAAGGGCGCAGGCTGCTGGCCGAAGCCGGCTATCCAGGCGGGCGCGGCTTCCCGATGGCGGAAATCCTCATCAACACCAGCGAATCGCATCGCAAGATTGCCCAGGCCATGCAGGCCATGTGGAAAGACAATCTGGGGATCGATGTCGGCATCTATAATCAGGAATGGAAGGTCTATCTCGATAGCCAGTCCAGCCTGGATTACGACATTTCGCGCGCTGGCTGGATCGGCGATTACGTGTCGCCAGTGTCCTTCCTGGACATCTTCACATCGGGCAATGGCAACAACGATACTGGCTGGAGCAATGCGCAATATGACGCGCTGATCGCTCGGGCCCGTGTGGCCGGCAGTGATCAGCAACGGCTCGATCTGCTGCATCAGGCAGAAGGGGTGCTGCTGGACGAAATGCCGATCATCCCGATCTACTGGTACACCAGAGTATATCTGAAAGACCCGCGTGTGCGTGGCTGGGACCCGAAATTGCTGGATGACCATCCCTTCAAGCATGTTTCTCTTGCAACTAACTGATGATCCGTCGAAGGGTGTGCGCAGGATGACTGTTACGTGCTGAAATTTATCGGACTCAGGCTGCTGCAGGGCATATTCGTCCTGCTCGCCATTTATGCGGTGACGTTCTTTCTGGTGGCGGCGACGCCGGGCAGTCCGTTCAGTTCGGAACGTGCGATCCGGCCGGAGATCCTCGCCCAGATCGAAGCCTTCTACGGCTATGACAAGCCGGTGCTGGAGCGCTTCTGGACCTCGCTTACCAACGTCCTGCACGGGGAATTTGGCCCCAGTGCGGTCTATGCCAATCGCACGGTGACGGATATCATCAGCGAATCCTTCCCGGTTTCGCTGCTGCTTGGTTCCATGTCACTGGTGATGGCGCTCGTGCTGGGCATTCCCGCCGGAATCCTCGCCGCGGTGAAGCGCAACACCTGGCTCGATTACGTACCGATGTCGGCGGCCATGGCGGGCATCTGCCTGCCCACCTTCGTGATGGGGCCGCTGCTGGCGCTGGTATTTGGCATATTGCTGCGCTGGCTGCCCGTGGCTGGCTGGTTCGGCCCTGAATTCTGGGTGCTGCCATCGCTGACGCTGGGGCTGGTCTATGCTGCCTATTTTGCGCGGCTGACGCGCGGCGGCATGCTGGAAATGCTCAATCAGGATTGGGTACGCACGGCGCGCGCCAAGGGCGTGCCGGAAACCACCATCATCTGGAAGCACTGCCTCAAGGGCGGGCTGATCCCGGCCATCACCTTCCTCGGCCCGGCACTGGCAGGCATTATCTCCGGCTCCTTCGTGGTGGAAACGATCTTCCAGGTCCCCGGGCTTGGCCAGTGGTTCGTGCGCGGGGCGCTGAACCGTGACGATTTCCTGATTCTGGGGCTGACGACATTGTTCGCCTCGCTGATCGTGGTGATGAACCTGCTGGTCGACATCGCCCAGGTCGCTCTCAACCCACGGCTGAAATATGAATAATCCATCGCCGACCGCCATCACGGCGGCAGACATCGCCGACGCGCATCTGGAGGAAGGTTCCTCCCTGTGGAGCGATGCCTGGGCGCGCCTGCGCAAGAACAGGCTGGCCCTGGGCAGCCTGTTCCTGTTCATCGCGATCTGCGTGTTCTGCGTGGCCGGCCCGTGGTTCTCTCCTTACGACAGCCAGACGCAGGACCTGTTCGCAGGCGCCAATCCCCCGTCATTCGAGCACTGGATGGGCACGGACACGCTGGGCCGTGACATGATGGTCCGGGTCATGGAAGGCGGCCGCATTTCGCTGCTGGTGGGCCTCGTGGCAACCACCGTTTCGCTGCTGATCGGAGTGATCTACGGCGCCACCGCAGGCTATCTGGGCGGCAAGACCGATGCCGGCATGATGCGCTTTGTCGATCTGCTCTACGCGCTGCCTTTCACCATTTTCGTGATTCTGCTGATGGTCGCCTTTGGCCGCTCCATGTGGCTGATGTTCGTGGCCATTGGCTGCGTGGAATGGCTGACGATGGCGCGCATCGTGCGTTCCGGCGTGATCGGCCTGAAGAAGCAGGAATTCGTCGAGGCGGCGGTGTCGCTGGGCTACAGCCACAAGCGCATTATCCTGCGCCACCTGATCCCCAACGTGCTGGGTCCGGTGATCGTGATCTCCACGCTCACCGTGCCTTCGGTGATGCTGCTCGAAGCCTTCCTCAGCTTTCTGGGGCTGGGTGTGCAACCGCCAAACGCCAGCTGGGGCGTGCTGATCAACGAAGGACAGCAGAACATGGAAATCTTCCCGTGGCTGCTGATCTTCCCGGCGTTCTTTTTCGCGCTGACGCTGTTCTGCCTCAATTTCCTGGGTGACGGACTGCGCGATGCGCTCGACCCCAAGAGCGCGAAGGACTGAGACCGATGGCACTGCTCGACGTCAAAGACCTGACCACCTATTTCCATACGCGCGATGCCGTGGTGCGCGCCGTCGACGGGGTGAGCTTCTCCGTCGATCGCGGTGAGACGCTGGGCATTGTCGGCGAATCCGGATCGGGCAAGTCGGTCACCTGCTATTCGCTGATGCGGCTGATTCCGGAGCCTCCCGGCAGGATCGAACGCGGCACTGCCATGTTCGACGGGCAAGACCTGCTGCAGATGGGCAAGGAGAGCCTTCGCAAGATTCGCGGCAACCGGATCAGCATGATCTTCCAGGACCCGATGACTTCGCTCAATCCGTATCTGCGCATTTCCACGCAGTTGATGGAAGCCTTGCAGACGCATCATGATGTGGACGATCGCGAGGCCCTGAAGCGGGCCACCGCTGCGCTGGAGGAAGTGGGCATTCCCGAAGCCTCCAAGCGGGTAAAATCCTATCCGCACGAATTTTCCGGCGGCATGCGCCAGCGCGTGATGATCGCCATGGCCCTGATTACAGAGCCTGACCTGCTGATCGCGGATGAGCCGACCACCGCGCTGGACGTGACGGTGCAGGCGCAGATCCTCGATATCATCAAGCAGCGGCAGGAAAAGATGGGCACCGCCGTGATCCTGGTCACCCATGATCTGGGCGTGGTGGCCGGCACCTGTGACAAGGTGATCGTGATGTACGCGGGCAGGGTGATGGAAAGCGGCACGGCGGAGCAGGTGTTCTACACCCCGCGCCATCCGTACATGCGCGCCTTGCAGAAGACGATCCCATCGCTGCAGGTGAAGGGTGAGCAGCTTTATACCATCCCCGGACTTCCGCCAGACCTTGGCAAGCAGATCGACGGATGCGCTTTCTATCCGCGCTGCCCCTATCCCAAGCTGGCCAGCCCTTCGGGTGACCGGCCGGGACTGGTGGAGCTGGAAAGCGGCCATTGCTACGCCGATTGCCGCCTGTGCGATTCCAGCGGGCCGATTGAAAGCGTGCTGGCTGCAGGAGACATTGTGGACGACATCAGGCCAGAATCAGGAGGGGCCGCGTGAGCGATCCTGCATCCTATTTGCCCGAAGACTTCCTCGTCCTGGACGATGTGCACACGCATTTCGATCTTGGTCGCAATTTTTTCACGCGCGAAAGCAAGGGCGTGGTCAAGGCGGTCGATGGCGTTTCACTGAAGGTCCGCAAGGGAGAAATTCTGGGACTGGTGGGCGAATCCGGCTGCGGCAAATCCACGCTCAGCCGCACGATCATGCAGCTGATCCGTCCGACATCAGGCCGGATATGGCTGGAAGGGCAGGAACTCAGCGCGCTGTCGGATAATGACCTGCGCGAAGTGCGCATCAACTTCCAGATGATCTTTCAGGATCCCTACGCCTCGCTCAATCCGCGCATGACGGTGATGGATACGCTGTCCGAGGCGATCCGGACCCGCCATCCTGATGCGAAGGGGGAGGCCTTGCGTGAACGCGTGGCTGAACTGCTGCGCACCGTTGGCCTCAACCCGGTGCAGATGAAGCGCTATCCGCACGAATTTTCCGGCGGTCAGCGCCAGCGAGTGGCCATTGCCCGTGCCCTGGCGCCCGAACCCAAGCTGATCATCGCGGATGAGCCGGTGTCCGCGCTCGACGTTTCGATCCAGTCGCAGATCCTCAACCTGCTCAAGCGGCTGACGCGTGAGATGGATCTGACGATGATCTTCATCTCGCACGATCTTTCGGTCGTGCGCTATATCGCTGACAGGATTGCGGTGATGTATCTGGGACGGATCATCGAACTGGGCGATGCGGAAGAGATCGTCGATCACCCGCTGCACATCTATACCAAGGCGCTGATGAGCGCGATTCCCGTGCCTGACCCCAAGGCCGAGCGCTCGCGTCACCGGATCATCCTCAAGGGTGACCAGCCGTCTCCGCTCAACCCGCCAAGCGGCTGCAACTTCTGGCCACGCAGCCCGGTTGAACATGATGAGCGGATGAAGACCGAGGAACCGGTTCTGGCGGAGATCACACCCGGCCATTTCGCGTCCAACTGTCCGTTCTGCGTTTCAACCGCAGCATAGACCGGACCTACAGACCGGCAGCATAAAACAAACGGCGGGATAATCCCGCCGCTTGCCGTTATTTCAGATTTTTAGCCGCGCGATCACTCGCCGGGAAGGTCGGGTTCCAGCAGGCGGTGGAGATGGACGATGACGTACTTCATCTCCGCATCGTCCACCGTGCGCTGTGCCCAGCCGCGCCAGGCTTCTTCGGCCTCGGCATAGCTGGCGTAGAAGCCGACCACATGGATATCCTTCAAATCCTGGAATTCGGTGCTGCGCGGGTCAGTGACCCGTCCGCCCATGACCAGATGGAGGAGCTGTTTTTCCATGATGTGACCCTTTCGTTTTCGTAATCCGGTTTCAGTGGCTACTTACGCGAACGGGCGCTTGCTGCAAGTGCGAAGAATGCGGCTGATCAACGGCGACCGATCAGCGGCGGCGGATTGTGCGGGCAAGCGTCTTGCCTACGTCGCGAGCGGTTGCGCGGGCTGTATCGCTCGCCCCGCCTGCACGGTAGCTTGCTTCACGCTTCACCCGGCGGGCCGTGTCACCAAGACTGTCACTCAGGTCTTCCAGCCTTTCGGCACCCGCCTGCTTTGCTTCGGCAGAGGCTTCCATCACCTGCTGTGCCAATGCCACGGCGATTTCGCTGCCCAGTGCGGCAAGGCCGGCGGCCTTGGCTCCGGCGGCGCGGCCGGCACGGCGGGTGGGAGAGTTCTTGAACATGGCGCTGATCAGCACACCTATGGCGAGGCCGCCAGCAACGGTTGCCACCGGGTGTTCCTTGGCAAAGGAGGTGAAGCCGTCCTTCGCCTCGACGGCCTTTTCGCTGACGCGTTCCATCAGGTTGTTGCCGCCGCGCTCTTCATTGCGGGCCTGAGCGGCTTCAATCCGCTCCTTGATTTCCTGGCGCTTGGCGTCCTTGGTCTCGGTCATTTGGGGGCTCCATCAAAATTTGTGTCTGTATTGGCAATGTTTGCCGATTCATCGGGTTCCCCGAGCAGTTTTTCCGTCTCGGCCTGCATGTCCGCCAGCAGCGAACGGCCCGCTTCCATGATCGGCTTGCGATAAATCCACGCGGCCACGCCTGCCAAAGCGAGGGCGAGGCCGCCTGCAACGATGCCGCGGTTGTTCTGGGCCAGGTCCCTTGCGCCATCGGTGGCGATGCGGGCATTGTCCCGGCCAAAATCCAGCATGCGCAGGCCAAAGCCCTTTTCGCGCACGCCATCCTTCAGGAAATCGACATCATGGGTAACGAGTGTGCGCGCGGCATCGCGATTGGCCCGGTCCTGTGCCAGGCGCTGCTTCAGATCGGCCATGGTCAGCTATCCCCGTTTTCTTCGCTTCTGCCTTCGTTGACCGCGTCCATCATCTCTCCCCAGGCGCTGCCTGCGCCGCGCAACAGGATGAAAATGATCACGGTCATGATGCCGATTACCACGGCGGTTGCGCCCCATGCGGTTATCAGCGGGGTCAGCGCGATGATCAGGCCCATTACCAGACCGATCAGTGCCACCAGCCCAAGTATCGCGGCAATAAGGACATATCCTATCGTCCGCTTCACCCTGTCGCCAACAAAGCTCGCGCGGGTTTTCTGATAGGAAAGCTCGGCATCGAGATAGGTCCTGGCGTCGAGCACCAGGTCTGCGACATCGTCGATTATTGAACGCGCCCCGCCGGAAGGCGCACCCGAGGAGTTATCCTGCGGGGCGTGGTCCTCCGGCGGATCGGGCAGCGTTAACTCGCCGCTATCGGGCAGGATAGCGGGCCCATCCTCCCTGGCGGGGGTCAAGACTGCTTACCTGCGAAACAGGCGAGACAGCAGGAAGCCTGCAATTGCCGCGAAGCCAAGTGCCTTGCCGGGATTTGTACGAACATATTCACGTGCATCTGCGCCCAGTTCCTCCACGCTCTTGTCATTCAGCGTGGTAGCAGTGTTCTGGATCGAACGCGACGCGCTGCGCGCATATTCGCCGTATTTCTCACCCAGCTTTTCGTCGATTGCAGGAGCATTCTCCTCAACAATCCGGCTCAGGCCGGTCAGCGCTTCGCTGGCCTTGGCCTTGCCTTCGGTGGCCAGTTCGCCGGCCTTGGTCTTGGCTTCGGCAGCCCAGTCTTCGCTACGGGCGCGGGCTTCGGTTGCGGCAGTCGTGGCGCGTTCACGCGCTTCGCCTGTCAGTACGGCAGCGCCAGCCTTGGCTTCTTCAAGCGCTGCATTGAAGCGCGTCTTGGCCTCGGACGTGGCGGCCTGAACTTCAGGCTCGACTGCTGGTGATGTCTTGGGTTTGGCTGTTTTTCCGGCCATGTGAAATACCCTTTCCGGTCTCTCGAAAGGGGGGAGACCCCCCGGTGAACACTGGCGCGGTCAAAAATGACCCGCCCTTCTATTTTTCAACGCGGCTTGCACCGTTTTGTTCCGCGGCATAGGAGGCCGCAGGCCTCCGATTTGGGGGTGTCTTAGCATATTACAACACCAATCACCAGACGGAGCCCGACGCATGACCGCGATCATCGATATCCATGGCCGTGAAATCCTCGACAGCCGGGGCAACCCGACGGTGGAAGTGGACGTATTGCTGGAAGACGGCAGCTTTGGCCGCGCGGCTGTGCCATCAGGTGCATCGACCGGCGCGCATGAGGCGGTCGAGCTGCGCGATGGCGACAAGGATCGCTATCTGGGCAAGGGTGTTCTCAAGGCCGTCGATGCGGTCAACGAAGCGATCACCGATGCGCTGCTGGGCGTGGATGCCGAAGACCAGCGCGATATCGATGCGATCATGCTGGAACTGGACGGCACCGCCAACAAGGCCAATCTGGGCGCCAATGCGATCCTGGGCACCAGCCTGGCCGTGGCCAAGGCAGCTGCCAATTCGCGCGGCCTGCCGCTGTATTCCTATGTCGGCGGCGTTTCCGCGCATGTCCTGCCCGTGCCGATGATGAACATCATCAACGGCGGCGAACATGCCGATAACCCCATCGACATTCAGGAATTCATGATCATGCCGGTGGGCGCAGACAGCATTGCCGAAGCGGTGCGTTGGGGCGCGGAGATCTTCCACACGCTGAAGAAGGGCCTGTCCGATCAGGGCATGTCCACGTCGGTTGGCGATGAGGGCGGCTTTGCCCCCAACCTTGCCAGCACGCGCGATGCGCTGGATTTCATCATGGCATCGATCGAACGCGCAGGCTTCAAGCCGGGTCAGGATGTGGCGCTGGCGCTGGACTGCGCCTCCACCGAATATTTCGCCGATGGCCGCTATGACATGGCGGGCGAGGGCACATCGCTCAGCGCCGCCGAGATGGTCGATTATCTGGCAGACCTGTGCGCCGCCTACCCGATCCGGTCGATCGAGGACGGCATGGCCGAGGACGATTTCGAAGGCTGGAAGCTGCTGACCGACAAGCTTGGCGGCAAGGTCCAGCTGGTAGGCGACGATCTGTTCGTCACCAATCCCCAGCGTCTGGCGATGGGCATTGAGATGGGCCTGGCCAATTCGCTGCTGGTCAAGGTCAACCAGATCGGCACGCTGAGCGAAACGCTGCAGGCTGTCGATATGGCGCACCGTGCGGGTTACACCTCGGTCATGTCGCACCGATCGGGCGAAACCGAGGATGCCACCATTGCCGATCTGGCGGTTGCCACCAATTGCGGACAGATCAAGACCGGATCGCTCGCGCGCTCCGATCGTCTGGCAAAATACAACCAGCTGATCCGGATCGAGGAAGAGCTGGGCGACAGCGCAATCTATGCCGGCAAGGGCTGCTTCGGCCGGCTTGGCTGATCGGTCCAAGCTGCCACCTTGCTCCCGGCGCTGCACTTGATATTGTGCGCACAAGGGAGAGAAAATGATGGCATGCAAGCGGATTGGTGCGGTGCTTTGTGCGCTGGCGCTTGGCGGCGGCGGGGCTGCGATGCAGCCTGCGTTTGCGCATCATTCCTTCGGCATGTTCGATGTTCAGCGGGAAGTGACGCTGACCGGCGTCGTGCGCGAATTCCAGTGGACCAATCCGCACAGCTGGCTGCAATTGCGGGTGGGGCAGGGCGCCGACGAGGTTGAATATTCGATCGAGCTGGGCAGCCCCAATTCCATGTCCCGCCGGGGCTGGCGGCGCACCACATTCCAGCCCGGAGACCGCGTGACCGTGGTAATGAATCCGATGCGGGACGGCGCGCCGGGCGGGGCGATGGTCTATGCCATCGATGCGCAGGGCAACCGGTTGTCATGGCGTTGAACTGGGCGGTGAGCGGGGCGATGAGCAGGGCGATGAATATCCGCAAGCGCTGGCTCACCGTCATTGCACCGCTTGCAGTGCTTCTTTCTGCGCAACCCGCGCTGGCCGATGATCTTCCTGACTGGAGCGGCGTGTGGGAACTGGTGGGCGGCACGGTCTATGACCGTCCGACCATGGTGCCCGAAGGGGCCCGCGCCGGTGATCCCGGTGCGCGCGAACATCCGCCCTATAATGAAGAGTGGGAGGCGAAATATCAGCGCAATATCGCGCTGGTTGTGCAGGATCGCTTCCCCGATCCCGTCACCACCTGCGGCACGCCGGTGGGCTTTCCGCGCGTGATGCAGGTGGTGGATGGCTATGAATTCGTGGTCACGCCCGGCCAGACGTGGATATTGACCGAGAACGGCCCCAATGTGGTGCGCATCTATACCGATGGCCGTGACCATATGGATGCCGATGTGATCTGGCCCACATATACAGGCGACTCGGTCGGCCACTGGGAAGGCGATACGCTGGTTTTCACCACCATCGGCCTGCGCGGCGAGGATGGCACGATTGTCGACCGCACCGGGCTGATCCTGTCCGATCAGGCGCATGGCACCACCCGCCTGCGCAAGCGGGAGGACGGGATGATGGAAGCCGTCATCACCATGGAGGACCCCGCCGCGCTGACCGCGCCGTGGACAGTGACTAAGACCTATCGCAAGTTCGAAGGCGACGCGCGGATCATGGACTATGCCTGTGCGGAGAATAACCGCAATCCGGTCGATCCCGATACCGGCCGCACGCTCACACTGGGCGCGGACGGGGAGCCGATTGATACCGGTTACGCAGCGGACTGACCGGCGCTGTTCCCGGCGTCATTCGCGCTGCATCTCCGCTTCGACTTGGCGTTCAACATCTTCCTCAATGGCTTCCATTTTCTCCATCACCCGGCGGTTCTTCGGGCTGAGCAGATATTGCCACACACCCCAGATGTTGATGAGCAGGAGGATGGCGTTCATCGCCGCGATGGGCATGGCGTCGGATGTCATGCCGGAGACGATCCACACCGCAGACACGGCACAGAACAGCACAAAGCCCCAGCCCGTGGCGCGCCGGCCAAGGTCAGCGGCAATGAGCCCCGCCGCCATCATCGTGCCAAAGGCGGCAATCCATTCCAGCGGTCCGTTCATGCGATGATGAGCGATTGAGGGGCGCGCAGGTTCCGAAAGAATCTGCGATGACCAGCCGATATCCAACGTCGCAGCTCTCCCGCGCTAGAAGATCAGAGTGGCGTTCGTGCCATAGGCCGCTGCGCAGATCTTCCGCCAGCCGGACAAGTCCTTCCTGGGTGTCACCCAGTTTCCAGAACGACGAGCTGCCCGAGCGTATGCGCGGATCGAGATAGGCTTCAGGCCGGCGCCAGAAGGCGTAGAGGAACCCGTCGCTGCAATCCCACGGTACTTCCAGCGAAGCAATTTCTACGGGACCAAGCCATCGCGCATAATCCTCCATGCGCGGCATCTGCGCCTCATCCAGCGTGCGCAATTGCGGCAGGTAATCGCCCAGCCAGCTGCCCTTGTGCATGGGGTCAAAGGTCAGCAGCACGATCCGCCCCCGCGTGACCCGGCGCATCTCTGCCAGCCCTTTGGCCTGATCAGTCCAGTGATGGATGGTCAGGATGGCCGACGATGCATCGAAGCTGTTGTCCGCAAAAGGCAGGGCTTCGGCCTGGCCCTGGATTGCAGGTGCGGACCCCGGCGCGCGCTGTGCGATCATGGCCGCAGATGGCTCTATCGCGGTGACCTGGCGCGCTGCCGGTTCATACGATCCTGTACCAGCCCCGACATTGAGAACCGTCTTCGCACAGCCCAGTGCAGCATCTATCTGCACGGCGATCCGTGGATCGGGTTTCCTGAGATCGGCATAGTTGACGCCGATTACATCATAGGGCGGCGGTTCGTTGCTCATGGCCTGCCGCCCATGATGTCCGCTCAGTCGCTGGCTGCGGTCAGCAGCGCCAGCTGGGCTGCGCTCAGTTCCAGCGCCAGCGCTTCAAACTGAATGTCCAGCTGCTGCGGCACGCGGGCGCTGGCGATGGGGGCGGTGATGCCGGGCTGGGCAAGCAACCATGCGAGCGCCACTGCGCCGTGGCTCGCACCGGTTTTCACGGCGACCTGATCGAGAGCGGGCAGAACGGTCAGGCCCTTTTCAAAGAAACGCCCGATGCTCGATCCGCGATTATGGGTCTCAAGGTCTTCCTTCGTGCGGTACTTGCCGGTCAGGAAACCGGCAGCAAGCCCGAACCATGGCAGCATGGCGACGCCGCGGCTGATGCACAATTCCTGCATTTCCGGCCCGAAACCCTCACGCATCACGAGGTTATATTCATTTTGCAGCACCGTGAAACCGGTCAGCCCGTCGGCATCGGCGATATCGAGGATGGAGCGCAGCCGATCGGCGGTGAAGTTGGACGCGCCCAGCGCGCGCGCCTTGCCAGCCCTGACCAGCGCATCGAAACCCGCCGCCACATCGCGCTGCGGAGTCTGGTCCTCATCGGTGTGGGCGTAATACAGATCGACGTAATCCGTCCGCAGCCGTTCAAGCGACTTGTCCAGCTCTGTGGCTATCTTGTGTGCCTCCAGGCCACCCTTTGCGGCGGACATGTTGGTCTTGGTGGCAATGCGCATGTCAGCACGAACACCGCGGGATTCCAGCCACTTTCCGATGACCTTCTCGCTCTCGCCGCCTTCATGCCCTTCGACCCAGACCGAATAGCCTTGCGCCGTATCGATCATCCGTCCGCCTTTTTCGTAAAAGCGGTCCATCACTGCGAAGCTGTCTGCCTCGCTGGCGGTCCAGCCGAACACATTGCCGCCAAGGACCAGCGGAATTCCAGCGATTGCGGGGTTCTGGCTCATGCGAATTTCTCCTGCAGTGCGAGCAGCGCCATGGCTGCTTCGGCAGCGCCTGCGCCCTTGTTCGCCTGTTCGGGGTCGGCGCGGTAGATGGCCTGCTCTTCGTTCTCGGTGGTCAAGATACCATTGCCGATGGCGATGCCGTCCATGGTCAGCGCCATGATCCCGCGCGCGCTTTCCCCGGCAACGATTTCAAAGTGATAGGTCTCACCGCGAATGACCACGCCTAGGGCGACGAAGCCTTCATACTGGCCGCTCTCGGCTGCTGTGGCGAGCGCACCGGGAATTTCCAGCGCGCCGGGGACGGTCAGTACGTCGACGTGGTGCCCCTTGGCCTCCAGCGCAGCTTTTGCGCCGGCAATCAGCATATCGTTCAGATGAGCATAGAAACGGGCTTCGACGATCAGGAAACGGGCCATCAATTGGGTCCTTCGGGAGAATGAGCATGAGTTATGGGCCGTTCGCCCACGATGGACAGATCATAGCCCTCCAGGCCAACCAGCGAGTGCTTTGTGTTGGTCAAAAGTACCATGTCGCGCACGCCAAGTTCGGACAGGATCTGCGCGCCAACGCCATAATCGCGCTGTTCGGGCGGCATGTCATTGTCGCTTTCGGGCAGCGGTTCCTGCTTGTTGAGCGCGCGGATCGCGCGTGAGGCGAAATTGGGGGAGGGGCGGTTGATCAGCACCACAACGCCCGCGCCTTCATCGCCAATGATACGCATGGCGCCTTCCAGCAGGCCGTGACGGTCGGTTTCCTGCGCGAAGACATCATCGAAGATAGACAGCGCATGCATGCGCACCAGCGTTGGCAAGGCCGGATTGATGTGGCCTTTGACCAGCGCCATCGTCTCTCCCTTGGTGGCCTTGTTCCAGAAGCTGATGGCGCGCCAGTCACCGCCCCACTGGCTCTTGAAGCGGATTTCCTCGCGCTGTTCGACCAGGTGATCGTGCTGCCGGCGATAGGCAATCAGGTCGCGGATCGTGCCGATTTTCAGGCCATGCTTGCGGCCAAAGCGGATCAGGTCGTCAAAGCGGGCCATCGACCCGTCCTCGTTCATGATCTCGCAGATCACGCCCGAAGGATTGAGCCCGGCCAGCCGCGCAATATCGACGGAGGCCTCTGTATGGCCGGCGCGCACCAGCACGCCGCCTTCGCGCGCCACCAGCGGGAAGACATGGCCCGGTGTGACGATATCGTCCGCGCCCTTGGACGAATCGATGGCGACCGAAATCGTCCGCGCACGGTCCGCTGCGCTGATGCCGGTGGTCACGCCTTCGCGCGCCTCTATCGCCACGGTGAAGGCGGTTTCATGCCGTGTGCGGTTGGTGCGGCTCATCAATTGCAGGCCCAGCGTTTCAACGCGGGCAGGGGTGAGGGCAAGGCAGATCAGCCCGCGCCCGTATGTGGCCATGAAGTTGATCGCATCAGGCGTGGCCATCTGCCCCGGGATGATCAGGTCGCCCTCATTCTCGCGATCTTCGTCGTCGACCAGGATGAACATGCGGCCATTGCGGGCCTCATCGATGATCTCCTCGATCCCCACCAGCACCGGCGTATCATCGTTTTCGGACAGGAAGCGCTCCAGCTTGCCGAGCGTGTCGACGGTGGGGTTCCAGCTTTCATCGGTGCATTCGCGCAAGGTATTGGCGTGCAGGCCAGCGGCACGGGCCAGGCCCGCGCGCGTCATGCGCCCCTCTTCAATGATCGTGCGCACTTTATCGATTGTGTTGTCTGCCATGACCGCCGGATATCACATTGAAATGTGATTGCAAGAGGCCTGCATCACATTCATCTTCGCACTTGCACCAGAAGCCGCAGCACCGCATTGAAGGCGGGGTTGGAGGATCAGTGAGCGATTCAGCGCAGAACAGGGACGAATTGCTGGCCGCTTATCGCGATGCCATGCGTCATGTTGCGGCCACCGTCTATGCGGTCACCACAATGCATGAGGGCGTTCGCTTCGGCATATTGGCCACGGCGGTCAGTTCGCTCAGCTTCGATCCGCCATCGCTGCTGGTGTGCATCAACCGCACATCATCCCTGCATGATCCTTTGTTCGCGCAGAAGACTTTCTGCGTGAACGTGCTCGGCCTCGGCAACCGCGATGTGGCCGAACATTTCATGAAGCCCGACGCGGCGGATCGTTTTTCCGTCGGTGACTGGGAAGATACCGATGGCGTGCCGGTGCTGGCCAGCGCGCAATCCAGCTTCATCTGCCGCACCGCCCATCGTCATGAATTCGGCACGCACAGCATCTTCATCGGCGAATTGCTGGCGGCCAAGCACCGTCAGGATGCTGCGCCGCTGACCTATTTTGACAGGCATTATATCGATATCAGCGAGGCGCCGCAGCGCGACCACCAGATCTAGTTCTCGTTAAAACCGCGCTCTCTCAGATCCAGCAGATGGCCAGGCCAGCTGGGTCCTGCATGCAGCGGCAAATGGCGCTGGATTTCCCGCTCGACAATATCGGCCCGGGCGTTGTGCGATGGATAGATCCAGCTGCGCATCATCCCGCCCCCGGCTGAGTTCCCCATATCGGATCGCCAGAATTGCGGGGCAATCATCGGATCATATCCGGCATTGGCGAGCAGGTGCACGCCCAGCCTGTCAGCCTCCACCTCCACTTGCCGGTTGAGTTGCTGGTTACGGCCGATTTCTCCCAGCAGGCCCTTGCTGACCCCGGCTGCCACCAGCCGCCGCCGATGTTCCAGCACGCTGTGCGCCAGCTCATGCGCGAAAACCACCGCCAGCTCATCATCGTTCAGCTGGCCGGCCATGCCATAGCTGATCTGGATCACGCGCCCGTCCGACCGCGCTGTCTTGCCGTTTTCGGTAAGGATTTCCACCAGAGCGCGGCAACCGCGCGGCACGGCCAGGTCCGCTTCATGCGTTTGCGCACCGCGCCTGTAGGTGATGGCGAGCGTCGCGCTCTCCTGCGCGGCAATCCAGTCAAATACCGTGTCCCGGCGCGGCTCCCCCTCCACGCGGGCCAGAGCGTCAACTGCCACAGCGTTCAGCGCGGCGATGCCATCGTTCTCCTGCAAACCTGCAAGCTGCGCCGGTGAGCCGGGCAGGACGGATGCAATCGTCACGTCGCCATTGGTGAACCAGCCTGCCTGCTGATCGGAGTACTGGTCCCGGCTGTGCAGGATCATCCCCGTCAGCGGCATGGTGGCGTTGCACAGGGTTACATTGGCCGCGAGCATGCGTTCCGAAATGCGCGCCAGCCGCAGGTCCTGCACGCGCAGGGCGGCGGTTGCGTCATCCACCTGAGCCGAAGCGGGAAGCGGCGCGGCCAGCATGATGGCAGCCACAAGTGCGGGAAGGATATTGAGCATGGCGCCCGGTTTGGATCGCTACCAGCAGGCAATCAAGGACAGATTGGCGTCAGCACGGTGAAATCAGGACAAGATCGGATGAAGCGCGGCCGCACGTGCTTCCCTGCTCACGATTTATATATAGTAGGCTTATACATGGCAGGCAGGGCACGATGAGCCCGCCGGACGTCACCGGCACAAGCGATTGGGGTATGCGATGCGAATCTTGGTAACCGGCGCGGCAGGTTTCATTGGCGCCGCCGTCTCTGACGTTCTGCTGGCGCGCGGGGACGAGGTTCTGGGGATCGACAATCTCAATGATTACTATCAGGTCGATCTGAAGCTGGCGCGGCGTGATCGCCTGGCGCAGCTTCACGGCAACGGCTTTGCCTTCAGGAAACTCGATTTCTCCGACCATACGGCTTTGGCAGAGGGGATGGAGGGCGAACATTTCGACCGCATCCTGCATCTGGGGGCGCAGCCGGGCGTGCGCTATTCGATCGAAAATCCGCGTGCCTATATTCAGGCCAATGTGATGGGCCACCTCAACATCCTCGAAATGGCTCGGGAGCGGCAGGTGGAGCACATGGTCTATGCCAGTTCCAGTTCTGTGTATGGCGGCGCGGAGAAGACGCCGTTCTCGGTGGATGACCGGGTGGATCACCCGCTGTCGCTGTATGCCGCCACCAAGAAATCGGACGAATTGATGAGCGAGACCTACGCCCATCTCTACCGCCTGCCGCAGACAGGATTGCGCTTCTTCACCGTCTATGGACCGTGGGGACGGCCCGACATGATGATGTGGCTGTTCACCGCCAGGATTTTGGCGGGTGAGCCGATCCCGGTCTTCAACAACGGCGAAGTCTGGCGCGATTTCACCTTTATCGACGATATCGTGGCGGGCGTCATTGCCAGCCTTGATGCACCGCCTGCAGATGATGGCACGGTCAAGGCCGGCGGCAGCACAAAGCCGCATGCCATTTACAACATCGGCAATCACCGCTGCGAGCACCTGATGGATGTGATCGCCGTGCTGGAAGATGCCTGCGGCAAGAAGGCGCAGCTGGACATGTTGCCCATGCAGCCCGGCGATGTACCGCGAACCTTTGCCGATATCGATGCGATCAGCCGCGATCTTGGCTATGCGCCCACCACATCGGTAGACGTTGGTGTGCCCAAATTCGTTGACTGGTTCCGCGATTATCACGGCATGAAAGGCTGATCAGGCAAGCAGGGCGGGGGTAATCTCGTCCATATTGCGCAGGCCGAGCATCGCCATCACGCGGCGTGTTTCGGCGTGAAGCAAGTCAATCGAACGGGTCACGCCCGCTTCGCCTGCCGCTGCCAGCCCATACAGCGGCGCACGGCCAACCATCACGGCATCTGCGCCCAGCGCCTTTGCCTTCACCACATCGCTGCCGCGCCTGATTCCGCTGTCGAGCAATATCGTCATCTTGCCGCCGACCGCGCGGGCAATGGCGGGCAGGGCGTCTATCGAGGCAATTGATCCGTCGAGCGAGCGTGCGCCGTGGTTGGAGACGACGATCCCGTCTGCGCCCATCGCCAGCGCCCGCAGCGCATCATCGGGATGGAGAATGCCCTTCAGCACGAACTTGCCCGGCCACTTGTCACGCAGAACGGCCACGCCTTCCCAGTCCAGATCGTCCTGCTTGAACAGCGCACCCGGCTTGGCTCCACGCGCTATCGAATGGCGCAGATGAGCAGGCAGGTTGGCCTGTGCGGGAATGCCGCCTTCCAGCATGTACCTGCCGATCACTCCCGCCAGCCAGCGCGGGTGGAGCATCAGATCGGCCATGTTCTTGCGGTTGAGGCCAAAGGGCATGCCAAATCCGTTGTGGTGCAGATACTCGCGATTAGGCTGTACCGGCAGGTCCAGCGTGACAAACAGGGCCTCGCAGCCAACGCCATGCGCGCGTGCCACCACATCGTAGGAAAGCTGGCGATCTTCGCGCAGATAGAGCTGGAACCACAAGCGTCCACCGACTGCGGCAATATCCTCTACATCCATCGTGCTGGCGCTGGAGATGGTGAAGGGCACCCCGGCCTGTGCCGCCGCCCGGGCAAGGTGGACATCGCCCTTGTGCCACATGATCCCCGCCGCGCCGGTGGGCGCAATGGCCATGGGCAGGGCGCTGGGCTGACCAAAGATCGGGCTGGTGGTGTCTACCGCGTCGACCCGTCGCAGCACGCGTGGCACGAAGGTGAGCGCGTCCAACGCATGGCGATTGCGCGCCATGCCGGTTTCATCCTCGACCCCGCGTTCCAGATATTCCCACACGCCCTTGGGCAGCCGCCGCCGCGCCCCCTCGCGCAGGTCGGCGATGTTATAGCAGCCCAGATCCCCCGGCATCAGGCTCAGCCGCGGCCGAGGAAGGGCAGCTTGTTCTGCACGATCAGCGCCTCATAGAAATTGAGGTGGTCGGGCACGTCGCACATATGCACGATGATATCGGCGACATCCTTGGGCTGGGCGGCGAAATTCTCCGGCAGTTTGACCGAGCCGGGCAGGATTTCCGTGGCCACGATGCCGGGATGGAAGATCGACACGGCGATGTTGTGATCGCGCCCATCCAGTGCCAGCGAATGGGTCAGGCCATTGAGGCCGAACTTGCTGGCGGTATAGGCAGGGCTTTCCGCCCGAGGCACGCGGGCCGAAATCGAGCCGACGTTGATGATCCGCCCGTGGCCGCCCTTTTTCATGATCGGGAAGGCATGCTTGGCGCACAGGAAGGCGCTGGTGAGGTTGGTGTTGATCACCCGCATCCACAATTCCAGATCAAGCTCGTCAGCAGCAGTGCTGTCGGCGATACCGGCGTTGTTGATCAGGTAATCGACGGTGCCAAAACGCTCCACAGCGCTGGCGAACAGGTTCTGCACCGCGGCCTCGTCCGTCACATCGGTGGCAACCGCCAGCGCTTCGCCGCCCATCGCCTCAATCCGCGAAACCAGATCCGCCAGACGATCGGTGCGCCGCGCCGCCAGCACGACCTTGGCGCCCTTTTCGACAAAGGACAGCGCCACAGCTTCGCCAATACCAGAGCTGGCCCCGGTCACCACGGCCACACGGCCCTTGCAGATACTCACCCGTCATTCCCCTTCGTCAAAACAATGCCAGCGGCTTAGCTTCACCCAAGGCGAAGCGAAACAGGCAATCTGCAGATCGGGGCGTTATGAGCTGGAGAAGGGTGGTGGACGCACTAGGGCTCGAACCTAGGACCCGCTGATTAAGAGTCAGCTGCTCTACCAACTGAGCTATGCGTCCGTACCGGGTTTTCCGGGGGCCCCGCGAATCACGGGGAGGCGCTCATATAGCGGATGTTTCGCGCGTGAAAAGGCCCTCAAAGCGAGGAAGTGCCGGTTTGCCTGTTCCAGCGGTCCACCATCATCAGCGAACCGATGCAGATCATGTTGGTCATCATCGATGATCCGCCGTGGCTCATGAACGGCAAGGGGATGCCCACCACGGGCGCAAGGCCCATCACCATCATCAGATTGATCGAGACATAGAAGAATATCGTGGCGGTCATTCCGGCCGCCAGCAGGCGGGAAAAACGATCATTGGCAGCGCGCGAAACATTCATCCCCCAGCGCAGCACGATGCCGAAGATCAGCAGCACCAGCAGCCCGCCCATCAGTCCCCATTCCTCTGCCATGGTGGCAAATACGAAGTCCGTATGCGGTTCGGGCAGATAGTTGAGATGGCTTTGCGATCCTTCGCCAAAGCCCTTGCCGGTAAGCCCGCCCGATCCAATGGCGATCTTGGACTGGGTGATGTGGTAACCAGATCCCAGCGGATCGCTTTCCGGGTCGAGGAAGGTGGTGACCCGCTGGCGCTGGTAATCCTGCATGCCGAAGAAATAGACGATTGGCAGGGCGACCATCGCAGCAAGCCCGCCGCCTACGAACCACCGCGCCGGCAGGCCAGCCAGAAACAGCATCACCGCCCCGCCAAAGGCGATGGCCAGCGTTGTGCCCAGATCGGGTTGCATGAGGACCAGGCCCATGGGCAGGGCCATCAAGATGGCTGGAGGGATGAGCGCGCGCCAGCTGCTGATCATCGGCACCGGCAATGTGTGGAAGAAGCTTGCGAGCACCAGCACGATGCCGGGTTTCATCAGTTCAGATGGTTGCAGCCGCAGGAAGCCCAGCTCCAGCCAGCGCTGGCTGCCACCGCCAACCTGGCCGACAATCTCCACGCCCAGCAACAGCAGCAGGACCGTGCCATAGACCGGATAGGCCGCCATGAAGGCCCAGTCGCGCGGAAAGCGGGACATGATGAGCGCCATCACCAGGAACACCCCAAACCGGATCAGATGCGAAGAGGCATAAGGCTCCATTGATCCGCCGGCGGCTGAATGGAGCACTGCCGCGCCAAACATCACCAGCAAGGTGAGCGGGATCAGCATGGCCCAGGGAATACGGGCGATGGATGCAGGCAAGGTCAGCGATGACTTCATGTGTCCGCTCCTTCCGCGCCGGGATTGGCTTCGGACCTTGGCGTGATGGCACCTGTTACGGCGGCATCGGGCTCCAGCGCGGCGGCGCGCGCTTCGGCATCCACCAGCTGCGCCAGCGTATCGGGATCGGGCGGGGGCGGGATGTCGATCCCGGCGGCCTGGGCATAGCGGGCATAATCGGCATCCAGCCGCTGCTGCGCGGTGCCGCCCCACTGGCGCTCCATCGCGTGCAGGGCCTCAAGTCCCTTTGCCGGATCGAACATGAAGGTCATCACGTCGCGCGCAATCGGATAGGCTGCGCCCGATCCGCCGCCATGCTCGATCACTACGGCGCCAGCATAGCGCGGGTTGTCGAACGGTGCGAAGAAGATGAACAGGCCGTGGTCGCGGTATTTCCACGGGCCGGATTTGCCGTTGGACATGTTCAGGCCAACCACCTGCGCGGTGCCGGTCTTGCCGGCCATCTGTATGCCCGGAACGGGAATGCGGGCGCGCCCAGCGGTGCCGGGGCCGTTGACCACATCGCTCATGGCGGACTGGATCAGATGGACGTGATCGGTCGAAAAACCCATCGGATCGAAGCGCGGGGACGACCCATCAAGGATCAGGCGCGGGGTCAGCTGTCGCCCGGTTGCAAGCCGCGCCGCCATCACCCCAAGCTGCAGCGGATTGGCCAGCATATAGCCCTGTCCAATAGTGGCGTTCACCGTGTCGAAGGGCTGCCAGGTTTGACCGTATTTCTCCAGTTTCCACGCCGGGTCGGGCACAGTGCCAAAGAACTGGCTGAGCACGGGCAGGGGGAATGTCTGACCCATGCCGCAACGCCTGGCCATGGGGGCGATCACATCCATGCCCAGCTGCTGGGCGAAGTGATAGAAATAGACGTCGCAGCTCTGGTAAATGCCCTTGGCCATGTTGACGGTGCCGTGGCCGCGCCTGTTCCAGCAATTGAACACGCGATTGCCCACGCGCAGCCCGCCGCGGCAACTCACGGTCGCTTCCGGGTCAAGGCCGGCCTCCAGGAACGACATGGCCACCATCGGCTTGACGGTGGAGCCGGGCGGGTAGAGCCCCTTGAGCACCTTGTTGCGCAGCGGCACGCGCTCATTCTCGCTCAGCATCTGATATTCGACCCGGCCGATCCCGTCAGAGAAGCTGTTGGGATCAAAGCTGGGCATGCTGGCCATGCACAAAAGGTCGCCGGTCAGGCAATCGAGCACCACCACCGAGCCTGATTCCATGCCGATACGGCGGGCGGCATAATCCTGCAGCGGGCCGTCGATCGTCAGCTTGATCGCCTGTCCCTGCACATCGTCGCGCGTTTCCAGATCGCGCACGATCCGGCCTGAGGCTGTGACCTCCACGCGCCTGGCTCCCGGCTCTCCGCGCAATTGCTGTTCGAACTGCTTTTCCAGCCCGTCCTTGCCCAGCTTGAAGCCGGGCGTGACCAGCAGCGGGATAGGCTCCAGGTCATATTCTTCGCGGCTTGCCGCACCAACATAGCCGATCAGATGGCCGACCGATGGGCCGGTCGGGTAATAGCGGGAGAATCCGCGCTGCGGCACCACGCCGGGCAATTCGGGCTGGCGGACGCTGACGGCGGCGAATTTCTCGTAATCGAGCCCGGCGGCAACCGGCACGGCGCGAAAACCCGCGCCATCTTCCAGCTTGTCCCGCAGGTCCTGTTTTTCAATCTCGGTGAAGGCCAGCAGATCGCCCAGCATGGCCACCGTTGCATCCACGTCCTTCACCCGTTCGGGTATGATATCGACGCGGAAATCCGCGCGGTTGGAGGCGAGGGGGGAGCCGTTGCGATCAAGTATCCAGCCCCGGCGCGGCGGAATGAGCGACAGATTTACGCGGTTGCTCTCCGCCTCCATCCGGTATTTCTCATTCTCGGCCACCGCGATGTAGCCCATGCGCGCAGCCAGCAGCAGGCCAATGCCGCCTTGCACCGCACCCACTACAAATGTGCGGCGGTCGAAGGTTTGTTTCAGCGTGGAGGAGGTAGGCGCCTTGTTCATGCCCTAGCCGATCCGCCGCACGCGCAGCAGCCGGATGCGATCAAGCATGGATACGATGCGGGCGACCAGGGGAAACAGAACGATGGACAATAATATCTGGGGCACGATGACTCCCAGATGGATGACAGTCAATTGCGCGCCGGATACCAGCGCGGCGACGCACAGATAGACGATCAGGATCAGGCTGGCGGTCAGCCAGTCCTGCCAGAAACCCCGCCACGGAAAGCGCATCTCGAGCAGATCGATGGCGATCATCGCCAGCGAGAACAGCAGAATGCCGCTGCCCATTGGCTGGCCCGAAAACAGATCGTCGAACAAGCCCAGCGGAAATCCCGCCCACAAGGGCAGCAGGCCTGGGCGCAGCAGGCGCCAGGCGATCAGGAACAGAAGGCCAAGCGGGGGAACCACCGGTGCCGGGGCAATGATCGGCAGCATGGGGGTCAGAGAACCGAGCAATATGGTGATCCACGGCACGCCGAACACCAGCGCGGGTGAATGATCGCGATTGATCTTGCTGCCATAGGCATCTCTGCGTGCCTGCGGGTTGAACCGTTCCATTACTCGGCCTGCGGTTCTGGCTGCGAATCTGGCTGGGAATCCGATTCCAGTGGCGCCTGAGCTGCCGCCACGGCCTCGCGCTGCCAGATCGGCTCCACAATCACCACATCGGTTGCTGCCGGATTGCTCAGCAATTGGGCGATCGCGCCATCTTCGGTAATTTCGGTGACCATGGCCACGGCAACTCCGGGACGAAACAGGCCGCCCGCGCCCGAAGTGACAAACACGTCGCCAATTTCCAGCGGATTTATGCCCAGATTGATCAGCCTGATGCGCAGCGATCCATCGGCGCGCCCTTCGGCAAATGCCACCACATTGCCGACCGCGCGCCGCACGGGCACCATGCTTTCACTATCGGTCAGCAGCAACACGCGCGAACTGTCTGCGCCAGCTTCCAGCACGCGGCCCACCAGCCCCATTGGCGATGTTACCGGCATCCCCGCCGTCACGCCCTGATGACGCCCGGCTGAAAGATAGGCAAAGCGCCTGGCGCTGGACGATGTGGAGCCGATCAGCCGCGCGGTGGTTATCGGCGCGGTATCACCCGTCGTCAGGTTCAGGGCCGCCTTCAGCCGCTCATTCTCAAGCTCCAGAGCTTCGGCTTCGGCCAGCCTGACCCGGGCGATAGCGATCTCCCGCTCCAGCTCCGCATTCTTGCTGCCGGCGTCATAATATCCGGCAATTGCCTCAAAGATATTGCGGGTTTCGGTGCGTGTTGCCGCGCCAGCCTGTCCCGCAGGGGCGGCCAGGTCTGTTGCCATGGACCTGAGGCCGAGGAAGGTATCGGGACGCCAAAGCGAGATCACCAGCAGGACGGCACCGATCAGCGCGCCCGTGCCAGCTACAACATAGCCGGCGAACAGCCCGAACTGCGCCCTCTTGTTGGATCCCGATCTGTGTGCCGATGGCGGTGCCATAAACCGCCTTTCCCTCCTGTTTGCCTCAGGTGTTACTGCGTCATCAATACACCGCGATACACCGGATCTTCCATCGCCCGCCCAGTGCCCAGCGCCACGCAAGACAGAGGATCTTCAGCCACGCTGACGGGCAGGCCCGTCTCTTCGCGCAGATGTTCATCCAGCCCGCGGATCAGCGCGCCGCCACCTGTCAGCACGATGCCCTGGTCGACGATGTCGGCGGCCAGTTCGGGTGCGGTGTTTTCCAGTGCGATGCGCACGCCTTCGACGATGGCACCAATCGGTTCGGACAAGGCTTCGGCGATATGCGCCTGATTGATGGTGATTTCCTTGGGAACACCGTTGACCAGATCGCGGCCCTTGATGGTCACCTGTTCGCCCACGCCATCTTCAGGGACGGTGGCGATACCGTAATCCTTCTTGATCCGCTCCGCCGTGGCTTCACCGATCAGCAGATTGTGGTGGCGACGGACGTAGGAAACGATGGCCTCATCCATCTTGTCCCCGCCGGTACGCACGGAGGTGGTGTAGGCGAGGCCGCGCAGTGACAGCACAGCGACTTCGGTAGTGCCGCCGCCGATATCCACGACCATGGAGCCAACAGGCTCTGTCACCGGCATGTCTGCACCGATCGCCGCCGCCATTGGTTCCAGGATCAGGAACACTTCGGACGCACCGGCATTGCTGGCGGCATCGCGAATGGCGCGCTTTTCAACCGAGGTCGCGCCCGAAGGAACGCAGATCACGATTTCGGGGTAACGCAGCAGGTTCTTCTTGCCATGCACCTTGCGGATGAAGTGCTTGATCATCTCCTCGGCGATTTCGATGTCGGCGATCACGCCGTCACGCAGCGGGCGGATCGCTTCGATGGAATCGGGCGTCTTGCCCATCATCATCTTGGCGTCTTCACCCACGGCCTTGACGCGCTTGATTCCGTTGATCGTCTCAATCGCGACAACTGACGGTTCGTTCAGCACAATGCCGCGATCCTGGACATAGACCAGAGTGTTGGCCGTACCCAGATCGATGGCCATGTTTTGCGAGCCGAATTTGAAAAATTTGGAAAAGAAGGAACCCATCGAAAAATCCGTATTTTACCGTCTGCGTGGCAGAGCAAATCAGCCACCAAATGGTTTTGCATGAAATGGAGGAGACGCTCTTTAGCGCGTGGCTTTGGGAAAGGCCAAAATTTTGTGTCGACAAGACGTAACTTTTGCACCGCTTGCCTCGAATTTTTCCCCTCGGGTCGCTAGGCTTGGCCAATGCCGCAAATTCGCCGCCTTCCAGAAACGCTGATTAACCGCATTGCTGCGGGCGAAGTGGTGGAGCGTCCGGCTTCTGCGCTGAAGGAACTGATTGAGAATTCTATCGATTCCGGCGCCACGCGCATCGCTGTCTCGCTCATTGATGGCGGCCTGACGCGTATCGAAGTGACCGATGATGGCTGCGGAATGGATGCAGCAGAAATGGCGCTGGCGCTGGAACGCCATGCAACATCGAAATTGCCGGATGAGGCGATCGAGATGGTATGCACGCTGGGCTTTCGCGGAGAGGCACTCCCCAGCATCGCTAGTGTGGCCCGGTTGACGCTGGAAAGCCGCAGGCGCGGTGAAGATCAGGGCTGGCGCCGCGTGGTCGATCACGGCGTGCTGGCGCAAGAAGGGCCCGCCGCCCTGCCTCCCGGCACGCGTGTGCGGATGGAGAAACTGTTCGACAAGATACCGGCACGGCGCAAGTTCCTGCGCACGCCGCGCAGCGAATATGCCGCCTGCCTCGACGTGGTGCGCCGTCTCGCGATGGCGCGTCCAGACATCGGCTTCACGCTGGAGCATGGCGACAGGCGGATTCTGGCACTGCAGAGCGGGCAGGGTGTGGAGGCGCGCGTTGCCCAGATCGTGGCGCGCGAACTGGCCGACAATGGCGTTTCCATCGATCTGGAACGCGGTGACATGCGGCTGACCGGGCTGGCAGGCCTGCCAACCTATAATCGCGGCGTGGCCGATCATCAGTATCTGTTCGTCAATGGCCGCCCGGTGAAGGATCGTCTGCTGACGGGCGCTGTGCGCGGTGCCTATGCCGATATGCTGGCGCGGGATCGCCATGCGGTGCTGGCGCTGTTCCTGCACATGACGCCAGAGGAAGTGGACGTGAACGTCCATCCGGCCAAGACGGAGGTTCGCTTTCGCGATGCCGCTGCGGTGCGCGGCTTCATCGTTTCCGGTCTGCGGCAGGCGCTGGGCACGGGCGACAGGCGCAGCGCGCAGGCCCCTGATGCGGCGGCGATGGGCAGGTGGCAGGTGGAGCCGGGACAAGCGGTCGAACCGGGCTCTGTCATGCGCTCGATCTTCGAAGGGCGGGACTGGAGCGCGCCTGCAACCCGTGTCAGCGAGCCTGGCAGAGCCTGGCGCGGTGCCGATGACGGGGTGATGGCGCTGCCGCAGGGCCGTGCCGAAGTGGCCGAGGAGCTGGAGGAGGGCGCCCGCGAATATCCGCTGGGCATAGCGCGCGGACAGATTGCGCAGACATATATCGTGGCCGAGGCGGCCGACGGGCTCGTGATCGTGGACCAGCATGCCGCGCATGAACGGCTTGTGCTGGAACGGCTGCGCGCGGCCGGGGTGGGGGACAAGGTCGCCGCCAGTCAGGCGCTGCTTATGCCCGATGTCGTCGAACTGGATGAGCCAAGCTGCGACAGGCTGGAGGAACAGATCGACAAATTCGCCGCGCTTGGTCTGGCCATAGAGCGCTTTGGTCCTGCCGCCATGCTGGTGCGGGCATTGCCGACCTCGCTCAAGCGCGCCGACCCGGCGGCGCTGTTGCAGGATCTGGCCGATGATCTGGCCAAGCATGGAGATTCGCTGCTGCTGGGCGAAAAGATCGAGCACGTGCTGGCCACCATGGCCTGCCACGGGTCGGTGCGGGCAGGGCGCAGTCTCAGCGTGGCGGAAATGAATGCGCTGCTGCGCGATATGGAAATTACCCCGCGATCAGGGCAATGCAATCATGGCCGTCCGACATGGGTCAAGCTGTCGATGGACGATGTCGAAAAACTGTTCGGAAGGCATTGATGAAAAAGATTATCATGATCGCTGCGCTTGGCTGCGTGGCATGCGGCCATGAAACGAGCGTGGAACAGCAGGACATGCTTGACCAGCAGGCCGTGGAAATGGTCGAGCAGGCCAATAATGTTTCCCCGCCGCTGGAGGAAGTCACGCCCGAACCGATCCTGTACCCGGACATAGAGCGCTATGACATTTATGGCGCGTCCTGCGCATATGCGCCGGGCACCAGCCTGGGTGCGCGGGTGATTGCCCGGCAGGCGGATGCGTTCATGAAGGTGGATGGGGAAATCCTGCGATTTGCCGCCGATCCCGGCGCGCGCGAACTGCCCTATGGCACGCGATCCCTGTACAATGGCCGGGAATATTCGCTGCGCCTTGAGATTGCAGGCGGCGGCGATGTGTCGGGTGAAGAAACCGTCGATTACGAAGGCACCATCAGCCTGCGCGATCGCTGGGACCGGGTGGTCTATCGCGGCAGCGGCACCGCGCAATGCGGTGTCTGACCGGCCCGCACCGAAGGATCAGCGCAGGCGTTTGACGTAGAGTTGCTTGTCGTCGCGGCGCTCCATCTGGAAGTGGTTGCTGGCCGCGCGCATCAGGTCTGACAGGCGCTTGAAGCCATGGTTGCGCACATCGAAGCTGGACCGGTTGCCGGCGATCTGCCCCACTTCCTGCAATTTGGCGAAGCCATCCTCATCCCGGCTTGCCGCCTTCCAGGCACCACCCAGCAATGCGATCAGTTCCGGATCCAGCTCATTGTCCTGGCTCTTGTTGTCGTCCGAGCGGGCGGTGACGATCAGCTGGTCAACATCGATAAAGCGGGTGCAGGCGGTCTTGAACGGTTCGGGCGCCTTGGAACTGCCGAAGCCATAGACGATCAGCCCGTCCTGCCGCAGCCGCGTGACCAGCGGCGTGAAATCGCTGTCAGAGCTCATGATGCCGAAGCCATCGACCTTACCGGCATACAGCAGGTCCACCGCATCGATCGTCATCGCCATGTCGGTGGCGTTCTTGCCCTTGGTCAGATCGAATTGCTGCATCGGTTGCAGGCCGAATCGATGGGTGATCTTGTTCCAGTTGCTCAGCGCAGGCTTGGCCCAGTTGCCATAAGCGCGGCGGATGTTGACCTGTCCCAGCTCTGCCAGCACGGTCAGCACCGGATCGATCCCGGCATGGCTGGCATTGTCCGCATCGATCAGCAGGGCGATATTCTTGAGAGCATGTTCTGACATGCAGCATTACATGGCGCTGGTCGTTCCCGCACGCAAGCGATCAGGCAGGATTGAACGTACCTCTATCTTCATCGAGCAGGTGCAGAACACCGTCAGAGATGGCGAAAAACGCCCCTCGCAGCTTCAGGTCGCCGCGATCTTCCTTGATCTTGACGCAAGGGAAGGTGCGCAGGTTGGCGAGGCTGACCTGCACGCCCGCCTGCTCCATTGCGCGTTCGGCCTCGCGGCCTTGCGTCCCGTATTTGCCGGCCACTTCATCGCGTGCTTCATCAAGCAGCGAAATCCAGTCTGCGATAAATCCGCCATCGCCCGGTGCGCTGCCGCGCATTTCCTGTGACAGGGCGGCCTTGCAACCGCCGCACATGCCGTGGCCGAGCACCACGATCTGCTTCACTTTCAAAGCATGCACGGCAAATTCCAGCGCGGCGGAAACACCGTGATGGCCCGGCGTTGTCTCAAACGGCGGGACCAGCGCGGCGACGTTGCGAACAACGAAAATCTCACCCGGATCGACATCGAATATCTGTGCTGGATCGACCCTGCTGTCTGAACAGGCGATAACCATGATGTCGGGATTTTGACCTTGCTGCGCCAGGCGGTCGAACCGCTCTCGCTGACGAGAATACTGATCGCCGCGAAAGCGCTCATAACCTTGCAGAAGGCGGGCAAATTCAGGCATCAGAACCGTTCCGCGCGAATGACTTCCACATCCCACATATCCAGCAACATGCCGTGGCTGGTCAGGATTGGTTGCAGCGCCTCTGCCAGTTTGAGGGCGTTTTCCACCGATGATATGGTGATGATCATGGCCTTGTCGGAACTGGTAATGCGGTCTTCATGCCAGGGTCCATCGCGTCCACTGCCCGAAATGACCGGCATGACTGTCCAGCCCTTGATCCCGGCAGCGGTTATCTCGCGCGTGATGCGCCCGACAAGCGGCTTGTCGACGAGAATTTCAATGCGTTTGCGGATCACGGTTTCAATCATATGCTCGCTCATCCTAATGCAGATACAGGGCCAGGGCGGCAAACAGCTGAATCCCGATCAGGATGTTGAACGGGAAAGTGATCGACAGCGACATGGTCAGATAAATGCCGGGATCAGCCTGCGGCAAGGCAAGGCGCATTGCTGCCGGTACCGCAATATAGCTGGCACTTGCGCCCAGCACACCAAGCGCTGCGGCGGAACCGACCGGCAAGCCGACCAGAGTACCCAGAAACACCGCGATCGTGCCGTTTACCAGCGGGAAGACCAGCGCCAGAATAGCCAGTCGCGCGGTGAGCGCACGGGCCTCTCGCAGCCGCCTTGCGGCCAGCAGGCCCATATCAAGCAGGAACAGACACAAGACGCCGTTGAAACCTGTTTTGAACAGCGGTTCTATATCGGCAAAGCCGCTTTCACCCACCACTGTGCCGATCACGAAACTGCCCAGAAGCAGAATGACAGAAGCATTCAGCAGCACTTCGCGAACCAGGCCGCTGGAATCGGTGTCTGCCGCATCCGTCGTTGCCGAATTGCGCATCCAGCGGCGCGCCAGCATCAGACCCGTGAGAATTGCCGGCGTTTCCATGATCGCCAGCACAGCCACCATATACCCATCAGCAGGCGATCCGGCAGCCTGATAGATCTCGCTCGCAGTTACGAAGGTGACCACGCTCACAGACCCATAATGAGCGGCCACAGCACCGGCGTTGATACCATCCAGCCTGCCAAATCCACGCAGGAGGACGAAGGCAAGCAACGGAAGGATCAGGCTGAGCGAAAAACCGGCGAATATGGCCGCCAGAACAGTGGCGTTCAATCCGGACTGCGATACGGCGACACCGCCTTTCAGGCCAATCGCGACCATCAGATAGACGCTCATGGCCTTGGCCATCGCTTCCGGAATCGCCAGGTCCGACCGGACGGCGGAAGCAAACATCCCTAAAATGAAGAAGAGAATGACCGGTGATGTCAGGGTTGCAAGAGCATCTGGAGCCATGGGCGTTCTGCTAGCGCGGGATGATTATGGCGACAAGAAGCCATGGCACGCAACCCACAGTATTGGATTGACTGGTTGCGCCATTGCCAGTGGCAGGCCACTTCCCTAAGTGAGCCGGATGAATGACCTCTCCACCGCTCCCGCTACGCCGCGCCAGCGCAAGCCTGACTGGATCCGCGTAAAGGCCCCCGTCAGCAAGGGTTACCATGAAACGCGCCAGCTGATGCGCGATCTCAACCTGAATACGGTGTGTGAAGAAGCGGCCTGCCCCAACATTGGCGAGTGCTGGACCAAGAAGCATGCCACGGTGATGATCCTGGGCGATGTGTGCACCAGGGCGTGCGCCTTCTGCAACGTCAAGACCGGCATGCCGCGCATTGTCGATCCGCTGGAGCCGGAGCATGTGGCCACTGCCGCTGCCAAGATGGGGCTTCAGCACATCGTCGTGACATCGGTGGACCGCGATGATCTGCCCGATGGCGGGGCAGGGCAGTTCGTCAAGGTGATCCAGGCGATCCGGCGCGAGACTCCGTCCACCACGATTGAAATCCTGACGCCCGATTTTCGCGGCAAGATGCGCCCTGCGGTGGAAGCGATCTGCGAGGCGGGACCGGACGTGTACAACCACAATCTTGAAACCGTGCCGCGCCTCTATCCCACCATCCGGCCCGGCGCGCGCTATTATGCCTCGCTGCGCCTGCTGGAAGAGGTGAAGCGCCACGATCCGATGATCTTCACCAAGTCCGGCATCATGCTGGGGCTGGGTGAACAACGGCTCGAAGTGCATCAGGTGATGGATGACATGCGCAGTGCAGAGGTCGATTTCCTGACCATGGGCCAGTACCTCCAGCCCACGCCCAAACATGCCAATGTGGAAGAATTCGTGACCCCCAAGGCATTTGATGCCTATGGCGCCATCGCCCGTGCCAAGGGCTTCCTGCAGGTCGCTTCCAGCCCGCTCACGCGTTCCAGCTATCATGCAGGCGATGACTTCGCCCAGATGAAGGCCGCTCGTGAGGAGCGGATCCGGAAAAAGCAGGGCTGAGCGCGATGCCGTCTATCCGTGAGACCCGCCAGCTCCCCTATTCGGCGGAGCAGATGTTCGACCTTGTGGCCGATGTCGACAAGTATCCTGAATTCCTGCCGTGGGTGGTTGCCACCAGGGTGAAGGAAGACGGCCCCAATTCGATGACCGCAGACATGCTGGTGGGGTTCAAGGCCTTGCGCGAGAAGTTCACCTCCAAGGTGGTGAAGCAGCGCCCGAACATGCTCAGCGTGCATTATGTCGATGGGCCTTTGCGCGATCTGGACAACCGCTGGACCTTCACGCCAACGGCGGATGGTGGCTGCGAAATCTTCTTCTGCGTGGATTTTGCCTTCAAGAGCATGATGTTCGAGGCATTGGCCGGGCAATATATCGATCGCGCCTTTCGCAAGATGGTGGCGGCATTCGAAGAACGCGCCGATGCGCTTTACGGCAGCAGCAATTCCAGCGCGCAAAGCGTGGCCTGAAGCCGCACGTCGCCGCGTTCCTTCTTGTCGAAAATCTTGAATTCAGCTTCGGGCTTGTCTTCGCCGCGAATGGCGCGGGCAAAAACCACCGTGCCAACGGGCTTTTCCTCACTGCCGCCATCAGGCCCGGCGATACCGCTGATGGCCACCGCCACATCAGCATCGCTGCGTTCCAGCGCGCCCATTGCCATGGCATAGACGCAGGCCACCGATACCGCGCCAAAGGCATCGATGATGTCGCTCGATACGCCGAGCATATCCATCTTGGAATCGTTGGAATAGGTAACGAAGCCGCGTTCCAGCACCAAAGAACTGCCGGGAATCTCCGTCAGAGCGGCTGCTACCAGCCCGCCGGTGCAGCTTTCCGCCAAGGTGATCTTGCGACCCGCCGCACGGTTTTCCTCAATGACGCGGCGCGCCAGTGTGACCACCTTGGTGGGAAGAATGGATTTCATTACCGGGCCAGTCCTGTTGCAATAGCGCCTGCATCGTTCTTTTGCGCTTCCATGGCGATAAAGCCTATCAATTCCGCCAGGTTTTGCGCAGGCAGCGGGTCCACCAGTTGCAGGAATCGGTCGATCTGGCCGCATTTACCGACCTCGACCCGGGTGGCAACCATGCCGGCGATCATTTCATCGACAAAGGGCTGGAGCGATTCGGGCGGCATGGAGGCCAGAAGGCCGGCGATGGCCGCATTTTCCCGCGTAACGAGCCGGATGATGGCGCTGCGTGCCTGCGGCCATGCGCCCTGCGATACGCTCTGCAATCTGGTCCGAAGCGCATTGCCCTGCGCATAGATATAGGCATCGCCGGGCAGGGCGCTGCGGCATCGTTGCTGCAGACTCTGGAAGGCGCTTGGCATGCCCACACGGGCAAGCGCGGTAACTTCCTGCTCGTTGAATTCCATCTGCGCCGATGCAGGCTGGGCCAGGGAAAGAGAGGCGAGGGCAGCGACCAGGGGCATGGATTTCGTCATGGATTTCATCATGGAATTCATTGTGTGATCCACTTCAGGAAAGGGCGATCAGTGTGGCAACGGCCTGCGCGGCGATACCTTCTCCGCGGCCAGTGAAGCCGAGCCTCTCTGTGGTTGTGGCCTTCACATTTACACAATCCGCCTGAACGCCAAGCAACCGGGCCAGTTCGCCGCGCATTGCATCGCGGTGGGGACCGATCTTGGGGGCTTCGCAAATGATCGCCAGATCGACGTTGCCGATGGCATAGCCCTTGGCCGCAGCCAGCGACACGGCGTGTTCGACGAAACGCGATGATGGGGCGGCGCGCCATTGCGGATCGCTGGGCGGGAAATGCTGGCCGATATCGCCTTCGCCCGCTGCGCCCAATATGGCATCGACCACGGCATGCAGCGCCACATCGGCATCGCTATGGCCGACCAGTCCCTTGTCATGCGGGATGCGCACACCGCAAAGCCACAGTTCCTCGCCTTCGCCGAGGCGGTGGACATCAAATCCGGTTCCGGTCCTGATCATGCTCGCCCCTTGCCCGAAATCGTCTGCAAATGTCAGCTTTCGCAACCGCTCATCACCATCGACCAGTGCCACGGCCAATCCGGCAGCATGGGCAACCTGCGCATCATCGCCGGCAGTGCTGGGACCTTCCCAGGCCTGATGGGCCGCCAGTATGTCAGCATAGCGAAACGCCTGCGGGGTCTGCACGCGGCGCAAAGTCTCACGCGCGGCCTTGTCGCCCATCAGATCAGCGTGGGCGGTCACCATGGAATCGACCACCGGCAGGACCGGTATCGCGCCGGGATTGTCCGCCAGCGCCGCAACCAGCCGTTCAACCACTTGCGGCGGGCAGTCGGGGCGGGCGGCATCGTGGATCAGCACCAGGTCAGGACTGGCCTGTTGCAGGGCTTCCAGTCCGGCGCGCACCGAATCCTGCCGGGTTTCTCCGCCGGTTACCAGCAGGACCGGACCGGCACCCTCCAGAATAGCGTGCGCATGCGCATCCGCGCCTTCGGGAATGACAACGCACAGCAGCTCTGCACCTGCGGCCACCAGCCTGTCCGCCGCATGGCGAAGCACTGGCTTGCCGCGCCATAGGGCGAATTGCTTTGGCAGGGGCTGGCCAGCGCGCAGTCCCTTGCCGGCTGCAACGATCACCGCGGCGAGCCTGATCGGGCCTGTGGATGGTGCTTGCGACATATGGCGTGGGCGCTAGCGACTTGCGACCACCCTCGCAATCCACTATGCGCTGCCCAATATTTAGGCACATCATGGAAAAAACGTCTCTCCCTGCTCCTCCGGCGCTGAAGCCGATCGAGATCGGTCCGGTGCGGATCGACTGCCCGGTCGTGCTCGCGCCGATGACAGGGGTGACCGATCTGCCGTTCCGCAAACTGGTGCGCCGTTATGGCTCGGGCCTCAACGTGACCGAGATGATCGCCAGCGAGGCGGCAATTCGCGATACCCGTCAGTCAGTGCAGAAGGCCGCCTGGGACCAGATCGAGGAACCGGTGTCGATGCAGCTGGTTGGCTGCGATCCGGTTTCCATGAGCGAGGCCGCCAGGCTCCAGCAGGACAATGGCGCCGCCATTATCGATATCAATTTCGGTTGCCCAGTTCGCAAGGTGGTGGGGCAGCTGGCGGGTTCCGCCTTGATGCGCGAAGTTCCGCTGGCAACAAAGCTGATGGAAGCCACGGTGAAGGCGGTGGACGTTCCAGTCACCATCAAGATGCGCATGGGCTGGGATCATGACAGCCTGAACGCCCCGGAACTGGCGAAGATTGCCGAGGATCTGGGCGTCCGCATGATCACCGTCCACGGCCGCACCCGCAACCAGATGTACAAGGGCAGCGCAGACTGGGGTTTTGTCCGCAAGGTCAAGGACGCGGTCTCCATCCCCGTCATCGTCAATGGCGATATCTGCACCATCGAAGATGCTGCGACCGCGCTCGATCAATCGGGCGCAGACGGCCTGATGATTGGCCGCGGCGCCTATGGCAAACCGTGGCTGCTGGCGCAGGTGATGAACTGGTGGCGCACAGGTGAAAGTCTGGAAAGCCCGGATTTCACCGAGCAGTATGATGTGCTGACAGAGCATTACCGCGCCATGCTGGACCATTACGGTGCGGATGTTGGCGTCAAGTTCGCGCGCAAGCATCTGGGCTGGTATACCAAGGGCATGCATGGCTCTGCGGAGTTTCGCAACATGGTCAACTTCGTGGACGATCCCGCGCAGGTGCTGGGTGAGATCGAGCGTTTCTACGAGCCGTTCATGAGGCGCCGCGCTGCGTGAACGAACTGGCTGAAGACGTCCCGGCAGCAACGGACCAGATTGCCGGCCTGACCTTTGCCATGCTGCTGGTCGCGCCCGATCTTTCCATCCGCACGGTCAATCCGTCCGCCGAAAACCTGATCGGCAAGAGCGCCCGCCGCCTGATCGGACGGGACATTGCCGATGTGCTCGATTTCGGTGAGCCACAGATTGCCAAGCGGCTGCGCGAGACCGAAGCGCAGCTGATTGCGCGCGGCCTACCGCTGATGGTCAATGACAAGAAAGTCTCGGTCAATCTGACGGTTTCGCCCCTTCAGACACATGTTGGCTGGCGGGTGGTGACCCTTTCGGATTCAGGGCAGGGTGAGCGTTTTGGCGATGAGGAGCGCAGGGCCAGCCTGCGTGGTCCCGCCGTTCTGGCGCATGAGATCAAGAACCCGCTAGCCGCCATTCGCGGCGCGGCGCAGCTGGTTTCGCGCAAGCTGGACGAAGCGGACCGCAGCCTTACCGCATTGATCGCGGATGAGGTGGACCGCATCGCCCAGCTGATCGATCGCATGCAGCGCCTTGGCCGCGAGAAGGCGGCGCCTGTGGGGGCAACCAATCTTCACGAAGCGATCCACCGCGCGATGGATACCGTCAACGCTGCCTCCAGCGGGCAATTGCCGGTTCGCGAGGAGTTCGATCCATCGCTACCGCCGGTGCTCGCCAATGAAGGGGCGCTGGTGCAGGTGCTGATCAACCTGCTGTCCAATGCCAGGGATGCCTGTGCCGCTGCCCCGCAACCGCAGATCATCATCCGCACCCGCTTTGTCAGCGGGCTGGTGATGAATGTGATCCGGCTTGGCCGCCCGGTAAAGCTGCCGATCGAGATCCAGATCAGCGACAATGGTCCGGGCATCGATCCCGCTGTGCAGGAGCATATTTTCGAACCATTCGTGTCCAGCAAGCCCAACGGGCAGGGGCTGGGCTTGGCGCTGGTGCAAAAGCTGGTGCGCGATATGGACGGGCGGATCAGCCATGAGCGTGACGACGTGGGCGGATGGACGCATTTTCGCGTGCATCTGCCGATGGCAAAACAGGGGTAGGGATCATGGCCAGACGCGCCTTGCTGGTAGAAGACGATGCATCGATCGCCACGGTGATCACCGCCGCGCTGGAGGATGAAGCTTTCACCGTAGATCGCTGTGACCGTATCTCCGAACGCGACCGGCTGCTGAGCCAGAACCAATATGATGTCATGCTGACAGATGTCATGCTGGTGGACGGAGACGGCATTGAATCGCTGGGCAATGTCCAGTCTGGCCATCCAGACATGCCGATCATCATCCTTTCTGCCCAGAACACGCTGGATACGGCCGTTCGCGCCAGTGTGACCGGCGCGTTTGAATATTTCCCCAAGCCGTTCGACCTGGAGGAGCTGATCCGCGCCGCGCGTCAGGCTGCCGATTCAAAGGGCGAGGTTGATCTGGATGAAGGCGATCCGGGCGAGGGCCTGCCGCTGATCGGGCGCAGCCAGCCGATGCAGGACGTTTACCGGATGATTACCCGCGTCCTGCGCAATGATCTGACCGTGCTGATCCTGGGCGAATCCGGCACTGGCAAGGAACTGGTCGCCGAAGCCATCCACCAGCTTGGATCGCGCAGCAAAGGGGCCTTTGTGGCAGTCAACACTGCGGCCATTCCGCGTGAACTGATTGAAAGCGAACTGTTCGGCCATGAGAAGGGTGCCTTCACCGGTGCCACCAGCCGCAGCATCGGCAAGTTTGAAGAGGCCAATGGCGGGACGCTGTTCCTCGATGAAATCGGCGACATGCCACCAGAGGCCCAAACGCGGCTGCTGCGCGCATTGCAATCCGGGCGAATCCGGCGCGTGGGCGGCGATCAGGAGATTGCCGTGGATGTGCGCATCATTGCCGCCACCAATCGTGATCTGGAGCCGCTGATTGCTGCCGGGGGCTTTCGTGAAGATCTTTATTACCGCCTCAACGTGGTGCCGATCCAGTTGCCGCCCCTGCGGGACCGGGCCAGCGATATTGAGCCTCTGGCCCGCCATTTCCTGCGCCGCGCGGTCAAGGATGGCCTGCCCCAGCGCCGCCTCTCGCGGGAAGCGGCGGACCTGCTGTCACGCCAGGTGTGGCGCGGCAATGTCCGCGAATTGCGCAATTTCATGTTTCGTGCAGCCTTGCTGGCGCGTGATGAGGAAATCGATGTCCCCACAGTGGAATTGCTGCTTGATAGCGTTGCAGTGGAAGCATCCACGGCGATCGATACGAATATCGATCTGGTGATCGCCAACTGGCTCGATCGCTCGAACTTTCCCGCGGGCACACTGTATCACGGGGCGCTGGCGGTATTTGAAAAGCCATTGTTCGAACATGCCCTGTCCGAAACTGGGGGCAATCAGCTGCGCGCTGCACAGCTGCTGGGGATCAACCGCAACACCTTGCGCAAACGGCTTGTGGATCTGGAAATTGACCCCGATCGCTTCGTCCGCAGCAGTTAACCACCGCTTTCCTGCGATCATGCATCACAAAACCCTTGCATCTTGGCAACAGGGTCGTTGTAAGTCTGCAACGTGGTCTCGGCCGATCTCTCCCACACGCCAGAGCGCGTGACACGCCGCTCCCCGCGCTGGTGGCGCAAGGCGCAGCTGACTGCGCGCCACATCAACCTGTTCCTGTGGCTGGAGGTGGTCTGCGCGGCCACGCTGGCGACCATGCTGTTCACGTCCTATTTCGCGCTGGCCGGCATGGAAAATGGAGGCGCTCTGGTGCCTGCAACCCAGGCAGCCATCATGCTGGTGGGAACATTGATCCCGGCGCTGGGGCTGATCGTCCTGTGGGGGCGCAGAATGGCTATCCGCCGGACCGGGGGCACCACTGCCCGCCTGCACGTGAACCTGGTGTTCTTCTTCTCGCTGGTCGCCGCTGTTCCAACGCTGGTCGTCGCCGTATTTGCCTCGCTGCTGTTCCAGTCGGGTGTCGAATTCTGGTTTTCTGACAAGCAGCGCGGAATCCTTGAAAACGCCAACGAACTGGCGCGCGGCTATTATGACGAGAATCAGCGGGCCATGGGGGCAGAGGCCGCAGCGATGTCCGGCGATCTGCGGTTTTTCCTGCAGGACATGACCATCAACAGCGATGAATTTCAGTATCAGTACGGGCTCCAGGTCTTCTCGCGCGAATTGAGCGGAAGCGCTATTCTTCTGGAAGGGGACGATGGTCCGCTGCGCGTTGTCGCGATCGTGAATCCCGGCGGAACGCCTGAGGAAGACCTGATTCCCGAGGAAGCTGTCCAGCGCCTGCGCGACGGGGAAGAGCTGGTGGTCACCGCGCGGCAGAACCGGATCGAGGCGGTTACGCCGCTTGATCGCTCACTGGGCGTTTACCTGTTCATCATGCGCGATTCCAACCCGTTCGCCTTCGGGCAGTGGGAGCAGGCACAAAGCGTCGTTGAAGATTACGAGGACCTGATCCAGCGTGCCCGGGTCCTGCAATTGCGCTTCAACCTGCTGTTGTTCGGCATGTCGCTGGCATTGGTGGGTCTGGCGGTGTGGGCGGCCCTGCGCTTTGCCGATCGGCAGGTTGCCCCCTTGGCGGAACTGGCCACTGCCGCGCGCGAGATTGGCAGCGGCAATTATTCCATGCGCGTTTCCGGGCGGACCGGGCCCGATGAAATCGGCCTGCTCAACCGCGCCTTCAACCGCATGACGGCGCAGATCGAGCGGCAGACCGATGCCCTGATTGGCGCCAACCACCAGCTGGGGGAACGCCGGGCCTTTATCGAAGCCGTGCTGCAATCGATCACGGCGGGTATCATCTCTGTCGATACGGACGGGCGGGTGCTGCTGATGAACAATTCCGCCCAGCAACTGCTGCTTGATCGCGCTGGCCCCACTCCGGTTGGCCTGAAGCTGGAGGAAGTGACACCGGAAATCGCCACGCTGGTGCGGACCGAAGCGAGCAGCGGGCTGGTGCAATACAGCAGGGATGGTGAACTGCTGACGCTGGCGGTCAAGCTTTCGCCAGCAGCCAATGGCTATGTGATCACTTTCGAGGATATCACCCGCCAGTTGATCGATCAGCGGCAGGCGGCGTGGTCCGATGTGGCGCGCAGGATCGCGCATGAGATCAAGAACCCGCTGACCCCGATCCAGCTCGCCACCGAACGGATCAAGCGCCGCTATGGCAAGCAGATCCTGAAGGATGCCGAACTGTTCGATGAACTTACCGGCACGATCATTCGCCAGGTAGGTGACCTGCGCAAGATGGTGGATGAATTCTCCTCCTTCGCGCGCCTGCCCAAGCCGGTGTTCCGCTCCGAAGATGCGGTGGACCTGGTCCGTCAGGCGCTGTTCCTGCAGGAAGTCGCCAATCCGGACATCACCTATGGCTTTTCCGCCGAAGGGGAAATTCCCAAGGTCGAGAGCGATCGCCACCAGTTCGGTCAGGCGATGACCAATGTGCTGAAGAACGCCGCCGAGGCGGTTGAAGCGCGCAAGCGCGATGCGGAACCCGACTATCGCGGCAAGATTGTTATCAATGTGACGGCCAATTCCACCCATTTGAAGATTACCGTGACCGACAATGGCATTGGCCTGCCCAGCAGCCATGAAAACATTATGGAACCCTATGTTACGACCCGCGAAAAGGGTACTGGTCTGGGTCTGGCGATCGTCAAGAAGATCGTTGAGGAACACGGCGGCGATCTCAATTTCACTAATGGTCCGGGTGGCGGGACGGTGGCCACCCTGCGTTTTGCGCTGAGGCCCGCCGATTTCGGCGCTGGAAGCGAGGCCGCCGAATGACCCCTGAGGAGAATAACTGATGGCGCTCGACATCCTGGTTGTGGATGACGAAAAGGATATCCGCGAACTCGTCGCGGGTGTGCTCAGCGATGAAGGCTATGAATGCCGCACTGCGGGGGACAGCACGTCCGCGCTTGCAGCGGTTGACGAACGGCGGCCCAGCCTGGTTCTGCTCGACGTGTGGCTGCATGGCAGCCCGATGGACGGGCTGGAGGTGCTCGATGCCATCAAGGCGCGTGAGCCTGAATTGCCCGTCATCATCTTCTCCGGTCATGGCAACATCGATACCGCCGTCTCGGCAGTCAGCCGCGGAGCGATGGACTTCATCGAAAAGCCGTTTGAGGCAGAACGCCTGCTGTTGCTGGTGGAACGCGCGACCGAGACTGAACGGCTGCGCCGTGAAAACGCCCGCCTGCGGGAAGACTTCTCCGCGCCGGACGAATTCACGGGCAATTCCAACATCATCAATCAGGTGCGCGCCACATTGAAGCGCGTTGCCGGCACGGGCAGCCGGGTGCTGATCAGCGGGCCGGGCGGGGCGGGCAAGGAAGTGGCCGCGCGCCTTCTGCACAGCTGGAGCCCGCGCCGCGACAGTGCCTTTGTAACGGTCAATTCGGCCCGCATCACGCCTGAACGTTTCGAGCAGGAGCTGTTCGGCGAGGAAAGCGACGGCAATCTGGTGCGTCCCGGCTTGCTGGAAATGGCCGATGGCGGCACACTCTACCTCGATGAGGTGGCCGATATGCCGCTCAACACGCAGGCCCGTATCCTTCGTGTTCTGACCGATCAGAGCTTTGTGCGGGTAGGCGGCAATCGGCAGATCGGCGTGGACGTGCGCGTTGTCTCCTCTTCGGCCAGGGACCTTGAAGGCGAGATTTCCGAGAAGCGCTTTCGCGAAGACCTGTTCTACCGCCTGAATGTGGTGCCGATTGCAATCCCCTCGCTGGCGGAACGGCGTGACGATATCCCATCGCTGACCGATCATTTCTTCACCCGCTATGCACGAGAGCAGGGGTTGCTTCCTCCCACTGTTACGCCAGAGGCGATGGCCGCGCTGCAGGCCTATGACTGGCCCGGCAACGTGCGCCAGTTGCGCAATGTGGTGGAACGCACCGTCATCCTCGCCCCGCGTGACAAGTTCGGCAAGATCGATCCGAACATGTTGCCTGCCGAAATCGTCGGCGGATCGGAGCCGGGTGGCAGCGCCATGTCCGCACTGATGGGTGTGCCCCTGCGGGAGGCGCGAGAAAGTTTCGAGCGTGAATATCTACGTATTCAGATACGCCGGTTTTCTGGTAACATATCCAAGACCGCTGGATTCATCGGCATGGAACGTTCCGCATTGCACCGGAAACTGAAAATTCTGGGCATGGGCGATCGCAAGGAAAATGCAGAGACGGAGGACGGTAAAGAGTAAACTACTGGAACCGAGAGCCGTCTTTCCTATTTAGGTGTTGTACGTGCGTGTGGGACCAAACCAACCGGCTGACCGATATTTGTCATATCGCCATGCCAGAATGTGACTGCGGCAAGCAGTCGCCAAAAACAGGAGTCAGAAAAGATGACCAGAGCCAAACTTTCCCCCCGTGCGCGCTCGGCCGAAGAGGTCGAGGCCGATGCTGCCAGCGCCCCGATAGAAGTGCGGGCCGGCAATCTTCAGGATGTGTTCCTCAATTTTCTGCGCAAGGAGAAGATTCCTGTCACCATGTTTCTGGTGAAGGGCGTGAAGTTGCAGGGCATCGTCACGTGGTTTGACAATTTCTCCATCCTGTTGCGCCGCGACGGCCAGTCCCAACTGGTATACAAGCACGCGATCTCCACCATCATGCCCGGTCAGCCGGTTGATGCGGACAAGTTCGGCAATGTCGGCGAGGGCAATCGCAAGCAGCGCCTTTTGCAGGATATTTTCCTCACCCGCGTGCGCGATGCCGAGGTCCAGGTCACCATGTTCCTGGTCAATGGCGTGATGTTGCAGGGACGGATCGCCGCATTCGACCTGTTCTGCATGTTGCTGGAACGCGATGGTTTTGTGCAATTGGCTTATAAGCATGCCGTTTCGACCATTCAGCCCGCATCGCATGTGGATCTGAGTGGCGATTTCGATGATGAAGAAGGCGACGTCGCCTGATTTTTGAAAATGAAGATATCGAAGGTGAGGTAACCCGCGGTGCGCGGGCCCTTGTCGTGTGCCCGGATATCAGGGCGCAGCGCCAGAGCCAGGACCCCGAAGCCAGGCTGGAAGAGGCGAGGGGGCTTGCGCTTGCCATCGGCATCGTGGTGGCGGAAAGCTATATCCTGCCCATTCGCGTTGCCAAGGCGGGCACGCTGTTTGGCGAAGGCCAGGTCCAGCGCATGGTCACCGATTGCGAACTGCATGAGGCAGAGCTGGTCATCATCGATGGCGCTCTGTCCCCGATCCAGCAGCGCAATCTGGAAGAAAAGCTGGGCCGCAAGGTCATCGACCGCACCGGCCTGATCCTGGAGATCTTTGGCGAGCGTGCGGCCACGGCCGAAGGGCGCTTGCAGGTTGAACTGGCGCATCTCGATTACCAGCAGAGCCGGCTTGTGCGCAGCTGGACCCATCTGGAACGCCAGCGCGGTGGCTTCGGCTTCCTGGGCGGCCCGGGTGAGACGCAGATCGAGGCCGACAGGCGGATGATCCGCAACCGCATGGCCAAGCTTCGCCGCGAGCTGGAACAGGTGCGTAAGACCCGCGAACTGCACCGCAAACGGCGGGGCAGGGCACCATGGCCGGTAATCGCGCTGGTCGGCTATACCAATGCCGGCAAATCCACGCTGTTCAACCGTATTACCGGTGCGGACGTGATGGCCGAGGACCTGCTGTTCGCCACGCTTGATCCCACCATGCGCGCGATTGCCTTGCCCGGTATCGAAAAGGCCATCCTGTCCGATACGGTGGGCTTCATTTCCGACCTTCCGACACAGCTTGTCGCGGCTTTCCGTGCCACGCTGGAGGAAGTGACGGCGGCAGATGTCATCCTGCATGTGCGCGATATTGCCAATCCGGATACGACCTCGCAAAAGAGCCAGGTTCTACACGTGCTGGCGGAACTGGACGTGATCGATGGCGACAATGGCGAAAGCGCCATGCCGATCATCGAAGTGTGGAACAAATGGGACATGCTCGATGCCGACCGGCAGGCAGAGCTAGGCGCACTGGCGGACAGCGATCCCGATATCGTGGCAATTTCTGCCATTACCGGCTTTGGCGTAGACAAGCTGCTCGATCGGCTTGGCGCCATGCTGACCAAGGGCTCGCGGCTCCAGACGTTCACAATTCCGGCCAGCGACGGCGCGCGCATTGCCTGGCTTTATGCTCATGGCGAAGTGACCGCAGACCGCGATGGCGGCGAGGGGGATGACGGCCCACTGCGCGAGATCGACGCGCGGCTGAGCGTAAAGGACCTGGGCCGCTTCGCCACAATGAGCGGCTATGCACTGCCTGAACTCGATTGAGCTCCGGATTGATCCGTGGGGTTGTCCCGCGGGTTGACAGTCCGCCCAGCCTGCTGATGCTGGGGCTTCAAATTGGCGGATGGACACATGCTCGACGGGATCATCACGGGATATGAGGAAAGCTTCGACTTTCCCCGGCGCGCATGGCCGCCGCGCCAGACCTATATGCTGGCGTCCGTCCCGCGTGCGGGCAGTACCTGGCTGAGCCACCACCTGTGGCAATGCGGCTGCCTTGGCGCCCCGCTGGAATACCTCAACTTTGAACCCGGCGGACCATATGGCGCCGCGCATGCTGATCCGGCGGCGCAGATTGGCCTGTGGCGCAGGGCACTGGCCGCACGTACATCTCCCAATGATGTGTTCGGGATCAAGACCTTTCCTGGCCAGTTGCATCAACTCCAGCAGACAAATCCGGTGCTGGTGGACGAGGTGATGCGCTTCCTGCTGGGTGGCCAGTCTGGCCGCAAGGTGGTGCAATTGCGGCGGCGGGACCGCGATGCCCATGCCATTTCCTACGCCCGCGCCCTGTTGAGCGGGATCTGGCGGCAGGAACAGGAAAAAGGCGGGCGCGAGGAGCCTGAATATTCTGCGGTTGCGGTTGAGCGGGCATCACGGATGATCGAGCAGCAGGAAGCGGCGTGGCAGGATATGTACCGGGACCTGCGGATTGAACCGCTGGTGCTGTGGTTTGAAGATGCGCTGGCAGATCCGGCAGGGACGCTGCGACAGGTGGCGGATTATCTCGGCGTGGCAATCGATCCGGCCGCTGTGGTGGACGTGCCGCCGATCAAAAAGCAATCGCAGGACGGGGCGCGTCGCTGGGCACAGGGCCACGCTGGCGGTTAGGGTCGGGGGCTAGGTTTGCGATTTTTCTTCGCGTTTGACCTGTAGCCAGAATTGTTCCTGATCATCCAGGGGCAGGGCGGCGAAATCCTTACCCTGCGCTGCGGCCAGTTCCTCCATCCGGCGAAAGCGCTTTTCGAACTTGCCGTTGGAGGCGCGCAAGGCGTCTTCTGGTGAAATGCCATAGCTGCGCACGATGTTGACCGCCACGAACAGCACGTCACCCGCTTCCATCAGGCGTTCTGCATCGCTCTGGGCGGTGGCGAGCTCTTCCAGCTCCTCCTCCATCTTCTCTGTCGGACCCTTTGGGTCGGGCCAGTCGAAACCGACGCGGGCGGCGCGTTTTTGCAGCTTTTCGGCGCGCAGCAGTGCCGGCAACGCCTTGGCCACGCCGTCCATCGCGCTGGTGGAGCCGCGGTCGGCGCGCTCAGCTGCCTTGATCTCCTCCCAGCGGTGTTCCTGGCCTTGCTGTCCTTCATCGCCAAAGACGTGCGGATGGCGCGCGAGCATTTTTTCGCTGATGGACGCAGCTACGTCCGCGAAAGTGAAATCTCCGGCTTCCTCGGCAATGCGGGCATGGAACACCACCTGTAGCAGCAGATCGCCCAGTTCGCCGCGCAGGTCATCCATGTCCGCGCGCTCGATCGCGTCGGCAACTTCATAGGCTTCCTCGATCGTATAGGGGGCGATGGTCTCGAAAGTCTGCGCAACATCCCATTCGCAGCCGCTTTCGCGGTCACGCAGGCGGGCCATGATGGCGAGGAGGCGATCCATTTGTTCGGACATATTGGAATGATAATATATATTATGTTAAATAAAAGATGGGTCGGTACGGATGGCACAGCACGAGCTTGAGGCCCCTCTTCATGTCCCTATCGCCGCAAAAACCCCGGCGACCAGCAGGAACAACGCGCCCCAGGCCAGCGCCATGACCACAGTCTGTTTGGCACCAACACGGTGTGAACGATAAGCGCTGAGCGCCAGCACAAGCCAGCCTGCCATTGCCAGGATCGCCACTATTGAAAGGCCGCTCACGCCACCAACTCCATACCATCATAGCCGACCAGGACATGGTCCGGCGTTTCGGCAGACAGCGTCGCATAATCCATGCTCTTGTCCAGATGCGTCAACACTGTGGTCCTGGCGCTGCAACGCGCCGACAGCTCCAGCGCCATGGTCAGATTGGCATGCGTGGGATGCGCTTCACGTCGCAAGCAGTCGGTCACAAGGATGTCGAGGCCGTGGAACATGTCTACCAGATCATTGGTAATCTCACTGAAGTCTGTCGCATAACCTATTGATTTACCGTCAGCATCAAAGCGATACGCGGTGCTCATCGTGTGTCCGTGCGGCAATTCGACGGAATCGATCCCGAAACCTGCGTGGATCCGCAACCGATCAAGGTTGTCGATCTCGACAATCGTGGGATAGCCAAATTGCCCTGAAAAAACATAGCTGAAGCGGTGTTTCAGGCTGCGCATGGTGGCGGTTGAAGCAAAGCCCGGCAGCGCCGCCGCCCGGCCATAGCGCATCGGCCGCAGATCATCGATGCCATGACAGTGATCGGCGTGATCGTGCGTCCAGAAAACCGCGTCCACCTTGTCTATGTTGTTGGCAAGCAGCTGGTGACGAAGATCGGTGGATGTGTCGACCAGCAGGCGTTTTCCGTCATTGTTTTCGACAACAATGGACACGCGGCTGCGCCTGTTCTTCGGCTCATTCGGGTCGCATTCGCCCCAGTCCGGGCCGATCCGCGGCACGCCGGTGGAAGTGCCGCAGCCGAGGATAATCACCTTCATGCAGCGGCCTTGCTGAACAGGGCGTAGAAATTGCGGCTCGTAGCTTCCGCAAGCTGTTCAACAGGCTCATCGCGCAGTGCGGCCAGAAACTCAGCCGTGTTGCGCACGAATGCCGGCTCGCAAGTCTTGCCGCGATGGGGGACCGGAGCGAGGAACGGGCTATCCGTCTCTACCAGCAGCCTGTCAGACGGAATTTGTGCTGCAAATTCCTGTAGTTCACGCGCGTTCTTGAAAGTGACTATGCCTGATATCGAGATTGTCAGGCCCAGATCCAGAACCTTGCGGCCGAAATCGGGGCTGGCGGTGAAGCAGTGGATCAGGGCGGGGAAAGCCCCCTTCCCCATCTCTTCGGCAAGGATCTTGGCCGTGTCATCATCCGCATCTCGCGTGTGGATGATCAGCGGCAGGCCCGTTTCGCGCGCCACTTCGATGTGGGTGCGGAACAGCGCCTGCTGCACCGCGCGGTCGCTCTTGTCGTAGTAGTAATCGAGTCCGGTCTCTCCAATCGCGATCACGCGCGGATGGGCCGCTGCTTCGAACAGAGCGGCCTTGCCCAGATCGGCGTGCTGGTCCGCCTCATGCGGATGGATGCCGATGGAAGCCCACACATCGCTGTTGCGCTCTGACGTGGCGACAATGGCGGCCCATTCGCTCTGCCGGGTGGAGATGTTGAGAAAGGCGGTCACACCTGCCGCGCGCGCATTGTCCAGGACTTCATCCTGCCGTTCGAACAGGCCCTCGTAGTTCAAGTGGCAATGGCTATCGATCAGCATCAGACGGCCGCTTCCTCTGGCATTTCAAGGCGCGGGAACAGGCCCTCCGGCTTCGCCAGCAGGAAATCGCTCTCCGCCAGCGGGGAATACCAATGCGACGAAATCCCCTCAATCGTGCGCAGGTTCTCCGATATGCCCATTGCATCGAGCAACTTGCGCGAAGACGCTGGAATGAATGGAGAAACTGCAACAGTCAGATGGGCGATGGCGATGTACAGCGTTGCCAGGACGGTCTTCATCCGCTCCGGATCGCTCTTCTTCAGGGCCCATGGCGCCTGCGTATCGACATAGGCGTTGCAGGCGAAAATCGCGCCCATCCAGCTTTCCAGCGCCTGCGCAAATGCCAGCTGCTCGAATGCCTCGGGCATTTCCTTTGATATCACGCGCTCGACATGAGCCAGCAACTCATTGTCCTTCGGCGTGTGACCGGTGATGGGCGGCAGGCTGCCCCCGCAATTCTTGAAGATCAGCGAAAGCGTGCGCTGGGCGAGGTTGCCGTAGCTATTTGCAAGCTCAGAATTAGACCTGTTTACAATCGCTTCTGCGGAATAGCTTCCATCTTGTCCAAAGCTGAATTCACGCAGCAGGAAATAGCGTAAAGTGTCCACGCCGAAGCGGTCCGCCAGTTCTGCCGGATCGGTGACATTGCCGAGCGACTTGCTCTCCTTCTGACCGCGGTTGAGCAGGAAGCCGTGCCCGAAGACCTTCTTCGGCAGGGCGATTTTCGCGCTCATCAGGAAGGCTGGCCAATAGACAGCATGAAAGCGCACGATATCCTTGCCGATCAGATGCAGGTCTGCGGGCCAGAACTTTGAAAAGTCTTCAGTTTCGTCAGGATAGCCAAGGCCAGTGAGGTAGTTGGTCAGGGCATCGACCCAGACATACATCACATGATTTTCCGCGCCCGGCACCTTCACGCCCCAATCGAAGCTGGTGCGACTGACCGAGAGATCGCGCAGGCCCCCTTCAACGAACCGCTCCACTTCATTGCGGCGGCTGTCTGGCTGAACGAAGTCCGGATTGTCGCGGTACAGTGCCAGCAGCGGCTCCTGATATCTGGACAGGCGGAAGAACCAGCTTTCCTCCACCGTCCATTCAACCGGAGTGCCCTGAGGCGAAAGCTTTTCATCGCCCTGGCCTTCCACCAGCTCACTCTCGTCATAATAGGCTTCGTCGCGAACCGAGTACCAGCCTTCGTAGCGATCGAGATAAAGGTCACCATTGGCTTCCATCGCCTGCCAGATTGCCTGGCTGGCGCGGTGGTGAACATCCTCAGTCGTGCGGATGAAGCGATCATAGGATATGTTGAGCTTGTCAAACAAGTCACGGAAATGGCCGGACATTTCATCAGCCAGCGCGCGCGGTGTGATGCCGAGATCACGCGCCTTCTGGGCCATCTTCAGACCGTGCTCATCGGTCCCCGTCTGGAACCGCACCTCACGTCCGCGAAGGCGCTGGTAGCGGGCCATGACATCGGCGGCGATCGTTTCATAGGCGTGGCCGATGTGCGGCTTGCCATTGGGATAATGAATCGCGGTGGTAATATAATAGGGTTCAGCCATGGGCGGGTTCCCTAGAAGCCGCGAGAGTGGTGAGCAAGGTGCCGATTTCCATCACCAGCAGTCCGGGATCGTAATTATAGGTCGGGGCCTGTGCGCTGAGCCGTGACAGTTCGGCGTGGGTGTGGACCAGTCCGGGAATGGCTTGCGGTGAAATGTTTGCCATTTGCCCTGCCACAACTGCGCGCGCCAGTTCAACCGCTGCCAGCTGGCGCTCTCGATCAGGCCTTGCGCCCATCGCTTCTGCCAGCAGGCCACGGCGCTTGAAATCCGGATCGCCAGACTGTGCGATCTCCAGCATCAGCCGGTGCAATTTGCCCAGATCAAGCGCCACGAAGTCCAGCGCCGCCCCCGGCGACCCGCCCGATGCGGCAATCGCAGCTGCACGGGTTGCAGCATCGGCTTGCGGAGCCTCCTGAGCCAGAACCGAGCTCAGCTGGCTGTCATCAAGGGGCGGGAAAGAGAGCACGCGGCAGCGCGAGCGGATGGTGGGCAGAAGGCGGCCGGGGCGGTGTGTCACCAGTATGAAGAAGCTGCCCACGGGTGGCTCCTCCAGGCTCTTGAGCAGGGCATTGGATGCCCCTTTTTCCAGATCGTCTGCCGGATCGATAATGATCACCCGCCGCGATCCCAGCGTGGGCCGCGTGTTCAGCCGCAGCTGCATGGCTCGGATCTGATCGACGGAGATATTGCGCTTGAGCTGGAAGGGCTTGCCCTGCTCCTGCTTTTTCTCCTCCTCCTTGTTGGCGGGAAGATGGCTGAGCACAATGATATCGGGGTGATTGCCCTTGGGCTGGTCGATGCCGTCCTGCGCCACCAGCTCGCGCGCGGCCTGCATGGCGAAGCCAGCCTTGCCGATGCCGCGCTTGCCCGCCAGCATCCAGCCATGATGCATGCGCGGCCCTGCCAGAGCAGAGCGCCATTCCGCCCAGGGCTGGTCATGGCCGACAAAGCTCATGCCAGTTCCCCCAGCCGCGCGCTCACGGCTTCAATCACGCGCTGGTGCACCTCCTGCGGGCTGCCCGCGCCCGATATCGTCACGAAGCGATCAGGCTCGGCCTTGGCCATTTCGGTGAAGCGGCGGGCAACCTTGGTGTGGAATTGTGCGGAACGTCCGCCGATCCGGTCACTCTCATCGCCATCGCGGGCGGCAAGGCGCTTTGCCGTTTCGGTATCGTCGACGGTGATGAGCACGGTCAGGTCGGGCAGCAATCCGCCCGATCCGGTCTGGTGCAGGGCGAGTATGTCGGCATCGGAGAGGCTACCCTCCCCGCCCTGATATGCCCTGGTGGAATCGATGAAGCGATCGCATATGACCCACTTCCCGGCGGCCAGTGCGGGCCTTATCAGCCGCGCTACGTGATCCGCACGGGCGGCAGCGAACAGCAATGCCTCTGCCTCCAGCGGCCAGTCCTCGCCCTGGGGATCGAGCAACAGGGCGCGGATCGCCTCTGCACCGGGGGTTCCGCCCGGCTCCCGCGTCTGGACAAGCGCAATGCCGCGCGCCTCCAGCCAATCGGCAAGCATGCGGGCTTGCGTGGACTTGCCTGCCCCTTCCCCGCCTTCAAAGGTGATGAACCGGCCTGCCGTCATCCGAACAGCCCCACCAGCCCATTGCGCACACGCTGCCACAGATTGGCAGCGGGCACGCTTTCGGCCGCTTCCAGAGGCACTTCGTAGGGGTCCATACCGGCAATGGTAACACGCAGGCGGGCAATCTCATCGCCCTGCATTATCGGCGCGCGAATTGGTCCTTGATACAGGATTTGGAACTGCACCTGCGGCTGCATCCCCTGGGGCACGCTGGCGGCAACGGGAGCAGGTGTGCGCAGTCGCACCTTGTTGGTGCTGCCTTCCTGAACCATCGCATTACCGATCACGACGCCGCTACCGATCAGCGGATACCTTTGGAAATCGGAAAAGCCCCATTCGAGGAACTTGCGCGCGGTATCATCGCGCAGACTTGCCGTGGGAGCGCCCGCCAGCACCAGCACCAACCTGCGCCCATCGCGCTCACCCGATCCCAGCAGCGTATAGCCTGCCTCATTGGTGAAGCCGGTCTTCATGCCGTCTGCGCCCGCAACGCGGCCTGTCAGCGGTTCATGATTGGCTTGCGTGAGTTTACGCCAGGTCAACTGGCGGTGGCCGAAATAGCGGCGATAGAGGTCGGGATAGCGGCTTGTGATCGCTTGGCCCAATTTGGCCAGATCCTGCGCGCTTGTGAAGGTGTGGCCTTCATCGGGATAGCCGTTGGCGGAACCGAAATGGGTGTTGCGCATGCCCAGTTCTTTGGCATTTTCATTCATCAGGACCAGCCAGTTGTCCACCGATCCGGTAGCGGCAATGGCCAGCGCGACGCAGGCGTCATTGCCCGAGACCGTGGTGGCCCCCAGCAGCAATTGCCCGACTGTGGGCCGCTCCCCCGCCAGCAGGAACATGGTCGATCCCTCGCCCGACCATTCGTCCTCAAGCTCCTGCGAAATCACCAACGGCGTTGCCGGGTTGAGCTTGCCCTCATGGATCAGGCGAAATGCGGTGTAAGCGGTCATCACCTTGACCACGGAGGCCGGCATGAAGCGCCGCTCTGTCTCTCGCGCGTAGAGCGTCTGTCCGGAGGACACATCCACCAGCATGGCCACGGGAATTTCCGTTGGCACAGGTGCAGGCGCAGAGATGGCGGGAACGGCGCCGCAAACCAGCGATGCTATCCCGGTAATCGCCCCGGCAACTGCAATAATTCCGGCCTTGTTCAAAATCGCTCCCGCACCGTGATGCGGGTTGCGCATCTAGGGCCTATCCGTTGCTGTAGATTCGAGCATCGCTATAGCCCGCCTCCCGCACATTGGCGAGCGAGGCCTCGGCTTGTGCACGGGTAGTAAAGGGGCCGGTGCGCACACGGTAGAATTGCCCGGACCGGCTCACCTGACCGCCAAGCGCATTGGCAACCCGCTCGGCGCGCTCTGAGGTGGAGAAAGCAGCGGCCTGAACCACGAAACCGCCCTGTACAGGCTGGGCTTCGGCGGCGCGGGGAGTGGCGGTTGCAGGCTGTGCCGGGGCCACTTCTGCTGTTTCTGCGCTCAGCTCTGCGGGCACCACTTCGCTTGCATCTTCACCCGCATCTTCGACTTCGGCGAAGGCCTGTTCGAAGGCATCGTGATCCGCTTCGGCAAGCGGTGGCAGGGTTGGCTGCTCAGGGTCGATGGTTTCAATGGGCTGCGGCACCTGCGGCAAAGGCTGCTCCGCCGCGGCGACTAGTGGCGGACTTGCACCGGCCTCAGCCAGATCCACGGTTGCAACCGGCGCGGGCGCTGCTGGCGCATGGTCGGCCCGCAGGCTGGCAGAGCCTTCTTCCGGCAGGCGGCGACGCAGCACGGTGACCAGCCCCATCGGTGTATCCATGCGCAGCGGAGCTGCCTCACCTGCGCGCAGGACGGCGCGGTGTGTTTCAGGCGGATTGACACGGCGGACGCGAATTGGCGTGTCTGCGCTTGCCTGCAGTTGCTCCATCGCAGGCGCAGACAAGGACAGCAGGTGCCTGGAATCCATCGGTCCGCGCTGTTCCAGGCGGACGAGAATGGTCCTGCCCGTTTCCAGCGAGGTCACCTCTACATAGCTTGGCACGGGAAGCGTGTGATGGGCACCGGTGATGCCCTCGCCCGTTCCCGCAGCGAGATAGCCCACCTCATCATAATTGAGCACGTCGGCAGGCGTAAATTGCTTGCCATCCACCATGTAGGCCGGGCCGATTACAACGGGGTAATCAGCCTGCGGACCATTGGCAGGAAGCGCACTGACCAGCACAGCTGAAGGGCGCGCGTCTGTGCCCACCACCCCGCAGGCGGCCAGTGCCGTGGTTGAAGTCAGGACAAGGCACGCTTTGGCTATGCGACCCCGATTGCGGTTATTGTGTAATCTCATCTGCAAGCAACCCCACACTCATCGCGTAGTAGTTCGAGCAGTTATATTCGAGGATAACCCTATAATTCTGGGTTAAGAGATAGCCGGGAAATGCAGGGCCATCGGGTTCAAACAGCGAAACCATCGCGTCATCTGCGATCTGGGCTTGCGGGATAACGCCCATTTCGCGCCATTCGCGCACCGTCATCCAGCGGCTGTGCCTGCCATGCACGCGCGGGCAAACGGGTGATTCGACATCGTTAACAATGGCATCGCGGTTCACCGAGTTGGGCACATAGGCCCGCACACCCCAGGGCTGGCCGGGGCGCCAGCCGGCATCGCGGAAATAATTTGCGATGGAAAACAAAGTGTCGGCATCGCTGTTCCAGATGTCGCGATCACCGTCATTGTCGCCATCGACGGCAAGGCGCAGGTACACGCTGGGCAGGAATTGCGGGTTACCAAAGGCGCCTGCATGGCTGCCCAGCAGATCACCGCGCGGGACACCCTGATCGACCATCTTGAGCACTGCCAGCAACTCAGGCTCGAACAGACTGCGGCGGCGTCCTTCCCAGGCCAGCGTTGCCAGCGCCTGCGGCAGGTCAAAGCCGCCTTTCACCGCGCCATAGGCCGTCTCATGCCCCCAGATCGCCACCATGATCGATGCCGGGACACCGTACCTCGCCTCAGCAGCACTGGCGAGCGAGCGGACCCGCGCGATGGTGCGCCTGCCACCATCGATGCGCGACTGGGTGTTGTGGCGGTTGAGGTAATTGGCCAGCGATGGAAAGCCGGTGCTGGTGGTGTCGCTGCCCGATGACAGGTTCTGGCGATCGAGTTCGATCACCCGGTTGCTGACCGTCAGATTGCCCAGCACGCGGTCTATCGCAGACTGGCTTATGCCTTCGGAGCGGGCCTGGGCTGCAACGTCCCGCAAATAATCATCAAAAGTCTGGTTCTGGGCACTGGCCGGCACAGCGATGGCCAGCGCGCATATCGCCAGGAGAGGTCGGATAAATTTCATTCCCTGCATTTGGCACGCCTGTGTGCTGGTGGGAATCCCTTGCGTCACAAGTTGCGATAAAAAGCCTCATGCGCGGGCCGTAAGACCCGCGCATGGGCGTGATCGTCAATCCAGATCGGGCTGCATGTCCGGATTATTGGCTTTCATTTCAGCGAAAGGAGTGAAGCCGCAATTATCCTCGTCGCCGCAATTGGTGACGGTGTGGACATAACGCAGCTTGCCATTTTCGATGCGGAAAGTGTGGCTGTCCGGACGCTGGCTGGAGCCGAATTTCAGGAAGACGTTCACCGCTCCGCGTGCCTCGTCGACCAGATATTCCCGGTCGATCAGTTCCACGCCCGATGGCACGCCCACGTTGCAGGTGTCCGTCGGCAGGCCGCGGCCGGTATAGACCCCGCCTTCCAGACGGGCGCAGGGCGTCCCCCACGGAACCTCGACACTGGGATCGTTGAACAGGTCGAGATAGGCGTCAGCCGCAGCGATCAGTTCGGCGCGGGAGGAGCGCTCGGCTTCGGGAATAATTCCCCAATCCTCGCGGCTCGCATAATAGGCCGTGCGCTCGGCATCGAACAGCCAGTCACCTTCATCGGTGACGATGTTGTTGAAGGGGCCTACACCGAAGAACCCGTTGCCCATGCGTGAAGCGAGCACTTCGGGGCCGTTCTCGCTGCTGACCACGGCTTCGACGTAGACCTGACAAGTGGTCGTGTCGAACAAGCTCATCGACCAGTCTACCTGGCGCGGGTGATCGAGAAAAACGCCGAGCGAACTGCGGCGGAAGTTCTCGTTATAATCGACCCATTCGCCCAGTTGCATGGTCATCATCGTGCCCTGCTCCAGAGCAGCAATCCAGCTGTCGCTGATGCCCTGGAGTAAATCGCGGCTGCACGCGCTCTGCGCGGCAGCGGGGCTGGAGATGGCAAGGCCGGTACCGGCGGCCAATATGGCAAGGAGCTTGCGCTTCATTTCTCTCTCAATCCTCTTTATTTTCAAACAACTGGCGCGAAGTGTTACCAGCCCGGATCAGCTCCCGGGCACTTCACCGAGTGGCGGGAAACCGCAATTCTCCACGCCGCCGCAATTGGTGATCGTGTGAATGTAGCGAATGCCGTCCGATTCCACGCGGAAGATGTGGGCGTCGCTCAGGCCGTCCTCACTGCCGAACCTCAGCCGCACGGCGACCGCGCCCAGTGCCTCATCGACGATGTAGTCCCGGTCGACCAGCTGAATGCCTTCGGGAATGCCCAGATCGCACGTGCTGCCCGGCGCATCACGCGGGGTGGTCATGCCGCCTTCCAGCCGGGCGCAGTCAGGCCCCCACGGCACTTCCACGGACGTATCGTTGAACCGGTCGAGATAGGCGTCGGCTGCGGCGATGATGGCTTCCCGTGGCAGGCGATCGGCTTCCGGGATCACGCGCCAGTCTTCGCCTTGGGCGTATTCCAGCGTCTTGGAGGCATCGAACAGCCAGTCTCCCTTGGTGGAGGTGACCACGTCATAGCGGTTTACCAGTCCGCCGCGCGTGCTGATCTTGGTGCCCAGCACCCAGGGGCTTTCGGCATCGTCGACGATCAGTTCGACAAATATGTTGCAGGTTTGCGTGTCGAGGAAGGCGCGGTACCAGTCCACTTCGTGCGGATCGGCCAGAACGCCGCCAAAGGTCATGGAGGAGAGCGCGTTGTTTTCCCGGTACTGGACCCATTCGCCCATCGGAACGCGGAAGCCCTCACCCAGCGTCTGCGCCTCCACATAAGTGTCGGCCAGATCCTGCAGGCTTTCGCGGCTGCACCCTGCCTGCGCCATGGCCGGGCTGGCCACTGCCACGGCGGCGATTGCCCCCAGCGAAGCGAATGCCAATCGTTTCATCGCCATCATTTTTCCTCTCCCCAGCCATCCATGCGGCCATTGCCGTCATTGTTAACCCAAGCTCTCGCGCCTGTCACCACGTCGAAATGCACCAGCGCAGGTGACAATCAATTCGAATCTCGCTAGCGATCCCCTCGCTTTGCGGACAGGTGGCAGAGCGGTTGAATGCACCGGTCTTGAAAACCGGCGTGGGTGCAAGCCCACCGTGGGTTCGAATCCCACCCTGTCCGCCAATTCTCCGGAACTTCGCAAGCCTAGATATGGATCGCGCGTCCATAGGCCGCCAGCACGCTTTCATGCATCGATTCAGAGATGGTCGGATGCGGGAAGATGGTCTGCATCAGTTCCGCTTCGGTCGTCTCCAGCACCTTGCCCACGGTATAGCCCTGGATCATCTCGGTGACTTCAGCGCCCACCATGTGCGCGCCCAGCAATTCGCCTGTCTTGGCGTCAAACACCGTCTTGGTGAAGCCTTCCGCCTCACCCAGGGCGATGGCCTTGCCGTTGCCGATGAAGGGGAACATGCCGACCTTGACCTGGTAGCCCGCCTCCTTCGCTTTCGCCTCGGTCATGCCGACGCTGGCGATCTGCGGGTGGCAATAGGTGCAGCCGGGAATGGAATTGCGGTCCAGCGCATGCGGGTGGACGTCCTTGTTGCCCAGTTCCTGCGCGATAGCCTCTGCACAGGTCACGCCTTCATGGCTGGCCTTGTGCGCCAGCCACGGGCCGGGCGTGCAATCGCCGATGGCCCACAGGCCCTTTGACTTCGTGCGGCCATAGGGATCGATCTGGATGAAGCCGCGGTCCATATCGGCCAGCTTGTCGACCCCGATATTCTCGGTGTTGGGGACGATGCCGATGGCCACGATCACGTGGCTGTAATCGCCGCTTTCGATCTTGCCGTCCTTCAGCTTGATCTTGGCGGACACGGCCTTGTCCGAGACTTTCAGCTCCTCGACACCGGCGCCGGTCTTGATGGTGATGCCCTGCTTGGTGAGCGACTTTTCGAGGAAGGCGGAGACATCCTTGTCCTCCACCGGAACCACCCGGTCGAGCATTTCGACCACGGTCACGTCCACACCCATGTCATTGTAGAAACTGGCAAATTCGATGCCGATGGCGCCCGATCCGATGACCAGCAGCTTGCTGGGCATTTCCTTTGGCGTCATGGCGTGGCGATAGGTCCACACGCGCTTGCCATCTGCCGGAGCGAACGGCAGGTCGCGCGCGCGCGCGCCGGTGGCCACGATCACATGCTTTGCGGTCAGCTTTTCCTCACCCTTGTCGCCCTTCACCGTGATGCTGGTGGGGCCGGTCAACGTGCCGGTGCCCATGTGCACGGTGATCTTGTTCTTCTTCATCAGGTGGGTGACGCCGGCATTCAGCTGCTTGGCCACGCCGCGGCTGCGTTTGACCACCGCGTCCAGATCCGCCTCGATTTCCTTGGCTTTCAGCCCGTAATCGCCGGCATGCTGCATGTAATGCATGATCTCTGCCGAACGCAGCAGCGCCTTGGTGGGGATACAGCCCCAGTTGAGGCAGATGCCGCCGAGCAGCTCACGCTCCACAATCGCGGTCTTGAGGCCCAGCTGCGCACAGCGAATGGCGGAAACATAGCCGCCGGGGCCAGAACCGAGAACGATCACGTCATAGCTATTGGCCACGTCTTCTTACTCCTGGATATTTGCCGGGCGCGCCTGAACCTGTCGGGGACGCCCCTCATCATCGATGGCGACGAAGGTGAACTTCGCCTGCGTTACTTTTACTGCATCTTCGGAATGGCGCTGGCGTCGCCAGGCTTCCACGGCGATGGTCAGGCTGGTGCGCCCCACCCGCTCAATCTCGGTATAGACGGACACTTCCTCACCCACTTTCACGGGCTGGTGGAACTGCATGCCGTCCATCGCCACGGTGACGGCGCGGCCCTTGGAAAAGCGCGCGGCGGTGAGGCCGGCGGCGCTGTCCATGATGCTCATCAGCCAGCCGCCGAAGATATCGCCGTATGCATTGGTGTCACGCGGCATTGCGGTAACGCGAATCGCTGGGTCGCGCCCCTCAAGGATTTCGGCATCGGTCATGCGCGCGCCCCCTGCGGCCCGGGGTTTACACAAGTGACACGGTGCAACCCTGCGTGTCTGCCCACATTACCGTTTAAAACCAGCAGGTTATAGGCAAAATTTGCGTGGATCGAGCTGTAGGAAAAAATAAAATTTTCGTGCGCGCGCCTGTTCGATAATTTCCTACACGCGCGCGTTGGATCGCGCCCCGTCAGGGGTGCGGAGCGTGTGGTCGCGGGCAGGACAAGACAGGTCATCGAGCCGGGTGTGGCATGGGTCGGACCGGGTAGGACAGCCCCCTCAAGCCACCAGTCCCAGAGGCGCCTCGATCAGTTCCTTGAACGCCTTCATCAGCACGGCGCCGTCTGCGCCATCGATGGCGCGGTGATCGAAACTGCCGGTGGCGGACATCACCGTGGCCACATCCAGCGCGCCGTCGACCACATAGGGGCGCTTCTCGCCCGCACCGATGGCCATGATCATGGCTTGCGGCGGATTGATGATCGCCTCGAACTGCTTGATGCCGAACATGCCCATGTTGGACAGGCTGGCGGTGCCGCCGGTATATTCGGACGGAGCCAGCTTGCCATCGCGTGCACGGGTGGCGAGGTCCTTCATCTCGGTGGAAATGGCGGACACGGCCTTGGACCCGGCATCGGTAATAACCGGCGTAATCAGGCCGCCGGGGATCGACACGGCAACCGAGATATCGGCGCGAGCGAACCTGATCAGCTCGTCACCGGCAAACTGCACATTGCACGAAGGCACGGCGAGCAGCGACTTGGCCAGCGCCTTGATCAGCAGGTCATTGACCGAAAGCTTCACGCCCTGCGGTTCCAGCGCGGCGTTCAGCTCACTGCGCAGCTTGAGCAGCTTGTCCAGCTGGATATCCACGGTGAGGTAGATATGCGGCACCTGCTGCTTGCTCTCCGTCAGGCGGCGGGCAATCGTCTTGCGCATGCCGGAAAGCTTCTCGACCTCGTGCGGGATGCCGAAGTCCTGCCCGGCGATCGCTGCCGGGGCTGGTGCGGGCGCTGCGGCGGCGGGCGCCACTGCGGGAGCGGCCGCGCCGGGCTTTGCACCTTCCACATCGGCTTTGACGATCCGGCCATTGGGGCCGCTGCCGGTGATCGAGGAAAGGTCCACGCCCTTCTGCTCGGCAATGCGCTTGGCCAATGGCGAGGCGATGACGCGGTCACCGGATTGTGCGGGAGCAGCAGCCGGAGCGGAAGCAGCGGCAGGTGCTGGCGCAGGTGCGGCCGCGGGAGCTTCCGCTGCCGGAGCCGGTGCCGCAGCAGCGGCGCCGCTGGCGGGCTGTATATCGGCGGGATCTTCGCCTTCTTCGGCCAGCGTGGCGATCACCGTGCCCACTTTCACGCCCTCAGTACCATCTTCCACCGCGATGTGGGCAATGATGCCTTCGTCCACGGCTTCGAATTCCATCGTCGCCTTGTCCGTCTCAATCTCGGCCATGATGTCGCCAGAGGCTACGGAATCGCCCACCTTGACCAGCCACTTGCTGAGCGTGCCTTCTTCCATGGTCGGCGAAAGGGCGGGCATCTTGATGGCGATGGGCATGGTTCTGCGCGGTTCCCTGTAGCAATTCTTGCAGTTCGGATTTGTTGTCGCTGTCTCTGGCCAATTTGCCGCCGTGCTGCAAGGTTCTTGCACGTTTCGCCGTTTCGCAGGATAACTTTGGCCGGGGAGAACAGAAAATGCGGGTCTATCTGGTTATCATCGACGAGACCGAGGAGGCGCATGTCGCGCTGCGTTTTGCTGCGCGGCGCGCGGCCAAGACCGGCGGCGTGGTGCATCTGCTGGCGCTGGTCCCCAAGCAGGCGTTCAACGCCTTTGGCGGCGTGCAGGCCACGATTGAGGAAGAGGCGCGCGACCGTGCGGAAATCCTCGCCAATGGTGCGGCGGGTGAACTGATGATCGAAAGCGGCAAGATGCCGCAGATCGCCGTGCGCGTGGGTGACGGCAAGGACGTGATCATCGAATATCTGGAGGATCACCCGGAGGTGGCCGCACTGGTGCTCAGCGCCGCGCCCGAAGGCGGGCCGGGACCACTGGTGGCGCATTTCTCCGCCAATGCCGGCGCCCTGCCCTGCCCGCTGTTCATCGTTCCCGGCGGACTGACGAACGAGCAGATCGACAGGTTGAGCTAACGCTTCTTGCCGCGCCCCTGGTGGCGGATGTTCTTGGGCCGCCCGCGCTGGCCGACTGAATGCTTGCCTGCACTTTGCTTGCCAGATCCGGTCTTGCCAGATCCGGTCTTGCCCGCATGTTCACCGCGCCGGTTTCCGCGTGACTGCGGACGGGAGCCGCGCGGCTCTATGCGCTGGCCCTCGCTGCCCGGCACTTCGAACTTGAGCGCACCCGTCAGCGGATTGGCTTCTGCCAGCTTCAGGTCCAGAATATCGCCGACTGAATATTTCTGCCCGCTGTCTTCGCCGATCAGCGAACGCGCGCCTTCTTCATAGCGGAAATATTCGCGGCCCAGCGATGACACAGGCACCAGCCCGTCTCCGCCCAGGCTGATGATAGTGGCGAAGAAGCCGAACTTCTGCACCCCGGTGATGCGGGTGGAAAATGTCTCGCCCACACGCGCGGAAAGCCATGCGGCGACATAGCGGTCAATCGTGTCGCGCTCTGCCTCCATCGCGCGCCGCTCGGTCACGCTGATGGCATCGGTGATGCGGGTCAGGTCCTCGCGGTCGCGGTCGGCAAGGCCGGTGGAATGCGGCACGTCCAGCTTTGGCTTGTCCTGCTCAAGATGGAAGGCATCCACCAGCGCGCGGTGCACCAGCAGATCGGCATAGCGGCGGATGGGGGATGTGAAGTGGGCGTAGGACCCCAGCGCCAGCCCGAAATGGCCGGCATTGGCCGGGCCATAATAGGCCTGCGTCTGGCTGCGCAGCACGGCCTCCATCACCAGCGCCCGCTCCGCCGGCTCGCCAATATCCTTGAGCATGCGGTTGAACAGGCCGGGGGTGATCACCTGGCCCAGCGCCAGGTTCTTGCCCAGCGAATCGAAATATTCCTTCAACGCCACCAGCTTCTCGCGCGTTGGCGGTTCATGCACGCGGTAGACGACCGGGCTGGCCTTGCTTTCCAGCGCCTTGGCCGCGGCCACGTTGGCGCAGATCATGAAGTCCTCGATCACGCGGTGGGCATCGAGCCGTTCGCGCACGGCGATCTCGGTTATCTTGCCCATTTCATCCAGCACCACCCGGCGTTCGGGCAGTTCCAGTTCCAGCGGATCACGCGCGGCGCGCGCCTCTGCCAGCAACTTCCACGCGCCCCACAGATGGGTAAGATTATCCGGCGCATCGCCGCTGTCGATCAGTTCCTGCGCCTTTTCGTATGGCCAGAAATTGGAAATCCGCACCAGCGCACGGGTGAAACGCCAGTCAGTCACCACGCCTTGCGAGTTGATCTTCAGGTGGCAGGCCATCGCGGCGCGGTCTTGCCCCTCTTTCAAAGAGCAGACGTCTGCGCTGAGCACTTCGGGCAGCATCGGAACCACGCGGTCGGGGAAATAGACCGAATTGCCGCGCTTGCGGGCCTCGCGGTCCAGATTGCCACCGGGGCGGACATAGAAAGACACATCGGCAATCGCGACGATGGCGTCATAGCCGCCATTGCCGTCAGGCTCGGCCCAGATGGCATCGTCGTGGTCGCGCGCGTCGGCGGGATCGATGGCGAGAATCGGCAGGTGACGCAGATCCTCGCGCTTTTCCTCGCTCAAAGGCAGTTTTGCAGCGCGCTCAGCCTCGCTCAGCGTCTCCTGGGAGAAGACATTGGGAATGCCGTATTTGTGGATCGCGATCAGGCTGTAGGCGCGCGGGGCGAGCGGATCGCCCAGCACTTCGATGACCTTTACGCCCGCACGCGGCGTACGCCCGGCAGGTTCCGCCAGCACCAGGTTTCCGGCCTCTGCCTGCCCCAGATCGGACACGGGCGAGGAGGTGCGGATGCGTTTGTCGACCGGTGCCAGCCACGCCTTGCCCGCCTTGTCGATCTCTATCACTCCCAACACGGCGCCTTCCTGCGAAGGCAGCTTGCGCATCGGATGGGCGGTCCAGCCGCTGCCCGCTTCCTCGGTGCGCGCAAGGATGCGGTCACCGTTGCGAAGAGCGGGACCCTTCTTGTTCTCGATCACCCGCAGGCGCGGCGGCGGCGTGGCATCGTCCGGCTGCCATGTCTCGGGAATGGCGATTGGCTCACCCTCCTCGATATCGACAATGCGCAGCACGGTGACCTTGGGAATGCCGCCCATGCGGTGGAACGCGCTGCGGTTGCCATCGATCAGGCCTTCCTCGGCCATGTCCTTCAGCAGCGCTTTCAGCGCGATCTTTTCCTGCCCCTTGAGGCCGAAATGCTTGGAAATCTCGCGCTTGCCGACAGTAATGTCTGAATTGCGGATAAATTCGAGGACCTGATCCTTGCTGGGCAGGCCGGGTGTGGGACGCGCTGGCATGGGTGCGATGTGGGCGCGGTGACGGCAAAACACAAGTCATCCGCCGCGCCAGCATGCCGGATCATGGATGTGATGGTTGGTGGACGCTTCATTGATGCTCCATTGATGCTTCATTGATTCCGGGCCAATCCATGCCTAACTGGTTTCTACACAAACTATTACCGGGATATTGCCCCCATGCGCCATCTGATCGTCGCTTCCCTGCTTGCGAGCAGCGTCTTTGTTTCCCCTGCCCTTGCCCAGGATCAGGCCGAGGAATTTGCAGGCCCCGGCGCATTCGCCGGCGCAATCTATGCCGATGCTGTCGATGCCGAGGCCCTTGGGGTGCGCTGCGATGAATATGTGGGTGAGGTTGAGCGGCGCTTCGATGCGCTGGCAGGCCAGACCGGCCCGGCCACGGTGACAACCGCGCTCAGGCCGTTCGATGATCTGTCCGCCATCCTCTATTACGGCGGCGCCGAGTATTATTCGTTCAGCCAGTCGATGGATACGGCGGAAAAGCGCGCCGCAGGTGTGGATTGCTATACAAGGATGAACGAGATCGAGACGCGCATCGGCCTGTCGCGCCCGATCTATGATCGCCTTGCCGCGATCGATGCCAGCAATGAGGATGAAGGCACGCGCTATTACCTGCAACAGATCCTGGCGGGCTTTGAGCGCAGCGGTGTTGCGCTGGACGGTGAAGATCGCGATCGCTTCCAGACCCTGCAGGAAGAACTGACCGATCTGAGCGCCCGGTTCGCAGAAAATTACGCCAATGCGCGCAGCATCATCAAGGCCTTGCCGCGAGAGCTGGCCGGACTGCCGCAGGACTGGATCGATGCCCACCCGCCCGGCGTGGACGGCATGGTGGACATCTCCACCGACACGCCGGACTACTTACCGGTGATGCAATATGCCGAGGATGACAATCTGCGTGAAAAGCTCTCACGCGCTTACCTGTCCCGCGCCTTCCCGGTGAACAGCGAGATACTCGGGCAGATTTTCACCAAGCGCGATGAACTGGCACGCCTGATCGGGCGGCCTGATTACGCGACTCTGGTGCTCGAAGACCGGATGCTGACCACGGCCGAACAGGTGGAGGCGCACATGGCCGAAATGGCTGAGGCCGCTACCCCTGCCGCGCAAAGGGACAAGGACCAGATGCAGGCCGTTCTGGATGAACGTCGCGGCGGCGCGCCGCTGACCATGTTCAACGCCAGCTGGGCCAGCCAGCAGGTTCTGAAAAGTGCCTATGACCTCGATGCGCAGGAAGTGCGCCAGTACTTCACCTATGACAATGTGCGTGCCGGCGTGCTGGAGCTGTCGGAAGACCTGTTCTCCATCGATATCCGGCCGTGGGATACGCCGGTGTGGCATCCCGATGTGGAAGCATTCCAGATTTTCGACGGCGATCAGTTGCTCGGTGCGTTCTACCTCGATTCGCACCCGCGTCCGGGCAAGTACCAGCATGCCAACCACATCGCCCTGCGCCGGGGTGTAACGGGTGACAGCCTGCCTGTGTCGGTGCTGACGATGAACCTGCCGCGTGGCGGGTATGAGACCGGCCTGATGGAGCATGGCGATGTGGAGACCTTTCTCCACGAATTTGGCCATCTGCTGCACAATATCCTGGGCGGCAACCAGCGGTGGTTCGGCGTTTCAGGCGTTGCGACGGAGCGCGACTTTGTCGAGGCGCCTTCGCAAATGCTGGAAAACTGGGTCTATGATTATGACACGCTGAGCCGCTTTGCCCGCAATGAGGCTGGCGAGGTGATCCCGCGCGACATGGTGGAGCGGATGAATGCCGCGCGCGTGTTTGGCGAAGGCGTTCAGGAGCTGGGCCAGCTGGGCTATTCCAACGCATCGCTGCGCTTCCACCAGGGCGCGCCGCAGGATGCCAGCGCGCAGGCTATCAGCGATGCATACCGCGCCTATCACGCGGTTTATGATCCCTATGGCGGCCGCCCCGAAGGCACGCATCAGGAAGCCACCTTCAGCCATCTGGATGGCTATTCTGCGGGCTATTACACCTATGGCTGGTCACGCGTGATCGCCGCAGACCTGTTCAGCCGGTTTGAGGCGGCGGGTCTGCGCGATCCGGAAACGGCAATGGCCTATCGCACGCTGGTGCTGGGCCGGGGTGGCAGCAAGCCGGCTGCTGACCTGATCGAGGATTTTCTTGGCCGCCCGGTCAATGCCGATGCGTTCAAGGCTTCGCTGATACTCGAAGACTAGCTGCAGGACTGGGCAGTTTTTTCATTCGCCGCCCAGCGGACGAAAAGCACCGCCCGGAACGGCGCTGGATACAGGACTCTCGGCGCCGTCTGCCGCAACGGAGCTGATGCCGAAGATCCAGTCATCCCCGCGATCAGGCGCCAGGGTGATGCTGTTGAGGTCGGCGGCATTGTCTGCGGGCAATTGCATCCGCAGTTCCCAGTCGCGCGCATCGGTGGCCCGGCGCCAGATTTTGTAGCTGGCTGCACCTGCAACGGGCAGCCATTCCAGCTGCACATCGGGCCGCACCACGCCGTCTATCTGGATTTCAGGGGGCATGGGCGTGCGCGCCAGCTGGTCCAGCGCGCGCACGTTCAGTCTCGTCACCAGCGCGAGATAATCGAAGTCCATCTCGTCCACGGTGTCACCGTAGGACACGCCGAATCTTGTGCGCACGTCCTGATGCTGGCGCTCGTAATCCTCGACTGCGACGGAGAAGCGGATCGCCGGAAAGCCGCGGTCAAGGAAGGGCAGATGATCCCCGCCCCGGCCCATGCGGTCACTGCGCCAGACCTGCCGCACTTCGAGGCCATCGGAATTGGATTTCGCCAGACCGTCTATCCAGCGTGAGAGGTTGCGGCTGGGGCTGTCATTCGCCCCGCCCCGGCTGCGCATCTGCGCGCGCATGTCTTCATCGGCATCGGCGCGCACGCCTTCGGAGAACACCCGCACATGGCCGGCATCGCAATATCCGTCCGACCCGCATGATCCGCCGACGACATCATTGTTGAGCACGGCCTTGACCGTCCAGCCCTGTTCGCGCGCATAATCGGCCAGCAATTCGCCGCCGAACAGGCCTTGCTCCTCACCCGAAAGCAGGGCGAAAACGATGGTGGTGGGATAGTCGCGCCCGGCCATCACCCGCGCCGCTTCGATCACCAGAGCGCTGCCGCTGGCATTGTCATTGGCACCGGGCGCCTGGCTTTTCGCATCCATCACATCAGAAGCGCGGCTGTCGATATGGGCCTGAACGATGGTGACCTCATTTGGCCTTTCGCTTCCGCGCATGATCGCCACCACGTTTTCGATCAGCACGGGCTCGGGGATGCGATCGCCGGTCACCATGCGCCGCGGGTGGACGATTTCGAGACAGTCGCCGCAATCTGCGCTGATCTCTGCGAATTCGGATGTGGCCCAGGCGCGCGCTGCGCCAATCCCGCGCTCCGTCCCAGCGGGATCGGACAATGTGTGGCGCGTGCCAAAGGATACCAGTTTCTCGACATCCGCCTCAAGCCTCTGAGTCGAGACCTCTTCGGTCGGATCGTCCTGGGCCAGAACCAGAAGCGGGGACAGCAGCAATGCAATAATCAGGAAATAGCGCATCGGCAGGATGTGCAGCGATCAGCCGCGCCATGCAAGTTCGGCGGTAACAGGGGGGCGAAATTCAGCTCATTCATTGCCAATGCATGCAGCAGTTTCTAGTGTAACCGCATATTGGACAAATTTCTGAAAGCCCTCGATTTATGAAAAAGTTCTTCGCCGCATCCCTGCTGGCATCCTCTGTTCTGGCAACACCGGCACAGGCCTCCGAAATGCGTGACCTGATGGGCACGCTGATGACCCAGCCGAGCGCGCAGGACATCTCCGCCAAGTGCCAGAGCTATGTCTCTGCGATAGAGCTGCGCCGGGATGCGTTGATGGGTGCAGATGGCCCCGCCACGGTCGATGTGACGCTGGACCGGTTTGACGAGATCGGCGGCCTGCTGCTGGCCGGAAGCGGAGAATTCGCCCTCTACCGCGAAGTCCTGCTGACGCAGGAACTGCGCGATGCCGGTGCGCAGTGCGAGGTCACGCTGGCCAATCTGAGCAGCTCCATCAGCCTCTCGCGCCCGATATTCGACCGTCTCAGCCAGATCGATGCGTCTGCTGCGAATGACGACACAAGGCTCTACCTGTCCGAAATCCTGTCCGGCTTCGAACGCGCCGGTATCGCGCTGGACGATGCGGGCCGCGCCCGCGTGCAGGTCATTCAGGAAGAACTGGCGGGACTCAGCACCGATATTGCGCGCAATATTGCCGAGGATGTGCGCACCATTCAGGTTACGCCGGAAGAGCTTGCCGGTGTGCCGCAGGATTTCCTCGACGCGCATCCGGCGGGTGAAGACGGACGGATCACGCTCACCACCGCCACACCTGATTACCAGCCGGTGATGACCTATGCCGAAAACGATGACCTTCGCCGCCGCTATTCCGAGGTTTACGCCCAGCGCGCATGGCCGGAAAATGACGCCCTGCTCAGCCGCATGTTCACCCTGCGGCAGGAACTGGCAGAGCTGGTTGGCCGCAAGAACTACGCCAGCCTGGTGCTTGAGGACAAGATGCTCAACACGCCGGAAAAGGTCGAGCAGCTGCTGGCCGACATGTCACAGGCAGCCCGCCCTGCGGCGGAGCGCGACTATGCGATGAACCTGGCAGTATTGCAGGAATTGCAGCCCGGCGCCGAGGAGATCCAGTACTGGCAGACAGGCTGGCTCGCGCCAAAGGTGCAGGAACGCAGCTATGGCTACAACCCGCAGGAAGCGCGGCAGTATTTCGCTTATGACAATGTCCGCGACGGTATTCTTGGCCTGACGCAGGATCTGTTCCAGGTCGAAATCCGCGAATGGGACACGCCTGTCTGGCATGAGGATGTGGAGGCCTATGAAATGGTCGCAGATGGCAAGGTCATTGGGCGGTTCTATTTCGATTCCCATCCGCGCCCGGGCAAATACACCCACGCCAACATGATCCCCATCTACCCCGGTGTGCAAGGTGACGAGCCGCCCGTCGGCGCGTTGGTGATGAACCTGCCCGCAGGCGACCATACCACCGGCCTGATGGAGCACAGCCAGGTCACCACTTTCCTGCATGAATTTGGCCATATGATCCACGGCATGTTCGGCGGCACGCAGCAGTGGTTCGGCCAGAACATCCTCGCCATCGAATGGGATTTCATCGAAGCCCCGTCGCAGATGCTGGAAAACTGGGTCTATGACTATGACACGCTGGCCAATTTCGCGGTCAATGCCGATGGCGAAGTGATCCAGCGCGAACTGGTGGAGAGCATGAACCGCGCACGCTCCTTCAACCAGGGGCTGGGGGATATGACCCAGCTTGGATATTCCAACATCTCCCTGCAGTTCCACCAGAACCCCGTCCCGGCGGACCTGGGCGCGGCGGCGCGGCGCTGGCGCGATGAATATGCGCTGGTCCCGGCACCCGATTATGTTGAGATGCAGGCGGCCTTCAACCACCTCGATGGCTATTCGGCCTTCTATTACACCTATCGCTGGTCGAAGGTGATTTCGGACGATCTGTTCCAGCAATTCCGCACGGCGGGCCTGCGCGACCAGGCAACCGCCCTGCGATATCGCGACACGGTGCTTGCGCGCGGATCAAGCCGTCCTGCGGCTGAACTGGTGCATGATTTCCTTGGCCGTGACGTCTCTCTGGACGCCTATCGCGCTACGCTGGAAGAGGACCAGTAAGCCAGCAGGAAGCCGGTAACTGGCCAGCCCGCGCTCAATAGGCGCGGGCTACCAGTATCCGTTCCACCGCTGGCGCGCCGGTAAAGATGCAGGGGCCATCGGCAGGCGCTGCATCCCTTGGCACATTGCGGATCGTCAGCTTGAGCGCCTTGAGCTGTTCCACCACCGCATCCAGAGCCGCGCCTGTGGGCTTGGACCACTGCACTTCCACCCAGCCGGGATAGGTGTTCGCCTCGGCAAAATGATCGGCCACTGCGTCCATGCTGGTCACGCCGCGGGTGATGTTGGCGTCGCGCCGATCGCGTGCTTCATTGAACATGCCATGCTGGATTTCCTCCAGCACGGCGCTGATCTGCGCGGCGAATTCGTCTTGCGTGATGAACTGGAAGGCAGGCTTGCCGCTGGCTGCATCCCACAGCCGGTCACGGCGCAGCATGGCCACCTTGCCATCGGCCATGTCGCGCGGGCCGACTTCGATGATCACCGGAGCACCCTTGCGCACCCAGTCCCAGCGCTTGGCCGCAGCCTTGCCCGGCCGCTTGTCCAACAACACGCGGATCGGCTCACCCAGCGTGGATAGCTGAGCGACAGCCGCGCGCACCTGCTCGCAATAGGCCAGCAGCTCTTCATCCTCGGGCTTTTCGCGCAGCATTGGCAGAATTACCACCTGCTGCGGCGCGATGCGCGGGGGAACGCGCAGGCCGTCATCATCGCCATGCGTCATGATCACGCCGCCCACCAGCCGCGTGGATACGCCCCAGCTGGTGGTGTGGCAGAATTGCTGCGTGCCTTCGCGGTCCTGATACTGGATGCCCGCCGCATGGGCGAAATTGGTGCCCAGATAATGGCTGGTGCCAGCCTGCAGCGCCTTGCCATCCTGCATCATGGCCTCGATCGACCAGGTCTCATCCGCACCGGGGAAGCGTTCATTCTCCGGCTTCTCGCCAGCGATGACCGGCATCGCCAGGTCTTCCTCGGCACAGGCGCGGTACATTTCCAGCGCGCGGTGCGTTTCGGCCAGCGCGTCGGCCTTGTCGGCATGGGCGGTATGGCCTTCCTGCCACAGGAATTCACTGGTGCGCAGGAACATTCGCGTGCGCATTTCCCAGCGCACCACATTGGCCCACTGGTTGGTCAGCAAGGGCAGGTCGCGCCAGCTCTGGATCCAGCGCGCCATTGCGTCGCCGATGATGGTTTCGGATGTCGGGCGAACCACCAGCGGTTCTTCCAGCTTGGCCTCGGGATCGGGGATCAGCCCGCCCTTCCCGTCAGAGATCAGGCGATGATGGGTGACCACCGCCATTTCCTTGGCGAAGCCCTCTACGTGGCTGGCCTCACGCTCAAAATTGGCGAGTGGGATGAAGATCGGGAAATAGCAGTTCTGGACGCCAGCGGCCTTGATCCGGTCATCCATCAGGCGCTGGATGCGTTCCCATATGCCATAGCCCCACGGCTTGATGACCATGCATCCGCGCACGCCCGATTCTTCGGCCAGATCGGCGGCGGATATGACTTCCTGATACCAAGCTGCGAAATCGTCTTCGCGCTTGACGGACAATGCGTGGCGTATTGCGGACATGGTGAGCCTGGATAGCTGATGGAACAATGGCCCCAATGGCGCTCAGCAAGCGCCAAGTCGAGAGCCTTGGCCGATAAAAGCGTTTAGCCGCCCAGCTTGTCCAGCTTGTCCTGCATGGCCTTCATCTGCGCGCGTAGTTCATCCAGCTCGCTGCTCTCTTCGTTTTCGGCTGCTTTTCCATTGCCATTGCCATTCCCCGTCTTGGGCATGAAGGCGGTGGCGGCGGCCTTGAACATGGCCATGTTGGTTTCGGCCATCTTGGAAAGCGCATCGGGAGCCATCGATGATTTGAAGGCTTCCTGCAACTTCACCTGATTGGTGCGGAAATTGTCCATCGTCGCTTCGAGGTAGGACGGCATCATCGCCTGCATGGAATTGCCGTACATGCCAATCAGCTGGCGCAGGAAGCTGACCGGCAGCATCTGTTCGCCATTGGCTTCCTCTTCCATGATGATCTGCGTCAGAATGGCATGGGTAATGTCATTGCCGGTCTTCGCATCGATCACTTTGAAATCAACACCGTCACGGGTCATGCGCGCCAGATCGTCAAGCGTGATGTAGCTTGAAGACTGGGTATTGTAGAGACGCCGGTTGGCGTACTTCTTGATTACGATCGGCTCTTCGCTCGATCCATCTTTGGAGGCCATTGCCTTCGCACTCCTGTTCAGGTGTTTCGATCTGCTTAGCACCTGCAACATTGGTCTGGCAATCGCGCGCAAAAATTAGTTTCTGGAGAAGCGCTTTCCGAGCGAGGTAAGAAGTTCATATTGCGACATTTTAGATGTCATGCTGAGGGCATGAATATCGAACGGAACCTGCACAAAATCGCCATTTTTGAGCTCTGGAGAGCCTGTGCAATCGATCACCACCATGTCCATTGATACACGGCCCAGTATCGGTAGTTCCCGCCCCTCATGTTGCAGCGCAGCGCCCGGACCCCGGCAACGCAGGAATCCATCGGCATATCCGAGCGAAATTGTTGCGGTGCGAATGGGCGCAGAAGCGGTGTAGATCGCATTATAGCCGACCTTGTCACCTGCTTGCAGATCATGGGCCTGCAGCACCGCTGCCTCGGGATAGACAACCTGGCTGATCCGGCCTGCAAGCTCCGGGCGGGCAATGCCGCCATACAGCGACAGTCCGGGGCGCGTGAGGTCGAAGGCGTAATCGGGCCCCAGCGCAATTCCGGCGCTGTTGGCAAGGCTGTAGGCGCGCGCTGATTTGTGCAGGGTAACGGTGCGGAACACTTCCAGCTGGTCGCGGTTTTGCGCGGTATCCTCATCCGCCGATGCCAGGTGCGACATCAAAATGTCCACCTGCAGGCGTTCGATTGCACCCTCCCCCAGTTCGGACGGCCTGATGCCCAGCCGGTTGATGCCGCTGTCCACCATCAGGTGGCACGCCCCGCCCCCGGCCGCATTCCAGATCGCCGCCTGCTCCACGCTGTTGATGACCGGGGTGACGCCGGTTGCGCGGGCAAAGGCCGCCTCCCTGTCAGAGATGACGCCATGCAGCACGCTGACCTGCGATGCGGGCACATGGCGCAGCACAGCGGGAACTTCGCTCCAGTGGGCGACGAAGAAGTGCCGCGCGCCCGCATCGCGCAGCACGGGCACCACCTGTTCGGCGCCCACGCCATAGCCATCGGCCTTGACCGCCGCGCCGGTGCTGGCACTGCCGGACATGGTATCCAGAGCGCGCCAGTTGGCCGCCAATGCCTGCGCGTCTATCCGCAGCCGCAGCGTTGCTGGCGGCAGATCAGGAATGGTCATCACTGAAATCGCGCGGAGGTCCGGATCGCAGGCCAACCATCACCACCACCATACACACCGCAACCACGCCCCAGGTGTACCACAGGCCGGCAAAGGCATTGCCGCTCGTCGCCACGATATAGCCGGCGATCAGCGGCAGGAAGCCGCCCAGATAACCTGCCGCGATATGGTAGGGGATGGACATGGAGGAATAGCGGATCGCGGGCGGGAACATCTCCGTCAGCACCGCCGCGACCGAACCGTAGGTGAGCGCGGAAAGTGCGCCCATGCACAGCAACAGGCCGATGATGCCGACGATATTGACGAGCGGCGGGGTCTGCCGGGCGAAGTCATAGCCCGCATCCTCCAGCCATCCCTGCACAGCCTGCTTGCGATTGTCGTCCGTGAGGGCAGTGTAGTCGTAAACCGCATCGCCGATGGCGAGCGTCGCGGGGATGGATGCACCCTCTGTCGTGCCTTCTCGGCGATCATAGGATACGCCAAGCGCGGTCAGGTCCGACAGCAGCTTGCCGCATGAGGTGGCCTGGACATTGGCGAACGCATCATACTGGCAGCCTGCCCCGCTCACCACCACCGGCGCGGCGTTGGAGCTATCACGCAGGCCCGGATTGGCCAGCGCGCCAATGCCCCAGAACAGCGGGAACAGCAGCGCCAGCGTCAGGCCTGCGCCCAGAACGATCGGCAGCTTGCGCCCGACCCTGTCCGACCAATTGCCCACCACGACATAGAAACTCATCGCGATCAGGCCGGAGACCAGCATGATCGCCTCGACCACGCCCTCCTCCATCCGCATCGGCCCGCGCAGGAAGGACAGGGCGGAGAAGAACGCGGTGTACCAGATTGTGGTCAATATGCCGGTGATCGCAAAGGCCACCACCAGCCGCTTCTTGTTGCCGGGATAGGTGAAGCTTTCGGTGAAGGGATTCTTAGCCGTTTCACCCGCTTCCTTCATGGCCCTGAACACCGGGCTTTCAGACAGCTTCAGGCGCATCCACAGCGAAATGCCCAGCAGCACGATGGACAGCAGGAAGGGCACGCGCCAGCCCCATTCGTTAAATTCCTCCGGCGGGATTGCCCAGCGGCAGACGATCACCACCAGGATGGAAAGCACGAAACCGCCGACCACGCTGGCCTGGATGAAGCTGGTGTAGAGGCCGCGCTTCTCTGGCGGGGCATGTTCGGCAACATAGATTGCCGCGCCGCCATATTCGCCGCCCAGCGCCAGACCCTGCAATACCCGCAGCAGCAATACGATGGCAGGTGCAGCCAGCCCGATGGTGGCAGCGCCCGGCACCAGTCCGACGCCCGCAGTGGCAAAGCCCATCAGCGTGACGGTGACGAGAAAGGTGTATTTGCGGCCCAGCTTGTCTCCCAGATAGCCGAACAGGATCGCGCCCAGCGGACGAAAGCCGAAGCCGACGGCAAAGCCTGCCCACACCAGCAGGATGGACAGGGTTTCATTATCGGCGGGAAAGAACGCCTGGCCAATCAGCGTGGCGAGCGTTCCGTAGATGAAGAAATCATACCATTCGAAAACCGTGCCGGCGGAACTGGCGGCAATCACCAGCCTGATTTCCTTCAGGCTCGGCTGATGCTCCTCAAGTGCTGTGGTATCGGCCATTCTATCCCCCGCCCGGCGCTGTTGGTGACAGGCCTAGCTTGCGGCGGGCGCGCTGGAAAGCGCGGAGATGGCAGCCTTCCACGGCAGCATGATCGCCCCGTGCCGCGCGGGATAGTCCCGCGCTGCGACCAGCAGTTCCAGATCGGGCCAGTCGGCAATCGGTGCTTCCCCGTCAAGCCAGCCTTCAATCCTGTCATGCGCAGCCTGCAGGGAGGCCAAGTCCTGGCCCTTGGCATGGCGAGCAAAAATCGCCGCCGCCGCCTGTCCCACGGCGCAGGCGCGCACGCGCAGGCCGATGCTGGAGATCGTGCCCGCATCGTCCAGCGCCAGATCCACGCCCAGCGTGCTGCCACATGTTGCCGAGCGCGCTTCACCGTGCAGCGGCAGATTTTCGATTGCGGGCCAGTTTGCCAGTTCGATCGTCAGGGCCAGAACGCCGGGCGTATAGAGCTTCTCGGCGCTCACTCGTCGCTCTCGCCACTGCTGGCGTTAAGCTGGCGCTGCCGCTCTGCCAGAAGCTGTACCAGCTCGTCTGCACTGGCATTGACGAAAGGATAGGTGCGGGCGGTGGTCATCCACGTGGGCCGCCCGGCTGCGCCCCACACGCTGTCATAGGCGAGCACGATCAGGGAGAATGACACGACCACGATTATCACCCCCTTCACCGCGCCAAAACCGAAGCCCAGCACCCTGTCTATCGGCCCAAGGTTGGAATTGCGGGCGGTCTTGCCCGCGCGCCGCGCGACCAGCCGCATCAGGGCATAGGGAATCAGCAGCAAGAGGGCGAAAGCGAACAGCGATGCGCCGATCGGTGTGCCCATGAATTCATAAATGAGCGCGGTGATGTCCGTATGCAGGAAGCGGATGGCGATGATCGCCACGACCCAGGCGGCGAGCGAAAGCACTTCCTGCACGAATCCGCGCATGAAGCCCGATACGGCGCCGATCCCGACAACCAGCAGCACGATGATGTCGAACATGTTCATTGCGGAATGGAGATTATGCGGTTGCCATCACCCGGTCAACGAGGCCTGACAGTCCGGAGAGTCCGGAATAGCTGAGTTTGGCCACGCCCTGACCGACATCGGCAGGGCCGCTGCCACTGTCGAAGCCCAGCTTGGCCGCTTCTTTCAGCCGCAGTGAAGCGTGGGACACGGGCCTGATTTCCCCCGATAATGATACTTCACCAAACCATATGCTGCGCAATGGCAGGGGTTTGTCCGCCAGGGCCGAGATCAGCGCTGCGGCCACCGCCAGATCGGCCGCAGGATCGGACAGGCGATATCCGCCCGCGACGTTGAGATAGACCTCTGCCGTGGAGAAATTCAGCCCGCAGCGCGATTCCAGCACCGCCAGCAGCATCGCCAGCCGTCCCGAATCCCACCCCACAACCGCGCGGCGCGGCGTGGCGCCGGATTGCAGGCGGACGATCAGCGCCTGAATTTCCACCAGCACCGGCCGCGTGCCTTCCAGCGCGGGAAAGACCGCGCTGCCCGCCACCGGCTGTTCCCGGCCGGACAGGAACAGCATCGAAGGATTGCTCACCTGCGACAGGCCGTGGCCTTCCATCGCAAACACGCCGATTTCATCGACCGCGCCGAACCTGTTCTTGAGCGCGCGTAATATGCGGTACTGATGGCTGCGCTCGCCCTCGAAGCTCATGACCACGTCGACCATGTGTTCCAGCACGCGCGGCCCGGCGATATTGCCGTCCTTGGTGACATGGCCGACCAGCACCAGCGCGACATCGTTCTGCTTGGCATAGCGGATCAGCTCGAAAGCCGAGGCGCGCACCTGGCTGACCGTTCCGGGCGCGCCCTCGATCATGTCCGAATGCATGGTCTGGATCGAATCGACCACCAGCAGCGCGGGCGGTGTGCCCTCTGCCAGAGTGGTCAGGATATCGCGCACCGACGTGGCCGCCGCCAGCCTGAGCGGAGCATCCGCAAGGCCCAGTCGCCCTGCCCGCAGGCGCACCTGTCCGGTGGCTTCCTCCCCGCTGACATAAACCGCATCTGCGCCCGCCTTTGCCACGGCGGCGGCGGCCTGGAGCAGCAGGGTGGACTTGCCGATGCCAGGCTCCCCGCCCATCAAGATGGCGCTTCCCGGCACGATGCCGCCGCCCAGCGCGCGGTCAAATTCCTCCAGTCCGGTGGAACGGCGCTGAACCGGCCTGGTCGGCGCATCCAGCGCTTCGAACCTTATGGCGCGCCCGCCGGTGGAAAGATCATGCTGCGCGGCGAACTTGGTTTCGGGCACATCCTCCACCAGCGTGTTCCACTCTGCGCAATCGGCGCATTGGCCCTGCCAGCGTGACGCCACGGAACCGCAGGCGCTGCAGATATATCGTCTCTTGGGTTTCGCCATGCGCTGTGCCTAGCGCGAACAAAAGTGGAACACAAGTGCGCTGAACGGCCCGCCCCGTCGGCAGCCGTGCACATCCATGCCGGTCAATGCCATCGCCTGCTCACCGCCGGTTTTCACCTTGGCGGCAAAGCGCCGTCAGCCAGTAAAGGCGTTCTTCAGTCGATCGAAGAAACCGCGGCTTTCAGGGCACTCGTCCCCGGTCTCGGTTTCCTTGAATTCCTGCAGTATCTCTTTCTGCCGGGCAGAGAGCTTGGTGGGTGTTTCCACCGCCACTTCCACCACCAGATCGCCGCGACCACGCCCCTGCAGCACAGGCATGCCCGCACCGCGCTTGCGCAGCTGGCGACCGGACTGGATGCCGGCGGGAATGTCGATCGTGTGGGTAATGCCGTCGAGGCCGGGGATCTCCACGCAGCCGCCCAGGGCAGCGGTGGTGAAGCTGATCGGCATGCGGGTGAACAGCGATGTGCCTTCACGTTCGAACACCGAATGCGGTTTCACGTGAATGAAAATATACAGATCGCCCGCAGGTGCGCCCATCGGGCCTGCCTCACCCTTGCCGGCCAGACGAATGCGCGTGCCATTGTCCACGCCGGGCGGAATTTCCACTTCCAGCTTCTGGAGCTGGTCCAGCCTGCCCTCGCCCCGGCAATCAGAGCAGGCCTTTTCCAGCACCTCCCCGCGTCCGTGGCAGTTGGGACAGGGGCGTTCGATGACGAACAGGCCTTGCTGCGCGCGCACCTTGCCGTGGCCGTGGCACAGATCGCAACCGCGCTTGCTGGTGCCCGGTTCCGCGCCGGTGCCGGAACATGTCTCACACGCGGTTGAGACTTCCAGTTCGACTTCGCGCGTCTTGCCGTGGAAAGCGTCCTCAAGGCCGATTTCCATGTCATAACGCAGATCGGCACCGCGGCGCGGGCCGCGACGGGAACCGCCGCCACCAAAGGCACTGCCGAAAATGGTCTCGAATATGTCGCCAAGATCGCCGAAATCGGCCTGCTGGCCGCCGCCGCCGCTCATGCCCTGCTGGAAGGCGGCGTGGCCGTAACGATCATAGGCCGCGCGCTTCTGCGGGTCCTTCAGGCATTCATAGGCCGCGCTGATGGCCTTGAAGCGGCCTTCCGCCTCGGCATCGCCAGGATTGCGGTCCGGATGGTATTTCATCGCCAGCTTGCGATAGGCGGATTTGATCACCGCCCCATCGGCATCACGGCTGACTTCGAGCAGCTGGTAAAAATCGACTTCGGTCGCAGACATGCGGCCCCCTCAAAAAAACCTGACCGCCACCAGTGCAGCACATGAAATCACGATGAGATCACTGCGCACCGATGGCGGTCTTGTTTTGCATCAAGCAATCAGTCCCAACGATCAGGACTTGTTGTCTTCATCCACCTCGGAGAATTCGGCGTCGACCACCTCTTCCTCATCAGCTGGAGCTTCTGAAGCGCCTGCGCCGGCATCGGCACCGGCAGCCTGATCCTTTTCATAGATCTGCTGGCCCATCTTCATGGCCGCTTCGGTCAGGGCCTGCGCCTTGGCGTTGATGCTGTCTGCATCGTCGCCTTCCAGCGCGGTCTTGACCTCGGCAATGGCGGCTTCGACGGCGGACTTGGTATCCGCGTCCACCTTGTCGCCATTTTCTTCCAGCTGCTTTTCGGTCGCGTGGACAAGACTGTCAGCCTGATTGCGCGCCTCGGCAGAGGCACGGCGCTTCTTGTCTTCCTCGGCAAACTTTTCGGCATCCTGCACCATCTGATCGATGTCGGAATCCGACAGGCCGCCAGAGGCCTGAATGCGGATCTGCTGTTCCTTGCCGGTGCCCTTGTCCTTGGCGGACACGTTGACGAGGCCGTTGGCATCGATGTCGAACGTGACTTCGATCTGCGGCACGCCGCGCGGGGCGGAAGGAATGCCGACCAGATCGAACTGGCCGAGCAGCTTGTTGTCCGCCGCCATTTCACGCTCACCCTGGAACACGCGGATGGTCACTGCCTGCTGATTGTCTTCAGCAGTGGAGTAGGTCTGCGTCTTCTTGGTGGGGATGGTGGTGTTGCGATCGATCATGCGGGTGAACACGCCGCCCAGCGTCTCGATACCCAGCGAAAGCGGGGTCACGTCGAGCAGCAGCACGTCCTTCACGTCGCCCTGCAGCACGCCTGCCTGAATGGCGGCGCCCATGGCGACCACTTCATCCGGGTTCACGCCGGTGTGCGGCTTGGAGCCGAAGAACTTTTCAACCACTTCACGCACGCGGGGCATGCGGGTCATGCCGCCGACAAGGATGACCTCGTCGATCTGGTCCTTGGTCACGCCGGCATCGGCCAGAGCCTTCTTGCACGGCTCCAGCGTACGCTGGATCAGCTTGTCGACCATCTTTTCCAGATCGGCGCGGCTGATCGTTTCCACCAGGTGCAACGGAGTGGACGAGCCACCTTCCATGCGCGCGGTGATGAACGGCAGGTTGACCTCGGTCGTCTGCGAACTGGACAGTTCAATCTTGGCCTTCTCGGCAGCTTCCTTGAGCCGCTGGAGAGCCAGCTTGTCTGTCTTGAGGTCCATGTTCTCCTTCTTCTGGAACTGCTGCGCCAGATATTCGACGACTGCGCCGTCAAAATCTTCGCCGCCCAGGAAGGTATCGCCATTGGTGGACTTCACTTCGAACACACCGTCGCCGATTTCCAGCACGGACACGTCGAAAGTACCGCCGCCAAGGTCATAGACGGCGATGGTCTTGCCTTCGTCCTTGTCCATGCCATAGGCCAGCGCTGCCGCGGTCGGTTCGTTGATGATGCGCAGCACTTCAAGACCGGCGATCTGGCCGGCATCCTTGGTTGCCTGGCGCTGCGCGTCGTTGAAGTATGCAGGAACGGTGATGACCGCCTGTGTCACGGTCTCACCCAGATAGCTCTCGGCGGTTTCCTTCATCTTCTGCAGGATGAAGGCGGACACCTGGCTGGGCGAATAATCCTCGCCGCCGGCCTTGACCCATGCGTCACCGTTCTTGCCCTTGACGATCTCGTAAGGGACCAGATCCATGTCCTTCTTGGTCATGGGATCATCAAAACGGCGGCCGATCAGGCGCTTGATGGCGAACAGCGTATTGTCCGGATTGGTCACTGCCTGGCGCTTTGCCGGCTGACCGATCAGACGCTCGCCATCCTTGGTGAATGCGACGATGGAGGGCGTGGTTCGCGCACCTTCCGAATTTTCGATGACCTTCGGCTTGCCGCCGTCCATAACTGCGACACACGAATTGGTGGTGCCAAGGTCGATACCGATTACTTTGCTCATGGATTCCCCACTCTTTCCTTACATTTGACGCCGCGCCTAGGCTTCCCGTTCAAACGGCAAAACCGGTTGGCGGCTCTTGAACAAACTGATGTTTCGCAGCTGGATATAGGAGGGGTTTTTCAGGGAACAAGGGACAAGGGTGCACTTGGCAATACCGCCGCTTGGGCATAGAAGCCTGAGCGTAATCTGGAGAGGTATTTCATGAGAAAAGCAATTCTCGCCGCAATGGCATCGGCCGTGCTCGCAATGGGCATAGCTGCCTGTTCCAGTGAACCCGAAGCGCCCGCTGACGTTGCGCCCGAAGGGCCGGAGGGTATTTCGGTGAGCGATGGCCGCATGAACCTGCCCGCCGTGGCCGGCAATCCGGCAGCGGTCTATTTCACCGTCACCAATGACAGTGACCGTGACCAGATGATCCGCTCTGCCAGTGTGCTGGGCAGCGAAAGCGCCGTGCTCCACACCGTGACCCCGTACGACGGGCGGATGGACATGCAGGAAATGACGCAACTGTCCGTACCCGCCGGGGAAAGCCTGGAATTCAAGCCGGGCGAACTGCATGTGATGGCGATGAATGTGGATGAAAACCTGAAGGTGGGCGACAATATCGAAGTCACGCTCACTTTCGTGGGCGGTGACAAGATCAGCTTCCCCGTCACCATTCGCGCACCGGGTGACGACAGCTGAGTGAGACGCAAGTGAGCGACCAGCGCGCCACCTGCCCGATTGGCGGGGAGCGCCCGCTCACCAGCGGCGAAGTGGCGCTGGCGCACAGTGTTTTCGGCACCGCCATCGATTACGCCAAAGTCACGATCAGGCGCCGCAAGTTCTTCCCGTTCCATCCGCGCAAGGTGACAATGGCCCCGCGCGGGCATCTGCATTTCCACCCCGCCGGGACCAGCTATTGCGATGATTTCGCCGCCTCCTCGCTCAGCCTGCAGGCGCATTTCATCCATGAGATGACGCATGTGTGGCAAACCCAGACGCGCGGCGAATGGTATCTGATGCTGCGCCGCCACCCGTGGTGCAGCTATGACTACAGCCTCAAGCCTGGCTGGTCGCTGGTCCGTTACGGGATTGAGCAACAGGCCGAGATCGTGCGCCACGCCTTCCTGCTGCGGAACGGGGTCCCGATTGCCGGAGCGCCCGAGCTGGCGCAATATCGCTCCATTCTTCCATTTGCGCCTTTCAGGGAGGGCTGACCCATGCCGCACGCTGTAGACCATGATGCCATTCTGGACCGGCTGGCCGCTGCGCGCGGCGGTGTGCGTAACGTGTTCGATACCATCGATCCGCGCCGCACCGCTCATCTGGTGGTCGATATGCAATATGGCTTCATGGAGGAAGGCGCACCGGTGGAGGTTCCGGCAGCGCGCGGGATCGTGGAGCAGATCAACACCATCAGTCGCGCCGTTCGCGATGCGGGCGGGATCAATATCTTCCTGCGCTACACCACGCCCGAAGACTGGGACCGGTCATGGACCGTGTTCATGCAGCGCATGGGCACCAGCGCGGCCCAGCACCGGGAAGCATTCACGCCCGGCGCGCATTACCACGATCTGTGGGACGGTCTCGACATCGGTGATCAGGACCTGATTGTCGACAAGCATCGATTCAGCGGTTTTACCCATGGAACCAGCGGCCTTGAAAACGTGTTGCAAGCGCGCGGGATCGATACGGTGATCATCAGCGGCACGCTTACCAATTGCTGCTGCGAAAGCACCGCCCGCGATGCCATGCAGCACAATTACAGGGTCATCATGGCTACCGATGCCAATGCTGCACTGACTGACGAGGAACATGCAGCCACGCTGCACATCCTCGCCATGGTGTTTGCCGATCTGCGATCGAGTGACGAGCTTGTCACCATGATCGGACAGGCCAGCCAGGCCACCTGATCAGTCCGGCTTCTTCGACACGGCCACCATTGCCGGGCGCAGCAGGCGATCCTTGATCATGTAGCCGGGCTGCATTTCCTGCACCACCGTGCCGGGTTCCACCTCGTTTGAGGGAATTTCCATCATCGCCTGATGCTGGTTGGGATCGAGCGGCAGGCCCTTGGATGCAATACGGGTGATGCCGTGCTGGCCAAACACCTTGTCCAGCTCACGCTGGGTCGCCTCGATACCGGCAACCAGACCCTCCAGCTTGCTGTGTTCGCGCATGTCTTCGGGCACGGCGTCCAGCGCGCGGGTCAGATTGTCAGCAACCGACAGGATATCGCGGGCAAAGCCGGTTGCGGCATAGGCGCGCGCATCGGCAATGTCCTTCTCCAGCCGGCGACGCACGTTCTGCGTATCGGCCTTGGCGTAAAGGACCTGTTGCCTGGCTTCTTCCAGCTCTGCGCGCAGGGCTTCGACTACACTTTCGCCTGTGTTTTCGCCTGTGTTTTCGCCTGTGTCCTGATCGCCGTCATCGTCGCTGTCATCGCCGCCATTGTCGAGGAACTGCTCAGGCACGCCTGCCAGTTCCTTTTCGATTTCGGTGTCCTGCTTCTTGTCGTTATCGCTCATTTTTTATCCGGTCAGCCTATTCTCTTGCCCAGGGATCGGGCCGTAAAATCCACCATTGGAACCACTCGCGCATAATTCAAGCGCGTTGGGCCGATTACACCCAGTACGCCAACCACCCTGCCCTCGCGGTCGCGATAGGGGGCGGCGATTACCGAGGAACCTGACAGCGCAAATAGGCGGTTTTCCGCGCCGATAAAGATGCGCATGGCATCCGCCACCCTCGCGCTGTCCAGTAGTTCGGCAACCGACTGCTTGTTTTCAAGGTCATCGATCAGCGATCTGATGCGTTCGATGTCCCCCATGGCGTTTTCATCGAGGAGGTTGGCCTGCCCGCGCACGATCAGCACCTTGCGCCGTGCGGCGTCTTCGCTCCATGTCACCAGCCCGCGCGTGACCAGGTCCTGGCTCGCCTCGTCCAGCGCGCTGCGGCCGGATTTGATTTCCTGTTCGATCGCCCTGGATGCTTCGCCCAGAGTCCTGCCCGCAAGGCGCGCTGTGATATAATTGCTCGCCTGCTGGAGCGAGGACGTGCTCACCCCGTTGGGCAGGTCGAGCAGGCGGTTCTCGATCGTGCCGTCTTCTCCCACCAGCACCACCAGTGCGCGCCTGGCGTCCAGCGGGACGATGTTCATCTGCGCCACGCGCGGTTCGCGCTGCGGGACCATCACCATGCCTGCCGCGCCGGAAAGGTCGGACAGGATCGCGCTGGTCGTCTCCAGCGCCTGCTCGATCGGGCCGGGCTGCGACAGCTGCGCCTCAATCGCGGCGCGCTCCTCCCGCGTGGGTTCGGCCGCCTGCATCATGCCATCGACAAACAGCCGCAGGCCAACTTCGGTGGGCATACGGCCTGCGCTGGTATGCGGCGCGGCCAGCAGGCCCAGCCGTTCCAGATCGCTGAGGACCGAGCGAATCGAGGCCGGCGACAGATTGATATCCCGCCGCAGCGCCAGCGATTTGGAGCCCACGGGCTGTCCGCTGGACAGATAATCCTCCACCACAAGGCGGAAAATCTCGCGTGCACGGTCGGTCAGTTCGGTTACAGGTGGGGAAGCCATGACAGCAGCCTATCTAGGCGCTAGGGCGGCGCACGCAACATATACGCCCAGATAACCACCAATACGGAGAATTCCATGCGACCTTCCGGCCGTGCACCAGACGAAATGCGCGAAATCGAGATCCACACCGGATATACCAAACATGCCGAAGGCTCCTGCCTGATCGGCTTTGGCGATACGCGCGTGCTGGTGACCGCCAGCGTTGAAGAACGCATTCCGCCATGGCTGCGCGGCAAGGGAGAAGGCTGGGTCACGGGTGAGTATTCCATGCTCCCGCGCGCCACCCATACGCGCGGATCGCGTGAAGCGGCCAAGGGCAAGCAGAGCGGCCGGACGCAGGAAATTCAGCGCCTGATCGGCCGGTCCCTGCGCGCCGTGTGCGACATGAAGAAGCTGGGCGAGCGCCAGATCACTATCGATTGCGACGTCATTCAGGCCGACGGCGGCACCCGCACCGCGTCCATCTCCGGCGCATGGGTGGCCTTGCGGCTGGCCGTGAACGAACTGATGAAGTCCGGCGCGATCAAGGAAGACCCGATCACCGCCAAGATCGCCGCCATTTCCTGCGGCATCTATCAGGGCAATCCGGTGCTCGATCTCGATTATATCGAGGACAGCGGCGCCGATGCCGATGCCAATTTCGTGCTGATCGAAGGTGGCCAGATCGCTGAAGTGCAGGCCACGGCGGAAGGCGCCACTTATGACGAGGAAGGCCTGCTGCGCCTGCTGCGTCTTGCCCGCATCGGTTGCGACAATATCTACGCGGCGCAGGATAAAGCCGTAAGCTAAGTGGGTTGAGAAATGACTCGGAAACTCGGTTCAGGAAGACTGGTGATTGCCACGCATAATGCGGGCAAGCTCAAGGAAATCGGCAAATTGCTGGAGCCTTACGGGCTGGACTGCATATCTGCCGGTTCACTCGGCCTTCCTGAGCCGCCCGAGACGGGAAAGACCTTCATCGAAAACGCGCTGATCAAGGCGCGCGCCGCGGCACAGGCTTCGGGGATGGTCGCGCTGGCGGATGACAGCGGTCTGTCGGTTGCCGCGCTGGACGGCAGGCCCGGTGTCTACACCGCCGACTGGGCGGAGCGGCAATGGTTCGAAGGCGAACCGGGCCGCGACTGGTACATGGCCATGGGCAAGGTTGAGGGCATGTTGCAGGAAAAGGGCGCAGATATCGCCCGCGATGCGTGGTTCTCCTGCGTGCTCGCCCTCGCCTGGCCCGATGGCGGACATGCTGTTTACGAAGGCCGGGTTGACGGATCGCTCACCTGGCCGCCGCGCGGAACAATGGGCTTCGGCTATGATCCGGTGTTCGTGCCCGCGGGCGACACGCGCACATTTGCGGAGCTTGATCCGGCACAGAAGCACGCCATCAGCCACCGGGCCGATGCCTTTGCAAAGCTGGTGAAAGACCAGTTCGGCGTCTAGAACCGGCGCATGGCCCGCGCGCTTTATATCCATTGGCCCTTCTGCCTCGCCAAATGCCCCTATTGCGATTTCAACTCGCATGTGCGGGACAGTGTGGACGTGGCGCGCTGGCAGGCGGCCTTGCTGGCCGATATGCGGATAGAGGCTGACATCGCCGGGTCGGAGCCGCTGGAATCGATCTTTTTCGGCGGCGGAACGCCATCGCTGATGCCGCCATCGCTGGTCGAAGCGTTGCTGCGCGAGGCGGAGCGACTGTGGGGCTTTGCGCCCGGTATAGAGATTACGCTGGAGGCCAATCCATCATCGGTGGAGGCAGACAAGTTTGCCGATCTGGCGCTGGCGGGGATCAACCGCGTCTCGCTCGGCCTGCAATCGCTCGATGACGAAAAACTGCGGTTTCTGGGCCGGTTGCACAATGCGCAGGAGGGGCTGAACGCGCTGGAAGTGGCGCAGAAGGCGTTTGAGCGCGTCAGTTTTGACCTGATCTATGCCCTGCCCGGCCAGACCCCGGACCAATGGCAGCAGCAGCTTGGGCGCGCGCTGTCATTCGGCACCGGCCACCTCTCACTTTACCAGCTGACGATAGAGCCGGGCACGCGCTTTGCCAGCATGGTCCGGCGCGGCGAATTCGATCCGCTGGATGACGATGCGGCGGCGGACCTGTTCGCCATGACGCAGGATATGACGTCGGCCGCCGACCTGCCCTCCTATGAAATCAGCAACCACGCGCGCGCCGGTGAGGAAAGCCGCCACAACCTCACCTACTGGCGCTATCAGGATTATGTCGGGATCGGCCCCGGCGCACATGGCAGGCGCGGCGGCATGGCCACGCAGCGGCACAAGAAGCCGGAAAACTGGCTGGCGGCGGTGGAAGATCGCGGTTCCGGCTGTCAGCTGGAAAATCCCGTCACCGCCAACGATCAGGCGACAGAGGCGCTGCTGATGGGCCTGCGCCTGCGTGAGGGGCTGGACCTGGGCAAGCTTTCCGCTCGCCTGTCCATTGCCGAGGGCGACCTTGTGGACGGCGCTGCTGTGGACAGGCTGATCGCACTGGGCTTCGCATGGCGGCAAGGCAGCCTGATCGGCATTACGCCGCAGGGAATGCCGCTGCTCGACGCGCTGCTGCCACGGATCGTGCCTGATGCGCTGGTGGCGGCATGAGCAAGGCCGATCTGCTGGAGCAATGGCGCGATCATCTTGCCAATGCCCGGCGGCGGTCCGACCATACGGTGCGCGCCTATCTCTCCGCCGCGAACAGGCTGCTGGATGCGACCGGTGCGCAGGACTGGCAGAGCCTCGCCCGGCTGAAGGCTCCGGCATTGCGCCTGCATCTGGCCAACAGGCGGGCGGAGGGGCTGTCCAATGTCTCGGCGGCGCGTGAGTTGTCGGCGCTCAAGAACTTTCTCGCCTTTGCGCGCGAGCAGGTGGGCGCGGAAGATGCCAGTGCGCCGCGCCTGCGGGGGCCGCGCGTCAAGAAGGGCCTGCCCCGCCCTGTCTCACCCGACGATGCGTCCAACATGGCCGATCTGGTGGAGGCAAGCGCCAAGGAAGGCTGGATCGGCGCGCGCGACCGGGCGGTGCTGCTGCTGATGTATGGTGCCGGGCTGCGCATTGCCGAGGCGCTGTCGATCAAGGGTTCGGACCTGCCGCTGGGCGAAACACTGCGTGTCACCGGCAAGGGCGGCAAGCAGCGCGTAGTCCCATTGATTCCCATCGTGCGCGAAAGCGTGGCGCAATATGCCGAGGCCTGTCCGTGGCCGATGGTCCCCGACCAGCCGCTGTTTCGCGGTCAGAAGGGTGGCACGCTGAGTCAGGGCATGGTGCAAAAGGCAATGGCCCGCGCCCGGATCGCGCTGGGCCTGCCGTCCACTGCCACGCCGCACGCGCTTCGCCATTCCTTCGCCACGCACCTTCTGGGCGCGGGCGCTGATCTGCGCAGCCTGCAGGAATTGCTGGGCCATGCCAGCCTCGGCTCCACGCAGATCTATACAAAGGTCGATGCGGCCACTCTGCTGGACAGCTATCGCAATGCCCATCCGCGCGAGAAGGATTAAGCCCCGCCGCCGTCTCCGGCACCTTCTCCGCTGCTTCCCTCGCCTGCGCCTTGCTTCTCAACCACGCTTTTGCGCGGTGACCAGCGAAGCACCCGCCAGATATATCCAGCCAGTCCCACGCCGATGATCCCCAGGATGATCAGCGACAGCATGTGCTGCGAATCCTGGAAATAATGGCCCAGCCATTCGCCGCCCTTGATCAGCAGCGCATTCCACACCAGCGATCCGGCAAAGGTGAAGATGAGGAATTTCATCCGCGGCATGTGCGCCAGCCCGGCGGGGAGCGAAATCAGCGTGCGGAAGAACGGCGAAACGCGCAGGATCAGCACCACCCAGTGGCCATGGCGCACGAAGAACAATTGCGCGTGGACGATGCTTTCCCAATCCACCGTCAGCCAGCGGCCCCACCGGTCCACGATCGGTTCCAGCCGTTCATAGCCCCAGCTGTCGCCGATCCAGTACCACATGTAATTGCCCACCATCGTGCCGCATGTGCCGATCAGCAGCAGCGGCCAGAACGCCATATCGCCGCGCTGGACCAGCAGCCCGCCGATGCCCATGATGACTTCGGATGGAATGGGCGGAATGACGTTTTCCAGCACCATCAGCAGGAAGATGCCAACGTAGCCCCCCTGCTCGATTGCCTCGATGATGAGCTTGTCCATAACCGCCTAACGAACAGCACGCGAAATGGTTCGCGACAACATGGTTAATGTAACTTCAACTTAGCCTGAAGATGACTTCATGGCGGCGTGGCGGCGCTCCAGCGCGTCCCAGATCATCCCTGGTGTATCAGTGCCGTTGAAAGCGTCGATGGCGACGATCCCGGTGGGCGATGTGACGTTGATCTCGGTCAGCCACTGGCCGCCGATCACGTCGATCCCCACGAACACCAGCCCCCTGCGCTTCAGTTCCGGTCCCATCGCCGCGCAGATTTCCTCTTCCTGCGGAGTCAATCCGGCAGCTTCGGCATAGCCGCCCTGCGCCAGGTTGGATCTGAACTCGCCCTCACCAGGCTTGCGGTTGATAGCCCCTGCATATTCGCCATCCACCAGCACGATGCGCTTGTCGCCCTGCGATACCTGCGGAAGGAATGGCTGAACCATGTGCGGCTCTGGCCAGGTCTGGTTGAACACTTCGATCAGGGCGGAAAGATTTGTTCCCTCTGCGTCGAGCTTGAAGATCGCCCTGCCGCCATTGCCGTGCAAAGGCTTGACCACCACCGCGCCATGTTGCTGCTGGAACGCCTGCACATCCTCCAGCCTGCGCGCGATCAGCGTGGGCGGCATGAAGCGCGCATAATCGAGCACGAACATCTTTTCCGGCGCATTGACCACTTCGCGCGGATCGTTGCTGACCAGCGTGGTGCCCTTCAGCCTGTCCAGCAGCAGGGCGGTGCTGATATAGCCGAGGTGAAACGGCGGATCCTGCCGCATCAGGATCACATCGATATCATCGCCCAGATCGATCTTGCGCAATTCGCCCGCGCTGAAATGATCGCCCAGCACGCGCTGCACCGTCACCGGCTTTGCCCATGCGGTTATGCGCCCGCAGTCATAGGCGATGGTGGTGACGTCATAATGCCACACCTGATGCCCGCGCGCCTGCGCCGCAAGCATCAGCGCGAAGCTGGAATCTCCAGCGATGTTGATGGTCTCCATCGGGTCCATCTGGACAGCTACGCGCAATGACATCGAATTTCCTCAAGGTTGCCAGGCATTGGTGATGTGGCGAGGGAAGCTGCCGGGTGCAAGCAGGATCACGTCCACGCGCAGGTCTTCGCCCTGTGTGGCGTATTTATGGGCTACGCTGCCCGCTGCGGCAGCCACGCGGCGCAGGCGATATTCGTCGATGGCGAAATCCAGGTCTTCCTTCTTCGCTCGCCATTTGACCTCGACAAAGGCGATCAGCCCGCCGCGCCGCGCCACAAGGTCAATCTCTCCCACGGGGGTCTTCACACGGGTATCGATGATGGACCAGCCTTTCAGCCGCAGCCACGCCGCCGCCCTCGCCTCTCCCTGCCGTCCGCGCTGTTCGGCCTTCTGGCGCTTCATTGCCCGCGCAGTTCCAGCGCCCGGGCATAAAGCTCGCGCCGGTCCTGCCCACTCAGCTTCGCCACCTGAGCGGCGGCTTGCGAGGGTTTGTGATCGGCCAGCGCCTCCAGCAGCAGCGCATCGATATCCATGTCGCGCTGATCGACATCACCGGGCGGGCCGACCACCAGCACGATCTCTCCGCGTGGCGGATACGCGGTGTAATGGGCGATTAGCTCAGCCGGCAATGCGGTGCGGCATTCCTCATGCATCTTGGTCAGTTCGCGCGCCACGGCCACTTCGCGCCCCGGCAGCACATCGTTGATCGCCTCCAGCGACTTGATCAGCCGGGGGGCGGTCTCGAAGAAGATCAGCGTGGAGCGGATGCCCGCCAGCTCCTCCAGCATATCGCGCCGCGCCTTGTCCTTGGGCGGCAGGAAGCCGGCGAACAGGAAGCGGTCATTGGGCAGGCCCGATACCGCCAGTGCCAGCAGCGGCGCGCTCGCCCCCGGCAAGGCGGTGATGGTGATGCCCGCCTCGCGCGCATCGCGCACCAGCCGATAGCCGGGATCGGATACCAGCGGCATACCCGCATCGCTGACCAGCGCGATCGCCTGATGGTGCATGTTTTCGATCAGCCGCGCCCGGTCCTGCGACGATGCATGGTCGTCATGGCGCCACAAACGGGCCGAGAGGCCGAGCAGTTTCAGCAGTTTGCCGGTGACGCGCGTATCCTCGCAGGCGACCGCGTCACAGCGCGCCAGCACGTCCTTTGCCCGCAAAGTGATGTCGCCGAGATTGCCAATCGGGGTGGCGACTATATAGAGGCCGGGATCAAGTTTTTGTGGTTCGGATGCATCAGTCACGATTGCTCCATGAACCAGGTCGTGCGGAGGCAGCAAGCATGTTCGGCAATTTCAGGCGCGGTTTGGCTGTCGCGTTACTCTCCATTACGCTCGCGGCGTGTCAGGTCATTCCTGATGGCGGCGGGGTGCAGACCACCGCTCCGGTGGATACCACCACGCAGGTTCCGACCGATGTCGCCCTGCCGCAGGACGAAGGCCGCCACCGCGTGGCCCTGCTGGTGCCGCTGAGCGGTGCCAATGCAGACGTTGGCCAGTCGATTGCCAATGCCACCACCATGGCGCTGCTCGATACCAATGCGGAAAATCTGCGCATCACAACCTATGATACCGAAGCGGGTGCCGGGCGCGCCGCATCGCGCGCCATTGCCGATGGCAACCAGCTGATTCTGGGGCCGCTCCAGCGTGACAATGTCGCCGCCGTGCTGGCTCAGGCGCGCTCCGCCAACGTGCCGCTGATCACCTTTTCCAACGATATTTCGGTGGCCGAGCCCGATGTGTTCGTGATGGGCCATGTGCCTGAACAGTCGATCGACCGTACTGTCGCCTTTGCCATCAGCCAGGGTGCGCGCAACTTTGCCGCGCTGGTGCCCACCGGCGAATACGGCCAGCGCGCAGTGGCATCGTTGCAGCGCGCGGTCGATCGCGGCGGCGCCCGCCTGGTGGTGGCCGAAACCTTTGACCGTGGGAATACCTCCATCGTCTCTGCCGCTGCCCGGCTTGACCAGCGCGGCGGGTTTGACACCGTGCTGATCGCCGATGGTGCAAGGCTCGCCGCGATGGCCGCCAGCGAGCTGAAGGATGCCGGCGAAGTCCTGCCATCGATCATCGGCCCGGAATTGTGGAGCGGGGAAACCACGCTGACCCGCGCCGCTGCGATGGAAGGCGCATGGTTTTCCGCCGTTTCGGATCGCCGCTATCGCCAGTTCGTGACTGCTTACGAATCGCGCTTCGGCTCGCAGCCCTATCGCATTGCCACGCTGGGCTATGATGCGGTGCTGCTGACCTTGCGCGTGGCGCGGGACTGGCGGCCGGGGACCAGCTTCCCCACCGGCCAGATGCTCGATCCCGATGGCTTTATCGGGCTTGATGGCCCGCTGCGCTTCCGCAGCAACGGCATTGGGGAGCGGGCGATGGAAGTGCGCCAGGTCGACAATGGCGGTTTCTCCACCGTCGATCCGGCACCGACGCAGTTCTGACTGACGATAAGTTCCCCCGCGCCGCTTGTGGCCACGGATTCCGGGGGCCTATAGCAAGTTCATGAGCGACGATCTGTTTGACAAGATGCCCGCGTCCGGCGGCGACTATGATTCCTCCTCTATCGAGGTGCTGGAAGGGCTGGAGCCCGTGCGCCGCCGTCCCGGCATGTATATCGGCGGCACCGATGACCGCGCGCTGCATCACCTCGCCGCCGAAGTGCTCGACAACTCGATGGACGAAGCGGTGGCGGGCCATGCCAACCGCATCGAAATGATACTGGAAAAAGGCAACCGCCTGACCATTTCAGACAATGGCCGCGGCATGCCGATTGACGAGCATCCCAAGTTTCCCGGCAAGTCCACGCTGGAGGTCATCCTCACCACGCTGCATTCCGGCGGCAAGTTCTCCGGCAAGGCCTATGCCACGTCGGGCGGCCTGCACGGCGTGGGCGTCAGCGTGGTCAACGCGCTGTCATCGGACACGCGCGTGGAAGTGGCGCGCAACAAGGAAGTTTACGCGCAGAGCTTTTCGCGCGGGCTTGCTCTTGGGCAGATAGAGAAGATCGGCACCACCCCCAACCGCCGTGGCACCACCGTCAGTTTCACGCCCGATACGGAGATATTCGGCGACCGGCAGTTCAAGCCCGCGCGGCTGTTCAAGCTGGCCCGGTCCAAGGCCTATCTGTTTGCCGGTGTCGAAATCCGCTGGAAATGTGCTGAATCGCTGACCTCCGAGGATGTCCCGGCAGAAGCGGTTTTCCAGTTCCCCGGCGGCCTGTCCGACCATTTGCGCGAGCAGGTGGGCGAGCGTGAATGCGTGACCAGCGAGTTCTTCGCCGGCAGCCAGGACTTTCCCGATGATCAGGGCCGCGTGGAATGGGCGATTGCCTGGCCGCTGTGGTCCGACGGATCGACCAGCTGGTATTGCAACACCGTGCCCACCCCCGATGGCGGCACGCACGAACAGGGCCTGCGCGCCGCGCTGACCAAGGGCTTGCGCGGATTTGGGGAGCTGATCGGCCAGAAAAAGGCCAAGGAGCTTACCGCCGACGATGTGATGACCGGGTCGGAAATCATGCTCAGCGTGTTCATCCGCGATCCGCAATTCCAGAGCCAGACGAAGGACCGCCTGACGTCTCCCGAAGCCGCGCGCCTGGTTGAAAACGCCATGCGCGATCATTTCGACCATTTCCTGTCGGGCAATATGGAGCGTGGCCGCGCGCTGCTCGGCTCTGTCATGGAGCGGATGGATGAGCGCCTGCGCCGCAAGGCCGAGCGCGAGGTCAAGCGCAAGACCGCCACCAATGCCAAGAAGCTGCGCCTGCCCGGCAAGCTGACCGACTGTTCGGGTGAGACGGACGCCGAAACCGAGCTGTTCATTGTCGAGGGTGACAGCGCCGGCGGCAGTGCCAAGCAGGCGCGCAACCGCAAGACGCAGGCCATTCTGCCCATTCGCGGCAAGATCCTCAACGTCGCCAGCGCCACGGCGGACAAGATCCGCGCCAACAGCGAAATCGCCGATCTGGCGCTGGCGCTTGGCTGCGGCACGCGCAAGGATTGTGACCCCGAAGCGCTGCGCTATGACCGCATCGTCATCATGACCGATGCCGATGTCGACGGCGCGCATATTGCCACTTTGCTGATGACCTATTTCTTCCAGGAAATGTCGGAGATCGTGAAAAACGGCAATCTCTACCTGGCCCAGCCGCCGCTCTACCGCCTGACCTCTGGCAAGGAGAGCCGCTACGCCGCCGACGACGCGCACCGGGCGGAGCTGGAAGAGACCGTGTTCAAGGGCAAGAAGGTGGAAGTCGCGCGCTTCAAGGGTCTGGGGGAGATGAATCCCGGCCAATTGCGTGAAACCACTATGGACCCCAGGACCCGCAGCCTGATCCGCATTACCCTGCCCGCCGAACATGAGCAGCGCTTTGCGGTGAAGGAACTGGTCGACCAGCTGATGGGCCGCAACCCGGAGCACCGCTTCAATTTCATCCAGAACCGCGCGGGTGAGCTGGACCGGGATCTGATCGACGCATAAATTTTGCGCGTTCGGGTGATGAACCACCCGCTCCGATGACTACCCATGCATGGCAGTGGTTTCACGGCGGTGCTGCTTGCTATCATTTAGCCAATTGGCTAATAGATAGGCGCGCATTGGTCACTGGCCATCATGGGAGAGCTTCATGTTCCGCAAAATAATCCTGGCAATCGCGCTGGTGATCCTGCCTTCCACTGCCTCGGCACAGGATAATCCGGATGCCAATGCGGCGCGGCTTGAGCAGCGCGCGAGCGATGTCGTGGCAGCGCTAAACGAGGACCTTCCGCTGGCCGATGTGTTTGCGCCAAGCTTCCTGGCGCAGGTCCCCGAAGCGCAATTGCGCACCATGACCCAGCAGATGAACGGACAGTTCGGCGCGTTGCAGGGGGTGGAAAGCGTCACGCCCACCGGCACAACAGGCGGTGCGGAAATTGCCTTGCGTTTTGAAAGAATGATCGGGCACGGTCAGATGCAGCTGGAAAACTCCGAGCCGTTCAGAGTGGCCGGTCTGTTACTCAACAGGTTTGAGCCGGTGAACGCAGAAGGCCTGTCACCGGCGGAGCAACTGGCCGCATTGCCGGGCACCACCAACATGCTGCTTGCGCGGCTTGATGGAAGCGAGGTTCTGGCTGCGCACAATGCGGATCACCCGCTGGCGCTGGGTTCGGCCTTCAAGCTCTACGTCCTGTCCGCCCTCTCGCGCTCGATCGCTGCCGGAGAGCGCGATTGGGCCGATATTGTCGAACTGTCCGAGCGCAGCTTTCCCAGCGGGCAGCTTCAGGAATGGCCGCGCGGATCGCCCGTGACCCTGCACACGCTGGCCACCATGATGATCTCCATCAGCGACAACACCGCCACCGATCAACTGATCACCGTGCTCGGCCGCGATGCTGTGGAGGCCGAGCTGGTCGCATCGGGCAATTCCGATCCGGCGCTGTCCCTGCCCTTCATGAAGACCCGTGAGTTGTTCATGATGAAGCTGGTCGATGATGCCGCGTTGGAGCAGTATTCCTCCGCCGGTGCGGCTGAGAGGCTGGCGGTATTGCAGACGCTGGAAGGCCGGGATGCGCCCGTCAGCGATATCCAGAGAGTGTTCAGCGCAGGCCCGCGCTTCATCAATATAGAATGGTTTGCCAGTCCCCATGACATCGCCCGGATATTCGCCAGGCTGGCGGATGACGAGGTCGCGCTGGGTATCCTGGGCGTCAACAAGGGTATGGCGCAGGATAATTTTGCAGGCTGGGACTATGTCGGCTTCAAGGGCGGATCGGAGCCCGGCGTGCTCAACCTCAGCTGGCTGTTGCGCAGTCAGGCTGGTGAATTCTGGGTACTGACGCTGGGCTGGAACAATCCGGACGAGCCGGTTTCCGAACTGAACCTTATCGCCCTTGCACAGGCGATCCTCAGCGAAAACCGGCCCGAGAGCTAGAACTCGCGCGGGACGTTGGCGAACACGCGCTTCACGTTGGGCCGTTCGTTGATCTGTTCGATCCAGCGCATCAGATGCGGCGTGTCCTGCGTGTTCACCAGTTCCGCAAAGCCGAACTGCATGCCGTTGGCGATGGAAAAATTGCAGATATCGGCGAGTGAATAGACACCGCCAGCCAGCCATTCATTGTCCGCCAGATGATCGTCCAGCTTGCGCACGGAAACAGCGATCTTGCGCATTTCCTCATCCAGCAGATCCTTGGGGAAGCCGTCGCGCGCGCGGCGCCATTTCACCTGCTGTTCGGGCACGGGAATCTTCTTCACCACGTCCTCGAACTCGGCATCGGACAGCGATTTCACCATCTTGCTGACATGTCTTTCCCACCCGATGGTGGAGACGCACCAGCAGAAATATTCGTCCACCCATTTGGTCCAGATGCGCATCTGCGCCACATCGTATGGGTCCGCCGGACGCAGCTTTACCGCGGTGGGATGGGCATCTTCCAGATATTCGCAGATCACAGTGCTTTCGGTGATGATCCGGCCATTGTCCTCCAGCGCCGGGACCTGCCCGCGCGGATTGATGGCCTTGTACCAGTCCGAATGATGTTCAAACTTCGCCGGGTTGAGCAGCTTGTGCTCGAACTCCAGCTCCTTTTCATAAAGCGCAAGCATGGGCTTGAGCGAATTGGCGCCCGGTCCGAAGCTGTAATATCTGAGCATGGTCTCTCCCTTTATGCCCGCCGTTTCTGTCTGTTCAGTAGAGCAATAGATCGGCGATTTCGCTGCGCCATTGCGCCTCGTCAACTGCAGCGATCCGGTCCAGGTCGCCCGGCTGCGCGGCTTCATCGTCCACCCACTCGCGCAAGGCGGGGCCGCCGTTGATTACATCGATAGCCAGCCGGTCGAACTCGTATTCATAGGGAAAATCGCGCCAGATTTCATAATCCGGGTGCAGTGTGCGGATGGCCTTGAACGCCAGCGCCTGCAATCGCCATGGCCTGAACGCCTCATGGTCGTAGAATTGCCCCTCGGCATGAACCATCAGCCCGCTGCACAACATGTCTTTGTGTTTGTGAAAAGTCGGGGTGAAGTAACATTCGCGCAAGGCGCATCCGGCCAGCCACTCGGGCGCGATTCGGGCCATCTCGCCCAGCACGGACCTGGCATCGAGGTCTGGCGCGCCGAACAGCACTTCCAGCGCGCGGGTGGTGCCCCTGCCCTCGCTCAGATTGGTGCCTTCCAGCATCACCGTTCCGGCGTAGGCGCGGGCCATGTTGAGGCTGGCGGCATTGGGGCTGGGGTTGATCCAGATGCGGTCCTCCGGCCAGCCGAAACCGCCCATGCGATTGCGCGGGCCGGCCTGCGGCAACCAGTCATGCATGGTGATGACGCGGTATTCCACGTCGAGATTGAAATGGCGGATGAACCACTGGCCCATCTCGCCCATCGTCAGCCCGTGGCGCATCGGCATGGGACCGGCGCCGACAAAGCTTTCCTGCCCCGGCAGCAGCAAGGTGCCTTCCACCGGGCGACCTGCGGGATTGGGGCGATCGAGCACCCACACCTGCTTGCCGTGGCTGGCGGCCTCCTCCAGCAGATAAAGCAACGTGGTGACAAAGGTGTAGATACGGCAGCCCAGGTCCTGCAGATCGAACAGGAACACATCGGCGCTGTCCATCATGGCGGCGGTGGGCCGGCGCACTTTCCCGTACAGCGAGTACACCGGAATGCCGTATTGCGGGTCCACCTCGTCGGGCGTTTCCACCATATTGTCCTGCTTGTCGCCCTTCAGCCCATGCTGTGGGCCGAATGCGGAGGTGACGTTGATCCCCGCCGCGATCAGCGCATCGAGCGAATGGGTCAGGTCCAGCGTCACCGAGGCGGGATGCGCCACCAGCGAAACGCGTTTTCCTTCCAGTGCGGCCTGCAATTCCCGCTCTGCCAGCAGGCGATCTATCCCGAATTTCATGGCGCTTCGGGTGGCGCAAGCTTTGCCGCAAAGCAAGCCGGATCGTGGAAATCGGGCTTGCCGGGATCGCCATGCGCCATCGCCCAATAGGAGATGTGGCCGCCCTCCTCCTCGATCACCGCCGTCATCGATATATCTGGCCGAAGAGATGCCGGGCCAGGAAGGTCGCTCAGGGGAATCGCCACGTCCATGATCAGCAGGTCACGCCCCGCGCGCGGAGTAATCACCGGGTCATGGCTGATCGCACGCTCACTCGCGCCTTCGCGCCAGGAGGTGAAGTCATAGGCGGCCCATGCCTCCGACGGGGCGAAATTGAACTCGGCATAGGCCTGCCCGTTCGTCGGCTTGACGAACAGTTCGAAGCAGGTGGTGCGCCACAGTTCATCGCGCCGCTGGCGGCCCGTGAATGGCGGCAGGACCACCTTTGCGCTGCCTTCCACCCGCCAGCGCAATTGCAGCCAATGGCCGACAATACCCAGCTTCGCCTCGACCGAGCGGACACACTGCGGTGAAAATAGCGGATGAGGCGTAAGCTGATGCGTTTGCATGTCAGCCCTCGCATGCTACGCGGCGCCCCGATTTGAAAGCGGAAAAACCATGAGCGAATACCAGTCTGACCTCCTCAACCTGCTGTCCGGGCGGGGATATATCCACCAGCTGACCGATGCTGGCGCATTGGATGCGCTGGCAGTGAAACAGGTTGTGCCCGGCTATATCGGTTTCGACGCTACTGCCCCGTCGCTGCATGTTGGCAGCCTGGTCCAGATCATGATGCTGCGGCGGTTGCAGCAGGCCGGTCACAAGCCGATTGCGCTGATGGGTGGCGGCACCACCAAGGTGGGCGATCCATCGGGCAAGGATGAGAGCCGCCAGATGCTCACGTCCGAGACGATTGACCAGAACATCGCCTCCATCCGTACGGTGTTCGAGCGGTTGCTGACGTTCGGCGATGGGCCGACCGATGCCATCATGGTCAATAATGACGATTGGCTCTCCCAGCTCGGCTATATCGAACTGCTGCGTGAGGTTGGCCCGCATTTCACCATCAACCGCATGCTGTCGTTCGATTCGGTCAGGCTGCGGCTCGACCGGGAGCAGCCGCTCACCTTCCTTGAATTCAATTACATGATCCTGCAGGCCTATGATTTCCGCGAGCTGGCGCTGCACTATGGTTGCCGCCTGCAAATGGGCGGATCGGACCAGTGGGGCAATATCGTCAACGGGATAGAGCTGACCCGCCGCATGGACGGCAAGGAAGTGTACGGCCTGACCACGCCGCTGCTGACCACCGCCGATGGTGCCAAGATGGGCAAGACTGCGGCGGGTGCCGTGTGGCTGAACGAGGCGCAGCTGCCCGCCTATGACTTCTGGCAATACTGGCGCAACACCGATGACCGCGACGTGGGCCGTTTCCTGCGCCTGTTCACCGACATTCCGCTCGACGAAATTGCCCGGCTTGAACAGCTGCAAGGCAGTGAGATCAACGCGGCCAAGACCATTCTGGCCAATGCGGTAACGGCGCTGGTGCGCGGGGAAGACGCGGCCAAGGCTTCGGAACAGACCGCCGCGCAGACCTTTTCCGGCGGCGGACTGGGTGCCGATCTGCCGGTGCTGGAAGTGCCGACGGAGGGCATTCGTCTGGGCGCGGCCTGCACCGCACTGGGCTTCACCGCATCCAATGGCGAGGCCAAGCGCAAGATTGCCGAAGGCGCGGTAAAGATCGACGACGTGGTCGCCGATGATGCCGGTTTGCTGATCGAAGTGCCCGCCGGCACCGAACGCAAGCTCAGCCTGGGCAAGAAAAAGCACGCAATTCTGCGGGGAATTTGATCCTTTACTGTTTGTCCAGCATTTGCTGGCATTGCCTTTCTCCAGCGACATAAAAACGGAGGATCGCGGACGATGGGTAACGGGGCACAGCTTTCCGTAACCGACTTGCGGCGCTCTACGCGCCACCCGGTCGATTACCCGGTAATTGCCGAGCATCGCGCTGATGGCGACATCAAGATGCATATCTGCAATATTTCCGCGCATGGATTCATGGTCGACAGCGCTCCTGCCGTGGCGCGTGGTGACAGGCTGATCGTGCGTCTGCCCGTGGTCGGCCGGATCGAGGCCTATTGCATCTGGGTTGCCGATGAACGCGCCGGTTTCCAGTTTGAGCGCATCATCCGCGTGGATGATTTCATGGCGATGATCCGCCAGCTGCAACCCAATCCGGCACTGCGCAGACGCAGCTGAGCTTTCACCCGGTTCACAGCTAATATCTTGGCAAAGGTCCGGCGCACTGCCATTGCGCGGGTGTGAGCGAACCTGCACTTTCCGACCCTCCGAAATCCCCGTTCCGCATAGGCAATTTCCGCGCCTTCTGGATCGCGCGTCTGGCCATGACTCTGGCGCAGTATTCCATGCTCCTCATCATCGGGTGGCAGACGTATAATATCGCCCGCGATGCCGGGATGAGCGTGGGCGGCGCGTCGGGCCAGCTGGCGCTGATCGGCCTGCTGCAATTCGCCCCGCTGTTTGTGCTCACGCCGTTTTCCGGGCTGGCCGCCGATCGGTTTAACAGGCGCAACCTGGCACGCATGATGATCCTGCTGCAGCTGGCCTGCGCCGTCACGCTGGCGCTGGTGACATGGCACGATGCGGTGTCCATTCCAATCATGTTCGGCGTGGCCGTGGCGCTGGGCGTGGCGCGGGCATTTTCCGGCCCGGCGCTGGGATCGCTTGCCCCCAATCTGGTGCCGGCCGCGCTGCTTCCCAACGCCATCGCCCTGTCCTCCATCGCCTGGCAGGCGGGCATGATCATCGGTCCGGCCATCGGCGGACGGCTGTATGAGGAAGCGCCCTACCTGCCCTATGCGGTTTCGGCATCCCTGTTCGCGCTGGCGATCATCTCGCTCAGCTTTATCGGGCAAGTGCCGCGTTCGGTTATCAATGGCGCGAAGAAACCGATTGGCCAGATCGTCGAGGGGCTGGCCTATGTGGTGCAGAACAAGATGGTGCTGGGATCGATCACGCTGGACCTGTTCGCGGTGTTCCTGGCCGGGGCCACGGCGCTGTTCCCGGTCTATGCGCGCGACATATTGCAGGTGGGCGCGTCGGGCCTCAGCCAGCTGGCGATGGCCCCTGCCATTGGCGCGGGCCTCACCGCCCTGTGGTTCTCCTTCAGTCCGCTGAAGAACAATGTCGGCCCCAAGATGCTGTGGGCGGTGGCGGTGTTCGGCACCGCGACGGTGATTTTCGGCCTGTCCACCAACCTGCCGCTCAGCCTGGCGATGCTGTTCGTCGTTGGCTGCGCGGACATGTTCTCGGTCTATATCCGCCAGTCGCTGATCCAGCTGCACACGCCTGATGACAAGCGCGGCCGGGTGTCCTCGGTGTCGCAGATGACCATTTCGGCATCCAATGAATTTGGCGATTTCTTCTCCGGCAGTCTGGCCTTCCTGATCGGGCCGGTGGCCGCCGTGGTACTTGGCGGAGTGGGCGCGGTCCTGACCGTGGCGGCATGGGCACGGGTGTTTCCGGTGCTGCGGACAACGAAGACCTTCGATCCGCCGGATCATCTGCTAGAAGACAATCCAGACAAGTCTTGAGAGGAGCCTGACATGAAATTCGACAATGTCCTCCAGTCGATCGGCAACACGCCGCATATCCGCCTGTCGCGCCTGTTCCCCGATCACGAGGTGTGGGTGAAGAGCGAGCGCGCCAATCCCGGTGGATCGATCAAGGATCGAATCGCAATGGCGATGGTGGAAGATGCCGAAAGTTCCGGCGCGCTGAAGCCGGGCGGCACGATTGTGGAGCCGACCAGCGGCAACACCGGCATTGGCCTGGCCATGGTCGCCGCAGTCAAGGGCTACACGCTGATCCTGGTGATGCCCGAAAGCATGAGCATAGAGCGCCGCCGCCTGATGCTGGCCTATGGCGCCAGCTTCGATCTCACGCCCAAGGAAAAGGGCATGAAGGGCGCGCTGGCGCGGGCAGAGGAACTGGTTGCTGAAATTCCCGGCGCATGGATGCCGCAACAGTTCGAAAACCCGGCCAATGTGGCCATTCATGCGCGCACCACCGCGCAGGAAATCCTGGCCGATTTTGCCGATGCACCGCCCGCGGTGATGATCACCGGCGTTGGCACTGGCGGCCATCTGACCGGCTGCGCGGAAACGCTCAAGGCCAGCTGGCCCGACATGAAGGCCTATGCAGTGGAACCTGCGCTGTCCCCGGTCATTTCCGGCGGCCAGCCCGGCCCGCACCCGATCCAGGGCATTGGCGCAGGCTTCATTCCTGGCAATCTGCACACCAGATCCATCGACGGGGCGATTGCGGTGGATGCCGAAGCGGCCAAGGAAATGGCCCGCCGCTGCGCCAAGGAAGAGGGCCTGCTGGTGGGCATCAGCTCCGGTGCCACGCTGGCCGCAATCCAGTCCAAGCTGGCGGAACTGCCAAAGGGTACGCGCGTGCTCGGCTTCAATTACGATACGGGCGAGCGTTATCTCTCCGTGCCGGAATTCCTGCCCAATGAGTGAGCTGCAACGGGTCGCCTGTCAGGACGGCGATGTTGCGCTGACAGGCCTGCTGGCCCGCCCGCATAGCGCGCCGCGCGCCGCCGTGCTGGTGTTCCCGACGATCATGAACCCCACGCAGTCCGTTATGGACAAGGCGCAGGACCTGGCCGCGCGGGGCTATCTGGCGATGGTGGCGGATTTCTATGGCAAGCAGCCTGAGGATTTCGACCAGTCGCGCGAATTTGCGATGGAAATTCGCCAGTCGCCCGAACTCTATCGCCAGCGACTGCGTGCCTCGCTGAAGGCACTTGCCGCGTTGGACGACGCGCAGGGCGTGCCCATCGGCACCATCGGCTTCTGCATGGGCGGACAGGCCGCGCTGGAGCTCGCCCGCGAAGGCGCGCCGCTGTTTGCGGCGGTCAGCTTCCACGGCTTGCTGGGCACGGATATGCCCGCGCAGCCGGGCAAGGTCTCAGCCCGTATACTGGTGTGCCACGGCGATGCCGATCCGATGGTCCCGCGCGAACAGGTGGTGAAATTCTGGGAGGAGATGGATGCTGCCAGCGCCAACTGGCATTTCCATTCCTATGGCGGTGTGAAGCACGGTTTCACCAACCCTGCCCCCACCCAGAACCCGGCCACCGGCTATGACGCAAGCGCCGACCGGCAAAGCTGGGCAGCGATGTATGCGCTGTTTGACGAGGTTCTGGCCTAACCGCGCTGCAATTGCTCGGGTGAAAGCGCCATCAGCGTCTCCGCTCCGGCCATCGCGCGCTGTTTCAGCAGGCCCGTTTCGGGCAGCGCCCGCGTGGCGTAATGCCGCGCTGTCACCAGCTTGGCCTGCATGAACGGATCATCGTCCCGCGCGCCAGCCAGTGTGGCGATGCGCGCCCACATCCAGCCAATGGAAAGCACGCCCACCAACTGCATGAAGGCATAGGACCCTGCTCCCAGATTGTCCGGGTCGGCAGCGGCATTGCCTATCAGCCAGCGCGCCGCCTCTCGCGCATCGCCCAGAGACGAGGCGAGTGGCTGTGCGATCCACTCTGGCGCAGCATCGCAATCGTCCTCGATCATGGCAAAGAAGCGTTCGGCAACCTGCCCGCCATCCTTTGCCAGCTTGCGCGCGGCGAGATCGAGCGCCTGCACGCCATTGGCGCCTTCGTACAGCATGGCCACGCGCGCATCGCGCACGATCTGCTCCATCCCCCACTCGGCCACATAGCCATGACCGCCAAGGATCTGCTGCATGGATACCGCCGTCTGGAAGCCCATGTCCGTGCCGTAACCCTTGAGCACCGGGGTGAGGAAACCGACCAGCTCGTCTGCCGCATGGCGGGCGCTTTCCTCGCCCTCGCCATGCACCACATCGATCTGGCTGGCGGTCCACGCCACCAAGGCGCGAAACCCCTCGGTAAAGCCCTTGGCGTCCATCAGCATGCGCCGCACATCTGCGTGGACCAGCAACGGATCGGCGGCCTGAGCGGGATCGGCCCGCCCGCCCGGCGCCCGGCCCTGACGGCGGTCCATCGCGTAGGCGAGCGCGTTCTGATAGGCGAGTTCGGCCTGCGCCAGCCCCTGATTGCCGCAGGACAGGCGCGCCGCATTCATCATGATGAACATGGCGGCCAGGCCCTGGTTCTCTGTGCCGAGCAGATATCCGGTCGCACCATCGAAATTCATCACGCAGGTGGCGCTGCCGTGCACGCCCATCTTGTGCTCGATCGAATTGCACGAAACAGCGTTGCGCGCCCCGCCTTCCGACAGAATTTTCGGCACGATAAACAGCGATATACCGCGCGAACCGGCCGGGGCATCGGGCAGGCGTGCCAGTACCAGGTGGATGATGTTTTCGGTCAGGTCCTGCTCCCCGCCGGAGCAGAAGATCTTCTCCCCCGTGATGCGGTAAGTGCCATCCCCGGCGGGTTCCGCCTTGGTGCGCAGCAGGCCCAGATCGGTGCCGGCATGCGCTTCTGTCAGCGCCATCGTGCCCAGCCATTCACCCGATACCAGCGGGGGCAGATAGGTCTGCTTCTGCTCATCCGTGCCGACAGACATGATCGCGGAGACCGCACCGTGGGTGAGGCCGGGGAACATGTTGAAGGCGTGGCAGGCGGAATTGAGATATTCCTCGACCACCGTGGCCAGCACATGCGGCATATCCTGCCCGCCAAATTCCTCCGGCAGGGCGAGCGTGCCCCAGCCCGATTCGGCATAGGCGGCATAGGCCTGCACAAATCCGCTGGGGGTGGTGACGGAGCCATCGGCATGGCGGGTGCAGCCCTCGGCATCCGACACCGGATTGAGCGGTGCGATGACCTCTGCGGCGAAGCGCCCGGCCTCGCTGATGATGGTATCGACCAGATCCTCGTCCAGTCCATCAATCTGCAGCAGGTCTTTCAGGATAAAGGCGCTTTCCCGCTCCGGCGGGCTGTAAATCGGCATGTCAGGCAATCTCTTATCTAGGTTCAGGCATTCTTCTGGAGTCAGGCAATGCGCTTTAGGCCACCATCATCAAGCTGGCGGTAGAAGCAGCTGCGCTCTCCCGTGTGGCAGGCAGGCCCGGCGGCGCGCACCTTGAGCACCAGCGCATCCTGATCGCAATCGCACAAGATCGCGTCCACATGCAGGACATTGTCGGATGTTTCCCCCTTCTGCCACAGCTTGCCGCGGCTCCGCGACCAGAAATGGGCCAGCCCGGTGGAGACGGTGGCGTCCAGCGCCTCTGCATTCATGAAGGCGAACATCAGCACCTCGCCGCTCTGCCCATCCTGCACGATCGCGCCGATCAGGCCGCGATCATCGAACCTGGGCATGAAGTCGCCACCCTCTTCGCGCAAGCTTGTTTCGCTATTCTCGCTCAACGATCAACTTTCCATCAAAATATCGGTTCATTCGGTAGTGTCTCATACTGCTTTGTTGCAGGATAACCACAGAAGTCTGCCAAAATAGGCACCATATCACCACGCCTGTTTGAAGTTGAGCCTATCAATGGAATGTAGCGGTTCGCGGCTTGACGGGCCGCCTGTCATTTCTGGTTTCGGCCAAGCAATGGGGGGATGCGGACTTGCTTTAGCAGGCCGTTTCATGAGGGTTTGGAGCGCGCTTCCAAGAGGGGGGTGAAGCGCTGCTCCAGCGATATCGTCACGCGAACGCCCGGGGCCAACAGCTCCGGGCGTTTTGCTTTCCTCACGCGCGATTCCCGCCATCACAGCGCTTCATCCAGCACCCGGGCAAAGCAGGCGATGCGCACCTTTGCCGCGCCTGCCTTGCGCAGCGCCCTGATACAGGCCTGCGTTGTCGCGCCACTGGTCATGACATCATCGACCAGCAATATCTGTGCGCCTTTTATCTGTGCCAATCGAGCCGGACTGGCCTCTATCGCGCCTGCCAGCATGCGCGCGCGTTCCTTGCGTCCCAGCCCGCCCAGCGGCGGCGTGGCCTTGCGGCGTACCAGTCCATCCACCAGCAAGGTCAGGCCATCGCGCTTCGCCAGTTCGCGCGCCAGCAGGGCCGACTGGTTGAAGCCGCGATCCCACAGGCGGCGGCGATGCAGAGGCACTGGCACGGCCAGCCATTCCCCTTCCAGCGTCGGCAATCTGGCCGCGATCAGCCGCGCCAGCATTCCGGCCAGGGCAATCTTGCGGCCGTGCTTGAATGTCAGGACAAGCTTGCGGGAGGCATCGTTGTAGAGCGTCGCTGCGGATATTCCGTCATGGTCAGGCGGACTGGCCAGACACGGGGCGCAGCGCGATCCTTCACCAGCCTCGCTCGCCTGTAAGGGTCGCTGGCAGGTGGCGCAGGCTGGCTCTCCGGGGATGACCAGTTCGCTCCAGCATGACACGCACAGCCCGCCCTGCTCGCCCAGCGCCGAACCGCACAAGGGGCAGCGCGGCGGGTAGATGAGGTCCACCAGTGGGGCGAAGGCCTGTTTCAGCGTCACGTCTGCAACGCTGCCTTGGCGCAGGGGTACTGGCAAGTCCTGTTGCACTCCGGGGCGCAAGGCGGCAGGGAGGCGCGCATGGCCAGCGCCCCTCCCACCATCTTTTCCAACACCCGCCGCAAAGCTGCGCGGCGCCGAATGCTGCGCCTGCAACAACAGCCCGATCCGGCGCGCTTTATCATCGATGACATGGTCGATGACGTGATCGAACGGCTCGGCTTCGTGCAGGCCGATCCCGCGCGCTCACTGGTGATCGGCGATTATTCGGGCAGACTTTCCGCATGGCTTGGCGGCGATGTGGAAATGGCCGATATCGTCGGCGGTGAGAGCGTTGCCGCCCCCGATCTGGAGCTGGATCTGGAGCGTCCCTTCCCCTCTTCGGGTTTCGATCTGATTGTCTGCCTTGGCCTGCTCGACAGTGTGAATGACCTGCCGGGCGCGCTGATCCATCTGCGCGCGGCGCTGGCACCGGGCGGGATGGTGATTGCCAGCTTTGTTGGCGCGGGCAGTCTTCCTGCGCTGCGCCAGATCATGCTGGCGGCAGACGGTGACAGACCTTCTGCACGGGTACACCCGATGGTTGATGTGCGCGCCGGGGCGCAATTGCTGCAACGCGCGGGCTGGTCCGATCCGGTGGTGGATTCGCACAGGCTGAACGTGCGCTATGGCAGCATGCAACGCCTTGTCGGCGATCTGCGGGCGCAGGGACTTGGCAGCACACTGGCCTCTGCCGCTCCCCATGTGGGCAAGAGCGGTCATGCGCGGGCACTGCGCGCGTTTGACGAGCTGGCAGGCACCGATGGCCGGCTGACCGAACAGTTTGAAATCCTCACCCTGACCGGGCGCAGGCGCTAGTCCTTCAGCGCCGCCTGTGCCGCCGCCAGCCGCGCAATCGGCACGCGGTAGGGAGAGGCGCTGACGTAATCCAGCCCCACTTCCTCGCAGAACTGGATGCTGGCGGGATCGCCGCCATGCTCGCCGCAAATGCCCAGCTTGAGGTCCGGGGTGGTTGCCCTGCCCCGCTCGACCGCGATCGAGACCAGCTGGCCCACGCCGTCCACATCCAGGCTGACGAAGGGATCGCGCGGATAGATGCCCTTTTCGACATAGGGTGCCAGGAAACGGCCCGCATCGTCACGGCTCACGCCCAGCGCGGTCTGCGTGAGGTCGTTGGTGCCGAAGGAGAAGAAGCGCGCCTCATGCGCGATCTCACCCGCCATCAGCGCGGCGCGCGGCAGTTCGATCATGGTGCCGACCATATATTCCAGCGTGGTGCCCTGTTCGGCGAACACTTGCGCGGCCACATCGTCCACCAGCACGCGCAGAATCTCCAGCTCGCGCCGTGTGGCGACCAACGGAATCATCACTTCGGGCACGATCGGATCGCCGCCGCGCGCGGTGACCTCGCAGGCGGCCTCGAATATCGCTCGCGCCTGCATTTCGTAGATCTCGGGGAAGGTTATGCCCAGACGGCAGCCGCGATGGCCCAGCATCGGGTTGAACTCGTGCAATTCGCCCGCACGGCGGCGCAAATGATCAATGCCGATGCCGATCACTTCGGCCAGTTCGGCAAATTCCTCGTCGCGCGTGGGCAGGAATTCATGCAGCGGCGGATCGAGCAGGCGGATGGTGCACGGCAGGCCCGCCATGCAGGTGAATATCTCGGCAAAGTCGGCGCGCTGCTCGGGCAGCAACTTGGCCAGCGCCTTGCGCCGTCCGGCCTCGTCATCGGCCAGGATCATCTCGCGCACCGCCAGAATGCGGCTCGCATCGAAGAACATGTGCTCGGTGCGGCACAGGCCAATGCCTTCCGCCCCGAACTGACGCGCCATGCGGCAATCATTGGGCGTTTCGGCGTTGGTGCGCACTTTCATGCGGCGGTACTTGTCCGCCCACACCATCAGCGTGCCGAAATCGCCCGCCATCTCCGGCTCGATAGTCGGCACTTCGCCGCCCATCACCTGTCCGGTGGAGCCGTCCAGCGTGATGATATCGCCTTCCTTCAGCTCCCGATTGCCGATCTGCAGGCTGCGCGTGGGCATGTTGATCGATACGGCAGACGCGCCCGACACGCACGGCCGCCCCATGCCGCGTGCCACCACGGCAGCGTGAGAGGTCATGCCGCCGCGCGCAGTCAAGATGCCGCGCGCCGCATGCATGCCGTGAATATCCTCCGGGCTGGTTTCCACCCGTACCAGGATCACCGCATCGCCATTGTTGGACCAGCGTTCCGCCGTGTCGCTGTCGAGCGCGATCTTGCCCGATGCCGCGCCCGGCGATGCCGGAAGCGCGGTGGCCAGCACATCGCGCTCCGCCCTGGGATCGAGCGTGGGATGCAGCAACTGGTCGAGCGCCATCGGATCGATGCGCTTGATCGCGGTCACTTCGTCAATCAGCCCCTCACCCACCATGTCCACCGCCATCTTCAGCGCGGCCTTGGCCGTGCGCTTGCCCGATCGGGTCTGCAGCATCCACAGCTTGCCCTGCTGCACGGTGAATTCGATGTCCTGCATGTCCTTGTAGTGCTTTTCGAGCAGGTCGAAGACATGCGCCAGCTCGCCATAGGCACCGGGCATGGCCTCTTCCATGCTGGGCAGTTCGGCCCCGGCAGCCATGCGTCCGCGCTTTGTCAGATATTGCGGCGTGCGGATGCCCGCCACCACGTCCTCACCCTGCGCATTGACCAGCCATTCGCCGTAATAATGCGCCTCGCCCGTGGCCGGATCGCGGGTGAAGGCCACGCCGGTGGCGCTGGTTTCACCCATGTTGCCAAACACCATCGCCTGCACGTTGACGGCAGTGCCCCAGTCGGCGGGAATATCGTTGAGGCGGCGGTAGACCTTGGCGCGGTCCGAATCCCAGCTGTCGAACACGGCGGCAATCGCGCCCCACAGCTGTTCCTGCACGTCCTGCGGGAATGGCTCTCCGCGTTCCTGCGCCACGATGGCGTTGAATTCGGCGACCAGTTCCTTCCAGTCATCCGCGCTCATTTCTGTATCGGAGTAATAGCCGCGGTCTTCCTTGGAGATTTCCAGCGCTTCCTCGAACAGGCCGTGATCGAGGCCGAGCACCACGTCGGAATACATCTGCACGAAGCGGCGATAGCTGTCCCAGGCGAAGCGTTCATCGCCCGAAGTGGCGGCCAGGCCCCGCACCGTCTCGTCATTCAGGCCAAGGTTGAGCACGGTGTCCATCATGCCGGGCATGGAGACGCGCGCGCCCGAACGGACCGAGACGAGCAGCGGATCACCCGCATCGCCGAACTTCTTGCCCACGGCGCGTTCGATATGCGTCAGCGCGGTGGCGACATCGGCGCGCAGCTGGTCGGAAAAGTCGGCACCCTCGCGCAGGTAGCGCACGCTTTCTTCCGTGGTGATGGTGAAGCCGGGGGGCACCGGCAAGCCGATCCCGGCCATTTCCGCCAGATTGGCACCCTTGCCGCCCAGAAGGTTCTTGTCCCGGCAGGTTTCCGTTGCATCGCCGCCGAAAGTATAAACCGACTTGTTCATCACCAGCCCCAATTTTCTTGATGAACAAGGTGACAAAGGTGACACTGCGTCACCCTCAACACCCCGTCCCAAACATATGATTTACTGTTATTTTCATTGAAACCGGGAAGGTGACACCGCCCCGGATGGAACACCATCACCCCTCGATCACCCCTCGATCCGAGAGAAGTCCGCAACATTGTGCACTGCAACACGAAACTGTGCAAGCAGGTCCAGACGGCTGCTGCGTTTTGCCGGGTCCGCATCGTTCACCGTCACCTCGTCAAAGAACGTGTCGATCGGTGCGCGCAGGCTGGCAAGGGCAGACATGGCCGCAGCGAAATCCTCCTCGGCAATGGCCTGCGCCGCCTTGGGCTCAGCCGCCGCCAGCGCATCGATCAGCGCCTTTTCGGCAGGTTCGGGCGTGTAGGAACGCTCTGCCTTGTGGCGCATTGCCATCTTGGCATCGATCACGCCCTTGAGGTTGGGATCGTCGACACCAGCCAGCGGGTCTTCCTCACCCGTATGCGCGATTTCGCCTTCAATGCCGTGCCAGTCCTCCTTCTTGAGAATATTGGCCGCGCGCTTGTATCCGGCGAGCAGGTTCTTGCCGTCATCGCTGGCGATGAAGGCCTGCAGGGCGTGGACGCGGTCTATCAACAGCACATTGTCAGTACTCTGGCGCAGAGCCGCCACTGCATCGATGATATCGTGGCGAATGCCTGCATCGCGTTGCTGAACCTTCAACCGGTCCAACAGGAAGCCAGCGATTTCTCCGCCTGCATTCGCGCTGCCGCCGGGATGAGCCGCAGCGGTGATCAGGGCGAACATCTCCACCCGCAGCCGGTTGTCCAGAACCAGAGCGAGAATGGCCAGTGCCGCACGGCGCAGGGCATAGGGGTCCTTGGAACCCGTTGGCTTCTCATCGATCTGGAAAAACCCGACCAGCGTATCCAGCTTGTCCGCCAGACTGACCGCCACCGTCACGGGCGCGGTGGGCACATCATCGCCCTGCCCGACCGGCTTGTAATGATCGCGGATGGCGTCGGCCACGGCATCGTCCAGACCCTCGGCGCGGGCGTAATAGCCGCCCATCAGGCCCTGCAGTTCAGGGAATTCGCCGACCATTTCGGTGACGAGGTCGGCCTTGCACAGGCGCGCGGCCTGCTCGGTCAGGTCGGGATCGGCGTTTGGTACAACACCTTCTTCAACCAGCCAGCGGGCCAGCCTGGCCACGCGCTCTACCTTGTCGGCCACCGTGCCCAGCTTCTCATGGAAAGTGATCCGCTCCAGCTTCTTCGCGTGGACTTCCAGCGAGGTCTTGCGGTCCACGTCCCAGAAGAAGCGCGCGTCGGACAGGCGAGCGGCGAGCACCTTGCGGTTGCCGTCGACAATCGCCGCGCCGCCATCACTGGGAGTGATATTGGCGGTGCAGATGAAGGCGTTGGCTAGTTTTCCGTCCGCACTCTCGCACACGAAATACTTCTGGTTCACCCGCGCGGTGAGCTGGATAACCTCGGGCGGCACGCTGAGGAAATCTTCCTCAAACCGGCCCAGCAGCGGCACCGGCCATTCGGTCAGACCGGCGTTTTCAATCACCAGGCCTTCGTCCTCCACCAGCACCAGACCGGCATCGGCAGCCACCTTGGCGGCACCAGCGCGGATCATGTCCTGCCGCTCTTCATGGTCCACGATCACATGGCCCGCGCGCAGCTTCACCGCGTAATCATCGGCATTGCCAATGGTGATATCGGTCATCTTGTGGGTCGCATCGCGGGCGGAAGAACCGGTTCCCACTTCTCCCTGCGATACTCCCGTATGATGGAAGCGGTGGCCAAGCGTGACAGAGCCGCTGGTGACACCATGCACTTCGCAGGCCACCACATCATCGCCCAGCAGCGCGACAATGCCGGACAGCGGACGCACCCAGCGCACGCTTTCGGTGGAAATGGACGCTTCGCCCCAGCGCATGGACTTGGGCCAGGAGAAATCGCGGATGATCGCCGGGATCGCTTCGGCCAGGACTTGTGTCATCGGCCTGCCCGGTGTCTCGATCACGGCGAACCAGGTGTTGCGGCCTTTGACATCGCGCAGTTCCAGCTGGTCACGCGAAACGCCGTTCTTGCGGCAGAAGCCGTCAATCGCCTGATCGGGAGCTCCCTCGGGCGGGCCCTTGGCCTCCTCGCTCACCGGCTGCGTCGATAACGGAAGGCCCCGTGCGATCAGCGCAAGGCGGCGCGGGGTGGACCAGACGGTCAGCCCGGCAACGGTAACGCCCGCAGCGTCCATCTCGCGGCGGAACAGCTTTTCCAGTTCGGCGCGTGCGCCCTTCTGCATGCGGGCGGGAATTTCCTCGGACCGAAGCTCAAGCAGGAAGTTGTCAATCGTGACTCCGGGCATTGGCCTTGTCATGCGCTCCACTCCGGATATTTTTCGGCCCAGCCGGCGGCTTCCTTCGCCATGTGCGCCTCGCACGAACCGCGCGCCAGATCGCGCACGCGGGCCATGTAGCTGGCGCGTTCCTGCACGGAAATCACGCCGCGCGCCTGCAACAGGTTGAAGATGTGGCTGGCCTCCACCGCCTGCTCATAAGCGGCGATCGGCACTTCATTGGCCAGCGCATTGCGGCATTCCGCCTCGGCCATTTCGAACGCCTTGAACAGGCCGTCCGTATCGGCGACCTCGAAGTTCCACTTGGACATCTGCTTCTCGTTTTCGAGGAACACGTCGCCATAGGAAACGCCGCGGCCGTTGAAATCGAGGTCGTACACATTGTCCACGCCCTGGATATACATGGCCAGGCGCTCGAGGCCGTAGGTCAGCTCGCCCGCCACGGGCTTGCAGTCAAACCCGCCCATCTGCTGGAAATAGGTGAACTGGGTGACTTCCATCCCGTCACACCACACTTCCCAGCCAAGGCCCCATGCACCCAGCGTGGGGCTTTCCCAGTCATCTTCCACAAAGCGGATATCGTGCGCCAGCGGATCGATGCCGATCACCCGCAGGCTTTCCAGATACAGGTCCTGGATGTTGGACGGGCTGGGCTTCAGGATAACCTGATACTGGTAATAATGCTGCAGGCGGTTGGGGTTTTCGCCGTACCGGCCATCGGTCGGGCGGCGGCATGGCTGCACGAAGGCGGCATTCCACGGTTCCGGCCCCAGCGCGCGCAGGGTGGTGGCGGTGTGGAACGTGCCCGCGCCCATGCGCATGTCATAAGGTTGCAGGATCAGGCAGCCGTTCGCGCTCCAGAAATCGTGGAGCGCGAGGATCATGTCCTGGAAGCTCTTTTGCGGCTCTCTTTGCATATCACCCTTCAGATTTTCTGGCGCCATGGCTCATGGGGATTTGAGCGTCAATGCCAGCGGCACCTGCATGCTTGACATGAACCACGCTGAAAGTGCTGATAGGCAGGGTCAGCTTCGGTATTATCGGGATTTTCATGCGGCGCTTATCAGTCCTTTGCACCTTGGCCGTGACACTTGCCGCATGCCTTCCCGCCGCCGCGCAGGCCGATCCTGCGAACAATCCGGCAGTCGGGCTGGAGCAGGACTACGATCCGGCCCCGGCGATGTGGCGCCTGTCTGACGATGACACCACAATTTACCTGCTGGGCACGGTGCACCTGCTGCCCGACGGCTTTCGCTGGCGCAATCCGCAGCTGGACACGATTATCGATGAAGTGGACGCGCTGGTGCTGGAAAGCTCTGACGCCGATGCCGATGCCAGTATGGAACAGCTTGGCCCCAAGATGGCGAAACTGTCGTCAGAGCGTCGGCCAACCTCGCTGCAACTCAGCCCCGCCGTGCGCGAGCGGTGGCGGCAGGTGGTGGAATTGACCGGGCAGCCGTTCGAGATTGTCGACAACACGCCGCTGATTGTCGCTCTGATGGGATTTGGCCTGGGCGGACACGACGTGGGGCTTTCAAGCTATGAGCACGGGGTGGAAACCGTGCTGGCGGCACAGTTTGAGGACAGCGGCCGCCCGATCCTGTCGATAGAAGATACCGGCCGGGTGATGATGAGCATCTACCTGATCGACGACGCGCTGATCCTGCCCGATCTGGAGCGCGACCTCTATACCTGGGACGGCACGATGGGCACTGAGTTCTTCGCTGATGAGGACGCTGCACCCGATGACAGCGCGTGGCAGATGGAACATGACTGGGCGCGAGGCGAGGTTCAGGACGATATCGATTTCGGCATGGGTGACACCAAGCTGGCGGTCGTCTTCAAACGCGTGCTGCTTTCCAATCGCAACCGCCGCTGGGCGCAGTGGCTGGACAACCGACTCGATTCGCCCGGATCGATCCTGGTGGCCGTTGGCGCAGGCCATTTCGAAGGCGCTGGATCGCTGCTGGACATGCTGGAAGCTCGCGGGCTGGAAGCGGTGCGGATCAACCAGCCTGCACAGTGAAGCCATTGTAATTGCCGCAGGAAGTGCGCCCTCTTGCCTTCTGTTGTGTTACGCTATGCTGACATTATGTCAGGTAGTGTTGACATGGTAAGCTTCTCCCGACATAAAGTCAGGACAACCTGACACGAACATGCCCAAGGGCAGCAACTGGAGCTTGTCATGATCAACCGGCACGAACGCATGATGCGCAGGACAGACGTGTGTTTCGGCGTCTTCGCAATCGCGGGCGTATTGCTGCTCACCGGCTCTGCCATCAGGACACTGATGACAAACTCCTCCGCCAGCGAACCCTTGTGGATGGCCGCCATTGCCGTGGCGGCAACCATTGCGATCGCTCTGGTGATGATCCGCATTGGCGATCTCGATCGGCGCTGCTCCGAGGATTACCGCATGCAGTTGATGACCCAGAGCGCCGCCGTGGCTGCCCTCACCACCCTGCTGGTGGCCGCCCTGTTCGAGGATTTTCTGCTGGGCCGCTGGTTTGGCGATCTGAGCGGGCACACGGTCACCGGCATACTGATTGCAAGCTGGGCGCTGGCGTACTTCGCCTCCCGCATCAAGGGTGCGCAGGGGGCGGGTCAGTGAACAACCGCCTCAAGGTCCTGCGTGCGGAGCGTAACTGGAGCCAGGCCGAACTGGCCGGACAGCTCGACGTGTCACGCCAGGCCGTGAACGCCATTGAAAACGGCAAGCACGATCCCTCCCTGCCGCTGGCCTTCCGCATTGCCCGGCTGTTCAACATGTCGGTTGAGGAGATTTTTGACGACGGGCACGGCTGATCCGGATCAGCCCAGGACCGACACATCCGATGAAGTTTGATACCGAACCGCCCGGCTGAGCGGCACGACCAGAACCATACCAGTTACTGACCTATTGAAAGGGGATATCACCATGATTTCCACATTGCATAAACTCGCCCTGTCTACCTGTGCCCTGGCGCTGGCTTTTGCCAGTCCCGCCAATGCGCAAACCGCTGACCCTGCGCCTGGCCCCGCCCTTTGGAGCGTGAGCGACGAGGACACCACCATCTACCTGTTCGGCACGGTCCATATCCTGCCGCCGCAGCTGGAATGGATGGACGCGCGCATCACCGCCGCCTTTGAGGCATCGGACGAGCTGGTGACCGAAGTCGACATGACCGAAATGCAGGAGGCCGCCCAGCGCACGCTTGTTCTTGCCCAATTGCCCGAAGGCCAGAGCCTGCGCGGGCTGATGACTGACGATGATCGCGCGGAATATGAGGCTGCCCTGACCGGCATGGGCCTGCCGGTGGCTGCGCTGGACGGGTTTGAACCGTGGTTTGCCACCGTCAACCTGGGTCTGCTGCCGGCCCTGCGCGCCGGATATAATCCCGAAAGTGGCGTGGACCTGGCCCTGACATCAATGGCCGGGGGCAAGCGCACCACCGGGCTGGAGACGATCGAATTCCAGCTCGGCCTGTTCGATTCAATGCCGATGGATCAGCAGCTCACCGCGCTCGACAGGGCGGTCGAGCAAATGCCGAACGCGCTGGAGACGATTGATACGATGGTAGGCAACTGGATGTCCGCAGACACGGTGGCGCTGGCCGAAATCATCAATGCCGAATTCAGCGATCCTGATGCCTATGACTGGTTCATCGGCAATCGCAATCGCAACTGGGCACAGTGGATTGACGACCGGCTCGACCAGCCCGGCACGGTGTTCATCGCCGTGGGTGCGGGCCATCTGGCCGGGCGCGACAGCGTGCAGGACCTGCTGGCCGCGCGAGGTATTGCAACAGTGCTTGAAGATTAAGGATAATTGCACCGGTTTTGCTTGCGATCCGCTGGTAGCGTCCACATCTTGCGTCCAACCAATATAAGGATCACTTGATGTTCGATCTTGTCAGGAGGATCGCCAGGCTTGCCGGTGCTTTTTCCATCGGCCTTGGCGCGGTAGGCTGCGCCAGCGCGGCCACTACCGATATTGCCCCGGTTCCCCAGCTTGCCGAGGCCCCGCCCTCCGGGGCGGTGCCCGGCCCCGCCCTGTGGCAAGTGTCCGATGCCGACACCACGATCTATCTGTTCGGCACGATCCATTTCCTGCCTGACGATGTCGAATGGTTCGATCAGCGGATCGAGGCGGCCTTCACCTCCTCCTCCGAATTCGTGACCGAGATTGCACTGGATGCGGACCAGTCGATCACCGCGCAGGCGGTTGCGTCCACCGCGCTGCTTGCCGATGGCCAGACGCTGCGCGACCTGATGAGCGAGCAGGACCGCGAGGAATATGACGAGGCGCTGGTATCGCTCGGCATGCCGGTGGAAACGCTGGACATGTATGAGCCGTGGTTCGCCGCGGTGAACCTGGAGCTGATCCCGCTGATGCAGGCAGGCTATGACCCCAGTTCCGGCGTCGAAATGGTGCTCAACCAGCGCGCCGCTGAAAAGGACAAGCAGGCGCTGGAAACGATCGAGCAGCAGCTCGGCTTCTTTGACAGCCTGCCGATGGAAACGCAGATCGCCTATCTGGACGGGGTGGTGGAATCGATCCCGACCATGTCCGCCAGCATGGACAGCCTGCTGGATGCCTGGACCAAGGGTAATGAAGGCGCAATCGGTGACCTGATGAGCGAGGGCATGCAGGACCCCCGGCTGCATGAGGCTCTGCTGACCGCGCGCAATGCTCGCTGGGCGCAGTGGATCGAACAGCGCATGACCCAGCCCGGCGATGTGTTCATTGCCGTTGGTGCCGGCCATCTGGCGGGACAAGGCAGTGTCCAGCAATTGCTGGCCGAGCGCGGGGTCCAAGTCACGCGCGTCTGGCAGTGACGATCCGTCACCTCCTGCTGATGATGGGTGCGCTGCTTGGCGCGCTGGCGCTGGGCGGCTGCGGCGCGCGCGATGATGGCGCATCCGCTGACCTGCCCAGCCCTGCTCCTGCAATCTGGCAGGTTACCTCCCCTGAGGGGCAGCAGGCGTGGTTGTTTGGCACCGTCCATTCCCTGCCAGACGGAGCGCAGTGGCACAGCCGCGTGGTGGATGATGCTTTTGCCGGTGCCGGAACGCTGGTGGTGGAAATCGCCAATCTTGACGATGTGTCCGCTTCCTTCCCAGTGTTTCAGCGGCTCGCCTATTCACCCGGCCTGCCCCCGCTGTATGGCCGGGTGGAGCCGGGAGAACGCGCTTTGATAGAGGATCTGGTGGAGCGCACAGGCGCCGACCCCGATGATTTTGCCGAGATGGAAAGCTGGGCCGCGGCGCTGGTGCTGGCGGGCGGGATCAGCAGCGGCGATCCTGAAAACGGCGTGGACCGGGCCTTGATCGCCAGCGGCAAGCCGGTTGTCGCGCTGGAAGGGTTCGAGCAGCAATATGCCCTGTTCGACCAGTTGCCACCCGCTGAGCAGTCCGACCTGCTGGTCGCAACCGCGCGCGAAGCAGCCACCAATGATCCGGCAAAGGCGCTGGAAAGCTGGCTGACGGGAGATATGGCGGGGCTGGAGGAACTGGCGCGCACCAGCCTGCTGGCCGATCCGGAACTGCGCCAGGCCTTGCTGACCGCCCGCAATCAGGCGTGGATCGACCAGCTTCTCCCGCTGGTGGATCAGGGGCGCAAGCCGTTCGTGGCGGTGGGAACGGCGCATATGCTGGGCGATGGCGGCCTGCCCGCCATGTTCGCCGCGCGCGGATATCGGGTAGAGCGGCTGCAATAGCGCGCCGCAGGAGAGCCTTGCATTCAGCCGCTATGCTGCTAAACGCGCGCCTCCCCCGTCATGGTCATCCCTGGAGGCGTGGCGGGCGAACTGTATCAAACGCATTCGAAAGGCTTCTGAAATGAGCGATGCTCTGACTCTGCCGGCTGAAGCGCGCGAACGGGCTGGCAAGGGAGCCTCCCGTGCATTGCGTCGCGATGGTCGTGTACCCGCTGTTGTATATGGCGGTAACGAACAACCCACACCGATTCATGTCGAGGAAAAGGCCCTGCGCCTGCAGCTCGGCACCGGTCACTTCATGAACTCGATCGTGATGGTCGAACTTGGTGGCAAGCTGATCCGCACCATTCCCAAGGATGTGGCGCTGCACCCGGTTTCCGATCGCCCGATCCATGTCGACTTCCTGCGCCTGTCCAAGGACTCGAAGATCGAAGTGAACGTGCCCGTCGTCTTCATCAACGAAGAAGCCAGCCCCGGCCTCAAGAAGGGCGGCGTGCTCAACGTGGTTCGTCACGAGCTGGAACTGGTCTGCGATGCGGACCGTATCCCCAGCGAGATCGAACTGGATGTTACCGGCCTGGATATCGGCGATTCGGTGCACATCTCCAGCGTGACCCTGCCCGATGGCAGCCTGAGCGCGATCACCGATCGTGACTTCACCATCGCCACAGTGGTTGCTCCGTCCGCGCTCAAGCGTGCTGAAGGCGAAGCTGCGGAAGGCGAAGAAGTTGCAGCCGATGAGGTCGAAGCCAGCGCACAGAGCGGCGACCAGGCTGAGAGCGGCGAATAATGCACGGGACGGCCTGGACCGTCCCTTGCGCCGAAACAAGACGGGGGCTGGCAGCAATGCCGGCCCCTTTCCTGTTCAGGGTCATCCTTCCACTCAAGATAGAGCGCAATTGACGTCATGCAGATCTGGGTTGGCCTAGGAAATCCGGGACCGCGCCATGCAATGCAGCGGCACAATGTCGGCTTCATGGCGCTGGACGTGATTGCCGACATGCATGATTTCGGCCCGGTCCAGAAGAAGTTCCAGGGCTGGACGCAGGAAGGCCGGATCGGCGCGCAGAAGATCCTGCTGCTCAAGCCCGCCACCTTCATGAATGAAAGCGGCCGCAGCGTGAGTGAGGCCTTGCGCTTCTACAAGCTGGACACCGATGCGCTGACGGTCTTCCACGATGAGCTGGACCTCGCGCCGTTCAAGGTGAAGGTCAAGACCGGCGGCGGCACGGCCGGACACAATGGCCTGAAAAGCATCGACCGCCATCTTGGGCCGGAATTCCGGCGCGTCCGCATCGGCATTGGCCACCCCGGCCACAAGGACCGGGTGCACGGCCATGTGCTGGGAAATTATGCCAAGGCCGAAATCGATGATCTGGTGCAGATGCTCGGCGCTATCGGGGCCGAGGCGCACTGGCTGGCCGAAGGCGACGATCCACGCTTCATGAGCGATGTGTCTTCAAGAATGCAGGACTGAAAACTGTCGGAATTTTTGACAAATAGTCCTGCCGAAAAAGACGTTAACCAATAGAAGCCGCAGAAATCCTGACTTGGCACCGCTCTTGCGTGGTCATCCCCCTGAATATCGTAACCATGCATTTTGCAAACGGGGGAATTGACGTGAAGAAGAAGATGATCGCACTGGCTCTTGGGGCCACTTTCCTGTGGTCGGCGCCAGCATCGGCCACTTTCTACTGGGGCGGCTCCTCGGGTGGATCCAGCGGTGGCTACAGCACCAGCGGGGGTTTCTGGGGCGGATCTTCGGGTGGTTCATCGGGCGGGCACCACCATTATGCCGGCTGTGGGCACTACACTGGCAGCAGTACGGGCGGCAGCAGTACGGGCGGCAGCACCGGTAGCAGTACGGGCGGCACGACCACCACAACCACCACTTCTACCAGCAGCGGAACGCAGGTTCCCGAACCCGGCATGCTGGGCATGTTCGGTCTGGGCCTTGCCGGCATTGCGCTGGGTCGCCGTCGTCGCCGCAAGCGCTGAACGTCACACAGTTGAACCTGGTAAAAGGCGGGTGCTGCACAAGCGCCCGCCTTTTGCTTTGTCCGCCTGCCGCGCCCAGCCCCATTGCCAGCCAGCGGTCCGGACCCTAAAGCGCGCCTTTCTTTCGGTTTAGAGGATAACGAAACGATGGGATTCCGCTGCGGGATCGTGGGTCTGCCCAATGTCGGCAAATCGACCCTGTTCAATGCGCTTACCGAAACGCAGGCGGCGCAGGCTGCCAATTACCCGTTCTGCACGATTGAGCCCAATGTGGGCCAGGTCGCCGTGCCCGATCCGCGTCTGGACACAATTGCCCGGATCGGCGGCAGTGCCAAGACCGTGCACACCCAGCTTTCCTTCGTGGATATCGCCGGTCTGGTGAAAGGCGCCAGCGCGGGCGAAGGCCTGGGCAACCAGTTCCTCGGCAATATCCGCGAAGTGGACGCCATCGTCCACGTGCTGCGCTGCTTCGAGGATGACGATATCCAGCACGTTTCCAACAAGGTGGATCCGATTTCGGATGCCGAGGTTGTCGAAACGGAACTGATGCTGTCCGACCTTGAAAGCCTGGAAAAGCGTGTCCCGGCGGCAGAGAAGAAGGCCAGGGCCGGCGACAAGGAAGCCAAGGCTCTGGTCAGCGTACTGGGTCAGGCGCTGGAACTGCTGCGCGATGGCAAGCCCGCGCGGCTGACCGTTCCGGCCGATGTGGAGGAGGAGCGCCTGTTCGAACAGGCCCAGCTGCTGACCGCCAAGCCGGTGCTGTATGTCTGCAACGTGGCCGAGGAAGATGCCGCCACGGGCAACGCCATGACGGAAGCCGTGTTTGCCAAGGCCAAGGCCGAGGGTGCGCAGGCGGTGGTGGTTTCCGCTGCCATCGAGAGCGAGCTGGTGACCATGCCGCTGGAGGAACGCAGCGAATATCTGGCCGATCTGGGCCTTGAGGAAAGCGGCCTCGCCCGCGTGATCCGCGCCGGTTATGCGCTGCTGGGCCTGAAGACCTTCTTCACCGTCGGCCCCAAGGAAGCGCGTGCATGGACGTGTCCTTCAGATGCCAAGGCGCCGCAGGCCGCAGGCGAGATCCACAGCGATTTCGAGAAGGGCTTCATCCGCGCAGAAACCATCGCCTATGACGATTTCGTCGCCCTGGGCGGAGAAAGCGCCGCGCGCGAGGCGGGCAAATTGCGTCAGGAAGGCAAGGAATATCTGGTGCAGGACGGCGATATCATGCTGTTCAAGTTCAACGTCTGAACCTGGTCGGCGTCTCAACCCGGGCATCAGCTGAACCCACACTCAATTGCAAAAACGAAAACGGCGCGGAAGGTGATTGCCTTCCGCGCCGCAATTTCGTCAGCCACAGGGGCTGCTGCGATCAGCTGGCCTGCGTCATCGCATAGGCTGACCACATCTTGGCCACTGTGGAGCGTGGACCAGAAACCTGTCCAAAGGTCGCCTGCGCTTCGGCAATCTTGCCCTGCTGGACCTGGGCAATACCCATGCGAGTCAATGCGGTGTTGGCATCGATGCCGCCCTTGGTAACCGCCATGGCATACATTTCTTCCGCACCGGCAAAGTCATCCAGCGAATAGAGCACGTCGCCGGCAATCAGGGCAGCTTCACCGCCAGCTTCTGAGCGGGCATCGGCTACCAGTTCAGGCGCTTCGTTGGCATCATCAGCCATGCGCGCTTCGACGATGCTCTTCACTTCGGTGTAATAGGTGTCGCCGGCGGCTTCGAATTCACCGGCGGCAAGGCCGGCTGCCAGCACATCGACAACTTCGTTGGACATGATGCGCGGATCGGCCGCTTCGATATAGCGGATGAATTCGCTGCGTTCGGTCAGGCTGCCGGTCAGGCGCATCAGGCGGAACAGGTCGAGCTGTGCCTGATCATCCAGTTCGTGCAGGGCATTGATCACCTGCAGCGCGTTCATCCAGTTGCGCGGAGAGGTGTGGTTGGTGACCAGCAGTACCGAAATATCGGTCGACTGATCCAGCAGGTCCTCGCCATAAGCGGTCTGCAGGCCGCGCAGCAGCCACTGTTCCGGAACCGTGCCGCCACTGGCCAGCACGCGTTCGGCCTGGCCCAGCATGTAGGCTACGCCGCCGGTGACATCGTCCTGCTCGTAATAGGTTTCTGCCAGCAGGGCCACGGGATCGCTTTCGGTCCAGCCATTGGCGACCGCAGATTCAAGCGCCGTACGGGCATCGTTGTAATCTTCCATCTGGAAGGCAAGGTTGCCGACAAACCAGTAATACTGGCCGACATTGGCGGGGTCCACCATGCCGCTTTCCAGCTGCAGTTCCAGGCCCTGGCGCTGCAACGCAGGCGTATTGGTCTTGTTGCCTGCGCTGAGGATCAGATTGCCTGCGGCAAACTTCTCATCGGCATTCATTGCCAGTGCCACGATCCCCGGGAGCTGGCCCGTGACCGATGCTGCATCGCCGCCTTCGGCATTCACCACATCGGCAACCGGCTGATAGGCGTCGACGAATTCATCGGAATAATCCTGAGCGTAGGCCGCAGGGGCAATGCCCGCATTGGTCACAAGCGCTCCGCCTGCCAGGGCGATGGTCATGGCGAAGGCGGAAGCAAAGCTCTTCACCGTCTTGCGGTGAGCAGGGCGGGACATGCGAAACATCAATATTCTCTCCTGAAAGGTTTCGGGCCTGAAAGGTAACGGGAATGCCTGTGTGGGCCCCTGTCCAGTTTCGGCTCGCGCTAGTGCATCGGAAATCGCGAGATTGCAAATCCGTGTTACGGTTTGCGGGCTGAATGGCTATTTAACGCTCCACCGGGGTATTGGTTCATCTTCGCTGCGGCAAGTGTGGATAAAGGCCCGCCAGATGGCTCCTTGCAGGCGGTTTGGGTGGCTTCCCCTGCCCCCTTCCCCTAAGGTTGGGCACGTCACCAATAGGCAATAACAATAGCAGGCGACAATCGCAGGTGAGCGACGATACCGAAACCATGATCCAGCCCAGTTTTCCGGGCGAATATGAACGCATCGACATCGTCGATGAGATGAAGACCAGCTATCTCGATTACGCGATGAGCGTGATCGTTTCGCGGGCCTTGCCAGACGTGCGTGACGGCCTGAAGCCTGTTCACCGCCGCATTCTCTATGCCTGTCAGGAAGGCGGCTTCCTGTTCAACCGGCCCTATCGCAAATCGGCCAAGATCGTCGGTGACGTGATGGGTAACTACCATCCGCACGGTGACAGCGCGATTTACGATGCGCTGGCCCGCATGACGCAGCCGTGGTCGCTGCGCGTGCCGCTGCTCGATGGTCAGGGCAACTTCGGCAGCATGGACCCCGATCCGCCTGCCTCCATGCGCTATACCGAAGCGCGCCTGGCCAAGGTAGCCGGAACGCTGCTGGAGGATCTGGACAAGGACACGGTCGATTTCGTCGACAATTACGACGGTTCCCGGTCCGAACCCAATGTCCTGCCTGCGCGCTTCCCCAACCTGCTGGTCAATGGCGCGGGCGGTATTGCCGTGGGCATGGCCACCAACATCCCGCCGCATAATCTGGGCGAAGTGATCGACGGCTGCCTTGCCTATATGGACGATCCGGGCATCACGTCCGAACAATTGTTCGAGATTATTCCCGGCCCCGATTTCCCCACCGGCCCGCTGATCCTGGGCACGGCGGGCGCGAAATCCGCCTATACCACCGGGCGCGGCTCCATCCTGATGCGCTGCCGCCATGAGATTGAGACGCGCAGCGGTGACCGTGAGACGATCGTGCTCACCTCCATCCCCTTCCAGGTGGGCAAGTCCGGCCTGGTCGAAAAGATTGCCGATGCCGCCAAGGAAAAGCGCATCGAAGGCATAACGGACATTCGCGACGAGAGTTCGCGCGAAGGTGTGCGCGTGGTGGTGGAACTGAAGCGTGACGCCACTGCCGAAGTGGTGCTCAACCAGATCTGGCGACACACGCCCGCGCAATCCTCCTTCCCCGCCAACATGCTGGCGATCCGTGGCGGTCGGCCGGAAACGCTGGCGCTGCGCGATATCATTCAGGCCTTCATCCAGTTCCGTGAAGAGGTCATCACAAGGCGCACCAAGTTCGAACTGAACAAGGCGCGGGACCGGGCGCATATCCTGCTGGGTCTGGTGGTTGCCGTGTCCAACATGGACGAGGTGGTGAAGATCATCCGCTCCTCGCCCAACCCGGCCACGGCGCGCGCCAAGCTGATGGAGCGCGAATGGCCGATTGGCGAGATTGCGCAATATATCCGCCTGGTCGAAGCGATCGAACCCGATGCCGAGCAGGCCGGCGGTACATACCGCCTGTCCGAGCGGCAGGTGAAGGCCATTCTGGACCTGCGCCTGCATCGCCTGACCGCGCTTGGCCGCGATGAAATCGGCGGTGAGCTGGAAGAATTGTCCGTCGACATTGCCGAATATCTGGCGATCCTGGGTGACCGGGTGAAGCTGTATGAAGTGATGCGCGGTGAGCTGAAGGAAATCCGCGATCTCTATGCCACGCCGCGCGTGTCCGAAATCGCGCCTGCATGGGATGGTCTGGAAGACGAGGACCTGATCGAGCGCGACGAGATGGTCGTGACGGTCACGCTCGATGGCTATATCAAGCGCACCCCGCTCTCCACCTTCCGCGCACAGCATCGCGGCGGCAAGGGCCGCGCCGGGATGAGCACGAAGGACGAGGATGCGATTTCCTCCATGTTCGTCACCAGCACGCATAATCCGGTGCTGTTCTTCTCCACCGCGGGCAAGGTTTACCGCCTGAAGGTGTGGAAGCTGCCCGAAGGCGGGCCCAACACACGCGGTCGCCCGATCGTGAACCTGCTGCCCGCGCTGGATCAGGGGGAGACCATCGCCACCGTCCTGCCGTTGCCCGAAGATGAGGACAGCTGGGGCGCGCTCAGCGTGGTGTTCGCCACGGCCAAGGGCGGCGTGCGGCGCAATTCCATGGATGCCTTCGCCAACATCCCCTCCAACGGCAAGCTGGCCATGCGCTTTGAAGAAGGATCGGCGGACAAGCTGATCGGCGTGGCCTTGCTGGAGGAGAACGATCACGTGCTGCTGGCATCGCGCAGCGGCAAGGCGATCCGCTTTGCCGGCGATGAAGTGCGCGAATTCACCTCACGTACCTCCACCGGTGTGCGCGGAATGAATTTGAAGGGCGATGACGAGGTTATCTCGCTGTCGATCCTGCGCGGCGACCTGCCCGACGTGGAAGCGCGCGAGGATTATCTGCGCGTGGCCCCGTGGAAGGGTAATGAGGACGCTCCGCCGCTGACCGAAGACCAGCAGGCTATGGCGACAGAGGAGGAGTTCATCCTCACCATCTGCGCCAATGGCTATGGCAAGATGTCGTCCGCCTATGAATACCGGCAGACCGGGCGCGGCGGACAGGGCGTGGTCAACATTGACAATATCGCCCGCAACGGCCCGGTTGTCGCCAGCTTCACCGCCACAAGGCAGGACCAGCTGATGCTGGTGACCGATCAGGCCAAGCTGATCCGCATCGGCCTCGATTCACTGCGCATCCTTGGCCGCAACACCGCAGGCGTGCGCCTGTTCGATGTCGGCAAGAATGAGCATGTCGTATCCGCCGTGCGCATTGACGAGGAAGAGGCCCCCGAAACCGAGGTGGAAGAGGCGATCGTCGAAGCTCTGGTCGAAAAGCGCGGCGGCGATGACGTTACCGAGCCTTACACCACGCCCCAAAGCGATGATGACATGACGGGTGGGACGGGCGAGACGGGCGAGGATTGATCTTCCGGCGGTTGCCGGCGCTCCAGACCTGAGGCCTTGGCCCATTCGGACTGAAGACTGACGAGTCTTGCAGTCCGGACATGATTGTTGCACCCTCGCTTGCAGTTTCCTGTGGGAGGGGGATTGGCATGGCTTCTGGCGAACAGGTTCAGATCATGCAGCTATCGGTCGCCACCGATCTCAAGCCGGGCGATCTGGGGGCTGCGCTAAATGCAGGCTGGCGCGATTTTCTGGCGCACCCGAAATACGGGCTGTTCTTTGCCGCGATTTACGTGGCGACGGGCCTGTTCCTCTATTTTGCGCTGGTTGAGCGCGGAGAGATCCAGTGGCTGATCGGCGCCGTGGCGGGCTTCCCCCTGATCGCGCCATTTGCAGCTGCCGGTCTTTATGAGGTCAGCCGCAGACGCGAGGCAGGCCTGCCCCTCAGCTGGAAATCGGTTCTTGGCGCATTGCTGGGCCGCGGGGACGAGCAATTGCTGCTGATGGGCGGCCTTGTGTTCATCGCCTTCAGTTTCTGGCTGATGGTGGCGCACGGCATCTTCGCCATCTTCATGTCGGGATCGAACCTGGGGGCGGACTGGATTGACCTGATTTACACGCAGGATGGCTTGATGATGCTGTTGTTCGGCAGCGTCATCGGCGGGGCGATGGCGATGGTGTTTTACGCAGTCACGGTATTCAGCCTGCCCATGCTGGTTGACCGGGATGTCGACGTCATCACCGCAATCGTCGTGAGCATTGGCACGGTGCTGAAAAACGCCTTTACGCTGATGGTCTGGGCGGCGGTGGTGGCGGTGATGCTGTTACTGGCGATCCTGCCCTTCTTCCTTGGCCTGCTGGTGGTGCTGCCCGTCCTCGGCCATGCCACATGGCACCTCTATCGCCGTGCGGTAGCAAGGGCTGACTGAAAGGCGCGCGCCTACTTGACCACCCGCAGCTCAGGATCGCGCTTGCGCAATGTCTGGATAACGCCGGTGCAGATCAGGAACATGCCCAGATAATAGATCGGCCAGACCATGATGCGCGGGATATCGGAACCGGCCAGCGGCCCCATTTCGGCAAACAGCAGGAAGTCCGACGCCAGGAACAGCATGGCCCCTGCCCCCACGCGGTAACGCGGGAAATTGCTCGCCCATGCGCCCGATGCCATGCCGCCCAGCGCCAGCGCATACAGCCCCACTTCCCATGCCATATTGCGGTCTGCGGGCATGAACCAGGCAATGACCGGCGTCAGGATCAGCGTCAGGCCGACCACCCAGCTTTGCGGTCCACTCAGCTGATCGCGGCGGTTGCGCAGGAATACGCCCAGCGCCAGAATGTGGAACAGGAAGAACAGCCACCCGCCAATCGTGCGGTCCAGCTCTATCGCCATGTCGCCGAGTGCCGCCGCGCCCAAAGCCCAGGCCAGCAACCGCGCATCGGCGCTGGAATGGCGCACTGCGGCGTAAATCGCCAGCAGCGCCACTGCCGATCCCTTGATCAGCAGCAGGTAGAGTTCGGGCAGCGGCGTTGCGCGCAGGTAATAGAAAGCCAGTGCGGCCGCGACCGACAGCAGCAGGTATGGGCGTTGATCGATTAGGGCGCGTCTTGGCATGGCCATCTCTTGACCCGAACAGCGCGCCGCTGCAAGCGCTGCGGCATGACTTATGATGTGCATATTATCGGCGGCGGTCTGGCTGGCAGCGAAGCGGCTTGGCAGCTGGCGCGGCGCGGCGTGAAGGTTCGCCTGTCCGAAATGCGCGGTTCCGGCGCAACCACCCCTGCCCACCAGACAGACGGACTGGCCGAACTGGTCTGCTCCAATTCCTTCCGCAGCGATGATGACGAGAAGAACGCCGTGGGCCTGCTGCATCACGAGATGCGTCGCCTCGATTCGATCATCATGCGCGCAGGCGAAATTGCCCGCGTGCCCGCAGGCACGGCGATGGCGGTGGACCGCGACGTGTTCTCCGCCGAAGTGCAGAAGGAACTGGAGGCGCACCCGAATATCGAAATCGTGCGCGAGACGGTGGACCAGTTGCCCACCGAAGGCCTGACCATCGTCGCCACCGGCCCGCTGACCGCGCAATCGCTGGCGCAGAGCATCGTCAGCACCACCGGAGAAGACCGCCTGGCGTTCTTCGACGCCATTGCTCCCATCGTCCATTACGACAGCATCGACATGGATATCTGCTGGATGGCGAGCCGCTGGGACAAGGGTGACACCAAGGATTACATCAACTGCCCGATGACAGAGGAGCAGTACCTCGCCTTCCACCAGGGCCTGCTCGACGCCGAAAAGGGCGAGTTCAAGGAATGGGAGGCCGACACCCCCTATTTCGATGGCTGCATGCCGATCGAGGTGATGGCAGAGCGCGGTCTGGATACGCTGCGCTTCGGCCCGATGAAGCCAGTGGGGCTGGATAATCCGCACACGGCCACAGAGGAATTTCCGCAGGGCCGCTGGGCGCATGCAGTGGTGCAGCTGCGGCAGGACAACAAGCTGGGCACGCTGTGGAACATGGTCGGCTTTCAGACCAAGATGAAATATGGCGCGCAGGTGGAACTGCTGCGCACCATTCCCGGCCTGCAGAACGCCGAATTTGCGCGGCTTGGCGGGATGCATCGCAACACTTTCATCAATTCACCCATGCTGCTCGATCGTCAGCTGCGGCTGAAAGGCGCCGAACATATCCGCTTCGCCGGGCAGATTACCGGCTGCGAGGGTTATGTCGAAAGCTCTGCCGTGGGGCTGCTGGCGGGTATGATGACAGCCACCGAACTGGCGGGCGAGCGCTGGGAAGGTCCGCCGCGCACATCGGCCATGGGAGCGCTGCTGGCGCATATCACCGGCGATGCCGAAGCCAGCTCCTATCAGCCGATGAACATCAACTTCGGCCTGTTCCCGCCGCTGCACGATGTGAAGAAGAAGCAGCGCAAGGAAGCCTATACCGAGCGCGGCAAGGAAGATTTCGGCGTCTGGCTGGCGGGGCTGGAGGCTGTTCCAGCCTGATATATCAGCAGGAACATCCTGGCGTGGGGCGCGGCTTCGGCGCGCTGGTGGCAAATTCGGCCGGCGTCAGCTCGCCATTGCCATTGGCATCCATGCCATCGAACCGCTCTGCCGTGGTGATCGCCCATTCCTCGAACGTCAGCAGGTTGTTTCCGTCCGTATCCAGATCGCGAAAGGCATCGGTGCGGCTGGAGAGCATTTCATTGCGGGTGATCTTGCGGTCGCGGTTGCGATCATAGCGAAAGAAACGCCGCTCCTCGCGCGATAATTCGGTGCTTTCGGGCGGGGCCGGACCCTGAAGACCGGCAATGTCGGCTTGTGGCAACGCGCCGGGATCGACTTGCGGCCCAAGCGCGGCGGGATCGGGCGGCGGCGCGCCCCGCTCCACTTGCGCGCGGCCCTGCCACCAGAACAGCCCGGTCCCCAGCAGCACGAATGCCGCAAATGCTCCCAGGACGATCCTGTTCATGCCGATTGAGCCTCCATCATCAGACTTGGTTACAGGGGTTTAGCGCCCTGTCAGGCCAATCCGCAAGGCAAGCAGTGCAGCGCCCGGTCCATCGAGCACTTCCGTGCTGCCCCGATCGAGCGCGCGGCGGGACAATCCTCGCAACACCGCCAAAGGTCGCACCGCCCGGGGCAGTGCCTTTGCCTGCCACGGCCCGGCGAGCGCCAGCGTGCGCGCGGCCTGCGCCTCCTCCGCCGTGCCCAGATTGAGCGCCAGATCGGCCAGAGCCCACTCATGCGCCGCCTGCTGCACATGCTGCGCGCCGCCCCCGCCCGCGCTGACGGCACCAAGCGCCTGCCACGCCAGTGCGCGGCCTTGCGCAAATTCATGCATCGCGGACGCGGTGAGGTCATCGGCCAGAAGCCGCTCCCAGCCATTGACCAGCGGCAGCAGATCACCCGGAGCAGCGCTCCACTGTTGCAGGCGGGCCAGCAGGGGCTCGCCCTGCGGCCATGCGCGCGGGTCTTCACTCAGCCGGTCACGCCACCATGCCAGCTTCATCTGCGCGATGATGATTTCGCTGCGCTGGCGCATGATATCGGCCAGGCGATTGTCCAGCAGGAACAGCGTAAGGCACGCGTCGCGCGCCCTTGCCGGGGCATAGGAAAGCGCCAGGCGCTGGGCGATTGGCAAGCTGTCTGCGGGGTGCGAAGTCATCTCCAGGTGCTTTCGCCACCCGGCGCCGGATTTGCAAGCGCCGGTGAATGTCACACGCTGGTCACACAGCTGACCTGGTCCATCAATCCGGCCGATCGGAACCGGATATGGCCGCAAATGCACCTGATCCGCCGGGCCTGCTGCCAGGCACGCAACAATCTATCGAGTTAAATCAACAATTTTCAATCATTGCCAGACATTAACCAACTGTCTTTATGAGGTAGTGACCATGCAATCCGTAGGGAATGTGACGCACTAGTCAATTTGCAGGTGAGGTCCCTCCCATGCCCGGTCCGATTCGAAAGATGCTCAACAACCTACGAGGTAATACCAGTGGCAATGCGACCATGCTGGTAGCACTCGGGATGCCGGTTCTGATCGGCGGCGCTGGTCTGGGTGTGGATCTGGCGCAGTGGTACATGTGGAAGCGTGAATTGCAGTATGCCGTCGATCAGGCGGCTGTGGCCGGTGCGTGGGCCCGCGCCGATTCCGCCACGGAAAGCAGCTATGTCACGCGCGCACAGCAGGAATTCAACGCGAACCTGTCCGTGATCGAGGATTTTACCGTATCGCCCACGATCGCTCTGGCCAACTGGGCCGGTGGCAGCAATAACTCGGTGGCGGTGAGTGCGACGGCCGGCAAGGCCCTGCCCTTCTCCAACTTCCTGACCGGGCGCCAGGCGACAATCTATGCCTATGCCCAGGCCAGTTTCAATGAAGGCACCACCTTCACCTCGTGCCTCATCGCTGTCGATGATGACGAAGACGGTGCCATCACTATCGGCGGTAACGCATCGCTTACAGCGGGTTGCGGAATGGCAGCCTTGTCCGATGATCCGAACGCAATCATCGCCAACGGCAACCCCACGGTTCAGGCTGGCTGGATTCTGGCACGCGGCGGTATTGATGACTGGTTCGATACCAACACCGATGACGTCATCATGGAGAATATGGACGGCCTGTACGATCCGTTCGAACATCTCACCCCACCCAATCCGACCGAAAGCCAGGTCGCCCGCACCTATAGCTGCAGCTCCACCGCAGGCAGCACCATTGCCGATGTGCGCGAGGCTACAACGGTCAACTATGACTATTTCAAGGGGTCGAACAAGAGCAACGCTACGCCATACATCTATGGCAGTCCCAAGCCGGATACGACCTCTTCGGACTTTACCTATGGTCAGGCCGTCAGCAGCAGTACGCAGGCCGGCAGCGTCACTTCCACCTCGGCGGCGTGGACGCAGGTTTCCGGCAGTGGCAGCAACAAGATCTGGGAACGGCGCACCACCACCATCACCAGGACATACAGCAATGTGACGACGAGCGGGGGCACGCTGGCGGGCAGTCTCTCGCCTGGAACCTACACCAATATCCACGTAGGCTGCCGAACGACCTTCGCCACTGGCGTGTACATCATCGATGGTGGCGGTATCGACATTACCGGCCAGTATGAAGTGACCGGATCGAACGTCATGTTCGTGCTCAAGAACGGTGCCTACATCAAGATTCGCGGTGGTGCCGACGTCAACCTCACGGCCATTCAGGCGTCCGATCTGATTGCCCGCGGCGTTGCTGCCGAGGATGCCAACAAGCTGGCCGGCATGCTGGTGTTCGAGGACCGGCAATCTGGCGGCAGCAGCCGCAATGACATCAACGGCAATTCCAACACTGTCCTGAACGGGACAATCTATTTCCCGGTCAGCAATGTGACGTTTTCGGGCACCGCATCGGTGACCAGCCAGTGCCTGATGATTGCCGCCAACACCATCACGCTGACGGGCACGACCGACATGTCCACCTTCTGCCCGTCGGGTTCTTCAGAAGACACCACCGTCGCCAATATCGCGGCGAAGGTCAGGCTGGTCGCGTGATCGCCCTGCGCAAACTGCTGTTTCGCCTGCTCGGGCATGAACGGGGCTCGATCGCGATCGAGACAGCCTTTGTCGTGCCTGTGCTGCTGCTGTTGACGCTGGGCGGGTTCGAGGTGAGCAGGCTGGTTGCGCGGCAGACCGAATTGCAGGGTGCGGCAGCCGAGGCGGCGGCCGTAGTGCGCGCCAAAATCCCCGAAACCGCAGCGGACCGCGAAACCCTGCGGGACATCATCAAGGCCTCCACCGGCCTGTCTTCCTGGCAGGTCTGGGTCTATCCCGTTTACCGTTGCGGAACTGCGTCGGATTATGTGCTGGCGAATACGGATTGCAGCGGCACCGGAACCGTTACCGAATACGTGCGGGTGCTGATGTTCGATACCTATACGCCGGTGTGGACATCGTTCGGCATATCCGAACCGGTCTATTTCAGCGTTCGCCGTTCAATCCAGGTCGGCTAGACCGGGAAGCAGGACCAGATAATGATAAGTTTCAACGCCATGATCAAACGCCTCAGGAGCCTGCCCGCCGATAGCCAGGGCTCCATGGCGGTTGAATTTGCCCTGGTGGGACCGGTGCTGCTGGTGCTGATGTTCGGCGTGCTGCAAATCGGCATGGCGTTGCAGAACTACAATGCAGTCCGCAATGTCTCGGCCGATGTCGCGCGCTATGCGATGGTGCAGCACCAGACCGGCAATAATCTGTCCAATTCGCAGATCCAGACCTATGCCCTGAACCACGCGCAGGGCGCGCCCTATATGCTGGAAGCGAGCAGGGTCAACGCCTACATCACCACCGCATCCACCCAGCGCGTTTCCGGCGCCCGGGAACTGCAGATCGTGATCACCTATGAAGTGAACAGCCTGCTGGACGGGTTCGGGTTGAACGGACCTTTCGTGAGCTATACGCGCCCGATTTTCCTGCTGGAAACCACCACACCGTAACCATTGCAGAGGCGCAGAATTCCGCCATTCCTGGCCGAAAGTTGCGTTCAAATTAACCAAAGGCGTAAACGCTGCGCTTACGCGCCATCGCCTATGTACGCGGGCATGACCGGCCCCCTGCCCTCTTGCCTGCACGCCCTTTCTCGCGTGTTCACGCGCCTTGCGCGCGATCATTCGGGCAATGTCATCATCATCTTTGCCGCATCGCTTTTCCCGCTGCTGGCGCTGATCGGCAGCGGTATCGATATGGGCCGGGGCTATCTGGCACAGACCCGGTTGCAGCAAGCCTGCGATTCCGGCGTACTGGCGGCCAGAAAGCGCCTTGGCACGCTGGCATCGGTGAATTCGGAAGTTCCCGACGAGGTGGGTGATACCGGCCAGCGCTTCTTCAACATCAACTTCCCCGACGGTGCCTATGGCAGCGAGGACCGGGAATTCGAGATGGTGCTGGAGGACAACTTCGCCATCACCGGAACGGCATCGGCGATCATGCCCACCACGATCATGCAGGCCTTTGGCTTCAGCGAAGTGCCGATCTCGGTCTCGTGCCAGGCCCAGCTGAACATGTCCAACACCGACATCATGATGGTTCTGGACGTCACCGGGTCCATGACGCTGACCAATCCCGGCGATACGCAAACCAAGATCGAGGCGTTGCAGGACACCGTCACCGGCTTCTACAACCAGATGACCGCATCCACGACTGCGGGCACGCGGCTGCGGTTCGGATTTGTCCCCTATTCCACCAATGTGAATGTCGGCGGCCTGTTGCAGGACAACTGGCTGGTGGACGAATGGGCTTATCAATCGCGCGAGCCAGTGGCCAATCTGACTGTTTCGGGCACCACCACCTATGAACGCAACTGGCGGCGGGTGAGCGGGTCCAAGAATGAAAACAACACGGTCAGCACCTATCGGGCCAACTGGAGCGGCGGTGCCTACAGATGCGAGCGGACGCTCCCGCAAGACGACGTGACCGAGACCGATGTTCGTGTGTCGAGCGCCACCTATCGCTTCACCGGCCCGCCTTCCGGCACGCAGACGGTAGAATCCCGGCGACGCAGCCAGGATGGATATTCCTTCTCGCAGACGATCTCCGGATCGACCTGCATTGTGGAGCGCACCGACTATAATTCCTATGTCGAGAACTACGAGCTGGTCACCGAGCCGAGCAGAAACCCGGCGCTGTTCTGGCGCTACAAGCAGCTGACGATGGATGTTTCTGGCTGGCGCACCGATCCGGCGGCCAACACCTGCATCGAGGAGCGCTCGACCTATGAAATCAGCGATTATGACAATGTCGACCTGACGCGGGCGCTGGATCTCAACATCGATCTGGTCCCAACGGACGATGACGACACCAAGTGGCGCCCGATGTACCCGGCCAGCATTTTTGCGCGGGAAATGAAATGGGATGGCACCGGTTCATTCCGCACCCAGCAGCGCGTTACGCAGGACGACTACGTCCGGCCATCGAGCATGAATGCCGCGCGCTGCCCGCCCGCTGCCCGCAGGCTGGCGGAAATGACCTCCACCGATCTTTCGAACTATCTTGCCACGCTTACTGCGGGCGGCAACACCTATCACGATATCGGCATGATCTGGGGCGGGCGGCTGCTCTCCCCCACGGGCCTGTTCGCGGCGGACAATGCCGACGTCAGCTCCGCCACGCCCACCACCCGGCACCTGATCTTCCTGACCGATGGCGAAACTGCGCCCAATGATATCAGCTATGGCAGCTACGGGCTGGAGCCGATTGACCGCCGGCGCTGGAGCCCGGCCTCGCCGATGACTCTGACACAGACGGTTGAAAGCCGTTTCGCCTTCGCCTGCGAAGAGGTAAAGAAGCGCAACATCCAGGTGTGGGTCATCAGCTTCGGCACGCAGGCCAATTCCATCATGGAGACCTGTTCCGGGCCAGAGCGCTATTTCGTGGCGGACGATGCGGCTCAGCTGGAACAGACATTCAGCGATATCGCGCGCCAGATGGGCCAGCTGCGGGTGGCGCGCTGATGGCTGTTTTCCGGCATATTCGTGCGCTGCGCAAGGATGATTGCGGGGCTGCGCTGGTTGAGTTTGCGCTGGTGGCGCCAGTGTTGATCCTGGCGCTGCTGGGCATGTTCGACATGTCGTACAACATCTATGCCGCCTCCATGCTGGAAGGGGCCATCCAGAAGGCGGCTCGCGATTCATCGATCGAAGGCGGCCCGGCGACCTCTGCCACCATAGACGCCAGGGTCACGCGGTCCGTGCAGAACCTGGTGGGCAATGCGACATTTGAGTTCGAACGCGATGCCTACACCAATTTCGCCGATATCTCGCGCCCGGAAGACTTCACCGATCTCAACGATGATGGCGTGTGCAATGCGGGCGAGCCGTTCGAAGATGTGAACGGCAACAACAGCTGGGATTCCGACCGGGGAACCGCTGGCGGTGGCGGCGCGCGCGATGCGGTGCTGTACACCGTATCTGTCACCTATGACCGCAAGTTCCCGCTGCACATGATGATCGGCTTGCCGCCAACGGTGACGACCGTGGCGCGCACCGTGCTGCGCAACCAGCCCTATGCAACCCAGGATTTGACGGTCACCGTGGGGAATTGCACATGACCCGGCATTTCACCGCGCGACTGAAGCGCCTGCTGCGCGAAAGCAGCGGTCTGGCCGCTACCGAATTTGCGCTGACATTCCCCATCCTGCTCAGCCTCGGGCTTACCGGCATGGAGCTGAGCAATCGGGCGATCGTGCAGATGCAGATCAACCAGCTGGCCGTGCATATCGCCGACAATGCCTCGCGAATTGGCGACGAATCCACGCTGGAGGATCGGCGCATCTACGAAGGCGATATCCAGGATCTGTTCTACGGCGCGGAAACGCAGGGCGGCAGCAATCTGGACCTTTACGGCAATGGACGCGTGATCCTCAGCAGCCTGGAAGTCGTGCCGGGCACTGATGACGATCAATATATTCACTGGCAGCGCTGCATGGGCGAACTCGGTTATGAATCGACCTACGGCCTTGAGGGCGATGGACTGGGCAGCAATTTCCCCGGAATGGGACCGCCGGGAGAAGAGGTGATCGCCTTTGCCTCCGAAGCGGTGATGTTTGTCGAGCTCGCCTATGAGTATGAGCCGCTGATCGGTGATCCCTTTGGCATGGAAACGACCATCCGCGCCCGGGCCAGCTTTACCGTTCGCGACAGCCGCGACCTGACGCGCATTTACCAGCGCGACCCGTCAAGCCCGGACGCTGTTGCCGATTGCGCGGTCTATGGGGGCACAAGGCTTGAAGGTGGCGCAGATACCGGTGGCACCACCAGCGGAGGAAGCACATCCACTTCGGGCGGCAGTTCATCAACCAGTACCGGTGGCGGGCCGTGGTCATCGACCGGCGGTGGATCAACCACCAGCACCAGCGGAGGGCCTTGGTCATCGACCGGCGGATCGACTACTTCAGGCGGCCCGGGCCGACCTCCACGCGGCGGCGGCTCTGGCAGGCCACCGCGCGGCGGTGGAAAACCCTAGCCCCGCCTGGCCGACCCCGCCTGGCCCCGCCAAACAGCAGCCCTGATCAGCGGTAACAGACCTTCTTCGCCGCCTCGACGATGCGCGCGGCATCGATCAGCGCCAGCTTTTCCAGATTGGCGGCATAAGGCAGCGGAACGTCTTCATTGCACACGCGCATCACCGGCGCATCGAGCAAATCGAAGCCCTCGTTCATGCACACGGCAATCACTTCGGATGCGATTGAGCAGACCGGCCAGCCTTCCTCGGCCACAATCAGGCGATTGGTCTTGGCCAGGCTTTCCAGGATCGTTGCGGTATCGAGCGGTCGCAATGTGCGCAGGTCGATCACTTCGGCCTCAATGCCCTGCCCTGCAAGCTCCTCGGCTGCTTCCAGCGCGAACTTGATGCCGATCGAATAGGATACGATCGTCACGTCCGAGCCTTCGCGCATGATCCGCGCCTTGCCGATTGGCAGCACGTGGTCATCCAGCTGGGCCACTTCGAAGCTGTTGCCGTAAACCAGTTCGTTCTCAAGGAAGACAACCGGATCGTCGCAGCGAATGGCGGCTTTCATCAGGCCCTTGGCGTCAGATGCGTCATAGGGCGCGATCACGATCAGGCCGGGGACACTGGCGTACCACGGGGCATAGTTCTGGCTGTGCTGCGCGCCCACGCGGCTGGCAGCGCCATTGGGGCCACGGAACACGATCGGGCAGCGCATCTGGCCGCCGGACATGTAATTGGTCTTGGCGGCGGAATTGATGATGTGGTCAATCGCCTGCATGGCGAAGTTGAAGGTCATGAATTCCACGATCGGACGAAGGCCGCCCATCGCCGCGCCCGTGCCGATACCGGCAAAGCCATATTCGGTGATCGGCGTATCGATCACGCGCTTGGGGCCGAACTCTTCCAGCAGGCCCTGGGTGACCTTGTAGGCACCCTGGTACTCGGCCACTTCCTCACCCATCACGAACACGCGCTCATCCAGGCGCATTTCCTCGGCCATGGCATCGCGCAGCGCTTCGCGTACGGTCAGCTTGGCCATGTTGGTGCCGGCAGGGATTTCCGGATCAGCTGGCCGCTCGGCCGCGGCGGGCTTGGCCGCTGCAGCGGCAGGTTCTGCGGCTGGAGCCGGTGCGGGCGCAGCCTCGGCAGCCGGAGCAGACGCGGCAGACACGTCCTCACCATCGATGGCGAGGATTGCGATCACCGTGCCGACTTTCACATTCTCGGCGCCTTCCTCGATCAGGATCTTGCCGACCACGCCTTCATCGATGCTTTCGAATTCCATCGTGGCCTTGTCGGTTTCGATCTCGGCCAGCACGTCACCGGCGGAAACCGTGTCGCCTTCCTTGACCAGCCATTTGGCCAGCGTGCCTTCCTCCATCGTGGGGGAAAGCGCGGGCATTTTCAGTTCGACGGCCATCAGTAATTCCCCACCAGAATATCGGTGTAGAGCTCTGAAGGCTCCGGCTCGGGTGATTTCTCGGCAAAGTCGGCAGCGTCTGCCACCTTTGCGCGGATTGCCTTGTCGATGTCTTTCAACTTGTCCTCGTCCACGCCCAGCTTGAGCAATTCGGCCTTGGCCATTTCGATGGGATCGCTCTTCTCGCGCACGCCCTGCACTTCCTCACGGCTGCGATATTTGGCCGGGTCGGACATGGAGTGGCCGCGATAGCGATAAGTGTTGAGTTCCATCAGCACCGGACCGTTGCCGCCGCGCACATGCTCGACCGCAACCTTGGCGGCCTGGTGCACTTCCAGCACGTCCATGCCGTTCACTTCCATGCCGGGAATGCGGAAGGCTGTGCCGCGCCGATAGAATTCGGTTTCGGCGGAGCTGCGCGAGACCGAGGTGCCCATCGCATACTGATTGTTCTCGACCACGAAAATGATCGGCAGGTTCCACAGGCTGGCCATGTTGAACGTCTCATAGACCTGGCCCTGATTGGCGGCGCCATCGCCGAAATAGGAAACGCACAGGCCGCCATCGCCGCGATATTGATGCGCGAAAGCCAGACCTGCGCCCAGTGGCACTTGCGCGCCGACAATGCCGTGGCCGCCGTAAAACGCGCGCTCGGTGCTGAACATGTGCATGGAGCCGCCCTTGCCGCGGCTGATGCCCGCCTCGCGCCCGGTCAGCTCTGCCATGATGACCCGGGGGTCAATGCCGTAAGCGAGCATGTGGCCGTGATCGCGGTAGCCGGTGATGACGCTGTCCTTGCCCTCTTCCAGCGCGCTTTGCAGGCCCACGGCCACTGCTTCCTGGCCGATGTAGAGGTGGCAGAAACCGCCGATCAGGCCCAGACCGTAGAGCTGCCCGGCCTTTTCCTCGAACCGGCGAATCAACAGCATCTTTTCATAGAAGGTCAGCAGCGTCTGCTCATCGGCGTGGAAGCGTTTGTCCTGCTCGAAACTGTCCTGCAGGCTGCGCAGTTCGAAACTGTCGCCGCCGGCAGCCGGTGAATTCGCCGGTGCTTTCGTCGCTGATTTGCCGGGTGTGGCCCGCTTGGGGGCAGAAGTCTTGGCGCCCGCCGATTTGGAGCCTGAGGATGCGGAAGAGGAGGATCTTGCCAAAATATCTGTCCCTTTGTGCACCGCTGCATTGATATGGCGACGCTTTCGGGCCAGCCTATAGGCCGAAGTTTCACGCGCTGGCAACGCCTCGATAGCGCCATTAACCGTTTTGGTGAAAAAACCTTTTGGGCCGTGCCGTCAAGGTTGCGTGTCGAGGTCGATCACATACTCGTCGCGGTGGGCCACGTTGAGATTATCGCGGACCAGTTCGCTCGAAAAATCAGGGTCGACATTGTCGGGATCGAGCAGTTCCACATGATTGACCAGCACCGCGCGTTCCGCCTGCAGGCTGGCGATCTGCTGTTCGCGATCGTCGAGCAGCGAAACCTGCTCCCCCCAGGACAGCAAACCGTACGGTCCTGCGAGCGCAAGCAGGCCGATTATCAGCAGCCATGCCAGGGCAAACAGCTGGGTCAGTTTGTCGCGCTTGGTGACGGGTGCGTTCATATGGTGACAGAATCATACTTGCCCCGCCGATTCAAGCACTTTTGGATGGGTGCACTGAAATTGCCGCAAGGTGAATCTTGTTCCGGAGGGGCATACTGGTTACATATGCAACCATGAATGATCTATCCGACAATCCACTGGAACTCGACGGTTTCGAATTCCTTGAATTCTGCGCCCCTGAAAAGGGTGTGCTGGAAGAGGCCTTTGGCCGCATGGGCTTCACCCTCGTCGCCCGCCATCGCAGCAAGGATGTGCAGCTGTGGCGCCAGCGCCAGATCAACTTCATCGCCAATTACGAACCGCACAGCCCCGCCGCCTATTTCGCCGCCGAGCACGGGCCTTCCGCCTGCGGCATGGGCTTCCGAGTCCGCAACGCCACCAGAGCCTATACGATGGCGCTGGAACGCGGGGCGGAACCCGTCGAAGTGCCAACCGGCCCGATGGAGCTGCGCCTTCCCGCCGTGCGCGGTATTGGCGGATCGCTGATCTATCTGATCGACAGATATGGCGAGAAGCTGAGCATCTATGACATTGATTTCATCTATGAAGATGATGTGGAACGCTTCCCCGTGGGCGCGGGTTTCGAGCGCATCGATCACCTGACCCACAACCTCTACAACGGCCGCATTGCCCATTGGGAGAGCTTCTACAGCCGCATTTTCGGCTTTCGCGAATTCCGCCAGTTCGATGTGACCGGGGAATATTCCGGCCTCAGCACGAAGGTGATGATGGCGCCCGACGGCCAGATCCGCATTCCGCTCAACGAAGAAGGCGGGGCCGATGGAAAGGGCCAGATCGCCGAGTACCTGCGCGCCTATAATGGCGAGGGAATCCAGCATATCGCGCTCGCCAGCCAGGACCTCTACGCCTCACTGGATGCGCTGGCCCGCAACGACTTGCGCTTCGCCCCGCCCCCGCCCGATGCCTATTACGATCAGCTGGAGGAGCGCCTGCCCGGCCACGGTGAGCCGCTGGAGGAACTGCGCAAGCGCGCAATCCTGATCGACGGCACCACCCAGACCGGGGACGCGCAGATTGGCACACCGCGCCTGCTGATGCAGATCTTCAGCCAGCTGGCCATCGGACCGGTGTTCTTCGAATTCATCCAGCGCAAGGGTGACGAGGGGTTTGGCGAAGGCAATATCTCCGCCCTGTTCCGATCGATGGAAGAAGACCAGCGGCGCCGGCAACTGGCAGGCGGCTGACGGCAGGCACGGCGGCAAACGAATGTAAACCGGGAAAACTTGCATTCAGCCCATGGCAAGCCTCTTGCGCGCAGGCCCGCACATCGCCACTGTTGCTGGCTTGAGAGGGAGTTTCTTACGCCATGATTGCGCATCGCGCTGCCATACTGCTTGCCGGGGCCGCCACGCTGACGGTTTTCGCCATTCCTGCCACCGCGCAGGTTAATGAGACAATTGTGCTGAACATCATGCGCGAATGTGCGCGTATCGATGATCCCACGGCGCGGCTGGCCTGTTATGACAACAACATCCGTTCGGCCGGAGGCAATCCGCGCAACACCGTTCCGGGTGAAGTGGTTGTCCAGGGCGGAGCCGGAGCTCCACTGACCGGTGGCGGCGTCGCCGGTTTTGGCCGCGAGGACGTGCGCACGCCTGATCGTTTCCAGACACCGGCTGGCAGTGTCGATGCCATCACCGCAACCGTTACCGACGTTTCGCAGCGTGAGCCGGGTATCTACCTGCTGACGCTGGAAGACGGCGCGCAGTGGATTTTCTCCGACAGTGTCGACCGGTCCTATGGTCCGCCGCGCCGTGGATCAGAAATCACCATCCAGCGTGCCGCGATGGACAGTTTCCTGATGCGGTACAACGGCCAACGTTCGGTGCGCATCCGCCGCCTGCGCTGAACGGACTGCGCTGAACGGACTGCGCTGAACGGACTGCGCTGAACGGCCAGCACGGCCAGTTCAGCAGGTCGGTGCCCGTCAGGTCTGGCCCAGTTCCTCAAATGCCCGCTCCCGTTCGAGCTGGACCACGGCATTGCGCCTGATCTTGTCGAATGTGGCCAGGAATGCGTTGCGTTCGGACTGGGACAGGGGCGCCAGCAGAAAGGCGCTGCGCTGACGGCTGGTGTCCTGAATGACCTCGTATATCTTCTGCCCTTCGGCACTGGGGGTGAAGTATCCGTGGCGGCGTCCGGGCTTGCCTTCACGCTCCACCAGTCCGCGCTCCATCAGCGATTTAATCGTCCGCCCGGCCTGGCTGTGATCGCGATCGAGCCGGTCAACCAGAGTGTTCCAATCGATGTGAGGATTCATCCCTATCTCGTTGAGAACCCACGCTTCAAAGTTCGACAATCCGCTCAAGCGCTTGAAGGTGAGTGATCCGCTGCGGCTGAAATAGGAGCTGAGGGTCATCAGTGGCGAAATGATCCGCGAGCGGTCCAGCACGATCTTCTCGCCAGAGCTGCTTTCGCTTTCCACCGCCACGCCGGGACGCGGGAACTGGGTCGTTTCCAGCCCCTGGCTCAGCTTGCGCTCCTGCTCGTACAGCAGCACCGCCTGATCGAGCAGTTTTTCAATGACCGCGAAGAAGCGTGCCAGTTCTTCATCGCCGATATCAAAGGTGAGTTCGCGGTTGCGCAGATCGGCGAGCCGCAGCAGGCGTTCGCTGTGCCCCGCCCCCTTGCGCGTCAGCCGTAGTGGCGAGCGCAATTGCTCGCGCTCAACCATCTTGATTTCCAGCAGGCGCTTGACCGACCGGCTGACCTGCGCCTTGTCGACGCCCACCGCACTGGAAATTTCGGCGGGAACCAGCGGGCCGACATTGTGCAGCAGGAACAGTATCCGCCGATCCAGCTCAACCAGGTCCAGCTCACGCGCATAGGCCATTTCGGCGCTTTCACGCACTTTATACAGCAATTGCCAAAGATCGCTCTGGATCACCTTTGGCGATGCGCCGCGCGTCTCCACCCGTGCAATTTCAACGGGTTCAAGGCCGTTCAGGATGATGTTCAGCCGCGCGAAGAACTCCGGCGGCGCGTCCGCATTCATTTCTGCCTGACCGGCGGCGCGCACCTCGCTGGTGGCTGCTCCGATCGCATAGGCCTCAACGATACGAATGGCTTCGTGGGCCATGGGACCGATGGCCTGGACCACCTGTGCAAAGCCTGCCGGATCGGGATCAATATCGAGGCAGGGCAATCCGCCGGTTTTGAGAATCGACTGACGCACCGCAATCGCATGTGCGATCAGAGCATCTCGCCACGCAGGACGGGACATCTTTACGCCCATCGATCCAGCCCCCATCCCTTGGTGTTCATGTTGTCATTTGATGGACTGACCACCGACCGGCAGCGCAATCATCAACCGCTTTGCGGGACTATGTCCGTTTTGTGCGGGAGGACAACCCCGATCGCTCGGCAATCGGTGAAATTCTGCGGCAAAATCCATTTGGACCAAGTCAACTCAGCGTTGCGAACGGAAGTTGCGGTGGCGATGCATGATAGCAACACTTTGTTTCGCTGCGCCGCAATGCAATCTCCGTAACCCTAGGAAATCCAACATAAATGCCTCACGATGGTTTCACCGGCAACCGTTGATCGGGCGTTACAGAGAGTGGAAACGGCGGACCCGTAGGATTTTTCCCAAGTTTGCGGCACCTGCCGGACTGGACACTCTCAACAGCTACGAATATGTGCGGATTTGTGCGGAATTGGCCGATTCATAGGCTTATCCGCTGGGGGAGGAAACCAATGACAGCAGCGCTTGCCAGCGCCCGTCTATGTCCGGATTTTCCGGCAGCGCGTTTCTTTTCCTCGAGAATATCCGGTCGTTCGGTTCATCGCCAACTGGTGATGTCCGATGTGAATGACCGGATGAGAAATCGCGGCAGCATGTACGCTGTCCGCGTTCACTGTGAAGGGAGCACCAAGTGAGGAGTTTTACCAACAAGGGGGTCTTTAAGGCCCTGCTGCTGGCCGGTGGGGCCAGCACGATTGCGGTGGCGTCACCCGCCATGGCACAAGATTCGGGAGACGAATCTAACGACAACCGGATCGTTGTTACCGGTTCGCGCATTCAGCGTGCGGATTTCGAATCCAACAGCCCGGTCGTGACGATTGACGAAGGTCTGCTCGAGCAGTCTTCGACTGCCGCTCTCGAGCAAAACCTGAACAAGCTTCCCCAGTTCGTGCCGGCCAAGACGCCGACGCAGGGTGGCGACATTCAGCCGACCGCAACCAACACCCCCGGTGGTGCAACGATCTCGCTTCGCGGTATCGGCGCCAACCGTAACCTGGTGCTGCTCGACGGTCGTCGCGCAACTCCTGGTAACGCAACGGGCGTTGTCGACATCAGCACCATTCCTTCGGCCGCTATTGCGCGCGTCGAAGTTATCACTGGTGGTGCTTCGGCTACCTACGGTGCCGACGCTATCGCCGGTGTGACCAACTTCATCCTGAAGGATAACGTCGAAGGCCTCGAACTCGATGGCCGTGCCGGTATCACCCAGAATGGCGATGGCTTTGAATACCAGCTGTCCGGCATCATGGGCACTGACTTTGACGATGGCCGCGGCAACGTGTCTATCGCCATGTCGGTCAACACGCGTGAAGCGAACTACCAGCGCAACAATTCCTTCTATCAGGATCTGTGGGCTAACCCGTCTACGGGTGGTGGTCGCTTCTTCCCGCTTTATCCGGGTGTAGCGATGGAAATCGGCAACCCGGTGAACAGCAACTACTTCTACAATGTGGCTTTCCCGGGCACGACGAGTAGTTTTGACTCCAACGGTCAGCCCTTTGACAACACCATCAGTGGTTTCAGCTTCCTGCCTGGTCCGACGTTCTTCAACGTCTACACCAACCCGGATGGCGGCCTGTTCACGATCGGTCGTAACCAGCAGGGTGGACAGGGTCTGTGGGATGGCAATATCGTTCAGAACGATTTCGCCAAGGTCACCGACACTGGCGCTCTGACCTTCATTGATACCAACTCGTACCTGATTCTGCCGCTGACCCGTTACAACGGCTTCTTCAACGGCAATTACGAGCTCAATGACTGGATCGGCGTGTTCGCACAGGGCCTGTTCAGCAAGGTTGAAACCGAAACCACCAACCAGGGCGGCTCTTTCACGGGCGGCTGGGACATCTTCGTTCCCTATGGCACCGGCGTTTACACCGGCAGCGCCATCCCCGGTTCGACCCAGGGCGGCTACGGCAACCCGAGTTCGGTTACTCTCAATGGCATGGGTGGTTATGTAGATAACACGCCCGGCGTTCTGACCGACAACCCGACGAACCCGGCTTTCCGGGCTCTCTACGGTGATCAGTTCAGCTGCGCACTCAATGCCACTGGCGGTTGTACCAACAACCAGCTGTTTGGCCAGTTCCTGCCGCAGCAGCTGCAGGACCTGCTGAACAATCGTGCAAACCCGAATGGCCGCGTTGACGTCCGTTACGGTGTTCCTGAGAACCGTTCGACCTTCACGGATGTTACCACCTACCAGCTGCTTGCTGGCCTGGAAGGTTACGTTCCTGGAACGGACTGGACCTGGGAATTCTTCGTGAACCACGGCGAATCCAGCACTTACGCACGTCAGACGGGTATTTTCTCGCTGGCACGCGCTCGTACGCTGCTTTCGGCTCCTGGCTTTGGCCAGGGCTTCGATGCTGCCAGTAACGATGCTTCGGCTCGTGTCGATTTCGGCGCGAACTTCGGCACCTGTACGTCGGGCTTCAATGTCTTCCAGCTTACCTGGGAAGAAATTTCCGACGACTGTAAGCAGGCGATCAATGCTGACCTGAAGAACCGGTCCACCATCCGTCAGACGATTGTGGAAGCCAATATTCAGGGCGGTCTGTTCGAACTTCCTGCCGGCCAGCTGCGTTTCGCACTTGGTGGCAGCTATCGTGAGCAGGACTTCGAGTTCATCAACGATACGCTGACGACGCAGGGTAGCTCGTTCCTCGACCAGGCAATCGGTATCTACCCGAGCGCTGACTCGTTCGGCTACTACGACGTGCACGAGCTCTATGGTGAGCTTCTGATCCCGGTCCTCGCGGACATCCCGGGCATTCAGGAATTCAACCTGGAAATCGGCGGTCGTATGTCGGATTACAGCACCACCGGCACATCCTACACCTACAAGATCCTGGGTGATTGGGCTGTGACCGACTGGCTGCGTTTCCGCGGTGGTTACAACCGTGCTGAACGTGCTCCGAACATTGCTGAGCTGTACCTCGCTCCGCAGCAGACCTTCGCCATCAACGCACTGGGTGATATCTGCTCCGAAGCGTCGAACTTCTTCATCTCGGCAAATCCGGCTGCTGCTGGTGCAAGTACTGCTGCTGACGTGAAGGCCGTTTGTCGTGCCATCATGGAAACGACTGCTGGTACCGGTCAGGGCGATGCATATTATGCCCGTCCCGTCGCTCAGCAGCCGCAGCCCGGTGTAGGCTTTGCCTTCCCGACGCTGTACGGCAACCCGAACCTGACGCCTGAAATCGCAGACACCTACACGCTGGGCGTTGTGATCCAGTCGCCCTTCACGTCAGAAGCGTTCTCGCGTCTGCGCATGTCGGTTGACTGGTTCAACATCAAGCTGAAGAATGCCATCGGCTTCTCGCCGGGTGCAACCATTCAGCAGTGCCTTGATCCGTTCTACAACTCACTGGTTACCGGTGCTGCCAGCAATCCTTCGCAGGCTCTTGCTGCAGCTACCAATGACCTTTGTGCCGGTGAAAACCAGCGTCTCGTCTATGACTCGGGCTTTGCTGCTCCGGCTCTGGGCAACATTCGCATGTCGTTCACCAATGACGGTGTCGTAGACATTGCTGGTATCGATGCTCAGATCGACTGGGCGTTTGATGTTGGTCCGGGTACGGTCAACACCAATATCGTTGCCAACTACTACATGCACTACAAGGTCGCCGAACTGTCCAGCAGCCCGCTGGTGGACTATGTTGGCACCTTCGGCACCAGCTCGGCTGGCCTGAACCCCGGCGCATACGAATATCGTATCCTGGGTACCCTGGGCTACCGTCTGGGCGCAGCCAGTGTGAACCTTCAGTGGCAGCATCTGCCGTCCGTTGAAGATACCGCACAGGCACAGCAGAACACGCCGCAGCTCGGCGCACCGTCATACAACCTGTTCGCTCTGAGCGGTTCGTATGCGCTGAGTGATGCTATCAACCTGCGCTTGGGTGTTGAAAACCTCTTCAACAAGCGTCCGCCGCTCACGGGTGTGAACCCGACGGCTGACGTTACCCAGGGTCAACAGACCGGCGGTTCTTACAACTCGCTGTTCTATGACACGCAGGGCCGTCGCTTCTTCTTGGGTGCGAACGTTCAGTTCTAATCCAGGCGACAAGCCAACAAGATCGGGGCCTCTCCTTCGGGAGGGGCCCTTTTCTTTTGCGCGTTATCGGTCATCCGGCCGCTGGACACACGGCCCTCGCCGCGCCATCAGTTGAGGCATAAGCGGGTGAGGAGAAATACTGTGACCAAGTTGATACGTTTCCACGAAACCGGCGGGCCTGAAAAACTGATCCTTGAAAACCGCCAGGTTGGCGATCCCGGCCCCGGTGAAGTCCGCCTGCTGATGGAAGCTGTCGGCCTCAACCGCGCGGAGGCGATGTACCGCGCAGGCAATTATCCCACCAAGCCCAAATTGCCGAGCCTGATCGGCTACGAAGGCGTGGGCACGATCCTGGCGCTCGGCGACGGGGTGACAAATTACGCCGTGGGCGAGCGCGTGTGCGTGTTGCCGATGATCCAGCAGGGCGAATACGGAATCTGGGCAGATGAGGCGATCGTACCGGCGCGGATCCTTTTGCCTGCACCGGCGGGCATGGATGTGACCGCAGCTGCGGCAATCTGGATGCAGTACATGACTGCCTATGCCATCTATGAGGTCGCCCAGATTGGCCCCAATGATGGCGTCATAATTCCTGCGGCATCATCCAGCGTGGGCATCGCCGCCATCCAGCTCGCCAACTGGGCAGGCGCCATCCCCATTGCGGCCACAAGGACCAGCAAGAAAGCCTCTGCCCTGCGCGATCTGGGCGCGGCCCATGTGATCGCTACCGAGGAGGAGGATCTCGCTGCCCGCGTGATGGAGATTACTGGCGGTAAAGGAGCACGATGCGCGTTTGATCCGGTTGGCGGGCCTTATGTGGAACAGCTTGCAGCTGCGCTGGCCCCGCGCGGGATCGTGTTCATATATGGCGGGCTGAGTGGCAAGCCCACGCCCTACCCGCACTGGCAATGCGCGATGAAAGGCCTTTCCATCCGTGGCTGGGTCGCCAGCGAGATCTGGAATCACCCGCACCGCTTCAATGCCGCGAAAGAGAAAATCATCGCCGGCCTGGCGCAGGGCAAGCTCGAACCCGTCATCGCAAAGACGTTTAACGGACTGGAATCCTTGCCGGAAGCGAATGCATTCCTCGAATCGAACCAGCAGATTGGCAAGGTGGTCGTGCGCTTCTGATCGGCTGTGGCAGTGAGGCTGAGGGTGGTAGGGCAAGAAAAATGGTGCGCCCGACAGGATTCGAACCTGTGGCCCCCGGATTAGGAATCCGATGCTCTATCCTGCTGAGCTACGGGCGCGCCGGAATTGCCTTTAGTCGGGGAGTTTGGGCCGCGCAATGCGCGATCAGTTCATATCTTCGGGCGGTGCAACCGGGAATGGCAGCGGAGCGACATCGATCCCCTCCTCCAGCAGCTGCTGCGCCTCTTCAACGCTGGTTTCACCGTGGATCGGCTCCACATCGCGTTCGCCATAATGCATGGCGCGGGCATCTTCGGCAAAACTGGGGCCGACCCATTTGCTCTTCGCCAGTGCCTTTGCCTGCGCTTCGGCAAGTTTCTTGAGAGCTTTCTGGACTTCCGGAGGCATCTGGCCATTGGCCATGATCTGGCCTTCAGGCAGCTGTTCCGGGCGCGTGTCTCGGCGGGGGGCAGAGACCTTCTGGTTTCCCTTTTGCCCCACCGCAGGCGCCATCGGGGCCTTCATCACCTGCGCCGACCCGCATTGAGGGCAGCACAGCAGGCCCGATGCCTTCTGCGAAGCGAAATCGTCCGAAGAACCGAACCAGCCTTCAAAGGCATGTCCGTTGTCACAGCTGAGGTCAAAAACGATCATTGTGCGGTCGATTTAGGGATATCGCGGCGATTGGCAAGGCTGGGCAGCTGGCGGCGCACCTGCGCGATCCGGTCATGATCGATGTCGGCAAAGCCAAGTCCGGCCTCCTCCCCGCCCATGTCCAGCAGCACTTCGCCCCACGGATCGATCACCAGAGAATGGCCATAGGTCTCGCGCCCGTCCTGGTGCACGCCCACTTGCGCGGCGGCCACCACAAAGGCGCTGGCCTCTATCGCGCGGGCGCGCTGGAGGATGTGCCAGTGTGCCGCGCCAGTGGGCCTGGTGAAGGCCGCGGGGATGGCGATGACATCGCAGGCCCGGCGGCCAAGTTGTTCGAATAATGCGGGAAACCTGATGTCATAGCAGATCGTCAGCCCCAGCCTGCCCAAAGGCGGCAGGTCCACGCTCACCACCTCATCGCCGGCAGCATAGGCCGCGCTTTCGCGCCAGCTTTCACCGGTGGACAGCTCCACGTCGAACATGTGCATCTTGTCATATGTCGCGGCGATATCGCCTAGGCGGTCGATCACGAATGCCCGGTTCGCCCAGCGGCCGTCCTCCCGTTCCACCGCCAGCGATCCCAGCGCGACCTCCATGCCATTCTGCGCCGCCGCATTGCGCACGGCCTGCAGCACCGGATTTTCGGCCGGAGGGACAATGCTGGCCGCCGCGCGCTTGCGATCACGATCGATCAGGCCGCACATTTCCGGGGTGAACAGCATTTGCGCCCCGCCCGCCGCGGCCTGTCGCACAGCGTCGACGATTACATCGGCATTTTCAGCAGGATCGATGCCGCTGGTCATCTGAAGAACGGCAATCCGCATGGGTGTGGCCACCTGGGTCAAAGGCCCAGCATCGCGTCAAGCCGCCCTTCCCGCTCCAGCGCGGCAAGATCGTCCGACCCGCCAACCGGCTTATCATCGATGAATATCTGCGGCACAGTGCGGGCAACCGGGTTGCGTTCAACCATGCGCTTGCTGTCCTCGCCACCCATGGTGATGTCATATTCAGTGTAGGCCACGCCCTTGGCATCGAGCAGCCGCTTGGCGCGGTGGCAATAACCGCAGAACGTCTTGGTATAGATTTCAACTTTGACGGTAGGCAAGAATATTTCCTTCAATTCAAGTCGCTTGAGGGGGAGACGTGGTCCTCTTGACTACACGCACGGCGATCTTATCTCAATTCATGTCAGCGCGCGAGGCGTGTTGGCAATGCGGAGTGCCGCCCGGCGGGCTCCATCATGGTACAAATTGCTCAAAAGAGGATTTGAAGAAGATGAACCGACTTGATTTTACCCCCTATCGCCGTTCCACCGTTGGCTTTGATCACCTGTTCGACCTGCTCGAAAGGCAGGCCCGCAACAGTGGTGGAGATAACTACCCCCCCTTCAACATTGAACGCCGCGGTGACGATGAATATCGCATCACGCTGGCGCTGGCCGGATTCCGTGCTGAGGACCTTGATATCACCGCGCAGCAGAACATGCTGGTGGTTCAGGGCAAGAAGCGCGACGAACTGACCGCCGGCGACATGCTGCACGTCGGCATCGCCAATCGCGGATTTGAACGCCGCTTTGAACTGGCCGACCATGTGCGGGTTGAAAATGCCGCGCTGGCCGATGGCCTGCTGGTGATCGATCTGGTGCGCGAAGTACCCGAAGCGATGAAGCCCAAGAAGATCGCCATCGGCGGTTCTTCCTCACGGCTGGAGGTCGTCAAGGACAAGAGCGACGATCAGGCCGACGCTGCCTGATTTCGGTCAAGAACCGGTCATTTAGCGGACATAATTTGGGGGCGGGCCTGATCAAGGGCTCCGCCCCCTCGGCGCCAGGCGCCGACTTGCCGCTTCGCCCTTGCTCTCCGGGTCGCATTAGAGAGCCTGAGCGAATGGCAAGACCAAGCCGGCGGCATGCTTGAAACGTCCCTGAAGCAGCATGCTCGGCCGGTCCGAACCGGTATTGAGATCCTATTCGCGCACTTCCCCTATGCACGAGATAGTTTCATTGTTTAGGAGTTAAGCCTTGCACCGCCCGGTTAGCAAGGGAAATTTCCTACGAATTGCTGCAATGCATCCAATTCACACGAGCCGCGACTGTTTCAGAGCAGCTTCGATGAAGCCGGCGAACAGCGGATGCGGATCGAACGGCTTGCTCTTGAGCTCAGGGTGGAACTGCACGCCAACGAACCAGGGATGGTCTGGCCGCTCGACGATTTCGGGCAGCAGGCCATCTGGCGACATGCCCGAAAACACCAGTCCGCCCTTCTCCAGCGGCTCGCGATAGGCAGAGTTGACTTCGTAGCGATGACGGTGCCGCTCCGAAATGCTGGTAGCCCCGCCATAAATCTTCGAAACCTGGCTGCCGGGAGCCAGCACGGCTTCATAAGCGCCAAGCCGCATGGTGCCGCCAAGGTCGGTATTCACCGAACGCTTCTGCAGGCCTTCCTTGCTCATCCATTCGGTGATGATACCCACCACCGGCTCTGTCGTTTCGCCAAATTCCGTGGATGATGCATCTGCAATGCCTGCGGTATTGCGCGCAGCTTCGATGCAGGCCATCTGCATGCCCAGGCAAATGCCGAAGAAGGGCACGTTGCGTTCGCGGGCAAAGCGCACACTGGCGATCTTGCCTTCCGAACCACGCTCACCAAAGCCGCCTGGCACCAGAATGGCATGCAGCGGCTCCAGCTGGGCGGCGATATCATTGTCCGGAAGCTCGAATATCTCCGCATCGATCCAGCGGATATTGACCTTGGTGCGATTGGCCATGCCGCCATGCACCAGCGCCTCGTTCAGCGACTTGTAGGCATCGGGCAGGCCGACATATTTGCCCACCACGCCGATGGTCACTTCGCCTTCGGGATTTTCATAGCGATCGAGGATATCGTCCCACACCGCCAGATCGGGCGCGATCGACGTTTCCAGCATGTGGAAGTGGCGCAACACCTCCGCATCGAGGCCCTCTGCGTGGTATTGCAGCGGCACGGCATAGATGCTGGAGGCATCCAGCGCCGGGATGACGGCTTCCTTGCGCACGTTGCAGAACAGCGCGATCTTGGCGCGTTCCGTTTCCGGCAAGGGATGTTCGCAGCGACACAGCAGCATGTCGGGCTGCACGCCCAGACTGGTCAGTTCGCGGACTGAATGCTGGGTGGGCTTGGTCTTCAGCTCGCCCGCAGCAGAAATATAGGGGACCAGCGTAACGTGCACCACGGCGGTGCGATCAGGCCCCAGCTCATTGCGCAGCTGGCGAATGGCCTCGATGAACGGCAGGCTTTCGATGTCGCCAACGGTGCCGCCGATCTCGCACAGGATGAAATCGTGGTCCTCCTCGTCACCCAGCGCGAATTCCTTGATCGCGTCCGTGACGTGCGGGATCACCTGGACAGTGGCGCCCAGATAGTCCCCGCGCCGTTCCTTGGCGATGATGTCGCGGTAGACCCGGCCCGAGGTAATGTTGTCGCTCTGGCGGGCAGAGACGCCGGTAAAGCGCTCATAATGCCCCAGATCCAGGTCGGTTTCGGCCCCGTCATCGGTGACGTAGACCTCACCGTGCTGATAAGGGCTCATCGTTCCCGGATCTACATTGAGATAGGGATCGAACTTACGAATGCGGACCTTGTAGCCACGCGCCTGCAAGAGGGCAGCGAGGCTCGCTGCCATAAGTCCCTTGCCAAGCGATGAGACCACGCCGCCGGTTATGAATATGTACCGCGCCATGGGAGTTGGGCTGTAGGGACCATTTCGGATTCGTGGCAAGCCACGATGTGCTAATTTTCAAAGTGATCCACTGTCATGCGCCGATAAGGGCACATTTCAGCCGAATTTGCTCAACTGGTCTTGTTCAGCCAAATTGCTCGGCCGACATCGCTCAGCCGGTTTTACTGGGCAACGTCAGCCAGCGGATCAACTTCAGCGGGTGCGGCTTCTGCCGGAGCAGCGCCATCGGCAGGTGCCAGCGGATCGCCAGCCTCGGCCGGGGAGGAAACGGTACGGTCAAGCGTATCGTCAATCTCGCGCCCGGTGGTGGCATTGATGGCCACCGCAGCCAGCGCGATGGACAGCACCACGAACATTACCGCCAGCCACTTTGTGGTGCGGGTAAGGAAATCGGCAGCACCGCGCGCGGACATCAGCCCGCCGGGGCTTCCGCCACCGCCCATGCCAAGGCCGCCGCCCTCCGAACGCTGCATCAGGATGACGCAGATGAGGGAGAAGGCAACAATGGCCTGGACCACGGTCAGGAAAAGAAAAAGGTTCATGGCAATGTCCAAATATCTTGCAGGCGGCTGATCTAGTGATCAGCCATGCCTACGGCAAGCCTCAGCTGTCCTGGCCTTCTGCCGCAGCGATGATGATGCCGAGGAAACTTTCCGCGGCAAGGCTGGCCCCGCCGACCAGCGCGCCGCCCACTTCATCGGCGGCGAGCAGTTCTGCGGCATTGTCCGGCTTGACCGAACCGCCATAAAGAATGCGCACATTCGCGCCATCTTCCTCGCCGTAAAAACCCATCAGCACCTTGCGGATGGAGCGGTGCATGGCGCCGATATCGTCAACCGTTGGCGTACGGCCCGTGCCGATGGCCCAGACCGGCTCATAGGCCACGGTAACGCGCCCGGCCACGTCATCACCTTGCGGCAAGGAGCCCTTGAGCTGCTTGGCAACGACCGATTCTGCCTTGCCCGCGTCACGCTGCGCTTCGGTTTCCCCCACGCACACGATCACGTTCATGCCCGCAGCCAGCACCGCATCGGCCTTGGAGCGCACATCGGCGTCCTTCTCGGCGTGATCGGCGCGGCGTTCGCTGTGGCCAACAATGGTGAAACCGGCACCGGCATCCTTGAGCATGGCGGCGGAAATATCGCCCGTGTGCGCGCCGCCATCGGCAGGATGGCAATCCTGGGCGCCAATGCCGATCAGCTCAGCTTCCTTGCGGGTGGCATGAATCAGCGTGTAAGGCGGCGCCAGCGCCACCTCCACCTTGAGCAAACGTTCCGCGGCACGGTCAATCGCACGCGCCTCTGCCAACATGGCGCGGGTTCCATGCATCTTCCAATTGCCAACAATGTAGGGGCGCTCGGCCATCTTTTTACCTTGGTAATTCACTGAAAAGTCGCTCTGACACGGCAGGCGAAAGTTCAAGCCCGCTAGTCGGACCCGGCTCGGTTGTCAAAGCTGGTTTTCCACATTGCGGGCAAAGCGCGTTCGCCTGTTGCGAGTGCGCCGCAGGGTCGATAAAGCGCCTGCCACAGGAGAGCTGGGCCATTGCGGTTCGGCTTTCGCCCAAATCTTTAGCAAAGCGTATCCATCCATGCTCCAGTTCTTCCGCAATTTCTTCAAATCCAAGGTCGGGATTATCGTGACCCTGGCCTTCCTGGCGCTGATCGCGGTGGCCTTTGCCTCCTCCGACGTGGCCAATAACTCCACCTTTGGCGGGGTGACAGGCGGTGACCGCGTGGCGGTGGTGGGCGACAAACGGATCAACACCTCGGATCTGGCGGAGCTGGCGAACAATGCCCTGCAACGCATGCGGCAGGAAAATCCGACCATGACCATGGAAGGGTTCGTCGCCAGTGGCGGGCTGGCAGACGCACTGGGCAACATCATCAGCCGCTCCGCCATTGCCGAACTGGGCCGGGAATACGGGCTGCGCGCCGGACCGCGACTGGTTGACAGCGAAATCGTCAAATCCACCGATTTTCGCGCTATTGACGGGTCTTTCGACATTAACGCGTTCCGCGCTGCCCTGCGCCAGCAAGGGCTGAACGAAGATACGGTGCGTGATGATCTGGCAATGGGTCTGTTTGCCCGGCAGTTGGTCACGCCGATCATGGCTGCCCCGCAAATGCCGCTGAGCGTGGCCAAGCGTTATGCCCAGCTGCGCCTGGAAACCCGAACCGGTGCCGTGGGCGCCATTCTTGCCGGCGCTTATGCTCCCAAGGGTGACCCCAGCACGGAGCAGTTGCAGGCCTTCTACAACGCCAACCGCACCGATTACATTCGCCCGGAACGCCGCGTGGTCCGCTATGCCAGTTTCGGCGAGGAGGCTCTGAATAATCTTCCCCAGCCCACCGACGCGCAGATTGCCGAGCGGTACGAGGCCGACAACGCGCTTTATGCAGAGCAGGAAACGCGCCGCTTCACCCAGCTGATCGCGCCCACACAGGCTGCGGCGCAGGCAATCGTCAATGAAGTGAATGGTGGCCGTGCGCTGGAAGTTTCAGCCCGCGAAAAGGGTCTGAGCACCAGCCAGATCGCAGCCACAACGCGTGAAGATTTCGCAGGCGTCACATCTGCCGCCGTAGCCGCCGCCGGCTTCACCGCCCGCAACGGCAGCCTGTCTGCGCCCGCTCAGGGCAGCCTTGGCTGGTACATTCTGCGTGTCGATTCGGTTGATCGCCGGGCCGGACGCAGTCTCGCGCAGGTGCGCGCGGAAATTTCTGCAACGCTCGCCAATGAACAGCGCCGCGAAGCGCTGAATGAAACCACGGCGCGGATCGAGGAGGAATTCTCCAACGGCCGCAGCCTGTCCGAAGTGGCGCAGGAACTGGGTCTGGAACTGACCTCCACCCCGCCCATCACCGCCGCCGGTCAGGTCTATGGTACGCAGGAAAGCGCGCCGCAGGAACTGGCGCGGATCATTCCCGTGGCATTCGAAATGACCGAAGCCGATCCGCAGCTGGCCGAAACCGTGCCGGGGCAGGTGTTCATGATCTATGACGTTGCCCAGATCACCCGTTCGGCAACCGCGCCACTGGCCGATATCCGCGAACAGGTGGTGAGCGCATGGCGCGTGGATGAAGGCATGAAGGCCGCCGGTGAGGCCGCCACGCGCGTGCTGGCGCGGGTGGAAGGCGGGGCAACTCTCGCCGCTGCCATCCGGGCCGAGGAAGTGAGCCTTCCCGCCCCCGAAAGCCTGACGCTGAGCCGCGCCGAAGTGGAACAATCGGGCAGGCTGCCCCCGGCCATCGCGCTGTTCTTCTCCATGGCGCAAGGCACGGCGAAGAGGCTGGAAAGCCCGCAGACGCTGGGCTGGTTCGTGGTGCAACTGACGGATATTTCCGCCCCCGATGTGGCGGACGACGATCCGATCGTTGCCTCCACCCAAAGCCAGCTGGTGCCGTTCCTGGTGGACGAATATTCGCTGCAGTTCGTCAATGCCGCCGAAAACTCGGTTGATGTGGAAATCAACCAGGTGGCGGTGGATGCCGTGGCTGCCCAGCTGACCGGCCAGACCAATTGATGACGGCGAAGCTGACCGGCTTGGATATCCCTTTGGGTGGCCTTGTGACTGGCGGTCCTGAAAACGCCAGCCAGGCACGCGCCAGACTGGCCGCTGGTGAGCATGCGCTGGTGTGGCGCAAGCTGGTTGCCGATACCGAAACGCCGGTTGGTGCCGCGCTCAAGCTGATCAAGCCGGGCCGCGGTGACTTTCTGCTCGAATCGGTCGAGGGCGGCGAAGTGCGCGGGCGCTACAGCCTGCTCGGTCTCGATCCGGACCTGATGTTCCGCGCCACCGGCGCATCGTGCGAAGTCAACGCCAGCTGGCAGCATGACCATGACGCCTTCCGTCCGCTGGAGGGGGACAGTCTTTCGGAACTGCGCGCGCTGGCAAATTCCTGCCGGATCGATGTGCCGGAGGAACTGCCCTCGGCGCTGGCCTGCCTGGTCGGCTATTTCGGCTATGAGACTATCGGCCTGGTCGAGAAGCTGCCGCGCGCCCCGCAGAGCGAACTGCAACTGCCCGACATGCTGTTCGCCCGGCCAACGCTGGTGCTGGTGTTCGACAATCTGTCCGACAATCTGTTCTGCATTGCCCCGCTATGGGCCGATGGCGGCGATCCCGACCGCGCGATTGAGCGTGCGGGTGAGCGTATCGACGAGACATTGCGCAAGCTGGGCGGCGTCACCCCGCCTCCCTTGCGCGAAACAGACCTGCCGGAAATGGACCTTGAGGCGGTGATGGACCCCGCCGATTATGAGCGGATCGTCCTCAAGGCGAAGGAGTACATCACCGCAGGCGACATCTTCCAGGTGGTGCTGGCGCAGCGCTTCACCTGCCCCTTCCCCCTGCCGCCGTTCGCGCTTTACCGTGCGCTGCGGCGCATCAATCCATCGCCCTTTCTCTATTTCCTCGACCTGCCCGGCTTTGCGGTTGTCGGTTCAAGCCCGGAGATTCTGGTGCGCGTGCGCAATGGCGAAGTGACCATTCGCCCGATTGCCGGAACGCGACCGCGCGGCGCAACCCCGGCCGAGGACCGCGAGAATGAACGCAGCCTGCTGGCCGATCCCAAGGAATGTGCAGAACATCTGATGCTGCTCGATCTTGGCCGCAACGATGTGGGCCGCGTGGCCCGGGCAGACAGCGTCACCGTGACCTCCAGCTTCACTGTCGAGCGGTATAGCCATGTGATGCACATCGTCAGCAATGTGGTGGGCCAGCTGGCCGATGACTGCGACGCCATCGATGCGCTGTTCGCAGGCTTTCCGGCGGGCACGGTATCGGGCGCACCCAAGGTTCGGGCCTGCCAGATCATCGCCGAGCTGGAACCGGAAACGCGCGGGCCTTATGCGGGCGGTGTCGGCTATTTCGCACCCGATGGGTCGGTTGACAGCTGCATCGTCCTACGCACCGCCGTGGTCAAGGATGGCGTCATGCACGTGCAGGCGGGCGCGGGCATAGTGGCGGATAGCGAACCCGCATATGAAGCTGCGGAGTGCCGCCACAAGGCTGGCGCGCTGATCTCCGCCGCGCGCGAGGCGGCGCGTGTTGCCAGTGAACCGGGTTTTGGCCAGTGAGGTTTGGCGCACGTACCGCCATACATGCCTGCCTGATCCTTGCCCTGGCCGCATGCGAAGCGCATGAAATTACCCCTGACGAACCGGTACAGGACACACAGGCGCCCGCGATAGCCGCCCACCCTTGTGAGCCGGTGATCTTCGAGGATACCCAGTTCACCCAGTGCACCGCAGACCCGGCTGTCCATGCCATCCACATGGTCCATGCCGATGCCGATGGCGAAGCCTATCGCAGTTTCGCCAGCTATGCCGCCAGGCGCCCTGCCGATGCCCCGCCCGTGGCCTTCGCCATGAATGGCGGCATGTTCGATGAGAACGGCGATCCCATTGGCTATTATGTCGAGGAAGGGGAGCGCCTGCACGGCCTCAACCGGGCAGAGGGTCCGGGCAATTTCCACATGCTGCCCAATGGCGTGTTCTTTGGCGATGCCACCGGCAACTGGCACGTCTGGGATACGCAAAGGTTCTTCGACAATGTGGAGACCCGCCCGCAATTCGGCACGCAGTCAGGCCCGATGCTGGTGGTGGCCGGGGAATTGCATCAAGGCTTCGATGTCGATGGCGATTCGCAGAAGATCCGCAACGGGGTGGGTGTCGATCCATCGGGCCGCGCGCATTTCGTGATTTCCGAAGTGCCGGTCAGTTTCGGCCGCTTTGCCCGCTTCTTTCGGGACGTTCTGCGCACGCCCAACGCGCTGTTCCTTGATGGCAGTGTCTCGCAATTATGGGATGCCGAAAGTGGCCGCATGGACAATCGCGCGCCGCTTGGTCCGCTGATCATTGTGGAAATGCGTGAGAATGGCGGATAAGGGACGCGCCATGATCCTGGTAATAGACAATTACGACAGCTTCACCTTCAACCTGGTCCATTACGTGATGGAGCTGGGCGCTGAAGTGGTGGTGAAACGCAATGACGCCATCACCGTGGAAGAAGCGATGGGCATGGGCGCACAAGGCGTGCTGATTTCGCCCGGTCCCTGCACCCCCAATGAGGCAGGCATCAGCCTTGCCCTGGTGGCAGCCTGTGCGGAGGCGAAAATGCCGCTGCTGGGCGTGTGCCTGGGCCATCAGTCTATCGGCCAGCACTTTGGCGGAACCGTTGCCCGCGGCGGGCTGATGCACGGCAAGACATCGCCGGTCGATCATGACGGCACCGGCGTGTTCGAAGGCCTGCCCTCCCCCTATACCGCAACCCGCTATCACTCGCTGATCGTGGAGAATATTCCCGATTGCCTGGTGGTCAACGCCACCAGCGAGACGCCGGGGCTTGATGGCACGGCAGTCATGGGGTTCCGTCACAAGGACCTGCCCATTCACGGTGTGCAATTCCACCCGGAAAGCATCGCCACAGAACATGGCCATGCCCTGCTCGCCAATTTCCTCCGGATTTGCGGGATCGAGCCAAAGGCCGTTCGATGAGCCTCTCACCCAATCCGTCACACAGCCTGTCCCTGAGCGAAGCCGAGGCGCTGTTCGCGCGGATGCTGGATGGAGAGATGGCGGAGGATGAAATCCGCGACGTGCTGGTCCAGCTGGCAGATCGCGGGGAAACTGCACAGGAAATCGCCGGCGCGGCCCGCGCCATGCGGGATCGGATGACACGTATTTCCGCCCCTGACGACGCTATGGACGTGTGCGGTACCGGCGGCGATGGTCAGCACAGCCTGAACATTTCCACTGCCACATCGCTGGTCGTGGCGGCTTGCGGCGTGCCCGTGGCCAAGCATGGCAACCGCGCCGCCAGTTCCAAGGCGGGCGCTGCCGATACGCTGGAAGCTCTGGGGCTGGATCTGCAAAGGGCGGGAACGCTGGCAGAAGAAACCCTGCCCGATCTTGGCATCACCTTCCTGTTTGCGCAGGCGCATCACCCGGCGTTGGGCAGGATCGCCCCGATCCGCCGTGAACTGGGACGGCGCACGATCTTCAACCTGCTCGGCCCGCTGGCCAATCCTGCCGGGATCACCCGCCAGCTGGTGGGCATCGCCTCGCCCGATCTGGTGGAGACATACCGCGATGCGATGAAGCTGCTGGGCATCACCCGTGCGCTGATCGTCTCGGGCGAGGAAGGACTGGACGAGATTTCCATCGCCGGGCCGACCCGTATTGCCACCATCGGCATCGATGGTCTGGGCACCAGCGTAACGCCCGAAGATGCTGGCCTGCCGCGCCATTCGCTGGATGCCATTCGCGGCGGCGATCCGGCATACAACGCCGCTGCCCTCATCCGGCTGCTCGACGGCGAGAGATCCGCCTACCGCGATGCCGTGCTGCTCAATGCAGCGGGCGCGCTGATCGTGGCGGGCGAAGTCAATGGCTGGAGCGAAGGCGTGGAAGAAGCCGCAGAGGCAATCGACAAGGGCCTGGCCAGCGCCCTGCTCGATTGCTGGATCGCGACCACGAAATGACCAATAAGCTCATCGAAATCTGCGACACCAAGCGCTGCGAAGTGGCACAGCGCAAGACGCTCGCCACCGTGTCCGATCTTGATCGGATGGCCGCACAGCAAACCGCACCGCGCGGCTTTCGCGCCGCGCTGGAAGCCAAGGCCGCGCATGGATTTGGCCTGATCGCGGAGATCAAGAAGGCCAGCCCGTCCAAGGGCCTCATCCGTGCCGATTTCCGCCCGCATGACCATGCGATGGCCTATGCCGCCGGTGGGGCGGCCTGCCTCTCCGTGCTGACCGATGCGCCCTATTTCCAGGGGCATGAGGATTATCTGGTGGAAGCGCGCGCCAGCTGCAGTCTGCCGGTCCTGCGCAAGGATTTCATGGTCGACCCGTGGCAGGTGGCAGAATCACGCGCGATTGGCGCCGATGCCATCCTGATCATCGTCGCCGCGCTGGAAGACGCGGTGATGCACGAGATCGAATCGGCAGCGCTGGAACGCGGCATGGATGTGCTGGTCGAAGTGCATGACGAGGCCGAGATGGAACGCGCAGCCGCGCTCAAATCGCGGCTGATCGGGGTCAACAACCGCGATTTGCGGACCTTCTCCACCGATCTTGCCACCACCGAAAGGCTCGCCCCTCTGGCGCCCGTCGGCACCTTGCTGATCGGTGAGAGCGGCATCAACAGCCATGCCGACTGCCTGCGTCTGGCAAAATCGGGCGTGCGCTGTTTCCTGGTGGGTGAGAGCCTGATGCGCTGCAAGGATGTGGAAGCCGCCACCAGAGCGCTGATCGCGGCCTAGCAACGCTGCGTTCAAGATTTGCCCTTTACTTGGGCCCGGCAACAGGGCGATGATCGCCTCCAGACAATCACGGGAGTAAGTCATGGGTATTTTCAGTTCCATCAAGGATGCCATTTTCGGCAAGGCAGAGGCCCAGGAAGCTCCGGCTCCCACAGCCAGCACTCCCTTCGGCAAGAGCCGTCCCGCAGCGATCGAAGTCGTTGATGTGGAAGCCAATCTGGATGCCCGCGAAGGGGCCGCCGATCTCAACTGGCGCACTTCCATCGTTGATCTGATGAAGCTGCTCGGCCTCGATTCCAGCTATGGCGCCCGCAAGGAACTGGCCGTGGAAATGGGCAACACCGACTATGCCGGTTCGGCAGAGGATAACATCCTGCTGCACCGCCAGGTGATGAACAAGCTGGCCGATAATGGCGGGCGCGTTCCGGCCAGCCTGCGCGATTGATCGCAGCAATGGCACGGCCCCTGTGGGGCCTGTCATAATCAGGCGCGATCTGGCATGGGCAGCGCATGAACAAGCTGACCCATCTCGATGAAAATGGTGCCGCCCGCATGGTCAATGTCGGCGGCAAACCCGAAACGGCCCGCAGCGCCACAGCTGCGGGCCGTATTCGCATGTCTGCCGCCACGCTGGCCGCGGTGCGCGATGGCTCCGGCCCCAAGGGCGATGTGCTGTCCACCGCGCGCATTGCCGGGATCATGGCGGCCAAGCGAACTGGAGAGCTGATCCCCATGTGCCATCCGCTGGCGCTGGAAAGCGTGACGGTGGAATTCACCTTCGAAGACGGTGCAATTGCAGTGGCCGCCAGGGCCACGCTGACCGGCAAGACCGGCGTGGAAATGGAAGCGCTGACCGCAGTCTCCATCGCTCTGCTGACGATTTACGACATGGCCAAGGCGCTGGAAAAGGGCATGGTCATCGAACATGTCCGCCTGCTGGAAAAGACCGGCGGCAAGAGCGGGGACTGGCATTCTCCCGATTACCTGCCCGGATGAGCCTGCCCGCCCCCATTCCGCTGGAACAAGCGCAGGCACGGTTGCTGGACGGTGTGCAGGCGCTGGGTGAAGAAGAACTGCCCCTGCCCGCAGCGGACGGGCGCTTTCTTGCACAAGACCTGCTTGCACGGCGCACGCAGCCATCCGCCGATCTTTCGGCAATGGATGGCTATGCGGTGCGCGCCGATGACCTTGCAGGGCCGTGGACGCTGGCGGGAGAGAGCGCGGCGGGGCACCCTTTTGTGGGCGAATTGCAGGCTGGGCAGGCCATTCGCATCTCCACCGGGGCGTTGATGCCGTCGGGATCTTGCGCGGTGCTGTTGCAGGAAAATGCCCTGCGCGATGGAAGCGCAATCCGGCTTGCGGGCAGCGATGGCCCCACGCCGCGCCATATCCGCCGTGCCGGTTTTGATTTCAGCCGGGGCGATCTGCTCGTTCCAAAGGGTGTGGCGATGAACCCGGCGCGAATCGCACTCGGCCTGTCAGGCGGGCATGCACTCGGCAGCTTCGGCAGGCGGCCGCATGTCACCATCATCGACAGCGGTGACGAACTGGCGGCAGACCCGCTGCAAACCGCGAATCACCAGATTCCCGCCAGCAACGGGTTGATGCTGGCGGCCCTGGTTGCTCCTCTTGCATCCAGTGTGGACCGGATCGGCCCGGTGCGTGACCGGATGGAAGACCTGTTGCGGGCATTCGACCACGCGAGCGATTTCGACGTAATCGTCACCAGCGGGGGCGCCTCTGTCGGCGATCACGACCTGATCCGCCCGGCGCTGGAAAAATGGGGCGCGTCACTGGATTTCTGGCGCATTGCGATGAAGCCGGGAAAGCCGCTGATGGTGGCCCGCCGCGGCCGGCAGATTATCCTCGGACTGCCCGGCAATCCGGTCTCCAGCTATGTCACCGCCTTCCTGTTCCTGCTGCCACTGCTGCGGCGGTTGGCGGGTGCGCGCGATCCGCTGCCGCAACTGCTGGAATTCAGGCTGTCGGGTGATGTGCCCGCCGTGGGATCGCGCCTGGAATTCGTGCGCGCGGCCATTACAGGCGGCGCTATCTCGCCGCTTTCGCAGCAGGACAGCAGCGGCCTGTACGCGCTCGCCGCCAGCAATGCGCTGATCCGCCGCGATATTGGCGCACCCGCCGCCAGCGATGGTGAGGCCGTTTGCGCTTATCTGCTCCAGAATGGCGGTATCGCTTGACTTGAGACAATCTGTTTCATACTTGTTCCTTATTCGTTCCTGAATTGGAACAAAGTTTGAAGGGACAAGCCTCATGTTGACCGCCAAGCAGCGCGAATTGCTGATCTTCATCCAGAGGAAGCTTGAAGAAACCGGCATCTCGCCTTCTTTTGAAGAGATGAAGGACGCGCTTGATCTGAAGAGCAAGTCTGGCGTGCACCGGCTGATATCGGCGCTGGAAGAACGCGGTTTCATCCGCCGTCTGGCCAATCGCGCCCGGGCGCTGGAAGTTCTCAAGCAGCCCGATGATGTGGCGGCCTCCCGGCCTGCGGCTGCGAATGATGCGGTGGGCGGTGTCGTCACTCCGCCGCGCGCCATGCCCTCGCCCGCCAATGACGTGATCGAAGTGCCGCTGCACGGCCGCATCGCTGCCGGTGCGCCGATAGAGGCGATGGAGGACTTCCAGTCCCTGCCGGTTCCTGCGGCCCTGCTTGGCGCAGGCGATCACTACGCGCTCGAAGTGTCGGGCGATTCGATGATCGAAGCGGGTATTTTCGATGGCGACTACGCACTCGTGCGCAAGACGAGCACGGCCCGCGATGGAGAAATCGTTGTCGCGCTGATCCGCAATGAAGAGGCGACGCTGAAGTATCTGCGCCATGAAAACGGCAAGATCCGGCTCGATCCCGCCAATGGCGCCTATGATCCTCAGATTTATGACGATTCCGAAGTTCAAGTTCAGGGCAAGCTTGCAGGACTGCTGCGTCGCTACAACTGACCACACGTGGTACCCCTCGGGCGGACTGTGTTAGTCTCCGGTCCGCCCGCCCCACCATCCGTGATCGCCCTGGCTTTCGGCCACGCTTGAGACTTGCGCCTTTTCCAGATTTACCGCCAGTCCGCCGCTTTGCTCCAGGCTGTTCCTGTCGGCAATAAACCAGCGCGGCTGACAGCTGCGCGGAAGCCAGCGGTCGGAAATAACAATATCCGCTCTCTCGCAGGCGGCGGCCAGCGCCCTTTCAGAAACGATCTCTCCGCTTCGGCTCATCAAGACGTGCCAGTCGCGGCCACCACGGGCCAGGGTGATGACGCAGAAGTCGCGGCTGCAATCCGCGCCCTGCCACTGCGTCAACACGGTAGGCTCGGCCGTTACGCCGGACAGTTGCATCAGATTGTCCCGCGCATAGTCGCTGCGCGAATCACGCAGGACCAGCAGCCCGTCGTTCTCCCCGGTAATGCCCACATGCCTGCCATCGCCCGATATCAGCAGGTCCGGGATCGGCGTGCTGAGCATCAGCATGGATGCCAGCGCTGCGGGAACCAGACCCCACAGGCGCGCACGCCCCTTCCACATCGCCAGCCACAGGCCGCCTGAAAGGAACAGCGCGAAGGTGCCCGTGCTCATCTGCGGCATCAGCTTCACTGCGCCGGGCTGGCCAGCGGTGAAATGCGCAATGCCAAGCAGCAGGTCGAGCGATTTGCCCGTCAGCCACCAGAAAGGCGCGCCAAGCCCGGCACTGTCGAGCGCCAGCGAAATGGCAATCAGCGGCATGGAAATGAAGGTAACCAGCGGGATGGCGATCACATTGGCCAAAGCGCCATAAAGGCCCGCGCGGTGGAAATGGAACAGCACGATCGGCATCAGCGCAATCTCGATAACCATGCCGGTAACCAGCAGCATCACCACCCGGCGGCCCGCATGGGCGAACCAGCTTTCTTCCCGCGAGGCGAGGAACTTTCGCACCGGATCGCAGCCGTGCAGCGCCACAATCGCCAGCACGGCGGCAAAGCTCATCTGGAAACTGGGGCCGATGATCGATTCAGGCCACAGCAGCAGCACAACTACAGCGGCCACAGCCACCATGCGCAGTGACAGCGCCTCACGCCCCATCGCCAGCGCCCCCAGAACCAGCATTGCCGCCACGCAGCTCCTCACGGTCGGAACCTGCGCGCCGGTCAGCAAGGTATAGCCAATCCCGGCCAGTGCGGCGAGCGCGGCAGCGGTAACCGGCAGGCGCACGCGCAGGGTCAGCCACGGCCACAGCGCCAGCAGCCTGATCGCCAGCAGATAGGTCGCCGCGATGACCGCACTCACATGCAATCCGCTGATCGCCAGCAAATGGGTGAGGCCCGCATCGCGCATCGCCTCGGCATCCTCGTCCCCGATTGCGCCCCGGTCACCGCTGGCAAAGGCCGCTGCAATGGCGCCCGGCGCACCGTCCAGGCGAGATCGGACATGGCGGGAGAGCTGCCGCTGCAACGGCGCGATCAGGCCTCCATTCGATCCGGGTTCGAGCAACTCCACCTCGCCCTGAACACTGCCGGTTGCGGCATAACCATCAAACCAGGCACTGCGTGCGAAGTTATAGGCACCCGGCAGCATCGGCGGTGCCGGCGGCATCAAGCGCGCCCGCAGCCGCACCAGCGCTCCTTCGCCCAGCTCCGCCCGGTCACCGTCGGTTGGCAGATTGACCCTGATCTTGATGGCCGCGGAGGTCTCGGGATGGCGCGTGGCAAGGATCAGCCTGACACGATCCTGCGCGGGCTGCTCAACCCTTTCCAGAATGCGTGCATCGAAGCTGGCAGAGATCGGGCGGTCCAGAGGTTGCGCGCCCACAAGTTCCGATCTTGCCCAGACCACGCCCACACCTGCGGCAAAGATCAGCCCCAGCGAAACGCAGGCGATTAGCAGCCGGCCGCGATCATCGCGCCCGCGCCACAGCGCAACCGCGCCCAATGCCAGAAACAGTGCAGCGGAGATGGCTAGCACCCATTGAAAACTTTCATCAAGGACGAACCAGCTGGCAATTCCGCCCGCGAAAGCCACCGCCAGCCACGGCGCCCGGTCAAAGCCTGCGGTATCAAGGAAACGCTCACACGCATCGCCGATGCTGGACAAAGACGCACGCTTTCGCCAATGCGAGTGCTGCAACGCAGCATCGCCAGCGTCTTCCCCCAACGGAACCAAGGGCGGTTGGCGTGTTGCCATGATCGAATTGGACAGGAATCAGACCCTTATGGCAAGCAAGAGCGACATCGGCAGCGGCACTACCCGTCCGGTTGTCACCCGCTTTGCGCCCTCCCCCACCGGCTTTCTGCATATCGGCAATGCGCGCACGGGTCTTTTTTCCTGGCTCTATGCGCGGCATTTCGGCGGCAAGGCTTTGCTGCGGATCGAGGATACCGACAAGCAGCGCAGCACGCAGGAAGCGATTGACGTGATTCTGGACGGGCTGGACTGGCTCGGCCTGGAATTCGACGGGGAGCCGGTGTTCCAGTCGCAGCGCGCCGATCGCCATGCCGAAGTGGCTTACAAGCTGCTGGAGGCCGGCAGGGCATACAAGTGCTTCTCCACGCCCGAGGAGCTGACCGAAATGCGCGAGCAGCAGCGCGCCAACAAGCAGCCGCTGCGCTATGATGGCCGCTGGCGTGATCGCGATCCGTCGGAGGCACCCGAAGGCACGCCATTTACCGTGCGGATCAAGACCGAAACCACCGGCGAGATTGTGATCGAGGATGCCGTGCAGGGCCGCGTGGCAGTGAAGAATGAGGAAATCGACGATTTCATCCTGCTGCGCGCTGACGGTACGCCAACCTACATGCTGGCCGTGGTGGTCGATGACGTGGATATGGGCTGCACCCACATCATCCGCGGCGATGACCATCTGAACAATGCCTTCCGCCAGTTGCAGGTGATCCGCGCGATGCGGGGAATTGAGGATGGCTGGGAAGATCCGGTCTATGCCCACGTCCCGCTGATCCACGGCAATGACGGCGCCAAGCTTTCCAAGCGCCACGGCGCGCTGGGCGTGGATGCCTATCGCGATGAGCTGGGAATTCTGCCCGAAACGCTGTTCAATTACCTGCTGCGCCTTGGCTGGGGCCACGGCGACAAGGAAGAATTCACCCGCGAGGAAGCGATTGCGCTGTTCGACATTCGCGATGTGAACAAGGGCCCGAGCCGCTTCGACATGAAGAAGCTGCTCAACATGAACGGCCATTATATTCGCGAAGCCGATGATGCACGGCTGGCCGGGATCGCAGCGCCGATGATCGGCCCTGATGTCGATATCGATCTGCTGACCAAGGCCATGCCCGTGCTCAAGACCCGCGCGCGCGACATGATCGAACTGGCCACTGGCGCTGCCTTCCTGTTCAAACAGCGTCCGCTGGAAATGTCCGAAAATGCCGCAAGTCTGCTCAATGACGAGGCGCGCAAGCATCTTTCGCAGATTTCCGCGCGTTTGCGCGCCGTTTCGGACTGGACAACGGAAGCGTTGGAGGCCAATCTGAAGACCTATGCAGAGGAGTTGGGGCTGGGCCTCGGCAAACTCGCGCAGCCGCTCCGCGCGGCACTCACGGGGCAAACAACCTCGCCGGGTATTTTCGATGTTTTGGCACTTCTGGGCCGGGAAGAAAGTCTTGCGCGAATTGACGCGCAAGCTTCCGGCTGACGGAATGAATTAGCGCAAGGAGACTGGATTTGGCGGATAAACAGGCGCAGCTCACTTTCGGCGGTCAGACGCATGACTTTCCGGTCATGTCTGGCAGCACCGGTCCCGATGTGGTGGATATCCGCAAGCTCTACGGGAAAACCGGGGCTTTCACTTTCGATCCGGGATATAAATCCACCGCATCGTGCGAAAGTTCGCTGACCTATATCGATGGCGATGAGGGCGTTCTGCTCCATCGCGGCTATCCCATCGGCCAACTGGCCGAACATTCCAATTTCATGGAAGTCTCCTACCTGCTGCTCAATGGAGAGCTGCCGGTAAAGGATGAACTGGAAGACTTCAGCTACACCATCACGCGGCATACCATGCTGCATGACCAGCTGCGCCAGTTCTACCAGGGTTTCCGCCGCGATGCGCACCCGATGGCGATCATGTGCGGCGTGGTGGGTGCCCTTTCGGCCTTCTATCACGACAGCACCGATATCTCCGATCCGGAACATCGCAAGATTTCCAGCCACCGGCTGATTGCCAAGATGCCCACCATCGCGGCCTGGGCATACAAGTATTCCATCGGCCAGCCTTTCATGCAGCCGCTCAACTCGCTGAGCTATACCGGCAATTTCCTGCGTATGACCTTTGGCGTTCCGGCCGAGGAATATGAGATTCATCCAGCAGTGGAAAAGGCGATGGACCGGATTTTCATCCTTCACGCCGATCACGAGCAGAATGCATCGACTTCCACGGTCCGTCTGGCCGGTTCTTCGGGCGCCAATCCGTTCGCCTGTATCGCAGCGGGCATTGCCTGCCTGTGGGGTCCGGCGCACGGCGGCGCGAATGAGGCGGCGCTCAACATGCTGCGCGAAATCGGCACGCCCGATCGCATCCCGCATTATATCGAGCGCGCTAAGGACAAGAGCGATCCGTTCCGCCTGATGGGATTCGGGCACCGCGTGTACAAGAACTACGATCCGCGTGCTGCTGTGATGCAGAAGACCGTGCGTGAAGTGTTTGAGGCGCTGAACGTTCAGGACCCGCTGTTCGAAACCGCTCTGCGGCTTGAGGAACTGGCGCTGAATGACGAATATTTCATCGAGAAGAAGCTGTTCCCCAATGTGGACTTTTATTCGGGCGTGATCCTGTCCGCGATCGGCTTCCCGACGACCATGTTCACGGCGCTGTTCGCCCTTGCCCGCACGGTTGGCTGGGTTGCGCAGTGGAATGAGATGATTTCCGATCCGGCACAGGTCATCGGCCGTCCGCGCCAGCTCTATACCGGGCCGACGCAGCGCGATTACGTGCCAGTCGACAAGCGCTAGAACGCGAATTCAGCCGGCGGGTGACTGGTCGTCCGCCGGTAATTCCAGAATGAAGCGGGCACCCTGCCCCCTGGCGCTCTCCACGCTGAGCGATCCGTGCATGGCGGTCGCCAATCTGCGCGAGATATACAGGCCCAGGCCTGAACCACCGTCTCCGCTGCGCCCCAGCCTTTCGAACTTGGAGAACACGCGGCGCTGTTCTTCCTCGCTCAGCCCTTCGCCCTGATCGGCCACGATGATGCGCGCGCGGCCTTCATCCTCCTCCACCCTCAGCCAGATTTCGGAACCCTTGGGGGAATAGCGAATGGCATTGCCGAGCAGGTTGAGCAGGATCTGCAACACCCGGCGAAATTCACCGATGGCGAGAGCCGTCTCACCGGTCTTTGGAGTGTCGATGGTGATTTCACGTTCCTGCGCGCGCACACCCAATATGCCCGCGGCGCGCCGGGCAATATCGGCCAGGTCGATCTGATCGGGGGCAGGATTGAAATCCTCCTCCTCCACCAGTTCCAGCGTCGTCAGGTCTTCTATCAACGCCAGCAAATGCTCGCCCGCAGAGGCGATGTCGGCGGCATAATTGCTGTATTCATCGGCCAGCGGACCGGCTAGTTGGGTGCGGATTGTCTCCGCATTGGCGATGATGCGAGTCACCGGCTGGCGCAGGACCGGGGCGATCTCAAGCCCAATACCCATGCCGCGCTCCACCGGCTTCTGCGCACGGGAAGACGGCTGGTGATGGGTTTCTGGCAAAGGCTCTGCCGCACACAAATGCAGTTCAAAGCCGTTACGTCCCGCCTGTGGCTGGCCGAGTGGCACCAGATGGGCACGCCAGCTGCGCGCCGATCCTTCGATGGCGACACTCGCGCCATCCAGCAGCCGCCAGTGCATCGGCTGGCGATGGCTGAAGCCTTCCAGTTCGACGAAATCGGTCCACGGCCTACCGATGCCTTCGTGCATCTTGCGGTACAGATCGGATAATTCATCGCACTGGCTGTCGACGGTGAGAATCTGTTGCTGCGGGTCAAGCCTTGCCGAAAGTTCGGAAAGCTGGCGCACCAAAGCAATCTGCCGCGCGCGATCTGCATCGGGTGCAGGTTCTGTGGCTGGTTCGCTCTGCCAGTTGGAAATGGCGAGCCTACAGCCTGCGCCATCACTATCGGGCTGAACCTCAACCCAGGCGGTCACCCGCTCATCGCCGTCGCGGGCGGTGATCGCACGTGCCAGCTTGAGCCGGTACTCACGGGCCTTGCGCACCAGTTCCAGAATAGCAGGCGCGATCAGCGCACCGGGCAGTTCCCCGCCACCGCGCAATTGCATGCCTGCTAGCGGTTCGTCCGCCTCGACAAGCCAGTCACGCGCATCTGTTCGTGCGCGGGCCGTGAAGGGGCCGGTCCCAGACATGGATCAGCCCGCCACGTCCGGCATGGAGGAGGCCAGCATGGCGGCTGCCTGATCGCCCGAAATCATATCCAGTCCGGCAGGCATGGAGATATCGGGATGGATGTAGAGAATTTGTTCCTCCAGCGCGGAGGGTTTCAGCCCGGCAGCACGCATGGAAAGGGCGAGGCGCGCGATCTGGTTCTCGCCAAAGGAATAAATCGCCAGATTGCGATCCTGACCCGATGCCATTGCCAGCGCCGTGGCAAAAACCGCCAGCCCGCCATGATCGATGGCCAGCGCACGCGGTGCTGTCTTGCCCATCCCCATGATCAGCCGGGTGATCAGGCCAAGGCGGCTGTTGCTCTCGTCAAACCGGTCGCGAAGGCCCGCTTCGGTCCGCTGCGCCCCATCGGCTTCATCGTCGAGAGTGCGCAGGATGAGCAGCGCCCTGTGGAACAGATCGCCGGGCAGTTCGGCCAGTGGCAGTTCCATCCGCCGCTGCTGCTGCACAAAGCGTGCCTGCTCTGCCAGAACGCGCATCGAGAGCGCAGCCATTTGCGCATCGGTGGACGCCGCCAGTTCCTGCAACAGGGGGGACAGGACCAGATCGATCCCGCTGCGGCGCTGCAATTGATCGGCCAGCTGCATTTCCAGCGTCTGCGCATGGGCGTGAGCCAGAAATGCCGAATCTTCCATCAGCATCTGCGTCAGCCGAGCTTCTCTCAGATCGGCATAGCTGCCCAGATCCTCAACGCCATCGGCCTGCCCGCGTGCAAAAAGCAATTGCCGGGCGACATGGCCGATCATGCCGCGCACACGGGCAATGACCATATCGCTGAACAGCGACTGGTCGCTGGTGGCCAGCAAATGCCGCAGGATCGGCCTGGTGGTGGCGATCACAAGATCCCCGCGCTGCAGTTCGCCGCGCAGGATATCTTCAGCGTCTTGAACTGGTCGGTCCATCTGGATGTCGTCAATCATAGCTGCGCCATAACCCAATAGAGTTAAACCCGCGTTATCCGTGCCGCTTCAAACCGAATATGAGGTTAACGGCCAGAACTGCCATCGCCGCAGCCATCACCACCTGCTCTGCAGGCAGGAAGGCGGCCAGCACCGCCATGCCGCCGCCCAGCAAGGCACGATCACGCATGTCGGGAAAGCGCGACCGGGGAGCGGATCCAACGGGTTGATACAGTCCGCTCATCAGCACCAGTGGGGCAAACATCTGCCGGAACCACGGACCCTGAACAAGCAGGACCGCAGCAGTCAGGAACATCACGTCAATGAACAGGCGCAGGCGGTCCCACGGACCGGCAGAGCCGAAGGGCGCTGCCCGAAGGCGCGAAAGCGTGATCGCCACTTCCAGCGTCAAAGCGGAAAGGCCAATCATCGCAAATGCAGCAATTGCCTGGCCGCTCCACCCTGCATATCCGGCAGCACCGGCAAGCAGAACGGCGCCGATCAGCAAGACAGGCAGCAGTGCCGCGCGCGAAAGCATCTGGCGTGCAAAGCGGCGGGTGATCTGCCGGGCTATCCATGCAGACAGTGATCCGGGCCGACCTGTCCCTAAATGCCGCTCAATCCAGCGCTCCTCGGCGATCTGCATTTCCTCGCCCCCATCGGGGCCGCCGCCAGGACCGCCGCCGGGCAAGCTCCACCTGCCCTCGGCCAGCAAGGACTGGTCCAGCATGCGTTCGGGCAGGCCCGCCTGCAGCGCAATTCGCAGCAGGGCTGGCGCAGTTTCGCTATCTTCTGCCAGGTCAAGCAGGCGCGAAAGCAGGCCCCCGCGCAGAATCAGCACGCCCGCCCACGCGCGCGTCAGGTCAATTCTTTCAAATCCCGCCTCGACCCCTGCCGCCGCTGGCACGGTGACCACCATGCCCTGTTCCGGAACATCGGCGAAAAGCGCGGTGGTTTCAGCCTGCAAATAGGGGTGGAGCACCAGCAGCCTGTCCTGCGGTGCCAGCAAGGCCATCAGCGCGTGTGGCCCAGAGGCGACCTGAAAGATCATTCCGGCCTTCTCGGCCTTGTGCCGCAGGTCCATCCCCTCGGGCGAGAGATCGTTCCCCAGCACGATCAGCCGCGAACAGCCGAGCATTCTGGCCAGCTCGAACTGTCTGAGCGCCAGCGACTTGCCGAGTAATTGGCCCCTGCCCTGCCCGTCAACATCGGGCAGCGTGACCAGCACGGCATCGGCGGTTTTTGGCGTTTCACTCACATCGCAGTGCTAGGGCGCGGGCGCGATGCTGCCAAGGGCCTCTCGACCAATGGCAATCAGGAGCGGTTGGCAAACTCTTCCACGAATTGCCGCAACTTGCGCAGGATCACCGGGTCACCCGGCGCGGAATCCAGCGCTTCATCCGCCAGTCTCATCAGTTCCAGCGCATGAAAGCTGGTACCCAGCGCCCGCAGGCGCAACGCGGCAACTTCCCAGTTCCCATCGCAGCGCGATCTCTGCAACAGGTCCAGCTGTCCCCGCAGGCTTTCCATGAAGCACGCGCGCAGCTCTGCCCGCAGCGCCGTATCGTCGCCTGCCGCTGCCACCAGATTGGCATCAAAATCAGCTGCTTCATAAGCCATGCTGCCGCCATAGGAGCGTTAGTGTTAAGGCGGGGTTTAACAGGCGCGCACGGACTGGTATTGGTGGCCGATGAGCAGACGCGAGAACCTGGTGGCACTTGGTGCCTCTGACGAGCCGGAAACTGGACCTGGTCCAGAGGATCAGCCCACGCCTGAGGCAGCTGAGACCTATCCCGAAGATGCTGCTGACTTTGAAGATGCGTGGGAGGAAGAAGCCCCGCGCCGCTCAACCGGGTGGATTATTCCAACGCTTGGCGTGATTGCCATCATGGGCTGGACCGGCTTTTTTGGCTGGATTCACCAGTCGGAGATTCTTGCTGGCGCCCCGCCGCAGGCATGGGCGGACTGGATCGTATCGTGGTCCGTGCCGGTGTTGCTGGTGATCGGCGTTTGGCTGCTCGCCATGCGCAATTCCACCCGCGAAGCCGCGCGTTTTGGGGAAACCGCGCGGTTGCTGTCGCACGAATCGCAAGGTCTTGAAACGCGCCTTGTCGCGGTCAATCGAGAGCTGAGCCTGGCACGGGACTTCATCGCATCGCAATCGCGCGATCTGGAATCGCTGGGCCGGGTGGCGAGCGAGCGGCTGAGCACCAATGCGGACCGGCTGGAACAGCTTATCCGTGAAAATGGCGAACAGGTGAATTCCATCGGCCAGGTCAGCGATACCGCGCTCTCCAATATGGAAAAGCTGCGCGATCGTCTGCCGGTGATTGCCAATGCCGCGCGCGATGTGGCCAGCCAGATCGGCAATGCGGGGATCACTGCGCAGGGGCAGCTGGACGAAATGATCTCGGGCTTTGATCGGCTCAACCAGTTTGGTGAGGCCAGCACGGCCCAGGTCGAAGGGCTGCGCGCCAAGGTCGGCGACACGCTCGCATCGTTCGAGGCGCAGACCACTGCGCTGGAACAGCTGTGCAACACGCGCTTTGAAGCCCTGCGAGGGCAGAGCGAGGACTTCCGGCAGGAGCTGGAAGCACGCGAAACAGATACTCTGGCGGCCATCAGGCGCCGGGCGGAGGAACTGCAGACCGAACTTTCAGCCCGCAGCGACGAAGTGCGCGCGCGCGAGGAAGCGGCCATTGCGGACATGCGCGAACGCATTGCCGATCTGCGTAGCGAGGCTGATCGCCTGACCCTGTCCATGCGCGATGGACAGACCGAAACGCAGCGCCTGTGGGAGACCGCTATCGAGGGGCTGCAGGCGCGGATGACCGACGCCATTGGCACTGTCAGCCGGATTGACGAAGCCGCCATCGAAAGCGCCCGCGCCCGGCTTGAGAAACTGTCGCAGATCGCCGAACGCGCCGACACGTCGATCAAGCAGAGCACCGAGGCGTTTGACGAAGAGTTTGCACGCCGGCAGGCACTGGCCGTTCAGCGCGAGGAGCAGGCGCTGGCGCAATTGCAGGGCCGCATCTCGGCATTCGACCAGCAGGTGAACGAGAGGCAGGAAGAGCATCTGGCGCATGTTGTGGGCCTTGCCGAACGCGGCGACGCCCTGGCGCAGCGACTGGCAGCTCTGGATCAGGAGCTGTCACGCCTGTCCGAGCAAGGAAAGCAGGAAACCGGCAGGCTGAGCGAGGCGAGCGAATTGCTGGCCGAACGCCTGTCTCATAGCCGGGCGATCCTGGAAGAGAACGGCACATTTGTCGGCCGCCTGACCGATGACAGCGTCCGCCTGCTGGAAATCATCCGCTCGAGCGCGGATTACTCGCAGGGCGCATTGTGCGATTCCATCGGCAAGGCTGAAAGTCGCCTGAGCCAGTTCGAACAACAGGCAATGGCCTTGCGCGATACGATTGTGCAGGCCGAGGCCAAGGGCAGCCTGCTCTCCGATCACGTGGGCACAGCATCGCTGGAATCGCGCGCTTCGCTGGAAACGATCGAAGCGCTGGAGGCCCGCATGGCGGAGCTCGCCCAGCAGTCGACCGCTCTGGCCGAACAGGCTCGGACCGAGCTGCAATCCGCGATAGCGGAGATGGAGGCGGCATCGGGTGAGATGGTCAGCAAGCTGCGCAGCGAGCAGACCGATGCGGTGCGCGAGATTGCTGAAAGGATCGGCACGCAGGGCAGCAGCGCCATCGAACAGGCGCTGCGCGAAGGCGCCAGCGCAGCCATCGCCGAATTGCAGGAAGCGGCGCACAATGCCGGCGAACGCGGTCGCGAATCCGCCGCCGAGCTGCGCAACCAGCTGGCCATCGTCAATGAACTGACCGGGAATCTTGAACAGCGCGTAAGCCAGGCCCGCGAACGGGCAGCGGAGCAGGTGGACAGCGATTTCACCCGCAGGATGGCGCTGATCACCGATAGCCTCAATTCCTGCTCGATCGATATTTCCAAGGCCTTCGACAATGAAGTGACCGATACCTCATGGGCGAGCTACCTGCGCGGTGATCGCGGTATCTTCACCCGCCGCGCCGTGCGTCTGCTGGACAATCACGATGCCCGCGCGGTCAGCGACATCTATCAGGATGATGCGGAATTCCGCGAGGCCGTGAACCGCTACATCCACGACTTCGAAGCGATGCTGCGCAATGTCCTGTCCACCCGCGATGGCAATGCGCTGGCGGTGACGCTGCTGTCATCGGACATGGGCAAGCTCTATGTCGCGCTGGCACAGGCGATTGAGCGCCTGCGCGACTGAGAGCCAGCGCAGACTATCAGAATTCAGACTATCGGAATTCAGGCGATCAATAATCGCATCAATATTCAGGTGGTGTGCCGAAGAAGTTGATGTCTTCCGCGGTAATCCAGCCAAACTGGTAGTTGGCGATGAAGATGCCGGTCAGCGCAGCCGCGATCAACGTGGCCCGAAAGGCCAGCTTCCCGGGGCGAAAATTGGCCGGAGCACTGTCTGCCTGACCCGCCACCTTGGGCAATCCCAGCTCATCATGCGTGCGCACGCCGAACGGCAGCAGCAGGAATGCTGACATGACCCAGAACAGCGCATAGATCGCGACAATCGAGGTGATCTTCATAACCGGTTACTCCAGCGGCAGGATCACGCGCGTTTGCGGCTTCTTGCCGGACCAGCGCTGCGCCGCCTTGCGCGCCGCAAGCCGGGCCGTTTCCTTCACCGTCTCCCGGTCGCGTCCGGCGGCACCCTTCAGGCGCGAGAGCGCCTTGCGCACATCGGCCACGGCTTCTTCGATAAAGGCATCGTAATCCTCATCCAGCGGCAGGCCTATGCCTTCCACCTGGATCTCTCCGCCCTTGGCCAGCATGACGATCAGCAGGCCATCGCGCGACAGGCGGCGGCGCATGGTGATGGCATCGCCATCGGAAGGCACGATGACCTCGCCATCGAGCACCAGGCGGCCCGTGCGTACTTCCGCCAATTTGCCCGGCTTGCCGGGTGCAAGGCGGACGATATCGCCGTTCTTCTGGAACACATTATACGGGATGCCCTTGGCCTTCCCGACCCGTGTCTGCTCCTTCATATGGCGGATTTCGCCATGCACGGGGACAAGGATTTCGGGCCGCAGCCAGTCATACAGGGTTTCCAGCTCCGGCCGTCCGGGATGGCCCGAGACGTGGATTTCGCTCTGCCTGTCGGAAACCATCACGATGCCGCGCAAGGCCAGCATGTTCTGCACGCGACCGATGGCCAGCTCATTGCCGGGAATCTGGCGGCTGGAGAACAGCACTACGTCGCCTTCTTCCAGCGAGATGGGATGGTTCTCATCGGCAATGCGGGCCAGCGCTGCACGCGGTTCACCCTGCCCGCCCGTGGCCAGAAACATGATCTGCCCGCGCGGCACGCGCATGGCAGCATCAAAATCCAGCGTCTTGGGGAAGTTCTTGAGATAGCCATTGGCCTTGGAAACTTCGATGATGCGATCGAGCGAACGACCTGCCACGCACAATTGCCGACCGGTTTCCTGCGCCACTTCGCCCAGCGTCTGCAAACGCGCGACGTTGGAGGCAAAGGTGGTCACCATCACGCGCTTGCCCTTGTGGCGCGCGACTTCCTCCAGCAAGCCGCGATACACGGCCCCTTCGGAGCCTGAGGCCTGCGGGTTGAACACATTGGTGGAATCGCAGACGAGCGCCAATACGCCCTCGTCGCCGATTTCCATCAGCTCTTCCTCGGTCGCCGGTTCGCCAACAATCGGCTCTTCATCCAGCTTCCAGTCGCCGGTGTGGAAGATGCGCCCGTATGGCGTTTCGATCAGCAGCGCATTGCCCTCTGCAATCGAGTGGGCGAGCGGGATGTAGGTGATTTCGAACGGACCGATTTCCAGCGATCCGTGATCCTCATCGATCACGTTCAGCTCCACCTGGTCGGCCAGTCCGGCTTCCTCCAGCTTGCGCATGATCAGGTCGGCGGTGAATGGCGTGGCGTAAAGCGGCACGCCCAGATCCCCTGCAAAATAGGGGATCGCGCCGATATGATCCTCATGCGCATGGGTCAGCACGATGCCGAGCAGGTCATCGACCCGCTCCTCGATGAACTCGGGATCGGCGAACATCAGCTCCGTGCCGGGATATTCATTGGCACCAAAGCTCATTCCCAGATCGACCATCAGCCATTTGCCCTGACAGCCGTAGAGATTGACGTTCATGCCAATCTCTCCCGAACCTCCCAGTGCCAGAAACAGCAGTTCGTCTTCGGGGGTGAAATCCTTTTTCATGTATTCCTTGCTCGCTGTGCGATCATGGCCAGACCGCGCAGGGTCAGGTCCGTATCCACGGCATCAAAAATGTCGGTATGCTGGTCAAAAAGGACGGCAAGGCCGCCTGTTGCGATGACCTTGCTGGGGCGTCCGATCTCCGCCCGCAGCCGGGCTATAAGCCCTTCCATCATGGCAACATAGCCCCAGAACACACCTATCAGCATCTGGTCTTCGGTATTGCGGCCGATCACCGTGTTATCGCGCGGCTGTTCAATGGCGATGCGCGGCAGCTTGGCAGTGTTGTTGACCAGTGCATCGAGCGACAGGTTGATGCCCGGCGCGATGATGCCGCCCTTGTAGGCGCCGTTGAAATCAACCACGTCATAGGTGGTGGCAGTGCCGAAATCGATGACGATCAGGTCACCGGGATAGCGGGCGTGGGCCGCGATCGCATTGACCGCCCGGTCCGCCCCCAGAGAGCGCGGTTCCTCGACGTCGATCTCAATATTCCACGCAGCGGCGCCCTCACCTGCGAACAAGGGTTCGACCTGGAAGTACTTGCGCGCCAGCACATCCAGATTGTGCTGCGTGCGCGGGACAACGCTGGAAACGATCATCGTGTCGACTTCGCTACGGGCAATGCCCTCTATCTGCATCAGTTGCAGCAGCCATACGGCATATTCATCACCCGTTCGGCGAGGATCGGTGGCGATGCGCCAGCGCGTGCGCATTTCCTCCCCGTCGAACAGGGCGAACACCACATTGGTATTTCCAACATCAACCGCGAGCAGCATCTAGCGCGCCTCCAGCATTACATCGCCTGCGTGGATGACATGTGAGGAGCCATCCTCCAAGCGCAAGCGCAAAGCGCCATCAGCGCCCAGCCCGGCAAATGTGCCGGAAACCTTCCTGCCGCTATCGTCATGAACGGTCAGCGGTGTTCCCACCGGATGGGCGGCGGCCTGCCAGCGATTGAAGATCGCCTCTGTCCCGAATTCCCGCCAGCGCTGCACTTCGGTGGCGAAATTGACTGCCAGATCCTGCGCGAACAAGTCCCGCTCCGGCCTTGTGCCCGCTTGCGATACGGCGCCAGTCTCACGGTCTGCAATTGCCGGAGCCTGCGCCAGGTTCACGCCGATGCCGATCACCGCCCAGTTGCCCGCGCGCTCCAGCAATATCCCGCACAACTTGCGCCCGGCCAGCATCAGATCATTGGGCCATTTGAGCCGCAGGGCATGCGGATCGGCCAGGCGTGGCAGCACGGTTTCATAAACAGCCAGCGCGGTCACGAATGACAGGCTGGCAGGCGGCGGATCATGCGGGCCGATCCTGACCACGGTGGAGCCCATGAAATTGCCTGGTGCATCCAGCCATTGCCGGCCTTGCCGCCCGCGCCCCTGCACCTGCCGGTCCGCGATCAGCCAGTCATTCTCTGCAAGCGCCTCTCCGGCCTGAAGCCGGGCGAGCAGATCGGCGTTGGTCGATCCGGTTTGCGGGACGAAGGTCAGCCGTGGTGACAAATCAGACTGTGAGGAACAGCGATGCCGCTGCCATGTCTGCCAGCGCACCGAACCAGCCTGTCAGCAGATAGCCGAGCGGCGAGATAATGGCCGTGCAGATCGCCAGCAGCACCCAGTGCGACACCGGGATATCGCCCACGACCTTGTCCGCAGCTTCATCGAAGAACATGATCTTGATGATCTTGATGTAGTAGAACGCACCGATCACGCTGGCGGCGATACCGATCGCGGCCAGCGGCATCAGGTTGGCCTCTACCGCAGCCTGGAAGACCACGAACTTGCCCCAAAAGCCGAGCATGGGCGGAATACCCGCCAGGCTGAACATGATCACCAGCAGGCACCACGCCAGCGCCGGGCGGGTGGTGGAAAGCCCTGCCAGATCGGCAATGTCCTCTACCGGCTGTCCGTCTGCATCGCGCATCATCAGCACGGCCACGAAACTGCCCACGGTGGTGGCGACATAGATGGCGAGATAGGTAATCATCGCGCTGGCACCCGCCACATTGGCAGCGGCCAGGCCGACCAGAATAAAGCCGACATTGTTGATCGACGAGAACGCCAGCAGGCGCTTGATGTTCTTCTGGCCGATGGCGCCAAGGGCACCCACCACGATGGAGGCAAGCGCGGCGAAGATCACCACCTGCTGCCACGCCTCAACCTGATTGCCGAATGCTTCGAGCGAAACGCGCGCGGTGAGCGCAACGGCGGCGACCTTGGGAGCACTGGCAAAGAAGGCGGTGACCGGCGTCGGTGCGCCTTCGTACACGTCGGGCGTCCACATGTGGAAGGGCACGGCGCTGATCTTGAAGGCAAGGCCCGTCAGCATGAAGATCAGGCCGAACAACATGCCGCCCGAAAGCCCGCCTGCCATGGCGACACGAATGCCTTCAAAGCTGGTCGATCCGGTGAAGCCGTAGGTCAGGCTCATACCGAACAGCAATATGCCGCTGGCGAGCGCGCCCAGCACGAAATACTTGAGGCCAGCCTCGGCAGAGCGATCATTATCACGCAGGTAAGCGGCCAGCACATAGGCGGACAGGCTGTTGAGCTCGAGCCCGATATACAACGTCAGAAGGTCTGCGGCGGAGACCATGATGCTCATGCCAAGGGCAGCGAACAGCACCAGAATAGCGAATTCAGGGCGCATGGCCTTGAGCCGGTCAAAGTAATTGGGCGCAACCACCAGAGTGGCACCAGCAGCGGCAAAGATCATCAGCTTGGCCAGGCCGGCAAAGGCATCGGCGCGGAACTGGCCGAAGAATGCCAGCGTATCGGGGCCGGAAGCGCCCGCACACACGGTGGGGGCAACAAGGAAGAATGCCCCGCCCAGCGCCACGCAAGCGGCGATGGAGACAGGCTTGCTGGCCTCATTCCCGCCCCATGCCGCGATCAGCAGCAGCAGCAGGCCCGAAACCGACAGAACCAGTTCCGGAATGACGAGCGCGAGGGAATTAGTCAGTTCCATCAGTGCGCTCCCCCATGCGCTTCTTCCTGTGCGGCAGGTGCCGCCTCACCAATTTCAAGATGTGCGTCGCCCGCAGGTGCGGCACGCGCGAGCCGTGCATCGAGCGCGGCGATATCGCTGCGCATCGGGGCAAGGAAGCTTTCGGGATAGACGCCCATCCACAGCACCACGGCAGCGATCGGGGCCAGCAGCCACAATTCGCGATGGTTCAGGTCTGGCATGGCAGCCGCATCAGCGTTCACCTGATCGCCAAAGGCCACCCGGCGATAAAGATAGAGCATGTAGGCTGCGCCCAGGATGATGCCGGTGGTGCAGACAAAGGCGACCACGCTGGAAATCTGGTAAATGCCTGCCAGGCTGAGGAATTCGCCGACAAAGCCACTGGTGCCCGGCAGGCCGATGCTGGCCATGGTGAACAGCAGGAACAGCACCGCATAGCGCGGCATGTTGATTGCCAGACCGCCGTACCGGGCGATCTCACGCGTGTGCAGCCGGTCATAAATCACGCCGACGCACAGGAACAACGCGCCGGAAACCAGACCGTGCGAGAGCATGACGATCATCGCGCCTTCAAGGCCCTGCACGTTGAAGGCGAACAGGCCCACCGTCACGATCGCCATATGCGCGACCGAGCTATAGGCGATCAGCTTTTTCATATCATGCTGGACCAGAGCGATCAGGCTGGTGACGACCACCGCCACCATCGACAGCGCGAAGATCAGCCAGGCGAACTGCGCGGATGCTTCCGGGAACATCGGCAGGCTGAAGCGGATGAAGCCATATCCGCCCAGCTTGAGCAGCACGCCAGCCAGGATGACGGAGCCTGCCGTGGGTGCCTGCACGTGGGCATCGGGAAGCCAGGTGTGCACCGGCCACATCGGCATCTTCACCGCGAAACTGGCGAAGAAGGCCAGCCACAGCCACGTTTGTGCGCCAGCGGGGAAATCATACTGCATCAGCGCCGGGATCGACGATGTGCCAGCCTCTTTCGCCATCCACAGCATGGCGATGAACATCAGTACCGAGCCGAGCAGCGTATAAAGGAAGAACTTATAGCTGGCGTAGATGCGGTTATCGCCGCCCCAGATGCCGATGATCAGGTACATCGGGATCAGGCCGGCTTCGAAGAAGATGTAGAACAGGAACAGGTCCTGCGCCGCGAACGTGCCGATCATCAGCACTTCCATGAACAGGAAGGCGGCCATGTATTCGCCCACGCGCTTGGTGATCGAAGTCCAGCTGGCACCGATGCACACCGGCATCAGGAACACCGAGAGCATGATCAGCATCAGCGCGATGCCATCAATGCCCAGCGCCCACTGGAAGCCCGCGAACAGATCCGCGCTTTCGGTGAACTGCCACTGCGCGCCGCCAATATCGAAATTGGCCCACAGCATGATACCCAGCGCCAGATTAACCAGCGTGGCACCCAGCGCGATCAGGCGCGCCTGATTTGCAGCCACGAGCAGGCATGCGGCCGCACCCAGCAAAGGCACCAGCAGCATGACGGAAAGGATCGGGAAACCGCCCATCAGAACATCACCCAGGTAATCGCGGCGACAAGGCCGATGAGCATGATCAGCGCATAGCTATACAGATAGCCGGACTGCACCTTCTTCGCCAGAAGCGAGCCTTCCGACACCACGAGCGCCGCGCCATTGGGACCGAACCGGTCAATGATGCCCTCGTCCCAGACCTTCCAGAACAGGCGGCCCAGCCAGAAGGCAGGCTTCACGAAAATGAAGTTGTACAACTCGTCAAAATACCACTTGTTGAACAGGAAGCGGTAAACCGGACCCAGCTGCTCAGCCACAGCCGCAGGCACGGTCGGCTTGCGGATATAGGCGTACCAGGCGACCAGCAGGCCAATCAGCATGGCGATTGTGGCCGAGAGTTTCACCCACAACGGCACCACGGCCTCGTCATGCAGCGAGTGCATGAAGTGTTCGTCATAGGCGATCGATCCGTTCCAGAACGCCGCTGAATCGAGGAATGCACCGTAGAATACGAAACCGGCGAAGACCGCGCCCAGCGACAGAACGGCCAGCGGGACGAGCATCGAATAGGGGCTCTCATGCGGATGATAGCCGCCGGTGGTGTCCTCACCCGCCTGCTCTGGCGTCTTGTGGACCGAATGCTGGATATGCTCGCTCTCAATCCAGCGCGGTTTGCCCCAGAAGGTGAGGAACATCAGGCGCCAGCTGTAGAAGCTGGTCAGCAGGGCGGCAAAAGCACCGATCCAGAAGGCCGCATTGCCCATTTCGGTGCCCGATGCGAAGGCCGCCTCGAGGATCGCGTCCTTGGAATGGAAGCCGGCAAAGCCTGCATGCAACCAGTAAATACCCACGCCGGTGATCGCCAGAGTGCCGGCCATCATGCCCCAGAACGTGAACGGGATAGCCTTACGCAGGCCGCCGTAATAGCGCATGTCCTGCTCATGATGCATGGCGTGGATCACGCTGCCCGCACCAAGGAACAGCAGCGCCTTGAAGAAGGCGTGCGTAAACAGGTGGAACATCGCCGCGCCATAAGCGCCCACGCCCGCAGCAAAGAACATGTAGCCCAGCTGTGAGCAGGTGGAATAGGCGATCACCCGCTTGATATCCCACTGGGTGGTGCCGACCGTTGCGGCGAACAGGCAGGTCGCCGCGCCCACGAATGTCACGACGCCCAGCGCCACCGGAGCGGCTTCAAACATCGGCGACAGGCGGCACACCATGAACACGCCTGCGGTCACCATGGTGGCAGCGTGGATCAGCGCGGAAACGGGCGTTGGCCCTTCCATCGCATCGGGCAGCCACGTGTGCAGGCCCAGCTGCGCGGACTTGCCCATCGCGCCAATGAACAGCAGCAGGCACAGGATCGTCATCGTATCCATGCGCATGCCCATGAAGGTGATGTGCGATACACCCTGCATGGCGGGAGAAGCCGCGAGGATTTCAGGGATCGACGTGGTCTGGAACACCAGGAAAGTGCCAAAAATACCCAGCATGAAGCCAAGGTCACCCACGCGGTTGACCACAAAGGCCTTGATCGCGGCGGCACTGGCGGACGGTTTCTTGAACCAGAAACCGATCAGCAGATAGGACGCCAGGCCCACGCCTTCCCAGCCAAAGAACATCTGCACCAGATTATCGGCCGTCACCAGCATCAGCATGGCGAAGGTGAACAGCGACAGATAGGCGAAAAAGCGCGGCTGATCCGGGTCCTCGTCCATATAGCCCCAGCTATACAGGTGGACGAGCGCGGAGACGGTGGTGATCACCACCAGCATCACCGCCGTCAGCGTATCGACGCGCAGCGCCCAGTCGAAGGTCATCGTGCCGGAGCGCACCCATTCGAGCACGGGCACGACCTGCACGGTCTCACTGCCGTTGATGAAGCCGATGAAGATCGGCCAGCTGAAACCGCAGGCGATAAACAGGCCCGCAGTCGTCACCAGCTTGGCCGGGACATTGCCGATGGCGCGATTGCCAAGGCCCGCGACGATCGCTGCCAGCAACGGCGCGAAGACGATGATGAGGATCGGGTTCAAGGTCTATCCCTTCATCCGGTTGACATCATCGACGGCGATAGTGCCCCGGCGACGGAAGTAGATGACCAGGATCGCCAAGCCGATGGCCGCTTCTGCGGCGGCCACGGTGAGCACGAACATGGCGAAGATCTGACCGGTGAGATCACCCAGAAAGGCGCTGAAAGCCACCATATTGATGTTTACCGACAGCAGGATCAGCTCGATCGCCATCAGGATCACGATCACATTCTTGCGATTGAGGAAAATCCCCAGAACGCCGAGCACGAACAGGATAGAGCTGACGACGAGATAGTGTTCGATACCGATCACAGTTCGATCCCCTTGCCCACTTCGGGGCTGGCGTTGACGGTCGCGTCCTCTGGTCGGCGCGAGTTCTGTTTGGAAATGTTCTGATGTCCGCGTGCGGCACGGCTTTCACGGTGGGTCAGCACGATGGCGCCGATCATGGCCACCAGCAGGATGATGCCTGCCGTTTCGAACAGGAACAGATAGCGGCTGTAAAGCAGCGCACCGATATTCTCGATATTGCTTTCACCCAGCAGGGGCGCGGCAGCACCATCGGGCGTGCCCAGCGGCATGGCACCGACACGGTAAGCGCCGATGCCCAGCACCAGCTCTGCCAGCAGGATGACCGCAACGGCCACACCCAGCGGCGCATTCTTGACGAAACCGGCGCGCAGCTCGGCAAAATCGATGTTGAGCATCATCACCACGAACAGGAACAGCACCGCGACTGCGCCGACGTAGACAATCACCAGCAGCATGGCGATCAGCTCCGCCCCCACAAGGATCATCAGGCCGGCAGCGTTGAAAAAGGCCAGGATCAGCCAAAGCACCGAATGGACCGGGTTGCGTGACAGCACCACGAGCGCGCCCGAGGCGATTACCATGGCCGCAAACAGATAGAAGGCTAGGGTGTGAATCATGAGGTCCCGTTCAATTGCCCGCGCGCTTAACGATAGGGCGCATCGGCTTCAAGGTTCGCGGCAATCGCCCGCTCCCACTTGTCCCCGTTCGCCAGCAGTTTTGCCTTGTCATAGAGCAGTTCCTCGCGCGTTTCGGTCGCATATTCGAAGTTCGGCCCCTCGACCACTGCATCCACCGGGCATGCCTCCTGGCAAAATCCGCAATAGATGCACTTGGTCATGTCGATGTCATAGCGCGTGGTGCGGCGGCTGCCGTCATCGCGCGGTTCGCTCTCAATGGTGATCGCCTGCGCCGGACACACAGCCTCGCACAACTTGCAGGCGATGCAGCGCTCCTCGCCATTGGGATAGCGGCGCAGCGCATGCTCACCGCGGAATCGCGGCGACAGCGGGTTCTTCTCGAACGGATAGTTGATCGTCACCTTCGGCTTGAAGAAGTACTTCAAGGTCAGCATGTGCGCCTTGAGGAATTCCCACAGGGTGAAGCTCTTGATCAGGTGCGCGACGGTACTCATGAGAAATGTCCCGAGGCCATCAGATAGCCCGATACGATGAAAACGAAGAACAGGCTCAGCGGCAGGAATATCTTCCAGCCAAGGCGCATCAGCTGGTCATAACGGTAGCGCGGTACGGTCGCCATCACCCAGCTGAACATGAAGAAGAAGAACAGGATCTTCAGCAGCAGCCACACGATGCCGGGAACATAATACAGCGGCGCCCAGTCGATCGGCGGCAGCCAGCCACCGAAGAACAGGATGGCGTTCAATGCACACATCAGCAGGATGTTGGCATATTCACCCAGCCAGAACAGCGCGAAACTCATCGATGAATATTCGGTCTGGTAACCGGCGACCAGCTCACTCTCCGCCTCGGTCAGATCGAAGGGCACGCGGCTGGTTTCTGCCAGGCCGGAGATGAAGAACATCACCCACACCGGGAACAGCAGCGGATTGAAGACAAAGGCGTTCACGATGCCCAGGCCGTGGCCCTTTTGCGCCAGAATGATGTCATTCAGATTGAACGTGCCCGCCCACAGCACCACGCACACGATGATGAAGCCGATGGAGACTTCATAGGAAATCATCTGCGCAGAGGCGCGCATGGCGGAGAAGAACGGATATTTGGAATTCGACGCCCAGCCCGAAATCACCACGCCGTACACACCCAGCGAACTGACCGCGAAAATATACAGCAGGCCGACATTGATATTGGCCAGCACCATTTCCGCGCTGAACGGGATCACCGCCCAGCTCAGCAATGCCACGGTGAATGTCAGGATCGGCGCGAGCAGGAACAGCACCTTGTTGGAGGCGCTGGGAACGATGGTTTCCTGCAGGAACACCTTCAGACCATCGGCAAAGCTTTGCAGCAGGCCGAACGGGCCGACCACATTGGGTCCGCGCCGCAGATTGATCGCCGCCCAGACCTTGCGGTCCATATAGATGATCATCGCCACGCCCAGCATCAGCGGCAGGGCAATCAGCAGGATGCCGGCAATGGTCGCGACAAACCACGCCCATTCATAGGTCATGCCGAGGTTCTGGAAGAATTCGGTCATTCCGCAGCCTCCGCCAGTTCACCGCCGTGCAGCAGTTCATTCGAACAGCGCTGCATCACCACGCTGGCGCGGGCAATCGGGTTGGTGAGGTAGAAATCCTTGATCGGATAGGCGATCGCGCCCGATGGGCTGGCATCACCCGCCACCGAAGCGGGCAGCGCGCCGTAATCGGCAATTTCGCCTTCATTGGCCAGTGCCGGCACTTCCGCCGTCATCGCCGCGCGAAGGGCGTGGAAGCTGTCAAAGCCAACGTTCACCTTCAGCGCATCGGCCAGAGCGCGCAATATGCTCCAGTCCTCGCGTGCATCACCGGGTGCGAAGATGGCCTTGTCCGCCATCTGTACGCGGCCCTCGGTGTTCACATAGATTCCGGGCTTTTCGGTATAGGCGGCGGCGGGCAGGATGATGTCTGCCGCGTGTGCGCCCTTGTCACCGTGATGGCCGATATAGACCTTCAGCGCATCGGGGAACTGCGTGAAGTCCACCTCGTCCGCGCCCAGCGCCAGCACCACCTTGGGCTTGGCTGCGACGATATCCCTGATGCCGCCCTTCTGCCCGAAGCCCAGCATCAGCGCGCCCATGCGAGCAGCGGAGAAATGCAGCACGTTGAAGCCGTTCCAGCTGCTGCCATCCTCAAGATCACGCACCATGTTGAAATCATGCGCGATTTTCAGCGCCGCAGCATGTCCACCGGCCACCAGACCGCCGCCACCGATGATGACGGCAGGCCGCTTGGCGTTCTTCAGCGCATCGGTCACGTGACCGGGCAGATTGCCGAGGACGGAGATATCTTCGCCCAGGAATTCGGCGGGGTAGGTCGTTTCCCATTCCGGACCGACCACAAACACCTTGGCCCCGCGCTTCACGGCCTTGCGCAGGCGCACATTCACCAGCGGCGCTTCCCAGCGCACATGGCTTCCCACGATCAGCACCGCATCGGCGTTCTCGATGGCAGCAAAGCCGGTGTTGAAATTGACCGCAGCCAGGCTGGATACGTCATAGGCCATGCCCGTCTGGCGGCTTTCGATCAGGCTGGAACCGCTCGCCCTGAGCAGCGCCTTGGCGGCAAACATGGTCTCGCAATCGAGCAGGTCCCCGGCGATGGCGGCGATGTCCTTGCCCGGCCTGGCGGCGGCGATCTTCTTGAACGCCTCGTCCCAATCTGCCTCGACCAGTTTGCCCTGAGATCCCTTGGGCTTCCTGATCCACACCTTGTCCAGACGGCGGCGCATCAGGCCATCGACCTGGTAGCGCGCCTTGTCCGAAATCCATTCCTCATTCACATCGTCATTGATGCGCGGGAGGGCGCGGAGCACTTCCCTGCCCCGGCTGTCGATACGGATGTTGCTGCCCATCGCATCGGACACGTCGATGCCCAGCGTCTTCTTCAGCTCCCACGGGCGCGCCTCATAGGCATAGGGCCCGCTGGTGAGCGCGCCGACCGGGCACAGATCGATCACATTGGCCGAAAGCTCGTGCTTGGCCGCATGTTCCAGATAGGTGGTGATCTGCATGTCCTCGCCGCGATAGAGCGCGCCGATCTCGTCCACGCCCGCCACTTCTTCGCTGAAGCGGACGCAGCGGGTGCAATGGATGCAGCGGGTCATGATCGTCTTGATCAGCGGGCCCATGTATTTCTCTGTCACCGCGCGCTTGTTCTCGTGATAGCGCGAGGCGCCGCGGCCATAGGCAACCGACTGGTCCTGCAGGTCGCACTCACCGCCCTGATCGCAGATCGGGCAATCGAGCGGGTGGTTGATCAGCAGGAATTCCATCACGCCTTCGCGCGCGGTCTTGACCATCTGGCTGTCGGTGCGGATTTCCTGCCCTTCGGTGGCGGGCAGCGCGCAGCTGGCCTGCGGCTTGGGCGGTCCTGGCTTCACTTCCACCAGGCACATGCGGCAGTTGCCCGCGATGCTGAGGCGCTCGTGATAGCAGAAACGCGGGATTTCCTTGCCCGCCAGCTCACACGCCTGCAGCACGGTGGCGCCAGCGGGAACTTCGATTTCGATGCCGTCTACGGTGACTTTGGGCATTACTGCGTATCCTGCGAGGGTTCGGCCGGTGCCGGGCCATTATTGGTGGAGGCATGCCACAGGGCTTCGCCCAGCCACACGCGCATGGCGAACGGCTCAAGCTCGAATTCCTGGCCTTCGGGGATGCACGGGCCGATCGCGGGGACCAGCGTCTGCAACACTGCCAGCTCATCATCAGAGGCCGGAACAGTGCGGTAATAGAGGTCGGCCGTGTACGGATCATTGCCCACGATGCAGTCCGCCAGCGCCATCGCCGTGCGCACCTGCAAATAGCGTTCGGAAAGCGGATAGGTCCGCTCTGTCACCACATTGCCGGGCACGATCCAGTCCGGGCCATCGTCGTGACGGTCAAAATAGGAAGCGCGGATCAGCCAGCGGCGCAGCGATTCCGCATTCCATGTCATGTAGACGCCGCTCTGCTGGGTGCGGGCGACGCGCGAAAGGCAGTACTGGAAGTTGAAATTCTCGGCCCCGTCACGGGCGTTCATGCCGATCTGGTCCCAGTTGACGAAACCGAAATCGGTCTTGTTCAACAGTTCGTAGGAATCTTCCCTGGAGCGGGTGAAGACGCAGCGGCTGAACTGCTCTTCCATATCGCGGCCACGGCGGCGATTGACCTCGCTGTTGCGCCCGGCTGTCCAGCTGGCGGGCGGGATCAGCGGGAAGGCCCGGTCCCGCTTGATGCGCGAATTGAGCGGCGTGTAATCGTCATTATTGCTCTGCGCCGCTGCGGGAGCGGACAGGACGAACGTAGCGCAAGCCATTGCGGCGGCGGCGAAGATTGCGAAGACTGCCCTCATTCCGCAGCCTCCTGCATCGCTGCGCCATGCTCGGCAATCCGGCGCTCAATCTCGGGACGGAAATGCTTGAGCAGACCCTGGATAGGCCATGCGGCGGCATCGCCCAGCGCGCAGATGGTGTGACCTTCTACCTGCTTGGTGACCTGATACAGCATGTCGATCTCTTCCAGATCGGCATTGCCGGTTTCAAGCCGCGTCATCACGCGCCACATCCAGCCCGTGCCTTCGCGGCAGGGCGTGCACTGGCCGCAGCTTTCATGCTTGTAGAAATAGGACAGGCGGCTGATCGCGCGCACGATATCGGTGGACTTGTCCATCACGATGACGCCCGCGGTGCCAAGGCCGGAACCCAGTTCCTTCAGCCCGTCAAAGTCCATCAGAGCATGGCGGATCTGTTCTGCCGGGACCAGCGGCACTGACGAGCCGCCGGGGATCACCGCCAGCAGATTGTCCCACCCGCCGCGAATGCCGCCGCAATGCTTCTCGATCAGCTCCTCGAAGGTGATGCTCATCGCTTCCTCGACCACGCAGGGCTTGTTCACATGCCCGCTGATCTGGAACAGCTTGGTGCCCTTGTTGCCTTCACGCCCGAAGCTGGAGAACCAGCTGGCGCCGCGCCGCAGGATGGTGGGCACCACCGCGATACTCTCGACATTGTTGACCGTGGTCGGGCAACCATAAAGACCTGCGCCTGCCGGGAAAGGCGGCTTCAGGCGCGGCTGGCCCTTCTTGCCTTCAAGGCTTTCGATCATCGCGGTTTCTTCACCGCAGATATAGGCGCCCGCGCCGCGGTGCATGAACACGTCGAAGTCATAGCCGGACTGGCTGGCATTCTTGCCGATCAGGCCGGAGGCATAGGCTTCGTCAATCGCGGCCTGCAGCGTCTGCGCTTCGCGGATATATTCGCCGCGAATATAGATGTAGGCGGCACGTGCACGCATGGCGAAACCGGCCACCAGCGCACCTTCGATCAGCTTGTGCGGATCGTGGCGGATAATCTCCCGGTCCTTGCACGAGCCCGGCTCGGACTCGTCGGCGTTGATCACCAGAAAGGACGGACGGCCATCCTTGCTTTCCTTGGGCATGAAGGACCACTTCATGCCGGTGGGGAAACCGGCCCCGCCGCGCCCGCGCAGGCCGGAAGCCTTGATTTCCTCGATAATCTCGTCCTGGCCACGCGCCATCAGCGCCTTGGTATCATCCCAGTCGCCGCGCTTCTCAGCCGCTTTCAGGCCCCAGTCCTGGAAGCCATAGAGATTGGTGAAGATGCGGTCCTTGTCAGCAAGCATCACCAATCCCCCCGGTAATCATGGTTTTCGCTGACCATTTCCTTGAGCGAGCTGAGCGCACCGGCAGGTTCGGACGTGTGGCGGCCCGGCTCCTGCGTTCCGGCCTTGGGCGTCTGCCCGGCAGCCAGCGCATCGAGCACCGCATCGAGCCGTTCGGTCGTCAGGTCCTCGTAATTGTCGTCATTGATCTGGACCATCGGCGCGGTGGCGCAATTGCCCATGCATTCGACCTCGGTCAGCGTCCACAGGCCATCCTCGGTAGTGTGGCCCTTGCTCATTCCGCGCTTCTTGCAGGCGGCCATGATGTCATCGCTCCCGCGCAGCATGCACGGCGTAGTGCCGCATACCTGCACGTGGAAGCGGCCAACCGGCACGAGGTTGTACATGGTGTAGAATGTCGCGACTTCGAGCACGCGGATCACCGGCATATCCAGATAGTCGGCGATATATTCCATCACCGGAATCGGCAGCCAGCCTTGCGTATTGGTCTCTGCCCCAACCTGACGCTGCGCCAGATCGAGCAGCGGCATCACCGCAGAGCGCTGGCGGCCTTCAGGATAGGAGGCGACGAACTTCTTCGCCTTCTCAGCGTTTTCATCGGTCCAGTTGAAACTGCCCCAGCGCGCGCGCAATTCGGGCGTATCGGGGGCGATGCTGCGAGCGGCCATTAGCGAACAAACTCCACGCGAGAGCACTTGTCGCCCTCGAAAGAATAGATCGCCACCACGTCGAACGGTTCGGCGGCGGCGGAGCGCCACACGCGCTCGTGAAACACGACATGATTTCCCAATTCCCGCTCCCACAGCACTTCTGCGCGGTTCTCGGGGAATTCGGCGAACATCTTTGTCAGGCCGTCACGCGTGCCCTGCTGGCCTGCGCGCACCACATCGCCGCGATAACCCGCTTCGCAGGCGTCGGCGGTCATCAGCGCGACATAGGCGTCAGCGTCCTGCGCGTTGTAATGCGCGATCATCTGCTGGGCGATGGCCAGCATGTCACCAGGCTTGCTCACCGGTCACACTCCCCGAACACCACGTCAATCGCGCCCAGGATGGCGGTCGCGTCGGGCAGCATGTGACCCTTGCACATGAAGTCCATCGCCTGAAGGTGACTGAAGGCGGTCGGACGGATCTTGCAGCGGTATGGCTTGTTGCTGCCGTCGCTGACCAGATAAACGCCGAATTCGCCCTTGGGGCTTTCGGTCGCCACGTACACTTCACCAGCGGGGACGTGGAAGCCCTCGGTATAGAGCTTGAAGTGGTGGATCAGCGCTTCCATGCTCTGCTTCATCTCGCCGCGCTTGGGCGGAACAACCTTGCGATCGTCAGAAGCAATCGGGCCTTCGGGCATCTGCGCAATGCACTGCTTGATGATGCGCGCGCTCTGGTAGACTTCCTCCACCCGAACCATGAACCGGTCATAGCAATCGGAATTGGTGCCCACCGGAATTTCAAAGTCCATGCGGTCATAGACATCGTAGGGCTGGCTCTTGCGCAGGTCCCACGGCAGGCCGGCGGCGCGGATCATCGGGCCGGAAAAACCCCATGCAATCGCGTCTTCCTTGCTCACCAGTGCGATATCGACATTGCGCTGTTTGAAGATGCGGTTGTCGATCACCAGGCTCATCGCATCGCCGAACAGTTCGGGCAGGCGGTTGTCCAGCCAGTCACCAATGTCGGTCAGCAGCTTCAGCGGCACGTCCTGATGCACACCGCCGGGACGGAACCAGGCCGAATGCATGCGCGCGCCAGAGGCCCGTTCAAAGAAGTTCATGCAGTCTTCGCGCAGCTCGAACACCCACAGGTTGGGCGTCATCGCGCCCACATCCATCACGTGGCTGCCGATGTTGAGCATGTGGTTGCAGATGCGCGTCAGCTCGGCAAACAGCACCCGCAGATATTGCGCGCGCTCCGGCACTTCGATGTTGAGCAGCTTCTCGATCGCCAGCACATAGGAATGCTCCATGCACAGCGGCGAGCAGTAATCGAGCCGGTCGAAATAGGGCAGCGCCTGCAGATAGGTCTTGTGCTCGATCAGCTTTTCGGTGCCGCGGTGAAGCAGGCCGACATGCGGATCGATACGCTCGATAATCTCGCCATCCAGCTCCATCACCATGCGCAAAACACCGTGCGCGGCGGGATGCTGCGGGCCGAAATTGATCGTGTAATTGGTGATGGTATCGCCGTTGGTGGTCAGCGATTCTTCGAGCTGCATGCTCATTTGCCGCCCTCCTTCTTGTCCATCGCGGGAGGATTGGCCTCGGTCTTCCTGGCGGCCTTCTTGTCCGTCTTGGCGCCAGCGCCCGTATCGGACGGCTTCTCGGTAGTCTTGGGTTCGGCAACGGGCGGCACAGCGGCCTTCTCGTCACCGGGGAGGATATATTCCGCCCCTTCCCACGGGCTCATGAATTCAAAGCTGCGGAAGTCCTGCGCCAGTTCCACTGGCTCATAAACGACGCGCTTCTCTTCCTCGGAATAGCGCAGTTCCTGATAGCCGCTGAGCGGGAAGTCCTTGCGGAAAGGATGCCCTTCAAAGCCATAGTCGGTCAGGATGCGGCGCAGGTCGGTGTTGCCATCGAACAGCACGCCGTAAAGGTCAAAAACCTCGCGCTCGAGCCAACCGGCATTGGGCCACAAGGTGGTGACGGTGGGAACAGGGGTCGCCTCATCGGTCGACACCTTCACCATCACGCGGTGGTTCTTGGTCAGGCTGAGCAGCATGTAGACGACTTCAAAGCGCATCGCCCGCGCCGGGTAATCGACCCCGGCCATTTCCATCAGCTGCTGGTAATCATGCGCGTCCCGCAACAGGCGCAGGGCATCCTCGATGCTTTCGCGCTTAACGCTCAGCACGATTTCGCCATGCTCTTCCTTGGCGGACACGAGCATGTCGCCAAGTGCGGCGGAAAGCGCCTGCGTCACACCATCGTTGGACGCGATACGCGGAGCGGAATGGAGGACAGCCATCAGCGTTCAATCGTCCCTTCGCGGCGGATCTTGCGCTGCAATTGCATCACGCCATACAGCAGCGCTTCGGCAGTGGGCGGGCAGCCGGGGATATAGATGTCCACCGGCACGATGCGGTCACAGCCGCGCACCACGGAATAGGAATAATGGTAATAGCCGCCGCCATTGGCGCAGCTGCCCATGCTGATCACGTACTTCGGATCGGACATCTGGTCATAGACCTTGCGCAGCGCCGGAGCCATCTTGTTGCACAGCGTGCCGGCCACGATCATCACGTCGCTCTGGCGCGGGCTGGCGCGCGGGGCGACGCCGAAGCGTTCCATGTCATAACGCGGCATGTTGACGTGGATCATCTCCACCGCGCAGCAGGCCAGGCCAAAGGTCATCCACCACAGCGAACCCGTGCGGGCCCACTGGAACAGGTCTTCGGTGGACGTGACGAGGAAACCCTTGTCATTCACCTCTGTCTGCATGGCCTTGAAGTAATCGGCATCCGGCTGGCGAATCTCGCCAGGCCGGGCCGTGGGGTAAAGAGCGGGGGCCGGTATGTTCATTCCCAATCCAAAGCTCCCTTTTTCCAGGCATAGACAAGGCCCACGATCAGCTCCGCCAGAAAGATCATCATGGTGATCCAGCCCGGCCATCCGGTCATGTCCAGGCTCACCGCCCAGGGAAACAGAAACGCCGCTTCAAGGTCGAAGATAATGAACAGGATCGCCACCAGATAGAAGCGCACGTCAAAGCGATCGCGCGGTTCCTCGAAAGCGGGGAAGCCGCATTCATATTCGCTCAGCTTCTCCGCATCGGGATTGTGCGCGCCGGTGAGGCGGGACACACCCATTGGCAGGAACACGAACAGGGCCGAAAGGCCCACGGCAATTCCGAGGAAAAGCAGGATCGGCAAATATTGTGTCAGATCGACCAAGGCGGACTCGATTTGCTTGAGGGGCTGGCTGGGCCTCTAAGGAATGGGATGGCATACTGCAAGGCCATTACGGGCGGAAATCCGGCATTTTCCAACAGCATTCAGGGGCCGGACGGCAGGCTGCGTATTTCGGTTGGCACCGGCTCCTGCCCTTCATTGACTCTGCCTCCTTGTGCGAAACGGTCCCATTGACCGGTCGCGACATAGAGCAATACTCCCTGTGATACGCTACCGCCAAGCGGTTCCGTCCACGCCGGGTTGGTGGGTTCAGTATCAGTGGAATCAGTCCCGACAACACCATCGCCGGAAAGGAGCGATTGGCCCTGGCAGCACTGGTCCCGATCCGCGTGCGTTATGCTGCAATGCACAATCTTGCGCCAGACCGCAGTTGTTACTAGATAGCCCACACTTCCTCCTTCCCTCTCGCAATTCCCGAGGCAATAGCATCATGGCAATTTTCAACGAGTCCGATCCGATCGTCATCCTTTCCTATGCCCGCACCCCGATGGGCGGCATGCAGGGCGTCCTCGCCGATGCAGAGGCGACCGATCTTGGTGCAACCGCCGTGAAGGGCGCTGTCGAACGTGCCGGAATTGCCGGTGAAGATGTTGAGCGGGTTTACATGGGCTGCGTGCTGCCCGCCGGGCTTGGCCAGGCGCCTGCCCGCCAGGCCGCGCTGAAGGCTGGCCTGCCCAAGTCCGCCGAAGCCACCACCGTCAACAAGGTTTGCGGCAGCGGTATGCAGACCGTGATCATGGCCGCCGAAGCGCTGGCATCGGGCGCGATTGACCTGGCGGTTGCGGGCGGCATGGAAAGCATGACCAACGCGCCCTACCTGCTCAAGAAGCACCGCTCCGGCGCGCGTTTCGGCCATGATGTGGCCTATGATCACATGGCGCTCGATGGTCTTGAAGATGCCTATGCCGCCGGCACATCGATGGGCAGCTTTGCCCAGTGCACCGCCGACGATTACAAGCTGACGCGCGAGGACATGGATGGCTACGCGATTGAATCGCTCGCCCGTGCCAATGCCGCGATCGAAAGCGGCGCATTCGCGGATGAGATTGTCCCGGTCACTATTTCCGGCCGTAAGGGCGATGTGGTTGTCGATACCGATGAGCAGCCCGGCAAGGGCCGCCCGGACAAGATCCCGCAACTGCGCGCAGCCTTCTCAAAGGAAGGCACGATCACCGCGGCCACCTCCAGCTCAATCTCCGATGGTGCCGCCGCCGTCACCCTCGCCCGTGCCAGCACCGCCAGCGCCAAGGGCCTGACGCCGGTGGCAACCATTGTTGCCATGGCCGCCCATGCGCAGGAGCCAAAGGACTTCACCACCGCACCCGTCGGCGCGATCAGGAAGGTGCTGGACAAGGCCGGCTGGAGCGTTGGCGATGTGGACCTGTGGGAAGTGAACGAGGCGTTTGCCTGCGTCGCCATGTTCGCCATGAAGGACATCGGCATCGATCATGCGAAGATCAACGTGAATGGCGGCGCGACCGCGCTGGGCCACCCGATCGGTGCCAGCGGCACGCGCATCATCGTCACCCTGATCGCCGCCCTCAAGGCCAAGGGCCTGAAGCGCGGCGTTGCATCGCTGTGCATCGGCGGCGGCGAAGGTACGGCAATCGCTGTCGAACTGGCCTGATCTGACTGGCTGGACCCTTCGAACCAGCCTCAGCTTGCAGAATACCGACACCCGGCCCGGTCACCACCGGTCCGGGTGTTTCTTTTGCCTGTTGATGGCGTTGTCGGAGCAAATCTGACACTCGTTTGTTGGAAACAGGGAAAGAGGAGAAAATTTCATGAAAAAAGCACTCGCCTTCGCCGCCATCATCGCGCTCTCGGCATGCTCGCAGGATGCAACGGACGATCAGGATACCGCCGCTGTTGAGGAACAGGCCGCCACCGACCCGGCAGATGCAGCCGGTTTTGAAGCCGTTGCGCCCGGTGCTTACGATGTCGTCCATGCGGATGGCACGATTGACAATCTGACCATTCACCCCGGCATGACCTGGTCCACCGTGTTCGCCAATGGAGATGCTGCAGGCGGCACGATCTTCGCGCAGGCAGGAGAGAACTGTTTTGTAACCGAAGGCGTGGACGGCCATCAGTGTTTCGTGGGCAGCCCGATTGAAGAAGACGGCAGCATGCAAGTCACCGCAGAAGGTGGCGAAGTGATGACCGTGAAGCCTGCGGCAGAATAGTTCGCACCTGCACAATCGGCGGAACGCTCGCCTTGCGTTTCAGAACCTTCGGAAATTGGCAACTTGCACATTTGCTTTCGTATGATACTTGCCTTGGGGCAAATTCTAAGGGGACGATCTATGAAAAAGCTGATTGCGATTGCGGGCATCATGACTTTGGCCGCCTGTGGCGGCGATGCTGATGTTGATGAAGCACCCGTCGAAGAAGTGGCCGTGGCTGAAGTCAGCCCGTACGCCGGCACTTACACCGGCACGATGGACGACGGTTCGGTGTGGAGCTCCGTTCTCAACGAAGACGGAACCTATGCCGACACCGAAGCTGGCGAAGTGACCGAGACCGGTCTGTGGGCCGACAGCGATGGCCAGGTCTGCTTCACGCCGGACGTGGCCGAAGGCGAAGAGCCGGAAGCCACCAGCTGCTATTCGATGGGCGAAGTTGCGGAAGACGGCAGCGTTGTGATCACCAATGCCGAAGGCGAGGAATCGACGATCCAGAAGGTCGTCAGCTAAGCCAGATTAACTCATGTTTCGAAAAAGGGGGTGGTCTGCGGGCCGTCTCCTTTTTTCTTGCCCGGTGCAGGCTTTCCCGTTGCAGGCTTTCCCGGTGCGGGGCTTCAAACCCTAAGGCTCGCCCGCGCCCCACAGGCGATCTTCCAGCACCCAGCCTTCGCGCCCGTCCACATCAAGCTCACACCAGCCATCGCTGCAATCACCCAGCGCGCCGACCACCCCTGGCTCCACATTCCAGCGGATTTCGGCATCCACTGACGGCTCCGCCCGCATGGCAGTTGCCTCTTCGCCGATAACGATTGCGTGGCGTTGACGTGACAGCAACGTGCCCAGAATCCAGCCCTGATCGCCATCAGGGTCCTGCACAAGGCGCCAGCCCTGCATCAACCGCACCACTTTTACCGGCAGGCCGTCACGCTGGTAGACCCAGTCGATCTTGTAGCGCTCGCTCGGCCCCACCCGCATATAGACCACGTCGTCATCGAGGCTGGCCCAATAGGGAACGTCGCCCGCTTGCGCGCTGGCAGCGGTCGGCAAGCTGCAAAGGGCAGTGGTTGCGGCAGCGGCTGCGGCAATCATGGCAAGGCGGAAGCGATACATCACGTTCCTGATAGCCTGCCCGGTGGATTCGCATCAAGCGCTGCAGGTGAATGACTTGCCCCAATGCACAATCCTGTCCTAACACTCAGCCCGATTGAAATCCCGCCGCCAGAGCGGGTCTGTAGGGGGAAATAATGTTTCGCAGATTCGCATGCTTCGCGGCGCTCGTCGCCATGCCAGCACTCGCCCGCGCGCAGGACAGCGTTGAAGTGGTGGAAAACTCTGGCGACACGGCCTGGATTCTGATCTCCGCCGCGCTGGTGCTGCTGATGACGCTGCCGGGTCTGGGCCTGTTCTACGGCGGACTGGTTCGCTCCAAGAACTTCCTCTCGGTATTCATGCAGGTGGGCGCGATCGCCGCCGTGGCATCGGTGCTGTGGGTCGTGGTGGGGTATACTTTCGCGTTCGGCAATTCCTCCTTCGGCGGCCTGCTGGGCGATGGACGCGCGTGGATGTTGTACAACCTTGCACCCGTGGCCGACGGGCTGACCATCCCGGAAAGCACCTTTGCACTGTTCCAGATGACCTTTGCCGCGATCACGCCCGCGCTGATGGTGGGCGCATGGGTGGACAGGGCGCGCTTTTCATGGGTGGTGCTGTTCTGCGCGATCTGGGGCCTGGTGGTCTATGCACCGGTGGCCCACTGGATCTGGGGCGGCGGCTGGCTGTCTGAAATGGGCGTGCTGGATTTTGCCGGCGGGCTGGTGGTTCACACAACCGCCGGTGTTTCTGCACTGGTCATCGCGCTGCTGCTGGGCAAGCGGCAGGGCTTCCCCTCCAGCGCGCTGCTGCCGCATGCGCCGGGCATCACCATGCTGGGCGCAGTGCTGCTGTGGGTCGGCTGGTTCGGCTTCAACGGCGGCTCTGCCCTCACCGCCACTGCGGATGCTTCCAACGCCATCATCAACACCCATGTCGCTGCCTGCGTCGCAGCGCTGGTGTGGATTTTGATAGAGCGGATCAGCTTCGGTAAACCGACCACCGTGGGCTTTGCCACCGGCGCCATTGCCGGCCTTGCCACGATCACGCCTGCTGCCGGTTTCGTATCGCCCGGCGCATCAATCCTGATCGGCGCATCGGGAGCGATCGTGTGCTATTTCGCCATCCAGCTGGTGAAGATGAAGCTGCATATCGACGATTCACTGGACGTGTTCGCGGTGCACGGCGTGGGCGGCATGCTCGGCTCCATCCTGCTCGGCCTGTTCATGGGCACCAGCCTTGGCGGCGTCGGCTATGCCGAGGGCATGACCATGGTATCCATGATCAGCGTGCAGACAATGGCAGTTGTCGGCGTGGCGATCTTCTCGGCCATTGCCACGGTGCTGATTGCGCTTGGCCTGAACCTGTTCGTGCCAATGCGCGTTTCGGAGGATGACGAGGTCCAGGGCCTCGACATTTCCAGCCACGGCGAACGCGCGTGGGAGATGGATTGAGCAGGAAATGTTCCGGCTGCGAAGGTGCCATTTTCTCGGAAACAGCACTGGTAATCTGCCCAGTCAATCGAAGTCAAAATCGGACAACTACGGGCGGCATCAATGGCCGGTATGTAGAAATGCCGGAATCATGCTACGAACAAGCAATGCAGAGTGAGAACCTTATTCAATCTGAAGTGGCGGCACCATCCCGGTATCGTCCAGGTCCAGTAAAAGACCTCATACTGCTTGCCCGTTCCTACCGTCTCGCTTTTTTACCCAGAGGTCGTTCGCGCCGCACCGAACTGCTGGTAGTCCTTTTCTATCCGCAAGCCATTCTGGCTCTTGTCCTCATCCCATTGCTCATCTTTGGGCTGATTGATGATGAGTTTCCGTCTAATCTTCTGGCGATCTGCGCGATCCTGATCCCCATGCCGGCCCTGGCTGCAAGGCGATTACATGATCGCGGCGAAAGCGGCTGGTTGGCGTTGCCAGTTCTGGGCCTATGCCTGTTATCAATCTGGGAAAGTCTGGCCGATTGGTTGAACGGGCCATTCGATAACTATTCTCTATTCGGTGATTTCTGGCAGTTATCGGCGATAATGACTGCAATTGTCCTGCTTTACCTCGTACTGCTGTTAGGATCACCTGACGATGGCGAAAACCAGTTTGGCCCCGATCCGCGTGAGTAAAGCCCAGCCCCTTACCCTGCCCCCTCCCCCAGCAACTGGATGATGCGCGTCACGCATTGCGGGGCGGTGGCCATTTCCATGTGGGTGGCATCGACCTGCACCTGTTCGTCAGACTGATCGGGCAGGCCGCGCGCGCTTTCGGGCGCGACCACGCCGTCATTGGGGGACCAGATGGCAATGGTCCTGACCGGCGGCTTGATGCGGAAGTCTTCGGGAAACGGCGATTGGGTGACCTTGTGGCCGTTGAGCAGTTCATACAGCCGCCACGCATGGTTGGCATGTGGATCGCCGGAGAACGGACTGCCCAGTGTGATGATGCAGGAGATGTCCCCGGCACAGCGCTGGCCCAGGACACGCGCGAACAGCCCGCCAAGGCTCCACCCCACCAGCGCCACAGGCTGGCCGCGCTCGGCATGCAGCGCCTCGATCCGGCGTTGCAGATCGTTCAGCCGCTGCGGCGTGGCTCCGGTGTTGAAGATCAGGCCCGAGGGCCGCGCATCAAAGCCCGACGCCTGCAGCGAACGGCGCAGGAAGGAGGTGGAATTATCCCCCGACATCATGCCGGGAATGACGATCACCGGCTCCCCATGACCGGCATTCCTGACCCTGATCGGCGGGCGCAGCGCGCTGGCAGCCAGCCCCTGCATGGCCAGCCCTTCGCGCAGGGCATTGAACAGCGGCGGGGGTGAGCCTGCGGCCAAGCTCTATCAGTCGCCGGTCAGGATGCGATCGACCAGTTCCTTCACCGTGGGGGTGAAATTATTGGAATAGAACGGGTCCTGCTTGAAGCGATAGGCGGCGTGCCCGGCGAACATCAGATTGTCCTCGATCGGTTCACCATGGGCGATATTCTGCAACGCCTTCTGGATGCAGAAACTGCGCGGATCGGCCAGGCGGCCGGTGGTGAAATCATCATGGTCCTTCCATGACGAGAAGGCGCAATGCGACAGGCAGCCCATGCAGGCGGCCTGATCCTCGCGGATCATCGCGCGCTCCTGCGTATCGACGAAAACCACCGTGTCATCGGGGGTTTTCAGCGCCTGGTCATGGCCCTGTGCGGCCCACTGGCGGGCGCGATCGCGGTCCTTTGGCGTGACCCAGAAGTTCTTGCCCTTCACGCCCACGTCCAGCTGCACGGTGTGCTCACCGGCCTGCACGCGGCTGTAGGGGATCTGCCGTTCGCTGCGCGCTTCCAGGCTGCGCAGGAACTTGTTGCGCACGGCGGAAGAATAGAAGCCGGTGGGGCTGAACTTGTGCAGCAGCACATCGCCCGGTTCGATCTCACGCAGGGCATCCTTCCACTGCTGCGGGATCGGGCTTTCATGGGTGAGCAGGGGCCGGGTGCCGAACTGGAAGGCGATGCTGCCCAGTTCAGGATTGTCGATCCAGTTGTTCCATTCGCGCAGGAACCACACGCCGCCGGCCATGATGATCGGCACCTCATCGGGTATACCGGCATCGCGCATCACATCGCGCACGGCCTTGACCCGGGGGTATGGATCTTCCGGCTTGAGCGGATCTTCGGCGTTGGACAGGCCATTGTGCCCGCCCGCCAGCCAGGGATCTTCATACACCACCCCGCCCAGCAGGTGCGGCACCTTGTGATAGGCGCGCTTCCACAGCGCGCGAAAGGCGCGGCCGGAGCTGATGATCGGCAGGTAGTAGACATTGTGCCGCTCGGCGATTTCGGAGAGCTTGTAAGGCATGCCCGCGCCGCAGGTGACGCCGGTGACCATGCCCTTGGTCTGTTCCAGCAGGCCTTCGAGGATTTCCTGAGCGCCGCCCATTTCCCACAGCACATTGACGTTGATCGCGCCCTTGCCGCCGGAAATCTCATGCGCTTTCCTGATCTGCGTGACCGCGCCATCGATGCCGTACTGGATCAGCTGGCGGTGGCGCTCCTTGCGCGTTGCCGCCTCATAGGTCTGCGGAATGACATTGCCATTCTCGTCATAGCTATCGGCGTTGACCGCGCTGACCGTGCCGATGCCGCCCGCAGCCGCCCATGCGCCGGAGCTGGCGTGGTTGGTGGCTGAAACGCCCTTGCCGCCTTCGATCAGCGGCCACACTTCGCGGCCACCGTACATAATCGGCTTCAGTCCCTTGAATTCCATCAAATACCTCAATCGCCTTTCCGAAAACCTATCCGGAAAGGGCGTTTCCTTCACTGCCGGGCTGTGCGCACGGCTCTATTTCATGTGGCTCTGGCCGTTCGCCCACAGCTTCGAATTGCGCATAATAGCCGGCGATTTCCGGCTTAAGGTCAAAATCGACGAGGCGAAAGCCCACCTTCTCAAATTCACAGAAAAGCAGCTGCGGCTCAATCCCGTGCTGGGAGGACGGCCTGTCCACGTCCACCACTATCACCTGTCCGCCTTCGCGCAAGGCCGGGCGCATGCGCCACAGGAAGGCATAAGGCTCGGCAATCTCATGGTACATGTGAACCATGAAGATGCGGTCGAAGCTGTTGGCGGGCAGCCGCGGATCGTCTTCTGCGCCCAGCTTGATGGAGACATTGTCCAGCCTCTCACGCTCCACCCGGTTGCCCAGACGGCGCAGCGCGTCCTCATCGATATCCTGCGCCAGCACGCGCCCGCTTTCGCCCACGCGAGCAGACAGGCGCACGGTGTAATAACCCTCGCCCGCGCCGATATCGGCCACGGTCATGCCGCGGCTGATATTGGCCTTGTCCATCACGGTGACCGCTTCACGCCGGTCATCGCGGATCTGCTCGGTCGAAAATGCATTGCTGCCAGTGTCCGAAACAGGGCGATAGGCCCGCGGGAAATCCCGCGATGTCGCAGGGCGATCGTCCTGCACCTGTTCACAGGCAGCAAGGCCAAGCGTGCTGGCGCAAAGGACAAAGGCGAGGAGTCGTTTCATGGATCCGTTGGTATAGTTAGGCATTAACGGCAAAGCCGCAAAGTCCTGCGAACCTATTCCACATCCTCCACGTCCACTGCCTCGCCCGTAACCCGCTGGGCCAGCGCGGCGGCGATAAATTCATCCAGGTCACCATCGAGCACATCATCGGGTGATGTGGATGTGGTGCCGGTGCGCAGGTCCTTGACCATCTGGTAGGGCTGCAACACGTAAGAGCGGATTTGGCGACCCCACCCGATCTCCGACTTTTCCTGATATTCGCCCGCTGCCACGGCTTCGCGCTCGGCCATCTCGCGCTCATACAGGCGGGCCTTGAGCATGCCCATCGCGGTGGCGCGGTTCTTGTGCTGGCTGCGGTCGTTCTGGCTGGCGACCACGATCCCGGTGGGCAGGTGGGTGATGCGCACGGCGCTGTCGGTGGTGTTGACGTGCTGCCCGCCCGATCCCGATGCGCGGTAGGTGTCGATCCGCAGATCGCCTTCGTTGATCTCGATATCGATGTTGTCGTCGATCACCGGATAGACCCAAACCGAGCTGAACGAGGTGTGGCGCCGCGCGGCGGAATCATAGGGGCTGATGCGGACCAGACGGTGTACGCCGCTCTCGGTCTTGGCATAGCCATAGGCGTTCTCGCCCTTGATCAGCAGGGTGGCGGATTTGATACCGGCCTGTTCGCCCGCCTGATATTCGACCGTTTCCACCTTGAAGCCGCGCTTTTCGGCCCAGCGCGCATACATGCGAAACAGCATTTCGGCCCAGTCCTGGCTTTCCGTGCCGCCAGCGCCGGCGTGGACTTCCAGGAAGGTGTCATTGCCATCGGCCTCGCCCGAAAGCAGCGCCTGAACCTTGTCCCGGTCTGCCCGCTCGGCCAGCACGGCAAGCGTTGCCAGACCATCGCTGATAACGGCATCGTCGCCTTCCATCTCGCCCAGCTCGATAAATTCGACCGCGTCGGACATTTCCGACGAGATCTCGTTCACCGTGCCGATCGCGCTTTCCAGGCGGCGGCGTTCGCGCATGACTTCCTCGGCCTTCTTGGGATCGTCCCACAGGGTCGGGTCCTCAACGCGTGCGTTGAGTTCATCGAGGCGGCGTAGCGCACGATCCCAGTCCAGCGACCTGCGCACCAGCGCAAGAGCCGCTTCGATCCGGTCAATATTGGCCTGCCCTTCGGCACGCATTGTCTGTTCTCCAAATCAGTCAGCTGCGCCGCCTAGCGCAAGCTGTAAAAATGCGAAAGTGGGATGCACCGGCTGTCGCCGGCATTCAGGTCCTGCGCTGCAGGGTGGTCAGTTGTCGAGCGCGCGAACGGCGGCCAGCGTGCGGCTGACATGTTCGCGCCAGTCGAGGTCCGAATGGACCATCACGATCCGCCCGTCCTGCGCGATGACATAGGATGTGCGATTGGAAGCCGTGCCATTGCCGAAGGCCACGTCATAAGCGGAAATGATCGCCGGACTGGCGCGTCCCACGGGGAAGGCATCGCGGCATTCCTCACGCGAGAAGCGCTGCAAGGTGGGGATGTCGTCTGCCGAAAGGCCGATCACCTGCGCCCCGGCGGCGCGGAAATCATCCATCGCCTCGGCAAAGGCGTTGGCTTCCAGCGTGCAGCCCTGCGTGAAGGCGCGCGGGAAAAAATAGAGCACGACCGGCCCGTCTTCCAGCGCCCGCGCCAGATCGAAGGAGAAAGTCTGCCCGGCCAGAGCCCCGGTGGTGCGGATGGCCGGTGCGCGCGCACCATCGGGCAATGCCGCCATTGCGGGAACGGCAAGGCCGGCCAGGGCCAGCGCAAGGGCGGAAGCAATCGGGAGGATCAGCCTGTTCATGGGGACAGATTGTGAACCGGGTCAAAGCGCAAGTCCAGCACGAAGCATCGATCCTGCATTCGCCCTGATCCGATCACCACTATCCGATCAGTAGAAGCCGCCCTGTTCTTCCACGAAATTTTCCGGGCTGTTGGTGTTGCGCGGCGCTGCCGGACCGCCGCCACTTTCCCGGCGGCGCAATTGTGCCAGAATCATCTCGCGCATCTGGTCAATCTCGTCCTGCCGCTGGCTGCGGCGTGGTTCGGTATCGGGCTTGAACGCTTCCCAGATCACTGCCGACTGGGGATCGTCGCTAGGCCATGCATCGAACACCCGCCGTCCGCTGCGCCGGTCAATCCGCACCATGCGCACGCCTTCGGGCGCCAGGAACGGGCGACCGCTCCAGTGACCGGGCGTTTCCTGAACGAACTGCTTGAAGATGGGGACAGCGGTGTTGCCGCCCTGAACCCAGCCACCCATGCTGCGCGGCTGGTCATAGCCGACATACAGCGCCACCACGATTTCCGGCGATCCGCCTGCAAACCATGCATCGTTGGGGCCGGAGCTGGTGCCGGTCTTGCCGAACAGCGGAATATCCAGATCACGCAGCCTTGTGGCAGTGCCGCGCTGGACGGTGCCGGTCAGCATGTTGGTGATCTGAAAGGCAGTGCGCGCATCCATCACCTGGCGGCCCCGTGGGCGCAGGCGCGGCATGGGCGAGCCATCCCATTCTTCCATATTGCAGCCGGTACATTCGCGCTCATCGCTGCGCCAGATCACCTTGCCGGTGCGATCCTGCACAAAATCGACCACGCTTTGCGGGCTTTGCCGTCCCTGATTGACCAGTGTGGAATAGGCATTGGCCATGCGGCCCACGCTGGTGGTGCCCGCACCCAGCGCATTGGCCGGATAGGGCTCGTAACGCCCTTCGCTGATGCCCACGCGCTGGATCAGGTCGACCACGTTATCCATGCCCGTATCCATCGCGATATGCACGGTCATCAGATTGCGCGACTGCTCCAGCCCGAAGCGCATCGGATGTTCGCCACCACCGCGGCTACCGCCAAAGTTGGTGAAGCACTTCTCGCCCAGATTGGCGCCCTGATAATAGCAATACTGGCTGTCCGGCACCATCGTCGCCGGGGTCATTCCATTGTCCAGCGCCGCGGCATAGACGAATGGCTTGATGGTCGATCCGGCCTGCCGTTCGGCCTGCGTGGCGCGGTTGAAATCGCCCAGGCGCGAATCGAACCCGCCCTGCATCGCCAGCACCCTGCCGGAACCGGGGTCTTCAGCCAGAAAACCGCCCGATATGGTCGGCACGGAGGTGACGCGGTAGCCATTGCCCTGCGCGGCAACTGTGATCACATCGCCAACCTTGAGCGCATCGGGCAATCCGCTCAGCGGGGCCTCATCGCCATTGGTGAAGCCCACGGTGGCGGCCGCGCCGCTGCGCTGCGTGACCACGCCCACGCGCCAGTTCTGGTAATTGATCGAGATGTAGGAGCTGGCCAGCTGCGCGGTCAGATCGCCATTATCGGGATTGATGGTGGCGATCGGGCCGCTCCATCCCTGCCCGTTCTGGAACCGCATCAGCCCGGCGCGCAGGGCATTCTGCGCCGCCGTCTGCAATTCGGTATCGAGCGAGGTGCGAATCCACAGGCCGCCGGCATAGACGCTGTTCGGCCCGTCCTCGCTGTCTTCCCCATACAGGGCGATCAGTTCGCGGCGCACTTCCTCGAGGAAATAGCCGGCATCGGCAGAGCGGCTTTCACGCCGGCCCTGCACGATCCCCAGCGGCTTGGCCTTGGCGGCATCGCGCTCGGCCACGGTAATGTGGCCATTGTCTTCCATCTGATCGAGCACGATGTTGCGGCGCGTGCGCGCTTCATCGTAATTGCGTTCCCGGCTGTAGGTCTCGGGCGCCTTGGGCAGGATGGCGAGATAGGCCATTTCCTGCAGTTCCAGATCGTCCACATCCTTGTCAAAATAGGCCAGACTGGCCGCCTGCACGCCAAAGCTGCGGCGACCGAGGGGAATTTCGTTGAGATAGAGGGTGATGATCTCCTCTTTGGAGAGCACGCCTTCGATGCGGGTGGCCAGCACCATTTCCTGCAATTTTCGGCTGACCGAATATTCGTCTCCTATCAGGATGTTCTTGGCCACCTGCTGGGTAATGGTGGAGCCGCCCACGGCCCGCTCGCCCGACCCGATCTTGCTGACATAATCGATCACCGCGCCGACAAAGCCGGTCGCATCGATGCCGTTGTGGCTCCAGAAAGTCTTGTCTTCCGCCGAGGTATAGGCGTTGATCAGCTGTGTCGGCAGATCCTTGAATTGCAGCTCCACCCGCCGTTCACGCTCATAACGGTGGACGATTTCCCCATCCACGCCGCGCACCACGGAGGGCAGGTTCGGCTGGTAATCCAGCAGCGTCTCTGCATCGGGAAGATTGCGGGCGATCAGCAGCCAGGCCAGCAGCCAGACCACGAACAGCGCGCCCAGCGCCCACCTTGCGCGGCGGAACCACGGCTTGGTCTGCCAGCTTTCACGCGCCCATTGCGCAATTCCGCCTGCTTCGCGGCGAATGCTGTAACGCAGCGCCTGCGCGCCTGTTTGATCGGTATCAGACATGGTCATGGCCCTCTAGCATGCAGATCGAGGCTGGCGCCAGAATGAATAATGGCCAATCCGGCCGATCTGGTGGCCGTCACACAGCCACGCTGCTGCGGGCGAAGAAAATGCGGATGGCGCGCGCCATCGTCAGGGCGAACTGGCGCTTGCCATCGACCGAGGTCAACCGCTGTGCTTCCTGCGGATTGGTGATGAAGCCTGCCTCGAACAGGACGGAGGGCACATCGGGTGCGCGCAGCACGCCCAGCGCGGCAGAGCGGCGGGGCTGCGTGTGAAAGGGCAGTTGCCCTTCCCCTTCGCGGATGATCAGATCGGCAAATTGCGCGGAATCGTCCGAAGTGCGGCGCTGCGAAAGCTCCACCAGGATCGCATTCACATTCTCGTTGCGGCCGGACAGGACCACGCCATTGACCTGATCGGCATCATTCTCACGCGCGGCGAAGCGTGCGGCGGCTTCGGAAGAGGCGTCTTCGGACAATGTGTAGATGCTGGCACCGCTGACCTGCTCACGGTCCCCGGCTGAATCGGCATGGATGGAGATAAACAGGTCGGCCCCCAGCGCGCGCGATATCTCCACCCGCTCCGCCAGCGCCAGAAAGCGATCATCGTCCCTCGTCAGCGCCACCCTGATGCCGCCTTCGGTCAGCAACTGATCGCGCAGATCGCGCGCAAGACCCAGCACCAGCGTCTTTTCAAGAATGCCCAGTCCGCTGGCACCCGGATCGTGGCCGCCGTGGCCGGCATCGATCACAACCAGCGGGCGCGAGGCGTCCTGCGGCCCCTGAATCTCGGGCAGGCCCACGGTGGTTCCCGGCTCTGGCAGTTCAAAGCGGATGACGTAATCGCGGCCCAGATAGGGGACGGGGATTGCGCGGCCGAACACATAAAGCCCCGCCAGCAGGATCGCAGGCATCAGGAAAACCAGCGCAATCTGCACCCGGTACCACACCATTTCTATATGCTCTGCCCTGCCATCTTGCGGTGCTTCTCTCAAAAACAGGCCTTAACCCAAGGGATTTTTACCCAAACGCGCAATAAGGTTGCCGAGGCTTTCCCCAAATGCTAGCCAAATCTGGATCCGGACCTTTGTGTGTCCGGGCCGAACCGGTAGCCACAATTTGCGTGGTTCCGGCCAATGATTACAGGTTGATGCCGCAATGAGAAGCAAGAGCTATAAGGTCAGCCAGCAACCGCAAGGTTGCATGATGGCGACCCACGCTCTCGCGCAGAACTTAACCCTGCGCCTTCGCCTTGAGGCAGACACATTCCGCAGCGCCACCCGCCAAACAACAGGCGGCCGCGCCAAATATCCCTTCCCGAATGCGCCAGGCACACAGCCCGCGCCTCACGGAAATCACACATATCGGCATGCTCTGGCGGAGTTGAAAACCCGCCGAGGATCACATGCCTGGAGAATATTCAATGGCAACGCGCATGCTTATCGATGCGCGCCACCCGGAAGAAACACGGGTGGCGGTGCTCAAGGGAAACCGAATTGAGGAATTCGATTTCGAATCTGCCGAACACAAGCAGATCAAGGGCAATATCTATCTCGCCAAGGTAACCAGGGTAGAACCCAGCCTGCAGGCTGCATTCGTCGATTTCGGCGGCAACCGGCACGGGTTCCTCGCCTTCAGCGAAATTCATCCCGACTATTACCAGATCCCGGCTGAAGACCGTGACGCCCTGCTGGCTGAAGAGCTGGCGCATGCCGAGGAAGAGGCCGCCCTGCGCGCCGACGACGAGGATGACGACGACGATTATGCCGGCGATTACGCCAGCGATCGCGACGAGGACGATGATGACGCCGGCGTCGAAGAGATCGACACATCCGAAAAGGATGATGTGGCCACCATCGAGGATGGCCAGGTCGAAAGCGACGAAGACGAAGATGACTCCGGCGAAGATGACTCGACTGAGGATGAAGACGGCAACGCCGATTCCGACGAGGACGAGGAAAGCGGCTCCAACGATGGGGGCCGGCGTTCGCAGAATGGCCGCCGTCCGCGCGGTCGCCGCCAGGGCCAGGGCCAGGGTCGCCGTGGTGGTGGCAACAGCCGCGCCAAGGAAATGGACGAACTGCGCGCCAAGCGTCAGGCCCTGCGTCGTCGCTACAAGATCCAGGACGTTATCCAGCGCCGTCAGGTGCTGCTCGTGCAGGTCGTAAAGGAAGAGCGCGGGAACAAGGGCGCTGCCCTCACCAGCTATCTTTCGCTAGCTGGCCGCTATTGCGTGCTGATGCCCAACTCCAGCCACGGCGGCGGCATTTCGCGCAAGATTTCAAACGGTTCGGATCGCAAGCGACTGAAGCAGATCGTCGGCGAACTCAGCCTGCCAAAGAGCATGGGCCTGATCGTTCGCACCGCCGGCCTCCAGCGCAACAAGACCGAGATCAAGCGCGATTTCGATTACCTTGCCCGCCTGTGGGACGAGATTCGCGAGAACACGCTCAAGTCCAGCGCGCCCGCGCTTATCCATTCGGATTCGGACCTGATCAAGCGCGCCATCCGTGACATCTACAACCGCGAGATCGAAGAAGTCGTGGTTGAAGGCGAGGAAGGCTACAAGCTCGCCAAGAGCTTCATGAAGCTGCTGATGCCCAGCCATGCGCGGCGGGTGAAGGCCTATTCCGATCCGGTTCCGCTGTTCCAGCGTTACGGTGCGGAAGACCAGCTTTCGGCCATGTACGATCCGGTGGTGCAGCTCAAATCGGGCGGCTATCTGGTGATAAACCCCACCGAAGCGCTGGTCTCGATCGACATCAACTCGGGCCGTTCCACCAAGGAACACGGGATCGAGCAGACGGCCACGGCAACCAATCTGGAAGCCGCCCGCGAAATCGCCCGCCAGTTGCGCCTGCGTGACATGGCCGGCCTGGTGGTGATCGACTTCATCGACATGGAACACAATTCCAATGTCCGCAAAGTCGAACGCTGCATGAAGGATTCGCTCAAGAACGACCGTGCGCGCATTCAGGTGGGCCGCATTTCGGGCTTTGGCCTGATGGAAATGAGCCGCCAGCGCCTGCGCACCGGCGTGCTTGAAGCCACCACCCGCTCCTGCCCGCATTGCGATGGCACCGGCCTTGTGCGCACCGCATCCTCCGCCGGGCTTTCCGCCCTGCGCCTGATCGAGGATGAGGCCGCCAAGGGCAAAGGCACCACGATCACCCTGTTCGCCTCCACCGAGGCGGCGATCTATCTGCTCAACGCCAAGCGCGGCGACCTGGCCGAAATCGAGATGCGCTATGGCGTGAATGTCGAAGTCGTGCCCGAGGGCGAGGACGAAGGCGCCAAGATGCGCGTCAACTCATCCGGCCCGCGCCCGACCGAAGCGCCCAAGTTCGCACCGCTCGTGTTCGAAGAGGACGATCTGGATATCGACGACGAGGATGAGGATGATGAGGAGGAATCGAATGATTCTTCTGAATCGGATTCGGATTCGGACGAAGATGCCGATGGCCGCAAGAAACGCCGTCGCCGCCGCCGTGGTGGACGCGGACGCAATCGCAGCCGTGGCCAGGACGAAAATGGCGACAATGACGGCGAAGGTGACCGGGACAATGACCGGGACAGCGACCGCGACGACGACGACAATTCCTCCGACGATGACGGCGAATCGCGTGGTTCGTCCAGTGACAGGGATGGCGACCGGGAAAGCGGCGAAGATGGCGAAGACCGTCCCCGCAAGCGTCGCCGTCGTGGTGGCCGGGGACGCGGTCGTCGCCGGAACGAAGCGGGCGGCCAGGACGGTGAGCAGGACAATGAGCCCGGCGAGTCCGGCGAAACCAGCGAGTCCGACGATGCGGAAGCTGCACAGGCCGTAGAGCCACAGCCTGAAGCAGAAGCCGCTCCAGATGCCGCGGAAGAAACCACAGCAGCCGAAGAGATCAAGCCCAAGCGCCGGTCTCGCCGCAAGAAGGTGGAGCCAGAAGCAGAAGCAACGGCAGAGGAAGCTGTGGCGGAAGCTCCGGCAGAAACTCCGGCAGAAACCGCTGCGGCAGACACTGCCGAGCCTGAAGCTGAAGCCAAGCCCAAAGCCAAGCGCGCACCGCGCCGCAAGAAGGCCGAACCGGCGAAAACTTCAGAGGAAGCGCCTGCTGAAGCGGCTGCTCCCGCTGAGGAAGCACCTGCCAAGGCCAAGCGCGCACCGCGCCGCAAGAAGGCCGATGCGCCTGCAGCAAAGGAAGCCGTGAGCGAAGCGCCTCTGGCGGAGGAGGCTGCCAAGCCTGCGTCCGCACCGGCAAAGGCATCGGCACCTGCGGCTGCACCAGTTGCAGAAAAGCAGAGCCCGGCGCCCAACGACGAATCCGAGCTCGACGAGAATGGCGAGCCTCGCCGCGGATGGTGGCAGAGGACTTTCGGCGCCTGATCGCTGACAGCAGGCTGATTGGCTTGCCGTAACAGGCACAACAAATAAATGGCCGGTAAGCAGGAGCAGCAACGCTCCGCTTACCGGCCATTATTGTTTGTAATCAGGGATAAACCGCCCTGTGCGGCAATCGATCAGGCTCCGGCGCGGCGCGCGGAACCCCATTCCATCCATCCGGCGAATTTGGGCATGCCTTCGAAATATTCCTGGCCGATCGGCTCAACCTCAAAGCCAGCCCGGCGCAGCGCCCCGCCCACTTCGCGCGTCAGGTGGCAATTGCCCATCACCCGCTTCCACACCGGCTCAATCCGGTTCTGCCACTTCTGCAGGCCGGGATCGGGCGCGCGGCCATGTTCCAGAAACAGCAGCCGCCCACCCGGCTTCAGGATCCGGCGCATTTCGGACAGAGCCTGCGCCTGATCGTCCACCGAACACAGCGTGTATGTGCACACCACCGTGTCAAAGCTGCCGTCGGCAAAGGGGATGTTCTCCGCCTTGCCGTATTTCACTTCCGCCTCCCAGCCATTGGCTGCCGCACGGCCACGGGCGCCTTCCAGCAGGGCGTGGTTGGGATCAATTCCGGCAAATCCGGTGACTTTGGTCTTGTCATAAAACGGCTGGTTCAGTCCGCCGCCACAGCCGATTTCGAACACATTGCCCTGTGCCAGCGGCACCACCTGCTTGCGCAGTTCGGATACGTTTTCCTGCCCGCACGCCGATGTCACGATCCTGGGCAGAATCGTCTCCTCATACCAATTGCGAAACCCCATTCTGCTTCCCCTTCTTTGTTCTTTGACGGGAGTTTAGCGCGGCAGTCGGATTTGGAAATGGCAAACGCAACACCCGCTTGAATCGTCCCATTTCGTCCCAAGCTTGCGCCGTGCGACCGGCAGGTTTAGAGCGCACTCGGCCAGCCAAGGCCACCGCCCGATCCGGGACGGAATTTGCCCGTATTGGCAGGGGAATTGATCCACGCGACATGGACCCATTCGCGCTGGACTCCATTCAGGGTCGCAGAAGACGGAAGCTTGTGAAGACTAATCCGCTCGAGGTTTTTGGCAGCTGGATTGCCGATAGCCCGGATAACTGGCCCAGCGATGCGCGCGAATGGGCGCACCGCGAATTCATCGACACGGTTGCCGTCATGGTGCCCGGCGCGGTGGAGCCTGTCAGCCGCAAGATCTTCGAAACCGTCGCCCCCTGGGGTGCTGGCCCCTGCACCGTATTTGGCCAGAGCACCCGCCTGGCCGCGCCCTGGGCCGCAATGGTCAATGGCACGATTGCCCATGTGCTCGATTTCGATGATAATTTCGATCCGCCCAAGGCGCATCCCAGCGCGGTATTGTGCCCTGCCCTGATGGCGCTGGCGCAGCAGGAGAAGCTTTCGGGCGCGGCCTGTATCGATGCCTATATCGTGGGCCTGCAGATATTGGGCCGCATCGGCCAGGGCCTCAATCCCACGCACCGCAATCGCGGCTGGCATGCCACCGCCACGGTTGGCGTGATGGGAGCCACCGCCGCCTGTGCGCGGCTGATGAAGCTGGATGCGCAGCAATGCGCGCGGGCGCTGTCCATCGCCACCAGCATGTCGGCAGGGTTCATGTCGCAGTTCGGCACGGAGATGAAGCCGGTGCACGCAGGGCTTGCGGCCAAGGGCGGGATCATGGCAGCCAGCATGGCGCGTGCTGGTGTTACCGCAGGGACTGAAACGCTCGATGGCCGCACCGGCATGAACCGGCTGATGGTCGGCCCCGATTACGAAGAATTGCGCGACACCATCACCCATATCGAACACGGGCAGAACCTGCGTTACGAGCTGGAGAGCGTGGGCGAGCCGCTGCTGATTACCGAACACAAGTTCCGCGTGAAGCGCTTCCCCACCTGCGGCGCCATTCACCGCGCGATGGATGGTGTGCTGGACCTGCGGGCAGAGCATGGCTTTTCCGCCGATGATGTCACCAGCGTGGATCTGCACATGCCGCGCGTCCACTTCAACAATGTGATGTACACCGATCCGCGTGAGCCGCTGGAGGCCAAGTTCTCGGCCGAATATGCAGTCGGCTGCGTGCTGGCGCGCGGGGATTGCACGCTGGCCGATTTCACGCCGGAGGCGATCATGCGCGATGATGTGCGATCGCTGTTCCCGATCATCCACCGCCATCCGGTGGACAAGCTGGAAGGCGAATTCCCCACCCAGGTGCGCCTGACCATGCGCGATGGCCGGGTGCTGGAGAAAACCATCGCCATGCCGCAAGGCAGCAAAAGCGCGCCCTTCACCGATGAGCAATATTGGGCCAAGTTCGAAGCCTGCTGTGCGGGTGTTATCCCCCCTGAAGACATCGACAGCCTGCGTCAGTCGCTTGAGAAGCTGCCAAGCCTGCCCGATATGGGCGAACTGATGCACAATGCCGAATTCACTGCTGCCGAATTCACTGCTGCCGAATTCACCTCTGCCGGTGCGGCCTGACACAGATCAACTGCGAGATATTTCATGAACTCCACTTCATCCATTCCTGCAGACGGGTCCCACCCGCACGCAGCCGTGCTGGTCATGGCCGCAAGCCGGAGGGGCGTGGATGATCCGGTCGCGCGGTTGCAGAACAAATCACACAAATGCCTGGTCGAGCTCGACGGGCAGGTCATGCTGGAGCGCGTGCTGGAAGCACTGATCGACAGCGGCTGTTTCGGCACGGTCCACGTATCGGTGGACGATGCCTCCATCCTGCGCGCCACGCCGGTGATGCAGGCATGGGCCGATGAAGGCCGCGTGGTCCCCGTGGCTGCGCGCGGCAATCTGGCAGACAGCGTGCTGGCCGCAGCCGAGGAAATCCCCGATCCGCTGCCGCTGATCATCACCACCGGCGATAACGCCCTGCACACGCCGGAATTGATCCGCGATTTCATGCAGGCCTTCTGGGAAGGTGATGAGGATGCCGCGGTTGCCTTCACCAGCGACGACGTGGTGCTGCGCGACTATCCCAATTCGGGCCTCGCCTTCCACCAGATGAAGGACGGCGGCTTTTCATCGTGCAACCTGTATGGCCTGCGGCGTGCAAAGGCGCTGACCGCCGTGAAGATATTCGAAGGCGGCGGGCAGTTCGGCAAGCGCCACATGCGCATCCTCAAGGCGTTCGGCCTGTGGCCCTTCATCATCTACAAGCTGAAGCTGTCGGACATGCGCGGGCTGGTGAACGCCATCGGCCGCAAGCTGGGCGTGTCCATCGCGCCGGTGATGCTGGAGTATCCGTTCGGCCCCATCGATGTGGACCACAAGCACAGCTTCGACATTACCGAAGCCACGCTGATCAAGCGGCGCGAGAACGCGCAACTGATCGACTGAAAATCAGACTGATACCGGGACTGAGTGCGGTCAGCAGGCCTTACAGCCGCTGATCGACATCATCTTTGGGCAGGACAGACTTGACGTCATACAGCGCCGCACCCGGCTTGCCGAATGCGCGAATGCCTTCCGCGCCCATTGCCGCAATCTCATCATGGGCAACGGCCAGAATCATGCCGTCATACTTGCCTGTTTCCAGCACCTTGACCGGGCGAATGCCGTATTCGCGTGTGCATTCATCGGCATCGACCCACGGATCGTAAACGTCCACGGCGATGTCGAATTCCTGCAGGTGGCGCACGATGCTTTCGACCTTGGTGTTGCGGTGATCGGGGCAATTTTCCTTGAAGGCGAAGCCCAGCACCAGCACCCGCAGATCGCCCGTCAGCAGGCCCTTGCGGCCCATCAGGCGCACGAATTGGTTGACCACATACTTGCCCACCCGGTCATTGATGCGCCGTCCGGCGAGGATCACTTCGGGATGGTGGCCGATCTCCTCCGCCTTGTGGGTGAGATAATAGGGATCGACGCCAATGCAGTGTCCGCCCACCAGGCCGGGGCGCACGGGCATGAAGTTCCACTTGGTGCCCGCTGCCTGCAGCACTTCCAGCGTATCGATGCCCAGGCTGTTGCAGATCATCGCCAGTTCGTTGGCGAGCGCGATATTGAGGTCGCGCTGGGTGTTTTCCATCACCTTGGCCGCTTCCGCCACGCGGATGGAGCTGGCGCGGTGCGTGCCGGCGGTGATGATCTTGCCATATAGCGCATCGACGAAGTCCGCTGCTTCCACGGTGGAGCCGGACGTGATCTTGCGGATATCAGAGAGCTTGCGCTCCTTGTCGCCCGGATTGATCCGCTCGGGGCTGTAACCGCAGAAGAAATCGCGGTTGTATTGCAGGCCCGAAAGATGCTCCAGAATGGGTACGCAGAATTCATCGGTGCAGCCGGGATAGACGGTGGATTCGTAAATCACGATATCGCCGCGCTTCAGCAGCTTGCCGATAGCGCGCGTGGCCCCTTCAAGCGGGCCCAGATCAGGGTGATTATGCCCATCGAGCGGCGTCGGCACGGTGACGATGAAGACGTTGCAGGCCTGCAGATCGTCCCACACGCCGGTGAAGCTGAGGTTGGTTGCGGCCGCCAGTTCTTCCGCTGTCGCCTCCAGCGTCTCGTCATGGCCGGCACGCAGGTTTTCAACCCGCTGCGCCTTGATATCGATGCCGAAAGTGGGGAATTCCTGCGCGAAGGCCACGGCAACGGGCAGGCCGACATAGCCAAGGCCCACCACGCCAATGCGCACGTCCTCCATCTGGAGGGGAAAGGCTTGCGGCGAATGCGTTGCAAATTCGCCCGGCTTGCTCAGGGGATGGGACATTGTGCCTATCGCTGTGTTGTTTGCAGGGGCCAGTAACCGGACAGGATGCGTTCCCCGCCCTCGCCGCGCTCAACTTCGTCGATCACGCGCCGACCGATGCCGGAGATGTTGTTGTCATGCATGCGATAGCAGAACAGCGGCTCTGGCAGGTGGCGGCCATTCCAGCCATTGGCGACGATGCGCTTCCACTTGTGATGCTTGGTGCCCTTGCGGATCGCCTCATCATAAGGGCCAGCTTCCAGCACCATCGCTGCCAGACAAGTTGCCGGCTCAGGCACGAAGGAATAGCGATCCAGCAGCGCCGGGTCCCAGCCCGTCGACTTGCCGCGATCCAGATCCTCACCCGTGGGGGAGATCAGCATGCAATCGGTGTAGAGGAAACCGATGGAGGAATCTTCCGCGCGGGCCTTTTCCAGTTCGGCAATCGTCCGCTCGGCATAGCCGGGCGTAAGGATATCGTCGGAATCCAGGATGATGAAGTAATGGCCCTTCACATGCGGCAGCGCACGGTTGAGCGCGCCCAGCTTGCCGGCATTTTCCTCCAGCACAATGCACTGGCTGGCCGCAAGACCGGTGGCTGCATCCAGCGCCTTGGTGATTTCCTCAACCGAATTATCGGTGCTAGCATCGTCCACCACGATCAGTTCGATCGGGGAATAGGTCTGCGCCGCCACGCTTGCGATCGCTTCGCCCACGAACTTGCCGTAGTTGTAATTGGGAATGACAACGCTGAGCAGCTTGTTGGGGGCGGGGTTGGACAAGTGGGTCTCCATTAGGTGGTGCTACAGTAGTCACCGCTGACACAGCGGCAAGCAGAAATAGGCAAGGTTCAGATAGGCATCGATGGGGCCGTTACACCTGTTATTCGCTTCGCGCAAAAAGGTTGGCGGGCGATCGGTCGAGCCGGTCTATCAGTTCGGCGCATTCTCGCTGGATCAATTGCTTGTCGGCATCCGCCATGGACTCACGCTTTTCCTCACTGTCGGCGCGGAATTGCTGCTTGTCCGAATCGTCCTTCGAATGGAACCGGAACTGCTCCAGCATCAGCGCAAATTCCTCCTCCCCGGCATCGAACCGCAGGCCCTGGCGGATCATGGCGGGGAAGTTATCAGGATTGATGTTGGTGTAATTGACGTGGGTCACATCCCCCGGCGCCTGTTCGGCCAGTTCCAGATAGCGCGCGAAACAGCGTGACAGATAGCTGACATCGTCCATCGCCGCCGTGCTTTGCCAGTCCAGCCCGGTCAGGAAACCGGCCTGACGCCTGCCCTTGGCCCACAAGACTGCGGATGTTTCGCGCAGGACAGAGGCGATCACCTCCACCGGATTGCGATAGAGGAACATCGCCGGCACTTGCGGGAAGGCCTGCATGACAAAGTCCATATACAGCGTGTTCCACGATATGAACTTGATGAAGGCATGCGTCTGTTCGGGGCGGCGGCGGCGGGTCATGGCCAGCACCAGATTGCGGAACGCGTGCAGATTCTCCGCACTCGGTTCCGCTTCCTGCGTAAAGTCGCGGGTGATCGTGGCCCAGAAGCCGCGCTGCAACGGGCCGCCCTGGTTGATCACCACGTGGCGCGGGGACCGGGCCAGCGCCTTGGCCGTCAGCGTCGATCCGCAGCGCGAGATGTGAAACAGCAGCCCGCTGGGTGCGATGGGATCGGCCAGTATCCGGTCATCATGCAGAATGGAGAAATCGGTGGTGAATGCCTCACCGATCAGCCCGCCCTGCGCCAGCGACTGCACTGTGTACATGAACTGCCATTCGCGGAACGGGTGATCGCCAAGGTCGGCCCACAGCACACGGCCAGTGCCGCCGCTCTCGCTTTGGGGATCGATGGCAACGGGCACCATTCCGGGAGTCGCACGGATGCGCGCCACCGCCTCGTCATTAGAAAGGCAGGTCTTCCCGATGTCTGGGATCAGGCTGTTGACCACCTCGTGGTCTGGCAGGGCGTAGAGCGCCTTCAACTCGTCTCCGTCACACGAGATCGCATGTGCGCGTACCGGTGGAATCGGCGCCTCCTAGGTAGGCGCAGGGCGCATTGTCAACCAGTCATTGGCCTGCGCGCCCGGCACCTTGTCTGGCGAGACGTCCCGCCCGCACTCCTGCCGCACTCCTGCCGAACTCCTGACTCTCGCCCGATGGCGAAACACCTTGGCAAGCCTGCCCCCTTTCGGGCACAGGACGCGCGCACGTGGCATTGACCCGGTTGCATCCCTACATGGGGCTGACCGATCTCCCGCCATGCCGATATCTTGATGCAGGAAACAACCATGTCGAACACCATCTGGACCATGATCCAGCCCGCGCTTGTCCCCAGCGGCGGAATGGAAGTGCTCAACCCCGCTACGGGAGAGATGATCGCCCGTGTACAGACTTATTCTTCCGATGAAGTGGACGCGATCATCCAGCGTGCGGAGGCTGCCCGCAAGGGTTGGGCCGCCCTCACTGCCAAGGTCCGCTCAGACCGTCTGCGCGACTGGTACAATATGATCCAGCAGCATCACCATGAACTGGCCGCGCTGTGCACCGCGGAATGCGGCAAGCCGCTGGCAGAGGCGAGCGGAGAGGTGAATTACGCCGCCAGCTTCGCCGAATGGTTCTCCGAAGAAGCGCGCCGTGCCTATGGCGAAACCATCCCCGGTTTTGCCGAGGGCAAGGCGATCATGGTGACCAAGGAGCCGATCGGCACCTGCGCCGCGATCACCCCGTGGAACTTCCCGCTGGCGATGATCACCCGCAAGGCCGCACCGGCGCTGGCGGCGGGCTGCTCGATCGTGATCAAGCCATCCGAAAGCACGCCGCTGTCCGCCCTCGCGCTCGAAGCGCTGGCGGTGGAAGCGGGCATTCCCAAGGACGTGTTCCGCATCGTCCCCAGCGAAGATGCACGCGCCATCGGGCAGGTTTTCTGCACCCATCCGCTGGTTCGCAAGATAAGCTTCACTGGCTCCACCGCCGTGGGCAAGAAGCTGCTGGAACAGGCGGCCAGCACGATCAAGGGCGCCAGCATGGAACTGGGCGGCAATGCGCCCTTCATCGTGTTTGACGATGCCGACATGGATGCCGCGCTGGACGGCGCGATGATCGCCAAGTTTCGCAACGCCGGGCAGACCTGCATCGGCGCCAACCGCCTGCTGGTGCAGAAATCCGTGCACGATGAATTCGTCGATGGACTGGTGCGCCGCGTGCGCGACCTCAAGGTTGGCAACGGGGTGGAGCCGGGCATGGAAATCGGCCCGCTGATTACCGACAAGGCGCTGCGCAAGGTGGATGAACTGACCGCCAGCGCCATCAAGCAGGGGGCCACGCTGGCCTGTGGCGGCAGCAGGCATAATGCCGGCGCGCAATTCTTCACCCCCACCGTGCTGACCGGGGTGACGCAGGACATGGACATCGCCTCTCAGGAAATCTTCGGCCCGGTCGCCTGCGTGATGGCTTTCGATGACGAGGCGGAGGCAATCCGCATCGCCAATGACACGCGCTACGGCCTCGCCTCCTATTTCTACACGCGCGATCTTGGCCGCGCCTGGCGCGTGCGCGAGGCACTGGAATTCGGCATGGTGGCGATCAACGAAGGCCTGCTGGGAACAGAGGTTGCTCCGTTCGGCGGGATCAAGGAATCGGGCCTGGGCCGTGAAGGTTCTCGCCACGGGCTGGACGAGTATTTCGAGCTGAAATACGCGCTGATCGGCGGGCTTTCGGGCTGATCGGGAACGGGGCCACCCTGCCCTGTTACGGCCTGCCCCGTTACGCCCTGCCCCGTTACGGCCTGTTCAGTTACGGGGCGATGACCTCGCCATCCCAGCCCACCAGCGTGCCGCTGTCCTGCGGTTGCAGTCCTTCGAGAATGCGCATCAGATTGCGCGCCGCATCGCGCCGCATGGTCAGCTGACCGGCGGGCAGGCTGGACTGGAACGGCTGCGACAGCCGCGTATCCACCGTGCCCGGATGCAGGCCGACGATTACCGCCTGCGGATGCGTACGCTCCATCTCTATGGCGAAATTGCGGATCAGCATGTTGAGCGCGACCTTGCTCGCCCGGTAGGAATGCCAGCCCCCCACCCTGTTATCGCTGATTGAACCGACCTTGGCGGACAGGGCAGCGAACACGCATTTCCGGTCGCGCGGAAAAAGGGGCAGCACATGCTTGGCGATCAGCGCTGGCCCGATGGTGTTGAGCAGCATCACCTTCTGCATGGTGGCGGGGTCGAGGGCCTTGAGGCTGCGCTCCGGCCCGGTGCCGTCGGCCAGCGTCAGCACACCTGTGGCCACGACCACCAGGTCTGGCGGGTCGTCTGCCATAGCCTGCACGGCGGCGGCGATGGTGCTTTCATCCTCCAGGTCGAAACGGAAGGGCGTGATGCTCACATGCGTCGGCGTATCTCCGCCGCGTGATCCGGCCAGCACCTGCACGCCCTTGTCGGCCAGCGCACGGCACAACGCTGCGCCGATTCCGCCACTCGCCCCGAAAATGGCCGCCTTTTGCACCTTACCCCCGCACTCACCCGATTTTGGTTTTCTTGCTCCTTTATACGCAATTGTGGGCTGGTGAACATATGGCCTAAGAGCCGTGCAGCCAAGCTGCGCCGCAACCGCCCGGCGATGATGGCCATGCCTGTGCGCCGCGTCTGTCGCTCCGCCGAAATTCCGGCAAATCCGCCATTTTTTCCTGTTTACGGACCAAGGTCCGGCTTGCCCTGAACCGCCAAGCGTCTAGATAGGTCGGGAAGCAAGGAAAGCGGATCTGAACATGGCGACATTCACGCTCCCGAAGAACAGCAAGATCAATGGCCAGTCCCGCGCCTACACAGCGACGGGCGCAGGCCGGGTGAAGAAGTTCAAGATCTATCGCTGGGACCCGGAAAGCGGCGAAAATCCGCGATATGACACGTTCGAGATCGACCTGGACGAATGCGGCCCGATGGTTCTGGACGCGATCATCAAGATCAAGAGCGAGATTGATCCCACGCTGACCTTCCGCCGCTCCTGCCGCGAAGGCATCTGCGGCTCCTGCGCGATGAACCTCAACGGCAAGAACGGCCTCGCCTGCACCACCGCGATTGAGGATCTGAAGGGCGAAATTCGCATCACCCCGCTGCCGCATATGGAAGTGGTCAAGGATCTGGTCCCCGACTTCACCCATTTCTACGCGCAATATGCCTCCATCCGGCCGTGGCTTCAGACGGTTTCCACCACGCCAAGCGGCAAGGAACGCCTGCAATCGCCCGAACAGCGGGAAAAGCTGGACGGTCTGTATGAGTGCATCCTGTGCGCCTGCTGCTCCACCTCCTGCCCATCATACTGGTGGAATTCGGACAAGTTCCTGGGTCCGGCGATCCTGTTGCAGGCCTATCGCTGGCTGGCCGACAGCCGTGACGAAATGACCGGTGAGCGACTGGACGAGCTGGAAGATCCCTTCCGCCTCTATCGCTGCCACACCATCATGAACTGCGCCAATGTCTGCCCCAAGGGCCTCAGCCCGGCAAAGGCCATTGCCGAAACCAAGAAGATGATGGCGGAACGCCAGATCTGAGCGGCCTTTCTGGTCTGCGCAATGGAGGAACGTTCTTGCCATGAAGGCAGTGCCCATCAAACGGATGTCTTCGGGTAATAAGGAACTGGTCGAAGACTATTTCGAAGCCGGCCCCGCCTATCCCTGCATCTTCCCCGATGCGATTGCCGACTGGCCCGCATTGGGCAAATGGAACCTCGATTTCTTTGCCAGTCAATATGGTGATGAATTTGGCATTGCGACCTTGCACTTTGACCAGACTTCATCCGGCAAGGCGACAAAATTGGGTGAATTCATAGATCATCTGGATGCTCCCCTTGCCGACCTTCCGGGCTTCTGGATTGGACTGGGTGGAACACCCGTGGCCCAGGCACCTGATTATGAAGAAAGGCTCGTGTGGAGCTTTCGCTGGCATCCCCTGAAAAAGCACCGCGAGCTGCTCGACGACGTCTCACCATTCCCGGCAACCATGCCCAATATTGCGGCACGGTTGCCCCGCGATGTCTATGATTTCCTTCAGTCTATTTCCGGCTTCGATTTCCATTCAATCTATATCAGCAAGAAGCACACGATAACCCCCTTGCACTATGATCACAGCCACACCATCGGTTGTCTTGTGCAGTTTCAGGGCAACAAGAAAGTCATCCTGTTTCCTCCTGAGGATTTTACAAATAGCGAAGCTGCAAAATTTGATCCCGTCGGCCCGGATTTAAGCGCCATGTCGGAAATAGGCGACCGAACAGGGCATGAAGCAATCCTACAACCGGGAGAAATGCTTATCATACCGCCCGATTGGTGGCATTATACACACAGCCACGATCATTCGATTACCCTGAGCCACAATTTCTTCAACCGCTTCAATTTCGCGTCCCACATCCGATCGGTGTTTAACGACCTCGGTGATACTGAGGATGCGGCGCAATTGCTCGGCAAGATCAGGAAACATTTGCATAGCGAGCCCGTCGAAAGCCTGCCTGAGTAGCTCTCGTGAGTGCCATGCTTGAACGATACCAGGCCCTTATCGCATCGGGCGAATTGCGCCGCGATCCGCAACAACGCGCTGCTGCCGAAGTGCTGGCGGGCGTGCAAGACCAGCTTGAGAAGAATGGCAACAATCACAACGGCTTCCTCAAGCGCCTGATCAAGAAGTCTGAGCCGGTGCGCGGCGCCTATCTGTGGGGCGGTGTGGGGCGCGGGAAGTCCATGCTGATGGACCTGTTCCATGAAACGCTGGAAATCACCGCAAAGCGCCGCGTCCATTTTCACGCCTTCATGATCGAAGTGCACCAGCGCATTCGTGAGGAGCGCAAGAAGGAACTCGGCGACCCTATCCCGCCCGTGGCCGCCGCACTGGCGGCCGAGATCCGCTGCCTCGCCTTTGACGAGATGGTGGTCAACAATTCCGCCGATGCCATGATCATGTCGCGCCTGTTCCGCGCGCTGATCGTGGACCAGGGGGTGACGGTCGTGACCACCAGCAACCGCCCTCCCCATGATCTGTACAAGGACGGGCTGAACCGGGAGCATTTCCTGCCGTTCATCGATCTGATCTCCAGCAGACTGGAAATTGTCGAGCTGAACGGCCCCACCGATTACCGGCTGGACCGGATTGGAGACATGGCCACCTGGCATACTCCCATCGGGCCGCAAGCCACCGCGCAGGTGCGGGAAGCCTTCTTCCGCCTGACCGATTTCAAACCCGAAGATGCAGCGAACGTGCCGACCGGCGAACTGGACCTGGGCGGCAACCGCAAGCTGTTCGTGCCCAAGAGCCTGAAAGGCGTGGCGGTGTTCAGCTTCAAACGGCTGTGCGCGGAAGCGCGCGGCGCGTCAGATTATCTGGCGATTGCCCGCGCCTATCACACCGTCATCATCGTCGGCATTCCGATCATGGGGCCAGACATGCGCAATGAGGCGGCGCGCTTCGTGACGCTGATCGACGCCTTGTATGAAAACCGGGTGAAGTTGTTCGCCACTGCTGCGGCAGAGCCTGAAAACCTCTATCCGGCAGGCGACGGGGCATTTGAATTTGAACGCACGGTCAGCCGCCTGAAGGAAATGCAGAGCGACGAGTATCTGGCGCTGGGCCACGGCGAACCAGGCTGATTCAGGCGACGATACCGAGCCGTGCCAGCGATTTGTCCAGCATCAGCAATTGCCACAAGAGCCGCGAATTGTCGGACTTTCCGGCGATGTGCGCCTCTGCCATGCGGGTCAGCTGGGCCTTGTCGAACCAGCCCGTGCGCGCCAGCGCGCTGCTGCTGGCAATCGCGCGTGTCTGGGTCTGGAGCGGACCGCGCAGCCACTGCGCAATCGGCGTCACAAAGCCCTGCTTGGGACGGTAAAGTATATCGCCGGGAAGATATCGCTCCATCGTCTTCTTGAGCAGATATTTGCCCTGCGCGCCCTTCACCCGCACACTGTCGGGCAGAGTGGCGGCAAATTCCACCAGACGATGATCGAGCAGCGGCTCGCGCGCCTCAAGGCTCACCGCCATGCTGGTGCGGTCAACCTTGGTCAGGATGTCTCCGGGCAGCCAGAACTTCAGATCGGCATATTGCGCGCGGTCCAGCCCTGTTCGCGCCGGGGCGCGCTCCATCATGTCAATGAAGGCGTGTTCAGCCACATAGCCATCCAGCTGGCTGCCCAGCGCATCTCCATACAGGGCAAAGCGCTGATCCATCGGCACCGCGCCAACCGCGCTGGCATAGCCGCTGGCACCCGATCCGGCGAGCGAGAGCAGGGTCGATCTGGCGCGCAGGGGCCGCGGTGCCCAGTCGGCCTTGGGCCATGCCCGGCCCAGCGGACCGATCACCTTGGAGCGAAGGGATGCAGGCAATATCCCGCGCAAGCGCTCCTCATGATGGTGGAACACCTGCCGCCGATAGCCCGCCATCGCCTCATCCGCGCCATCGCCCGATAGCGCCACGGTCACGCTTTCACGCGCCAGCTGGCACACGCGCCATGTCGGCAGGGCAGAGGCATCGGCGAAGGGTTCGTCAAACATGCCCGCGATAGTGTCTATCGCATCAAACTGATCGGCGCTGACGATGCGGCTGGCGTGATCGGTGCCGAACATCGCGGCGACTTTTGCGGCGTAGGAACTTTCGTCCACCGCAGCGACGTCAAAGCCGATGGAACAGGTGCGCACCGGATCGCGGCTCGCCTCTGCCATCAGCGCCACCACGCTGGAGCTGTCGACCCCGCCTGAAAGGAACGCGCCCAGCGGCACATCGGCCACCATCCGCGACGTCACTGCCTCCCGCATATGGTGCAGCAGTTCCGCCTCAAGGTCCTTGAGCTTGCCCTTGCGCCGCTCGGCAAAGGAAATGTCCCAATATTGCTGCGGGGCGGCAGGTTCTGCATCGTGTTTGAGCAGGCGGAAATGGCCGGCCGGCAGTTTCTCCACGCCGCGCAGCATGCTGCGGTGATCGGGCACATAGCCCCAGGCCATGTAATCCTCCACCGCATGAGGATCGACATCGCGGCGCAGCAGCGGATGGGCCAGCAGGCCCTTCAGTTCGGAGGCGAAGGCCATGCTGCCATCGCTAAGCCGTGCCATGAACAGCGGCTTCACCCCGAACCGGTCACGCGCGAGAAACAGGGAGCGGTCCGCCCGGTCATAGATGGCAAAGGCGAACATGCCATGCAGGCGGGACAGGCAATCGGTGCCCCAGCGCTCATAGGCAGCGAGGATAACTTCGGTGTCGCCATCGGTGCGGAAGCTGGCGCCCAGCCCCTCCAGCTCCTTTCGCAGCTCCCTGAAATTGTAGATCTCGCCATTGAAGCTGATCACCGCGCGCTCGTCTGCCGATTCCATCGGCTGCGGCGATCCAGCGATATCGATGATCGACAGGCGGCGATGGCCCAGACCGACACCGGGAGCGGTCCACACGCCCGATCCGTCAGGCCCGCGGTGCGCCAGCACATCGCACATCCGCTCCACCCGCGCAGGGTCGACCGGCTTGATGGTTCCGCAATGAAAAATACCGGCAATCCCGCACATATCGGGCTCGTTACGGCTTTTGCGCGATCTGGTCCATCCACTCGCCCAAAGGCTGCGTGGCGGCCAGGAAATCGCGCATCGCCTGCTCCGCCGGAACCCCCTGCCCTTCGCCGGCTGACAGGATCAGCATGGCGGTGGGCGCGGGGCTGAGGGTAAGCCGGTCGCGGATATTGGACAGTTTCAGCCACGCCACGCTTCCGCCCAGCAGATCACGGTGCCGATAATGCGTCAGCGCCAGTCGCTGGATTCCGCCGCCCGCCTGCAAGCGGTCACTCATGCCAGAGCCGAAGTCCGGCCCCGGCGATTGCCAGCGCCAGCCAGTGTCCGGCATCAGGGCGCCTTCGCCAAAGGCACCGGCCTCACTGCCCTCTTCCTGCGATGCATAGAGCGCGAAAAACACTTCCACCTGAGCACCGGCAGCATTGCGGTACGATCCCAGCAGGCGGTGATCGGCCCCTGCGGCGCGCGGTTCCCACCACAGCTGCGGCTCCAGCGGTGCGCGGGTCCAACCGGCGACTTCGGGCAGAGCGATCTGCTGCGGCAACGGCGCTGCAACCTGCCGCGCCTGAGCGGACCAAGCGATTGCGCCAAGGCTCATCACCGTGATCAGCAGCAATGCGCGCGGCGGGGTGATGGTGAGACGTTGCAATGCGCCGAGCATGGGGGATGCCTCAATCGCCTGCGCATCGATAAAGCGGTCATCCGCCGCGCGATCGAAAAAGCGCCAGCTCAGCGCCAGCAACAGCGCCATGACCAGCGCGAAGAACACCCAGCCATAAAAGATGTGATCGAAGCCCTGCGCGAATTCCACGCCTTGCGACTGCGCGATGAAGATCGTGCCCCAGGCGCGCACGCCATTGGCCAGGATCGGCAGGGCAATCGCCACGGTCATGAACAGGATACGCCGCCGCCAGCTGGTGAAGCAGACATGCGCCGCCAGAGTGCCCAGCGCGATCATGGCGATCAGGAATTTCACCCCCGAACAAGCTTCTGCCACCTCGAACAATCCGGCAGGCGTATCGATGAACACGCCGTCTATCGTGGCGGGAATGCCGCTGGCATGGGTCAGCGCGATGGTGAGATCGGCGGTGATCATCTGCAAGGCGGGAACCAGCTCATCGCCAAAGGGCACAAGGAAAAGCATATAGGCGAGCGGAAACAGCAGGGCGGCAGCAACGCGCGGCCCCAGGAACGCCAGCACGCTCATCTGCAAAGTCACCACCACGCCCAAATGCGTCGCCAGCGCCAGGCCGGAGATATCGCCCAGCAGCCACACAAACAGACCGCCCGCCAGCGGCACCAGCGCAGGCCAGAAGCCGGTGGGTGTCAGTTTCGCCAGCTCCGGCGCACGCAACCTGACCAGCCAGCCAAGGATCAGCGGCACGAACAATATGTGGTTGTAGGTAGAGGCATCCCAGTACTGGAGCACCATATCCGCCCACACATGCGCGAACAGCAGCAGGTTTATCGCGAACGCCAGCGCCAGATGCAGCAATGGTCGGTGCCATGCGCGCGGCAGGCGCAGGCTCAGCGCGGCAGGAGTGCGCAAGGCAAGATCAGGCAACATCGCGATGATCCCCCGCCCCGCCGTCCAGACCCATCAACCCGGGAAGGTCAGCCAGCATCGCCGACCAGCCCTGATGCGCGATCACGAATTCGCGCGCGGCCAGACCGATCCGTGCCGCCAGCTGGCGATCCGCCACAAGGTCAAGCGCCTTGGCGATAAATTCATCATCATCGGCAGCAATCACGAAGTCGCGCTGATCCTGCGCGTCGATCCCGGTGGCAGCTTGCGGGCTGAGCAGCACCGGGCGCGCCATCGCCATCGCCTCCAGCACCTTGTTCTGCACTCCGCGGGCGATGGTGAGCGGAGCGACCACTACGTCTGCCGCAGCCAGAAAGGGCCGCACATCGGGCACTTCGCCATGCACGCGCACGCCGTTCTGCCCGTCCAGATCGCGCACGGCGGCAGTGGGCGCGCGGCCGACGATGTGGAACTGTGCGGCGGGGTGAACGCGGCGAATACCCGGCATAATGGCGCGCGCCATGCGCTGCACGGCGGCGATATTGGGCTGGTAATCCATCTGTCCGGTGAAGACGAAATGCGGGCCTTCGCCATTTATCGCCGCTGCCGATGATGCGGCTTGCGGAGCGAAAAATGCAGCATCGATGCCATTGCCCAGTGCGCGGATGTTACCGGCATCGCCTGCGCGCGAGCGGAGCAATTGCGCCTCTGCCTCGCTGACCAGCAAGGTATGATCGGCGCGCGCTGCCAGCTGCGCTTCAAAGCGCGCAAGCAGCCGCCCCTCACGCGCGTTGATCCAGTTTTTGGGAAAGCGCGCCTGCCGGGCATAGGCCTCGAACTTGGCCGAATCGACATCGACCAGATCGGCCACCAGCCTGCCTGCCCAGTCATGCGGCACGAACTGGCCCATCTGCCCGGAGAATACATAGATCGCGGAGATGCGCCCGCTGGAGAGCAGGTTCTCGGTCCAGTCGGCCAGCTCCCCGCTGCCAAAGGCGGTCAGGCTGACAGGCTCCTGCCGCAGCAGCGCCTCTGCCCCCGATAGCCACAGCGGCTTGGCCCGGCGGGCGATGCAATAGCTGGCAGCAAGCCGCGATAACTTGCCCGCATGCGCCAGATCGGCCTCGCCATCGACAAAACAGCCGACATGGACCGGAGCGATCTTTGCCAGCGCCTTGAGGATATGGTGCGAGCGGATGCGGTCACCGCGATCGGGCGGAAATGGCAAGCGGTGGGCCAGAAACAGGATTTCGCCGCTCACCCCAGCCCCCGCGCGATCAGCGGACCCAGGCGATTGGCGACAGGAAGCGGCAGCTTGCGCCACGCGGCTATCCGCGCCGCCAGTGCCTCACTGGTGGGGTCGGCATCGCGCCTGGCAACGCCCGGCGCTGTCCAGCTGGCGTATGACAGCGGCTCTGGCTCAAAGCCCCAGTTCTTCTTGAAGGAATAGGCTCCGCTGCCGGTCTTGCTGCGCCCGAAATCGAAATGGGTGCAGCCCCGCCCGCGCGCGTGCCTCATCAGTTCGAAATACATCACATCATTGGCGCGCAGGGACCGCGCCGCCCACGTGCCGCCGCCCCAATAAGGCAGAACCGCGCCGTTATGATAGAGCGAGAGCACGCTCGCCACCGGCACGCCATCGTGCAGCACGGTCAATATATCGCTGTCCAGCGCGTCCAGCACGCTGTCGAACAGGCTGCGCGGGAACACCGGCGTGCCCAGGTTGCGCACGCTGGTGGCATAGATGGCATAATGATCCGCGCGGTCCTGATCGGACCGGCCAATGCGAACCTGCATCGCGCCCGCCAGCCCCTTGCGCACTTCGGCGCGTTGCTTGCGCGGAATGGCCAGCAATTGCGCCTCATCATCAGCGGCAAGCGGGGTGACAAAGCCGCAGTGGCTGTCTGTGCGGATGGTCCAGTCCAGTGGCGCAATCCCGCCGCGCAGCTCCACCGTGGAGCAGCTGAGCCGCAGGGCGTATTCCTGCGCCGCGCGGCACAGATTGATCGCCGTTGCCTCGTCCCTTGCCAGCGCGCCGCCCTCGACAGCAAAGCCGCTCGATGCCAGCAGGCGGCCGAATATTGGCGAATGGACTTCGCTCAGGGGCAGCCAGCCTGTGATCTCACCGTGCTTTTCCGCGATCAGGCCGCGCGCAATATTGCCGGTGCCTGCCTGAACCGCGCGCAGCCACGCCGGGCGGTGGAAGGCAGAGCCGCCCATGTTTGCCACGAACGCTTCGATCCGCACGACTTCATCGCTCTGGCGCAGGTCTGCGCGGCGGATCTGTTCGCGCGAGGGGGCAAAGGGCGCGTTCATGCCTGCGTCGCCTCCAACCGGGCCTTTTCCCGCTCGGCGAGCTCATCCATTCGGCCCCAGGCGAATTCATGGACCAGCTGGCGCAGCTTTGGCGCCATCTTCTCCAGATTGGTGTAGTGGCGCAGGCGCGATTTGATCGGCGCACCGGCCACGCGCGGCTGGCCCGGATCGATTTCCCACGGATGGAAATAGAACACTGCCGGACGATCTTCGGTGTGGTTGACCTGACGAATGGCCCAGCGGCTGAAGCCATAGGGCAGCACGCGGAAGAACCCGCCGCCGCCTGCCGCAAGCCGCTTTCCGGCGAACATCGCGGTGGTGACGGGAATCTCCACCAGCTCCTGACCCGGCAAGGGATTGAAGGCGAAGCGCGGCGCGGCGGCCCAGCCATAATGATCATGCGCCACCGGCGCGACGCTGGAGGAATAGGCATATCCCTGCTCGGCCAGTTCCATGAAGGCCCATGGCGTGCGCTGGTCGATGGAGAAACTGGGCGCGCGGTAGCCCGAAACACGGACCCCGGCGGCATCCTCTATCTGCTTGCGGGCGCGTGCTATGTCCGCGCCGAATTCCTCGCGGTCCATGGTGAAAACGCGGCGATGATCCCATCCGTGGCTGGCCACTTCATGCCCGCGCGCGGCGATTTCCTGCAGCAATGCGCCGTGGCGCTTGGCCACCCAGCCCAGGGTGAAGAAGGTCGCGCTGACATCCGCTTCCGCGAACAGGTCGAGGATTTGGCGGACATTGCGGTCCACGCGGTCATCAAGGCTGGCCCAGTCATCACGCTCGATCACATTCTCGAACGCGCCGACCTGGAACCAGTCCTCAACATCGACCGACAGGCCGTTGACGACACGATCAGCCGCGGTGGCCTCAGGTTGCAGGGTTATCGCGTTCACCGGGCATGGTCCCTCAGGCAGCCTTGCTTTCGTCCATTTCGCCTTCGATCCACTCGATCAGCATGGTCAGCGTCTGGCGGATCGTGCGTTCCTGTTCGAAGGTCTTGGCTTCCAGTCTGGCAACCTGTTCCTGCAAGGCGATGATTTCGGGGCTGAGAGCCGCCGAAGTCGCTTCATCCTGCTGGTTGGCGAGTTCCACCACGGCCTGCTGCAATTCGGCAATCTGTGCGTCGCGGTCTGCCAGCAGGTCTTCAACCAGCTGCGGATCGAGCATTGGATGCACGGGGGTCGCGTTCGGCACTGTGGCAGATGCTTCGGGTGCGGCAGATGCCTCTGGCGCTTCTGCCTGGGGCACAGCAGTTTTCGCCGCTTCGGGAGCAACACGCTCATGCTCCATCTCGGCGATCACTTCGTGCAGCATGTCTGCATCGATATCCCAGCGTTCCTCCACAGCGCCCAGCAGCAGCAGGCGGTTGACGATCATGTTGACCTTGCGCGGAATGCCGCCGCTGGCCTCATGCAGCAGGCCAAAGACCTCCGCGCTGAAACTGGGCTGGCCGTCCCAGCCCACCTTCTGCAGGCGGTGGACCAGATAGGGCTCGATCTCGTCAGCCTGCATCGCCTCAAGGTGATGCGCGGCGATCACGCGCTGGCGCAGCTGCTCCAGCTGCGGATGGTTCTGCAATGTGCCGCGAAATTCCGGCTGGCCCAGCAGCAGCGTCTGCAACAGCGGGTGATTGCCCAGCTGGAAGTTGGAAAGCATGCGCAGTTCTTCCAGCGCCTGCACGCTGAGGTTTTGCGATTCGTCCACGACCAGCAGGCAGCGACGGCCCTCGCGCGCTTCGCCATGCAGGAAGCTCTCGATAGCGCCGAGCGCGCTGGCCTTGTCATGACCTTCGATATCCATGCCAAAGGCGCGTGCCACCACGTGGACCAGCTCTTCGCCGTCCAGCTTGCTGGTGACGACCTGCGCCACGGTGACCTGCGCGGGATCGATGCTGGCCATCATATGCGCGACCAGGGTGGACTTGCCCGACCCGATCTCACCGGTGATGACAATGAAGCCCTCACCCTGTGCCAGCCCATATCCCAGATAGGACAGCGCCTTGCGGTGCGTCAGACTGCGGAAATAGAACTCCGGATCGGGCGTGAGCTGGAAGGGCTTACCCGTAAGGCCGTAGAATTCATCAAACATGGTTCAGTTCTCCCCGGAACCGCTCAGAAGGAATAACGAAGGCCGACAAGGGCCGATGCAGTGGTCAGGTCTTCCAGTTCATCGCGGGTCACTCCATCGAGACCCACGGCAGCAGTCGCACTGAGGCCGCTGAGCAGGTCGCGATTATAGGCGAGCGATGCGCTGTAACCCATGCCGTTGCCAGTGCTATCGAATCCGCTATCGAACCAATTGACGAAGGCGTTGGCATTGAGGCTGGAATTGCGATCGAGCTGGCGACCGGCATAAGCAGCCAGCCAGATGTTTTCATCAAGCACGCCATTGGCGGCAGACAGGGCGGTGCCGGCAGCGGCGATATAGCTACGCCGGTCATAGCCGCCCGCCACACCGTAGGACATGCGCCCGGCACTGCGCGCAAGGCTGGCGGTGACACCGCGGCTGCGGAACACCGAACTGCGCAGGGAGCCAAGGCGGCCAAGTGCGCAATTGCCACCTTCCAGCGCGTCCACACATCCAGCCAGATCGCCGGTAATGGGATTGCGGAAGGCCTGGAACTCGGTCGGCAGACCGGCCAGGCTATCGACCAGCGCCCCGCCAAATCCGGTGAGATTATTGTACACGCCAATGTTCAGGCTGGTGCCGGAATTGGGCGCGTAAGAGAACGATCCGTAATAGGTGGACGAGCCATAGCGGCGACCGACATAGGCCTCCAGCGAGGTGCGGCGGCTTGGACGCCACATCACACCCACATCCCAGATCAGGCCATCGGTTTCATAGGCGATCTGGCGCGGCGCGGACTTGTCTGTAATGAAGCGGCCATCGGGCCCGATCACCGGATCACCGGCAGTATCGCGCACGGCATCGCGGCTGGAAACCTCCACATCCTCATACCCCACGCCGCCCACCAGCGCGACATTGCGGGAGACCGGCACGGTCACGTCGGCGCGCACGAAACGGTCCTGCACACGTTGGTCCAGATTGGAGATATCCTGCTGGTTCCAGCCCGCGCCCACGCCCACGCCAACAGGCAGCACGGTCCCCGGTTCGAACCCGGCGCGCACGCCGGCGTTCTGCGAAAGACTGTCATCGAAAATGTCGACCGGCTGATCGCCCGGCGCCAGCGCCAGCGCATCGGGTGCCTCCACCCGTGTATAGCCAATGCGATAGGAGCCGGTGACCAGCAGATCATCCACGTTGGTCTGGACGGACGGTCCGGCATACAGCGAGTAGATCTGGCTGGTGGCATCGTCATTGCCGCCATAACCGCCCAGCGATGTTGCGCCATTGCCTTCCACCCGTGCGCGCGATGCAAGGCCGCCTGCTTCGATAGTCAGATGGCGCGGAACCAGCGCCATGGAAGCGCGGGCGATACCGCTGATGGTGTCGCCATCCGACGTGTTGCCATAGCCGATCCGCCGCTCATAGCGCAGAGATGCGGAGGCATTCGAATTGCGGCCCGAAATGCCCGTGTCCACACCCACGGCGAGCTGGGTGTAGGTCAGCACGTCATCGCCGGGCGAAAGTTCCGCCAGCAGCACCTGCGATGCCTCGATATAGGGATCGATCCGCACGCCCGATGTGCGCGGGGCGCGCTGGCTGCTGGATGTTTCCTGCGCGGGAATATCCTGCGCATGGGCCTGTCCCAGCGCGCCAATAGCGGCAGCAGCAGCGACACAGGCAATTGTGCGGGAGAGTGTGGCTGTGTTCATCGCCCTAGCCTCCATATCCATAATAGTCTCCAAAGCGGCGACCGCTTGGGCTGAAGCTGGCATCATTGAGCAGCAACTTGATATCGCGGCAGGTGGACAGCAGCGTCAGCGCATCTTCCAGCGCACTCTGCCCCGTCTTGTCGGCCCGCACGACCACCAGCGCCTGGCCAACGTGGTTGGCAAGATCGGCGGCGGGAGACGCGGCGAGCGCGGGCGGAGAATCGAAAATCACCAGACGTTCGGGCGCACCCTGCGTCAGCCGTGCCAGCACCTGCGGGGTGCGCGCGCTGGCGAGATACTCACTGTCGGCATTGGTCTGGTTGCCGGCAGGCAGCACGAACAGGCCGGGGATATCGGTGGCGATCACGCAATCCTCCACTGCAATAGCGGGATTGGCGAGCGCATCCATCAGGCCCGGCCCCTTGGGCAGGCCCAGCAGGGAGAGGATCGACGGCTTGGCCACATCGGCATCGACAAGCACCACTTCCCCGTCGCGCTCTGCCGCCATCGCCAGCGCCAGATTGATGGCGCAGAACGTCTTGCCTTCATTGGGCAGCGGAGAGGACACCAGAATGCGGCGCGCCAATGGATCCTGCGATGCGCGCGCGGTTTGCAGCAGCTTGCGCTTCACAATGCGGAATTCCTCCAGCAGCGTGGTCACCGGTCCATCGGGATTGAGCAGGCCGTGATATTCCAGCTGGTCGCGGTCGACATGATGGACAGCGTCGGAAAAATCGATGCGCGGCAGTTGGTTCGGCGCAGCTGCAACGGGCGCTGTTGCGACGGACGCGGGTGACGCAACCGGGGCTGCAGCCAGGGGCGCTTGTGGCGCCAGATCTGACGGCGGTCCAACAGGCGCAGTTGCAGGAGCGGCTTCAGGCGCAGGCGCAGCAGCCGTGCGGGCAACCGGGCGATTGACCGGCTCTGCCAGCTTGCGCGGAACCGGCGCGGCGCTGAAATTGCTCTCACCAAACATGCCCTCTGCCCGCTCGAACAGAGACTTGGACTGCCTGGCGTCCTTGGCGGGAACGGGGATTCTGGAATGTTCAGTCATGTCCGTTCCCTTCACGCCAACATGCCGCGCTGGACGAACTCGGCGCCCAGCAAGACGATGAACAACACCCCAAGACCGCCCGCAGCGGCGGTGAAATATTTCAACCGGCGGCGGCTGACTGCGCGGCCGGCCTCGGTAACGGCATGCGAAATCGTACCGATCACCGGCAGGTCGAATGCCCGCTCCATCTGGCTCACCGTCGCGAATGTGGAACCCAGCTTGCCCAGCGCGAATGCCGATCCGGCCCCGGCGCCAAGACCCACGATCAGCACGCCAAGCAGCAGCAGCGGGCGGTTGGGTGCAGCAGGCGTGCGCGGCGTGCTGGGCGGATCGACGATTTCAAACTGCACCGCGCTGCGCTCATTCTCTACCTGACCGCGCAGGCGCAATTGCTCGCGGTCCTGCAGCAACTCGTCATATTGCTGGCGCAGCACTTCATAATCGCGGCTGATGCGCTGGGCTTCGGCGGAAACACCCGGCTCCTGCGCCAGATTGGCGGTGATCCCGGCAATTTCAGAGCGCAGTCCCGCAGCGCGCGATTGCAGGCCCTGCACCGTGGCGAGGCGCTGCGAACGGATCGATACCAGCGAGGTATAGGCCGGATTGGCCGTTCCGCTGGCGCCGCCATCAGCCTGCGCCGCTTCACGCAGCGAAGCGATCTCACGGCTCAAGGCCACAACATCGGGATGCGAATCCGTCAGTCCGCGCGCGCGCATGGCGGCCATGTTGGCCTGCGCCTGCGCCAGCGCTGCCTGCGGACCACCAGACCCCGGCGTCAGCAGCGAACGGGGCGTGCTCGCCATTTGTGAATCGATTGCGGCCAGGGCGCTTTCAGAAGCGGCCAGATCGGCCTCCACGCCGCGCAGTTCGGAACGCGAGGAATTGAGCTCGGCCAGAACCGATGCGGCGCCGCCGACAAGCTCGGGATGCAGCGCTTCGAACTCGAGGCGGCGCTGTTCGGCCTCCTCAAGCTCAGCCTGGCGCGATTCCAGCTGGGCGTTGATGAAATCAATCGTCTCACGCATTTCACCGCGCGATCCGCCAAGGTTCTCCTCGCGGAAAATGTCGATCATCCGCTGCACGACGACCTGCGCCAGCTGGGCATTTTCGGAATCGGAATAATCACTGCGACCGCTGACTGCGGAAATCTCGAACAGGTTCTGGCCTTCATTGACCACCTGAATGTCTTCAGACAGGCGCGCGACGGCGCTTTCCATCTGCGCGGCATTGGTCACCTCGTCCCCGATACGGGTGGAGCGAACGATTTTTTCCAGATTAACCGAACCCATCAGCGTCTGGCGAACCCGTTCGATGTCGCGTTCCCGGCTGGCGCCGCCAATACCGATCTGTTCTGCCAGCACATCGTCCAGCTGCACGAAAATGCGCGCCTCGGACTGGTATGAATTGGGAACCATGGCCACGGCCAGCCAGCCCAGCAGGCAGATGGCCCAGGCGATGCCGAGCGCCAGCCACCGCCGGTTCCAGACCGACCACAGCGCTGCGCGCACTTCTTCGAGTATCAGGTTCAAGCTTGCGGTCCCCTGCCCATCACGCTCAGAACATGCTTTCCGGGATGATGATCACATCACCCGGCATCAGCATCACATTGGCTTCGCTGTCCCCGCGCCGCAGCAGATCGGCCAGACGCAGCGAATATTCCTGCTGGCTGCCGGTTGTGCGATCGAAACGGATCAGCTTGGCACGGTTGCCGCTGGCATATTCGCTCAGGCCGCCAACCGCGATCATCGCGTCCAGCAGCGTCATGTTGGCGCGATAGGGCAGCGATGCGGGCTGCTCGGTCGCGCCGACAACGCGCACCTGCTGGCTGAATGTGCCGGCAAACTTGTTGACGATCACCGTCACCAGCGGGTCGGAGATATATTGCGAGAGCTGCAGGCGGATATCTTCTGCCAGCATGGTGGGCGTCTTGCCCACGGCGGGCATATCGGAAACCAGCGGCGTGGTGATGCGGCCATCGGGGCGCACCTGCACTTCGGCACCAAGCTCGTCATTGCGCCAGACATGGATTGTCAGCTCATCAAGCGGGCCGATCACATATTCCTCGCCCGGACCTTCCTGCATCGCCACAAATGTGGCCGGGGCCAGCTGCGGGCTGCTGGTGGTGGCACAGCCGGCAAGCGCCAGCGATGCCATAACCATGGCGGCCAGAATACGGATGACACTCTTCGTTCGCATCGGTTGCGTCCTTGCGGTTTCAGGCATGGAAAAAGCAGCGATGCACAAGCTCGCTGGCCCAACGCCCGTGGATCCACCAAGCGTTCTCGCGAAAAAGGGTGAACATTGCGTTAGCCTTCCGCCGTAAATGGCGGCTTTGGCCGGTTTTTGCAGGCGCTGTCCCGAAAAGGGACGCGTTCCGGCAGCGGTATTAAACCAGCATCTCGAACGCCGGACCCTGGCCCAGGAAACTGGCCGGGCTGGCACTGGCGCCGTAAGCGCCGGCGCAGAACATCACCACGATATCACCCACGTCTGCGCGCGGCATCATCGCCTGGTCAGACAGCCGGTCCAGCGGGGTGCACAGGCAGCCCACGATATTGACCTCTTCCTCGGCCTCTTCCCCGAAGCGCGTAGCAATGGCAGCGGGATAGTTGCGGCGCACGACAGTTCCGAAATTGCCCGATGCCGCCAGCTGGTGGTGCATGCCGCCATCGGTAATCAGGTAGGTGACGCCGTGGCTGACTTTCCGGTCCACGATGGTGGTCAGGTAGACCCCGGCCTCGCCAACCAGATATCGGCCAAGTTCAATAGCAAATTCAGTATCCTGCAAGGCGGGCGGAAGATCGGCGAAGCGTTGCTTCAACGCCTCGCCCACCCTGCCGATATCGAGCGGGCGGTCCTTGTCGAAATAGGGAATGCCGAAACCGCCGCCCATGTTGAGGTGTGGTAACCGAACGCCGATCTCATCCGAAATCCGGGCTGCCAGTGCCAGCACATTCGCCTGCGTTTCGATCACGGAATCGGCATCCAGCGCCTGGCTGCCGGTGTAGATATGCAGCCCGCGCCATTCTGCCCCTGCGGCGATCACCTCGCGCGCCAGATCGGGAACCTGCGCCTGGTCAACGCCGAAAGGCTTGGCTCCGCCGCCCATCTTCATGCCCGATCCGCGCATCTCGAAATCCGGATTCACACGGATGGCAAGGCGCGGAGTGACGCCCATGGTCTCGGCACGCGCCAGCGCGCGGCGCGCTTCGTTGGCAGATTCCAGATTGATGGTCACGCCGTGCAACAGCGCCAGAACCAGTTCCTGATCGCGCTTGCCCGGCCCAGCAAAGCTGATCTTCGATGGATCAACCCCTACCGAGATGGCCCTGAGCAACTCACCTTCGGACGCGACATCAAATCCATCGGCCAGTTCGTTGAGGAAAGCGATGACCGGGCGGAATGGATTTGCCTTCATGGCATAATGGATTTTAAGCCGCTCTGGCATGGCCGCTCGCAGCCCGCCCATCCGCGCCAGGATCACGTCACTGACATAGACGAACAAGGGCGTGCCCTCGACCTCTTCCACAAGAGCGCTGACCGTGCGCCCGCCAAGCGCCAATTCGCCGCCGATCGCGGTGAAATCCGCAGGGATTGGACCAACCGGCTTCACGATGCGGCCTCCGCAGCCAGCAGAGCGCGGTCGATCTTGCCATTGGCGTTGAGCGGCATGGCATCGACCCAACGGATCACAGCGGGCTGCATGAAATTGGGCAATTCCTTCTTCAATGCGCTGCGCAAGCCCTCCTCATCGCCCGATCCGCGCACGATCAGGTGGATCGCCTGACCCAGCCTTTCATCAGCCACGCCCAGCGCCACGGCTTCTTCGGCAAATCCTGATGCCACGGCGGCTTCCTCCACTTCCTGCGGGCTGATGCGATTACCCGCGCTTTTTATCATCGCATCACGGCGACCGACAAAATAGAGCAATCCGTCCTGATCGCGCCGGACCCTGTCCCCGGACCATACCGCCAACCCGCCATAGTGCGACATGGCAGGCGCTGGCCGGAAGCGCTCTGCCGTGCGTGCCGCATCCTGCCAATAGCCGCCAGCCACCAGCGGTCCGCAATGGACCAGTTCGCCTTCCTCGCCCGGACCCGACAGATTGCCCGCATCGTCGATCACCAGAATCTCGGCGAAAGGAATGGCGGTCCCCATCGATGTGGGATGCGTATCGACCAGATCGGGATCGAGAAAGGTCGAGCGGAACGCCTCTGTCAGCCCGTACATGGGAAACAGCCGCGCCTGCGGGAATATGGCGCGCAAATCGCGCACCAGCCCCTGTGTCAGCGCGCCGCCGCTGTTGGTCAGCCGGCGCATGGCCGATGTCGCCTCCTCCGGCCATTCCTGCTCCGTCAGTTGCAGCCACAGCGGCGGAACAGCCGCCAGCGTGGTGATGCCGTGCTTGCTGCAAGCCTTGATGACATCGCGCGGGGTCAGATAGTCCAGCGGCACCACGCTGCCACCGGCATACCAGCTGGAAAACAGCTGGTTCTGTCCGTAATCGAAACTGAGCGGCAACACGGCCAGCGTCACATCGTCAGCCTTCAGCCCGAGATAATGCGCCACGCTGACCGCGCCCAGCCACAGATTGGCATGGCTGAGCATCACGCCCTTGGGGCTGCCGGTCGATCCGCTGGTATAGAGGATGGCAGCGAGATCATCGGGGCTGGCGGTGGACGGTTCCAGAGCGGCGCCAAGCACGGCCGCAGCCTCGAGCGCCTCCTTCTCCTCGATCACCGCGCGATCTGCACCGCTATCGCCCGCCTCCAGGCTGCTGAGCCTCGCCTTGGTGGCGATCAGCATGCTGGCACCGCAATCGCCGAGAATATGCTTAACCTGCGCCCGTTTGAGCAGCGGGTTGATCGGCACATGCACCAATCCCGCTCGCGCCGCCGCCAGCGGCAAAAGGCAGGTCAGTTCCCCCTTGGCGGCCCAGCTGGCCACCCGTGCGCCCTTTTGCGGCACATGCTCCGCCAGCCAGCCCGCAAGCGTGGCGATACGGCTTCTTAAATCCTTCCAGCTAAGGCTTTCCCCGCGCAGAACCAGCGCCACGTCCTCATCCCGCCCGCGCAGGGCAAGATGGTCGAGCGGCAGGGCAACTGGATCAGGCGTGAGAGACATTGCGCTCCAGACGGGGAAATCTTTGGTGACGGCAATCAGCTATCACGGCACGGTTAATGATCTGCAAGGCCTTGCTCTTTCGGGCAAGGGCCCGTTTGCGCGCGTGCAGTGGTTTTCGCTGCTGGAGAATGGCGCAAACAAGCCGATACTGGCCACCGCGCGCGATGGTGCGCGTGTGGTCTGCCTGCCGCTGACCAAGTCTGCCACGGGGCTGGAAGTGCTGACCAACTGGTATGCCTTCACCTGGCAGCCGCTGGTGGCAGGCGAGCCTCGCCCCTCCCTGATGGAAAGCCTTGCGCGCGATCTGGCCACGCGGACCCACCGCATCGATCTGGCCAAACTGCCCGATGAAGACGGCACGGCCTCGCAGCTGGAACAGGCCTTCCGCAAGGCCGGCTGGGCGGTCCGGCGCGAGGAATGCGACACCAATCACGTGCTGGTATGCGCTGGCCTCAACTATGCGGATTATCTCGCATCGCGCCCCGGCCCGCTTCGCACCACGCTCAAGCGCAAGGCGAAGAAGGTCGAAATCACGCTGAAACGCCAGTTCGAAGCCGCTGACTGGGCCGCCTATGAGGACATTTACCGCCAAAGCTGGAAGCCGGAGGAAGGCGATCCGGCGCTGCTGCGCGCTTTTGCCGAGGCTGAAAGTGATGCCGGGCGGTTCCTATTCGGCATGGCAATGGCGCAAGGCAAGCCCGTGGCGGCGCAGTTCTGGACCGTTGATCATGGCACCGCCTACATCCACAAGCTCGCCCATCTCGAAAGCGCGCACAGGCTCTCTCCCGGCACCACGCTCACCGCCGCGCTGTTTGCCGAGGTGCTTGACCGCGATCACGTGCATCTGGTGGACTTCGGCACCGGCAATGATGGCTATAAGGCGGACTGGATGGAGAGCGCCCGCCCGCGCTTCCACCTCACCTGCCTGCGCCGGTCGGACATGCGCAACTGGCCGCTGATGGGCAGATGGGCACTGCGCACGCTTGTTTCAGCCGCCCCTGCTGGCTAGTGAGCCAGCATTAAACGGGGAATTTATGGCCAATAACCTTCCGGCAATCCGGTCCGAAGACACCGAAACAGAACTGGTCCTGCGCCAGGTGCTGCAGGATGTGCTCGGCCTGGGATCAGAACAAGTCGCACAATTTGAGGCTGATACGGGCCTTTTCGGACATTTGCCCGAGCTTGATTCGATGGCCGTCGCAGGACTTCTGACCGAGGTGGAAGACCGGCTGGGCATCATTATCGAGGATGACGAGGTGGACGGCGAAATGCTGGAAACCTTCGGCGGCCTGCTGCAATTCGTCCTTTCCAAACGCGGCGAGGATTGATCGATCGTGCTGCGTTCCTGGCCATCCCCTTGTGGCGGCGAGGAATATGCGGTCGAATTCAACCACCAGCGCGGGCCCTGCCTGCTGGTGCTGCCCGCCTGGTTCGATGAAAGCAACAAGCTGCGCCACTTCACTGTAGAGGTGATGCGCGCGCTGGATGCGCAGGGCGTGGACAGCGTCCTGCCCGATCTGCCCGGCTGCAATGAAAGTCTGGAACCGCTTGACCAGCAGGACCTGCACAGCTGGCGCGATGCCGCTGCTCAGGCTGCGCAGGCGCTGGCGTGCACGCACGTGCTGGCCATCCGCGCGGCGGCCACTATCGCCCCGCCCCTGCCCGGCTGGAGCTATGCTCCAGTTGCTGCCACGTCCGCGCTCAGGGCGTTGCTGCGGGGCCGGGTCATTGCCAGCAAGGAGACTGGCCGCGTGGAAAAGCGCGAGGAATTGCTCGAAACAGGCCTTGCGCAAGGACTGGATCTGGCTGGATATCGCCTTGGCCCCGCGATGATCGCCCAGATGGCAGAAGCAGACTTGCCCGAGCGCGCCGACGTTGAAGAGATACGCCAGGCGGAACTGGGCGGCGCGGGCCTGTGGCTGCGGTCAGAACCGGATCACGATCAGCAACAGGCAGAAGCGCTGGCGGCACGGATCGCCGCAGGACTGCGCGCATGAGCCGCCGCCACTTCACATTCCCTTGCGCGGGCGAAGAGCTGGCGGCGACGCTGGACGATGCCAATGGAGCGGCGGGCCTGCTGCTGGTGACAGGCGGCAATGAAACGCGCGCCGGAGCATTCAGCGGTCAGGCCCAGCTTGCAGCCAGGATCGCAGCGGCGGGATACCCGGTCATGCGCTTTGACCGGCGCGGTGTGGGCGACAGCAGCGGGGAAAATTGCGGTTTCGAAGCCAGTCATGAAGATATCGCCGCAGCCATCTCCGCGTTTCGAGACCGCAAGCCGGGACCGTTGCGGATCGTTGGCTTTGGCAATTGCGATGCGGCCAGCGCCTTGATGCTGATGGGCGGCGCGGGTTGTGACGCGCTCATTCTCGCCAATCCCTGGACCTTCGATGCCGATGATGCAGACGCAGCCCCGCCGCCCGCCGCGATCCGATCGCGCTATGCGGCCAAGCTGAGGAACCCGCGTGAACTGGTGCGACTGGTGACCGGCGGCGTCTCGCTGGCAAAGCTCGCAGGCGGATTGCGCCGCGCGCTGTCTCCGCCGCCGCCGCCGTCATCGCTGGTGGAACTGCTGCGCGGCGGCATGCGCCAATCAACGCTTCCTGCAACTTACCTGGTGGCGCAGACCGATCGCACCGGGCAGGCCTTCATGGCCGCCTGCCCAGAAAGCAAGGACGCGTGGCAGATCTGTGAAAATGCGGGCCATTCCTTTTCCGAACCGCATGCACGTGATTGGCTTTTCAACCAGTTACTTGCCACTCTTGAGGAACAGGCTCGCCAGCTCGACATGGGTTGACCAGCGGAATTGCCCGACAGCGCGCAATTCTGCCAGCTCGTATCCCGCCTCTGTCAGCAAGGTGCAATCACGCGCCCAGCTGGACGGATTGCAACTGATATAGACGATGCGCGCCACATCGGCCTGCGCCAGCTGTTCCACCTGTGATCGTGCACCGGCACGCGGCGGATCGAGCACTACCCCATCAAACTGGGCCAGTTCAGCGGGGCGAAGCGGATTGCGGAACAGGTCGCGGTGATGTGCAGACATGTTGGGGCGATAGCGCATGGCAGCTGTCTTGCAGGCCAGCACGGCATCGCGCGCCGCCTCATAGGCAGATACCTGCATTGTAGCGGGGAAAGCGAAGGCGAATGTACCCAGCCCGGCGAACAGATCGGCCACATTTTCGCACTCACCCAGCCACTCACGCGCAGCGGCGGCCAATGCCCGTTCCCCGTCCTTCGTGGCCTGCAGGAAGGACCCAGCGGGAAAGGGCACGGCAACGCCGCTGAGCGTTACGGTTACCGGCTCCGGCTCCCAAAATCCCTCGGTGCCGTATCCCTGATCCAGACTGAGGCGGGCAAGCTGGTTGTCACGGCACAGGTCGAGCAGGTCCTCGATCTGATCGAGACCTTCGACGGTGATGCCCTTGATCGCGCAATCGACACCCTGATCGGTCAGGGCCAGTTCAATCTCCGCAGCGAATTTGCCTTTGCGCTTCGAGAGATAGGCGCGCAGCGGCTGGATCAGCGCGAAAAGTTGCGGTGCCAGGACGTGGCATTCCTTCACATCGACAAGCCGGTGCGATCCCCGCTCGCGAAAGCCGATCAGCGCCCGGCCGCCGCCATTGACCGCATGCAGGGTGGCGCGCCTGCGGCTATGCGGCGGCGAAAGATGGACCGGAGCAATCCTTCCCGGCTCCATCCCCTGCGAAGTTGCTGAAAAAACAACGCGCTCCTGCACGAAGTTGGCAAGGCTTTCATCATCGCAGTGCTGCAATTCACAGCCTCCGCAGGTGCCAAAATAGCGGCACGGCGGATCGACATGATGCGGCCCGCGCTGAACAAGGCCATCGGCGTTGACCAGATCGCCAGGTGCCGCTCCGGCGACATGCTGGCCAGACGTGGTGACGCCATCGCCCTTGGCAGCGATGCGCAGAATTACTTCGTTTTCAGTTACAGAAATGTTGAATAGGCCTTTGGAATATAATCAATAAGATCGCTGGATGAAAAGGCCGGACCAGCATGGTGTGCGGCGCAGCCATGGAGCCACGCCCCTTCCTGAGCGGCCAGGAAACCGGCTTGCCCTGCGGCAAGGCGGCTGGCGATCAGGCCCGCCAGCACATCACCGGTACCGGCCGTGCTGAGCCAGCTGGTAGCAGGCGGCATGATCGCCAGACTGCCAGTGCTGCTGGCAATGATCGTGTCCGGACCCTTGGCAACAACCGTCGCATTCAGCGCCTGCGCCAGTTCGGCAATCTGGTCGACGCGCTCAGGTTCTGCCGTGTCGAAATTGCGGCATAGGGCCTCCAGCTCGCCAGCATGCGGGGTGACCACCAGCTCGCTTTCCCGGTCATCGAGCATATCGGGTTCCAGCAGCACCAGCGCATCGGCATCGCACACGGTGGGCAGATCCCACGCCAGCAAGGTGGCAAGCGACGTTCGCGCTTCCTCGTCCCTGCCCAGCCCGGGACCGATCAGCAGCGCCGACAGGCGAGGATCGACAAGCAGGTCCGTCAGGTCGCCATCGCTGGTGACAAGGTCATCAGGCGCGCCCGAGATCGCTTCAGCGGTGAACAGCTTCACATAACCGGCACCGCCATGCATCGCCGAGCGCGCCGCCAGCATCGATGCGCCCGGCATGGCGCCGCCCACCACGCCCAGCAGGCCGCGTGAATATTTGTGCTCATCGGTATCAGGCGCGTGCAATTGCGGTCTTGGGGAGAGCATTGCCGCACCGGGCACTTTGGCCACGCCGATGTCCACCAGTCGCTTGGCCTGCATTCCCGCCATGGCCGGCATCAGCCAGTGGGCGAATTTCCATGCACCAAGCGCGATCACCAGATGAAATGACGGCAGGCCTTCATCCAGCACGGCACCGCTATCGCTGTCGATACCGCTGGGCAGGTCCACCGCCACGCTCAGCGAATGCTGGCCGGCAAGCTTTACCAGCAACGTCCTGAGCTTGCCGCCCAGCTCGCGCGTCAGGCCGCTGCCGAACAGGCAATCCACGAACACGCCCCCACGGGCATCCTTCACGCATTCCCCGCCCCAGGCCTTGCGCGCGGCGATTGCGGCTTCGGTGCGGGGTTCAAACGGAGCGACCACCGCGACAGACAGACCACGTTCCTGCAAAACGCGTGCAATCACATAGCCATCGCCGCCATTATTGCCGGGACCGCACAGCACGGTGACACTGCGCCCTGCGGCGAGGCGCCAGATCCAGTCCGCAGCACCCTTTCCCGCAGTTTCCATCAGCGAGGACACGGTTTCCCCGCCATCGATCAGCGCCTGCTCCGCCGCCTGCATATGCTGGACGGTGAGAATCTGGTTATTGTGCGCCATTGTCCGCGATCACTGCTGGCAGGAGGTAACGGTCCGGTCCAATGGTAACTTCGATCTCTCCATCGAAGACCTTGATCGTGGCATTATCGGCGCCATCGGCTGCAACAACCCCGCGCCCATCGGTCAAAACTTCCAGTCGGCGGAACCCGCCATTGTCGTGATGGATCACAAGAAACAGCTTGTTATCAATGACTACCCGTTCAACACTGCAATTACGTGTAAACTGTGTCGCACTGCCAATGGCGCAGGAAATCGCGCTGTCATCATCAAGCGGCAGTTCCTGCACAGTCTCACTGACCGAGCAGCCTGCCAGCACCGTCAGTGCGAGCAAGGGCAGCAGGCGGCCCATGTCAGCCATTGCGATCCCGGGCGGAGCGAAGCTGTGTCACATCGCGAATGGCCCCGCGTGCGGCGCTGGTGGTCATGGCGGCATAGGCCTGCAATGCCGCCGAAACCTGCCGCGGACGCGCCGCAGCGGGCTGCCAGGCTGCGTCACCCCTGGCTTCCATCGCCGCGCGCCGGTTGGCCAGTTCCTCATCGCTCACAGCAAGGTTGATCGTGCGGGCGGGGATATCGATGGCGATCAGGTCGCCCTCCTCCACCAGTCCGATTTCGCCGCCTTCTGCCGCTTCGGGGGAGACGTGGCCGATCGACAGGCCCGATGTGCCGCCGGAGAAGCGCCCGTCTGTCAGCAGGGCACATTCCGCGCCCAGCCCCTTCGATTTGAGGTAGCTGGTGGGATAGAGCATTTCCTGCATGCCCGGGCCGCCGCGGGGGCCTTCATAGCGGATCACCACCACGTCGCCCGCCTTGACCTGTCCGGTCAGGATTGCGGCAACGCTGGCATCCTGGCTTTCGAAAACCCTTGCCGGGCCGCTGAATTTCAGGATGGATTCGTCCACGCCCGCCGTTTTCACGATGCAGCCGTCGCGGGCGATATTGCCGTAGAGCACCGCCAGCCCGCCATCCTTGCTGAAGGCGTGTTCGGCAGAGCGGATAACGCCATTTTCACGGTCCATATCCAGCTCATCCCAGCGGCGCGACTGGCTGAAAGCCGTCTGCGTAGGAACGCCGCCGGGCGCTGCCTTGAAGAATTCCTGCACCTTGGGATTATTGGTCAGGCGAATGTCCCAGTCTGCCAGCGCATCGCCCAGCGTGGGGCTGTGCACGGTGGGCAGAGCAGTGTGGAGCAGGCCCGCACGGTCCAGTTCCCCCAGGATCGCCATGATCCCACCCGCGCGGTGAACGTCTTCCATGTGCACGTCCGATTTGGCCGGAGCCACCTTGGACAGGCAAGGCACCTTGCGGCTCAGCCGGTCGATATCCTTCATGGTGAAATCTATGCCCGCCTCATGCGCGGCGGCGAGCAAGTGAAGCACGGTATTGGTCGATCCGCCCATGGCGATATCCAGGCTCATGGCGTTCTCGAACGCCTCGAAACTGGCGATATTGCGCGGCAAGACGCTCTCGTCATCCTCCTCGTAATAGCGCTTGGCCAGAGTGACGACGAGCCGCCCGGCCCGCTCAAACAGGCCCTTGCGGTCCGAATGGGTGGCCAGCTGCGAGCCATTACCGGGCAGCGACAGGCCCAGCGCCTCTGTCAGGCAGTTCATCGAATTGGCGGTGAACATGCCCGAACACGAGCCGCAGGTTGGGCAGGCGGAGCGTTCGATCTCCGCCAGATCCTCATCGCTGACGTTCTGATCGGCGGCAGCAACCATGGCATCGACCAGATCGAGCGCCACTTCCTTGCCATTGAGCACGACCTTGCCCGCTTCCATCGGTCCGCCAGAAACGAACACCACCGGAATATTGATCCGCATCGCCGCCATCAGCATGCCGGGCGTGATCTTGTCGCAATTGGAAATGCACACCATCGCATCGGCGCAATGGGCGTTGACCATGTACTCCACGCTGTCAGCGATCAGGTCGCGGCTGGGCAGCGAATAGAGCATGCCGTCATGGCCCATGGCGATGCCATCATCCACCGCGATGGTGTTGAATTCCTTGGCAACGCCGCCCGCCGCTTCCACCTGACGCGCAACCAGCTGGCCCAGGTCCTTGAGGTGCACATGGCCCGGCACGAACTGGGTGAAGGAATTGACCACGGCGATAATCGGCTTGCCGAAATCACCATCCTTCATGCCTGTGGCGCGCCACAGGCCGCGGGCGCCGGCCATGTTGCGGCCGTGGGTCGATGTGCGTGAACGATAGGCAGGCATGGTGACTCCGTCGGGAAATAGTGCGTGTGTTTATGCGCAGCCCCTACCGCAGGTGCGCCTGCATTCTAAGCAGAAATGCGGTTGCAGTCGCAACTGCGCCGCAAAAGCGCAGGCTCAGCTGCCATCCAGCGCCAGCAGCACGCGCCCGGCGACATCGGCAATCAGCCCCGCCCAGCGCGCCTGACCGGCCCTGGTGGCGATCAGGTCATTGCGTATCTCGATCGCGCAATAGGGCCGTCCATGCGCCTCTGCATGGCGGTTCATCGTGGCGTTGAGCTGCTTGCCCGAATAAGGCTCATTATCGCCGACAGTGCAGCCAAGCTCGCCCAGCAGGCGGATGGCGTGGCGGGCGGCGCGATCATCCTGGTTATACAGCAGGGCAATTTCCCACGGGCGCGGCGCTGGCGCGCTTTCAAGGCTGGGCGTGAAGCTGTGGATGGAAAGGATCAGGCGCGGGTCCGCATTGTCCAGCCATTTGCCCAGCGCATCGTGATAAGGGCGGTAATAGCGATCCAGCCGCCCTTCGCGGTCTGCGCCGATGTTGCCGGGGATCAGTATGCCGTCGCTCGTCTGCGGGATCAGGCCGGGCGAATCCTCCTCCCGGTGGAGGTCGATCACCAGCCGGCTGATCTGCGCCAGATGGGCGGGAATGCCATGACGGCGCGCCATCCGTTCGGTCACGCCCGCAGCGCCAATGTCCCAGGCGATATGCTTTTCCATCGCCTGTGCCGAAACGCCGAGCTGGATATCGTCGGGCACATGGTTGGATGCGTGATCGCACACGGTCACGATGCTGGCGCGGCCCTGTTTGCCGATCTGGCGGTAGGATGGTTCGCTCACCTGAGATGTCCTTGCATTTGCCACCAGCCGGGGTGGTCCCGTGCGATCGCCTGCGCGGCCCGCGCCAAGGCCTCATCATCGCGAAACAGACCAAAGCAGGTCGCGCCTGACCCCGACATCCGGGAGAGGAATGCGCCATTTGCGGCAATGGCATCCAGCACGGCGGCGATTAGGGGCACCAGCGCGATGGCAGGCGCTTGCAGGTCATTGCGCCCTTCTTGTGCGATTTGCGATACCGCACCTGTTGGCAAGGGACCGAGGTCCCGGCCATCCCAGGCGGCGAACACCGGGCCTGTGGAAAGCGGAATGCGTGGATTGACTAGTAAGACCGCGCAGCCCGTCAGGTCGCTTTCAATGGGTTCCAGTTCGGTGCCCGTGCCGCGACCCACACAGGTGACGCTGTCCACGCAGGCGGGGACATCGGCGCCAAGCCGTGCGGCACGATCCTGCCAGTCATCGGGCAGACCATGAGAGTCTTTGACCATACGGAAAATCGCCCCCGCATCGGCCGATCCCCCGCCAAGTCCGGCGGCCACGGGCAGGTTCTTCTCCAGCGACACACACAGTCCGTCGCCATGCGGCAGCGCGGTGAGCGCCCTGGCGACGATATTATCGAACGGATCGGTCAACGAGCCTGCAAATTCGCCGGTGACTTCCAGCCGGTCCGCCTCGCACGAATGGGCAACCAGCCGGTCCCCCGCATCGACAAAGGCGAACACCGTCTCCAGCTGGTGATAGCCATCATCGCGCCGCGCGCGGACGTGCAGCGCCAGATTGATCTTGGCAAAGGCGGTTTCGGTCAGGCGCAAGCCGCTTGTCTCACATGTTCGGATAGGTCGGGCCGCCGCCGCCCTCGGGCGTGACCCAGTTGATGTTCTGCGTGGGGTCCTTGATGTCACAGGTCTTGCAGTGGACGCAGTTCTGCGCGTTGATCACCAGCCTTGGCTCGCCTTCCTCCAAGCCGACATATTCATAGACGGCGGCCGGGCAATAGCGCGCCTCCGGTCCTGCATAGAGCGGCCAGTTGATGCGCTGGGGAACGGCGGGGTCCTTCAGCTGCAAGTGGCAGGGCTGGTCCTCTGCATGGTTGACGCCGGAGAGATAGACCGAGGACAGGCGATCGAAGCTGATCACCCCGTCAGGCTTGGGATAGGCGATGGGCTGGAACAGATCGGCGCGCTGCGTGGCCTTGGCATCGGTGTGGTGCCCCAGTGTGAACGGCAGGCCGATTTTCAGCGTGCGCAGCCACATGTCGATACCGGCCAGCGCGGTGCCCAGCCCCTCGCCAAACCGGGCGACCAGCGGCTGCGCGTTCCTGACCTTCTGCAACTCATCGGCGATCCAGCTTGATCGCACGGCTGCGTCATAGCTCGCCAGTTCGTCGTTCTCACGCCCGCCCGCAATCGCCTCGGCGATGCTGTCGGCCGCCAGCATGCCGCTTTTCATGGCGGTATGAGTGCCCTTGATCCGCGGCACATTCACGAACCCGGCTGAGCAGCCGATCAGCGCGCCGCCGGGGAATGCCAGCTTCGGAACACTCTGCCAGCCGCCCTCATTGATCGCCCGCGCACCATAGGACACGCGCTTGCCGCCTTCGAGCACTTCTCGGATTGCGGGATGCTGCTTCCAGCGCTGGAATTCCTCAAACGGGCTGACGTAGGGATTGGCGTAATCGAGCGCGGTGACGAAGCCGAGCGCCACTTGCCCATCCGCCTGATGGTAGAGGAAGCCACCGCCCCAGGTGTCACTTTCGGACAGTGGCCAGCCCTGCGTGTGGATCACCCGTCCCGGTTCATGTCTGGCGGAATCGATATCCCACAATTCCTTGATCCCCAGGCCATAGACCTGCGGCTGGCAATCCGCTTCGAGATCAAACTGCGCCTTCATCCGCTTGGTCAGATGGCCACGAGCGCCCTCCGCAAACAGCGTATATTTGGCATGCAGTTCCATGCCTGGCTCATAATCGGGCTTGTGCGAGCCATCGGCGGCCACGCCCATGTCCTGCGTCGCCACGCCCATGACATGGCCCGCATCGTCATACAGCACCTCGCTGGCGGGAAAACCGGGGAATATCTGTACGCCCATTTCCTCGGCCCGCTCTGCCAGCCAGCGGGTGAGATTGCCCAGCGAGCCGGTGTAGTTGCCCTTGTTGGACATCAGCGGCGGCAAAGCCAGATGCGGCATCGCCCATGTGCCCGTACGGGTCAGCACCCAGTGGAGGTTCTCGCTCACCGGAACCTCTGCCAGCGGACAGGTTTCGCGCCAGTCGGGCAGCAATTCATCCAGCGCGCGCGGATCGACCACCGCGCCCGACAGGATATGCGCGCCCACTTCCGCGCCCTTTTCCAGCACCACCACTTCCAGCTGGTCATTCAGCTGTTTCAGGCGGATGGCGGCAGAAAGCCCCGCGGGACCCGCGCCCACGATCACGACATCAACCGGCATGCTTTCACGCTCACTCATGCCGCCACCTTTTCTTTCGACACTACTGGCTCTTCCGACACTTCAGGCCATTCCATAACAGGGTAGATCATGCTCAAGGGACTTGATCGCTGGCTGGCGGGAGGTCAAGACCGGTACAAAGGACCCCTATGGATAGCCGCCCGCCCCTGACCCTTGCCGAGCAATATGTGGCCGCCTGCGATTGGTGGCGCGAAGCGGGCGTGGATCAGGATTTCAACGATGTAGCCGAACCATTCCTGCAAGAGCCGGAACAGCAGGCCGAGAAGGTGGCGGCGCCTGCCCTGAAGGCCGCCGAACCTGAACTGCCGAAAGTTGGCGGTGCGCGAGAGAGCTGGCCCACAACGCTCGAAGATTTTGCCGGCTGGTGGATGAACGAACCCAGTCTGGACGAGGCACCTGCCGAAAGCCGCGTGGCTCCGCGCGGCGCGGCCAATGCGGATGTGATGGTGATCGTCCCCATGCCGGAGGCCGATGACAGTGATACCCTGCTTGCCGGCCATCACGGCAAATTGATCGCCAATATGCTGCGCGCGATGGAGGTGCCTGCGGACAAGGCCTATTTCGCCTCCGCCCTGCCGCGCCACATGCCGCTGGCCGGGTGGGACGATCTGCACGCTGCCGGGCATGGCGAAGTGCTGCTTCACCACATTGCCCTGTGTGCGCCTGTCCGGGTTATCGTGCTGGGCCGCGATATATTGACTGTGCTGGGACAGGAAAAGCGACAAGGCGTGTGTGAAATCGCCCTGCCCGCAGGATCGATTCATGTCCTGGCAAGCTTCGAAGCGGAGAATCTGATCGCGAATGCACGGCTGCGCGCGGATCTGTGGCGCCGCTGGCTCGACTGGACAGGGAAAGCATGAAGAAACTGATCGTTGCAGCGCTGGCATGCCTGTCGGCAGGTGTTGCAACTCCGGCGCTGGCACAGGCCTCGCGCGATTATTTCGTGGCCCATATCGCCCGCAACGATGCCCCGCGCCAGCTGAGCGAAAGTGACGCGGCCTATTACCGCTCCGTTTTCCGCGCCATCGACCGGGAGAACTGGAGCGAGGTCACCCAACTCTTGAGCGAGAGGGATAGCGGGCTGCTGCATCCAATCGCCCGCGCCAGATATTACCTGCATGCACGCTCCCCGCGCGTAGAGCTGCCGCAAATCCTCGAATGGCTGGAACAGGGCCGCAATCTGCCGATGGCAGCGCAAATGGCGCGGCTGGGCATGACACGCGGGGCGGACGCCATGCCCAGCCTGCCTTCCGAGAACACCATTCGTTCCGCCGGTGAATTCCCGCGCCGCGTGCGGCCCGCCACCGTCAACGATGGCACCATGCCGGACGGTGTGCGCGCGGCCATCCTCAGCGCCATTTCCAATGACGATCCCGGCGGTGCGCGCCAGTTGCTTGACGGGGTGGATGCCTCGCTCAGCCCGGAAGCCCGGGCAGAATGGCGCCAGCGCGTTGCATGGTCCTATTTCATCGAGAACATGGATCCGCAGGCGCTGGCCATGGCCCGCACCGTTACCGAAGGAAGCGGCGCGTGGGTGGCAGAGGGCGAATGGGTACAGGGCCTTGCCGCATGGCGCCTGAACGATTGCGATGAAGCCACGCAGGCCTTCCGCCGCTCCGCCTTCCAGGCGCAGAACGTGGAACTGCGCGCAGCCGCGCTTTACTGGGCCAGCCGCGCCGCACTGCGATGCCGCCAGCCGCAACTGTCGGCGCAATTGCTGGGCGAAGCGGCCAGCAATGACGAGACGCTTTATGGCATGCTGGCGACCGAACAGCTGGGCCGTGCCCTGCCCCCGCGCGTTTCACAGGCAGATCTGTCCGATGATGACTGGCGCCAGATCGGGCAATTGGAGAATGTCCGCATCTCTGTCGCACTGGCGGAAATTGGCGAGGAGGATCTGGCCAGCGAAGTCCTGCTGCATCAGGCGAAGATCGGCGATCCGTCGCATTATGCGCCGCTTTCCCGCCTCGCGCGCGATCTGGGCCTGCCGCAGACGCAGCTGTACATGGCCTATAACGCGCCTTCTGGGGGCCGCGCCGATCCGGCCAGTTTTTACCCCACGCCGCGCTGGACTCCGTTGACCGGCTGGCGTGTCGATCCCGCGCTTGCCTATGCGCATATCCTGCAGGAATCGAACTTTCGCGCCAATGCCCGCAGTCCGGCCAATGCGCAGGGGCTGATGCAGATCACGCCGATTACCGTGCAGCAGCACGCCCCGCGGCTGGAAATGTCCGCCAGCCAGGTCGATATCTTCGATCCGCGCACCAACCTGGCATTCGGCCAGCGCAATCTGGAGATGTTGCAGGAAAATCCCGTCACCCATGACAAGCTGCCAAAGATCATGGCGGCCTATAACGCCGGCCTTTCCCCGGTTACCCGCTGGGAGAGCGAGGTTCGCGATATGGGCGATCCGCTGCTGTACATGGAGGCCATTCCCTATTGGGAAACGCGCGGATATGTTGCCATCGTGATGCGCAATTACTGGATGTATGAGCGGCAGGCCAACGCCGCCTCCCCCAGCCGCATGGCGCTGGCGCAGAACGCATGGCCAGCCTTTCCCCAGACGAATGACGGCAGTGGCCGCGTCTACCTTTCAGCAGAAGGCGAATAATGGCCATTGATACAAAACGCACGTTCAGGCCCATCAACATCGCCCTGCTGACTGTGTCGGACACGCGCGGCCCGGATGAGGATACATCGGGCGATCTGCTGGCGGAGCGCATAACCTCCGCCGGGCACAAGCTCACCGCGCGCACGATCCTGAAGGACGATGCCGACCTGATCGAGGTGCAATTGCGCGCGTGGATGGCCGATCCGCAGGTCGATGCGGTGGTTTCGACCGGCGGCACCGGACTGACCGGGCGCGACGTGACGCCCGAAGCGCTGGACCGGGTGAAGACCCGCGAAATTCCCGGTTTTGGAGAGCTGTTCCGCTGGGTCAGCTTCAAGACCATCGGCACGTCCACCATACAGTCCCGCGCCTGCGCGGTGGTGGCGGACGGCACCTATATCTTCGCCCTGCCCGGTTCCAACGGAGCGGTCCGCGATGGGTGGGACATGATCCTGTCCGAACAGCTCGACAGCCGCAACAGGCCGTGCAATTTCGTGGAACTGATGCCGCGCCTCAAAGAGGTCTGAGCCTCTTCACAAGTCCATCTGTTCCATATATGTTCTCACTTCATCATGGCTGCGAGAACATCATCCACAACCGGGCGCGGTGCCCAAAGCGCGGCTGTGCCGCAACGCTTTGGCCTGGCTGAAAGGCTGGTTGACGATGACTGGCGCGATGCCATGCGCGCGCTGGATGGCGACCCTCCAAAATTGCGGACCACCGTCACACAGGAACATCCCAAATCCATCCTCACCTTCAACCAGTCGCCCGATATCGGCTTTGACCGGTCCATCAATGCCTATCGCGGCTGCGAGCATGGCTGCGTCTATTGCTATGCCCGGCCCAGCCACGCCTTTCTCGACCTGTCACCCGGCCTTGATTTCGAAACGCAGCTGTTTGCCAAGCCGAATGCCGCGCAATTGCTGCGCGCAACGCTGGCCCGGCCCCGATACGTGCCCCGCCCGATTGCGATGGGGACCAATACCGATCCTTACCAACCGATAGAGAAGACCTATCGCATCACCCGCAGCCTGCTGGAACTGTGTCTCGAAACCCGGCACCCTGTCACCATCACCACCAAGAGCGACCGTGTGCTACAGGACATCGATATCCTGCAGGAAATGGCCGCGCATGATCTGGTAGCGGTTTCGCTATCGGTGACTTCGCTCGATCCCGTGCTGTCCGGCAGGCTGGAGCCGCGCGCGTCATCGCCCGCCAAGCGGATGCAGGCGCTGGCGCAGCTGGTGAGCGCGGGCATCCCCGCCCATTGCGCGGTGGCCCCGGTCATTCCGGCCATCACCGATTGCTTCATGGAGGAGATTATCGCCACGGCAGCGTCGCATGGCGTGCAGTCAGTGGGCTGGATCATGCTGCGCCTGCCGCATGAAGTTTCGCCCCTGTTCCGTGAATGGCTGGACGTCCACTTCCCCGAGCGCGCAGGCAAGGTGATGGGGATCGTGCAATCGGTGCGCGGCGGGCGGGACAATGACCCGGCCTTCTACAGCCGTTTTCGCCCCAGCGGCGTGTGGGCAGACCTGTTCCGCGCGCGGTTCCGCCTCGCCTGCCGCAAGGCCGGGATCAGCAGGCACAAGTTCACGCTGGATTGCAGCCGGTTTCGCCCGCCCTCGCTGGACGGGCAATTGTCACTGCTGTGAAGATATCACCGTCAGGCGACCAGCTTCAGCGAAGGCCCGCGCCGTGGCCGCAGCGAGACATTGCTGAGCCCGGGGACCAGCGAAAGCTGATCCACCAGATCGCCGCCCAGCGCGAAATCGCGGCCAAGCCGCAGGCGGGGGTTCTCCTCCTCGCCGATCATCAGTCGCACCACCACTTCGCCGTGGCCGGCCTTGCCCTCGCTCAATGCCGCCCTCAGCGCATCGAGCGCAGCTTCCTGATGCACCTCCAGCTCCAGCAGCATGCGCGATGTGGAGGTCACTTCCGCCAGCGGACGCGCGCCGCGCACGGTGACGCGCGGCGGTTCTTCGGGACTGGGCGAATCCAGCTCCACGTTGAGCAACACGCAGGTGCCATCTGCCGCCCAGCGCTGAAAATTCTCGACCAGGCTCTCCTCAAAGCAAGCTGCGCTGAACTGGCCGGTTGAATCGGAAAAATCGGCGCGGATGAACTCACCCCCGCGCTTTGTGCGGCCCTTGCTGACGCTTTCCACCATCGCGGCCATCACTGCCGGCTGGCGGCCATTGGCAACGCCCGATTCCATCAGCGAGCCATAGTTGCGCGCGCCGTTGGCAGAGGCGATCATCCGGTATTCCTCCACCGGATGGGCGGCGAAGTAGAAGCCGAAGGTCTCGCGCTCGGCCGCCATCTGCTCGGTACGTTTCCATTCCGGTGCGTCGACCAGTCGCAGCGATGGCTCCTCGTGATCCTCCCCGCCGAACAGGCCTGCCTGCCCGCTGGTGCGCTCACGCGTGGCGGCCTCTGCCACGGCCAGCAGCATGTCGGCATTGGCGAGCACCTTGGCGCGGTTCGGCTCCATACTGTCAAACGCGCCCGCGCCTGCCAGACCTTCCAGCTGGCGACGGTTCATCGCCCCTGCGGGCATGCGTCCGAACAGGTCTTCCAGACTGGTGAATTTGCCATTCGCCTCACGCTCGGCAACGATGGCGTTCATCGCCTTTTCGCCAACATTGCGAATGCCCGCCAGCGCATAGCGCACCGCGTGGCCCTCATCGGTCTGCTCCACGGTGAACTCGCCCTCGCTGGCGTTCATGTCCGGACCCATCAGCGCAATGCCGTTCTTGCGCATGTCATCGACGTAGATAGACAGCTTCTCCGACTGGTGCATGTCGAAGCACATGGAGGCGGCGTAGAATTCTTCCGGGTAATGCGTCTTCAGCCAGCCGGTCTGATAGGACAGCAGCGCATAGGCGGCGGCGTGCGATTTGTTGAAGCCATAGCCTGCAAACTTGTCGATCAAGTCGAACAGAACGTTCGCCTCTTTCGATTCAATGCCTGATATCTCCTTGCAGCCATCGACAAAGCGCTGGCGCTGGGCATCCATTTCGGCCTGAACCTTCTTGCCCATCGCGCGGCGCAGCAGATCGGCATCGCCCAGCGAATATCCGGCCAGGATCTGCGCGGCCTGCATCACCTGTTCCTGATAGACGAAGATGCCATAAGTCTCGGCCAGAATGCCTTCCAGCCTGGGGTGCGGATATTCGATCGGCGCTTCGCCGTTCTTGCGCTTGCCGAACAGCGGGATGTTGTCCATCGGACCCGGCCGATAGAGCGAGACGAGGGCGATGATATCCTCAAACTTGGTCGGGCGAACGGCAGCCAGCGTGCGGCGCATGCCTTCGGATTCCAGCTGGAACACGCCCACCGTATCGCCGCGCTTGAGCAGGGCGAAGACATCGTCATCGTCCCACGGCAGGTTTTCCAGCTCCACGGTGATCCCGCGCTTGGCCAGCAGGTCCACCGCCTTGCGCAGCACGGACAGGGTCTTGAGACCGAGGAAGTCGAACTTCACCAGCCCGCTTTCCTCGACATATTTCATGTCGAACTGCGTAACCGGCATGTCCGATCGCGGATCGCGGTAGAGCGGCACCAGCTGCGACAGAGGCCTGTCACCGATCACCACACCGGCGGCATGGGTGGAGGAATTGCGCGGGAAGCCTTCCAGCTGCAACGCCAGATCCACCAGCCGCTTCACCTCGGTATCGTTGTCATATTCGCGCTTGAATTCCGATATGCCATTCAGCGTGCGCGGCAGCGTCCACGGATCGGTGGGATGGTTGGGCACCATCTTGGTCAGCCGGTCCACCTGGCCATAGGGCATTTGCAGGATGCGCCCGCAATCGCGCAGCACGGCGCGCGCCTTCAGCTTGCCGAAAGTGATGATCTGCGCGACCTTGTCCTGCCCGTAGCGATCCTGGACATAGCGGATCACTTCGCCGCGCCGCGTTTCGCAGAAATCGATATCGAAGTCGGGCATGGACACGCGTTCCGGGTTGAGGAAGCGTTCGAACAGCAGCCCCAGGCGGATCGGGTCGAGATCGGTAATGGTCAGCGCCCATGCCACCAGCGATCCTGCACCCGAGCCGCGTCCCGGTCCCACGGGAATGCCCTGCGCCTTGGCCCATTTGATGAAGTCGGCAACGATCAGGAAGTAGCCGGGAAAGCCCATGCGGGTGATGACTTCGATCTCGAAATCGAGCCGGTCGACGTAGGTTTTCAGCTCCTCGTCGGTCATCTCCTCATAATGTTCGAGGCGCGCGGCCAGACCCTTGTGCGCGTCCTGCGCCAGCAGCTTGATCTCGCCTTCCAGATCGCCGGCAAGGCTGGGCAGGATCGGCTTGCGGCGCGGCGGCGCAAAGGCGCAGCGCTGGGCAATCACCAGCGTGTTTGCGGTCGCTTCGGGCAGGTCGGCAAACAGCTCCTCCATCATCGACGCCGTCTTTACGAAAGCCTCGGGTGAGGAACGCGGCCGATCCGCGCTGTCGATCTGGCTGGAATTGGCGATGCACAGCATGGCGTCATGCGCGCCGTGCATATGCGGTTCGGCATAATTGGCGGGGTTCGTGGCCACCAGCGGCAGGTTTTCGCGGTAGGCCAGTTCGATCAGGCCTTCCTCCGCCGCTTCCTCCACCGCGTCACCGCGCCGCGCCAGCTCAATATAGAAGCGCCCCGGAAACAGGCATGCCAGATGCATGGCCATGGCCTGTGCGCGGGTTTCCTTACCGTCCGCGAGCAGCCGGGCAATTGCCCCCTCGCCCGCACCGGACAGGGCGATCAGACCATCCGTATGACCCTCCAGATCGGCCAGTGCGACATGCGGGTCCAGTTCCAGCGGGCGATCGAGGTGGGCGCGGCTGACCAGGTGGCACAGGTTCTGCCAGCCATCATTGTCCTGCGCGAACAGCGGCAGATAATCGATGGGGCCATCCACCGCCCGCGCAACACCCACAAGCGCGCCGATGATGGGCTGTATCCCCTCACCCTTGCAGGCGGAGGCAAAGGCGGTGGAACCGTAAAGCCCGTTGCGATCGCAAATGGCGATGGCGGGAAAACCGCGCTCCTTCGCCAGCTGCGCAATCGCCTTGGGATCAATTGCCCCTTCCAGCATCGAATAGCTGGAGAGCACGCGCAAAGGGACAAAGGGAGCAAAGGCCATGCCCGCAGATTAGCCCTTATCGCCGCAAGGGCAATTGCCGCAGCGCCGCTGTCCGCAGGCTTTTCACCAGCCTATTCGCCCGCAGCCGCCTTGGCCGCGGCGATCTTGCGACGGGTGTCGCGAATGGTCGACCACGCACCGTAAACAACCAGCACGGCAAGGAATATCCACACCCACACCGGAATATTGCGGCCAGCTATGGCAAGGTAGAGATAGGCGGACACGAAGAAGAACCCTGCCAGCATGGTGGGCACGACGGTGGAGCGATGCGCCCTCGCGCGCGTCACCAGCCAGGTGATGGAGGCAAGGAAGAACGGAATGGCGCCGACATAGATCGCGCCGAAAACCCACGGGTTAACGCCGTAATTCTCTCCCAGAGAGAGAAACCAGTCCTGAAATGCTTCTATCATGTGCCTTGATCCTGCGTTTGTGCCCGCCGGGCAATACGGCCCAAGTGCTGCGCCGGTTACTTTGGGCCAGTTACTATGGGCCGGTTACTGGGCGCGTGGACGATAGACCAGATCGAAGCTGTCCTGCCACGTAAGCCCATGATCGAAGGACACCTGCCCATACTGGCGCACGGAGCCATCCGCATTGGGCGTGTAGGACATGCGCACCAGCCCATCCACACCCGGCCCGTTGATATCGGCCCAATAGCCGCTGATCACCATCACATCGCCAACCAGCCCGCCTTCAAACTCCACCGTAGTGCCGCTGGAATCGATCCACAGCTGGTGCCAGCGTCCGGTCTCCACATCGAGGCGGTTGAGGCTGGAGCCGCCCTGCCCCTGCAGTGGCATCCATTGTTCGCGCACTGCGCAGCCATTGTGCAGCCGCTGGATGGAGCTTCGCGCCACCTGGTCACCGCCGCCATTGGGGAACACGTCCCATTCGCCGACCCAGAAATCGAACTGGCCATGTGCTTCACTGGCGCAAGGTTGGGGCGATGGCGACGTGGCTGAATTCTGGGCCTGAACCTGAGCCTGTGTCTGGGCCTGAGCTGTTGCCGCCTGCAGCAGCAACAGGCTTGCGGCGAATGCGAACATGTCTGCTCTCCGTTGCGGCCCGCCTATTCCAGCCGGCCCTCATGCAAGCGTACCACACGGTCCATTCGCGCGGCCAGAGCCTCGTTATGCGTGGCCACCAGCGCGGCGCTGCCCTTGCCGCGAACCAGTTCGATAAACTGGCCGAAGACCTTTTCCGATGTGGTTTCGTCAAGATTGCCCGTCGGCTCATCGGCAAGCACCAGCTTGGGCGAATTGATCAGCGCGCGGGCCACGGCCACGCGCTGCTGTTCGCCGCCGGAAAGCTGGCTGGGCCGGTGTTCCAGACGGTGTTCCAGCCCCAGCGTGGTGAGCAGTTCGCGTGCATGCTCGGCTGCCTCGGCGCGGGTCTTGCCCACCAGCATCTGCGGGATGATGACGTTTTCCTGCGCGTTGAAATCGGGCAGCAGGTGATGGAACTGATAGACAAAGCCCAGATGATCGCGGCGCAGTCTGGTACGTTCGGATGCGCTCATCTTGCTGGCATCGTGTCCGGCCAGTTCGATCACGCCGGAAAACCCGCCTTCCAGCAAGCCAACAGCTTGCAGCATGGTGGATTTGCCCGATCCCGAAGGGCCGAGCAGCGCCACGATTTCTCCCGGAGCGATATCGAGATCGACACCGCGCAGGACCTCGATCACTTCGCCGCCCTGTTCGAAATTGCGGGCCAGGCCGCGCAGGCGGACAATCGGGGGGTTACTCATAACGCAGCACCTCCACCGGATCGGTATTGGCCGCGCGATAGGCAGGATAGAGCGTTGCCAGGAAGCTGAGCCCCATCGCCATGCCGGCAATGGCGATGATTTCCACCGGATTTACCCGGGCAGGCAGCTCTGTCAGAAAACGCACTTCGGGGTCCCACAAAGTGACGCCCATGATGAATTCAATGCCCGTGACAATCGGCTGGCGGAATATCAGCACGATGAAACCCAGCGCCAGGCCGGCAAATGTGCCCAGCGCGCCAATCACCGATCCGGTGGTGACGAAGATCTTGAGCAGGCTTTTGCGCGTGGCCCCCATGGTCCGCATGATGGCGATGTCGCGGGTCTTGGACCGCACCAGCATCACCAGCGATGACAATATGTTGAAGGCGGCAACCAGCACGATAATGCCCAACGCGAAGGCCATTGCCACCCGTTCCACCTGAAGCGCCTCGAACAGCGATGAGTTCAGGCTCTGCCAGTTGGTCACCACGGCACGGCCGGACAGGCTCTCTGCCAGCGGCGCCATGATGTCCTCCACGCGGTCGGCATTTTCGGTTGTCACCTCGATCATGCCGACGGAATTGCCCATCATCAGCAAGGTCTGCGCCGCAGGCAGCGGCATGACCACGAAGCGCTCGTCAAAATCATACACGCCCACTTCGAAGATGGCGGTGATGGTATAGCCGATCTGGCGCGGCATCGTGCCCATCGGGGTAGAGCGCCCCTGCGGATTGATGATGGTGATCGTGTCACCCAGCCGCGCGCCGATGTTCAGCGCCAGACGCGATCCGATGGCGACATTGCGCAGGTCGGGTTGCAGCGTATCGAGATTGCCCATCAGTACATTGGGGCGCAGCCGCTCAATATCTTCGGGCAGATTGCCGCGCACCAGCACAGCCTCCGCCCGGCCATTGAATGTGGCAAGCAGGGGCTGGTCGATCAGCGGGGATGCGCGGGTGACGCCGGGCGTGGCGCGCACCTGCGCCAGGATCTCCTCCCAGTCTTCCATCCTGCCGCCATAGGGTTGCACGATTGCATGGCCGTTCAGCCCGGTGATGCGTTCAAGCAGCTCTGCCCGAAAGCCGTTCATCACGCTCATCACGATCACCAGCATGGCGACCGAGAGCATGACAACGCCGATGGAGATTGAGGCCACAAGCGCAATCACTGCCTCCCCGCGGCCGGGAAGCATATAGCGCTTGGCGATGGTCCATTCGAAGGGGGAGAGGATCAAGATTGTATCTTTATCTGATGTCTGGCGACGGAGGCGCCTGTTTAGGTTCGCCCATCAATCGTGGCAACTGATTTGCCGTTAACCATCTCATTACCCGTTGCGGCCTATCAGGCCGTGTGAACAGATTAACTCTCCAGAAAGCACATTTACTGGTCCGCCATCTGCCGCGCCAGTCAAGCTCACGGCTTGGAACGGCGGCGCTGGTGGTGATGCTGGCACTTGCCGCGATGCTCGCCGTGTCCAGCTGGCTGACATTCACTTCAAGCGCGGAGCAGCGCCGGGCGGAATACTGGGAGAGCCATACGCGCACCGTGCTCGAACATACGGCAACCTTGCGCATCGCGGTAATGAGCACGATGCGCGGTGAGCGCGGATATCTGCTGACCCATGATCCTGAATTTCTCAAACCCTATATCGAAGGCCGAAACCAGATTGCCGGGGTTACCGATAGCCTGAAGCAGGAGTTTGCCAACAGCCCCCAGAAGCTGGCGCGACTGGCCATGCTGGAGGAAAAGATCGACCTCCACCTTGGGAAGATGGCCCAGCTGATCGCCCTGGTGGCGCGGGGCCAGCATGAAGAGGCCGTCCGCCGAACCAGGGCCGGCGAGGACCGCAGCACGATAGAGGGCATCTTCACACCGCTTTCCGCGTTCGAGAGCGAAGAAGTCAAGCTGCTGGAAGAGCGCGTGCAGATTGCTGACATCGCCTCCGAGCGGTCAGCCAGCTTTGAACGCCTGCTGGGCATGGTTGGCGTTTTGCTGCTGATAATCGGCGCATTGGCCAGCATCGCTCTGCGCCGGTCGCTGGCGCGGGAGGCAAGGGTTTCAGCCGAGCTGCGCCGCATAGCCACCACCGATGAACTGACAGGACTGGCAAACCGGCGCGAGTTGCTGGGATCGCTGGACCGGATGATGGGGGGCGCCCGGCGCAACAAGCGTCCGCTGTCCGTGGCAATCCTTGATATCGATCGCTTCAAGCTGGTGAACGACACATACGGCCATCCGGCAGGCGATGAGGTGATCCGCAGGGTCGGACAGATGGCCGTAGAGGTCATGCGCGATCAGGATCTTGTGGGCCGGCTTGGCGGTGAGGAATTCGTCATCGCCTTTCCGGAATGCCGGGCAGCCGAAGCCGTTGCCGCATGCGAGCGCCTGCGCGCTGCCATCGCCGCCCTGCACATCATCCTGCCCGATGGTTCGGTGATGGGAATAACCGTGAGCTCAGGCGTGGCCCAGCTGATCGAGGGCGATGACCGAAACCACCTGATTGCCCGGGCAGATGAAGCCCTTTACATCGCCAAGCAGAACGGCCGCGACCAGGTCCGCCTGGCCGCGTAACACCGCATATCGCGCGTTCGAGTGACGCGCGGGACTGGAGCGACAAGCCCTAGGGCCGGTCGCGGTCGGCGATGCCGGGGATGTCCGGTTCGATATCTGCCAGCTCAGGCTCATGCACTTCCACAATGCCCTGCGCCATATGGCTGTGGCGGCGGCTGTAGAGCGCGTAGATCACAAAGCCGATCACGGTCCAGATCGGCAGCATCAGCATGGCCGCCAGCGGCAGGTTGAGGAACAGGAACACGCAGCCCAGCACCGTCAGCGGGCCAATCACCACAAGGCCCGGAACGCGGAAACTGCGTTCGCGTGCGCCGTCACTCTTGCGCAGGATCATCACCGCTACCGCCACCATGGCAAAGGCATAGAGCGTGCCCGCATTGGCGATATCCGCCAGCTGGCCTACGGGGAAAAATGCCGCCCCAATCGCCACCAGCACGCCAGTGATCGCGGTCACCACATAAGGGGTCTTCCATTTGGGATGCACCTTGGACAGGCCATCGGGCAGCAGGCCATCGCGGCTCATGACGAAGAAGATGCGGGTCTGGGCATACAGCAGCACCAGAATCACCGAAGGCAACGCCAGGATCGCGGCATAGCCCAGCATATTGCCGATTGCGCCAAAGCCGATCTGCCGCAGGACATGGGCCAGCGCCTCGTTCGAACAGACCAGTGCATCGGCATATTGCGGCATCGCGCATTGCAGGGCCAGCTGTTCGGACCCTGCGGGAAAGGGAATGCCGCCCGGCCCCATGATCGGTTGCCCGCCAATGGTGCCAATCGCGCCCGCAGCCACCAGAATATAGAAAATGGTGCAGAACAGCAGCGATCCAACCAGCCCGATCGGCACGTTGCGCTGCGGGTTCTTGGTCTCCTCCGCCGCGGTGGAAACAGCGTCAAATCCGACATAGGCGAAGAAGATCGTCGCCGCGGCCCCCACCGCGCCAACGCCCGTACCCCAGCCGCCAAACACGCCCGCAGGCAGGAACGGATTGAAGCGCTCAACCTCGAATTCGGGACTGGTGAAAGTCAGCGCGATGAACACCGTCAGCGCAGTCACCTTGATCAGCACCAGCACGGCATTGACCCGTGCGCTTTCGCTCGTCCCGATCATCAACAGCCACGTCACCAGCAAGGCAATGATGAAGGCGGGCAAATTGATCAGCCCGCCGGGCGCGCCGCCCAGAGCCAGAGGCCCTGCGGTGAGCGATGCCGGCAGCGAGATGCCGAATGTATCGTGCAGGATCGTGCCGGTGAAATAGCCCGACCAGCCAACTGCCACGGCAGAGGCGGCGATGGCATATTCCAGCACCAGCGCCCAGCCGACGGTCCAGGCAAGAAACTCGCCCATGGTGGCATAGCTATAGGTGTAGGCGGACCCTGCGACCGGGATCATGGAGGCGATTTCGGCATAGCAGAGCGCGGCCACGATGCACACGGCGCCCGCGATCACGAATGCCAGCATCAGGCCGGGTCCTGCCTTTTGCGCGCCCGCCGCAGTCAGCACGAAAATGCCGGTGCCGATGATGCAGCCAATGCCGAACAGCATCAGCTGGAATCCGCCCAGCGATCGGTGGAGGCTCTTTTTTTCAGCTACTGCAAGGATAACGTCGAGTGGTTTGACACGGTCAAGGAACATTGAGTTCGTCCTCTGGGGCCGCAGCAGACTCGCCTGCTCCACCTTCCCCGAACCACGCTGTTTATATCATTCGAAATCGCCGGCAATCGGGATTCTGATGCCGGTGTCATCCCCCGCGCAGTAGCGTGACGCCCCAGTCGCGCTCCAGCAGATACAGCAGTACGCGCGCAGCCTGCCCGCGTGCGCTCTCCAGCGCTGCATCGCGTTCGACCAGCAGCCTGGCATCATCATTGGCCATTTGCAGCATGCGGGTGATCTGTTCCAGCGTGGCGATTGTGAACGGCGTGTCGCCGCTCTGGCGTGTGCCGAGCAGTTCGCCACCGCCGCGCAGGCGCAGGTCCTCCTCCGCCAGCAGGAAGCCGTCCTGCGTCTCTCGCATCAGGGCAAGCCGCGCGCGGCCGGTTTCGGACAGCTCCCCGCCGCGCAGCAGCAGGCAGGTGCTCTTTTCGCTGCCACGCCCCACCCGGCCGCGCAGCTGGTGCAGCTGGGCCAGGCCAAAACGCTCTGCCTGTTCGATCACCATCAGCGTGGCATTGGGCACATCGACACCCACCTCGATCACCGTGGTGGCCACCAGCAGTTTGGCCTCTCCGGCGGCAAAGCGGGCCATGCCGGCATCTTTCAACTCAGGCGAAAGCTGGCCGTGGACCAGCACCACATCATTGCCGAAACGATGCTTGAGCGCGGCATAGCGCGCCTCGGCGGCGGCCATGTCCTCATTCTCGTTCTCACGCACCATCGGGCATACCCAATAGGCCTGCTGGCCGCTCGCCAGATGCCGCTCCACCCCGTCCACGACATCGGCGATCCGCTCGGCGGAAATCACCCGCGTATCGATCGGCTGGCGTCCGGGCGGCATTTCGTCGAGGCGGCTGACTTCCATCTCGCCATATTGCGCCAGCGTCAGCGTGCGCGGGATCGGCGTTGCCGTCATGGAAAGGGTGTGCGGCGTGCGCTTGCCCTTCTGCGTCAGCAACAGCCGCTGGCTGACCCCGAAGCGGTGCTGCTCGTCAATAACGACAAGGCCCAGATTGCGGTAGTTCACCGTGTCCTGAAAGATCGCATGGGTGCCGACGATGATCTGGATCGAGCCATCGACCAGCCCCATCAAGATGCTCTCCCGCGCCCTGCCCTTGTCGCGACCGGTCAGCAGGGCGATTTCCACCCCGGTGGACTTGGCAAGATCGCGCAGCGTCTCAAAATGCTGACGGGCGAGGATTTCCGTGGGGGCCAGCAAAGCCGCCTGCGCACCTGCCTCCACAGCGGCCAGCATGGCTTCCAGCGCGACCACTGTCTTGCCCGATCCCACATCACCCTGCAGCAGCCGCAGCATCGGCGATTCCTGCGCCATGTTGCCGGTAATCTCGTCAATCGAGCGGCGCTGCGCCCCAGTGAGCTGGTATGGCAGCGCCAGCCTGTCTCGCAGCGATCCGTCACCTTGCAGGGGTTGGCCCTTGCGCCGCTTGTTGGCCGCCCTCACCAGCATAAGCGCCAGCGAATTGGCGAACAGCTCATCATAGGCGAGCCGGTCGCGCGCCGCCTGATCCTCGCCCTTGTGCGCCAGCACCAGCGCATCGCGCCAGGAGGGCCATTTCTCGCGTGCCAGCAGGCCCGGCTCTATCCATTCGGGCAGTTCGGGCGCCGCCTCCAGCGCCTGCGCCACCATGCCCGCCACGCGCGGCTGGGTCAGCCCTTCGGCCAGGCGATAGACGGGTTCGGTCAGCTTGCCCGCCAGCGCACCGCTGTGGTCCGCCACATGGTCCGGATGAACGATCTGCAGCATGTCGCCATAACGATCGAGCCGCCCGGCTACCCAGCGCTTCTCGCCCACCGGCAGCTGCTTCTTCGCCGTATAGCTGGCGCGCCCGAAATAGGTGATGGCGCAGATATTGCCCGCCTCATCCTGCGCCAGAACGCGGTACGGCCCGCGCCCGGTGCCGCTGGCGCGATGTTCCACCGGAGTCAGGGCGACCACGATCTGCTCACCCTCCCCCGCTGCATCCAGATTGGCGACGGCGTGGCGGGTGACGAAACGTTCGGGCAGGTGATAGGCCAGATCGCGCAGCCGGGTCAGACCCAGCTTGTCCAGCGGCTTCTTCAGCTTGGGACCGACACCATCGATGGAATCGGTTTCGGCAAACAGGGGGCTGAGAATGTCGGGACGCATGAGAGGACCCTAGCCGATTGGCGCGCTGCGCGGTAGGAGGTGTGGATGAGCAATCCGCCTGAAATCACCATCCGTCTCGCCCGCATGAAATTCCGCTCCTGGCATCGCGGCACGCGAGAGGCGGATTACATGATCGGCGGCTTCTTCGATCGCTATCATGGCGGGTGGGGTGAGCAGGAAATCTGCTGGTTCGAGGATCTGCTGGACGCGGATGACGTCGATATCATGGCCTGGGCCCTGCAAACGCAGGATGCGCCGGAACGTTTCCACGGTCCGCTGCTCGACGCGATGCGAAAGCTCGATTACGTCTCCATCTGATTGGCCTAACCGGCTTGCCCTGAAGGCGCGCTTTCAATAGGGCGCATGGCTCTTATCCATCTGAACCCGCCTGCGACCTTTCCCGAAAATCGCCGGCGGGCAATTGCGCGTGGCTGGAACACGTGCGCGTCCGAAAGTTCTTGGCCAACAATGCCCGATTTTGACCGCATCCTCGCCGCCCGGCAGCCGCTCACCCTCGCCAGCGTTGCACGCGGAGCGCAGCCACTGGTGCTGGCCGATCTGGCGCGCGCGGCAAAGGGCCGCGCGGTGTTCATCGCGCCCGATGAGCAGGCGATGCGGGCGATCACCGATGCGGCGCAATTCTTCGCGCCCGAACTGCAGGTTATCGAATTTCCGGCGTGGGATTGCCTGCCCTATGACCGCGCAAGTCCGGCCCTTGGCGTATCCGCGCGGCGATTGTCCGCGCTGTTCCAGCTGCAATCGGGCGCCAGCGGCAATCAGCTGCTGGTCACCACCATCAACGCCGTGCTGCAACGCGTGCTCACCCCGTTCCGCATCCGCGAGGCTGTGCGGGAGCTGAAACCCGGCACGCAGATCGGCCACCAGAGCCTGTCCGCCCTGCTCCAGCGGCAAGGCTACACACGCACCGATACGGTGGTCGACACGGGCGAATTCGCCGTGCGCGGATCGATCTTCGACATTTACCCGTCCGGCCTTGATGGCGGACTGCGGCTGGATTTCTTCGGGGATGAGCTGGAAAGCCTGCGCCTGTTCGATCCTGCCACGCAGCGCACCACCGGCATTCTGGAAAGTCACCTGCTGCTGCCCGCCAGCGAGGCTTTGCTGGACGATGCCACGATCAAGCGCTTTCGCAGCCATTACCGCGAGCAGTTTGGCGCCACCGCCACGCAGGACCCGCTCTATACAGCGGTCAGCGAAGGCCGCCGCCTGGCAGGCATGGAACACTGGCTGCCGCTGTTTGAGGACAAGCTGGCCACATTGTTCGATTACCTGACCGGCGATGACATCATCGTGATCGATTCCGGCGCCGCAACCGCCGCGCAGGAGCGGCTGTCCGACATTGCCGACTATCACAAGCAGCGCCGCGAAGTGTCCGGGCAGGCCGCCGGCAGCTTCCGCCCGCTGGAAACCGCCTCGCTCTATCTAACAAGTGAGGAACTAACCGCCGCCAGCGCCGCCGCGCCGATCCACCGATCGGTGATATTTGCCGAGCCGGAGAGCGACAAGGTCATCGATTTCGGCTTCCGCTCGGCGCGCGATTTCACGCCGGAACGCTCCGCCGGGCGCAATACTTATGAGGCCGCCGCCAGCTATTTCAGCGATCTGGGCAAGAGCGGCAAGCGCGCCTTGTTCGCCGCCTATTCCGAAGGATCGCGCAGCCGCATCGCCTCCATTCTGGGCGAAGCCGGAACGGACATGGTGCTGGCCACCAGCTGGCAGGATGCGCTGGGCAAGGCCGTGCCGAACAAGTCCGGCAAGGCCAGGCCGGTGGCGATGGTGCTGCCGCTGGATACCGGCTTTGCCAATGACGAGCTGGAGCTGATTACCGAGCAGGACCTGCTGGGTGACCGGCTGGTCCGCCGCCGCAAGAAGAAAAAGGATTCCGACGCCTTCCTGGCCGAATTGCAGGCGCTGCGGCGCGGCGATCTGGTGGTCCACGTGGATCACGGCATCGGCAAATATATCGGCCTTGAGCCCATCAACGTGGGCAAGAGCCAGCATGATTGCGTGCGGCTGGAATATCACGGCGGCGACAAGCTCTATATCCCGGTCGAGAACATCGATGTGTTGTCGCGCTATGGCTCTTCCGAGGAAGGCGCCGCGCTGGACAGGCTGGGCGGCGAGGCGTGGCAGAAGCGCAGCGCCCGCCTGAAGGAACGCATTCGCGAGATTGCCGGCGAACTGATGCAGGTCGCCGCCGCCCGCGCCCTGCGCACCGCGCCCGTGCTGGAGGTGGACGAGAATTCCTACAACCAGTTTGTCGAGCGCTTCCCATGGGAGGAAACCGACGATCAGGACGCCGCCATCGATGATGTGCTGAAGGACCTTGCCTCAGGCCGCCCGATGGACCGGCTTGTGTGCGGCGATGTTGGCTTCGGCAAGACCGAGGTGGCCCTGCGCGCGGCATTCGTGGCGGCAATGGCCGGGCAGCAGGTGGCAGTGGTTGCCCCCACCACATTGCTCGCCCGCCAGCATTACCAGGGTTTCTGCGAGCGCTTCTCCGGCTTCCCGCTCAACATCGGCCGCCTGTCCCGCCTCGTCCCGCCAAAGGAGATGAAGGAAACGCGCGAAGGGCTGACAGAGGGCAAGATCGATATCGTCATCGGCACTCACGCGATCCTGTCCAAGAACACCAAGTTCAAGGATCTGGGCCTTGTGGTGGTGGATGAGGAGCAGCGCTTTGGCGTCACCCACAAGGAGAAGCTGAAACAACTGCGCGCCGATGTGCACGTCCTCACCCTGACCGCCACGCCCATTCCGCGCACGCTGCAAATGGCGATGAGCGGCCTGCGTGAGCTTTCCACGATCCAGACTCCGCCGGTCGATCGCCTCGCCGTGCGCACCTATGTGATGGAATGGGACGATATGGTTATGCGTGAGGCCCTGCTGCGCGAACATCACCGCGGCGGGCAGAGCTTCATCGTGGTGCCGCGCATTTCGGACATGGAAGCGGTGTCCGAATGGCTGCATGAGCATGTGCCGGAGATCAAGGCGGTCACCGCTCACGGACAGATGAGCCCAGGCGAAGTGGAAGAGCGAATGAGCGCCTTCTATGAGAAGAAATACGAGGTGCTGCTGTCCACCACCATCGTGGAAAGCGGGCTGGATATCCCCTCTGCCAACACCATCATCATCCACCGTGCGGACCGCTTCGGGCTGGCCCAGCTGTATCAGCTGCGCGGCCGCGTGGGGCGCGCCAAGATCCGCGCCTATGCCTATCTCACCACGGCCAGGGACACCGCGCTCACCGAAGTGGCGGAAAAGCGCCTGAAGGTGCTGGGCGATCTGGATAGTCTGGGGGCCGGTTTCCAGCTCGCCAGCCACGATCTGGACATTCGCGGCGCAGGCAATCTGCTGGGCGACGAGCAATCGGGCCATATTCGCGAAGTCGGTTTCGAACTTTACCAGGCGATGCTGGAAGATGCGATCCTGGCGGCCAAGGCGGGCGCGATGGGCCTGTCACGCCAGAGCGAGGGCCTCTCCCCGCAGATCACCGTCGATGCGCCGATCATGATACCGGAAGACTATGTCCCCGATCTGGCCGTGCGCATGGCGCTTTACCGCCGCCTCAACGATGCCAAGGACAAGCCCGAGATCGAGAGCATGGCGGCCGAAATGATCGACCGTTTCGGCGAATTGCCGCAACCGACCAAGAACCTCATCCGCCTGATCGAAATCAAGCATCAGGCCATCGACGCCTGCATCGCCAAGATCGACGTGGGCGCGCGCGGCACGCTGGTCACTTTCCACAATGACAACTTCCCCGATCCGGTGGGGCTGCTGGCCTATGTCGACAGGCTCAACGGCACCGCCAAGCTGCGCCCGGACATGAAACTGGTGATCAACCGCGCATGGGGCGATCCCGAAAGCCGCCTGAACGGCCTGTTCCAGCTGACCAAGGGCCTGAGCGGCGTGGCCAAGAGGGCGGCAAAGAAGGGATAGGCGGCGGGTGGGTTAACCTCTGGCCAGCTTTGCGAACTCCCCTGCCCCCATCGCTTTCGCGCCGAGGAAGCCCTGCCACGTGTCGCAGCCTTCGCTGGTGATGGCGGCGCGCTGGTCCGCAGTCTCGATCCCTTCGGCGATGACCGACAGTTCCAGCGCATGGGCCATGGCGATAATTCCGCGCAGCACGGCCAGGTCGCGCGGGTCCTGCGCTATGCCGTCCACCATCGCGCGATCCAGCTTGAGGTAATGCAGCGGCAGGACCTTGAGGTAGTTGAAGTTGCAGAAGCCCGCGCCAAAATCATCCAGCGCGATGCGCATGCCCAGATCGACCAGTTCGCGCAGCCGTTGGGCAGACCGCTCAAGATCTCTCACCAGCGCCTGCTCGGTGATTTCCAGAGTCAGGCGCTTGGCGGAAATGCCGGTCTTGACCATCGCATCGGTGATGGAACGGACAAAATCGGCCTCACCCAGATCGGCGGCGGTCACGTTGATCGACAGCCGAAGATGATCGGGCCATGCCTTCGCCGCCTGCATCGCGGTTTCGCGCACGTGGCGCACAAGATCGGATGTCAATCCGGCCACATCGGCAATGGCGAACACCAGATCGCCCGATACCACCACATGTTCGGGCGATGTCCAGCGCACCAGCGCCTCTGCGCCCACCAGAGAGCCATCGGCGCAGGCGTATTGCGGCTGGAAGACAATCTCGACCTCGTGCCGCTCTATCGCGGCCGCCAGCGCATCTGACAGCGGGTGCTGATCAGTCATGCGGCGGTCACTTTTGTTGCGGCGTTCGGTCATGGGCATAGCTGATGTCATCAATCTCCACTGGCTGCCAGAACACAATTCGTCACCTGCCCTTGCGACGCGCGTTGCAAATCGGGACGCCGCTCCATAGGGTTGCATTCATGACCAGCAATGGCTCCGAACTGGATCTCGATCGGCTGGCGCTGCTTGCCTCTCCGACTGACCGCGCGAGGGAGGCGGCAGAGGCTCTGCGTGGCTGCACCAACTGGGTCCCGCTGGAGGAGGCTTCGGGCGTCGTCGTATTGGGCGGCGATGGCTTCATGCTCGATGCGCTGCACATCATGCTCGACCAGAACCGCATCCTGCCCGCCTATGGGTTGAACCTGGGCACGGTGGGCTTCCTGATGAACCGCTATCGCGGCTGCGACGGGCTGATGAAGCGCATCGCCAGGGCCAAGCCTGTCAGCGTGTGCCCGCTGCGCATGGAAGTGGTGACGCAGGATGGCAGGCGCGAAAGCTCCTGCGCCATCAATGAAGTCAGCCTGCTGCGTGAAACGCGCCAGACCGCCAAGATCGAAATCAGCGTGAATGACAAGGTGCGCATTCCGGAGCTGGCGGGCGACGGCGTGCTGCTGGCCACGCCGGTCGGCTCCACCGCATATAACCTGTCTGCCCACGGGCCGATCCTGCCACTCGATTCCCAGATGCTGGCGCTCACGCCGATCAGCCCGTTCCGCCCGCGTCGCTGGCGCGGGGCCATTCTGCCCGATCGCAGCAAGGTCAGCTTCCGCGTGCGCGAACCGGCCAAGCGCCCGGTTGCGGTGGTGGCGGACCAGAAGGAATATCGCGACATTGCCGAGGTGCATGTGGAGATTGCCCGCGACATGGAAATGACGCTGCTGTTCGATCCCGGCCATGCGCTGGATGAGCGGATCGTGGCAGAACAATTCATGGTGTAGCGATTGCCCGCAAACGGGTCTTGCCAAACCGGAATCACCCCCATATAGGCGCACTCCTGCCTTCGGGCTGCTCCCCGATAGCTCAGCGGTAGAGTAGGTGACTGTTAATCACTTGGTCGTTGGTTCGAATCCAACTCGGGGAGCCATTTTTCCTTGTCAGCCGAAGCAGACCCCACCGAAAGCGAGCTGTGCCTTGCTTGCGGCATGTGTTGTGACAACACGCTGTTCGGGCGGGTAATTTCCTCAGCCGAAGAAGCGCCGCAGCTGCGCGCGCTGGGCATTCAGGTCATCGAATATGACGATGGCGAATTCAGCTTCAACCAGCGCTGTCCCCGCCTTCGTGGCTTCAAGTGCGAAGTCTATCAATCGCGCCCGCACACCTGCCAGTCCTATGTGTGCGAAACGATCAATGCGCTGCGCGATGGCACCATCACCGGGCAGCAGGCGCAATCACGCATCACGCAGACCCTGGCGGCCAAGCGGGATCTGGCGCTGGCTATCGGCGACGAAAGAGACCCGCAGGAAGACCAGGCCGAAGCGCGCGCACGCGTGACCGAGGCGCTGGGCAAAGGCAAACGTGGCCACCAGCTGCCGGGCTTTGCCCCGCAGGCCATGGCACTGGAACGCCTGCTGGACCGCTGGTTTCGCGAAGACAGCTACAAGACCATGACCGGTTATGACGATATCTGACGATATCAGCGGGCCGGTGAACGCCTGATCCTATTCCGGCTTGCGGAAGCGCAGGGCGAACTTGTCCGATGTCGGCTGCACTTCGCGCGGGTTCACATCATGCGCGTCATCGGGATTATGCAGCAGGTCGCTTTCCGCCTCCTTGACGAAGCCCGCCGCGGTCACCTGCTCGACCACGGCCGCCGGATCGATCCGGTGCAGCGTGCTGGTGGCAGAGGTGCCGGTACCCGGGGCCGAGTGATCCTCCACGAAGTAGATCCCGCCCGGCTTCAGCGCATCGAAGGCAGAGGCGTTGATCGGGCCGATATCGCCATTGGCGAGGTCATGATAATTCTCGGTCGTCCACACCAGATCGACCGCTTCGGGCAGATCGAGCGCGGCAAAATCGGCCACCACGACCTCCACATTGGGATATTGCGCGGCCAGCGCGTTGATACCGTCGAGGCCGCCGGGACGGTTGGCGAAAAAGGCTGGCATCAGCGCATAGACCTTGCCCTCAGGCCCCACGCTTTCAGCCAGAATACGCGTGTAATAGCCGCCACCCGGGGCGATTTCGGCAATGGTCATGCCCGGCTCCACACCGGCAAAATGGACGATTTCGGCAGGCTTGCGCAAACCGTCACGCGCCACATCGGCCTCAGGCCGGCGATCATCGGCAACGGCGGCGGAAATGGCAGCCATGGATTCTTCATGCGCAAATGCGGGGATCGATGCGGTCGAGGCGAGCAGAGCTGCGGCAATTGCGGTGGTGACGGTGGCGGAAAAAGCGCGTTTCATGGACAAGTCTCCCTTTGGGCGGAAGGCTATCTTTCTGCGCGCCTAAAACAACCCTCAATTTGTATCGACAGCGGCCCTTTGCTGGTCCAGCAGGCGCACGGCCTGCATGCCGATTATCACCACAAGGCCAATCATCGCCGCGCCGAAATACCACGGCGCATCGTGCCCCACGCTGCCATAGATCAGCCCGAATATCGGCGGGGCGATAATCCGCCCGATGGCGTTGGAGGCCATCAGCAGACCCATGATGCTGCCCTGCCGTTCGGGCGGTGTATTGCGCGACAGCAGCGCCCCGGCAGACGGGAATGCCAGGCTGTGGCCGGTCATCAGTACACCCATCAGCAGCACGCCGGAAACGGGCATGCGGATTACCGGTTGCAGCAGCATGGACAGGGCCAGCAGGCCCAGCCCGATCACGATCACCCGCGCCTCGCCAAATCGCGCAACCAGCGGGCCGATCAGCACCAGCTGCGCAAACAGCCCGCCGCCGCCAATGGCGAGGAAGGCAAAGCCCAGATCATGCGCGCTCCAGCCAAAATTGGCCTCGCTCCACAGGCCGTAAATGGCCTCCATCGAGGCGAAGGCGGCGATGCCGAAAAAGGAGATCACGAACAGGCGAGAAAGCAGCGGCTGGGCCGAAACAAAGGTGAAAGCCTCTGAATAGCGGGGCATGGGCCTGCCCTTCCCCTGCGGCTCCACCGCATCGCGCAGCACCGCCATGCACCACGCGCTGGCCAGCAGCGCCAGGCCGCCAGCGATGAAGATCGGCAGGCGGAAACTGGCTGCCACCACTTCTTCCCCGGCAAAGACCCCGCCCAGCACCGGTCCAAAGGCAAATCCCAGGCTGAAGGCCGCGCCGAAATAGCCCATGGTCTTGGCGCGCTTTTCGGGTGCGGAAACATCGGCGATGAAGCCCTGCGCCACGCTGAGCGTGCCGGAGAAGAACCCGCTGACCACACGTATGCCGATCGCTGCCCACAGCGTGGGTGCATAGGCGAAGGCGACATAGGACAGGCCCGCCAGCATGGTGGTGACCACCAGCACCTTGCGCCGACCCCACAGGTCCGACTTGCGGCCCCAGAATATCTCGCCAAACACATTGCCCAGCGAATAGGCGGCAAACAGCAGCGCAATCTCGAACGAATTTGCCGCAAACACCTGCCCGTAAAACGGCAGCAGCGGCAGGATCAGGCTGAAACCGGCAATGTTGATGAACACCGCCACCAGCAGCGGAGGAAGGCGCTTATCCATTGTACCTTGGCTCCGGCAGGCCCTGCACTCCAAGGCCATCGATCACGAAATTATAGCCGTCATGTTCGCCCGGCTCACGCCCCAGGAAGGATGGGTCGATGGTGGGGACGAACAAACGATCCAGATCAGGGCCGAAGAACATGCAGCTGGCGGGCAGCTTCGTAGGCATGTCTATCACCCGCTTCACCTCGCCCTTGGGTGACAGGCACAGCACCACCCCGCCCTCGCAGATCGCCACCCACATATCGCCGCTGGCATCGATGGTCGCACCATCGGGAATGGGGCCATATTCGCTGGTGTCGAAGAACTCGCGGCGATTGCTGGCGGTGCCGGTGGCCAGATCATAATCATAGGCATAAATCACATGCGCCATGGAATCGGCATGGTAGAGCACGCGGTTATCGGGGGACCAGCACGGGCCATTGCCCAGCGTCAGACCGCTGTCGAGCTGGCTGATCGCGCCCTTGCTGAGCGAGAACAGCCCGCCCAAGGGCTCTGCCGCCTTGCGGTGGCTGGTGCCGAATATAAAGCGCCCTGCGCGGTCCACCTTGCCATCGGCCAGCTGGATCGCCGGATTGGCAGGCTGCATCAAAGCCAGCGGCGTAACCTCACCGCTGTCAAAATCGAGCGCGTGGATACCATCGACCAGCGCCACGATCGCGCCGCCATTCTTGCGCAGCGCCATCGATCCGATCATGTCGGGAACGTCCCACTGCGCCTGCGCACCACTGTGCGGATGCCAGCGCAGCACCTTCTTATCGAGGATATCGATGTAATAGAGCGCCTGCTCCGCCACGTCCCAAACGGGACCTTCCCCTACCGACCTTTTCGGCAGGTCCAGCCTGGTAATCTGCATGGGTCATCCCCTTCCCGCCAGCGATAATAACGATCGTTATTGTGCTGGCAAGAAGAGGTTGACGTCAGGCCTTGTTAGACAGCCCCGTGGCAGTGCTTGTACTTGTTGCCCGAACCGCAAGGACAAGGCGCGTTGCGGTTGACGTTCTTGTCCTTGTACGGATCTTCCCGGTTGGCGCCGCCGGGACCGACCTGCGCCATGACGGAGCCTGCCAGCGCACCGAACAGCGGCTGGCGAATGGCCGAGCCGTCGCCATCGTTGGAATCGTCCTCGCCTGTGAACGGATCGATATGGCCGGTCATGAACTGGGGCAGGCTGGGCAATTCACGCGCGGGCGGCGGTTCCGACCTGCGCAGTTCGCTGGTCATCAAGATACGGGTCACATCCTCGCGGATGGTTTCCAGCATGGTTTCGAACAGGCCGAAAGCTTCCTGCTTGTATTCGTTGATCGGCTGCTTTTGCGCATAGGCACGCAGGAACACCACCTGACGCAGCGCATCCAGCGTGGCCAGATGCTCCTTCCACTGGAAATCGAGCTGGCTCAGCAGCACGCGCTTTTCAACGTCGCGCCATGCCGGCTCGTCAATTTCCGCAGTGCGCGCCTTCAGCGTTTCTTCGGCCAGCTGCTGCAGGCGTTCTTCGATCAGATCCGGCTCAACCGCCTCTTCTTCCAGCCAGGCGGCCAGATCGGGTGACAGACCCAGCACATCGGCGACCTTCTTCTGCAGCCCGGCAATATCCCACTGCTCGGGATAGGAGCCGGGAGGGCATGCGGTCATCACCATCGCATTGATGGCATCCTGGCGCATGTCGACCACCACATCATCCACGCGGTCGGCGTCCATTATCTCGGAACGCTGCTGATAGATGACCTTGCGCTGATCGTTCATCACGTCATCATATTGCACGACCTGCTTGCGCATTTCGTAGTTGCGCGCCTCAACCTTCTTCTGGGCGGTTTCAATGGCTTTCGACAGCCATTTGGAGCCGATAGCCTCCCCGTCCTCAAGGTTGGAATTCATCATCTTGGAAAACAGCGTATCCGGACCGAAGATGCGCAGCAGATCGTCTTCCAGGCACAGGTAGAACCGTGACAGGCCGGGATCGCCCTGGCGGCCGGAGCGGCCGCGCAGCTGGTTGTCGATACGGCGGCTTTCATGGCGTTCCGTGCCCAGCACGAACAGGCCGCCGGCAGACAGCACCTTCTGGCGCTCTGCCTCGACTTCTTCCTTGATCGTGGCGATGGCTGCCTCGCGTGCGGGGCCTTCTTCCACTTCGGCCAGCTCGTCGCCGATGCGGAATTCGACGTTGCCGCCCAACTGGATATCGGTGCCGCGGCCAGCCATGTTGGTGGCGATGGTCACCGCCCCAAGGCGGCCAGCCTGCGCCACGATATGCGCTTCGCGTTCGTGCATGCGGGCGTTGAGAACGGCGTGCTCGACGCCTTCCTTGTCGAGGAATTGCGACAGCAGTTCGGACTTTTCGATCGACACCGTACCCACCAGCACCGGCTGGCCGATCTCGTGCTTTTCCTTGATCGCCTTGGCGATGGCCTGGAACTTGTCGATCGTATTCTTGTAGAACTCGTCATCCTCGTCGACGCGCTTGACGGGGACATTGGTGGGAATCTCCACCACGTTGAGCTTGTAGATATCCCAGAATTCCGCCGCTTCGGTGGCGGCCGTGCCGGTCATGCCGGAAAGCTTGGGATACATGCGGAAATAGTTCTGGAAAGTGATCGAGGCCATCGTCTGGTTCTCGGGCTCGATCTTGACGCCTTCCTTGGCTTCCACCGCCTGGTGCAGGCCATTGGACCAGCGGCGCCCTTCCATCATGCGGCCGGTAAATTCGTCGATGATGACGATCTTGCCGTCTTTCTCGATATAATCGGTATCGCGCTTGAACATCACCACCGCGCGCAGTGCCTGGTCCAGATGGTGGACAACCTGCGTGTTCTCCACGTCATAAAGATTGTCGGTTTCCAGCATGCCGGCGGCGATCAAGCGCTTTTCGACCTCTTCCACGCCTTCTTCGGTAAGCTGGACGGAGCGCGCCTTTTCATCCGCCTCGTAATATTCCTCTTCCAGCCCCTTCACGATGGCATCGACCGAAACATACAGCTCGGACTTGTCCTCGGTCGGGCCGGAGATGATCAGCGGGGTGCGCGCTTCGTCGATCAGGATCGAATCCACCTCGTCGACGATGGCGAAATTGAACGGGCGCTGCACCATCTGCGCGCGTTCATGCTTCATGTTGTCGCGCAGGTAATCGAAGCCGAATTCATTGTTCGTGCCGTAGGTAATGTCGGCGGCATAGGCTTCGCGGCGGGCCTGTTCGGGCAGGTTGGGCACGATCACGCCCACGCTCAGCCCCAGCCAGTTGTGCAGCTGCCCCATCCACTCCGCATCGCGGCGGGCGAGGTAATCGTTGACGGTGACGACGTGGACGCCCTTGCCTTCAATGGCATTGAGGTAGGTGGCCAGCGTTGCCACCAGCGTCTTGCCCTCACCCGTGCGCATTTCGGCGATTTCGCCGCGGTGGAGGACGATGCCGCCAACCATCTGCACATCGAAATGGCGCATGCCCAGCACGCGCCTGGATGCCTCACGCACCGTGGCAAAAGCCTCGGGCAGGAGATCGTCGAGCTTGGCGCCTTCCTGCAGCTTCAGGCGAAACTTGTGCGTCTGCGCCTTCAGCTCTTCATCGGAGAAGTCGGCCAGCTGCGGTTCCATCGCATTGATGCGCTCAACCGTCTTGTCGAGCGAGCGCACATAACGGTCATTGGCCGAGCCGAAAATGGATTTGGCAATTGTCTGCCACATGGGCGTATCCTGTCGTGATATGGAGATTGGCCGCATGCACGTGCGCGGCCCGGAATTTCAGCGAATTGGTAGAAGCAGGCGCTGCTATTCGCGCGCGCGGTCTGCCTTCAGCATCACCGTGGGAACGTAGATCGTGATGGTGGGAGGCTTGCGATCCGCCTCACGCCGCTGTCCGGCGAAACGCAGGTATTCGCGCCCCTCGCTCTGGGCGATGGCTTGCGCCTGGTATGCCTCGACCGTCTCGCTCAACCGGACAGTCTGCACGCCTGCATCAACCGCACGCGCAGGCTCAACCGCAACGGTCAGCCCGGTGATTACAGCCAGCAAGGTAAGCAATTGGCGAAGCATCATGGCCCCAGATAGCGATCTATTATGCCTTGTCTACGCCAGCAAAGTTACTTTGCGCTGAATTTTGCCGGATTGTCGGTAGGCCGGGGAGCCTTTATGCGGCTGCGCATGGACCTTGAACGCTCTCCGCTCGCCCTGCCCTTTCCCGACATGCCGGACATTGCCGGCGTGACGCTGCGCGTGGCGCGGGCACGCTACAAGAACTGGGACCGCTGCGACCTGACCTATGCCGAACTGGCACCGGGCACTGCGCTGGCAGGCGTGTTCACGCGCAATATCTGCTGCTCCACCGAAGTGGAGATGGGCCGCGAACAGGTGGCGCGCGGCGCGGCGCGGGCACTGGTGGTCAATGCCGGCAATTCCAACGCCTTCACCGGGTTTCGCGGACGCGAGGCGGTGGAGCAGATCATGGGCCAGGTGGCGGATCACCTGGGCTGCGAGGCGGCGGATGTGCTCGTCTCCTCCACCGGCGTGATCGGCGTTCCCCTGCCCAAGGACAAGGCGCGGGCCGGCGTCGAGGCCGCCTTGAGCGCCGAGGCATGTTCGTGGGAGGATGCCGCCGCAACCATCGGCACCACCGACACGTTCTCCAAGGGTGCAACCGTTTCCGCCATGATCGGCGATGTGCGCGTGACGCTGAACGGCATCATCAAGGGCAGCGGCATGATCGCGCCCGACATGGCCACCATGCTGGGATATATCTTCACCGATGCGGCGGTGGAGCCTGCCTTCCTTCAGGACTGCCTGTCCGCCGCCAATCAGGGCAGCTTCAACTGCATCACCGTGGATAGCGACACCTCCACCAGCGACACCGTGCTGGCCTTTGCCACCGGCAAGGCTGGCAATGCGCCGCTCACCTCACCTGACGATCCGGGCGGTGATGCCTTCATGGCCGCGATGCAGGACATCTGCCGCCAGCTCGCCCATCTGGTGGTGCGCGATGGCGAAGGGGCGCAGAAATTCATCTCTGTCAGCGTAACCGGTGCGACAAGCGATGACAGCGCGCGCCGTATCGGCCTTTCCATTGCCAATTCGCCGCTGGTGAAGACCGCGATTGCCGGGGGCGATGCCAATTGGGGCCGCGTGGTGATGGCGGTGGGCAAGGCGGGCGAGCCTGCCGACCGCGACAAGCTGTCCATCGCGTTTGGCGGCGTGTGGGCCGCGCGCGATGGCCTGCCCCTGCCCGATTATGACGAGGCGCCCGTTGCAAAGCACCTGGAAGGACGCGAAGTCGATATCACCGTCGATATCGGGCTTGGCGATGGCCGGGCCACGGTCTGGACCTGCGATCTGACCCACGGCTACATCGCCATCAACGCCGACTACCGCTCGTGAGCATTTTCGACCGCGAAATGCTCGCCCTGCTGCGCGATGTGAGCGAGCGGGTGATCCTGCCGCGCTTCCGCAACCTGAGGCACGGCGAGGTGGAGGACAAGGGCGGCGACGATCCCGTCACCGTGGCCGACCGCGAGGCCGAGATCCTGCTGAGCGAAGGGCTGGCAAGGTTTGATGCCTCCATCGCCATTGTCGGTGAGGAAGCTGCTCACGCAGACAAATCGGTGCTGGATGCACTGTCCGGCCCGTGCTGGATCATCGATCCGGTGGATGGCACACGCAATTTCGCCGCCGGAAAGCCGCCCTTCGGCATATTGATCGCGCGGGCCGATGCAGGCGTGGTCCAGTCGGGATGGATCTATGATTGCCTGAGCGAGCGGTTCTGCACCGCCCATCTGGGCAAAGGCGCGTTCGTGGACGACGAACGGATCACGTCACGCGCCACCGGTGAGACGCCGCCGGTCGCGGCCATCTCGCTGCTGTTCATGGACAGCGGCCAGCGTCAGTCGATGATGGACCATATCGCCCCGCATTACCGGCTGGTGGACGTGCCCTATTGCGCCGCCGAACAATATCCGCGGCTGGGACTGGGCGAGAACGACATTTCCATCTTCGAACGCACGCTGGCGTGGGACCATGCGGCCGGTGCCCTGTGGCTGAACGAGGCGGGCGGCAAGGTTATGCGGCCGGATGGTTCGGCCTATCTGGTCAGCGAATGGGATCGCAAGGGCCTGCTCGGCGCGGCCAGTCCCGCATTGTGGGACCAGCTGGCCGAGCGACTGGCCGGTCTGCCTGCTTAAAGGACGCTTTCGATCCAGCCCTTGAGCTGGCTCTTGGGTGCAGCGCCCATCTTGTTGGCCACGGCCTTGCCATCCTTGAACAGCACCAGCAGCGGGATCGACTGCACGCCCATCGCACCTGGAACGTCGGGATTTTCCATGATGTCCATCTTGGCGATGGTCAGCTGGCCTTCCAGTTCATCGCTGATTTCTTCCAGCGCGGGGGCTATCATCTTGCACGGACCGCACCAGTCTGCCCAGAAATCGACCAGCACGGGCTTGTCGGAATCGAGCACGTCAGCCTGGAAGCTGGCATCGGTGACACTCTTGGTGGCCATTATCTGTCTCCTGTAATGTTGCGCCAATCTAGGCATGACGGCGCCATCGGCAATGGGTTGTGAGGCATAGGTTTACTGCATTGGGCCCAAGTGCGGTTTGTTCGCCGCCAGAATATCCCTGGGAATCGCGATCAGTTGCGGGGTCTGGGTATAAAGCAGCACCGCCTCCACCGTCCTGCCGGGGAAGATCACTTCCAGCGCGGCGGCATAGGCGCCCAACTGTTTCAGCGTCGAATCGCGCACGTCTGCCAGTGAGGACGGCGGGCGCCGCGCGGTCTTGAAATCGGCGATCAGCACGCGGTCGGGCTCTATCAGCAGACGGTCGGCGGTGCCGGCAATCACCTGTCCCCCCACAGTGGCGGCCAGCGGCACTTCGGCCAGAGCCAGCGGACCAAACAGTTCGGCCCAGTGCGGCGCGGCAATCACCGCCAGAGCGCGGGCAAGCATGTCCTCCCGCTCCGCCAGATCGATATCGCTGCCATGCCTTGCCAGATAACGGCGCGCCTGATCCTCACGCAGCTCCTCCGCCACATCGGGCAGGCGTTCAAGCAGCGCATGGATCAGCACGCCGCGCCTGGCGGCATAGCGCGCCTGATCGGCGGGCCATGGCGGATCGGCGCCCTGCTCTTCCCCGGCGGCGGACGGTGCCAGCGGACGCGGCGGACGCGGTTCGGGTCCGATCGGGGTGGAAACCCATTCGGGCAGTTCCAGCCGCGCGCCATCCTGTTCATTGATCACCTTGGGGATCGGTTCCGCCAGCGCGCCCCGCTCGCGCCGTGCGCCCCAGATGTCGTCATGTTCGGCAATCTCGCCAAACAGGTGGATCAGCCTTGCATACCAGCTGTTGGCGGCAGGCTCCTTCTCCCGCTTGCCCAGCGCGCCGCCGATGAACAGCGCCTCCTCCGCGCGGGTCATGGCGACATAAAGCAGGCGCCAGTGCTCCTCCAGATCGGCCTTGCGAGCCTGTTCGTCTGCGGCGAGTATCGGGCCGACCTTCTGTTCCTTGCGCAGATCGGGCACGGGCATGGTGCGCCCGCCACCGCCCGGCACATCCTCCTCCAGCTCCAGCCCGCGCGTGGGCGATCTTTCAGGATCGCCAGTGGCATCGGCGAGGATCACGATCGGCGCCTGCAGGCCCTTGGCACCGTGTACCGTCATCACCCGCACCATGCCGCCATCGCCCGCAGCATCGCGTTTCAACTCCCCGTCTCCTGCATCGAACCACTGGAGGAACCCTTGCAGGCTGGGCGTATGCGCGGCGGAATAGGCCAGCGCGGCATTGAGCAATTCGTCTATCGGGTCGTTCACTTCGCTGCCCAGCCGCCCCGTCAGCTTGCGGCGCGCCTGCCACGGCCCGATCAGCATCCAGTGGAGCATCGCCTGCGGCGGTTCGAAATCGGCAATCCTGAGCAGGCCGAGCAATTGCTCCACCGTATGCGCCACCAGCGGATCGGACGTGGTGCGCAACTTGTCCCACAGGCTGATGCCGCGCGGCCGGTGGCCATGATCGAGCAGCTCCTGCTGGCTCCAGCCAAAGATCGGCGAGACGAGCAGAGCGGCAAGACTGAGCGAATCATTCGGTTGCGCAGCAAAACGCAACGCCGCCATCAGGTCCTTCACCGCCAGCGGAGCGCCCAGCCGCAGGCGGTCCACGCCCGCCACCGGCACTCCCGCCGCATGCAGGCGCGCCACGATCAGCCCGGCCAGTTCGCGCCGCTTGCGCACCAGCACCATCACATCGCCCGGCCCGGCATTGCGCGGATTGGCCTTGTCCTTGACCAGCGGAAAGCCTGTCTGCATCCAGTGCCTGATCTGTTCTGCGATGCGGTCCGCCATCCGCCGTTCGGGCTGGGAGAGCCAGCCATCGGGGCTTTCGGCGTCCTCCTCCAGATCATCGGGAATGGCGGGCACCGGGTGCCACATGGTCACCAGACCGGGACGATCCTCTCCCACATGCGGCTTGGGGTCTTCCTTCAGCCCGATTTGTGCCGGACCGATGGTGGCAATCGCATCATCGACGAAATGCAGCACGCTTTGCGCCGTGCGATAGGACCGGCCCAGATCAAGATCGACCAGTTCGCGCGCCTGAATATTCTCGCGCATGGCCAGCGCGTTGGATGCCCGCTCGGCCATGGCCTGCTTGTAGCGGGCTTTGGCAGCGGCGAAGTTCTCCGGACTCGTACCCTGAAAGCGGAAGATCGCCTGCTTGTAGTCGCCCACCACGAAGATGGTGCGCAGCTTGTCTTCCCGCTGGCCCATCCCGGTGAAGAAATCGCCGGTCAGCGCATCCATGATGGACCACTGCGCCTGATTGGTATCCTGCGCCTCGTCGATCAATATGTGGTCGAACCGGCGGTCAAGCTTGTAGCGGATCCAGTCGCCCAGCCCGCCATCCTTCAGCAGAGCGGCAGCGCGGTGAATCAGATCGTCAAAGTCGACCAGTCCTTCGCGCTTCTTCGCCTCGTCCCATGCCAGAGCGAACTTGCGCCCCACTTCCAGCGCGGGGGTGATCAGGTCCACCAGATCGAACAGCGTCCTGCGCGCCTCTATCACCGACAGAGCCGCCAGCACATCGTCCCCGACAGCGTCGATATCGGGATCGTGCTTCTGGATATTCTTGAGGTATTTGAGCTGGCCCGCCTCGTTGAACAACGCCGATTTCAGGGCGGTGCAGCTTTCGAGCCGGGCTGCCGGCGCACTGGCGATCCATGCCTCGATCGGCTCTGAATATTTTGCCGCGCTGGGCGTGCCCCAGCTGTGATAGGCGTCTGCCACCTGGCGCAGCGCCGCCAGATCGAAATTCTCATCGCTGCACCAGTCAGCAATCGAGGCGCGGGTTTCCCCGTCGGCAATCCCCAGCAGGCGCGCCACGCGGGGTCGCATCGGCGGTTGCCAGGCGCCGGTACCAAACCAAGCCTCACGCGCCATCGCACAGCGCATCAGCCAGCCGCGCGCACCATCGGCTCCCATGCGCAGCGACAGGTCCTCAAGCGCCGAAATGGCCTCATGATCGCCCTGCCCCTCCCAATCGACGAGAATCTGCGCCAGCACGCGGTGGGCCAGCATGTCCCGCTCGCGATCTTCCATCGGCTGAGTGCCGGGTTCAAGCCCGGCTTCGGTCGGGAATGCGGCGAGCAGCCACTGGGCAAAGGCGTGGATCGTATCGATGCGCAGGCCGCCGCCCGGACAATCGAGCACGCTGGCAAACAGGGTCCGCGCCCGGGCCTGCGTGTGGCTGTCCGCCGATGCGCCGATTGCCAGCAATTCCCCGCCCAGCGCCTCTGGCTTCATGCGCACCCAGCGCGCCAGCACATCGTTGACGCGGGTGGCCATTTCGGCCGCACCGGCCTTGGTGAAGGTGAGGCACAAGATCTGTTCCGGCCGCACATCCTCGCGCAGCAACAGCCGCAACACGCGCGCTGAAAGCACCTGCGTCTTGCCGGTTCCGGCAGAGGCGGACAGCCACACGCTGTCACGCGGATCGACCGCCAGCTTCTGGTTGTCCTGAAGGGGATAGACCTTGCCGCTCATCCGTCGCCGCCTTCCAATCGGCCGATCCATTCATCCAGCCGCATCAGATGGTCATAGGAATTATAGACCCTGGCATCGGGGTTGAGCCGCGCGGTGAAAGGCTCATCGCCCAATATCCACTTGTCCAGCGCATCGTGGAGGAATTTCTCCGCGCTCGGCAGGAAATCATCAGGCGCAATGCCGCTGCGTTTGCCCGGCAGTTTGATCGGCGTGGTGACATAGCCAAAACCGGTGGGGTGATCGGCGTCCTTGGCCTTGGCGAGCGACCAGTATTCGAAGACCCGTGGCTCGCCCGCCAGACTGCCGAACGCCCCTGCGCGCGTCATCAGCCCCAGCGTGCCAAGCTGCATCGCATATCCGCCTTCGACTTCGCGTGACGAGGGCGGCGCGCCGGTCTTGTAATCGACAATCGCCAGCGAGCCATCCGCCATGCGATCTATCCGGTCCGCCGTCCCGGTAATGGTAACACCGCGCAGGGTCATCTTGCCCTTCTGCTCTGACGCTATGGTTTCCCGGTCAAGGTCGGCATCGCGGCGCAGGTCCACCCATTCCAGCGCCTTCATCAGCCGTGGCCGCCACAAGGCGCGCATCAGCGGGTGGGCATTCATCTCCTGCAAATGGTGCTTTGCCAGCTCCTCCATCGATCCTTTGCCCTCATGCCAATCATGCAGGATCAGATGGGCCAGCGTACCCTGCCATGCGGGACTGGGCTCGGCATCGAGCAGGTCCAGTTCCTTCAGCGACAGAATGTGCGAGGCATAGAACTGATAAGGATCGCTGCGCAGCCGGTCGATCGCGGTCACGCTCAGCCGTTCGCGCCGCTGCTGCGCACTGGGCCGGGGCTGAGGGCGCGGGTGCGGGGCCACAGCCTCGCCCTTGTCGATGGCGCGGGCCATCTCCACCGTGCCGCGATTGAGGTATTCCTTCAGCAGGCTCTCCCCCAGCAAGGCGCAGGCGCGCAGCCAGAAGCGCGAGGCAATCACCGGCCCGCCCGCGTCGCGCATTGCCCGGCTCAGCACCACTTCGGGCGCGCCAAGCGCAGAGGCAAGATCGTGCGCCGCCAGCCCGATGCGGAAATCCGCGCCCGGCACGCCAAGCGCCCGCAGGACCGGGGGTGCGAGCACCGCATCATTGGAGGGCGTGGCCGGCCATGTGCCTTCATTCAACCCCGCACAGATCACCAGATCGGCGCGCGTCATGCGGCTTTCCAGCAGGCCATAGATGGCGATGCGCGGATGGCCGCCATAGGGCGGGCGCACCGCTTCGCGGTCCATCGCATCGCGCAATGCGGCGGGCAGGTCCTCTGGCTCCAGCATGGTGCCGACATCGCGGGCGTGCAGCCGCAGTGCCTCCACGAAGCGGGCCAGCGCGCGGCCATCTTCGCGCGACCACAATTCCTCCCCGCACAGCGCCTCTCCTGCCGTGGCCAGCAGGTCGATCAGATCGGCCAGCGGGCGCGGCGCATCATCCAGCATCAGCGGGGTAAGGATTGTCTCCACCTCATCCCACCAGCTCGTGAGTTCAGCCGCCTGCGCAATATGGCGCAGCGGTTCCAGCCCGGGAGCCGGACGCGGGCCGCGCAGATGCAGTTCCAGCTGGCGCGCGGCGTGCAGCCAGTCCTCGCGCCCTTCACCGCGCCGCACCAGCGGATGTTCGAGCAGTGAAACCAGCTCCACCGGCGCCGCTTCCTGCGCCATCACATCGGCCAGTTGCAGCATCACCCGGCCAGCAGGCGTCTGCGCCAGCGGGCGGCCAGCGGTATCGTCCGCCTCAATATGCCAGCGCCGCAAATGCTGCACCACCCGGCCTGCCAGGCCGCGATCGGGAGTCACCACGGCCACGCGCTTCTCCGGTTCCAGCAAGGCTTCGCGCACCAGCAGGGCGATGGCCTGCGCCTCCTCCTCCGGATGGGCGGTCTCGATCAGACGAACGCCGGCAAGGCGGCGTTTCTCGGCGGGCAGATCAACCCAGCTCTTGCTCGCCTCTGGCGGCAGGAACAGGCTGGATATGGCGTGGCTGCGTTCGGGCGGGCCCTTGCCCAGCCCGGCACGGTGCCACGGCTGCACCTCCCCGCGCGCCACGCCCATGCGGTTGAGCAACAGCTTGAGGTGATATTGCGGGTGGGACACGGCATCGCCGCGCTCAAACGGCGTCTGCGCATCGGGAGCGCCAGCGCTGCCCAGCTCATCCCACACCGCGTGGTCCATGGTCAGGTCAAGGTCCGGCAGCACCACGGCCCCGCCCGGCAACTCCGAAATCACCCGCAGCAAATGCGCCAGGGCAGGAGCAGCACTGGTGACGCCCGCGGCCACAATCGGCGTGGCCGGAGGGCTGGCCTGCAATTCCTGCGCAGCGCGGCGGAACAGCATATTGCGCCGCGTTGCCGCATCCACTTCCCCGCGTTGCTGCAATTCATCCAGCCACAGCCGCTGGACAGATGCAAACAGACGCAGGTTTTCGACCCAATGGCCCGACAGGTCGCCAACAAGATCCAGCACGCCCTCACCCATCAGGTCTTCGGGTGCGATTTCCTCTGCCAGCAGGCGGTCCATCACCTGCCCCGTTTCAAACGCCAGCCGCAGCAGAGCGCCGCCGCGCGGAGCATCCTTGCCGCGAAACTGTGAAATCAGCTCTGCCAGCCGCAGCCAGCGGCGCGTGGGATCGGCTGCGGGGGGAATGTCATCGGCGCTGCCAAGCCGGTCAAACAGCGGGCCGAGCGTCTCATCCAGATCGAGGTCGCCCACCATCGCCATGCGCGGCATCAGCATTCCCGCACTGCCCGCTTCGCCCGCGTGGCGGATAAAGGCCTCGCTCATGGTGCGCGCGGCGCGGCTGCTGGGCAGGATCAGCGTCAGCCGGGCCAGCCCCAGCCCATCTTCATGATAGCGCGGGACCAATCCCGCCACCAGCGCATCGGCAAAGCCGCGATGCGCGGCTATGGAATAAATCTGCGGGCCCGGCCCTGACATCAGACCCTATGTGCCATCGGCCAGCGCCATCTCTGTCGGTTTGATGGATTGCGGTGTGCCCACTTCAAACCAGCGCCCGGTAAAGGCCAGGCCGAACAGGCGCTCCTCCTCCAGTGCACGGTCCCACAACAGGTTGGTGGAGAACGGTCCATCGGGCGCATCGCGCAGCAAACGCTTGGAAACTAGCTGTATTCCGGTGAAGATATAGGGCGCGATACGGCCCGACCTGCGCCGCCTGAGCCGGCCCAAGGCGTCCATGTGGAAATCGCCCTTGCCACGAAAATTGGCCGCGCCCTTGTGCGGCACCAGCAGCAGCAGCGCGTCCATCCTGTCCGGATCCCACAACGCGGACAGATCGGCAAAACTGTTCTTGGGCCCATCCAGCCAGAGGTTGTCACTGTTCAGGCAGAAGAACGGATCGGGCAGCAGGTGCTGCGCCTTCACCAGTCCGCCGCCCGTTTCCATCAATTGCGCGCGCTCATCGGAAATGATGATTTCGGGCCGGTCACGCTCTGCCAGATGGGCTTCCAGCACATCGGCAAAGTAATGCACGTTGACCACCGCGCGGGTGATGCCCGCTTCAACCACCCGGTCCAGCGCATGATCGATCAGCGGCTTTCCGGCAACGCGCACCATCGGCTTTGGCTGGCTGGCAGTGAGCGGCCGCATGCGCTTGCCAAGCCCGGCAGCCATGACCATCGCCGTATCCGAAGCAAGCACGCTCATCCCAGTCCTCCACCGCGCCGCGCGCGGATATCCGGCGGGACATTGGCATCGAACCATGACGCAACCGGGGCAAGATCGGGATGCGCCAGATCACGCTCCATCGCTTCCCACACGCGCGGGATCATGGCGAGATAGCGCTGCTTGCCGTCACGCTTCCACAGGCGCGCGAAAATGCCGACGATCTTGGCATTACGCTGTGCACCCAGCCGGGCATAGTCGGCGGCGAAGTCCTCTCCGCAATCGATGCGCGAGGCATAATGGGCCAGCATGGCGCGCTCCAGTTCGGGCGAAACATCGCGCCGCGCATCCTGCAACAGCGACACCAGATCATAGGCGCGGTGACCCACCAGCGCATCCTGAAAATCGATCAGCCCCTGCTCGCCGCCATCGGGATGCTCAGGTTGCAGCAACATGATGTTTTCCGCATGATAATCGCGCAGAACTGCAACACCGGGCTGCTGCCTGGCCAGTAGCGGGGTTAGCACTTCTTCCCATGCGGCATCATGCGATGCGGCATCCACCGTAATCCCGGCACAGGGACAGAACCATTCGGTGAACAGCCGCACCTCGCGCAGATAGGTCGCCATGTCATAAGGCGCAAACGGACCCGGGGGCCGCGTGTGCAGCTGCGCCAGGGCATCCACGGCATGACGGTAAACGCGCATTTCCTGCGCCGGGTGCTGCTCCAGCCAGTCGCGCATGCGGTCATCGCCGAAATCCTCGATCAGGACAAAACCGCTCTCGGCCTGCTGGGCATGGATATGCGGCGCGCGCAGGCCCTGCTGTTCCAGCCACTTGCCCACGTGCAGGAATGGCCGGGGATCTTCATGCGGCGGCGGGGCGTGCATCAGCATGGCGCTGGCATCGCCCCGGCGAATGCGGAAATAGCGCCGGAAACTGGCGTCACCGGGCAGCGGCTCGATCACCGCCTCACCCCAGCCTGCTTCGCGCAGGAATTGCATGATGCCTTCCGGCAGCTCTCCACTCATGCCAAGCGCCCTAGCCAATCAGGCCCCATCTCGACAATCGCCTTGCGTGTTTCGCCGTGGATTTCCAGCGTAATGGAAAGACAGGCAGGCTCATGGGCGAAGCCGCCCGCCTTGTCCGGCCATTCCGCCAGCAAGGCCGCGCCTTCGCGGTAATCGTCCAGCCCCAGTTCCTCCACCTCCTGCGGGCTATCCAGCCGGTAGAAATCGGCATGGACCACCGGCAGGCGCATGGCGGGATCGTCATATTTCTCGATAATGGTGAAGGTCGGCGATGGCACTTCGCCCGCATGACCCAGCGCCGCCAGAATAGCGCGTGCAAGCGTGGTCTTGCCAGCGCCCAGTCCGCCCGTCAGCGCCACCACGTCACCTGCGCGCAGGGCCGCAGCAATCCGCGCGCCAAAGTCATCCATTGCGGAAAGATCGGGCAACTCGACAATCAAGGCAGGGTAACCGTGGCGGTTGTGCCGGCACCCGGTTCGGACTGGATGTCCAGCCTGCCGCCATGCGCCTCTATCAATTGCCGGGCCAACGGCAGGCCCAGCCCGCGCTTTTCCTTGCTGTTGGTGCCATCGCCCACCATGCGATAGCCATCCAGCGCGCGCGCCAGTTCGCTCGGCTTCATGCCCGCCCCATTGTCCGAAATCACGATGCGCGCGCCCTGCTTGCGGCGCGAAAGAGCCACCAGAATGCGGCCCTTTCCCTGCGGCACGGCTTCGATCGCATTGTCGAGCAGATTGCCGATGGCGCGCCCCAGCTGGCGCTTGTCGGCCATGATCTTGCCCGCACTCTTGTCCCCGCGCAGGTCCAGCGCCAGATCCTTTTCCTCAATCGACTCTTCCCGCTGACGAACCACATTTGTGGTGAAGGCGAGCAGGTCCACTTCTTCGGTGGCGATAGGAAGCAGTCCGGCCTCGCTCTGGGTCAGGTCAAGCACGCTCTCTATCTGCTGGGAAAGGCGCTCCACCGAAGCGATGATGGCGCCGATATACTCCTTGCCCTGTTCGCTCAATTCACCCGCCACGCCCGATTGCAGCAGTTCGGCGAACCCGCCGATGGATGTCAGCGGCGTGCGGAATTCATAGGACATGTTGGCCAGGAAGCGCGTCTTGACCGCGTCAGCCTCCTCAAGGGCGGCATTGCGTTCCCGCAGCGCCTGTTCGGCCATCGCGCTGTCGGTCACGTCCAGCACCGTCAGCAGGCCGTTGCCATCGGGCAAGGGAACACCGGCGAATTCCAGCGTGCGCCCGTCGGACAGGATCACCTGCCCGCCGCGCTGGCGGCGATCGAGCGTGGCAGACCGCACCACTTCGCCAATCGCCTTGTGCTGTGCCGGCCGTGCCAGGCACTGGGCAATCTGGTCCAGCAGAGCGTCGACATGCGGATGCTCGTCAAAGAACTCCTCATCCAGGTTCCAGATCGCCGGGAAGGAGCGGTTCCACAGCTGCACCCGCCCGTCGGGCGCGAACACGGCCAGCGATTCGAACAGCGAATCGAATGTGGCGGTCCGCGTACGCAGCAGCGTGTCGCGCGTGGCAGACAGCGCCAGCTGTTCCGAGCGGTCTTCCGCCACCAGCACCAGCCCGCCATCGGGCATGGGCTGCGCGACGATGCGCAGATGGGTGTTGTCCGACAGCGTCCACGCGTCTTCAATCGGATTGTCGAGCAGGAACCAGCCCGCAAGTTCCGAACGCCACGCCGGAAAATCGCGCATTTCGGGCAGCCGTCCCTTGTCGCGTGCAAGATCGAGGAAGCGATCGAAGTCCGGCGGCTCAATCTGCACTGAGCCGGGCAGAGCGAAAATGCGCAGGAAAGGCTGGTTGGCGAAGGTCAGCCGCCGCTCCGGATCGAATTGCGCCACGCCGACCGAGAGCTGATCGAGCATGGAGCGCTGCGCTTCCCTGAAGGCGCGGAAGGCGCGGCCCTGCTCCTCCATCTCCTCGATATCGATGGCGTAACCGGCCACGCCTTCATCGCCCAGCGGCAGATCGCTGACGCGCAGGCTGCGGCGCTGATTGCCCAGCGTTGCCTGCACGATACGTTCGACCGGCAAGTCCTGCTCACGCGATTGCCGGGCAATCTGCGCGGCGGTGAGGCCGTCAACAGGCTCAATCAGTTCTATCTGTTGTTCGACCACGCTTTCAGCATCTGCGGCTTCCACCGCCAGAACATAAGCGCTGTTGACCAGCCGCAGGGTCATGTCCGGCCCGCGGAACCACATGGGAATGGGCGCGGCCTCTATCAGGCCGACAAGCGCTGCAAAATCATTGCGCGCGCGGGCAGTTTCGGCCCGCAGGCGCGCCAGTTCGCCGTGGCTTTCGGAGAAATCGAACCACCAGATCAGGGCCGAGCCGTGCGGAGCGACTGCCGGATCGGCCTGCTGCCCGCGTATCGCCAGACTTTTGACGGAGCCGCGCGGCGTTACCACCATGCGGAAGGGGGCGGCGGTCTTTTGCGTGCGGCGCACCGCTTCGCGCAATTCTTCCAGATCGTCCGTGGTCAGGCCCACCGTCCCGGCATCGAGTTCGCTGAGGTATCCGGGCAGGCGATCAAGACCAAGCCAGGCAGACAGCCGGTCCGGCCCTTCGATCCGCCCATCCCCGCGCACCAGCATGGGGATTGCCGGGGAATCGTCGATCATGCGCGTCAGCCGCCGGGCGGTGGAGCGCGCGGTGCTGGCCTGCCGCACGCGGGCCTGCGCTGCCAGGACCAGCCACACCGCGCCCAGCGTCCAGGCCGCCAGAAGCAGGCCGAGCAATGCCAGTGAGGAAGGCGAGAGTTCCATTACTTCCAGCTATGGCCGACGGGCCGTGGATGCAATGGCAAGCGGGCGAGTCCCCACGTCTGTGAGGACCCGCCCGTGCATTTTCAGCCGAATTGTCGCTTAATAGCGATAATGATCGGGCTTGTAGGGGCCGCTCTCGGGCACGCCGATATAATCGGCCTGCCGCTTGCTCAGCTTGGTCAGCTGCACACCCAGCTTGGCGAGGTGCAGTTCGGCCACCTTTTCGTCCAGGTGCTTGGGCAGGACGTGCACTTCCTTGGAATAATCATGCCCGCGCTGCCACAGTTCGATCTGCGCCAGCACCTGGTTGGTGAAGGAACAGCTCATCACGAAGCTGGGGTGGCCGGTGGCGCAGCCCAGATTGACCAGGCGGCCCTGCGCCAGGATCAGGATCTGCTTGCCATCGGGGAAGGTCACCATGTCGGTGCCAGGCTTGATTTCCTTCCAGTCGTAGTTGTCGAGCGCGGAAATCTGAATCTCGGAATCGAAGTGGCCGATGTTGCACACGATGCTCATCGGACGCATCGCCTTCATGTGCTCTGCGGTGATCACGTCTTCGTTGCCGGTTGCGGTCACGAAGATGTCGCAGCGCTTCACGGCTTCTTCCATGGTGACGACTTCATAGCCTTCCATCGCCGCCTGCAGCGCGCAGATCGGATCGATTTCGGTCACCATCACGCGGGCGCCGCCCTGGCGCAGCGAATCAGCCGAACCCTTGCCGACATCGCCAAAACCGGCGACGCAGGCGACCTTGCCGGCCAGCATCACGTCCGTTGCACGGCGGATGGCATCGACCAGCGATTCCTTGCAGCCATACAGATTGTCGAACTTCGACTTGGTGACGCTGTCATTCACATTGATGGCCGGGAACGGCAGGTGGCCGTTCTTGGCGATCTGGTACAGGCGGTGGACACCGGTGGTCGTCTCTTCCGACACGCCCTTGATGGCCTTGACCGAGGCAGTGAGATAGCCCGGCTTCTTGGCGATATAGGCCTTGAGCGCGCGCTGCATCTCGATCTCTTCGGCGTTCTGCGGATCGGGCATGGTTTCGCCCGCTTCCAGACGCGCGCCCCACAGGGCGAACATGGTGGCATCGCCGCCATCGTCGAGAATGAGGTTGGTGGTCAGATTGGGCTCGTCTTCGGTCGACCAGTCGAAAATATTGCCGACATAATCCCAGTATTCGGCCAGGCTTTCACCCTTGATGGCAAAGACCGGAACGCCAGTCGCGGCGATCGCGGCGGCGGCGTGATCCTGCGTGGAGAAGATGTTGCAGGTCGCCCAGCGAACGTCTGCGCCAAGCGCGGTCAGCGTCTCGATCAGCACGGCGGTCTGGATCGTCATGTGCAGCGATCCGGTGATGCGCGCACCGCGCAGGGGTTTGGACGCGCCGAATTCCTCGCGCAGGGCCATCAGGCCGGGCATTTCGGTCTCGGCAATGTTGATCTCGTCCCGGCCGAATTCGGCGAGAGAGATGTCCTTAACGATATAGTCGTTCTGAGCGACAGCAGTGGCCACGTACACTTCTCCTGTAAAATGAAGGGGTGAAGCGTCGCCGGGGCTCCATGCAACGCGCTATTTCGCACACGCACATAGTCGCGCGGAGGCCTCGCGACAACCCCGGCCTTTTGGGCCTGCCAACGCTGACCGTCGACGCTGGCCGTTTGGGTTGCACTGCCAGCGCAATAACCTATTTGTACAGCTGGACGGGGACAGGAGGATTATCCCACATGACAATTTCCAAGGGTGAAAAGCTGCCCGACGTAACGCTGGTCAAGGCCGGTGCAGACGGGCCCGACAAGGTGCAGAGCGCCGATTTCTTCGCCGGCAAGAAAGTGGCGCTGTTTTCAGTGCCCGGTGCCTTCACCCCGACCTGTTCGGCCAAGCATCTTCCCGGCTATGTCGAGAAGGCCGCCGAGCTGAAAGCCAAGGGCGTGGACGAGATTGCCTGCACAGCAGCCAATGATGCGTTCGTGATGGCTGCGTGGAACAAGGCTGCCGGCTCCAATGACATCACCATGCTGGCAGACGGCAATGGCGATTTCGCCAAGGCGGTTGGCCTTTCGGCAGACATGAGCGGATATGGCATGGGCCAGCGCGGCCAGCGCTATTCGATGATCGTCGATGATGGCGTGGTGACCGAAATCAACGTGGAAGGCCCCGGCGAATTCAAGGTCTCCAGCGCGGAGCATATGCTCGGCCAGCTGTAAGCTCCGGCCCCAAGCCAATACGAAAAAGGGCGCCCGTTGCGGCGCCCTTTTTATTATGTTTCGTGAAGGCCCCTCAGTCGCCCCATTCCACATTCACGCCCAGACTATCGATATTGGGCACGAAATTGGGATGCGCGCGCCGGATCGGGTCGGCATCCAGAATGGTGCTTTCGCCGTCGATGGAGGCGGCCACCATCAGCATCGCGATGGCCACGCGGATAATATACGGGCTGGTCACCGTGGCAGGCACCAGACGGTCCCCGCCAAAGGTGATCAGGCGGTGCGGATCGCACAGCAGCGTGTGCGCGCCGAACAGTGACAGTTCAGTGTGCCAGGTCAGCCCGCCTTCATAGACTTTGTTCCAGAACATCGTCTGGCCCTTGGCCTTCACGCCCAGAGCGATGAAGATCGGCAGCAGATCGGCCGGGATATAGGGCCACGGCGCGGCTTCCACCTTGGTGATCAGGTGGCTGGTGAAGTTCTGCTGCACCTCCAGCTGTTCGGGAGCGATCAGGCGCGACCAGCCATCCTTGTGCTCCACATGGGCACCAAATTTGGCAAAGGTCTGGTCGATCAGCATGAAGTTTTCAGGCTGCGAATTGCGCACGGAAATATCGCCGCCGGTTACCGCTGCCAAAGCAAGGAAAGTGGCGATCTCGTGGAAATCCTCCACGAATGTGTAATCCGCCCCGCCCAGCTCTGCCCCGCCCTCGATCGACACCATCGAAGTGCCCTTGCCCTTCAGCCGGGCGCCCATCAGTTCCAGAAATGCGCACATTTCCTGCACATGCGGCTCACAAGCGGCATTGACGATCTGGCTGGTGCCATTGGCGGTCAGCGCGCTGATGATGAAATTCTCGGTCGTGGTCACGCTGGCATACTCCAGCCACATGCGCGTGCCCTTGGTCTTGCCCCTGGTACGGAAGACGATGTCCTTGCCTTCGGTCGAAACCTCGGCGCCGAAAGCCTTGAACACGGCCACGTGGGGATCAATCTCGCGCGCGCCAAGCGTGCAGCCCTTGACCTCGTTTTCCAGCCGCGCCTCTCCCAGACGGGCCAGCAGGCCGGGGATCATCATGATCGAAGCGCGCATCGCCTGCGGCAAAGTGGCCTTGGCTCCGGCGGGAATGGTGCTGTGGTCAATGGTCAGCACCTTGGCCGCCTTGTCCCAGTTGACCGTGCTGCCCAGCGCGCCAAAGAAATCATGGATGCGGGTCACGTCGGTAATTTCGGGCACATTGCGCAAAGTGATGGGCGCATCGCTGAGCAGGGTCGCGCACAACACCGGCAACACAGCGTTCTTGTTGGCAGAGGGGTCAATCTTGCCCTTCAATGGCTGTCCGCCGCGGACGTAAAGCGCCGTCATGTCTTTCCTTCCGAAATTCTAATGCGAGCGATCGGGCATCAATAGCCCATCAGCTTGAGCACTTCTTCGCGGCTTCTCGAATCGCTGCGAAACAAGCCCATCACGCGGCTGGTGACCATGTTGACGCCGGGGGTGCGCACACCGCGGGCGGTCATGCAGGCATGGCTTGCCTCGATCACCACGGCCACGCCCCTGGGCTCCAGATGTTGCCAGATACACTGCGCCACCTCGGCGGTGAGCCGTTCCTGGATCTGCAATCGCCGCGCATAGCCGTGCAGCACACGCGCCAGCTTGGAGATGCCGACCACGCGGTTGGTGGGCAGGTAGGCGATGGCCGCCTTGCCGATGATCGGCGCCATGTGATGTTCGCAATGGCTCTGGAAAGGGATGTCCTTCAGCAGGACGATCTCGTCATAGCCGCCCACCTCCTCGAACACGCGGGAAAGGTGATGCGACGGGTCTTCGTCATATCCCTGACAATACTCCTTCCACGCACGTGCGACACGCGCTGGAGTATCAATCAGACCCTCTCGCTGGGGATCATCGCCGGCCCATTTGATCAATGTGCGGATGGCATCCTGCACATCTTCGGGAACCGGGGGCTTGCCGCGGGGATCGTCCTCATCCGGACCAACCAGGCTACTCATTTATCCGATCGTTTCCTTGTCAATCTTGTCTTGGCTTTGGCCAATAGGCTGCCCGGACGGAAAAGACCACGTTTGCGCGGTAATATTGCGAACAACTCGTCAGGATGCTCGGGATCGAACATCTCGCGCTCGGCCAGTTCGTGTGCCCAGTCTTCGTGAATAGTTGTGTTGAAGGGTCGCAGGCGGCAGGCCTTGGTGCCCCCAAGCGATGCGATCATCGCGGCCATGGACCCGTGCTGTTCAAGCAGCCGGGCGACCTCGTCCTGCTCCACGCCGCAATGCTCCGCCAGCAAGGAATGGCGCAGCGCCCTGATCGGTTCATGCGCATGGGCGTTGCCGGGCCGCGCGGCATCGATGAACACATCGCATTCGCTGTCCAGGCCCATCGACCGGTTATTGAAATTGGCCGAGCCGACACGGATCACCATGTCATCCACGATCAGCAATTTGGCGTGGACATAGATCGGCGTCTTGCCGGCGAAGGGCACATACAGGTGGAACCGGTCATTGGCGTCCAGTTCGCGCACGGCATCCACCAGCGCCGCGCGCGCGGGGTCCATCACCTGGCTTTCAATCCAGCCATCAGCCGACTGGGCGTGGACGATCACGATTTCAGGCGGATCGGGCTCGTTCAGCCTTTTGGCAATCGCCTCGCAAATGGTGCGGGAGGCGAAATACTGGTTCTCCGCATAAATGAAGTGCTTCGCCGCCGCGATCTGCAGCAGGAACAGCTGCTCGACCTCATCGATGCGCGGCTGATCCTTATAGGCAGCGCGAGAGCGCGCGATGCCCACTTCGACATTCTCGAAATGCGCACCCAGTGCATCAGGCCAGGCACTGTGATCCTGCGGCCTGCACGGAATCAGAGGCTTGCCGCCAGCCGCGATCCAGCGCGTGTGGCCAAGGTCCGCCAGCGCTGCGGCAATGTCACCTTCCATCAACATCGCCATGTCATGCCAGGGTCCATAGGGCGCGCCGCCCGGCCCGATCCGCCGATCATCATGTTCCAGGTGATCGCGGGTGTCCCACCGGCGCGACGTCATGTCGATACCGCCGCACACAGCAAACTTGTTGTCGATGATGACCAGCTTCTGGTGATGGCTGCACCCAACCGGATGCGCGGTATCGAACTTGAAGTCTATGCGGCGATGCGGCCACCAGCGGATGAGGTCGATCATCATCGATCCGCGGCCAAGGAATTTGAGCGCACCCACGCTCCATTTCAGGATGCGGACTTCCAGTCCCGGACGTTTCCTGCCCAGCCACAGGATAAAACTGCCAAGCCGGCGCGGATAATATCTGCGCCAGCCCTTTTCCCACCAGCGCCGCCCCTTGGACAGATGAATGCGCGTGTCGAAATCCCAGCCGATCAGCAGGATTCGCTGCTCGGCCTTCAGCATGGCCTGCTGCATCAGGTCGAAGTAATCCTCGCCATCCACCACCAGAGACGCGCGGCTGGCCCATGCATAACGCCAGACACCGGGCGCGGCGGATTGATCCCCCTGCCCGGCGTCGACGCCTGTCTGTTCGGTTTGCTGCGCGACCAATTGCCCCTCTTGCGCCGGATCTTATTCCTTGGCGTCTTCCATCTTTTCCGGCGTCACCTCGGCTTCAGCCTCTTCCACCTTCTTCCGGCGCTCGAAGACTTCACGCATGTGCTGCTCGTCTGCTGCCGTAAGATGCTTTTTGAAGTCGGGAAAGTGATCCTCTTCCTCTTCATCGATATGGTGCAGGTAATCGTGCTTGAACTGCTTGAACTTGGTCAGCCAGGCACCGGTGGCCATGTCCGTCGCCGCCAGATCGTTCAGCATTTCTTCGATCTCGTGGTGTTCGGCCACCGAATGGCGCGTTTCGTCCGTGGTCGGCGGCTTGCGCATCATGGTTGAATAAAGCGCCTGCTCCTCAGCCGCGGCATGCCCCTTCAATTCATAGGTCAGCGCCTCGAACAGGTCCTTGCGCTCTGCGGATTCGCCATGCGTTTGCTCGATCGTGGCCAGCAGCTGGCGATGGTTGTCATGATCTTCCTTGAGACGGGCGAAGATATCGTCATTGCTCATTTCGAAGCTCCTATCTTTGGTTTGAAGATAGAACCCAAAGAGCCGCGCCATGTTCCGGAAATCTTTCACGCCAGTGCGATTTCGGGCCAGCGGCGAACGGTCACGGGCACAATGATCGCGGAGTCTGAAATTCCGGTTTTCAGGTCGCCAAAACCAAACAAGGCGGCCCTGCTTTCGCAAGACCGCCTTGATTGGTGCGCCCGGAAGGATTCGAACCTCCGGCCCCCTGATTCGTAGTCAGGTACTCTATCCAGCTGAGCTACGGGCGCGTTGGAGGGGGCCACATAGGGTGGCATTGGAAGCTTGGCAATAGCTAGTCTGCAATGCGGCGCAACAAGCTGGCATCCATCGGCGGCATGGGTAGCGCCGAGGCCTGATCCTGGCTGAACCATCCCCAGTCCTGGCCCTCCGCCGGCTCCACATCGCCGCACCATCTTAGACAGGTGTAAAGAATCAGGACAACCATGCGCGATCCGGCTTCATCAGCGACAAAGGCCGGGATCAGATCATCGGCTTCGATCCTGACCCCCAGTTCTTCCGCAATCTCCCTCACCAGCGCCTGGCGGGGGTTTTCGCCCTTTTCCACCTTGCCGCCCGGGAACTCCCACAGGCCGCCGTGGTGCTTGTGGTCAGGGCGCTGCTGCATCAACAACCGTCCGGATTCATCCTGCAGCGCCAGTGCGACCACCGCCAACCATGTCGGATTGCTTTCCACCTCAGTGCGGCCCCTCAATCATTCGTTAGTCATTCGGTGCGAAAATCTTAAGCATCAGTCCATTCCTGTGGGACATCCCTATGTGTGTAGTCCGATGTTTTAAAGCCGTAGTGCGCGATACGCGCGGTGCGACTGCTGTGGAATATGGTCTGATCGTCGGATTGCTGGTGATCTTCATCATTGGTGCGCTGCAAGGCTTTGCGCGGGCCACCGATGAAATGTGGGAATACGTCCAAACCAGCGTTGAAGATGCGGTCTAGGCTTAGGAGTTTATCAACTTTTATCCCCTAGATCACAAATCGTCCGGTCGAGAGATTGGCCGGACCGGGTACCGAAGACTGTAAACCAGGAGACTAAAATGACCTTCTTCAAGAACATGCTGCGCGACGAAGCTGGCGCAACCGCAATCGAATATGGCCTGATCGCTGCACTGATCGCCATCGCTGCCATCACCGCCCTGCAGGGCGTGGGCGACGAACTCGACACGACTTTCGGTAAGGTTGAGAGCGAACTCGACTCCGCCAACGACGGCTAATAGCGAAAGCTACCAAGTCTAGAGGAAGGGCGGCAGGGAAACCTGCCGCCCTTTCTTTTTGTCTGGAGCACACGCAAACTCACGCCTGTCGCAAGCAAAAGAGCCAAGTTTGACCTCAGTTGGCGCGCACGACGATCTTGTATTGCTGCCCCGGAACCAGCTGGGAATTGCCAAGCAAGCCATTCAGAACGCGGAAACGTTGCTCCTGCGCATCGCTGTAAGCCATCCGCCTGGCCAGTGTCTGGACCGTATCACTGCGGCCCGCGGTGACGATATCGATCTGGCGCGGGATGACCTGGCTTGCTTCGGACGCGGAAATGCGCCGCATGGAATTGAACATCGGGTTGAAAACCGCCGCCTGGCCCGCCGGGGTAATCGCGGCAAAGTGGAAGGCCTGATTGTTCGCAAATTCATAGGCGAACACGGTCACATCGACTTCCTGCTGGCCATTATTGACCCGCGCGCCGCCAAAAACTGCCGGAAGTCCGTTCACCGTGGTTCTTTGCAGGGTCTGCGGGGCGAGCTGCTGCTGCTCACCGGCCAAAGCCTGAAACGCCGCCCGCACATAGGTTTCCAGATTGCCGCTATATGGCCCGCTGCTCATCTGGGCGCGCCCGCCATCGCCATTGATGGAGACGGCGCTGGTGCCATTGACCATGTAAAAACCCTGCGGCGCGGTAAATCGCAGGCGCAGTTCGGGATGAATGAAATCGCTGCCCTCGATCACGCCCTGCTGGGGATCATCGCCATATAACAGGCCATCGATCCGGCTCATGAAGGTCTCGCGATTGGTCACACCGGTAGAGGAACCCGCAACAGTCAGGGCATTCTGAACGCGGCTGGCCGGATCGGGGTGAGTGGATGCCCATGCCGGCATCGTGGCATCGCCCCTGCCCTGCAATGTCGCATCGAGTGAGTTTTGCGCGGCAAGGCTTTGCAGCAATGTGGCCATTGCATGCGGATCATAGCCTGCGGTGCTGAGATACTGGACGCCCAGATTATCGGCCTCGATCTCCTGCGTGCGCGAATATTTCAGCGTCAGCAGCTGAGATCCCTGCAACGCGCCCTGCGCAAGCTGCTGCCCCAGCGGATTATCGCCCAGCAGAACGCTGGAAAGGATCGCACCGCCAAGTCCCAGAAGCTGGTTGCGCTGTGCCGCGGCCTGCCTGCGGGCAGAATGGCGCGCCGCCACATGTCCTACTTCATGCCCCAGAACACCTGCCAGCTCCGCCTCATTGTTCATCAGCGTAACCAGCTGGCGCGTAACGTAAACATAGCCGCCGGGCACGGCGAAGGCATTGTTGACCGATGAATTGAGCAGCGTCACGTCAAAGGCGTCACGGCTGTTTGCCAGGCCCGACTGCACAGCGATATTGGAGCCGATCTGCGCCACATAGGTGGCCTGCGGACCGGTCATCTCCCCGCCAAATTCGGCCAGGAACTGGGGGTGATATTCAGCCCCCATCTGCGCTTCGGCAGGGGTAATCGGGGACCCGGCGGCAACATTGGCACCGGGCACTGTGGCACAGGCTGCCAGCGCCAGCGATGCAGTGCTCGCCAGGGAAATCTTGATAATTCGCGACATGTAGGTTGAGGGCATTTCAGGCTCCAGACAAATTTCAGGCGCTCATCGTCGCCCTGTTATCTTTCCTAAGCAACCGGCAGCACTGCCCTCGGTTCCCGAGACCTGAGCGGACCCTATCGGGCAAGGTCCTCGCCAATCGCCAGGAAACGCTCTTCCCGCATCCGTTTCAGGCTGGCGGAATCGTGTTTGCCCAGCGCATCCAGTTCCTCGCCAATGGCGATTGCCAGCGCAGCAGAGGCCGCCGCCGGATCGCGGTGCGCACCGCCAACAGGCTCTGGCACGATGCGATCGACAACGCCCAGTCCCACCAGGTCCTTGGCCGTCATCTTCATCGCTTCGGCTGCCTGCGGTGCCTTTTCTCCGGTGCGCCACAGAATGGAAGCGCAGCCCTCGGGCGAGATCACCGAATAGACGGCATGTTCGAACATCAGCACGCGTTCCGCGCTGGCCAGCGCCACCGCCCCGCCCGATCCGCCTTCGCCCACAATCGCGGCCACCATCGGCACGCCCAGTGCCAGGCAGGCTTCCGTCGATCTTGCGATCGCCTCTGCCTGGCCGCGTTCCTCCGCCTCGATTCCCGGAAATGCGCCCGAAGTATCGACCAGAGTGACAACCGGCAGGCCGAAACGATCGGCCAGTTCCATCAGGCGGATGGCCTTGCGATAGCCCTCCGGCTTGCCCATGCCGAAATTGTGGCGAATGCGGCTTTCGGTGTCATTGCCCTTTTCATGGCCGATCAACACGATCTTGCGGCCATCCAGCGTGGCCAGCCCGCCCAGTATCGCTTCATCTTCGCCATACAGGCGATCTCCGCCCAAAGGCATGAAATCGCTGAAGGAATGGGCCACGTAATCGCGGAAATGCGGGCGCAGCGGATGGCGCGCAACCTGCGTCTTCTGCCACGGCGAAAGCGCGCCATAAGTACTGGCGAGCAGGTCCGCGCTCTTCTTTTCCAGCCGCGCCAGCTCTTTCGAGATATCGACATCGCCATCGTCCCCGGCGGCTGAACGCAGCTCGGCAATCCTGGCTTCAATGGCCGCAACGGGCTTTTCAAATTCGAGATAGGAAATCATGCGACTTGCGCTAACCGGAGCGCGGCTTGCCTGCAAGGGGATGTCGCTCATTTACCAGAGCGACAAGGCGCGCGGAATCGACGTGGGTGTAGATTTGCGTGGTGGCGATATCGGCGTGGCCAAGCAATGTCTGCAACACGCGCAGGTCTGCTCCGCCCTCCAGCAGATGGGTCGCGAAGGCATGACGCATCACATGCGGGGAGACCTTTGCCGGATCGAGCCCGGCGCGCGCTGCCAGTTCCTTCACCAGCTGAAACAGGCGAATACGGCTGATATGCCTGGTGCGCGAGGGAAACAGGAAGGGTGACTGGCTGCCGCGCACCTCCAGCCACTGGCTCAGCGCCTGCTGCGCCCGGCGTGAAACGGGTACCATGCGCTGCTGCGATCCCTTGCCGGTCACGGTCAGGAACGGAACATCGCGCGGCACCGCTGATAGCGGCAACCCGACCAGCTCGGTAGCGCGCAGGCCCGATCCATAGAGCAGTTCCAGCAAGGCAAGCGTGCGGACCGCTGGCGGCGTTCCTGCCGACGCTTCCATCTCGGCGCGCTCGAACAGCGCTTCCACCTCATCGTGCGAGAGTATCTTGGGCAAAGGGCGCCGCGCAGCCGGGCGCGGCAGGGCTGGCGACGGATCGTCATCGCGAATGTTTTCATCCACCAGAAAGCCGAAGAACTGCCGCAGGGCCGAGCTTTTGCGCGCCACGCTGGACGGTGCCAGATCGGCCCATCGTCCTGCCAGAGAGGCGAGCTGGTCGCGGTTGGCCGATGCCAGATCGCCCAGCAGGGCCTCCGCCCCTTCCAGATCACGCCGGTAAGCGGCCAGAGTATTGGGCGCAGCACCGCGCTCGGCGGCCAGCATGGCAAGAAAAGTGTCTATCGCGGCGCCGATGGCCCTACCCCCGCGCAACCGCCTCCGCGGCGATCATCCTTGCCTCTGCGCCCATGCCCACATCGTTGAGCGCCTTGACGATGTGATACAGATGGCGCGCGGTCATCCGGTCCCATCCATCGCCCTGCATGCCCAGACCGGCGAGCAGGGCCACCAGCCCCGGATTGCCATATTGCGCGGCCTTGTCGATCCGTGCGCTCCAGACGCTCGAGCGGTTCAGGTCAATTTCAAGACTGTCCGACAGATCGGAGATCGCATCGCTGTCGAGGCGGCCCAAACCGGCAAGGCCAGCCAGCAGGAAGCGGGACTTGCGGTAATCCTCGCTGGTGTCGCCATCGACATAGCTCTCAACGGCTCCGGAGCTTACCTGCGTGTCGCCGCTCTCCTGCGCCAGTGCCAGCAGGCCCCAGGCGGCACTGCCCTCACTCACCACATCGCCCCAGCGCATGGCATTGCGATCAAGCCCGGCAGCAAGCATGGAAGCGATGATATCCGCCGCATCATCCTCGAAACTGTCCGAAACGGGCATGCGCGCGGCGGCAAAAGCCGTCAGCACCTGCCGGCCATAGGCATCGCCGTCCCCCCACAGGTTGCGCATGGCCACAAGCCGGGCAGCCGGATCGCTGGCGACATAGGCCTCGCGCAACAGAATGCCGGGATTGCGGTCACCGGCATCGACCACATCGCTGGAATAGAGCTGCGAATACAGGCCGACCATCGCGGCAGAGGACATGACCCCGCGCTGGGCCGCAAGATCGGCTGCCTCAACCCGGTCCAGCAAGGGCGTTGCCGGAATCAGCGCATCGGCCAGATCAAATCGCGCGGGCATCGCATCGCGCAGATTGTCAGGCAATTCCACACCCAGCGCACGCGCGAGCGAGAATCGCCACGGGGTCAGCTCGTCCACCCCGTCCCATTCAATATTCACTGCGCGCCCGGCATCGCCCGCCGCACCGGCAAAGCGCTGTGCCAGTCGCACGTCGATGGCAGGCGCCTCACCCGTTCCCAATGCCCGCGCAAGACGCCTTTCGGCACTGCGCGCCTCACCCAGATAGGCATCGCAGATCGCGCGGATAAGAATCCACTCGCCATCTTCGCGCGCGGTCGGCAGCAAGCGGGCCGCCGGGCACATGCCCAGCACGTCCCCGCTGGCCAGATAGGCATCGAAAGCGGCATCGATCAGGGCGCGGTCGTAATTGCCGGTGTCGACATCCTGCACCAGCGCCCGCGCAACCTGCGGCTCTCCCATATTGTTGAGCGCGGCGGCACGAAGGGCGGTAAATTCCACCGGATTCATGCCCTGCGGCGCATCCATGCGGCTGGCCAGCGCACGGCGCAGCAATATATGGCCCCAGCGGGAAACCACCGGGCCGCGCATGCCCTGCAAGGCCGCGCGCACCAGTCCGGCTGGCTGCCCGGAGAGCGTTCTTGACGGCAATCCCCCTTCGCTGCGGGCGATCACGCCGATGCCCGACATGGCCCGCCGCGCCGCTGGCGGCACGTCAAACTTGGGGCGCAGGCCGAGAAGTTCGTTGATCTCCCCCGGTTCCATATTCTCCAGCTCTTCCAGCGAAGGGAAGTCTGCAGGAAGCGCGACCGTGCTGGCACCTTCTCCAGCAATACCGGGAACTTGCTGTACCACCGGAGCGGATACGCCGGGCGAGCCGGGGGCTGGCCTGGCGCCAGGTGCAGACGGCGCAGCAGGCGCCGGACGCGCGGCGGTTGCGCGCGGAGTGGGCGTGGGCGCAGGCTCTGGCGGCGGATCGTCGAAGATATCGGGCAGCAGGCTTTCAGGCTGGGCCAGGGCAAGCGAAGAGCTGAGCGCCAGAATGGCACCGCCAAGCAGCATGAATCGCTTCATCGGGCCGCCTCCGGCAACATCACGGGTTCAACGACAAGGCGCTGTTCCTCACGCCCCGCATCATACCAGGCGAGCGCCAGAACGGCCACGCACAGCACAAGAATGACAACCAAAATACTCATCAGGCGCTTTGCCACCTATCCCCGACCCTTACACAATCATCGGCTTTGCGAACTTGCACCGGCGGTTAGCGCAATTATAGCCCAAACGGCAATGAACATCGAACAACCCAATGGCGGGCCGGAAAACGCAGGCGCTCCGGATGATGCCACGATCAAGGCGCTGGCCGGGCGCGTCACGCGTCCGCTGGTTCTGGTGGGCATGATGGGCGTGGGCAAATCCACCATCGGCAGGAAGCTGGCGCAATTGCTGGGTTTTCATTTCGCCGATGCCGATGACGAGATCATCAAGGCCGCGCAAATGCCCATAGCCGAGATTTTCGACCAGTTTGGCGAGGACTATTTTCGTGATGGCGAGCGCAGGGTCATCGCCCGCCTGCTGGAAGGTCACAATTGCGTGATCGCCACTGGCGGCGGCGCTTTCGTACAGGACGATACGCGCGCGATTATCCGCGAAAAAGGCATACCCATCTGGCTCGACAGCGATATCGAAACACTGGTTGAACGCGTCAGCCGCAATAACAAGCGCCCCCTGCTGCGCGGCGGCGATGTTCGTGAAATTGTTACCCGCATGAAGGCACAGCGCGATCCCGCCTATGCCCAGGCACCGATCAAGGTCATGAGCGACACCGGCCCTCATGGCGAAACCGTAAACCGCATTCTGGAGGCACTCGACCAATGGCTGTAACGCGCGTGGAACTGGCCGGACGGTCCTATGAAGTGCGCGTGGCAAGCGGGCTGCTGGCCGATGTGGCGCGCCAGTGCGATGGCCTTTTGCGCAAGAAGGTGGTGCCGATCATCACCGATCTGAACGTGGCGCACCACTGGCGTGAGACTGTTGCAACCTCACTGGAAGCCGCCGGACATGAGCCGCATTTCCTCACCCTCGATCCGGGCGAAGGGTCCAAGAGCTGGGCCGTACTGGAACGCGTGATGGACTGGCTGCTGGCCGAAGAGGTTGAGCGCGGCGATCACATCCTGGCGCTGGGCGGCGGCGTGATCGGCGACCTTACCGGCTTTGCCGCGGCCATCCTGAAGCGCGGCTGCGGCTTTGTGCAACTGCCCACCACCTTGCTGGCGCAGGTCGACAGCTCTGTGGGCGGCAAGACGGCAATCAATACCAGTGCGGGCAAGAATCTGGTCGGCGCGTTTCACCAGCCGAGCCTGGTGCTGGCCGATCTGGACAGCCTGACCACCCTGCCCCCGCGCGAAATGGGCGCGGGCTATGCCGAGGTGATCAAATACGGCATTCTTGGCGACCCCGCATTCTTCGACTGGTGCGAGGCCAATGGCTCCAAGGTCATGGCAGGCGATCAGGCCGCACTGGAATATGCGGTGGATCAGAGCGTGAAGGCCAAGGCGCGCATCGTTGCCGAGGATGAGCGGGAAACCACCGGCGCGCGCGCACTGCTCAATCTGGGCCACACATTCGGCCATGCGCTGGAGGCGGAAACCGGCTTTTCAAACCGGCTGCTGCACGGCGAAGGCGTGGCGCTGGGCATGGTTCTGGCGGCGCGTTATTCGGCGCGGCGCGGATATATATCCGATGGCGATGCCGTTCGCATCACCGCCGCGATCGCCTCTGCCGGATTGCCGAGTGAGATATCAGCGCTGGGCCTCACCTGCTCGGGTCAGAAGCTTGCCAGTCACATGCTACACGACAAGAAAATGGATGCCGGCACCCTGCCCTTCATCCTGCTGCGCGGGATCGGCAAAGCGTTTGTGGACAAGCAGGTCGAACTGGCTGACGTGGCGGCGTTTCTGGGTGAGCAGTTGGCGAGCCAATAGCAGTCATTCCCATTCCGTCATGCTGAACTCGTTTCAGCATCCATTCCCCGGCCCGCACCGCGCTTGATTGGTGCACGATTGAGGCACGATGGACCCTGAAACAAGTTCAGGGTGACGGTATTTGGCTCAAACGGTCCGCAACTGCAGAATCAAATCAGAAACCCCGCCACCGCAACGCCGCCACAAATCGCGCTGACCAAACTCGAAAGGCCAAATTCGGGCCAATTGTGAAAAGTCATCTGCGCACTTTGCGGATCGAGGTGCCAATTGTCCGGGTTTCGCCACGATTTGCGCGCAAGCCAGGCAGCGTAGATTGCCGCGAGCAGCGCGATGGCGGGGAACGCGAAGGTGAAGGCGAGCCTCATCTACTCCGTTTCACAACGGCAGATTATCGTGCTTCTTCCACGGGTTCTCCAGCTTCTTCCCGCGCAGTTTCCGCAGTCCCATCGCTATCCGCCGCCGCGTGTTGCGCGGCCTGATTACCTCGTCGATGTAGCCGCGGCTGGCGGCGATGAACGGGTTGGCGAAGCGGTCTTCATATTCGCTGGTCTTCTCTGCAATCTTGGCGGGATCGTCGCGGTCCTTGCGGAAGATGATCTCCACCGCGCCCTTGGCTCCCATCACGGCGATTTCGGCGGTGGGCCATGCGTAGTTGAGATCGCCGCGTAAATGCTTTGAGGCCATGACATCATAGGCCCCGCCGTATGCCTTGCGGGTGATCACGGTGATCTTGGGCACGGTCGCCTCGGCAAAGGCGAACAGCAGCTTGGCGCCGTGCTTGATGATGCCATTATGCTCCTGCGCGGTGCCGGGCAGGAAGCCGGGAACATCGACGAAGGTGATGATCGGAATATCGAAAGCATCGCAGAAGCGCACGAAGCGCGCGGCCTTGCGGCTGGCGTTGATATCGAGGCACCCGGCCAGCACCATCGGCTGATTTGCGACAACGCCCACAGTGCGTCCTTCAACCCGGCCAAACCCGCACAGGATATTGCCGCCATGCGTGGGGGCAATCTCGAAAAATTCACCTTCGTCCAGCACCTTTCGCACCAGTTCATGCATGTCATAGGGCTGGTTGGCATTGTCCGGGATCAGCGTGTCGAGGCTGTCCTCCACCCGGTCAAAGGGATCATTGGTTTGCACCTGCGGCACGCCGGAGCGATTGTCCGACGGCAGCAGCGAGATGAACTCGCGCGCTGCCACCAGGGCTTCCAGATCGTTCTCGAACGCCAGATCGGCCACGCCGGTGCGGGTGGTATGGGTGATCGCCCCGCCCAGTTCCTCCTGACTGACCACCTCATTGGTGACCGTTTTCACCACTTCAGGCCCGGTCACGAACATGTAGGAGCTGTCCTTCACCATGAAGATGAAATCGGTCATGGCGGGCGAATAGACCGCCCCGCCCGCGCACGGCCCCATGATCAGCGACAATTGCGGGATCACTCCGCTGGCGAGCACATTGCGCTGGAACACTTCGGCATAGCCCGCCAGGCTGGCGACACCTTCCTGAATGCGCGCGCCGCCGGAATCGTTGATGCCGATGATCGGTGCGCCGACCTTCATCGCCATGTCCATCACCTTGCAGATCTTCTGCGCGTGGCGTTCCGACAGCGATCCGCCAAAGACGGTGAAATCCTGCGAAAAGACGAACACCAGACGGCCGTTGATGGTGCCGCTGCCAGTGACCACGCCATCGCCCGGAACGTGCTGCTCCTCCATCCCGAAATCCGTGCAATTGTGCTCGACATACATGTCGAGCTCCTCGAACGATCCCTCGTCCAGCAACACGTCCAGCCGTTCGCGCGCGGTCAGCTTGCCCTTGGCATGCTGCGCGGCAATGCGCTTCTCGCCGCCGCCCAGGCGGGCAGCTTCGCGCCTGCGTTCAACTTCAGGAATATTGGCGGACATGCACTCTCCTCTTGCACCCAGCGCAAGGGGTAGAGCGCAAGCAGCCGGGCGGCAAGGTGGCTGCTATTTCAGCAGCACCAGTTCCTCCGCCATGCTGGGATGCAGCGCAACCGTATCGTCAAAGGCATCCTTGGTCAGGCCGGCCTTCAGGGCCACGGCGGCGACCTGCAATATCTCCGGCGATTCCGGGCCGATCATGTGAATGCCCAGGATCTTGCCCGAGGTGTCATCCACGATCATCTTGTACAGCCCACGCTCCGCATGGGGCGAAAAGATGTTCTTCATCGGGCGGAAGTCGGAGGAATAGACGCGCACATTGCCATGCGTGCGGCGCGCCTCCTTCTCCGTCATGCCGACACCGGCGAGCGGTGGCTGGCTGAACACGGCGCTGGGGATGAAATCATAATCGATGGTGCGCGGATTGCCGCCGAATACGCTGTCTGCAAAGGCATGGCCTTCGCGAATGGCCACCGGCGTCAGCTGCACGCGGTCGGTCACATCGCCCACCGCATAGATGCTCTCACAGCTGGTGCGGTTATACTCGTCGACGATGATTTCACCCTTCTCGCCCAGCTGGACCCCGGCATTTTCCAGGCCCAGCCCATCGGTCTTGGGGTTGCGGCCGGTGGCGATCAGGATCTGGTCTACCTGCACGCGATTGGATTCGCCCAGATCGACCGACAGACAGCCCTCTGCCGTCCTTTCGACCGACTTGATCTCACTGTGCATCCTGAAATTGATGCCCCGGCCCATGGCGATGTGGAGCATGCGCTCGACAATCTGGTCATCATAGGATCGCAGGATCTTGTCGGAGCGGTTGACCACCGTGACTTCACTGCCCAGCGCGTTGAAAATTCCGGCGAATTCCATCGCGATATAGCCGCCGCCCACCACCATCAGGCACTTGGGCTGCTGTTCCAGATGGAAAATCTCGTTGGAGGAAATGCAATGCTCCACGCCGGGGAAATCGGGCATGGCGGGCCATGCGCCCACGGCGATGAGGATATGTTTCGCGGTGATCTCGCGCCCGCTCGCCAGCTTGACGGTGTTGGGTCCGGCGATCGTCGCACGCTCTGCAATCAGTTCGACATCATGGCTTTCCAGCGTCTTGCCATACAGGCCTTCAAGCCGGTCCACGTCGCCATTCACGAAATCGCGCAAGGCGGCCCAGTCAAAGCTCTTCTCGCCGACGCTCCAGCCATATTTCTCGGCGTGGGAGAGTTCTTCGGCAAACATAGAGCCATAGACCAGCATCTTCTTGGGCACGCAGCCACGAATGACGCAGGTGCCGCCAACGCGGTATTCCTCGGCAATGGCAACCTTGGCGCCGTGGCTGGCCGAAATGCGCGCCGCGCGCACGCCGCCCGAACCGGCACCGATGACGAATAGATCATAATCGAATTGCGACATGCGCTGAATGGCTCCCTGCTTGCCAGATTCCTGCGTGCTGGCGTCTGCCCTATGGGCAATCAGCCTTCGATTGCCAACCGCCAGAAGTTACTACAGGTCATCAGCTTTCGAGGAAAAGCGAGTAATCGCGCAGCAGCTGGAAGCTGCGCATCTCCATCACGGAGATCAGCCCCTCCTCCTCAATCCCGGTGCGGCGCTTGAGCAGTCGCGCAACGGCGAGTTTGGTGGGTTCATTCATGCCGGTGACCGCCGCGATCACATCGGGATCATGGCTGAGCGAATAATCGAACAGGAAATCGATTGTCAGCGGATCGAACTCAAAGCCAAGGAAGATGATCTTCTTCGATCCCGCCAGCGCGCCATGCAGGCCGGTCACGAAGGCGCGGTTGTTCATGCGCTCGGACGCCGTGTGGATCTCCTTGACCAGGTTCTGCAGGTTCCACGGCTCCTCATTGCCCCATTCGACATCGGGCCGCTCGCCCGGTTCCCACGGCAGGCGGCCGGCATTGCCCAGCGGGTAGACGATATTCAGCTTCGCCCCCACCAGCTGGCGCGCTTCCTGAAGCGTCATGCCAAAAGCCATCGCCACCACATAGGGCAGGTAATGCTGGATTGACCGGTCATAGTTGAAATTGATGATTGCCAGATTCTCGAAACATTTTTCCGCCTTGCTGCGGGGCACGCCGGAGGTGATCAGCTTGCCCAGCTGGAACAGCCAGTTCTCGGTTCCACGCAAGGGCAGGTCGCCCTCCTCGCGCGGCTCCAGCTGCAACGGCGATCGCGCTTCGGCCTGCAGCGTGAAATAGATGATGGCCAGCTTTCCCGCAGCCGTCACCAGCGGATCATTATTGTGCTGTTCCAGAATGTTATCGATGGAACTGCCCACGCGCGCGGATGTGCGGATGGTCTGCGCCGCCTGCATCAACTGTTCCGGCCTGGCACCGATCCGGCGGGAGAATTTGTCAAAATGACCGGCCAGAACCTGCATGTCGCGGGTCTGCAACTCGCTGCCCAGACGCGCGAAGTCGAAACCCTGGGCAATCTTGCCCAGTATTTCGCGCCCGTCGGGCATTTCGATCTCGGAGCCGGCACCGGCACCGATGACCAGAGTTGTCTTGGATCTGATCATTAACTCAAACGCCCCCGCGATGCGCATAATTGCTTGGAATCTGCTAGGCCTGCATGGTTAAGAAATCTCTATCGTGACCCCTGGAAAAAAGGCACTAATGCCCTTGCGGTCCGCTGTTGCGGACCGGCAAATCCGGGGGGATTGGAGTGCAGGAACGTACGATAGCTGCTGAACTGGTCATGGCGGGCACAGTCGCCGCTGGAATCCGGCCATGAAGAGCCTGCACAGCCTGCGTCACATGATCGGCCCGGGTCTGATTTTTTCGGGTGCTGCCATCGGCACATCGCATCTCGTCCAGTCGACCCGCGCAGGCGCGATGTTCGGGGCGGCGCTGATCGGTGTGATCGTGCTGGTCAACTTCCTGAAATATCCGGCCTATCGCTTTGGCGTGGATTACAGCCACACCAGCCGCCGATCACTGCTTTCGGGTTACCGGGAACTGGGCAAATGGGCGCCGATCCTGTTCCTGGTGGCAGTGGCCCCGCTGGTGCCGATCATCCTTGCGGCACTGGGCGCGGCGACCGCAGGCATCATCAGCACGCTGATCGGCACGATCATGCCGGTACCGCCGCTGGCCGCGCTGGTGCTGCTGGGCGCAACGCTGCTGCTGGTTGCGGGCGGATATAGCTGGCTGGACCGGATCAACGGCTATCTGCTTGTATTCCTGGTCATTTCCACGCTGATCACCACCATCATGGTGGTCCCGCGGGTGGACTGGGGAACGTTGACAGATTTCAGCTGGACGCATCAGACAACTGCCCTGCTGTTCATCGTCGCGCTGGCCGGCTTCATGCCCAACCCGCTGGACGTTTCGGTGGCGCTGTCGCTGTGGAAGGTGGAATCAGACCGCAGCCTGCCCGAAGAAAGCCACCCCTCGCTACGGCAAGCGCGCGCCAGCTTCATGGGACCATATGCGCTGTCTGCGCTGATGGCGGTGTGTTTCTGCATCATGGGCGCAGGCGTGATGCACGCCCAATCGATCACTCCGCTCAGCGATGCGCCCGGCTTTGCCGGACAGCTGGTCAATCTCTATCGGGAGGCGCTGGGACCGCAGGCCGCCATCCTTGCCGCGATTGCCGCCCTGTCGGTGATGCTGACCACGGTGATCGCCGGGATAGACGCCTATGCACGCATTTTCGCCTCCGCCATGTCTGTCATGTCGGGCAAGGGAGACGATGCCGGGCTGCGGCGCGATTATGTGGGGTTCTGCCTGCTGTTCATGGCGCTGGCATCATCGGTGCTGTTCACCGTGCTGGCTGACTTTTCGGTCTTCCTGGACTTCGTGACATCATCCAGCTTCGTGATTGCCCCTGTTGTGGCGTTGCTGAACCATCTGGTGGTGACGCGTTGCGCCATGCCCGACGAAGCGCGTCCGGGACTTGTCACGCGTGCATGGAGCTGGCTGGCCATACTGGTGATGGCCGCGCTGGCAGTGATGTATTTCGTGCTGGTTCTGAGGTAATCAGCCCGCCGAGAGCCCCGCCAGTTTCAGCAGGTTTTCCGTGCTGGGATCGAAACTTGCGCCGCCCTTCTCGATCTTGTTGGCAATCTCCTTGCCCAGTTCCACGCCGAACTGATCGAACGGGTTGATATCCATCATCACCGCATTGGCAAAGGTGCGGTGTTCGTGGAAGGCGATCAGCGCGCCCAGCGTGGCGGCATCCAGATCATCGCACAAAATGGTCGTGCTGGGCCGGTTGCCGGCATAGGACCGGGCCGGATCGTCAGTGGTCTTGCCCGCCATCAGGGCTGCGCCCTGCGCGAAGCAGTTCATCAGCAGGATGCGGTGATGCGCCGGGTCCAGCGCATCGCCCGGCGCGATGCTGGCAATGAAGTTTATCGGCACCAGATGCGTGCCCTGGTGCAGCAGCTGGAACACCGCATGCTGGGCATCGGTGCCCACCCCGCCCCAGGTGATGGGAGCGGTGGGCCCATCCACTGGCGCACCATCCACAGTCACACTCTTGCCGTTCGATTCCATCTCCAGCTGCTGGAGGTAATCGGGCAGCAGGCCCAGCCGTTCGTCATAGCAGAACACAGCGCGCGTTTCGGCGCCGCGCACGCGCGCATAATACAGGTCTCCAAATGCGGCACGCAGCGGCAGGTTTTCGCGCATGGGGGCATCGCGGAAATGACGGTCCATATCCGCCGCGCCTTCCAGCATCGCTTCAAAGTCTTGCCAGCCAATGGCAATGGCGACGGGAAAGCCGATGGACGACCACATCGAATAACGCCCGCCCACGCTCTCTGCAAAAGGCAGCACGCGCGTTTCATCCACGCCCCATTCCACCGCCTTTTCTGGTGCGGCGGTCAGCGCGATCACCCGGCCCGCGGGATCGGCCACGCCGTTGTCCGCCAGCCATTTGAGCGCACTGGCGGCGTTGGTCATGGTTTCAATCGTGGTGAAGGTCTTGGACGCCACCGCCAGCAGCGTGGTGGCCGGATCGCAGGCGGCGAAGGCTGCTTCCAGCGCCACGCCATCGATATTGGACACCACATGCACATCCACCAGCGACAGGTCGCGTGACAGTGCATCCACCGCCAGGGCGGGTCCCAGCGCCGATCCGCCGATGCCGACATGGATCAGGTGCTTCACCTCTCCCAAAGCGCCTTCGTGAATGGCTTCAACCAGCGTCTGCATACGCGCCAGCAGCGCCTCTGCTTCTTCAACGCTGGTTTCCTTGCCTACCCCGCGCAGGGCGGAATGCTCGGCCGCGCGGCCCTCTGTGGGATTGACCACCTCGCCTGCGAACAGGCGGCGGCGCATCTCGTCAAACTGGCTGACCTGCGCCAGCTCCTCGAACTCGGCCAGCAATTGCTCGGTCATGTGCGTTTTCGACCAGTCGAACAGCACGCCGCCCTCTTCCATCTCGAACCGGGCCGAGAATGTCTCCACCCGCTGCGGATCATCGGCGAACAATTGCACCAGTGTCGGGTCCTGATGGAGCGAGAGCTTGTTCCAGACGGCTTCGCGAGGGGTGCTCAATGGGCTTCTCCTGGTGCTGGTCATGGTGCTGGTATGGGCAAATGCGCTAAGGCTTTGGTCGATCAATGCAAGCCTTCTGTCGCCATTTTTCTTGACGTTGCCCTTCCCTGACAACAAGACCCCGCGCCATGAGTGAAATTACCCCTACACAGGCGGCCACACCACCGGCCGCACCGGTCAAGGCCGAGAAGAAGGAAGACTGGCGCAGCTTCACCTGGTTCTGCGTGAAACTGGTGATTATCGTGCTGATCTTTCGCAGCTTCGTGTTCACCAGCTTCAACATTCCCAGTGAGAGCATGATGCCGCGCCTTCTGGTGGGTGATTATCTGTTCGCGCAGAAATGGTCCTATGGCTATTCCAAGCGCTCCCTGCCGCTTGACCTGCCGCTGATTCCCGGGCGCATATTTGCCTCCCAGCCAGAGCGCGGAGACATCGCCATCTTCGAACATCCGATCGACGGCACCGATTACATCAAGCGCGTGATCGGTCTGCCGGGTGACGAAGTGCAGATGGTGAACGGCGTGCTGCATCTGAACGGCGTTGCCGTGCCCAAGGTGCCGGTTGAAGACCTGGTGCTGCCGATCAGCCCCGATGGCCACTGCGCCCGCGCCCGCTTTGCCGAGCAGCAGGCGGATGGAAGCTTTGCCTGCCGCTACCCCCAGTTCCGTGAAACCCTGCCCAATGGCGTATCCTACAACGTGCTCGATTTCGGTCTGGAGCCGCAGGACACCACCGCGCCGGTGATCGTTCCTGAAGATCGCCTGTTCCTTATGGGCGACAACCGCGACAATTCGCTCGACAGCCGTTTCCCGGCAGAGCCTGGCCGCGGTATCGGCCTGGTCCCGCAGGAGAACCTCGTGGCGCAGGCCAGCTTCATGTACTGGTCCTACGGCGATGGCGTGCGGTGGAGCCGCATTGGCCGCGGCATCTGATCTGAGAGCAATGCGTACGCTGGAACCTGAAACGAAGCTCTGGCTGGAAGGCCTGGGCTTCCACGTCACGGATGAGCTGTTGTGGCTGGAAGCGCTGACACACGGCAGCACCGGCCATGAGCGTGATTATGAGCGGCTGGAATTCCTGGGTGACCGGGTGCTGGGCCTTTCGATCGCCGAATGGCTTTATCACAACAGCAAAGGCGCTGAAGGCGAACTGGCGCAGCGGTTGAACGCGCTGGTCAGCCGCCAGTCCTGCGCAAGGTGCGCGCGCCAGATCGGCGTGCCCGAGCATGTCCGCCTGGGCAAGCAGGCGCGCGATGATGGCGCGGCGGACAGCGACAATGTGCTGGGCGACATCATGGAAGCGCTGCTGGGCGCAAGCTTCATTCAGAACGGCTTTGACGCCACGCGCGATGTGGTGCGGCAGATCTGGAAGGATACGGTGGAAGGCCACGTGGGCCGGTCCAAGCATCCCAAGAGCGCTTTGCAGGAATGGGCGGCAGGCAACCAGCGCCGTCCGCCGCAATATGAGATTATCGGCCGCACCGGCCCCGATCACGCCGCGCGTTTCACCGTGCGCGTCACGGTCAAGAATGTGGGCGAAGTGGATGCCACCGCCGCGTCCAAGCAGGACGCAGAAACAGAGGCCGCACGCCTTTTCATGGAGAAATTCGGATGACTGACGGCACCAAGACGCATTGCGGGGTGGTTGCCGTGATCGGTGCGCCCAACGCCGGCAAATCGACGCTGGTCAACCAGCTGGTGGGACAGAAAGTCGCCATCACCAGTTCCAAGGCGCAAACCACGCGCGCACGGCTGATGGGCATTGCGCTGCACGGCGATACGCAGATCATCCTGGCCGATACGCCCGGCATCTTCGATCCCAAGAGCCGCCTCGACCGCGCGATGGTCAGCGCCGCATGGGAAGGCACCAAGGCTGCCGATGCGATCCTGCTGATGGTCGATCCGATGAAGCAGCGCCGCCACAATCTGATGCCGCTGCTGGAAATCCTGAAAGACCGGCCCGAGCACAAGATTCTGGTGCTCAACAAGGTGGACCGGGCGACCAAGGAACCGCTGCTGGAACTGGCGCAGGAATTGACCGGAATGGTCGATTTTGAGCAAGTGTTCTTCGTGTCCGCCCTCACCGGTGACGGCGTGCCCGAACTGAAAGACCATCTGGCCAGCCTGATGCCCGAAAGCGCGTGGCATTATCCCGAAGACCAGGTGTCCGATGCCAGCGAGCGCCTGCTCGCCGCCGAAGTGACGCGCGAACAGCTGTATGCGCAGCTGCACGAGGAGCTGCCCTATGACAGCACCGTGCGGCATGAGAGCTATAAGGTGCGGCCCGATGGCAGCGTGGAAGTGCGCCAGCAGATCGTGATCGCGCGCGCCAGCCAGAAGCCCATCGTGCTGGGCAAAGGCGGCAGCCGGATCAAGGAAATCGGCGAAGCGGCGCGCAAGGAACTGAGCAAGATCCTGGGCGTGAAGGTCCACCTGTTCCTGCACGTGAAAGTGGACGAGAACTGGGCCGAAAGTCGCGAAATATTTGACGAAATGGGGCTGGACTGGGTGAAGTGAACTGTCGAGCGCAGGGCCATCCCCCGCTCAGACCGGCTTCGATTCCCTGAACCAATAGCGGGTCATGCTGCACAGCGCCGCGAGTACGGCCAGCGCGCAGCTGAGGAACATCGGCGCGCCGCCCATGCCCATTCCGCCAGCCAGCAATATACCCACCACCACGGCGGCCAGTGTCTGGCCCAGCAGGCGCGAGGTGGACAGCAATCCGCCTGCCGCAGCTGCCCTGTCTCGCGGTGCGCGGCCGATCAGCAGGCGCGTGTTGGGGCTGAAGAACAGGCCAAAGCCCAGCGCGGTGAAGGCCAGCCGCCAGGCGATCCCGATCTTGCCCGGATCATCGGGCATGAAGGCGAGTAGCAACAGGCCGATGATGGCAATGCTCATGCCGGTCACGCCCAGCTTGGTGGCGGCGATGCGGTCACTCATCCAGCCTGCAAGCGGGGAAACCACCAGCATGGTGAGCGGGAATGGCAGCAGCAGCAGGCCCACCGTCTGCGGATCATAGCCCATGCCCACCTCAAGGCGGAACGGCAGGGACAGCATCAGCGCGCCGGCGGAAACGAAGCTGGCCATTGCCGCCAGAGCAGACAGGCCGATCACCGGCTTTGCCAGCAGGTCCACCGGCAGCACCGGCGCGGTGCGCGCCTTCTCCCGCCGCACCAGCAGCACCAGCGAGACCACACCCGCCAGCGCCAGCGCGATGCCGATCGGGGCATTGCCATGTGTGCCCAGCTGCAATCCGCCGATCACCAGCAGCATGGTCACCGCGCTCCACGATGCGCTGATCCATTGCAGCCTGCCCTCGCGCGGCTCCGGTTCGGGCAGAGCGCGGCCAAGCAGCAGCGAAATGATGGCAAGCGGCACCGCGGCCACGAACACCAGCTGCCAATGGGCATTGCCCACGATATAGCCGCCCAGCGTTGGTGCCAGCGCGGCAGACGACGCCACGATCACGGAATTCACGCCAAGTCCCGCACCAAGGTTCTTGGCCGGGTAAATCTGCCGCAGCATGGCCGCCGAAACGCTCAGCGCCATTGCCGCGCCAACTGCCTGCACCGCGCGCAGCACCAGCAACACGGCAAAACTGTCTGCAAACAGGCACAGCGCGGATGCCGCCATGAACACGCCCTGCCCGTACTGGTACAGCCGCCGGTGCCCCATGCGGTCTCCCAGCGATGAAAAGGGCAGCAGCAGCATCACCAGCACCAGCTGGTAAACCGTGACAACATTGGTCACGACGGAATTGGTAACGCCCAGATCGCGGGCGATGGTGGGCAGCGCGACATTGGCAATGGCGCCATCCAGCACCAGCAGCGATGTGCCGAAACTGATGGCGATAATCGCCCACCAGCGGCGCGGCTTGGGCAGGCCGTGGTGTTCGTCGGTCACTGGCGCGGTTCCAGCTGGAGCCTTGGCCGGGGATTCGGTATCGGATTGATCCTGCAACACGCGCGCTCAATGCTCGCATCGTCCCGCCGCTGCAAGAGCTTGCGTGGGTAACTACCGCTTCTTGGCAATCGCGATCTTGTTCTTCTTGGCGAAGTCCCTGGTCGATTCCTCGCTGCGATTGAGCGCCTTGGCGATCTGTTTCAGGCCGTGGCCCTTGGTTGCCAGCAGCTTGAGCTTGCCCGCCTCCTCACCGTTCCACGGCTGCTTGTGGCGCTCAAAATGTTCGCCCGCCATTATTCCGCCTTTGCCGCTGGAGCAGCCTTGGCGGCCTTTTTGGCGGGAGCCTTCTTCTTGGCAGGTGCCTTCTTTTTCGCCCCAGCCTTCTTGGCCGGAGCCTTCTTCTTGGCCGGAGCCTTCTTGCGTCCCTTGCCCTTGGGCGGACCCTTGGCGATGCGCGCATCGATCAGGACGATGGCCTGCTCTTCGGTCAGGTCCTCTGGCTTCACGTCCTTGGGAATGGTCGCATTATTGGTGCCATCGGTGACATAGGGGCCGTATCGGCCCGGCATCACCTTCATCTCGGCTTCCGTCACCGGATGCAGGCCCAGCGTCTTGATCGGTTCCGCCTTGCCGCGCGTGCCGCCCTTGCGATTGGCCGCTTCGGCCAGCAGCGAGACCGCCGCATTCATGCCGGTATCGAACACGTCGCGGGTGGAGGTCAGCTTGGCATATTTGCCGTCATGGCGAAGGTACGGACCATAGCGCCCAATGCTCGCTTCAATCGGCTGACCGGTTTCGGGATGATTGCCGACGATACGTGGCAGGGCCAGCAGCTTCAGCGCCCAGTCGAGATCGAAATCGTCCAGATCCTTGGGGATGGAGGCGCGCTTGGCGTCCTTGCCCTCACCCATCTGCACATAGGGACCATAGCGTCCGCTCTTGCGCTCCACATTCAGGCCGCTTTCGGGATCGACGCCGATCACGGCATCGTCTGACCCATCCTCGTCCCCGGGCTGGCCGAATTTGCGGCGGAAGTTGCATTCGGGATAGTTATTGCAGGCGATGAAGGCGCCGAAACGCCCGCCGCGCAGGCTCAGGCGGCCGCCATCGCGGCCTTCTGCAACGCATTTGGGACACAGGCGCGGATCGCTGCCGTCTTCGTTCTTCGGGAACAGGTAATCGGACAGGAACTCGTCCAGCGCCTCGGTCACTTCCGAAGGCTGGCGTTCCATCACCTCGTCGCTCTTGGGCTTGAAATCGCGCCAGAAGGCTTCGAGCACTTTCTTGTATTCGGCGTGTCCGGCGGAAACCTCGTCCAGCTCGTCTTCCATGCCGGAGGTGAATTCGTATGCCACATAGCGATCGAAGAACCGTTCGAGGAATGATGTGAGCAAACGGCCCGAATCCTCGGCAAAGAAACGGTTTTTCTCCATCCGCACATAGTCCCGGTCACGCAGGGTCTGGATAGTGGAGGCATAGGTGGACGGACGGCCGATCCCCAGCTCCTCCATCCGCTTGACCAGGCTCGCTTCGGAAAAGCGCGGCGGCGGCTGGGTGAAATGCTGGATCGCCTCCACAGCCTTCTTCGCCGGGCAATCGCCCTTGCGCATCATCGGCAGCAGGTTTGCGTCCTCATCATCGTCAGACCTGCTGTCGCGGCCTTCCTCATACACCGCCAGAAAGCCGGGAAACTTCACCACTTGCCCCGTGGCGCGCAGTTCATGCTGGCCGGTCGGATCGCGCAGGGCGACGGTCGTGCGTTCCAGCTGGGCGCCTGCCATCTGGCTGGCCATCGCCCGCTTGAAGATCAGGTCATACAGCTTTGCCTCATCCCCCGAACCCGCGCGATCGCGGTTGAAATCGGTGGGGCGAATGGCCTCATGCGCTTCCTGCGCGTTCTTGGCCTTGGAGGAATAGAAGCGCGGCTTGTCCGGCACGTAATGCGGCTCGAACCGCTCGGCGATGGCCTTGCGGCAGGCGGAAATGGCGCTGCCATCCATCTGCACGCCGTCGGTCCGCATATAGGTGATGGCGCCCGCTTCATACAGCGACTGGGCGCAGCGCATGGTGTGACTGGCCGAAAAGCCCAGCTTGCGCGCGGCTTCCTGCTGCAGGGTGGAGGTGGTGAATGGCGGAGAAGGATTGCGCTTCTGCGGCTTGGTCTCAACATCCTCAACGGTGAAGCGGCCCTGCTCCACCGCCAGCTTTGCCGCATCGGCGGTGCCTTTTTCGCCAATGGTCAGGCGGTCGATCTTGTTGCCGCCGAACTTGACAAGCTTGGCATCAAAAGCGGTGCCGTCATGCTCCATCTTTGCGGTGACGGACCAGTATTCCTGCGGCAGGAACGCCTCGATCTCGCGCTCCCGGTCAACGATCAGGCGCAGCGCCACGGATTGCACGCGGCCCGCGCTCTTGGCCCCGGGAAGCTTGCGCCACAGCACGGGGGAAAGCGTGAAGCCGAACAGGTAATCCAGCGCGCGGCGCGCCAGATAGGCCTCGATCAGGTCCATATCCAGCCCGCGCGGAACCTTCATCGCATCGGTCACCGCCTGCTTGGTGATGGCGTTGAAGGTAACGCGCTCCACCTCGGCAGGCAGGGCCTTGCGCTTCTTCAGCAGTTCCAGGACATGCCAGCTGATCGCTTCACCTTCGCGATCAGGGTCAGTCGCCAGGATCAGGCGGTCGGCCTTCTTGGCCGCATCGGCGATGGCTTTCACCTGATCGCGGTTGCGCTTGTCGGCATAGACTTCCCAGTCCATCTCGAAGCCTTCATCCGGGCGCACGCTGCCATCCTTTGGCGGCAGGTCGCGGACGTGGCCATAGGATGCCAGGACCTTGAAGTCCTTGCCCAGATATTTCTCGATGGTCTTCGCCTTCGCGGGCGATTCTACGATGACTAATTGCATGATTTGAAAGTGGCAGTCCTTACGTGTGTACGTACGCGCGAGGGTGGTGCCCCTGTCACGGATTCGTCAAGCAGGCAATTTCAGGAGAAGACTTCGCTCACATCTCCGGCATCGTTGCTGACCAGCGTATAGACAGAAATACCAAAGGCGATGGAGATCGCACCGGCGGCCGCTTCCACGAAGGCCAGCAGGTAGGAAGACAGCGCATCGCCCGCAACTCCCAGCACTGCGCCGATGATCCCGCCTACGATCACAAGCGAGATCATCAGGATCAATCCGGCGAAGAAGATGGTCCAGCCGTGGCCCTTGGTTGCATCCCAGCTGTCGGACAGCGATTCTGTCACGCCCTTACCCGCGCCAACCAGATATCCCGTTGCCGCAGACCAGCGCACCAGCAGGAAAATCCCGGGAACGATCAGCAACACAAAACCAAAAACAATTCCCAGCACGGAGAGTATGCCCATGCCCAGATAGGGCCAGAAGCGATTTTCCGTCGTCCGCAGGTGGCCACTGCCGGCCAGGTAGGCTTTCGCCAGCAGATAGGCAGCCACCACGCTGACGATGGCAGAGACCAGCTCGAACAGGCCGCTCATCGGCGTATCGTTTTCATCGATCATGAAGCCGGCCTCCAGAGAGAAACTCTCTGAATTGGTGTAGCCCATGACAAGCCCGAGAATGGCCAACGCGCCAAGCACAAGTATGTATATCATCACCTCGCGTGAGGCCTTGCTCAGCAATGCCGAAACACCGCTGAAAATGTCCGCTATCTGAAAATTCCTGTCCATCCGCCTGTCCCCCTGCCATCCCGAGAAGCCGGTGCAAGGATACGCCTTCCTTCCGCTCTGGCAAGCTCGTCCGGGATGAGGAGTAGCGGCGCCGATCCTGATCGCGCAAAGGCGCCGCGTCTGCCGGTGATTTCCAGCAAAGTCAGCTGTCTGGCGGATGCGGACTTGCCATTGGCCAAATGCGGCGCATGCGGTTATGCCCCGCCCTCTTAACGCGCGCCCGGCGCTTTGCACCCGGCGCCAATGTGGCAGGTTCTGGCCCGGGGACATGACTGAATGACTGCTTCGGCGCCAGCCGCGGACACCTCTGGAAGCGTTGAGCAGCCCGCCAGTGCGGATGGCGGCAGCGTGCATTACCGCGATCTGGATGGCCTGCGCGGCATCCTGTCCGTCACCGTCATGCTGTATCACTTCGGGCTCAACACCGTCTTGAGCCGGATCACAGGCGGCCTGATCGCCGATGCACCGTGGGCGCTGTGCGTGGATTTCTTCTTCGTGCTGAGCGGCTTTGTCCTGTGCCACAGCTTCATGCGCCGCCCGCTGACCATCCGCCAATATGCGATCAAGCGCGTCTGGCGGCTGGTCCCGGTCCATCTGGTGATCCTGCTTCCCTTGCTGCCGATACTGGTGATGGAATTTGATCCCACCGTGCCGGAAATCCTTATCAACCTGACACTGGCGCAGGCCGCATTCGGCATGGATTCGATCAATCCGCCATCGTGGAGCGCGTCACTGGAACTGGTGGTTCCGGCGCTGTTCGTGATTGTCTGGGCCAGCTTCACCGCGCTGAAACGCCCCGCCTTGATCGCCCTGCTGCTGATCGGCATCATCGGCGCGTCGATCGCATCCTATGAACTGGTGGAAACGGCCGGATGGAATGTGGTGCGCGCGCTGGCCAGCCTGACCATCGGCTTCGTGCTTTACCGGCTGGTGGAGGGCAGGATCAGCCCTCGCAAAGGCCTGTGGCCCACGCTGCTGTCTCTGGGCTGTATCGCACTGCTGTTCCTCGCCATCATGGCCATCGACATCTGGCCGCTGATTGGGCTGGCCTATCCGCTGATTGTGATCCTGACGGTGCTGGTGGTCGCAAATTCGGACAGCCTGCTGTCACGCGGACCGCTGCGCTTTCTGGGCGAATGGTCCTACACCATCTACATGGTGCACATGCCTGCCCTGCTGCTGTGCCTCTATCTGTTCGGGGAGCGGATGGACGGCAGTCTGGCCTACAAGGCAGGCGCCATAATGGCCTGCATCGCGGCATCGGCGCTGATTACCCGATATGTTGAAAAGCCGCTGATGCGCTACGGCTCGGCACTGATCAGGGCCTGAGGGACACCCGCCCTCCGGCATGGCGATCGATCAGGCCGGATATTTCCAGCTCCAGCAGTGCCATCTGCACTGCGCCGGCACTGGCCCCGCTTTGCCGCACCAGCTCATCCACGCTGACCGGGGCAAGCGTCAGCAGACCGGCAATATCGGCGCTTTCGCCGCCATCCTCATCCAGCGCATCTTCATAGTCATAGGGCGGTTGCGCTTCGCGGAAGGTGGAGCGGGGATTGCCCTCAAAGCCCGACAGCAGTTCCACCACGTCATCGGCCGACTGGACCAGCACCGCGCCTTCGCGGATCAGCATGTTGCACCCGGCGCTGCGCGGCTCCAGCGGGGAACCTGGAATGGCCATCACCTCGCGCCCCGCTTCGCCTGCCAGCCTTGCCGTGATCAGCGAGCCACTTTTGGGAGCAGCTTCAACCACCAGCGTTCCGGCGCACAGCCCGGCGATGATGCGGTTGCGCTTGGGGAATAATTGCCCGCGCGGTTCAGTACCGGGAGGCTCCTCTGCCACCAGCAGGCCTTCGTCCGCCACCCGCTGTTGCAGATCGGTGTGCTGGGGCGGATAGGTGATGTCGATGCCGCTGGCGATCACACCGATGGTGCCGCCACCGCCCGCTGAAAGAGCGCCCTGATGCGCCGCGCCGTCAATCCCGCGGGCAAGGCCGGACACGACGGTAAAGCCCTCCTCCGCCAGCGCGGCGGCAAAGTCGCGCGCCAGCTTGACCGCTGCGGCAGAGGCGTTGCGCGCCCCCACCATCGCCACGCAAGGGCGCGCCGCAAGCGCCAGGTTTCCGCGCACGGTCAGGATCGGGGGCGCATTTTCCATCTGCCCCAGCAGCGCCGGGTAGTCCGCCATATCGTGAAACAGATAGCGCGCACCGGCCTTGCGCACGGCATCAATCTCATCCTCGATCCTTGCCGAAGGGGCCGCACGGTAGCTGCGCTTCCCGCGTGCGGCGAGGTCGGGCAGAGCATCCAGCGCCGCCCGGGCATTGCCAAAGCGGCGCAGCAACTGGGCATAGCTGACGGGGCCGATATTGGGTGATCGCAGCAGGCGGATACGGGCAAAGGCCTCATCCTGTGACAGCGAGCGCTCCAGCGGCGGGGCGCTGCTCACTTCCTGCCGCCGATTTTGGGCTCCGTCCCATTGGCGAGGCGTTTCAGATTCTCCCGGTGGAGGACTATCACCAGAACGGCGATGGCGGCCAGCACCGGCACGAAACCGGTCGCGCCCAGCACCGCCGCAGCAATCGCCGCTGCGACAACCGCGCTCATTCCGGCCAGCGAACTGATACGAAAAATCGCCAGCATCGCGATCCACACCGCCGCATAGGCCAGCCCGATCGGCCAGGCGATGCCGAAGCACACGCCGGCATTGGTGGCCACCCCCTTGCCACCCCTGAACTTCAGCCAGACGGGGAAGCAATGCCCCACAACCGCGCCCAGAGCGGCCAGAGGCACGGCAGAGGGGAACCAATGCCAGGCCAGGAATACCGGCAGGAACCCCTTGCCCAGATCGAGCAGCAATGTCGCCGCCGCCAGCCATTTGCTGCCGGTACGCAGCACGTTTGTGGCGCCGATATTGCCGCTGCCAATCTGGCGAATATCTCCCTTGCCCGCCGCCATCGAAAGCAGCAGGCCGAAGGGGATCGAGCCGAGCGCGTAGCCCAGCAACAAAGCGTAAAGCCATTCCATGGCCATGATGCATAGCGGCTCCCCCCGCATTTGGCAGGGGGAAAATCATCCGCAATCGAAGCAAACCGGCACAGCCCGTTCACCCTCCGCCATCACGCTGCGGGAATTCCTGCCGGGCATCGCCGGACTGGTCCTCGCAGCCGTTCCTGGTTGACGCAGTGGGAGCCATTGGCCATCCCGCGCGGATGGTCGATCCCGCCGCTCCCATCCTGATCTTCGATTCCGGTGTCGGCGGGCTGACGGTGCTGGAACAGGTGCGAAAGTTGCTGCCTGATGCCCCGGTCATCTATGTCGCCGACCGTGCTGCCCTGCCCTATGGCGACAAGTCCGAGGCGGAGATTGCCGCGCGTGTGTGCGGATTGCTGGGGCGGCTGGCGGAGCGCTATCATCCGCGCCTGATCTGCATCGCCTGCAACACCGCCTCCACCATCGCGCTGGGCATGGTGCGCGAAGTGCTGGAGGTGCCGATCGTGGGCACGGTTCCGGCGATCAAGCCCGCCGCGGAAATGACCCGCACCGGCACCATCGGCCTGCTGGGCACCAGGGCCACGATCCGCCAGGCCTATGTCGATAATCTCGAAGCGCAATATGCGCAGGGCAAGCGCCTGCTGCGCCACGCCGCGCCCGAGCTGGTGCAGGCGGCGGAGCTGAAAATGCGCGGCATTGCGCCCGACCCGGCAGTTTTCGCCCGCGCGGCGGAGGGATTGCTGGGCCAGCCCGGCGGCGCGGACATCGATACCGTGGTGCTGGCGTGCACGCATTTCCCGCTGCTGGAAGAAGAACTGGGGAAAGAATTCGGCCCGTCCGTGCGCTTTGTTGATGGAGCGCAAGGAATAGCCCGGCGGATCGCCTACCTGACCAAGGGACAGTCCTTTGCCCGTGCGCAGGACGATTTCGCGATTGATACCAGCCATGACCAAGATCCTTCCCCTCTTCTGCCCGCGTTCCAGTCCTACGGAATCGGCAGAATTCTGCGACTTTAATGCGAGCCATTCGCAAACATCGGGCTTTAAACCGCAGGCCGGATTGACTAAGTCCGCCCGGAAACTTGAACAGACTCGAAGCCGCAATCATCACCGCGGTGCAGCTTGGACAGATACGCTGAATTACGACCAGATCTTTGACCAGGCGATTGATCGTCTGCATTCAGAAGGGCGCTATCGCGTTTTCATAGACATCCTGCGCAACAAGGGTGCCTATCCCAACGCGCGTTGCTTTGCGGGCCATAACGGCCCCAAGCCGATCACCGTGTGGTGCTCCAACGATTACCTCGCCATGGGTCAGCATCCCAAGGTGGTTACCGCCATGGAAGAGGCGCTGCACGACGTCGGCGCCGGTTCGGGCGGCACGCGCAATATCGGCGGCAACACCCATTACCATATCCAGCTGGAGGCCGAACTGGCCGACCTGCATGGCAAGGAAGCCGCGCTGCTGTTCACCAGCGGCTATGTGTCGAATGACGCCACGCTTTCCACCATCGCCAAGCTGCTGCCCGGCTGCATCATTTTCTCTGACGAATTCAACCATGCCAGCATGATTGCCGGCATCCGCAATTCCGGCTGCGAAAAGCGCATCTTCCGTCACAACGACGTGGCGCATCTGGAAGAATTGCTGGCCGCCGAAGATCCGGACCTGCCCAAGCTGATCGCGTTTGAAAGCGTCTATTCGATGGATGGCGATGTCGCGCCGATCCACGCGATCTGCGACCTGGCCGAAAAATACAATGCGCTGACCTATATCGACGAAGTGCACGCCGTGGGCATGTATGGCGAACATGGCGGCGGTATTTCCGAGCGGGACGAAGCCGCGCACCGCATCAACCTGATCGAAGGCACGCTGGGCAAGGCATTTGGCGTGATGGGCGGCTATGTCGCGGCTGATCGCAAGATCATCGACTGCATCCGCTCCTATGCGCCCGGCTTCATCTTCACCACCTCGCTCAGCCCGGTTCTGGTGGCTGGCGTGCTGGCCGCCGTGCGCCACCTGAAGCAAAGCAGTGTGGAGCGTGAAGGCCAGCAGGCCTCTGCCGCCATGCTGAAGCAGAAAATGCGCGATGCCGGCCTGCCGGTGATGAATTCCACCACCCATATCGTTCCGCTGATGGTGGGCGATCCGGTGCGCGCCAAGAAGATCAGCGACATCCTGCTGGCCGAGTACGGCGTGTATGTGCAGCCGATCAATTTCCCCACCGTACCACGCGGCACGGAACGCCTGCGCTTCACCCCCGGCCCTGCTCATACAGAAGAGATGATGACCGAGCTGACGAAGGCGCTGGTGGAAATCTGGGACCGGATGGAACTGCAGCTTAGCGAAGCTGCCTGATCTAGATCAAAGCGCAAACTGACAGCGTGCACTATCCTTCCGGAAGTGGCCGCAATGCCGTTCTGCATTGTGCGCCCGGATATACGGGAGATTGCAATGCGTAGGATCATGACTTTTGCCGCCCTTCCCCTTCTGACCCTCGCGCTTGCTGGTTGCCAGCAGGCCGCTGAGGAGCCGGCAGTCGCCGAAGAAGGAACTGCCCCGCAGGTAAAGCTGCCAGTGCCCATTAACGCCGCCATGGTCGGCATCATCGACCAATCAGCCGATTACATCTGGGCCGTGGGTAATGGCGACCTGCCGCGCGATGACCATGACTGGGACCAGGTGCGCGGCGCGGTCTATGACATGATCCTGGGCGGCCAGCTGATCCAGATCGAAGGCACGGGCGAATATGATGCGCAATGGGTCGCCAATCAGGATTGGCAGAAGCATTCCAATGACCTGACCCAGATCGGGCAGGATGCGTTGCCGCTGGCCGAAGCCAAATCAACCGATGTCGAGGCGTGGCGCGCGATCGGAGACCGGCTGGTGCAGAACTGCCTGGCCTGCCACGAATTGTTCAAGCCGGAGGTTCCCAGCCAGGGCATCCTGCACGAATCCACGGTTCGTGAATCGCTTGGTGAGAGCATTTTCGACTAGACTGTGATGTAATCGGGGCCTGCTCGCCGCAGCGGGCGGGCCTCAGATCACCTCAGATCACCTCGTCCTCATCGAACAGCGGATCGCTGAAGGCCTCTTCGGCGAAGCGTTCCAGCGGCGTATCGTCGCCCTCTTCAAGCCGTTCGACCTGCGCAATATGCATCAGCGCATCGCCCATGTTCACGACCGGAAGGTTGGAGCGGCCGATGATGATGCCGGAAACGCTGCTGGTCACGGCGTCGTCAATATCGCCAAAGGGATCGGACAGGTAACCGATCACGTCCCCCGCAGCGACCAGATCGCCCGCCGCCTTGGTGGCGCGGAACAATCCGCCCTCGGGCGCCCTGATCCACTGGGTCTTGCGGCTGTACAGCGAAGATGGACGCTTGCGGTTGCGCCGCCGCCCCATGCCCAGATAGGCCATGGTTCGCAAAATCCCCTTCACCCCCAGCCGAATCGCCAACTCGTCAAAACGCAGCGCCTCGCCCGATTCGTAGACAATCACGTCCACATCGCATTCGGCCGCAGCCTGCCGCATCGATCCATCGCGAATGCGCGAGGCAACGATGACCGGCGCACCGAAACTGCGCGCCAGTTCCAGCGCGCCGGGACGATCCAGCGTGACGCGCGTCTGCGGCAGATTGGTGCGGTGCAGGCCCGCGGAGTGCAGATCGATACCGTAGTCGCTGCGCCTGATGATCTCTTCGGTGAAGACATGCGCCAGCTGTGCCGCCAGCGATCCTCTGGATGATCCGGGGAAACAGCGGTTGAGGTCACGGCGATCGGGCAGGTAGCGCTGGTGCGAGATGAAGCCGAAGAAGTTGACCACCGGAATGCATATCAGCGTACCGGCAAGATCATCCACGCTGACCAGCTTGAGCAGGCGGCGAATGATTTCCGCGCCGATGATCTCATCCCCGTGGATACCCGCGCTCACGAACAGCACCGGACCGGCACGCCGCCCATTGAGTACGCGCACGGGCAGCGCCACTTCCTGGTGCGTGGAAAGGCGGCTGATCGGCAGGTCGATAGTGCGAATCTCGCCAGGCGCGATCACCTGATCGGCGAAGGTGAAATCGCGCCCCTTGCGCGCAGTCTTGCCGGTCTTCTCAGCCTTTGCCACGGGTTCTGGTCTTCCCCGACTTCGCTTCCTTTTCGAGGAATTCGATCATCTTGCCTGCGAGGTCAAGCTGGGTCGCCGCCTCGATACCTTCCAGACCGGGCGAGGAATTGACTTCCATCACCACCGGACCGTGATTGGAACGCAGCATGTCCACGCCGCAGGCATTGAGGCCCATCGCCTTGGCCGAACGGACCGCGGTGGAGCGTTCCTCCGCCGTGATCTTGATCTGCTTCGCCGATCCGCCGCGGTGAATGTTGGAGCGGAATTCGCCCTTGGCGCCGGTGCGCTCCATCGCCGCCACAACCTTGCCATCAATCACCAGCGCGCGAATATCGCTGCCACCGGCTTCCTTGATGAATTCCTGCGCCAGAATGTTCACATTGGCGCTGCGGAACGCCTCGAACACGGACTTGGCCGATCTTGCGGTATCGGCAAGAACCACGCCGATGCCCTGCGTGCCTTCGAGCAGCTTGATCACCACCGGTGCGCCGCCAACCACTTCCAGCACGTCATCCGCCTGCTTGGCATCCTGTGCGAAGGCGGTGACCGGCAGGCCGATGCCGTCGCGCGCCAGCAGCTGCAAGGACCGCAGCTTGTCGCGCGAACGCCCGATGCCGACTGACTCGTTGAGCGGAAACACGCCCATCATCTCGAACTGGCGCAGCACTGCCAGGCCATAGAATGTGATCGAGGCACCGATGCGCGGGATCACCGCATCGAAATCGCCCGCGCGGAAAATGCGCCCGGCATAATGAATGGTGGGACGGTGCGAGGTGATTTCCATGAAGCACTTGGTGGTGTTGATGATCTCAATCTCATGCCCACGCTGCTCGGCAGCCTCGACCAGCCGCTTGTGCGTGTAAAGATTGGGGTTGCGCGCCAACATCGCGAATCGCATCGCTATTCTCCTTGGGATTTCAGGGGCGCGCCATCTGTTGCCAGAAAAGAGCGGGCAGGATCGATCATGAAGCGGCGCCTCATCGCCGATCTGCCAATAAGCATTTCATACCGCATGTCGCTGCGGTCAGTAAGGGTCAATTCTATCGTCGCCGTGACCGGCCCCAGCACGAAGGGTGTGGAGATCACGAAGCGGTGTTCAAACGTGCCGTTGGAGCTCTTGATCTTGCGCAGCTCGTCGACTTCCATCACCCAGCTGCGTTCGCTGACCGAGCCACGGCTGTGCCATCGTGAGAAACGCAGGCGCTTCTTGCCGCCGTCCTCCGATGGCAGTTCCTCTATGTGATCGACATGCAGGGCGGATGTCCGCGCACCGGTATCGATCTTGGCGACGATCCCCAGCAGTCCGAGATCGGGCAGGTCCACCCGCTCCCGCCAGCCGATCAAAGTCCTTGGTTTTGCCAATTAGCCCCCCGTTTCCAAATGCGGAAAATCAGGGTCTTAGCGCAAACTCACCACGTTGTCGCTTTGTGGACGCTGGCGGTCACCGCGGTACAGGCTGGCCATCGGCTCATCGTGCACAATTGCAGCCACGCTGGCGCCAAAACCGTTGAAGCGGGTCTGCATGGCCGCGCCATAGGCGCCCAGCATGCCGATTTCGATGAAGTCGCCCGCCTGGATGTCCGCCGGCAGCATGAAGGGGCCCTTCATGTAGTCCGCATCGTCGCAGGTGGGGCCATAGAAGGAGAATTCAGCCAGCGGCTGGGTCAGGTCATCCTCCAGCGCCACAACGGGGAAACGCCAGTCGACATGCGCGGCATCGAACAGCGCGCCATAGGCACCGTCATTGATATACAGCTCATCGCCGCGGCGCTTTTCCACCTTGACGATCAGGCTGGAATATTCGGCGCACAATGCCCGGCCCGGCTCCGCCCACAGCTCCGCCGAATAGGAAATCGGCAGCGCTTCGAAATGGTGGTGGATCTGCTGGAAGTAGTCCTCCAGCGCCGGCGGATCGAGATCGGGATAGACGCTGGGAAAACCGCCGCCCACATCGATGATGTCGACAGTGACAGCAGCCTCCGCAATCGCCGCGCGCACACGCTCCAGCGCCTGCACATAGGCGAACGGCGTCATCGCCTGGCTGCCGACATGGAAACAGATGCCCAGCGCATCGCAATACTGGCGGGTGGCCTGCAGCAGGGGTGCGGCATCGGCCAGATCGACGCCGAACTTGGCCGCCAGCGAGAGCTCGGAATGTTCGGAAGACACGCGCAGGCGGACCAGCAGTTGCAGGTCCTGTGCAGGCTCGCCAGCATCGCTCTGGGTCGCCTGGACGATTTTCTCCAGCTCTTCCATCGTATCGAGGCTGAAGGTGCGCACACCGTGCACATTATATGCTTCGGTAATGGCCGAGCTGGTCTTGACCGGGTGCATGAAGCACAGTTTCGCTTCCGGCAAAGTCTCACGCACCATGCGCACTTCACCGATGGAAGCGACGTCATAATGCGTCACGCCTTCGGCCCACAGGATGCGCAGCAGATCGGGGGAAGGATTGGCCTTCACCGCATACATCGCCGTGCCGGGGAATTTCTCGGTAAAGAAACGCGCTGCCCGCGCCGCAGCATGCGGGCGGTTGAGAATTACAGCTTCATCCGGCGAAAGGGCGCGGACTACAGCTTTTGCGTCAGGAAAATCGTGCAATTCAAGGGACCCCCAGGAGCAATTCGTCACAAGCTGCCTTGCGGTTGGAAGTCCCCTTGGGGCAGCGGAAGGGCGCATATAAGCGCCGTTGGAAATTGTGCAAGAACAAAGCGCATATCTACACCACGCTTCGCCAGCCCAAGTGTTCCGAAATGTTCAGGATTTCTGCACCCGAAGCCCGCCCCGCCTTCGTCACGGCGAGGGCTGAACTGGCGGGCTCGCTGATCGAGCCCGCCAGCAAGCAATCAGCCTTCGAACAACTTGGCCCAGCGACGCTTGTCGCGGGTCTTCCAGTGCTCACGGTGATACGCATCCGATGCCAGCAGCGGCATGACCGAGCCGGCCTCTGCAAACACCATCTGTTCGATAGCGGTGTTGACCTTGCCCCAGCTCGCCGCTTCCTGCAGCGTGGAGGAGGAACAGGCCCCGTCGCGCACGTCTGCCACGGTGATCTGCACCGCATATTTGTGCACTGACACGTCTTCATGACCCAGGATCTCGGCGCAAACGACGGTGTCCTGGATAAAGTTCTTGGGCACGCCGCCGCCCACCATCAGCAGGCCCGAATCGCCGGACTTGATCTTGATGTCGGTCAGCTCACGGAAATCGGCGATGGCATCCAGCACCATGTAGGGCTTGCCTTCCTTCATCCGGTCCACCTGATGCTTGACCAGGCCGAACCCGGCGGAGCTGTCGACGAAAGCCGGGCAGAAAATCGGCACGTCATGCTCGTAAGCCAGCTTGACCAGGCTGTTGTCCTTCTTGCCATGCTGGGCCAGATACTTGCCCATCTCGCGGATGAAGGCGCGGCTGGAATAAGGCTTTGCCTCCAGCGAATTGGCGATGGCGTTGATGGTGAAGTCGCAATCCTGCAACTGCTCCTCATCGATATAGGTATCGTAGATACGATCGATGTAGAGGCTGCGCAGGATATTATCGTCGGGCACTTCCAGCGCCTGATAATGCTTGTGGCCAAGCCCTTCGAAGAAATCCATGTCGACGATGGTGGCACCCGTGGCGACCACGCAATCGACCATGTTGGAGCGGATCAGCTCGGCATACAGATCCATGCAGCCGCCCGCGCTGGTGGAACCGGCGATGACCAGGAAGATGGTGCAATCCTTGTCTTCCAGCATCTGGTTATAGATGCGCGTGGCGCGCGCCAGATCGCGGCTGGTAAAGCTCATCTTGCCCATCGCATCCACAATCGGACGCGCATCGAATTTGGTGATGTCGATATGCTCGACTTCGGTCGAGAGCAGCTCGGCCTTGCGCACATCGTTGACGGGGGACTCGCTCATGTAAAATCTCCAGATCCAGTTGCCGGGTCAACGGACCCACATCTTCAGGGGTTCCCGGGCGAAGGGCGCGCGCGATAGTCGCTGGCAGGGCCTTCGTAAACATGTATTTGAATGCCCATTATGACGGATAATGCTTCCATGCGAAGGCCCGATCTTGCCGGAGTGCAGGAAGCGGCGGCAAAAATGGCGCAAATCCTGCCGCCAACCCCGCTTTTGCCGGTGGAGCATGAGGGGCGCAAGTTCTGGATCAAGGCGGAATGCCTGCAACCTGTCGGCGCTTTCAAGATCCGCGGCGCATGGCACCGGCTGAGCGCACTTTCACAGGCCGAACGCCAGCGCGGCGTAGTGGCGGTGTCCAGCGGCAATCACGCGCAGGGCGTGGCCTGGGCGGCGCGGCGGCTGGGCATGGCGGCGACTATCGTCATGCCCTCAGACGCCCCAGCGATAAAGGTGGCGCGCACGCGGGAGCTTGGCGCGCAGGTGATCTTCTATGACCGCATGAACGAGGACCGGGAGGCCATTGCCACCGCGCTGGCGGCCGAACGCGGGGCAGCCTACGTCCATGCCTTTGCCGATCCGTGGGTGATCGAGGGGCAAGGCAGCGCCGGAATAGAAATCGCCGCCCAGCTGGGCCGCCAGCCAGCGCGCATACTGGTGTGTTGCGGCGGCGGCGGGCTGACCGCGGGCCTGGCGCTGGCCTGTCCCGATAGCGAGGTCGTCCCGGTGGAGCCTGAAGGCTGGGACGATGTCTGCCGTTCGATCGAGAGTGGCCGGATAGAGCGTGTGTCAGACAGCCCTCCCCCCACCGCCTGCGATGCGCTGCAAACGTTCGCAACCGGCGCGATCAATTTCGAAGTCATCTCCCGCCGCTGCGCCTTTGGCCTGCGCGTGAGCGAGGCCGAGGTGGCACACGCACAGCGCTTCGCCTTTTCACGCCTGCGGCTGGTGCTGGAGCCGGGCGGAGCGGTGGCGCTGGCCGCCGCTCTGGCAGGCAAGGCGCAGCTCGACGATGCCACCGTTGTCATCGCCACGGGCGGCAACGTGGACCCGCAATCCTTTGCCAGGATCGTCGCCGGACATTAATGGGTTTCAATTGACAATCTATTTTCGATACCCCAGCCTCCACCTGTCATTGGAGGCAAGGGGGACCAGCCATGCAGACCCAAATTCTCGCGCCCGCAGCCGTGCTTGTCGCATGGACGCTGATCATGCTGATCTGGATGGGTGTTACCCGCCTGCCCGCGCTTGCCAGACTGCAATTGCCGCCGGAGCGGTCGCGGGGTGGCCGGGGCTCTGATCTTGATGGAGTGCTGCCAGCCGAGACGCAGTGGAAAGCACATAATTACAACCACCTGATGGAACAGCCGACCATTTTCTATGCGTTGGTGATGATCCTGGCGATTGCCGGTGCGGCGCAATTGGATGTGTGGCTCGCGTGGGCATATGTGGCTCTGCGCGTGGCCCATTCCCTGTGGCAGGCGCTGGTTAACACCATCCCTGTTCGCCTGACGCTGTTCGGCGTTTCCAGCCTGGTGCTGATGACAATGGCCGTTCGCGCCGTGCAGTTGACGATCTGACACAAACGCCGCGCTTTAGGGACTTCTGCCTACCACCGGGGAAACCAACAATTCCCTCTGCCGCTTTACAAGTGAACTGGCAGGCACCCCCAAGATGGAGGAGCCGGACTTGAGAGGCCGCCCATGGCGCATATCCTTATCGTCGACGACGATGACATCGTAGCCGAACTGGCGTCCGAGATTCTGATATCCGAAGGCCATGCCTGCGGCTGGGTGTCAGATGCGAAGGAGGCGGAAAAACTGCTGGCCTGGCGCCGCCCGGACCTGCTCCTGCTGGATCAGAACATGCCCGGTGAAAATGGCACCAGCCTGCTGCGCCGCCTGCGCAATTCTCCGCAATTCTATGATCTGCCGATTATCATGTTCACCAGCATCGCCGGTGCGGAGGATGAAAGTCAGGCCTATTTCCTCGGCGCGCAGGATTATATCCGCAAACCCGTAGATCCCAAGTTCCTGGTGTGGCGGGTAAACCAGACCCTGCGCGCGCGGGCAGAGCGGCCCAAACATCGCGACCTGGAGGAATGGGCCGAATTCCAGCTTCGCCGAAGCAAGGAAGATACGCCCAAGCGCGTCTTCATCTGACTGGCGCAATCACCGCGATACGCTGCCCTTTCAGGGAAGCTGTTCCATGTCGCCGATGAAGTTCTCCGTCCAGCGCAGCACATTTTCCTCGCGCACGGTAACGATCAGCTTTTCATGACGCTCCTTGCGCTCCTCCAGAGGCATGTCGAGCGCGATGCGGATATTATGCGCCAGATCGTCCGGGCTGTGCGGATTGATCAGGAGGGCATCCTGCATCTGCTGTGCGGCACCGGCAAAACGAGACAGGATCAGCACGCCGGGATCCTCAGGGTCCTGCGCCGCGACATATTCCTTTGCCACCAGGTTCATCCCGTCACGCAGCGGGGTAACCAGCCCGATCTTGGAGGCGCGATAGAAGCCGAACAGCTCCTCCTGCGAATAGCCCTTGTTGACATAGCGGATCGGCACCAGGTCCACATCGGAACGCGCACCGTTGATCTGCCCGGTCTTCTGCTCCAGCGTTTCGCGGATCTTCTGATAGGAACCGATATCCTCGCGGCTGGGCGGCGCGATCTGGATGAAGACTAGGTCCTCGACCCTTTCCGGCTCCATATCGAAGAAGCGCCCGATGCCATCGATCCGCTCCGGCAATCCCTTGGAATAATCGAGCCGGTCCACGCCGATCATGCAGGTTCGGCCACGCAGGCTGACAGCCAGCCGGTCCTGCGCCGATTTGGCCAGATCGCTGGCACCCTTCTGCATGAAGAAATCATAATCGATGCCAATGGGGTAGGCACGCGCGATAGTGGTGCGGCCGTTCAGCGTGACCCGGCCCGTAGCCCGCTCCACATCGGCTCCCAGCTCCTTGGTGCAATAATGCAGGAAGCTCTCCAGCCATTCGTCATTCTGGAAGCCGAGCAGGTCATAATGCAGCAGGCTTTCCACCAGCCGCTCATGATAAGGCAGCGAGACGAACAGGTTGGATGGCGGCCAGGGGATGTGCAGGAAGAACCCCAGCTTGTTCTTCAGGCCCCGCGCCCGCAGCCGCTCCCCCAGCGGCATCAGGTGGTAATCGTGCACCCACACGAGATCGTCAGGTTCGATCAGCGGCTGCACGCTTTGGGCAAAACGTTCATTGACGCGTTCATAGCCCTTGCCGAATTCGCGCTCATATTCGGTCAGGTCGATGCGGTAATGGAACAGCGGCCAGAGCGTGGAATTGGCATAGCCGTTGTAATATTCCTCAACGTCCTGCGTCTCCAGATCGATGGTCGCAGTGGTGACACCGTCGGTTGATCGCTGGATATTGAGTGAGCCGGTAAACTCCTCACACTCCTGCCCGGACCAGCCGAACCAGATCCCGCCATTTTCCTTGAGCGCGGAATTGAGCGCACCCGCCAGCCCGCCTTGCGCGCCCGCTGCGCCGCGCGCCTTGGGCACTGCGACCCTGTTCGAAATGACGACTAATCGGCTCATTGTTCTCCTTAACAACCGGCGCTCTAGCGCACGGTATTCCAGCTCTTGGACAGCAGGCCCGCGCAGTTTATCACTCCTACCAGCGAGTAGGTTTGCGGGAAGTTGCCCCACAATTCGCCGGTTTCGAAGTCCATATCCTCGGACAACAGACCAGAGGCCGTGCGGTGCCCTAGCATGGTGCAGAACAATTCGCGCGCCTCGTCCTTGCGTCCGCACAGCGCCAGCGCCTCGATCAGCCAGAAAGTGCAGATGTTGAACGCGGTTTCCGGCGCGCCGAAATCATCCTCCGCGGCATAGCGCAGCATATGCTCGCCGCGCCGCAGATCGCGCTCCACCTGACGGAAGGTGGACTGGAAGCGCTCGTCATCAGGCTCGATAAAACGCAGCTCCAGCAATTGCAGCAGGCTGGCATCGAGGTAATCGCTTTCGAAACTGGCGCCGTAGTGCCCGCCTTCGTCGTTCTCGACCCAGGCTTCCTTGTCGATTGTCTCACGCACGATATCGGCCCGGTCGCGCCAGAACTTGGCCCGGTCCGCCTTGCCCAGATATTCCGCCACGGTGGAGAGGCGGTCGCAGGCGGCCCAGCTCATCACCGCAGAATAGGTGTGCACTTCCTTGCGGGTGCGGAATTCCCACAGGCCGGCATCGGGCTGGTCATGCATCTGCCAGGCGGTCTCACCCACCTGCTCCAGCGATTCAAAATCGGTATCCCCGGCAATGCGCAAAAGACGTTTGTCGAGGAAACCCTGCACCGTGGGCAGCACGATCTGGCCATAGCAATCGTGCTGGATCTGCTTGTAGGCCGCATTGCCCACGCGCACCGGCCCGGTGTTGCGATAACCGGCCAGGTAAGGCGCGGTCGTCTCATCCAGTTCGGCCACGCCCATCACCGAATAGAGCGGCTGGATCTGCCCGCCCTTGGCGTTGTCCACGATGTTGCGCAGATAGGCGAGATAGTTCTCCAGCACGTCCAGCGCGCCCAGCCGGTTCAGCGCCTGCACGGTGTAATAGGAATCGCGGATCCAGCAGTAGCGATAGTCCCAGTTGCGCTCACTTCCGGGCGCTTCGGGGATCGAGGTTGTCAGCGCAGCGACAATCGCGCCCGTCTCCTCATGCTGGCACAATTTCAGCGTGATGGCGCAGCGGATCACCTCCTCCTGCCATTCAAACGGCGTTGCCAGACTGCGCACCCACAGTTGCCAGTATTTCTTGGTATTGGCCTCCATCCGCCTGACTTCGCTGCGGATATTGCCGCTGAACGGCTCATCTGGTCCAAGGAAGAAATGCTGGTCGGTCTCTACCCGGTAGGTGCGCTGGTCGAGCACGTAGCCGATCGGCGCATCGGTGGTGAGACGCAGTGCCTGCCCGGTGGTGAGGTAGCGGATATGGTTGGTGCCATTGGTGGTTTCCGCCACGCTGGCACCATAATCGCGCATCGGCTTGAGCGTCACTTTCATCCGCGGAGCGCCGGCAACCGGGCGCACGATGCGGATGAAGGCCACCGGGCGGTACATCCGGCCGGACCGTTCGAAACGCGGGCAGAAATCGGAAATTTCGACCGCGCTGCCGTCCTCGGCCTCAAGCCTTGTGATCAGGATCGGGGTGTTGCGGACATAATGCTGGGTGGCAGAAACCTGACCCTCCAGCTCGAACCGCCAGACGCCGACATTGGCCGCGTCGCCATTGATCAGCGAACAAAAGGCCGGATCGCCATCCACCCGCGGCACGCAGCCCCACACCAGACCGGCGCGCGTGTCCATCAGGCCGGAAACCTGGCAATTGCCGACCGGCCACAGTTCCAGATCGGGCTGGCTTTGCCCCTTGCCGAGCGCGTTCACAGGCCGAGCCATTGATAGAGCTGCGCAGGGTCTGCAAGGCGATATTGCGCCAGTGTGGGTTCACGATCACCAATCAAAATGCCGGTTCCTCCGAATTCGAGCACGGCGGCAAAGCCGTCCTCATCTGTCACATCATCGCCGATAAACAGCGGCCGAGAGCCTGCGAACATATCATCCTGCATGAAGGCGCGCACCGCCCCGCCCTTGTCCGCGCCGGGATGGACCAGTTCGATCACGCATTTGCCGCGTTTGAGCAGCAACTGGTGCCTGCCCGCCAGATCCTGCGCGAAGGCCAGCCCCTGCCCTTCCAGCTCTGGCCGGGCGCGATAATGCAGCGCGGCACCGTGCGGCTTGCTCTCCAGCGAAAAGCCGTTGGCACAGGCGAAAGCCTGCAATTCGTCGCTGACCGAGCGGGGAAACGCCAGCGGTTGCCCGCCCAGCGGCGTGCCATCGGGCAGGCGGCGATCGATGCCGTGCGATCCGGCGCGGGCAATCTGCAACGGGCCAAGATGGCTCTCTATATCCGCAATGCCCCTGCCGCTTATCAGCCCCAGCCGCCCTTCCAGCCGCGCGGCGAGATCATGCAGCCTTGCTGCGAGAGCTTGGGGAACCTCAATCGCGTCAGGCGTGGGGGCAATCTCCACCAGAGTGCCATCAAAATCCAGGAACAAGGCGAGCGGTCCGTTGCCGAGCATTGCGCTCAGGCCGGGGGGTGGTGGGAGGACGTTCGCTCCTGTCATTGCTGCATTGCAATAAAGACCATGCGGCGATGGTCAATGCGCGATGGTGCCGCAGGCCGGAAAATTACGCCCGAGAGCCCATAAATGCGCTTTTCGAAAATATACTGAGGGATTTCACTGATGCCGTCCTTCAAATCATCCGCGCAACGTGGTTAAGCATGGCGATGATCCTGTTCGGAATAAGATCGCCACTGATCGTAGAAATCGAGGAAACGCTGATCCGGTGTGGCATTGCCATTTCCGCCGCCGTCAGCGTGAACGATACGCCGCGCATGCTGGACCGAAGCCGCATTGTCGATCTGCGGGACTTCGCTGCCCCGCCAGGCGGGCGCTTCATCGCCTGCGCCTTTTCTCCGCACCGACGCGGCGAATTGATAGAGCAGGCCCGCGCGCTGGGGCTGGAGCTGGCGCAGGCGCTGATCGATCCCACCGCCATCCTGCCGCAGTCTGCACGGATCGGCGAAGGCAGCTTCATCAATGCCGGCGCGGTGATCGGCGGGGCGACCATCATCGGTGAAGCCGTGCTGGTCAATCGCGCGGCATCTGTTGGCCATCACGTGCTGTTGGGAGACCGCGTCAGCATCGGCCCCGGCGCAACGCTGGCGGGAGACATTCGCGTGGGCGAAAACAGCGTGATCGGTGCTGGTGCCACGGTGCAGCCCGATGTGCGGATTGGTGCCAACTCCATCGTCTCTGCCGGAGCGGTGGTGCGCAAGAACGTGCCCGATAACTGCATCGTCGCGGGCAATCCGGCGGTTGCCAAGCCGTTCAAGCCGCGCGCCTCCAGCCTGCAAATCACCGGAGGGGAGTGATGCAGGGCAATTGCGCCAGCATGTGGCAGGCGATTTGCGATGGCGGACGGCGGCCCTTTCTGCTGTCTCCGTACGGCGACCACAATTATGCCGCACTGAGGGACGCGATAGGCCGCTGGCTGGCGCTGTTTGACGGAGCGGGAATGGCAGCGGGCGAACGGGTGGTAATCCGCACCACCAATGAATTTGCCGCCATATCCAGCTTCATGGCCGCGCTGCTGGATGGCAAGGTGCCGGTCAATCTGGCAACCGATACGCCGCAGCCACGGCTGGAGGCGATCATTGCCGCAGTGGAGCCGAAATGCCTCATCCATGATGGCGAGCAGCCCGCAACCGGACTGCTTACCGGGCTTCCACCGGCACTGTTCCAGTTCAGCACGCATGCGGCGGCCCAATCTGCACCGAAGCCGGGCGTGCTGGCGCGACTAGCCGGGCGCGCATCGCCAGCTTCTCCGGGCCTGCCCCCCTCCCCAGCAATGCGCGAACCTGCGCTGCCCGAAGATACCGCCAGCCTTGCCTATTTGCTGTTCACGTCGGGCACCACGGCGGAGCCGAGCGGTGTGCAGATCACCAGCGGCAACCTGTTCGCCAATCTTGCCACGCTGACGCGGCTGTTCGCCTATGACAGGCACTCGCGCATCTTCAATGACATGATCCTGGCCCACGCCGACGGCATGATCCAGGGGCCGGTGCTGGCCGCCCTGAATGGCAGCACCATTATCCGCGCTGGCGGATTTTCGCTGGTGGGCATGGAGCAATGGCTGGCGCAGGTGCGTGCGCGGCGCGCCACCCATTTCATCACCGTTCCCACGATCTGGGCGATGGTGGACGCCTATGGCGCGCATGACGATTATTTCGACGCGCCCGAACTTGCATCGCTGCAATCGGTGGCGGCCAAGTTGCCGGAGGATTTGTGGGCGCGGCTGGAGCAGCGCTTTGGCCATCCCCTTGCCAACCATTACGGCCTGACCGAAACGGTCGCCAGCGCGCTCTACGCCGGACCGCACGATGAAATGGGACCGCGCGGCACAATTGGAAAGCCCGTCGATTGTGAGGCGCGGATTGATCCTGCATCGGGCAGCGAGGGCGAATTGCAGCTGCGCGGAGACAATATCTTCCCCGGCTATTGGCGCAATGATGCCCGCACCAGCGCCAGCTTCACCGCCGATGGTTGGCTGAAAACCGGCGATCTGGCCCGCCGCAACGATGATGGCAGCTATGCCATGACCGGGCGGCTCAAGAACATCATCATGTCTGGCGGATTCCTGATCCGGCCAGAGGAAATTGACGAGGTCATGCTCAAACATGCTGCCGTTCGCGAGTGCGTGAGCGTGGCGCTGGACGATGCCACATTCGGAGAGATCGCCGCCAGCATGGTGGTGGTGGAAGGTGACGCTTCGATCGATGATCTGTTCGATCACGCCCGCCGACACCTGGAAGCGCAAAAGGTCCCGCGCCGCATATCCATCGCCAGCTCCATTGCGCGCGGCATATCCGGCAAGCCGCAACTGGCAACCATCAGGCAGCAGTTGCTGGCCGAGGCTGGCCAGGATCAAACGGCAAGCGACCCGCAACAGGCCACTCGGCAGGACCTGGAAGAGGCCGTGATCGCCATGGCCAGCGACGTCTTCCGCCAGCCTGCACAAGGCCTGACATTGCGCTCCGGACCCGATCAGGTGGCAGGCTGGGACAGTTTTTCACAATTGAGCCTGATCCTGGAGGCAGAAAAGCACTTCGCCATAACCATTCCCGCAGCCCGCATTGCCGGGATTGCAACGCTGGGTGACCTTCACCGCGCCATTGCAGAGCTGGCAGGTTGAGCGCGACGTGGCGCATGGTACTGTGCTGGCTCGCCTGCGCGGTGATGCTGGCGCTGATGGCTGGCTGGGCGAACAAGCCTGCGCCGCGTGCACCGTTCGATTTTTCCGGCGCAGACATCGCCGTAATCGGCGGCTCGCTGACAATGTACGGCATCCCCGCCAGCGATGACGGCAAGGTTGCACTGCTGGCCGACGGGCGCAGCCATGTGCGCGTGGGATTGAGCGATCCGCTGCCCGAAGAGATCGAGGACCTGGTCGAACAGGCGCTGGATGGCAAAGTGCAGACGATCCTGCTGGAAGTGCGCCCGTTCATTTTTGTGCTGCGCAATCAGCAGGATCGTCAATTATGCAACGACCTGCTTTGCGAATCGCTTCTGGGTATTCGCCGCCTTCGCAACAACTTCAGGGACTGGTATCGCGGCCTGCTGGGGCGGCCCAGCAATTACGCCATGAGGTTGAAGCGGGGCACGGAATTTCCGATCGGGCTGGACGAACCCTTCACCGTGCAGGAGCCGCTGGAGCAGGTCTATCCGGTCATCTTCCTAGAGCGCGAGCCGAGCCAGCGTATGCAGGATCTGGTGCGCAGGGCTACAGAACAGGAAACGCGGATCATTCTGTACCAGCCGCCCCGTTCACCCATGGCGCAGGCCTATCTGGAATTGGGCCAGAATGCCGAAATCAGCAACCGCAGCGCCTATTACGCAAGGCGGTTGCAGCTGCCCTTGTTCGATCCCGATATCGAATGGAGCAATGATGATTTCGTCGACCGTGCCCATCTGGGCGCCAGCGGCAGGGCCAAGCTGGTGGCAGCCTTGCGCCAGTGGTGGGCCGATACCGGTATGAGCGCATCATGAGCGCGTCGGTTGTCCAGCTGCTTGCGCTGTGCCTGCTGGCCGTGCCCTTGTCATGGGTGGTTCCGCGTGCATGGGCGCTGGATGCGGTGGCGCTGTTCACCGCGCTGGCGATTGCCGCCTTTTCGCCCGCAACGGTGGCCTGGCTGCTGGCCTCCACGATGCTAGTCCATGCTGCGATGCGGCTTGGCAATGCTGCGCAAAACAAGGGCCTGTTCGCCGGCATGACCGTTGTGCTGCTGCTGGTGGGGTTCGTTTTCAGCGAATTTGAACACGGACTGGTGTGGATCGGGGTCAGCTTCTTCACCCTGCGCCAGCTGCATGTTCTGGGCGACTGGTGGACGGGCAAGCTCGATCCGCCATCGCTGCGCAATCTTGTGCGCTACCAGTTCTTTCTGCCCGTGATGCTGGTGGGCCCCATTCATCGTTACCAGAATTTTGAGCGGCAGGCACAGCGCCGCCGTTTTGATGCAGGCGATCTGTTCAGCGGGCTGGAGCGGTGCCTGATCGGCGCATTCATGGCCTATTTCATCGGCGGGGTGGTCTGGGGCGAGGTGCAGCTGAACTTGACGCATCGCCTGCTGGCGCCCGAACAGTTCACCACATCATGGCTGCTTTCCGCCGTCAGCTGGATGCAGCTGTATTTCGTTTTTGCCGGGCTTACCTCCATCGCACTTGGCACCAGCCTGATGATGGGCATGAAGCTGGAAGAGAACTTCCGCCAGCCTTGGCGTGCCACCAGCCTGCTGGATTTCTGGACCCGCTGGCACATCAGCCTGACAGACTGGAGCCGCGACTATGCCTATCGCCCGGTCATGGCCCTCACCCGCAGCCCGATAGCCGGCGTGATCGCGGCCATGCTGGTGATCGGCCTGTGGCACGAACTGTCGGTCTATTACGTGCTGTGGTCCTTCTGGCAGGCGCTGGGCATTATCGGATCGCGATTTGCGGGCAGATTCCTGCCGCTGGATCGCCTGCCTGTGCCCTTGCTGCGCCTGATCATATCGCTGGGAATACTGGGCTGGCTATCGCTCGCCCGCCCGGTCATCACTCTACTGTTGGGAATTGCCGATGACGCCGCTTTATCGCCATTTTGAAGCCCTGCTCCCCGCACCTCTGGTCTGGCCAGCGCTGTGCCTGGCCTATTTTGCCATGATGGTAGCGATCCTGCTGTTCGAACAGCGGGTGGAGAGTTCCATCATCTATATCGATTTCCATTCCTGACATGGACCCAGCACCGCTCAACATACTGGTGCTCGGCGCGTCCTACGGCCTGTTGCCGGGGATCAAGCTGGCAATGGCGGGACACGTCGTGACCTTCGTCGGCCGCGCGCAGGAAATCGCGCAGATGGCCGCTGAAGATCTGGTGCTGCACATCGGCGATCGCCGGTCGGGCGAGATGATCGAAATGCGTACCGGCAATGCTGCTTTCACCACGCCCGAACAGGCCGATCCCTCGCTGGCGGACATGGTGATACTGGCGATGCAGGAACCGCAATGCGCCGCCCCCAACGTGGCTGATCTGATCCGTCGCATCGCGGCAGCTGGCAAACCCTGCCTCTCCATCATGAACCTGCCCCCGCCGCCTTTTCTGGCGCAGCTGGGAATTGGCGGCGCGGCGCTGGAAGGCGTGTATTCCAGCGCAGACGCATGGTCGGGATTTGACCCGTCTTGCATGAGCAATTCCAGCCCCGACCCCCAAGCGCTGCGGATGGACCCATCGCGCCCGGGAGAGCTGAGCGTCACCCTCGCCTCCAACTTCAAGGCAGCACCCTTTGCCCGCGATGAGGACCAACAACTGCTTCTGCGTCTGGCGCGCGACATGTCGCGGGTGAAGGTGATGGTCGATGGCCGGATGAAGGCCCCGCCAGTGCGCCTGCTGGCGCATTCCTCTGCCTTCATTCCGCTGGCCAAATGGCCCATGCTGATCGCCGGCAACTGCCGCTGCGTGATGCCCGGCGGCATGCGGTCGATTGCCGATGCCGTGCTGACCGACCGCGTCCGGACCGAGCAGATCTATGACGCGGTCTCGCAGCTTGTCATCGCCCTTGGCGCCCCTGAAGCGATACTGGTACCCTTCAGCGCCTATGCCAGCGCCGCGCAGCATCTGGTGCGTCCATCCTCCGCTGCGCGGGCGCTGGAAGGCGGCGCAACGCAGATCGAGCGGATAGACCTGCTGGTGCTGCAATTGATGCGTCAGGCCGGGCTGGACAGCTCTGGCGTGGAGCCGATTGTCGACCTGATTGAGGAGAGGCTTGCGGCCAACCGCCAGCAGATTTGACCCAGCGCAACGACTACGGCCCGCACGCGCGCCACACAGCCATCAACGTTCAGACGGAGATGGCCGATGCCACCCTTTTCCAGACTTGTCGCCGAAGGCAAGCGCACCATTCCCGGAACCATCGTGTTCGATGGTGATGCAGCGCAGGGCGGCTATCCGCTCAATGCCATGTGCTATTCCTTCAACAACGCCGAAAACCGCAAGGCCTTCGCCGCCGATGAGGAGGCCTATATGGACCGCTTCTCGCTCAGCGAAGCGCAGCGTAATGCCGTGCGCCAGCGCAATGTGCTGGGCATGCTGGAGGCAGGCGGCAACGTCTATTACCTGGCCAAGCTGGCCGGGATTCTCGGCCTCAATGTCCAGCAGCTGGGTGCCTTGCAGACCGGCATGGAACTGGAAGATTTCAAGGCCGGGCTGATGGCCCATGCAATGACCGAGAGCCACGTGGCCGATACGGGGATGTCATCATGAGCGATATCTGCGGCGGCATCTTCACCAGCCATGTTCCCGGCATCGGCAACGCCATTGCCAAGGGCCTTCAGCAGGACCCCTACTGGAAGCCGTTCTTTGACGGGTTCATCCCCGTGCATGCGTGGCTGGAACGCGAAAAGCCCGATGTGGCGGTGGTCTTCTACAACGATCACGGGCTCAACTTCTTCCTCGACAAGATGCCCACTTTCGCCATCGGCGCCGCGCCCGAATACCGGCATGAGGATGAAGGCTGGGGCATCGCGTTTGAGCGTCCCTATCCCGGCCAGCCGGACCTTTCCTGGCACATCATCGAACAGGTGGTGGCCAGCGAATTTGATCCGGTGACCTGCCAGTCCATGCTGGTGGATCACGCCGTGGCCGTGCCGTTCGAACTGTGCTGGCCGGGCAAGGATGCCTTTCCGGTCACTCTGGTGCCGATCGCCATCAACACCGTGCAGCACCCCCTGCCCAGCCCCAAGCGCTGCTTTGACCTGGGCCGCGCCGTGGGCCGGGCGATCCGGTCATGGGGCGGCGATGAGAAGGTGGTGATATTCGGCACCGGCGGCCTGTCGCACCAGCTGGAAGGCGAGCGCGCGGGCCATATCAACAGCGATTACGACAAGTTCTGCCTGCGCAACCTTGCCCCCGATCCCGAGGCGCTGTTGCAGCATGACACGCTGGATATTGTCGAACTGGCGGGCAGCCAGGGCGTGGAAATCCTCAACTGGATTGCCGCGCGCGGCGCTCTGCTCGGATCGGTGCGCGAACTGGCCAGCAATTATCACGTGCCGATCTCCAACACAGCCGCAGCCACCGTGCTGCTGGAAAACAGCGAGACAGTGCGCGCCTGAACAACAGGGCACACAAGACAGGGAAAAGGGAAGTCTGACATGGTGCATTTTCCGCAGGATGGGATTTATCAGGACGTGCTGCGCCTGGTCCGCCTGGAAGGCGACATTGGCGATCTGGAAATAGAGGGCGATGTGCCCGCCGAAATGGACGGCGCCTTTTACCGCGTCCATCCCGATCCCCAGTTCGCCCCGCGCAAGGCGGGCGACCAGTTCTTCAACGGCGATGGCATGGTCACCATGTTCCGCGTGCATGACGGAAAGATCAGCTTCAGGCAGCGCTATGCCAAGACCGACAAGTGGAAGCTGGAGAATGAAGCCGGACACGCGCTGTTCGGCTCCTACCGCAATCCGTTGACCGATGATCCATCTGTGAAGGGCGCATATCGGGGCACTGCCAACACCAATGTTCTGGTGTTCAATGACAAGCTGCTGGCGATGAAGGAAGACAGCCCCTGCCTGGTGATGGACAAGCTGTCGCTGGAAACCGACGGCTACACGGATTTTTCCGGCGAGCTGCCGCTGCGCACATTCGGTGCCCATCCCAAGATTGACGCTGCAACGGGCAATCTGTGCAACATCAGCTATGCCTCCAAAGGCGATCTGAGCCGCGACGTCACCTATTTCGAGATCGACCGGGATGGCCATGTGGTGGCCCGTGCCGAATTCGAAGTGCCCTATTACACCATGCTCCACGATTTCTGCATCGCGAATGACTACATCGTCATCCCGGTGTCACCCTACAGCTCCGACATGAGCGTGCTGGAGCAGGACCGGCCGCATTTCTATTACGACCGCGCTCTGCCCTCCTACATCGGCGTGATGCGCCGGGACAGCGACGGCAGCGACATGCGCTGGTTCAAGCATGAGCCGGGATCGTGCAGCTGCCACGTGATGAATGCCTTCAAGGAAGGGTCGAAAATCCATCTCGACACGCCGGTTTCGAAGATCGGCAGCCTGCCCTTCTTCCCGGACAAGGACGGCGCGCCGTTCGATCCCGCGCTGGCGATGACAGAGCTTTCGCGCATCACCGTGGACCTTTCCTCCAACAGCGACGAGGTGGAGAGCATCACCCGGCTGGGCGATGCCCCGGGCGAATTTCCGCGCATTGATGACCGGATGGCCGGCAAGCCATACCGCCACGGCTGGATGATCACCTATTCACTGGAAAAGCCCTATAACGGCCCGCCCGGACCCTTTGCCGGCGTGATCAATACGCTGACCCATTTCGATCTCGAGACCGGGCAGGAACAAAGCTGGTGGTGCGGGCCTGACGGATCGATCCAGGAACCCTGCTTCATCCCCCGCAATGCCGATGCGGCAGAGGGCGATGGCTGGCTGGTCGCGCTGGTGGACGATCATGTCCACAACTACTCCGACCTGTGCATTTTTGATGCGTGCGATGTGGCCAAGGGTCCGGTTGCGCGCGCCAAACTCCCCATTCGCTTGCGCCAGGGGCTTCACGGCAACTGGGCTGCGGCGGACATGCTGGCGGCATAGCGCGCCAGTTCCATCCCGACCCAACAACTAAGGGGTGGTTCGCAGCTAGCGAACCACCCCTGTTTTTGTGTGAGCAATAACGTTCAGACTGCGGAGCTGAAGCGGCGCGGGGATTGTCCCCGGTAAGGGTCAATCGCAGCGGCAATGCTGCGTGTGTATGGCAGCGCATGGCTGGCGATCACCAGCATGTTGCCGCCTTCCAGCCGGGCCAGTGCCGGTTCCAGATAAGGCCGCAGCCGGTCGAGCGAATCTGCAAGGATATCCGCCGCGATCCGGGCGCGGCCACGGCACAGCAGTTCCTCCACAATCGCGCCGCGGCGCCGGTCATCCACGCTGCGCTCCTTGCCAAGCGCAGTGGGCAGCTGCGCCTGCGAAAGCAGCATGCGATAACGTCCCGCATTCTTTTCATTCTGGACCAACAGGTCCGGGAAGGAGGAGATTGCCGACGCGCCAAGGCCAATCAGCACATCGGCCTGATCATCGGTGAAGCCCTGGAAATTGCGGCGCAGATCGCCCGCTTCCATCGCACGCGCCAGCGGATCACCGGGCAGAGCGAAATGATCGAAGCCGACGGGCGAATATCCGGCCTCAACCAGCTGGCTATATCCGCTGCGGGCCATCGCAAAGCGCGCCTCGGGGCCCGGCAGATCGGTTGCATCAATCCGCCGCTGGCGCGGCAGCATGTGCGGCACGTGGGCATAGCCGAACAGCGCAATCCGGTCCGCGCCATAGTGCGTGGCCCGCTCCAGCGTCTGCGCAAGGTCTTCCTCGCTCTGGCCCGGAAGCCCGTACATCAGATCGAAGTTGAGCGAGGTGATGCCTGCTTCGCGCAGCAGGCTGACCGATTTCTCGATCATCGCTTCTGGCTGCACGCGGCCAATCTTTTCCTGCAGATGAGGGGCAAATGTCTGCACGCCAAGGCTGGCATGGCTGGCGCCCACGGCGGTGAGCACAGGTCCCCAGCCGCTGGTGAGCGTGCGCGGGTCCAGCTCTATCGACAGCAGCGGATCGTGCAGCGGGAACGCCAGCACCAGCGCATCGTAAAGGCGCACGAAATCAACCGGTGAAATGGCATTGGGGCTGCCCCCGCCAAAAGCAATGCGCCGCACGCGCGCCCCGGCTGGCAGCATGGCGCCGACCATCTTGATCTCCTGATGCAGGGCATCGAGGTAGCTGGTCAGCCTTTGCGCGCGATTGGCGGCGGCGGTGTTGCATCCGCAATACCAGCAGATCTTCTCGCAGAAGGGGATGTGCACATACAGTGAGATATCGCCCGTTGCCGTGCTGATCGCATCACCATGGCGGCGCTGCGAAATGTCAGGCGCAAACTCGGCTGCGGTGGGAAAACTGGTGTACCGCGGTACGGGCGTTTCCAGGAGCTTGGGATGATAAGGCCACATGCGAGCCTATATCGCCCGGCACCTGCGCCGGTTCATTGCCGTGGATCAATTTGCCTGCGTTTGGAGCTGCCCCGGCACCCTTTTGCGCAGCACGGCGTGGTCGCCGCACCGGGAAGCGGTGATGCGCCGCGATCGCGCGCAACGTTCACGCTTCCGCCCCCGCACAGCGCCAGGGCGATGAATTCGCTGCCCTGTTCCAGCGGCAGCGGACCCAGCATGGCGGGCAGCATGGCCAATGCGGCGAGCAAAGCGGTCAGGCTCACAGCGGGGCATCCTCGTCATCGTCCATCAGAATGCGCGATGCCGCACCATCGGGATCATCCAGCTGGCCATTGCGCATGGCCCAGAAAAAGGCGGCCAGACCGATCAGGCCCAGAAAAAGGGCAATCGGCAGCAGGATCAGCACACCGTTCATCGCGCCGCCCTGACCAGCCGCAGCGAATTGGCGACCACGATCAGCGAGCTGGCGGACATGGCAATGGCGGCCACCAGCGGCGTGACCATCCCGGCCAGCGCCAGCGGCACGGCCAGCACATTATAGGCAATGGCGAGTGCGAAATTCTGCTTCACCACGCGCATGGTGGCCCGCGATGCCCGCACCGCGCGCGGAATGGCGAGCAGCGATTCCTGCACGAATACCATGTCTGCCGCCTGCATCCCCACATCGCTGGCACTGCCAGGTGCGATGGAGGCATTGGCGGCGGCCAGTGCGGGGCCGTCATTCAGACCATCGCCCACCATCAGCACCTGTTGTCCCGCCTTCTGCAGGCGTTCAATGGTTTCCTGTTTGGCCGCAGGGGAAGCCCCGGCCTGCCCGGTCAGCCCTGTCTGGCGCGCGGCCACGGCCACCGCATCGGCATTGTCGCCGGAAATGATAGAGCTGGAAATGCCCAGCCTGCCGAGTTCCTCAATGGCCAGGCGGGCATGATCGCGCAGCTGGTCAGCAAAGGGGATCAGCCGGACTGGCCGTCCCTCAATCACCAGCGCCACAGCCGTGCTTGTCGACCCTTCGGGGCGGCGCAGCTGAGCCTTCCTGCCCTGCCAGGTTCCCGCCATGCCGGTGCCCGCAACCTCCGTCACATCGTCCAGAGCGGCGGGCGTTACCCCGCGCGCCATCAGCGCTTCGGCCAGCGCGCGCGAGAGCGGGTGACGGCTGTTGGACGCCAGCGCCAGCGCGATCCGCGCATCTTCGGGCGTCATCGCATCAAGTGCGGGCCTGTCCGGCGTCGGCCTGCCCAATGTCAGCGTTCCGGTCTTGTCGAACAGCGCGCGGTTCACGCTGGCCATGCGTTCCAGCGCAGAGCCATCCTTGACCATGATCCCGGCGCGCAGCAGCGATCCACTGGCCACAACCTGCGCCACCGGCACGGCCAGACCCAGCGCGCAAGGGCAGGTGATGATCAGCACGGCCACGCCGATCACCAGCGCCTGATACAGCGAGGCTCCGGCAATCAGCCAGCCAATCACCGCCAATGCGGCGAGCGAATGGACCGCCGGTGCATAGAGCCGCGCGGCGCGGTCTGCGATGCGCACATAGCGGCTGCGGTTCTGCGTGCTGGCTTCCATCAGCCGGGCGATCTCCGCCAGCGTGGTATCGTGCCCTGCGTGGCTTACCCGCACATCCACCGGCGCGTGCAGGTTGAGCGTGCCGGCCAGCACCTCCTCTCCCTGAATGCGGGCGACCGGCGTGGTTTCGCCGGTCAGAAGAGATTGGTCAAAGCTGCTTGATCCGGCCACGATTTCACCGTCGGCGGCCAGCCGCTCACCCACGGCAACGCGCATCACCATGCCCGGCTCCAGCGCTTCGGACGCCGTCCATGCCAGCGCTCCGCCCTCGCCCAGCACCAGAGCGCCGGGCGCTGCCTGGCCCAGCATGGCATCAATCGCCCCGCGCGCCCGGTCGCGCATCATCGCATCGAGCACACGGCCCGCCAGCAGGAAGGCCAGCAGCATCAGCGCGCCATCGAACCACGCATGCTCGCCGCCTGTCACCACTTCATACAGGCTGAGCCCGCAGGCGATAATCACGCCGAGCGAGATCGGCACATCCATGTTGGTGGTGCCGTGCTTCACGGCGCTCCACGCAGACTTGAAGAAGGGCCGCCCGGCATAGGCCACCGCAGGCAGTGCGATCAGCGCCGACAGCCAGTGGAACAGATCGCGCGTCGATCCTTCCGCGCCCGACCACACGCTGACCGAAAGCAGCATGATGTTCATGCCCGCAAATGCCGCCACGGCGAGCGGGCCGAGCAGCGGCTTTACGGCCGAGAACGGCTTGCCCACCTGCTTGGGCCGCCGCTTCGATTCAAAGCCGAGCCTGGCCAGTTCCTCCACCAGCGCCTGATCGTCCAGCGCCGGATCATGGGTAACGGTGACCATGCGCGAGGTCAGGTTGACGCGCGCGCCTGTCACCTGCGGCAAGGCGCATAATCCACGCTCGATCTTGCTCATGCAGCCTGCGCAATGGGCCGTCGGTACAGCAAAAACGCTGGTCTCAAGTTCAGGGGAGAGACGTTCCGATGCGCTCACTGCAACTGTTCTTCATGGCGCCACTGGCTGTCACCTGAAGACAATTGCAGGCGCAAGGTCCAGCGTCCGGCAGGCAGTTCCGTGCGAGAGCGATAGTGGCCCGGCGCAACGCGATCGAACACCATCTCCCGGTCCGGAAGGCGGCCCAGCGGATGGCGTGCGTTGGCGCTGATCACCAGCGGATCGGGTGCGCCGGTCACATCCAGCGTGACGGCCGAGCCATCCTGCCAACCGACCGAGACATCCCAGCCCAGCGCGGCCTGGCTTTCCGCCTGATCCAGCCAGCCGTTGAATTCCTGGCTGGCGACATAGGAATTTTCCACCACCACGCCGCCAAAGCTGGAACGGGCGACGGCTGCCATGGTGAAATTGACCGCGATCACCACGCCGAAAAACGCCACCATCATGCCCAGCATGTGCCACCCTGTGAACGGTCGATCCATCAGCTGTCTCCCGGTGTGGTGAAGTGCGTTTCCACAGTATCGCTCTCGGCCTCTTCATCAAGAGCGGTCACGGTGAAGTTGAAATCCTGCGCCGCCAGATCTGGCGGGGCGATGACATACAGACGCAGGCTGCGCGTGACATCGGCGGAAACCGGCACGTCAATCTGCCGCGCGGCATTGTCCGTGCTCATGTCCTCGGTCCACATGGTGGCACCGGGAAGCCCGTCTATGGCAATGCGCATGGTACGCGGGCGGGCCTGCATGTTGCGCAGCTTGATCGTATAATTGTTACGCACGCTGCCATCACGCATCATCGTGAAGGCGGGATTGCGATCCGGGGCCGCGCTGATCGTGGTATGGCTGCGCGTGCCAAGGGCGAACAACAGGCCGATGCCGATACCCGACCAGACGATGAAGTACACGATGGTCCGCGGGTTCATCAGCGCCTTGTAGGCCGGGCGCGGCTCTCCGCCCGCTTCCTCTCGCGTGGCATCTTCCAGCGTGATGTAATCGATCAGTCCGCGCGGACGCCCCACATCCTTCATCGCCCGGTCGCAGGCATCGATGCACAGGCCGCAGGTGATGCAGGAAATGTCCGGTCCCTTGCGGATATCCCATCCGGTGGGACACACCGCAACGCACTGGTTGCAATCTATGCAGTCACCAACTTCGCCGGGGTTTTTCTGCGCCTTTTTCAGGCTGCCACGCGGTTCTCCGCGCCAGTCCTTGTAAGTTACCAGCAGCGACTGTTCGTCCATCATCGCGCTCTGGATGCGCGGCCAGGGGCACATGTAGATGCACACCTGTTCGCGCATGAAGCCGCCAAAGACAAAGGTGGTCACGGTCAAGATAGCGACGGTGATATAGGCAACCGGCGCCGCCTCGCCCGCCCAGAATTCGCGCACCAGCGTGGGCGCATCGGCAAAATACATGATCCACGCACCGCCGGTCCAGAAGGCGATGATCAGATAGATCGTCCATTTGAACAGTCGGCGGCCCACCTTGCCCCAGGTCCAGGGCGCAGCTTCCAGCCGCATGCGGGCATTGCGATCACCATCGACGAAGCGGTCCACATGCTGGAACAGATCGGTCCACACCGTCTGCGGGCAGGAATAGCCGCACCATGCGCGGCCAACGGCGCTGGTCACCAGGAACAGCCCGATCCCGGCCATGATCAGCATTCCGGCCACGAAATAGAATTCCTGCGGCCAGATCTCGATATCGAACATGTAGAAGCGGCGATTGGCCAGATCGAGCAGCACGGCCTGATCGGGCGCATAGGGACCACGGTCCCAGCGGATCCACGGCGTTGCGTAATAGATCAGCAGCGTGACTGCCATGATCAGCCATTTGAACCGCCGGAACGGGCCATCAATACGCCGCGGATGGACGGATTTTCGCGCCTGGTAATCGCCAAGCGGGCTATGATGGATCAGCGGATCAGTTTTGTTCATCGACCGGAGCCACCACTGCGTCTGCCGCCGGAACCGGGGCAACCACCGCAAAGTCCTCACCGCCGCCCAGCGAGTGGACATAGGCCGCCAGCATGCGGATGGTGGCAGGATCGAGCCGTTCTCCCCACGCGGGCATCACACCATGGCGCGGCGCAAAGATCTGCGCGCGAATCTGGTCCGCACTGCTGCCGTAAAGCCAGACGGCATCGTTCAGGCTGGGCGTGCCGAACGCCCGCAACCCGCCGCCATCCGGACCGTGACAGACCGCACAATTATTGGCGAAAAGCTCCGCTCCGGCGGGATTGGCAGCGCCCTTGCCGGTGAGCGAGAGGACATGCGCCGTCACGGCGGATATCTCGTTCGCGCCCAGCAGGCCATCTCGCCCGAAAGCCGGCATCATGCTGGTGCGCGTCTGGGCATCACCGGGATGGCGAATGCCGTGGAGCAAGGTGTGTTCGATCGAAGGCAGATCGCCGCCCCACAGCCATTCATCATCGGTCAGGTTGGGAAAGCCCTCGGACCCGGCCGCATTGGCGCCGTGGCATTGCACACAGTGCACGCGGAACGCCGCTGCCCCACCAGCCACGGCCTGGTCCATCAGATCGGTGTTTTGCGGGAGCAGTTCCAGCGGAGTGGCGGCAATGGCCTGCATGATGGGGGCACGGCGTGCCTCCTCCGCACTCATTTCCTGCGCCAGCTGTCCGCGGCTGGTCCAGCCCAGCACGCCCTCGGTGCCCTTTTCCAGCAGCGGCAATGCGGGGTAAAGGATGACATAGCCCACAGCCCAGATGATGGTGGCGTAGAAGGTCCACAGCCACCAGCGGGGCAGCGGATTGTTGAGCTCCTCGATACCGTCCCATTCATGGCCGACAGTCTCGATGCCGGTGGGTTCATCGATCCGCTTATTGCCCATCGTGATCGTCCTTGAAAATCATGTTGGCCGCATCCTGATTGCGGTTTTTCGCACCCGGCCTGAACGGCCACAGCGCCAGTCCAATCCACAGCACGGCCATGGCCAGCAGGCCCCAGCTATCGGCCAGCTGGCGCAGGAATTCATAGGTTGAATGATCGCTCATCGCCCGGTTTCCCCGGCCAGAACTTCCTGCGCGGCGGCAGCGTTTACATCCACCATCGTGCCCAGCACCTGAAGGTAGGCAACCAGTGCGTCCATTTCCGTCACACGCTGCGGATCGCCATCGAAATCGCGGTGCTGCGCGCCGGGATAGCGGGTCTGCAGATCGCCAATGTCGGCATCGGGATCTGCCTGCCCCAGCAAGTCATTGCGGGCCTGCTCGATATCGATATCGGTATAGGGAACGCCCACGAACCTGAGAGCTTCGAGGTGGCCCGCTGCATCGGTGGGGTCCAGTTTTGCCTCTGCCAGAAAGCCATATTGCGGCATCACACTTACCGGCACCACGCTTTGCGGATTGATCAGATGCTGCACATGCCAGGCATCGGAATACCGTCCGCCCACGCGCGCCAGATCGGGTCCGGTGCGCTTGGAACCCCACTGGAAGGGGTGGTCATACATGCTCTCTGCGGCCAGCGAATAATGGCCATAACGTTCCACCTCGTCGCGGAACGGCCGGATCATCTGGCTGTGGCAGGTATAGCACCCCTCGCGCACATAGATGTTGCGCCCGGCCTGCTCCAGCGGAGTGTAGGGACGCATCCCGTCCACCTGCTCGATGGTGTTGTCGATCCAGAACAGCGGGGCGATTTCCACGATCCCGCCAATCGCCACGGTCACCAGGGCAAATGCACCCAGCAGCGTGACATTGCGTTCGAGCCGCTTGTGACCCGTTACTTTTTCTTCGACGGCCAGTTCAGTCATTGGTCGTCTCCTATCAGGCCGTGGCCGCGGTGAGCGGGCGATCGGCAGCGGGATTGTAAGATGCGGAATGAAGGGGCTTTTCGTCGCGTATCCGGCCGGCAATGGTGTTCCAGATATTGATCACCATGATCACCGCGCCTGCAAGATAGAGCATGCCGCCGACCGCGCGGGCCACAAACATCGGATGCATGGCCGTGACGGTTTCGGCAAAGCTGTTCACCAGATAGCCGTCAGCCCCATATTCGCGCCACATGAAGCCCTGCATACCGCCGGCGATCCACATGCTGGCGGCGTAGAACACGATCCCCAGCGTGGCGCACCAGAAGTGCCAGTTGACCATGCGCAGCGAATAGAGCCGCTCACGTCCCCACAGGCGCGGCGCCAGGTAATACAGCGCCGAGAAGGTGATCATGCCGTTCCAGCCCAGCGCGCCGGAATGAACGTGGCCAATGGTCCAGTCGGTATAATGCGACATGGAGTTGACCCACTTGATCGACATCATCGGCCCTTCGAACGTGCTCATGCCGTAGAAGGCCAGCGCCCACACCATCATGCGGATGATCGGATCGGTGCGGATCTTGTCCCATGCGCCGTTCAGCGTCATCAGGCCGTTGATCATGCCGCCCCAGCTGGGCATCCACAGCATGATCGAGAAGACCATGCCCAACGTCTGCGCCCAATCCGGCAGGGCGGTATAGTGCAGGTGGTGCGGTCCCGCCCAGATATACAGGAAGATCAGGCTCCAGAAGTGGATGATCGACAGGCGGTAGGAAAAGATCGGCCGCTCTGCCTGCTTGGGCACGAAGTAATACATCATCGCCAGGAAGCCGGCGGTAAGGAAGAAGCCCACCGCGTTGTGGCCATACCACCATTGCACCAGTGCGCCCTGCACGCCGCCGAACACGGGATAGCTGTGCGATCCCAGCAAGCTGACCGGAACATCCAGGTTATTGACGATATGCAGCATCGCAACAGTCAGGATGAAGGCGAGATAGAACCAGTTGGCCACATAGATATGCGGCTCCTTGCGCTTCATGATCGTGGCGACAAACACGATCAGATAGGCCACCCAGACTATAGTCAGCCACCAGTCGACATACCATTCAGGCTCGGCATATTCCTTCGACTGGGTGATCCCGAGCAGATAGCCGCTCGCCGCCAGAACGATGAACAGCTGGTATCCCCAGAACACGAACCGTGCGAGGCCGGGAAAGGCCAGCCGCGTGCGGCAGGTGCGCTGGACGACATAGAAGCTCGTCGCGATCAGCGCATTACCGCCAAACGCAAAGATCACCGCGCTTGTGTGCAGCGGGCGCACGCGGCCAAAATTGAGATAGGGTTCGAAGTTGAGATCGGGATAGGCCAGCTGCAACGCCAGGAACAGCCCGGCACAAAAGCCCGCTATGCCCCAGAACAGCGTGGCGATGACCCCCCAGCGAACCGGATCATCATCATAATGTGAAGGATCGGCAACCGGACGAAGCCAGCTTCCCGCCACATCCACCTTGGCGCTGAAAAGCGTCCACCAGAGCCCCACCCCGGCAGCGACCGCGACGATCGTCATCTGCGCGGCAAAGGCCGCATCGTGGGCCAGAGCCACAAGCACAATAGCGAGTATCAGCAGCATGAACCACATGCCGACACGTGTAGTTAGAGATTCCATTGACCATTTCCCCTGACGGACCAGGCGTGAGAACAAGGTCCCAATGCCGCTGGGAACCCGGAGCCTCATTGACCCTCATCAAATTGAAAATTTCAGAGCGGAGAAATTTTCAGTCGCGTTTATTGAGCTTGGTCAAAGCTTGTAATCTCCGGGGGGCGCATTGGCCAGATCACACCGTAATAATCCAGGGCTGCAAAGGGCAGCCGCTACGGTGTGACGGAGAAAAGACCATGCGCTCATATCTGCGCAATTCCATCGCCCCGCTGACCGGGGTACTTGCCCTGGCACTGACCAGCGCGATTGGTGCGAGCCCCGCCTCCGCACAGGAAGCCGGAGACTTTCAGGTCAAGGTGATGGCCACAGCCGTGCTGCCAGACGGCAAGATCACCGATGTCGCATTGCTGGGGCCGCTCCCCGCGACCACGCAGACGGCCGCGAATGACAATGTCATCCCGACCGTGGCAATCGAGTATTTCTTCACCCAGAACATCTCTCTGGAGACGATCTGCTGCGTGACCCAGCACGATGTGGACATTGTGGCAGGCCCGCTCGCCGGTGCCGAGGCCGTATCCAACGCCAGGGTGATACCCGCCACTTTCACGCTGAAGTATCACCTCAATGCCGGAGGGATCTCTCCCTACATCGGCGCTGGCCCGACCTACTTCCTGTGGATCAACGATGAACCCGGTGCCGACACCATTCCGTTGGGCGTGACCAGCCAGTCCATGAGCAATGAACTGGGCTTTGCGCTTCAGGCGGGTGTGGATGTGCCGGTCGGCAACGGACTGCTCGTATCGCTCGATGCCAAGCGCTATTTCGTGGACACCACGGCCCGCTGGTATGCCGGCAATACCAAGGTGATTGAAACCACCCACAAGCTGGACCCATGGGTTCTCAGCGCCGGTGTCGGGATGCGTTTCTGAAGCCTGACGGCGGGCTGCTGGTCAGCCCGCCATTGCCTCCAGCGCCGCGCGGTCGCAAATGCGCACCGTGCGGCGTGTGGGCAGGTCCAGAATGCCATCGCGCTTCATGCGCGTCATCTGGCGGCTCACCGTCTCGATGGTGAGGCCCAGAACGTCACCGATCTGCTGACGCGAAAACGGCAGCTCAAAATGGTCCATCGGACCGCCTTGAGGGGACTCACAGGCGGTATCGACCAGCCTTTCGGACATGTCGAGCAGGAAGGTCGCCACCTTTTCCTCGGCGCTCTTGCGCGCCAAAAGCAGCATCCAGGCGCGCGTGCGGTCCAACTCGTCCAGCGTGCGTTTGAGCAGCTTGTGTTCCAGCGCCGGATGATCGCTTGCGAACCGGTCAAAATCACTGCGGGCGAACAGGCATACCTTGGCATCTGTCAGCGCGGTGACCGAATGGTGGCTCTTGGCACCGAACGGGCGGCCAATGAAATCGGCAGGATAGACCACGCCAACAATCTGTTCGCGTCCGTCTTCGGTGCAATTGGTCAGCTTGAGAATGCCGTCGATCACATTGGCGACGAGCATCGAATCCTCGCCCTCCCAGATCAGCGGATCGCCGGCCTGCAACTGGCGCTGGCGACCAATGCCGTTGAGCGCTTCAATCTCATGGTTATCCAGAGCTGCACAAATCGCCCGGTTTCGAACCACACAAGTGTCACAACTGCTCATGCAGGCCATCTAACACGCAGATAATGGCGCAGCAATCGCAACAAGCACGATCTGGCGGATTGAATCCACAGCGGGGGTGACAGCCATCTGGCAGTATTGGCCGCGGAAAATGTGCTGAACCACGATGTCTATCCTCATGATGTCGCGAGATAATTCCCGGGCCCGCTACTTGGCGGCACTGGCATTTGCAGGGCCGGGAACATCAGGCCACATATCGCGGATATTCTTGCGCAGCGACCGCCTGACCTTGTCGATCTGCCCCTGGGATACATGCCGCGACAACACACCGAACACCGCAGCAATGGCGTCCTGTGCGCCGACCGGGCGGATATCGGACAGATTGTCCTGGATATCGGCCATGAATTCTTCGTCGGATCGGTTGCTGGCCGGAAGCACGGTGGGATCGAACCTGTCATAATAGACGCCTCTCACCAGCAACGGCAGCTGGGCGCCCAGATGAGCCGCCAGTTCCACCGGCAACTGATCGCGCAGAGCCTGCAGGACGGTGGAAAGCACCTTCCATGCCACCGCCCGATCCGGCCCGATCTCGCTGCTGATCTCGTCCAGCCAGATGTTGGTGGATTGCAAGGTCCTGTCAAACAGGGAGAGGCCGGTGGTGCTCATGGTTTTGTCCTTCGCAGGTCAGAGGCGTCACGCGCGCCCTGGCAGCCGGTCGCCGCAAGGCCGGGTTCGTGACTGCAAGGACTGTCCGCTTCCCCGCCCCAGCGGAATCCGTAAACCTACGCAGGTCAGGCAGCGTCGTGGGCGGCGATCACCGCGACAATATCGTCAGTGGTCTGGTTGGTCAGATCCTTGTCAATCTCCGCCACCAGCCGCTCCTGGATGGCCTTGCCGTAATGCTTGCGCAATTCGCCCAGCGTGTGCGGCGCGGCGACGACGACAATCTTGCCGTCTTCCTGCGCGGCGATCTGCTTGAGGACCTGCGCGGCACCGCCTGCAAACCGGTCTTCCTCCTGCTGGTGCCAGTCGGTTTCCTTGTACGCGCTGCGCTGCTCGCCCGTGCTGGAAAAGCTTCGACCGGAACGATCGGAACCCTGTTCGCTGCTTGGCGGATTATCGATTTCACGATGTGTCAGCGTTGTCAGGACAGGGAATTTTGCATCGCCGTCATTCTTGAATGCCATCAGTTTCTGCCCGTCGGCGACCAGTACCAGTGTTCCGTTTGCAAGCTTCATGAAAATCTCCATCGAGTGGTCAGACACATCCACAATTACTCCCGCTCACCCCGTTTTTCCAGCGATGGCGGCTTCAGGACCTTTGCGCCCGTTCTTGCCCGGCCATCAGGCGCAGGTAATTACGCAGATGTTCGTAGTGACAGGCTGCAGGACCAGCGCTTCAGCCATCCGCCTCGGCGGCGGCAACATGGTGCTTCACGGCAACGAAACTGTCGGGGGTGACGGAGATGGAATCGATTCCGCATTCGACCAGGAACCGGGCAAATTCAGGGTGATCGCTGGGCGCCTGACCGCACAGGCCCACCTTTGCCCCCGGACGATGGGCTTCGTCGATCACATGGCGGATCATCCATTTCACTGCCGCATCCTGTTCATCGAACTGGTCTGCCAGCAGTTCTGAATCGCGATCGATGCCCAGTGTCAGCTGGGTCAGGTCATTGCTGCCTATCGAAAACCCGTCAAACCTGGATGCGAATGCCCCGGCGAGCACGACGTTGGAGGGAATTTCGCACATCACATAGACCTCCAGCCCGTGTTCCCCGCGCCGCAGCCCTTCTGCGGCCATCACCTGCAGCACCTTGTCCGCTTCCTCCACCGATCGGCAGAACGGGATCATCACGATCACGTTGGTGAAGCCCATTTCATTGCGCAGCCGCCGGATCGCCCGGCATTCCAGCGCAAACCCTTCACGGTAGCGCGGCGAATAATAGCGCGAGGCCCCGCGAAAGCCGATCATCGGGTTCTCTTCCAGCGGCTCGAACGTGCGCCCGCCCAGCAAGCCGGCATATTCATTGGTCTTGAAATCGCTCATCCGGATAATCACCGGGCGGGGAAACTGCACCGCAGCAATCCGCGCGAGGCCAAGCGCCAGACGATCCACGAAATATTCGGTCTTGTCCTCATACCCCTGAGTCAGCTGCGCGATGGCGGCCTTGTCCTCATCATCGGGCAGCTGGTCAAACCGGACAAGCGCCATCGGGTGGACCTTGATCGCATTGCTGATGACGAATTCCATTCGTGTCAGCCCCACGCCATCTGCCGGCAATTGCCACCAGCGATAGGCCGCGGCGGGATTAGCCAGGTTCAGCATCACCTGCGTGCGGGTGGCAGGCAGGCTGGCGAAATCGATCTGTTCGACGGCAAAATCCAGCAAGCCGTCATAGACAAAGCCCCGGTCCCCCTCGGCGCAGCTGATCGTCACGTTCTGCCGGTCATGCAATATCTCGGACGCACCGGTGGCCCCGACGATGGCAGGCAGGCCCAGTTCCCGGCTGACGATGGCGGCATGCGAGGTGCGCCCGCCATGATCGGTAATGATTGCTGCGGCGCGCTTCATGATCGGCACCCAGTCCGGATCTGTAGTCGGCGTGACCAGCACCGATCCATCGATGAACTGCGCAATATCGGCAGCGCTTTCGATCAGGCACACTGGCCCGCTGGCAATGGCACCGCCGATGGCAGAGCCTTGCAGCAGCACCTCGCCCTTCTGCTTCAGCGTATAACTGCTGAGCATTCCGGCCGCGCTGCGCGACTGCACCGTTTCGGGCCGCGCCTGGACGATGAACAGACCGCCGTGCGGCCCGTCCTTGGCCCATTCCATATCCATCGCGCAGCCGTAATGCCGCTCTATGATCACGGCCCAGCGGGCGAGTTGCAGGATCTCATCGTCATCCAGCACAAATGATGCCTGCTCGCGGCGGGACGTGGGCACATATTCGGTGGGCGCACCCTCCCCGTTGCCATAGATCAGCTTGGTCTGCTTGCCGCTGCATATCTTGGCTACGATCGGGCGGACCCCGGCTTCGTCCAGCAGCGGCTTGAAGACCTGATATTCATCCGGGTCCACGCTGCCCTGAACGACGCTTTCCCCTAGTCCCCATGCGGCATTGATCAGCACAACCTTGTCAAAGCCGCTTTCGGTATCGATGGAGAACATCACCCCCGATCCCGCGCGGTCCGCCCGGATCATGCGCTGCACGCCCACCGACAGCGCCACCGCGCCCTCGGCAAAGCCCTGCGCCTCGCGGTAGCTGATCGCACGGTCGGTATAGAGCGAAGCGAAGCAGCGGCGGCAGGCAACCAGCAACGCCTCTTCGCCGCGAATGTTGAGGAAGGTTTCCTGCTGCCCGGCAAAGCTGGCATCGGGCAAGTCTTCCGCCGTGGCGCTGGACCGGGCGGCCACGTCCAGAGCATTTACCCCGGCATCGCGGCACAGACCGCGATAGGCGGCGCGGATGGCCTGTTCGGTATCCTGCGGCCATCGTCCCGCCAGTATCGCCTGCCGGATTGCCTCACCCGCCTGCGCCAGCGACGCTTCGCCCGCCTTGTAGCGCGCCAGATGGCCCGCGATCACCGCTTCCAGATCGTTGAATTCCAGAAACTCGCGATAGGCGTGGGCGGTGGTGGCAAAGCCCGGAGGAACCTTCACCCCTTTTGAACTCAGCGCCCCGATCAGTTCACCCAGCGATGCGTTCTTGCCGCCCACCAGCGCCACGTCCGCGCGGGTGACCTTTTCGAATGGCAAAACCTGTTCAGAATTCAAAGTTCGTCTCCTCTACCGGGTCCGCGCCTGCTCGCCCGATGCAGTGTCATCGACCTGCGATCCGGCGGGGAGCGAAATCTCGTTGCCTTCAATGACCTGTCCATCCACCAGCAGGCGATATCCGTCCGCAGCTTCTGCGTGCCGTTCGACCTTCAGTTGAATGCTGGTATCGCCGCGCCGCAGCGTTGCCTCATACCCGTGCCAGTCGCGCGGGAGAGAGGGGGCGATGCGCAGACGGCCCTCTTGCAGGGTAATCCCCAGCAGGCCTTCCACCGCCAGCCGCCAGGACCATGATGCAGCGCCGGTGTACCAGCTCCACCCGCCCCGGCCCGTGTGCGGCGGGGCAGAGGCGATGTCCCCGGCAACCGCATAGGGTTCGATCCGGTACAGCTCTGCCGCATCGGTGCTGGCGGACCGGGCGACGGGATTGATCATCGAGAACACACGATGCGCGCCATCGCCATCGCCGCTTTGCGCCAGCGCCAGCCCAAGCCAGGCGGCGGCGTGCGAATACTGCCCGCCATTTTCCCGAATGCCCGGCGGATAGGCCTTGATGTAACCCGGATCGCGCGGCGTCCTGTCAAACGGGGGCCACAGCAGCCGCGCCAGACCGCCCTCCCCGTCGATCAGCTCGCGCCGCGCCGCAGCCAGCGCCATTTCCACCCGCTCGGCCGGGGCGCCGGCAAACAGTGCCCAGGATTGCGAGATCGAATCTATCCGGCATTCCGCATTGTCCTTCGATCCCAGCGTATTGCCGTGATCGTCATAGGCGCGGCGATACCACTCGCCGTCCCATCCGGCCTGATCGCCATTGTGGCGCAGCAATTCTGCCCGGTCTGCCCAGTGATCGGCTTCGGCCTTGCGTCCCAGCCGCCGTTCCAGATCGGCCAGATGCTCTGCGGCCACGCTGGCAAACCACGCCAGCCACACGCTTTCACCGCGCCCTGCCCGGCCTACGCGGTCCATCCCGTCATTCCAGTCACCGGTGCCGATCAGGGGCAGCCCCTCCACGCCCAGCGTCACCCGGTCGAGCGCGCGTTCGCAATGGTCGATCAGGCTGTATGCCAGGGGAGACTGGTCGAAACGGTCGTACCTATCCTCCTCATGTTCCGCCAAAGGCGAGGCAACCAGGAACGGCACGCGTTCCTCCAGAATGGAAATGTCACCCGTTGCCCGGACATAGGTTCCGGTTGCGAAGGGCAGCCACAACATGTCGTCCGAACAGCGCGTGCGCACGCCCCGGTCGGCAGGCGGGTGCCACCAGTGCAGCACATCCCCCTGTTCGAACTGATGCGCCGCGCAGGCCAGTATATGCGCCCTCACCCGCGCAGGATCGACATGCAGCAACGCCAGCATGTCCTGCAACTGGTCGCGATATCCGATTGCTCCGCTCGCCTGATAGAAGCCGGCGCGCGCCATGATCCGCGATGACAGGCTCTGGTAGATCAGCCAGCGATTGACCATCAGGTCCAGCGCCGCATCCGGCGTGTGAACGGTGACCGTGCCCAGCAGATTATCCCAATGGCTGCAGAGCCTGTCCTGAGCGGCACTGACCGCCTCCATCGACCGCCATTGCGCCGCCAGTTCGATAGCCTGTGCGCGGTCCGCCCCTTCACCCAGAACGAAGGCGAATTCGATCTCCTGCCCGGCAGCGATATCCAGATGCACCTGATAGGCTCCGCAGGCATCATGCCCCGCCGTCTGCGCGCCGCTCAGGCCCCAGCGCTCAAGGCCTGCCGGCGCGGCATCGCTGCGTTCGCGGCCAAGAAATTCCTCACGGTTGGTGGTGAAGCCATGAGCATCCAGACTGGCGGTGAGGAAGGCCGCACGTCCGGCGAATTCCGCATTCCATGGGCTGGTGGCAAGTATGGTCTGGGCAGGCTGATCGAATTCACAGCGGACATGACGCCGCGCGATGCTGGGCAGCGATCCCAGCAGCCATTCGCAGTAATAGGTGGCCGTGATCCGGCGCTCTCGCGTGCCCCGGTTGCGCAGGCGCAGGCGGATCAGCTTGACCGGGGCATCCACCGGAACGAAAATCCGCATTTCCTGATCAAGCCCGTGGCAGGTCTTGCGCCATGTGGAATACCCCTGACCATGGCGGATCTGGCAGGCGCAGTCCTGCCCTGCGGGCGCGGGCGTAACCGTCCACACGGCGGCGGTTTCCTCGTCACGCAGGTACAGCGCCTCCCCCGACCTGTCCGCCACGGGATCGTTGGTCCACGGGGTCAGCCGGTGTTCGCCGCTGTTGATGGCCCAGCTGAACCCGCCACCGGCTTCGGTCACCAGCGTGCCGAACTCGTCATTGGCCAGCACGTTGCTCCACGGTGCGGGCGTGGTCTGGCCAGGCTGGAGGGTAATCACATATTCGCGCCCGTCCGGGATGAAACCGCCCAGGCCATTGCCGAACAGCAGGTCTTCGGGCGCACTGATCGCATGATGCGAGCCATCGGGCCGTTCGAGCAGCGAGGGCAGGATCGGCGGCGGCAAGGCAACCGGCCAGCGAATGGCCGCCAGCTGGTCCGCCAGCGATCCCTTCGCGTCATCCAGGATCACCCATGCCATCGATTCCACAAGGCGGATCTGATCCGGCCCGATCTGATCGCCGAAGACCAGATGAATGCCGCCCCGCCGACCGAGCATTTCGCTCGCCCCGATTTCGCGCAGCAATTCGCCCACCTCGCTGCGGATCGGTTCGATATAGGCCGACCCGGCGGTCTGCAGCAGCACCACATCCACTTCCAGCCCCAGCCGGCGCCACAATTTGTGCGCGCGGGCCAGCAGGGCGATCAGCGACTCGCTGCCGCTCTGGGCGCGCAGCAGCACTATCGGCAGATCGCCCGACAGGGCCAGTCCCCACAGGCCGGTCTGTCCCAGCCTGTTGGCGCGAATTGTCTCAGGCGCGGCGCGCAGCCCGCCGCCCGGATGCACCAGCAGCGAACCCAGCGACTGTATGGCGGGCAGGTCGGCGGGTTCTATCCGGGCGCGCTGGATCGCTCTGCCCGCATCGCGCGCCGCATCGTTCAGCAGCCAGTCGATAGACGAAAGCGTGGCGTGGCGCTCGGCGATTGCCAGCGCTGCGGCGCGGGTGGCCGCGGCAATCGTCAGGAAGCAATACTGGCGGCTCTCACCCGGAGCCAGATCGACCGCAAGCTGCAAGGCGGCAACCGGATCCAGCGTCCAGCCGCGCGCGGCATCCCGGTCTTGCGGCCCGTTCAGTTCCAGTGAGGCACCCAGCGGATTGCGCGTGGAGCGGCCCCGCCCAATGAAACGCAGCCGGTCACATTCATACCGCAGCGAAGGCACCGGACCGTCTGCCCCGATCAAAGCGTGAAGCAGCACCGGCGGCGCATCTGCGGGGCCCTTGGGGCGACGGCTGAACAACAGCCCGCCGCGTTCCGGAAGGAATTCCCCGCCAACGAACAACTTGCTGAACGCCGGGTGCCGTTCATCCTCCAGCGGCGGTGCCAAAACGATTTCGGCATAGCTGGTCAGCATCAGCCTGCGTGGACGGCTGGATTCGTTGACGATGGTCAGGCGCCTGATTTCAAAGTCGTCGCCTGCGCCCACGGCCACTTCCAGGCGGGTTTCGATCCCGTGATCGCGGCGGTGGAATTCGGCCATGTGCGGCTGGAACAGCACCCGATATTCATCGCCGATGGCCCCGGTGGGCTGCCGCGTGGCGGACCAGTCCTGCTGGCTGTCCCTGTCATGCAAGTAGAGCCAGCACCCGTCAGCGTCCCTCACCGCATCGGGCACAAAGCGGGTAAGCGCCTGATGGTGCCATTGCAGACCGCCGCCCCCGCCTTCCGAAATCCAGCTGCTGAGCCGGCCATTGCCGAGCAGATGGACCTGCGGGAAATGCGTATCGGCGGGTTCCCACACCGCATCAATCCGGCTGGGCGCAGAGGAGGCGACCTCGGCGGCCTCGATCGCATCCAGCCGTTCGATCTCGCTAGGCAGTTCGTGCGGAATGCGCTCGCTCAGCAACAGCGAGACAAGCTTGATCTGCGGATCGCGTTCCAGCCTGTGGACCATCCGGTCCTGCAGCAGCACATTGCCAATGGCGGACAGGATCATCCCCTGATGGTGCGCCATGAAGGCACTCACGGGGGCGAAAGCGCCGTCATCGGGCTTTCTATCGGCGGTGAAATCTATCGCTTCCCACAGACCAAAGCGGCCTGATGCCCCCATATCGCACAGCCGCCGCAGGTTGTCCGTTGCCTCGCGCGGAATGATCGCCAGCGCCAGGGCCGAGGCATAGGGCGCGATCACCAGATCCCGCGACAATCCGCGCCTCATGCCAAGATGGGGCACGCCAAAAGCCTGATAGCGAAAACGGTGCTCCGGATCGCGGGAAGCGAAAGCGGATTCCGATATTCCCCATGGCACTGACTTGGCCTTGCCGTAGCGCCGCTGGATATCCACCGCCACCCGCTCGCTTTCGCCCAGCAAAGTATCGCCATGCCCCGGAAGCAGCAGCCGCGGCATCAGATATTCGAACATCGATCCGTTCCACGAAACCAGGCTGATCCCGCGCTTCGCACGCGTGATCGGTCGCTGCAGATGGAACCAGTGCTCCACCGGAAGTTCACCCTTGGCGATGGCGAAATAGCTGGCAAGGCGCGCTTCTGACGCCAGCAGATCGTAATAATGCGTGTCGATCCGCCCGGTGCTGACGTTATGGCCGATATGCAGCAATTGCCGCTCCGGGTCGAACAGCCAGGTGAAGTCCATCGCCCCGGCAAATCCTGCGGCCTCGGCGGCCAGCCGCATCAGTTCTGCGCGGTGGTCGCTCGAACCCGACAGGTCGCGGATCATGTCGCGGACATGATGGCGCAACCGCTCCAGCCATGCCGGAAGGTCCAGCGCGCCCTGCGGAATCTCTCCGCTGGCATTTTCCAGCAGCGCCTGACTTTCGTCTTCCAGATCGGCGATGGCCTTGTCACGCAGCCATTTGAGCCCGGCCATCTGCCGCGCCGGTTCCGCTTGCGGAAGCTCGGCGATATGGCTGCGGATAGCGGCCAGTATTTCCGCGACGGCACCATCACCGGCCAGACCTTCACAGGCGCTGCCCAACAGTGCCAGCAGGTCGTCCAGCCCGTCCCACCGCTGAATTTCAAAGCTGTCGCGGGCCGCCGCCTCGCGCAGGGTTTCGCCATATGCCACCAGCGCCAGCGCCAGATTGCCACTGTCGACCGAGGAGACATAGCGCGGCTCAAGCGGCGCGAGATGGCGGGTCTCGTACCAGTTCAGGAAATGGCCGCGATACCGGTCCAGCCGGCGCATGGTTTCGAACAGGCTGGCGGTGCGCGCCACCAGCTCGCGGCGACCGAGATATCCCAGGTCCCATGCTGTCGCGATCGACAGCAGCAGCATGCCGATATTGGTCGGCGATGTGCGGTGGGCGATTTCCTCATGCGGCGCAGTCTGGTAATTGTCGGGCGGAAGCCAGTTGTCCTCCGGTCCGGCAAAGGTCTCGAAGTAATACCAGGTCTTGCGTGCCAACTGGCGCAGGAATGCCGCGTCCCCGGCGCCCAGCGGTTCCGAACCGCGCATACGCGGGCGGCAAATCCAGTGCGTGATCTCGGGCGCGGCTATCCACGCAATCAGTAGCACCGCAGCCTCTGCAAAGGCCGCCGGACGAAGCGCCAGAAGCAGCAATGCAATGCCAAGGGCAATCACCGATGCGGGCCACATTGCCTGCCATATAGCCGCCCGTGAATTGCGGTCCTGCAAGCCGCGGGCAACATGCGCGGCGGATGTCCATTCCAGAAGGTTGCGATGGCTCACCAAACTGCGCCACAAGGTGATCATGATGGCGTGCAGTGACAGCATGGCTTCGTGCAGCAGGTAGATCAGCACCAGCAACCAGCGCCCGGCCTGATCCGACATGCGATACCAGAAACCATAGGCGGCCCCGGCCCGTCGCCCGTGGGCAAAGCCGCTGACCAGATCGGTGAACAATTGCCCGGCGGGAGCAAGGATCACCAGCGCGGTCCAGAACGCGGGATGTCCCGGCAGCACGAACCAACCGGCCAGCGCCAGCGCCACCAGGCTCGGCGGCACCAGGCTGCGGCGCAGGTTGTCGATCATCTTCCACCGGTCGATCCCGGCAATCCGGCTGCGCAGGCGCGTGCCATTGGGACCGGGAACGTGCGGCCACAGCCAGGCCAGCAACTGCCAGTCCCCCCTGATCCAGCGATGCAGGCGGCGGGTGTATTCGGAATAGTTGGTGGGGAAGTTTTCATACAGCACGATGTCGGTGGCCAGTGCGGCTCGCCCATGCGCGCCTTCGAACAGGTCGTGGCTGAGGATGCGGTTTTCCGGAACACGGCCATCGATCACGGCGTGAAAGGCGCGCAGATCGTAAATCCCCTTGCCCACGAAAATGCCGCTGCCGAACAGGTCCTGATAGACGTCGGAAACGGCGCGGCTGTAGATGTCGATCGCGGTTTCACCGGTGAACAGGCGCGCGAACAACGTCCGCTCGCCGCTGCTGGGGGAGATTTCCACTCTTGGCTGGATGATGGTGTACCCGCCCGTGACCCGCGCAGAAACCGGATCGATCCGCGCATGGTTGAGCGGGTGCGCAAGCGTGCCAACCATCTTGCCCACAGACCCGGGCGGCAGGATGGTATCGGCATCCACGGTCACCACGAAGCGTATGCGGGATAGCGACTTGCGGTCCCCGGTATGGTGGCTGAACCCGGACCAGTCCCCTTCCACCAGCAGCTTGTTGAATTGCTCCAGCTTGCCGCGCTTGCGCTCCCACGCCATCCAGCACCCTTGCGCCGGATTGTGCAGCCGCGGACGCTGCAACAGGTGGAACGGCCCGCGATGGCCCGACCCATAGCGATGGTTGAGCCGGCCGACAGCGTTCTGCAAAGCCCGCTCAATCTCCTCGTCGCCCGGCATGGTCTGGCTGGGTGCATCGGCCAGATCCGCCAGCAGGGCGATCTGCAACAGCGGGTCCCTGTTCGCCAGCCAGTGCGCCTCCAGCCGCTCTGCCAGTCGCGCCACCTCTTCTGTATCGGATATGACCACCGGAACCGTGACGATCGTCGCGGAATTTGCCGGCAGGCCGTTCTCACAATCGAGCTTGGGCAGCACCTGCGGTCGCAGGCTTCTTGTCAGTATCCAGTGGACCACGCTCAGCGCCAGCACCGATGCCGGTAACTGGCTCAGCAACAGTCCCGCAATCCAGCCATCCAGCCCCGCCCCGACATGCGCCAGATACAGCGCGGGAAGGATGGCCGCACCGATCCCGGCAAGCACCAGCATGGCCAGATAGAACAAGCCCGGATGGGCGAATATCGCCCTGACCATCCGCGTACGCCGCGAAGGCACCGCGCCCAGATCCTCCTCCAGCCGCCAGCGTCCCTCGTCAATCAGCCAGTAGCCCACGTGGTGGGCAACGTCCTCGGCGCGCACCGCGGAAGATCGGCGCACTGCAGCAGCGGCAACAGCGCTTTCCTCCTGCCCGGAAAGCCTGGCAATTTCCTCAACAGCGCGGCGGTACTGATCGCGGGTCTCGAAATCCATGCAGGCGTAGCAACGGTCCGGATCCTGCGACAGAACCTCCTCCACAAGGCTGGTCCGGTCGAAGAATTCCTTCCACGGAATTGACGCAATCACGTTCAGATTGCCCAGCGATCGCGAAACGCGCTCCGTCGCGTCCAGCGAATGTTCGGGCGCTGCGTAGGGTGAAACCGCGAACGGCTGCTTGACCGCGCCTTCGAGCAGAGGTGTGAGCGAAGAGATCAGGATTTCGATACAGGCAATGCGCAACATCGTGGGCAAGGCCCACAGCTCGGCGATGGAAAGCGGGTACTGTCGCTGAAAGACCTGCACGAAGCGCACAACGTTACCGAGCGAGAGCTGGAGTTTGGTGGCGCACAGGATTTCATGCGCCACGATGAACACGCGTGGCGGTAGGTTCGGCTCATTCGCCAGCGCCGGCAGCTGGCTGTAAAAACCGGGCGGCATGTCCTTCCTGATCTGTTTCAAGGCTCGGTCGACGAAATAGTCGTTATCGAGCAGCCATTCCGCCGCCTTCCCGGCTTCCGGCGGCGGGTTGACGCAGGCCAGCCGCACATTGCGCAGCCACGCATTGGCGTCAGCCAGACCGACCATGAACGGCAACGGCTCAACCGGTTTGCGTGTCAGGACAAGACGCGCTGCCAAGGCTTCGGCGGCCATATCCAGGGCCGAAGCGGCAGGCTCCATGTCAGCCATCAGTCGCGCGGGGTTGCTGAAGCTCTCGCAGGTCCGGCAGTCTCACCGGGGAAACTGCAAACCAGATTTGGGCGCACGACAAGCGACGGGACGCAGGTGTGCGAGACGAGATAATCGGTAACGCTGCCGCATGAGACATCGTCCATCCCGGTCTGCCCGTGGGATGACAGGATGATCAGATCGGCATCCTGTTCGCGTGCCAGGCTGCTCAGCAGAGAGCGGGGATCGCCCGGCCCCAGCACGACGGTGCGCACATTCAGCCGGTCATCCCGCGACCGCGTCAGCAGCGAGGAGAGATAGGCGCGCGCATGCCGCCCGTTATGCCGGTCAATCTCGAATTCCAGCTCACTCACCTGGGGCGATTGCATGATTTCGGGCCGCTCTGTTCGCTGCACCACATGCGCAAGGATCAGTTCGGCGCGATGCTGGTGGGCGATCCTGATCGCGACCGGCAGAACGCTCTCCGCACGGGCCGAGCCATCCAGCGGGACCAGAATCCGGCGATATTGAACGCTTCCCTCGTCTTCACCCGGCGGCACCAGCAACAGCGATACTCCGGCCTTGTCCAGCAGGCGCTGCGCGGTGGAGCCAAGGCGATTGCCATTGGAATCGCAGCTTCTCAGCAGCGCCATCAGCGTAACGCCATTCTCGCGCGACCACCGTGCCAGTTCGTCAGCCGGAGCTCCGCTCAGCAATATGCTTTGTGCCGTGCTGTCCATGCCGCCGCGTTCGGCCAGCCGGTTCAGCCGCTCTGTCTGACGCCGCCGCCGTATCTGCCATTGCACCGGATCGGCAGGCGAAAACAGATCGTGGGTCATCGGGATGACCCTGGCCAGCGTAACATCAAGTCCAAGGCTGGGCGCGACCGCAAAGGCGTGCGCGGTGACTAGCGCAGCTTGCGGGGAATCATCGACGCAGGCCAGCAGCTTGGGACCCAGGCCCGCTGCCCGCAGCGGTTGATATTCAACCGTTTCGGAAGGGCGCAGCACAAACGGCGCCGGGTCCCCGCGTCGTTCACTGAAATCCAGGGTTGAACCCATTGCGACCTCCTGAGGTACTTACGGAGCAAAGGCTCCGACAACGCTTGATTATGCATCTGACGAAAACGGCCCAAAATAGGGAACTGTCCGTACGCAGGCCTCCTTGCCGTGCAGGCAATGGAATGACCGAGCCGGGCTGCATGGTCCGCGTGATCGCACGCCCATGCAGCCCGGCATCCTGTCACTTCTTGGCGGACTTGATTTCGATCCTGCGCCGTTCGGATACGGCTTCCTTGTCGCGCGGGATGGAGATTTCGAGCACGCCGTTCTTGGCCTTCGCTTCGATCTTGTCGGCCATCGCATCGGCCGGCATGGCAATGCGGCGCTCAAACGCGCCATAGGACCTTTCAGACAGCGCATAGTCGCGCTCTTCCTCTTCGCGCTCCTCGGTCTTCTCGCCCTTGATGATCAGCATGTCCTTTTCGACCTGCAGTTCGATGGCTTCGGGCTCTATGCCCGGAACTTCGACAGACACTTTGTAGCCCTTCTTGTTCTCGGTCATTCCCACGGCCGGAACGGGCAGCGAGGCCGTGAACCGCGCAGGAAGATGCAGCGACGGCCAGCGTGCGGGAAATTCATCGAACATCCGGTCAATCTCGCCGCGCAAACGGTTCAGCGGTTCGAGGAATTGCTGGGTCAATCCGGATGACCTTGTGGCCGGGAGAGTAGTTGAATCGCCCATGACAATTTACTCCAATATGGTGTCTACCTGGAGTCCAGAAAGTAAAATGGCCGGTGCAGGATCGTGATACGGAAACCTCCGTATCCGGGAAGGCGCTGCGCAGGCACGGCGCCAGCATTGCAGCCGCAGAGCGGCGCCGCGGTGATCAGGCTTGCTGGTCCTGAGGGATCAGCACCGCCGCACCCTTGATCTGGCCATTGAGCAGCTTGGTCAGCGCCGCATTGGCATCACCCAGCGCAAAAGTTTCTATCGCAGTGGTCAGCGGCACCTGTTCGATGGCAGCGAAGAATTCCACGCCGTCCGCGCGGGTCAGGTTGGCAACCGACCGGATGGAGCGTTCCTGCCAAAGGTCGTGGTAGGGAAAGGAGGGAATGTCGCTCATGTGAATGCCCGCGCAGATCACCGTCCCGCCCTTGCGGACCGCGCGCAGGGCAGCGGGGACCAGCGCGCCCACCGGTGCGAATATGATCGCAGCATCCAGCTCAACCGGAGGCGCTTCATCCGATCCGCCGGCCCAGTTGCAGCCCAGGGCGCGCGCGAATTTCTCACCCTGACGGTCACCCGGCCGCACGAAGGCGTATATTTCGCGCCCTTGCCACAATGCGATCTGGGCCAGGATGTGCGCGGCGGCACCAAAACCGTAAAAGCCGATGCGCTGGGCATCTGCGGCCATGCGCAAGGAACGATAGCCGATCAGGCCGGCGCACAGCAACGGCGCCGCTTCTGCATCGCTGAACCGTTCGGGGATGTCGAAGCAATAGCGGGCATCGGCCACCACGTGGCTGGCAAAGCCGCCATCGCGGGTGAAGCCGGTGAACTGTGGATGATCGCACAGGTTTTCCGCATCCGAGCAGCAATAGAAACACTGCCCGCACGTATGGCCCAGCCACGGCACGCCCACGCGCTGGCCAAGGGACAGACCCCTGACATCATCAGCCATGGAGATGATCCGACCGACGATTTCATGGCCCGGTACGATCGGCAGCTTGCCGGAAATATCGCCGTCGATGATGTGCAGGTCGGTCCGGCATACGCCGCATGCCCCCACCTCGATCACGATCTCGCCCTGCCCTGCCTGTGGCATCGGACGCTGGGTCATGTGCAGTGGCTGCCCGGCACCATCACACTGCATGGCGCGCATCATGGTTTTGCCTGCGGGCATATCGGCGCCCGCTACCGGCCCCATCGGCCCAGACGCTCGACCTTCCGCAGCCATTTGCGACGGTGGCGGTCGCTATGATCGACCATGCCGATGATCGACACGCGTACCGGCTTGATGCCCACGAATTGCAGGATGTTGCGCTTGAAGCTCTTGACGCTGTGACCTCTGAAGAACTGCATATAGGCGATCGCCGGCATACCCATGGTGACGATCAGCCTGGCCGATTTGCCCTTCAGCAGCTGGCGATACATGCCGCTTTCCTTCGGTTCGATGGCAATGCCGGGCCGGGCGATCTGTTCAAGGAAACCCTTCAGCAGCGCGGGCATGTCCCCCAGCCACAAGGGATAGATGATCACCAGATGATCGGCCCACTCCAGCGCATCGCGCGCGTCGCGCAAACTTTCGGGCAAGTCACCGGATTTCCAGTCTCCGGGATCGCGCAGGATCGGAAAATCCAGTCGGGCAATGTCGATCCGGCGGGTTTCATGCAGATCGTCAGCACCGGCTGCATAGGCAGCAGCCAGAGCGTGCACGAAATGATCGGGATCATCGTGCGGATGGCCATTCAAGATCAGAATCCTGCTCATGCATCATCTGATCGCCTGCAATGTGGGCTTCCTAAATGCGTAGATATCCGTAAGGATAGGACTTTCGTTCAGACAGGGTGTCAAAGGACCGTCAAATTGGCAGGTTTCAAGAACACGGAAGTCTCTCCGGACACGTTGATGGAGATGGCCCTCGGGCGTGCGACAGCCTTGCACGCGTTGATAGATACTGTGCCCGACGCCATGGTCGTGATCGATGAAGAAGAGCACATCCGCTCTTTCAGCAAGGGTGCCGAACAGATGTTCGGCTATGCCGAGGCTGACCTGATTGGCGAGGACGTCAGCGTTCTGATGCCATCACCTGATCGCGAACGGCACCATGGCTATGTTTCGCGCTATCTCGAAACGGGTGAGAAACGAATAATCGGGATCGGCCGGGTGACAACAGCGCGGCACCGCGATGGCGCAACCTTTCCCGTCGAACTTGCCATCGGGGAACTGGCCGTGGAAGGAGTGCGCCTGTTCGTAGGCTTCATCCGCGACCTGACCGAAAGGCGGGAGACTGAAACACGATTGCACAATCTTCAGGCAGAGCTCGCCCATGTCTCGCGAATATCGTCGATGGGTGCGCTGGCCACTTCCATCGCCCATGAACTCAACCAGCCGCTGACGGCCGTCAGCAATTACGCCCAGTCTGCACGCGACCTGCTGGAAGATCCGGATCCGGAAAAACTCGCACTGGTTCGCGATGCGCTGGAACATTGCGGCCAGGAAGCTTTGCGCGCGGGACAGATTGTCCAGCGCCTTCGCACCTTCATTTCACGCGGAGAAACGGATCGCCAGTCCTGCAGCCTTGAACGGGTGATCAAGGAAGCGACGGCGCTTGCGCTGATCAACGGCGATTCGCGCAATGTTGATTTTGCCACACGCCTTGATGGCAATCATGACATGGTGCTGATCGATCCCGTCCAGATTCAGCAGGTGCTGGTCAACCTGGTGCGCAATGCGCTGGAGGCAATGGAAGAATCGCCGGTCAAGAAGCTGATCATCTCCAGCGAAGCGGCAGCCGGAGGCATGGTGAAGGTCACGGTCACGGACAGCGGTCCTGGACTGGAAGCACATATCGCGGAAAAACTGTTCCATCCCTTCATGAGCACAAAGCCGAGCGGCATGGGCCTGGGCCTTTCCATCTGCCACACGATCATCAATTCGCACGGCGGCAGAATCTGGGTCGAACCGTCGGATTTCGGCGGGACTGCATTCAACTTCACTCTTGTTGAAGTCAAAGCCAGAGCCGAAACCGAATCTGAAACCGACCCCGAAGCCGAAGCCGAGACGGAGTAGAACGATGTCTGAGTTCCCGGTCTATCTTGTAGATGATGATGAATCCGTCCGCCGATCGGTCGGCTTCATGCTCAAGACTTCAGGAATTGATGTCCATTCCTATCCCAACGGCATGGAATTCCTGAAAGTGACCAAGCACCTCGATCCCGGCTGCGTCCTGCTCGACATTCGCATGCCAGGAGTGGACGGGCTCGAAGTCCAGGCACAGCTGAACGAGCGCGGAGTGACCTATCCTGTCGTCGTGATGACCGGCCATGGTGACGTGGAACTGGCGGTCCGGGCGATGAAGGCCGGCGCGATCGACTTCATCGAGAAGCCGTTCGACAAATCAGTGATGATCCAGGCCATCGAGGAGGGGTTCAATCGCCTCGGCAACTCGTCGGACAATGGCAAGCGCCAGGTTGACGCGCAGCTGCAACTGAATGCCCTCACCGCGCGTGAACACGATGTGCTCAACGGGCTGGTCAAAGGGCACCCCAACAAGACGATTGGCTACGATCTGGGCATCAGTCCGCGAACAGTGGAGATCCATCGCGCCAATCTGATGCGCAAACTGGACGTCCACAATCTGTCCGATCTGCTGCGGATCGCCTTCGCCGCCGGGATGGGTGAAGGCACTGAAGACTAGCAGTCATCACGCAACAGCCGGCAGTCAGGACATCTCCGGCAACACCGACTTGATGCGATAGAGCATGTCACTGCCGTCTCTCTCGAAAATGCGCAGTTCGCCGCCTGGTCGGATGTCCTGCTGGATAGCCTCAAACAGGTCGTTTTCGGCAACTTCGCCGAATGGGTAGGAAAACGCCCAGCCCACATCGTTGCGGATGATGTATCCTGACCGATCGGGCTCGTTGGGCCAGAACCTGCGCACGGTCGCGTTGCGCGGTGTCGCCAGCAAGGCCGCAATATCGATCGCCCCATCCCTGAATAGCGGAAGGCGTAACAGATAGAATCTACTCGGCGAGCCTTTTGGAAAACCCACCGTGGGCGCAAGTTCAAGTCTGACGAGGCTCCACCGAGACACTTCCACTCCCGCATCCTTGATGCTCAATTTGATGGTGCACTCTGGCTCAGGCGACGGATCAGCCGAAATAGGGAAATCTACGAGGTTGGATGTCAGGATATACCCTTAGTTACCGGCCAACGATTGCCGCTAATCTCCACCGCGCGCCGTCTATTGTCCGATCGCGCGAAGGAGGACCGAATGCGCTCGATATTGCTGCATATTCACGACGATCCATGCCTTGATGCGCGCATCCAGGTGGCGTTCGATCTGGCTCGAACCTTTGACGGGCATGTGACCTGCCTTCAGGTCCTGCCCTATGAATTCGGGGTGCCCGGAGACATTTACGGCAATATGGCGCTGCAGCTGAATCCGATCCTGCGCGAAAATGCGGAAAATCTGGCCACCACGGTGAAAACCCGGCTCGCCAGGGAAGATGTGCCGTGGGACTGGGTTCTGGACGATGGCCTGGCGCAGCTGCGCCTGAAGGTTCACGCCGGCCTGAGCGATGTCGTTGTGATGGGAGCATGCGCCGAACCATTCGGGCAGACTTCCTACTCGGACGTTGCCGCCGAAGTCGTGACCGGAGCCCGCACGCCGGTGATGCTGGTGCCGGAAAAATGCACCACTTTCGATCCATCGGTTCCCGCGGTCGTGGCCTGGAACGGCTCGCCAGAGGCATCGCGCGCGCTGCGAGCTGCCGTACCTGTGCTGCAACGATCCAGCGCCGTGCATCTGCTCAGCGTGATCGAGGAGAAGAGGTCCGAATTCGACCTCCCCGCCATCGAGGGCGCACGATATCTCGCCCGCCACGGCATCGAAGCCACGATGGTCGAATTGCCGCAATCGTCCGGCGGCATTCGCGATACGTTGATGCATGCCGCGCATTCGCGTGAGGCCGGTCTGATCGTCATGGGTGCATATGGGCATTCCAGATTGCGGGAACGCATTCTGGGCGGCGTCAGCCGATCGATGATCACCGATCCGGAATTGCCCATCCTGCTGTGCCATTGACGCAGGACGCGGACAATCCGGCGGCGAGGCTTGCCAGTTCCGGCAACCAGTCTGCATAATCACTAACATCAATTGACCGCGCAAAGCGGCAGAGGGGATTTGCAGGCAGTGTCTGACCACCCATTTACGCTGACATTCCACGGCGCTGCCAGAACAGTCACCGGATCGTGCATGCAGTTTACCGCGGGTGACAGGTCGATACTGGTCGACTGCGGCATGTTCCAGGGTTCGCGCACGCTGGAAATGCTGAACCATGGCCGGTTCACCTTCGATCCGTCCGACATATCGGCGGTGGTCCTGACCCATGCGCATATCGATCACAGCGGCCTGCTGCCAAAACTGGTCGCGCGCGGCTTCAACGGCCCGATCTGGTGCACGCAGCCGACCTGCGACCTGCTTGAATACATGCTCGCCGATGCCGGCCGGATTCAGGAGGCAGACACCGCCAGGCGCAACAGACGGCGCGACCGGGCGGGAGAAACCCCTTTCCAACCATTGTACACAGAGGGGGATGCGCTGGCCGCATGGCGGATGTGCAGGCCGGTGGAGCTGGAGGAATGGTTCGCGCCCGCGCCCGGCTTCCGCAGCCGGTTCTGGAATGCCGGCCACATTCTGGGTGCGGCATCGGTAGAGATGGAGGCGGCGGGCGTGCGCACCATGTGTTCGGGCGACATCGGTCCGGACAACAAGGCCTTCCAGCTCGATCCCGCAGGCCCGGCGGGCTTCGATCACGTGGTGTGCGAATCCACCTATGGCGATCGGCAGCGCGAACGGGTGAGCGCACAGGACCGGCGCAACATGCTGGAGGCAGAAGTGCGCGCGGCGCTGATCCGTGGCGGCAATCTGATCATCCCCGCATTCGCCCTTGAGCGCACGCAGGAGCTGCTGCTGGACCTGGCGCTGATCCAGAAGTCGGGCAGTTACCCCAATCTGCAGGTGTTCATAGATTCGCCGCTGGCAAGCCGGGTGACCGACGTATTCGAGAAGTACACAGCCCGTCTGGAAGATACTGGCGGCGACAATATCTTTGCCCATCCATCCTTTCATTTCACCAGCGATGTGAGCGAATCGATCCGCCTGAATTCGATTTCCGGAGCGATCATCCTGGCCGCTTCGGGCATGTGCGAGGGCGGGCGCATCCGCCATCATCTGACCCACAATCTCCATCGCCGCGACTCAACGATCCTGTTCGTGGGGTTTCAGGCGCAGGGATCGCTTGGCCGGGTCATCCTGGAAGGCGCGAAGGCCGTGCGCATTTCCGGCACCGACGTGCGCGTGAATGCCCAGATCCGCCATATCGATTACTATTCCGCCCATGCCGACAAGGATGAGTTGCTGGACTGGATCGCCGAACGCGGCCCGATTGCGGGCAGCCTGTTCCTCGATCATGGCGAGCCTACGGCAGTCGAGGAACTGCGGCGCGAATTGCAACGGCGCGACCCCGCGCTGTCCGTACGCATTCCCGAAATCGGTGAGACTTATGCACTGGCGGCAGGCAAGCCGGCAAAGCGCATCGCCACAGGTCCGGCGGACATCCAGCAGGCGATCGGCCGCGACTGGCAGAACAATTACGCCGATTTCATCACCGGGCTGAAGAACCGCCTCACCTCAATCAAGGACGAGCGCAGGCGGCAAAAGGCGATCGAGGAAATGCGCCAGGTGCTCGACGCCTATACCGAAGCCATGAACGATCGCCGCCACCACGAACAGGATGAGTGAAAATCGGGCGGCCGAAATTCAGCGCGGGCTGATCCGCATTCCGTCTGCAAGGGCGTTGCCGGGGTTCAGGACCACCTGATCGCCCTGGGCCAGCCCATCCAGGACTTCGGCAAATTCATCGTTCATGTGGTCGATCCGTACCTGCCGCTGACGTGCGCGGCCTGCGTCATCCACGAACACGCTCCAATTGCCTTCCGGGTCGCGAAACAGTGCCCCGATGGGCACGCGCAGCGCATCCTGATCGCGCCACAGGATGATCGTCGCGTCGATCTGGTAACCGTGGCCCAGCCGCGCGACCTGCCCGGCAGATGCGGGATCGAAGGATATGATCACATTGACCCGCTGCTCCTCTATCCCCAGCGCGGAAATCTTGAGCCTGCCGAAAGGTTCGATCCGCTCGACCTTGCCCGCCAGCGGTTCAGGGCCGCCCCACTGGGTGATCTCCACCGGATCGCCCGGCTGCACCCGCACCGCTTCGCGTGACAGCAGATCGACCACTGCCTCTATCTGCGCGGGATCGCCGATGGTGACCAGCGGCGTGCCTTCCGCGATCACCCCTTCGCTTTCATTGATGACCGAAAGAATTGACCCGCTCACCGGCATGCGAACCGGCACCGCAGGGCCTGCAGCATTGCCGCCGGGCGCAGCCATCAGCGCCTGCAGGCGAGCAATTTCGGCACGGCCCTGGCGCACTGCGGAATCGTGGCCAGCCACTCTGGTACGGGCCGCTTCCAGCTGAGCACGGGGCAGGAAGCCGCGGCTGGCGAGCTCCTCGGCCCGCGCCAGATCGCGGCGCGATTGTTCCAGAGTGCTGTCAGCCCCGGCCAGTGCCGCCCGCGCCGCCGCCAGCGCCGCGCCAAGTTCGCGCTGGCTGCGCTGATCGAGCGGGGTGGACGGACGGCCGGTCATCTGCGTGATCAGCGTACCGCGCGTGGCGGTATCTCCCGCTTCCAGCTCTATGCGCGACAGATATCCCGTGACCGGAGCCGACACGACATAGAATTCCTGCGCCCTGGTGACACCGTCATCGGTTATCCCGACCGCCATCGGGCCGCGCGAGACTTCGCCCGTGTCGACCGGCGTGGCGGCTGGCCAGAAGGCGAATACCAGCCCGCCCACCAACAAAGCGACCACCAGTATGGCCCAGCGCCAGCGCTTGATCTTCGCGCCCATCAGTCGCGCGCCTTCAACACGCGGACCATGTCCAGCTGCAACACGCGCCGCGACACCACCAGCGCGGTGAGGATCGCCGCCAGCAGCACGATCACGATCGCCCAGCCATAGGTGGATCGCATCGGAGCAAACGGCATGCGGAAAAGGTCGGAACTGAACATCGCTGTCATCAATTGTGCCATGCCATATCCGATCAGGCAGCCAAACGGTACCGACACCACGATCAGCATGGCAATTTCACCCAGAAGCACCATGCCCACCTCGCGGCTCTGATAGCCCAGCACCCGCAGCGTGGCGAGTTCGTGCGCCCGTTCGGAAAACAGTATTCGCGCGCTGTTATAGACCACGCCCACCGCAATCGCGGAGGCAAAGGCGATGTAGTAGAACAGGATGGTGAAGATGTTGTCGTCGATGATCTCCTGGAACTTGCGCATTGATGCCCCGCGCTCGGTCACGCCCAGCACCAGCGGCAAGTCCTTCAGGTACAGGATAATCGAATCGCGGGCAGCAGGATCGATCCGCAGTAACGCCGTCCCCACCGGCGATGCATCGCGCGAAATCAACATCAGGGTCGATTCCGAGGCATAGGCGCGCTCCCCGATGAACTCCTCCACGATGCTGGTCACGGGAAGGAAGGCCTGGGTCTGTCGTCCGCCAAGCATCTCCACCATCACCTTGTCGCCCGCCCCCAGTTGCAGCTTGTCCGCCAGTTGCCGGCTGAGCATCAGCCCCGCGGTCGGCATCGTGATCTCACTGCCGTCGGCATCGATCCGCGCGGTCAGTTGCGCGCCCTGCGCGCTGCTTTCGATGGCCGTTCGTTCGCTGCGGTTGCCGCTGCTCAGCTGGACCGGGATACCGCGCGATGATTCCACTCGCAACACGCCGGGTATCTGCGCCAGCGCATGCAGCACATCCTGGTTGCGCGGTTCGGTAAAGCTGACCGACAGATCCTGTCTCTGCGAACGGAAGAAGAAGGAATCCAGCATCGAGTGCGCTGAATCGATGAACTGCATGGTGGAGAAAAGCAGTCCGGTGGAAAGTGCCACGCCCAGCACCGTTACCGCGGAACGGCCCGGCCAGCGGGCAATATGCCGCGCGATCATGTGGCCGATGGGGGTGAAGCCGCCAGCCCTGCCCAGCCGCTCAATCATGCCCGCACGATAGACCGGCGGCGGCGGCGGAGACATGGCCGCTGCCGGGGTCAGCTTCACCGCCGCCCGCATTCCGCCCAGCGCGCCCAGCCCGGCCGCGCCGAATGACAGCGCTGCCGCGCCAAGGAACACGCCCGGCGAAATGCGGTAATAGAGGAAGGGAAATCGATAATATTCGCCATACAGACCGGTCATCAGATGGCCCAGCCAGATACCGGCGATCGATCCCAGGACCGTGGCCGCAAGCGCGATCACCATGGCGAAATTGAGATAGTGCCAGCCAACGGCGAAATCAGAATAGCCAAACGCCTTGATCAGGCCGATCTGCGTGCGCTCTGTGCGGATCATGCGGCCCAGCACGATGTACACAAGGAAGGTCGAGACGAGCAGGAACACCGGCGGGATTATGCCTGTCATCGCCTCCAGCTGGGTCAGCTCGCTGTCCAGAAAAGCGTGCGATATGTGATCCTCTCGGCCAAAGGCACCGGTGCCGCCATAGGGGGTGAGCAGCCGGTCCACCGCGCGGATGATATCGGGCCGCGATGCACCCCGCTCCATCGTCAGCGACAGCGAATTGATCGCTTCGGTGCGGTCGGTCATCGCCTCCAGCGCCTTGGCCCCCATCCAGAATATGCCGAAGCGTGTCTCATCGGCGGTGAGATCGCCGGGCGGGATTGCCCAGATGTAGTTCGGGGCCAGCCCGATGCCGACAATGCGCAGCCGCTGCTTGCTGCCATAGACCAGCGCATCCACCTGGCTTGACAGGCCAAGCCCGTTGGCGCGGGCGAATATCTCGTCCACCACCACTTCGTCGGGCCTGCCCGGGCGCGGCATGTGTCCGCTGCGCAGAGTGACAAGGTTGAGCTTGTCGCGCCCATATTCATCGACCGAATTGATCAGCGCACGCACCGGCACGATGCGCTCCGGGAAATCCAGCGTGGCATATTGCTGGATCGATCCCTCGGCACGCTGCACCCCGGGAATTTCCGCGATCCGCGCCACGATGCTGCGCGGCGCACGCGTCATTCCGGCAAAGACATCGGCGAAGTGGTTCTGCGCATAATAGGCATCGCGCGTCTCGATCAGGGAGCGGTGGACTCCCAGCGAAAGCACGAAGGTTGCGGTGGCGGCCGCCAGCACGACGGCAATCGCCAGCGCCTGCCCGCGCATATGCCAAAGGTCGCGCAGCAGCTTGAGGTTGAGCGCTCTCACCAGGCGATCTGCCCCGGTTCTATCGGCTTGTCATTGACCACAACCTGCGCAATCCGCCCGTCGAGGAAATGGAACACGCGGTGCGCCATATTGGCGATCCCGGCATTGTGGGTGATGATCACCACGGTGGTGCCCAGCTCGCGGTGCGCCTGCTCCAGCGCCTCCAGCACGCGCACACCCGTGGCACTGTCCAGCGCGCCGGTCGGCTCGTCGCACAGCAGCACCGAGGGCTGCTTGGCAATCGCCCGCGCCACCGCCACGCGCTGTTGCTCGCCGCCGGAAAGCTGGGCCGGATAATGGTCGCTGCGGTCGGCCAGTCCAACCAGCGCCAGCGCATCCAGCGGGTCCATCGGTTTGCTGGCAATGTCGGTCACCAGGCGCACGTTTTCTTCCGCCGTCAGGCTGGGAATGAGGTTGTAGAACTGGAAGATGAAGCCGACATGCGCACGCCGGAACCGTGTCAGCTCGCGTTCGGACAGCTCGGTCAGATCGGTGCCATCGTAAGTGAGCGAACCGGAGGTTGGCCGGTCCAGCCCCCCGACAATGTTGAGGAAGGTCGATTTGCCGCTGCCCGACGGGCCCAGCAAGACCAGCATTTCGCCTGCCTCAATCGTCAGGTCCACGCCGCGCAGCGCATGCACCTGCGTATCGCCGGTCTGGTAGGTCTTGGTCAGGCCAGTGCCGCGAAAGGCCAGCTCAGGCATGCCGGCACCGAGATCGCTGACGGTTCTGTCCATGAAAGCCTGCCTTTCGTGTGAATCCACGGTTCCGGCACATCCTGCGGCAGGGAAATACGTATTTCAACGCGCGCCTCGGGCCAGCGATCGCCAGCTTCGGAATTTCGGCAGGCAAATCACTTCGCCGATGACTTGATCCATGCCTTCGCATCGGCCAGCAATTGGACCACCTCGGCATCGTCCGTCTGTCCAAAATCCTGATAATGCGCTCCCACGGCATAGAACGGTTCGGGCGTCATCAGGCAGACTACCGTGTCACACATGGCGGAAAGCTCGTTCAAGGTAGACCTTGGCGCGACAGGAACGGCCAGTATCAGCCGCCCGGCATCGGACCGCCGCAAGGCCTGCAGGGAAGCCTTGACCGTGCCTCCGGTCGCAATCCCATCATCCACCACCACCACGGTCCGGCCTTTCAGCGGGATCGGAGGTCCGCTGCGATAGATCGCCCTGCGCCGTTCGATTTCAGCCAGCTGGCGGTCAACTTCACGGGAGATATAGGCTTCATCCGCGCCCACCATGCGCGCGATATTCTGGTCGATCACCAGTTGCGGCGAGGCACCGTCAACCACCGCCCCGATCCCGTATTCCTCATGACCGGGCGCACCGATCTTGCGCACCATCAGGATATCAAGCTGCGCGCCCAGAATTCTGGCCACCTCATATCCAACCGGCACACCGCCGCGCGGCAGCGCCAGCACCAGCGGGTCGGCAAGATCCAGTGCGACGATTTCCTCGCCCAGCAAGCGCCCCGCCTGCCGCCGATCCGTAAAGCGCATGCCGATCATGTCCCGGGATCTCCCAGATGTTTGCGGAACCAGCCAATCGCCAGTTCGACAACCTCGTCCAGCGTGCCGGGTTCTTCGAACAGGTGGCTGGCACCCGGAACGATGGCCAGTTCGCGCACACAGCGCATCACCCCAAAGGCAGCCTGATTGAGGTCGATCACGATATCATCACGGCTGCCGACAATCAGCAGCGTGGGCGCATCGACAAGAGCCAGGGCATTCCGTCCGGCCATGTCCGCCCTGCCCCCGCGCGAGACGATGGCGCGAATGCGCGGATCTTCCGCAGCTGCGCGCAAGGCCGCACCGGCACCGGTGCTGGCACCGAAATAGCCGATCCGCAAATTCTTGGTCTCCGGGTCATCCTCGACCCAGTCTGCCGCCTGGCCAAGGCGCGCGGCCAGCAGGTCTATGTCGAAGACATTGCTGCGATCCCGCTCCTCCTGCGGTGACAGCAGATCGAGCAGCAGCGTGGCAAACCCAGCATCGCGCAGGCGCTGCGCAACATAATTGTTGCGCGGGCTGAGGCGGCCACTGCCGCTGCCATGGGCGAAAATCACAATGCCCTGCGCTTCGTCGGGAATGCCCAGAAAGGCGGCCAGCCGCTGCGGGCCGATCTCGATCACGCTGCAACCGGGTGGGGGCTGAACCGGGTTCATAGTCCGAACGGCCATGTTTCGGGCGCACCGTGGGGCCGCTCGCGTCCCAATGGCGTTACCGCGCGGGTTTCCTCAAACCACACGAAGGCATCGAACTGGTCGGCCAGAACAGCTTCGAAGTAATGGCTCAGGAACTCGGTTTCCGGGCGGTAGACAACGCCTATCGCCCGGCCGAGCAACGATGCCGACAAGGCCGAGACCAGCTCGCGCTTGCGGCGTCCGCGCCAGTCGGTCAGGCTGCGGGCAAGGCCGGTCCGGCGGAACGCCCCTTCCCAGCTGTCATCGCGCGCCGGCCGCACCTTCTTCACTTCCATCGGGCCGCCCCAATCCGACGCCGCAGCCACGGTGCCGCGATCGGTGCCGAAGCCGATCAGCACGGCCTGCTCGCCATAGGCAGTGCGCACCAGCTCGCCGATGTTGAATTCGCCCTGCCAACCCATCGCCGTGGCCGAAGCATCGCCGACATGCGAGTTATGCGCCCAGATCACCGCCCTGGCGTCCTTGCGGTGCGCCATAAGGGCCTGCAGCGTATCGAACATGTGCCGGTCCCGCAGGTTCCAGCTCTCCACCGCGCCCCGGTACATTGACCTGTAATAGGCCTCTGCGGCGCGGACGATCCGGGCATTCTGCTCGGCATCGAAATAGGATTCCCCGTCATGCGCGATCAGGTCCATCCGCCGGTCCAGCAGATCCTGGAGCTGCGCCAGCACGGCCCCTTCGCAATCCGCCAGCCCTCCGCGCTCAACCGCGTGGCCATAGCGCTGTGGCTCATCCTGCCACGGGGTCAGGCAGCCATAGCTGCGCCGCGCCTCCTCTGCCTCATCCGGGTACCGCTCACCAAGATAGGCGATTACCGCATGGATCGATTCCCGCAGGCTGTAGACATCCAGCCCGCGCATGCTGGTTTGCGCATCTTCGGGCAGGTTGGCATTGTGGCCGCGCAGCCAGTCAGCAAAGGCCAGCACCTCCTGGTTGCGCCACATCCACGTGGGGAAACGCACAAACGCTTCACCGCTGCGCGGGCGGGCAGAGCCGTGGCGGACATAATCGTCGATCTGCGCAATGTCCGGCCAGTCCCCTTCGACTGCGACGATATTGAAGCCGTGCCGTTCGATCAGGCGGCGGGTGATCTGTGCCCGCGCGGCGTAGAATTCGTGGGTGCCGTGGGTCGCCTCGCCCAGCATCACGATCCGGGCATCGCCGAAACGCTCGAACAGATCGGCGAAATCGGGCGCGTCGGGGCTGGGCAGATTTTCCGCGTTCGCGCGCAGGATATCGGTCAATTCGGCGGAAACCTGTGGCAGGCGAGCATGAACCGTCATGAATTGCACCTCCACCAAGGCAATGCGGTGGTTTCCGCTGTGGCTGGTGCATCGGCCAAGCCGTCTTGCACACATGAAGCCGCCACTTGATTGCCAGCTATTCCTCCATGGCATTTCTCGCTTTGATCATGGTCAACCCATTAACCGGCTTTCCATGGCTTGAAGCGCCAATGCGATCCGAACTAGAAGGTGCCAAACGTGCCGACGATCAGGAATATCCCCTAACGCAGCCGGGCGATCTTTCGCCTACCTCGATGAAGCCGGGAGCTCTGTATTGATCGAAGTGATCCTGCCTTGGTCCAAATTTGCCCTGTGCACGCTGGTGATCGCGCTTGCCGGGCCGGTTCTGGTCAAGAGCGGTGAGCGGATTGCCAGGGAAACCGGCCTTTCACTGACCTGGACCGGCGTCATCCTGCTGGCGACAGCCACCTCCCTGCCCGAACTGGTAACCGGGATCAGTTCCGTCACGCTGGCCAATGCCCCCAACATCGCCGTGGCAGACGTATTGGGCAGTTGCATCTTCAACCTGCTGATGCTTGTCATACTCGACGAGTTCAGCCGCCCCGTGCCGCTTTTCCGGCAGATCGACCAGGGCCATATCCTGACCGCCGGGTTCGGCACCATCCTGATCGGCACGGTGGGGGCGGTCATATTGCTGAACAACATGGGCATGGACTTCAGGGTCTTTCACATCAGCATCTTCAGCCCGCTTCTGGTGATCCTCTACTTCGTGGCGATGCGGGCGGGATTCGACTACCAGCGACGGACCAACGGCAGTGGTTCAAAGCCTGACGAGCGATCCGACAAGGCGCTGAGGAAAGCGATCATTCACTACGTTTCCGCCGCCGGTGTGGTCATTGCAGCGGGGGCCTGGCTGCCGTTCGTCGGGCTTGAAATTGCCGAGGTGATGGGCTGGCAGACGACATTCGTGGGCACGCTGCTGATCGCCGCATCGACATCCGTCCCGGAACTGGTGGTGACGGTCACCGCACTGCGTCTGAAAGTTGTCGACATGGCTATCGGCGGCCTGCTGGGCAGCAATCTGTTCGACGTGCTGATCCTGGCGATAGACGATGCCCTGTACATGAAGGGATCGCTGCTGGCTTCGGTTTCCCCGGCGCACGCAGTCACCGCACTGGCGGCAGTGGTGATGTCGGGAATATTCATCGTCGCCCTGCTGTTCAGGCCAGCCAGCAGGATCAGGGGGCAGATCAGCTGGATCAGCATTTCCCTGCTCGTCGTGTATCTGTTCAGCGCCTATGCCACCTTCCTGATCGAGCAATAGGCGATGATGCAGTCAGAATCCTCAACCGACACTGATGTACCAGCCAGCGCAGTGATGGGCGGCCTGACCAGCCGCGAGGCCGAATTGCGGCTGAAGGCGGACGGACCCAATTTGATCCCGCAGCGAGATCGCAGGACGGCGCTGCGCATCATCGGTGAAGTCCTGCGTGAGCCGATGCTGGCGCTGTTGCTGTCAGGCGGCGCCATCTACATGGTGCTGGGCGACCTTGCAGAAGCACTGATCCTGCTGGCCTTCGCCACTTTCTCGGTCGCCGTCACCGCCATACAGGAAACCCGCACCGAACATGTGCTGGAGGCGCTGCGCGACCTGTCCGCTCCGCGAGCGCTGGTGATACGCGATGGCCGCCAGCAGCGAATTCCCGGCGCCAGCGTGGTCAACGGCGATCTGCTGGTGCTGGACGCAGGCGACAGGGTGGCGGCGGACGCTCAGCTGCTGGAGGCGGAAGATCTGTATGTCGACGAATCGCTGCTGACCGGCGAATCCATGCCGGTGCGCAAATGCGCGCAGGCGCAGCAAGCGGGACCGCCCCTGACCCGGCGGCCCGGCGGTGAAGACCAGCCGTTCGTCTATTCCGGATCGATGATTTCGCGCGGACGCGGGATGGCGCAGGTGGTGGCAATTGGCAGCGACAGCGAGATGGGCCGCATCGGCAAATCGCTGGCAGCGCTCGATACCGAAGCGCCGCGGCTGCGCCGGGAAACCGCGCGCATCGTCCGCATCAGCGCTTTGGGCGGAGCGACAATCGCCGTGATCGTGGTGCTGCTGTACGGTTTCACCCGTGGCAGCTGGATAGATGCGGTGCTGGCCGGGATCACCACCGCCATGACACTTCTGCCGGAGGAATTCCCGGTAGTCCTCACCGTCTTCATGGCGATGGGCGCATGGCGGATCGGACAGGCAGGAGTGCTGACACGCCGCGCCGCCGCGATCGAAACGCTGGGATCGACCACTGTCCTGTGCACCGACAAGACCGGTACGCTGACAGAGAACCGCATGGCCGTGGTCCGCCTGTGGCAGCCCTCGGCAGGTGAAATCTCCGTTGGTTCGGGAGAGACCGTGACCGGTCCGTTCGCGCAAATCCTCAACGGCGCCGCGCTGGCAAGCCCGGCCGTGGCGGTCGACCCGATGGATGTCGCGATCCATCAGGCAGCCGGTGAAAGCGGTCTTATGGCAGGCGCCGGTATGGCGCTGACAAACGGCCACGGCTTCCGGCCCGAATTGCGCGTGATGGCCAATGAATGGCAGGAGCTTGGCGCATCCCGGCTGTCGACAATCGCCGTCAAGGGCGCACCGGAATCGATTGCCCGCCTGTGCCGCCTGGAAGGCGCTAAACTGGCCAAGCTGACCCAGGCAGCCGATGCGATGGCGCGCCAGGGCATCCGGGTTCTGGGCGTGGCCTTGAGCAGTCTGGCTGATCCGCGCCCTGGCGTGCCGCTCGACGAATACGGCTATAACTTCGCCGGGTTGCTGGGCCTGGCCGATCCGCTGCGCCAGTCCGTGCCCGCCGCCATCGCGCAATGCCGCAGTGCCGGCATCCGGGTGGTGATGATCACCGGCGATTATGCGGTCACCGCCAGCGCCATCGCCGCCGCCGCAGGCATTGCAGACGGCGATGTCCTGACCGGAGAGGCGCTCGATGCTCTCAGCGACGAATCCCTGGCTGAAAGGCTGGCCACAGTCAGCGTGTTTGCGCGGATCCTGCCCGAACAAAAGCTGCGCATTGTCGAGGCCTTCAAGGCTCGCGGCGAAGTGGTTGCCATGACCGGTGACGGGGTGAACGATGCGCCCTCGCTCAAGGCCGCGCATATCGGCATCGCCATGGGCAAGCGCGGCACCGATGTGGCGCGTGAGGCGGCTTCCATCGTATTGCTGGAAGACGATTTCGATTCCATCGTCCGCACCGTCGCCCTGGGGCGCCGCATCTATGACAATATCCGCAAGGCGATGGCGTTCATCTTCGCCGTGCATGTGCCGATTGCCGGCCTCACGCTGATGCCGCTGCTGATGGGCCAGCCGCTGCTGTTCGGTCCGATCCACATTGCCCTGCTGGAAATGGTGATCGACCCGGTATGCGCTCTGGTGTTCGAGGCGGAATCGCCCGAAGCCGATACCATGTCGCGCAAGCCGCGCGATCCGCGCAAGTCGATCCTGTCGCTACCGGTGATCGCGTGGAGCGTTCTTCAGGGCGTTCTGGCGTTTGCAGCTCTGGCGGTGGTCTATCTTGCCGCGGTCTACTGGCAATTGCCCGAAGGACAGTGGCGCGGGCTGATGTTCTTCGCGCTGATCGCGGTGATCCTGGCCCTGATACTGGTCAACCGGTCATTCAGCGCATCGCTGGTGAAGGCATTCTACCGCAAGAACCGCGCGCTGGTGTTCATTCTGGCCATCGTTACCACAGTGTCCGCACTGATCCTGACGGTCGATCCTGTGCGAAAGTTCCTGAAGTTCGACATGCTGGAATTGCCCCAGGGGGCCGCGATCGTTGGCACCGGTATCGGCGTGCTGCTCCTGCTGGAATGGCTCAAGGCTCTGGCGGCGCGCCACTTGTTCAGCGGCGGCCACCATGACCTCGCCTTCCGCAAGCGGCGCCAACCGCACTCATGAACGGCCCGCAGGTGTAGGTACCAATCCGTAATGCCGCCCCATTTCATCTCAGGCAGCAACAGGGCCTGATGGAATGGAACAACGGACATGAGTCACGCGCTGATTCTGAACGATATCGAAAGCACGATGGCGCTGGCCCGTGCCCGGTCGTGATGGGATATCGTGACGGGATGCAGCGTGCGAGCGGACCTTGCATGCCCGGCTCCCGAAGCCCGCGCCAGACCTGCGGTTGATGATCCCGGCATGGCAGCAGACCACCCGCCTGTTTCCCCGCCAGCAAAGCCATCTGTTGAGCAGCCCGTCCCGGCCCTGCCCGAAAACCTGACGCAGATCCTGAGCCGTGCCGTCGGCACCGGGCAGGAGGAGGTGATTTCATTCCTGTGCAATCCGCAGGTCTGGCCGCACGCGCCCGCCAGCGTGGAGATTCTGGAAACCCACATGTCGCTCGTCTTCTTTGCCGGAGACCGCGTGTACAAGATCAAACGGGCGATCCAGCTCAAGCACATGGACATGCGCAGTCTCGCGGCGCGTCAGCATTTCTGCCGCCGCGAAGTAGAGTTGAACCGCCTGCTTGCCGCCGATGTCTATCTGGGCTGCGCCAGCGTTACCCGTGCTCCGGACGGTACTCTGGCGATTGACGGCGAAGGCGAGGCAATAGAGCCATTGGTGGTCATGCGCCGGCTGGATACTTCGCAGGGGCTGGATCAGCGCATATTGCAGGACCGGGTCTCTGCCGCCGAGATCGACAGACTATGCGCCCTGCTGTCCAACTTCTACGCGCGCCAGCCGCCCGCTGATATCTCTGGCGAGGAATTTCTGGCGATCTGGCACGAGATCGTCGGCCGCGTCCGTACCAGCCTGACCGATCCGCGTTTCGCACTGGAAAAGCATCTGGTCGATCCCCCGATCACCCTGCTGACCCATTTTCTCGAAACGCATGAACAGATGCTGCTGGACCTGGTCGATCACGGGCGGATCGTGGATGGGCATGGCGACCTGAAGCCCGAACATATCGTGATGGGCGATAAATTACTGGTGATCGACCGGCTCGAATTCGACGACCGGCTGCGGATGGCCGACCCCTTTGCCGAAATCACCTTCCTGGGGCTGGAATGCGAAAGACTGGGCGCGCCGTGGATTGGGCCGCGGCTTATCGATGGCCTTGCGCAGCGGCTTGGCAGGCGTCCGCCAGACGAATTGCTGCGTTTCTACAGATGCTATCAGGCCTGCCTGCGTGCCCGGCTTTCAATCGAGCACCGGCTTGACCCCTCCCCAAGGACACCCGATCGCTGGCCCCGCCAGACGCGGGATTACCTGATGCGCGCCCTGCCCTCCGCTCAGCCGTAAGGCAGCAAATCGCTCACAGAGTCTCCGCTGACGATCTGGCCGATGACATCGCCGACCAGCGCGGAAACCTCGACCACCTCGATCATGGAGAGCGCCTTGTCAGCAAGCCCAGCGGGCAGCGGGATGGTATCGCTTATCAGCACAAGGTCCGGCGCGCCGGGGCCGAACAGCGGTGATTGCGCGGTAAATCTGGCATGGGCAGCAGCGGCGATAACGCGGTCTGCCCCGGCCTGCCTGCTGGCATCCACCGCCCGCAGGATGGTGGTTCCGCTGGCAATGATATCGTCAAAGATGATCGCCGTGCAGCCCGCCACATCGCCCACAAACTGCGTGCCGGACACCACATCGCTGCTGCGGTGCTTGTCCATCAGGCCTTTCATCACCGGCTGGCCCAACCGCTCCTCCAGCATCCGGCGCAGCAATTCAGCGCGTTTGTTGCCACCTGCATCGGGGGAGACGACGGCGAATTTCTCCCCTTCCTGCGCCATTCCGGCGATATGGTCTGCGAAGCAGCCCGCCGTGGCGATATGTTCGGGTCGGCATGACCGGAACGCGTTTTCAAACGCGCTGAGGTTGTGGACCTCCACCGTCAAGATGCTGTCCGCCGAAACAGCCTCCATCAGCTGAGCGACATAGCGGGTGGCCACCGGATCGCGCGGCTTCGTCCGCCGATCCTTGCGGCTATAGGCCAGATAGGGAGCCACAATGGTGATCCGTGCGGCCCCTGCATCGCGCAGCGCACCGACGAAGAACAGCAGCCGAACCAGCTTGTCATTCGCCGATGCACCGGCTTCGCCATGCAGCGAATAGACCACGAAGATATTGCGCCCTGATACTTCCACAAGCGGGCGTGTCTTGTGCTCGCCGCCTTCGAAATCGCGCTCCTCATGCGGCGAGATGGTCAGACCAAGCCGGAAGGCGATCCGCTGGGCGAACTCGTGGTTTGCACCAAGGGCGAACAGCAGTGGATTTTCCGCCAGCGTCATTCCGTCAGCCTCCTGATCGCGGGGGTGTGGCCCCTGCCCCGAACTTGCATGTGCCCCGAACTTGCCTGTGCCCCGAACTTGCATGCCCGGATCATGATTAGTCAGGACTGCGGGCCAACTCACTAGGTAGATTTCCGCGGCGCGCGATCCGCGGGATACTCGGACATTCCCTTAGTTACTTGGCCATGCTGCCGGGCAAGACTGCCTGTGCCGTTAGCAAGGGGGCGCAAACAGATCATGGCCAGCGAACTGATCCGCAAATCGGAAGAAGATCGCCGCCAAGCCAATTTCCCCGATATCGAGCGCGCCCTCGAAACGCTGGGATGGGACGATTTTCGCAGCTGGCTGGATTATCTGCCGGGTGGCGGGCTCAACATTGCCCATGAGGCGATCGACCGCCACGTGGCGCATGGCCATGGCGCGAGAGAGGCCTTGCGCTGGCTGGGCAAGGACGGGGACAGGCGCAGCTACAGCTATGCCGACCTGAAGCGGGAAACGGATCGCTTCGCACGGATGCTGGCGGATCGCGGGATGGGACCGGGAACGCGGGTCTATTCGCTGCTGGGGCGGGTGCCGGAACTCTATATCGCCGCGCTGGGTACGCTGAAGGCGGGCGGCGTGTTCTGCCCGCTCTATTCGGCATTCGGGCCAGAGCCGGTGCGTGCGCGCATGACCATCGGCAAGGCCGACGTGCTGATCGCATCGCCGCGCGACTACCAGCGCAAGATCGCCCCGGCCCGGGCCGAGTTGCCGTCGCTGAAACATGTATTCCTTACCGGTCCGTCAGACGATCCGGATACCACCGAACTGGCCGCCGCACTGGCTGCCACCAGCCCCGATTTCGAACTGGTGGCCACCTCGCCGCAGGACATGGCCCTGCTCCATTTCACCAGCGGCACGACGGGGCGGCCCAAGGGCGCGGTGCATGTTCACGAAGCGGTGGTTGCCCATAATGCCACAGGGCGCATCGCGCTCGACCTGCGCGAAGGTGACATATTCTGGTGCACCGCCGATCCGGGCTGGGTCACGGGCACATCCTACGGAATCATCGCTCCGCTGACCAATGGCGTGACCATGGTCATCGACGAGGCTGAGTTCGATCCGCGGCGCTGGTATGAACTGCTCGAACGCGAACAGGTCACCGTCTGGTACACCGCGCCCACCGCCATCCGCCTGCTGATGAAATCCGGCGCTGAACTGGCGCAGCAGCGCAACCTTTCGTCCCTGCGCTTCATGGCCAGCGTGGGCGAGCCATTGAACGCCGAGGCGGTGGTGTGGAGCAATGCGGTGTTCGGGCGGCCATTCCACGACAACTGGTGGCAGACAGAAACCGGCGGGATCATGATCGCCAATTATCCGGCGATGGATGTGAAGCCCGGCTCCATGGGCAAGCCCCTGCCCGGTATCACGGCGGGCATCGTCAAGGTCGAAGGCGACAGCGTGACCCCGACCGATGTCCCGATGGAGATTGGCGAACTGGCCCTGAGACCGGGCTGGCCATCGATGTTCCGCCAGTATCTGGATGAAGAAAAACGCTACGCCGCCACCTTCAAGGGCGGCTGGTATCTGACCGGCGACATGGCCGCGCGCGATGCTGATGGCTATTACTGGTTCGTTGGCCGGGCCGATGATGTGATCAAGTCTTCCGGCCATCTGATCGGCCCGTTCGAGGTGGAGAGCGCGCTGGTGGAACATCCCGCCGTGGCCGAAGCGGCAGTGATCGGCATCCCCGACGAACGCGCCGGGGAAATCGTCAAGGCGTTCGTGACCCTGCATCGCGGATATGAACCGGGGGAAGAGCTGACCAGGGAACTGCTCGGCCACGCGCGGCTGAAACTGGGCGCTGCCATTGCACCGCGCCAGATCGAGATCCGCGCCGACCTGCCGCGCACACGATCGGGCAAGATCATGCGCCGCCTGCTCAAGGCGCGCGAACTGGGCCTTCCCGAAGGCGATCTCTCGACACTGGAATCCCCCGCATGACCGATAGCGCAAACACCAGGGTCCGGCTCGACCATGCCCATTGCCTCGAACTGCTGCGCCAGATGCTGCGCATCCGCCGGTTCGAGGAAAAATGCGCCGAACTTTACACCAGGGAGAAGATCCGCGGCTTCCTGCATCTTTACATCGGCGAAGAAGCGGTGGCGGTGGGCGTGATGCAGGCTCTCGGCCCCGAAGATGCGGTGGTGGCGACGTACCGCGAGCACGGGCACGCGCTGGTGCGCGGCGTTTCCGCAGGCGCGATCATGGCGGAAATGTATGGCAAGCAGGAAGGTTGTAGCGGCGGGCGCGGCGGATCGATGCACCTGTTCGATGCCGCAACCCGCTTCTATGGCGGAAATGCCATTGTCGGCGGCGGACTGCCGCTGGCCGTGGGTCTGGCGCTGGCAGACAAGATGCAGGGCCGCAACCGCGTGACAGCCTGCTTCTTTGGCGAAGGGGCGGCGGCAGAAGGCGAATTTCACGAATCCCTGAACCTGGCGGCGCTGTGGAACTTGCCCGTGCTGTTTGTGTGCGAGAACAATCTCTATGCCATGGGCACCGCGCTGGAACTGTCTGAATCGCAGACTGACATTCACGCCAAGGCGGCCGGATACAATATGCCCGCCGAAGCGGTGGACGGCATGAACGTGGTCGATGTGGAAGCAGCGGCACGGCGCGCGACCAGCGCCATCAGGAACGGCGACGGACCCTATTTTCTGGAATGCCGCACCTACCGTTTCCGCGCCCATTCGATGTTCGATCCGCAGCTCTACCGCTCCAAGGAGGAAGTCGAACAATGGACCGGGCGCGGGCCGATCACCCGCTTCAGGGAATGGGCCCTGTCCGCCGGTGAACTGCGCGAAGAGGATGTGGCGGCACTGGAACAGGAAATCGCCGCCGAAGTTTCCGCTGCTGTCGATTTTGCCGAAGCGGGCACGTGGGAATCGGTAGAAACGCTGCTGCATCATGTCGGCGCGGAGAAGCGGACATGATCCAGACCACCTACCGCGAAGCCATGCGAGAGGCGATCCGCACCGCCATGCAGGCCGATCCGCGCGTTTTCCTGATGGGTGAGGACGTTGGGCATTATGGCGGCTGCTATGCCGTTTCCAAGGGATTGCTGGAGGAATTCGGGCCGGAGCGCATTCGCGATACTCCGCTGTCCGAAAGTGGCTTTACCGGTGCCGGGATCGGCGCGGCGCTGGGCGGAATGCGGCCAATCGTGGAGATCATGACCTGCAATTTCTCGCTGCTGGCGCTCGACCAGATCATGAACAATGCCGCCACCATCCGCCACATGTCCGGCGGGCAGTTTTCCGTCCCGCTGGTCATTCGCATGGCCACGGGCGGCGGGCGGCAGCTGGCCGCGCAGCATTCGCACAGCCTTGAAGGGTGGTACGCGCACATCCCCGGCCTGCGCATTCTGGCTCCCGCTACAATCGAGGATGCACGCGGAATGCTGACCCCGGCGCTGGCCGATCCCGATCCGGTGCTGATCTTCGAAAACGCGCTGCTGTATAATCAGGCAGGAGACATCGCTGACGATGTTCAGGTGGATATCGATCACGCGGCAATCCGCCGTCAGGGCACCGATATCAGCCTGATCACCTATGGCGGCAGTCTGGGCAAGACGCTGGCCGCTGCCGATGCACTGGCGGACGAAGGGATTTCCGCCGAAGTGCTGGACCTGCGCGTGCTGCGCCCGCTGGACGATGCGGCGATCCTGGCCACCGTGGGCCGGACCCGGCGCGCCGTGATCGTGGATGAAGGCTGGCGGTCGGGCAGCATCTCGGCAGAGATTGCCATGCGCATTGTCGAAGGCGGGTTCTGGAATCTCGACGCGCCGATTGCCCGCGTGTGCAGCGCCGAAGTGCCCATCCCCTATGCCCGCCATCTGGAAGAAGCCGCACTGCCCAGCATCGCCGGGATCATTGCCGCGGTCCATGAAACCCTGGGCCGATAGTCATGGGCATCTTTGCCATGCCCTCGCTCGGCGCGGATATGGAGGCCGGGACGCTGGTCGAATGGCTGAAGCAGCCGGGCGATGACGTGCGCCACGGGGACATCATCGCCGTGGTCGAAACGGAAAAAGGCGCGATCGAAGTCGAAGTGTTCGAGGATGGGCAAATTGGCCGCCTGCTGGTGGAACCGGGCACAAAGGTGCCGGTGGGGACGGCTCTTGCGGAAATTGTCGGAGAAGGTGCCAGTATAGCCGCCAGCGCCGGGCAGACAGCGCCCATACAGACCACTGACACGCAAGTCTCGCCGCAAGCGCCTGCACCAGCTCCAGCGGCTCCCCCTGCGGCACTCCGGCCCACCCCTCGCCCGCCAGCACCGGAATCACCGGGCCTTCGCGCTTCACCCGCAGCACGCAGGCTTGCCGCCGAACGCGAGATCGATCTTGCCGCCATCACCGGCACGGGTCCCCACGGCGCGGTGCAGCGCGCGGATGTGGAGGCGGCTCTGCCAGCAGAAGCTCGCCCCGCCGCTCCGGATATGGGGCCGATGCGCCGGGCGATTGCTGGGGCAATGGAGCGATCGAAGCGGGAAATTCCGCATTATTACCTGACCCACAGCGTGGATATGCATGCCGCGCAAAGCTGGCTGGACGGCTTCAACGCACAGCATCCCCCGGCTCAACGCCTGCTGATGGGGGCCTTGCTGATGAAGGCCACCGCGCTGGCCCTGCGCGATTTTCCCGAATTCAACGGTTTTTACGAGCAGGGGCGATTTACCGCCAGCGCAGGCATCCACGCAGGGCTGGCCATCGCCATCCGCGGCGGCGGGCTGGCGGCCCCGGCGATCCACGATACCGACACGCTCGCCCTCCCCGAACTGATGGCCAGCATCCGTGACCTGGTGGGCCGCGTGCGCCGGGGCGGTTTCCGCTCCTCCGAAATTGCCGATCCCACCGTGACAATTTCTGCGCTGGGCGACCGAGGCGTGGAAGCGCTGCTGCCGGTAATCTACCCGCCGCAAGTGGCGATACTGGGCTTCGGCACGCCTCTGCCGCGCCCGTGGGCCGTGGGGGACCAGCTGGCCGTTCGCCCGGTCCTGAGCGTCTCTCTCGCCGCCGATCACCGGGTCAGCGATGGCCATCGCGGCGCGCTGCTGCTGCGCCGGATCGACGACCTTCTCCAGCATCCGGAGGACCTATGACCACAGACGAATTGCGTACCGCGATCCTTGAAGAACTTGCCGCCATCGCTCCGGAAAGCGCCGGTGCCAGCATCGGCGATGACGAGGACCTGCGCGAGGTGCTCGATCTCGATTCGATGGATATCTACAATCTGGTGGTAGCTCTGAGCACTCGGCTGGGGGTTGAGATCAGCGATGCGGATGTCGGCAAGCTCACCACCTTGCGCGGCGGCATCGATCATCTGCAAACCGTACTGGCAGACAGGCACGGCTGAGGGCGAAATCTCTGCCCGCAGCCTGTGTCAGGTCCGCCGGGCATAATAGAACCGCTTCATGGCTTCGGTAGCAAGGGCATAGCATGTCACGAGGCCGACGCTGAACGCCAGCAACTGCCATGACGGCCTCTCGAACCCGAACAGCCCATCGAACACCGGCGCAAAGGGCAGGATCAGGCACACACAGGTCATGACCGCGGTGGTCCCCAGCAGCAGCCTGCCGGGGCGACTGTGCAGGCTGAACCTGCGCGTGCGCAGGACCAGCACCACCACCAGCTCTGTAAGCAGTGAAATGACGAACCAGATGGTGTGGAACGAAGCCTCGTCCGTGTGGAATATCCAGCGCAGCGCGCCAAAGGTCAGCAGGTCGAAAACCGAGCTGGTCAGACCGAACACGATCATGAACCGCTGCACGTCCCTGATGTGCCAGCGCTGGGGCTTCTCCAGCTGTTCGGGATCGACATTATCGGTCGAGATGGTGATCGATGGAATGTCGGACAGGAAGTTGTTGAGCAGTATCTGCTTGGGCAGCAGCGGCAGGAACGGCAGCAGCGGAACCGCCAGTGCCATGCTGACCATGTTGCCGAAATTGGCGCTGGTGGTGATCGAGATATATTTCAGCGTGTTGGCGAATGTCCGGCGGCCATCCACCACTCCCTGTCGGATCACGTCAATGTCGCGGTGAAGCAGGACGATGTCGGCACTCTCACGCGCCACATCGACTGCCTTGTCCACCGAGATGCCCACGTCGGCCAGCCGCAGCGCCGGCGCATCGTTGATACCATCGCCAAGATAGCCAACCGCGTGCCCGGATTGCTGCAGCGCGCGAATGATGCGCTCTTTCTGCTGCGGATCGATTTCGGCGAAGATGCTGTTGCGCTCGGCCCGGTGGCGAAGCGCCTCGTCCGACATGCGGGCAAGCCTGTCGCCCGTCAGCATTGATCGGGATTTCAGCCCAACCTGACGGGCGACGTGAGCGGTGACAAAACGGTTGTCCCCGCTGATGATCTTGGTGGTGATCCCCAGCGCCGCCAGATCGCGCAGGCTCTGCGCGATCTGCGGCTTGGCCGGGTCCAGAAACAGCAGCAGCCCCAAAAAGGTCAGCCCCGTCTCGTCCTCACGGTCGATCGCGGTGCGGTCCGGGAAAATGCGCTCAGCCACGGCCAGCACGCGGAAGCCGGATTCGCCCATTTCCTGAAACAGCGCATCGATAGTCTGGCGAATATCCTGCGTCAGCGGGCGATCCCCCTGCTCTGTGCGCACCGCGCCGCACACGGCCATGATATCGGCAAAGGCGCCTTTGGTTATCATCCGCGCATGACCGGGCGCGGCCGGTTCCTCCACCAGAATGCTCAGCCGGCGGCGCGCGAAATCATAGGGTATCTCGTCCAGCTTGCAGTGATCGCCGACTGTCAGGCCCGCAGCCTTGCCGGCGGCAACGATTGCTTCATCCAGCGGATTGGCAATTCCGGTTTCGAAGGAGGCGTTCAGGAAGGCGGCATGGCGCACCTGCCCGCTGGTCTCTCCGGCCAGATCGATGGCCCGGTCCAGCTGCACCACCCCTTCTGTCAGCGTTCCGGTCTTGTCGGTGCACAGGATGTCCATGCTGCCAAGGTTCTCTATCGCATCGAGACGGCGGACGATCACCCCGTCCCGCGCCAGATGGCGAGCGCCCACCGCCAGGGTAACGCTGATGATGGCGGGCAGCATTTCAGGCGAGAGGCCGACCGCCAGAGCGACTGCGAACAGCAGCGAATCCACCACCGGGCGGCCCTGCAACTGGTTGATCGTCAGCACCGCCAGCACGATGACGATCATCACCCGCAGCAGCATGATGCCGAACGCGCGCACTCCGCGGGTGAATTCGGTCTCCTCATCGCTCGCGCCGATATGCCTGGCGATTGCGCCATATTCCGTCTGCAAGCCCGTCTGCATCACCAGCATCGTGGCCGTGCCGCTGCGCAGCGAGGATTGCATGAACAGCGTGTTGGTGCGCTGCTCCATAGATGCCGCAGCGGCGATCGTACCGGGAGATTTTTCGACCGGCAGCGATTCCCCGGTCAGTACGGCCTGTGTCACCAGGCAATCCTGCGCTGCAAGCACCAGCCCATCGGCAGGCACCAGATTGCCGGCAGACAGCTGCACCACATCACCGGGCACAATCTCGCTGGCGGGCACGGTCTGGGCAGTTCCGCCGCGCAGCACATTCACTCTCAGCGCCAGTCTTCCGCGCAGCAGATCAACCGCCCGCGATGCCCGGTATTCCTGGCTGAATCCCAGCAGCCCGCTGCCGCCGACGATGATCAGGATGATTGTCGCGTCGAGCCAGTCCTTCAGCAGCAGCGAGATACCGGCACCGAATATCAGGATCAGCGCAAGCGGGTTGCGGAACTGGCGCGCCAGCTGACGGATGGCCGATAACCGCTCGTGTCCGCCCACAGTATTGGGGCCAAATCTGCCAAGCCGGGTCTGCGCTTCGGCAGGTTCAAGCCCGGACGCCGTGCTCTGCATTTCTTTGAGCGCCTGTTCGGCAGGCAGGGACCAGTAAGCGTCAATCATGGTCGCACCCGTCGTCACTGTTCCCGTCGGGCCTGTTCCCGCTGCGCAGCAGGGCGAACCCCAGCCCCAGCGGCAGCCACAAGGTCATCCCCCGCAGCAGCAAGGTTGCCGTCACCGCCGGTTCGATCGACACGCCAAGCAGGGTCAGCATCGCGATGCAGCTCGCCTCAAAAGTGCCAAGGCCCAGCGGAATCGGAGCCAGTGTCATGGCGATGGACCCGCTGATCAGGGCAATGAACGCGGTCGACAGCTCCAGCGGTTGACCCACTGCAAGCAGGCACGCCGCCAGCGTCGCCGTATCGGCCAGAAAGACCAGCCCGTTGAAGCCTGTCACCCGGGCGATGAGCGCCCGGTCCCTGACCAGCTCCTCAGGTGCCTCGCCAACCAGTTGCAGCACGTTGTGCAGAAAGGCGATATTCTCGATCCGGGGAGGCAGCGGCTGGCTGCCACGGCGGCGCAGCCACAGGGCCAGCGAAGGCAGGGCAACGGCAATGATCAGGAATGTCGTAACCAGCCCGGTCAGCAGCGGCGTTGCCTGACGGTGCAGCCACAGCGTGAACAGCATGATCAGCGCCAGCGCGGCATAGGAAGCGTAAAAGCCGATCATCGACACCAGCAGCGCCGCCATGGCCGCCCCGCGCGGGGTGCCCAGCCGCGTCAGACGTTGGATCAGCAGGAAATTGCCACCCATGCCCGCACCGGGAATAGCCTGATCAGCGAACAGCTTGGTAATCGCCACCGGGATCAGGCTGCGCAGCGGCAACGGATGGCCCGCGCGGCGCAGTACGGCCTGCCAGCCAGAGGCGACGCACAGATAAGTCGCAGCCTGAAATCCCAGCGCCAGCAGCAGCCACAGCGGCTCCGCCTTACGGGCCAGCGCCACAAATTCCTCGAACTGGGCGAAATGGCGAATGGCGAACACCAGACCCGCCACCGCCAATGCAGGTATCAGCCACTTGCCGATCACGGCAGTGCGCGAAGCTCTTTCAGTCAGCATGCCGCGGGGAGCCGCCCCATTTCATCACATATGGCCAACCCTTGCCCGGTGCTGGTCGCCAGCGTCATCAAGCGCTGGCAATATGGCGTGGTTCAATAGGTAAATGCCGCAATTGCGCGGAGCGACAGGGAAACAGCCCCACCGCTGGCACAGGCGCGCAATTATCGCACGCATCCATCGCCATCTAAGGTCTGAAAGGATGGTAGCGGAGGAGGGACTCGAACCCCCGACACCAGGATTATGATTCCCGTGCTCTAACCACCTGAGCTACTCCGCCATCCGGCTTTGCGGCGGTGCGCTGAGGCACCGGCAAGGCGCGCCATGTAGGGGGCTGTTGCCCCTTGGTCAACCGCGAAACCGCCACCTCTTGATGAAGTCCCACGGACCGCCGCGATAGGCGTGCAGTTCCAGCCCGCGAAAGGTGAAGTCACGCGGGATTATTCGCGCCGCCAGCTCTGCCTGAAGCGCCCTTGCCTCCTCTATGCTGACCTTGTTCTGCACCGTCACATGGAGGCGCGGGGCGTGCATGTCCTGCGGGATCAGCAGGCCGTGAAAACGGTCCGCCATCTCCTCCCACAAGGCCAGCATCGCCGGGCTGGAGATTTGCAGCGCAGTGCCCTTGCCCAGCTTCATCACCCCTTCCAGCCGCGCGGGAACGGGCGGATTGTCGCGCGCCAGTCCTGCCAGGCAATCGCGCACTTCGCTCTCACTGCTGGGGGGAAGCGCATGGAACAGCGTGACATGGGCCTTGAGGTAATTGCGCTCCGGCGGGAAATGATCCTGCCGCAGCTGGTTGGCCCAGCTGTACATGTCCTCAGGCATTTCGGCGGTGATGATCAGCGGAGCAAGGTCAGCCATCGCCGCTCACATCTCGCCGCGTTCGCGCCTCAGGGCATACCAGCGTTCGACATTGGCGTTATGCTCTTCCAGCGTGGCCCCAAAAGCATGACCGCCGCTGCCATCGGCCACCATGTACAGCGCATCGGTGGCATCGGGATTGAGCACTGCGGCGATAGATGCACGGCCCGGATTGGTGATCGGTGCACGCGGCAGGCCGGCCATGGAATAGGTGTTGTAATCGTTCACCGCGTCAATTTCCGATTGGCGGATGCGGCGGCCCAAAGGACGGCCCCTGGTGATCGGATAGATGATGGTGGGATCGGCCTGCAGGCGAATCCCCTGCCGCAGCCGGTTGGTATACAGCCCGGCCACCATACCGCGTTCACCCGGAACGCCGGTTTCCTTTTCCACGATGGAGGCCAGGATCACTGCCTCCTGCGGTGTTGTCACCATGCTGCGCGGCCCCTTGGTGGGCCACAGTTCAGCCAGCGTCCGGCTCATCGCCTCCTGCATGCGGGCGAGCACGGCCGCCCTGCTCTCCCCGCGTTCGAAATCATAGCTTTCGGGCAGGATGGTGCCTTCTTCCGGCACCGGAATCTCGCCTGTCAGCAGCGGTTCCGCCATCAGTCTTTCGTGCACCAGAACCGATGGCATGCCTTCGGGAATGGTGACGAAGCGGCGGATCACCTCGCCATGCTGGAACGAATCGAGGATTTGCGACGGGCTGGCCCCGGCGGGCAGCAGGAATTCGCCCGCCTTGATCGGATCGGAACTGCCCAGCAGCTTTGCCCGCAACAGGAAGGCACTGGCGGAGTGGATATGCCCCTCCTCCTCCAGCTGCTGCGCCACGGATGTGAGCGATGATCCGGACGAGACGATGAAGGTCGTCTCTTCCTCCACCGGGCCTGAGCCATACCAGCCAAAGGCGAACCAGCCTGCCGCCAGCAGGGCCACCGCCACAAGCACGGCCAGCAAGGCACAGCCGGCCCGGATCATGTCAATCGACTAGCTTCATCACCAGCGAGGCGTTGGTCCCGCCAAAGCCGAAACTGTTGTTCAGCACGGCGCGAATCTTGCGCTTCTTGGCCTTGAGCGGCACCAGGTCCACGCCTTCGCAACCGTCGGAGGGGTTCTCCAGATTGAGCGTTGGCGGGGCGATCTGGTCACGCATGGCCAGGATGCAGAAGATGCTTTCCACCGCGCCCGCACCGCCCAGCAAGTGGCCGATGGCGCTTTTGGTGCTGCTCATGGAAACATGCGAAATGGCATCGCCAAACAGACGCCGCACCGCGCCCAGTTCCAGCTCGTCACCCAGCGGGGTGGAGGTGCCGTGGGCGTTGATATAGTCGATGTCGTCAGGTGTCATGCCGGCCTTGCGCAGCGCCATCTGCATGGATCGGAACGCGCCCGATCCTTCAGGATGCGGCGCGGTCACATGGTAGGCATCGCCCGACAGGCCATAGCCGATCACTTCGGCATAGATCTTCGCACCGCGCGCCTTGGCGTGCTCATATTCTTCCAGCACCACAACGCCCGCGCCTTCACCCATCACGAAGCCGTCACGGGCCACGTCATAGGGACGGCTGGCGCGCGTGGGGTCATCGTTGAAATCGGTGCTGAGCGCGCGTGCCTGGGCAAATCCGGCAATGCCGATGGGGCAGATGGTCGCCTCTGCGCCGCCTGCCAGCATGATGTCGGCATCGTCGTCACGGATCATCCGTGCGGCATCGCCAATGGAATGCGCGCCGGTGGAACAGGCCGTCACCACCGCGTGGTTGGGGCCCATCAGGCCATATTTGATAGAGACCTGACCGCTGATGAGATTGATCAGGCGGCCGTGGACGAAATGCGGGGAAACGCGGCCCGGTCCCTTTTCGTGCAGGACCAGCGATTCCTTTTCGATGCCCGGCAAGCCGCCGATGCCCGAACCGATCGAACAACCGGCACGCAGCCTGGTGGCATCGTCCATGTCTTCCAGACCGGCGTCTTCGATCGCCTGACCTGCGGCATCAATGCCGAAAATGATGAACGGATCGACCTGGCGCTGGACCTTGTGATCCACGCGCTTGTTCGGATCGAAGCCATATTCATGGTCCGCCGGCTTCACTTCGCAGGCGATGCGGCACTTGTGTTCCGTTGCGTCAAAATGGGTGATCGGCCCGGCACCGCTCTTGCCGGCCAGTATGTTTGCCCATGTGGTTTCCACATCGCCACCCAAGGGAGTGACAAGGCCCAGTCCGGTTACGACCACTCGCCGCATATTCTCTCTCCAAAATCACGAAAGGCCCAGCCGCAATTGGCTGAGCCTTCGTTCCCCGTCCGCAAAGGCGGGACCTATTGCGAACAGGGTGCCTGCGGACTTAGTCCGTATGCTCGTCGATATACTTGTTGGCATCGCCAACGGTGTTGATCTTCTCAGCCGCATCGTCAGGGATTTCGACACCGAATTCCTCTTCGAATGCCATCACCAGCTCGACAATGTCGAGGCTGTCTGCGCCAAGATCGTCAATGAAGCTCGCATCGGGAGTAACCTTGTCTTCTTCTACACCAAGGTGCTCGACAACGATCTTCTTCACGCGGTCAGCAGTATCGCTCATTCTGGTTTCCCTCTTGGAAGTTGGGTATGTGTTTAGCTGTGGCCCTAATCAAGGACGGGCAGGCTGGCAAGTGCCAGCCGAACGGTTTGCCATGTCACTCCGCAGCTTTTTCAGGGGTTGCTGCGGGCTTGGGTGCTTCCACCGTGCGAATATGCACATCGCGCAGCGCCCGCGCGCTGACCTTTGAGGGAGCGCCCATCATCAGATCCTGCGCCTTCTGGTTGAGCGGGAATGCGATCACTTCGCGAATATTCGGCTCATCCGCCAGCAGCATGACGATGCGGTCGATCCCCGGCGCGGAACCACCATGCGGCGGGGCACCCAGCTTGAAAGCCTCGATCATGCCGGAGAAATTCTCGTCCACGTCAGCCTTGGTGTACCCGGCGATTTCGAACGCCTTGTACATGATATCCGGGCGGTGGTTCCGGATCGCGCCGCTGCTCAGCTCATAGCCGTTGCACACGATGTCATACTGCCAGGCGAGGATTTCCAGCGGGTTCTGGTTTTCCAGCGCGTCCATCTCGCCCTGCGGCATGGAGAACGGGTTGTGGCTGAAATCGACCTTCTTCGCGTCCTCATCATATTCGAACATCGGGAAATCGACGATCCAGCAGAACTTGAAGCAATCAGGCTCGATCAGTTCGAGCAATTCGCCCACGCGGGTGCGCGCGGCACCGGCCAGCCTGGCGGCGTCCTTTTCCTTGCCCGCGGCAAAGAACAGGCCATCGTTTTCGCCAAGGCCCAGCTCTTCGTAAAGCTTCGCCATGTTTTCCGGCCCGTGATTCTTGGCGATCGGTCCGCCGAACTCGCCGCCCTTGCGGGTGACATAGCCAAGCCCGGCAAAGCCTTCCTTGCGCGACCAGTCGTTCATCTCGTCAAAGAACTTGCGGCTCTTATCGACCGTATTGGGGGCAGGGATCGCGCGGACAACGCCGCCGCTGCCAACGATCTTCTCGAAAATGCCGAAACCGGACTTTTCGAAATGATGCGAGACATCGGTGATCACCAGCGGATTGCGCAGGTCGGGCTTGTCCGTGCCGTATTTCAGCATGGATTCGCGGTAGGGAATGCGCGGGAATGTGCCCGCCGGGGTCACGCTCTTGCCGCCGGAGAATTCCTCGAACACGCCAGCCAGCACCGGTTCGATGGCCTGGAACACGTCTTCCTGGGTGACAAAGCTCATTTCGAAATCGAGCTGGTAAAATTCTGGCGAACGGTCAGCGCGCAGATCTTCGTCGCGGAAACACGGCGCGATCTGGAAATAACGGTCGAACCCGGCCACCATCAGCAGCTGCTTGAACATCTGCGGCGCCTGCGGCAGCGCATAGAAAGTGCCGGGATGCAGACGGCTGGGCACGATATAGTCGCGCGCGCCTTCGGGGCTGGATGCGGCCAGGATCGGCGTCTGAAATTCATTGAAGCCCTGCGCGGTCATGCGGTTGCGCAGCGAGGTGATGACCTGGCTGCGCAGCATGATGTTGCGGTGCATGGTTTCGCGGCGAAGGTCCACGAAGCGGTACTTCAGGCGGATTTCCTCGGGATAATCCTGTTCGCCTGCTACCGGCAGCGGCAATTCCTCGGCGCGGCTCTGCACGGTGACGGAGCGGGCGAAGACTTCGATGTCGCCGGTCGGCAAATTGGCGTTGACCGCCTCGGCATCGCGCGCCTTCACCTCGCCATCAATGGTGATGACGCTTTCCAGCTTCAATCCATCGAGCAGCGCCAGCGCGGGCGAATCCTCGTCCGCCACCACCTGGGTGATGCCGTAATGATCGCGCAAATCGACGAACAGAACGCCGCCGTGATCGCGCTTGCGATGCACCCAACCCGACAGGCGGACGCTTGTTCCGACATTCTCTGCCCTAAGGGCCGCGCAGTTGTGGGTACGATAGGCGTGCATCAAGACTCTTTCTTTGTGTCCGTATATGGCGCTAGGAAGCCGGCGCTAACAGGGGATGGTGGCGCGCTTGTCAAGCGATCCGATAACCCCGACCCGGGCCCCTGATGTGGGCCGTATAGAAAAGCAGAGATGAAAATACACCCGCTGATTACTTCGAGTGAAGAACTTGCCGAGCTTTGCGAGAGGCTGGCCAGGTCCGATTTCATGTGCGTGGACACAGAGTTCATGCGCGAGAACACCTATTATCCGCTGCTGTGTCTGATCCAGATCGGCAATGAGGAAGAGGCCGCGGCGATCGATCCGCTGGCCCCCAATCTCGATCTCACCCCCCTGCTCGACCTGATGTGCGAGAATGAGGATGTGCTCAAGATCTTCCATGCCGGCGGCCAGGATGTGGAGATTATCTACAACCTGACAGGCAAGACCCCGCATCCGATATTCGACACGCAGATCGCGATGATGGCGATCAGCCAGTCCGAACAGATCGGCTATGCCAATCTGGTGGAAAGCTGGCTGGGCAAGGTGATCGACAAGGGCGCGCGCTTCACCGACTGGAGCCGCCGCCCGCTGACCGAGCGGCAGATCGAATATGCCATTGGTGATGTGACATACCTCGCCAAGATCTTTCCCAAGATCCTCAAGAAACTGGTCAAGACCGGTCGCGGCGCATGGCTGAATGCCGAGATGGAAAAGCTAGCCGATCCAGCCAATTACGCCAATGACAGCGATCTGGCGTGGCACCGCATCCGCGCCCCGGGCCGCAATCCGCAGGTGCTGGGCCGCCTCAAGGCGCTGGCCGGATGGCGGGAGACGGAGGCGCAGGACAAGGATATTCCGCGCGGCCGCATCATCCGTGATGAGACGCTGGCCGATATCGCCAGCCACCCGCCCAAATCGCAGGCGGACCTCGCCAAGGTGCGCGGCCTGTCACAGGCGTGGAAGGAAAACGACATCGGCAAACGTCTGATGCGCGTGCTGCGCGATGCAGAGCCACTGCCCGACGATGAAATGCCGACCAAGGCCAAGCGCGGCGCGCCGCTGGGCAAGGAAGGTGCGCTGGTGGCCGATCTGCTCAAGCTGCTGCTGAAGATTCGCAGCCGCGAGATTGACGTCGCCTCCCGCCTGCTGACCAAGTCTGACGAGCTGGAGGCGCTGGCCGCCGGTGTGCGCAAGCTGCCGATGCTGGAAGGCTGGCGCTATGAAGTGTTCGGCAAGGATGCGCTGGAACTGGTGGAAGGCAAACTGGCCTTCGCGGTCGAGAAAGGTCGCCTGAAAATGACCCATATCGATGATGTCGCGAATGGCGGCGCCGTGGTCCACGCGGTTGAAGACGAGCCGGACGATGATCCCGAATATGGGCCTGAAGACGATTCGGAACCGGATGAACAGCCACAGGCAGAGGCGGACGCAGCCGAGTGAGCACATATCTGCCCACCATCAAACAGCTGCAATATCTGGTTGCGCTGCACGAACATGGGCATTTTGGCCGTGCGGCAGAGGCCAGCTTCGTTTCCCAGTCCACCCTTTCCGCCGGTATTCGCGAGCTGGAATCGCTGCTGGGCGTGACCTTGGTGGAACGCAGCCGCCGCGTGGTGCGCTTCACTCCGCTGGGCAACGCCGTGGTGGAAAAGGCGCACCGCCTGCTGCGCGAGGCAGAGGAACTGTCCGAACTGGTGCAGGCCGCCGGAAAGCCGCTATCTGGCGAATTGCGGATGAGCGTGATCCCCACCATCGCCCCGTTCCTGCTGCCGCGCATATTGCCGCGCCTGCGCAAGGAGCGCCCGCAGCTCAAGCTGTTCCTGCGTGAGGAAACGTCCGACCACGCGGTCGAATCGCTGCATCACGGGCGCGCCGATTGTGTGCTGCTGGCCCTGCCCTTCGCCACTGGCGAAGTGGAGAGCGAGGTGATTTGCGAGGACCGGCTGTTCGTCGCCTTCCCCAAGGACGATCCGCGCGATCCGCCTGCGGAAATCCCGCCCGGCATGATCGACGAAGGCCGCCTACTGCTGCTGGAAGACGGACATTGCCTGAAGGAACACGCGCTGGCCGCCTGCAACCGCCCGGAAATGCGCGCCAGTGCCACCATGATCGGCACATCGCTGCACACGCTGGTGCAGATGGTCGACAACGGCCTGGGCCTGACCATGCTGCCCGAAATGGCGATTGATGCAGGCATATTGCACGAAACCAACGTGGTCGCCCGCCCGCTGAAGGGCAAGAACACCAGCCGCAAGATCGCCCTTGTCTGGCGCCAGAACTCACCGCGCGCAGAGGAATTCCGCTTGCTGGCACAGGAATTGAAAGCGGGCTGACGGCACGTCCGCTTGCGACCCAGTTGCGGACGTTCCGAGGGCCGGGGGTGACTGCGGGTTACGTGCCTGTTAGGTGAGACCGCTAATGGCGATCGGAAGTCGATCAGCCTTCAGGAGAGTATGCGTGCTTTTTCACACCATGGTCGGATCTAACGACATTGAACGATCCAAGCGCTTCTACGACACGGTGCTCGGCACCTTGGGTGCAGGGGAAGGGACGCGGAACATCGCCGACAGCGGCCATACCCGTCTGATCTACAATAACGGCAACGGAACGAATTTCATCGTCAGCCAGCCGATCAACGACGAACCGGCAAGCGTCGCCAACGGCAGCACAGTCGCCTTTGCCTGCGACTCGCCCGAGCAGGTGAAGCAGCTTCACGATACCGCCGTTGCCGCTGGTGGAACCTCGATCGAAGCTCCGCCCGGACCGCGCGAAACTGCCTCCATGGGCACCATCGAACTGGCCTATTTTCGTGATCCCGACGGCAACAAACTGTGCGGAATTCATTTTCCTGCCTGATCCGTGCGGCACGGGTCTGCTTCTAAACCTAGCGGACCTCGATCATGCGATCCCGCGAATGTCCGCTTCCCACCCACTTGCGGACACTCAACAATGCATATGTTTCACGCCGACTCGCGAACTGTTTCAGCTGGGAAGCTGCGGGGTGAGCCAAGCCCACCCCCGCACGTCTTACAGGCCGTCAAGCGCCTTGCTGACGAGGATATTTACCGAAACACGGCGGTTCTGCGCCCTGCCCTGGGGGGTGGCATTATTCGCCAGCGGATCGGCTTCGGCCATGCCGGTGGGGGTCAGCATGCGATAGGGTTGCCAGCCGCAGGCCTGCTGAAGATGGTTGACCACGCGGCCTGCGCGCCTCTCGCTGAGGACCTGGTTATAATCCTGATCGCCGACTGAATCGGTGTAGCCGACAACAAGCACCAGCGCATTGTCCATCGCCTCGGCTTCCCTTGCAGCCGTGCACAGTTCGCGCTCGGCCCCAGCCGACAGGTTCCACTTGCCCGTGTCGAAATAGACGTTGGTCGTGCCCTTGACGTTATATTGGTCGATATTGGCCACGCGGCCGCGCAGCGCCTCTGTCGCCGCAGCATTCTCTTCAATTGCCGCACCCTGTTCGGCAAATTGCTGGCCGGTGCCGGCACGGATCATTGCGGCCGTTTCCAGATCGCTGTCCTTGAACTTGATCCGGCTAGCCACAAGGCCGCCTTCCCATTCCACGGTTTCGACGGTCACCGGGAGGCCGTTGATCAACGAGTCCGCAGCAAGCTGCGTACGATTCATGCCGAGGAACCCGCCGCTTGCCCTGATCTGGGTGGCATCGGCGACGACAATCGCCGTGTTGTTGCCATCTGCGCTGGTGACCTGCATCTGACGGCCCCTGCGCGCGGAGATAAATCCGTCCACCTCGGGCCCTTCAGCAAGGCCTGACAAATCAGCCGGAAGTGAACCGAATACATTGATCACTTCCTGGCGCTCGTCCGGACCCAGTTCCTGCGCCGTCACGCTGACTGATGCCGGCATGACAAGCATGGCACACAGGATCAGGCCCGCAGGCTTGCTGGAAATAATACGCATATTGTTACTCCTTCAAACTGGGACAGCCGGTTCCCGCGAAATCGGGATGTTCATTCGACCGCCATGGTAAAGGCGTGTCTGGCTGTCAGCATCCCAATCATCTCACGTGGCAAGATGTGCGGCGCGCAAGCTTCGCTCAAGCGCGAGAGAATTGCCGTTTGTTCAGGCCCACCTTGCTCGCACGTGAACCCGCCTGCCAGGCCAGGGTTTTGAAGGTAATTTGACCGGATCGTGCGACGAAACGTTGCAGATTGCGCCGCATTGCCCGCTCAATCCATGTGTTTGATGCCGACGCGCAGGTAATCCCAGCCGGTCACGACCGTCAGGATCGCAGCACCCCACAAGGTGAACAGCCCCACGGTATGCGGCACATTGTGGATCACTCCGGCTGCAGCAAAGGTCCAGTTCGGCAGGCCTTCGCCCAATATCAGGGCACCCAGCGCAATCAGTTGCAGCGTTGTCTTCCACTTGGCCAGCTTGCTTACGGGCACCGACACCTGCAACCCGCCGAGGAATTCGCGCAGGCCTGAAACGGCCATTTCGCGGATCAAGATGATCAGGCCCGCAATCACATGGGCATCGCCCACATAGGGGCCGCGCAGCACGCCTTGTGCCGCCAGCACCAGAATGACCGATGCCACCATGATCTTGTCGGCAATGGGATCAAGGAAGATGCCCAGCTTGGATACCGCCCCGCTGGCCCGCGCCAGATAGCCATCGAAATAGTCGGTGAAGCCCATCAGGCAGTAGAGGACGAAGGCGTAAATATAGCCTGCATGCCATCCCGGCCACCACAGCAGCGCGGCCAGCAGCGGGATCATCGCGATGCGCGAAAGCGTCAAAATGTTGGGCAAGGTCAACATGCGGCAAGGCCCTAGCCGGTAATTGCCTTGTAAAAAAGCAGGCAATCGCTTGTGCCGCGCGCTCACACGGCTAAGGCAGGGCCGAGATAGCGAAACAAGGGTCGCAAGACTACAGCATGCTCACTTCCCCGCACCTGCTCAAGCAAAGGCGCTTCCTGCCGCTTTTCGCGACGCAACTGCTCAACGCGTTCAACGACAATCTGTACAAGAACGCCATGGTGCTGTTCGTTGTCTACAGTGTCTACAGCTCCGAAGCGGCAGAGACGATTTTCAGCGGGGTGGCCTCGGCGGTCTTCATCCTGCCCTTCTTCCTGTTTTCTGCGCTGGCCGGGCAACTGGCCGACATGCGCGACAAGGCAAAGATCATCCGCACTGTGAAAGCGGCGGAAATCGTCATCATGGCGGTGGGCGCCGTGGGCCTCACCCTTGCCTGGATGGGGATGCTGACGCAGCTGGTGGCCATTCCGCTGATGATGCTGGCGCTGTTTGCGATGGGCGTACATTCCACCTTCTTTGGCCCGATCAAATATTCCATCCTGCCGCAACATCTGGAGCGTAGCGAGGTTCTGGCGGGCACGGGACTGGTGGAGGCCGGAACCTATCTTGCCATCATGGGCGGCACGATCCTGGCGGGCTTTGTCGATGTGGAGATCGCCGCATTGCTGGTGATCGTGATCGCCGTGATCGGCTATTTCACCAGTTGTCAGGTGCCCGATGCCCCGCCCTACCACCCGGGCCAGGAAATCGATCGCAACATCCTGCGCGCATCCATCGCGCTGGTGCGCAACACCTGTCACCACCGCGAGGTTTTCTACGCGATCATGGCAATCAGCTTTTTCTGGACCATTGGCGCGGTGCTGTTCATCCAGTTTCCGCCGCTGGCCAAGAATGTGCTGATGGCCAGCAAGGAAGTCGCCAGCCTGTTCCTGGTGATCTTCTCCATCGGTGTGGCGATTGGATCGGTGGCGATCAATGCCTTGCTGAAGGGCAATGTCTCTGCGCGCTACAGCCCCGTTTCAGTCATCCTGATGGGCATCAGCGTGGCCGCTTTCTATCTGGTCTGCCGGATGTGGTCGCAGGAGATTACCACTCCTGAACTGATGGATATCGCCACCTTCATCGCCCAGCCGCTCGCCCCGCTGGTGCTGGCTGCGCTGCTGGCGATTGCGGTATTCGGCGGCATGTTCGTGGTTCCGCTCTACGCCTTCCTCACCACGCGGGTGGAACCCTCGCAGGCTTCACGCACGGTGGCGGCGAACAATATCGTCAATTCCGGGGCGATGGTGGGCGGCTCGGTCTTCGCGCTGCTGCTGAGTGCGGTCGGCGTGCCACTGGTCGAGCAACTGCTGCTGAGCGCTGCCATGTGCCTGATATCGGCATGGCTGGGTTATCGGCTGTATCAGGCCGAAAAACTCGCCATCACCCAGGCGCAATAAGTCAGAAGAAGAAGGCCGTAGTCGCCAGGAAGCCTGCGCAATAGGTCATCACCAGCTGACGCGCGTCACCGGCATCGAGGCCGAAATTGAGCCTCCATGACCGGCGATTCTCTGCCTCCCCCAATGCGAAGGCCTGCATCGGAAGCGAAGCCCGGAACGGATGGCGGGCGGCCTCATGGGTCAGAACAAGTGCGCGTCTCATGCGACTGGTTTAACGAATTGCTAACCATTGTGGAGAGCGCATTTGGCCGATGTCCACAGCCGGGACGATTCTTGCAACGGGCGTATGGTTGCCGCATTGATCGGGCATGGATAATAGGTGATTTCATGAGCAACCAGGCAGCAGCATTACTGGTCGATTCCCTTGCCGAGCAAGGATGCGACCGCGTCTTCACCGTACCGGGGGAGAGCTTCCTGCCCGTCCTCGATGCCCTGAGGGACAGGACCCGGATACAGACCGTCACCTGCCGCCAGGAAGGCGGGGTTGCCTTCATGGCCTGCGCCGATGGCGCGATGACGGCGCGCCCCGGCATTGCCTTTGTCACCCGCGGCCCCGGCGCCACCAATGCCAGCATCGGCGTGCACGTGGCGATGCAGGATTCGCAGCCGATGATCCTGTTCGTGGGCGATGTGGCGCGCACCATGCGCGACCGCGAGGGCTTTCAGGAAGTGGACTTTTCCGCCTTCTTCGGGCCGATCTGCAAATGGGCCGCACGCATCGACGACGCGGCGCGTATTCCGGAATATGTTGCGCGCGCCTATGCCACGGCAATCTCCGGCCGGCCCGGCCCGGTGGTGCTCGCCCTGCCAGAGGACATGCTGCACGAAGATGGCATTGTAGCCCTCCAGCGCCCCTATACCCATCGTCCGGCGCAGGCCCCCTGCCCCGATGCGATCGCCACGATGATGGCAATGATCGGCGATGCCGCTTCCCCTGTCGCAATTATCGGCGGCGGCGGATGGCACGGCAAAGCGCGCGAATATTTCGACCAGTTCGCCCGGCGCATCGGCATGCCCGTGGCAACCGCCTTTCGCCGGCAGGATGCCATCGATTCCTCCAGCCCGGTCTATGCCGGCAACCTTGGCTATGGCCCGGGTCCAAAGCTGGTGGAGCGGATCAAGGCGGCAGACCTGCTGCTGGTCGTAGGCGCCAGGCTGGGAGAGGCGACCACCGATGGCTACACGCTGGTGACGCCCGATCATCCCGGCCAGCAGTTGATCCACATCTATCCCGACCCCGAGGAGCTGGGCCGCGTCTATCGCACCGATCTGGCGATTTGCGCAGATCCCGGTGAATTCGCCGAAAGTGCCGCCCTGTGGGACGATGGCGACGTGTTGCCCTTCGATGCCGGACACGAGGCCAACCGCGAGTGGCTGGAGTTTTCGACCCCGGTTGCCAGCGATTTCCCGCTCGACCAGGCGATGTGCATGGCCGCCGCGCGTGAAATGCTGCCCGCCGATTCCATCATCTGCAACGGTGCGGGCAATTTTGGCGGATGGTGGCACCGTTACTGGCGCTACACCGGTTTCCCCTCGCAGCTGGCCCCGACCTGCGGCGCAATGGGGTATGGGATACCAGCAGCGGTCGCCGCATCGCTGCGCTTTCCCGATCGCTGCGTGGTTGCCGCGGCGGGTGACGGCGATTTCATGATGAATGCGCAGGAACTGGCCACTGCCGTGCAATATGGCGCGGATTTGCTGGTGATCCTGTTCGACAACTCCGCCTACGGCACGATCCGCATGCATCAGGAGCGGGAATATCCCGGCCGCGTGGCATCGACCGATCTCGCCAATCCCGATTTTGCCGCCATGGCCAGCAGCTTCGGCGGCTGGGGAGCGCGCGTGGAAACCACCGAACAATTTCGCCAGGCATTGGCCGAGGCGATCACGCGCAAGGGCGTCCGCCTGCTCCACTGCATCACCGATATCGAGCAGTTGAGCGCAGGCGGAGCGCGGGTCAGTACGCTGCGATCCAGCTAGGCCGGTTTCTTCGCCATTGCGCACACATGCTGCCATTCCGCAGGGGTGATCTCGGCCACCGACAGGCGTGACAGGCGCACCAGCTCAATCCCTTCCAGACCCTCGTCCGCCTTGATTTCGGCCAGGCTGACGGGACGCTCCAGCTTGCGCACCGGCTTGATATAGACCGTTGCCCACTTGCCTTCCGGGTCGGTCGGATCGGTGATCCCGGTGCGGGAAACCTCGGCAATGCCGATGATCTCCTTGCCGGTAACCGAATGGTAGAAGAACGCCTGATCGCCCAACTGCATTTCGCGCATGTTGTTTGAGGCGCGGTGGTTGCGCACGCCGTCCCAGACGGTTTCACCCTCCGCCACCAGATCATCCCAGCTGTACTTGGCCGGTTCGGATTTCATCAGCCAATAACGTGCCATCGCTTCCTCCATTTACGCGCCATGACTGCTCAAGGGGCAGCAGTGTCGCGCGATTAACCAAAAATTGAGTACGCTGCGCCATAAGGATGCCACTGTGTGGGGGACAATCCGCCTTGGCGAAACCTGTGGATGACATGACCGACAAGCAATCGCGCAAGTCCGGCAATGCCGAACGTGACGTGGTGACCTTGGGCATTGCGATTGCAGCGGTGATCCTGTTCGTGGGCACCGGCAGCTCCGTCATGCCCGGGATCGTGCGCTCCTGGCTGGGAACCGGAGAGGCACCAAACCTTGCCCTGACCAATGCCGTCCTGCTCAACATTGCCCTGCTGATCTTTGGCTGGCGCCGCTACCGCGACCTGCAGGCCGAAGTCGCAGAACGCCGCCGCGCAGAAGAACTGGCGCGCGCGCTGGCAGAAACGGATTCGCTTACCAACTGCCTCAACCGCCGCAGCGGCACTCCCGCGATAGATGCCTTGTGCGAAGAAGCCCGCGCCGGTCACCGGGACGTGGCGATCTTCATGATCGACCTCGATAATTTCAAGCAAATCAATGATCTGAATGGCCACCTTATGGGTGATCGCGTGCTTGCGACGGTTGCTGACCGGATCAGGACAATGCTGCCCGCCGATGGCATTCTGGCGCGGATCGGTGGTGACGAATTCATCTGTGCCATCCCCTATTCCAATGCCGAGAGCGAAAAAATTGAGCACTACGCCGCCCGGATCATCAAGGCCGTCTCCGCGCCCATAGAAGGCAACGGGATGGTTGTGGAACCGACTGTATCGGTTGGCGTATCCTCCACCAGAGAAGGCGAAGGCGAAGGCGAAAGCGACGACGATGGCGCATTGCTGGATGCCCAGATGCTGATCCACCGCGCCGATATCGCCATGTATCACGCGAAGAAAAACGGCCGTAACCGCTACTTCTGGTTCGAGATGCAGATGGAAGACGAGCTGCGTTTCCGCAATGAGATGGAAACCGGCATCCGCCGCGGCATTCCGCAGGGCGAATTCGTCCCTTATTACGAACAGCAGATCGATCTGGAAACAGGCGAACTGGTGGGTTTTGAAATGCTCGCCCGCTGGAATTCCCCGCGATACGGACTGATCGCTCCCGATGTTTTCATCCCCATCGCCGAGGAAATCGATCTGATATCCGACCTTTCGGAATGTCTGATCCGGCAGGCGTTGCAGGACGCCAAGCAATGGCACCCCAGCCTGACGCTTTCGGTCAATATTTCACCGCTGCAACTGCGCGATCCGTGGTTTGCGCAAAAGCTGCTGCAGCTGATCGTTGAAAGCGGATTTACCGCCAGCCGGCTGGAAATCGAGATCACCGAAAGCTGCCTGCATGAGAATATTGGCGCCGTTCGTTCGATCGTATCGAGCCTGAAGAATCAGGGTATCCAGATCAGCCTGGACGATTTCGGCACCGGCTATTCCAGCCTGTCGCAATTGCGTTCGCTGCCATTCGACCGGCTCAAGATTGATCGCAGCTTCGTTGCTGAACTGACAAAGGAGAACGGCAGTTCGGGTCTGGTCGAGGCGATCATATCGCTGGGCAAGGGACTGGCCCTGCCGGTTACCGCTGAAGGTATCGAAAATCCCGAAGTGCTCGCCGCGCTCAAGGGGATGGGGCAGCTCAAGGGACAAGGCTATCTCTACGGCCATCCCGAGAACAGCGAGCTGACGCGGGAGCGTCTCTCGAAGCTGAAAATGCTGGCCCAGCCCGAACATGTTTGCGCCGATGATGTGCCAGTAAATCCGGCCATGGAGCACGTGGTTGATCGCAAGGCCGGCTGACCGCCCGCCCCATTGCGAGTTGCGAAGCGACGGTCAGCGTCCTAACTGGCCCACATGCGCGCTGAATTCATCAAGATGCATGGCCTGGGCAATGATTTTGTCGTGCTTGACGCGCGCCAGCAGCCGCTGCCCGAATTGACCAGTGCCATCGCCCGGGAGATTGCCGATCGCCATACCGGCATCGGCTGCGACCAGCTGATCCTGCTCGAACCTGCGGACGGGACTGACGGGGCCGATTTTGCCATGCGCATCTTCAACCAGGATGGCGGCGAAGTGGAGGCCTGCGGCAATGCCACGCGCGCTGTCGGCCTGCTGGCGGGCAAGCCCGTACGTATCAGGACATCCGCCGGCATCCTGACTGCCATCCCTGCCGAAGCCGGAATTGCCGTGGACATGGGGGAGCCGGTGTTTGACTGGGAAGCCATTCCGCTTTCCTATCCGATGGATACTTTGTCCATGCCCGTGGGCTGGGAAGATCTGGCGCGGCCTGTGGCCGTCAATGTGGGCAATCCGCATGCCATATTCTTCGTGCCGGACAATGATGCGATCCAGCTGGATATACTGGGTCCGCTGATCGAACATGATCCACTGTTCCCCGAACGGGTGAATGTGAACGTCGCCACGGTGGAAGATCGCCACACCGTGCGTCTGCGCGTGTGGGAGCGCGGCGTGGGCCTGACCAGAGCGTGCGGAACCGGAGCCTGCGCCACCGCCGTTGCGGCCATGCGGCGCGGCCTGACCGAGCGCGAGGTGATCGTGCACCTGCCCGGCGGAACCTTGCAGATCGTGTGGCAGCCAGACAATCACATGATCATGACCGGCCCGGCGCAGGAAAGCTTCCGGGGTTCGTTCGAGTGGGAGGACTTCGCGTGACGGCCGAAGTCATTTCACTGGGTTGCCGCCTGAATATTGCCGAAAGTGAGATCATCCGCGCGCTGGTGGCGGGTGAGAGCGACGTGGTGGTGGTCAACAGCTGTGCCGTCACCACGGAGGCTGTGCGCCAGACCCGGCAGGCCATCCGCCGCGCGCGCAAGGCGCGTCCCGATGCCCGCCTGCTGGTGACCGGCTGCGCTGCCGAGATCGAGCGCGAGCAGATCGTCGCCATGCCCGAAGTGGACGGGCTGGTCGCCAATGACCGAAAGCTGGATGCCCGCGCCTGGAACGTGCCCCTGCCCTCGCCCACGCGCGCCAGCACTGCGCCATCTGCCCATACGCGCGCTTTCGTGGCGGTGCAGAACGGCTGCGACCACGCCTGCACTTTCTGCGTGATCCCGCAAGGACGTGGTGCCAGCCGCTCGCTCACCATTGCGCAGGTCCTGCGCGAGGTGGAACTGCATGTGCGGCAGGGCGCGGCAGAAGTGGTGCTGACAGGAGTCGATGTCACCAGCTGGGGCGATGACCTGCCCGGCAGGCCGCGGCTCGGCGCACTGGCGAGCGCGATCTTCGAAGCCTTTCCCGAACTGCCGCGCCTGCGCATGTCCTCGCTCGACGGCATCGAGATTGACGAGCAATTGTTCGACCTGTTCGCCACCCAGACGCGGATGATGCCGCACCTCCACCTTTCGCTGCAACATGGCCATGACCTGATCCTCAAGCGGATGAAGCGGCGGCACCTGCGCCATCACGCTGTCGAACTGGTGCAGCGGCTGCGCCAGTTGCGCCCGGATCTGACCGTCGGCGCCGATCTGATCGCCGGTTTCCCGACCGAGACCGATGAGCATCACGCGGCCAACCTCTCGGTCATTGCCGAGCTGGGCATCGTACACGGCCACATCTTTCCCTATTCGCCCCGCCCCGGCACTCCGGCGGCAAGAATGCCCCAGCTTGGCAGGCCTCTGATCAAGCAGCGGGCGGCGCAATTGCGGGCGGCCGCAGCGGAGCAACGCGATCAGTGGCTGCAATCACTTGTGGGCAGCACCCTCAGCGTCCTCGCCGAGGCCGACGGGACAGGCTATTCGGAAAACTTCGCACGGGTCGCGGTTCCGGTCGGCACGCAGCGCGGGACAATCCTGTCCATCATTCCTGCCAGACTGAACGAAGGCCTTCTTTCATGAGCGAACAGAGCTGGAGCGAGCGGCTGTTTGGCGGCTTTCGCAAGACGTCGGAACGATTGTCGGAAAATCTCACCGGCGTGGTCGGCACGGCCAAGCTGGACGATGCCACGCTGGATGCGGTGGAAGATGCGCTGATCACCTCCGATCTTGGTCCGCGCGCGGCGGGCCGCATCCGCGCCAAGCTGGCAGAAAAGCGCTTTGGCCTCTCCATCACCGAGCGTGAGCTGAAGGAAGCCGTGGCCGAGGAAATCGCCGAGATTTTGCGCCCGGTCGCCGTGCCGCTGGAAATCACCGCCTTCCCGCGCCCGCAGGTGATCCTGGTGATCGGCGTGAATGGCAGCGGCAAGACCACCACCATCGCCAAGCTGGGCCACCTGTTGCAGGAAGACGATTACGGCGTGATGCTGGCCGCGGGCGATACGTTCCGCGCGGCGGCCATCGGCCAGCTCAAGGTGTGGGCAGACCGGATCGGCGCCCCCATCATCACCGGCCCCGAAGGCGGCGATCCCGCCAGCATCGTGTTCGATGCGGTCAAGCAGGCCACCGATACCGGCATCGATGCGCTGATCGTGGACACCGCAGGCCGCCTGCAGAACAAGCGCGAGCTGATGGATGAGCTGAGCAAGATCCGCCGCGTGCTGGGCCGCCTGAATGAAGAGGCACCGCATAATGTGATTCTCGTTCTCGATGCCACCAACGGCCAGAACGCGCTTTCCCAAATTGACGTGTTCAAGGAAATGGCCGGTGTGACCGGCCTGATCATGACCAAGCTGGATGGCACCGCGCGCGGCGGCGTGCTGGTGGCGGCGGCCGAACAATATGGCCTGCCGATCCACGCGATCGGCGTGGGTGAGAAGATCGATGATTTGCGCCCCTTCGATCCGGACCTTGTGGCGCGCGTTATTGCAGGGATCGCCTGATGAGCGAGGAAGTTGCCAAGAAGAAACCCAAGTCAGGCTGGCTGAATGTGCTGGTGGATTACGGGCCGCTGCTCGTCTTCTTCCTGACCTACAAGATCTATGCCCCCGAAACATCGGACCCGGCGGGCGAGATCCTGGCGGTGATCCGCGGCACGGGTGCCTTCATTATCGCCGCGCTTGCGGCGCTGGCAGCGTCCAAGTGGCTGCTGGGCAAGGTTTCACCGATGCTGTGGCTGTCCACCGTCCTGATCGTGGGCTTTGGTGCACTGACGATCTATTTCCAGAACGAACGTTTCATCCAGTGGAAGCCGACCATCATCTATGTCGGTTTCGGCGTGCTGCTGCTGGGCGGATGGATGAAGGGCAAGCCACTGCTCAAATATCTGCTCGAAGCCGCTTTCGAGGGCCTGTCGCATGAAGGCTGGCTGATCCTGTCGCGCAACTGGGGCCTGTTCTTCTTCGCACTGGCGGTGCTGAACACCGTGCTGATGTATACGATCAGCTTCGAAAGCTGGCTGGCGGCCAAGCTTTGGCTGTTCATGCCGCTGAGCTTCCTGTTCACCTTCACCCAGATTCCAATGCTGCTGAAACACGGCATGGATCTGGGCGCGGATGAGGAAGTGCTGGAAAACCCGCCGCACGAATAGGCTTTCAGCCCGCGATCATATCCCGAACTTCCAGCAATGATCTGGCGACACAGGCGCAGCGTGCCATCGTGGCCGCATCAGGCTCCATCCGGTATGGCACCATGATCGCGATCATGACCGTCTCTCTGCATTCTACTGGGTCAGGCCGATCCTGCGGAAAAGCCAGGAATAGATCAGGTGATCGCAAACCGCATCGCGGCTCGCCAGACAGATGAAGGTGGTGTCCAGGGCCGGATCGTACTGGGCCGCCACATTCATGCCATAGGCATTTCCGCCGTGGCCCCAGCTGCCATTGCCGCCGGGACTGGCGGTGAAGCCCATGCCATACCAGCCGCCTTCCTCTGCGCTTGTCGCCATCGCTAGAGACTGGAGTGTGATCAGCGTGCCCGCCCTCAGCGCGTTGAAGAACTTCAGCATGTCATTCGCGCTGGCAACACCGCCACCGGCGGGCGTGCCCCTCCACGGCAGGGTATCGAAGTTCGACACCAGCGAGGACTGTTCGCCGAAGAAGGTGGTGTAACCCGCCGCAACGCCCTGCAGATGATCGAGGTCGGGATATCCTGCATTGGACATTCCAGCCGGCCCGAAAATATTGGCCGCCACATAGTCATAGTAATCCTGGCCGCTGACCCGTTCGACAACCGCGCCCAGCAGCACGAAACCATAGTTCGAATACGCCATCTGGCTGCCAGGTTCGAAGGCTGGAGCGCGGTTTCCGTTGAGGGCGATGATGTCCGCTATCGTGCGCACACTTGCCCGGTTTGCCCCCTCGTCCCGCCCCAGAATGCCGATGTCGCCTGTTCCGCCCCGGTGGCTCAGCAATTGGCGAATGGTCACCTGTGCGGTTTGCGGATCGGGATAATCGGTCAGATATTGTCCCAGCGGCGCATCGAGGGCGATCAGGCCATCTTCCGCCAGTTGCAGCACTGCCACGGCGGTGAACATCTTGCCTGCGGACGCCAGGAACATCGGCGTATCCAGCGTTATGGGCGTCTGTTCGCTATCGTCCAGAAACCCCCAAGCGCGCGCCAGCGTCTGCCCATCACCGTCTGCAACCAGCAGCGATCCGACAAAGTCCCCGCGTTGCGAAAGACGGTCCGCTATGCCCGCCAGCGCCGCATTGGTGGCCTGCGAAGTCAGAGCAAAGTTCCTCACCAGAAGGCGCTTGAGATGCGCATCACCTGGCGCGCCCAGTTCAATCTCCAGCCGGTGAAGCAGAGGAAAACATCGTTCGACCAGCAAGACGCTGATCGCCTGTTCCGATCGTGATTCCACCCGGACCACGTCCAGGCCGCAGGTGTCCTGGGCAATATCCATCGCCAGCGTGGGCTGGGGATTGCCCAGATATTCGCCGTAGAATGCCGCGATCGTGTCTCTGTCGCCTGAATTGAAGGCGGTGAGCCATTCCTGGAACACGCCCTCCACATTGTCTGACCGGGCGTGGGCCGGATTGGCGGCGAACAGCATGGCCACGGGCAGAAATCCCGAAACCAGCAACAATGCGCGTTTGAAGGTCATTCTGCTGCCGCTCCCACTGGCCACAAGAGTTGGGGAGCCTATCCGGCCTTCAGCCAGTTGCAAGGAATTGCTGGCAGCCCCTAGATCTCGACCTGGCTGCCCAGTTCGACCACGCGGTTGGTGGGCAGGCGGAAGAATTCCATCGGCGTTGCGGCATTGCGCATCATCCACGCGAACAGCCGCTCCCGCCAGATCGGCATACCGGGCTTTTCCGCGCTCAACAGCGTCTGCCGGCTGAGGAAGAAGCTGGTCTGCATCATTTCGAACTTGCCGCCGCACATGTCGACCTTGGCCAGCGCGGCCGGAACGTCGGTCTCCTCCATGAAGCCGTAATGCAGGATCACGCGGTAGAAGCCCTGCCCCAGGTCCTGCACTTCCAGCCGCTGGTCAGGATCGACATAAGGCACATCGCCAATCGCAACAGTCAGCACCACCACACGCTCATGCAGCACCTTGTTGTGCTTGATATTGTGCAGCAGTGCAGACGGCGTTCCGGTCGAACCGGAATTCATGAAGATAGCCGTACCGGCCACGCGCTTGGTGGAATTATGTGCGGACTTGGCGAAGATATCGAGCGGCAGGCCGATCTCCGTCATACGCGCGCGCATCAGCTTGCGGCCCTTTGCCCAGGTGGTGAGCAGGGTGAAGGCGAAGAAGGCGATCAGCAGCGGGAACCAGCCGCCATCGGGCACCTTGGTGAAGTTGGAGGCGAAATAGGCGCCGTCCACGATCAGGAAGATCAGGATCACCGGATAGGCGGACCACCACTTCCACTTCCAGACGGCCGTCAGCAGCACGGCCATCAGGCAGGTATCGATCATCATCGCCCCGGTCACGGCAATGCCATACGCCGAAGCGAGGTTGGACGAATTGCGGAACATCAGCACCAGGATGATGACCGCGATCATCAGCACCCAGTTGACCAGCGGAATGTAGATCTGCCCGTGATGTTCATCACTGGTGTGGCGGATGGAAAGGCGCGGCACGAAACCCAGCTGGATCGCCTGATGCGTGACCGAGAAGGCGCCCGAAATCACTGCCTGGCTGGCAATGAATGTGGCCGCCGTAGCCAGCAGCACCAGCGGCAGGCGGAAGATATCGGGAGCCATGAAGAAGAACGGGTTCTCGATCGCTTCTGCCGCGGCGGCATCGCCCATGCCGATAATCATCGCGCCCTGGCCAAAATAGTTCAGCAGCAGGCACGGCATGACAAAGCCGAACCATGACAGGCGCATCGGTCCACGGCCAAAATGGCCCATATCCGAATACAGCGCTTCGGAACCGGTTACCGCCAGCACCACAGAGCCCAGCGCCAGAAAGGCCGTCCACTTGTCCAGGATGAAGAAGTTGACCGCGTAATAAGGGTTGAGCGCGTAGAAAATGGTCGGCGTGGTGAAGATGTGGATCACCCCCAGCACCGCGATGGTGGTGAAATACACCAGCATGATCGGCGCGAACAATGCCCCCACCTTCTCCGATCCGCGCCGCTGGATCATGAACAGGCCAATCAGCAGGACGAGTGCAATCGGGATCACGAAGCGCGACAGGCTGGCTTGCACCACCGTCAGGCCTTCAACCGCCGAAAGCACCGAAATGGCCGGGGTGATCATGCTGTCACCATAGAACAGCGCCGTAGCGAACACGCCGAACAGCACCGTCAGGAAGCCATATTTCGATTTGCCCAGATGGCGCGACATCAGCGCCACCAGCGCCAGCGTGCCGCCCTGCCCCTTGTTGTCTGCACGCATCAATATGCTGACATACTGGATCGCCACGATCAGCGTCATCGACCAGAAGATCAGGCTGACAACGCCAAGGATGTGCGCATCGTCGATGGTCAGCTTGTGCGGACCGACAAAGGTTTCACGAAAGGCGTAAAGCGGACTGGTGCCGATATCGCCAAAGACGATGCCAATGGCACCCACGGCCAGCTTCAGCTTGGCCGATTCGCGATCAGGACCGTGGGTGGCTGAAGTCATCGGGATTTATGCCCCTTGCCGCGCCCAATCGCGCGGGAAAGGCGCGCCTGTAGCAGCGAGCGATATCAACTGCAATATGCTGCATTGCAACATCATTGTGGTGCTTCTTCGGCTGGCAAGGCGCCTGCCTGCATCAGCATGCTGTCAAGCCGCTCAACCCGCTCCGCCATGAAGGCGCGGGCTTCGCTGTCACCCTCCCCCATATCGTCGAGCGCGCTGCGCCAGACCTGCCGTGCTTCCATCATCCGGCCCTGGCGGATCAGCGAAAGGCCAAGGAAATAGCCGGGTGCAGGGTTTGTGGGGGCAATCTCGTTGGCCTGACGGAAAGAATAGACCGCCGCCTGCGTCAGCACGCCATCGGCCTGCTCTGTCAGGGCATTGCCCAGCGCCAGCCATGCTTCGAAATCGCGCGGATTGTCCTGCACGGCATGGCCCAGAAAGCCTGCCGCATCCTCAAACTGTCCGCGCCGGGCGAAGGCATCGGCCATCAGCACGGACTCATTGTTGGAGTGCTGACGCTCTCCCACCAGCAATTTGCGCGAATCGATGATCTGCCATTCATCCTCATAGTCGCCTGTCGACTGCGACTTGGGTGCTCCGGCGATATCGGGGCTGGCCTGCAGCGTATATCCGGCCAGACCGAAAACCAGCGCAGCGCCAAGGCTGGTCCATGTCTGGCGCGGCATGCGGAACACCAGCGCGGCAACGGCAAAGGCCACGAGGGCAAGGATGATAGCCACAACCCAGGTCATTTGGATTTCCTCAACCGGCCACGAATGATCAACAGTCCGGCCAGCAGCAGGATAACCGGGATCGCGAACAGCGGCCATGTGCTGGCAGTAACACGCGGCTGGTAGCTGACATAATCGCCATAGCGCGCCACCAGCCATGCACGTATCGCTTCGGGATCCTCGCCAGCGGCAATGCGGGTGCGGACCTGGTGGCGCATGTCCCCAGCCATCGGCGCATCGCTGTCGGCAATCGACTGGCTCTGGCACTTGAGGCAACGCAAGGTCGCCATCAGCTCGGCTGCGGCTTCCTCCTGCGCGGGATCCTCCAGCTGCTGATAGGCATAGGGCGCAGGCGGCAGGCTGTCCTGCGCGGCCAGCGGCAGAGCGAAGATGAGTGCCAGCGAGGCCACGATCAGGGTCAGCAGCGCTCTCATGCCCCGGCCTTCCGCAATTCTTCCATCAGCACGGGAATGTCCGACGTGCGCACATCCCCGATATGCTGGTAGGTAATCACGCCATTGCCATCGACCACGAACGTCTCCGGCACACCGGATGATCCGATTGAAAGCTGCACCGCGCTGATATCGTCGGCACCGATCTTGCTGAACGGATTGCCGTAGATCTCAAGGAAAGCGGCGACATCTTCTGGCCGGTCACGAATGGCCACGCCCACAAGATCTGCCCCATTGCGCTTGAGCGCATCGAGCTGCGGCGCTTCGGCCCGGCACGGTACGCACCAGCTGGCGAAGATGTTGAGCAGCTTGGGCTTGCCATCGGCCATGTCGGCAAAGGAAAGGCCGGGCCGGTCTGCCACTGCCGCACGCAAGTCAAACGCCGGGATCGGCTGGCCAATCATGGTGCTTTCGACGAATTCATCCTTGGGCTGGGTCAGCTGATAGGCGAACAGGCCAAACACGAGCGCGGCCAGTCCCACCGCGCCCCACAAGATGATGCGCAGCTTCTTCATGCCGCCATCTCTGCCTTGCGATCGGCGATCTTGCGGGCGGCAAAGCGGCGGCGCAGATCACCCGAAACGCGCCCGATCAGCGACAGAACGCCGCCCAGGGCGATCAGGATGCCGCCATACCAGATGAAGGTGACGAAGGGTTTCCACCACAGACGCAGCTGCCAGCGACCATCTTCGGCCTGATTGCCGACTGCGGCATAAAGCTGGCCGTTCCAGCGGGTAACCAGCGCCACTTCGCTGGTTTCCTGCGGTGGCGACCAGAAGGCGCGCGCCTGCGGCTTGGCGATCTGCTCGGCCCCGCCCTTGTATCGCAGGACCAGCTGGGCTTCCATCGCGGTCCAGTTCGGACCCGATACCGGCGTGACAGAGGCAAGCTGCGCCTGCCACGGACCGTCTTCCACGCTGTCCCCCACGGCCACCGCCACCAGCCGTTCCTTCTGGAAAGCAGTGTCGGACGCCATGCCGAACAATGATACGGCCACGCCGAAATGCGCCAGGACCATGCCCCATACCGGCAGCGGCAGGCGCTTGAGAGAGCGACCCCGGAGCGGCATGAAACTGCCCACGGCAACCACGGCGGCAACGGCAATTCCCAGCAATGGCATGATGGCAATTCCGCTCACCAGCCACACACCCAGCAACACGGCGATGCCGATCACGGCAATGATGATGACCGGCGCCTTGATCCGCGCGAAGCTGTCCTTGCGCCAGCGCAGCAGCGGGCCGACCGCCAGCACCAGCAGCATGGGCAGGAAGAAGATCGCCCCGACCGGGTTGAAATAGGGCGGGCCAACAGACACGCGCACGTCGAACGCCTCTGTCAGCAGCGGATAGAGCGTGCCCAGCAGCACAATGCCAAGAATGGCGGAGAGCGCGACATTGTTCACCACCAGCGCGCCTTCACGGCTCATGATGGCAAAGCGCTCTCCCTCCGCAACCGTATTGGCCCGCACGGCAAACAGCACCAGCGCGCCGCCAATATACAACGTCAGCAGCGCCAGGATGAAGCTGCCGCGTTCGGGATCGACGGCAAAGGCGTGAACGCTGGTGAGAATGCCGGAGCGGACCAGGAAGGTGCCGATCATGCTCATCGAAAAAGCCACCACGCCCAGCATCACGGTCCAGGCGCGCAAGGCATCGCGCGCAGCCAGCACGCTGGCGGAATGGAGCAGTGCGGTGGCGGCCAGCCACGGCATCAGCGAAGCGTTTTCCACCGGGTCCCAGAACCACCAGCCACCCCAGCCCAGTTCGTAATAAGCCCAGTAGGAGCCTGCCGTGATGCCCAACGTCAGCATGACCCAGGCCCCCAGCACCCACGGCCGCATGACCTTGGCGAATTCCGGCGTCACCTGCCGCGTCAGCAGCGCGCCGACCACGAAGCTGAAAGCCACCGACAGACCGACATAGCCGACATAAAGCGTGGTGGGATGATAGGCCGCGGCAACATCCTGCAACAGCGGGTTCAGGCCATTGCCTTCCGCCGGGGCCACCGCCAGCCGCCGGAAGGGGTTGGAACTGATCAGCATGAAGGCATAGAAGCCCAGCCCGACAAAGGCCTGTGCGCCCAGCGTGGCCAGCATGGTGCGTTCGGGCAGGCGCCGTTCGATCAGCGCGATCAGTCCGCCCGCCAGCGCCATGATCGTGACCCACAGCAGCATCGAGCCTTCATGGTTTGACCATGCACCGGCGAACTTGAAGATCATCGGCTTGGCTGAATGCGAATTGGCGACGACCAGCGCCACCGAAAGGTCGGTGGTGGCAAACAGGTAGATCAGTGTCAGGAATGAAACCCCGCACAACAGCGCCTGCAACAGCGCGGCGGGACGGGCCAGAAGCGCAATCCCCTGCCCGCCTTCGCGCATGCCCATGAACCCGGCGATGAACTGCAGGCCAGCCAGCGCTGCCGCCAGCCAGAGCGCTGCCAGACCAAATTCAGCAATCACTCCAGCGTTCCCTCGACATTGGCGCGCACTTCCTCGGTAGTCATACCTTCCAGTTCGCGCGGCATGTAATTCTCATCATGCTTGGCCAGCAGATTGCTGGCGAGGAATGTGCCATTTGCGCCCATGCTGCCTTCGGCTACCACGCCGGAGCCTTCGACAAACAGCGCCGGGACAATGCCGGTGAAGGTGACAGGAACGCGCGCTTCACCGTCACCGACGATGAAACTGATGGTCATGCCGTCTGCCGCGGTGACGATGGAACCGGCCTCCACCATGCCGCCCAGCCGTACGGCGCGGTCCTGCTCGGGCGGCTCGGCGACAATCTCGCTCGGCAGATAGAAATAGCTGGCCTGATTGCGCAGCGCCCATGCGGCCAGCAATCCGGCGGCGATCAGCGCCACCAGTGCCAGGACCAGCAGCACCAGCCGCTGGTGTTTGGGTTTGATCGCGCCGGTCATTTCCTGCGGGTCTCCTCACGCTTCTTTTCGGCCCGCACCATCGCCGTCCAGCTCCAGCCGACCAGCGCCAGCGTGCTGACAATGCCCACGCCATAGCAGGCGTTGACGAAATCCATCATGTCCACTGCTTCGCGCATCAGAGCCCTTCCGCCACTTGCATCGCCTTGCGCCGCAGCCGCGCCTCTGCCTGCATATCGGCCAGGATCGTGCGCATGCGTGCCAGCATCACTCCGCCAAACAGCAGTGAGAAGCCGATCGTGGTTCCCAGCAATGGATAGAGATAGACCGGATCAATCGCCGAATTGCCCATGGTGATGCTGGGTGGCTGATGGAGCGAATTCCACCACACTACGCTGCGGTTGATGATCGGAATATTAATCGCGCCGACCAGCCCGAAAATCGCTGCGATGCGGCTGGATGCCCCTTCGCGCGCCAGCGCACCGGACAGAGCGATATAGCCGAAATAAAGGAACAGCAGCACCAGCATCGAAGTCAGCCGTCCGTCCCACACCCACCATGTTCCCCAGGTAGGCCGCCCCCAGATGGAGCCGGTTGCGAGGCACACGAAGGCAAACACCGCGCCGGGAACGGCTGCGGCGCGCGCGGCAATGGCGGAAAGCGGATGGCGCCAGACCAGTTCGACCAGGCTGGCAATGGCGATGGTGGTCCACCCACCCATGCCCAGCCATGATACGGCCACGTGCAGCGGCAGGATCTTGACCGAATCGCCCATCAGCCGGTCCGGCGGCATGTAGAGATAGCTCCACACCAGCGCCGCCCCGGTCAACAACAGGCCCGACACCAGCAGCAGCGGTGTGAGCCATTTGGCGAGCCTCAGGAAACGGGCGGGATTTGCGAAACCATGCATGTGATCAAGTGGGGATCAATTTTGAACCAACCGCGAAATTGCGTTTGTCCCTTTGGCAGTTGCAGGCTTGCACGACAAGGGCCGACCCTGATCAGGCCTGAGCTGTGGCCAAAGCACTGGCCAATCCTCAGGCTAAAGCTCAGGCGCGGCCGATCAATTCCTGCGCCATCTGATCGGCAACGCGGTGTGCACCAAGGCCGCTTTCCTCACTCTTGCGCCAGATTTGCAGCAGCCTGTCAGGGATCTGCCCGATGCGGCGGTTGACCTCATCCAGATCGCACGGCTGGCCCTGCTGGCGGCACAGATATTCCAGGCTGACGTTGATGATGCCACCGGCATTGATGACATAGTCCGGCGCATACAGAATGCCCCGCGCGGCCAGCAGATCGCCGTCTTCATCGCGCGCCAGCTGGTTGTTGGCACCGCCCGCCACGATGGCACAATTGAGCGATGCGATGCTGCGCTCATCCAGGATCGCGCCCAGGGCATTGGGGCTGAACACATCGCACGGCGTGGCCATGATGGTCTCGGCAAACACGGCCTCCCCGCCCACTTCATCGGCCAGGGCGCGGGCGCGATCGGCGTTGATATCGGCGACGTAAAGCACTGCCCCGTCCTGCGCCAGCAGCCGGGCAACCCCGCTGCCCACGCTGCCGCAGCCTTGCAGGGCCACGCGCACGCCAGCCATCGAATCGCGGCCCAGAGCGTGCGCAACGGCCGCCTTGATCCCCAGATAAATGCCCATTGCGGTGAACGGACCGGGATCGCCGCCGGCATCGCCTTCCTGCGCGGGAAGGCCGCACACATGCGGCGTGCGCCGGGCGATGGCGACCATGTCCGCCTCGCTCGCGCCGACATCTTCGGCGGTTACGTACTTGCCGTTCAGCGCGTGGACCGCATCGCCAAATGCGGCGAGCATCCCGGGCGTCTTGGTGCGGTTTTCATCAAGCAGGATCACCGCCTTGCCGCCGCCCATGGGCAGGCCGGCCATGGCGTTCTTGTAGCTCATGCCGCGGCTCAGCCGCAGCGCATCGCGCATGGCATCTTCGGGATCGGCATAATGCCAGAAGCGCGTGCCGCCAGCGCCGGGGCCAAGATGGGTGGAATGCAGGGCGATGATGGCGGTGAGGCCGCTGGCGCGATCATGCACCAGTTCCACGCGCTCATGCTCGTCCCAGTCGGCCGTTGTCCAGAAAGCTGCCATCTACCTGCCCTGTCTGATTGTCCGGGTCTAAATGCTTCGATCAGGGGCAGGAATGGGAGGGAAATGGGGCGATCGAGGGGTCTTGAACCCCCGACCTCCGGTACCACAAACCGGCGCTCTAACCAACTGAGCTACGATCGCCATATTCCCAAGCACGCATGCCAAGATGCGGTGCTGTTAGGCCGCTGCGCCAGCCGGTCAAGCGGCTATCTGCGCGGGCGGCTGCCTGTTGCACAAGCCCGCCCGCTTGCAAAGAGAAAACTTCGCCAAATGCCCGCTCACGTAACAAAATTACGCGTCGGTTGAGGGGTCCAATTGTGCCTTGTCTGAAATCCATGCGCGATTATCACTGCCGCCATGGCGAATCCGGGACAGACATCCGCGCAATTCCTGCTGGCCCAGCGCGGTGTGCGGCAAGTGCCCTCGCCGCGATTGTCCCTGTTCGATTGCCCCGGCTTCCTGCCAGAGCCGCTGTGCGAAAGGCTGATCCGGCTGGTGGACAAGGACCGCCGCCCGTCAACCATCGCCGATCCCAATGGCGACAGCTATTTCCGCACCAGCGAAACCTGCGATCTCAGCCCCAATGAACCCGCCGTGCGAGAGCTGGAATCCCGGCTGTTCGAACTCAACGGCATCAATCCCGCGCATGGCGAGCCCGTGCAGGGCCAGCGCTATGACGTGGGGCAGGAATTCAAGGCCCACACCGATTATTTTGAACCGGGCGGGCAGGATTTCACCCGCTATTGCTCGGTTGCGGGCCAGCGCACATGGACCTTCATGATCTACCTCAACACGGTGGAGGCAGGCGGCGGAACGCGCTTCAAGGTGATCGGCAAGACTTTCCAGCCAGAGACCGGCAAACTTGTGTGCTGGGACAATCACCGCACGGATGGCAGCCTCAACCCGGTCACGCTTCATCACGGGATGAAAGTGCGCAAGGGCGTGAAATATGTGATCACCAAGTGGTACCGCGAAAGGCCGTGGGGATAGGACGATGATGAGCGAGACGAGTATCCGCAAGGCCTCCTGCCACTGCGGCCAGGTGCAGTTCGAGGCAGAGCTTCCGGCAGAGCTGGCACCGTCGCGCTGCAATTGTTCGATCTGCGCCAGAAAGGGCGCGGCTATGGTCTATGTGCTGCTGGATCAGCTGACGGTGACAGCGGGCGAGGACAAGCTCAGCTGCTATCAATACAACACCCGCGTGGCGAAGCATTACTTCTGCTCACATTGCGGCATTCATTGCTTCCATCAGGCGCGGTCGGACCCGGACAAATACGCCATCAATGCGGCCACGATCGAAGGCGTGCGGGTGTATGAGGATTTTGCGCGCATGCCGGTGAATGACGGGGTGCAGCACATCCTGGACAATGATGGCGTGCGCCGCACCGCCGGTTTCCTGCTGTTCGAAAAGACGCCGGGCTGAATCGAAAAGGGCGGCCCCGAAGGACCGCCCCATCATCTGTCTTGTGAAGGCGTCGCTTACTTCTTCTTGAGCGACAGGCCACCAAAGCGCTTGTTGAACTGGGCCACGCGGCCGCCATCCTGAAGGCGCTGCGGGCCACCGGTCCATGCCGGGTGGCTGGTGGGATCGATTTCCAGCGTCATGACATCGCCTTCCTTGCCCCATGTGGAACGGGTCTGGAATTCGGTGCCGTCAGTCATCTTGACGTTGATCATGTGGTAATCGGGGTGCGTATCGGCCTTCATGGCATAAATCCTTTTGCGTCTGGCCGGTTCCGACCGGCCTGCAGAGTGGTAAAGTCTGGGAAGGGCGCCCCTTAAAGGGGCTTTGTGCCCTTTTCAAGCGGCAATATCGGTGCTGGCGAGGCCCGCAGGCCAGCTGGCCGCCGGCAAGAATGCATTACTCTGGCGCGTCTGCGATCATGGCGGTGAACTGCACATCGCAGGTCACCTTGCCCTCCACGCTGGCCTTGCCCCAGAACTTGCACACCCTGGTGCGCTGCTGAAGGAAGCCGACGTTGAGTTCCAGCAGGCAGCCCGGTTCCACCGGCGCGCGGAACTTGGCGTTCTCTATCGCCATGAAATAGACCAGCTTGCCGGACCCGGCCAGATCAAGCGTTTCAACCGCGAGAATTCCCGCAGCCTGTGCCAGCGCCTCTATCTGCAACACGCCCGGCATGATCGGGCGACCGGGGAAGTGCCCCTGGAAGAACGCCTCGTTGAAGCTGACCGCCTTGATCGCGGTGATCTCCTCGCCAACCTTCAGGTCAGCGACGCGGTCCACCAGCAACATGGGATAGCGGTGAGGCAGGGCCTTGAGGATGCGCGCGATATCGTATGCGCTGTCGCTGTCACTCATGCCCTGCCCCATTTCCTGTTGTATTAACGACCTTCAACCGGCGCCTGGCCGGCTGCAGCAGCCTGTGCGGCCTGCTGCTGCTGCATGCGGGCCATCACCAGCACCTGCTGGATCTGCTGGTACAGTGTCACCACTGCCTGGTTCGGCTGCCAGTCGGCAGGCGGCGTGATCGAAACCGTGGGAATGCGCGTGTTGAGCACCGCAACGATTTCCTCGGTCAGGTCAGCTTCCTGCGGAGCATAGACCACAGCTTCCGGAGAAAGCAGGATCTGCACGCTCTGGTCAGCGATCACCTGCTGCACCGAAGCAGAATACTGCTGCGCAACCTGGCTGACGACATACAGCTGGGCGAGCTGGATCGGCGCCTGGATTTCAGCGATCTGTGCGTCCAGCGCCTGGATCTGCTGCACCGTGGGGTTGGTGGCATCGTTGGTCACCGCAGCTTCGGCATCGTCGATCTGGCCGTCACCATTGGTGTCCAGCGTCTGGACCAGCGTCTGGCGCTGCGTCTGGCGCTGCTCCAGCGAGGTGCGCTGCGCCTGATAGGTTGTGCCGATCTGCTGGAAACCGGTCTGCAGTGCCTGCGTACCGGCAATCGCGACGGGAGGTTCTACAACGCCGATACCATTGACCTGGGCGGCAGCCGGGGTCGCTAGGGCGACCAGGGCGATGCCGGCGGCCAGCGCCGGCTTGATCATGTGATTAAACATCAGAATTGGGTTCCTACGTTAAACGAAATGGTTTTGGTTTCATCGCCGCGCTGCTTGAGAAGCGTGTGCGCAAGATCGATCCGGAACGGACCGAAGGGTGAATTCCAGTTTACGCCAATGCCCACGGTCAGACGCGGGCTTGGTGAATCGCCGAGGAATTCTTCAACGAATGGCGGCAATTGCGTGCCGATGGCTGTGTTGACGGAGCCGTCAGGAGCAATCGCATTGGTTACGATGGAGCTGCCCGTAACAATACCGGCATCATTGCGCACCAGCTGGGTATAGATGGGATCGCCATCAGAATTGCGCTGCGCAATGAACAGGCCGTTTGGCAGCGGGCTTTGCGTCAGCGTGGGCGTGCGAACGCCGAACACCGAACCCACATCCATGAAGATGGACGGGCGCAGGCCCAGTTCGCGCGCACCCGTGCCCAGCGGAATTTCAATCTCCGCCCGGCCGAAGTAATAGGCCGTGCCGCCCAGCGCATCATCCTGGTTGTTCTTGGAATCGAGCGGGCTCAGAACCGTATCGCCGTTTTCATCCACGGTGTAGAACCGGCGCACAACGCGCGGACCCACGCCGCGAATGTCGAAGCCGCGCATATCGGGCTCACCCAGGAAGAAACGGTCGGTCAACAGCACCTTGTCCAGACCGGGGCCGCGATTGTTCAGGCCCATGATATAGCCGCCCTCTGCCTGGATGGAGGCGATGAAGCCGCTGCCCAGAGACCAGTATTTGGCGGCATTGCCAGTGACACGGACGTAGCGCGTACTTCCGCCCAGACCTGCAAAATCCACACCCACGCTGGCGGTTTCGCCGCGCGTCGGCCGCAGGCGGCTGTCCAGCGAGTTATGCACCAGCGACAGGCCGAGGATGGAATTGGTGCGCGTGCCGATTGCCTCGCACAAATAGCGGCCAGCCAGCAACGGTTCGCAGGTGCGCACCCCGTCACCATCGAAATCGGCAAAGAAGGAATTCTCGTCGATCGTGATGTCTTCGAAGTTGAGCGTATAACGCCCGATCAGCGACATATACTCGGTCAGCGGAACGCCCACGCGGGCCGAAAGGCCGGTGGTGGACTGCTCGTAAGTCGCGCTCTGACGGTTGAAATAGCCGTTATTGTAATCCTGCCGGTAGATATCGATGCCGGCAAAGATGTTGCGATCGAACAGGTAGGGCTCACTGAAACTGATCGAGCCTGAGCGCGAATAGCGCGAATAGTTGAGCGACAGGCCGATTGTCTGGCCACGGCCGCGGAAGTTGTTCTGCCGGATCGAACCCTGGAAAATGAAGCTTTCGAGGCTGGAGAAACCGGCCGAGAGCGAAAGTTCGCCGGTTGGTTCTTCCTGCAGATTGGCTTGCAGGATGATCCGGTCTGGCGATGAGCCTTCGATCTGCTCAACTTCGAAATTCTCCTGGAAATAACCAAGCGAATTGATGCGCGCGGTGGACCTCGAAACCTGCAGCGAGCTGAAGGCGTCGCCTTCCACGATGCGGAATTCACGACGAACCACCTTGTCCTGGGTGATGGTGTTGCCGTTGATTTCAATCGATTCAACGTAAACGCGCGGGGCATCGGACAGCGTGAAGGTCACGTCCATCGTGCGCTCTTCGCGGTTGGGCACGAATTCCGGGCTTACCTGGGCAAAGGCATAGCCAAATGTGCCCGCCGTCTCGCTCAGCTGGTCAATCGTGTTGTCGACCAGTTCGGCATTGTACCAGTCGCCCGTCTCCATGGAGAGCGCGGCGGTGAGCAGCTCACTGTCGAAATCGCGCAGCTGGCTGACCACTTCGACATCGCCGAACTTGTAGCGCTCGCCTTCCTCCACCACGTAAGTGATGATGAAGTCCTTCTTGTCCGGCGTCAGCTCCGCCACGGCAGAAACGACGCGGAAATCGGCATAGCCTTCGGTCAGGTAGAACTGGCGCAGGCGCTGCTGGTCAAAGGCCATGCGGTCCGGGTCATAGCTGGTTGCCGAGCTGAAGATCTTCAGCAGGCCGGCTTCCTTGGTGACCATTTCCCCGCGCAGGTCGCCATCGGAATAGGCTTCGTTGCCGATGATGTTGATCTGGCGGACCTTGGACTTGGGCCCTTCGGAAATCTCGAAGATCACGTCGACGCGGTTCTGGTCGAGCATGACCATCTGCGGCTCCACCGATGCGGCGAAACGGCCCTGGCGCTTGTACAGCTCGATAATGCGGGCCACGTCGGCACGCACCTTGGAACGGGTGAAGATCTGCCGCGGCGAGAGATTGATCTCTGGCATGATCTTGTCATCCTTCAGGCGGCGATTGCCCTCCAGGATGATGCGGTTGATGATCGGGTTTTCGACCACCGTGATCACCACATTGCCATTTTCAAAGGTGACTTCGGTGTCGCCAAACAGCTCCGTGGCGGCAAGATCGATCAGCGCCTGGTCGGCCAGAGCCGCGCTGTAGGTCATGCCCGGGCGCATCTGGATGTAGCTGATGATCGTTTCCGGCTCCAGGCGCTGGGCCCCGGAAACCGCGATCGTGCGGATGATTTCGTCCTGCTGCGGCGCTGCGGGCGCTGGCTGCGGGTCGGCCTGAGGCTGGGCGACAGGCTGAGCCGCCCCGTCCTGCGCCATAACGGCGACTGGAAGGCCAGACAGGATCGTGCAACCCAACAGGGCGGCCGCGTAATGCGATGCAGTTTTGCCAGTGGCCCTAGAGCTCATCATCCATCCATTCCCAACGACATTGCGCCAATCCTCCTGCAACATTTGCGGTTACGGACCATCCGGTCCCGATCCTGTCTGCAAGGTGAAAGGCGCCCCTTGCCCGAAGCGATCCATACGATCAAGCGATCAGGCCGGGAATTGCGCCGTCAGTACCATCCTTTTCCCCGCCTAGCTGCCGAAAATGGGCAAAGAGGCAATATCGATAATCGTGACGAACAACATCAAGGCAAGCACAAATGCCATGCCGGTGCGGAACGCCCATTCCTGACTGCGCGGACTAGCTGGCTTCCGACGGACCGCTTCGGCCGCGTAAAACGCCAGATGTCCGCCGTCGAGAACCGGGATTGGCAGGAGGTTGATGAATGCCAAATTAAGCGAGATGAAGGCCACGAAATTGACAAATTCAAGCGCCCCCAGGCTCAACTGCTGGCCTGAATATTGCGCGATCTTGATCGGCCCGCCCAGTTCCTTCACCGAACGCTCGCCGGAAATGATCTGGCCAAGTCCGGTCACCATCATGCCGACAACGGTATAGCTTTGCTTGAAGGCTGCACCCACCGCCGTGATTGGCCCCACCGGCACGAACTCACGCCCGGCCGAATAGATGCCGACCATGCCGACGCGCGATTCATTGCCGAAGCGATCGACCATTTCGACGCTGGCGATCTCCACCGGCAGCGATTGCCGCTGGCCGTCGCGTTCAAAAGTGATGGTAATGGAGCGCCCGGGGAACGGCAGCACGCGCTTGCTCACCGCCTCGAAATCCTTAATCGGGGTGCCATCAAGGGCAACGATCCTGTCGCCCTCCTCCAGTCCGGCGGCCTGGGCCGCGGAATCCTCGGAGAATGCCTGGATCACCGGCGGCGTGGTGGGCAGGCCAAAGGACATGATGAAGGCGGCAAAGATCGCCACTGCAATCAGCAGGTTGGTAACAGGGCCAGCGGCCACGATCAGCGCGCGTTGCCACAAGGGCTTTGCCTGGAACGTCCGGTTACGCTCCTCCTCCGGCATTGCCAGCCATTCCTCGCTCGGCTGGCTGGCGGGGTTCATGTCGCCGGAAAACTGCACATATCCGCCCAGCGGCAGCAGGGAGAGCTTCCAGCGCGTGCCGCGCTTGTCCGTATATCCTGCCAGTTCCTTGCCGAAACCGACGGAAAAAGTTTCCGCCTTCACGCCAAACAACCGCCCGACAAGATAGTGCCCCAACTCATGCAGGGTGACCAGCGGCCCCAGCACCAGCAGGAAGCCGACGACCATCATCCACGGTGACACTGATTCAAACACAGCAGGCATAATTCTAGGCAGGCTCCAACATCATGCGGGCAAGCTCGCGCGCTTTGCCATCGACTGCAAGCACTTCTTCCAGGCTGGTCGGCGCGCGCGGCAGCTCTTTCTCGAGCGTTCTGGCAGCAATTGCCGAAATTTGCGTGAACGTGATCTGACCGTCGAGAAATGCGGCCACCGCCACCTCGTTCGCGGCGTTGAGCACGGCGGGAGCCGCCCCGCCCGCATGTGCGGCCTCGCGCGCCAGTCTGGTGGCCGGAAAGCGGTCCTCATCCGGGGCGGCAAAGCTGAGCGTGCCGATGGTCGGCAGGTCGAGCGGCTTGCAGGCGGTGTCCATCCGGCGCGGCCATGCCAGGCACGATGCAATCGGCACGCGCATGTCCGACGGGCCAAGCTGCGCCAGCGTGGAGCCGTCGCGGTATTCGACCATCGAATGGATCACGCTTTGCGGGTGGACCACGATGCGCAGCCGGTCCAGCCCCACGGGGAACAGGTGCCACGCCTCGATGAATTCCAGCCCCTTATTCATCATCGTGGCCGAATCCACGGTGATCTTGGCGCCCATGTCCCAATTGGGATGCTTGAGCGCCTGTGCACGCGTGGCATTCGCCAGCTGCTCATGGCTCCATTCGCGGAACGGACCGCCGCTGGCAGTCAGGGTGATCCAGCTCACATCGTCCAGATCATTGCCCGCAAGGCACTGGAAAATCGCATTATGCTCGCTGTCCGTGGGCAGCAGCGTGGCGCCGTGCTTCTCGACGCAGGACATCAATATGTCGCCAGCCGAGACCAGCGCTTCCTTGTTGGCCAGCGCGATGGTCTTGCCCTGCTCCACCGCCGCCATGACGGGAGCCAGACCTGCGCAGCCGACAATTGCCGCCACGGTCATATCCGCGCCCAGCGCCGCCACATCGCACAAGGCCTGCGCGCCGCCAGCCGCTTCTATGCCGGAGCCGGACAGCGCCTCACGCAGGTCAGGCAGGCAGGCTTCATCGCCCACCACGGCCAGTTCCGCGCCAAATTCGATGGCCAGCGCGGCCAGTTCCACCGCGCTGCAATTGGCGGTCAGCGCCTTCACGTCCCACGCCTCGCGGTCCCTGCGGATAAGGTCGAGCGTGGACGCGCCGATGGAGCCGGTCGCGCCGAGAATGGTGATGGAGCGGGTCATAATGGCCGCGACCAGGACGGAGTGCTGCCCGATTGCCAGATGATGACCATGACAGAGGCGATGATCGCCAGCACGAACAACACGGCCAGCAGTCCATCGACACGGTCAAACAGGCCGCCATGTCCGGGAATCAGATGACCCGAATCCTTCACGCCGGCACGCCGTTTCATCCAGCTTTCAAAGAAATCGCCGGTCTGGGCGGCAATCGCCGTGCCGCATCCGATGATGATCTTGCCCGGTAAATTGGCCAGTCCTTCAGAGTGATACATCAGCGCCACTGCCAGCAAGCTGGCGGCAAACATGCCGCCCGCCAGCCCGGCCCACGTCTTGGACGGGCTGATGCGCGGGGCAATTTTCGGTCCGCCAATCGTCCGACCGGCGAAATAGGCGCCAATATCCGTGGCAATGACCCCGCCCACGACCATGGCAAATGCTTTGGACCCGAACTGATCAGCAATCACCCGCAGCGAGATCAACGTGATTGCGGCAATGCCGATATAGACCACGCCCGCGACCAGCCAGGCCACGCGGGCCGGAATTCCCGGCGTTATGGCAAAGGCGAGCACGCCCCATTCACGCAGGACGCCAAGGGCAATGACAGCGACGAAGACTATCCAGAACCAGCCACCCAGCCACACCGCCAGCCCCGCAACCGCCAGCATGACGATGGCGGAGGCCGTCCGCACACCGAGGTCGGACTTTTTCGCCGGTGTGGGTGTCACTTCACCGTCCGCCATAACGCCGCTCCCTCTTGGCAAATTCGTCCAGCGCCGCTTGCAAGTGCTCCTCGCCGAAATCGGGCCACAGCACATCCATGAAGATCATTTCCGCATAGGCGGCCTGCCACAGCAGGAAGTTGGACAGGCGCACCTCGCCGCTGGTGCGGATCAGCAGGTCCAGCGGCGGGAGGTCGGCGGTGTCGAGATTGGCGGCGATTGTCTCCGGCGTGATGGCGCCGTGCTCCGCCGCCTTGGCGGCCGCGCGGGCGATTTCCTGCTGCGAGCCATAGTTAAGCGCCACCGCCAGCGTGCGAACGCCGCCTGCGGTCTTCGCCAGCGCATATTCCAGCTTTTCGACAATATCGGGCGCGAAAGCCTTGTAATCGCCGATAATCTTTAGCTTCACGCCCTGTTTGACCATGTCATCCAGATTGGCTTCGATAAAGCGGCGCATCAGTAACATCAGGTCACCGATCTCCTCCTCATCGCGCTTCCAGTTCTCGGATGAGAAGGCATAGAGCGTCAGACATTCAACGCCCAGCTTCTCACACGCCTTTACCGTGCGGCGAACGGCCTCTCCGCCTTCGCGGTGGCCCAGCGCGCGCGGCAGGTGGCGTTTCTTCGCCCAGCGCCCGTTGCCATCCATGATGATCGCAACGTGACGCGCGTGATTCTGGGGCTGGTCAGCCATTTCCGGTTCCGCCTTGCGCGCCGCTCGGGCAGGTGCCGATCACTGGGTCAGGATTTCCTTTTCCTTGGCCTCGGTCGCAGCATCGGTTTCAGCGACATATTTGTCGGTCATCTTCTGGACTTCATCCTCCAGACGCTTGCGATCGTCCTCGGAAATTTCCTTCTTCTTCTCGTCTTCCTTGAGCATTTCCATGCCGTCACGGCGCACGTTACGGATGGCGATCTTGGCCTTCTCGCCATAATTGCCAGCCAGCTTGGCCAGTTCCTTGCGGCGCTCCTCTGTCAGGTCGGGCAGCGGCAGGCGCACGGTCTGGCCATCGGTCATCGGGTTGAGGCCGAGGTTGGCCTTGGAAATACCCTTCTCCACCGCGCTGACATTGGCCTTGTCCCACACCTGCACCGCCAGCATGCGCGGTTCCGGCGCATTGACCGTGGCCACCTGGTTGAGCGGCATCATCGAGCCATAGACTTCGACCACGACCGGATCGAGCAGGGCCGTATTGGCGCGCCCGGTGCGCAGGCCGCCCAGATCGCCCTTCAGGCTCTCGACCGCGCCGGCCATGCGGCGCTCAATATCGGCCTTGTCATACTTCGCCATGTCAAATGTCCTTCTGTACTATTGTCTGCACGCCGCCGCCTGAAAGCACGCGCGCAAGATTGCCCTTTTCGCGGATCGAGAAGACCGCGATGGGGATTTCATTGTCACGGCACAGGGCCACGGCAGAGGCATCCATTACCTTGAGATTATCTGCCAGCACACGGTCATAAGTGACCGTATCGAAACGCTTTGCATTGGGGTTTTTCTTGGGGTCGGAGTCATAGACCCCGTCCACGCTGGTGCCTTTCAGCAGCGCGTCACAGTTCATTTCCGCCGCGCGCAAGGCTGCGCCGCTGTCGGTGGTGAAATAGGGACTGCCCACGCCCGCGGCAAAGATCACGATGCGGCCCTTCTGCAGGTGCCTTTCCGCACGGCGACGGATCACCGGCTCACACACCTGGTCCATTTCGATGGCGCTTTGCACGCGCGTATCAACGCCCAGCTGTTCCAGCGCGCTCTGCATCGCCAGCGCGTTCATCACCGTGGCCAGCATGCCCATATAGTCGGCCTGGGCGCGGTCCATCCCCTGCGCTGCGCCGGCCATGCCGCGAAAGATGTTGCCGCCGCCAATGACCAGACATATCTCCAGCCCGGTTTCCTTGGCCGCCTTCACTTCCTTGGCCAGTTCCAGGACGAAGGCCGGATCGATGCCGAACTGCTGCTGCCCCATCAGCACCTCTCCCGACAGTTTCAGGAGGACGCGTTTGACAGTCGGCATGGGCATGGGGCGAGTTCCCTCTCTTCGGTTCAATCGCGCGGAATTCGCCGGTCCTTATAGACAGCGGCGGCGCGGTGCCAAGGGGGCTCGCACCCGCAGTGCCTGATCAGGGACGATGTGCCCGGAACAACGTCCGGAACAACGCCCTGAACAACGCCCGGAACACCGGCATTCACCCGCTAGCCCTTTCCTACAGCGCTTCGCCCCGCCTAGCCGGCATCCGGCTCTTTCATACCGTCGATTACCTTGCACCGCGCGCAGAAGGGCATTTTCGCGCCCAAAATGGCGATGTGTCACCCATTTCGCCCATGGAAAGTCTGTAATTCCAACCGGATAGCAAAACGGGCAGGGTGACAGTGTCACCCTGGCCGCCTGCAATATGCGTTGTGATCGGAAGGATCAGCCGCCAACGGCAGCGGCGACTTCTGCGGCGAAGTCGCTTTCTTCCTTCTCAATGCCCTCGCCCAGCTGGAAGCGGACGTAATCCGTCAGCACGATCGGCGTGCCTGCATCCTTGGCAGCAGCAGCCACCACGTCTGCGATGGGCGTCTTGTTGTCCATCACGAACACCTGGCTGAGCAGAGCGTTCTCCTTGGCGAACTTCTTGATCGCACCGTCGACCATCTTTTCCTGCACGTTTTCGGGCTTGCCGCTTTCGGCAGCCTTTTCGGCAGCGATCTTGCGCTCACGCTCGAGCACTTCGGGATCGAGCGATTCGGCATTCAGCGCCTGCGGGAAAGCCGCGGCGATGTGCATGGCCAGGCGCTTGCCCAGATCCGCGAGTACATCGGCAGATGCTTCGCTTTCCAGAGCGACCAGAACGCCGATCTTGCCCAGGTTGGGGGCCGCAGCGACATGCACATAAGGCACGACAGCGCCCTTGGTCACCGACACGCTCTTCATGCGGCGGACCTGCTGGTTTTCACCAATGGTCGCGACATTGTCGGTCAGCTTGTCGGCCACGGTGCCGCCATCGGGATAGGCAGCGGCCTTGAGCGCATCGACGTCGTCCGCCGACTGGCCCAGAGCCACCTGCGTGGTCTTGTGCACAAAGTCCTGGAACTTGTCATTCTTGGCAACGAAGTCGGTTTCGGAGTTGACCTCCACCGCCACGCCGCGGGTGCCCGATACGGCAACGCCGACCAGGCCCTCGGCCGCAGTGCGGCTGGACTTCTTCTGTGCCGTGGCAAGGCCCTTGGCGCGCAGCGCGTCAACCGCAGCCTCGATGTCGCCGCCAGCCTGTTCAAGGGCTTTCTTGGCGTCCATCATGCCGGCGCCGGTCTTCTCGCGCAGCGTTTTCACGTCAGCGAGTGTAAAAGCAGCCATGATTTGGGTTCCTCTTGAAATGTGTTCGGGCGCCGGGCCCGATAGTCAGGCCCGGCGCGCTAATAGGCAATTGTGACGCGCGGCTTACGCCTGTGCGGCAGCAGCTTCCTCAGCCGGGGCTTCCGGAGCAGCTTCGGCAACCACGGCTTCTGCCGGGGGAGCATCCATGGCGCCGATATCAGCGCCCGAATCCACCACGCCTTCGCTGTGGCCCTTGGTCGCAGCTGCACCGATTGCTTCGCAATACAGGCGCACGGCGCGGCTGGCATCGTCATTGCCCGGGATGGGGAAGGCGATGCCGCTGGGATCAACATTGGTATCGAGAATTGCGATGACCGGAATACCAAGCACGTTGGCTTCCTTGATCGCCAGTTCTTCCTTGTTGGCGTCGATCACGAACATCACGTCCGGAATGCCGCCCATGTCGCGGATACCGCCGAGCGAAAGTTCCAGCTTGTCCTTCTTGCGGGTCAGCTGAAGCACTTCCTTCTTGGTCAGGCCGTGAGTCTCGCCCGAAAGCTTTTCCTCAAGGTTCTTCAGTTCCCGGATCGAACCAGAGATGGTCTTCCAGTTGGTGAGCATGCCGCCCAGCCAGCGGTGGTTGACGAAATGCTGGCCGCAAGCACGCGCGGTCTGTGCAATCGGCTCCTGCGCCTGGCGCTTGGTGCCAACGAACAGGACCTTGCCGCCTGCGCGGACAGTGGAACCGACAAAGTCCAGCGCGCGCGCGAAAAGCGGCACGGTCTGCGACAGGTCGATAATGTGAACACCGTTGCGGGCGCCGAAGATATACGGCTTCATCCGCGGGTTCCAGCGATGGGTCTGGTGGCCAAAGTGGGCGCCAGCCTCAATCAATTGCTGCATCGTGACGGTGGGTACCGCCATAAGTAATTCCTTTCCGGTTATGCCTCTGGAAAGCGGGGAACAGCAGCGGAGATCCCGCGACTGCACCGGCATATGTGCCTTCCATGTGAATTTGCCCCTCCAGTCCAGGCGGGAATCGCCACGCCAGAGAGACGCGCAGGCCATTAACGGCAGATCGCGTGAAATGCCACCCCTATCTGTCCCGTACGCAGCCAAGGCGCAAAAACGCCTTGACATGCTAGAACAAAAAGAGAACAAATGCCCTTAACGAGGGAGCAGCAGGAACAAAACTGATGATCTCGCACTTTTACATAGTCGAAACTGCCCCGGCGGCCGAGACGAAATTCGAGGATTGAGCCAATGATCGCAATTGCCATTTCCCTGCTGTTCGGATTTGCGGCCTTCGCGGCGCTGACCGTCATTAGCATATCGCTTGTCCGCGCCACCCTTGCGGCGCGCAGCATGCTGGCGGAACTGGCGGAGATTGACGCTTACAACGGGCGCGCGGTCAACCGGTCCGGTCGAGCGCGCCCAGCTGGTCTTTCGCTGCTTCGGCAGCAATCCTGCGCTGTCGTTTGACCCGCGCATAACGCACGATGCCCAGCGGCATCAGCGCCAGATAGACGATTGAGATAATCGCCAGCGTCCACCACGGCTCGGTCAGCAAAGCGGCAAACAGCAATCCTACAATGGCGATAGACCCAAGTCGCAGATCACTGTGCGGCCTGATTGAGGTCCAGCTCATCGTGGCCAGGTTGGAAATCATCAGGACGGCGATCGCCACGACCCAGATAGCCACCATGATCGGTTCGCGGAAAATATCCTCACCGCTGGCGAGCCACAGATAAAGCGGGAGGAAGGCCAGTCCCGCACCTACTGGTGCAGGTACGCCGGTCAGGAAGCCGGCAGACTTGTGCGGCTGCTCCTCTGTATCGATCTGGGCATTGAACCGTGCGAGGCGCAATACACAACAGATCGCAAAGGCGAGCGAGGCAAACCAGCCGAAGCGCGGCAGGTCCTGTAACGACCACAGGAACAGCACCAGCGCAGGCGCCATGCCAAAGCTGAGCGAATCGGCCAGGCTGTCCAGCTCCGCCCCGAAGCGGGACTGAGCCTTGAGCAGACGCGCAATACGGCCATCAATTCCATCGAGCATGCCCGCCAGGATGATGGCGAACAGCGCCTTTTCCCAATCACCGACAATGGCAAAGCGAATGCCGGTAAGCCCCGAACACAGCGCCGCGGCAGTAATCGCGTTGGGAACCAGCGAACGCATCGCCAGACCGCGCCGCACCCGCTGAGACTGCGGGCGCTCCCCTTCACTGGCTTTCGGGCCAAGCCAGACAGGAGCGGGATCGATCAATCCATCATCATCGTCGTCATCAAAATCCGGACCTTCACCGGTCACAGGCTGACGCCTTCGATCAGGCCCTGCTTGCCGGTTTCGGCCAGTATGGTTTCCCCGGCGATGACCCGCTGGCCCAGCAGCACCTTGGAGTCCGTGCCTTGCGGCAGGTACACATCCACGCGGCTGCCAAAGCGGATCAGGCCAACCCGCTGGCCACCTGCCACCAGATCACCCGGCTTGATGAAGGGCACGATTCGCCGCGCGACAAGACCGGCAATCTGGGTGAAGCCGATTGGCGAACCATCGGCCCGCTCTATCAGAATGTGCTGACGCTCATTCTCTTCGCTCGCCTTGTCCAGATCGGCATTCATGAAACGTCCGGGTATGTAGATGATTCGCCGCACCGTTCCCGGCACGGGCGCACGGTTGATATGCACATCGAACACCGACATGAAGACGGAAATGCGCGTCACGGGCGCATTGCCAAGCCCGCGCCCGGTGGCATCATCCTGCTGCAATTCCAGCGGCGGCGTAACCAGGCTGATCAGCGAGACCAGCCCGTCTGCCGGCGATACGATCAGGTTCTCACCCTGCGGTACAACGCGTTCCGGATCGCGGAAAAAGGCGAATACGAATGCCGACAGGGCCAGCATTGGCCACCCCAGCAATTCCCAATCCAGCACCAACAGCACGGCAAGCGACATCGCCACGCCGATCAGTCCAAATTTGCGACCTTCAGGATGGATCGCCGGCCAGCTCCACTCAGCTTCGCCGCGACCTCGGTTATCTTTTAGTTCACCCGCCATAAGCGTCATCTAGAGCCTCGCATGGCTTAGCTCAAGGCATAGAGCCGCATCAGTGTGCAATTGAGCTTGAAAAGGGCGGCGGTGGTGGACAGGGCTGGATTCGAACCAGCGTACGCTTGCACGGGCAGATTTACAGTCTGCTGCCTTTAACCACTCGGCCACCTGTCCACCGGATGCCGGAAGCGGGAAACCCGCCAGTTTGTTGGCCCCTTTCAACGGGGGCCTCCAGCCGAGAGGCGCCCCAATGGCGAAGCCGCGCTTGCCTGTCAATGGCCGCGCTGGCAGGAGCCACTTCGAAGAAGGAACGAACATGGCAAATCGAGGCGAAAAGAAGAAACTGCGCGGACGCGCGGCACGGATGCAGGGTGGGCGCGGATCGGGCCGCGCCACGCAAGGGCACGTGCGGCTGTGGGGGCGCCATGCGGTGGAGGCCGCGCTCAAGAATCCGCGGCGAGAATTCCGTAAATTATGGGCAACGCATGAAGGCGTGGAGTCTCTGGACGGTGAACTTCCGGAAAATTTCCCGCTCGAATATGCCGGTGTGCAGGATCTGGAGCGCCTGGTGGCGCGCGATGCCCCGCATCAGGGTCTGGTGCTGGAATGTGAGGCGCTGGACGATCTGCACATCACCGATGTGCTCTCCGGCGATCCGACAAGGCCGATCGTGGTTCTCGATCAGGTAACCGATCCGCATAATGTTGGCGCCATCCTGCGCTCGGCCGCCGCTTTCAATGCCGCCGCCATCATCACGCAGGACCGCCACGCCCCGCCCGAAGGCGGCGTGCTGGCCAAGTCCGCATCGGGCGCGCTGGAGCTTGTTCCGTGGGTGCGCGTGGTCAACCTGGCCCGCGCGCTGGAGGATATGGCAGAGGCTGGATATTGGCGCATCGGCCTGGCGGGCGAAGCTGAAGAGGATTTCGCCAGTGCCCTGCCCGCTGGCCCCGTCGCCATCGTATTGGGCGCTGAAGGTGACGGCATGCGCCAGAATATCGCCGCTCATTGCGACAATCTGGCCCGCCTGCCGATCAGTAACCTTATGGAAAGCCTCAACGTGTCCAATGCCGCCGCAATCGCGCTTTATGCAGTGGCCATGCGCGGGAGCTGACACAGCAGGCCCAGGCCGGGCACGGGGAGAATGGCGATGTATGCAATTTCGCTCAAGGCAATTGCGCGCAGCGTGGCTGCCGCAGGCGCCAGTCTGGCCCTGTGCGGCTGTTTCCTCAGCCCCGGCAGTTTCGAGGCCGCAATGGACATCCGCAAGGACGGCGATTTCACCTTCAGCTACGATGGCGAAATCTTCATCATGGCGATGAGCGACCTGGCCGAAATGGCCGATCAGGCCGAAGCGCAGGAGCCGTGCATCGATGAGGACACGCTGGTGGAGCGTCCCTGCACCGCCAAGGAACTGGACGCGCGCCAGGGTGAACAGGCGCAGGAACGCGCCATGATGCAGGCCATGCTGGGCGGCATGGATTTGTCCGATCCCGATGCCGCTGCCCAGTTCGCCGCGCGGCTGGAACGCCAGCATGGGTGGAACCAGGTGACCTATCTTGGCGACGGCCTGTTCGACGTGGACTTCACCATCCGCAGCAGGCTGACGCATGACTTCAGCTTCCCCAGCATCGAAGGCTTCCCGATGGCGAATGACTTCGTCTCGGCAAACCTGCGCGATGATGACCGCGTGCGGATTGAGGCGACCGGATTTGCCGCACAGGCCGGATCGCCTCTGCAAGCTATGCTGAGCGGAATGGCGGGTGCATTCCCGACCGGCGACAACTCCGGTCCATCGGCGCAATCCGCCTCTATCCCGGCGATGCCGCCAATGCAGGGCAGCTTCCGCCTCACAACAAATGCGCAGATCCTGACCAACAACACCGACGAAGGGCCTCAATCTGCGGGTTCGGGATCGGGCCAGCTGCTCGAATGGAACATCGCGCCTGGCAATACGATCGCACCCACGGTGATGCTGCAGCTTGAGCCGTAGGATCGAAGCAAACTCCCAAGAGGCCAAGCTGGCCAAAAGAAAGGGCCGCTCCGATTGAACGGAGCGGCCCAATTTCATTTTGCCGCCACAGGGGCGGCATTGCCCCCGATCATCACGGGATCGCGATGATCAGTTAACCGCGTCCTTGAGGCCCTTGCCGGCCTTGAACTTGGGCTGGGTGGACGCCTTGATTGTCATCGGTTCGCCAGTACGCGGATTACGACCGGTGGACGCCTTGCGCTTGGCGACCGAGAACGTTCCGAAGCCAACCAGTCGCACCTCGTCGCCCTTTGAGAGTGTACCGGTGATCGTGTCGAACACGCCTTCTACGGCCTTGGTCGCATCATTGCGCGAGAGGCCGCTCGATTCGGCTACGGCACCGATCAGTTCGTTCTTGTTCATGGTCTGGAAAACCCCCTCACTCGTGTTATCGAAAATTCGTCGCTTATTCGTCACGCGATTCCCCGAATTGAGCGAGTTTTCGCGTCCCTGTCTAGGGCTAAGACAGCCGCACTGGAGCAATTCCGCGATTTTTCCGCCCGTTTTGGAAAAATCGCGGGTTGCAGCTCTGTCGGCCTGATCAAAAGCGTCGTCGTCACATTTCAGGACCCTGCGAGTCGCTGCAATGCAACATTTCTCCTGGATACTTTGCCTTGGCGATTGTCAGTGGGCAGTCGTTCCCGGCGCCGGGCCCGGATGGGGCTGACTGGCCAGATCGTCGGCTTCGGTCCATTCAATCGCGGCCGGCATTGACGTCAGCGCGCGTTCCAGAACCTGGTCCACATGCGACACCGGAATGATTTCCAGCCCTTCCTTCACATTGTCAGGAATTTCCGCCAGATCCTTCTCATTCTCTTCGGGAATCAGCACGACCTTGATCCCGCCGCGCAGCGCCGCCAGCAGCTTTTCCTTGAGGCCGCCGATCGGCAGCACCCGGCCGCGTAGGGTGACTTCACCCGTCATCGCGACGTCAGGCCGCACAGGCGTGCCGGTCAGCGTCGAGACGATCGAGGTGACCATGCCGATGCCTGCACTCGGCCCATCCTTGGGAACCGCGCCTTCGGGCAGATGGATATGCACATTCTTGCGCTGGAAGATGCTGGGGTTGATGCCATAGGCAGGTGCCCGCGCCTTCACGAAGCTGAACGCCGCGGCGATACTTTCGGTCATCACATCGCCCAGCTTGCCGGTGGTGCGGATTTCACCCTTGCCCGGCGTGGTGACGCTTTCGATGGTCAGCAATTCGCCGCCCACCGATGTCCAGGCCAGGCCGGTAACCGCCCCAACCTGCGCCTCTTCTTCCGAAACGCCGTGCTTGAATTTTCGCACACCGGCAAAATCGGCGAGGTTTTCAGGCGTGACAGTCACGCTCTCAACCTCCTTCTCCAGGATCTTGCGCAGGCTCTTGCGAGCCAGCCGGGCGATTTCACGCTCCAGCGTGCGCACGCCAGCTTCCCGCGTGTAATAGCGGATGAGATCGCGCAGCGCCTCTTCGGTCAGCGTGAATTCGCCTTCGGTCAGGCCGTGTTCGCTCACCACCTTGGAGATCAGGTGACGCTGGGCGATCTCCACCTTCTCATCTTCCGTATAGCCTTCCAGGCGGATGATCTCCATCCGGTCCAGCAGCGGCTGCGGCAGGTTGAGGCTGTTGGCGGTGCACACGAACATCACGTCGGACAGATCGATATCCAGTTCCAGATAATGGTCCTGGAACTTCGAATTCTGTTCCGGATCGAGAACTTCGAGCAGGGCCGATGCGGGGTCGCCGCGGAAATCCTGTCCCAGCTTGTCAATCTCGTCGAGCAGGAACAGCGGGTTGCTGGTGCCGGCCTTCTTGAGGTTGGACACGATCTTGCCGGGCATGGAGCCGATGTAGGTGCGGCGGTGGCCGCGAATCTCGGCCTCATCACGCACGCCGCCAAGCGACTGGCGGATGAATTCACGCCCCGTTGCCCGCGCAATCGACTTGCCAAGCGAGGTCTTGCCCACGCCGGGAGGGCCAACCAGGCACAGGATCGGCCCCTTCAGCTTGTTGGTGCGCGCCTGAACCGCCAGATATTCAACGATCCGGTCCTTCACCTTGTCCAGCGCATAGTGATCGGCATCGAGCACTTCCTGCGCCTTGGCGATGTTCTTCTTCAGCTTGCTCTTCTTGCCCCACGGCAGGCCAAGCAGCACATCCAGGTAATTGCGCACCACGGTCGCCTCGGCGCTCATGGGCTGCATGCTCCTCAGCTTCTTCAGCTCAGTCTCAGCCTTGGCCTTGGCTTCCTTGGACAGCTTGAGGCTCTCGATCTTCTTTTGCAGCGCGGCGATTTCGTCACCGTCATCGCCATCACCACCCAGTTCGCTCTGGATCGCCTTCAATTGTTCGTTGAGGTAATATTCGCGCTGGGTCTTTTCCATCTGGCGCTTCACGCGGCCACGGATCTTGCGCTCCACCTGCAGGACGGAAAGCTCGCCTTCCATCACCGAATAGACCATTTCCAGCCGCTTGAGCGGGCTGGCTTCGGCCAGCAGCTGCTGCTTGGTGGAAACATTGGCCGCCAGATTGCCGGCGATGGCATCGGCCAGGCGGCCGGCATCGTCGATCTGGCCGAGGTCTTCCTCGACATCTTCGGGCATCTTCTTGTTGTGCTTGGCGTAATCGCCGAACTGCTCGAGGGCGGAGCGCATCATCGCGGCAACCTCGGTTCCCGATGCGGTTTCCTCCTCCAGAGGCACGGTCTGCGCCAGCACATAGCCTTCGGTTTCGCGCAGCTCTTCCAGCTGTGCACGCGCCGTGCCTTCAACCAGCACGCGCACCGTGCCATCGGGCAGCTTGAGCATTTGCAGGACCTGCGCGATCACGCCGATGTTGTAGAGGTCATCACCCTCCGGATCGTCACAGCCGGGGTCCAGCTGGGCGAGCAGGAAGATGTCCTTGTTTCCCTCCATCGCGGCTTCCAGCGCCGCCACCGACTTGTCGCGCCCCACAAACAGGGGGACGACCATGCCGGGAAAAACGACGATGTCGCGCAAGGGAAGAAGGGGAAGTGCAGTCATAAATCTATATCCGTATCAAAGCTTGACCCTGAATATGGGGACTGCACCCGCATGCTGCAATGTGGGCTTTGGGTAAGCTGAGGATGGGCCGCCAGGGTTACACAAGTGACAGACGAGGGCTTTGGCGTTATCCTGATAGGTCTTTGATTATTAGCTATAATGCAGCAAAAATCGGCAAAATGTGCTGTAGGAGAAAATAAAATTATATTACGTTGATGAGATTGATTGTTACTCATGGTGTGAATGTAGCAGCGGCGCGGCGGTGTAGGAAAGTTGGTTAGCTGCGCGTCAAGAATTGCGCCGCCATGGCTGTCGGCGAAAACGCTGGCATTCCATCATCTTTGATCAAACCATCAGATACTGGCGTGAAGAGAGAGGCAAGGATGATAGCTCGGTCTTCCGGTGTCGCAGCCTCTTGCTTGACCAGTGTAAGACTTGACCAGTGCGAGATAGGTGTGAACCATCGCCACTAAGTGACCCGAATGTATCCGCTTGCTTCCTTGCGAAGCGCGCAAAGTCCGAGAAGGATCGAAAGCTCTTTTCGACAGCAAACCGGTGCAATCACAGTTTCACAGCCGCTCCCAATGCTTGAAATAATCAACCCATTCCCGGCAGTTTGAACCCTGCCGGCAGGCCCAGGCCGCCCTGCATCTTCTGCATTTCCTCGTTCGAGGCGCGGTCGGCCTTGTCGCGGGTGTCGTTGAAGGCGGCGGTGATCAGGTCTTCCAGGATCTGCTTGTCATCGGGCACCATCAGGCTGTCATCGATGGATACGCCCAGGATGCGGCCCTTGGCGGTGGCGCGGATTTTCACCAGTCCGCCGCCGGACTGGCCTTCAACCTGAATCGAATCCAGCGTCACCTGCATGTCGTTCATCTGCTTCTGGATGTTTTCGGCTGCGGCTTGCGCGGCCTTCATCATTTCTTCCATTGATTCCATTGGTCTTCTCTCAGTTGAGGGCCTCAGGCCCTTCTGCTCCAGTTTCTGTCGCCCACCGGCGCATCGTCTTCGTCAACGATCTGCGCGCCGGGGAAAATTCGCAATGTCGATTGCACCAGCGGGTGGCTGGCGATGCGGGCGCGTTCGGCCTCGCTCGCGGCCTCATCCCGCTCACGCAGGCTTGCCAGGCTCTCACCCGATCCGCGCGAGACCTCCCACCGCTCACCCGTTGTCTTGTGCAGGGCGTCGCGCAGTTCCGGTTCAAACTGCTCTTCGAATTCGGGCGGAGTGGTGAACACCAGCCGGCCCTGGCGCAGCTCTGTCACGCGCACCCAGTCATACATGATCTGGGCCACGCGCAGGTGTCCGGCCTGCTCTACACGGTCGCACAGGATCGACCATTCCAGCTGGGCATCGGGGATGCTGGCGGAAGGCGCGGACGTGCCATCGGCAAGCGCGGAAGTGCCAGCGCCGGGGGCGGCCAATCCGGTAACCGCCGCATCCTTGAGGATTTTGGCCAGCTTGCCGGGATCGGGCAGGTCCGCAGCATGCAGCACGCGCAGCAGCGCCATTTGCGCCGCCACCAGCGGATCGGGCGCGCCGCGCACCTCGTCATAACCCTTGAGCAGCAATTGCCACAGGCGGTGGACCTGACCTGCGGTAAGCCTTGCCGCCCAGCCGCCGATATCCTGCCGCTCCTCCTCCGAAACGCCGTCAGCTTCGCCTTCGCCCACTTGCGTCACGGTGATGCGGTGCGTCAGTTCCATCATCGACCGCATCAGCGCCAGCGGCTCCACGCCGAGCGAATATTGCTGCTCCACATCGGCCAGCAAGGCTTGCGGATTGCCGTCCAGAATGGCGCCGAACAGCCGCCTTTGCGCGCCCTTGTCCGCCAGGCCGAGCATATCGTGCACCAGCGCGGCGGTGACGCGGCCTTCGCTGCCCATGTCGGCATGGGCAATCGCCTGATCGAGGATGGAGAGCCCGTCGCGGCTGGACCCTTCGGCCGCCGAAGCGATGATGGAGAGCGCCTCCGGCTCCGCCTGCACGCCTTCCTTCTCGCAGATTTCGGCGAACTGCTTTTCCAGCAGCGGACGGGTGATGCGCCGCAGGTCAAACCGCTGCGTGCGGCTGAGCACGGTGACCGGCAATTTATCCACTTCGGTGGTGGCGAAGAGGAATTTCACATGTGCGGGCGGTTCCTCAAGTGTCTTGAGCAAGGCATTGAAAGCATTGCGCGACAGCATGTGAACTTCGTCGATAATATAGATCTTGTAGCGCGCGCTGACCGCCGCGTAGCGCACCGCTTCGATGATCTCGCGCACATCGTCCACGCCCGTGTGGCTGGCCGCATCCATTTCGATCACATCCATATGCCGGCCCTCGGCAATGGCCACGCACGGCTCACACACGCCGCATGGATCGATGGTGGGGCCGCCCTGCCCGTCTGGCCCGACGCAGTTGAGCGCCTTGGCGATCAGCCGCGCGGTGGAGGTCTTGCCCACTCCGCGCACGCCGGTCATCAGAAAGGCATGCGCCAGCCGCTCGCGTGCAATGGCATTGGCCAGCGTGCGCACCATCGGTTCCTGCCCGATCAGTTCACTGAATGTCTGCGGGCGATATTTGCGCGCCAATACGCGGTAGGGCTGCGTGGCTGCGGGCGCTGGCGCCTTGGCCGCAGGAGCGGGAGCTGGTGCTGGTGGTGGTCCTGATGCCGGTCCTGATGCCGGTCCTGATGCTGGCGCAGCAGGCTCTTCCACAGCTTTCTCGGCAGTCGGCTCCGGCCGGGCAGCTTCAGGCTCCCCGAACAGGGCGGATTGGCCCGCGGCCTCTAGCTCGGCAGCGCTTGGCTTGACCTCTTCCTGCTCACCCTCCCACGGAGGCGTGTCCGAATTTTCCGGTGAATCACCCATGCCTGATTAGGTAGGCGCTCGCAGAGCGAATGTCATGCCGCAGCCGATGGAGCGCCGCAAAATATGGGTAAAAAGGAGCCGAGCGACCCGCTGCCATCTACCTTGGCTGCTTCCTTCCGGACCTGACCAGGTAGGCAGACGCGAACGTCCACCCGACTCCCGGGCGGGCATATGGCTTTGCTTTGGAGAAATTGCAACCTGCACGCGCTTTCACGGTGCGCGATGGGTGCCTTACCTGAAATTGTCGGCGTAGGCCTGCAGCTTCAGTGTCTTTGGCGGCACGGTGTGGACGCGCGCGGAAATGCCGTATTTGTCGGCATAGGCCTGCGCAGCTTCGCACGTGGGGAATTTCAGCTGCACCTGCTGCTGCGTATCGCCGCTGCCTGCCCAGCCCATCAGCGGATCAGCCTTCTTCGCTTCCGCCGGGACGAAATCGAGCACCCATTGATCGGTCAGAGCCTTGCCGCTCTGCATGGCGTTCTTGGGGCGTTTGTAGATACGAGCCTGCATGCAGCGTCCTTTGTTGCGAATCGTCGGCGAAATCAAGAGCGGTTGAACGCGTTCTTCGTCTTCAGGCTGGGCTTTTCGGTCCACGGTTCATCGGGCCAGCGATGTTTGGGATATCGGCCCTTCATGTCCTTGCGCACATCATCCCAGCTTCCGCGCCAGAAACCGGGCAGGTCACGGGTGGACTGGATGGGCCGTCCACCGGGGCTGGTCAGCTTGAGCAGCAGCGGCGTGGTGCCGATCATCGGAGTGCTGTCCAGCCCGAACACGGCCTGCACCCGTACCTCCACGCTGGGCGCATCATCGGCGGCATAATCGATGGCATGGTGCGTGCCCGCCAGGCTGACGAATTCGCGCGGGGCGCGCTTGTCCAGCAACTGGCGTTCCTCCCATGACAGGCGCGCCAGCAGCGCATCCACCAGTTTGGCGCGCGGCAGATCCAGATCGCGGCGGCCATGCAGCAGCGGCGCCAGCCAGTCCTGCGCCTCCGAACCCAGCCGCTCCGGATCGAGCGCATCCAGACCGGCAAAGCGCGCACGGGCGATCAATTCACGGGGCAGCAGCGCGTCCAGTCGCTCCACCGCCTTGGCCAGCAGCAGCTGCGTCAATACCTGAGGATCGGGATGCGGATCGGGACCGCTGGCGAGTGTGATCGCGCCCAGCCGCCGCTCCAGCCGCGCCTCCACCCGCTGTTCGCCGTCGTTCCAGCGAGCGCTGTGCTGGCGGGCGATGCGGTGGCCCAGCCATTGCTCGATATCGGCAGTTTCCAGCGCCAGACCGGCAGTAATGCGCGCGGCCCTGGCCTTGCCCTGCGCATCGCCAATCGCCAGCCATTGCGCCGAAGCAAGCGGCGATGCAGGGTCGAGCATGTAACCACGCCCGCCCGCCGAAGCCCAGCTTTCGCCCGAGGCATCGCGGCGGCGCGCCAGATTGTCCGGCAGGGCCATGGCCAGCAAAATTCCGTGCGGCGGTGCGGCGCCCGGTTCCGCCTGCGCCAGCTTTTCGGCCCGTCTGGCCCAGCCGCCTGCCAGCTTGCGCGCGGCGTCTGCCCGGCCGGACCTGTCACCGTTCCAGCGTGCCAGCCGCTGCGCCAGATCTTCCCCGCGCCCGCCCAGCCCGCGCTCCTGCAACAGCAGCGCCAGCTTTGCCGCATCGCCCGCCGCACCGTGCCGCGCGCCGAACAGCACCATTGCCGCCTGCCACGGAGACATCGGCAGGCTGGCAATCTTGCGGCCGGTGTCGGTAATTCGCCCTGCATCGTCCAGCGCATCCAGCGCCCGCAACCGCTCACGCGCGGCGGCCATCGCGGGTGCAGGCGGGGGATCGAGCCACGGCAGGCTGGACGCGTCCTCCACCCCCCATTGCGCCAGTGCCAATGTCAGCGGCGCAAGATCAGTGGTGAGCATTTCCGGCGGATCGAAAGCCTCGCGTCCGGCATGGCCGCCCTCCTCCCACAGACGATAGGCCACGCCCGGCCCGGTGCGTGCCGCGCGCCCGGCCCTTTGCGCTGCCGAGGCCTGACTGGCGCGGGTGGTGATGAGGTGCGTCACGCCCGCCGCCACATCGAATTCGGCACGGCGCGAGAGGCCCGCATCAACCACCACCGATACGCCTTCCAGCGTGATCGACGTTTCGGCAATGCTGGTGGCGAGCACGATGCGGCGGCGGCCTTCGGGATCGCGGCGAATGGCGGCGCGCTGCATCTGCGGCTGCACCTGCCCATGCAGCGGCAGGATCGGCACATCCGTCAACCGTTCCGCCAGACGTTCGCGCACCCGCTCGATCTCGCCCACGCCGGGAAGGAAGGCGAGCACATCGCCCTGCTCCGCCCGCCAGGCAGCAAGGATGGCGGAGGTCATCGCGTCCTCCATGCGCTTTTCGGGGCTGGAGCCGAGCCATTCGATCCGCAGTGGAAAGGCCTTGCCCTCGCTCTCGATCACCGGCGCGCCCTCCCCCAGCAGGCTGGCGAAACGCGCGCCGTCAATGGTGGCGGACATCACGCAGATGCGCAGGTCTTCACGCAGCACCGCCTGACTTTCCAGCGCCAGCGCCAGGCCAAGGTCGCTGTCCAGATGCCGCTCATGCGCTTCATCGAACAACACGGCGGAAACGCCTGCCAGCTCCTGATCGGCGAGAATGCGGGCAACGAAAATCGCCTCAGTCACCACCAATATGCGCGTGGCGGCGGAGGTCTTGCTGTCGAGCCGGGTGAGATAGCCGACCTGCTGGCCTACAGGCTCGCCCAGATTTTCGGCAATGCGCTCTGCCGCAGCGCGAGCGGCCACGCGGCGCGGGCTGAGCAGGATGATCTGGCCGGTGCACCAGTCCTGATCCAGCAGAGCAGGCGCAACGGCGGTGGTCTTGCCCGCACCGGGCGGCGCAACCAGCACGGCGCCATTGCCGCTGCGCAAGGCAGCCAGCAAATCCGGCAGTACGGCATCAATGGGAAGGTTGGTCGGCACAGGCATGGCCTAATGCAAGTCGGCGGTGTCAGTAACCCCGGGCGACTGCAAATTGCGCCGCTTCGATCATCGCTGCCCGCGCCTTGCTGTCCGGGAAGATTGCCAGTGCATCGCAGGCGCGCTGGGCATAGAGGCGCGCGCGTTCGCGGGTGTCGGCAACGGCATTGTGGCTGTTGATCAGCTCCACCGCGCGCTCCAGATCGCTGTCTTCAATGGTGAAACCGGCGATGCAGTCCTGCCAGAAGCGGCGTTCCTCGTCATTGCCGCGCGCATAGGCCAGGATCACCGGCAAGGTCATCTTGCCCTCACGGAAATCGTCGCCGCGATCCTTGCCCATTTCCGCCGTGCCCGAATCGTAATCGATCGCATCGTCCACCAGCTGGAAGGCGATGCCAAGGTTGCGGCCATAATCATCGAGCGCGCATTCCTCCGCCTCGCTGCGTTCCGCAACCACGGCGGCGATGCGGCTGGCGGCAGCGAACAGAGCGGCGGTCTTGGCGCCGATGATGTGGAGGTAGCGCTCCTCACTGGTTTCGATCTTGCGCTGGGAGACCAGCTGATCGACCTCGCCCTGCGCGATGATGGCGCTGGCGCTGGAAAGGATTTTCAGCACTTTCAGGCTGCCGTCCTCAACCATCAGCTCAAACGCGCGGGAGAACAGGAAATCGCCCACCAGCACGGTGGCGGGATTGCCGTAAACGATGTTGGCGGCTTCCTTGCCGCGGCGCATTTCCGACCCGTCAACCACGTCATCATGCAGCAATGTGGCGGTGTGAATGAACTCTACCGCCGCCGCCAGCTTGTGGTGACGCGTGCCCTGGTATCCGATCACCTCTGCCCCGGCGATCGTGAGCATGGGCCGCATGCGCTTGCCGCCGCCGGAGATCAGGTGGCCTGCAAGTGCCGGAATCAAGGGGATTTCGCTCTGCATACGGTCCAGGATCACCTGGTTGACCGAATTCATTGCCGTGGCCGTAAGCGACAATATGGGCGCAAGGGTCGGGCGGTCATTTTTACCACCGCGAATGATGGGGACGACATTGGCGCTCATTGCGAGGCTCACATGAGGGAGCACGCGGGTGTTGGCAAGCGCGCAATTGCTGCTAGCAAGACATACATGGCATCACGATCCCCCCAACCGCAACCGGATGGACCGGCAGAACCGACTATGCAGGACCCGCATACAGACCCCGTGCTGAGCAGCTTTCGCAAGAGCATCGACAATATCGATGCCGCGCTAATCCATATGCTGGCGGAGCGTTTTCGCATTACGCAGGCCGTGGGCGAGTACAAGGCGAAGACCAGAATGGCCCCCGCCGACCCGGAGCGCGAGCGCTTGCAGGTGCAGCGCCTGCGCGCGCTGGCGGAAGAGGCCGACCTTGATCCGGAATTCAGCGAAAAGTTCATTCGCTTCGTGATCGATGAGGTGATCCGCCATCACAATATTGCGCGGGGAAGCTGAAATCGCGATTTTCCGCGCAGTGAAATTTGGTAGCGGACTGACCGGTGCGCTGACGATCAGGCCCGCGGCAGGATAAGCTTTACCAGCAGGCCGCCAAGATCTTCGCTTTCACCCAGTTCCACGCTGCCGCCGTAAATCCCGGCCACATCGCGCACGATCGCAAGACCAAGGCCAGTGCCCGGCTTTTCGGTATCCAGCCTTGCGCCGCGGGTGAACAAGTCACCGCGCTTGGCTGCCGGAATACCTTCCCCGTCGTCTTCGATCCAGATGGTGCACAGCTCGGCTTCCGGATCGGCATCCACGGTCACGAACACGCTGCCGCCGCCATATTTGGCCGCATTTTCGATCAGATTGCCGAGCAATTCTTCCAGATCCTGCTTCTCGATCGCCACCTCGGCCGCAGCTGAGCCGGCGATGTCAAAGCGCGCGTGGGGATAGAGCCGCGATACGGCGCGTTCCACCGCCTCTGCGCTGGCCAGCACGTTGGTACGCGAAAGGCCAATGGCGCGGCGACCCACGGCGCGGGCGCGGGCCAGGTGGTGATCGACCTGTCGGCGCATGGTGGCCGCTTCGCGCAGCACCGTCTGGTCCAGATCGGCAGAATGGGCGCTGGCGGCATTGGTGAGCACGGTCAGCGGGGTTTTCAGCGCATGGGCCAGATTGCCCGCATGGGTGCGCGCTTCCTCCGCCTGCCTGTCCGAATGGGCCAGCAGCGCGTTCAATTCCTCCACCATCGGCTGCACTTCCAGCGGCAGCGGATCGGTCACGCGGTTGGTGCCGGTGGTGCGGATGCGGGCAATCGCCCGGCGGATGCGGCGCAGCGGGCCAAGGCCGTACCAGGTCTGCAACATCGCCATCAGGAACAGGCCGATGCCCAGCACGGCGAACGACCAGCCAAGGATGGACCGCACTTCGGAAATCTGGGCATCCAGCTCCGCGCGGCTGCCGCCGACCACGAATTGCCACTGCTTCTCGCTGCCCGGCAGGCGCACGCTGCGCTGGACGATCCGCACCCGTTCGTCCGGCTCCTTGACGATGTCGTAGTAGATAGGCTCTTCCGCGATCACGTCGTCACGAATGTCGAGCGTTGAATCCCACAGCGAGCGGGAATTGTCCGTCACCAGCGAACCGGAGGTGAAATCTTCCCGGCCCTCGGCACTGATTTGCCAGTAAAAGCCGCTGTTCGGTTCCAGAAAGCGCTGATCGCCCAGACCGCGATTGAGACGCACGTCACCGAGCGGATCAATCTCCGACGAGACGATCAGAGCCGTCAATGACAGCTCAAGCTGATCATCGAACTGGCCCCGGATCAGGTTGGAAATCGCCCGGTCCAGCGCAAATCCGCCCACCGCCAGCAGGATCAATATCCAGCCGGCCGCGATCAGCAGCATGCGCCGTGAAATACTGCCCGTGTGCGGCGGAGGCCCGCCGCCAGCGATAGCGGCATCGCCCGCAGGAGCGGTGCTGGTCGCTACCGGAGCGATACCATCACCCGCGCGACTGATCGGCGGGGTCGTCGAGGCTGTAACCGAGGCCACGGATGGTGGTTATCACATTGGCACCCAGCTTCTTGCGAATACGGGTGACGAAAACCTCGATCGTGTTCGAATCGCGGTCAAAATCCTGATCGTAGATGTGCTCGATCAGTTCGGTGCGGCTGACGACCTTGCCCTTGTGGTGCATCAGATAGCTCAGCAGCTTGTATTCCTGCGCGGTCAGCTTGACCGGTTCACCAGCACGGGTGACGCGGCCAGAGCGCGTATCGAGCCGGACATCGCCAGCCGTCAGCTCGCTGGAGGCATTGCCCGAGGCACGGCGGATCAGCGCGCGCAGGCGGGCGATCAGTTCTTCGGTCTGGAACGGCTTGGCCAGATAGTCATCGGCGCCGGCATCAAGCCCGGCCACCTTGTCCGACCAGCTGTCACGCGCGGTCAGCACAAGCACGGGGAAATTGCGCTTTTCCTTGCGCCACATGCCCAGCACGGTCAGCCCGTCAATCTCGGGCAGGCCCAGATCGAGCACGACCGCGTCATATTCCTCGGTCGAGCCGAGAAAATGGCCGTCCTCACCATCGGTGGAAAGGTCCACGGCATAGCCGTTCTGTTCAAGTGTGTTCTTGAGCTGCTGGCCCAGAGTCGGTTCATCCTCAACAATCAGGATGCGCATCAAAATTTCCCCTGCATAAATCTGTTCGCCAAAATGGTCTTTTGCGAACAACGCGTCAACCGATCCGACAGTTTCCGAAAATCAGCGCGAGACGCGCAAGATGCGAGCGGTGCGGGCGTCAACATCGACCCAGATCACCTGCCCTCCCCGAATGAACTTCAGGCGATAGGCCTGGGCGGTGGGATCATACTCAAAGCCGATATACTCATCGCCATCCATGCGCGGAATGATCCGTCGCTCGATCTCGCGAATGGGCATGGTGCGCCCGGCCTGCATCTGCTCACGCGCGCTGGCCTGATCGCTGCGGGGCGGCTGCTGCGCAAGCACGGGCGTAGCAGCAAGTGAGCCTGCAAGCATTGCCACAGCGGCAAAAGGGGCGAGAATCCGGCGCATGATGGGTTATTGCCTAGTCACGAGCCATTGAACAAGAAGTGAATGTTGCACGCGGCTTACAGAAAGCTTCGCTGTGTGACATTTCCTCCATCCGGCCATTTCTCTCCCCGCCCGCAATCACGATGTCATCTCATATTTCACCGTGATGGTGACGCCGGACTGCACCTGCCCCGGGCGAACCGGGGTGGAGGCAAAGGATTGTTCCTGCACATCGGCGGTGCGCAGCATCGGCTGCGGGCCTGCCTGCACGATGGTTTCACTGATCTCCAGCAGGCGGACATCGCCATAACCAGACCTGTGTGCATAGGCGCGCGCACGTTCGCGGGCGGTTTCGATGGCGGCGGCGCGGGCCTGCTCTCGTGCAGCAGCGGGATCGTCGATGGTCCAGCTGATACCGCCAAGATCGGTCGCACCAGCAGCCACCAGCGCGTCGAGCACGGCACCCGTCTCATCGATATCGCGCAGCGTCACGTTCACCTGATTGGATACGCGGTAGCCACGAAACACCTGCTGGCGGCTCTCCTGGTCATAATCATATTCGGCATTCAGATTGATGCCACTGGTCTGGATATCATCCCTCTCCACGCCCAATGCCTCGATCTGGTCGATCACGCGGCTCATCTGCCGGGCATTGAGGCGCATCGCCTCCACTGCGGTTTGCGCCTGCGTGGTCACGCCTGCGCTGAGATTGGCGATATCGGGATCGCTGGCGACATTTTCGGTCACCGACAGTTCGATCACCGGCCCGGTGGCCTGGATCTGCACCTGCGCAGCTGTGGCGGCGATCGGCAGCGACAGCGCGCTGGCGGCGGTCAGCGAGGCGGCAAGCGATATGGCGAAACGGTTCATCTCAAATCTCCGGTTTTCATTGGCGCGGAACTACTGATGCGAGACTTACGAGCGACTGAACCATCCTGTTCCTTGCCAGCAAGGTTTCGCCCGCCTACCTGCCGCGCATTATGGCAGAACCACCAATCCTCTCCTGGGAAGGCCTGGGCTTGCAGCAAGGTGGCGGCTGGCTGTTCGGCGGACCCGATACAGACGGGCTGGACCTGCATGTCGGCCCGCGTGACCGGCTGGCGCTGATCGGCCGCAATGGCGCGGGCAAGACCACGCTGCTGCGCCTGATCATGGGCCAGATCGAAGCCGATCGCGGGATTCGCAAGGTCAAGGCCAACACCAGTCTGGTGATGCTGGATCAGGAGCCCGATTTTCGCGGTTTCGCCACGCTGATGGATTTTGCCCTGGCCGGCAAGGACGCCCCCGCCCGGCACGAGGTGGAGAGCATTGCCGGGCAACTGGGCATAGACATGGACACGCAGGCACAGGGCGCTTCGGGCGGTGAACGGCGCCGCGCCGCGCTGGCCCGCGCGCTGGCGCTGGGGCCGGACCTGCTGCTGCTGGACGAGCCGACCAACCACCTCGACCTGGCGGCGATTGACTGGCTGGAGAGCTGGCTGGAGCGCTACAAGGGCGCCTTCATCGTGATCAGCCATGACCGCACCTTCCTCAAGCGGCTGACCCGCGCGACGATCTGGCTGGACCGCGGAATCCTGCGCCGCAAGGAAGTGGGCTTTGGCGGCTATGAGGCGTGGGAAGAGCAGGTCTATGCCGAAGAAGCGCGCGATACGCACCGCATGGACACCAAGCTGAAGCAGGAAGCGCGCTGGCTGGAACGCGGCGTCACCGCGCGGCGCAAGCGCAATCAGGGCCGGCTGGAGAAGCTGTGGCAGATGCGCGCCCAGCGTGCCGCGCTGATCACGCCGGGCGGCACAGCCAAGCTGAAGCTGGGCAATGACGCCGATTTCAAGAGCAAGTCCGTGATCGTGGCGGAGGAGATCACCAAGTCTTACGGGGACCGCACGATCATCAAGCCGTTCAGCCTGCGCATCCAGCGCGGCGACCGGATCGGCATCGTGGGCGCCAATGGCGCGGGCAAGACCACCTTGCTCAAGATGCTCACCGGCGAGATCGAACCTGACAGCGGCAAGGTCACCCACGCCAACACTTTGTCCGGCGTGACGATAGACCAGCAACGCAGCCTGCTCAGCCCGGACAAGACCGTGCGCGACGTGCTGGCCGAAGGCGGCGACTGGATCGACGTGCGCGGGGAGCGCAAGCACATTCAGGCCTATCTCAAGGATTTCCTGTTCGATCCTTCGCTGGTGGATGCCAGGATCGGCACATTCTCCGGCGGTGAGCGGTCACGCCTGCTGCTGGCGCGGGAATTTTCCCGCACCTCCAACCTGCTGGTGCTGGATGAGCCGACCAATGACCTGGACCTGGAAACGCTCGACCTGCTGCAGGAAGTGATTGCCGACTATGAAGGCACTGTGCTGCTGGTCAGCCACGATCGCGATTTCCTCGACCGCACTGTCACGGTAACGCTTGGCCTGGATGGCAGCGGCGATGTGGATATTGTTGCGGGCGGGTATGAGGACTGGCAGGCCCAGCGCGCCCAACGCGCGAACTCTCCGGCCAGAAAGTCCGTCCGGGAGCCGACCAAAGAGCCTGCTGCCGCGCCCCCTCCCCCCAAATCCACCAAGCTGAGCTACAAGGACCAGCGCGATTACGAGCTGCTTCCGGCGCGCGTGGAGGAGCTGGAAGGCATGATCGCCAAGGGTGAAGCCGCGCTTGCCGACCCCGATCTGTATTCAGCCGATCCCGGCAGATTTGCCCGCATCAGCGCGGCGCTGGAAAAGGCGCGGGAGGAAAAGGACGCAGCCGAAATGCGCTGGCTGGAGCTGGCCGAACAGGTCGAGGGTTGAGGTCCTTGGTAAATTAATCCAGCGGTAACCATGTCTGGCAACGACGATTTGACCATCGCGGTGCCACAAGCTGACTTATGGGCCTTGCTGCTCCCCTTGATAATGGCGATCTGACTGGCCTTTCGGCCTCGGCAGGCTCGCGTCCGCCAATGGCGGATGATGGCTTTGGCAGCCTGATCACGCTTGGCCCGCGCAAGTTCAAGAAAAAGCCCGTCCTCACGCTCGACCCCGAAGAGCTGGAGAAGGCGCACCTGCAATTCCAGCTGGATGGCGCACAGATCATGGGCGAGGACGCCCCGCTTGAACGCGCGCCCGTGCCCGTGCTCGGCCTTGCGCCAATCGATGCGGAAGAAGCCGAACATCTCATCGGTGCTGACGACGACGAAGAGCTGGACGAATCCGACCTGCCACCCCTGCCCGAGCTGCTGGCAGACCCGGACCGCCTGTCGGGACTGGCCGAAGAGCAGGACGACAAGGAGGCTGGCCTTGTCGCCGCGCCTGCGCCGTCAAAGCCGCGCGCAGGCATAGACATGGTCGCGCTTCGCCTCGCGGCGAGCCTTGCCGAACAGGAAGAGGTTGCCGAAGACGAAGTGCCTGACGATGCAACGCCCATTCTGGCTGTCCCAAGCGCCGAGCATGGCGACGAGCCTGTGCCGGCCACCGAAAACTTTGTCGCCGATCAGCCGGTTCGCGAACAACCGCAGACTGCATCGCCAGCAGTTGACGCAGCGCCTGACGCGCCTGCTCAAAAGCGCAAGACCACCATCGAAACCGCAACGGAAAGCTGGGATCTGCCCTTTGCCCGGCTGACCGGCAATCCCCCGCCCCCAGAAGACGAATTGCTGCTGGCCGAGATGTTCGAATGGGAAGATCAGGACGCAGATTGGCCTGAAACGCCCGAAGCGCCCGAAACGGAACAAGCAGCGGAGGCCGAAACCGACCTCGCACCTGCCGAGCACAACCACATTCGCGCGATGCTGATCCACGGCGAATTCGAACCGCCATACGATCAGGAACCGCATTCATCCGGCCTGCTGTCCCTGATCGCACGCGCGTGGCGCTGGCTGACCGCCCGCTTCTGAGGCCCGCTCAGCCGATGCGGTAAAAGTCCGCCACCCGGTCCAGCGCCAGTTTCAGTACCAGCTTGCCGCTGCGCGCGGGCCAACTCAGCGCCTTTTCGGCGGTCGGCAAGGTCTCGCCGGCACACACCACGCGCCACAGAATATCCTCCAGCCCCTTGCCCGCCTGCGCCAGTGCGCCATCAAAACGCTGGCGCGCGGCCAGCTGGCGCTCTGACTGGGTGAGGCCCTGATCGCCGGTGCCTTTGATCCGCACCGGGTCCCAGCGCATCGTGACATTGGGGCCAAGCTGCGCGCGCTCATAATCGCTGCGCAGGCGCTCGCCCGCTTCGAAAAGGCGGTCTTCCAGATGGCCATGCGCATGCAGCCAGCCAAGCGGGGACTCGGCCAGGTTCACCGTCACGCTGCGCCTGTGCCGCCCCACTCCCGCGCTGCGCCGTGGTCCGACACTCGTCAGCTCGCGCTCAACCAATTCTCTGTGCATGTGCGAATCACCCCTTCTTGTGTGGGAGACCCCTTGCCAAATGGCACTATTTGTAGGAAAGAAAAAACCAATATGGTTATTATGGGAGCCGTCCGGTGATCAATCGCATTCGCGACATTCGCAAGCAAAAGGGCATGACGCTGGCCGAAGTGGCCGCTGCCTGCGATCCGCCGACCACGGCGCAGACCATAGGACGGCTTGAAACCGGCACGCGCAATCTGTCACTCGTGTGGATGAACCGGATCGGTGCGGCACTGGGCGTCGACCCTGAATTGCTGGTCAAGGGTGAGGACACCTCCAACCCGCAGATCATCGCCCGCCTGACCGATCAGGGAGCCGAGGGCCTCACCCGCCCCCGCGATGCCATCCTGCCGACCGATCTCAACGATGGCGAGGCGCTGGTGTGCCTTTCCATAGAGGCCCCGCAAGGCGAATATCGCAGCGGCGACCAATTATGGATGCGGCAGTTGCGGCCCGAAGATGCCGCCAGCATCATCAACCGCGATGTGCTGGCGCCGCGCAGCGGTGGCCGCTTTGCCTTTGGCCGGCTGATTGACCGACAGGGAACCATGGTCGGTCTGCTTCCGCCAGGGATCGGCCAGCGCCAGATCGTGATCGACAAGCCCGCCTGGCTTGCCGTGGCGGAAATGCTGGTGCGCAAGCTGTAGGGACCAGTCCAATGAAGCGCGTCCTGTCCATCGCCACGCTCTATCCCAACGCGCATCAGCCGCGTTTCGGGACTTTCGTCGCACGGCAGATGGAAGCTCTGGCCGCGCGCGATGACTGGGACGTGCACGTGATCAACCCGATCGGCATCCCTCCCCTGGCGGTGGGCCGCTATGCCCGCCTGGCGCAGGCAGCGGTCAGCGGCACCGAGCATGGGGTGACCGTGCACCGCCCGCGCTTCACCCTGATCCCCGCCGTGGGTGGCCCGTTCAATCCGGCCATGATCGTCAAAGCCGTGCTTCCGCTTGCACGGCAGCTGCATGCGCTGGAGCCGTTTGACGTGGTGGACGCGCAGTTCTTCTATCCCGACGGCCCCGCCGCCGCGGCCATCGCGCAGGAGCTGGGCCTGCCCCTGTCGATCAAGGCGCGGGGGGCGGATATTTCGCTGTGGGGGCACAAGGCCTACGCGCTCAGGAAAATGCAACATGCCGCAGCGCAGGCAGCAGGCCTGCTCGCCGTCAGCGCGGCATTGAAGCAGGATATGGTGGGGCTGGGTTTCGCCGGTGACAAGATCACCGTGCATTATACCGGGCTCGACCATTCGCAGTTCCGCCCGCTGGGCCGCAAACGCAGCCGCGCGCGGCTGGCGAAGGAACTCTCCGTTCCGCTGGATGGAAAGCTGCTGGCCACGGTCGGCGCGCTGATTCCGCGCAAGGGCCAGCATTTCGTGATTGAGGCGCTCGCCCTGCTTCCCGGTACGCGCCTCGTGATCGCCGGGACCGGACCAGACAAGGCGATGCTTCAGTATCTGGCGCGCGAAAAAGACCTTTCCTCTCGCGTGCATTTTCTCGGCTCGCTCGATCATGCCAGCCTGCCGGTGGTGCTCAGCGCCGCCGATGCGATGGTCCTGCCCTCTGCCAGCGAAGGCCTGGCCAACGCCTGGGTCGAGGCGCTTGCCTGCGGCACGCCGCTGGTCATCACCGATGCCGGCGGCGCGCGCGAGCTGGTGACATCGCCTGCGGCCGGGCAAATCGTGAGCCGCGATACCGCCGCCATTGCCGGCGGCATTCGCCAGGTGCTGGATGCGGGCCTGCCCCCCGATGCAGTGGCGCAATGCGGCGCCCGCTTCAGCTGGGAAGCGAATGCTGAGGCGCTGGCAGATTACTACGAGAAGCTGACCGCAGCTTCCTAGACCTCCAAACCTAAACCTCTCCGCGGGCCTTTCGGTCCTGGGCATCGGCAACGCTTTCCTGCGGCACGAAGCTGTCCGAACTGACACCCAGCCAGATCAGGATCGGGGCAGCCATATAGACCGAGCTGTAGGTACCCACGAAAATGCCCAGCGTGATCGCTGCGGTCAGGCCAAACAGGCTGGCCGGGCCGAAGAACAACAGCGGGATCAGCGCCAGCAGCAGCGTCAGCGAAGTCATCACCGTGCGCGCCAGCGTCTCATTCACCGACAGGTCGAGCAGTTCGGGCAGCGGCATCTTGCGATATTTCTTCAGGTTCTCACGAATGCGGTCATAGACCACGATCGTATCGTTCAGCGAATAGCCGATAATGGCCAGGATGGCGGCGATGATCTGCAGGCTGAATTCCAGCTGGAAAAGGGCAAACATGCCCAATGTCAGCGACACGTCGTGGAACAGTGCGAACAGTGCACCGACACCGAACTGCCATTCAAACCGTACCCAGATATACAGCGAGATCGCCAGCATGGCCGCCAGCAGCGCGTAAAGCGCAGTGGAGCGGAATTCGCCCGCGACCTTGCCCGAAACCGTATCATTGCCGTCCTGGCGGACATTGTCGTAACTGTTCTCGATCGAGGCGATCACCTGATTGCCGATCTCAGTCGCGGCACCGGGAACACCCTCGGCTTCAGCGGGCAGGCGAACACGGATGGACACCTGATTGTCCGCGCCAAAGCGCTGGATCACCGGATCGCCATAGCCAAGCTGGCCCACCTGCTCGCGCAGTGCGGGAATCGGCGCTTCGGTCTGCCCCTCAAACGTCAGGCGCACTTCCTGCCCGCCGGCGAAATCCACGCCGTAATTCAGGCCATTGGTGAACACCACCGCCCAGCTGGCCAGGATCAGCAGCACGCTGACCGCGTAAAAAGGCACGCGGAACTTGAGGAACTTGATGTTGGTATCGTCAGGGACGAGTTTGATCAGTCGCATGGTCTTCTCTCCCCTCAAAGATGCAGATCGGTCGGCCGCGCCTTGCGCAGCCAGCCTGCCACCCACATGCGGGTGAGCGTTACGGCGGTGAAGACGCTGGTGAACAGGCCGATGATCAGCACCACGGCAAAGCCGCGTACCGGGCCGGAGCCGAACAGAAACAGCAGCACGCCAGCGATGAAGTTGGTGATGTTGGCGTCATAAATCGCGCGGCTGGCTTCCTTGTAGCCATTCTCTACCGCTGCGACGACCCGCCTGCCCTTCTTGCGCTCTTCCCTGATGCGTTCGTTGATCAGCACGTTGGCGTCCACCGCCGCGCCGATGGTGAGCACAAAGCCAGCAATACCGGGCAGCGTCAGCGTGGTGGTGAGCACCGCCATCAGGCCCAGGATCATCAGCACGTTGAGCACCAGTGCCGCCGTGGCATATACGCCAAAGCGGCCATAGGCGAAGATCATCAGCAGCACGACCAGCAGCGAACCAATGCCCATGGCGAGCAGGCCGCGCTTGATCGAATCCGCACCCAGGTCAGGTCCGACGGTGCGCTCCTCGATCACGGTCAGATCGACCGGCAGAGCGCCTGAGCGCAGCGAAATCGCCAGCTGGTTGGCCTTCTCCACAGTAAAGCCGCCGGAAATCTGCGAGGTCGGGCTCAGGATCGGCTCATTGATGCTGGGAGCGGAAATCACTTCACCATCGAGGATGATGGCAAAGCGCTGCCCGACATTCTCCGTCGTGATGCGTGCCCAGCGGGCTGCCGCCTGCGCATCGAAAGTAATCTGCACAATCGGTTCATTGGTGCGCGAATCGAAGCTTTGCAGGGCGTTGGTGAGCGAGTCTCCGCGAATGCCGCCGAGCCGCTTCACCGCGATTTGCGTGCCCGCATAATCGCTGTCGGGTGCGCCCGGAATCAGCTCGCTGCCCGGATTGGCAATGCCTTGTTCGATGTCGGTCGGCAGGGCCTGCGTATCGAGCATCTTGAATTCAAGCTTGGCCGTCTGCCCCAGCAATTCCTTCAGCTCATTGGGATCCTGCAGGCCAGGAACCTGCACCACGATACGCGTATCGCTCTGGCGCAGGATGGTCGGCTCACGCGTGCCGAGACTGTCAATCCGGCGGCGGACGACTTCGGTTGCGCTGTCCATCGCCTGATTGATCGCCAGTTCCAGACCGGCTTCGGTCTGCGTCAGGACCATGCGGTTGCCGTCGACCACCTGGATCGTCCAGTCGCGCTGGCCGGTCAGGCCTGCACCCTGCGTCAGCGGCTCTATCAGATCGCGCGCGGCATCAACCTGGGCGGGATCTTCCAGCATGAAGGCGAGACGGTTGTTGGCGGTGGAAATATCGCCGATCTGGATGCGCTGATCTGCGTCTTCCAGCGCATTGCGAACAGCCTCCTCCATGGTTTCCAGCCGCTGGCGGCCAACCTGGCCGGGTTCAGCCTCAAGCAGGATATGGCTGCCACCTGCAAGATCGAGGCCCAGATTGACCATCGGATCAGGCAGGCTGTCAGGCCATTTCAGCGATGTTGTGGAAACCAGTGAAGGCAGCGCAGCCAGGGCCACCAGCAGAGTGATGCCCCAGAGGAAAATCTTCTTCCAGCGTGGAAAATCGAGCATGGCTCGTCAGGTCCGATCGATCAGTCGTTAGCGGGCTTGCCGCCGGGCGGCACGATGTCTCCGATGGTGGCCTTGACCACCTTTACCTTCACGCCCTGCGCAATCTCGACATCGACATAATCGTCATCGACCCGCACCACCTTGCCCACGATACCGCCGGAAGTAACGACCTGGTCGTTCTTCTTGACGCTGGATATCTTGGCAGCGTGTTCCTTCTGCCGCTTCATCTGCGGACGGATGATCAGGAACCAGAAAATGGCAATCATGCCGATGATCGGAATGAAGCCTATAATCCCCTGGCCTGCAGAGGCGCCACCGGCGGCGAGAAAATCGAGCATAGCAATTGCCTATCAGGAACATGAAAGCGTTGAGCGATGTAAATGGCGGCAGGGGACAAGCATTCAAGCCCCCAATGCCATGTGGGCGCTGCGCCTAGCAGCAATGTTTAACAAGGGCAATCGACCCGCTTGCCATCCGCCAGACAGCTGCCTATAGGCGCGCTCTCCACTGGAACGGGACGTAGCGCAGCCTGGTAGCGCATCACACTGGGGGTGTGGGGGTCGCAGGTTCGAATCCTGTCGTCCCGACCAGTGGAGTTTTCCCCAAAACCCGTTTCCGCAGCCGCCCGTGTGCCCCGCCCTGAAGCCGGGGTTCAGGGCCAGGGTTCAGGGCCGAAGTTCAGGGCCAGGGTTCAGGAACGCGCGTCGAAGGCAAACTCCAGCGCGACATTGGCACCCACATTGGCTGCATTGGATCCGGTTCCCACCGAAAAGCTATTGCGGTCGATCGTGCCGCGCCCTGTCACAGAGCGGCTGGAGCCTGTTCCGGACAGCGTGAAAGTGATCGCCTGCGGCCTGCTCACGCCCTTCAGCGTCAGCGTTCCGTCAGCCTGATAGCGATTGCCCTCCACACGCCGAACCGACGTGGAGCGCCATGTTGCGGTGGGAAACGCCGTGGCGGACAGAAAATCCTCACCCTTCAGCATCTGGTCCTGCGTGGCATCGCCCAGGGTCGCACTGCCCAGCTGGATGCGCATGGCAATATTGGCGCTTTGCGGATGATCGGGATCAAAGGCGATGTCGCCGCTCCAGCTGGCGAATGATCCGCGCAAGGTGGTGCCGCTATTATCAACGGTAAAGCGCAGCGATCCGCCCGGCTGGATCGTCCATTTCGGCGGCGGACCGGCTGTTGCCGGTACTGCTGCGACAACCTCTTCAGGCTCCTCGGCAACTTCCGAGGCATCTTCCTCACCAGCTTCGACCGCATCTTCGGCTGGTACGGCTTCTTCATCGGCCAATGGCCCATCTGCGGTCAGATCGGCGGCATCCGCTTCCATCGCCTGCTCTGCTGCTGCATCCTGCGGCGGCGTTCCGCGCGCGCTGACGAACACCAGTGCAAATATGGCCAGTGCAGCCACCAGCAGGCCCAGGACGAGCTTGCTGGACCCGCCCGGGGCCATGCGTTGCAACAGGCGGTCATGCAGCAGGAAATGATGCCTGAGCGCGCCGGCGACATGCAGGACGAACAGGCCAATGCCGATGAAGGCGATGATCTCATGCACTTCTTCGGCCGCTTCGTTGATAGAACCCGGCAAGGGCAGATGCGGCAGGGGGATCACGCCAAACAGCAAGGTGGGCACATCGATCGGCGCGGTCGACACAAGCGCCCAGCCCGTCAGCGGGGCAAGGATCATGACGAGATAGAAACCGACATGCACCGCCGAGGCGAGAAAACCGTTGATGCCGCGTTCCAGCTTCGCCGGGCGAGAATGGGTCAGCCGCCAGCCAAGCCGCAGCATTGTCAGGGCAAGGATGGTGATGCCGATGCTCTTGTGCAGCTGGTAAAGTGCAAATCCGCTGGCATCACGCGGCATGGACATGCCCAGCGCGACCTCTCCCGCCAACGCCAGGGCGATCAGCCAATGCAACAGGATTGCGACCTTGCTGTAACGTTCCGTGCTGTTTGAAATCACTTTTACTGATCCCTGTTACTGGGCCGCACTTCCATACACTGAAAGGCTGGCCGACTGCTGATCCTGCCTGTGTCTACGCATGTCAGGTGTTTACGCGTGTCAGGAATTACCCAGCTCGCGTTCTTCTTCCAAGATCGTTTCTGCCTCTGCGATCATGTGACTGATCACGCGGGATACCACCGCAATATCGGCCGGGTCGATCCCCTTCAGCAATCTGGCGTCCCGACTGACAGCACGTTCAACCATGCGGCCATACAGTTCCCTGCCCTTGTCCGTCATGTCGATTTCGATCTCTGGTCCGCCCGGTTTGCGGGTGCGGGTCAACAGGCCGCGTTCGACCATGCCTTTGACCGCACGGCTCAGCTGGCCGCAATCGAGGATCAGCAGTTCGGCAAGTCCATTGAGCGAAAGCGGGGCATGTTGACCAAGATTGCTCATGATCCGCCACTGAACTTCGGACAGATCGAAGTTGCGCTTCTGCCCGATCAGACTGCCACGACGCAGCAAATTGAACAGGATGACCATGCGAATGCTGACCAGATCAGCCACTGGCGATTTCTTGCGGCTGGAATCAATGCGCGCTTCTGCTTCGGGCATTCTTTCCACTGCGATCTCACATTCCTGTTCTGCTCTTTCGACTGGCTATAAGGTCAATCCGCTTCAAAGAAAGAGCGTTTCGCCATCCTCATTGACGGGATTGCGATCGTTTTGCGAGCACTGAAACTCAATCAGCGCGCCGTGACGATCACGCCGATAGCGGGCCACAACCTCATAAGGCTCGGCAAAGGCCAGCGGATCTTCCATCCGCATTTCATTGACCAGAACATCGGGGTCATCGGGGGAGAGATGGATTCTTTCGATCAGGCGGAACTGGTCGGAATGGCGGCCACCCTCGCCCACTTCCAGACTGTCCAGAATGCCGATTGTATCCACCACCAGCGTATCCCCTTCCCAGTGACCGATCGAATGGCCGTGGAAGGTCGGATCGACATATTCGGGGTGTTCGCGGCCATCGGTCCAGATGGTGCGGGTCTGCATCCAGGCTTCCTGGTTGATCGTGACCCGGCCCGGGGTGAACAGGAATTCATACGGGTATTGCGCCAGCCGCATGATCCGCGGAAGTCCCGGCGGGCTGCAATTTGAACGGTCGCGCTGCTCCACGCCATCATTGGCCAGGACATCTGCGCGCCATTGCTCGCGCAATTGCTCATACTCGCCCTTCAGCACGGGCTGGTTGCCGGCACCATCGCTGGGATCGGGGCGTTGCAGGAACCAGATACCGCCCCAATCGGGCAGCGAATCCAGCTGGGCATATTTGCCCTTGGCAAAACCGGCGCTCTGGCTCGCTTCGATGCCATCTGGCACGGGTGAGCTGATTGCTGCGCCCAATTGCGCCTGTGCGGCGCCGCTTGCGGCAAGCACTGCCAGTCCAATGGCCGTTGCCAGGCCACGCTTAATTGTCATGCTGTTCGTCCCCTCCACGAAACGCGATACCTCAGTCTTCTACTGTTCCCAGCGTGGAACCATCGGGCAGGCGTATGCCGGAATAGCTTCCGCCCCGGGCGCCATTGCGCAAAGGATGGACGTAAAGCTGGACCCTGTCACCCTGCCGCACCGACGTTCTGGTCCAGCCTTCCTGTACCAGATTGTTGGGGCTCGTCATCTCTATCGACCAGACTTCGACCTCGCCGCCCACCGGAACTTCCACCCGGATGAAGGCGTGCGGGTTCTGCCAGCGGAACTGCGTGACCTTGGCTTCAAGCACCACGGTCTTGGTCATATCGAACATGGAATAGCTGTGATGAGCCGTTGCGGGCAGTGCCAGCGACATGGCGGCTGCGGCAGCAAAAAGCCCCAGCGTGTGTAGTCTCTTCATAACCGTGACCTCCTGATTTCGCTTCATGCCTGCGGCACGTTGACCGGCTCGCCATTCTTGGGCAGCCCGGAATCGAGCACTGTCCCGTCCGCCTTGCGCAGGTCGAGGAACAGGCCGCCATGCTCACCATTGCGCAACGGGCTCATCCTCAGGGTGACCCGGTCGCCGCTGCGCAGCGACGTGCGGCGCCAGCCCTGGCGGGTGAGATTGTTCGGGCTGTTGAGCTCTATGCTCCAGCTCTGCGTGCCGTTCCTGGTGGGGACCGCGATTTCAATGAAGGCGTGCGGATTGGTCCACTGGAATTCCACTACCGTTCCTTCCAGCGTCATGATCTGGCGCTGATCGAACATCGCAAAACTGTGATGCGAAAGGGCCGGAGCCGCAATCGCAAGCGTCGCCGCACCGGCCATGACCGCCAGGGCCGCCCGTGCCGATAGCGCAGGGAGCCATGTTCTACTCTTAATCATCTGCAACTCCTTCGATGTTGCTGGTGCCCCGTTCCTCCGCAGCTTCCACACCAAGGTCTGTGCCCGGCAGGTTAGCATTGTAGGCAAGGATGCAATTGGATTCGTTGATGTCGGTATAGTCCTGGCGGCCAAACCGCTTGGTCGAGCGCCACTCACCTTCCCACATGTTGGGATCGGTCATGATATATTCGACTTCCATCACCTTGCCGTCTTCCAGCAGGCGAATGCGCTCGGTTATCTCGAGATCGAAAGTGATCGGGATGCCGTAGTCGATCCAGTGGTTGTCCGGCTCCAGATAGCGCGTCTGCACTACCAGCGTATCGCCTTCGAAATGGCCGATGCTCTCACCATTATAGCCCGGGACGACCAGGTTCGGATCGCTGAAATCGCGTCCGTCCAGAAAGATCGTGCGGACGGAATTGTTGAAGCCCGAGATCATGTAGATCGCCGTGGGCAGCTGGATGAAGGCATGCGGCCACACGCGCGTCATGATCATCGGCATGCCCGGCGGGTAACACTGGCCAATCGAATCGCGATAGGTTTCGTTGCGCGCCTGCGCCAGCGGAGCCTCTATCAGCGCTTCGATCCCCTCCGGTCCGAACTTGGGATAGGGCGGGCCGAACAGGAAATGCGAAAACCCTTCCGACAGATCGATGAACCAGGTCCCGGTTACATTGAAGGGAGCCGGCGGTCGCTCCCGATTGAGATTTTCCGGTGCCAGCGCCCCCAGATAATCCGGGTGCTTGGGCACCATCTGCTGCAGGCGTTCTTCGCTCAGCGGAACATATTGCCGCACCACGTCTGGCTGCACCGGCGCATCCTGCGCCGCAGCCGCGCCTGCAATAAATGTGCACAGCGAAGCCGCCGCCACTGCAGCGCCGCTTGCCCGTCCCCAAATTTTCCCGTTCTTTCGCATCACGTTCCCAAAACCCCCGATAGCCATTTGACTAATGCAAATTGGATGAAGTCAGAATGAACCAATTGCAATACGCGACCCGCGACGTCTCCGCCACGGGTCGCGCCATGGTTATCAGAAATCGTACTGCAGGCTTATCCCTACTTCACGCGGCTTTCCACGAACCACGAACAGGGCCGAACGCTCAGGCGCTGCGGCCGGGATCTGGATGGACGTCGGCCCGCCGCGATCCCAGTAGCCGCCGCCAAAGCGGGTGGCGTATGTGGCATAGGTGTTGTCGAACAGATTGTTGGCAAACACGCTGACCGTCACCGGCACATTGTCCGGTTCATAGCGAATGCGCGCGTTGACCAGTTCGATGGCCGGCAGGCGATAGGCCGAATCCCCGGTTTCGGTGGGGTGCGTCGGCTGGTTGCTGGTGTAGGCATAGTTGACGTTGAGCGTCAGTTCGCCCGGGCCAACATCGGCCTGGTAAGTCGCCCCGACATTGAAGCTGATCTGCGGCGGTCCGGGGAACAGGTTGGGACCGCTGTTGGCCACTTCGTCCTTCAGATCGTATCCGGTATAGCCGAACGATCCGTCGAGCCAGAAATCGTCTGTCAGGAATGCCTGCGTATCGAGCTCGACACCGTAGATATCGACGTCGCCGGTATTGAGGATTTCGATGCGGAAGCCGGGCGGCTCGGGGCAGCCGACCTGTCCGGAGCATTGTGCCTGGCGCGCCGCCTGGCGGTTGGACCACATCATGTAGAACGCAGTCGGGTTGAACCGAAGGCGCCCGCCGAAAGCTTCCGCTCGCATACCGGTTTCGAAACTGATGACCTTTTCCGGATCGATCGGCAGGATGTAATCACCGCTCTGATCCTCGCCCCGCACATTGGGGAGCAGCGCCACGCCGCTGTAGGAACCGGCCTTGTATGCCTTGGACGCGGTTACGTACCACATCCAGTCATCGGTCAGGTGGTAATCCAGCGATCCGCGCCAGTCGACCTGATCCCAGCTGTAATCGCTGGTCGCCGTGGTCCGGTCCGTGCCCGGGAAGGGGACGAAACTGTCATTGGCGAATTCGGTCGTCATGTAGTCCTTGTAGTCATGCGCATAACGCAGTCCGCCGGTGAAGTTCAGGTCATCGGTGATATGCCAGGTTGCGCTGCCGAAAATGCCGATGGAATCGGATTTCTGCGTGGTTTCGTTATCGCTGCGGTCAAACAGACCGGCATCGGCATTGCCATTGGGACGCAGCTGATCCTTGAATGGACCGCCGCGCGGCACGTCACTGGTACCGCGGCGATTGAACACCACCAGATCGCTGAACGCCTTTTCATGGAAATAGCTGCCGCCCAGAACCAGATCGACTGCACCTGCAAACAGCTCCGCATTGAGCTGCAGTTCCTGATAGAACGTGTCAGAAGTAATGGCCGTGACCCGGCTTTCCGTGCCCAGATACTGCCAGTCCAGCTTGCTGACATTGTCGAGGCTGGAGAAGCCGCTGGTGCTGGTCAGGGTGACCGTATCAGACAGGTCATAACTCATGTTCAGGCTGGCTTGCCAGTATTTGGTATTGTCATACTGCTCGCAGGCCGAATCCCAGTCAGGATCGAAATCGTCGAGCAGGCAGAAGCCCGGCGCGGTGAAGTCATCGATCACGATGCGCGAATCGTTATAGGCCGCGATCGGGGCCTGTCCGTCCAGCTTCAGCGCATCATTCACCCAGTCGCCGTAATTGCCTTCCCAGAAGCCTTCGAGGCCGGGACGCATGTCGAATTCCTCGAACACATTGGGCGATCCGTTGCTTTTGGAATCGGAGTAGAGAAAGCCCAGATCGATGGTGAAATCGCTGCTGGGTTCGACGCGCAGATCGGCGCGACCCAGATAATCGGTCGTTTCACCCAGGCTCTGCGTGGCGCGCTGTACCCAGCCGCCCTGGTTCAGCCAGGCACCCTGCACGCGCAAGGCCGCCGTTTCGCCCAGCGGCACATTCAGCGCCCCTGTCAGATCGGCGCGATCCATATTGGCCAGCGTCGTGCGGACATAACCTTCGGTAACCCCCAGCTCGGGCCGCTTGGTGAAATAGCGAATGGCGCCGCCGGTGGAATTGCGGCCGAACAGCGTGCCCTGCGGTCCGCGCAGAACTTCGACCCGCTCGATATCCATGACGCGCAGGACCGAACCGTTGGTGCGCGGCACATAGATACCGTCAATATACAGGCCAACGCCGCGCTCGCCTGTGGCGCCGCCGCCACCGGAAATGCCGCGGATCGAGAACTGCGGGTTGGAATTGCCGCTTCCGCGACCGCCGGTGATGTTCAGGTTGGGAGTGAAGGTTGCAAGATCGGCGAGGTTTTCAATGCCCTTGGCCTCGATGTTCTCGCCCGTCATGGCGACAACCGAAAGCGGCGTGTCCTGCAGATTCGTCTCACGCCTTTCAGCGGTGACGATGATCGCAGACTGGGCGGCGATTGGCGTGTCATTCCTCTGGCTATTGTCCTGAGCGGCAAGTGGTGCCGACAAGGCGACCAGCGCACAGCTGGCGAAATAGGCGCTTTGACGCGCCATCCTGCTCTTGCAGTTCATCCCATAACTCCCTGTTTGTTCGACCATTTATACTCTGCAGGCCCTCCTCTTGACCTGCAGGTCCCCCGCGGCTGGCAGATGCTCGCGAATGGCCGGACTATATTTTGACTCTGACAAAAAGAAAGCCTTTTTGATAAAACCAAATAGATATTTTTGACTTTACCAAATTGACGGCCAGATCGCACGGCACATCGAACGCCGGATTGACCAGAGCACGCGGGGCCAGTTTTTGCTGTCCTACAGCCGATGCCCAAGCCCATCTGCGATCCGAATCATACACAATCGGAGCGCACAATGGCCCTTATCGAAACCCTCATCGGTCCCATCGCATCGATCATCGACAAGGTGATCCCGGACAAGGCCGCGCGCGACAAGGCCAAGCTGGAACTGCTCAAGCTGGAAGGCTCACAGGAACTTGACCAGATCGAGGCGCGCATGTCGGCCATCGTGGCAGAGGCCAGTTCCACCGATCCGTGGACCAGCCGCGCCCGCCCCAGCTTCCTGTATGTGATGTACACGCTGCTGCTGTTTGCCCTGCCGATGGGCATTTTGGCGGCATTCCATCCGGGCACCGCGCATGACATTGCGCGGGGGATGAATGATTATCTCAACGGCCTGCCGGAACCGCTCTATGCGCTCTTCGGCACCGGCTATCTGGGCTACACCGCCGCGCGCCAGTGGGGCAAGGTCAAGGGTGTGGAGCGGTAATCGCTTCAGGCGAAGGCGAGCCGGCATTCCCGGCAGGCAGCACATCATCTTTTGATGCCAGATAATGTTCGAGGCGCCCCTTCAGCACGTCGATATCCAGATCGCCCTGCCCGTCGCGCATGATCCAGTGCGGCAAGGGAGGAATCTGGCACGGTTCATACACGGCAAGCCCGTCTGAAAGCATGGCCGCGACATAGCTGAAGCTGCTCTTGGACATGACCAGCAAATCGGAATCGATCATCTGCTCCAGCGTCCAGAACGGATCGGCATCGAGGTGAAATTCCACGTCAGGACCGTCGAACTCGGCAAAGTCCTCCTGCTTGCCCTGCGAGAAAATGAGGATGCGGTGCGCGAGGCCGCGCTGTGACAATGCCTGCCTGACGCTCGCCAGCGTGCGGCTGAAACTTTCGCTATCGGTCCACATGTCCTGCCTGCCCGGGCCGACATCGCCCCGCCGCACGTGCATGGCGACCGTGAAGACTGCATTGCGAACCGCGGGCCGGGACTGGCGGAAGCGCGCCCTGAATTCAGGCACCATCGGTTGCAGCAGGTCCACGAACATGCCCTCGAACAGCTGGCGGAACTTGCCTTCGGGCAGTTCGGAAAACACGAAATAGTAGATCGGGCGGAAGTCCGGCAATGCAGGGCGAACAAATCGCACAAGGTCCTCTCCGCCCGGCTTCTTCAGGAAGGTCAGCAGGAACAGGTCGAAAGTCTCGCTTTCGCGCCCTGCCGCCGGAACCTCGCCCGTGCCAAGATTGAAGAACTCCTCCCAGTTTCGGTCCCATTCCTCCTGCCCGCGCTCTGCATGGTGCACGCCGGTGAAGGGGGTATGCCGGTATGGAATGCCGAACTTGCGGCAGTAGCTGATGGCATACATCGTCATCAGCGCGCGCGAACATCCGCCCTCGTCGCGGATGTAGTGGGAATTGGTCAGCACCGTAATCGGGCGGCGGCGAAGCAGGTGCGCGAAGTGGCGACGCCACAGGCTGCCGATCTTGCTGCGGCGCGTGGGACGGCCCGCCAGCCGCGAAAAGCCATCGGTGATCAGGCCCAGAATGAATGTGCCGCCCGATCTGACAATGAAGTCATGGTAATCCCGGTCCGTGGAGCCTTGACGCTTCATGTGTTCGGCAATGCATCCCTGTTACCAACGGCCCAGTTTTCAACGGTGCGATCACGACCGGTGTTGCGGGCACTCGGCAACAGTGCTGCCAGCCCCCGCCACCGCTGTTTACAACGCCAGCAACGAATGTCGCAGCACATATAGCCCGGCACAAGGTGCTTTATCGCGCTTTGCCAGATGGCCGGCATACGCTTATGTGACCCGCGAACGAACGGGAAATGAGAGAACATGTCGAACAAAGTCTTCATCCTCAACGGACCGAACCTGAACCTTCTTGGCCTGCGAGAGCCGGAGATCTACGGGTCCGACACGCTCGACGATATTGCCGGTCGGCTGGAGGACAAGGCCCAGGTGCTGGGGCTGGAAATCGATCTTCGCCAGTCCAACCATGAAGGCCATCTGTGTGACTGGCTGCATGAGGCGCAGGCAGAGGGTGCCAGGGCCGTGCTGCTCAATGCAGGGGCGCTCACCCACACCAGTCTGGCGCTGTATGATGCCATCCGCAGCATCAAGACTCCGGTGATCGAAGTGCATATCTCCAACCCGCATGCGCGCGAGGCCTATCGCCACAAGAGCTTCGTGGCGATGGCCGCAAAAGGCACGATCGCGGGCTTTGGCGCCTATGGCTATGAACTGGCTCTGGAGGCGGCGGCAAAACTGTAGCTGCCGTGATCGCATGACCTGCCCCCTCTTGCCATGATGTGTCGCACCATCTAGCGACATCAGCGAGAATTAACCCATCAAGAGGTTTGCATGGCCGAGAATAAAGGCTCCCCCGGACGCAATGGCGCAATGAAGATCGACTCCAAGCTGGTGCGTGAACTCGCCGATATGCTGGCGGAAACCGGACTTACAGAGATTGAAGTCGAAGATGGCGATCGCAAGATTCGCGTCTCTCGCGGCGCTGTGGCGGCACCTGTGGCGCCCGCACCTGTCGCGCATGCTTCTGCCGCGCCTGCTCCCGCAGCTCCGGCCGCAGAAGCTGCGCCGGAGGCAGCACCTGCTGTCGATCTGGCGAACGCCGTGCGCTCGCCGATGGTCGGCACCGCCTATATGTCGGGTGAACCCGGCGCTGACCCGTTCGTGAAGGTGGGTGACAGCGTGAAGGCGGGCGATACCCTGCTGATCGTGGAGGCGATGAAGGTCATGAACCCGATCACCGCCCCCAAGGAAGGCACGGTCCGGAAAATCATGATCGACAACGGCATGCCGGTCGAATTCGACCAGCCGCTGCTCGTGATTTCCTGAGGACCGGCATGGCTATTACCCGAATCCTGATTGCCAATCGCGGCGAAATTGCGCTGCGTATCCACCGTGCCGCACATGAAATGGGTATTGAGACGGTGGCGGTGCATTCCACCGCCGACGCCGATGCCATGCATGTGCGCCTGGCCGATCACGCTGTGTGCATTGGCCCGCCCTCTGCCACGGACAGCTACCTCAACACCGCCGCGATCATTTCCGCGGCCGAGATTTCCGGCGCGGATGCGATCCACCCCGGTTACGGCTTCATGTCCGAAAATGCGCAGTTCGCCGACATTGTCGAAGCGCATGGCATCACCTGGATCGGCCCCAAGCCCGAACATATCCGCACCATGGGTGACAAGGTGCAGGCCAAGAAGACCGCCGGCGCGCTGGGCCTGCCTCTGGTTCCTGGATCGGACGGCGCGGTTGAAGATTTTGACGAGATGCGGGCCGTTGCCGCCGAAATCGGCTATCCGGTGCTGGCCAAGGCCGCTGCTGGCGGTGGCGGGCGCGGAATGAAGGTGATCCCCAGCGAGGATCTGCTCGAATCGCTGGTCAACCAGGCCAAGTCCGAAGCCAAGGCAGCCTTTGGCGACGACACGATGTACCTGGAAAAATACCTCGGCAATCCGCGCCATATCGAATTTCAGGTGTTCGGCGATGGTCGCGGCAAGGCGATCCATCTGGGCGAACGTGACTGCTCGCTCCAGCGCCGCCACCAGAAAGTGCTCGAAGAAGCTCCCTCGCCCGTCATCACGCCCGAAGAGCGGGACCGGATGGGCGGCATCGTGGCGAAAGCCATGGCCGACATGCAATATCGCGGCGCGGGCACGATCGAATTCCTGTGGGAAGACGGCGAGTTCTACTTCATCGAAATGAACACCCGCCTGCAGGTGGAACATCCGGTGACCGAAGCGATCACCGGGGTCGATCTGGTGCGCGAACAGATCCGCATTGCCGATGGCAAGGAGCTGTCTGTCACGCAGGAGGAACTGCGCTTCTCCGGCCATGCGATCGAATGCCGCATCAATGCCGAAGACCCGTTCACCTTCGCCCCCAGCCCCGGCAAGGTCACCGCCTATCACGCGGCTGGCGGCATGCATGTGCGCGTGGATAGCGGCCTGTATGCCGGCTACACCATCCCGCCCTATTACGATTCCATGATCGGCAAGCTGATCGTCTATGGCCGCACGCGCGAAGGCTGCATCATGCGCCTGCGCCGCGCGATTGAGGAAATGGTGATCGAGGGCGTGAAGACATCGCTCCCGCTGCATGCCGAACTGCTCAGGCAGCCCGATATCCTGTCCGGCGATTATTCGATCAAATGGCTTGAGGACTATCTGGCGGCGCGTGAAGGCTGAGCCACCGGGAGGCACCGTCCGTGAGCGGGTGCTGGCACGCGATGACATCGAGAATCTGACCGGCCAGACACCCCGGCACCTGCTGGACTGCGATCTGGAAGAAGCGGACCTGTCGGGTCTGGATCTGGCAGGCTGGACATTCGAACGATGCAGCCTGCGACAGGCGAATCTGTCCGGCGCGCAGCTGGAAGCCACTGTCTGGCGATCCTGCCGCGGCCCCTTCGCCAGTTTCATCGGCAGCGATCTGAGCGAGGCGAGTTTCAGCTCCACCGATCTGAACAATACCATGTTCAAAGGTGCCAACTGCGATTCTGCGCGCTTCGTCCAATGCAAGCTGACCGGCGCCGATCTGACCGATGTAAGGGGCGCAGACATCGATTTGCAGGAAACCCTACTGATCAATGCCAAAATCCCGGGCTATTCCTTTCGCAAGGCTACCCTCAAGCGGATAGATTTTTCGCAGGCCGATCTGCGCAAGTGCGATTTTCGCATGGCGGTTTTTGACGAATGCAGCCTGCGCGAAGCCAATGTAGACGGCGCGCGGTTTCTCGGCGCTGATCTGAGGGGATGCGATCTTGGCGGGCTGCGGCTGGAAGATGCCAACCTGTTTCGCGGTGCGACCATATCGCGCGAACAGGCAGGCCAGTTGTTGAGCGAACTGGGCATCAACGTCCGCTGAAACGTCCGCTGATGGCGGTTTGAGCAGCTTCTCTCGCTCTAGTCTCCGCCCCGGGCCGCATATTCCAGCGCGAAGGTCGGATCGCATTCGTAAGGGTAGACATGCTCGCCTTCGCGCGCGGCCCAGCTGATGAAGCGCGCGCCGTCATTCTCAATCACCGCCGGATCGGAAAACCACTGCGTGGCCATCAGCCGCTTGCCATCATCTGACAGGCGATAGCGTTCGATCATGTGGATATCATCAGTATGGTCGAGGCCGTTGTTGGTGATGGTGGAGGCGGCAATATGCGTGGTGTCCACCACCAGCTCATCCCCGTCCCAGTAACCGGTGGAGAAACCCATCTTGGAATGGGGGAAATCATCGCCGGGATGATCGCGTCCATCCATGAAGATCAGCCGCGTCTGATCGAAATATTCATATTTGAAAACAATCAGTTCGTTGGTCTGGAACACTTCCCACGGGAATGGCCCCTGAATGGCGTAGACGATGCTGGGGGCCAGGCACACGCGGTCCAGCGTCATGTCGTTTTCCGGTCGCCAGTTCTCTGCATAGGCCAGCGCTTCGGGGGTCAGCACCAGTTCGCCAAATTCCCCGCGCGGAAATTCCAGCACGCCGGTGTCTTCCACCATGCCCACGCCAGCGGGCAGCTTGTCCAGCAGGTCCTGCGGGCGCTCTACCTCACCAAATTCAGGTGCCCAGAAGCCGGAGAAATCGGGATGATCCTGCGCCGCTGCCGGGGTGGCCAGCTGGACCGGAGCCAGCGCCAGTGCCAGCACCATAGCAATCCGGCGCATCAATCTTCGCCCACGCCAAACGCCTGACCCACAGCGCGGCCATCGGGCATGGTGGCGCTGCGCAGCCGCAGATAGGGCTTGCCGTCGCGCGATGGCCAGCCGTCTATGCGCACAATGTCTCCGGCATGCAGGCTGCTGCGCGTCCAGCCGCGCCGCTGCAGAACCACTGGCGCGTTGGTTTCCACGCGCCAGTGCTGCACCGTTCCATCCGCGGCGGTTACGTCCAGCGCGATGGTTCCATGCGGGTTGGTGAAACGGAAGGCGGTGACCCGCCCTTCGATCGCCACCGTCCGCGTCTCGTCAAAAAACACCGCGAAGGAATGATGCGCGGCAATCTTGCCCGGAATAGCCAGGCCAAGGATGACGGCGGCGAGTATGGAGGCGGTGCTGGCAAATCTGCTCATCGGATCAGTCCAGTGGAACACCCGGAACATGCTTGGCCGTGCGGATGGTGAGCGATGTCTTCACGCTGGCCACATTGGGCGCAGGCGTCAGCTTGCTGGTCAGGAATTCCTGGAAACTTTGCAGGTCCTTGCTGACGATCTTGAGGATGAAGTCGATCTCCCCATTCAGCATGTGACACTCGCGCACTTCGGGTAGAGTCTTGATGTGCTCTTCAAAGGCGCGCAGGTCTTCCTCGGCCTGGCTGCGCAGGGAAACCATGGCGAATACGGTGATCGCAAAGCCCAGCTTGGATGGGTCCAGATCGGCGTGATAGCCGCGGATTACGCCGTCTTCCTCCAGCGAGCGGACGCGGCGCAGGCACGGCGGCGCAGTCAATCCAACGCGGCGCGCCAGGTCCACATTGGTGACCCTGCCTTCCGCCTGAAGCTCAGCCAGCAATTTTCTGTCGATAGTGTCGAGTGTCGCCATTGCCCTGCCCCGCAGCAAATACACCCTCCGGGCCGTTGAGCGCGAAATGAAACGCACGCAAAACACCCCTTGGAGGAAACATTATTGTGTATGACGGCAATTGTCCCGCTTTGCAACGCACGAAGCAGCGTGAATGCCCTCTGGCGTTCCAGCGTCTAATGACATGATGCCCATAATTGCCCGTTTGCACCAGCAGGATTCGCGCCCACCCCATGCTATTTGACGATCGCCTTGCCACTGTCTTGCGCGCCGATGTCGGCAGCGAGCGGGCCGCGCGTACGCAATACAGGCAGTTGCTCGATCTTCTTGGCAGTTCGTCCGAACAGGAACAGGGCGAAATGTCCGCCGCCGCCTATGCCCGGCTGGCAACCTTGTCGCGCCTCATCCCGGCAGAGGAGCAATCGCAGATCCTGCGCGAACCGGGCCTGCGGCTGCGCAACCGGCAGCTGGTCGAATTCCTCGCCAATGGAGAGGCCAGGCTGGCTGCATCCGCGCTGGCCACCGCGCAATTGCGTGACGAGGACTGGCAGCAGCTGATCCCGCAATTGCCGGTGATGGCGCGCGGTTTCCTGCGGCACAGGCGAAACCTTCCCGCAGGAGCGCGCAAGGTGCTGCGGCAGCTGGGCGTGGGCGATCTGGTGTTGCCACAGCCAGACGGACCGGCGAACGCAGATGAGGCCGCCGTACAACCAGCCGCAACGCTCACCACCGCCGTTTCTGGCGAGCGTGATGCCGATGGCATTCGCGCTCTGCTGCGCCGGATAGAGGCCTTTCGCGAAGGCAAGAAGGTCGCCCCTTCCGCCCCTCGCCTGCCTCTGGGTGACAGCGAGGACGCGGAGGAAATTGCCAGTTTTGCGCTGTTCGAATTCACCAGCGATGCCGAAGGGCGGATCGACTGGGCCAGTTCCGAAATCGCCCCCTTGGTGATCGGCATGCGTCTGGCACGCAGGGGCCCCGGCGTCATCGCCGAAGTGGATGATCGGACGGCAAAGGCCTTGCGTGAGATGCAGCCCGTTCGTTCCGGCCATCTGCAGATCGACGGCACACCGGCCATTTCGGGCGAATGGCGGATCGATGCCCAGCCCATGTTCAGGCCCGGCAGCGGTCAGTTCGCTGGCTTCATGGGCCGCATCTACCGCCCGGTTTACGCCGATGAGCCGTCTGAAATTTCCACGCCAGACAGCCCCGGCGAACGCATGCGCCAGGTGCTGCATGAACTGCGCACGCCGGTAAACGCGATCCAGGGCTTTGCCGAGATTATCCAGCAGCAGCTGTTCGGCCCCGCCCCCAATGAATATCGCGCGCTGGCCGCCGCCGTCACGGTCGATGCCGCCAAATTGCTGGCCGCCTTTGACGAGGTGGACCGCCTGTCCAAGCTGGAAACCGCCACGCTGGAGTTGGAGAGCGGGGACGCAGACCTGCGCGATACGCTGACCGAAACCATACGACGGCTGGATGGCGCCCTGCGCGCACGCGGCGCCGGTTTTGATCTGGAGGTGACCGGCTCCCCCTTCACCACCGCGCTGGCCCGGGATGAACTGATGGCGATCAGCTGGCGCATTCTGGCAAGTTTTGCCGGGGCGCTTGCGCCATCGGAAAGGACGCAGGTTCGCCTTGCCAGCGATGGCGAAGACATAACTGTGAAGCTGCAACTGCCCTGTGCCATTGCCGCGCTGGAAGACCCGCTGGCCACGCGCATTCCGGAGAGCCGTCCGGTAATCTCGGCAGGCATGTTCGGCACCGGCTTTTCCTTGCGGCTGGCGCAGGCAGAAGTGATTGCCGCAGGCGGAACATTCGCTTTCACGGATGATATTCTTTGCGTGACGCTGCCGCTATTGACCGTTGAGGATGCAAAACCTAGCACGGAGCTGAGGGACGGAAATGCGGCATAGGGCCTGTGGCCTATTGCCTGCAAATGGGGAGCATTGCCGGTGCGGAGCTTAGTGGAGCCGCCTCCACCCAGCGCAAAAGCCAGATTTGCGCCAGAATTTGGCACGCGCTTTATCCTCACCGTCGATACTGAAGAGGAATTTGACTGGGACCGTCCGCTCAACCGCGACGATCACAGCACCGGCCACGTGCACCGGCTGGAGAAATTCCAGGAATTCTGCGAGAACCAGCAAATTGTGCCGATCTACCTGGTCGACTGGCCTATCGCCCAATCAAAACAGGCGGCAGAGATACTGAAGCCCGCGCTGGCCGCAGGGCGGGCCGAAATCGGCGTCCAGCTGCATCCGTGGGTCAACCCGCCATTCGATGAAGTGGTCAACCAGCACAATTCCTATGCCGGCAATCTGCCGCGCGATCTGGAAGCGACCAAGCTGGCGAACCTGCGCGCCGCGATCGAGAAGAACTTTGAAAGCGCGCCGCTGATCTACCGCGCCGGTCGCTATGGCCTTGGGCCCAACAGTGCGGAACTCCTGGCCGAGAACGGCATTGCGATCGACACGTCCGTGCGCCCGCTGTTCGATTACTCCAGCACCGGCGGTCCCAATTACTGGTCCTTCCCGCTGGAGCCTTACTGGCTGGATGATGAGCGGACGCTGCTGGAATTGCCGCTGACCACCACTTTCTGGGGCATGTTGCGGCGGCAGGGCAAATACATCTACCCGCGGCTGTGGCGGGTGCCGGCCCTGCGCGGCGTGCTGGCCAAGCTGGCCATGCTCGAACGCATTCCCCTCACCCCCGAAGGCGTGGGCGTGGACGAGGCCATTCGCGGCATGGACATGGCGCTGGACGACGGCCTGCCATTGCTGGTGTTTTCCTTCCATTCGCCATCGCTGCGGCCGGGCCACACGCCCTATGTCCGCAATGAGGATGACCTGGACCAGTTGTACGACTGGTGGCGCCGGGTGCTCGCCTATCTGGAGACGCGCGGAGCAAGGCCGACCACGGTAAAGGAAATCATGAGCAGCGTTGTGCGCGATTGATGCATTCTGATCGCTTGCCAGCAGGGCGCATGCAAGCTAGTGCCCGCGCCGCGGAAATGGCATGCCCATGTTCGGTGATGGGCCTGTAGCTCAGTTGGTTAGAGCTGGCCGCTCATAACGGCTAGGTCGCGGGTTCGAGTCCTGCCGGGCCCACCATTTTCGCGAAGAAGCTTGGAGTCGGGGAGTAGCGCAGCCCGGTAGCGCGCCTGCTTTGGGAGCAGGATGTCGCAGGTTCGAATCCTGTCTCCCCGACCAAGCTTCGCCAGATTGACCGCCATGGCCGATGGATCGCAGGTGACGCCGCACCACGCTCCACCTTGCCCCGGGGCCTGTTAATCCCTATCTGCCCGGGCAAATCCAATCACATCAAGATACCCCCGCGAAGGACCACGAATGGCCGCTCAATACGCCTATGTCATGAAAGGCATGACCAAGACTTTCCCCGGTGCCCCAAAGCCGGTGCTGTCAAACATCGACCTGCAGTTTTACCAGGGTGCCAAGATCGGCATCGTGGGTCCCAACGGCGTGGGTAAATCCACGCTGATGAAAATCATGGCCGGGATCGATACGGATTTCACGGGCGAGGCATGGCCGGGCGAAAACATCACCGTCGGCTATCTGGCGCAGGAGCCGGAGCTTGATCCGGCCAAGACCGTGCTCGAAAACGTCAAGGATGGCGCCCGCGCCACCGCCGATCTGGTGGACCGTTTCAACGCGATCAGCGCGGAAATGGGCGATCCGCAGGACGACACCGATTTCGATGCCCTGATGGAAGAAATGGGCGAGCTGCAGGCGAAGATCGACGCCGTCGATGGCTGGAGCCTGGACAACCAGCTGGAAATCGCGATGGAAGCCTTGCGCTGCCCGCCGTCCGATTCAGGCGTGGAAAGCCTGTCCGGCGGTGAAAAGCGCCGCGTCGCGCTGACCCGCCTGCTGATCCAGAAGCCGTCCATCCTGCTGTTGGACGAACCGACCAACCACCTCGATGCGGAAAGCGTCGAATGGCTGGAAAAGCATCTGGCGGAATATGCCGGTGCAGTGCTGATGATTACCCATGACCGCTACTTCCTCGACAATGTGGTGGGCTGGATTCTCGAACTCGATCGCGGGCGCTATTTCCCGTACGAGGGCAATTATTCCACCTATCTGGAAAAGAAGGCCAAGCGGCTCGATCAGGAGGACCGCGAGGAAAGTGGCCGCTCCAAGGCGCTGAAGGAAGAGCTGGAGTGGATCCGGCAGACCCCCGCCGCACGCCAGACCAAGTCCAAGGCGCGTATCCGCAAGTTCGAGCAGCTGCAGGACGCGCAGAACGACCGCAAGCCGGGCAAGGCGCAGATCGTCATCCAGGTGCCCGAACGTCTGGGCGGCAAGGTGATCGAAGCCAAGAACCTGACCAAGGCCTATGGTGACAAGCTGTTGTTCGAGAACCTGAACTTCATGCTGCCGCCCGGCGGCATTGTCGGCGTGATCGGACCCAACGGCGCGGGCAAGTCCACGCTGTTCAAGATCATCACCGGCAAGGAAACGCCCGACAGCGGTGAAATCGAGATTGGCCAGACCGTCCGCCTCGGCTTCGTCGATCAGAGCCGCGATCACCTCGATCCATCCAAGAACGTGTGGGAAGAAATTTCCGACGGTCTCGATTACATGACCGTCAACAAGCACGAGACTTCGACCCGGGCCTATGTCGGCGCGTTCAACTTCAAGGGCGCGGACCAGCAGAAGAACGTCGGCAAGCTGTCTGGCGGTGAACGCAACCGCGTGCACATGGCCAAGATGCTGAAGGAGGGCGGCAACGTGCTCCTGCTGGACGAACCGACCAACGATCTGGACGTGGAAACGCTGGGCGCGCTGGAAGATGCGATCGAGAACTTCGCCGGCTGCGCCGTGGTGATCTCGCACGATCGTTTCTTCCTCGATCGCCTCGCCACCCATATCCTGGCATTCGAAGGCAACAGCCATGTCGAATGGTTCGAAGGCAACTTCCAGGCCTATGAAGAAGACAAGCGCCGCCGCCTGGGCGATGCCGCCGACCGGCCAACCAAGCTGCAGTACAAGAAACTGACGCGCTGAATGATCAGGGGACCGTGAAGGTCCCCTGACATTTCCCGTCGGCGATCACGAATCGTGCCCGCCGATGTCCTTCATGGTCAAGGCACAGCCAGTCCAGCTCCTGCAATTGCACCTGCAACACGGCAAAATTCCCGCGCGCGGGGATTAGCTGGTCATCGCTGGGACGCTGGCCCTCCACGTCTTCGGGCAGGCCTGATCCGGCTGCCGCCATTGCGCTGCCGGGTGCAGCATTGGCGAGGTAGCAACGCCTGGCGTGATTGCTCGCCGCCGCCCATGCGGCATCGGCTGCGGGGCCGCGCGTTTCGATGCGCCCCGCCCCTTTGGCACGGATCTGGATTCTGGCCTCGGCATCGTAGAACAGCAGCCCCACCGGCGCACCCTCGCCTATGACCGCCACCTTGGACGATCTGGCATCGGTATGCAGCCGCACCGTCCAGCTCTTCGCATCGAAGGCGCGCAGCACCATCACCCGCAAATCTGCATCCGCTGTGGCCATCACGGCCGTGTGCATGGGTGACGCGCGGTTGCTTACCCCTTCGGCGAGGCTCCTGCGCATATCCACTTCGATCTGATCAAGCTGTACGAACATGGCTGCGCAACTGGCGGCGCGCGGACCCGATCACAATATGGACCTTTGTTCAGGTCAGGAGCTTTCAATCTGAACGTTAAGCTAACCAAGCGGTTCAGTTAACGGACAGGGCGAATCGCATACTCCGGCTTTCAGAAAGGCCGCATCCCACTCTGCGGCAAAGCAGTAAGGAGGATGCGGTTATGCGTCTTATATCTCTTTTGAAGACCAGCGGTTTGACCGCTTTGGCCATTGCCATGGTGGCTCCCGCCATTCCGGCACAGGCAGCGAGTGGGGCCGATACATCCGAGCAGCGCCAGGATCGCGGCGATCGCGGTGATCGCAACCAGAATCGCGCTGAGCGCAGTGAAACCCGCCAGCAGAATCGGGGCAATCGCGGCCAGGAAGCTCCCCGTCAGGAGGCTCCTCGTCAGGAGGCTCCTCGTCAGGAGCCCCCCCGTCAGGCAGCCCAGCGCCCGGCAGTACCGCAGGAAGTGCGCCAGCAGGCCCGCCAGGTTGAGCGCCGGGCAGAGGTCCGTGCACAGCGTGTGGAGAACCGCGGTGACCGTCTGGCCCAGCGCGCAGCCGATAATGGCAATGATCGCGCGGCAAGGCAGATTGACCGCCGCACCGATCAGCAGGCCCGGCAGATAGACCGGCAGGGCGAACAGCGTGCGCAGGTGCTGCGCTCCACCGCGCGTAATGACCAGAACCGGGACCAGAACCGCGACCGGAACTGGGATCGCGACCGCAATCAGCAGCGTGACCAGCCTCCCCGCAATCTGGGTGAGCGACTGGGTGCAACCGACAGCCGCGCCATCACCCGGGCCGAGCGTGATCGCGATCGCAACCGGACTTATGCGGACAATGATCGCAACCGCGATTACCGCAATGATGACCGCAACCGCGACTATCGTAACAATGACCGCAACCAGACCTATCGCGACCGGGACCGGGATCGCAATTCACGCGACCGCAACGGCTCCTATCGTGAAGGATATCGCGATGCCCGCCGGGACCAGCGCCGCTGGGATCGCCGCTGGCGTGACAACAACCGGTATGACTGGAACCGCTATCGCTATTCCAACCGCAACGTTTACCGGCTGGGCAGCTACTATTCGCCCTACAGGAATTATTCCTATCGCAGGTTGAACATCGGTATCTTCATCGACAGCCTGTTCTTCGGCAGCCGCTACTGGATCGACGATCCATGGCGCTATCGCCTCCCTGCAGTCTACGGTGATTACCGGTGGGTGCGTTACTATGACGACGTGCTGCTGGTAGACACATACACCGGCGAAGTGGTGGACGTGATCTACGATTTCTTCTGGTAAAACCTCCCGCAGGTTGCCGGAAGAGTGGCCGGCAAACGAAGCCCCCGTCGCACTGCGGCGGGGGCTTTTGCTTGCGCAAAGGCCCGCGCTTTGGAATCACCTGCACATGGACACGACAAGACCCAAGGAAATCACCCGCGATCAGGCGGCCCTGCGAACAGCCGGACGCAAGGTGCGTGAACGGCTGGAGGCCAACCCGGCAGCCTGGAGGGTGCCCAATGACCAGGCCGAGATCTATGCCGTGGGCGAATTCCTCAGCCCCGAGGAATGCGCCCGCATGGTGGCGATGATCGATGAAGTGGCCAAGCCGTCGATCGTCTACGATCTCGATTATGCGGACGGCTACCGCACGTCCTACTCTGGCGATGTCGATCCGCACCATCCGTTCATCCGCAAGATCGGTCGCCGGATCGATGACCTGCTCGGCATCGCCCCCGAATTTGGCGAAACGATCCAGGGCCAGCGCTATATGCCCGGGCAGGAATTCCAGCCGCACCATGACTGGTTCCACCCCGGCACCAGCTATTGGGATATCGAGATGAACCGCGGCGGACAGCGCAGCTTCACCGCCATGGCCTTCCTCAACGATGTGGAAGCAGGCGGCACCACCGATTTCGTCGACATCGGCCTGTCGATAGAGCCCAAGCCCGGCGTGCTGCTTTTGTGGAACAATGCCGATGTGGACGGCATTCCCAATCTCAAGACATTCCACGCCGGCCGGCCAGTGGTGCGCGGCGCGAAATATATCATCACCAAATGGTATCGCACCCGTAAGTGGAATTAGGCCGGGGCTGAATTCCGCCCGACTGCACTCTGGTGCAGTTCAGGCCCGTTCAGGCCTTTTCTAGCGCCTCTGCAATCAGCTTGCGGCTGTTGGCGATACCGTAAAGCGCGATGAAACTGCCCATGCGCGGCCCCTGTGCAGAACCCAGCAGGGTTTCGTACAGCGCCCGGAACCAGTCGCGCAGGCTTTCGAAACCGTATTCCTCCTTCTTGCCGATTTCATAGACCTGCGTCTGCAGATCCTCGGCCGAAGTATCGGGCGCGGTTTGCGCCAGATAGGCGTCCAGTTCGCGCAAGGCAGCGGCTTCATTGGGCGTCGGCGCGCGCTTGTTCAGCGTCGGCGCCACGAAATCGCGGTTATAGGCCAGCGCCGTGCCCACCAGCACATCCAGATCGGGATAGGCCTCGGGCGATGCGTCGTGCACGTAATTGCCCAGATAGGACCACACCTGCTCCCGCGTGGCATCAGCCCCCAGCACGCCCACCAGGTTGAGCAGCAGGCCATACGTAACGGGCAGCGTGTCGCCCGCGCCCTTGCCGTCATTGCAGGCGCGCAGCAGGTGCCATGCGGGATTGCCCAGCTGCTTGGCGATTTCCTGCCCCGGAATGGCGGCGCGGAACTGCCAGTATTCATCCACCGCGCGCGGGATTACGCCCACATGCAGCTGCTTGGCGCTCTTGGGATTGGCGAACAGGTAATGGCCAAGGCTCTCCTCGCTGCCATAGGTCAGCCAGTCCTCGATCGACAGGCCATTGCCCCTGGACTTGGAAATCTTCTCGCCATTGGCATCCAGGAACAGCTCGTAGATCATGCCTTCGGGCTTGCGCCCGCCCAGTACCTGAACGATCCTTCCGGACTGGGTGACACTGTCGGTCAGGTCCTTGCCGCACATCTCATAATCGACGCCCAGCGCATACCAGCGCATGGCCCAATCGACCTTCCACTGCAATTTCGCACGCCCGCCAAAGATGCATTGTTCGACCATCTCGCCGTCATCTTCGAAGCGGACCATGCCCGCCTCTGCATCGACGACCTCGACCGGAACCTGCAACACCGCGCCGCTTTTCGGGCTGACCGGAAGCACGGAAGAATAGGTCTTGCGGCGTTCCTCACGCAGGGTCGGCAGCATGATGTCCTGGATCGCATCATACTTGCGCAGGACCTGCTTCAACGCCTCGTCAAACGCGCCCGAATTGTAGCGATCTGAAGCGGAGACGAATTCATAATCGAAACCGAACTGGTCGAGGAATTCGCACAATTTGGCGTTGTTGTGATGGGCAAAGCTGCGGTTCGAACCGAACGGATCGGGAATGCGGCTGAGCGGAATGCCCAGATGGCGCTCCAGCATGTCCTTGTTCGGAACATTGTCGGGCACCTTGCGCAGCCCGTCCATATCATCGCTGAAGGCAATCAGCCGGGTGGGAGCAGGCGCGCCGTTTTCGGACGCCACGATTTCATAGGCGCGGCGCACAAGCGTGGTCCGCAGCACTTCCTGAAACGTGCCGATATGCGGCAGGCCCGACGGGCCATAGCCGGTTTCGAAAATCACCGCTTCGCCGCCGGGCTTGGGGCCGTTGAAACGCTTGGCGAGCTTCATGGCTTCCTGGAACGGCCAGGCCTTGGATACGCGGGCGGCGGAGATCAGATCATCATCAAACATGGTGGCGGGGCTTTTGCGCATCGCCCCATATTGTGCAAGCGCGAATAAAGGGGCGACCCGCAGGCCGCCCCTTCCGGTTCTTCATCGCGGCCTTGAAGTCAGGCCAGTTCGATATCGGTGATCATCCATCCATCATCGCGCTTGGAATAATGCGCCGACAGGGTCCTGCGTTCAGACTGCAGGACTGCCGAATTGCCCTGCATGCGCGCCATCTGGACGATGGTTTCGTGCCCTTCCAGTTCCTCCGTCACTTCGACATGGCAGTCATAGCTGGCGGCGGCGCTGATCCCGTCCTCGGCAATGGCGAAGCTCCCTGGTGCTTCGGCCAGGTCCATGCTCAGCCTGCTGATTCCCTTGGCAATTCTGGGTGCCCCGCGATTGGCGAACAGATCTGCGGTGCCCTGCGCCCCGCCCTGGTTGAAAGCGCGCAGAAAATCCCGATTGAGCGCTTCGATCGCCCGTTCGTCCTGCAGGCGGGCAAGCGCGGCCTTGCTGCCATCCCCTGCCAGAGCGGCAGCCGGAAAGGCAACCGCTGCCACCGGCGCCGCAACCAGCGCGCCGGATTTGAGGAAGGAACGGCGAGTGGTGTCTGTGGTCTTGCTCATGACCTTATCCCCTTGTCCGGTGTTCAAAGAAACGATCGAGATCGAACTGGCCCGCGTGCCGCAGCAAGGCGCCGACCGGGCTCATGCTCAGGCCTTCCGTGCCGCAGTGATAGCCGATGCCGATGTCATGCATGGTGCGCATGTTCAGCAGGATCGTGCCGAGCGTGCCGTTGCAGGCCTCCTCGATCCAGTAGAGGAAATACAGCCCGTCCCTCACCTTGATCTGTCCACCCGAACCGGACCATTCCAGACCCGCCGCACCCGTGGGCGTGAAGATGATCCAGCTGGTCGTTCCCGGCGTCGAATAGAAATGCATCGAGGTGAGGCCGGGGGAATAGCTGTAAGTGATACAGCGGCCCAGCATGTCCTCGGTGAATTCATGCCGCGCTATGCCGGGATTGGGAACGCCTTCCGATATCAGCTTGCCGAACATCGGGCGGCACCCCGCCTCATTGGCGATATAGGGCGTGTTGAGATAGCCGTTGTAGCAAGTCGCCTTGCCTTCCTCGAAGTCGAGCACGACGATGTGGCCATCGTGGTTCTCCGTTCCTTCGAGGACATGGCCCATCAGGAACACATCGTCGATCGCTTCCCAGGCGTGATATCGCGTGCTCTTCCAGGCCCCGCCATCCATGCGCCAGCGCAACTCGTCCACGCTGGTGAATTCGTAATCCATCACCGGGCCATTGTCATACCGCACGGTTGCCGACTTGCCGATCAGCTTGTCGCTGGGGGTATCGACGTTGGCCGCCATGCCGGTGGCCCCGCTTCCCGCGACAACCCGCTGGGCGAAGACCCGCGTATTCTCTGGCACGACCGCGTTGACCTCTTCCCTGGTCATGGTGGCATAGGTTTCCATCGGGCGATAAACCGCCCGCGCGCCCTTGGCCGTGGCATTGACATCGCCGGATTGGCCCGGCCCCGGACGCGGCAGCATCGGCCCGCCATCGGTCACACCAAACTGTTCGAACTTGGCGATCTGGCCCAGCCACTCGCCTTCGCCGCGGAAGACCTGGAATTCCAGCTCATCGGCTGCGTTGAAGCCAAGCCTGAGGCCAACCTGCTTCAGCGCGTTCACATCCATCGCATAGACGGTGAAGATGCCGGAAAATTCGCATTCGGTGCGGGTGTAGATATATTTGCCGTGACCGATCTCGATATAATCAGCCGGTGCACAATGCCCCAGCGAGCGGCTCATCCGGCTGAGCTCTACCCAGTGGGTGTAGGCAATCGACGGATAGAATTCGAGCGTCTCGGCGCCATTGTCCTGCCGCCAGAAATACCCCGCACCTTCCAGCCGGTTGTTGAAGGCGTGGCGGACCTCGCTCGGCGCCTGCCCGTCAACATGGACATAGCCCTGGTAGATCTCGCGCATGACTTCGCGCTTGCGCTTGTCATATCCGCCGAACCACAGTTCCAGCACAGTGGCGGAGTGGGTGTGATTATCGACAACCACGGCATAGCCGCGCATGCTGCCAGGCAGCAGGTGGGCAAAGAAGGTGAGATCGCCCATATCCAGCGCCGCATAGCCCGCATTGACCGCTGCACCGGCATTTTCGCTCAACGACAGGCGGTTGCCGGTGCCGAAGCGGTACGACAATGACGGACCATCAACGCCGGTGGTTCCCTTGTCGCAGACGATCTGCAGGGTCTTTCCCGCCAGCGACAGATCGGTCTGCGAGGCGCACTTGGGCCCGGTATTGGCGACGGCGTCCAGTTTCGAGTTGATGGCAGCCTCTGTCATCGCGGTCCAGTCGACGCGAAATAGTGGCAAATCGGGATAAGCTTTACTTGGCATTGAGTCCCCTCTCCCCTTTGTATTGCGCGGAGCCTAACAGGCAGTTCTTCCCAGTCCAGCGCCAACCAGCGTTCCGATAGTAATCGCGCCGCTTTTTTCGGAATTTGGTCATTGAGGGCCACCGGCGAAGTTGCTGGTAAAACGTGATGGCGCACGCAAGAAGACGGTTGGCAGTTTGCGAGCCTCAAGGTAGCTTCATTCGATAAATCATAATTGGGGATTTGCCTTGAAAAAGATTGCCACAGTCAGCCTGGCAGCGCTCGCGCTTGCCTCGTGCTCCGATGCCACGCCGGAGCCCGCCGCCCTCACCATGGCCACGGCCGAGGACTGCGCCAACTTCGATGTTTCAGTGCTGGGCGGTCAGGACGGCTCCGCCACTTGGGTGGAAGCGGCCGAGGAAATGCCCGCTTTTTGCGAAATCAGCGCCACGCTGACCCCGGTTGAAGGCTCCACCATCGGCGTGGTCTATCGCCTGCCAGAGGCGTGGAACGGCAAGCTGCTGGGCCTTGGCGGCGGCGGCTGGGCCGGCAATGTCACCATTCAGGCGGCGGGCGAAGGCCTGGCAAAGGGCTATGCCACCTTGCAGACCGATGGCGGCAATGCGGGCACCGATGTGTGGGCCAATAGCTGGGTGGCTGAACGCCCCGCTTCGGCGGAGGATTTCTCCCACCGCGCGGTTCATGAAATGACCGTGGCGGGCAAGAGCGTGGCCTCCAGCTTCTATGGCCGCGAGCATGACCGGGCCTATTTCCAGGGTTGCTCCACCGGCGGACGCATGGCGTTGATGGAAGCGCAGCGTTACCCCACCGATTATGACGCGATCATCGCCGGTGCTCCCGTCTACACCCTGCAGGTGCAGACCAGCGCCGTGTTCCGCAACCAGACCTTTGCTGCTGGCGGCGGCGCGGGCGGCTTCTCCATGGAAGACCTGCAACTGGTGCAATCCTCCGTTCTGGCGATGTGCGATGCGGCGGACGGGCTGGAAGATGGCATCGTCAACGATCCCGCATCGTGCGGCTGGCAGCCTGCCAGCCTGCAATGCGAAGCGGGCAAGACCGCCACCTGCCTCACCGCGCCGCAGGTTACCGCGCTGCAAACCATCTATGACGGCGTAAGGGCATCCGATGGCAGCTGGTCCATGTTGCCCATGCGCCGGGGCGGTGAAGCGGGCTGGAGCCTGTTTGTCGGCACCGATGGCGCAGGCAATGATGCCACCGGCGGCGGCGGCCTGGCCAACCTCGCCCCGCTGTTCTTCGGCAGCGAAAAGGTCAGTTTCAGCGCCTTCACCGATGCCAATTATCTGGCCGTGCGCGCCAGCCCGTTTGCGGCCATGTATGAGGCGAAGGACCCCGACCTGTCGGCATTCTTCGCCAATGGCGGCCGCCTGATGCTATGGCACGGCGAAAGTGACCCCGGCCCCAGCCCGGTTGGCACGCTGGACTATGCGCAGGCGGTAATGGCCGGGAATGCGGCGGCGGCTGAACAGTTCCGCTACTTCACCCTGCCCGGCGTCGGCCATTGCCGCGGCGGACCGGGCGCCGACATGGTGGATTACGTCTCCGCCATGGATGACTGGGTATCGAGCGGTGAGGCCCCTGCCCGCCTGATCGGCACCAAGGCCGATGGATCGATCACCCGCGCCCATTGCGCCTGGCCCAATGTCGCGCGCTTCGAAGGCGAAGGCGCTGGCGATGCCAACGATCCGGACAAGTGGACTTGCGTACCGCGCACCTGATCGGCGGATCGCACAGCTGAAAACAAAGGGGCGGCACCTGATGGAGGTGCCGCCCCTTCTGTTATTGCTGTTCTTTCATGGCTGCCCGTCAGGCAACGGCGGAGTAATCGGACCGGGCCAGCTCCGGCCAGTTCATCGGATACTGGCTGAAATCGATGGACGACCGGCCATTCTCGAACTTCCGGCCCAGGCATTGCAGGATCAGCCGGGCACGGTGGCGGCGCGATTTGGGGGAACGGAACGGATTGGCGCGATCAGGACGGGCGGCCACCATGCGCTCCAGCAATTCCTTGCGCTCCTGCGGATCGGACGGAGCCCGCACCGGCAGTGCAATCGCCGCGCCTGCATGGGGCAGACCACCATCGGTTTCCTGCAACTGCGCCTTGGGATCACCCGCTGGCTGCTGTTCGAAATGGGTCATGCCGCCAAATCCGCTGGCAAGGAAAGCGGGCGGAGCCTGCCGCCTTGCATCAAGCAATCCGGATGGGTCCGCTGGCGCAGGCTGCTTGATCGAGGGATCAGCGGTCGAGGGGCGATGGGCAACATTTGCCGCACCAACCTTCGGGCGCTCAATCACCGGTACTGCACCCTTGCGGCGACGGCGCAGACCGAAGAAGGCGAGGATCGCCAGACCGATCAATGCAAGGCCGAGCAGAAATCCGCCAACAGGCCAGCTGCGCTCAGGACTATCAACCACCTGCCGTGGCTGTGAAACAGGCGCGCTGTTGACCGCGGGTGGCGGAGCGTCAGCCTGGACAGCAGCTTCATCCGCAGGTGCCTGCGGGGTGACGGGAGACGCTGGCTGCGGATTGGCGGTGGTGATTGTACGAGTCGCCGCCGGGACGCTGGCGGCATTCGGTGTCACCGCCGCGCGGGATTGGGTGTCGGGAGTAGCTTCAGGTGTGGTTTGCGCTTCAGTGGGGGTCTCGACCGGCACTTGCTGAACCACGGGCCGCGACACCGTCACCCGCGTTGCCGCAGGAGTGGATGCAGGCGACGCGAGCTGACCGGGATTAGTTGCGGCAGACGGGGTCGGCGTCACCGGCCATTGCAGCACCGGCTGGCTGGCCGCTGGTGAAGGTGCAGGTGAAGGCGACGGCATGGGCGTGACCGTAGGTGTGGATGCGGACGGGGCCGACGATGGTGAAGCAGTCGGGATATCCTGCGCCAGGCCCTGGGTTGAACCAAGCGCCAGCGCCGCGGCAATCGCGGAACCGGCACAGCGAGCGAGAGTGATTTTCCTGTTCATAGCGGGATGAGAAACCGCCGAGATTACTCGGGCGTTCCCGTCATCTCGCGTTCATCTTGCTGTTAGAATATTGATTTCATGTATATATTTTGAATTCTCCAACGGCAGGCCGCCTTCTCCTTGCGGCGGATTGATGGGCCTGAACGATCAGACTGGCCACCCGAACTCTCTGCACCGGATAGGTGGATTGCGGTCAGGCTGCGGATTTACTTTGCCTCTGCATCTCCCCATTCAGGGGCATGGTTTCACTCTCCCTTCCCGCCCTGCACGCCAGCCACGCCGGTTGCTGGCTGCGCACGCCGCGGGACGGTGCCGATGGTGAAACGCGCACGCTGGGCAAGGGCGAGGCGGTGATGGCCGCAGCCGATACGCCGCTGCTGATCATCAATGCCCCGCTGGTGGCCACGCGGCTGGGATATCCCGACCTGTCCGGTCTCGATCTGCTCGAACTGTTCGCCTTCATTCACCCTGCGCGCTTCTGCGTACCCACGCCCAAGGGGCTGGCGCATGCACTGGGGCTGGAGGAGCCGGAGGGCGGCGACGATGTACCCGCCTTCCTGCAACAGGCCGCCGCCATGCTGCTTGCCACCTGCCAGGCGGACGAGTGGAAAGAGCGTGAAGGCGCGTGGAGCGCGCTGCAATCGCTGGCGCGGCTGCGCTGGCCGTGGGCACAGGTGCTCGCGCCGCATATACGACAGCCCGAAAAGGCGGAGAAATGGCTGTTTTCGCGGCTGCCTGAATGGGAGGAGGCAGGCGAGCGCCCCCAGCCGGTGCAGATCACGCTGGATGATGATGCCGTGCTGGCCCAGCTCGCCCGCCTGACCGGCACAGGGGCGGAAGACCGCGAAGGCCAGCGCAATTATGCCAGCAATGTCGCGCGCATATTCGCCCCGCGCAGCAAGCGCGATGCACCGCACATGCTGCTGGCGCAGGCCGGCACGGGTATCGGCAAGACATTGGGCTATCTGGCTCCCGCCTCGCTGTGGGCAGGCGCATCGGGCGGCACGGTGTGGGTGTCCACCTTCACCAAGAATTTGCAGCGCCAGCTGCGCAGCGAAAGCGCCCGCGCCTGGCCGGAGGAACGCCCCGACGGAACCCGCCCGGTGGTGATCCGCAAGGGGCGGGAGAATTACCTGTGCCTGCTCAATCTGGAAGATGCCCTGCAAGGCGGCTTTGGCGGGCGCGCGGCAATCCTGGCGCAGCTGGTGGCCCGCTGGGCCGCCTATTCGCGCGACGGAGACATGATCGGCGGCGATCTGCCCGGCTGGCTTGGCACCTTGTTCCGCAGCCGCGCCATCCGGTCACTGACCGATCAGCGGGGGGAATGCGTCTATGCCGGCTGCCCGCATTATCGCAAATGCTTCATCGAACGCGCGGCGCGCGCCAGTGCACAGGCCGATCTGGTCATCGCCAACCATGCGCTGGTGATGGTCAATGCCGCGCGGGCGGGAAATCTGGGAGGCCGCGATCATGCGCAGCGCCCCACCCGCATAATCTTCGACGAAGGCCACCATGTGTTCGAGGCTGCCGATTCCACCTTCTCCGCCGCATTGACGGGGCAGGAAGCGATTGAGCTCAAACGCTGGATCCTGGGCCCGGAGCGCGGGTCCAAGGGGCGCCGCAGGGGACTGGCCGCGCGGCTGGCCGATGTCGCCAGCTATGATGAGCAGGGCGGCAAGGCGATCGCCGCGGCCTGCGCTGCGGCAGAGGCGCTGCCCGGCGGTGGCTGGCTGCAACGTCTGGCCGATGGCGAGCCTTCAGGCCCGCTGGAAACGCTGTTCGCCGCCGTCCGCGCGCTCACCTATGCCCGCGATGAGAGCGGCGGGCAGGAAGCGGGCTATGGCATTGAGACAGAGGCCGCGCAGCTGGAAGGCAATTTCGTGGAACTGGCACAGCAGGCCGCCATCGCGCTGGGTGCCATCCGCCAGCCGCTGATCCGGCTGGGTGTGCGGCTGGAGGCGATGCAGGAAGACGCGCCCGACTGGCTGGATGCGCAAGGCCGCGCACGGATAGAAGGCGCGCGCCATTCGCTCGCCTGGCGGATCGAGACGCTGGCCGCATGGGAAGCGCTGCTGGAGCGGATGGGCGGCGTCGATGGTGACAATCTGGGCAGTCCGGAATTCGTCGACTGGCTGGCCGTCGACCGCTCGGACGCGCGCGAGTTCGATATCGGGCTGCACCGCCGCTTCCTCGATCCCACCAAGCCGTTCGCCCGGGCAGTGCTGGAGGGGACACACGGGGTCATGCTCACCAGCGCCACCTTGCGCGACGGGCCCGACTGGGACAGCGCCCTCGCCCGCTCCGGCGCGCTTCATCTTGAACATGCGCCGATCCTCTCTTCCAGTGAGAGTCCGTTCGATTACGCCGCCAACTCCGAAGTGCTGATCGTCACCGATGTGAAGAAGGGCGATCTGGCCGCGCTGGCCGGAGCCTATGCAAGGATCATAGAGGCGAGCGGCGGCGGCGTGCTGGGCCTGTTTACCGCCATCCGCCGCCTGCGCGCCGTGCATGGCCGCATTGCTGACCGGCTCGCCCGTGCGGGCCTTGCGCTGTACGCCCAGCATGTCGATCCCATCGATACCGGCACTCTGGTGGATATCTTCCGCGACGATCCGCGATCCAGCCTGCTGGGCACAGATGCCTTGCGTGACGGTGTGGATGTGGCCGGCCATTCGCTTCGCTGCGTGGTGATGGAACAGGTGCCCTGGCCCAAACCCAGCATCCTGCACCGCGCCCGGCGGGCAGCAGGGGGCGGTTCTGCCTATGATGACCGGATCATCCGCGCACGCCTGGCACAGGCCTTCGGGCGGCTGATTCGCAGCAAGGACGATCGCGGACAATTCATCGTCCTGTCGGCTGCTTTTCCCTCTCGCCTGCTGTCCGCCTTCCCTGAAGGGACGCCCGTCACGCGCCTGACGCTGGAGGAGGCTTTACAACGTGTCAGCGCAAGTGCTTTGGTGGATCATGTCAACGCGGGGACGCATGAAGAGGATGAGGCGCGGTGAAACTGCTCGGCCTTTTGCGGCACGCCAAATCTGATTGGGATGACCTGTCGCTGCGAGATTTCGATCGCGGCCTGAACAAGCGCGGCCGCAAGGGTGCCGCCTTGATGGGCAAGCATATTCGCGATCACGGGGCAGCGTGGGACGCCATCATTGCCAGTCCGGCAGAGCGTGTCCGGCGCACGCTGGATGCCTCGGGCCTGCCCCAGCCGATCATTTTTTGTGACCAGGCCTATCTGGCCGATAGCTCCACGCTGCTGCGCCTGATTCGCGAGCATGGCGGGGATTGCAAAGGCCTGCTGCTGGCGGCGCATAATCCCGGCCTGCAGGAACTCGCGCTGGACCTGGTGGCCCCTGATAATGAAAACACGATATTCGGCGAGGTGATGACCAAATATCCCACCGCCGCTTTCGCCGTGTTCGAACTGGATATTGACGACTGGGCGGAAATCGCCCCCGGCTGCGGAAAGCTGGTGCATTTCTCACGCCCGCGCGATCTCGATCCGGAATTGGGGCCAGAAAGGGTCCGCTGAAAATTACGCTGACAATCAGGTCGAAATTCTGACCTGAGATCAGGCGGCGGCCAGCGCCCCTGAAAGGCGGGCGCGAATATCCTTCAGTCTTGCCAGAACATTGGCGTTATCGACCGATTGCTGGACAGCAGGCTGAGCTGACAAGGTCTGGGTCGGAGCGGCCTGAGCAGATGTGGAGGGCGATGCAGCCTGCCCTGCACCGTTTGTACCACTCTCAATTACCTGTCTGGCACCCTTGAGCGTGTAACCCTGCTGGTTGATCAGCTGGTTGATCCGGCTCACCAGCGCCACGTCTTCGGGCCGGTAAAGCCGCCTGCCGCCGCTGCGTTTGAGCGGGCGGAGCATGGGAAACTGCTGTTCCCAATAGCGCAGGATGTGCTGTTTTATGCCGAAACCCGCCGCCACTTCGCCGATCGTGCGCATGGCATCGCGTGCCTTGCCGTCATCAAACGGAATGGCGGCCCGGTCACTCATGATCCAGACGCGATCCGGTCTTTAAGTTTCTGGCTGGCGCGGAACGTCATCACCCGGCGCGGCGTGATGGGCACTTCAACCCCGGTCTTGGGATTGCGGCCGATGCGTTCCTTCTTGTCACGGAGAATGAAGCTGCCGAAACCGGAAATCTTCACATTCTCGCCATCAGACATCGCATCACACATCTTGGCCAAAATTGCCTCGACCATGTCCAGGCTCTCCGAACGGGAGAACCCCATCTTGCGATTTATGGTCTCTGCAAGATCGGCGCGCGTCAGTGTTCCTACGGATCGCATAGAATCCATACGTTCCACTCCTGTAAATGCGCGACCCGGAGACAATAATGCAGTAATTTCGGCTGCTTGGCAAGGTTAACGCCTGCGCATTCCACCGAATCTGTCGTCAGACGCGCAGCAGGCTGGCGCCCCAGGTAAATCCACCACCCATCGCTTCCAGCATTACCAGGTCGCCTTTGGCTATCCGCCCGTCGCGCCACGCCGTATCGAAAGCGAGCGGGACGGAGGCTGCGGAGGTGTTGGCATGCTGATCGACGGTGACCACCACCTTGTCCATCGACAGGCCCAGCTTGCGGGCCGTGGCATCCAGAATGCGCAGATTGGCCTGATGCGGCACCACCCAGTCAATATCGCCGGGCGCATAGCCTGCCTTGGCCAGCACATCGCGCAGGACCTGCGCCAGATTGGTGACGGCATGGCGAAAAACCTCGCGCCCCTTCATCCGCACATGTCCCACGGTGCCGGTGGTGGACGGGCCGCCATCGACATAGAGCAGGTCGGCAAATTCACCATCGGCGTGCAGCTGTGTGGCCAGAATGCCCGGGCCGCCATCTTCGGCAACGTCCTGCGCGCCAACGACGAATGCCCCCGCCCCATCGCCAAACAGGACGCAGGTTGCCCGGTCTTCCCAATCGAGGATGCGGCTGAAGGTTTCCGCGCCGATCACCAGCGCATTGGTGGCCATGCCGGTGCGGATCATCGAATCCGCCGTGCCCAGCGCATACAGGAAGCCGGAACACACCGCCGCCACATCAAAGGCCGGAAAACCCGATCCGCCCAGCGCATGCTGGACCTTGGTGGCGGTGGCGGGAAAAGTGCTGTCGGGCGTGGCGGTTGCCAGCACGATCAGGTCAATATCGGCAATGGTCAGCCCGGCATTTTCCAATGCAGCGCGCGCCGCTTGCGTAGCCAGAGTGGCGGTGGTTTCATCATCCGCTGCCAGATATCTTTGCGTGATGCCCGTCCGCTCGCGAATCCAGTCATCGCTGGTGTCCACGGTCTTGGCCAGTTCCGCATTGGTCACCACGCGGCGTGGAAGGGCAGAGCCCGATCCCTTGAATACGGTGCGGATCACTTGGCAGTGCTTCCGTTTTCACGCAGGCGCGTTTCGCCAAGCTCGGCCAGATCGGCGGTGATGCGTTCGGTCAGGCTTTCCTCCAGCAGGCGCGCGGTCACTGCCACGGCATTGGCCACGCCCTGGGCGTTGGCGCTGCCGTGCGATTTCACCACCACGCCGTTCAGGCCCAGGAAAACGCCGCCATTGTGGTTGTTGGGATCGAGCTGATGGCGAAGCAATTCCGTGGCCGGGCGCGAGATCAGGAAACCGACCTTCGACCGCAACGAGGAGCGAAAGGCATTCTTGAGCAGATCGGTCACAAACCGCGCCGATCCTTCAATCGCCTTCAAGGCAATATTGCCGGAGAATCCGTCCGTCACCACAACGTCCACATCCCCGCGGTTGATCTTGTCAGCCTCGACATAGCCTTCGAACTGCAAGGCAAGGCCGGTGGCCTCCCTCAGGCGGGTGGATGCTTCCTGCAGCTGATCAGTACCCTTGATCGCTTCGGTCCCGATGTTGAGCAGCCGCACACGTGGCGCTTCCTTGCCGGTCACGATGCGCGAATAGGCCGCTCCCATGATGGCAAACTGCACCAGGTTGCGGGCATCGCATTCGGTGTTGGCGCCAAGGTCGAGCATCACCACATCGTTATCGCCCAGCGTGGGCATCAATGCCGCCAGCGCCGGCCGGTCAATGCCCGGCATGGTACGAAGGGAAAGCTTGGCCATCGCCATCAGCGCGCCAGTGTTGCCGGCGCTGACAGCAGCACCGCAATCACCGGTCTTCACGGCATTGATGGCCAGGCCCATGCTGGTGGTCTTGGCCCGGCGCAGGGCCTGCGTGGGTTTCTCATCGCCCGCCACCACATCCTCGCAATGGAGGATTTCGGACGCGTGGCGCATGTTGGGATGCTGATCCAGCGCGGCCTTGATCCGCGTTTCGTCACCCACCAGCAGAAAATGGAATCGATCATGGCGGCGACGCGCAAGCGCCGCGCCGGAGACCATAACGCGCACGCCCTCGTCTCCGCCCATCGCATCAATCGCGATACGCGGCAGGGTCATGCGCGAAATATCCTTTCTAGCCTAGGGCTCAGAGCCCTTTGGGCTCGACAATCTGGCGACCATTATAATGGCCACACGCCGTGCACAGATTGTGCGGACGCTTGAGCTCGCCACAGTTGGAGCATTCATGGAATGCCTCAACCCTCAGCGAATCATGCGCGCGGCGATTGCCCCGACGATGCGGGGATACTTTTCTTTTAGGGACAGCCATTGCGGCACCTGTTCCTTGAAATGTTCAAAACTGTTGGCAGCCGCCCTAGTGCAAGCTCCCCGCCCGCGCAAGCGCGGCGGAAACAGGCCTCGGAGACGGCGAAGGCGCGCGCTATATAGATTTCTATCCGCGTTGCAACCCGGCTTGCCCCCCTATATCTGCATCTCGGGAGTTGGGCACGGGCGTCAGGCTCCCAAGCTGGGAGGTTCTTATGGCAGACCTGCATATCACGCTGCTTTCGGCGGCACTCGCCGCGCTGATCAATATCTGGCTGGCCATGCGGTGCGGCAAGGCCCGGTCTGATGCTGGCATGGTTCATGGCGATGGGGGCAATGCCGCCCTGATCAGGCGCATGCGCGCGCAGGCGAACTTTGTTGAATACACGCCCTTCGCCCTGATCCTGATCTTCCTGCTGGAGCTGACAGGCCATGGCGGCTGGCTGCTGGCGCTATCCGCCCTCGCCTTTCTGCTAGGGCGTATCTGCCACGGCCTGGGCATGGATGCGGACCAGGCCGGACCCCTGCGCAAGATCGGCATGTTCACGACACTGGTCCCGCTGCTCGGCTGGGCGATTGCCGCGCTGCTGGCGGCGTTCCGGGTGATCTAGCGGGCACCGAATCCCCTTGGCTCAGGCCCTCGCCAATGCGGCATCGCTGACATAGGCGTTGGTCTGGCGTTCCTGGCCAAAGGTGCTGGGATTGCCATGTCCGGGCACGAAAGTGACATCATCGCCCAGCGGCCACAATTTGCCGGTAATGGCATCGATCAGGTCCTGATGATTGCCCATGGGGAAATCGGTCCGCCCGATAGAACCCTGAAAAATGACATCTCCGACGAAAGCGAATTTCGTCGGCCTGTGGAAAAATACAACATGGCCGGGCGTGTGGCCGGGGCAGTGGATCACTTCCATGGTGATCTCCCCGAAGGAAACAGTGTCGCCATCGTTCAACCAGCGATCGGGTTCGAATATCTCGGCATGCATCTGGAAGCGCGGGCCGTCATCTTCCAGCCGGGCGATCCAGAACCGGTCATCTTCGTGCGGGCCTTCAATCGGCAGGCCCAGTTCCTTCGCCAGCATTCCCGATTGGCCGCAATGATCGGCATGACCGTGGGTCAGCAGGATCTTTTCCACCGTCACGCCGGCGCGCGCGATGGCATCCTTGATCTTGGGCAGGTCCCCGCCGGGATCGATCAGCGCGCCTTTCATGGTCTTCGTGCACCAGACCAACGAGCAATTCTGCTGAAAGGCGGTGACGGGGATCATTGCCGCGCGCAGCGGCGATTCGGATCGGGGAGCGTGTTGCGGGGCGTTCATGGACCGAGTCTGGCAACTGGCGGGGGCAATTACAATCGCCACATACATTCTTCGCATACTGCCATCGGCGCGCATTGCCCCGCCGTTGCGGCGGTCCTATTGCGCCAAGTATATGGTCACCCTGCACTATCGCGACGCCACTGTGGACGATCTGCCCTTCATCGTCGGACTGATCGATGGCGATCCCGTCAGCGCTGCACGCGATGCCGCCACCACAGCTGATGCGGCCCACCAGCTGGCCGGATTGCAGGCGATAACGCAGGACCCCAACCACCGCCTGCTGATCGCAGAAGCGCAAGGACGGCCGGTCGGCAGTTTCCAGCTGAGCTTCATTCCCGGCGTATCGAGACGAGGGACATGGCGCGGACAGATCGAATCAGTGCGCGTCTCACCAGGCATGCGCGGCCAGGGCATTGGCGGGGCGATGATGCGCTGGGCCATCACGCAATGCCGCGAAAAAGGCTGCGGACTGGTGCAGCTGACAAGCGACACCAACCGGCAGGATGCGCACCGCTTCTATGCCCAGCTGGGCTTTGCGCCCACACACACCGGCTTCAAGCTGAAACTCGATCCGACATCATGAGGGTGCGGACGCTTACAGCCGCCCGCTTTTCCACACCACCCGGCCAACCAGCTCTATATCCTCTGCCGATACCGCGATGGGCGGGTAGGACAGATTCTGGCTGAGCAGCGAGAACCGCCCGCCGCCCTGCGAGGTGAGCCGCTTGACCAGCAGGTTCTCATCCAGCCGCACGACAAAGATACCGTCGCGAAACGGACGGTCGCTCTTGTCCACCAGCAGGTCGTCTCCTTCGCGCAGCAACGGCTCCATCGAATCACCCACCACGCGAATGGCGGAAAGCTGGCCCGGCTCAAGACCCTGTTCGCGCAGCCATTTGCGCGAAAAGCGGAACGAATCGAACGGCGATTCGGCAGAATTCGCGGCGCCAGGCCCGGCTGAAGCATCGACCGCCAGCCGCGGGACATCGACCCATTCCTGATTCGCATCGTAGGATTTTTCCTTAGGTGCGCCGAGTTCAGCCTCTGCCACACCGAAGTAACTTGCCAGCTTGCGCCGATCATCTTCCTCCAGCTTTCGCGGACTGTGCTTTGTAATATATTGCTGCAAATACGAGGGGTTACGGCCAAGCATACGCGAAAGGCCTGCCAGGCTTCCGCCCTTCTCCTGTACCAGTTCAGCAAGTCTTTCGCGCGCGTCCATGATGGATTCCCTGCGGTTCGAAGTGAAACTTATCTACATGAAGGATTTTTCCTAGACAAGTAGGATTTCGCAGGACAGCTATGTGACAGGGCGATTCGCCGCCCTGCCAAAAAGAATTGTGATCAGAGAGGAGTCGCCATGCTGATCCGAAAGATTGAAGTGTTCCTGCGTCACACCGGCATGCCCGCCACCAAGTTCGGAAGGCTGGCCACCAGTGATCCGCGCTTCGTCCTGGACCTGCGAAATGGACGGACACCACGTTCTCACACAGAAGAACGGGTGGAACATTTCATGAACATCTACAGGGAGCAAACGCATGCATATTGAAACCGCCCGCCCCACGCGCGCTTCACGCAAAGCACGCCGCACGCCCGGTGAACGGCTGCTGGAGGCCCTGCGCGAACTGGCGCAAGGCAAGGCCAGCGTTTCACGTCACAGTGAAAAGAACTGGGCCAGCATCACCTTTGCCGGCACGCGGCACCGGGTCGATATGCTGTTTGAAGGCGACGAGGCGGTGGAGGCAGGCGAATGTTTCATCGCCTTCCTGCCCGAGCACGAATTCGCCATCCCCGGCCAGCTGGTGGCCGATGCCGCAATTACCGAAGTCGATAGCGTACTTCACCCGCCGCAATTGCGGGTGAGGTGCGAATTATTGATGCTGGAGGAGAGTTAGGTCCGCCTGATCACAAGGTTCCGGATTTCGCTCATGTCTTCCATGGCAAAGCGTATCCCTTCGCGGCCCAGGCCGGAATCCTTCACCCCGCCATATGGCATGTTGTCGACCCGGTAGGACGAGACATCGTTCACCACCACGCCGCCAACATCGAGCACGTCCCAGGCTTCCAGAACCTGGTGGATGTTGCTGGTGAAGATCCCGGCCTGGAGGCCGAACTTGCTGTCATTCACCTGCGCCAGCGCCTCATCCCAATCGTTGAATTTGGTCAGTACTGCCAGCGGGCCGAAAGCTTCTTCCACCACCGCATCGCAGGTGCGCGGAACGCCTTCTAGCAGCGTCGCCTCCAGCATCGCCCCATCCAGCTTGCCGCCGCACAGCAATGCGGCCCCGGCTGAAACCGCATCGTCGATCCAGCCCTTCAGGCGCGTTGCTTCCTTCACGGAGATCATCGGGCCGATGAACGTGTCACGGTCCTTGGGATTACCGGCGATCAGAGTGGCTGTCTTTGCAACCAGCATCGCCTTGAAGCGATCGTAGATATCTTCGTGGATGATGATCCGCTGCACGCCGATGCAGCTTTGCCCGGACTGGTAGAAGGCACCGAAAATGATCCGTTCGAGCGCGTGATCGAGGTCGGCATCCTTGTCGACGATCACCGCAGCATTGCCGCCCAGTTCAAGAATAACCTTCTTCTTGCCCGCCTTGGCCTTGAGCGCCCAGCCCACGCCGGGTGAGCCAGTGAAGCTGAGCAATTTCAGCCGCTCATCGGTGGTGAACATGTCCGCCCCGTCACGGCTGGCGGGAAGGATCGAGAAGGCGCCTTCGGGCAGCACGTCACATTCGGCCAGCACTTCGCCCATGATGATCGCACCCAGCGGGGTCATGCTGGCGGGCTTCATCACGAACGGACAGCCCATGGCGATGGCCGGCGCGATCTTGTGCGCGGCCAGGTTGAGCGGGAAGTTGAACGGCGAGATGAAACTGCACGGCCCGATCGGCACGCGCTTCCACATGCCCATATAGCCCTTGGCGCGCGGCGAAATGTCCAGCGGCTGGACCTCGCCGTAATTGCGCGTTGATTCCTCAGCGGCAATGCGGAAGGTGTCGATCAGACGGCTGACTTCGCCCTCGGCATCCTTGATCGGCTTGCCTGCCTCGATGCACAGCGAATAGGCCAGTTCGTCAAACCGCTGCTTGAAACGGGTGACGCAGTGATTGAGCACGTCCTGCTTCTCATAGCTCGCCAGCCGGGCCATCGGCTCCGCCGCGCGCACGGTGCCGGCAATGGCTTCCTCGATGATATCGGGCGTTGCCAGCGCGGTGCGAAATGCCACCTCGCCGGTAAACTTGTCCGTCACCGCAAGATCGGTGTTGGGCTGCACAGCCTTGTTGTTGAGATAGAGCGGGTAGACGTCTTTCAACTGGACCATTTTTCTCTCCCCCCTCCCGCCTGCGGGAGGGTCCGGGGGTGGAAATTAGACGGTGGACGCACCTTCAAGAATGCGCCCACCGCCACCCCTCCTGCAAGCAGGAAGGGAACTCGAAAATTCACAGCTCCCTGGAGAGCTTCTTGATGTCGATATTCAGGATCTGGTCGTTCTCCGAATAATCGACCGGGCAATCGATCAGATGGACGCCCGGCGTATCGCGGCAATGGGCCAGAACTTCGGTCAGATGCTTGCTGCTTTCGACCCGGTGGCCCTTGGCGCCATAGGCCTCGGCATATTTGACGAAATCGGGGTTGCCATAGGTCAGGCCCCAATCCTCAAAGCCCATGTTGGCCTGCTTCCAGCGGATCATGCCATAGCTGCTGTCATTCAGGATCAGCACGGTCATGTTGAGGCCGAGGCGAACCGCGGTTTCCATCTCCTGGCTGTTCATCATGAAGCCGCCATCGCCGCAGATCGCCATGACCTTGCGATCGGGATAGAGCATCGCGCTCATCATCGCAGACGGCAGGCCAGCGCCCATCGTGGCCAGCGCATTGTCCAGCAGCACGGTGTTGGGCAGGTAAGCGGTGAAACCGCGCGCGAACCAGATCTTGTACACGCCATTGTCGAGGCAGATGATGCCATCGTCCGGCAGACAATCGCGGACCTGCTGCACCAGATGCGGCGGGAAGATCGGGAACCTTGTATCGGCGGCGAGCGGCGCGGTGTGGGCGACCTCTCCTGCGCGATAGGCCAGCATGTGATCGAAATTCCACCGGCCCGGCGGAATGATGTCTTCCTTGATCTGCCAGATGGCGTTGGCGATATCGCCGATCACTTCGATCTGCGGGAAGTAGACCGGGTCCACCTCAGCCGTGCGGGTGGACACGTGGATCACCTTGGGGCCGCCTTCACGCATGAAGAAGGGCGGCTTTTCGATCACGTCATGGCCCACATTGATGATGACATCGGCATCTTCCACCGCGCGGTGAACGAAATCGCCGGCGGACAGCGCCGCACAGCCCAGGAACCTGGGATGGCGTTCATCGATAACGCCCTTGCCCATCTGGGTGGTGAGGAAGGGAATGCCGGTCTTTTCAATAAACTGGCTGAGCATGCGCCCGGTCATCTTGCGGTTAGCGCCGGCGCCGATCACCAGGATCGGGGCCTTGGCCTCCTCAATCGCCTTGACCGCAACACGCACCGCCTTGGGCTCTGCCGAAGGACGACGCGCCACGGATGCGGGAATCGGATGAGCATCCGAATGCTCGTCAGCAATGTCTTCGGGCAGTTCCAGATGCACGGCGCCCGGCTTTTCTTCCTCTGCCAGACGATAGGCTTCTCGCACACGGCTGGGGATATTGTCCGCTGCCGCCAGCTGATGCGCATATTTGGTGATCGGCCCCATCATCGCCACCACGTCCAGGATCTGGAAGCGGCCCTGCTTTGATTTCTTGATCGGCTTCTGCCCGGTGATCATCATCATCGGCATGCCGCCCAGCTGTGCATAGGCAGCAGCGGTCACGAAATTGGTGGCACCCGGCCCCAGCGTGGCCAGGCACACGCCGGTCTTGCCGGTGTGACGGCCATAGGTCGCGGCCATGAAGCCTGCGCCCTGCTCGTGGCGGGTAAGGATGAGCTTGATCTTGTCTGACCGGGACAGCGAATCCAGGAAATCGAGATTTTCCTCCCCCGGAACGCCAAAGATATATTCGCAGCCCTCTTCTTCCAGACACTGGATAAAAAGATCGGACGCCTTCTGTTTGCCTGCTTCGGCCATGTTCGATTGCCCCCCCTGAGCAGGCCCTTCCCCTAAAGGCCCTTAATCAAGGGCATTGCCTATCAGAGCCGGGGGCACAAGTCATGACGCTAATATCCGCGCAGCAAGTCCACCTGTGCGATCAGCGGTTCGCCAGCGTGCCAATGGGCGCAATTGGCCAGAAAGCGATCGGCCGCGCGCTGGCGGCTGGCCGGGGTTGGCATGCCCGCCATATGCATGGTGATATGGGCGCCGGGCACATCCCACAGATCATGGTCAGGCGGCAGCGGTTCAGGATCGGTCAGGTCGAGGATCGCCGCGCCAATCTGTCTTGCGCGCAGGGCGGCGCAAAGCGCGTCCTGATCGATAATGTCCGCCCGCGCGACATTCACCAGCACGGCATCGTCCTTCATTGCCGCCAGCACATCGGCATCGATCATGCCTGCCGTTTCAGCCGTGCCGGGCATGGCCAGCACTATCCAGTCGAAATCGCCGATCTGCGCGCGCCAGTCATCGGGGCCGAGCACGCCCTCGCCGCTCTGGCTGCGCATGGGGACGACTTCGACATTGAAGCCGGCCAGCATCCGCCCAACCGCCTGGCCGATGGCGCCATAGCCCATCACCAGCGCCCGGCTTCCTGCCAGTTCGCGTGATTTTGTGGGCAGGTCGATCCACTGGTGCCGGTCTTGCCCGCGGACGATATCGGCATAGCCGCGCGCCACGGCGAGCATGGACATCACCGCAAATTCAGCCACGGCATTGGCGTTGAGACCAGAGCCATTGGTCAGCACCACGCCGCGCTTTTGCAGGTCCGCCAGCGGCAGCCAGTCCACCCCGGCAAAGGCGGAGCTAAGCCATTTGAGGTCGGTCGCCCTGCGAATAGCCTCCATCGGGGCGGTCTTGTCGAACATGTCGAACCAGCCGAATTCCGCCTGCGGAGCGTACTCCACTAGCTGCTCGCCCGTTTCCCACCACAACACATCCAGCCAGTCGGGGATGCGCCCCGCCATCAACGGGCGGACGAGCGCGGGCAGAACGGCGCAGGTCAAAGCTTCCACTCCCACCCCAGCGGATCGCCGTCCATCACCTCCACGCCGCGTGCGGTCAACTCATCGCGCAGGGCATCGGAAGTGGCGAAATCCTTTTCTGCCCGCGCAGCCTTGCGCCGCTCCAGCGCGGCTTCGATTTCCTGTTCGGATATGTCAGCAGCCTTCGGACGGATGCGCAGGTCGGCGCGCTCCAGCGTCAGCACGCCCAGCCCCAGCACTGCATCCATGCAGGCAATCAGCTGCATCTTGTGCACCGGATCGGCCTTCTTGAGCGCCAGCACATCCTCGAACACGGTCAGCGCCTGCGGCGAATTGAGATCATCGGACATGGCCTCGTCAAAACGGGCCAGCATCGGCAGCAGCGCCCCGCCCACTTCGCCATGCGCATCGTCCAGCGTCCAGCCGCCTTTCGGCTCCTCCAGCGGTTCGTCCAGCCGCGCGCGCGCAGTGCCCACCGCCATCACAATGCGCTTGAGCCGTGTCAGCGCCGCTTCCAGCCCGTCCCAGCTGAATTCCAGCTCGCTGCGGTAATGCGCCTGCAGGCACATCAGCCGGTAGGCGAGCGGGTGATAGCCCTTGTCGATCAGCAATTGCAGCCGCAGGAACTCGCCCGCGCTCTTGCTCATCTTGCCCGATCGCTCGACCAGGAAGTTGTTGTGCATCCAGATGTTCGCGCCCGAATTGGATACGTCGGACAGGCTGCCGCAACCGCAGAAGGCCTGATTCTGCGCAATCTCGTTGGGATGGTGGATTTCGCGGTGATCGATCCCGCCGGTGTGAATATCGAACGGAAAGCCCAGCAGCTTGCCGCTCATCACGCTGCATTCCAGATGCCAGCCGGGCGCGCCCTTGCCCCACGGCGAATCCCATTCCATCTGTCGCTTTTCGCCAGCCGGAGTCTTGCGCCAGATGGCGAAGTCAGCCGCGTTGCGCTTCCCTTCGACGCTATCGATCCGGCCTTCACCCTCTTCGGTAACCGCCCTCGCCAGCCGTCCGTAATCGGCGACGGTCGACACATCGAAATAGAGGCCGCTGTCCAGTTCATAGCAATGATTGTCGGCAATGCTTTTCGCAAATTCCAGCATGTCGTCGATATAGTCGGTAGCAATCGACCAATGGGCCGGCTGGCGGATATTCAGCGCCTTCACATCTTCCCAATAGGCCTGCGTATAATGCTTGGCGATGTCCCAGATGGACTGCGCACGCTGGGCCGCCATCTTCTCCATCTTGTCCTCACCGCCGTCGCCATCATCCGTCAGATGGCCCACATCGGTGATGTTGATCACATGGGTGAGCCTGTAGCCCTTCCAGCTGAGCGTGCGCCCCAGCAGATCGGCAAACACATAGGCGCGCATATTGCCGATATGCGGGTAATTATAGACCGTCGGCCCGCAGGTGTAGACGCGCGCCTCACCGTGGTGGACGGGATGGAAGCTCTCCACCTTGCGGGTGAGCGAATTGAACAGCTTGAGCGATGTTGCAGTCATGGGCGCAGGCTTTGGCGGCAGATGCGGCTGGTGGTCAAGCTTCACGCGTAGGCTGACCTCGACACACCACTGTCAATCAGGAAAACTGTTGATGAAAAAATTTCATATTTGCTTTGACCCCCATTTTCAGGCACCAAAATTCTTAGGTTTGGGATTTCTTCATGACCAAGCCCAATTCAGACATTTCAAGGAAACGAGCTTCCAGTGGAATTTATTCCCTGGGTGTTTGCTCGCTTCTTGGCATGGATCATCAACACAGTTGTCGCGGCGGTTGTCGCAAGACGATGCGTTTTTCGCCGGAATTCATTCCGGGTGGAATGGGGGTCGTTTAAGCTGAGTTGGTCCAAGTCCGAGAAGTTTGCAAACACCAAATAGGGCACTCCGAGCAATCGCGAATTTGAATAGCGATTCTCGGAAGGATGAATCGTGCCCTATTAAAATTGAACTAAAGTTCATCGCGATCCCCTCATTCGCACCCCGACCAGATCCCAGTCGATGCCGTCGCGCTCGAACACCAGCACCGGCCCGGCGCTGCCATCTTCCCAGGTGGAGACTGCATCGAAAGTGCTGAAGCCGGTGCGCTCCACATCCCATTCCAGCTCCTGACCGCGGAACCGTTCGGGCACCAGCGGCACGGTGAAGGCGCCGACGGTCACCAGATTGGCAATCCCGCGCGGGGTCAATGCAACATCGGTGAGCCGCCCGGCAATCTCCCCGGCAACCGCGCCGCCCACGCGCTCCAGCAGGCCGCCGTCCTGCGTGCGCTCGGCAATCGCGCCTTGCAGCTGGTTGCCGGTGTCTTCGCGCAGGCGGGCAAAGTCGATCCGCTGTTCCAGCGCCGCCACATCGCCATCGCGCGCCGCATTGACGATGCCGCGCATCGCCATCCACGGCGAGACGAAATACCACGTGCCCGCCAGCGACGCCGCAAGCACCAGTATTGCCAGAAATTTCTTCATGTGATGCCTCTCCCAACCGCCGAGTTAGGGATCATTCCACCTCGAACAAGTCGGCCAGCTGTTCGATGATCGTGCCGCCCAGCTGTTCCACGTCCATGATCGTGACCGCCTTCTTGTAATAGCGGGTAACGTCATGGCCGATGCCGATGGCGACGAGCTGGACCGGGCTTTGCTTCTCGATCCATTCGATCACCTTGCGCAGGTGCGTTTCCAGATAGCCCGCGCTGTTCACGCTGAGCGTGGAATCATCCACCGGCGCGCCGTCTGAAATCACCATCAAGATGCGGCGATCCTCCGAACGGGCGAGCAGGCGTTCATGCGCCCACAGCAGCGCCTCGCCGTCGATATTTTCCTTCAGCAGCCCTTCGCGCATCATCAGGCCCAGGTTCTTGCGCGCGCGGCGCATCGGCTGGTCGGCCTTCTTGTAGATGATGTGGCGCAGGTCATTGAGGCGGCCGGGCTGCGCGGGCTTGCCTTCGGCCAGCCATTTCTCACGGCTTTGCCCGCCCTTCCACGCGCGGGTGGTGAAGCCGAGGATTTCCACCTTCACCCCGCACCGTTCCAGCGTGCGCGCCATGATGTCCGCGCTGATCGCGGCGATGGAGATCGGCCGCCCGCGCATGGAGCCGGAATTGTCGATCAGCAGGGTGACCACGGTATCCTTGAATTCCTGCTCCTGCTCCACCTTGTAGCTGAGCGAGTGGCCGGGGCTGACGATCACGCGGGCCAGCCGCGCGGCATCCAGCAGGCCTTCTTCCTGGTCAAAATCCCAGCTGCGGTTCTGCTGCGCCATCAACCGCCGCTGGAGCCTGTTGGCAAGCCGCGTCACCACGCCTGCGAGGCCCGCAAGCTGGCTGTCGAGATAGGCGCGCAGCCGGTCCAGCTCCTCGTAATCGCACAGGTCCTGCGCTTCCACGACCTCATCGAACTGGGTGGTGAAGATCTTGTAGTCGAAGTTTTCCGGCAGGTCCTTCCACGGGCGGTTGGGGCGCACGGGCATCATGCCCTCCTCACCCTCATCGCCGGGTTCACCCTCGGTCATTTCGGTTTCTTGTTCGACTTCCTGCTCGTCTTCACCCTCGCCGTCGCCTTCGCTGCCTTCGGCGGCGATTTCCTTCTGCTGGCCCTCCTGGTCGGACTGGTCGTCATCCTTGTCCTGATCGGTGTCGTCCTTGCCGTCTTCGTCGTCGAGGCCTTCCTCTTCGTCCAGCTCGTCCTCAAGCTCGTCCGACTTCACCAGTTCGAGGTGGCGCAGCATGTCGATCGAAAGTTTCTGGAACGCCTTCTGGTTCTCCAGCTGGGCGGAAAGCTGCTCAAAATCGTCGCCGATGCGGCTTTCGATGAATTCGCGCACCATTTCCACGCCGGCGCGTGCGGCTGGCGGGATCGGCTGGCCGGTCAATTGTTCGCGCAGCATCAGCGCCAGCGCGCTGTGGATCGGCACGTCCTCGGCGCTTTCGGCCCGGGCGATGGGGTCGGAGCGGGTCTGCAAATCGGTCTTGGCGCCCAGATTGGCGCGCATACCGGCATAATTGATCTCGCCAATCGCCTCATAGCGGACGCGCTCAACCGCTTCATAACAGGCGCGCGCTTCCGGCTCGGCTGGCATGGAGGTGCGGTGCAGCGCATCGTTATGATGGCGCAGGCGCAGGGCGAAACTGTCCGCAAAGCCGCGTGCCTCGCGCGCCTGTTCGGGCGGCAGGGCGCGCGCGGGCATGGGCACGCGCATGTTGTTGCCGTTCAGCGCCGGGGCATCGGCGGTCCAGCCAACTTCTGCCTCCGCGTCATGCGCAATCGCGCGCGCGGCTCCGGTCAGGGCCTGCTTGAAACGGTCGAGGGGGGATTCGTCTGCCATAATACTCGCTTTGGCGGGTGCTATAAGTGGCCAGCCGCGCCAGTGCTACCCCCGCATATAGGCCATCTGCGCGCAGCACATGGCAATCTGTTCGTCAGAGCAAGGCTCCGGCGCCGAAAACCGCGATCAGCAGCGGATCGCCGGTGGATTGCGGATCGGCGCGAATGGCCGATTCCTCGCGCCCGATCTCGTCCCAGATGACATTGTTGACCGTGCCGGAAAAGGAGTTGGCGACACCTGCCACGTCGACTCCGGTAAGCGATGCAAGCAATTGACCTACCAGCGGTTCCTGCGCGATGCGCAGCGCCTGCCCCACTTCGGGCACCATCGCCTGAACCAGCGCATCACCCATTTCTCCGCGCAGGAATGCGGTTGCCGCCGTGGGGCCGCCGCGCACCAGAGCCACGGCATTTTGCACGCCGATCACCCGCACCGCATCGGCCACCACGGGCGCGGCCCGGTCGGAGGCTTTCTCGGCCACATCGGCAAAGGCATTGTCGAGCCGGTTCTTGAACAGGGCGGAGGTGAGGATCGATGACAGCACATTGCCGCGATTGCCCAGAAAGCCCTCAAGGCCGATCCGCTTCACACCATCGTCCCAATATCCGCCATCGGCAGTCAGCCGGGCAAAGGCGCGGCTGCTGGAGAGGAACAGCAGCTGGCGGATCGCATCGACCAGGCTGAACCCGCCCATGCTGCTGCAACCGGGCAAGGCCAGCGTGCCGCCAGCCAGCATTCCCGCCAGCACAGTGCGGCGCCCTACAACCGGGCCAAACTGCGCCTTTTCGATAATCTTCACCGTGTTTCTCCTCTCGCGGCTTGCGGCAAGGCCCCAAGCCCGCCCATATCGGGCGTCACCCATGAAACGCGCTCGCCTGCTCATATTCAACGCCGCGCTCGGACCGCTAGACTATAGTGTTCCGGCGGGGATGGAAGTGCGCCCGGGAAGCGTGGTGATCGCGCCGCTCGGCCCGCGCCAGATCATGGGCGTGGTGTGGGATGCGGACCGCCTGCCGGGCACCAGCGTTGCAGACAGCAAATTGCGCCCGATCCTGTCCGTTCTGCCGATCCCGCCGATCCAGCCCCAGCTGATGCGCCTGATCGAATGGACGGCGGACTATTACTGCGCCTCCATGGCCTCTGTGGCGCGCATGGTGATTGCCAGCGGCGGCGCGCTGAAGGGGCCTGCCACCATGACCGAATATCGCCTGTCCGGCGGCATGCCAGAACGCATGACCCCGCAGCGTGAAAGGGCGGTCGGCGCGCTGGAGGGCGAACAAGCGACGATCCGCGAACTGGCGGGCCTTTCGGGCGTGAGCGAAGGGGTGCTGCGCGGCCTCGTCAACCAGGGCGTGCTGGAACCGGTGGAGGTGGATTGCGACCGCCCCTACCCCCGCGCCCGCGCCGATCACGCCCAGCCCAAGTTGAGCGCCGACCAGCAGGGTGCCGCCACGCGCTTTGTCGAAGCGGTGCAGGCACAGGATTTCGCCCCCTTCCTGCTGGATGGCGTGACCGGATCGGGCAAGACGGAGACCTATTTCGAAGGGATCGCGGCAGCACTGGAAAGTGATCGGCAGGTGCTGGTGCTGCTGCCCGAGATTGCCCTGACTGAGGCCTTCCTCAGACGCTTTGAGGACCGCTTCGGCGCCGCTCCGGTGCTGTGGCATTCTTCGCTCAAATCTACCGAGAGGCGCCGCGCATGGCGGGCCATCTCCTCGGGCGAGGCGCAGGTGGTGGTGGGTGCCCGCTCGGCCCTGTTCCTGCCCTATGCCCGGCTGGGTCTGATCGTGGTGGATGAAGCGCATGAAATCAGCTTCAAGCAGGATGACGGCGTGCGCTACAATGCCCGCGACGTGGCGGTGATGCGCGCCCGGTTTGAGAAGATCCCGGTGATCCTGGCCAGCGCCACGCCCGCGCTGGAAAGCCTGCACATGGCCGACAGCGGCATTTACGAAAAACTCGTGCTTCCCAGCCGTTTCGGCGGGGCGCAAATGCCTGATATCAAGACGGTAAACCTGACCGAGGAGAAACCCGCCAGCCAGCACTGGATCGCCCCGCCCCTGGTGGAGGCGCTGAAACTGCGGCTGGAGCGCGGCGAGCAATCGCTGCTGTTCCTCAACCGGCGCGGCTATGCTCCGCTGACGCTTTGCCGCCATTGCGGCTTTCGCTTCCAGTGCCCCAATTGCAGCGCCTGGCTGGTGGAGCACCGGCTCTCCAGCCGCCTCGCCTGCCATCACTGCGGACTGGAAACCGCCCCGCCAGACAAATGTCCCGAATGCGGGGAAAGCGATTGCCTTGTCGCCTGTGGCCCCGGGGTTGAGCGCATTGCCGATGAAGTGGCAGAGATCCTGCCCGACGCGCGCATCGCCGTGGTCACATCGGACACGCTCAATTCGCCGGAGAAAGCCGCCGCCTTCGTGCAACATGCGGAACAAGGCCTGATCGATGTGATCGTGGGCACGCAGCTGGTCACCAAGGGCTTTCACTTTCCCGAACTGACTCTGGTGGGTGTGATCGATGCCGATCTTGGCCTTGAGGGAGGCGATCTGCGGGCAGCGGAGCGGACCTATCAGCAGGTCGCGCAGGTGGCCGGCCGTGCCGGACGCGGGGCCAAGCCGGGCGAAGTGCTGATCCAGACACGCCATCCCGAAGCACCTGTGATTGCCGCGCTGGCCGCTGGCGACCGCGACGCCTTTTATGAGGCTGAGACCGAGGCCCGCCGCCACGCCGGCGCCCCGCCTTTCGGGCGCTGGGCGGCGATCATCGTGTCTTCCGAGGATGACGCCGAAGCGCGTGAGGCAGCCAATCGCATTGGCGCCACCCGCCCGATGCTGGACGATGTGCAGGTGCTGGGCCCTGCCCCTGCCCCAATGGCGCTGCTGCGCGGGCGCTACCGATACCGTCTGCTGCTGAACGCAAGGCGCAGTGCCAATTTGCAGGATGTGATCCGGCAATGGCTCTCCGCCCTGTCCTTCCCCCCCGGTGTGCGCGTGGGCGTGGATATCGATCCATACAGCTTCGTGTGATGCCCCCTTGCCACGCCGCATATAATTTCAGCTGAAATCAGCTGTTCACCTGGGGCAAGATAAGGCTAGGATCGTACAAATTTTGTCGAATCGCATAGAACTGGGGATTGAATTCATGCGACTTTTCTTCGCGGCGCTGACCGCAATGATCGTTTCCGCACCTGCCGCCGCGCAGGATTGGTGGGTGGCGGAAACCAATAATTTCATCATCAAGTCGCAGGATAGCGAAGAGAACACCCGCCAGTTCGCTGTCGAGCTTGAACGCTTCGACATGGCGCTGCGCACCTTGCAGAACATGACGATTGGCGAGGAACAGCCGACGCCTGCCACCAAGCTGACCGTCTATCGCTTCGGCGACACGGGCGACATCGGGCGCATGGCCGGACAAAGCGGCGTGGCCGGCTTTTATATCCCGCGCGCCGGCGATTCGGTTGCCTACACTCCCGCCCGCGCCGAGCGCCGCCGATCGATGAGCGTGACCGACACCAGCCGCAACCGCGCCCGCGCCGCACGGCTCGATGAGGTCAGCGTGCTGCAGCACGAATATGTCCATTATTTCATGATGCAGAATTTTCCCGCCGCCTATCCGGCCTGGTATGTGGAAGGCTATGCGGAGCTGCTCGCTACCGTGCGCTTCAACGATGACGGTTCGTTCCATGTCGGCGATCCGCCGCAATACCGGGCCGCGCAGATCTTCCGTATGAGCCAGTTCCAGTTGGAAGACATGCTGGATCAGGAACATGATCTGGCCGGACGTGAAGCCTATCAGTTCTATGGCACTGGCTGGCTGCTGGCCCATTATCTCAACTTCAATCCCGAACGGCTGGCCCAGCTCAACGAATATCTGATCGCGATCGGCCAGGGCGAACACTCGCTGGAAGCTGCCCGCCGCATTTTCGGTGATCTGCGGGCAATTGACCGCGAGTTGCTGAGCTATCGCGATGGCCCCTTCCCCGGTCTGGACGTCAATCCGGCAGATTATGTGGAGCCGGTAGCAGAGATGCGGCCGATGACAGCGATCGAACAGGCGCTGATCTCTGACGAGATGCGTCTGCGCCGCGGCGTGGGCAAGGACGAATCCAAGGATCTGGCCAGTCGCATCCGCCGCGACATGGCGTCTTTCCCGGATGATCCCCACGCCCTGACCCTGCTGGCCAGCGCGGAATATGGCGCGGAAAATTTCGAAGCGGCAGAAGCCACCGCCAGGCGCCTGCTTGAAGTGGACCCCAATTCCGTCGAGGCCAATCTGATCCTGTCCTATGTTGCGATTGAGCGGATCGAGGATGATCCCAGCTGGATGGCGGCGGCGCAGGATTTTGCCGGCAAGGCGCTGGCAGCAGACATGGACGATCCGCGCCCGCGCATCGCCTATTACTACAGCTTCGTGGAAGCAGATCAGGACCCGCCGGAAAGCGCCATCATCGCGCTGGAGCAGGCTTTCGATACCGCCGGTTCGGATGCCGGTTACCGTATCCTGCTGTCCCGCCAGCTGTTGGTGGAAAACCGGCTGGATTCGGCCCGCTCGGTGCTGCTCCCGATATCCTTCCGCGGTTTCAATCCCGATTCCGGCCAGGATGAAGAGGATGAGGACGAGCCGTCGCTCAACAAGATCATGGACTTCATCGCCGAGGGCAATCGCGATGCGGCGCTGACCATGATGGACGAGCTGATCGACGACGAAGATGATGAAGACGAAGACTGATCTTCGCTGAAATGCCAGATCTTCGATGAAACGGCGGGGCGGCTGCGCGTTCATTGCGCCGCCCTGGCTTCCCGGCGCAGCAGTTCGCGCTTGATTGCCTCGCCCCAGGCATAGCCACCCAGAGACCCGTCTGCCGCAATCACCCTGTGGCACGGCACGATCACCGCCACCGGATTGGCACCATTGGCACCGCCAACCGCGCGGCTGGCCCTGGGATTGCCGACAGCCGCTGCTATTTCCGCGTAGGACCGCGTTTCGCCTGCGGGAATGGCGCGCAGCTGTTGCCATACGCGCTGCTGGAACGGCGTGCCGCCGGTATCGAGCGGAAACTCTGCCGCAGTCGAAGGCTGCTCAATCTGCCGCTGGACATTCTCGGCCAGCTGCGCCGGAATGCCGTTCAGTACCAGTTCCGCATTGGGGAATCGCGCCTGCAAATCGCGTTCGCCCTCCCCGAAGGCGAGCCTGCACAGGCCCTTGCTGGTGGCTGCCAGCAGCACCGGCCCCAGCGCGGTATCGATAATCTGCCAGCCAATCCGCACGCCTGCCCCGCCTTTGCGCCATGCGGACGGCGTCATGCCCAGCCGCTTCTGCATCGCTTCATAGAAACGCGCCGGGCTCTCATAGCCTGCTATATATATGGCATCGGTAACCCGCCCGCCCTGCTCCAGCGCGGCCACGGCCCGTTCCTCGCGAATCGCGCGGGCGAAGGCGGCGGGTGAAAGCCCGGTCACACGCTTGAACACGCGCTGCAGGTGCGCCGGGGAATAGCCAACGCTGGCGGCCAGCTCCTCCAGTCCGGGCGCCTTGCCCTCGCAATCGAGCATACGGGCAGCCCTGGCCACTTTCTGCTCCATCTCGCTGCCGGTATCAGGATTCGTCATACGGGAATGATAGGCGGATGCGGATGGAATGCTTCTCGAATCTTGCGCTTGACCCTGATGGCTGTGATGAGGGGTCCATGATCCACGCCGTCACCTCGCGCATTGCCCGTTTCGCTCGCATGGTCGCGCTCGTGCTGCTGGCGCTGGCCCCGTTCATGGCCGTGCCTGCCGCTGCCGATCCGGCCGATATCGATGCCGCCGCGCGCGGAGTTGTGCGGGTGATCGTGGTGGGCCGCGACGGTGAGCAGATCTTCCCGATCAGCCATGGGTCCGGCTGGGCGGTGGATGGCGAAACCATCGTCACCAATGCCCATGTCGTGGGCGAGGCTGTGAATGACAGCCGCCTGTCGATCGGCATTGTGCCATCCGACGGAGGAGAGGCGGTCTATGCCCGGCTGGTGTCTATTTCCCCGCGCAACGACCTGGCCCTGCTGACCACCACCAGCCCGCTGCGCCTGCCACCGCTGACGATTGCCGGTAACCCGCCGGAGAATGGCGGCATTGTCACCGCCATCGGCTACCCCATGAATGTTGATCAGGCGCAGGGCCTCAACCAGGAAGACATCTTCCGCGCCCAGCCGCCGGTAACCAGCCAGGGCTTCCTGTCCGGCCGCCGGCCCAGCGTGGAATTCGACACATTGCTCCACACCGCCCCCATCGCGCGCGGCAATAGCGGTGGCCCGCTGGTGGATACGTGTGGCCGCGTGGTCGGCGTCAATTCCTTCGGTGCCGAAAGCGCCGGGACCGAGGCGGAGTTCTTCTTTGCCGTCAGCGTGCGCGAGATGCTGCCGTTCCTGCGCGCCAACAACGTCAGCCCGCGGATCAATTCCATGCCCTGCCGCAGCCTGGCCGATCTGGAAAAGGAAGAGCGTGAGCGCGAACAGCGCGTGCAGATGTCAGCCCAGCAGCAGGCCGAGGCGGATGAGAAAGCCCAGGCCCAGCAGCGCGAGGATATGCGCCGCGAGATCGAATTTGCGATTCTGGACGAGCGATCCAACGGCATGGCGCTCAGCCTGTTGCTGCTGGTCATCGCCATGGGCGGCGGCGTGTTCGCCTACGATGCCCATCGCCGAGGCGATCTGCGGGCGCGGTCCATCGGCGGCTCGGTCGCGCTGGCGGCCTGTGTCGGTGCCGCAGTCTGCTGGCTCAGCCGCCCCGCCTTCGAGCAGGTGGAGGAGCGGCTGGAAGACCGACTGCGCGAGGAAATGGCCGCGCAGGACGTTGGCGTGATCGAAGCGCCCAGCAGCAACGGCCACCTGTCCTGTTCGCTCAACCCCGCGCGCAGCCGCGTGCTGGGCGCACCGGTAGAGAACCTGGCCATTGAATGGACGGATGACGGCTGCATCAATGCGCGCACGCAATATGGCCTGATCGACGGCGAGTGGACCCGCGTACTGGTGCCTGGCACGGAAGAGGCAGTCTCGGTCAACCGGTTCGATCCCGCCAGCGGCGAATATGTGGTCGAACGCTACCTGCTCGACCGCGAACGCATGACCAGTGCCCGCACCGCGCGGGCAGAATTCCAGGCCCCAGCCTGCGGGGTAACGCGCGATGTCGCCGTGCAATTCGGCAGCCAGCAGGCCGCGATCCTTTCCATGTTGCCGCAAAGCCCGAATGAGCGGCTGGTCTATTCCTGTGAGAGTATTTCAGGCAGCGAAGCGCCCGCCGGGGAGTAAGCTTTCCCAACCCCCGGCTTGCATCCCCGCCACCTCGATGCTAGTCGCGCGCCAACCTTGCCCGGACGCTGTTATCTGAGTCCATTTTGCGGCAAGAGAAATCTATCGTTTTCGGACCTCAAAAGGGACCACACACGTGGAACTTTCCGCCGGTATCAAGGCCAGCCTAGCCGGGCGTTATGCCTCGGCCCTGTTCGACCTCGCAAGCGAGGCCGGGCCCAAAGACGGCGGTGTCACAGCTGTCGAATCCGATCTCGAGAAGCTCGATGCAGCGCTCGGCGAATCGGCAGAACTGCGCGCGCTCATCCGCAATCCGGAAGTGAGCCGTGGCCAGCTGTCCGAAGTCATGTCCGGAATGGCCAGATATCTTGGCCTTTCGTCGCTGACTGCGAACTTCCTGGGCGTGCTGGCTGAAAACCGCCGGGTGAAGGATCTGCCCGCGATGATCCGCGCCTTTTCCGCCATCGCTGCTGCGCAGCGCGGGGAAGTGAACGCTGAAGTTGCCAGCGCGCATGAATTGTCCGCTGCCCAGCTTGCCGAGCTGGAACAGAAGCTGCGCGCCCGCGAAGGCCGCACCGTCAAATTGAAATCACGCGTCGATGCCAGCCTTCTGGGCGGCCTCGTCGTAACCATCGGTTCGAAGCGTATCGACACCTCGATCCGGACCCGTCTCAACAATCTTGCCCAAGCAATGAAGAGCGCCTGAAGGCGTAACTGAAAGGCTGTTTAATGGAAATCCGCGCCGCAGAAATCTCCAAGGTCATCAAGGACCAGATCGCTAATTTCGGCAGTGAAGCCGAAGTCAGCGAAGTAGGCTCCGTGCTGTCAGTTGGTGATGGTATCGCCCGCATTCACGGCCTCGACAATGTCCAGGCCGGTGAAATGGTTGAATTCTCCAACGGTGTGCAGGGCATGGCCCTGAACCTGGAAGCCGACAATGTCGGCGTGGTGATCTTCGGCTCCGACGCCGCCATCAAGGAAGGTGACAGCGTCAAGCGCACCGGCACCATCGTGGACGTTCCCGTGGGCAAGGGCCTGCTGGGCCGCGTTGTTGACGCGCTGGGCAACCCGATCGACGGCAAGGGCCCGCTGGTCGACGTCAAGCGTGAGCGCGTTGAAGTGAAGGCACCGGGCATCATCCCGCGCAAGAGCGTGAACGAGCCTGTGCAGACCGGCCTCAAGGCCATCGACGCGCTGGTTCCGATTGGCCGTGGCCAGCGTGAGCTGATCATCGGTGACCGCCAGACCGGCAAGACCGCCGTCGCCATCGATACCTTCATCAACCAGAAGGGCGTGAACGCCGGCGATGATGAGGGCAAGAAGCTCTATTGTATCTATGTCGCCGTGGGCCAGAAGCGCTCCACCGTGGCGCAGATCGTCCGCCAGCTGGAAGAAAACGGCGCCATGGAATATTCCATCGTCGTGGCCGCCACCGCGTCGGAGCCTGCTCCGCTGCAGTATCTGGCACCTTACACCGGCTGCGCCATGGGCGAGTTTTTCCGCGACAACGGCATGCACGCCGTGATCGTTTATGACGATCTGTCCAAGCAGGCCGTGGCCTACCGCCAGATGTCGCTGCTGCTGCGTCGTCCTCCGGGCCGTGAAGCCTATCCGGGTGACGTGTTCTATCTCCACTCGCGCCTGCTGGAACGTGCGGCGAAGATGAATGACGAAAATGGCGGCGGTTCGCTGACGGCCCTGCCGATCATCGAAACGCAGGCCGGCGACGTGTCCGCCTACATCCCGACCAACGTGATTTCGATCACCGATGGGCAGATCTTCCTCGAAACCAACCTGTTCTTCCAGGGCATCCGCCCGGCCATCAACGTGGGCCTTTCGGTTTCGCGCGTGGGCGGTGCAGCCCAGACCAAGGCGATGAAGAAGGTATCCGGCTCAATCAAGCTGGAGCTGGCGCAGTACCGCGAAATGGCGGCGTTTGCGCAGTTCGGTTCGGACCTCGATGCCTCCACGCAGAAGCTGCTCAACCGCGGCGCGCGACTGACAGAGCTGCTCAAGCAGCCGCAGTTCTCGCCCATGCCATTTGAAGAGCAGACGCTGTCGATCTACGCCGGCACCAATGGCTATCTGGACACGATCCCGGTCAACCGGGTGAACGAATATGAAGCCGCCATGCTCAGCTATATGCGCAATGAGCATGCAGACGTGCTGTCTGAAATCCGCAGTTCGCAGAAGTTCGAAGGCGAAGTGGCCGCCAAGGCCAAATCCGCGCTCGACGCTTTTGCCAAGCAGTTCGCCTGAGCCTCAAGAGACTAGCTAGGGAGCCGAAATGGCCTCGCTGAAAGAACTCAAGGGCCGGATCAACTCGGTCAAGTCGACCCAGAAGATCACCAAGGCCAAGCAGATGGTTGCGGCGGCAAAGCTGCGCAAGGCGCAGGCTGCTGCCGAAGCCGGGCGCCCCTATGCGACGCGCCTGTCTGCCGTGATGGCATCGCTTGCCGGCAAGGTGAGCGGTGACAGCGCGCCAAAACTGCTGGCCGGCACGGGATCGGATCAGCGCCACCTGATGGTGGTGGTGAATACGGACAAGGGCCTGTGCGGCGGTCTTAACGCCAATCTCGTCAAGGAAGCCCGCCTGCAGGCGCGCAAGCTGATGGCAGAGGGCAAGGACGTGACCTTCTTCCTGATCGGCAAGAAGGGCCGTGCGCCGCTCAAGCGCGATTTCGGCAACCAGATCAGCCAGCAGTTCGATACCAGCGAAGTGCGCAACCCCGGTTTCGAGGAAGCTGCGGCCATCGCCGGGCAACTGGTGGAGTTGTTTGAAGCGGGCAAGTTCGACGTTGCCCATCTGGTGTACCCCAAGTTCCAGTCCGCGCTGGTGCAGAACCCGGTAACGGTGCAGCTGATCCCGGTTCCCGCGCCCACCACTGCCGTATCGTCCGATGCGGTCGTGGAATATGAGCCGGACGAAGAAGCGATCCTGGAAGAATTGCTGCCGCGTTATGTGCGCACCCAATTGTTCGGCGCGCTGCTGGAAATCGCCGCATCCGAACAGGGCGCATCGATGACCGCAATGGATAATGCCACGCGCAATGCAGGTGAGCTGATCGACAAGCTGACCATCCAGTACAACCGCAGCCGCCAGGCCGCGATCACCACCGAACTCATCGAAATCATTGCTGGCGCGGAAGCGCTGTAGCAAAAACGCAAATCACTGGCGCGCAAGCGCTGCAAAAGTTCATACCAAGGAAGATACCATGGCCACCGCCCCCGTACTCAACCAGATTACCGACGGCTCGATCTCCCAGATCATCGGCGCCGTCGTCGACGTGACCTTTCCCGGCGAACTGCCTGCGATCCTGAGCGCGCTTGAAACCGACAACAACGGTAACAAGCTGGTGCTCGAAGTTGCTCAGCACCTGGGTGAAAACACCGTTCGCACCATCGCCATGGACGCGACCGAGGGCCTTACACGCGGCCAGTCGGTGACCAGCACCGGCAGGCAGATCACCGTTCCGGTCGGCCCCAAGACGCTGGGTCGCATCATGAACGTGATCGGTGAGCCGATTGACGAGCGCGGCCCGATCGGTTCCGACATGTTCGCCCCGATCCATGCCGAGGCTCCGCTGTTCATCGACCAGTCAACCGAAGCGGCCATCCTCGTGACCGGCATCAAGGTTATCGATCTGCTCGCCCCTTATGCGCGCGGCGGCAAGATCGGCCTGTTCGGCGGCGCCGGCGTGGGCAAGACCGTGCTGATCCAGGAACTGATCAACAACATCGCCAAGGGCCACGGCGGCGTGTCCGTGTTCGCCGGCGTGGGTGAACGCACCCGCGAAGGTAACGACCTTTATCACGAATTCCTCGACGCCGGCGTTATCGCCAAGGATGCGGACGGCAATGCCACGTCCGAAGGTTCCAAGGTGGCGCTGGTGTTCGGCCAGATGAACGAGCCTCCCGGCGCGCGTGCCCGTGTGGCGCTGTCCGGCCTGACCATGGCCGAGTATTTCCGCGACGAGGAAGGCCAGGACGTGCTGTTCTTCGTGGACAACATCTTCCGCTTTACCCAGGCCGGTTCGGAAGTGTCCGCCCTGCTCGGCCGTATTCCTTCGGCTGTGGGCTATCAGCCGACCCTGTCGACCGACATGGGCAACCTGCAGGAACGCATCACCTCCACCAACAAGGGGTCGATCACCTCGGTGCAGGCCATTTACGTTCCCGCGGACGATCTCACCGATCCGGCTCCGGCAACGTCATTTGCCCACCTTGACGCCACCACCACGCTGAACCGCGCGATTTCGGAGCTGGGCATCTACCCGGCTGTTGACCCGCTCGATTCCACCAGCCGCGTTCTGGAACCGCGGGTTGTGGGTCAGGAACATTATGACACCGCCCGCCGCGTTCAGGAAACGCTGCAGAAGTACAAGAGCCTGCAGGACATCATCGCCATCCTGGGCATGGATGAGCTGTCTGAGGAGGACAAGCTGACCGTGGCCCGCGCGCGCAAGATCCAGCGCTTCCTGTCGCAGCCGTTCCACGTGGCCGAGGTGTTCACCAACATCCCCGGCAAGTTCGTGCAGCTGGAAGACACGGTTGCATCGTTCAAGGCTGTGGTTGACGGCGAATACGATCACCTTCCCGAAGCAGCCTTCTACATGGTTGGCGGCATCGACGAAGCGGTCGAAAAGGCCAAGAAGATGGCCGAGGAAGCCTGATCCAGATGGCACTTCACTTCGAACTCGTCACCCCGGCCAAGCTGGTCCGTTCCGAGGATGTCCACATGGTGGTCGTCCCCGGGATCGAAGGCGAATTCGGCGTGCTGGAGGGCCATGCGCCCTTCATGTCTACCATTCGTGATGGTGCGGTGCAGGTCTACAAGACTGCCGGTAGCGCGCCCGAAAGCATTGAAGTGCGCGGCGGCTTTGCCGAAGTGGGCGACAATGGCCTGACGGTTCTGGCCGAGCACGTCGAAGGCTGATCGCAGGTCCATCGCATGAAACAAAAGGGCGCCCTTTGCGGCGCCCTTTTTCATGTGCGGACCAATCAATCCGTGCACCTTTCAGGAAATCCGCTTTGCGATTGCGGGCACTGCCGATACTCAATTTTCCATGAGTGAGGGGGCAATCAGGACTGAATCGCAAGGCAGCGCCCGCCGGTCCGCTGCGCTTGTGCCAAGCCATCAGCTTGCCTTGCAGGCAGTCTGGTTCCTGATTGCCGCACTGGCCACGCGGGCATGGGTATTTGGCGATCTCTCCTATGCCGAAGACGAGATGCTGTTCTTCTACATCGGCCAGCGCATGCAGGACGGACTGCTGCCCTATGTGGATGTGTGGGATCGAAAACCGCCCAGCCTGTTCCTGCTTTATGCGGTGCTCGCCGGAATCTCCCGCTCGGTTCTGATCTTCCAGCTGGCAGCAACGCTGTGTGCAGCGGCAACGGCATTCGTGATCGCCCGCATTGCATCGGCTTTTGCGCCACCGGCCGGTGCCGTTCTGGCGGGAACGATCTATCTGGCCGCGCTGCTGCCGTTTGGCGGTGGGGGAGGACAGGCAGCGGTATTCTTCAACCTGGCGATGGCGCTCGCCGTGCTGCTGGTCGTGTCCGTCCGCCCTGCCTTGCGCGCCGGGCGTGTATCATGGCAGGTCTACGCTGCGATGGCGCTGGCGGGGCTTGCCATCAGCTTCAAACAGACCGCCATCTTCGAAGCGGCGTTCCTTGGCGTGTTTGTTTTGTGGAGCCTGGCACGCGCAGACACCCCACGCGCGGGCCTGATCGCCAGAGGAGCGACCTTCGCGCTGATCGGTGCTGCGCCCATGCTGGCCTGGGCAGGCTTTTTTGCCGCCAGCGGGCATTTTGCCGAGTTCTGGCACGCCATGGCCGGGGCCAATCTCGCCAAGGATTATGACCCCGGCGGTGAGTGGCTGGTGCGGCTGGGGCAGTTCGGGATCATTCTTGCACCGTTGCTGGCACTGGCGGTCATCGGCATGGGCATGATGGTGAAGGACCGGGAGCCGCACATGGCCTTCATGGCGGGATGGATGGCGGCAGCACTGGCTGGTTTCCTGATCATTCCCAATCTGATCGATCACTATGCCCTGCCCCTGCTGGTGCCGATTACGGTAATCGCCGCGCCGGTTCTTGGCCGGGGACTGATCGGGATGGTGGCGGGGCTGATCGCAACCGCATCTTTCATGTGGGGCACCCCCGTCACCGATATCACCCGCGGCATGCATTCGGCGCAGCGCATGTATGCGTTGGCACAGCGGATCGAAGCCGCCGACCCCCGGCCGCGCGTGCTGGTTTTCGATGGGCCGGTCTATCTCTACCCGCTGCTGGGATCGCATCCACCCAGCCCGCTGATCTTTCCGCTCCACATCAATTACCTGCCGGAGCGTGACGTCAGCCATCTGGTCACGGCGCAGGAGGTGAGCAGGATGATCGGCGCGCGCGCGACCACCATCGTGATGCGAGATCGCGGCGAGGTTGCGCTGTATAATCCTGACACTGTGGCCGCGCTCAGCGCCTATGTTTCACAGAATTGCCGCAGCCAGTTCGATCATGAACTGACCGATCGACACGGGCCGTACAGTGTTACCGTTCACACCAATTGCGCACACTAGCAGGCTGGCAGCTTCAGGCTGCAGCCACGCGCGGCCCGAAGCGGGACTTGAGCATCAGCCGCACCTGCGGGCCGCGATGTTCGATCAGCGGCGCAATCGCGGCACACAGCGCCACGACAACGGCCATCAGGACAACGAAACCGAACACGCTGTCACCCATGCCAATGCCATGTCCGCGGACCAGCAGAAGGATCGGATTGTGCAGCACGTAAAGCGTGAAGGAGCAGCCCGCCAGCCACCTGATCGGCGGGGCGGCGATTTCCAGCAAGGGCGCAATCCGCTGCGCCACCGGACGCAGGCCGATGAAGATCAGGGAAATCCCCAGCCCCATCGGCGTGTCTGTCAGCACCATTTTGGAAAAGCCGAAGATATTGTGCGAAACGCCCAGAAACTCGCCGGCCGCCAGCACGACCGGCACGGCATAGAGGTCTGAAAAATAGCACAACGCCACGCCCGGGATAATCACCAATGGCGCCTGGCGCAGCGTCAGGCACAGCCTGTCAGACCAGCGGATGATGGCCACGCCCATCAGCCAGATCGGCAACATCAGCAGGATCTTCCAGCCGGCGATCATGGCCGTCAGCATCAGCCAGAGCACGCGCTGGCGGCCCTTGAGATAGACCGCGACGGCGAACAGCACGTAGAACCACACTTCATAGGCGAGCGACCAGTAAGGCGGATTCCACACCAGCCCATCGCCAATGGCACTTTCGCTCAGGAAGACAATCGGCAGCAGCACCGTCTTGATATTGGCGCTGTCATACGGCGGGGCCATCCCCAGATCGAGGCCATTGACCAGCGCATAGGTGAACAGCGCGAGCGAGAAAGCCACGGCGAACAGCGAGACCGGCAGAATCCGCGCCATGCGGGCGATCACGAAGTCACGTAATTGCGTGGGGCGGCTGTGCACCGAATGGGCGATCACCAGTCCCGAAAGGACGAAGAACACCACCACCGCATTATGGGCCATCAGCTTATGGAACGGGAACGGCCCGGTATACATATCCATGTCGATGATGTGGCCCATCAGCACAACCAGTGCCGCCAGCCCGCGAACCAGATCCAGCAGGATCGACATTGGCCGGGTTATGAATCGCTCTTGTGTCATCCATCGGCCAATCGCAGATCATGGTTGAAGGCTGGTTAATCTGCCGGTGTCCGGGATGACCGCGTGCTGCAATCACCCATTGCCCCGCCCCGATGGCCGCGGGTGATAAGCACTTCTTAACCATGAGCGCCGCAAATGCAGGCTGGACGCAGATGACACCGGTTACACAGGCGATTGACAGGGGCGATCAGCATTTGACGCAGGAATTGACCAGCACCCAGGGGCTGCCGGGCCCCGTAATCTCCGCGCGCGCCGTGTGGCTGGCGGGCCTGATGCTTGTTGTGGTGACGATCCTCACCAGAGGCATATGGCTGGGCAATCCGGTGGCCGATTTTGACGAGCAGCTCTACAGCTTCATCGGCTGGCGCATGACGCATGGAGAGCTGCCCTTCGTCGACTGGTGGGACCGCAAACCCTTTGGACTGTTCGCCATTTTCGCCTTCGCCCATGCGTTGATGGGTCCCGGCCCGGTCGCCTATCAATTGCTGGCAGCGGCCTTTGCGCTGGGCGGCGCGGTGCTGGTGCTGCGCCTTGTGCAGGAGATGACAGACCTGTTCGCCGGTGCAATTGCCGGGGCGCTCTATCTGCTGCTGATAGCGGCCTATGCCAGCTTTTCCGGCCAGACAGAGGTGTTCTTCCTGCCCCTGATGCTGGGCATGGTCTGGCTGCTGCGCGATCCTGCCCATCCCGATTTCGCCCGGCGCGCGCTGTGGGCCATGCTCCTTGGCGGGCTGGCGCTGCAGATCAAATATTCGGTCCTGCCGCAGTGCCTGTTCCTTGGCGGCTGGGCATTGTGGCACCATGCCCGCGCCGGCAAGAGCCTGCCGCAGCTGGCCGGGATCGCCCTCTCTTTTGCCGTGATGGGCCTGCTGCCCACCATGCTTGTCGGCCTGTTCTACGCCGCAATCGGGCAGTGGAACGCCTTCGTCTTTGCCAACTTCCTGTCCTTCTTCGACCGCGAGGCCGCCAGCCAGGGCCGCTGGGCGCAAAGCCACTGGATCGGCGTTGCACCGATTGCGATACTGGTGATCGGCGGGCTTTATGCCAGCATGCGCATGGACCCGCCCAAGGACCGGGCGCGGTACATTTTCTATGTGATGTGGGCGCTGGCCAGCCTTGCCACCGTGCTGCTGCCAGGAACGGTTTACCTGTATTATTACGCGGCGCTTGTGCCCGCTGCCGTGCTGGTTGCCACGCCGCTGATCGGTTATCGCCATATTCCCGCGCTGGTGCTGCTGGGGGCTGCCTTCTATATTCTGCAATTGCCCGATCGCTGGGCGCAAAGCCGCGCAGACAGCGCCGCCGCCACGCAGCTGGCCACCGCGATTGCCCCGCACGTGGGGGCGACTGACAATTGCCTGTTCATTTTCGATGGACCGACTGCGCTCTATCGCATGACCGGATCATGCGTTCCCACCCGCTTTGCCTATCCCGATCACCTCAACAATGCGCTGGAGAGCAACGCATTGGGCGTGGGCCAGGATATCGAGGTGGCGCGCGTCCTTGCCACAGTGCCCGGCGCCATCGTGACGGCGGACCGGCCCATGACTCACCAGAACCCGGTGGCAACAGGTCTGGTCGAAAGCGCGCTGGCGCTGGGCTACCGCGAGGAAGCCACCGTCACCATGCATGGCCGCAAGCTGACAGCCTGGGTGCGCCGCACGGATCAGCCCTGAAGGCGCTTGGCCTTGTCCCTGCGCCTGCCCGCATCCCACAGATACAGCCCGGCGCCGATGATGATCGCTGCGCCCAGCAGCGCCACGGCATCGGGCTTGTCGCCAAAGAATATCCACCCCAGCGTGACTGCCATCAGCAACTGGCCATAGGTCATCGGCGCAATCGTTCCTGCCCCGGCGCGCTCTGTCCCCATGAAGATCAGCCACTGGGCAGCGGTGGCGGACAGGCCGATGAAGGCACAGCGAGCAACCACGCTCCAGTGCGGCCAGTGCATGGTGAAGCCTTCCACCCCGCTGAAATGACCGGCAGCAGTCGCTCCTATCAGGAAGATCATGGCCGTGACCGACATGTAATATTGCATGGCCAGAATGCTCGCCCGCCCGCTGACCTTGCGGTTGGCGATGATGGTCACGGCCATGCCGGTTGCGCCCAGCAGGGGCAGCAGAGCGCCCCACCCCACAACTTCAAAATTGGGGCGCAAGACTATGAAAACGCCCACGAATGCCGCGATGGTGGCAATCCATGTGGAGGCCCGCGCGCGTTCGTGCAGGAACAGGAAAGCGAGGATCGCGGTGATCATCGGCTGGGTGAAAGCGATCGTCGTCGCTTCTGACAATGGCATGATCCAGACCGCCAGGAACATGCCCATGGCCGACATGGAAATGGCGATACCGCGCAGCCACTGGAGCTTGTCCCGTGGCAGGGCCAGCGCGGCCACGCCTTCGCTGCGGGCCAGCATGATCCCCAGCACAATCGTGCCCACGATGTAGCGCGTGGCGGCCATGGCGGGGGCAGGCCAGGCGCCGGGCATGCCTTTGATAATGGCATCGCCGATGGAAAGCGTGGCAAATCCTGCCAAGGCGAATAGCAGGCCTGCCCGGTCCGATTGCTGCATCTGGCGTGATTTCCCCCGGTTGATGCCATCCACTTAGGCCTTTGGCCCGCAGGCGGCAATAAAGCCGCGGCCATCTTTGCACGTTTTGCAGGCAACCGATGCGGCGCCCGGCGCAAGTGCTGCGAAACCATTGCACCGCATATTTCAGTGCGGTTCCTGGCCAGGCTTAACCAGTTCTTCACCTAAATTCGCAAGAAGCAGCACCATACAAAACCACCAATCAATCTGCTGGTGGCGAAGCATTCGTACGAGGGATTGTCAGGATGAGCGCTTTTGGACGCAAGAACGGAGCTGGCGGCATGGCATCAGGTGCCCGCCCCTCCTTCGGTGTCGCCAAGCCGATGCAGGGCGGCAAGGGCAACCCTGCAGTCCCAGGCGAGGCCAGCAAGGCCATTGGCGGCGAGCAATTCCCGCCCATTCCCGGTGAAGGATCCCAGGCGCCCGCCGCATCGTCCCAGTCAGGATCGCAGAATCGCGACGACGCGATGAGCCGGCTGGCCGACCGCGCCAATTCCATCAACGAGCCTGCCAATGAAGCCACCGGCTTCGAAGCCAGCGTGCACAAGATCAAGGAACAGGTGCTGCCGCGCCTGCTGGAACGCGTCGATCCCGAAGCGGCCGCCACGCTGACCAAGGACGAGCTGTCCGAAGAATTCCGCCCGATCATCATGGAAGTGCTGGCCGAGCTGAAGATCACCCTCAACCGGCGCGAGCAGTTCGCGCTGGAAAAAGTGCTGATTGATGAGCTGCTTGGCTTCGGTCCGCTGGAAGAATTGCTCAGCGATCCCGATGTCTCGGACATCATGGTCAATGGCCCGGACCAGACCTACATCGAAAAGAAGGGCAAGCTCACGCTGGCGGGCATCAAGTTCCGCGACGAGAGCCATCTGTTTCAGATTGCCCAGCGCATCGTGAACCAGGTTGGCCGCCGCGTTGACCAGACCACCCCGCTGGCCGACGCCCGTCTCAAGGACGGCAGCCGCGTGAACGTGATCGTGCCGCCGCTGTCACTGCGCGGCACCGCGATCTCCATTCGTAAGTTCTCCGAAAAGCCGATCACGCTGGACATGCTCGAAGGCTTTGGCTCGATGAGCAGGAAGATGTGCACCGCGCTCAAGATCGCCGGTGCCTGCCGCATGAACATCGTCATTTCCGGGGGTACGGGTTCGGGTAAAACGACCATGCTCAACGCCCTGTCGAAAATGATCGATCCGGGCGAGCGCGTGCTGACGATCGAGGACGCGGCCGAACTCCGCCTGCAACAGCCGCACTGGCTGCCGCTGGAAACGCGCCCGCCAAACCTTGAAGGCCAGGGCGCCATCACCATCGGCGATCTGGTGAAGAACGCCCTGCGTATGCGTCCTGATCGCATCATCCTGGGCGAAATCCGCGGGGCCGAGTGCTTCGACCTGCTCGCCGCCATGAACACCGGCCACGATGGTTCCATGTGTACGCTTCACGCCAACAGCCCGCGCGAATGCCTGGGCCGTATGGAAAACATGATCCTGATGGGCGACATCAAGATTCCCAAGGAAGCCATCAGCCGCCAGATCGCTGAATCGGTTGACCTGATCGTGCAGGTAAAGCGCCTGCGCGATGGCTCACGCCGCACCACCAACATCACTGAGGTGATCGGCATGGAAGGTGACGTGATCGTGACGCAGGAATTGTTCGCATTCGAATATCTGGACGAGAGCGAGGACGGCAAGATCCTGGGCGAATTCCGCTCCAGCGGCCTGCGCCCCTACACGCTGGAAAAAGCGCGCCAGTTCGGCTTCGATCAGGCCTATCTGGAAGCGTGCCTATAGTCGCCTAGCCGGCGATCCAGCCCTTTACCGCCACCACCATCAGGCCAACGCCGATCATGGCGCAAGCCAGAAAGATCGGCGTCCACGGCATGCAGCCCACGCGGTCTACATCCTTGCGCCGCGCGCGCAGCCAGTCGCCCGCCAGCGCCAGCACTGCGATCAGCAGGAAAAGGCCGCCCCACAGGCCGACAATCGTCGCATCGCTGGCGAACAGGATGAATTCAGGCAGGTGCATGGCGAGCGATATGGAGAGAGGCATTCGCCACCGCAATGCTTGAACAAAGGCCAATCGCATCTATGGCGGAGAAATGAGCGAAAGCGAACATGACCGCCCCTTGCTGGCGCTGCTGATTCGCCTGCTGGGCATTGCCGGATTCGCCGCCATGGGCGCGCTGATCAAGCTGTCATCCAGCCATGGCATCCACCTGGCAGAGATCATTTTCTGGCGGCAGTTCATCACCCTGCCGATCCTTCTTGGCTGGGCGATGATGACCGGCGGGATCGGCCTGCTGGCCACCACGCGGCCAAAGGCGCATGCGGTGCGCGGGGTCTACGGCATGATCGGCATGGTCCTCAATTTCGGCGCGGTGATCCTGCTGCCACTGGCAGAGGCGACGACGATCAATTTCTCCGCTCCCATATGGGCCGTCATCCTCTCTATCATCCTGTTGAAGGAGCGCGTGGGGATCTGGCGCTGGTCCGCGGTCATCTCCGGCTTTGCCGGCATATTGATCATCGCCCAGCCCGGCGGCGGGCATATCCCGCTGGAAGGTGCGCTTGTGGCCATGGGCGGCGCCTTCATGATCGCGCTGATCTCGATCCAGATCCGTGACCTGAGCAAGACCGACAAGCCGATGGTCATCGTGTTCTGGTTCGCCGTCAGCAGCGTTGTCTGCTTCCTCCCGGTCATGCCGTTCGTGATGACATCCCATAACTCCACCGAATGGCTGTTGCTGCTGGGCGTTGGGCTGACCGGAACCTGGGGGCAGCTGCTGATCACCATGGCGCTGCGCTATGGCAAGGTCTCCAGCGTGATCGTGATGGATTACTCCTCCATCGTCTGGGCCACGCTGCTGGGCTGGCTGATCTTTGACACGCTGCCGCCCACCAGCACCTGGTTGGGCGCGCCGCTGGTTGTGATTGCTGGACTGATCATCACCTGGCGCGAACGGGTTGTGTCCAAGCGCCGCTTTGCCGATATGCGGCAGGCGACAGGAACCTGATTGGCATTCGGTGGTTCCTAACCCTGTAGCTCTCCTGAAGAGCGCCACGAAGGAACAGACGATGGCTCGCAAGATCATATTGGCACTGACCGTCAGCGTTTTGGCGCTGACCGCCACAGCCTGCAACACAGTGCGCGGCGCTGGGCAGGATCTGGAATCGGTCGCCAATGATGTCGACGAAGCAATCTGACAGCTGAGAACCAACTCAGGGTCGCAGGGTGCCCGTCGGTATTTCCGGCGGGCGCTTTCGCTTGCCGTGCGCAAGAATTTCAGTTCCTGCGATAGACCAGCATCAGGTTGTTGGCGGGCATTTCCACCCGCCTGGTGCGCCTGAAATCCCGCGCGGATGCCAGCTGGTCCAGCCATTGCAGCAGCCGCAGTCCCCACAGCGGATTGCGGCTTTTCAGGCTTTGATCGAACGCCAGGTTTGATGGCGCCGTCTCCACCCCCTCTTCCCGGTAAGGCCCGTACAGGATCAGCGGCGCGTCCTCTGCCAGCAGAGCCTGAGCTCCGGCCAGCAGCCCATAGGTGGATTCCACCGGGCTGATATGGATCATGTTGATGCACACGATCGCATCGGCATGATCGACTGGCCATTGAGAAGCAGAGGCATCGAGCGCTGCCGGTTCTGCAATGTTGGCCAGGCCAGCCTCCGCGCTCCATGCCGCGATCGACGCCCTCGCCTCCGCATCGGGATCGCTGGGCTGCCAGTTGAGGTTTTTGAAACGCGAGGCAAAGTGGATGACATGCTCGCCCGTGCCGCTGGCGATTTCCAGAACATTGCCGCTAGAGGGTAATTCCTGCGCCAGCACATCGGCAATCGGATCGCGATTGCGAGAGGCGGCGGGCGCTTCCCGCTTCACGGATTTTTGCCCTGATTTGCGGCCTGATTCTTGGCCTGCTTTCTGGCAGCCTTGGCCGCCTTGGCATTGCGCCGCGCGGCGGGCTCTCGAACAAACAGCCAGATCAGCAGGCCGAGCGGGCCAGCCAGGAACGTGACCAGCAGCACAGGTGCCTGCAACAGCCGCGAAAAGCCCTTCGCATCGGCATCGCGCGCAATCCACAGGCCCACGAACAGATCGAAGGCGAGGTAATGCGTCCAGCCGATCACCGCACCGCCATCCGACATGAAGATATTGCGCACACCCTCCACGCTGGTGAAACCGGCAGCGCCTGCTCCTTGCACCGCGTGGGGATCAAGCGTGTTGGAGATGACCAGCAGGAACAGCAGCGAATAGACGAAACACAGCAGGCCGATGCCGCAATAGAAGATCAGCGTCTTGACGATCTCCCCGCGCGGCAGAACGATCAGCGCCAGCCACGCCAGCATGGCCAGCCAGCTGACGAAGGTGAAGGCGACATTCCAGTTCATTCATCATTTCCCTTCGTGCGGCCCCAGATACCAGCCAGTATAGAACCGATCACCACGTGATATACCGAAGATATGGCGCTAGGCACCGGAGCCAGCGCCGCCTGCATGGGATTGGCGAACTGTGCGGCAAAGCTGGGGGCGGACGCAAGGCTGGCGCCAAGGCCGCTGTTCTGCATCCCCACCTCTATGCTCATGGTGCGGCATTCATCCACGCCAAAGCCCATCAACCGGGGCAGCAGGTAACCCAGCGCAAAACCGGTGGCATGCAGCAGGAATATCGCCAGCAGCAGCACGCCGAAATACGCCTCTATCAGATCCTTTGAATTGCCGACGATGGCACCCACGATCAGCACGATGGCAATCACCGAAATCAACGGCGAAACCACGGCGATACGCCGCGTGATATCGGGCAGCAGCGCGTTCAGCGCCACGCCCGCCACCACCGGGATCAGCACGATGGTGACCATGCTCTGGAACAGGCTCCAGCGGTCAATCTCGATATAGACGCCGCCCAGCCACCCGGTCAGCATCGGGGTGAGCACGATGGCTACCAGCGTGGAGCACATGGTCATGGTGACAGACAGGGCGACATTGGCGCGCGCCAGATAGGTGACCACGTTAGAGGCGGTTCCGCCCGGGCAGCAGGATACCAGTATCAGGCCCACGGCCAGCCCCTGTTCCAGACCGAACAGCAGCGCGAAGCTGATCCCTGCCAGCGGCATGACGGTGAATTGCAGCGCCACCCCTGCGCCCACGCAGCGCGGCATGGCCAGCACGCGGCGGAAATCGTCCAGGCTCAGCGTCAGGCCCATGCCCAGCATGATGACGCCCAGCATCACGCTGATCAGGCCCTGCCCGGCAATCTGCGTCTGGTTGATCCACACGAAATGCGCCGGAACCAGCCACGCCCAGGCCACGCCCAGCACCGTCCAGATGGCAAACAGGCTGGTCGCCTTGCCGATCAATCGCGTCATGTGGCCATATCCCCCTCCGGCCGTTTGCCCGGCGCTGTCCCCTTGCCTGACTATAGGCCAGCGCAGGAACTGCCAAGCGATCAGCTGCGAGAAAAGCGGCTGGCCAGTCGCAATATTCCGTCATGCTGATGGACGAAAGTGCCCCGGGCTTTCTCATGGGCGCACTGCAAGGCCGCGGCGGCAACCGTCTCCGCCTTGATGGAGCGATATTTGCGCCGCTCTCCCTGCAGGAAAATATCCATCAAAGGAGCAAGCACCATGGCGATGCGCTCCATTGGCCGGATAGCGCCGGTGCGTGCACCGCGCAGCAGGCCGGGCTGGAGGATATCGAGCCGGGCAAAGCCGATTTTCGCCAGCCCCGCTTCCATCTCGCCCTTGGTGCGCAGGTAGAAGTTACGGGCTTCCTTTGCCGCACCGACGGAGGAAATCACCGCAAAACTGCTTGCCCCTGCGGCTTTGGAATAGCGGGCCAGCTGCAACACCAGATCGCGATCCACCGCAGCAAAGGCGTCCTTGTCCCCGCCAGTGCGGGCGATGGTAGTGCCCAGCGCGCAGATCACCCGGTCAGGCGCAATCGCGGCAATGGCATCCTCCCATCCCTCCACAGGAGCCACCAACACTTCCATGCGCGCGCCGTGTGGCAGAGGCACTTCGCCGCGCGCCAGGGCGAGCATGTGCATGTCCGCCCGGCCCACTGCGTGATCCAGCACATGACCCGCGACCAGCCCGGTGGCGCCGACCAGCAATATCCGTGGCAGGTCAGACATTGGAGAGCCCCTCGGGCACTTCCCCGAATATCCGGGCATAGCTGTCTATCGCATAGCGATCGGTCATTCCGGCAATGAAATCAGCGATATGCCGCGCCCTGCCCGCAGCATCCTGCGGCAGCGCATGGTGCCACCTGTCGGTCATCAGCGACGGTTCCTGATCATAGGCGGCATAAAGCCGGGCGGTGACCTTTTGCGCCATTCTGGCCGTATTCTGCTGTTCGGGGTGGTAATAGAGCCGCTCATACAGGAACGCCTTGAGCCGCCGTTCGCGCGCGCTCCATTGCTCGGAAAATGCGGCAACAGGCCCTGCGGCTGCGCGGACGGCATCGGCGCTGTCGACGCCTTGCAGGCGGGCGGTGGTGGTTTCGATCAGGTCGTTGACCATCACCCCGATCTGATCGCGCACCAGCTCCCGCAATTGCGAGGACTGCGGCGCATCGGGGTAGCGCGCGCGCACATCATCCCATTGCGCGGCGAGGAAATCGAGCGTCAGCAGATCATCCAGCTCCAGAAAACCTGCACGCAGCCCGTCATCGATATCGTGATTGTCATAGGCGATATCGTCCGCCAGCGCGGCCACCTGCGCCTCCACGGATGGCCACTGCGCCAGTTGCAGCGGAAAGTCCGCATCCAGCTCGGCCAGTGCCCAGCCGGGAGAAGTGACCGGGCCATTATGCTTGGCCAGCCCCTCCAGCACTTCCCAGCTGAGATTGAGGCCGGGAATGTCGCAATAGGGACTGTCGAGCCGCATCAGCGTGCGCAGGCTGTGTTCATTGTGATCCCAGCCGCCATGGGCATGCAGCGCCTGCTTCAGCGCCTCTTCCCCCGAATGACCGAAGGGAGGATGGCCAATGTCATGCGCCAGGCAAAGAGCTTCAGTCAGGTCCTCATCCAGCCGCAGCGAGCGGGCGATGACCCGGCCGATCTGCGCCACTTCAAGGCTGTGCGTCAGCCGGACACGATAGTGATCGCCATCGGGCGCCACAAACACCTGCGCCTTGCCCGCCAGGCGGCGAAAGGCGATCGAATGGATGATCCGGTCCCGGTCCCGCTGGAAGGCACTGCGCGGCCCGCGCGTGCCGCCGCCGCCCTGCGCAAATTCGCGTCCGCGCGATTGTGCAGGATCGCAAGCGTATTGGGCTATGTCGGGAGGACTGCGCGTCATGGCGCTGTCAGCTAGGGTGCGCGCGGCCTTGTGACAACGGGAACACTTGACGAACAGCGATTTGAGGCGGGCCTAATCCTCGCCCAGGATCCATTCGGCGCCGCGCTGGGCATGGATGCGCGTGCTGTCATAGATTGGCAGTACATTGGCATCCACGTCCACCACCTGCTCCAGCTCGGTTGCGGCAAGCACGATGGCCTGCGCCCCTTCCTGTGCCTGTTCGGTAATGATGGTCTTGAACACGCGTTCGGCATTGCGGGTGGCGCGCCCGACGATCAGGTCATCATAGATGATCCGGTCAATCGCCTCCATACTGTCCATGTCGGGCGGCAGCAGGTCCACGCCGTGGCTGACCAGCCGGCGGCGATAGAAACCGCCGGTCATGACATTGCGCGTGCCGATCAGCGCCGCCTTCTTCACCCCGTCCGCCGCCATGCGCTCCCCGACGCATTCGGCAATGTGGAGCATGGGGATGGAAATCTCCGCCTCGATCTCGCGATAGACGCGGTGCATCGAATTGGCGCCGATCATGAGCATGCCCGCGCCAGCCTGTTCCAGCCTCTTGGCAGATGCGATCAGAATGGCCGCAGCCGCTTCCCAGTCCTGATCGGTATCGAGCCGGTAAAGCTGCGAGAAATCAAGACTTTCAATGAGCATGGGCGCGCTGGCCTGCGACCCCTTGTGCTTTTGCACATGGCGGTTGATCTGTTCGTAATAGCTTCGGGTAGAGACCCAGCTCATCCCCCCGATCATCCCCAGTTTACGCAAGATAATGCCCTCTGTTCGTCAATTTTCGGCCCATTTTCCGCCGATTTTACCCCGGCCTGATGCAGAGCATACAGCACCTTGCGGATGAACGGGCGGTTAGCTCATCCGGTTCCCACGCTGGAAAGCATGAATTCGCGCTCGCCTAGTGGTCGAGCGCCTTGTTGATTTCCTCGACCATTTTCTTGGCATCGGCCAGCAGCATCATGGTCTGATCCATGTAGAACACGTCATTGTCCACCCCGGCATAGCCCACGCCGCCCATGCTGCGCTTGATGAAGAATACCTGCTTGGCCTTGTCCACATCGAACACCGGCATGCCGTAGATCGGGCTGGTCTTGTCGGTCTTGGCGGCAGGATTGACCACGTCATTGGCGCCGATGATGAAGGCCACGTCGCACTGGGCGAATTCGGAATTGATATCCTCCAGCTCGAACACTTCATCATAAGGCACATTGGCTTCGGCCAGCAGCACGTTCATGTGCCCGGGCATGCGGCCAGCCACCGGGTGGATGGCGTATTTGACGTTGACGCCTTCCTTCTTCAGCAGATCGCCCATTTCACGCAAGGCATGCTGTGCCTGCGCCACCGCCATGCCATAGCCCGGAATGATGATGACGTTTTCTGCCTGCTTGAGCATGAAGGCGGCATCATCCGCGCTGCCCTGCTTGTAGGGCCGCTGTTCGCGCGCTTCGCCGCCGCCAGTATCAGCCGCCGCGCCAAAGCCGCCCGCGATCACGCTGATGAAGCTGCGGTTCATCGCCTTGCACATGATGTAGGACAGGATCGCGCCGGAGGAGCCGACCAGAGCGCCGGTGATGATCATCGCCGTATTGCCCAGCGTGAAGCCCATCGCCGCCGCCGCCCAGCCGGAGTAGCTGTTGAGCATCGAGACGACCACCGGCATGTCCGCCCCGCCAATGGGGATGATCAGCAGGAAGCCGATGATGAAGGCGGCGGCCAGAATGGCCCAGAACAGCCATCCCTCACCCGCTGCGCCTTCGGGCGACACGGCGTAAAGCGCGGTCATGCCCAGGATCGCCACCAGCGTGCCCAGATTGATCACATGGCGAGCCGGCAGCATGATCGGTGCGCCGGACATATTGCCGTTCAGCTTGGCAAAGGCGATGACCGAGCCGGAGAAGGTGATCGCACCGATCGCCGCACCCAGCGACAGCTCCACCCGGCTGACAGTCAATATCTGTCCGGCAGCATCAAGAATACCAAAGGCATCGGGATTGAGGAAAGCAGCAGCAGCCACCAGCACTGCGGCCAGGCCTACCAGCGAGTGAAACGCTGCCACCAGCTGCGGCATGTCCGTCATCGCTATGCGTCGGGCGATGGTGAAGCCGACAATACCGCCCAGCAGGATCGCGGTGCCGATCTCGCCGATATTGGCGATGTCATGCGTGACCAACGTGGTCACCATGGCGATCAGCATGCCGGCCATGCCATAGCGGTTGCCCGCGCGGCTGGTGGTCGGGTGCGAAAGACCACGTAGAGCCAGGATGAACAACACGCCCGAAACCAGATAGGCCAGCGCGGCGAAGGGATTTACGGCGCCATGTGCGGTGCCTGATGCGAGGAAGGAGAGCATCATTTCTTCTCCTTCTTCTTGTACATCGCCAGCATCCGTTCTGTGACTGCAAAGCCGCCGAAGATGTTGACGCTCGCCAGCACCACGCCCGCAAGGCCCAGCCATTTGGCCACGGCACTGCCAGCTTCAGCCGAAGCAATCAGCGCACCCACGATAATCACCGAGGAAATGGCGTTGGTCACCGCCATCAACGGCGTGTGCAGCGCCGGGGTGACCGACCAGACGACGTAATAGCCCACAAAGCAGGCCATCACGAAGATCGAGAGGATTGAAATGAAGTCCATGCGGCCTACTCGTCCATCACCTGAACGAGCTCGATCAGATTACCCTCCGGATCGATCACGAACATGACCTTGATGCCGAGCGCGGCGGTAAGGTCGGTAATATCGACATCGGGCGTTACGCCCTTGGCCAGAAGCTGGGCCTTGGTCGCCTCGATATCGGCAACTTCCATCATCAGCTGGCCGGGGCCGCGCACCTCAAGATGGGCCGGAGGGGCGCCGCGTTCCGGGCCGGGTTGCGAATTGGCCATGCGGACCAGTTCGATGCCCTGCGTGCCATTCTTCAGCCAGCGGAAATGCATCGCATCGCCTAGCGGCGCGTCCTTCACCACCTCGAAATCGAGCACGTCGACATAGAAGGCGGTCACCGCCTCCATGTCCGCGACAGAGAGAGCCATCATGAAATGGTTGAGTTCAATTTTGGGCTCGGCGGCGGCGTATTCAGGGGCCTGAGCCTGCGCGCCGGTTGCGACGCTCAGCGCGCCTGCCAGCGCAATTGCGAAAACTGCCTTGTTCATGCTTTAAGCCTTTCATTCACAATTTCGCCGCCGCGCGTCAGCCGCACGGCATCGCCGATTTCTTCATCCAGCACCGGCCTGCCCGCTTCCTTGTCCCAGAACGCGGAAAGGAAGTTGAACAGGTTGCGGCTGAACAGGGCAGAGGTATCCGCCGCCATATGTGCGGGCGTGTTGGAATAGCCCATGATAGTGACGCCGTGGCGGACCACGATTTCATCGGGCTTGCTGCCTTCGACATTGCCACCTTGCGCCACGGCCAGATCGAAGATCACACTGCCCGGCCGCATGGTGGCGATCTGCGCGTCCGTGATCAGCCTTGGTGCCGCTCTGCCCGGGATCAGCGCCGTTGTGATGACGATATCCTGCCTGGCAATATGGGCGGAGACCAGATCGGCCTGCGCCTTTTGGTATTCTTCCGACATTTCAGTGGCATAGCCGCCTGCGCCTTCACCCTCGATCCCCTCGACAGTCTCGACGAAGATCGGCTTGGCACCCAGCGACATGATCTGCTCCTTGGTGGCAGAGCGCACATCGGTGGCGGAAACCTGCGCGCCCAGACGGCGCGCGGTGGCAATCGCCTGCAGCCCGGCAACGCCCACGCCCATGATGAAGGCTCTGGCAGCAGAAACCGTGCCCGCCGCCGTCATCATCATCGGGAAAGCGCGGCCATATTGATCCGCTGCGGCCAGCACGGCCTTGTAACCTGACAGGTTGGACTGGCTGGAGAGCACATCCATGCTCTGCGCACGGGTGATGCGCGGCATGAATTCCATCGACAGCGCTTCCAGACCGGCCCTGGCATAGGCGTCGACGCGGTCCTTATGCCCGAAGGGATCGAAGGTTGCCGCCACCCATGCACCTGATTTCGCGCCAGAAAGTGCCGCAACATCGGGCGCCTGCACGCCCAGGATGATCTCGGCACCGGCAACTGCTTCATCGGCGCTCAGAACCTGCGCGCCAGCGTCGCGGTAGTCCTGATCGGAAATGCTCGCGCCTTCCCCGGCACCGGATTCCACTGCGAAACTTGCGCCCAGAGCGATGAATTTCTTCACCGTTTCAGGCGTTGCGGCAACACGTGTTTCCCCGGCGGCACGCTCTTTCAGAACCGCAATGCGTAGACCCCCCATCCCGTCTGGCTCAGGAAATGATCAGGAGGACGAAGAATACCAGAATGGCGATCAGCGGGATCGTCCATTTGAGCAGGGAAATGAAGCCACCATAGGTTTTTTCAGCTGCTTTGAGGTCTTGGGAATCGGCCATTGTCTTGTCTTGTCCCTTGTGGATCGGTGAATCTGTTGATGCCTGCTCTATCTCCCTGCAGCAAAGCACTCAAGTGCCCTCCTTAATCGGCTCTTTACCCGCCGCTGTTATACCCGCCTTCGCACCATTGAAGTGGTGCCCATAATGAAGTGGGGAAAGATGGCCGAACCCGAACAGCGCCTGTTGATGCTGATCGACGATGAACCGGCACAAAGCCGGCTGATCACAGCGCTCGCCGCGCGTGAAGGCTGGCGCGTGCTTGTCGTGGACGAAGCCGAGAAGGCCATCGCCACGCTGGGTACGCGGCAGGGCATGCAATTATCCGCCATTATCCTGGACCAATGGGTCCCGGGCGACAGGGCATGCGAGTTGATTGCAGAGCTGAAGGAGCGCCGCCCGGCCATGCCGGTGCTGATGCTGACCGCCAGCACATCTCCGCTGCTGGCCGTGGAAGCCATGCGCGCCGGTGCCACCGATTATCTGGTCAAGCCGGTTGCGCCCGAACGCCTGATGCAGGCGCTGCGCAATGCCACCACCCGCGAATCCCCGCGTGATGAGCTGACCCCGCTGACCGAGAAAATGCCCGCCACGCTCGATTTCGATGCGATGGTGGGAACCGCGCCGCCTTTCCGCGATGCTCTGGCCAAGGCGGCCAAGGCTGCGCGCGGTCACGGGCCTTTGCTGATCGAGGGCGAAAGCGGCACCGGCAAGGAAATGCTGGTGCGCGCCATGCAGGCCGCATCGCCGCGCGCCAAGGCTCCGTTCCGCATGATCAATATTGGCGGAATTCCCGCCAGCTCGCTCGAATCGCTGATGTTCGGCCACGAGAAGGGCGCCTTTGCCGGTGCCTTCGATCGCCAGGTTGGCGCGTTGCAGAATTGCGACGGCGGCACTCTGGTGCTGGACGAGGTGGACCGCCTGTCAATCGATCTGCAGGACCGCCTGGCCGAAGCGCTGCAAACCGGTCAGGTCCGTCCCATCGGGGCAAGGCATTCGTTCAAGGTCGATGTGCGCGTGATCTCTGCCAGCAACCTGCCCTTGGCAGACCTTGTGGCGACAGGCCATTTCCGCGCCGAGCTGTTCGAAACCATCTCGCGCACCACCATCACCTTGCCTCCGCTGCGGGATCGCAATGGCGATATCACCGCGCTGACCCGCCATTTTCTGGCCCGCATCGCCGAACAGCCGGGCCTGCGGCAAATGGGCATTACCGACGGGGCGCTCAACCTGCTCGCCGCATTCGACTGGCCGGGCAATGTCCGGCAGTTGCAGGCCGTGCTGTTCCGCGCCGCCGTTTTTTGCGACGGCGATGCGCTGACGGCGCAGGATTTCCCGCAGTTGAGCCAGATCCTGGGCGATATGACCGGCGCCACCCAATCGGTGTCCGAAGCGGCAGGCGTGCAGCTGTATTCCGACGACGGCAATCTGCGCCCGCTGGAAGATATCGAGGCCGACGTGATCCGCCTCGCCATTGGTCACTACCGTGGCCGCATGACCGAAGTGGCCCGGCGGCTTGGGATTGGCCGCTCCACGCTTTATCGCAAACTCAGCGACCTGGGAATCGACAACGCGGCGTGATTTGATCTCGCGGCCAAAGGCCTCCGATGGGGCGGCCTGACGGCCGACGCGCGTTTGCGCTTGCGAACCCCAAAGGGTTCGTTTGACCTAGTCGCCCAAACCGCTGAAATCGGTCAGGGCGGCATCGCGCAGGCCGCGCCAGACATTGCGCGCCTGCACGGTTTCAAACACGTCATGCACGCGCAGCAGGTGATAGCCCGCGTTCATCCCCAGCAGCGCCAGCGCGATTGACCCGCCCAGACGTTCATGCGCGCCCGCTTCGTTCGACAATGCGCCGATCATGCGCTTGCGGCTGGCCCCCAGCAGCAGCGGCTGGCCCAGGGCGTGGAACAGCGGCAGCGCATTCAGCAGCGTGAGATTATCCGCCAGCGACTTGCCAAAGCCAATGCCCGGATCGAGCACGATATTGGCACGGTCTATTCCGCCCGCGATGGCCCGGTCGCGCGCATCGCGCAGCCAGTCAAACACATCGAACGCAACGGCTGAGTAGCCCGCGCTCTCGTGCAGGTTCTCGCCCTCACCCGGCGCATGCATCAGTATCACTGGCCTGCCGGTCGAGGCGGCAAATTCAAGGCTGCGCGGATCGTGGCGCAGCGCAGAGACATCGTTGATGATGTGCGCGCCCGCTTCCAGCGCCGCCTCCATCACGCCGGGCCGCCGCGTATCCACGCTGACCGCCGCGCCCATGGCCGCGCAATAATCGATGGCCGGGATCACGCGCTTGATCTCGTCGCCTTCCCACACCACCGCCGCGCCGGGCCGCGTGCTTTCGCCGCCAATATCGATGATTGCCGCGCCAGCCTCGTGCATGGACGATGCCTGATCCTGCATCGCGCCATCATCATCCATGAACTTGCCGCCATCGGAAAAACTGTCCGGCGTGACGTTGAGAATGCCCATCACCTGCGGCTGGTCGAGGCGGATCGTGCGCTCCCCGCATTGCAGCGGGGCGTGCGTCATGGAAAGGTTGGTCCATTGTGCGGCGGCTTCTTCGGCGAGGTCCGCCGGTAGGCCCGAGAGGACATCCGCCATGCCCGCCTTGGTGACAAGATGACGCTGTGCCACCTCGCCATCGCGGCGCAGGGTCACCGCGAATTCGCGGGCATAGACCATCGATCCGCCCAGCCGCACGGCATCGCCATCAACGCTTTGCGGCGAACCGGCCAGCGTGATCGGCTGGATGTAGATGCGGCCCATCAGTCCTCTACGGCGAGCAGGTAAAGCTGGCGCATGGCGTCAACCGGCTCAATCTTGCCGGCCTTCTCCATATGCCAGAAGGTCCAGCCATTGCAGCTGGGCGCATCCTGCAAGGTCTTGCCGACATGGTGGATGGAACCGCTGATATCGCCGCAGGAAATCGATCCATCGGCGCAGACGCTGGCAGTCCAGCGGCGCTGCTTGTCGAACAGCTTTGTGCCCGGTGGCAGCAGACCGGCCTCGACAATGGCGCCAAAGGCAACGCGCGGCTGGGCCTTGCGGCTCTGCATCGTCACCAGTGCGCTTTCGTCCAGCGGCAATTCCTTCTCGATGCGGCTGGTGGCGACCTTGCGATAGGTTTCCTCGCGCTCGCAGCCGATCCAGTCGCGGCCAAGGCGCTTGGCCACCGCGCCCGTAGTGCCGGTGCCGAAGAACGGATCGAGCACCACGTCGCCCGCCTCGGTAGTGGCCAGCAGAACGCGGTAGAGCAGGGCTTCGGGCTTTTGCGTGGGATGCGCCTTGTGGCCGGCGTCATCCTTCAACCGTTCCCCGCCCGCGCAGATCGGCAGCACCCAGTCGGAGCGCATCTGCAATTCGTCATTCAGAGTCTTCATGGCGCGGTAGTTGAAGTGGTATTTCGCCTTCTCCCCCTGCGAACACCACAGCAATGTCTCATGCGCATTGGTGAAGCGCGTGCCGCGGAAATTGGGCATGGGGTTGGTCTTGCGCCAGACGATATCGTTGAGGATCCAGAAACCCAGGTCCTGCAGGATCGTGCCGACGCGGTAGATGTTGTGATAGCTGCCGATCACCCACAGCGCGCCATCGGGCTTGAGCACCCGGCGCGCTTCAGTCAGCCAGTCACGCGTGAACTTGTCATAGATGGCGAAGCTGTCGAACTGGTCCCAGTGATCGGTCACGGCATCGACATGGCTGCCATCGGGGCGGTTGAGATCGCCGCCAAGCTGGAGGTTATAGGGCGGATCGGCAAAGATCAGGTCGACACTGTCCGTCGGCAGCCCGCGCATGGCCTCCACGCAGTCTCCCGAAAGAATGCGGCCAAGCGGAAGGTCGGCCTTATCGACCGCCTTTTTCACCGTCTTCACTTTAACAGGCGCGGCGGCCCGAACCTTGGTCAACTCACCCATGAACACTCTGCCCCCTGACTTATCCACAGGGTGAGTCCTTGGAGTCCTCAGGTCAAGCAGCGATTTGCAAACCCGGCGTGCGCCCGCCGCGATCTTGAGGGAGAACGAAAAGAGTCCGGCACAAGATGTTGAGTCTCCACGCCCTTTGCAGACTCGACATGATGGGGTGTGACCCCAAGGACTCGCCCCGGAACAAAGGCCTTGTTGTCGCCCCGACTATACCGCATTCTTGCGCTCACGGCAGCTTGCTGCTGTTGCTGGGGGGATAACACATGGCACTGAAAGTGATCGGCGCGGGCCTTGGCCGCACGGCGACCTTCTCACTCAAATTCGCGCTGGAACACATTGGCCTGGGGCCGTGCTTCCACATGTCCGAAGTGTTCGCCGCTGCGCGCCGCAATGTCCCGCTGTGGCTGGATGTGGCCGCGGGCAAGCCGGATTGGGAGACTGTGTTCGATGGCTTTCAGTCCACCACCGATTATCCAGCCTGCACCTATTGGCGCGAACTGGCGGACTATTATCCCGATGCCAAGGTGGTGCTGACCACGCGCGATGCCAACAGCTGGTTTGATTCCGTCAGTGAGACGATCTTTTCCGAACGGATGCAGGGATCGCTGCGCGGCACGCCGCAGGAAAAGATGATGCAGGGTGCCGTCTATGCCCCGTTCGGTGACAAAATTGCCAACCGCGCTTTCATGACCGACTGGTTCGAACGCCGCAATCAGGAGGTGATCGACATGCTGCCGCCAGAGCGCCTGCTGGTGTTCCATCCCAAACAGGGGTGGGAGCCGCTGTGCGATTTCCTAGGCGTAGCAGTGCCCGATGCACCCTTCCCGCGCGTCAACAGCCGGGACGAACTGGGCGAGGCAGCGGATGAACAGGGCGGCCTTCCGCCAGACCCGGAGACGATGGAGACATTCGCCCGCGCCTATATTGACGAGCTGAAGATCAAGGCCTTCGCGGCCTAGGGTGCCGGGACTGGCAGCAATTCCGGGTCAACCCCGGTCAGTTCGACCGACACATCCCACAGGCGCCTGGCGGCGTGCTGATCCTTCGCATTGGCGGAAATGGCCGCGCGGCCTGAGTTTCCGCGCATTTCCCTGAATCCCTGCGGGCCAAAGTAATCGCCGGACTGCGCCGCAGGATCGCAGGCGGCCTGCAAGGTCGGGAAAGCCCCCTGCTCCGCCGTGTTGAACATCATCGATGCCATGCGGAACAGCAGGCCCAGCATCGCAGAATCGCGGCCCAGACCAGTGCCGGAAATACCCGGATGGCAGGCAATTGCGGCAAGCGGTGAGCGGGCACCTCTCAGCCGCCGATCAAGCTCAGCCATGAACAGCAGGTTCGCCAGCTTGCTCTGCGCGTAGAACCGCATTGAGGAATAGCCGCGCGCGCCGTCCAGATTGTCAAAATCGATCCTGCCGCGCCGGTGGGCAATGCTGGCCACGCTCACCACGCGCGGATCGCGTCCCTGCGCCAGCCTGGGCAGCAACAGGCCGGTCAGCGCGAAATGACCGAGGTGGTTGATGCCCAGTTGCCGTTCAAAACCATCCACCGTGCGGCCCAGCGGCGGCATCATGATCCCGGCATTGTTGATCAGCACGTCGACAGCATCGATCGCAGACGCCGCCTTGCGAATGGACGAAAGGTCCGCCAGATCGACCTGCACCACTCCAATCTGCGCCGCCGGATGATCAGCAAGGATAGCCTTGCCCGCCGCCTCCCCGCGCCCGGTATCGCGGCAGCCGAGCAACACATGGGCACCCTTGCCCGCCAGCATGCGCGCGGCATGGAAACCAATCCCGCTGTTGGCACCTGTTATCAGGAATCGCCGCCCTGCCTGATCGGGAACCTCAGCGGAGGTGAAACCGGTCACAGGAGCATCTCAAGCTGGGCTACCGGAGCAAAGCTGCGGCGGTGGAGCGGGGTTGGGCCGTATGCTCGCAAAGCGTCCAGATGGTCCTTCGTGCCATAGCCCTTGTTGCGCTCCCAGCCATAATGGGGCCAGGTTTCGGCCGCCTGGCACATCAGGCGGTCACGGTACTCCTTGGCCAGGATCGAGGCGGCACCAATCGATGCTTCCTTGCCATCACCGCCCACAATGGCGCGGGCGGGCCAGCGCCAGTCCGCATGCCGCCCCTGCGGCGTGAGATTGCCGTCGATCAGCGCCAGTTCCAGCTCTTGCCCCAGCGCATCGCACAGGCGCTCCATCGCCCGCGTCATGGCCAGCATGGTGGCGGCAAAGATGTTGATCCGGTCAATCTCCGCCGGTTCCACCATGCCGATGCCAAAGGCGCAGCTGGCGCGGATTTCCGCTTCCAGCCGGGCGCGAGTGTTCGCGGTGAGTTTCTTGGAATCGCCTATGCCCTTTGGTCCCGGCTTGCATAGCAGCACGGCAGCCGCCACTACTGGCCCAGCCAATGGCCCGCGTCCCGCCTCGTCCACTCCGGCCACGAGGGTATCCGGGGCCAGAAGGGCGCAAAAATCGCGAGTGGGAGTTCCCGAGAGCATGAACAAATCGATCCTGTCTTACGCCTTATTCCCTGCCACTCTGGCGCTCGCAAGCTGCAGCGCCGCATCGCCGGGGGATAGCGTTGTCTCCACCCCTGCCAACGGTATCGTGGGCGGTGAACCCTTCGCGCTTGAAGGCGACATGCCGTTCAATGCCACCAGCCACGGTACATTCAACGAAGGCTGGGCGCTGGCGGTTGAGCCGGGCACGGGCAATCTCTTCATCACCGAGAAGGGCGGCACGGCAAAGTTCTACAACCCTGTCAGCGGCACAACTCTGGACATCTCCGGCATGCCCGAAGTGGCTTACGGCGGTCAGGGCGGCCTGGGCGACGTGGCTTTCGCGCCAGATTACGCCACCAGCGGCACGGTTTACCTGACCTGGGCCAAGGCGGCAGAGGGCGATGCACGGCGCGCCGTGGCGGCCCGGGGCCAGTTCTCCTGCGACGCTCAGGCGTGCGCCGTAACCGGCCTGACGCAGATCTGGCAGCAGGAACCGGCGATCGACAGCCCCGGCCACTTCAGCCACAAGCTGGCCTTCTCTCCCGATGGGCAGCACCTGTTCATTTCCAGCGGTGAGCGCATGCAGGGGGAACCCGCGCAGGACATTTCCAACACATTGGGCACGGTGGTGCGGCTGAATCTTGATGGATCGCCCGCTGCGGGCAATCCGTTTGCCGGACAGGGCAGCCCGACCAACCAGATCTGGTCCTACGGCCACCGCAACATGCTGGGCCTGCAATTCGATACCAATGGCCAGCTTTGGGACCTTGAACACGGACCGCGCGGCGGGGATGAGATCAACAAGGTCACGCCGGGCAGCAATTATGGCTGGCCCACGCGTTCCAACGGCATCAATTACAACGGCGATCCCATTCCCGATCACTCGGCGGACGATGGTTTCACCAAGCCGGCAATCTACTGGACACCGGTGATCGCGCCGGGGGACTTCATCTTCTATGACGGGGACATGTTCCCGCAGTGGCGCGGCCAGGCGCTGATCGTCGCGCTTGCCACCACCTCTCTGGTGCGCGTTGCCACCAATGCCGCGGGCACCGGCACCGCCACGGAGGAGGCACGCTACACCTTCCCCAGCCGCCTGCGCGATATTGCCCAGGCCGCCGACGGATCGCTGTGGGTGCTGGAGGATGGCCCGCGCGGCAAGCTGTTGCACCTCACCGCCGCACAGTAGGCGCCCATAAAGAAGGTATCGGCTGAAACAATTGCATGGATGCGCGCGCCTCTCTATCGGCGCGCCTCCATGTCACTTGCAACTGCCAGCCTGATCCCCCTGTCCGGTGTCGATCCCGCGCTGGTCGAGCAATTGCTCGACCGCGCCTTCGGTCCTGATCGCCACAAGCGCACCGCTTACAAGGTGCGTGAGGGAACCCAGTGCCTGCCCGCGCTCAGCTTTGCCGCGCTGGATCAGGATGACATGCTGGTGGGCACCATTCAGGCCTTCCCTGTGGCGCTGACCGATCCCGCCGGTCGCCCGCATCCCATGCTGATGATCGGCCCGGTCGCCGTCTTGCCGGAACGGCAGGGCGAAGGCTTTGGCCGCGCGCTGATGGCGGCGCAGGCCGGCGCGCTGGACCCGGCGTCACCCCTGCCGCAAATGCTGATTGGCGATGCGGACTATTACGCCAGGTTCGGATTCAGCGCCGATCACACGGCAGGCTGGAAAATGCCCGGCCCGTGGGAGCCTGAGCGCCTGCTCGCCCGATCGCAAAACCCGGCGATATTGCCGCGTGAAGGCATGCTCGGCCCTTGGAAAGGCTGACCTTTGCTGCCATCTGATGGTGCATGCCCTATGATGCGCCGTCCCAGCTTGCCGAAATGTCGCTTGCCGAGATTGCGGCGGCAGTAGCAGCGCGCAAATTGCCTCCGCTGGATCGATGGGACCCGGCAGAAACCATCGACAGCCACATGCGCATTTCCGCCGATGGAAGCTGGTGGCACGATGGCAGGCCGATCACGCGCCCGGCGATGGTCCGCGCCTTTGCCTCCCTGCTGACACGCGATGCCGGCGCAGAGCATTTCCTGCTGACCCCGCAATGCCGCCAGCGCATCATCGTGGAAGACGCGGCATTCCTTGCGGTGGACTTGCAGGAGACGGATGGCGCGCTGGCCTTCCGCCTCAATACGGATGAGCTGGTGATAGCCGGACCACAGAACCGCCTTCGCGCCGAGGGCGATGTGGATTTGCCCGCGATCTATCTGGCGGTGCGCCACGGCTGCGAGGCGCGCATCAACCGGTCAACCTGGCTGCAACTGGTCGCGCTGGCACATGATGTGGACGGCGTGCCATGCGTTACCAGCCAGGGCGTCACCTTCCCGCTGGTTCCGCACCCGCTGGTTCCGCGCCCGCTGGTTCCGCGCCCGCTGGTTCCGCAATGAGCGAGCTGTTCGATCACATCGCCGATCATTTCGCGCGCGGTCACCAGCAAGAACTGGACGATCTGCACGATCACTCCCTCTTCGCCCCTGCAACCTTGCGGGAAGCTGCCGTACTGGTGGCGATCACGGAACGCAGCGAGCCCGGCGTGATCCTGACCCACAGGCCGCAGGACATGCGCCAGCATCCGGGGCAAGTCGCCTTTCCCGGCGGCAAACTCGATCCGGGCGAAGACGCCATTACCGCCGCCTTACGTGAGGCGGATGAGGAACTGGCCCTACCCTCTGCCCATGTCCGCGTCATCGGGCAGAGCGACCGCTTCGTCACCGGCACCGGCTATGACATCACCCCGGTAATCGGACTGGTCCCGCCGGACCTCGACCTGCGGCCCAACCCGCGCGAAGTGTCGCACTGGTTCGAGGCACCGCTCGGTTTTATCCTCGATCCCGCCAATCATGCGCACAAGTCGACCCTGTTCGACGGGCGGGAGAGGGACTACATTGAAATCATGTGGCAGGAACATCGGATCTGGGGCGTGACGGCGGCGATCATCGCCAATCTGTCGCGCAGGCTGGAAACGATGGGATTTTCTCGATGATTGCCCGATGACAGCACTGCCAAAAGCAGAATGGACGCAGCGAGAGGATCTCGCGCAGCTGGTCAAAGCCCTTGGAGAGGACACCATCCGCTGGGTTGGCGGCGCAGTGCGCGATACATTGCTCAGCCACCCGGTTGCCGATGTCGATGCCGCAACCACGCACCGGCCAGAGGAAGTCATCGCCCTGTGCGAGCAAGCGGGCATTCGCACCGTGCCTACCGGCATCGATCACGGCACCGTCACCGCCATTCTGCCCGGCGGCAATGTGGAAATCACCACTCTGCGCCATGATGTTTCCACCGATGGCCGCCGCGCCACCGTCTCCTATGCGCAGGACTGGAAGGACGATGCGGCGCGGCGCGATTTCACCATCAATGCGCTCTATGCCGATCCGGTCACGCTGGAGATTTTCGATTATTTCGGCGGCCTGCTGCATCTGGAGGAACGGCGCATCACCTTCATCGGCGATGCCCGCGAGCGCATTCGCGAGGATCATCTGCGCATCCTGCGCTATTTCCGCTTTCAGGCACGCTTCGGCTGCAAGGTGGATAATGAGGCGGAGGAAGCCTGCCAGGAGCTGGCCGAAACCCTCAAGGGCCTGAGCCGCGAACGCGTGGCGACGGAATTGCTCAACCTGCTGGCCCTGCCCGATCCGGTCCACGCGATCACCCGCATGTGCCATCTGGGCGTGCTCAAGGTGGTCCTTCCAGAAGCTGGCGATGCGCAGATCATGATGCTGGAAACATTGCTGGAAAACGAGGACTGCGCCGTGGCAGACATCGCGCCTTTCGCCCTGCGCCGCATGGCCGCACTGCTGCCAGCCGATCCCGAGGTGGCCGGATCGGTTGCATCGCGGCTCAAACTTTCGCGCGATCAGCGCACCTATCTCAAATGCGTTGCCCGGCGCAGCCAGAGCGATTGCGAGGACCCGCACGCACTGGCCTATGACGTGGGCCGCGATTGCGCGCGTGACCGCCTGTTGCTGCAATCGTGCGATCCTGCGCCCGTGCTCGATTGGGAAATTCCCCGCCTGCCGATGAAGGGCGGCGAGATCGTCCAGCGCGGCGTTTCCGCCGGACCCGAAGTCTCGCGCATCCTGCAGGCGGTTGAAAAACGCTGGGTCAGGGAAGGTTTTCCAGACCGTGCGCGCGTGGAGGAATTACTGGCCGAGGAACTCCCGCAGGATCAATAGCCAGACGTAATATCCTTGCTTGTTAACGAAACAGGATTATATGCCCCCCTCGACCGGCGCGAATAAGTCGCGTGGGTCGGTTGCGAGCGTGAGCCTGCCCATTTCCAACGGGGTGAGGTCCAGCACCGATTAACGGTCCCATTTGCCGATAAGCTTCCCGTGTCACGCTTGGGTCGCCTTGAGCGCCCAATATGCGCCCGGAATCCGATTCCGGACGTGTCACGATGAAAGTTTTTTATGTCCTATTTTTCAGAGCTCGGCCTTGCCGAGCCTATCCTGCGCGCACTCGAAGCGAAGGGGTATAGTGACCCCACGCCGATCCAGCGTCAGGCCATTCCCGCCCTTCTGGAAGGCCGCGACCTGCTGGGCATTGCCCAGACCGGCACCGGCAAGACGGCCGCCTTCGCGCTGCCTTCGCTTCACCGTCTGGCTGCCAATGGCGGCGAGTGCCCCAAGCGCTCGTGCCGCATGCTGGTGCTTTCACCCACGCGCGAACTGGCCGCCCAGATTGCCGACAACATGCGCAGCTATGCGCGCTTCCTCGACCTGTCGGTGCAGTGCGTGTTCGGCGGCGTGCCGATCAACAAGCAGATTTCCGGCCTCGCCCGCGGCACCGATGTGCTGGTGGCGACGCCGGGTCGTCTGCTCGACCTGATCGAACAGCGCTGTCTCAAGCTCGATCATGTGGAAATCTTCGTCCTCGACGAGGCCGACCAGATGATGGACCTTGGCTTCATCAAGCCGCTCACCCGCATTGCCGACATGCTGCCCAAGAAGCGCCAGAGCCTGTTCTTCTCGGCCACCATGCCCAATGAAATTGCCAAGCTGGGCGCCCGCTTCATCACCAATCCGGTGAAGGTGGAAGTCGATCCGCAGGCCACCACTGCCGAGAAGGTCGATCAGTATGTGACCTTTATCGAGCAGGGCGAAAAGCAGGCGCTGCTGACCCTTACCCTGCGCAAGGGTCTGGAAACCGGCGAGATTGAAAGCTGCCTGGTATTCACCCGCACCAAGCATGGCGCGGACAAGGTTGTGCGCCATCTGGTTGCAGCAGGCATCGAAGCTGCCGCCATCCACGGCAACAAGAGCCAGGCACAGCGCACGCGCGCACTGGACGGCTTCCGTTCAGGCCGCATCGCCGTTCTGGTGGCAACCGATATCGCTGCACGCGGCATTGACGTTCCCGGCGTTTCCGCGGTGTTCAACTTCGAAATCCCCAATGTGGCTGAACAATATGTCCACCGCATCGGCCGCACCGCGCGTGCCGGCCGCTCGGGTCTGGCGATCAGCTATGTCGCACCGGACGAGAAGCCTTACCTGCGTGACATCCAGAAGCTGACCGGCATCCAGTTCGGCACCGCGCCGCTGCCTGCCGATTTCGTGGACCAGGCCGCCCGCCTGCCCAAGCCTGCGCGCAAGGCAACGGGTGCCGAGTATTCCGAAGAGCGGCGTGAAGGCGGCGGCGGCGGCAATCGCCGTCAGCGCGGCAACAACCGTCCGCGCCGCAATCCCGATGCGTCAGTCAAGCCGCGCGGTGAAGGTGGCAATCGCGGCGGTCAAGGCCGAAGCGGTGGTGGCAACCGCCGCTCGCAAGGCGGCCGAAGCGCACAAGCTCCGCGCTGAAGCCTTCATAAAATCAAAGCAAAATGGCCGGGTGAGCAATCATCCGGCCATTTTGTGTCCGGTCCGATGCCGCCCAATCGCTGACCGAAACATCCCACCAGTTGCCCTTCGGGATCAGGCCGAACTCCCGTTTTCGGGCCAAAAAGGCTCGATTCAGGCCGTTTCGTGCATATTTCGTCCCGCCTTTGGGTTGCGTCCGGTCGGATCGGCCGATACCCAAGAGCCTGAGGGCAGTGCCCTGCTTTTCCAATTTTGTCGGCTCCGTGCCTGCTTTGCAGGGCCGGGAAGACATCACCATCGAGCACGAACTTACACACGAAGTTACAAGGGAATGGGTTTCATGAAATTTGCAAAGCTTTTCATCGCCGCCGCGGCACTGGCTGCCGCACCGGTTGTCGTCCACGCACAGGCTGCCGAAGTTGATCTGAGCGTTGGCGCAACGGTAATCGGCAATGACGGCAATGCCGTTGGTTCGATCATTTCCAATGACGGCACCACCGTGGTCATCGATACCGGCATGCACCAGGTTCCCCTGGGTGCGGACTCTTTCGGTCAGGGTGAAACCGGACCGACGATCAACATCACCAAGACTGCGCTGGACGAAATGGTCTCCGCCCAGCTGGCAGAAGCCAGCGCCGCACTGGAAGCTGCGCTGACCGTTGGCGCACCGGTAATCACCTATGATGCGCAAGAACTGGGCATGATTGACGAGATCGACGGCAGCAATGTGATCGTGAAGGCAGCGGACGAGCAGCTCGTCACCCTGCCGCTCGACATGCTGGCGCTGGATGCCAATGGCCAGATCATGGCGCTGGCCAATCTGGCCGATATCCAGGCCGCTCTCGAAGCGCAGGCCGGCGGCTGATCCCCGGCTTCACCGAATAACAAAGGGGCCGCAGGAGCAATCCTGCGGCCCCTTTTTATTGCCTAGAACCGGTTATCCTTGGGAAAGCCCGTGGGCGGCATGCGTCCGGCGGCGCCGCGCGCAACCTTCCACATGTGAATCTCCGGCTCGGTCCGGGTGCGGCCTGTTTCTCCGCCCATGGTCCAGCTCAGCCCGTCTTCCAGCTTGAGCGTGGTGGCATCGGACAGGCCGCCATCGCGGTAACGCTGCAAGGTCACGCCCTGCCCGCGCGTCATCATCGGCAGTTCGTCCAGTGCGAAGATCACCAGCTTGCGGTTGTCACCCACCACGGCGATGTGATCGTGCTCGGGCGCGATTTCACGCACCACGGCCAGCTTGGCATCGCCCTTCAGGTTCACCACCTGACGACCCTTGCGGGTTTCCGCCAGCAGTTCATCGGTCATTGCCGCAAAGCCCTTGCCGATGCTGGAGGCGAGCAGCAGCTGCTTGCCCTTTTCATGCACCACCAGCGCGGTGATCTGCACCTCGGCATCGATATCCAGCGTGTTGCGCACCGGCTCGCCAAAGCCGCGCGCGCCGGGCAGTTTGTCCGCCCCGACGGTGAAGAAGCGCCCATCATCGCCCGCCAGCAGCAACTTGTCCGTGGTCTGGGCGTGGATGACGAAACCAGCCTCGTCACCTTCCTTGTATTTGAAGTCTGAATCGAGCGGCAAGTGGCCCTTGGCCGCGCGTATCCAGCCTTTCTGCGAGAGGATCACCGTCACCGGCTCCTTCTCGATCATCGCGTCCATGCTGAATTCCACCGCCGGTGCAGCTTCGGCAATGGTGGTGCGGCGCGCGCCGATTGCGGTATCCTCGGCATAATCCTTGCGCAGATTGGTGAGGTCGCGTTTCAGGCGGGTGCGCTGGCGTGCGGGCGATGCCAGCAACTTCTCCAGATCCTCCTGCTCCTTCAGCAATTCGTCCTTTTCCTGCCGCAGCTGCATTTCCTCCAGCTTGCGCAGGGACCGCAGCCGCATGTTGAGGATAGCCTCCGCCTGCCTGTCGGTCAGGCCGAATTCGGCCATCATGATCGGCTTAGGCTCATCCTCCGTGCGGATGATCTGGATCACCCGGTCAAGGTTGAGGAAGGCGATGATATAGCCCTCGACCAGCTCCAGCCGCGCGGCGATCTTGTCCAGCCGGTGCTGGGTGCGGCGCTGGAGAATATCAATCTGCGCGCGGACCCAGTGTTCCAGCAGTTCCTTCAGCCCCATCACCATGGGCGTGCGGCCAAGCCCCGGCTGCGCATCGAGCACATTCAGGTTGAGGCCGAAGCGCGTTTCCAGATCGGTCAGCTTGTAGAGCGATTCCTTGAGCAGTTCAGGATCGACATTGCGGCTCTTGGGGATCAGCACGATGCGGATCTGCTCGTCGCTCTCGTCGCGAACGTCCTCCAGGATCGGCAGCTTCTTGTCACCAATCGCTGCCGCGATCTGTTCGATCAATTTGCCCTTGGGCACCTGATAGGGGATTTCGGAAATCACCAGCTGGTAGCCCCCGCCCTTCTGGCGCTCTATCCCGGCGTTGCGATCGTCCTCATTCTCGGCCTCGCCAGCATGAAAGCGGCCCCGCACGCGGAAACTGCCGCGTCCGGTTTCATAGGCGTTGTGGATGCTCTGCGGCGAATCCACGATCAGCCCGCCAGTGGCAAAATCCGGTCCCTGCATCAGTTCCATCAGCCGCGCATGTTCGACATGGGGATTGTCGATCAGCTCCAGCGTGGCATCGATAATCTCGGCCACATTGTGGCTGGGGATGGATGTGGCCATGCCCACGGCAATGCCGCTGGACCCGTTGGCCAGCAGGTTGGGGAAGATGCCGGGGAAAATCTCCGGCTCCTCATCCTCATTATTATAGGTCGGGATGAAGTCGACCGTGCCTTCGTCCAGACCCTCCATCAGGGTCATGGCGGTCTTGGTCAGGCGGCATTCGGTGTAGCGATAGGCGGCGGCGTTATCGCCATCGACATTGCCGAAGTTGCCCTGCCCTTCGACCAGCGGATATCGCAGCGTAAACGGCTGCGCCAGGCGGACCATCGCATCATAGACGGCCACGTCGCCATGCGGGTGATACTTGCCGATCACATCGCCCACGACGCGGGCCGATTTCTTGAACACGCTGTCTGGCGTCAGCTTCAACTGCCGCATCGCCCACAGCAAGCGCCGGTGGACCGGCTTCAGCCCGTCGCGCAGATCGGGCAGCGAGCGCGCGGTGATCGTGGACAGTGCATAGACCAGATACCGCTGCGACAGTGCGCTGTCGAAAGGCGCATCGACGATGGAGTCGACCGGTTCCTTCTCATCTTCAATTGTTGCCATGCCGTTCGCCCTATCACCGGCACGGCTCGTGGGACAGCGCGGAACGGCGCACTTTCCCCAAGCGTTAAGGGGTCAAATGCAAATCAAAGGAGATTTCACATGGCTCAACGTATCATGATCCTCGCCACCAACGGGTTTGAACAATCGGAACTTATGGAACCCAGGAAGAATCTGGATGAAGCGGGATATGAAACTGTCGTCGTCAGTCCGGAGGCCGGTGCTATCAAGGGCTGGGATGAGAAGGACTGGGGTCAATCCGTCAAGGTGGACATGGCACTGGACGATGCCGACGCAGCCGATTTCGATGCGCTGGTCCTGCCGGGCGGTCAGATGAACCCCGATATCCTGCGCATGAATGACAAGGCTGTGCAGATGGTGCGCGATTTCTGCGAGGCCGGAAAGCCGGTGGCGGCAATCTGCCATGCGCCGTGGCTCCTGGTGGAAGCCGGATTGGCGAACGGCAAGAACATGACCGCATGGCCGTCTGTCCACACCGATCTCATCAACGCCGGTGCCACTGTGCTGGACCAGGAAGTGGTGGTGGACAACAATCTGATCACCAGCCGCAAGCCGGGCGACATCCCTGCCTTCTCCAAGGCAATTATCGAAGCACTGGAGAAGCAGGTGGATGTATCCAGGGCCGCGTGATGTCAGTAACTTAGGGCCAACTGGAAGCCCATTTTGGAAAAGGCTCCGTCACCCATGTGGCGGGGCCTTTTTCGTGTTCACTCTTGCCAATGTGGCGATCATGGCGCAATTGTGGCTAAATTATGGCGAAAAGGAGGCGATAATGAGGCACATTTCAATATTCGCAGTCGTGATTGGGGGGCACTGGCCCTTTCCGCGTGCAGCCAGGAGGGCGACGAGTACTCCCAGACAGAAAGCGCGATGGAGGAATCCCCGGGCGACAGCGCCGATTATGCTGTCACGGAGGAAAATGCTTCGGGCGAACTGGCATCGCTCTCCGGCCGACCGGACATTCCTGTAACAATGCCGCGCATGGCCTATGTGTTCGACTATGGCTTCAGCATGCCCGGCGCCCGGATTGCCGGCCTGCAATTGCGCCATGCCGACATGTGCGAGGCGATGGGTCCCTATAGCTGCCAGATCGTGGCCATGACCCATTCCGGCGGCGAAGACGATTTTGCCAGCGGCAGGCTGGAACTGGCCGTTGCAGCAGACCGCGCCCGCGCCTTTGTGGCGGAGATCAACGCCACGCTGGAAGGCGCTGGCGGAGAGCAGGTGCGCGCCAATATCACCGGGGAGGACCTTTCCAAGAGCATGATCGATACCGAGGCGCGCCTGCGCAGCCGGATCGAATTGCGCGACCGGTTGATGGATGTCCTGCGTACCAGGCGCGGCGATGTTGCAGAGCTGGTGGAAGCAGAACGCAGCGTTGCCCGCATCAATGAGGAAATCGATCAGGCGCGCAGCTGGATGGAGGAAATGCGCGGTCGCGTGGCTTTCAGCCGGGTACAGCTGAGCTATCAATCAGCCTCCCCTGTGGCGAGCAGCTTTCTTGGTCCGATCAACACTGCCTTTGCCTCAATTGGCGGAATTATCGGCAATGTTCTGGCCGCGCTGATCGTATTGCTGTCGATCCTCACCCCGCTTGGTCTTGCAGTGTGGGCCGCGCGCCATGGTTATAAACGCCTGCGCCCAGGCGCAGAATTGGTCGAAGGATGATCAGCGGTTGCGCGTGACGATATAGCTTTCATCATTGAACCACAGCGCGCCGTGCTTGCCCAGCACGGCGCGCGTGGCATCAAGGTAGGCGGAACTTGTCATGGCCCCGGCCAGTCGCTCATCCTCGATCTGCGCAACATAGGTCGCAGCATTCCACGCAGCGAGCAGCGTAGAAGTGCCGATCAGAGTCTCCTGACTGTCGATCTCATCGGGCAGGGTATGCATGTCGTAACGAAACAGCGCCTCCCCATCGGGCAGGCAATCGAAGGTGTAGTTGTCCGCATCCGCGCCCAGCGCGTCCTGCGTGGCGTTGAGCAGTTCGCGCCGCGAAGTGGTGAAGGGGTCCTCATCCGGCCAGACCTGACGAACAATCTCGAGGCCCGGATCGCCGCCGGCTGAATGGATGCCGAGCAGACGCCCACCCACCCGCAAAGCCCGCGCCAGCGGTGCCAGCACACGTCCGGCCTTGAACTTCACATCTGCCCGCAGTCGAAAAGGCTGGCTGGCCAGAATCAGGTCAAAATCGGCGACGGCAGCGTCCTGACGAGGAATCACCGGATCAAGGACAAAGCTGCAATCCTTGCGATACAGCACGATAACGGTGGGCGTCTCAGGCAACAGCACGCCGCTCTTCTCGCTCACGCGGGTCCGCCAGTTTTCCGCCATGAAGGGTTGTAGATCGAGGATCTGTCTTTCGAATTCAGCTGCGGTGGACCCTTCCAGCGCAACCTCCTTCCACACCACCTGGCCATCACCCCCAGGTGCCAGCCAGGGAGCATTGGCATAGGGAAGATTGGTCACCGCCAGCACCATTTCGGGATGTTCGAAAAACCGGTCCGGCATCTTGTCCAGCGTCAGCCGGATGTCCTCAAGGCTGATTTCCTTGGCCGCAATGTAGAAGGGAATCCGCTCAAATTTACGATGCATCACCCTGAGGAAACGCGAGAGCACAGTGCCATCGCCAACCCCGGCATCAAAGAACCGCAGTGCGGGTGGCTTTGGCCTGATTGCATCGAGCTCTTGTGCAAGCCTTTGCGCGACAACCCATTTTTCAGAGCAGGTGTTGACGAACATCAGATATTTCTGACGATTATCGTAGAACCGGAAATCTTCTTTCACGCGGCCTCTCCCCAAAGGCCTGTCTAACGCAAAAGACGTGCCTAATCATCCTGCATATTATGGCTTTCGCGCGGGATGTAGACTTCCATGCCGTCGAGATCTTCGCTCAGCAATATCTGGCAGGACAATCGGCTGGTGGCATGCACATCGGCGGCAAGGTCGAGCATGTCTTCCTCATCTTCGCTGGCAGCGGGCAATTTGCCGAACCAGTCCTTGCCCACGATCACGTGGCAGGTGGAGCAGGCCATCTGCCCTTCGCAGGTTCCTTCCAGCGGCATTCCCGCAGCCTGGCCCACTTCGAGCAGCCGATCACCCACATTGGCATCGGCTTCGTTGCGGCTGCCATCCTGCTTGATGAAAGTGATCTTGATGGGATTTATCCTTGCTGCGCTGCAGCACGCTTAATCGATTCCGCCGCGGATTCAAGATTATCAATATCCGTATAGCGGCCAAAACCCAGCCTGATGGAGCTTTTCGCATCTGCATCATCGAGGCCTATTGCGCGCAGCACATGGCTGGGGCGGCCCGATCCGCTGGCGCAAGCCGATCCGGCAGAAAAGGCGATGTCGCGCAGATCGCTCATCAGCCGCGCCACATCAAGGCCGGGCCGTCGGATGTTGAGATTGCCACGCCAGCGCGCCAGCGTGCTGCCATTCACGGTCCAGCCTGCGAACAACTCCTGCGCCCGGTTCCACAGCGCTTCTACATGCGCTGCGTCCTGCTCCATCCGCTCCTGCGCCAGCTGGGCCGCAGCGCCAAATCCGGCACATAGCGCCGGGCTGAGCGTGCCGGAACGCAGGTTCGCTTCCTGCCCGCCGCCGGTGATTTGCGGATGAAGCTCCACCCCGTCGCGAACCCACAGGGCCCCAATGCCCTTGGGCCCGTGCAGCTTGTGGGCGGAGATTGCGATCATGTCTGCCGCGGCAAGCTCCATCTTGCCCGCCGCCTGCACGCCGTCACCCAGGAACAACGCACCCATTTCCCGAGCGCGGCGGTACCATTCAAGCGTGGGCTGGATCGTGCCGATCTCATTGTTGACCTGCATCACCGCGATCAGCCTTGTGTCCGGCGGCAGCGCGGCGGCAGGATCGGTCAGCCCGTCCTCGTCAACCGGAATGATATGCGCATTGCCCAATGCCTGCGCGGTATCGAGTACAGCGGCATGTTCGATGGCGGAGACGGCGATACTCCCGCCCGAACCCGATCCGCGCCCCGAACCCGATCCGCGCCCTGAACCCGATCCGCGCATGGCCAGGTTGATCGCCTCTGTCGCACTGCCGGTGAAGATCACCTGCCCGCCAGCGGGGCACAAGGCCGCCACCCGGTCCCGCGCCAGTTCCACCGCTGCGGCTGCCTGTCGGCCCATGCGGTGAGCCGAATGCGGATTGCCGAAGCCGGTGCCCTCTGGTCCGTCCAGCCAGCGCAGCATCGCGTCGCGTGCTTCGGGAGCCAGCGGGGTGGTGGCCTGATAATCGAGATAGATCATGCCAGCTGCCTCCACGCCTGAGCAAAGGCTTCGACCTCCTCGCGCGTCGTGTTCCAGCCCAGACTGACACGAATCGTGCGGGCGGCCACCGCCTCATCCAGTGCCATCGCCTGCAGCACATGGCTGGTTTTCATCGTGCCCGAGGAGCACGCACTGCCCTGGCTGATGGCGAACCCGGCCATGTCAAAACGCATCAATTGCGCGCTGGCAGACATCGATGGCATGGCGATGGCGCGGATATAGGGCGTGGGATCGGACAGGATATCGGACAGCCACATGCCGCCAGCCTCCCGGCAATGCTGCGCCAATTGCTCCAGCGCATTGGTGACATCGGCGGGCAGGTAGGGATCGCGGCAGACCTCCAGTGCGGCGGCCATGCCCATGATGCCTGGCAAGTTCTCAGTCCCCCGGCGATAGCCGCGTTCGTGCCCGCCCACTGGCCTCAGCTGCGCATAATCGCGCACCAGCAGCGCCCCCACGCCGATCGGACCGCCGAACTTGTGGGCGGAAATGATCGCCATATCGCACGGCGGCAAAGCGAACTTGCCCGCGCTCTGCGCACAATCGGCCAGCAGCAATCCGCCTGCCTGCCGCACAATTGCATTTATCGCCGCAAGATCCTGCCGGTTGCCGGTTTCGGAATTGATATGCTGGACAGCCACCAGCGGGCGCTCTCGCTGAACGGCCTCGGCCAGAATTTCCATATCAAGCGCGCCATCGGGCCTGACCGGCAGGCGTTCGGCATCGGGCACGCAGCCGAGCAGCGCGTCATGCTCCACCGCGCTTACCAGCCGTGCGCCGGCATGGGCATGGGTGAGCGCCAGAGCTGCTGCCTCGCTCGCGCCGCTGGTGAAGATCAGCTCTCCAGTCCAGCCCAGCGCCGCCTTCACCCTGGCGCGGGCATCTTCCAGCGCGACCTTGGCCCTGCGGCCCTCGCCATGCGGACTGCTGGGGTTGGCCCATATGCCAAGCCCCTCCCGCATGGCCTCAGCGGCCTCGGGGCGCAGCGGCGATGTGGCCGCGTGATCGAGATAGATACGGGAGCTCATGGAATAATTGCGAAATCCAACTTTGTTCCTATATAGCCACCTACTTGCGCTGCGCTACCCGCGCGGTTTTTCGCTTTTTCAGATCAGAGCCATCAAAACTCATGCCACACGTCATTTTTCCCGGTCCCGAAGGCCGTCTCGAAGGTCGCTTCTCTCCCGGACCGCGCCCGCGTGCGCCCGTTGCCATGATCCTGCACCCGCATTCGCAGGGCGGCGGTACCATGAATGATCGCATCGTGCAGATGCTCTACAAGACATATGTCGATCGCGGATTTGCCACATTGCGCTTCAACTTTCGCGGCGTGGGCCGCAGCCAGGGCAGCTTCGACAATGGTATTGGCGAGCTATCCGATGCCGCTGCCGCGCTCGACTGGGTGCAGTCGATCCATCCCGAAGCGCAGACCACCTGGGTTGCAGGCGTCAGCTTTGGTGCGCTGATCGGCATGCAATTGCTGATGCGCCGTCCGGAAATCCGCGGCTTCATCTCGGTTGCTCCGCCAGCAAACATGTATGATTTCAGCTTCCTGGCGCCCTGCCCCGCATCGGGCATTTTCATCCAGGGAACGGCCGATACCGTGGTGCAGCCGATTGCGGTGCAAAAGCTGGTGGACAAGCTGCGCACGCAAAAGCACATCACCATCCATCACGACGAGATCCCCCGCGCCAACCATTTCTTCGAGAATGAGACCGTGGAACTGATGCAATCGGTCGACAAATATCTGGACTTCCGGCTGGATCCCTCCTGCCCGATCACCTGATCGCACAACGCATTCCCATCGCCTGAGTTCACCCGGTCCGCAGCCTTGCGGACGGGTGGACTTGCACCTGCGCCTCTCGTCATGTAATGTTATAGTATAACATAGACTCGATGCACTGAAGCATCGGGCAGGAGAGAGGAGAATTACCATGCCCTATCTCGATACGCAGCATGTCCACAAAAGGCTGGCGGGAGTCACCGGAGTGGCGCTGATCCATATCGCGCTGGCCATTGGTCTGGCCGCCGGCTTGACGGTGAACGCCTTCAAGGAACCGGAGGGTCCGAGGCTGGAGATTTTTGACATACCCTCGCCTGTTCCCATTCCGCCAGACGATACCCCCCCGTCAGACGATCTGGAGCCAACAGACGATTTTTATACACCGCCAGTGGCGCCGATCCCCAATGTCGACCTCGGCACCAAGCCGCCGATCGATTTCACCACCATCATCCCACGCAACAGGGAAGTCGTGCGGATTCCGGTGCCGCCCCTCCCGCCAATTCCGGCTGGACCGCCCACCCCGGCCTTTACACCGCGCGGACCGGCGCCTGCCAATGGTCCGGCGGGATGGGTAACCACCAATGACTATCCGTTGCGCGCCTTGCAGCGCGGAATGGAAGGGACGGTGCAATATGCGCTGGACGTGGGAGCAGACGGACGTGTCGACAACTGCCGCATCCTTTCCAGCACCGGCGAGCGTGTGCTGGATGATGCCACCTGTCGCTGGGTGTCACGGCGCGCGCGGTTTGACCCGGCGATTGACAGCAATGGCGCCCAGATCGCCGGCAGCTATCGCGGAACGGTGACCTGGATCATTCCGGAGGATTGACGTCAGGGATTTGCATCGGTGTCGGCACTGCCCGCAAGGCTGGTGCCGGCATCGCCTTCGCCCGATGCAACGGGCAAGGTCCAGATCACCACATTGGCCAGCATCACGAACGCCAGCACAGCCATCAGCGTGGCCTGCCGCACATTGCCCTTCTTGCGCCACAGATAGACAGCGCCTGCCAGCAAGGCCGCAGCGCTCAGCATGGTGATCGCAAGTACCAGGTCAAACATCGTCGCAGCCCCTTATCGGCAGGCAAATCCGCCGATGAAGGCACCGATCAGGTCGCCCAGTCCACCAGAAGCTGAGCCGCCAGACCCGGCGCTCGATCGGCCCATTCCGGCCATGATCGCCGGCAACAAAATTGCCGCGCCGGTTTGCGCCATCTGGGGGTCAACCCCCAGCTCGCGGGCAATGGAATCAATTGCGCCGCTTTCACGCAATGCCTGGCCTAAACTCATGCAAACTCTCCTGGCGAAGTTCTAGCTCTTGCCGAACAGGCCCTTGGCCATGCCGGCGATATCATCCAGCGGATTGCCATCGCCATCGCGGTCCAGCATCTTCAGCAGGTTCTTGGCCTGCGGATGCTCATTCAGCATGCTGGCAAATTGCGTCAGCGATCCTTCGCCGCCGATATGATCGACAATGCTGGAAAGCGTAGAGGTATCGAGGCCGGTCTGCGCCGACGCCAGCTCCACCGTATCACCCTGCATCTGGTGCGAATGGCCCAGAGCCGCAATCGCCTTTTCCGCCATCGCCGGATCAATCCCGACCTTTTCAGCGAGATTGGCCACGTCATCGGGTGCGCCGCCGATTTGCTTAAGAATTCCGTCCAGAAGGCTCATGAGCCGACTCCTCTTTGCTGAAGATCCTCAGGCAGAGAGGCTAGGCCTGCTTAAAGGCAATGTGAAGCGGGATCGCGGGCGATCAGGCTGCCTGCGGGGCAGCCTGACGCACACCTTCATCGACATGGGCAGAAAACTGCTCAAAATTGTCGACGAACAGCTGCACCAGCTTCTGCGCGGTGGCATCGTATTCGGCCGGATCCGCCCAGGTGGTGCGGGGATCGAGGATGGCCGTATCGACGCCGGGAACAGCTACCGGAACGTCAAAGCCGAAGTTCTCGTCCTTGCGGAACTCGACATCGTTCAGCGATCCGTCGAGCGCGGCGTTCAGCAATGCGCGCGTGGCCTTGATCGGCATGCGCTTGCCGGTGCCGTACTTGCCGCCAGTCCAGCCTGTGTTGACCAGCCAGCACTGGGCATTGCCCTCGGCAATGCGCTTCTTGAGCAGATTGCCATAGACGCTGGGATGGCGCGGCATGAAGGCGGCACCAAAGCAGGTCGAGAAGGTGGCTTCGGGCTCGGTCACGCCAATCTCGGTTCCCGCAACCTTGGCGGTGTAGCCCGAGAGGAAGTAGTACATTGCCTGATCCGCAGTCAGCCGCGCGATCGGGGGCAGCACGCCGAAGGCATCGGCGGTCAGCATGATCACGTTGGATGGCGCCGGACCCAGGTTCTTTTCGCTCGAGTTCGGAATGAAATCGATCGGATAGGCACCGCGGCTGTTCTCAGCCAGGCTGGCATCGTTGAAGTCCAGCTCCCGCGTTTGCGGGTCCATCACCACGTTTTCAAGGATCGTGCCGAACATCTTGGTGGTGGCGTAGATTTCCGGCTCACCCTCAGCCGAAAGGTTGATCATCTTGGCGTAGCAGCCGCCTTCGAAGTTGAACACGGCGGTGTCCGACCAGCCATGCTCGTCATCGCCGATCAGCGTGCGGCTGGCGTCGGCTGAAAGAGTGGTTTTGCCGGTACCCGACAGACCAAAGAAGATCGCGCTCTTGCCGTCGGCACCGACATTGGCCGAACAATGCATCGGCATCACGCCCTGCGGCGGAAGCAGGTAATTGAGCAGGCCGAAAACGCCCTTCTTCATCTCACCCGAATATCCGGTGCCGCCGATAAGGATCAGCTTCTCGGTGAAATTGACCGCGATCACCGTGCCGCTGCGGCAGCCGTGACGTTCCGGATCGGCCACGAAGCTGGGCAGGTTGAGGATGGTGTATTCCGGCCCGAACCCTTCAAGCTCATCTTCTGTCGGACGGACCAGCAAGGTGCGCACGAACAGGCTGTGCCATGCCAGCTCTGTCACCACACGCACGTTCACGCGGTATTCCGGCTGCGATCCACCGAACAGGTCGGCCACATACAGCTCGTCACGGTTGGAAAGATGATCGAGGAAATCAGCCTTGAGTACGGCGAAGTGCTCCTCGCTCATCGGCTGATTGATCGGACCCCAGAAGATTGAGTCTTCAGTGCCGGCATCGCGAACGATGTACTTGTCCTTGACGCTGCGCCCCGTGAACCGGCCGGTCTTGACCAGCAGCGGTCCGTCCTTGGCCAGATGCCCCTCGCCCTTTTTCAGGGCGTGCTCAACCAGAGCAGCGGTGCCCAGATTGGCGTGAATGGTGGCACTGGTGGCAATGCCCTGATCGGCAAGTGAAACGGATAGCGTCGTAGACACTGACTAAGTCTCCCAGTTGGGGAATGCTTTGTACGAGGCAGCTCCTGAGCCCCGCGGCTTGGAGAGAGCGCATAGATCGGCATTCCCGCTACGTCAATTTGCAGCCGCGAAGGGCAGCATAGCATTTTTTCGCACAGATAAATCGACTCTTTGAATGGTTTGGCATGACTCTGTCAGACCAGGTCGATGTCTGGCCAGTTGTTTCTCGCTTTGTCTATCGATAGGAGATTGGTGCATGACCAGTGCAATTTTTACAGCCGTCCCATGACCGGTGACCAGCATACCGATCCGGGTGCAAATTCAGGCCCGGCAGAGGCGCAGCGTTCGATCGCGCTGGTCGATGATGATCGCAATATCCTGACCACGCTTTCCATCGCCCTGCAGGCCGAAGGCTTCGCCACGCGAGTCTATTCCGATGGCGAGGCCGCACTGGCTGCGCTGCGCTCCAACCCGCCCGATCTGGCCGTGTTCGATATCAAGATGCCGCGCATGAACGGCATGGAATTGCTGCAGAAATTGCGGGAAACTTCGGACCTGCCGGTGATCTTCCTGACCAGCAAGGATGAGGAGCAGGATGAAGAGGCCGGGCTGGCAATGGGCGCGGACGATTATATCGCCAAGCCCTTCAGCCAGCGGCTGCTGATGGCGCGCATCCGGGCAATCCTGCGCCGCGCCGGTCCGGCGCATGAGACACAGCCCGATCTGGCCAGCTCCCTGCCCGGTGATGGCGCCATGCTGGAACGCGGGCGTCTGCGGATGGACCCGGCCCGCCATCAGGTGACGTGGGATGGCAAGCCGGTCTCGCTCACCGTGACGGAGTTCCTGATTCTTGAAGCGCTGGCACTGCGGCCCGGTGTGATCAAGAGCCGCAACCAGCTGATGGACGCCGCCTATCCCGATGATGTGTTCGTCGATGATCGCACGGTCGACAGCCACATCAAGCGCCTGCGTCGCAAGTTCCGCGCCAAGGACAATGAATTCAGCGCGATCGAGACGCTGTATGGCGCGGGCTACAGCTTCTCTGATGGCTGAGGACGTTGAAAACGCCGGGCGGCTGGAGCGACTCGCTTTCCCGCTTGGCTCCTCGCTCACGGCCCGCATTCTGGCGGTGAACCTGATCCCGCTGCTGGTGCTGGCGGGCAGTCTGTTCTTCCTCGATTCCTATCGCCGGCAATTGCTGGACGAGCGGTTCAAGCTGGCGCGGATCGAAGCGCAGATCACTGCCGAGGCGCTGGCCGGTGCCACGCGTGAGCGACAGGAAGCGCTGCTGATCCAGATCGGCAAGGAACAGCGCATGCGGCTGCGCATGTATGATGCCGAGGGCCGCATCTGGGCCGATTCCTTCGATCTGGATGTTCCCAGCTTCACCTTCGACGATCCGGTGGCAGAGCCGTTCTGGGAGGATGTTGCCCGCTGGACCGACGCGGCGCTGAATTTCGCGGTGCGCGCGCCGACACCGCCAGACTATATTGAACCGGGCGCGCAGGATGCTTCCGCCTGGCCCGAACTGGTGCGGGCGAAGGAACAGGGCCTGACCCAGATTGAACTGCGCACCGCGCCCGATGGAACGCCGGTAATCAATGCCGCAGCACCCGTTGGCATCAATGGCGCCAGCCTGCTGACCACGCGCAATGCCACCGATATCACCCAGGCAGTGCGCGATGCACGCTCCAGCCTGATGACCATCATCTCGCTGTCGCTGATCGTTTCCATCGTGCTTTCGCTCTATCTCGCTAACACCATCATCCAGCCCTTGCGGCGGCTGGTGCGGGCCGCAGTGCTGGTGCGCACGGGGCGTGAGCGTGAAGTGGAAGTGCCGCGCATGAGTGAGCGCGCGGATGAAATCGGCCTGCTGGCGCGCGCCGTTTCCGACATGACCGCAGGCCTGCGCCACCGGATCGATGCGGTGGAAAGCTTTGCCGCCGATGTCGCGCATGAGATCAAGAACCCGCTGGCATCGCTGCGCAGTGCCACCGATTCGCTCGCCAGCGTGAAGGACGAGAGTCTGCGCGCCCAATTGGTGGATGTCGCCGCGCATGATGTCCGCCGGATCGACCGTCTGGTTTCCGAAATCTCCGAAGCCAGCCGCATCGATGCCGAGATCAGCCGCACGAGGTTTGAAGCCGTCGACATGGTTCGCCTATTTTCCAACATCATCAAGGCCCGGCAGGATCGCGGCGAGAACGGCAGCTGCACGATTGCGCTTGAGCAGGGCGGCGGGCCGAGCGTGGTGATGGGCGTGGCCCTGCGGCTGGAACGCATTGCCGAAAACCTGCTGGACAATGCCATATCCTTCTCGCCCGAAAACGGCGTGGTGCGCGTGGCCATATCGGGCGCGGATGGCCGCGTGGCCATCACCGTCAGCGACCAGGGACCCGGAATTGCCCAGAGCGAGCGCGAGAAGATCTTCCGCCGTTTCCATTCAGACCGGCCTGCGGATGAAGGCTTTGGCAATCATTCAGGCCTTGGCCTGGCCATCGCCCGCACGATTGCCGAGGCGCATGACGGAACGCTCCGTGTTTGTGACCGGCCCGATGGCGAAAGCGGTGCCTGCCTGGTGCTGGAACTGCCCGCCGCGTGAGTGGGAACGCCGCATCGCTGCTGCGACAGGCCAGCTGCGTGCTGATCGAAAATCGCGCCATACTGATCGAAGGACCGCCCGGATCGGGCAAATCGTCGCTGGCGCTGGCGCTGATTGATCGCGGCGCAATATTGGTGGGCGATGACGGGGTGTGCCTGACCCCGCGCGCCGGAAAATTGTGGGCCAGCCCTCCCCCGCATACCGCCGGCCTGCTGGAAATCCGCAATCTGGGGCTGGTAGAATTGCCAACGGGCGAAGGCCCTGCAAGCCTGGTGCTGCGGCTCGATCGCGATGCGCCGCGCTATATCGAACAGGCCGGAACAATTTCCATTGGCGGTGTCGATCTGCCGACCCTGGCGCTGTTCCCCGATACGCCTGCCCTGCATTTACGGGCGCATTGGGCTGTCCAAAAATACGCCATCCGGCCATAGGGTATTCACTTTTGCGCGGGACAGGCGCACATGGCCGCGAATGGCCAGCCAATCCGTCCAGAGCCGACAACGCATCCTGCTTGTTACGGGTATGCTTGGCGCAGGCAAATCCACGGCCCTGCGCGAGCTTGAGGACCTGGGCTGGGAATCGATCGACAATTTTCCCATCCGCCTGCTCGACCGCCTTCTGGGCAATGATACCACCAACCACCCGCTCGCCATTGGCTTTGATTGCCGCACGCGCGGCTTCGTGCCCGCCGACATTATCGAGCAGGTCAAGGAATTATCCGATCGCGATGATCTGGAAGTGACCACGCTGTTTCTGGATTGTGCGGGCCACGAACTGACCCGCCGGTTCGACGAAACGCGCCGCCGGCACTATCTGGCGCAGGACATGCCGGTGCCTGCGGGGATCAAGGCGGAACGCGAATTGCTTAGCCCGCTCAGGCGCTGGGCCGATGTGCTGATCGACACCACCGATTTCACCACCAATGATCTGAAGCAGACCATCCGCGAGCAGTTTTCACAAACCGCACCGCGTGAAATGACGGTGACCGTGTCCAGCTTCGGCTTTTCGCGCGGGATGCCGCCCGCCACCGATCTGGTGTTTGACATGCGTTATCTGGATAACCCGCACTGGCAGCCGGGCCTGAAGGACCTGACCGGGCTGGACCGGCCGGTGGCGGACCATATTTCTGCCAATCCGATATTCGAATCGACCTTCGTGCGCATTCGCGATCTGCTGATTGAACTGCTCCCGCAATATGCCGCGCAGGGCAAAAGCTACGTCAATATCGCGTTTGGCTGTACCGGGGGGAGACACCGCTCGGTCTATACTGCCGAACGCATGGCGCAGGCCTTGCGCGACGCCGGCTTTTCGCCCACTGTCCTGCATCGCAATCTGGGTTCGCGCGCCGCTGAACTGGTGGAAGGATCGCAGCACCCATGATTGCCAATAAGCCTTTCGAAAGAACCCTGCCCCCAATCGCGAGTTGCACGCACGCATGATCGGTATGATTCTGGTAACGCACGGCCGTCTGGCCGAGGAATTCGTCAATGCGATGGAGCATGTGGTCGGCGCGCAGGATGCCGTCGCTACCATTTGCATCGGTCCCAACGACGATATGGAACAAAGGCGTGAGGAGATCGCCACCGCGATTGACGAGGTCGATAGCGGTGACGGCGCCATCATCCTGACAGACCTGTTCGGCGGCACTCCATCGAACCTGGCGATATCTCTGTTGCAGACCGGGCGCACGGAAGTGATCGCCGGGATAAATCTGCCCATGCTCATCCGCCTGGCGGGCGCGCGCAAGGAACTGGACCTGCCCGGTGCAGCATCCGCTGCGCGCGATGCCGGGCGCAATTACATCACCCTGGCTTCCGAATTTCTTGGCCAGGTTGCATAAGAGCCTCAAAAGAGGCTGAAATTGCCACCCGGCCAACTGTCGGGGGCAGGCAATTTGGGGAGGGAACACTGTCCGAGGCAAATAGCGAAGTGCTCATCGTCAACAAGCGTGGGCTGCATGCGCGGGCCAGCGCCAAATTTGTTGGTGCCGTGGCACAGATGGAAGGCTGCAAGGTAGTTGTGTCAAAGGATGGCCATGAAGCGGCTGGCGGTTCCATTCTGGGGCTGATGATGCTGGGCGCCGCCAAGGGCGACAGTGTCCATATCCGCGTTACCGGCGCCGACTGTCAGGCGCGCCTGGCGGAACTGGTCGCAATGGTCGAAAACGGCTTTGGCGAAGACAAGTCCTGATCCCATGCGCCGAGAAATCACCGGCTTTTCCAATCCCACCGTCAAATATCTGCGCAGCCTGCGCGACAAGAAGCACCGCAAGCGTGAAGGCAAGTTTCTTGCCGAGGGCCTGCGCCTGCTGACCGATGCGCGCGAAAGCGGTCGCCTGCCCGAAGTGCTGGTGATGGCCACCAAGCGCGATGCCCACCCCCTGCTGGATGATCTGGAACGCGCGGTTGTTGCCGCTGGCGGGGAGGTGATCGAGACCACGCCCGACATCCTCTCCAAGATCACCGGCAAGGACAATCCGCAAAGCGTGGCGGGCGTCTATGCCGAATTCGATACCTCGCTGGCCGCGCTGGATCGCACAGCAGCGCCGATCTGGCTGGTGGCGCAGGCGCTGCGTGATCCCGGCAATCTGGGAACGATGCTGCGCACTGGCGATGCCGTGGGGGCAGGCGGGCTGATCCTGATCGACGATTGCGCCGATCCCTTCAGCGTGGAGGCCGTGCGCGCCAGCATGGGGGCGGTTTTCACCCAGGCCATCGGACAGGCGAGCTGGGAGGAATTCCTGCCCTGGCTGCGCGGCGGACCGGGCCAGCTGGTGGCCGCATCATTGCGCGATGCAGTGCCCTATCGCAGTGCGCCCTATGCTGCGCCGTGTTTCATCCTCGTGGGCAACGAATCGCGCGGCCTGCCACAGGAGTATGAGACCGCCTGCGATCTGCGCGTGACCATGCCCATGCGCGGCCGGGCAGACAGCCTCAATGCCGCCGTTGCAGCGGCTGTGCTGGCCTACGAAGTGCTCGCCTCTCTGGAAGGCTGAGCATTAATCTCCGGCAAGGAAAGCGGTAATCCGCCAGCGACCATTCCTGTTCGAAGCGATCAGGCGATAATCGATCACGCTGCGCAATTCGCTGCTGCGGATATAGCCTTCGAACTTGTCGCTCCCGATGGTGCGAACATGCTTCCAGCTGCCATCGTCACCTGCGCCGGATTTGATCGCCTGAGGCCCCTCGCCGGGGATCAGTTCAACCTCATCCCAGGAAATGGTCGTCAGCCGCGATGATGTCTCATTCGGCTGGGCATGCATGGGCACGTCCTTGCCGGTGACGATCAGCGCTTCAAACGGATCGCCCTTGGTGTCCTGCGCGAAGTAATAAGGCATGGTGATGCCGCCTTGCGAGTTACCGGCACAGCCCAGCTTGAGAACCTCCTCCAGATCACTCCACAAGTTGGGCGCATCGGAATCTAGGTTTGCGCGCAGATTGGCCGCGCCATCCTCGCCGCCGAAGCCCAGCTTCACATCGTCCGCAGACAGGGCGACCAGCAGATCGGTATCGCGCAATTCAACCGCGGCATTGAGCGCGGAAAGGAAGGCATCCGCGCCTTCCTGATCGCTGCATTCATTGCGCGGCTCATAAGTTCCCAGCGCATTGGGATCGGGCGATTCGATCACCGCATCCACCAATTGCTCCGCCGCTGCCTCCATCTCCGTGGAAGGCGAATCGGATTGGCTGCAGGCAGGCACAAGTGCCAGCAGCGGCAAGACGTAAATGGCGTGTTTCATGATGCGGATGTGTCCTCTCCCTCGCCTGTCTCAACCAGAAGAGGGCTTGCCGGTTCCTGAACATCTTTGGCGGTATAGCGCGGCGCGCCCTCGACCAGCGGGACTTCGTCTATTTCCTTGCTGATTTCGAGTCCCTTTTCGGCCATGCGGCGGCCCGATGTCAGTACGTTGCGTTCAAAACTGCCGACAAATTTGTTGTAATTGGTGACGGCCGTCTCCAGCCCGCCGCCCACGCGCTTCAGATGGTCCGCAGCGACCTTCAGGCGATCGTAAAGCTCCGCGCCCATGCGGCCGATTTCCTTGGCTTCCGATGCCATGCGGTCCTGCCGCCAGACCTGCGCCACCGTGCGCGCAATCGCCACCAGATTGGTGGGCGATGCCAGCAGCACGCCATTCTTGAAGGCAAAGTCCCACAGCTCCGGATCATGTTCGAGCGCGGCGGCCACGAAATGTTCGCCCGGGACGAACATCACCACATAATCGGGAGCTTCCTCGAACTGGCTTTGATAGGCCTTGGCCCCCAGCTGCTGCACATGGTTGCGCATGGATTTGGCGTGCAGGTCCAGATGGCGCTTGCGCTCACCCGGGTCCTCCTCCTCGAATGCTGCCTGATAGGCGTTGAGCGAGACCTTGGCATCGATCACCAGCTTCTTCTGCCCGGGCACGTGGACGATGGCATCGGGCCGCAGCCGTCCCTCAGCAGTGTCGAGCGATTGCTCCAGCATAAAATCGGTATGCTGCGACAGGCCGCATTGTTCGAGCACGTTCTGCAACGCCCGCTCGCCCCAGCGACCCCGCGCCTTGGGCGCATTGGTGAGCGAATTGCCCAGCCGCTGCGCTTCCCGGCGGACTTCTTCCTGCCCGGTGCGCATGCTCTCTATCAGGCCCGTCAGCTGGCCGAACGCATCGACGCGCTGCTTTTCCAGCGCGCCCACCTGTTCCTCATAACTCTTCAGGCGCCGGTCGACCGGATCGAGAAGGGCTTTCAGTTTTTCCTCGCTAGCCTTTTCCGAATGGCCCAGCCGCTCTGCCGCGCGCTTGAGGAAAGCTTCCTGCGCTTCGCCCAGAACCTTGCTGCCGGTGTTCTGGAATTCCTTGAGCAAAGCCTCCCTGCTATCCATCAGCAGGCGTTTCTGCTCCTCGAAACCGGCGGCCTGCGTCTTGAGCGTGGTCAATTCCTCACGGGCCTTGTCCAGCAGCTCCGCCAGACCGTCTGCGCGGGCTGCCCGGTCGCTCATGGTGGCAAGCTCTGGCGCCATGCGGGAGAGCTTTTCGGACAAGTCCCGGGCTGCCGCATCACGCTCGGCATGGCGCGCCTGCCACTCCGCCAGTGGTCGGCTGCCGAGGAACCAGCCCAGTCCCCCGCCCAGCAGCAATGCGCCAACAACCAGAGCGATAATGACAAGGTCCATGAGTTTCCAGATGCAGTAGAGAGGAACGAAACGCGAACCTACATTGCCAGAGACGCGCACACAAGCACCACAGAGCAATCATCCACCGCCATTCCAGCGAGTCGTTTTGCAAAACCTGCTTGAGATTCGCCCTAACAAAATTGTATGGGGTGCTTACTAATTCAGATTCGCGAAAAATTCGCGCTGGTGAAATAACCAGTTCCGATCACAGGGAAGAGGATGCCTTTATGCCCACCGATATCGAGATTGCCCGCCAAGCTACGCTGATCCCCATCACTCAGGTGGCGAAGAATGCCGGCATCCCTGACGATGCGCTGATCCCTTATGGCAAGTACAAGGCCAAGGTCGACACTTCTGCCTTGCCCCCGCGTGAAAGCGGCAAGCTGATCCTGGTCACCGCGATCAACCCCACCCCTGCCGGCGAAGGCAAGACCACCACCTCTGTTGGCCTGTCTGACGCGCTGCACCGCATCGGCAAGAAGACCATGCTGTGCCTGCGCGAACCTTCGCTGGGCCCGTGCTTTGGCGTCAAGGGCGGCGGCGCTGGCGGCGGCAAGAGCCAGGTCATGCCGATGGACGAGATCAACCTGCATTTTACGGGTGACTTCCACGCCATCACCAGCGCGCACAACCTGCTGTCTGCCATGATCGACAACCACATCTACTGGGGCAACAGCCTGGAAATCGATCTTCGCCGCGTCACCTGGCGCCGCGTTCTGGACATGAACGACCGCGCCCTGCGCGAAATCGTCGGCCCGCTGGGCGGCGTGTCCAACGGCTTCCCGCGTGAAACCGGCTTCGACATCACCGTTGCCTCCGAAATCATGGCCATACTGTGCCTGGCTGCCGATCTGGAAGACCTGCAGAAGCGCCTAGGCGACATCATCATCGGCTATCGCCGTGACAAGACCCCGGTATTCTGCCGCGACGTGAAGGCGGACCCCGCCATGACCGTTCTGCTCAAGGATGCCATCCTGCCCAACCTGGTGCAGACGCTGGAAAATCGCCCTGCCTTCCTGCACGGCGGCCCGTTCGCCAACATCGCCCATGGCTGCAACTCGGTGATCGCCACCAAGACTGCCCTGCGCATGGCCGATTACGTGGTGACCGAAGCCGGCTTTGGCGCCGACCTTGGTGCCGAGAAGTTCATGGACATCAAGTGCCGCCTGGCCGGCCTGAAGCCCGATGCCATCGTGCTGGTGGCCACGGTTCGCGCGCTCAAGATGAATGGCGGCGTGGCCAAGAAGGACCTGACCGAAGGCGCCAACCCCGATGCGGTGCGCGCTGGTTCCGTCAACCTTCGCCGCCATATCGAGAACATCAAGAAGTTCGGCATTACCCCGACCATCGCGATCAACCACTTCTACCTCGACACTGACGAGGAAATTGCGGTGATCCAGGAAATGGCTGCCGAATACGGCGCTGAAGCCGTGATCTGCAAGCATTGGGCCGATGGCGGTGCGGGCGCAGAGGAACTGGCGCATATCGTATCCGCCAAGGCCGACAAGGGCGCGCCGGACTTCAACCAGCTGTATCCTTCGGAAATGAAGCTGGCCGACAAGATCACCACCGTCGCCACCGAAATCTACCGTGCAGGCAATGTTGCGATCCCGACTTCGGTGCGCAACCAGCTCAAGGCGTGGGAAGACATGGGCTATGGCCACTATCCGGTCTGCATGGCCAAGACACAGTACAGCTTCTCCACCGATCCCACCAAGCTGGGCGCTCCGGTCGATCATGAGATCGCCATCCGCGAAGTGCGCCTGTCAGCCGGTGCCGGCTTCGTTGTCGCCATCGCCGGTGACATCATGACCATGCCGGGCCTGCCCAAGGTTCCTTCGGCAGAGAACATCTATCTGGACGAGAACGGCCAGATCGAAGGCCTGTTCTAAGCCTTACCGGTCAAACGGAATTGAAAAGGGCCGCTTCCCATCAAGGAGGCGGCCCTTTTTGTTTCAATTATCCATCGTCCCCAGCCCGCGCGCTTCGATCTCGGCCACCCATTCCTCTGACGTGGGCATGACCGTGTGATCAACGCGCTGGGCGATCTTCCACTCGCCATCCACGCGCACCAGCTCATCATGATACTGGCCCGAAAGCTCCGGCGTGGGTGCTCCGCCGTCGCCGCGCATCACGAACACGAAGCGGGACTTGGCGCGGGCCGTATCGCCATCCACGTCGATCTCGAAATTGGAGATCTGGTGGAAGCTGGACAGGTTGACGAAATCGGGGTCCGGTTCCCCAAATAGGCCGGTCAGCATTTCGCGGATTTCCGCGCGGCCTTCGCGCCTGGTCGATCCGTTCTGCCACACGCCGTCTTCTGTGAAGAGGCCGACATAGCCATCGTAATCGCGCGCATCGAGGAAGGCGGAATAATTGGTGATCACCCGCTGGATGGCCTGCTGGTCCTCCAGCAATTGCACCCGCTGCTCCAGCACCGACGTATCAGCGCAAGCGGCAAGAGCCATCGCCGGGACCATTGCCAGCGCGGCCACATATATCCTGATAGTCATGTATTCCTCCCCCGAATCACTCCGGGAGAGAGGATAGGCTTATTTCTGCAATTGCGTAGAAATCACGCAGCCTTGCGCATCTTGTCCAGCTTCTTCAGCGCCATGTTGCGCTTCAGACGGCTGAGATGGTCGATGAAGAGGATGCCGTTGAGGTGATCCATCTCATGCTGGATGCACACGGCCATCATGTCATCCATCGCCTCTTCATGGGCGTTGCCTTCAAGGTCCTGCCAGCGCACGCGGCAGGTGGAGGGGCGATCGACATCGGCATAGATATCGGGGACTGACAGGCAGCCTTCCTGATAGGCCTTGGTCTCAACCGAAGGATCGAGGATTTCCGGATTGATGAACACGCGCGGCTCCCGCTTGGTGGGCTGATGCGTGTGGTGGTGACCGTCATGGTCACACGGTTCAGGCTCTGCGTCGGGATCATCGGGCTGCAGATCGATCACCAGAACCCGCTGAGGGATGCCGATCTGGATCGCCGCCAGGCCGATACCATTGGCGGCATACATCGTCTCGAACATGTCATCGACAAGCGCCTTCAGCTCCGCGTCGAACGTTTCGACCGGAACAGACACGGTTTTCAGCCGGGGATCCGGCGCTTCGATAATTTCGCGTATAGCCATGGCGCAATTATAAGCATTGGGTCGCTGAACGACAAGTGACCACGCGCTAGCTCAGCGGCCTTCTGGCCCGCAGCGCCTGCGCCAGCGTGCCTTCGTCCAGATAATCCAGCTCCCCGCCCACGGGCAGGCCATGCGCCAGCTGGGTGATGCGGACGGGATAGGATTCCAGCTTTTCGGCAATGTAATGCGCGGTGGTCTGGCCTTCCAGCGTAGCATTCATGGCCAGCACAACCTCGTCCACCCCGCCCTGCGCCACGCGGCCGATCAACACATCGATGGTCAGGTCCTCCGGCCGTACACCGTCCATTGCAGACAGGCGGCCGCCCAGCACGTGGTACGTGCCTGAAAACAGCTTTGCCCGGTCGAGCGCCCACAGGTCCGCCACATCCTCGACCACGCAGATCTGCTTGGCATCGCGGCGGTGATCGGCGCAGATCGCGCATGGGTTCTGCGTATCGACATTGCCGCAGGTGTCGCACTCCACCAGCCTGTCCTGCACGGCGGCCAGCGCTTCCACCACCTGCACCAGCGCAGTCTCCCGGCGCTTCACCAGCCACAGCACGGCGCGCCTTGCCGAGCGCGGGCCAAGGCCCGGAAGCTTGGCCAGCGCCGATGCCAGCGTCTCGATCTCTTGCGATGCCATGGGCTGGGAGATAGGGCCACTGGCCTAAGAGTGAAAGGGCCTCTTCGTCATGCGACTGATCTTCATGGGAACGCCGGACTTTGCCGTGCCGACCCTTCGCGCATTGCACGAAGCGGGGCACGATATTGCCGCCGTCTATACCCAGCCGCCCGCCCGCTCCGGTCGCGGCAAGCAATTGCGCCCATCACCCGTCCATCGCACCGCTCAGGAGCTGGGGCTGGAAGTGCGCCATCCCGGCACCATGAAGGACCTGGAAGCGCAGGCCGGTTTCCACGCGCTGGAGGCAGAGGCAGCGGTGGTGGTCGCCTATGGGCAGATCCTGCCGCTTTCGATCATCAACGGCCCGCCAAGGGGCTGCTTCAACGTCCATGCCAGCCTGTTGCCGCGCTGGCGCGGTGCCGCCCCGATCCAGCGCGCCATACTGGCGGGCGACAGCCTGACCGGCATCACCATCATGCGCATGGAAACGGGCCTGGATACCGGCCCCATGCTGCTGAAGGGCAAAACCGAAACGGAAGAGAAGACCGCCGGCGACCTGCATGACGAACTGATGCACATGGGCGCGCGGCTGATGGTGGAAGCGCTGGACAGGCTGGACACGCTGCGACCGGAAATACAGGACAGCCGCGATGCCACCTATGCCGCCAAGATCGACAAGGCCGAGGCGGCGATCGACTGGACCCGGCCCGCGCTGCATATCGAGCGGCAGGTCCGCGCCTTCTCCCCCTTCCCCGGCGCATGGTTCGAGATGGATGGAGAGCGGATCAAGCTGCTGCGCGCGCGCATGGTGGGGGTGAACGGCGCGGCCGGCACGGTTCTGGACGAGCACCTGACGATAGCCTGCGGCAATGCCGCCATCCGCCCGGTGGAGCTCCAGCGCGCGGGCAAGCCGGTGATGAGCGCGCAGGATTATCTGCGCGGCAAGCCCGCTCCGGTGGGCGCAGTGCTGAAGTGACCCGCTTTGCCCTCACGCTGGAATTCGATGGTGGCCCTTTCATGGGCCTGCAACGCCAGGACCACGGCCCCACCGTGCAACAGGCAGTGGAGGAGGCTGTCTTTGCGGTAACGGGTGAAGATGTGCGGATGCACAGCGCGGGCCGCACGGACAGCGGCGTGCATGCGCTGGGCATGGTCAGCCACGTCGATATCGAGAAAGACATCGATCCGTTCCGCCTGTCACAGGCGATCAACGCCAAATTGCGGCCCGATCCTATTGCCGTCGTCGCCTGCTCCATCAAACCCGATGACTGGCACGCGCGCTTTTCCTGCACCGGGCGGCGCTATGAATATCGCATCGTCAACCGCCGCGCGCCGCTGACTCTGGAACGCGGGCGCGCGTGGCATGTGACCCGGGCGCTGGATGCAGAGGCGATGCACGAAGCCGCACAGCACCTTGTGGGGCTGCACAATTTCACCACGTTCCGGTCTGCCCATTGCCAGGCCAATGATCCGGTCAAGACGCTCGACCGGCTCGATGTCAGCCGCGAGGGGGATCACGTGATCGTGCGGGCAGAGGCGCGCAGCTTCCTGCATCACCAGGTGCGCTCCATGGTCGGCACGCTGTCCCTGGTGGGGCACGGCCAGTGGAAGCCGGTGCAGGTGGCGCAGGCCCTGGCCGCGAAAGACCGGGCCGCGCTGGGCCTCAACGCCCCGCCGGAGGGGCTGTATTTCGTGGAAGCGATCTATCCCGCCTGAACTGGCTTGGCTTGAACGACCGGCCTAATTTGGCGCTGGCGCTGGCGCTTGTGCCGGCTCCACGCTCAGCCCCTGCTCATCGACCCTTATATCGATCGGCACGCCTTCAATCTCGGTCCGCACGCGTGCGCCGTTTTCCTCTATGCTCAGCGTGGATGTGCCGTCGCCCAGCGGGATATTCTCCAGCCCTTCCACGTCGAGCGGCTGCACCGGTCCGCCGGGATCGGGCGAAGCGTCGGGTCGCGGCGCAGGTGCGCGTGTCTCGCCCAGCGCGGCCTGCATGAAATCACGCCAGATGCGCGCAGGCAGGCCGCCGCCGGCAACGCCGTTGAGCGGCGAGTTGTCGTCATTGCCGATCCACACGCCCACAACCAGCCTGTCCGCACCCTCTCCGGCATAGCCGACGAACAGCGCATCGCGGTTGTCCTGAGTGGTGCCGGTCTTGCCGAAATTGGCACTGCGCAGCATGGCCCCGCGGCCAGTACCGCGATTGACCGCCTGCCGCAGCAGGCTCTCCATATCCTCGTGCACGCTGGAGGAAAGGCTTTGCGGCCCGTTCCACAGCCAGTCCCACCAGCTCTGCTCCGGCTGGGCGAAGGCATGCGCCTGAACCGGAAATTCATTGCCGGCGATCCCGGCATAGGCCGATGTCAGTTCCATCAACGTCATGGTAGAGGTGCCCAGCGCCAGGCTGGGATCGCCCTCATCCAGCGGTGAGGTGATGCCCAGATCGCGCGCGGCGGCAATCACCGCGGCATCGCCCACCTCTGCCTGCAACCGCACGGCCGCGACATTGGAGCTTTGCGCGAAGGCATCGGCCAGGGTGAGAAATTCGGAATAGCGGCCATTGGCATTGCGCGGCTGGTACGAGCCCTGCGTAATCTCGGTATTGGGAATCGTGTCGTCGGGGTCCCAGCCGGACCTGAGCGCGGCCAGATAGACGAACAGCTTGAAGGTCGAACCCACCTGCCGCCGGGCCTGCGTGGCCCGGTTGAAGGGGGATGCGGCGTAGTCGCGCCCACCGATCATCGCCACCACTTCACCTGACGGGCGCATGGCCACCAGCGCCACCTGCGCATTGCCCAATGGCGCGCGCTGCACCGCCTGCCGGGCGATGTTTTGCAACCGTGAATCGAGCGTGGTGGTGAGCGTTTGCCGGGCATATCCCGGCCCCGTCATCCGCCGCGCCTCGGGCAGCGCCCAATCGGCGAAATAGGTGCCTGTGGGCAGGTCATTCGTCTCGCGCACGTCCAGCGTGGGTACGCGCATGGCATCGGCCTGAGCCTGCGTGATATATCCCGCCGCGACCATCGCGTTCTTGACCAGTGCCATGCGCTGCGCCGCAAGATCGGGGTTGCGCGTGGGGGCAAGGCGGCTAGGCGCCTGCAACAATCCTGCCAGCATGGCTGCCTGTTCAGGTCGCAATTTCTCTGGCTGGCGATAGAAATAGTGCAGGCTGGCGGCGCGCAGGCCGTACATATTGTCGCCGAAATAGGCGTTGGAGAGATAGCGCTCGAGGATTTCGTCCTTGGTCAGCCATGCCTCCAGCCAGAAAGCGATCAGCGCCTCGCGCGCCTTGCGCGTCATGCTGCGCTCGGCCGTCAGGAAGGTGAATTTGGCCAGCTGCTGGGTGATGGTGGAACCGCCCTGCGCCATGCCGCCGCTGACATTGGCCCATGCCGCCCGCGCAACCCCGCGCGGATCGACGCCCCAGTGATCGTAAAAGCGCCGGTCCTCAATCGCCAGGAAGGGCTGGATCACATGTTCGGGCAGATCGGCAACGGCAACCGGTTCATCCACCACGGCGCCATTGCGCGCGATCGGTGTGCCATCTGCGGCCAGCAAGGTAACCTGCGGCGCGGCGATCGGCTCAAGCGACTTGGACAGCGGCGCGGTAACCGCCAGCCACGCCACCATCAGGATGAATACGAACAGGACCGCAGCTATGCCCCGGCTGACCCACCACCAGCGCGTGCGCTTCTTCGGAGTGTCTCCACCCGGCGGCGTGAGATCGGCGCCGGTTGGTGATTTCGCATTCACATCGGAATCAGCCGGCTTTGTTCCGAAATCATCGCGATCATAATTATCATCGCCAAAATCGTCGTCGTCATCGTCCGCCCCGCCATACAGGGCAGACCACGGCGCGGATTCGAGCACAGAGGTAACCTCACCCGGACGCCAGTGGCCATCCTTGCTCTGCTTCTTGCTGCGTAGCCAGTTCATCATTGCTGTATTAACCGTTTAACACAGTTATGGCGAGAGGCTTTCCGGTTTCGGCTGTGTTCATCGCTTTTGGATATTATCAAATTGGGGTGATGACGAGCGGCGCGTTAGCTGCCATGATCCACATGAACAGGGCCTAAAGGCTTGGAGAGGACTATGAAGAAACTGATTGCCCTTGCGGGCGTGCTTGGCCTGGCGATGGTAGCACCGCCAACGATGGCCCACCATTCTTTCGCGATGTTTGACCGTACGCGGGAAGTCACGGTGAGCGGCACCGTGCGGGAATTCCAATGGTCCAATCCGCATGCCTATATCCAGCTGGTGGCCAAGGATGCACGCGGCAATGACGTGGAATGGAGCCTGGAAATGGGCTCTCCCATGTATCTGTATGCGCGCGGCTGGCGTCCGCGCACGCTACGCCCCGGATCGCAGGTGAGCGTAAAACTCAATCCCCTGCGCAATGGTGACAATGGCGGCGTCGTGCTGGAAGTCAGCGACGCACGGGGCAATTCGATCGGAACCAATCAGTGAGGGGCCATTCAGTGAGCGGCAAGCCTGTGAAAATCGCGCTGGCCGCACTGGCGGCATCGCTTGCGCTGACCGGCTTTGCCACCCCCGCCCTTGCCGATCACCATGAAGAGCAGCAGGCCCGGGTGGAAACCTTTGCCCAGCTGCCATACTGGCCCGGCTATTGGGTATCTGAATATCAGGCCGGAACCACGATTACCGGCCTTGCCCCCGCATTCACCAATCCTGAGGGCGCCGGAACCACATTTGCCAATATCATGTCGCTGCGCGGCGATCAGGCCCCGTGGAATGACGAAGGCCGCCGCCGCCTGCAGCATGTGCGGGAAATCTCCGGCGGCAGGAAAGCCACCGGCTGGGGCTATCCGATGATGATGAATTCAGCCACGCCGCTGCTGTTCCTCATCACTCCCGAACACGTGCTGATCATCAACGCCTATAATGAGGCGCGCTACATCTACACCGATGGCCGTCCCATGCCCGATGAGCTGGACATGTGGCCCACGACCTGGGGCACATCGATCGGCCACTGGGAGGGCGATACACTGGTGGTGGAAACGGTGATGGTCGATTCGCCGTCCAATTACTTCCACGGCGCACCGCCCTTTTCCGAAGAGGCCCGCTATATTGAGCGCATCCACATGGATGGTGACCGGCTGATTTCGGACATGACGATCGAAGACCCCGTCACACTGACGGAGCCATGGAACGTATCGGTCAGCTGGATTCGCGAATCCGGCTGGGACCGCATGATCTCTATCGACTGGGATAATGACCGGACCGGCAATGACGGTGAATTCAACACTATTGAGCCGACGACTGTGGAGAATTGATGATGCTTCGATTCGGTGCCTTTCTCGCTGCCAGCCTGGCGCTTGCCGCCCCGCTTGCCGCCCATGACCTTCTGGCGGGTGAGAGCGCGACCGATATCCCCGCCATCGCCGGTGTCGTTTCGGGCGATGCGGAATGGGAACTGGTGATTGCCGATTTCCTGATCGCCGATGGCATGGCCACCCTGCCCGATGGCGGCCTGCTGTTCGCCCAGGAACAGAGCAATACGGTGAAGAAGATCCTGCCTGACGGAACGCAGCATATCTATCTTGGCGATATTGCCGGTGCCGGCGCGGTCTCCGTTGATGGCGAAGGCAATGTCTATGCGGTGGAGCGGACCTGCACCGATCCCGGTCTCAATTTCCCCAGCTGCCCCGAGCTCACCCGCGTGGTGCAGATTGCACCCACGCGCCGCCTGATCGCCAATGCCTTTGCCGATGGAACATCGCTGGGGCGGCTCAACGATCTTCAGGCAGACGGACATGGCGGTGCATGGTTCACGCAAGGCGCGCTGTATCACACCACGGCTGATGGCACGGTGACCACGGTGGCGCAGGTCGATGCCTTTACCAATGGCGTGACGCTCAGCCCCGATGGCAAGACGCTGTATGTCACCAACCGCACCGAAATCCTGGCCTTTGATGTTGGTGCCAATGGCGCCACCTCCAACCGCCGGACCTTTGCCACGCTTTCCAGCGATACTGCCGGTTTTGGCGGTGACGGGATGACGGTCGATGCGCAGGGCCGCCTGTATGTCACTGGCGATGCCGGGGTCTATGTATTCGCTGCCGATGGCCGTGAACTGGGCATCATGCCCACTCCGCGCCGGTCCATCACGCTGGCCTTTGCCGGGCCGGAGCGCGACATGCTGTATATCGGCACGATGGGCGCGGTGGGGCCGGACGGCAAATTGTGGGCCACGCCCGATGGCGTGCGCAATGTGGCGATGACCATCTACCGCGTTCCGACCCTGGCACGCGGAATGCGCTGAGCCACGCGGCATGCGCTGAGCGCAGCCGCGATAGCCTTGTCGGCCAGTTACTCGGCGACCTGTTACTCGGTGACCTGTTACTCGGCAGCCATCAGGCCGCCGAAGGTCTCACCGAAGAAATCACCCGCTTTCCACAGCGGGCGCTCATCCATATTGGCGACACGCCGGGCGACTTCGTAATTGATCGCTGCAAAGCGCGCGAGCACTTGAAAGTCCACCAGGTCCGCTTCGTCCGATGCCTTGTGGTAATGGTTGGAGAGAAATTCGTCCTGCTTCTCCTCCCCGCCATTGCCATAGCCGATATCCAGATAGATCGCGGGGACGCCATTCTCGACATAGGAATACTGGTCTGAACGGGTGAAGAAGCCCTGTTCCGGCTGCGGATCGGGGCTGAGCGCAACCCCATATTCCTCAACTGCGGCCTGCACATTGGGAAAGGCCGTGTTCCGTTCGGCCCCGAACGCCACCAGATCGGAAAATTCATAGGTGACGATCGGCATGTCGAGATTGATGTTCACCGCCACCTGATCCGCCGGAACGGTGGGATTGGCAGCGTTGTAGGATGATCCGATCAGCCCCTTTTCCTCTGCCGTCAGCGCCACGAACAGCACCGGGCGGCGCGGCGGGTGATCGGCCAGCAGGCGGGCCACTTCGATCATGCTGGCAATGCCGGTGGCATTGTCCATTGCGCCATTGAAAATCTCGTCATCGCCTTCCTCTTCGGTCGGCTGAATGCCGAGATGGTCGAGATGGGCGGTCAGCACCACATATTCGTCCGCCAGTTCGGGATCGCTGCCGGGCAGCATGCCGATGACGTTGGGCGATGATGTCTCGGCGAACTCGCTGGCAAACTGAATTGCCATGGTCTTGCCCAGAGCAAAGCTTGGCATCACGCCATCGTAACTCGCTTCAGCGGCGATCACATCGTCAAAATCGAAGTCCTGCCCTTCCAGCAGCTGCCGCGACATTTCAGGCGAGAGGACGGCGGAAGCGAGTATGTTGGGAGCACTCGAATAGGCTGTTCCATCGGTGCCGACCCAGGTCATCGAAGTGTCGTGCCTGGATTCTTCAATCGTCGATTCCCAGCCGTATGCTTCCTCCAGACTGGGAGTCCACAACAGCACCACGCCCACCGCTCCGCGTTCAGACAGGCGGGCGCGCTGGGTGGAGCGGTAATGCGCGAGCTCCTCGGAGTTCAGATCGGACGGGCCGCCGGAAAGCCGCACCGCAATCTTGCCGCGCAGGTCCACGCCTTCGAAATCGTCGCGGCCGGGCAGATCAAGGCCATATCCGATAAAGACCAGTTCGCCCTCGACCGAACCGCTTTCCTTCATGGCCGATCCGCTCATGTAAAAATCCTGCCACATGGTCAGCGGCCTGGCGCCTTCGGCGTCGCTCAGGACAACTGCATTGCCGTGCTCCGCAAGCGAATAGCTGCGCAGCGGGACATTCTGGAAATAGGTCTGATTGTCCCCGCCCGGTTCCAGCCCCAGCGCGGCGAAGCGCCCGGCCACATAGCCCGCTGCCATGGCATGGCCGCGCGTGCCGGCCTCACGACCTTCCATGCTGTCATCCGCCAGAACGCGCACGTCGCGCTCCAGCGACTCGGCATCGACGGTGGCATTATGGGCAAGTGCTGGTGCACCAGACGTGAAGACAAGTGCCAGACCGATGCTGGCACGAAGCAGGGAATGCATGCAGGGACTCCGCTAGGAACGACAATTCGTTGCTAGCGAAACCGGATGCGGTTGCAAGCCTTCAATAGACGAGCAGTCAATCAGGCCTTGCCAACGACACTTTCAGGCAACTCGGTGCCAAAAACGCGCTGGTAATATTCCGCCACCAGCATCCGCTCCGCCTCATCGCATTTGTTGAGGAAGGTCAGGCGGAAGGCAAAGCCGGGATCGCCGAAAATCTCCGTGTTCTCGGACCAGCTGATCACCGTGCGCGGGCTCATCACCGTGGAGATATCGCCATTGATGAAGCCCTGCCGCGTCAGATCGGCAACGCGAACCATGTCCGCCACCAGCTTGGGATCAAGCTTGGTCTTGGTCTGCACGATCTCGCGCTCGACCTCTTCGGGCAGGTAGTTGAGAGTGGCGACGATGTTCCAGCGGTCCATCTGCGCCTGGTTGATCGCCTGCGCGCCGTGATAGAGGCCGGAAGTGTCACCCAGGCCGATGGTGTTGGCTGTGGCGAACAGACGGAACCACGGATTCGGGCGGATCACCCGGTTCTGGTCCAGCAGCGTCAGCTTGCCCGCCTGTTCCAGCACGCGCTGGATCACGAACATCACGTCAGGGCGGCCAGCGTCATATTCGTCAAACACCAGCGCCACGGGATGCTGGAGCGCCCACGGTAGCAGGCCTTCGCGAAATTCGGTTACCTGCAAACCGTCGCGCAGCACGATGGCATCGCGGCCGATCAGGTCGATACGGCTGATATGCGCATCCAGGTTGATGCGGATACACGGCCATTTCAGGCGCGCGGCCACCTGTTCGATATGCGTGGATTTGCCCGTGCCGTGATAACCCTGCACCATCACCCGGCGATTGAAGGCAAAGCCCGCCAGAATCGCCAGCGTGGTATCGGGATCGAAGACATAGTCCGGATCCACATCGGGCACGCGTTCATCCGCCTTGGAAAAGGCAGGAACCTTCATGTCGATATCGACACCAAAGGTCTCTCGCACATCCAGTTCAAGGTCAGGCACGGCCATGACCGTGCTATCGTCGCTTTTGCTCGTCATTTCGTTCATTGCGAAGGTTGCCTAGACGCGCCTTTGTTTGGCTGCAACAAGCATGTGACCAAAGCAGGTAGCAAGAGAGGCAGGTCATGCAGATATTCGGATTTCCAACCAGTCCCTATGTCAGGAAGGCCATGGTCATCGCGGCGGAAAAGGGCGCTGATGCAGAGCTGGTCGAAGCCACACCGCACAAGCCCACGCCGGAATTCCTTGCGGCCAGCCCGTTTCGGATGATGCCCGCCATGCAGGACGGCGATTTTACCCTGCCCGATTCGACCGCCATCGCCTTCTATCTCGATGCCAAATATCCGCAGCCGCCACTGCTGCCCGCCGATCCGCAAGCGCGCGGGCGGGTTATGTGGCTGGATGAATTTGCCGATACGATCCTGTCCAGTTCCGCGCGCGGCGTGGCCTTCAACCGGTATATCGGCCCGGCCCTGCTGGGCCTGCCAGAGAATGAAGAGGCAGCCGCCGCCGCAGAGGCCACCGCCCATCCCGCGCTCGATTATCTGGAAGACCAGATGCCCGAAGATGGCTGGCTGGTGGGCGAATATTCGCTGGCCGATATCGCCGTGGCGTCATGCCTCAAGACCCTGTCCTATGGGCTGGACGTCAAGGCGCGTCCCAGGACCGCCGCATGGCTGGGCCGCATGGAGGCACGCCCGGCATGGCGCGCTGTGGCCGAGCTGGAGCGTGACATGATCGAAGGCGCACGAATCTCCGGCGCGCACAGGAGCGGCTGAACGGCGCAATGGCAGGCTCCCCGCCCCTTGCCGCTGCCGCCGATTATGTCCGCCAGCGTCTGGTCAGGCAGGTTCGCGCCGTGTTCAACGACGTGGAGAGCGGCGAGCAATCGGTCCTGCCATCGGACAACGCCCTGTTCATTCGCGATACGCCGATCCGCATGGTTCATGCCGATGTGGTGAGCATGATGGTGGGCGGAATGGCGGCGCTGCTGTTGCAGATGCTCCACCCGCATGCGCTGCGCGGGGTGCTGGAATTCTCCAATTTCCGCGAGGACATGCATGGCCGACTGCGCCGCACCGCGCGCTTTATCGCGGTGACGACCTATGGTGACAGAAACGATGCAGAAGCGGCCATAGAGCGCGTCAACGCCATTCACGCGCAAGTGAAAGGCACATTGCCCGACGGCACGCCATATTCGGCGCGCGATCCGGCCACGCTGGCCTGGGTGCACCTGACCGAAGCGGTGTGTTTCCTCGATGCCTATTGCAGATATGTGCGGCCCGAAATGCCGCTGGCCGAGCAGGACGAATATTTCCGCCAGTTCGCGATCATTGCCCGCAAGCTGGGCTGTGATCCGGTGCCGGAAAGCAAGGCGCAGGCGCTGGCGATGTTTCGCACCATGCGCAGCCAGCTCCACGCCAGCACCGAAGCGCGCGAGGTGGCGCGGCTGATCACCGATGGGCGTACCACCGGCGCGGCACGGGCGATCCAGCCGGCGCTGGCTGCGGCTGCGGTGGACCTGCTGCCGCCATTTGCGCGCACCATGCTGGCGCTGGAGCATCCGGGGCTGGCGATGATTCCGGCGCGGCTGACCACCAGTGCGCTGGGCGGCACGTTGCGCTGGGCCTTTCGCCCGAAATAGTCAGGAAAACACCAAGTAATCAGGAAAAAGCGTCTGCCCGGCGCAGCAGTTGATAGGCTTCCACCACCCGCTGCAAGCGCCGTTCATGGCTGCGGTCCCCGCCATTGCGATCAGGGTGGTAACGCCGCACCAGTTCCGAATAGCGCTGCCGCAGCCTGGTCCGGTCCGAGCCTGGCGACAACCCCATCACGCTCAGCGCCTCATGCTCCTTTAGGGTGAAGCGACTGGTTTCCTGCCTTGCTCCCTGCCGCGTACCTGCACGGCGACGGATATGGCCGCCAATGGCATCAAGGGGATCGGTGAAATCGGCCCAGCGCGGCAGGCCGTCCGCCCCCGCGTCCGCCCGGAATGCGCGCGTTTCGGTCTGCCAGCCGGAGACGGGAGACTGCGCCGCCAGGATTTCCTCCGCGCTCATGTTCTCGAAGAAATCATAGCCCGCGTTGAATTCACGCACATGATCGAGACAGAAATACCGCCAGTCTCCCGGCCCGTCAAAACCGGGACCGCGCGAGCCGGGGGCGCGAAATTCGCCCTCCTCTTCGCAACCGGGCGCTTCGCAATTGCGTCCGTTGCTGTCATACCTGCCGTGAAGGTTCTTGGGAATTCTCTGGGAGCGCATTCGCTTGAAAATGGGGCACGGCGGCCCAATTGAAAACCCCAAAGGAGTCAAAAATTGCCCGGACCGATCGAAAAGGAAATCACCGAGCTGCTGGAGGCGGCGTTCAAGCCCATCCTGCTCAATGTGATCAATGACAGCGCGCAGCATCATGGCCATTCGGGCGATGACGGTAGCGGCGAATCGCATTTCACCATCGTGATCGAAAGCGGCGCCTTTTCCGGCAAGAGCAGGCTGCAACGCCAGCGCATGGTCAATGCCGCGCTGGGCGATATTCCCGGCCAGCGCGTTCACGCCATGTCGATCCAGGCGCTCGCTCCGGACGATCACAAGTGAGTTACCAGCTGTGGTACTGGCCCGACATTCCCGGTCGCGGCGAATTCGTGCGGCTTTACCTTGAAGCGGCAGAGCTGGATTACGAGGACGTGGCGCGCGAACAGGGCGCCGATGCGCTGGTGGAGGATCTGCACGCGCGGCAGGGCATGCGCCCGTTCGCCCCGCCCTATCTGATCGACGATGGGGTGTGCATCGGCCAGACCGCGCTGATCCTGACCTATCTGCAGGACAAGGAGGGGCTGGGCTCGGGCGATCTGGAAAGCGACCTTCAGCTGATCCAGATGCAGATGGATATTTCCGACCTGGTGGAGGAAATCCACGCCACCCACCACCCCATCGCGCCCGGCCTATATTATGCCGACCAGATGGATGCAGCCTTTGAGAAGGCGCATGATTTCCGTGAAAATCGCCTGCCCAAATATCTGATTCACTTCGATAATGCTCTGGCAGGCAATGGCGGCCCGTTCATGCTGGGCGACCAGTGGAGCCATGTCGACACGTCGCTGTTCCAGGTGATGGAAGGGCTCGACTATGCCTTCCCCCGGCTGATGGCGCATTTGCAGGGCACCTTCCCCAATCTGGAGGCGTTGCAGGCGACCGTTCCCGATATCGAAGGCGTGGCCGCCTATCTGGCATCGGAGCGGCGGATCGAATTCAATCAGGATGGCATTTTCCGCCATTATGAGGAGCTGGACCAGCTGTGAGCATCATCAAGACGGTGACGCCGGTCACCCATGACCTTGGCGGGTTTCAGGTGCGCCGCGCGGTGCCCAGCCCGGAATGCCGCATGGTCGGGCCATTCGTGTTCGTCGATCAGTTCGGCCCCGCGCGTCTGGAACAGGGCGAAGGCATGGATGTGCGCCCTCATCCGCACATCAACCTGGCCACGGTGACATGGCTGTTCGAAGGCGCGATCGATCACCGCGATTCTATCGGCACTTTCAGCACCATCCGTCCCGGTACGGTCAATCTGATGACTGCCGGAAAGGGCATCGTCCATTCTGAACGCTCGCCCCGGTCGGAGCGCGATGCGGGGCCGGCCATGTATGGCATGCAGACCTGGCTCGCCCTGCCCGATGGCAAGGAGGAAATCGATCCGGCATTCGAGGCGGTGAGCGATCTGCCGCTGGTGCAGGATGCCGGGGCCAGTGCCCGCGTCATCATGGGTGAGCTGTGGGGCGAAAAGGCCCGCACCACCACCTATGCGCACACCATCTATGCCGAGATCAACCTGGAGCCCGGCGGCATGATCCCGGTCGAAGCCAGCGCCGATGAGCGCGCGGTGATGCTGGTGGGCGGAGACGCCACACTGGGCGGTGACAAGCTGCTGCTGTACACGCTGATGGTGCTGGCGCCGGGCGATGTGATGATGCTCGGCTCCGAACATGGCGGCAAGGTCATGCTGCTGGGCGGAGAAGCCTTCACCACCCACCGCCACGTGTGGTGGAATTTCGTCAGCTCTGATCGCGAACGCATCAACCAGGCGAAGGACGACTGGAAGATGGGCCGCTTCCCCAAGGTTCCGGGCGATGCGGAGGAATTCATCCCCCTGCCGGACAAGCCCAAGACGGTGAGCTACCCCTGAGGCTACTGCTTGCAGATCAGGCGATTGCCGGTGCCAGGATGATTGCGATCAGCGAAGTGATGATGATGACGTCTGTGACAAAGCTCTTCATGGGACTGTTCCTTTGGTTCCACCCTTTTCAGGGGATGAGCTTTCTCTAACCCTCCTTTGTCGCACCCATTTGTCCCGGATGGCGCGAATTGTACGAAGTTGCACGCGTGGCGGCCGCGCCTGTAGTCATCAGGGCGTTGATAACGCACGATATTGCTCGAACCGCACCTGCAAATTCCGTTACATCTGAGACAATTGGGCAAGACCCTGCCTGCCCGATGAACGCGGCTGGGGAAATTCGCCCTGCAACAGGGGTGACGCGGCCCGCAGCGCAGATTAGACACGGCGCACCATGAACAAACTCGCCATCGCAGCGGCACTGGCCGCCACCGCCGCCGCACTCACCATTCCCGCATTCGCACAGGAATCCCGCATGCAAAGCTCCGCCTGGTTCAACCAGCAACAATCCGCACTCCACGAACTCAGCGAAGATGATGGCTGGGCCACGCTGGAAGGCGGCGTGAAATTTCGCCGCACAGCTGGCGATGGCACCGGCCCGGCGCCGACAGTGCGCGATATCGTGTCGGTTCATTACTCCGGCAGCCTGACCGATGGCACGGTGTTCGATTCCACCGAGGGCCGCGATCCGGCGACTTTCCCGCTCAACCGGCTGGTTCCCGCATGGCAGGTGGCCATCCCTTACATGGGCGTGGGTGACACGGCAGAAATCGCCGTCCCGGCAGAGATGGGTTATGGCCCGCGCGGTGCAGGCCCCATTCCCGGCGGCGCGACGCTGTTTTTCACCATCGAGCTGATGGACGTGATGGTCCCGCCGGGAACCTGATCAGGTCTATCCTGCTAAATTGATTCCGGGGTCTGTTGCCGGTTGGCCTATTGCTGCTGGAATGTCAGCGAGAAGGTCACCGGCACCTGACCGGTTATCGCATCCAGATTTGCCAGATTGCGCAGTTCTTCCACGCCGCCATCAAGGCCGAAGCTGGCCGCGCTGACGATGATCGGGCTGACTGTCTCGACACGCACCTTGTCCGGCGCAATGCGCGTGACCGAAAGCTGGCTGGCAATGTCGGCTGTGACGCCGTGCAGGTCCAGCTGGCCGGTCACGTCCTGTGTCAGCGTATCGCCAGTGCCCAATGTAGCGAAGGCGGCCGGGTCTAGCTGGACGGTGGCGGTGGCAGAGGGAAACTCGGCCACGTTGAACAGGAAATCGCGCATACGTTCATTGCGAACGTCCACGTTCGTCTCGACGCTGGTCAGATCGATCGACAGGTTTGCCGCGCCCGCAGCCGAGACCGCGCCCGAAAGGCCGGTGAAGGAATGCGCCTCCGCAATCTCGCCCGCCTTCACCGTCACGAAGGACAGATGCGATTCCTGCGGTGAAAGCGCCCAGTCGCCCGCCAGCGGCGCTTCCTCTGCCGGAGCCGTGGAACAGGCGGCAAGCGCAAGCGTGGATGCGGCGAGAGTAAAGCGTGAAGCAAATGACATGGCGCGATTCCCCAAAATTGTGGTCCGATAATCAGAATACTGCATTTTTGCGGCGGGGACACCTGCAGAATATCCGGCTATCCGTCCAGCCACTCCACCCAAGCGCCGTGCGGGTGCGCTTCGGCGAGGTGCACCACATCTTCGCCGCCCATCCCGTCACTGGGCCAGTATTTGACCGTCAGTTCGTGGCGGAAGGTGGCACGGTTGGTTTCCACGCGAATCCAGGCGAGCGGCCTTTCCGATGTTGCGGCCCGTCCTGCCTCCTCCATCATGTCGGTGATCGCCTCACGCGTGTGGACCGGCAGATATTGCCACATGACGGTGTGGAACAATACGCGGGTGACGCCTGCTTCGTGCGGAGCGGCCAGCCGCTGGGCCACGAAGTCGGCTGCATCCATCTTTACCAGGTTGGGCGGCATTTTGCTTGCCAGCGCGATGGCGGCGTCCATGCGCGTCATGCGGTCTTTCGCATCGGCCCAGATATAGGCCTTGAGCCGCAGCGCCTGCACCGGATCGGTCAGGTCGACCGGCGCGATGTCGCAGCCGTGCACATCGACAATCTCCACCGGGTTTTGCGGCGGCGCTGCGCCTTTCCACTCCGGCCTGATCACCATGCTGGACATGCGCGGCCCGGCGGTGGTGCCTCCCAGATCATAGAAATAGCGGGCCATCATGGTGTTGATACCCGCGCTCGCGCCAATTTCGATCAGCTCGAACTTCGGCCCTAGCCTGCCGGAAAGCCACAGCAGCCCGGCCATCACGCTGGCAGAGCGGCCCGCCTCATTGGTCTGCGGCGGACTGTCGAGCCACGGCAGCAGGAGGTGGTCAAAAGTTTCGGCACATTCGCGAACCAGCCGGTCCACGCTGCTCTGGTCAGTTATCAGGCCCTGATAGACAGGGGCGAGCCGGTCATCCGCCCCTGACAGATAGAGGTGGTGCAAAGCGCCGGCCACGCGCAGTGGCATGGCATCCTCCAGGCTCAGCCCGGCCCATGTGGACATGCGCCGTCCGGTGGCGGTGTCTGTGTCCAGTATCGCCAGTTCGCCGCGAATGATCCGCGCGGTGATCGGCGCGCCTGCCCGTTCGCTATGCTGTGCCTGCCATTCGATCGCCTCGCCCACATCGGCGATTTCCATGACTTTGCGATTGCCCTGATCGCTATCTTTCGCCGCCAATGACATTGCCCTTTTGTCTCTCTCACCCTACATCGCGCGCCCATGACCCAAGCATCAACCCGGCCTTTGACCTTCGCCGTTCCCAAGGGGCGCATTCTCGATGAAGCGCTGCCCGTGATGGCGCGTGCGGGACTCGTGCCGGAAATGGCCTTTCACGACAAGGCCGACCGCTCGCTCAGCTTTGCCACGCAGGACGGAGACGCGCGGATCATCCGCGTGCGCGCCTTCGATGTCGCCACCTTCGTCGCCTTTGGCGCGGCGCAGGCGGGGATCGTGGGATCGGATGTGATCGAGGAGTTCAACTATTCGGAGCTGTATGCCCCCGTTGACCTGGCCATCGGCCACTGCCGCCTGTCGGTGGCAGAGCCTGCCAGCAGCGCCGATTACACGCCCGGCACCGCCAGCCACCTGCGCATCGCCACCAAATATCCCAACATCACCAGCCGCTGGTTCGAGAAGAAGGGCGTGCAGGCCGAGTGCGTCAAGCTGAACGGCGCGATGGAACTGGCGCCTTCGCTGGGCCTGTCCGGGCGGATCGTGGACCTTGTCTCCACCGGTGCCACGCTGAAGCAGAACGGACTGGTTGAGAAAGACGTGATCATGCAGATCAGCGCGCGTCTGATCGTCAACCGTGTCGCGCTGAAAACCGATCCGCGCGTAGCCGCGCTGGTTGAGCGTTTTCGCGCAGGCGCCAGCGCCGCATCCGGCGCGGACGCAGCCTGATGCAGCGGCTCAACACCAAGGATGCCGATTTTGAGCGGCGCTTCGCCCGGCTGGTGGATGATCGGCGTGAAAGCGACGACGATGTCAGCCGCGTGGTGCGCGATATATTGCTCAAGGTGCGCCAGGAAGGCGACAATGCGCTGCTCGAACTGACGATGCGCTACGACAAGCATAACCTCAATGCGGAAGGCGGCTGGAAGATCGGGCCTGATGCCTGCAAGGCCGCTTTCGATGCGCTGGACGGTGACTTGCGCGGCGCGCTGGAACTCGCCGCAGCACGCATCCGCGCCTATCACGAAGCGCAATTGCCGCAGGACCGCGATTATACAGACGATGCCGGAGTGCGCCTTGGTGCGCGCTGGAATGCGGTGGACGCAGCGGGGCTGTATGTGCCCGGTGGCCGCGCCGCCTATCCCTCCAGCCTGCTGATGAACGCCATTCCCGCCCGCGTGGCAGGGGTTGAGCGGCTGGTGGTGGCCACGCCCACGCCCGGCGGCGAAGTGAACCATCTGGTGCTGGCCGCCGCGCATCTGGCCGGCGTGGACGAAATCTGGCGGATCGGCGGCGCGCAGGCAATTGCCGCGCTGGCGTTTGGCACAGACACGATAGACCGCGTCGATGTGATCACCGGCCCCGGCAATGCCTTTGTGGCAGAAGCCAAGCGCCAGCTGTTCGGCGTGGTCGGCATAGACATGGTGGCCGGGCCGAGCGAGATTCTGGTGATTTCGGACAACAAGTCTGACCCGGACTGGATCGCCGCCGACCTGCTGAGCCAGGCCGAGCATGATCCGACCTCGCAATCGATCCTGATCACCGATGATGCGATCTTCGCCGAACAGGTGGAAGATGCGGTGGACGTGCTGTGCGCCCAGCTTTCCACGCACAAGGTCGCCCGCGCCAGCTGGGACGATTACGGCGTGCTGATCGTGGTGGAAGACATGGCGCAGGCCCCGGCGCTGGCCAATCGCCTTGCCGCCGAACACGTCGAACTGGCAGTGGACGATCCCGAAGCGCTGTTTGCGCAGATCCGCCATGCCGGCAGCGTGTTCCTGGGCCGCCATACGCCAGAGGCTGTGGGCGATTATGTCGCCGGCCCAAATCACGTGCTGCCCACCGGCCGCCGCGCGCGTTTTGCCAGCGGCCTGTCGGTGCTCGACTTCATGAAACGCACCAGCTTTATCGCGATGGATCAGGCCTCCATGCAGGCGATTGGACCTGCCGCAGTGGCGCTTGCCAATGTGGAAGGGCTTCCCGCGCACGCCAAATCGGTGCAAGTGCGCCTCAAATGAACAAGCCAGCCAGATCAACCGCGCGCTCCGCCGCGCGCCTCGCCGCCGTACAGGCCCTTTATCAATGGCATATGGAGAAGACCGCGCTCGCGCGTCTGCTCGACGAATTCCACCAGCACCGGCTGGGTAAGGAAATCGAAGACGATCAATATGTCGATGCCGAGGTTGAATTCTTCGATGACGTGGTGCGCGGCTATATCGCCCGTGCAGAGGAAGTGGACGCGCTGATTACCGCCAAGCTGGCCGAAGGCTGGACTCTGGCGCGGCTGGACAAGACCATGCTGCAGATCCTGCGCTGCGGCGCCTATGAACTGCTCGCCCGCGCAGATGTGCCCAAGGCCACCGCGATCAGCGAATATGTCGATGTCGCCCACGCCTTTTTCGATGAGCGCGAGGCGAAATTCGTCAATGGCGTGCTCGATGCCGTGTCAAAACAAGTGCGCGGCTAAGCCTTATTGCGGCGTTATTGCGGCGTTTCCACCTCGGCAAAAACCCAGTCGAGATAGGCCGCAAGGCGATAGCCCGATTGCTGAAGGCGCAGTTCCATCTGCGGCCGCCACCGGTAGTCATAATCCCATGACAGGCGCACCGGGCTTTCCCGCGTGCTTTCGCCTACCTCGCCTCCGGTTGCGGGATAGATGCGGTCACGCAGATCGGCGCTTTCCTGCATCCACACGGCGGGATCGGCCTGCCACCAGCTGATCACGTCAGCCGGATCAGTGCGCGCGACCAGCCGGTCTGCATATTCCGAATAGGTCAGCTGCTGGCGCTGGATCATTCCTTCATCCCACACCCAGTGCAGATTGGTCGGCTCGGCAATATCAAACCAGCGCACGAAGAAGTCATTCCCGCCCCGGTCCGTGCCATTGCCCACATGCAGCGGCATGTGCAGGTCCGCCACCAGATGGACCACGAAGTGCAGCGCCAGCGCCTTGTCATCCCGGCTGGCAGAGGGATCGCGCAGGGTGGCGGTGAACATCTCCAGCGCGGTGACGGCATCGCCTTCGGGCGGATGTTCCAGCATATCGATTGTCCGCCCCGATGGCAGGGTGACATAGTGAAAAGGCGATGCCGTTTCCTGCCAGAACGGCGCAGGGTTGGATCGTTCCTCATCGGGCGCCGTCGATGCTTCGGGCAGTCCTTCATGCCCCAGGATCATGGTCACGTGCGCGCGGGTATGGCCGCTGATGTTGCGCTGTGCGATATCGGCGCTTACCCGGTGACCTGTCGGCCCCCATGCAGCGGCCGGAGCCGCGAGCGAAACGGCGAAGACATGGACGGCAACGACAAGGACGGCGATTTTGGCAATTCTTTCCATGGCAACCTCCTGTCCCCGGCACATGAAACTGCCATGACAAGCGAGCTGGAATTCATCAAAGCCCTGCGCGCCATCGCGACCCACCCCGCCGCGCGCGGCCTGCTGGATGATTGCGCGGTGCTGGAAGTGGGCGGCGAAACGCTGGTGCTGACGCATGACATGATGGTGGAAGGCACGCATTACCTGCGCGGCGCGGACATGGCCGATGTGGCGTGGAAGCTGGTGGCCTGCAACCTGTCCGACCTTGCCGCCAAGGGCGCGGAACCGCTGGGTGTGCTGATCGGCCATATGCTGGGCGATGACGATGCCGATTTCATCTCCGGCCTGAAAGACGTGCTGGCGCATTACAACGTCCCGCTGCTGGGCGGAGACAGCGTTTCGGGATCGGGCCCGCGCTCTCACGGGCTGACAGCCATTGGCCGCGCCACCCATGTGCCTGTCCCCTCCAGATCGGGCGCGCGGCCCGGCGATGCGCTGTATGTCACCGGCGCGCTGGGGGCGGCGATGATGGGGTTTGAGGCCTTGCGGGCAGGTTCTGGCGCGGATGCCTCCGCCTATCTGCGCCCGATGGCGCGGCTGGCGGAAGGTCAGCTGCTGGCAGGCGAGGTAACCGCCATGATGGACATCTCCGACGGCCTGCTGCTCGATGCGTTCCGCATGGCCGAGGCAAGCCATGTCTCGCTTTCGATAGAGAGCCGGCTGGTTCCGATAGATGCCCCGCAGGAAAGGCGCAGCGATGCGCTGGTCTGGGGCGATGATTACGAACTGCTGTTCACCCTGCCCGGTGGAACCGCGCCGCCTGTCCCCGCCACCCGGATCGGCATGGCGGAGATTCGCGGATTTGCCCCGCTATTCCTCGATGGCGAAGCGCTGATCAATGCGGACGGGCTTGGATACAGCCATAATTAGGGCCTTCACGGGGGAAAATGGCCCTTTGCGCTTGCCTGATGGCCCCTCTGCATCTAGCCATATTGCCCTCTGTCGGACCCGGGAAAACCGGGCCGTTTTAATTTTGGTGAGGGGGAATAACGGGTCATGGACCTAGTCGTCATATCAATCATACTGGGCCTGCTGGCTGTCGTTTACGGCATCGTCACCAGCCGCCAGGTGCTCGGCGCAGACGCCGGCAACGCAAAAATGCAGGAAATCGCCGGAGCGATTCAGGAAGGCGCACAAGCCTATCTGGGCCGTCAGTATCGCACCATTGGCATGGTCGGCATTGTCGTAGCCGTGCTGGTGTTCGCTTTCCTTGGCAAGATCAGCGCCGTCGGCTTCGTTGTCGGCGCACTGCTTTCGGGCCTTGCCGGCTTCATCGGCATGAACATTTCCGTGCGCGCCAACGTGCGTACCGCGGCAGCTGCGCAGACCGGCCTTCAGCAAGGCCTGACCGTGGCGTTCCGCGCTGGCGCTGTCACCGGCATGCTGGTGGCGGGCCTGGCCCTGCTGGCCATTGCCGTGTTCTTCTATGTGCTGACCGGGCCGATGGCGCTCGACCTCACCGTTCTGGGTGAAAAGCGCGAGATTATCGACGCGCTGGTTGGCCTGGCCTTCGGCGCTTCGCTGATTTCGATCTTTGCGCGTCTGGGCGGCGGTATCTTTACCAAGGCCGCAGACGTTGGCGCCGATCTGGTGGGCAAGGTTGAAGCTGGCATCCCGGAAGATGACCCCCGCAACCCGGCCACCATTGCCGACAATGTGGGTGACAATGTGGGCGATTGCGCCGGCATGGCCGCCGACCTTTTCGAAACCTATGTCGTGACCGTTGGCGCCACCATGGTGCTGACCGCACTGCTGTTCACTGGCCTCGCCAGTGAAGAGCTGAAGGCGCTGATGAGCCTGCCGCTGCTGGTTGGCGGTGTCTGCATCGTCACTTCGATCATCGGAACCTACATGGTCCGCCTGGGCAAATCGAACAACATCATGGGCGCGCTGTACAAGGGCTTCATCACCACTGCGGTGCTGTCTATCCCGGCGATCTGGTGGGCCACCGAATATGCCATCGGCATGGGCCAGAGCTACACCGTGGGTGAACTCACCTTCACCGGCATGTCGCTGTTCTGGTCGATGATGGTGGGTCTGGCTGTTACCGGCCTGATCATCTGGATCACCGAATATTACACCGGCACGCAATATCGTCCGGTCCGTTCGATCGCGAAATCGTCTGAAACCGGCCACGGCACCAATGTCATCCAGGGTCTGGCGATCAGCCTTGAATCGACTGCATTGCCCACGCTGGTGATCGTGATCGGTATCATCGTGACCTACCAGCTGGCCGGCCTGATGGGCATTGCCTTTGCCGCAACCTCTATGCTGGCGCTGGCTGGCATGGTGGTGGCTCTGGATGCATACGGTCCTGTCACGGACAACGCCGGCGGCATCGCCGAAATGGCCGAGCTGGACGAAAGCGTTCGGGAAAAGACCGATGCACTGGACGCGGTGGGCAACACCACCAAGGCTGTGACCAAGGGCTATGCCATCGGTTCCGCCGGACTTGCCGCACTGGTGCTGTTCTCGGCCTACACCGCTGACCTGAAAGAATTCTTCCCGGCATTTTCGGACGGAAATCTTGCCAATGGCGAGGTCAGCTTCAGCCTTGAAAACCCCTATGTGATCGTTGGCCTGCTGCTCGGCGCGCTGCTTCCGTACCTGTTTGGTGCGATGGGCATGACCGCCGTTGGCCGCGCTGCGGGTGACGTGGTCAAGGACGTGCGTGAACAGTTCGCCAATGATCCGGGCATCATGGCCGGCACCAGCCGTCCCAACTATGCCCGCACGGTCGATCTGGTGACCAAGGCGGCGATCCGGGAAATGATCATTCCCTCGCTGCTGCCGGTGCTTGCTCCCATCGTGGTCTATTTCGTGATCACCGCGATTGCAGGTCAGGACAATGGCTTTGCCGCTCTTGGCGCATTGCTGCTGGGTGTGATCGTTTCGGGCATCTTCGTGGCCCTTTCCATGACTGCCGGTGGCGGTGCGTGGGACAATGCCAAGAAGTACATCGAAGACGGCAATCACGGCGGCAAGGGTTCAGAAGCCCACAAGGCCGCGGTGACGGGCGACACGGTTGGCGATCCCTACAAGGATACTGCTGGCCCTGCCGTCAACCCGATGATCAAGATCACCAATATCGTTGCCCTGTTACTGCTCGCGGCCCTGGTCGCATAACAACAGCTCCTTGCTTGGAATCAGGCAACGAAAGGACCCTGCCCGCCAGTTTCCCGCTTGATGCGGGGGACCGGTTGGCAGGGTTTTCTTTACCCTGAAGGTTAAACCTTCCTTCGCCCTGCGCTGCTAGGCAAAAGGCGCAGGCTTCTTGGGGAACCCTGCAAGGAGGTTAACCAAGCACGTGGCCAGGAATGTGCCATTTCCGGATTTGCGCGCATCTTGTCAGAGCGATGATCCTGTACGTGCGCCCTTTGCCTCTCCAAAAATCGTCATGCGCTCCTGCCCGTGGTCGGAATTCGACCGGGCAGACAGGATCGGCCATTGGGACGCGCTGGCGCAATGGGCCAGCGAGCCCAATCCCTTCTTCGAAAGCTGGTTCCTGCTTCCCGCCCTGCGCGCGCTCGATGCATCCCGCCATGTCAAATTCCTCTGCCTTAGCGTGGAAGGTCAGTTGGCCGGGCTGATGCCGATCACGCGCAGCCCGCGTTATTATCGCTATCCCTTTCCGCATCTGGCCAATTGGGCACATTCCAACTGCTTCCTGGGAACACCGCTGGTGGCCCTGGGCTGTGAGCGGGTGTTCTGGCAGGAAATGCTGCGCTGGGCCGATAGCCATGCGCAAGCATCCATGTTCATGCATCTGATCCACCTTCCGCTGTCCGGTCCCCTGCATGAAGCGCTGGAGGATGTGCTGGCCGATCAATCGCGCCTGTCGGGCATCGTCATGCGCCAGGAACGCCCGATGCTGGCATCGCCGCATTCAGCCGAAGACTATCTCGAAACCGTGACCTCCAAAAAGCGCCGCAAGGAAATGCGCAGGCAGTTCAACCGCCTGTGCGAAGCTGGCCCGACTGAATTCGCGTGGCAATGGGATGAGGACGATATCGTTCGCTGGTGCGAGGATTTCCTGCTGCTGGAAGCATCCGGCTGGAAAGGAAAATCCGGATCCGCTCTCGCCAGCACCCCGGATACCTCGCAGTTCTTCCGCCAGTCCATGCTGGGTGCGGCCAGGAAGGGCAAGCTTGTCCGCCTCAGCCTGATGCACCGTGGCAGGCCGATTGCCATGCTGGCCAATCTCATCGACCGGCCCGGTTCATTCGGCTTCAAGACCGCCTTTGACGAAGAGTTCTCAGCCTTCTCACCCGGCGTGCTGCTGGAACGCGAATATCTCGCCACCCTCGATCGCAAGGATATTGCCTGGTGTGACAGCTGTGCCGCCCCGGACCATCCGGTGATGTCCGATCTGTGGGCAGCACGGCGCCCGATCGGCCGCATTTCCATCGGCATTGGCGGAAGGTTGCGCAGGACAGCTTTCGAACAGATTCTCTCGCTCGAAATGGCGAGGCAAGGAGAGGCGGCCCGGTCATGACTGTGTTTCCCCCAAATTCACACCAGGAGTTCGCCGCGCATTATCCCGAAGCGCCGTGCAAGCTTGTGCACGCGCTGGGAACGCACAGGCTGATGAGCCTGGAATCGCTCGCCGCGCTGGCGGATTTCCTCCCTGACGATTCGGTGGAATGCAATCCGGCGGACCTCCCCATCGGGGTTGACGGCAAGCCGCAGGAGACCGGCCTGTCTGGCGGGGAGACCATCCGCGCGATCGAGAGCGCCCACAGCTGGGTAATGCTCAAGCGGGCGGAACAGCATCCCGCCTATCGGCAATTGCTGAGCGATCTTCTGGACGAACTGCGACCGCAGGTGGAACCGCGCACCGGTGCGATGATGAACCTGCAGTGCTTCATCTTCATCACTTCCGCCGGCGGGGTCACACCGTTTCACTTCGACCCTGAGCACAATATCCTGATGCAGCTGCGCGGCTCCAAGGTGCTGACGGTCTTTCCGGCTGGCGATGAACGTTTTGCGCCCCACGAAAAGCATGAAGCCTATCACCGCGGCGGCGGGGCCGAATTGCCCTGGAACGATGAAATGGCCACGCATGGGACGCGCGTTTCCCTGCAACCGGGTGACGCATTGTTCATCCCGGTCATGGCTCCACATTTTGTCAAGAATGGCAATGAAGTGTCTGTTTCCCTGTCGATTACCTGGCGCAGCGAATGGAGCTTTGCCGAGGCGGATGCACGGGCATTCAACTCCATTCTGCGCAATTTCGGGCTCAATCCCAAACCGCCGAGGCGCTGGCCCGGCTCCAACAATATCAAGGCGCTGGCGTGGCGCGCGGCACGGCGTATTCCCGGCATAGATTGACTGACGCGTTCTGGCCGCCCATTGCCGTAAGCGATGGCCTCGTTGATTCAGAACCACCCCACCCCGGAGCAGCTCGTGGCAGAGCTTATGCTGCTGCTCGATCTGGAGCCGCGTGGCGGTGATCGTTTCATCGGACCGCGCCATCCCGAAGGCATGGGCCGCGTTTTTGGCGGGCAAGCCATTGCCCAGGCGCTGGGCGCGGCGCGGCGCACCGTACCCGATGATCGCCACACACATTCACTGCATGCCTATTTCCTGCGCGGCGGCGATGACAAGTTCCCTATCGAATTTCGCGTGAAGCGCGATCTGGACGGGCGCAGCTTTTCCAATCGCCGGGTTGTCGCCAGCCAGAATGGCGAGCCGATCCTGAACCTGATCGTCAGCTTCCAGAAGGTGGAAGAAGGCATGCACCACCAGCTGGCGCAGATGCCCGATGTTCCCCCGCCCGAAGAACTACGGCCCGATTCGGAAGTTCGCCGCGAAGTGGCCGAGCAATTGCCCGATGGACTGATGAAGCAGCTGATGTTGCGTCCGCGCCCGATCGATTTTCGCTCTGTCGAACCGCGTGACTGGCTGAACCCGGAAAAACGCGAACCACGCGCCCATTGCTGGTTCCGCACCGTCGCCAACCTGCCCGATTACCGCCCCATCCACCGCGCCGTGCTGGCCTATACCAGCGATTTCCAGCTGCTTTCCACCGCGCTGCAACCGCACGGGCTCAGCTTCCAGAAGGGTGAGGTCAAGGCTGCCAGCCTGGATCATGCGATCTGGTTCCACGGCGATTTCCGCGCCGATGACTGGATGCTCTACGTAACAGACAGCCCCTGGTCGGGCATGGCGCGCGGATTTGGCCGTGGCCAGATATTCACCCGCGATGGCCGTTTGGTGGCCAGCGTGGCGCAGGAAGGCATGCTGCGCGCCGTCACCCCCAAAGACTGATCCGGCCTAGGGACTGATCTCGAAGGCCATTTCGCTGATCACATCGCGCGATGATGCACCAAGCCGCAGCGCATAGGTTCCCCCGGCAATCTGCCAGTCCGCCCGCGCCGAATCCCAATACTGGAAAGCGTCGGCAGGCACGGCAATCTCCACCATTTCCTCCTCGCCCGCTGCCACGGTGACACTGGCAAAGCCCTTGAGCTGCCAGGGCGCGGAGCCGGTTTCGGGCGGAAATGCCAGATAGAGCTGCGGCACTGCCGTTCCCACACGGTCTCCGGAATTGCGCACGATTACCTGCGCCAGCAGCGAGCCGTCCTCGCGCATTTCAGCGTCGAGCAATTCCATCTCCATCGCGCCATAGGAAAGCCCGTGGCCGAAGGGGAACAGCGGCTGCTGTCCGAAGCGGTCGAAATAGCGATAGCCAACGAAGACCCCCTCATCGAAATGGGCATCGCCCAGCGATCCTGTTGGCGGATCGATCAGGCCGGGCATCTGGTGCGCCAGCGTGGCCGCACCCTGCGATGCATCGGCAGGAAAAGTTACCGGCAATCGCCCGCGCGGTTCGCTATCGCCGAACAGCAGTGCGGCGACAGCGGGACCGAATGCATCGCCGGGAAGCCACATTTCCATCACCGCCGCCACATCGTCCAGCCACGGCATCGCCACCGGACCACCGGTGTTGAGGATGACCACCGTATTGGGATTGGCGCGCGCCACGGCGTCGATCAGCCGGTCCTGATCCGCCTGCAATTCCAGCGAGGTGCGGTCCATCCCCTCACCCACCAGCTCTCCCACGAACACCACGGCCACATCGGCCTCCCGTGCGGCGGCAGCGGCATCGCGGATCAGATTGTCCGGTCCTGCATGGCCAAAGCGCAGCGTCAGCCCCATCTCCATGCCGAACATTTCCATCCGCTCTGCCCGAAGCGCGCTGCGCGGCGTATATTCGATGCGGATCGCCACCGGTTCCAGCGACGGCAGTTCCACATTGGCGAATAGAGCATTGCCGAAATCGGCGTGGGCGAACTCACCCATCAGCTCTCCGCCGATCCACAGCCGCGCGCTGCCCGATCCGTGCAGGCTGAAGCGGTGCAGCCCGCTCTGGTCGGGCGTAAACACGCTGTCATAGCGCACCGACCAGCGATTGTTGCGCGGCAGGCCCGGAATGGCAGGCGCTGCGGCAAGCGACGGGTCTTCCACCACTTCCTCCGCCCGCGCGGACTGCGGGAACTCCAGGTCAGCGCTCGAATAATATTGCGCCAGGAAACCCGGCTCACCATCGGGCGTAGCAAATTGCTCCGGATCGGGCGCAGGCAGGGCGCGAAGGCCCAGCGTCCCAGCGGAGTAGGTAACGGCAATGTCCTCCCCCGCGCGCTCCGCAATGGCAGGAAATGCCGGCTGGAAATGCGCCGGCGCAACGAAGGGAGAACCTTGCTCCACCACCACGGCCAGATCGCTTGCCTGCAGGCCGATCACGGCAATCGACGTAACATCGGGTCCAAACGGCAATATGCCGCCCTGATTGCGCAGCAGCACACTGCCCGAAGCCAGAATATCGGCGGCAGCAGCGCGGTTTTGCGGCGTGGAGATCACGTCACGCGTGCGCTCTGGCGGATTGTCCATCAGGCCGATGCGGAAGGCCGGGACCAGTCGGCGCAGGATCATGTCATCAATCCGCGCCATCGGCACTTCGCCGTCCGGCACCGCCTGCCGCAGGGGCTTTTCCTCTGCCAGCGCGGCATTGACTGGACTGGGGCCGATCGATCCCGCGTCCAGACCCGCCAGCACCGCACGGGTGATGCTGCGCTGTGCCGAAGGGAAATCGGGCGCGGCATAGCCATCAAAGCCCCATTCGCGCTTCAATATGTCGAACAGATGGGCGTTCTCGCAGGCATAGACGCCGTTGATGCGCGGGAAGGAACACATCACCGCGCCCGCTCCGCCGCGCTGCACACCGGCGCGGAAACCGGGCAGGTAAATCTCCCGCATGGCCCGTTCGCTGACGATATTATTGCCCGCCGCGCCGGAACCGGAAGGCTGGTCCCCCACGCGCCCGGCATCCTGCGCATAGACGGCATAATGCTTCATCATCGCCAGGACGCCGCCTTCGGTCAGCGCACCCACCTGAGATGCGGCCACTTCCGCAGTCAGGAACGGGTCCTCTCCCATGCTTTCCGACAGGCGGCCAAAGCGCCAGTTACGGGCAATGTCATAGGCCGGGCCGAGAATCACGCCGCGGCCCGAAGCGCGGAATTCGTCTGCCAGCAAGGCGCCATATCGCGCGGCGATGGCGCGGTCGAAACTGGCCGCTACGGTGATGGGAGACGGCAGCGCGGTGGCTCCGCTGCCCGCAGCGGTTAGGCCTGCGGGCCCATCGGATGCGCCGATTTGCGGCAATCCCAGCTCGGCCACCACATCGCGCACGGCCGCTTTGCCATCGGGGCTGATCCCCACCGGCACGCGGCCCAGGAACAGCAGTTTTTCATCCAGCGTGGTGAACCGGTCGAGCACGAAAGACGCCCGGCATTCAGGCGTGTAGGAGGTGTTGGTCCACGGCTCGGACTCGTCCGCCCGGGCAGAACAGCCTTCGCCCTGCGTTGCCCAGATTTCAGCCGAACCGGAGGTTTGCGCCGATGCGATCTGCGCAAACCCGCAGGCCACAGCCAGCGCCGCGCCCGTCAAAATGCGGAAATAATTCAAGACCTGCCCTCTCCCTCGCCCCAATTACGCGGGCTTGTAGCGCATAAGCCTCGCGGTCAAATGCTTCTCACCCCCGCGAATGGTAAAAGTCGTAAATCATCTGCGCCACGCTTTCGCTCACACCCGGAGCGCGCTGGAGGTCTTCCAGAGAGGCCGCGCGGATCTTGCCCGCCGTGCCGAAATGGAGGAGCAGCGCGCGTTTGCGGGCAGGACCGATACCGGGAATCTCGTCCAGCGGGCTGGCCGTGATCGCCCGGCTGCGCTTGGCGCGGTGGGCGCCAATGGCAAAGCGGTGCACCTCATCGCGCAGGCGCTGGAGATAGAACAAGACCGGTGAATTGGTCGGCAGGGTCTTCTCGCGGCCATCGGGGAAGTGGAACACTTCGCGCCCCTCGCGCCCGTGATGCGGGCCTTTGGCAATCGCGATCAGCGGCACGTCTTCAATCCCCAGCTCCTCCAGCGTATCGCGCACGCTGGACATCTGGCCCTTGCCGCCATCGATCAGCACCAGATCGGGCCACATTCCGCCCTCCCCAGTTCTGGCCCGGTCCGGGTCTTCCTTCATCGCACGGCTGAAACGGCGATGCATGACTTCGCGCATCATGCCGAAATCATCATTGGTCTGCGCGCTCTTGATGTTGAACTTGCGATACTGGTTATTGAGGAAACCCTCCGGCCCAGCCACCACCATCGCGCCCACGGCATTAGTGCCCTGGATATGACTGTTGTCGTAGATCTCGATACGCGCAGGAACGTCCGCCAGTTCAAGGAATTCGGCCATCTCGCGCATGGTTTTTGCCTGTGTGCCGCTTTCGGCAAGGCGGCGGTCGAGCGCTTCTGTGGCGTTGCGGCTGGCCTGCTCCATCAGCTTGCGCCGGTCTCCGCGCTGGGGAATGGAAATCTCCACCTTGCGCCCGACCAATGCGCTGAAAGCTTCCTCCAGCAAGCCCTGCTCGGGCAGTTCGCGATCGACCAATATGGTACGCGGCGGCGGCACTTCTTCATAGAATTGCCCCAGCACGCGGGCCAGCACCTCCTCCTTCTCCACATCCTGCGTGTGGGTGGGGAAGAAGGCCCGGTGGCCCCAGTTCTGCCCGCCGCGCACGAAGAAGGCCTGAATTCCGATCTGTCCGCCCTTGGCCGCCAGCGCAAACACATCGGCATCGCCCACGCCTTCTGCGTTCACCGCCTGCGAGCCCTGGATGAAGGTGGCCGCACGCAGACGATCACGCAGAATGGCCGCGCTTTCGAAATCGAGCGCCTCTGCCGCCTCCTGCATCTGCGCTTCGATCTTGGCCTGCACGGCGCCCGATTTGCCGCCGAGGAACTGCTTGGCCTGATGCAGCAATTCATCATAGCCCACCTTGTCGATCCGCCCCACGCACGGGGCCGAGCAGCGCTTTATCTGATAGAGCAGGCACGGCCGATCCCGGCGAGAGAAAAAGCTGTCTGTACAGGACCTTATAAGGAACAGCTTCTGAAGCGCGTTAATTGTGGTGTTGACCGAACCGGCGCTGGCGAAGGGGCCGTAATAGGCACCCTTGGCCTTGCGCGCGCCGCGGTGCTTCATGATCCGGGGGAAGTCATGGCCCTCGCGCAGCAAGATAAAAGGAAAACTCTTATCGTCACGCAATAACACATTGTAAGGTGGGCGGAATTTCTTGATGAACTGCGCTTCCAGCAGCAGCGCCTCGGCCTCTGAATTGGTGGTGACGATTTCCATGCTGCGCGTCTGGCTGACCATCCGCTGCAGACGGTTGGTGAGGTTGGCCACCTGCGTATAGTTGGCCACGCGGTTCTTCAGCGCACGCGCCTTGCCGACATACAGAACGTCGCCCCGGGCATCGAGCATGCGGTAGACGCCGGGCTTGGGCTTGAGCGTCTTCACCACATTGCGAATGGCCTGCACCCCGGCCTCAATGTCGGGCTTGGAAGACCCGCCCTTCATCACATAGGTCGCCCGCCCCTCATTGAAGCGGTCGGAGCCGGTCGGCGTGTCTGGAGTTCCGGCGGGTGTGCGCGACATGGGCATGGAGATAGGATCGCCGCCGCCAATTGGCAAAGCGCGGGCTTCAATTATCCCTTATCACTTGGCACTTGTCCTTCTGGAGGGCTAAGCGCGCTGCCATGTCCACATATGATGTCATCATCCTTGGCGGCGGAGCTGCGGGCCTGCTGTGCGCCGCCATGGCCGGCCAGCGCGGGCGCAATGTGCTGGTGCTGGAACGCAGCGAGAAGGTGGGCAAGAAGATCCTCATCTCCGGCGGCGGGCGGTGCAATTTCACCAATGTGAATGCCAGCGCGGCCAATTACATCTCCGCCAATCCGCACTTCTGCAAGTCTGCGCTCAGCCGGTACAGGCCGCGCGACTTCATTGATCTGGTCGATCGGCACGGCATCGCCTGGCACGAAAAGACGCTGGGCCAGCTGTTTTGCGATGGCAGCGCGCGGCAGATTGTCGACATGCTGCTGGCCGAATGCGCGGCAGGCCCCGGTGAGGTGACGATCCGCTGCAATGAGGAAATCTCCGATGTCACCCATGCAGGCGACCAGTTCACCGTGCGGACCCAATATGGCAGCTTCACCGCGCCGGCACTGGTGATCGCCACGGGCGGGCCGTCTATTCCGGCAATGGGCGCGACCGGCTTTGCCTATGATCTGGCGCGGCAATTCGGCCTGAAAGTGGTCGAACCGCGCCCGGCCCTCGTCCCGCTCACATTGGGCGGCGATGAAGTGCTGTTCCGCGAATTGTCAGGCGTCGCCGCCCCGGTGGAGGCGAAGGCGGGCAAGACCAGCTTTCGTGAAGCCGCCCTGTTCACTCACAAGGGCCTGTCCGGTCCGGTGATCCTGCAAATCTCCAGCTACTGGAAGCCGGGCGATCCGCTGGCGATCAACTTCCTGCCCGATGCAACTGCGGGCTGGCTGGTCGATGCCAAGCGAGAGCGGCCATCAGCCACATTGCGCGCAATCCTGCGCGAACATCTGCCGGCAAGGCTGGCCGATGTGCTGGCCGATCAACTCGGGCTGGAAGGCGACCTGGGCAACAAGACCGACAAGGCGCTGCATGCAGCCGAAGCGCGGCTGGCGCGCTGGGAATTCCACCCCAATGGCAGCGAGGGTTTCGCCAAGGCCGAAGTCACCACGGGCGGCATTTCCACCGCAGAGCTTTCATCCAAGACGATGGAATCCAGCAAAGTCCCCGGCCTGTACGCCATTGGCGAGGCAGTGGACGTGACCGGCTGGCTGGGCGGCTATAATTTCCAATGGGCCTGGTCGTCAGCCTTCGCCGCCGCCCAGGCCCTTTGATAGACAGGCCCTCTGATAGACAGGCCCTTTGATAGATCAGAACAGCTTGCGGAACTCGATCTCGAAGCTGCGCCCGATCGGATCAATCAGGAACGGCTGGTAACGCAGCGGAACCAGTCCGGCATCATCCGTCACGCGCTGGCGGGCGTCGAAGATATTGTCGATTCCGATGCCAACCCGTGATCCGGCGAGCAGTGGCACCGCCTCCACCAGCTTGGCCCGCTGGCCCAGATCGGCAAAGGCGCGCACGTTGAGGGTGAAGTAATCGCCGAATGCCAGATCCGTGCTGCCCGGCAATCCGGTGCCATTGATGGTGGAGGAGCCGGTATAGCGCCCATCCCAGATCAGGCCGAAACCGTTGTAGAATGTGCCCACACGCAGATTTGCCGAGTGGCGCGCCTGTCCGCCGCCCGCCAGCGCATCGCCATCGAGCAGGTCCAGAACCGGAATTCCCGGCGCGATCAGCACCTTGTTCTGAAGTTCCAGATTATATTGCAGGTTCACGAACCAGCGACCGCCGGAGCCGCCGCGTCCGGGGCCAAATGGCAGGCCACCAGCGCCACCGCCGCCGCCAGCTGACGGCGGACCGCCCTGCGCGGCACCAGCCTGCGGCGGGCCGCCAGCCGCACCGGGTGCGCCGGGAGCACCTTGGCCACCGGCGAATTGCGGCGGGCCATCGGTGCTGCAAATGCGTGTACGAATGGCGTTGAAGCGCTCCGGATCGATCTGTCCGTCCTCACCCGCGAGCCGCTCCAGCATCTGCGGCGGGATAGCCATCGCCTGGCCATCTGCCCCGACGGGCATTTCCTGGCCCGATCGCGAGGCGGCAAGCGCATCGTTAAGCTGGCCGCGCACCACATCGGGATCGGCATCGCAGAATGTCGCGCGCATCTGCGCAAAGCGGGCGGGATCGGCCTGGAAGCCTGCGGGAGGGCCACCTTGCCCGCCGCCGCCGCCAAAACCGCCAAAACCACCGGGAGGCGGTCCGCCAGCAGGCGCGCCGCCACCGGGAGGGCCACCGCCGCCAAAACCGCCAAAGCCGCCGGGAGGGCCACCGCCACCGCCGAAGCCGCCGCGACCACCACCGCCGCCGCCGCCGCCACTGGCTCCGTCGCCGCCGATCTGGCCGGACAGGTTGATGCCGAATTGCAGGCGCTCTTCATCCTGCCTGGCAAAGGTCACCGGTCGCTGGTCAATCTGGACCAGAGTGCCGCCGCCATCACGCACGAAGCGATCCGGGAAGGCCGCCTCTATCGCCGGGGTCAGGACCGGGAAGCCGGCTGCCACGTCGGTGGAGGCGTTGCGGACATAATCGAGCGAGAAATTGGCGCCTTCAAGGAACGGCAGTTCCCATTGCACGCCCAGCTTCCAGTCCTTCTGGCTCTGTGCGGGCAGCAGGGGATTGCCGCCGGTAATGACCGTGACCAGCACGGTCTGATTAGTGGAAAGATCAAAAATCGGCACGTTGGGCGTGGCAATTTCAGGATTGCCCAGCTGGCCCAGCGAAGGCGCGGTATCGCGGTTGATATAGCTGACGTTGAAAGTCAGCGTTTCGGTGACACCCCAGGTCAGGCCCAGGTTCCAATCATACAAAGTGCCGAAATCGGAGAGGTGATCGATGCCGGCGCTGGCATTCACACTGATATCGCCCAGCGCGGCCAGCACATCATCGCGGCGGCTGGTCAGCGGGATGCCGATGTTGAAACCCGCCGTCAGATCACCGCGCTTGAGCGATGTCAGCAGGCCGGGATTGCGCGTGTCCTGGCTTTCAATGCGGTTCCAGTCATAGCCGGCATTGAATGTGACGTTCACATCACCGGCAGGCAGGTAGAACGGCGTGCCGCGCGCGGTGGCAAGGGCGCTGGCGGTGTCCGTCTTGGTCAGCGCCTCTTCAAATCCGGCATCGGGAAAAGTGCCAAGATCGGCATCGATGGCCAGCGTGCCCGCAGCGGCGGCAGCCACCAGGGCGGTGGTATCGAGCCTGCGCTGCGTCAGGTTGCGGGTGCTGGCATGGCTGCCATCCAGCGTGCCGGTGACCTGCCAGTCGCCCACGCCCAGATTGATGGAGGCGCCGCCTGCATAGGTGTCACTGCGACGATCGACTGCCAGCGGATCGGTTTCGTTGAAGCTGCGCAGCAGGCTGTTGCCGCCCGCGTCGGTCAGCAACACCGTGTCCAGGCCCTGCAGGCGCTGGCTGTCATCGCGCTCGAACGTGGCGTTGAGGCTGAGCGAATTGCCTGCGCCGATAGTGGTGCTCCAGTTCACCGTGGCTTCCACCCCGGCAGAATCGCTCACCAGGCTGCGATAGTCAGCCGGATCGGGATCGGTGGCCAGATCAGGCACGCCGCCCGATTGCACGATGGAGCGTTCTGCCTCTGTCAGCAGGCTGGAATTGTCCCACCCAAGATTGACGTTCAGCCGCGAAGGCCCGTCAATCCGCAGATAGGTCGCTTCAACTTCCTGCGTTGAGTAGCCGCCGTCGAATGGCTGACCGTATTGGCCCTCCAGTTCGCGGCTGGAGAAATTGTCCTTGAGGATGACATTGACCACGCGCTGATCCGGCGCATAGCCATATTGCAGCGCAACTTCCTCAGGGAAAACCTCGAATTTCTCGATCGCTTCGGGCGGATAGCTGCGCAATTCGCGGAATGAGGCGATGCGCACACCATTGACCAGAATGACCGGAAAGCCGCCGCCGCCACGTCCGCGCGAACTGGACACCTGCGGGCCCAGCGCCTGGATCAGTTCGGCAATGGAGCCAGCACCATAGGCGGCGATGTCTTCCTGCGTCAGCTCCAGGATCGGCGGCTGCGGCGCCTCGATCTGGCCCAGCAGACGCGCGCCAAGGACAACGATCGTATCCTCGTCATAGTCCGCGCGGGGATTGGGACTGGCCTCTGTGGTGTCCCCGTCATCCTGTCCGATGATAGGCGCGCCGCTCTGCGCCCGTGCAGCCGAATATGGCGCAAGCGACAGACTTATGGCGATAGCAGTCAGACTGGCCGAGTGTTTCAGGCGCAAATTATTACTCCGGACATGATCCAATTCCAGGCCCCGGCGAGGCATATGTGCGGCACTGCACAATCGCACAATACGGCATGGGGTAATAAAATGTCGCAAATGTATCCAAGCTGTCTTGGCCGATCATTTCCCGGCTGGTTTCCGAGGCAAATTTACCGGCAAATCACGGGGAGACTTCCCTTTTTGCCCGCTCGCCGCTATGGCGCGCCGCCATGGCGAAATTTGCACACGGAAAACTGATTTAAATGGCTAAGGAAGAACTCCTCGAAATGCGCGGCAAGGTGGTGGAGCTGCTGCCAAACGCGATGTTCCGGGTAGAGCTTGAAAATGGCCACGAAGTGCTGGGCCACACCGCTGGCCGCATGCGCAAGAACCGTATCCGTGTGCTGGTGGGTGACGAGGTTCTGTGCGAACTCACCCCCTATGATCTGACCAAGGCCCGCATCACCTATCGCTTCATGCCGGGACGCAGCGGTCCGGGGCCGCAATAGACCGGCCGGGCGTGAGCACGCCCCAGCTCGTCCTCGCCTCTGCCAGCCCGCGCCGGCGCGAATTGATCGCGCGGCTGGGCATAGCGCCTGACCACATCAACCCTGCCGATATTGACGAAACGCCGCACAAGGCGGAGCGCGCGCGCGACTATGCCACGCGCATGGCCCGCGAAAAGGCCGAAGCGGCGGCAGAGGATGCCGCGCATGTGCTGGCGGGCGATACGGTCGTGGCGCTGGGTCGCCGCATCCTGCCCAAGGCCGAGGATGAAGCGACTGCACGCGCCTGCCTCGAACTGCTTTCAGGCCGCCGCCACGTGGTGCTTTCCGCCATTGCCCTGCGTGCGCCCGACGGCAGCATGCAGGAACGTCTGAGCGAGACCAAGGTGCGCTTCAAGCGCCTGACCGCGCAGGAGATCGACGCCTATATCGCCAGCGGCGAGTGGCACGGCAAGGCTGGCGGCTATGCCATTCAGGGCGCCGCCGAAGGCTTGATCGCATGGATTTCCGGCAGCCATTCGGGCGTTGTCGGCCTACCGCTGTTCGAAACGCGCAGCGTACTCAAATCTGCGGGGTTTCCCATTGGCTGACTGGCTTGTTGAACAGGGTATTGGCGAGGAACGCGCCATTCTGGTGGAAGATGGCGAGGCGCTTGCCGCGCATGTCGCCTGGCCGGGCGAACTGGCTGTGGGCCAGATCGAAGACGCCATACTGGTTTCGCGCGCAAAAGGCGCCAAACGCGGCCGCGCGCGCTTTGCCAGCGGCGAGGAAGCGCTGGTGGACCGCCTGCCAAAGGATGCCAGCGAAGGGTCTGCGATCCGTCTGGAAGTGACCCGGTCCCGCATTGGCGAGGGGAGCCGCGTGAAGCTGGCCCATGCCCGGCCCACGCAGGCCCCGCCCTGCCCCGCGCCCACTCTGGCCGAGCAACTGGGCGCGCGCGTGGTGCGCCGCTTCCCGCGCGGATGCTGGGAGGAGATTTGCACCGAGGCGCAGTCCGGCATTTGCGAATTCCCGCGCGGTTCGCTGCATTTCTCGCCCACGCCGGCGATGACGCTGGTCGACGTGGACGGCACGCTGCCTCCGCGCGACCTGGCGCTGGAGGCGATCGATCCGCTGGCCCGCGCCATCGCCCGCTTTGGCCTTGGCGGCGTGATCGGGGTGGATTTCCCCACCTTGCAGGCCAAGGATGAGCGCAAGGCCGTGGATGTCCATCTGGCTGGCGCTCTGGCCGATTTCGATCATGAGCGAACGGCCATGAACGGCTTTGGCTTCGTGCAGATCGTCGCCCGGCTGGTGCGCCCGTCCATTCTCCACCGCATCCAGCACGATCCCGCCGGTTCCGCCGCGCGCCTGCTGCTGCGTCAGGCAGAGGAAGTGACCGATCCCGGCGCGATCCTGCTCACCGCCCATCCCGCCGTGATCGCCCGCCTGACGCCCGAGTGGCTGGCGGAGCTGGCGCGGCGCACCGGGCGCGAGCTGCGCATGGCGCCGGACCCGGCACTTGCACCGCAAAGCGGTTTCGCGCAGGCAGTGCCATTATGACTGCAAATTCGAAGAAATGCCCCATCTGCGGCAAGCCCCGCAACGCAGACTTCCGCCCCTTCTGCTCGGCACGTTGCAAGGACCGCGATCTGGCAAAATGGTTCGGCGATGGATATGCCGTGCCCGGCCCGGCAGTGAACCCGGAAGATTTTGCCGAGGATATTGGGCGGGAGGATTGAAAACCCCCCTTGCCAAGCGCGAAAGGCTTCGCCATAGCGCCGCTTCCATTCGCTCGCCGGTCCTTGTTTGAAGGATCGCCGCCGCGGCGATGCCCGGGTAGCTCAGTGGTAGAGCAGACGACTGAAAATCGTCGTGTCGGTGGTTCGACTCCGCCCCTGGGCACCACTCCTTTTCGTTGCCCTATCGCCTTCGGCTACTTGAGGGCGGGTTCGTTGCCCTATCGCCTTCGGCTACTTGAGGGCGGGTTCTTTGCCCTATCGCCTTTGGCTACCTGAGGGCGGGTTCTTTGCCCTATCGCCTGCGCCTGCCTCGGGGCGGATTGTGGGCCGCTTGCGGGCGCGCCATCCGGCTTTACGTACTTCCACTTAGGGTCATTTACGAAGTGGCTGAAAATCCCTGATCTCTAGACGCTGGTCCTTCAGTTCAACCAGTTTCAAGAACAGGGGTCGGCGAAATTGCGCAGGTTCAGAACCACTCTGCTGCTGGCCGCAGCAATCTTTCCACACACGGCATTTGCGCAGAATGCCGAGGAACCGTCTGCATCCGCATTCGCAGGTGATCAGGCCGCCACGGCGCAGGATACGCCCCCGGCATCCTCGGGCCGCACCACCATTGATGCATCGCTCGATCTTGGGGCCGTTTACAGCGACAACATCTTCGCCACCCGCCAGCGCGAGGTTGACGATCTGCTGCTGGTGGCCCGCCCGCGCCTCAATATTGCCCACCGTGACGGGGCAGACAGCATTGCCGTCCGTGCGCAGGGCGAGTTCGGCCGCTATGACCAGAACGACAGCGAGAACTATGACGACTGGCTGATCGGCATCGATGGCCGCCTGGGTCTTTCTGGCGCGGCGACACTGCTTGCTGGCGGTGATCTGCGGCGCGAGCATGAAGGGCGGTCTTCGCCTGAAGCCACAAACGGCATTTCCCCGACCGAATATGACCGGCTCTATTCCTACCTCGGCATGCTGATAAACAGTGATCCGATCTTCGTGCGGGTGGCCGGCACGATGACCGACTACAACTATGATGACGTCGCCACGCTGGGCGGGATCATCAACAATGATGACCGTGACCGGACAATGGTGGATCTGGGGCTGCGCGTCGGTCACGAACTGCCATCGGGCATGCAGATCTTCGTGCAGGGCGCGTTCGATTATCGCGAATATGACACTGCCGCCGACGATTTTGGCTATCAGCGCAACTCCGAAGGGTTCTCTATCGGGGCCGGCGTCAGGCACCAGCTCTCCCGCCGCCTGAGCGCGGAGGCCCATGTCGGCTACCTCCAGCAGCGATATGACGATCCGCGCCTGCCCAATATCTCGACCGTGGATTTTGGCGCAGTGATCGACTGGTCCGGGCCCGCCGGACTCTCCGCTTCGCTGCGCACCGACAGGACCGTGGAGGAGACCACCCTGCCCGGTGCCTCTGCCTATGTGCTCACCACCAGCAGCTTCGCCTTGCGCGCACTTCCCCATCCCCGGCTGAATACCGGCCTCACGATCTGGGGATCGCACTATGATTATCGCGGCGCGCCCCGGTCCGAATTTGTCACCGGCGCCAATGTGTGGACCCGCTATTACCTGAACAGCCACCTCTATCTTGGCCTCGACTATAATCTGGCGCAGCGTTCATCGAATGCCGCCGGGTTCGATTATGACGAAAACCGCTTCATGATCAGCATCGGCGGGCAGGTGCAGCCGCGCTATTCCTCCGCCGTCAGCCCCTTGCGCCTTGGCGGCGCCGCACCGGGCGGCGCCTATGCGGCGGTCCTGCTGGGTCATGGAACGCTGGCAACCGCAATCGACGGTCCCCGGCTGATCGGCAGCAATACCGCCGATTTCGGCGGCACGGGTGAAAGTTATGGCGCGGCAATCGGCTACGGCGTCACCACCGGGATCGTCTATTTCGGTCTCGAAGGCGAAGCCATGCTCGGCGGGCCGGACTGGGTCCATGCCTCCGACAGGATGTTTGCGGTGGAGAAGAAGGACAGCTTCGGCATCGCTGCCAGGCTGGGCCTGGTGACTGGGGAAAGCGACCTCCTCTATGTCCGGCTAGGCATGAATGCGGCCAGTTTACGGACCCGCTATGACTTTGCGCCCGACAGCTATCGGGACAGTGACCGCAAGACCGGGCTTGGCTTCGGCCTGGGCATGGATGCCAGCGCGGGCGAGCGTGGCTTCGTGCGGTTCGAATATGTCATGTCGTCTTACGGCGATTACGATGTCCCGGCCGGCGGCGGCAATATCGACAATTTCTCCTCATCGGAAAGCCAGTTCCGGCTTGGCGGCGGCGTGCGTTTTGGCGGAGCGTCGGTGGATACGAAGGACATCGCCCAGGTCGACTTCTCCGGCCCCTATGTCGGCGTTCAGATCGGCCACGGCGCGCTGACCAGCGACAATGCCGGTATCCGCCTTGGCAGCACAGCCATCGATGTCCCGCGCAGCAGCCACGGGCCGTTGCTGGGCCTGATGGCGGGCTTTGGCGAGGTCTTCGGCCGCACCTACCTCGGGTTGGAGGTGGCAGGCGATGTGTCCAATATCGACTGGAATGTGGACCGCGATCAGGCAGGCCTGATCTATTCTGCCGAGCACGATTATTCCTTTGGCGCGAGCGCACGCGTGGGTCAGCTGCTGGGCAAGACCAGCATGATCTTCGCGCAGGGCGGTGTGGTCAGGACCCGTTTCGACCTGCCCTTCAACACCGCAACCGCCTCGGTACGGTCAACCCGCACGCAAACCGGCCTGCGGCTGGGCATTGGCGTGGAAACCGGCCTTGGCGCGAACACCCGCCTGCGCCTCGATTATTCGGCCACGCAGTACCGGCGCTACGATGTCCAGTACGACCTGCAGGCCGACAGTTTCGACCATGCCGAAACGCAATTCCGGATCGGCCTGCTGTGGCATCTTTGAGCGGGAAGCGGCGCGTAAATCCCCAGACGAATAAGGGAATTCCCGCATTTGGGAATCTACGTAATTCGTCCCGTCCCGTCACCGCCTAGATATTCAGAATCGGGTTAAAAAAACAAAATGGAGAGTCCCATGAATTTCTCGAAGATCGCCACACTGAAACTCGCCACTTCGGCTGCAGCGCTGTTTGTCCTGGGCGCCGGACTGCCGCTCACCGCATTCGAGGCCAGTGCCTCTGCGGCGCAGCAGCAGCAAGGACAGGGCGGCAGCGGACAGGGTGGTCAGGGCCAGGGTGGCCAGGGCAGCCAAGGTCAGGGTGGCCAGGGCGGTCAGGGTCAGGGCGCACAGGGTCAGGGCGCACAGGGTCAAGGCGGATCTGGTGCTGGTGGCAGTCAATCGGACCAGGCCGGCAGCGACAGCGGCCAGAGTTCGCCCGGACAGGGTTCTTCGGGACAGGGTTCGCAGGGGCAGGGTTCTTCAGGCCAGGGCAGTCAGTCCGGCCAGAGCGGTCGCAGCGGCAACGCCGGTTCCGGCGCGAGCCAGCCGCCGCGCGGGCTTGATGATATCCTGCGCGATATCTCCACCAGCGACGAAGACGAGGATTCCGATCGCCCGGCATGGGCCGGCGGCGGTGGTGGCCCGAACGATCGCGGCGGCAAGCCCTCCACCGCAGGCAGCGCACGCGGTGATCTCTATGGCGACCTCTACGTCATCCTGCGCGATGACAACGGCGTGCCAATCCTGACCGATGAAGGCTTCGTTCAGCCGATCGATGCGGACGGCAACCCCATCCCGCTGGATGAGGAAGGCGCACCGATCGATCCCTCGCTGGCGATGGAAGTTGAACTGGGCCGCCTCAACGTGGGCCGTTCACCCAATTCCGTGCTCGATAACCGGGCGCAGGAAGTGATCGACATGCTCAACGATGCCGACGCCTTGAGCCTCGATGCGGCAGGCCGTCTGGTGATTACCATCGATGGCGTCGCCAAGACGATCGATTCCCCGCTGGAGAATCTGGCGATCTATGTCGCTCTGATGACGCAGGGCACCATCCCCGACGTGGCTGACCTTCCCGGTGAGGATTTCGACCATCTGATCGATGGCGTATTCACCGTCGAGGATCTGGCTTCCGCCGCATCCTTCCTGGCCGCTGCAAGCGACAAGGCTGGTGAGCTGACGACGGATGAGGTGGCCTATATCAACGCCTTCCTCGGCATCAACACCACCTCGGCAGGCAATGTCACGTGGACCGACATGGACTTCTCCGAGTTCGTTTACGACCGCTCGGACACATATGAGAATGTGACGGTCACGGTGCTGGTCCAGCAGGGCAACAATTGGGTGCCGACAGTGGTCAACGTCTACGAAGTGCTCTTCAACAGCACCGACTTCAGCAACAGCGGCACGCTGGAAGCCTTCGCCCAGGCTGCCGAAGATGCGCGCGCCGTGATCGAATACATCCACGAATATGAAGTGCCGGTTGAACAGCTGTGATGGGCAACCGCCAGATTGACTGATCCGGTATCCAGACGAGGGCGGCCATGTGTGCCGCATGACAGACAAGGACGATTACGATGAGACTTTCCTTGAAGCATGCAAAACTGGGCCTGGCCGCCCTCCTGCTGGCGACAACGGTCACCGGCTGCATGACGCCCACCCCCTACCAGCCAGATGTGCGCGGACAGGCGGTAACGGGTGGCTATTCAGAGCAGCGGATTACCGAAAACCGCTTCCGCGTCACCTTCTCCGGCAACAGCCTGACGTCACGGGACCGTGTGGAGGGATATCTGCTCTATCGCGCGGCCGAACTGACGGTGCAGAACGGCTATGATTATTTCATCATCATCGACCGCGATACAGAGCATGACGTGCGCACATATGTGCAACCCGATCCGCTCTATCGGCCTTGGTACGGTTCAGCCTATCCCTATTGGCGGCCGCACTGGAGCTATTACGATCCGGTCATGGGCTGGACGATCTGGCACCCGGAATATGGCGATCCGTTCTGGGCGCGGCGGGTAAATGTGCGCACGGTGGAACGCTTTGAAGCCCACGCGGAGATCGTGATGCATCACGGAACGCCGCCCGCAGACGAGATCAGGGCCTTCGTTGCCCGCGAGGTGATGAGCAATCTGGGACCGACCATCGAGTTCCCCGAATAGCGGCCAGAATCCCGGCATTCAGCAGTCCCTGGCTGAATCCGGGTAGATCGATGCCGCCGGATACCCCGACCCCCCTCCCGTTGGTGTCCGGCGGCATCAAATTCTGACGCAAGGCGGGACGGGCGGCAGCCCGTTCGGACGGGTCTGCAATCAGTGCATATGCGGGGTTTCGGCACCCTTGGGCACGCGGATGCTGGCAACCAGTCGGCGGACATCCTGCGGAACCGGAGCGGTCAGCTTGGCCACGGTGATCGCCACGGCGAAGTTGATGACCATGCCGATAACGCCAATCCCCTCCGGCGAGATGCCAAGCAGCCAGTTGGCCTCGATATTGCTCTCTGGCGACCACAGCTTGAACCATGCGATGTACAGGAAGGTGAAGGCCAGCCCGCTGACCATGCCCGCAATCGCGCCCTCGCGGTTCATCCATTTGGTGAAGATGCCCAGGAAGATCGCCGGGAACAGCGATGCTGCCGCCAACCCGAACGCAAAAGCCACCACCTGCGCCACCCAGCCGGGCGGATAGACCCCCAGATAGCCCGCCACCACGATCGCCGCAGTGGCAGCGATGCGGGCAGACAGAAGCTCTCCCTTTTCCGTGATTTTCGGCCGGAAGGTCTTCTTCAGCAGATCGTGGCTGACAGAGCTGGATATGACCAGCAGCAATCCCGCCGCAGTCGATAGCGCCGCAGCAAGGCCACCCGCCGCCACCAGCGCGATCACCCATCCGGGCAGGCGCGCGATTTCCGGATTGGCGAGCACCATGATGTCGCGGTCGACGTAAATCTCGTTCTCACCCACAACCGTCTGGTTGGAGGTGATCCGTTCGCCCGATAAGCCGCGCGCGCCGGTATATTCGGGCGCCCCGTTGAAGGCATCGCCGCTGCGGTACTGCATCACGCCATCGAAGTTGCGATCCCGAAAGGCGATCAGGTCATTGTCTTCCCAGTTGGTGAACCATTCGGGCGCATCGACATAGGATTGCTCATTCACCGTATCGATGAAGTTGAGCCGCGCGAAAGCCCCCACAGCGGGCGCGGTGGTATACAGCAGCGCGATAAAGATCAGCGCCCAGCCCGCAGAAATGCGCGCATCCGATGCCTTGGGAACGGTGAAGAAGCGTACGATCACATGCGGCAGGCCCGCCGTGCCGATCATCAGCGCGGCGGTGATGCAGAACACGTCGATCATCGACTTGGATCCATCGGTATAGGCCCCGAAGCCCAGATCCTGCAGCACCAGGTCGAGCTTTTGCAGCACGAACAGGCCCGATCCATCCTCCACTCTGCTGCCCAGCCCGATCTGCGGCACCACATTGCCGGTGACCATGAAGCTGATGTAGATCGCGGGCACCAGATAGGCGAAGATCAGCACGCAATATTGCGCCACCTGCGTATAGGTAACGCCCTTCATGCCGCCCAGCACGGCATAAACGAAGACGATCGCCATGCCGATGATCACGCCCAGCGTCACCGACACATCGAGGAAGCGGCTGAACACGATCCCCACACCGCGCATCTGCCCGGCGATATAGGTAAAGCTGATGAAGATCAGGCACACCACCGCCACCACGCGCGCGGCTTTGGAGTAATATCGCGCGCCGATGAAATCGGGCACGGTGAACTCACCGAACTTGCGCAGGTAAGGCGCCAGCAGCAACGCCAGCATCACATATCCACCGGTCCAGCCCATCAGGTATACGCTGCCGTCATATCCCGAAAAGGCGATGATTCCGGCCATGGAAATGAAGCTGGCCGCGCTCATCCAGTCGGCCGCCGTGGCCATGCCGTTGACGACCGGATGCACGCCGCCGCCAGCAACATAGAATTCCGATGTGGAGCCGGCGCGCGCCCATATGGCGATGCCGATATACAGCGCGAATGATCCGGCAACGAACAGGTAGATCAGTGTTTGCGTTTCCATGGCCCGAGCTCAATCCTCCCCATTCAATCTTCGAGGTGATATTTGCGCTCGAGCCGGCGCATGGCGAAGGTGTAGTAGAAGATCAGCGCGATGAAGACATAGATGCTGCCCTGCTGCGCGAACCAGAAGCCCAGCGGATATCCGCCGATGCTGAACTGATCGAGCCAGCCGCGGAACAATATGCCTGCGCCAAAGGACACGGCGAACCAGATCGCCATCAATATGCCCAGCAGCTTCAGATTGGCTGTCCAGTAGGCACTGCTGTCGGCAGTCTCATTGTCAGAGACCGCTGCGCTTTCGCCGTCTTCGGGCGTTTCGATTGGTGTATCGCTCATGATGTCAGCAAAGGTCTTGCGCGGAACCTGAATGGCCTGCCAACGTTACAGGCACCATCCCGGACGGCCACGCTTCCCATCCCTCCCCCTTGTATTTTGCGGCGAGTGTAGCGAAGGCGTGGTGTCCGACAAGCTGCAAAGTAAGGAAATTTCATGGCCCGCATTCTCGTCCTCTATTATTCGTCCTATGGTCACACCGCAGTGATGGCTGATGCCATTGCAGAAGGCGTAACCGGCGCCGGCCATGAATGCGAAATCCGCTATGTGGCCGAAACCGCCCCGCCCGAAGTGGCCAAGGCGGCAGGCTTCTCGCAGCGTGAGGATCACAGCCAGATCGAAGGGCCCGATGCGCTGGAAGCCTATGACGGCATCATTGTCGGCTCGCCCACCCGCTATGGCCGCATGTGCAGCCAGATGGCGGCCTTCTGGGATACCACCGGCGGATTGTGGATGCGCGGCGCGCTGAACGGCAAGGTCGCCGCCGTGTTCACCTCCACCGCCAGCCAGCACGGCGGGCAGGAGACGACGCTGTTCAGCCTCATCACCAACATGCTGCACATGGGCTGCACCATCGTGGGGCTGGACTATGGCTTCCAGGGCCAGATGGGCGTGGACGTGGTCAAGGGCGGCGCACCCTATGGCGCCACCACCCTGGCCGACAGCGACGGCAGCCGACAGCCCAGCGAAGCCGATCTGGACGGCGCACGTTACCTGGGCAAGCGCGTGGCAGAAACGGCAGCCAAACTGGCTGCCTAAGCTCCGCCGCCGTCCCCGCGCTTATAGCTGAGCAAGCATTTCGAGCATGGGCTTCACCCTGCCGTCTTTCTCTGCATTGCGCAGTGGCAGGACCATCTTCACCAGATTCTCCTCTGGCGTGGGTTCAAGCTCGAAATTGGCCATTGTCTGGGCGATGTAATCGTCCAGCGGCAGATAACCGGCGCGCGTTTCCTGCCCTGGCGTAAGCCCCGTCTGCACCGCAGGCGGGGCAATTTCGATCACCTCGATCATGCCCTGCAACCGGTGGCGAAGTTCCGTCGTGTAGGAATGCACCCCCGCCTTGCTGGCGCTATAGGCTGGCGCACCGGGCAGAGGGACGAAAGCCAGCCCGCTGGAAACAGTGCAGATTGCCGCGTGGTTCTGGCCCGAGAGCTGCGGGATCAGCGCCTCGACCACGCGCATCGTGCCGAGCAGGTTGATATTCACGATCCGCTCCGCCGTTTCGATTGATCCGCCGCTGCCCAGCTCCTGACGCAGCATGATGCCCGCCGAATGGATCAGCATGTTGAGCGCTGGAAAATCGGCAGAGAGCTTTGCCGCGCAGGCTTCAACCGATCCATTGTCCGCCACATCCAGCATAATTGCATGCATTTTGCTGCGCCCTGCGATGGTCTGGCTCAGGCTCTCCTGCGTGCGGCCTGCGACAATCACAATGTTGCCGCGATCGGCGAATTGCCGGGCCAATGCCTGCCCGATGCCCGAGCCGCCGCCAGTGACCAGAATAGTGTTTTCAGTAAGTCTCACGGGAGTCTCCCTTGCCTGTGGACACAAGATCGCAATTTCGCTCTCTTTATGATAGAAGGCACTTCAAAGAATTATACTTACCAAAAAGAGAGCGTAGGGTTTTCAGATAGATGGAACAGTTACCTTTTGATTTGCACGAGGTTAAAGAGGCGAACCCCATCGCCAATGAAACAACCTCGCCACCCAAAGACGCAGTCGATCCCGGGCTGGAGCAACTGGTCACCGAACTGATCGGCCATGTCGCGGACAAGTGGACCATGCTGGTGCTGGAGGTGCTGGAGGACAATGGCTGCCAGCGTTTCACCCAGATCGCCCGGCACATTCCCGAAATCAGTCAGAAGATGCTGACCCAGACGTTGCGCCGGATGGAACGCGAGGGCTTGCTCACCCGCACCGTCCACCCTGTCGTGCCGCCGCATGTTGATTATGAACTGACCGATCTGGGCAAGAGCCTGGGAGCAGCCTTTTGCGGCGTCTGGCTATGGGCGGAAGCGAACATGACCCGCATTGAAAGTGCCCGCAGAAAATTCGATGCGGGGCTTCAGGCAGCAAAGGGCTAGGCCGATACCCAGCCAGCCGCTATCCCCTCAACCATGCACGAAACAACAGGCGGTCTTTCCCCATTCGATCTTGCGGCCATGCTTATCGTGGCATCTGCGCTGCTGGGCACGATAAACCACCATTTCTTCAAGCTGCCGCATGTCATCGGCCTGACGGTGATGGGCGCGGTGGCCGCGATCGGCCTGCTGATGGCCAATGAATTCATCCCCGGCGTGACGCTGGACAACAGCGTGGCGCGGCTGCTGGAGGAGATGAACTTCACCCAGACGCTGCTCGACGGGATGCTCAGCTTCCTGCTGTTTGCCGGCGCGCTGCATGTCGATCTGGACCGGCTGCGGGCGGACTGGGTGCCGGTGCTGCTGCTCTCCACCGTGGGCGTGATCGTCTCCACCGTGCTGGTGGGTCTGGCGATGTGGGGCGTAGGCACGCTGATGAGCCTGCCGATCGTGCCGATCTGGTATTTCGTGTTCGGCGCGCTGATCGCCCCCACCGATCCGGTGTCGGTCCTGGGCGTGCTGAAGGAGGAGAACGTCGAGGAGAGCCTGCAGGCCACCGTTGCGGGTGAAAGCCTGTTCAATGACGGCGTGGGCATCGTGATCTTCGTGATCCTGCTGGGTGCGGCGCTGACGGGTGAAGACTTCAGCCTGGCAGAGGGCGCGCGGCTGTTCGTGATGGAAGCGGGCGGCGGCATACTGATCGGCCTGATCGCGGGCTACATGGGCTATCGCGCCATGCGATCGATGGACGAATATGCGCTGGAGGTGACGATCACGCTGGCCGTAGTGATGGGCGGATATGCCCTGTGCAGCTTCCTGCATGTGTCCGGCCCGCTGGCGATGGCGGTGGCCGGGCTGCTGATCGGCAATCACGGCGTGACCTATGCGATGAGCGACATCACCCGCGATTATGTGATCAAGTTCTGGGAAGTGGTGGATGAACTGCTCAATTCGGTGCTGTTCCTGCTGATCGGGCTGGAAATGATCGTGCTGGTTCCCGGCCTGCCGCATCTGGAACTGGCGCTGGCCGCCATTGTCATCACGCTGGCAGCGCGCGCAATCGCGGTCACAGTCTCCACCCGCGTGGTGCCTGCCGCACGGCCCAAGGCGGAGGGCGCATGGGGCGTGCTGTGGTGGGGCGGACTTCGCGGCGGAATCTCCATCGCGCTGGCGCTGTCCCTGCCCCCCGGCCCGACCCGTGAACTGCTGCTGGCCGCCACCTTCGCCGCCGTGCTGTTCAGCGTGCTGGTGCAACGCTCCACGCTGGGCAGGCTGATTGAACGCGGCAAGGTTCCGCACGGCGACGGCGCGCCGGAAAGCTTGCAATGACATGAGCAGCGAACCCCATCCGCTCGACGTGGTGGCACCGGCGCAAATTGCCCGGCTGGTGGAGGACGTGGCGCTGCGCAAGGTTCAGCTGCCCTTCGTGCAGACGCTGACACTGGGCGTTCTGGCCGGGGCCTTCATTGCCTTTGGGGCGATGTTCTTCACCCTTGTCATCACCGGCAGCGAGCTGGGCTTTGGCCCCACGAGGCTGCTGGGCGGCATGGCCTTCTCGCTCGGGCTGGTGCTGGTGATCATCGGCGGGGCAGAGCTGTTCACCGGCAACAGCCTGATCGTGCTCGGCCTTGCAGACGGTCGCGTGTCGCTGGCGCAATTGCTGCGAAACTGGGGGATCGTCTATCTGGGCAATCTGATCGGCGGCGTGGCCACGGCGATACTGGTCCACCTGTCCGGCATTCTCGATATGAGCGGCGGCGCTGTGGGCGTTACCGCGGTGGCCATATCCGATGCCAAGCTGGCGCTCGATCCGCTGCAAGCCTTCGCCAGAGCCATATTGTGCAACGTGCTGGTGTGTCTGGCGGTGTGGATGTGCTTCGCCGCGCACAGCGTTTCAGGCAAGGTGCTGGTGATCCTGTTCCCCATCACCGCCTTCGTGGCGCTGGGCTTCGAACACTCGGTCGCCAATATGTACATGATCCCCGTCGCCATGTTGCACGCAGGCGTGATCGACATGGGTCCGGCGCTGCAAAACCTCGCCGTGGTAACCGCAGGCAATGTGGTCGGCGGCGGCGTTCTGGTAGGGCTGGTCTATTGGCTGGTGTATCTGCGCGCGGATTAGGGCTCCAGCCAGGACCAGCACTCAGAACGCCTGCCGTACCCCGATCTTGGCGGTGAAGCCCAGTGCGTTGGCGGTGAAGGGATCGAAGTTCTGGTCCAGCCGCGCGAAGGGCGGGTCCTCGTCGAATATGTTGTCGAGCACCAGCGATACTGTGGTGCCGGTATCCAGCGTCCAGTTCCACACCGCATCCACTGTGGTGAAGGCGCCGATATTCTCACCGCCGGTCACCGAAGCTCCGGCCAGGGAGCCGTTGTTGGGGCCGAAGATGGCTGCACCGCGCTGGTCGGTATAGCCGGCCACGTTGTTCACCTGCAGGCGCAGCATATGGTTGCCCAGCTCGGCCTGGACCCAGGCCTGCCCCTTCCAGCGCGGAATGGGATAGGCGGTGGTCTGGTAGTTGAGCTTGCCCACGGCATCGAAGGCAGGCTGCACCAGCACGCCTTCCACCACCACGTCGCTCACCTGATATTCGAACACATAGGTGCCGCCTGCGCCCGCCTGCAGGATGGCAGCGCCCGTATCCCAGTCATAGCTGGCCTGCGCGTCGATCCCGCTGGTGGTCACGTCCGATGAGTTGGAGGCATAGCTGGCGAGGCGCTGCACATTGGCGGATTTGCACACGCCGCCGCTGAAGGTGAAGCGCGCCTCCAGCCCGGCAAAAGCCGGATCGCCGCAATTGGCACTGCCGCTGGCACCGAACAGCGCCGCAACCATGCCGCCCACCGGCTCATTCTCTATCGCGCCTTTGAAGTCATAGCGGAAATAATCGACGCTGGCACGGAAGCCGCCGCTATCGACAATCGCGCCTGCATTCCACGTGGTGGCGCTTTCGGATTTCAGCTGCGGATTGGCCAGCAGGTCCACCGCGCGAAAAGCGCCGCCGATAAAGGTCAGGATCACCAGATCGGCATTGGTCTGGTTGGGCGGCGGCCCGCGGAATGTGGTGCCCACCCCGCCGCGCAGGGTCAGCCAGTCCGCCGCCTCATAGCGCAGCCGCAATTGTGGATCGAAGCTGGAGGCGGCCGTTGCGGCATAATCTTCATAGCGGGCGGAAAGCTGGGCGGTCAGGCGATCGGTCAGCGGCAGCTGCAATTCGCCGAACAAGGCCCAGATCTCGCTCGACACGGCGAAATCGCTGCCCGCGCCGATAAAGCCCAGCGCGCCGGGTTCAGGGTTGCAGGTTTCTTCCGGGTTGAGCACCGATCCGGGGCAAGGGAACTGGTCCAGATTGCCGCCGCCGCCAAAGGTGCGCGCATAACGGTCACGGCGGAACTGCGCGCCAAGCGCGAATTCCACCTCGCCGCCAGGGAGCGAGATGCCGCTCTCCCCCGCCAGCACCGCATCGACCACGAACTGGCGCGTGTTGGCCGTGCGGTCCCACACGTTGTAGAAATGGCCGATGGTGGCGACATCGTTCACAAGGCCCGCGCCGGGCGCGGTGCTGAGGCCAAGCGGGCTGCCATTACCGGCGAAATTGGGGTTGGCCACGCCGGTCACCGAATTGCCCTCAACGCCCGTTGAAAAGGGGTTGAAGTAGCTGCACCCGCTGGTGCCCGCGATGGCGGCCAGCTGGTCAGTGGTCAGCCCCGCGCGCGATGCGGGGGAGGCATAGGCGCAATTCTCTCCGCCAAAACCGGCCAGCGCATTTTGCAGGTAATCGACGAAGCTGTCGCCAACTTCGAAAAAGCGGTCATATTCGGAATAGGTCGCGCCCAGAGTCAGGTCGAGGCCGCTGCCCAGCCCGGCATTGAACTCGCCTGAGAACTGATAGGCATCGCTGTTGCGGTCGAGCGCCGCGGTGCCGCGATCGTTGTCGAACAGCGGATTGCCGCCCGCCAGCAAGGGGCGGAAGCGCACCGGATAGGCCAGCGCGGGCGCTTGCGGAACGCCATTGCCATCGACAGCGCAGCCCGCATCATCGCCAAAGCGCGCGCAGTAATCGGCCAGCGCCGGAGCATAGGCGGGAATGGTGAACAGGCCGGTGCCGCCAAAGGCCGCATTCGCCGATGGGGCGATGGTGGGCAGAAAGCTGGGCGAGGTGTTGAGCACTGTGACCGTGCGGCCATACAGGCCCGTCACGCGCAGGGTCATATCATCGCCAAGGTCCGCCTCGATATCGGCGAACAGCTGGTAGCGCTCCTCCGGCTCCACCAGATTGGTGAAGCCGAGATAGGACGCGCTGCACAGGTCCGAACTGGAACCGGGAAGCGAGCGGAAACCGCCCAGCGCCTCACACCCCTCATCTGCGTCAAAGCTGATACCGCCGACAGAGGCGTTGAAGTCGAAATTGCCCGGATTGCCGCCGCCCGAGAACCCGCCCTGGGGGTTTTCCGCAAAGGGACGCCAGGTAGCCGCGCGATCAGTCACGCGCAGCTCATTACGCTCCTGATATCCGGCGGACAGGAACACCCGCACCGCGCCATAATCGCGGCCATAGCTGGCAGAGGCGGTCCAGTCGCCGCTTGACCCGTCGATATAGCGGTAATCGCCGCCGACCAGGAAACCGTCCTGATCGGTGCGGGTGATGAAGTTGACCACCCCGCCAATGGCGTCCGATCCATAAGTGGCTGCCGCGCCATCCTTCAAGATCTCGATCCGGCCAATGGCATCGACCGGAAACAGGTTCACATCCACCAGCGGCAACTGGCCTGCACCGGTGGCGACCATGCGATTGCCGTTGAGCAGCACCAGCGTGCGCTGCGGACCAAGGCCGCGCAGGTTCACGCTGGCCGATCCCTGGTTGAACTGGCTGCGCGGATCAAACTGGCTGGCATCGCCGATCACGCCGTTGGAAACGGGCAGGCGGCGGGTCAGGTCCATGATCGATGGATTGCCCTGCCGCGCCAGATCCTGTGCCGTGATCACCGCCACCGGGGCGGGCGCATCTTCTGCGCTGCCGCGGATCAGCGTGCCGGTGACGACGATCGTGTCCGATTCGCCTGGCGCCTCCTGAGCGAGGGCCGGCGATGCGAAAGCAAGAGCTATCAAAGAAGCGGAAGCGTAGCGGTACATGGTGATCCCCGATTTTGATCGCCCGTAGTCGGAGAGACCGGAACAGGTCAAATGGCAACTCAAACGGCAACTCCGGATTTACCTTGCAGATAATGTGGTGCATCCTCGCCCATCAACACGGAGGCACGCATGATCCGACTACCCGCAGTCCTGTCCGCCCTTGCCCTGATCACCGTTCCCACGGCGGCGATGGCCCTGCCCCGCACGACCGAGGCGTTCCAACAGCAGATCAGTATCTGTCGCGGGGCGGCCAACCTCATCCTGGACGGCGCCAGCGATCAGGAGGAAGAGCAATTTCTGATCTCCCAGCTGCGGGCGAACGGCTGGAACGAGCCGGGCGATCTGGAAGATCTGACCCTGATGTGCGTGTTCTTCAAACAGGGCTACCTCTTCGCGCTCGATACAATGGAAGGCTGACAATCTGCCTGCTCCCGCGCAATTGCCAGCAGCGCACGGCAGGTGTATAGGCACAATTGCACGCGCCCCGGCACCTGCGAAGCAGCATGCTTCGTAAGCCGGGGCGCTCTCGTTTTTCGCGCTTGTCCGGTTCCGTGCCGGTCCGGTGCCCAGAGTGAAGGTTTCGCCCATGTCCCGCCGCCGCCAGATCTACGAAGGCAAGGCCAAGATCCTCTATGAGGGTCCTGAACCCGGCACGATCATCCAGTATTTCAAGGATGACGCCACCGCCTTCAACGCGGCCAAGAAGGGCACGATCAACGGCAAGGGCGTGATCAACAACCGCATCAGCGAGCATGTGTTCACGCGCCTTTCGCACATCGGCATCCCCACCCATTTCATCCGCCGCCTGAACATGCGTGAGCAGCTGGTGCGTCAGGTGGAGATCATTCCGCTGGAAGTGGTGGTGCGCAATGTCGCAGCCGGCTCCATCTCCAAGAAGCTGGGCATCGATGAGGGTGAGCCGCTGCCGCACACGCTGATCGAATATTACCTGAAGTCGGATGAGCTGAACGATCCGATGGTGGCCGAAGAGCACATCGCCTGTTTCGGCTGGGCCAATCATGAGGAAATGCAGGACATTTCCGCCATGGCTATCCGCATCAATGATTTCATGTGTGGCCTGTTCTCGGCCATCGATATCCGCCTGGTGGATTTCAAGCTGGAATTCGGGCGCATTTTCGATGGCGACTACAGCCGCGTGATTCTGGCGGACGAGATCAGCCCGGACAATTGCCGCCTGTGGGACATGACCAGCGGCGAAAAGCTGGACAAGGACCGCTTCCGCCGTGACATGGGCGGTGAGGAAGAAGCCTATCAGGAAGTGGCGCGCCGCCTTGGCCTGCTGCAGAATGACGATGGCGGCCCCGGCGAAGTGCTGGACATGAGCGCCCACCGATCACGCCTGCGCACCAGCCCGCCCAAGCCCAAGAAGTAAGGCCTCTGCGGCAAGGGCGGGCGTACTCACGGGCATAATCAATTGCCCGTTAATGAAACTTGCGCCAGATAGTCTGGATGATCCTACGCAATTTTGCCGCCCTGCTGGCGGCCGTCGCCCTGCCCTTTTCCGCACTGGCTCAGGCTCCTGAATATCAGGACCTGGAAAGCCGCGTGCATCTGGTGGAGGCTCCGGCCGCGGTTCAGGCCCCGGCTGACGACGTGTGGCCATTTGCCGCCAGCGACCTGCCGGTTGATCCCGAATACCGCTTTGGCGTGCTGGAAAATGGCATGCGCTATGTCATCCGCCCCAATGCCACCCCCGCCGCGCAAGGCATGGTCTATCTGTGGGTCAACGCCGGCTCTCTGGGCGAAGATGACGACCAGCTCGGCTATGCCCATTTTGTCGAGCACATGGCCTTCAACGGTTCGGCCAACGTGCCCGAGGGGGAGATGCTGCGCCTGCTGGAACGCGAGGGCCTGGCCTTTGGCGCGGACACCAACGCCTCCACCAGTTTTGACCGCACGGTCTATATGCTCAACCTGCCGCGCAATGACGAAGACCTGCTCGATACGGCGATCATGCTGATGCGCGAAACCGCCAGCGAGCTGACTTTCGACCCCGCCGCCGTGGCGCGCGAGATTGGCGTTATCCAGGCAGAGAGGCGCGTGCGTGACACGTATCAGCTGCGCAACCAGCTGGCCGATATCGCCTTCAACTTCCCCGGATCACGGCTGGCCGATCGCTGGGTGGGCGGCACCGATGAAACGATTGACGCCGCCACCGCACAGCGCCTGCGCGATTATTACGAGGCGCATTACCGGCCCGACAATGTCGCGCTGATCATCGTGGGTGACTTCGATCCCGACCGCGCCCGGCAGCTGGTGGAGCAATATTTTGCCAGCTGGGAAGCGCCGCCCAGCGATCCGCCCGCAAGCGCCGGCCCGTTTGACACCAGCCGCCAGGGCGAAACGGAAATTTTCATCGATCCCGCCCTGTCCGAAGCGATCACCGTCGCCCGCCATGGGGAATGGATCGACCGGCCCGATACGGTTGCATCGCGGCAGGACCGGGTGCTGCGGGAGATCGGCTATGGCATCATCAATCGCCGCCTCCAGCGCCTTGGCCGCGTGGATAATCCGCCCTTCCGTGCTGCCGGGGTGGTGACGCAGGAGCTGTTCCACACCGGGCGCACCACCAATCTGGTGGTGCAGGCAGCCGAGGGTGAATGGCAGCGCGGTCTGGCCGCAGCGCAGGAAGAATATCGCCGCGCGGTGGAGTTCGGCTTCACCGATGCGGAAGTGATGGAACAGGTCGCCAACCTGCGCGCCTCGATCGAATCCAATGCCGCCGGGGCGCAGACCCGCCATAATAATGATTTCATCACCGGCGCGCTGACCTTGCTGGCCGATGAGCAGATTCCCACCACCCCGCAAAGCGCGCTTGAGAGGTTTGAGGCGCACGCACCATCCATCACCCCCGATGCGGTGATCGCGGCCCTGCGCGCCGACATCGTCCCGCTGGATAATCCGCTGCTCCGCTTCACCGGACGAACCGCGCCCGAAGGCGGGGCCGAAGCCGTTCGCGCAGCATGGAATGCGGGCATGGAAGTGCCGCTGGTGGCGCGCGAGGATACCGCGCTGGACAGCTTCGCCTATGACGATTTTGGTCCGGCAGGAACGATTGCCGCCGATCATGTGGAGCCGCTGCTGGGCATCCGCACCATCACCTTTGCCAATGGCGTGAAGCTCAACCTGAAGAAGACCGATCTGCAGGAAGACCGCGTGGCCGTGCAGCTGAACGTCGATGGCGGGCAATTGCTGGACACGAAGGATAATCCGCTGGCCACGGCCATGACCAATTCGCTGCTGATCGGCGGCCTTGGCGCGCATTCGCTGGATGAATTGCAGTCCATACTGGCTGGCCGCCAGGTCGGGCTGAACATCAGTTCCGACGATGAGACGTTCAATTTCTCCGCCACCACCACCCCGCGCGATCTGGATATGCAGCTGCATCTGTTTGCCGCCGCCATCGTCGATCCCGGCTATCGCCCGCAGGGTGAGGAGCAATATCGCCGCAGCATCCAGAACTGGTTCGCCAGCTACAGGGCCACGCCCGGTTCCGCGCTCGGCAATGCGCAGGCCGGGATCATTGCGGATAATGACCCGCGCTTCTCCCTGCAGAGCGAGGAGGATTATCTGAGCCTGACCTTCGCCCGCCTGCGCGATGCCATTTCGGACCGTTTCGCCAATGGCGCGATCGAACTGGCGCTGGTCGGCGATTTTGACGAGGACGCGGCGATTGACATGGTGGCGCGCACATTCGGCGCCCTGCCCCCGCGTGAAGCCGAATTCCGCGACTATGCGGATAACCGCGTGCGCACATTCACCGCCGATCGCTCCCCCCGCATCGTCCGCCATGAAGGCGAGGCCAACCAGGCGGTGATCCGGATGATCTGGCCAACCCGCGATGGCGAAGACCTGCGCGAGACGCTGCAACTGGAACTGCTCCAGCGGATCACCCAGTTGCGGCTGATAGACTCTCTGCGCGAGGAACTGGGCCAGACCTATTCGCCCAATGCCAGCGCCGACCAGTCCCGCACCTATCCCGGCTATGGCACCTTCTCCATAACCGCAGAGGTCGATGCAGCGCTGGTGGACCCTGCGCGAGACGCCATGATCGCCGCGATCGAGGCGTTGCGCAATGCACCGGCGCAAGAGGATGAGCTGCTGCGCGCCCGCGCTCCGCAGCTGGAATCCTATGACAATCTGCTCAAGACCAACAATGGCTGGATGGGTCTGGTCGACCGGGCGCAAAGCCAGCCGGACCGGATCGAACGCTATGTGCAGGGGCGCGAACTGTTGCAGATGCTGACGCCAGAGGATGTTCAGCAGATGGCCCGGCGATACCTCGATCCGGCAGAGCGACTGGAAATCGTCGCCCTGCCGGAAGAAGGCAGTGCGGAATAAGGCCCTGGCAGGAGTGGACGCTCTCGGCAGCTTCGCAAGAGGTCCGCTTTTGCGCATTTCTCACAAAATAGCGGCCTGGCGGGAAACGACCCGGTTGCGGACATCTGCTGCAGCTGCGGAAACCGCCGGAGTTTTGCTCAGTCATTCAGTAGCGATTCTAGCCGCTCATTCAGGTCAACAAGCATCTGCTCCCGCGCGTCATAGACATTCAGCACGGTGCTGTATCTCCCGATATTATCGAAAAGCTCGTTTTGGAAAAACTGGCTTTCGCGCATTTCTTGAACGTCACAGCGCAGAACCCATTCGTTATCACCGTCGTTCAGAATATCCCATTGCGGCTCATATTCTTCACTTTCCGGCAGCAAGGCAACGTAGACAGCTTCGGGATGGCGGCTGTGCAGTCGGAACAACTCGTTCGTGCGTTCCGCGTGATCATCGCGCTGGCGATCCCGAAATCGAATATAGTCGCGAAGCTGCCGCTTGAGCGCGCCGTCGCGCAAGCGATCAAAGCGCCCAGTAGCAAGAAGCTCCTCTATGACGGGCAACTCGTCTGATGCCATCCGGAAGATATGCGAACTCCAGATTGCATCACACTCACTTTGAGTGAGTGGCCTGGCAGGTTCCAGTGCAAAGATGACGGGCTGCGCAGACACAATCGCAGTTTCCCGAGATTGCAGCGATGCCTTTTCCTCCTGCACATCCTGCAAGAGGCTGCCGGTCTCTTCGTGAAGGCGTTCAAGTATCTGGCGTTCATCACGCCGTTCCTGCCGCTCGTCATTCCAGTTTGAGACCTGGAGGCCCAGGAAAACGCCGAAAACAACCGCGACAACTTCAACCACGACTGCGAACCAATCCTGGTTGCGAATTTTAAGACCTACGCGGCGAAGAATCATATTGATCTTTCCTGGCTGCGGCATGTTTACCCTTTAAATGATAAACGCTCGTGTGCACAGAATGACGAGGCTCGATAGCTAATGTCCGCTTCCCACCCTCATTCCAGCCATTCGGCCACCCAATTTCGTCTCATCAAAGCGGACATCAATTCACGCCGGAATTTGTCCCGGTCGGCTACGCCTTGCGTAGGCGCTTCAGCTCACGCTTGCCCCAGACATAAACGCCAGAGACCGCCAGGAAAGTCAGCACCAGTCCGCTGAGGAACACCAGCAGCTGCCACACAATGCCGCCGATGGTGGCATAGTGCAGGCCGCGCATCGTACCGGCCACGGCAATGGCGCGGGTGGGCGCTGGCGGCGGGCCGTCAAAGGCCGGGCTTTCCTCCACCGTCACTTCCCCTTCGATCACCGGCACGGCGACATTGGCGTTCACGCCCTCGCCCGCCAGAGTGACCGCCCAGCTGCCACCTTCGACCGGCGCGGAAATAGCCGTGGGCCGTCCGTCATGGGCCAGCCGGGCAGAGGCAAGTGCCTGCATCCACTGGGCATCTTCCATCACCAGCGGATCACCCTGCGGACCAAAGCCGCCGCGCCTGCGCTCTGGCTGTTCGACACCGGGTTCGACGATCGACGCCATCACGCCGGGGAAGGATATCCACGCGCCGGTTATGGCCTCCACAATGATCACGATGGACAGGATCACGCCTGACTGGCGGTGGATGTTCATCGCCTTGCCATCGCGCTTCTGCCACTTCAGCGCCGCCATGAAGCGGGCCTTGCCGGGCCAGAAAATATAGATGCCGGTAATCGCGGAAACGGTCAGGAATATGCCCATCCAGCCGACCAGCTGCCGGCCCCAGCCGGGTATCAGGAACAGGCCGTGGATGAAGTGCATGTACCACATGAAGCCGCCTGCACTGTCGGCATTGTCGATCACCTGCGCGCTGGCAGGATCGAGCCACACCTGGCGGGTCATCCCGCCCGGCGCGCCAATGCCGAAGGGCGGATCGGCATAGGGGGTGGAGGTGACGATGATCGGTTCACCCACCTCGCCCATCTCGATGCGGCTGATCGTGCCATAGGGCGCCAGCGCTTCCCTGGCGGCGGCGACATGCGCCTGCGAAATGTCAGCGGGATCGGCGGTGGCGGAAACTTCGCGCGCCGGGTTGAGCAGCGCCTCGGTCTCTTCCGGCCAGACCTGGGCAGAGCCGGTCACACCCAGCACCGCCATCGGGATCAGCAGGACAATACCCATCCAGCGGTGAATGGTGACCCACAACATGCGGGCCTTGGCGCGGGGGGAGATATACGGCTTGCCCGGCGCCGTCACACTGCCGTCGGCGCCTGCTTTGTCATTGCTCACGATATTCTCCATCCCGTCCCTGCCAAACATCACCGCGCGTGGCTTTCGCCCGGTTCAAACTCACGCGTTAATGCGAGCCATTCGCATCAACAAGCAAAGATTTGTAATAATTGTCACCCGGTCTTGCTGGTGCGTATCTCCAGCCGGCCGCTCAGCGTGCGGTGGACCGGGCACATGTCGGCAATTTCCAGCATGCGCGCGCGTTGGGCATCGGTCAGATCGCCGGTCAGTTCTATGGCGCGGGTGATCACCTGCAGCGGCTCCCCGCCCTCCTCGCAACTCTCGCAATCCTTGGCGTGTTCACGGCTGTGCGCCAGTTCAACGCGGACATTTTCCAGCGCGATCTTCTTGCGCTCGGCATACATCTGCAAGGTCATGGCGGTGCAGGTGCCAAGCGAGGCGAGCAGCAGGTCATAGGGCGTGGGCCCATCATCGCGCCCGCCAAAGCTTCTGGGTTCATCGGCGATGAAGGCGTGGCTGGATGTGCGCACCCATTGGGCGAATTTGCCGCCTGCGGTGGACACCTCCACCATGCCCTCTGGCGTGCCGCCCGCCTGATCCACCACGTCCTTGAGAATCGGCGTGGCCCAGGCGGCGATCATGGCGGCGGCATATTCTGCGCTGCCCGGCCTTGTCAGCAGGTGGTCTGCCCCGTCCAGCGCCACAAAGCTCTTGGGATGGCGCGCCGCTTCAAAGATGTCGCGGGCATTGTCCACGCCGACAATCTCGTCCAGCGGGGCATGCAGCACCAGCAACGGCCGATCCAGCTTGCGCAGCCGCTGCGACTGGGGCTGGTTGCGCCCCTGTTCCAGAAAATCGCGGGTAATGCGGAACGTGCGCCCCGCCAGCGTGATATTGCCCTCGCCCTCATCCTCGATCTTTTCGATGCAGTCGCCGAAATGCTCGAACACGTGGGCGGTATCGAACGGGGCATTGATGGTGGCAACGCCGAGCACCTGCGGGATGTGATGCGCTGCCGCTATCGCCGCCGCGCCGCCCAGCGAATGGCCGATCAGCAGCGTTGGCGTCAGCCCGGCCGCATCCAGAGCGCTGGCGGCGGCGGCCAGATCCTCCACGTTGGAGACAAAGCCGGCATTGGCAAAATCGCCGTCGCTGCCGCCAAGACCGGTGAAATCGAACCGCAGCACCGCCAGCCCGCTGGCCGCCAGCGCCGCGGAAATGCGCGTGGCGGCGTGGCTCTGCTTGGTGCAGGTGAAGCAGTGGGCGAACAGCGCCGCACCGCGCGGGCGGTGGTACAGCGGCTTTTCCAGCCTGCCGTCCAGCTGCTGCCCCTTGGCGCCGGTGAAGGTGAATTTCTCTGTCCCGATCATCTGGTTTGTCCCGCTTTCACTGCAAATTTGCCCCGTTCAGCTGGGGGCATTGGCTGGTGCCCTCTTGCCCATGACGCATGCAATCGCCATAGGCTGGGCCGATAATCCGCCCACACTATGACCCGCATAATCGAAAGGCAGCCCTCCATGAAGGTCCGCATCCATGTCAGCCTCAAGCCCGGCGTGCTCGATCCGCAGGGCCGCGCCGTCCACCATGCGCTGGAAGGGCTTGGTTTTACAGGCGTCAAGGATGTGCGCGTGGGCCGGTTGATCGAACTGGACGTGGCCGATGACACCACTGACGAGGCGCTGGACGACATGTGCCGCAAGCTGCTGGCCAACATGGTGATCGAGAATTACCGGATCGAGAAGCTGGAGACCGCGTGATGAAGGCCGCCGTCATCACCTTTCCCGGTTCCAACTGCGACCGCGACATGGCGGTGGCGATCCACAAGATATCGGGCAAGGCGCCTCTGCGCGTGTGGCACGGCGATGCCGAGCTGCCCGATGGTCTGGACTTCATCGCCCTGCCCGGCGGATTTTCCTATGGCGACTATCTGCGCAGTGGCGCGATGGCGGCCAACAGTCCGATCATGCGTTCCGTCATCGATGCCGCCAACAAGGGCGTGCCGGTGCTGGGCGTGTGCAATGGCTTCCAGGTGCTGACCGAAAGCGGCCTGCTGCCCGGTGCGCTGATGCGCAACGCCGGCCAGACCTTCATCTGCCGCACCGTGCCGTTGAAGGTGGAGAACAACCAGTCTTTGTTCACCAGCCGCTATGAAGCCGGACAGATCATCCACATTCCCGTGGCCCATCACGATGGCAATTATTTCGCCGACGATGCCACGCTGGACAGGCTGGAAGGCGATGGCCGCGTGGCCTTCCGCTATGCCGAGCCGTGCAATGGCTCACGCCGGGATATCGCCGGAATCCTCAATGCTGCGGGCAATGTGCTGGGCATGATGCCCCACCCCGAACGCGCAATTGAGGACGAACTTGGCGGCACCGACGGCCGCGCCCTGTTTGAAAGCGTGTTCGAAAGCCTCGCGGTCGCCTGAGTTTTCGGGGCTGCTCCCGCAGGCATGGCTTGGAGAGTGGGCAGAGTGCGATAATCGGCCCAAAGCCCAACGGTCCCATGGGGACCGCAAGGCCGAACGGCCGTCCGCAGGTGCCCCGAAGCGGAGCGGAGGGAATTGCACCGAGGATGCGGGCGCGGATGCGCCTGCTCAAGAAATCAGGCCGCCACGTTGCGACGTTTTACTACCAGCGATCGCGCTTCGAGCGCAGGCATGGGGCGGCCGAAATAATAGCCCTGGATCTTGGTGCATCCCAATTCCCGGACAAGGGCCGCCTGCTGCGCATCTTCGACGCCTTCAGCAGTGGTGGACATCTCGAGGCTCTGCGCCATCGCCACAACGGCGCGGATGATGGCCAGACTTTCCGGGCTGTCCTGCGATGCGCCCTGCACGAAGCTGCGATCCACCTTGATGGTGGAAAAGCGCAGTGTGCGCAGGTAGCCAAGCGAGGAATAGCCGGTGCCAAAATCATCGAGCGCGACAGAGCAGCCCAGCGCCATGATCTCCTCCAGCGCCTGGCGCGCGCTTCGGCCATCGCGCAGGAACACGCTTTCGGTAACTTCCACCTCCAGCCGATGCGCGGGAAGGCCCGTGTCTGCCAGCGCCCGCACAACAGAAGCGGTGAAATGGGGTTCGAGCAGCTGCTCGCCCGAGACATTGACGGCGATCTTGATATCTTCGGGCCAGCTGCTGGCTTCGCGGCAGGCCTCCCGCAGGACCCATTCGCCAATCGGTACGATCAGCCGCGTGTCTTCCGCCAGCGGAATGAACTTGGCCGGACTGACAAAACCGTGTTCCTGACTGTTCCAGCGCAGCAGGGCCTCAAAGCTCACCACGCTTTCAGACTTGGAATTGACCACCGGCTGGTAGTGCAGTTGCAGTTCCTGATTGTCGATTGCATTGCGCAGCGATGATTCCAGCGTGCGGCGCTCTTCGGCATTGGCGTGAAGGGCGGGCAGGAACTTGCAATGAACACCGCCGCCCTCGTCCTTTGCGCGGTAGAGCGCCAGATCGGCATTGCGCATCAAGGTTTCCACGCTGTTGCCATCGCGCGGCCCGATGGCCGAACCGACACTGGCACCGATGTACAGGGTGATATTGTTGACCGTGTACGGTTCAGAAAGCGTGCGGATCAGCGTTGCCGCAACATCGTCCACATAGCCGGAGCGCGAGGCATCGCGAATGACGATGGCAAATTCGTCGCCGCCCAGGCGCCCGACCTGTTCATTTTCCGCCATCACCGCCTGCAGTCGCTGGGAAACCTGTGCCAGCAGCTTGTCACCGATCTGGTGACCCAGCGAATCATTCACCGCCTTGAAGCGATCGAGATCGATCATCAGGAAGGCGCAGCGCGTTTTCCACTGATCGGCATAACGCAGCGCTTCTGCCAGTCCTTCGGTCAGCATCAGGCGGTTGGGAAGGCCTGTCAGCGTATCATAGCGTGCAAGATAGGCGATCTTCTCGGACGATTCGCGCTGCTCGGTAACATCGGAGCCGACCCCGCGAAAACCGCAGAACGCCCCTGTATCATCGGTAATCGGAGTTCCCGAAAGCTCCCACCAGCGGCGGCCATCGGCAACCGATACCTGCACGGTGAGATTGGAGAAGCTCTCGCGCCGTTTCAGCTTGTCGGCCAGCTCATGCAGGCTGGCAGGCAGCTCGCCTGATTTCCAGTTCTCACCGGCAATCAGTTCGACAAGGCTTGTGCCTTCAAGCGACTTCATGTCGCGGCCCATGGCATAGGCAAAGCGCGGGCTGGCGGATTTGATGCGGCGCTGCGTATCGACATGCCACAGCCAGTCCGCCTCGTTTTCCTCGAATTCGCGCAGCAGCAGTGAAACCACCTCGTCCTTTTCCGCCACGCCCGCTTCTGCGATGCGCGCGGTGAGAAACATCCGCCCTGCGTTCACCGCTCCGGCAACGACCAGGAAACAGAATACGGAGGAGGTTACCGCAAAGCCATATTCCCCCTTTACCGCGAAGGAATAGGCCGCCGCCGTTCCACAAATTGAGCCGTAAATCAGCGTGATCATCGGGGCCTGGTTCAGCATGCTGGATGATCCGGCAACGATCATGCCGATAATTGCCCAGGTGGCAAAGTGATCCGCCGGACTGATCACCCCGGAAAATCCCAGCAAAGGGATCGACCATACGGTTGCAAGCGCGCTCATGCCGATCGCCTGCCGCACAAATTCTGATCGTGTCATGCGCCGGCTATCAATGTCAGCCAGGGAATTATCGATCCGTATGACGTTGGCGAGCGACAGGCCCAGCGCGACAAGCCATGCGCCCAGCAGCAGGCTGTTTACGTCGCCCTCGTACATTTTCCAGCAGACCAGCGCAGCAATGCAATGGCCAACAACGCGGATGAGCGTGGAGCGGTGCAGATCGCGATATTGCAGCGCGCGCACACGTGCCCAGTCGCCCTCTGCAGGGTCGCTCAGACCAATGATCTGCCACGTGTTCATGCGCAGCGGCAGAGCTGGTAAACCGGTTGGACTCTTGCTCACCCGGCGGCTGTAACGGCAAAAGAGTTATTTTCGGGTAAAGCGGACCGGGAAGTCGGCCAGATAGTTGAAGCTTATTCGACCGTTACCGATTTCGCCAGATTGCGCGGCTGGTCCACATCGGTGCCCTTCACGCAGGCCACGTGATAGGCCAGCAACTGCACCGGCACGGCATAGACCAGCGGCGCGATCAGCGGATGGACCTTGGGCATCTCTATCGTCGCCATGCACCCCTCGCCCGCTTCGGCCAGCCCCTCGGCATCGGAAATCAGCACGATCTTGCCGCCGCGCGCACGCACTTCCTGCATGTTGGACACGGTCTTTTCGAACAGCGGGCCGGAGGGCGCCAGAACGATCACCGGCACATCCTCGTCAATCAGCGCGATGGGGCCATGCTTCATCTCGCCGCTGGCATAGCCCTCGGCATGGATGTAGCTGATTTCCTTGAGTTTCAGCGCGCCTTCCAGCGCCAGCGGATAATCCGGCCCGCGGCCCAGATACAGCACATCGCGCGCCGGGGCGATCAGATGCGCCATGGCGGCGATCTCCTCGTCATGGGCCAGCGCGGCGTTGAGGCAGGCCGGAGCCTCCAGCAAATGGGCAACCACCTGGGCTTCCTCGGTGCGATCCATGCGGCCCTTCTTGACCGCCATATAGGCGGCCAGCGCGGCCAGCACCGCCAATTGGCAGGAAAACGCCTTGGTTGAAGCGACGCCGATTTCCGGACCGGCATGGGTGGGAAGCAGCAGGTCCGCCTCGCGCGCCATGGAACTGGTGGGCACATTCACCACGGCGGCGATGACCTGCCCCTGCTGCTTGCAATGGCGCAGGGCCGCCAGAGTATCGGCCGTCTCCCCGCTTTGCGAGATGAACAGCGCCAGGCCGCCATCTTCCAGCACCGGATCGCGGTAACGAAACTCGCTCGCCACATCGAGGTCGACCGGCACGCGGGCGAATTGCTCGAACCAGTATTTGGCCACCATGGCCGCATAATAGGATGTTCCGCAGGCGACGATGGTGATGCGCCGGATGGCGGACAGGTCGAAATCGAACTGCGGCAGGGCCACCGTGTTATCCGCCTGGCGGATATAGCTGCCCAGTGTTTGCGCCACCACCGTGGGCTGCTCGAAGATTTCCTTCTGCATGAAGTGGCGATAATTGCCCTTCTCGGTCACGGCGGCAGTCGCCCCCGACGTGGTGATCTTGCGCGTCACGGGCTGGTTATCCCGGTCATGGACCTGCGCGCCCTGACGGGTGATGACCACCCAGTCACCCTCTTCCAGATAGGAGATTTTCTGCGTCAGCGGGGCCAGCGCCAGCGCATCGGAGCCCAGATAGGTCTCCCCCTCGCCATAACCCACCACCAGCGGGGAGCCCAGCCGCGCGCCGATCAGCAGCTCGGGATGCGCGCGGAAAGCCACGGCCAGCGCGAATGCCCCGCGCAGCCGGGGCAACACCTGCTGCACCGCTTCGGCGGGACTGGCGCCATTCTCCACCTGTTCGGAAATCAGATGGGCGATCACCTCGCTGTCGGTCTCGCTTTCGAAATGGCGGCCCTTGCCGATCAGCTCTGCCCGCAGCGAGCGGAAGTTCTCGATGATGCCATTGTGCACGATGGCCACTTCGGCTGTCGCGTGCGGGTGGGCATTGGCCGCAGTGGGCGCGCCGTGGGTGGCCCAGCGTGTGTGGGCAATGCCGATATCGCCGGGCGTTTCCGCCCCTTCCAGAACCTTTGCCAGATTGGACAATTTGCCCTCTGCCCGGCGGCGGATCAGTTCCCCGCCCGAGACCGTGCAGATGCCGGAGGAATCATATCCGCGATATTCCATCCGCCGCAGACCTTCGACCAGCCTGTCAGCAACCGGCCCGTTGCCGACAATCCCGATTATTCCGCACATAGACAATTAATCCCTGAATACCGGCAACCCCTAGAATACCGGTCTGGCCTATCACAAAACCCTGTAAGGAAGCTGAATCGCAGCGGCAAAGGACTCACTTGTCTTTCGCCGCTTCCTTCTTCTTTTTCATCGCATCGTGGAAGCGGTCTGCCCAGCCGGGTTTGACCAGCTGTTCGGCCCGCACCATGCGCAATTCGCCATCGCTGACGTCGCGGCTGACCGCGCTGCCTGCCGCGACAATGGCATCGGCGCCGATCCTGACAGGAGCGATCAGCGCGCTGTTCGATCCGATGAAGGCGCCCGGCCCGATCACCGTCTGGTGCTTGAAATAGCCATCGTAATTGCAGGTGATGGTGCCCGCGCCGATATTGGCGCCCGCGCCCACCGTGGCATCGCCCAGATAGGTCAGGTGATTGGCCTTGGCCCCTTCGCCCAGCGTGGCCTTCTTGATCTCGACGAAATTGCCGACCTTGGAATTCTTCTCCAGCACCGCGCCGGGGCGCAGGCGGGCATAGGGGCCGACTTCCACGCCTTCGGCCAATGTGGCGCCTTCCAGGTGGGAGAAGGCGCGGATTTTCACGTTATCGGCCACGCTCACGCCAGGGCCGAAGATCACATTGGGCTCCACCAGCACATCCTGCCCCAGCCTGGTATCATGGCTGAAAAACACCGTTTCGGGCGCGGTCAGCGTGGCCCCGCCCGCCATCGCCTTGGCGCGCATGCCTTGCTGCCAGCGCGCTTCTGCCTCGGCCAGTTCGGCGCGCGAGTTGATGCCCGCCACCTCATCGGGATCGCCGGTCATCACCACGGCGGTGGGTATGTCGGAGCGGATGGCGATATTGACGATATCGGGCAGGTAATATTCGCCCTGCGCATTGGTGTTGCCCACTTCGCCCAGCAGCGGGAAAAGCACTTCCCCGCGCACCGCCATCAGGCCGGAATTGCACAGGGGGCAGGCGCGCTCCTCGTCGCTGGCGTCCTTGAATTCGACCATCTTGGTGATCCGGCCATCTTCGGCGATCACTCGGCCATATTGCTTGGCATCCCACGGCTTGAAGCCCAGCACCACCACGGCGGGCGCATCTTCCTCATAAAGGCGATCGAGCATGGACTTCATGGTATCGGCGCGCACAAACGGTACATCGCCGAACATCAGCAGCACATCGCCGCTGAACCCGTCCATCGCCTCTCGCGCCTGCATCACCGCATGGCCCGTGCCCAGCTGGCGATCCTGCAAGGCATAGGCCACGCGGTTGCCCAGCTGCGCCTCCACCTGCTCTCGGCCCTCACCCACCACCACCACGGTGCGTTCGGCCCCAAGCTGGTCAACCTCATCCAGCAAATGCCCGATCATCGGCTTGCCGCCAATTTCATGCAGCACCTTGTGGCGCTGGCTCTTCATGCGCGTACCCTTGCCCGCGGCAAGAATGATGGCGGCTATGGCTCTGTTGGCATCCTTCATATGTGGCGACATGCCACCAAATCATTGCGGATTCCACAGCCCTGCGCCACATCGCGGCCCCATGAGTGATTTTCCTTTCGAAATTATCGGATTCGACCTGGACGGAACGCTGGTGGATTCCGCGCTCGACCTGGGTCCGGCGGTGAACCACGCACTGGAAGCGGCAGGCCGCGGCGGCGTGAGCCTGGACGTGACCCGGTCCCTGATCGGCGGCGGCGCAAGGCGCATGCTGGAGCGCGCTCTGGATGTAACCGGCGGCCAGGTTGAACAGGACCATTTCGAGCAATTGCACGATATCCTGCTGGACCATTACACCGCCAATATCGCTGCCAATACCCTGCCCTACGCCGGGTGCCTGGATGCGCTGGACATGCTGGCCGGGCACGGATGCAGACTGGCGGTGGTGACCAACAAGGCGGAGGATCTGGCGCGCAAATTGATCGCCGAACTGGGCATGACGCAGCGTTTCGCCTCCATCGTCGGCGGCGATACGCTGGGCCGCGAACGCGCCAAGCCTGCGCCAGACCTGATCCTGGAGACGATTTCCCGCTGCGGCGGCGGCAGTTTCGCCATGGTGGGCGATTCCACCTTCGACGTGAGAGCCGCGCATAATGCAGGCGTAAAGGCCGTGGCCTTCAGCTTCGGCTATCATGACGTGCCCCCGGAACATCTGGGGGCGGACGTGCTGATCCACCATTTCGATGAACTGGTGCCCGCGCTGCGGCGGTTCTAAACGTCCACCGCTTTCACCAGTCGCCGTTCGATCGGGGCGAGCACGTTGACCAGTTCGTGCCCGCGCTTGAGCACCTGGCCGTGTTCGCCAAACAGCGTCCACATGCCCTGGCGGCTGCGCAGGGCCGGGCGCTTTTCCAGCTGCATCTGCGGCACATCCGCACTGCGGCGGAAGGCGGCGAAGATGGCGCAGTCGCGGGTGAAATCCATCGCGTAGTCGCGCCATTCACCGGCGGCGACCATGCGCCCGTACAGATCGAGGATGCGGGTCAGTTCGCCGCGTTCAAAGCCGATCTGCTGCGGTGGGCGCTGGCCGGGAAACTGGACGATATTGGGTCCGGCCGCAGCAGCGCGCATCAGCTGTCAGTACCGCTCTTGCGTGCAGAAGCAGCGTCCCGCTCACCCCGCAATTCGGCAAGCTGGGCCTTCATTTCCGCCAGTTCACGCTCCAGCGCGCCAACACGGTCCGTTGCCGGTTCGCACGGTTCATCGCACGGCGTGCCATAGGGGATGAATTCGCGCAGCCAGGTTTCCGCCGGCACCAGCGTGGAGCGGGCCTTGAGGCCGATCATCGTCGCGCCTTCGGGCACGTCGTCGGTCACCACTGCATTGGCGCCCACGCGGGCACGCTCTCCAATGGTGATCGGGCCGATGATCTGGGCACCTGCGCCAATGATCACATTGTCTTCCAGCGTCGGGTGGCGCTTGCCGCCCACGCCGCTGGTGGGGTTGGTCCCGCCCAGAGTAACGCATTGATAGATGGTGACGTTATCGCCGATCTCGGACGTCTCGCCGATCACGGTAAAGCCATGGTCGATGAAGAAATTGCGGCCGATCTTGGCGCCGGGATGGATATCAATCGCGGTCAGCCAGCGGGCGAGATGATTGACGAAGCGGGCGAGGAAATACAGCTCCCCCTCAAACAGCCAATGCGCCAGGCGGTGAAAGGCCAGTGCCCACACACCCGGATAGAGCAGGATTTCCCAACGCGAACGCGGCGCCGGGTCACGAGCGCGGACGGAGTCCAGATAGCTGATCAGCCGCTCAAACATAACAATATCAGTTTCCCACCAAAACCTGTTCAAAGCAAGCGCGGCTCTTCGGGACCGTGCACGGCCTCCAGCGCCGCACGCCAGATAGACCGGTTAGGTGGGGATTTTCTTTCAAGGCTCAAGCGGTCAATCATCTTTACCAGATTTTCCAGCCCTTCGATCGATCGGGAGGCGCGCGGGACGAGGTATTCCGCGGCTTCCGGCCCCAGCACCAGGCCGTGTTCCTGCGCCAGCGAAAGCAGCAGTTCGCCCGCCATGGCATCATCGGGCACGCCGATTTCCAGCTGCAATGCCGCGCCAAGCCGAGATTTGAGATCGGGCAAGGCGATGGTCCACGGTGGCTGCCCACCGATTATCAGCAGCGGCACGCCATCTTCCTGCGCGCGGTTCCAGCGGTGGAAAACGGCATCTTCGGCCAGCAAGTGGGCATCGTCCAGCACCTGCCCCGATCCGCTCTGCGCGAACCAGCGGCCAAACAGCGATTTGCCCGAACGCGGCGGACCGGTCAGCACGGCGGTGCCAAAGGGCCAGTTCTGCGGGTGAGCCAGCGCCTCTGCCACATGGGCATTGGCATTGCCGATCACGATCCGGGCCGGGCCGCTGGAACTGGCGGAAAGAGGTAGAGCTATCTGCGACATGGGCGCGGCAAGTCCTGCGCCCGGTCAGCGGGTGATGGCAAGCGCGTTATTGCCCTCGGTCACCTGCCATCCCGCTGCACGCAGGGCGCCTGCAAGTTCGGACAGGCTGCCGGCAAAGTTCACCCGCATCACCGATGTTCCGCCAATCGCCGTGCTGGTGACCGCCACGCCGCGCACGCCCGCTATGCCGCGCACACCGCTGAGCGCCCCGTCGAATGATCGCGCATCGGGGGTTGCCGCCTGCACGCTGAAGGCATTGACGGTGGCTGGCTGGTCCACGGGAGCATCGGGCGTGGCGCCATCGGGCGTGATGATCACATCCTCGCCACTCTGGGCTGCCTGCTCGGCAATTTCAGCGCGCTGGCTTTCCTCTATCAGGGCGCGGATTTCGGGCGAGATTTCCACCATGTCCAGCGTCAGCGTGGGATCGGGCCGCAATGTTCCGCTGGCCAGCGCGCGGCCGAACAGCTCATCGAAGCGGGCGACCGCGCGCTCCAGCATGGCGGGCACTTGTTCCGGGCTGTCGGCGCGCATGCGGAATTCACCCAGATAGCGGTTGTCCGGGCCGTGACGGGCGGTGAACAGCCCTTCAACGGGGCCACCGGGCCATTGCGGTTCCAGCCGGGCAATCGGCACCAGCACATCGGCCGCGCTGAACTGGTCCAGCACCACGTTCCACCATGCGCGGCTGCGGCGGCCGGTCTGGCCATAGGTCAGCAACAGCGATTCGCCGCCTGCACCCGATGGGCGGACATAATCGATGGAGGAGGAGCCGAACTGATATTCCGCCCACGCCCGCTGCCAGGCATTGCGATATTCGAACATGGTGGCGGTGCCGCCCTCGATCATCACCGGCAAGGTCAGCATCGGGGCAGACCGCGCCCGCGCCCCGCCGGAACCGAGCAATCCACCTGCACGCTGGCGATCGAAGATCACTCCCAGCCGGGCGATATAGCGATGCGGGCCGAAACTTTCTTCCTCCACCACGATGGCGGAAACCAGACTATCCAGCCGCGAATCGGGAATTTCCGGCCCGTCCAGCCGCGCCCACGCGATGCGCTGCGCCTCTCTCCAGCCTTTTTCGCGCGCGTCTTCGGCGCTGTCTCCGGTGACGTTCACCTCTATTCCGCGCACGTCGATATCGGTGGAACTGGCCACCGGCGCGATGCCGCGTTCGCCCGCAACCTGTGCGTAAAGCGCCGCGCCCACCACCAGCGCAAGCGCCGCCACAGCCGCCAGCACGAGCTGTATCGGAAAGCGTTGCGATTGCATGGGGGAAGGGGCGACCAGGCTATCCATCGGGGAAATCGCGGCTCTTTTGCCCAAAGGCGAGTGGAAATCCAAGCCTGAATGGCTATGGCGGAAGAATGAGCTCCAACACACCCTCTTATACCTACGAGCAGGCCGGCGTTTCGATTGATGCCGGCAACGCGCTGGTCAAGGCAATCGGACCACTGGTGAAGGCCACGCGCCGCCCCGGTACGGATGGCGAAATCGGCGGCTTCGGCGGCTTTTTCGATCCGCGCGCGGCGGGCTATAAAGATCCGCTGCTGGTGGCCGGCAATGATGGCGTGGGCACCAAGGTCAAGATCGCCATCGACCATGACCGGCACGATGCGATCGGCATCGATCTGGTTGCCATGTGCGTGAACGACCTGATTGTGCAGGGTGCAGAGCCGCTGTTCTTCCTCGATTATTTCGCCACCGGCAAGCTGGTGGGCGGCGTGGCGGAGCGGGTTATCGCAGGGATTGCCGAGGGCTGTATCCAGGCCGGCTGCGCGCTGATCGGCGGCGAAACGGCGGAAATGCCAGGCATGTATGCCGCGGGTGATTATGACCTGGCCGGCTTCTGCGTTGGCGCGGTTGAGCGCGGCGAACAGCTGACAGGCGACAAGGTCGCGCCCGGCCACGTGCTGCTGGGCCTTGCCAGTTCGGGCGTCCATTCCAACGGCTATTCGCTGGTGCGCCGACTGGCGGAAGACAAGCTGTGGCAGATGGAGGAGCCCGCCCCCTTCGATCCCACACGCCCGCTGATCGATTATCTGATCGAGCCCACGCGCATCTATGTGAAGAGCCTGCTGCCCACCATCCGCGCGGGCAGGATTGACGCGCTGGCGCATATTACCGGCGGCGGCCTGCTGGAAAACGTGCCGCGCGTGCTGCCGCAAGGCGCACATGCGATGATCGATGCCGATAGCTGGGACCAGCCCGGCCTGATGGCGTTCCTGCAGCAACAGGGCAATATCGCGCCCGGAGAAATGGCCCGCACCTTCAATTGCGGCATCGGCATGCTGCTGGCGGTAACGCCGGACAATGTCGACGCGGTCACCGCCAAACTGAGCGAGGCGGGAGAGACCGTGTCGCGCATTGGCGAGATCGTGGCCGGGACCAAGGGCTGCACTGTCAGGAGCGCGAAGGGAAGCTGGTCTGGCGCCGGTGCCTGGGAAGCCACGCATAATGGCTGAAAAGGCCCTGGCAAAGGCTCGGGCAAAGGCACGGGTCGCCTGTCTGCTTTCGGGCAATGGCACCACGATGTCGGCCCTGCTGTTTGCCTCCAAACTGCCTGACTGCCCCTATGAAATCGTGCTGGTGGCCAGCAATGTGCCCGATGCGCCCGGCCTGAAGATCGCCGCTGCGGAGGGCATTGCCACCTTCGCCAAAGACCACCGCGGCATGTCTCGGCCCGAGCATGAGGCGATCATGGATGCGGCCCTGCGCGCTGCGGGTGCGGACTATCTGGCGCTGTGCGGATATATGCGCATCCTGACGGGCGATTTCGTTTCGGAATGGGCAGGCCGGATGGTCAACACCCACCCCAGCCTGCTGCCCAAGTACAAGGGGCTGGATACGCACCAGCGCGCCATCGATGCCGGAGACAGGTTCGGCGGCTGTTCGGTACATGTCGTGACGGCGGAGCTGGATGGCGGGCCGCTGCTGGGCCAGATGCCCGTGGCTATCCTGCCGACAGACACGGCGGACAGCCTGGCGCGCCGCGTCCTGCTGGCCGAATACCAGCTCTATCCGCGCATGTTCGCCGATTATGTCGGCCGCCAGTATCGCGCGGACTGGCTGCTGGAACAGGTCCGCATGCGCGCCCTGGCCCTGCCCGAGGTGGCGGACCGCGACAGTCACGGCTCCCCCGGATGGCACACCGGCGGCAAGAGCGGCAAGTATTTCGCCTATTTCAGCGAGCGCCATCACGGCGAGCCGCATATCGCCGTATTGGTCAAAACCTCCGGCCAGGATGAGCTGAACGCACTGGTCGAGCGCGATCCGGACATTTACTTCCGCCCCGCCTATTATGGCGCCAGCGGCTGGGTCGGGATCATCCTCAACCGGGCAGGCGTGGACTGGGAGCATGTGTCCCACTGGCTTGAACGCAGCTGGAGCACGGTGGCGCCAAAGCGGCTGGCAAAGCTGCACAATATTGCCGACGAGTTCTGAAGCGCTGATGGCAATCCCGCCCCGCCCCCATCCTTTGTCCCGCTCGCCGCTGGTCGACAGGCTGAATGGCTGGCTGGAAGGGGCATGGAACAAGGGCTTGAGCCAGCGCCCCTCGCTTGATCCCGATGCGCTGTGGGCCAAGGCGCTCAAGTCTGCGCCTGCGGCGGGTGAGGTGTCCTGCCGCGGGGAGGCCGATGCCGAGGATTTCCGCCTGCGGCTGGAGATCTTGACCGAATCGCTGGTGGCGCAGGCTGCTCTCAACCCGCTGGGCCGCACCATCGCGCATGGGCTGCTGGTGCGCGCGATCCGCCAGCGGCTGCATCTGGGCGCCTTGTGGAGCGACAAGCCGGAACTGGCAGAGACGCCGATCGCCGCGCCGATCATCGTTGTGGGTCAGATGCGATCGGGCACCACTCGCCTTCACCGCCTGCTGGCTGCCGATCCGGCCCATAGCGCCACTCGCTTCTGCGATAGCTGGCACCCCCAGCCGCGCAGCCCCGATACGCGGCCGCTATGGTCCGGCCTGTCGCTGCTTGTCGCCCGCCAGCTGGACCCCTGGCTCGATTCGATCCATCCCTTTGGCGTGACCCGCGCGGACGAGGAACTGGGCTGGCTGGCCTGCGCGCTCGATCATTGTGCCTATGAAGCGCAGTGGCGCATCCCGGCCTTCACCGCCTTTTCTGAAAGCCGCGAACCCGCCCCGGTGTACCGTGAATTTGCCCGCATACTGCGCACCGATGCGGCCTTCCACGCCAATGCCGACAGGCCACGCGTGCTCAAGGTTCCGCAATTTGCAGAGGACCTGCCCATTTTGCTGGCACAGTTTCCCGATGCCCGCGTGGTGCTGACCAGCCGCGACAGCGTTGATATTGCCAGCAGCGCCGCGTCACTGGTGGCCAACCAGATGGCCATCCAGTCCGACAGTGCGGACATGGACTGGATCGCCGCCGAATGTCAGCGCAAGATCGCACTGAGAGAGCAGCGGATGAAAGCGGCGATGACAGATTTCGATGGTTCGCTGGCGGTGGTGGATTTCACCGCGCTGGACCGCGACTGGCAGGCCGAGATGGCCCGCGCCTATCGCCTGCTGGGCTTGCCCTTCACGTCAGGCGCGCTGGCCGCGATGCAGGCGGAACAGGCACGGGCGGAGAAATCCCCGCACCATGACCATGCACACATGCACCGCGCCCCGGCCAGGGCCGTTACGAAAACCTGATCGTCAGGCCGCGCTTTTCGCCTTGGCGATAATGCCGCCAATATCGTCGATCAGAGCCAGCCGGGTTTTCTTGAGCTGCTCTGCGCGGTCGTCGGAAGCCGCCTCGACTTCGCTCTCGATCCGGTGAATCTCGCGGTTCACCGTGTGATATTTCTCGGCCAGGTTCTGGAAGTGCGCGTCTTCCATCTTCAGGCGGTGGAGAATGTCGGCGTCGGCGGGAAATTCATCGGCCAGTTCGTGGGGTGTATGCGACATGGTTGATCCTTCTTGTGGTTGGTCCATTCCTCCTAGCCGCCATTTCGCCATTGCTGCTTTGTTTCCAATCAAAAAGCCCCGCCGGATCGCTCCGACGGGGCTTTTGAATTTGCTTGCTGCAACCTGCCGGTGGCAGCCGGATTCAGCCGACGATTTCGTCTTCGTTGAAGAAATAGGCGATCTCGATCGCGGCATTCTCGTCACTGTCGGAACCGTGGACCGTGTTGGCCTCGATGCTCTCGGCAAAAGTCTTGCGGATCGTGCCTTCATCGGCATCCGCAGGGTTGGTTGCGCCCATGATGGTGCGGTTGCGAAGAACGGCGTCCTCGCCCTCAAGCGCCTGCACGACAACCGGGCCGCTGATCATGAAATCGACCAGTTCGCCAAAGAAGGGGCGTTCCTTGTGGACCGCATAGAAGCCTTCGGCCTGTTCCCTGGTCATGTGGATGCGCTTGGATGCGATGACGCGCAGGCCGGCATCCTCCAGCATCTTGGTGACCGCGCCGGTCAGGTTGCGGCGGGTGGCATCGGGCTTGATGATCGAAAAAGTGCGGGTGACCGCCATCGGGTGTTCCTTCGCGAAGATTGTGGTTCTTTACATGCAGTCCGTTCGCGGACTTGTCGGGCGCGCCCCTAGCGCCCCTGCCCGCAAGGGGCAAGAGCGCTTGCAGCATGGCGCTAGCGGGTACATCCCGGCCTGCGCCAGAACGCCGCGCGCCTATTCGCCCAGCTGCGATCCCACAATCAATTGCGCCATCGTGCCTTCGTCACCCGGATTTGCACTGAGCGAGAAGGTCTTTCCGTCCCCGCTTTCGCCCGCGATCATCTTGCTGCCCTGCGCGGTGGTTTCCATCTGGATGGTGATGCCCGCGGCCTCTGCCTGCGCGCGGTAGAAGGCGGCCACCTTGTCCGGGCTGTCGGGCGTGGTCAGCATGACAATCGATCCCGCGCCGTCATTGGCATTGATCACCGAATTGGAGACCACGGTTGCGCCGGGATAGACGGTATAGCCATCGGGCAGGTCAATCGCGACATTGGCACCGGTGTTGACGGAGATCTGCTGCCCCTCATCGTCTTCCAGCCGGAATTGCGCATTGCCCGATGATTCGTCGATCGAATATTCAAGGTCGCCATCCTCGGTTTCGATCGTTCCTTCGCGGTCCCCGCCGCACGATGCCAGCAGCATGGCTGCCGCGCTTACCCCAAGAATCCTGCGCATGATGTGCCCTTCCCCAAGAATGTCCGGGTGCGATCATCCACCCGGCGGGCGATAAATCAAGGACCTTCGACCCAGCGCCCGCTTTCATCCTGTTTCCAGAAATGCCGCCGGATCGCTTCGTCTTCGCCCAATTGCCGCCAGCAGGCGCGCGCGCCTTCGATGCTGGCGTCATCGAACACCAGCATCACCCGCTCAAAGCCACTGCCCGGATCGCGCCACTGGCCATCGGCCAGGATCAGGAATTGCGCGCCATTGGCGGCATCGACATCGCCGGAAATCAGCACCGGCTGGCGCGCATCATGCGCGCTTCCGGCAATGCCATTGGCAAGGAAGGCCTCGGGCGCGCTTTCCCACAGTGAGCGGGAGAGCGCCTGCTGCGCCTCCTCCCCCGCGCTGACAACCAGCACGCGGCGCCCCGCCTCCACGCTCTTGCGCGCCAGCAAGGCCACCGCGTCCAGAGCGCTGTCACGTGAAAGGCGGTAGAAATCGACGCGCATGTCTATCGGCCTTCGCCTGCGATCAGCCCTCGCAATTGTCGCGCACGAAGGTGTCGATCAGCCTTGCGCCAAAGCCGGTTGCGCCCTTGTCCCAGGTGGCGCCGGGCTTGTCTGCCCAGACCATGCCGGCAATGTCGAGATGCGCCCAGTTGACGCCCTCTTCGACATAGCGCTGGATGAACTGCGCAGCGGTGATCGAACCGCCCCAGCGCGGGCCGACATTCTTCATGTCGGCAATCGGGCTGTCGATCAGCTTGTCGTAAGCGGGCGAGAGGGGGAAGCGCCACAATTTGTCACCGCTCTTCCTGCCGGCGGCGAGCAGCTTGTCGGCCAGATCGTCATTGTTGGAAAACAGCCCGCCGTGCTCCATGCCCAGCGCAATCATCATCGCGCCGGTCAGCGTGGCAAGATCGATCACCGTCCTGGGCTTGAATTCGCGCTGCGCATAAGTGATCGCATCGCACAGCACCAGGCGACCTTCGGCATCGGTGTTGATCACTTCCACCGTCTGGCCGGACATGGTGGTGACCACGTCACCGGGACGCTGGGCGTTCCCGTCGGGCATGTTCTCCACCAGCCCGCACACACCGATGACATTGGCCTTGGCCTTGCGTCCGGCGATGGCGAGCATGGCACCGGCCACCGCGCCTGCGCCGCCCATGTCCCACTTCATGTCTTCCATGCCTGCGGCCGGCTTGATCGAGATGCCGCCGGTATCGAAGGTCACGCCCTTGCCCACGAACACGGTCGGCTTGTCCGCCGGATTGCCGCCCATCCACTTGATCACCAGCAGCTTGGCATCGCGGATCGAACCCTGGCTGACACCCAGCAGGGCGCCCATGCCCAGTTCCGCCATCTCGTCCTCGTCCAGCACGGAGATTTCCACTCCGGTACCTTCCATCCGCTCGCGGCAGCGCTCCACGAAGCTTTGCGGGTAGATGATGTTGGCCGGCTCAGCCACCAGCTCACGCGTCAGTTCCACGCCTTTGGCCACCGCTTCCTCGACCTTCCAGGCCGCTTCTGCGCCCTTGTGCGCGCCGAATACGACCACTTGTTCGAGGCTGCGCTTCTGCTCTTCCTTCAGCTTGGTGCGATAGGTGTCCCAGCGCCAGCTGCGCAGCCGAAGACCGGTCAGCAGCGATGCCGTTTCGCGCGCGGACAGGCCGCTGCCTTCCAGATCGAGGCCGAGGACCTTTTCCCCGGAGGTGAGATATTTCGCCGCCAGCGCCGCGCCCGCGCGCTCCAGATTGGCCAGCCGTTCATCGCCGCCATGCTTGCCGGTGCCCACCAGAGCCAGCCGCACCACCACGCCGCCGTCTTCCACGAAGCCTTCGAACAGCTGGCCGACCTTGCCGGTAAACCGCGATGCCTCGGCACCCTGGAGGAATGCAGGCGACAGATCGGCGGGAAGCTTGTCCTGTTCAACAATGCGGGCCTTGAGCTGCGGCATGGTGTCTGCTGACGTGGCGAAGGTGATTTTCATGATGACTCCGATGAAGAGAATTTCCGGTCGCGGGCAGAAAGAAATCGCCCGCGCCAATGCTGCCATTGCAGTTAGGGTCCTGCGGTGCGATAGGCAAGCCATGCCCCCTGCTCCGCAGTCATTGCAGCAAGCCACAACACGCCGCTTGCCGATTATCTGTATGAGTGGCCTTATGGCCGCCGCAGCCCTGCTGGTTGTGCCGCAACATGCGCTGGCACAGGACGATGAGGCGCAGCCTGCACAGGATACCGTGCAGGATTCTGTGCAGGATGCCGAGGCACCGCGCGAAATCGCCTTTGAAGCCACCGAACTGCGTTACGATGCAGAGAGCGATATCGTCACCGCATCGGGCGATGTGCTGGCCCGGTCCGGCGATGAATCGGTGCGTGCGCAAAGCATCATCTGGAACAGGATGACGGGTGAAATCGTGGCCGAGGGCAATGTTCGCCTGGTCGACCGCGACGGAAACCAGCTGTTCACCGATCACCTGACGCTGACGGACGAGCTGCGCGCGGGCACGATGAGCAACCTGCTGCTGGCCTTCCGCCAGGGCGGGCGTCTCGCCGCCGAAATGGCCGAGCGCGATGACACGGGCAATATTATCCTCGATCGCGCAGCCTATTCCTCCTGCGCGGTGGAGGATGAAGAAGGGTGCCCCCGCTCGCCCAGCTGGCGGCTCACGGCAGAGCGCGTGTTTTACGACGAGGAAACCAAGAGAATCCGCTTCAGCGGCGCTTATCTGGAGCTGTTCGGCAAGCGCATCCTGCCCTTGCCCGGCCTAGTGATTCGCGCCGACGGCCGCCCCAATTCGGGTATTTTCATTCCCGATATCGGCCTGACCGCGTCCAACGGCTTTGAAGTCACGGACAGCTATTACTGGCGCATTGCCGACAACCGCGACCTGCTGATGACCGGCTATGTCTATACCGAGGCATCGCCGATGGTTTCCGCCCAATATCGCCAGCTGGGCGAACACGGCGCATTCCAGGCCACCGCCTATGGCACATTCAGCTCGCGCCTTCCGCTCAATGCCAATGTCCGCACGTCGGAGCGGGACCTGCGCGGATATGTGTTTGCCAATGGCCGCTACCAGCTTGATCCCAACTGGAGCGTGGAAGGATCGCTGCGGCTGGCCAGCGACCGCACCTTCCTGCGCCGCTATGACATCAGTCGCGAGGACCGCCTGCGTTCCAACGTCACGATCGAGCGGGTCGATGATGACAGCTATTTCTCACTGGCCGGATGGGCCACGCAGGCCCTGCTGGTGCAGCAGGACCAGAATCAGGTTCCGCTGGCCCTGCCGCTGCTCGATTACCGCAAGCGCCTGGCCGATCCGGTGGCCGGCGGCGCGGTCGAGCTGCAATTCAACACGCTGGCGATCACCCGCGCAGAGGGGCAGGATACGCAGCGCGCCTTTGCCCGCGGGCAGTGGGACCTGCGGCGGATCACCCCCTGGGGGCAGGAAGTCACCGTAACCGGGCTGCTGCGCGGCGATGCCTATCATTCGGACAATAATCTGTTGACGCAGACGGTCAGCTATCGCGGCCAGAGCGGCTGGCAGGCGCGCGGCGTGGCGCTGGGTGCGGTGGATGTGAAATGGCCGCTGATCGGCGAATTCCTTGGCGGATCGCAGATCCTGACCCCGCGCGTGCAGCTGGTCGCCACCCCCGGCATTCGCAATCTGGACATTCCCAATGAGGATGCCCGCGCGATCGATCTGGAGGATTCCAACCTCTTCGCCCTCAACCGCTTCCCCGGTTATGACCGCGTGGAAGAAGGCGCGCGCATCACCTATGGTGTGGACTGGCAGGCCACCATTCCCGGCTGGCGGCTGGAGACCACGATCGGCCAGTCCTATCGCCTGACAGACCAGCCCACGCTGTTCCCCGATGGCACCGGGCTGAATGAACAATGGTCCGATTTTGTCGGCCGCACGCAGGTGCGTTACCGCGACCTGCTGAAATTCACCCACCGCTTCCGCCTCGACAAGGATAATCTGGCGGTGCGCCGGAACGAGGTCGATGCCACCTTCGGCAATGACGAGACCTATATCGAGCTCGGCTATCTGCGGCTCAACCGCGATATCGATCTGGCGTTCGAGGATCTGCGCGACCGCGAGGAAGTGCGCGCTGCCGGGCGGCTGGCATTCGCCAAATACTGGTCAGTGTTCGGTTCGGCGGTCATCAACCTGACCGACCGGGCAGAGGACCCCACGCTCAACGCCGACGGGTTTGAGCCTTTGCGCACAAGGCTGGGCATTGCCTATGCCGATGATTGCCTGGAGCTGGGCTTCACCTGGCGGCGCGATTACATCGAACTGGCCGATGCCAAGCGCGGCGATAGCTTCCGCATTCACTTTGCCCTGCGCAATCTCGGCTTCCGCTGAGTCCGCCGCGGGCGGGCGGGCTGAACGGGCGTGTGGAAACGGGCGTGTGGAACCGGGCTGGCGCACAGGATAATTGCTGGTGCATTGGCACCGGCGGACAAAGCGGCTAGGGGCATTTGGCTCAGCTTTGGTTAAGCCTTGGTTTTGCAATGCTTGACCAGAAATTGGGCGCAATTTGGCGCCATCGACAGGAATGAGAAACACGTGACCCGGATTGCGAAGACAATAGCTATTCTTGCTGCATCGGCTTCCCTGGCCACTTTCGGCCCGGCAGGCGCACAGCAACCCAGCGATGCATTCAATTTCCCGGATGACATCAATTTTCTGACCGAGCAGAACCCCAATTTGCGCCGCGCCACCGCGCGGGTGAACGGCAATATCATCACCGGCACCGATGTGGATCATCGCATGGCGCTGATCATTGCCTCCAACGATACGCAGATTCCGCCCGAGGAAATGCAACGCCTGCGCCTTCAGGTTCTGCGCAACCTGATTGACGAGACGCTGCAGGTGCAGGAAGCCGCCGCGCTGGAAATGGAAGTGACCGGGGAAGAGGTCAACGAATCCTACACGCGCTACGCCATAGAGCGGATGAACCGCTCGCCGGAAGAGATGGACGAATATCTCCGCTCCATCGGCTCGTCCGGCCGCAGCCTGAAACGGCAGATCCAGGGCGAACTGGCCTGGGATCGCCTGCTGCGCCGTAACATCGCACCCTTCGTCAACGTATCCTCTGCCGAGGTGAACGAATTGTTCGACCGCCTGCAGGCATCGCGCGGCAGCACCGAATACCGGATTGGCGAAATCTACCTGTCGGCCAACAGCACCAACCGCGATGCGGTGATTGCCAATGCCCAGCAGATTATCGACCAGCTGCGCAATGGCGGCTCCTTCATCGCCTATGCGCGGCAGTTCTCTGAAGCGTCCTCCGCCGCTGTGGGTGGTGACCTTGGCTGGATTCAGCTGGAGCAGTTGCAGAACCCCACGCTGGAAGCGGTTGCCCGCAACCTTGAGGCTGGCCAGCTGGAAGGCCCGATTGAAATCGCTGGCGGTTTCTCCATCCTGCTGATGATCGATCGCCGCCAGGTGGGCATGGCCGATCCGCGCGATGCGGTGCTCAGCCTGAAGCAGATCTCGCTCGATTTCCCGGAAGGCATTCCCGAATCCGAAGCGCAGTTGCGCGCCCAGCAGTTTGAGGCCGCGATTGCCCAGATCAATGGCTGCGGCGATGCCAATGCCAAGGCGGAAGAGATTGGCGCCACCTGGATCGACAATGACGAGATCATTGTCCGCACCCTGCCCGAAGCGCTGCAGCCGATTATGCTGCAGATGAATATCGGCCAGGCAACACCGGCATTTGGCGCGCTGAACGAAGGCGTGCGCGTGCTGATGCTGTGCGGCCGCGACGATCCGGATGAGACGTCTGGCCCCACTTTCGACCAGCTGATGACGCAGATGGAAAATGAGCGGATCAACCGCCGCGCCCAGAGCTATCTGCGCGATCTGCGCCGCGATGCGGTGATCGATTACAACTGATCGTGTGGAAGAACTGCTCGCCCTTTCGCTCGGCGATCCTGCGGGGATCGGCCCTGAACTGATCGGCGAAGCATGGGCACAGCGCAGCAGTGCGGCGCTGCCCCCTTTCGTGGTGACCGGCGGTGCGCAAGTGCTGGCGCAGGCTGCGCGCACACGCGGAATAGACCTGCCGGTGCGCCGCGTGGCGGATGTGCAGGAAGCCGCCGCAGTCTTTGCCACCGCGCTCCCCGTTCTGGGTGATCTGGACGCAACCTATCACCCGGGCCAGCCTGATGAGGCGGGCGCGCGGCTGGCGCTGCAATCGCTCGAACAGGCAACCGCGCTTGTCCTGTCTGGTGCCGCATCGGCGCTGGTCACCGGGCCGATTGCCAAGGCGGAGCTGGCCAAGGTGGGCTTTGGCTTTCCCGGACAGACCGAATTCGTGGCCGATGCCTGCGGTGTTGCAGCTCAGGATGCGGTGATGATGCTGGCAGGGCCAAGCCTGAAGACCGTGCCGCTGACCGTGCATTGCGCGCTGGCGCAAGTGCCCGGACGCATCACCGCCGATCTGATCCTGCGCCGTTGCCGCGTGGTAGCCGCTGCCCTCCAGCGTGATTTCGGCATTGAGAAACCGCGCCTCGCCATAGCCGGCCTCAACCCCCATGCAGGGGAGAATGGCCGCATGGGCCGTGAGGAGATCGAGATCATTGCCCCGGCCATCGCCCGCCTGCAGGCCGAAGGGATCGCCGCCACCGGCCCCCACCCCGCCGATACGCTGTTCGCCCCGCATGCGCGCGGGACCTATGACGTGGCCATCGCCATGTATCACGATCAGGCGCTGGTGCCGCTCAAGACGCTGGATTTCGATGAGGGCGTGAACATGACGCTGGGCCTGCCGATCATCCGCACATCGCCCGATCACGGCACCGCTTTCGACATTGCCGGCAAGGGCATCGCCCGCCCGGCATCGCTGATCGCCGCGATCCGCATGGCCGCGCAAGCCGCCGCGCAAAGGGCAAAGTGGGCGTGAACCTGCCCCCCTTGCGCGAAGTGATCGCCGCCCACGGCCTGAGCGCATCGAAAAAGCTGGGGCAGAATTTCCTGTTCGACGAACAATTGCTGGACCGCATCGCCGCCATTCCGGGCGATCTGCAGGACCGCGCCGTACTGGAAATCGGGCCGGGACCGGGCGGGCTGACCCGCGCCCTGCTGCGCGCCGGTGCCCGCGTGACCGCGATCGAGATGGACCAGCGCTGCCTGCCCGCGCTGGAAGAACTGGCGCAGGCCTTCCCCGGCCAGCTGACCGTGATCGAGGGCGACGCACTGAAGATCGATCATGCCCAGCTGATGGGTGAGCCGTTCGCGGTGGTGGCCAACCTGCCCTATAATGTCGGCACGGCGCTGTTCGTGCGCTGGCTGGGCGGTGAGCAATGGCCGCCGGTGTGGACATCGCTGACGCTGATGTTCCAGCAGGAGGTTGCCCAGCGCATCGTGTCACAGCCGGGCGGGTCTGCCTATGGTCGGCTGGCGGTGCTGGCGCAGTGGCGATCGAAGGCGAAACTGGCGATGAAGGTTCACCGCAGCGCGTTCACGCCGCCGCCCAAGGTTATGAGCGCGATTGTCCATATTGAACCGGCGCAGGCTCCTGCAGGCGTATCGTCGCGCAGGCTGGAACAGGTGACCGAAGCCGCCTTTGGCCAGCGCCGCAAGATGCTGCGCCAGAGCCTGAAGGGCCTGCCGGGCGCGGTGGATGTGCTGGACGAGCTGGGTATCGATTCCACCCGCCGCGCAGAGACGCTGGCGGTGGAGGAATTCATCGCCATCGCGCGGGCGCTGGGACCGCTCTAGTCCGCCCTGCCGTCATGCATGGCCAGCGCAGCCTGTTGCATGGGGGCAAAGCCGCGGCCCGCCAGTTGCGATATCAGCAAGGCCGCGACCAGCGCGGCCAGCGCGAACATCCCCAGCTGGAAGGCACGCCCCATCATCTGCGGGCTTGTCTGGAGCTGTTGCCACAGACCCTGCTTCCGGGTCGCAAAACCGGCCGTTCGATCCAGCGCGATCGTACCTTGTCCGCCTTCGATCACAGCGGCCACGCTCACCCTGTCGCGAAGACCAACGCCAAAGCGGTGATCGCCTGACCATTTGACCTGACCGGCCAGCCGGTGCCGGCCCAGTTGCACTTCGACAAATTCGCCGCGTTCGGGCGGCAGCGCCGCCGTTGCCAGCAATCCGCGAGTGGAGACATCGATGATGCACACATCACGCTCACTGTGGGCATCGCGCAGCCGCGCGCGGACCATCGCACGCACGCGCGGCTCCACTCTCGGCTTGTCTTGCCCCGGCAATGACATACACATTTCCCCAATTCCGAGGATGGACGATAGAGAAAAACCATTAGGTGGGCGTTAAGACCGTAATGAAGGGGGCGCTGGCCGTGCGCGATCTTGCCAGAGACATATTTGCCAGAGACATCTTTGACAGGAACCGCATCTGGGCTAGAGCCGGTTACATATGAAACAACTGACCGCACCCGAAACCGCCCTGATCGCTGGCATTGACCAGTCCGCCATGCTGGATCGCACACTGAGCTGGGCGGCGATCAATTCAGGCACATCGAACCTTGAAGGGCTGCAAAAAGTCGCCGCCCTGCTGGCCGATGCATTCTCCGCACTGCCCGGCGAAGTCACGCTGGAGGAGCCCGCACGGGTCACCGCCGTGGACGAGGATGGCCGCGAATTCGAAAAGCCGCATGGCCGCCACATGGTGCTGCGCGTGCGTCCGGGCGCGGAGCGGCGGTTTCTGCTGACCGGGCACATGGACACGGTGTTCCCGGCGAACCATGCCTTCCAGGACCTGAAATGGATCGACGCAGAAACGCTCAACGGTCCCGGCACGGCGGACATGAAGGGCGGGCTTTCGGTGATCCTTGAAACGCTCAAGGCGTTTGAGGCATCCCCCGCGGCGGCCAGCACCGGCTATGACGTGCTGATCAATTCGGATGAGGAGACGGGATCGCTTTCCTCCTCCGCGCTTATTGCGCAGCTGGCGCAGGGCAAGTTTGCCGCGCTGACCTATGAACCATCCGCCCTGCCCGATGGCACGCTGGCCCATGCGCGCGGTGGCAGCGGCAATTATGCGATCACATTCACCGGCCGCTCCGCCCATGCCGGGCGCAATCCGCTCGAAGGGCGCAACGCCATTGTCGCGGCGGCCGATTGCGCGGTGCGGCTCAAGCACATGCAGCATGACGACCTGCCCATCAATCCGGCCAAGATCGATGGCGGCGCGGCCAATAATGTGGTGCCGGACCATGCCGTGCTGCGCTTCAACATCCGCCCCAAGACAGTGGCGGCGGCAGAAGCTTTTGCATCCGATCTCAACGATTTGCTGCAGCTTCTGGAAAAACTGCATGAAGTGCAGAACCATTGCCACGGGGGCATCACCCGTCCGCCCAAGCCGGTGGATGAGCGGGCGCAGAAACTGTTCGATCTTGTGCGCGATACCGGTGCAGCATTGGGGCAGACGATTGGCTGGCAGCCCAGCGGCGGCGTGTGCGATGGCAATAATATCGCTGCCACCGGCGTGCCCGTGGTGGATACGATGGGCGTGCGCGGGGGCGCCATCCATTCACCGGACGAATTCATGATCGCACCATCATTGACCGAACGCGCCGCGCTCAGCACTGTGGTACTTCACCGCCTTGCTTCAGGACATGCACTATGAGCTTCGTCATTCGCGCCGCCAACACAGGCGATCTTCAGCCGCTGTATGAAATGGCCAAGCTGACCGGTGGCGGCTTCACCAACCTGCCGCCGGATCGCAATTCGCTGACCGGCAAGCTGGAGCGGGCATCCGCCGCGTTTGAGCGTGACGGCAAGGATCTGGACCTGATCGAAGAGCTGTTCGTGCTGGTGCTGGAAAACACCGAAACGGGCGAAGTGCGCGGCACCAGCCAGCTGTTCACGCAAGTGGGCCAGAGCTGGCCGTTCTATTCCTATCGCATCACCATGCTGACCCAGCAATCGCAGGAACTGGACCGCACGGTCCGGGCAGAGATGCTCAACCTGGTCAACGATCTGGGCGGTTGCAGCGAAGTGGGCGGGCTGTTCCTTCATCCGGGGGAACGCGCGGGCGGGCTGGGCCTGCTGCTGGCACGCAGCCGTTACCTGTTCATCGCCAGCCACCGCCAGCGCTTTGGCGACCGGATGCTGGCGGAACTGCGCGGTATCATCGATGAACGCGGCGGCTCCCCCTTCTGGGATGCCATTGGCGGCAAGTTCTTTGGCATGAGCTTTCAGGAAGCGGACGAATTCAACGGCATTCACGGCAATCAGTTCATCGCTGACCTGATGCCCAAGCACCCGGTCTATATCGCCATGCTGTCTGACGATGCGCGCAAGGTGATCGGCCTGCCGCATCCCAGCGGCCGCGCCGCCATGCGCATGCTGGAGAACGAGGGGTATAGCTATGAAGGCTATATCGATATCTTCGATGGCGGACCCACCATGCTGGCGCGCACCGACAATATCACCAGCATCAAGAATGCGCAGAACGTGCCGGTGGTGGATACCACTCTGGAAAAGGGTGAAAAGGCGCTGATCGCCACGGGCCGCCTCGCCAATTTCCGCTGCTGCTATGGCGCGCATGAAATTCGCGAGGACGGAATTGCGCTGGATTCGCAGGCAGCCGATGTGCTGCGCGTGGGCCTTGGCGACATGGTGTGGAGCATCCCGCGATGAGCCGTCAGGGCGGCGTGGTGGAGATCAATTTTGACGGGCTGGTCGGCCCCAGCCACAATTATGCCGGCCTCAGCCTGGGAAATCTGGCCGCCACCAAGAATGCCGGTGAGACATCCTTCCCCCGCGCCGCCGCATTGCAGGGCATTGCCAAGATGCGCGGCAATATGGAAACAGGGCTGGCGCAGGGCTTCTTCCTGCCGCTGCCCCGCCCCAATACCGGCTGGCTGGAAGCGCTTGCCGCCGATGCCAGCACCGATGCGGCGCTGGTGGCGGGCGCATGGTCTGCCTCCTCGATGTGGACGGCCAATGCGGCCACTGTTTCTCCTGCAGGCGATACGGCGGACGGCAAGTGCCACCTTACGGTCGCCAACCTCGTCACCATGCCGCATCGCAGCCATGAATGGCCCGATACGCTGGCGCAGCTTCAGGTCGCTTTCGGCAACAAAGATCACTTTGTGGTGCACGGCCCCGTGCCGCCCTGCTTTGGCGATGAAGGCGCGGCCAATCACATGCGCTTTGCCCCCTCTCACGCGGAGCCGGGCCTTGAAGTGTTCGTTTACGGCCGCAGCGGCGGACCTTTCCCCGCCCGCCAGCACGAACAGGCCAGCCGCATCGTGGCGCGCAGTCACGGTCTGGAGCGCGCCTTGTTCGTGGAGCAGAACCCCGAAGCGATCGCGGCGGGCGCATTTCACAATGATGTGGTGGCAGTGGCCAATGAAGCCGTGCTGTTCACCCATGAACTGGCCTTTGCCGACCCCGCCGCCACCTATGACGCGATCCGGCAGGCATGTCCCGGCGTGCAGGTGGTGGAAGTGCCCGCCAGCGCGGTGAGCCTGGCCGATGCGGTGAAATCCTACCTGTTCAACGCCCAGCTGATCACCCCGCCTTCGGGCGAAATGACGCTGGTGATCCCGACCGAGAGCTGGGAAACTCCGCCCGTGCGCAGCTGGCTGGAGGGGATGCTGGCCAGCAACGGCCCCATTCGCCACGTGAAGCCTGTCGATGTGCGCCAGTCGATGGCCAATGGCGGTGGCCCGGCCTGCCTGCGTCTGCGCGTGGTCGCCGATCCCGCCACCATCGATCCGCGCTTCATGCTGGATGATGCGAAGGCCAGCCTGATCGAGGGTGTTGTCGGCCAGTACTGGCCCGAACAGATCGATCCCGCCGATATCGGCGAGGAAAGCCTCGCCGCGTCCATCCGCCTCGCGCGCGGGAAACTGCTCGAAACGCTGGAATTGGAAGCGCTCGCCTGACCCGCATTTCCGGCGCGCTCTGCCAGGACTGCCCGCACTGTCGGATTGTCTTACAGTACGCGATCCGTTAACCTTCGTGAGTCACGCAATTGTGCGCTTGGCACGATGGTTGCAACGCAATTGGTTAAAGAGACGGGTGAGAAATGCTGCGCAAGATATCCAGGCTGTTCAAGATCAAGACCAGGGGTGAGGCATTTCTTATCATCTACGCGCTTGCGCTGGGCGCAACCACGCGCGGCGCCGCCTATCTTGACCAATATCCCGGCTGGGGCGGCTGGGCCTTGTTCCTGGCATGCACCGGCGCGGTGTTTCTGGCGGGTGCCAAGATGCTCGATTGCCTGAAATATGAACGCGCCGCGCAAGAGGCTGTGCAAGACGCTGGGCAAGACGCTGGGCAAGACGCCGCTCAGGCTGGCTGAAGGCCGTTCAACCCCTTTGAGGGCCGTTTCAATATCGCTGTGATGGTGGAGATGAAAGGTGGGGGTTTCTGTTGCTAGCTACCCCCGGAGCCCCGGAATCCGTTCTGTTGCCCGGTCGGTCCAACCGCGCTTTAGCCTTGTAAATTCAGTCCGTTAGGACGTCAAATTACGCAGCGATTGCGAGTGCTTCGTTATCGTTGGCACTTGTGTGTTGTGAGCGTTTAACGGGGGATCTCAGCCCGGGCGAAAACAGTGCCTTTCAACACACGTCGATCCTGGTTCGGCCCCGTCAAAACCCGCGTTGCCGCGAATTATGGTGGAGCCGCCGGGTACTGCCCCCGGGTCCGCTGTGCCTAGTGCACACCGCAATTTATCGCCATAGCCGGTCGAAACCGACAAGCCTCATATAGCGATGCGCCGATGAATGTGAAGTGATCGGCGCATCGCTTTTTTGTTCAGCTTACTTTTTCAGCGCATCCCTGATTTCGATCAGCAGATCGATCTCGCTGGGGCCGGCAGGCGCTGCTTCGGCTTCCTTCTTCTCGAACCGGGCGGTCACCTTGTTGGCATAGCGCACCAGCATGAAGATGATGAAGGCCAGGATCAGGAAGTTGATCACGGTGGAGACGAAACTGCCCCACGCCAGCACATTGGCACCCGCCTCGCGCGCGGCATCGAGCGACATGCCCGCTTCCACTTCACCGCTGAGCACGATGTACTTGTCCGAAAAGTCGACATCACCAAAGACCGCGCCCACGATCGGCATGATCAGGTCGGCCGTCATCGATCCCACTATTGTGGCAAAGGCACCGGCGATGATCACCGCCACGGCCAGTTCCATGACATTACCCTTGGCGATAAATTCCTTGAATTCGTTCAGCATTGTCCCAATCCCCATTATAGTTCTCATGCCCCAAGACCTCTTGTTTGGCAGCGGATCGGCCAAAGCTCAAGCCAGCGGCAATCCTTGTCTTCTGCCAATACCGTGCTATATGGGCAATACACCTGATCGAAGGTGGGGGAATTGGAGGATTATCGCATGTTTACTCGCCTGGCCCGTCTGGCCGTCATCGCACTGGGCAGCCTTGCCCTGGCATCCTGCGGCATCAATTCTGTCCCTACTGCGGAAGAAGCCGCCGATGCCAAATGGGCCGATGTGCAGGCCGCCTTCCAGGAACGTGCCAATCTGATTCCCAATCTGCAGGAAATCGTCATGTCCTCGGCGGAGCAGGAGCGTGAGACGCTGGAAGGCGTGATCCAGGCCCGCGCCTCTGCCACGCGCCCGGAAATCCAGCTGAGTGCCGACGATCTGAACGATCCGGCCAAGATGCAGGCGTTCCAGCAGGCGCAAAGTGAACTGGGCAGCGCCCTTGCCCGCCTGATGGTGACGGTGGAGCAATATCCCGAACTGCGCAGCCAGGAAAACTTCGGCCGTTTCATGACCCAGCTCGAAGGCAGCGAGAACCGCATCCGCGTGGCCTTGCGCGATTATAACGAGGCGGTGCGCCAGTATAACACCACCATCCGCACCTTCCCCGATATCATCGGCGCCAAGATCATCCACGGCGCACAGCCGATGACGCCTTATGAAGCCGTGACCGAGGGAGCCGAGGTCGCACCCGAACTCGACATGCGCAGCGGCGAGTGAGGACTATTGTCGCCATCGTGTGCGCCGCCATGCTGGCGGCGTGCTCGGCGGCCGCAACGGATGAGCAAGGCGGCCGCGTACGTGATGGGGCTGGCATATTGTCTCCCGAAACAGAGGTTCAGCTGACGATGAAGCTCGACCGCGCCGAGGCGGCTTTCGGGCCGCAGCTGGCGGTGGTGACGGTGGATTCGCTTGAAGGACTTACGATCGAGGACTTCTCTATCAAATATGCCAGAGCCTGGGGCCTGGGCGATCCTGACAGGAACGATGGATTGATGGTCCTGGTCGCTCCGAACGAGCGAAGAGTCCGGATCGAAGTCGGGAGAGGAATTGAAGACAGCTTTACCGACCTCTTTTGCGCGGAAGTCATCGAAAGCGCATTCCTGCCCAGTTTTCGGTCGGGTGAGTTTGATGCGGGGCTGACCGCAGGGATCGATCTTCTGGTCGAGCGCATGCAGCAATACCCGACGATTCCGGCCAATGACAATTTGCCGAACACCAATGAATTTAGAGAGGCCGCATGACCCGCCTGATACTTGCCCTTTTCGCGGTCCTGTCACTTGCAACGACCGCCCACGCCCAGCCCGTTTTCCCGGAGCGCGGGACAGCGCCGGTGATCGACCAGGCGAATATCATCGATGACGCGACCGAGGCGCAGCTGACGGCGCAGCTCGATGCGTTCGAACAGACCAACCAGCGCCAGTTCGTGATTGCCACGGTGGACAGCCTGCAAGGCTATGACATTTCCGATTATGGCTATCAGCTGGGCCGTTACTGGGGTCTGGGCGACACCGAAAATGACGACGGCATCATCTTGCTGGTTGCTCCCAATGAGAGGAAAGTGCGGATCGAGGTCGGTTACGGCCTCGAAGCGATCATCCCCGATGGTCTGGCCTTTGATTACATCGAGGACATGACCCCGTATTTCCGCAACGGAGACTATTCCGGCGGTATTGCGCTGGGCGCGCAGAGGATCATCACCCAGCTGGAATTGCCGCCTGAAGAGGCTGCGGCCATTGCCCAGCAGGTTGGCCAGAGCAGGGAAACCCGCGGCGGTTTTCCGTTCGGCGCGCTGATCTGGATCGGCTTCCTGTTCTTCTTCATCATCCTGCCGATGTTCAGCGGACGCGGACGCCGGCGCCGTTACGGTGGCAGCGTGGTGGGTGACATCATCCTGTGGGAAGCAGGCAAGGCGATTGCCCGCGGAGCATCGGGCGGCAGCGGCTGGAGCGGCGGTGGCGGCTTTGGCGGCGGCGGAGGTTTCGGTGGTGGCGGCGGCGGCGGTTTCAGCGGCGGTGGCGGCTCCTTCGGGGGCGGCGGCGCCTCGGGAGGATGGTGACATGGCCATATTGAACGATGCCCAGCACGATACCGTATCCAGCGCGGTGGCTGCTGCCGAAATGACCACCGCGGGCGAAATCGTCACCGTGCTGGCAGAGAAATCCGACGGTTACACCGATGTTGCACTGGTATGGGCAGCAGCCGTTGCCTTCAGCGTGATGAGCCTGTTCGCCATGTTCCCCCAGCCCTTCCTGCAATTTTACGACATGCTGGTGGGCGGCTGGATGCATCAATGGACCACCGGCCAGCTGGCCAGCATGACCATAGCGCTGGGGCTGATCTCTTTCCTTGCCACCTGGGCCTTGCAGCTGTGGCCCGCGATCCAGTTCCTGATGATCCCCGGCCCGGTGAAATCGCAACGTGTGCGCAATCATGCGGTGCGCCACTTCAAGGTGGGAGCGGAACGCCGCACCCATGGCCGCACCGGCGTGCTGATCTATCTGTCGATGAAGGAGCACCGCGCGGAAATCGTCGCGGACGAGCCGATTGCAGAGAAAGTCCCCGCCGAAGTGTGGGGCGAGGCGATGGCCGACATGCTGGCCGAAGTCAGCAAGGGCTGCACCGCCGAAGGCATCGCCGCTGGCGTGCGCGATGTCGGCAAGGTGCTGGCCGAGCATTTCCCGCGCGGCGAAGACGATCAGAACGAATTGCCCGACAGGCTGATCGAACTGTGAGTTGATCAAACCGGGGGCCTCCGATAGGCGCAGCATCCATGTCAGTTGAAGATGCAGACGCGCCCGAAGAGATCATGTGGTCCGGCAAGTGGATCACCGCCAAGCGGCGCGGGAAGTGGGAATATGTCAGCCGTGCGCGGGGCATCAAGGCGGCGGTAATCCTGCCCATTGATGGCGATCACGTGGTGCTGGTGGAACAATATCGCGTTCCCCTGGGCGGAACCTGCCTTGAACTGCCCGCCGGACTGATCGGCGATGATGACAGCCATGAAGACGAAGACCCTCTCGCCACCGCCAGGCGCGAACTGGAGGAGGAAGCCGGTTATCAGGCCGCCAGCTGGCAGGATCTGGGCGTCTATCTCTCCTCCCCCGGCATGACCGGCGAAAGCTTCACCCTGCTGAAAGCCACGGGCCTGACCAAAGTCAGCGAAGGCGGCGGGACCGACAGCGAGAATATCGTGGTTCACCGGATTGCTCTGGCCAGCTTGCCGCAGGCCGTGGCCGATTTTCGCGCAAAAGGCGTGGCCATTGATGTTCGGCTGCTGGCAGTACTGGGGCCGTGGATCATGGGAGTTACGCAATGAAGGTGGGCATATTGGGATCGGGCGCGATGGGCTGCCTGTTCGGGGCCGCCTTTCACCGCGCGGGCTGCGATGTCACGCTGATCGACGTCTCCCGGCCGCATATCGATGCCATCAACGCCAATGGGCTGGAACTGGATACGCGCGCCGGGGTGGAGCACCTGCCCATCCCCGCCTGCCTGCCGCAAGATGCCACCGGACCGTTCGATCTGATGGTGGTGTTCACCAAGACCTTCCACACCGATCGCGCATTGCAGGGCATTGCCCATGCTATTGGCCCCGGCACGCATCTGCTCAGCCTGCAGAACGGTCTGGGTAATGACCGGCGGCTTGCAGGCGTGGTCTCGGATGATCGGGTGATGGTGGGCGCCAGCATGCTGCCATCCGATCTGGTCGGCCCCGGCAAGGTGCGCAGCCACGGTGAAGGCTATTCCAAGCTCTACCCCGCATTTGACGGCGATCCGGCATTTGCGCAGCAGGTGGCCGATGCGCTGACCAAGGGCGGTCTGCCTGCCGTGCTCGACCCCAAGATCCACGAAGCGATCTGGTCCAAGGCCATCTTCAACGCGGCGATGAACCCGATGTGCGCGCTGACCTTGCGCACCCCCGGTTTTCTGGGCGCAAGCGAGCAGGCGCGCGAAACCATTCGCGCCGTGGTGGAGGAAGGCGTGGCCGCAGCCCATGCCAATGGCTTTGCCGTCGATGCCCGGCCGATCCACGATCTGACGCAGGTTTCCATGACCGACCACGCCGATCACGAAGCCAGCATGTTGCAGGATATCAAGGCCGGGCGGCTGACCGAAGTGGACGCCATCAACGGCGCCATCGTGGAGGCTGCAAAGGCCGCCGGTATCGCCGCACCTGTCACGCAAACGCTGTGGCATCTGGTCAAGCTGGAAGAGGCCAAGCTGGCAAAAAGCTGATCGCCGATCAATTTCTGATCTGGCGCAATGTCTTGCGCTTTCCTTTTCCGCCATCTGCCCATAGCAAGCCGAAATTACGCAAAGGGAGTATGCGATCATGGCCGCCGACAACAAAATCACGCTTTACGATCTGCAGGTCTCTACCGGAGCGACGATCAGCCCGTTCGTGTGGGCGACCAAGTTCGCCGTGGCGCACAAGGGTTTTGAGCTGGACATCGTGGACGGCGGCTTCACCGGCATTCTGGAACGCACCGGCGGCAAGACAGAACGCCTTCCCGCCATCGTCGATGATGGCAAGTGGGTGCTCGATAGCTGGGGCATCGTGGAATATCTGGATGAGACCTATCCGGACCGGCCCATGCTGATCCCGCATGAAAGCACGGCAGCGCTGACGAAGGCGCTGGACGCATGGTTCTGGGCCACCGCCACGGGGCCGTGGATGCGCTGCTTCTGCGCCGATTACCGCGATGTGTCGTTCGAACATGACAAGGAATATGTCACCCGCACGCGCGAAGTGATGCTGGGCAAGACGCTGGAGAAAATGCAGGAAGGGCGCGAGGATCGCCTGCCCGCCATCTCGGCCGCGCTCGAACCGCTGCGCATGGCGCTGCGCGAACACAAGTTCCTGGGCGGCAGTGAACCCAATTATGCCGATTACCGGATCATGGGCTCGATCCTGTGGCTCGCCTCCGTGGCGCAGACCCCGGCGCTGGCAGCGGATGATCCGCTGCGCGGCTGGATTGAAAACGTGCGCGCTCTGTTTGGCGGGCTGGGCAATCATCCCGGCCTGTTCAACATATTCGGGCTGGAACAGCGTGAGGGCGACCCGGACCTGTTCATCCGGCAGGCTGGCACCGGTGGCATCTTCAAGCGCAACACCGGCCCTGCCTCCACCCAGGCCGAAACCCAGCGCATCAACCAGAACAAGGATTGATCTTGGCAAGACTGCGCCTCCTCGTCACCCGCCGCTGGCCCGATCAGGTCGAACGCTCTCTGGGCGAACAATTCGACGTCACGCTGAATGACGGTGACGAGCCGATGAGCCAGGCCGCGCTGGCTGCGGCGATGGGCGAATATGACGTGCTGTGCCCGACCGTATCGGACCGTATCGATGCCGATGTGATCGCGGGCGGCGAGCGGGTGAAGCTGATCGCCAATTACGGCGTGGGGTTCGATCACATCGCCGTGGATGCGGCGCGGGCAAAGGGCATTGCGGTTACCAACACACCCGGCGTGCTGACCGATGCGACCGCCGACATCGCCATGACGCTGCTGCTGATGGCCGCGCGGCGGGCGGGCGAAGGTGAGCGTGAACTGCGCGCCGGAAACTGGACCGGCTGGCGCCCCACCCACCTGATCGGCAGCGCGCTTAAGGGCAAGGTGCTGGGCTGTGTCGGCTTTGGCCGCATCGGCATCGCCACCGCGCGGCGCGCGCATCACGGCTTTGGCATGAACATCGCCTATTACGCCCGCCGCCCCGCCGAAGCGGACATTGCCGGGGAATTGCAGGCGGAGTTCTGCCCCGATCTGGATGACTTGCTGGGCAAGGCGGATTTCCTCTCCCTGCATGTGCCCGGCGGCGCGGATACGGCCAATCTGATCGATGCACGGGCGCTGGCGGCGATGAAGCCCGGCTCCTACCTCATCAACACCGCTCGCGGCGGCGTGGTGGATCATGATGCGCTGGCGCAGGCGCTCAGATCGGGCCAGCTCGCAGGTGCAGGCCTCGATGTCTATCCCGCCGAACCGCAGGTGCCGCCATATCTGCTGGACCTCGAAAACGTGGTCCTGCTGCCGCATCTGGGCAGCGCCAATGCCGAAACCCGCATCGCCATGGGCATGCGCGCGCTGGCCAATGTGCAAGCTTTCGCCAATGGGGCGGATCTTCCCGATCGCATCGCATGAGCGGTTCCGAGATCGAGAAGCTGATCCTCTCCGAAGGGCTGCCTCGCAGCTATCTGACAGTGGTCGATCAATACTGGCAGCCGCTGGCGGACGAGATTGCGAGCCGAGCGACAGCAGACGGTCCGCTGATCGTGGGCGTCAATGGCGCGCAGGGATCGGGCAAATCGACGCTGTGCGGCTTTCTCGAAGTGCTGCTGACCCGGCGCGACGTGCGGGCGGCAACGCTTTCCATCGACGATCTCTACCTCACCCGCAGCGAGCGCGAGGCACTGGGGCGCGAACTCCACCCGCTGTTCCGCACACGCGGCGTGCCCGGCACCCATGCACCCGGCCTGGGCATGGCGATCATCGACAAGGTCCGCGCCGGACAATCCATCGACATGCCGGTATTCGACAAGTCCATCGATGACCGCTCTGCCGCGGTGAAGCATGTCGAAGGGCCGCTCGATGTGCTGCTGATCGAAGGCTGGTGCGTGGGCGCGCGGCCGCAGGCGGATGAGGAATTGCTCGACCCGGTCAATGATCTGGAAGCCGATGAGGACCCGGAAGGCATCTGGCGGGCCGTTTCCAACCTGTGGCTGCGCGGCGAATATGCCGATTTCTTCAGCCAGCTGGACATGCTGGTGATGCTCAAGGTTGAGAATTTCGAGGCGGTGCTGACGAACCGGCGATTGCAGGAAAAGAAGCTGGCGGCCAAGAACCCCGATGGCCCGCATTTGATGGACGAGCAGGCGCTGGAGCGCTTCTGCCAGCATTATGAGCGGTTGACCCGCCACATGCTGGAAGACCTGCCGCGCCGGGCCGATTTCGTCTTTGAAATCGACAGCAAACAAGTCCCCAAATCGCTTCCCGCTGGACTCGCAATGCCGGGCTGACCATTGTACCAACCGTTACAATGACGCCTGCAAAGGGCGCGGTAAAAACCTGGGGGAGAATCGCAGCATGGGTATCACCCGTCTTGCCATCATGATCGCTGCAACGGCCACGCTGGCGCTGTCAGCCTGTTCGGATACCGAAAGCGGCTTTGGCGCAATTGACGAAGCGCGCATGCTGGCAGCAGACGATGATCCGGACAACTGGCTGTCACAGGGCCGCACCTATGGTGAGCAGCGATTCAGCCCGCTGGCCGATATCAATGCAGACAATGTCGGCGACCTCAGCCTGGCCTATGCCGTGGAGTTCGATACCAATCGCGGGCAGGAAGCCACGCCCATCGTGGTGGATGGCACAATGTACCTGTCCACCGCATGGTCCAAGGTGATGGCGATCAATGCCGCCACTGGCGAAGTGCTGTGGCGCTATGATCCGCAGGTGGATGGATCGAAAGGCGCGCATGCCTGCTGCGATGTGGTCAATCGCGGCGTGGCGGTGTGGGATGGCAAGGTGTTCGTCGGCACGGTGGACGGTCGGCTGGTGGCGCTGGACGCTGCGACTGGCGATGAAATCTGGGATGTCGTCACCGTCAACCAGCAGCAGCCCTATACCATCACCGGCGCCCCGCGCGTGGTGCGCGGCAAGGTCATCATCGGCAATTCCGGCGCGGAACTGGGCGTGCGCGGATATGTCTCCGCCTATGATGCCGACAGCGGCGATCTGGTGTGGCGCTTCTACACCGTGCCCGGCAACCCTGCCGATGGCCCCGATGGCGCGGCTTCCGATGCCGTTTTCGAACAATTCGCAGGCGACACATGGTCCGGCGAATATTGGGAAATGGGCGGCGGCGGCACCGTGTGGGACTCGATCGTCTATGATGCCGAGTTCGACCAGCTGCTGATCGGCGTGGGCAATGGATCGCCGTGGAATTATCGCGCGCGCTCTGATGGCGAAGGGGACAATCTGTTCCTCACCTCTATCCTCGCGCTCGATCCCGATACCGGCGCGTACAAGTGGCACTACCAGCAGAACCCGGGCGAAACCTGGGACTACACCGCCACCCAGCAGATGACGCTGGCCGATCTCACCATCGATGGTCAGCCGCGCAAGGTGATCCTGCAAGCCCCCAAGAACGGGTTTTTCTATGTGATAGACCGGGCCGACGGGAAGCTGATCAGCGCGGAGCCTTACACGCAGCAGAACTGGGCGGAGCGGATCGATCTTGAAACGGGCCGCCCGGTGGAAATCCCCGCCGCGCGCTATGCCGATGCGCCCTATCTGGTCACGCCATCGGGGCTTGGCGCGCATGCGTGGCATCCGATGAGCTATTCGCCGCAGACCGGGCTGGTCTATATTCCCAGCATGCAGGTGCCCAGCGCCTATGCCGATGATGTGAATTACAAGCGCAACATCGGCCGCTGGAACACTGGCGTCACCTTCCTTGCCCCGCCAGAAGGGCTGGTGCCGGGCGATACGCCGGAGGCGCGCCGCGCCTTCATCACTGCCATGACCAAGGGCCGGCTGGTGGCGTGGGACCCGGTCGCCCAGCGCGAGGTATGGGGCATAGACCGCGACTGGCCGTGGAACGGCGGCACGCTGGCAACCGGCGGAAATCTGGTGTTCCAGGGCACGCCCGACGGGGTGTTCCATGCCTATGATGCGCGCGATGGCAAGGAGCTGTGGAGCTTTGGGCAGGAGCGCGGGATCATGGCCGGGCCGATCACCTACCGCGTGGACGGTGTGCAATATGTTGCCGTGCTGGCCGGTTATGGCGGATCGATGGGCATGGCCAGCCAGACAGACTGGATGCGCCGCCCTCCACCCAATGGCATGCTGCTGGTGTTCCGCATTGGCGGCACGGCGAAGCTTGAACCCCTGCCCCCGCAGGAACCCGCGCCCTATGTCACCAGCACAGAAAGCTTCACCGCCCAGCAGATTGCCGAAGGACAGGCGCAATATCTGGGATATTGCACAATCTGCCACAATGGACCGGTAAACCCCAATCTGATGCGCTCGGCTGTCGCGGCCGATCCGGCTGCATGGCAAGCGGTGGTGATGGAGGGTATTCTGGCACAGAACGGCATGGTCAGCTTTGCCCCGTGGATAGATGCCACGCAGGCGGAGGCGATCCGCGCCTATGTCATTTCCGAAGCCGCCAACCGGCGCGAACAGGAGCAGTAATGAGCAACAAGACCGATGTACTGATCGTTGGCGCAGGTCCGGTGGGCATGCTCACCGCACTGGCGCTGGCACAAACGGGCGCCAGCGTGCGCGTGCTGGAAAAAGAGGACGACATCATCAACAGCCCGCGCGCTGCGGTCTATTTCCCCTCCACGCTGGTGATCCTGGAGGAGCTGGGGCTGCTGGAGGAACTGCTGGAGATCGGCTTCACCAACCGCACCTTCGGCACGCACATCCCGGAATTCGGTTATCATTCAGTGGTCGTTTCCGAACCGATTGACGGGGTCGACTACGACTACCAGCTCCACGCCGGACAGGACGATGTTGCCCGCGTGGCGATGAAGCACGCCCGCGCGCTGGGCGTGGAAGTGCTGTTCGGTCACGAGGTGCACGGCTTTGAGGAATATGACGATCACATCGCGGTGATGACCAGGACCGGCGGCAGCGAGCAGCTGTATCAGGCCGACTGGCTGATCGGCGCCGATGGTGCGCGCAGCACGGTGCGCAAGCTGGCCGGGATCGAGTTTGAAGGCCACACCTGGCCCGAACGGTTCGTGGCCACCAACGTGAAGTTCGATTTCTCAAAACTAGGCTATTGCCAGGCCAATTTCGTGTGCGATCCAGTCAACATGGCGGTGATCGCGCAGCTGGACCGCGATGGCCTGTGGCGCTGCACCTATATGGAAGACTCATCACTGCCGGAGGACTCCTATGTCGAGCGTATTCACCAGCGCTACGAATATTTCATGGCCGGATCGAAGGATTACCAGATCGTCTCCGCCAATCCCTACACGCTGCACCAGCGCGCAGGCGAGACGCTGCACAAGGGCCGCATCCTGCTGGCAGGCGATGCCGCCCATGCCACCAATCCGTGCGGCGGGCTGGGCCTCACATCGGGAGTGTGGACCGGGATCATCCTGGCCGATGTGCTGGGCGCGGTGATCCGCGGCGAAGAGGATGCCACAATCCTCGATCGCTATTCGGACGAACGCCGCCGTATCTTCTGGGATATCGTCACCCCTGCCGCGACCGAGAACAAGCGCATGTTGCAGGAACAGGACATGGATCAGCGGCTGAAGGACATGGCCGCCATCAAGGCGCTTAACGACGATCCCGACAGCGGAGCGATGCTGATGCTGTTCGCCTTCAAGGTCATCGGCGATGTGCTGCGAGAGGGTTCACGCTGGGCCGATGCCGATCCCACGCCGCGCGTCGCGCTCGACCTTGCCGGGCGCAAGGGGCAGATCCATTGAGCATCCCTGCGGCCCGCAGCTATCGCCCGCACGATCTGCATGCGGACGGTACGTCCCGCCCGCTGGAACTGGCCGCACAGGGCTTTTTCTGGAGCGGCGGTGAACTGATCGACACCGATGCAGGCCCGATGATGCGCGGCCAGCAATATGTCGAATACTGGATTCCGCAGGACCTGCGTCATGGAACCCCCATCGTGATGGTCCACGGCGGCGGCGGACAGGGCACCGATTATCTGGGCACGGCGGATAGCCGCGAAGGCTGGGTGCATTATTTCGTCCGCGCCGGATGGGCCGTCTATGTGGTGGACCGCCCGCAGCATGGCCGCAGCCCGTTCCACCCGCTGGTGCAGGGGGAGATGGCGGGACTGCTGCCCACGGCATTTCTGGAGGAAATGTTCTGCCGCCCGCAGGATTTTCCCGAGCGCTATCCGCAGGCCAAGCTGCATGACAAATGGCCCGGCACCGGGCGCATGGACGATCCTGCAATGTTGCGCTTCCTGGCCGGGACCGGACCTTCTCTGGCCAGCATGGAGCAGGGGCACCGCGATGCGCAGGCGGCAGGCGCAGACCTGCTGGACAAGATCGGCCCGGCGATACTGATGACTCATTCGGCAGGCGGGCCAACCGGCTGGCTGGTCGCCGATGTACGGCCACAGCTGGTCAGGGCGATCATCTCGGTCGAGCCTGCCGGACCGCCCTTCGCGGCCAATCAGGGCGGCGCGATGACATATGGTCTGTCCGCAGCGCCGCTGACCTTCGATCCTCCGCTGGCCGAGGGGGAAAGCCTTGCCACGCAGCTGCGCCCTGCCCCGCACGGCGATCTGAAGGATTGTCTGGTGCAGGCCGAACCGGCGCGCAAACTGCCCAATCTCGCCCATATTCCGGTGGTGGTGGTGACCGCAGAGGCCAGCTGGATGGCTGCCGACAATCACGGCACGGTCGATTTTCTCTTGCAGGCAGGGGTTAAGGTAGACCACCTTCGGCTGGAAGATCGCGGTGTGCATGGCAACGGACATGCGATGATGCTGGAAAGCAATAGCGACGAGGTGGCCGCGGTGATCGCCGACTGGCTGTCCGAGGGGGATTTTGACTGACATGCGTTTGAGGATTGCAACCACCATCGGTGCCGCCCTGCTGGCAGGCACGTTCATCAGCTCCGCGCTGGCGCAGGACACCACGCCAGACGCGGACTGGCCGCTTTATGCGCGCGATCATTCGGGCCAGCGATACTCTCCGCTGGCCGATATCAACCGCGACAATGTGAACCAGATTGAACGCGCCTGGAGCATGCCGATCAGCGCCAATGGCGGCGGCGGCGCGATGGCCGGCACGGTGCCGGTGGTGATCGATGGCATCATGTACCTGCCCATCACCGGCGCCATCGTGGCGCTGGACGGGGCCACCGGGCGGCATATCTGGCGGCACGAGATCACCGACGGCCTCGCCCGCCGCGCCGTGACCTATTGGCCGGGCGATGGCGCTATCGGCCCCCGGCTGTTCTACAACCCCGGCAATTCCATCGTCGCGCTCAATCCGCAAACGGGCGAGGTCGACACCAGCTTCGGCAATAATGGCGAGATCACCTGGGAAGGCACGCGCTACAATTATCCGCCCAGCGTGTTCCACAACGTGCTGGTGATCGGCGCGCAGACACCCGAAATTCCTGAAGGGGACGATGGCGACACCCGCGCCTTTGACGCCCGCACCGGTGAATTCCGCTGGGCTTTCAACACTATTCCGCACGAAGGCGAGTTCGGTAACGACACATGGCTGGATGACGGCTGGCGGAATCGCCCCGGCGCCAACATGTGGATCTGGTACACCACCGCCGATGTCGAGACGGGCCTGTTCTACTTCACGCTGGGCAGCCCCGGCCCCAACTATTACGGCGGTGACAGGCCGGGTGACAATCTGTTCGGCAACTCGCTGGTCGCGGTCGATATCGAAACCGGCGAATATCGCTGGCACTTCCAGGCCATTCATCACGAATTGTGGGACTGGGACCTGCCCGCCCCGCCCGTGCTGGTGGACCTGACGGTAGAGGGAGAGCGCGTTCCGGGACTGGCGCTGACCGGCAAGAACGGCCTGATGTATATTCTCAACCGCGAAACGGGGGAGCCGATCCACGGTGTGAACGAGCACTTCGTGGCCGCCGCCAACGTGCCGGGTGAATGGTACAGCCCGACCCAGCCGATCCCGGTCCGGCCAGAACCGTTGCAGCGCATGTGGTGGGACCCGTCAGACGTGGTGACCGCTGAAGATACCAATGCAGAACATGCCGCCGCCTGCCGCGCATTGCTGGACAGTTATGGCGGGACCTTCTTCAATTCCGGCCCGTTCACGCCGTTCTTCCTGCATGAGGAAGGCGATCCGCCGCGCGCCTCCATCAACATGCCGCATAATGGCGGATCGGTCTGGGGCGGCAGCGCAGCCGATCCCACCACCGGTTATATCTTCGTCAACATCACCGAAGGCGGATCGATCGGCTGGATCGAGCCGCGCGACCCGGAAGGCAATTACGGCAATGGCACGCAAGGATCGTGGCAGCCCTATGACCGTGGCAGCCTGATCGGCCCCGGCGCCTATTCCGGCTTTAACGCCAGCTTCAAGGATGATGAGGGGCGCAATGTCAGCCTGCCCTGCATCCGCCCGCCGTGGGGCCATATGGTCGCAGTGAACGGCAATACGGGTGAGATCGCGTGGAAGGTCCAGCTTGGCACCACCCCGCAGCTGGCCGAGGGCAAGCGCGAGACCGGCGCCAACAATTCCGCCGGCGGCGCGATGGCAACGGCAGGCGGGCTGGTGTTCATTGGCGCAACCAGCGATGCAAGGCTGCGCGCCTTCGATTCCGCCACTGGCGAGATCGTGTGGGAGGAACAGCTGGACTACACCGTCAATTCCATCCCGATGAGCTATCGCGGCGCGGACGGGCGGCAATACATCGCCGTGGTTGCTACCGGCGGCACCGCCTATGGCACCTTGCGCGGTCCCGACGGACAACCTGCCAATAACGAATCAGTCATCACCTGGGCCCTGCCCGAATAATTGGGCCCGAGTAATCTGGAGAGACACTATGAAGCACGCAAGATTGCTGTTTGGCAGCGTCGCCGCCATGGCGCTTGCCGCGTGTGCGGCCCATGCGCAGGATTCCACGCTAACCACGCCCGAAGGGGCATTGATGGATAGCGCTGACGATATTTCCTACGCGCCGGGAGAGCTGACGCAGGCGCAGCTCGAAAATTCCAACGCCGATATCATCACCGGCAATGGCATGAATGTGTTCCGCCGCTTCCCGCGCGAAATCACCGACGACATGGTGAACTTCTACGTCAACGCTCTGGCGCTGCGATCGCTCAACCCGATCCAGCTGACATCGACCCAGCAGATGATCCTGACCGGCGTGGGCAGCATGCAGATCAAGCTGTCGGCAGGCCAGGTGGGCGACCGGATCTACAACCTTGAAGGCGGTTATGCCGCTGGCACGGGTATCAGGTTCTTCCTCCTGCGCTATCCCGATGCCGATGTGGTTACGCAGCGCTTTGTCGAGGCGGGCTTCGACGCCCCCGAATTCATCAGCCGCGGTGACGGCGCAAAGCAGGCACTGGTTCAGGACCCCGGCGGCTTCGAGATCGTGATCCTGATTGCACCGGGTGCCAAGGACCATGCTGACGATGGCGTGGGCGTGGGGATCGGCGTGTCCGATCTTGACGAAAGCCGCACCTTCTACCGCGAGTTCGTGGGCCTGGAGGAGCTGCCCGTTGTGGAAGCCCCGATGATGGGCACGCGGTTCTACCCCTATCGCCACGGCGAGACGACATTGATGCTGTATGACGTGGGCGAAGGCACAACGGCCGACAATGGCAGCGCGGGCATCCAGTATGTCGTCAGCGATGCGCCACTGGCCGCAGCGCGCGGCGATTTCCGGGAGCTTGGGGTCCAGACCCCGCTCAACAAGCTGCGCGGTTTCGACCTGATCACCGTATGGCTGAGCGATCCTGACGGCGTGACCAATTATTTCGCCCAGGTCGGCCCCAACAGCCGCACCGCCCAGGGTCAGAATTGAGCACCAGAATCAAGCGCTATCCCGGTCAGAGACAGACACAAAAAAGGGGGCCGCAAAGCCCCCTTTTCTTGTCTGATTGAAGCGGAAGGCCTTACTTCTTGGCCTGCATCACATAGCTGGCAAGCAGGTCGATTTCCTCATCGCTCATCTGTCCGCCAAAGCCGGGCATCGCGCCCTGGCCATTGGTGACGCGGCTGATGATGAAATCCTTGTCCATTGCCGTGTTGCCATCAAGCGACGGGCCGATGTGGCCGTGGCCGTTGGCGTCGGTCAGCACATGGCAGGCGCTGCAGGACCAGGAATTGAACAGCGAACGGCCTTCTTCAACCTGCTCAGCTGTCAGGCTGCTGGCAGCTTCGTCCTCTACCGGTGCGCTAGGAGTTGCCAGCGCGCTGGCGAGCGGAACAGCCACGACTGCCGCACTCAAAGCTGCGAGGCCCGTCTTGAAAAACTTACCTGCAAATGCCGATTTTCCAGCCATCACTTCCGTTCACCTTTCCAGATTCTGTCTTCGAGCTCGCGATTTCGCGGCCCTAGTCAACAAGCGGTTTAGCCGAGTCAAGCTTTACCCACGATTTACGCGGATGGCTCATGTCCAAAAAAACTGGACATTGTCAATTAGCAATGGCTTCCCAGGTGATGTAGAGCATGGAATAAGGGTGACGGGATTGGAAAGGCAACGAATCATGGCAATTTCATTCAGGCAGCTGGCGGTTGCGGGGGCATCGCTTGCCCTTTGCGCATGTGGCACCAGCAATGAACCGGCGGACATGCCGCTGGGTACAGTGCAGCAAATGATGGCAAACGAAGTGCAACCCGCCGCCGATGTCTATTGGGGCGCGGTCAAGTTCGAAAGCCTGCTGGTCGATGGCGAAGTGGTGGAACGGGACATCAAGCCCGAAACCGATGAGCAGTGGGAAGAAGTCCGCGCATCGGCCGCACGGCTTGGCGAACTGGGCGGCGTTCTGCTCACCCCCGCCTATTCCGACGGACGCGGCCAGGACTGGCTCGATTATGCGCAAGGCCTGATCGATGTGTCCAAGCAGGCCGAACAGGCGGCAATCGATCAGGATCCCGATGCCGAATTCGAAGTTGGCGGAACGATCTACAATGTCTGCCGCGCTTGCCACCAGATGTATCCCCCGGAAGAACTGCCCGAAGGCATGACGGTGGACGATCTGCCGGCGGATGAAAATGCAGCCGAATAAGACCGCCACTGCCAACCCGGCCCTGTTTTGGTTCGGGCTGGCGCTGGCGCTGGTATTTGTTCTTATTCCCATTGTCGCCCTCGCCCATGATGTGGCTGAGGGCGACAAGGCTTTCGTCCAGTCGATAGACGGGCCAGCCATTTTCCCGTTCCTGTATCTGGGCGCCAAGCACATGGTGACCGGATATGATCACATCGCCTTCCTGGTGGGCGTGGTATTCTTCCTGCGCCGACTGAAGGACGTGGTGCTCTATGTTTCGATGTTCACCATCGGCCATTCCACCACATTGCTGGGCGGCGTGCTGCTGGGCGTAGGCGCCAATGCCTTTATCATTGATGCCATCATCGGCCTGTCGGTGGTGTACAAGGGCGTGGAGAATATCGGCGGTTTCAGCCGGATCGGCCTGAATATCGATACCCGTCTGGCGGTGCTGGTGTTCGGCCTGTTCCACGGGATGGGCCTGGCCACCAAGATCATGGACCTTGGCATTTCCCCCAACGGCCTGCTCGCCAACCTCATCGCCTTCAACGTGGGTGTGGAGATGGGTCAGGTGCTGGTGCTGACACTGGTGGTCTTCGTCTTCAGCAGCTGGCGCAAACGGCCCAGTTTCGAAAAATATGCCTTTGCCGCCAACGTGGCACTCATTCTGGTGGGCGTGGCTCTCACCGCAGTTCAAGTTCAAGGATATCTGTCATCATGACCGACACGCAAAAAACCCGCTCGAACAAGCCCGCGCTGATTGCTGCGGGCGTGGTGGTCGCCATGGCGGCGATTACCGTGATGTTCATCCTGCCCGCCGAGACGGGCTATGATCCGACCGGTGTTGGCAAGGCAACCGGCCTGGTCAAGATCGCCGATCCCGACAATGCGGAGCTGGAGCGCGGCCTCAAGCGGATGGAAACGCAGGAAGTGCTTCTGCTGAGCGATACGCCGCCAGCACCGGAGCCGGGCGCCACCGATGTGTGGGAAGTCGAGCTGGCTCCCTTCGATGCCGTAGAATTCAAATATACCATGCCCGAAGGCGGTCGCATGGCCTTTCGCTGGGAAGGGTCTGACGTGCTCAACTACGACATGCACTCGCATCCCTTCGAAGGCGGCGTGGAAATGACCGAGAGCTTCAGCGTCGATGCGGCCAAGGTCATGCAGGGGGTGTATATTGCTCCGTTTGACGGAATCCACGGCTGGTACTGGCAGAACCGCACTCTGGACAATGTCACGTTGAAGCTGGAAACCTCGGGCGCATTCACCCACTCCACCATCTACGGTGCAGGTGCCCCGCTTGAACGCCCCATCGAAGGGGTAGAGGCGAGCGTCGAGGGAACCGCTGCCGGGCATGAAATGCAGAATACCGAGTGATACAACTCGCGACAAAAAATTTCGGATTAAGTCAAATTCGATAGCCTATTGGGCCTTGTTGTTGCGCGCTCGATGCGGCTAGGTTGCGTCACGTTTCGGGCATGGGTCTGCCTGCGCAGGATTATATGGGAGTTGGGAGTGATTACACCGTCACCGCTGAATGCCGGATCAACCGGTATCGCACGCCGCGCATTGCGCATTACCGCCATTTCGACACTGGCACTGGTCGCCGCCGCCTGTTCAACCACGCAGGCCGGAACCGGGCGCGTGAACAGCGCTTCGTCCGCCGCCGCCAGCTCGGCAGTCGATTATGTCGGTTGGGATGCCAATCTGGGCGGTGCTGAAAGCTCGCAATATTCCTCGCTCGACCAGATCAACCGCGCCAATGTCAGCCAGTTGCAGGTCGCCTGGACCTACCCGACAGGCGAAGGCCAGCCCCCGCGCTTCAACCCCGTGATCGGCGGTGGCCGCATGTATGTGATCAATGGCGCAGGCCAGCTGGTCGCGCTCAACCCGGCAACGGGTGAGGAAATCTGGACTTCGAACTTCGAAGGCCGGATCGGCGCACGCGGCATCAATTACTGGGAAAGCGAAGACGGCAGCGAAGGCCGCCTGATGGTGCTCAACAATGGCGTGCTGCGCGCGATGGATGCCAGCACCGGCCAGTTCATCTCCAGCTTTGCTGGCGGCGGCGTGGATCTGCGTGACGCCCTGCCGGGCGACGTGGTGCGGCCTGGCCCGCTGCAGACCGATAACCCCGGTCGCATCTACAAGAACACCATCATCATGTCGCTGCCCGCCGGCGCCTATGACTATGCGTCGGCCCCGGCCAATATCCAGGCCTATGATGTGATCACGGGCGAGCTGAAGTGGACTTTCAACACCGTCCCGCGTGAAGGTGAATTCGGCCACGACACCTGGCCCGATACCGAAGATTTCAGCAAGTATGGCGGCGTCCACAACTGGTCGGAAAGCACCGTCGATGTCGAGAACGGCATCGTCTTCATTCCCACCGGTACGCCGCGTTACGATTTCTACGGCGGCAACCGCGAAGGCGACAATCTGTTCGGCAATTCGCTGCTGGCGCTGGATGCGCAAACGGGTGAGCGCCTGTGGCACTTCCAGACCGTGCATCACGATCTGTGGGATTTCGACCTTCCGGTTTCGCCCAAGCTGATGACCATCACCAGAGATGGTGAGCGGATTCCGATCGTGGTGCAGGCTACCAAGCAGGGTTATATCTTCACCTTCAACCGCCTGACGGGTGAGCCGATCTGGCCGATCGAGGAAATGGCTGTTCCTGCATCGGACGTGCCGGGCGAACATGCATCGCCCACGCAGCCGGTGCCGACATGGCCGGTGCCGTTCATGCGCCAGTCCTTTACCGAGGATGACATCAACCCCTACCTGCCAGAGGCAGACCAGGAAGCGCTGCGCAACGGCCTGCGCAACGAATGGCGCAACGAGGGCATCTTCACCCCGCCGTCGCTGCGCGGTTCTATCTCCATGCCCGGCCATAATGGCGGCGCGAACTGGGGCAATGTGGCAGCCGATCCGATGCGCGGCCGCCTCTATGTGGTCAGCCGCGAACTGCCGATCCTGCTCAAGATCAATCCGGACAACCGTCCGGAGGCTCTGGAAGCCATGCCCAATGCGCAGGAGGACAACCTCCCCTATCGCTGGCCGGTCAACTTCATGCTGCAGTCAAACGGGATGGTGGCGATCAAGCCGCCGTTCTCCAACCTGACCGCCTATGACATGAACACGGGTGAGCAACTCTACTCCATCCCCAATGGGGAGATCATGACGCTGGAAGCACAGGGCATTACCGGTGTGGGATCGCAGACCCCGCGCGGCGGGCCTGTGGCCACGGCGGGCGGCCTGCTGTTCGTGGGCACTGCCACGGACCGGGCGTTCCGCGCCCGCGATGCCGACACCGGCCGCATCCTGTGGGAATATCGCTTTGATGCTGCCACCGAGGGTGTGCCGGCGACCTATATGGTCAACGGCCGTCAGTACATCACCGTGCCGGTGGGCGGCGAAGGCCACTTTGCCGGCGGTCTGGGCCTGCCGGAAGCTGGTGAAAGCAAATATGTGACCTTCGCCCTGCCCCAAGGCAGTAACTGATGCGCCGGGGTGTGATCATGACTCTTGCCCTGGCGGCCATTGCGGCCACCAGCGGCGGAGCCGTGGCGCAGGAGGAGGACCTGACGGTTCTTCCTGCGCCCGCCAATGATTTCCAGCCCGAGCTGACCGCCTGGGGGGAGCCCGATTTTCGCGGTGGCTGGCCGATTGATCACCTCAATGGCCGCACACCGCTGCAACGCGCTGCCGAACATGGCAATCGCCAGCTGTTGACGCAGGACGAATACGCCGCACGCGCTGAAGTTGTGGAGGCGCTGGAGCAGCGTTACCAGAACGAGGATTCCAGCGGCACGATGGGCATTGGCCACTGGGCCGAAGTGGCCGCCGCCAATCGCCGCACGTCATGGATCACCTCACCGCAGGATGGCCAGCTTCCGGCCTTCACGGCTGAGGGCCAGCGCCTGTCCGACGCCATGCGCTCCACCTGGGTGCAGGGTCAGGAATTCAACACATGGCTGGATTTCGATAGCTGGGATCGCTGCATCAGCCGCGGCCTGCCCGCTTCGATGTTCCCCTTCATGTACAATAATGGCATGCGCATTTTCCAGTCGCCCGGCATCGTGGCGATCCAGATGGAAATGGTCCACGAAACGCGCATCATCCCCACCGATGGCCGCGCCAGCATTCCCGCGCAGATCGATCAGTGGCTGGGTGAAAGCCGCGGCCACTGGGAAGATCACAACACGCTGGTGGTGGAAACGACCAATTTCAAACCCGGCCCCTCTGCCACCAATATCGGCACCACGGGCAGCCCGCGTGAGAACAAATCACCGGTGAGCGGTCAGGCAAGACTGGTTGAGCGCTTCCATATGACCGGCCCGGGCCAGATCATCTATGAATTCACCTGGACCGATCCGGTGGTGTACACGCAGCCCTGGTCCGCGCGCCTCGAATGGCAGCGTGACGATAGCTATGAGATCTACGAATACGCCTGCCACGAAGGCAATGTGCAGGTCCGCAACTTCATCACCGCATCGCGCGCTGAGCGGGAGCAGGCCGCTGCTGGTGCAGCCGGGGGCAGTCAGTGAAACTGCTGGCGTCAGTCACTCTTGCGGGCGCGCTGGCGCTGTCCGCACCTGTGCTGGCGCAGGATATGGACCTGACAGTCCTGCCACCGGTTGAGAATGGCTACCAGCCTGCCCAAACCCCTTGGGGGGAGCCGGATTTTCGCGGCGGCTGGCCGATAGACCATCTCAACAGCCGCACCCCGCTGGAACGCAGCCCCGATCACGGCAACCGCATCTTCTTCACCGATGAGGAATATGCCGAGCAGCAGGAACAGGTCGCCGCGCTCGAAGCGCGTTACGAGAATGAGGATTCGTCGGACGCGATGGGCATGGGTCACTGGGCCGAAATGGGCGGCGCCAACCGGCGCACATCGTTCATCGTCGCGCCTGCCAATGGCCGGCTTCCCGCCAAGACAGCCGAAGGCGAGCGCCTCTCTGCCCTGATGCGATCGAGCTGGCGGCAGGGGCAGACCTTCAACCACTGGACCGATTTTGACAGCTGGGACCGCTGCATAACGCGCGGCCTGCCCGCCTCCATGCTGCCGATGATGTACAACAATGGTATCCGCATATTCCAGGCGCCCGGCCTGGTGGCGATCCAGCTGGAAATGATCCACGAAGTGCGCATCATTCCCACCGATGGCCGGGCCGCCGTGCCGCGCCAGATCGCGCAATGGATGGGTGACAGCCGCGCCCATTGGGAAGATGCCAACACGCTGGTGGTGGAGACGACCAATTTCCGCCCGGGCGCTTCGGCCACCAATGTGGTGACGTCCGGCTCCCCGCCCAACAACGATACGCCGATCAGCACCCGCGCGAAGCTGGTGGAATATTTCCACATGACCGGTGCCGACACGATCACCTATGATTTCACCTATGATGATCCGGAGATTTTCACCCAGCCCTGGGCCGTGCGGCTCAACTGGCAGCGTGACGACGATTATCAGCATTTCGAATATGCCTGCCACGAAGGCAATGTGCAGATTCGCAACTACATCACCGCATCGCGCGCCGCGCGCGCAGCGGCCGAATAGGAGACTGACATGAAGCGTCAGGCCAAGACCGTCTTGAAAATCTCGCTTGCAGCAATGAGCGCGGCACTGTTGCTGCCCGCCTCTGGCGCCGCGCAGCAGGTGCCCGATGACCTGACAACCATGCCCGCCGTTTCGGATGCCTATCAGCCCGCCACAACGCCCTGGGGCGATCCGGACCTGCGCGGCACCTGGCCGATCAACGACATTGCCGAACTGCCGGTCAGCCGTCCCGCCCAATATGGCAATCGCTTCTGGAAGACCGAGGCCGAGATCGCTGCCGAGCAGGGCCGCGTGGAGCAACTGGAAGAAGCCTACAGCTCTGAGGATGAAGAGGGCACGATCGGCCTGGGTCACTGGATCGAGTACGAAGCCGGTAGCCGCCGCACCTCCATGCTGATCGATCCTGCGGACGGAAAGCTGCCCGCGTTCACGCAGCAGGGCATCCATGACGCTGCCGAAATGCGCGCCACCTGGGTGCCGGGCCAGACCTTCGACTGGGTTACCGATTTTGACAGCTGGGACCGCTGCTGGACGCGCGGTTTCCCCGCATCCATGCTGCCATTCCGCTATAACAACGGCATCCGCATCTTCCAGGCACCAGGATATGTGGTGATCACGCTGGAAATGCTCGGCACGCGAATCATCCCCGTGGGCGATGATCTTGAGCAATGGCCCGCTGCCATGATGGGCATGTTCGGCCAGAGCCGGGGCCGCTGGGAAGACCACAACACGCTGGTGGTGGAAACCACCAACATGCAGCCCGGCGCATCGCCGCTCAACATGGCCACGCGGGGCGTGCCGCCAAACAACACCATTCCTACCAGCCGCCAGGCCACCACGGTGGAGCGCTTCCACATGGTTGGCCCGGACACGATCACCTATGAGCTGACCTACAGCGATCCGGTGGTGTGGCAGGCGCCGTTCACTCTGCGGGTGGACTGGACAAGGGACGAAGAGTACGAATTCTATGAATATGCCTGCCACGAGGGGAATGTGCAGGTTCGCAATTACATCACTGCCTCGCGCGCGCAGCGTGAACAGGAATATCAGCGCGGCCGGATGGTCGAGCCCGTGGATCCAGACGCCGGACCGCCTCCGGCAACTGATCCTGCGAGCAGGGGCGTAGGGAATTAATATCAGCACTCGGCACATGGCGGCCAATGCCGCCTGTTGCAGACGAATTTCAGGAGAGAGACGAAAGATGAAAAGCTTCAACACCAAGACAGCCCGCCTGCTTGCAGCCATGTCTGCAGCAGCGCTGGCCTGTACCGCGCTTTCGGCCCCGGTTAACGCCCAGGCCGTTCCCGACGATCTGACGGTCATGCCGCCGGTCCCGACCGACTATCAGCCCGCGCGCACCGCATGGGGCGATCCCGACCTGCGTGGCATGTTCCCGATCGACAACATCGCCAGCCTGCCGATGCAGCGTCCCGCCAATTTCGGTGACCGTTTCTGGCTGACCGAGGAAGAATACGCCCAGCGCGCCGCACAGGCCGGCCGGTCTGACGCCGCTTACGCCGCAGAAGACGAGAGCGGCACCATTGGCATGGGCCACTGGGTGGAATCCGATAGCTCGGGCCGCCGCACCTCGCTGCTGATCTCTCCCGCCAATGGCCAGCTTCCCGCCTTCACCGAAAGCGCACAGGCGCTGTATTCGGCCGGCCGGTCCAGCTGGACGCCGGGTACGATCCACCAGTGGGTGGACGATTTCGACACGTGGGATCGCTGCATCACGCGCGGCTTCCCCGCTTCGATGTTCCCGTTCCGCTATAACAACGGCATCCAGGTGATGCAGGCTCCGGGCTATTTCGTGATCAATCTCGAAATGATCCATGACAGCCGCGTCATTCCTATCGTGAAGAAGGAAGATATTGCCGCCCGTCGCTGGCCGGCCAATGTCCGCACCTGGATGGGCCAGTCGCTGGGCTATTGGGAAGGCAACACGCTGGTGGTCGAAACCACCAACATCATCGCCGGTGACAGTGCCACCACAGTGGTATCGGAACGCGGCCCGTCGCCGCTGAACATGGCCACCATGGGTGTTCCGCCGTTCAACACCATCCCCACCAGCGAGCAGGCGAAGGTGGTTGAACGTATCACCATGACCGGTCCGGATTCGATCGTGTACGAAGTGACCTATTCGGACCCCGAAGTGTTCGTGGCACCGTGGACGGCTCGCCTCGACTGGACGCGCAACGATGAATATGAATTCTTCGAATATGCCTGCCACGAAGGCAACGTGCAGGTGCGCAACTACATCAGCTCGGCATCTGCCGGTCTGGCTGCCGAGGCCGCCGAAGCAGCGCGCGCTGAAGCTGCCGGCACTCAGTAAATGACGACAAGTCTTAGGGCGCAATTCGCCGGGTCCCCAGCATGGCTGGCGGGCCTTGCGGGTTGCGCCCTCGGCTTGTGCGCGGTCCAGCCGGCCATCGCTCAGGATGCGGACCTGGTTACCGTGCCTGCGGTTCCGCGCGATTATCAGCCCGGCACCACAGAGTGGGGCGATCCTGACCTGCGCGGCACCTGGCCGATAGATCACCTCAACTTCACCCCGCTGCAACGCCCGCCCGAACAGGGCATGCGCTATTTCCTCAATGATGAGGAATTCGCCCAGCGCAGCGCCATGCTGGCCGCGCGCGGAGAGGCATATGCCGGCGAGATCGAGGATGAGACAATTGGCATGGGTCACTGGGTGGAACCCGGCGATGCCAACCGCCGCACCTCCTTCGTGATTGATCCGGCTGATGGGCGCCTGCCGCCGCTGACCGCCGAAGGCGTTCGCCTGAGCGCGACCAAGCGCAGTTCCTACCTGCCCGACCAGACTTACGACACACCGCTGGATTTCGACACGTGGGACCGCTGCATCACGCGCGGCCTGCCTGCCAGCATGTTCCCGTTCAATTACAACAACGGCATCCGCATCTTCCAGGCACCAGGCATGGTCGCGATCCAGATGGAGATGGTGCACGAGGTTCGCATCATCCCGCTGGGTGAGGACTATTCAGCGCCGAGCGGCAACAGCTTCTGGCTGGGCCAGAGCCGCGGGCACTGGGAAGACGGCAACACGCTGGTGGTGGAAACCAGCAATTTCAACGCGCAGGGTGCGCCGGTGAATGTGGGCACGTGGGGGTCGCCTCCGGGCAATAATACGCCGCAGAGCACGCAGGCGCACATGACCGAACGCTTCACCATCACGGGACCCGATACGATCATCTATGAGGTGACTTATACGGACCCCGTCATCTTCACGGCACCGTGGACCGCACGGCTCGATTGGCAGCGCGATGAGGCTTACACCCTTTTCGAATACGCCTGCCATGAAGGCAATGTGCAGATCCGCGGATACATAAATTCGTCTCGCGCCCAAAGGGAACAGGCGCGCGGCCAAAACAGGGAATAGGATGATCATGAAACTTGCCTTCGGGAAAACCGCACTTGGCTGTGCGCTGCTCGCCTCTGTCGCAGCTTGCGCCACCACTGAAGCGGGCACCACGTCCGCCTCTATCGCCACCGCTCCGGTGATGACGCAGCAGGGCCTGATCCAGGGCGTTCCCGGCAAGCTGGACGGCATCACCGTGTTCAAGGGCATTCCCTTTGCCGCGCCGCCAGTGGGCGATCTGCGCTGGGAGCAGCCGCAGCCTGCCGCCAGCTGGCAGGGCGTGCGCGATGGCAGCAAGTGGGGGGACAGCTGCGTGCAGAACCCCGCGCCCGATCGCTTCCCGGTCAACTCCGCCACCGACATGCCGGACAGCCCCGGCATTTCCGAGGACTGCCTCTATCTCAACGTCTGGACTCCGGCGACCAGCGCCGATGAGAAGCTGCCGGTGATGGTGTGGCTGTATGGCGGCGCCTACAATGAAGGCGGTGGCTCTGCCCCGTTCAGCCAGGGCGACCAACTCGCCGCCAAAGGCGTGGTTATGGTCACCTTCAACTACCGTGTGGGCTCGCTCGGCTTCTTCTCCCACCCGGAACTTACCGCCGAATCGCCCTATGGCGCATCGGGCAACCAGGCGCTGGGCGATTCAATCGCCGTGTTCCAGTGGATCCACGACAATATCGAATCATTCGGCGGCGATCCCAGCCGCGTCACCATCTTTGGTGAAAGCGCCGGGGCAGCGATGAATGGCGGGCTTGCAGGCGCTCCGCCCGCACGCGGCCTGATCCACCGCGCCATATCGGAAAGCGGCGCATGGATGGGCCTCAACATTGCCCTGATGACGCCGCGTGAGCGGGCCGAGCAGCAGGCGCTGACGCAGGCGCAGGAGCAGTTCGGCACCACGTCCCTGGCCGAATTGCGCGCGATTCCAGCGACGGAAATCCATCAGAAGCTGCGCGGCGCGGGCATGATCGTCGACGGGCACATCATTCCCGAAGACTTGTCGATCACCTTTGCCGAAGGACGCCAAAACCCGGTCGACGTACTGGTCGGCTCCAACGAGGACGAAGGCTCCTTCACCGCGGCATTCGGTCCGCCGACCACGCTTGAGGCATGGATGCAGGGCGAAGCCATGCGCTATGGCTCGCATGTGGAGCTGGGCCGCGCCGCCTACCCCGCCAGCACCGATGCCGAAGCGGCCGTGCAGTCCGTGCAGCCGTTCTCCGATGCGATGAGCTGGCACATGCGCCAGTTTGCCGAATATCAGGCAGAGATCGGCCAGAACTCCTATCATTATTACTTCACCCACGATCCGCTCTACGATCCTGATCGGGGCAATCTGGGCGCGGCGCATACGGGCGAAATTCCTTATGTCTTCAACAATTTGTGCGCCCCGCGCACCTTCCCCGGCGGATCGTCGGTGGAACTGATGTGCGGTAACCCGCGTGAGGAAGCCTTTGCCGACCAGGTTTCGCAATATTGGGTCAATTTTGCCCGCACCGGCAATCCCAATGGCGATGGCCTGCCCCATTGGCCCAGCATGAATGAGCTTGGTCCCAATGAGGTGATGCGCCTCGATGCCGACGGCTCTGGCCGCGGACCGTGGCTGGGCGAAGCGAAGGATGCGTTGTATCAGGCATTGTTCCATGACCGCGTGGCTGTCCCGCTGGGAATCTCCAGCGGCGGCTGACGCGGCGCATAAGGGGAGGGGAATTTGGCGGTATTGAGAAGGGTCCTGATGGGCTCTGCTACTGGCGTTGCCATGCTTGGCATGGTTGCGACGGCCCAGGGGACTATGGCCCAGGGCTCAAGGGCCCAGGGCGCAAGGGCCCAGAACGGGTCCATCAGCTTTGCCGGCCAGGTCGCTGATGGCCGTGCCCTGTACGCCGCCAATTGCGCCGCCTGCCACGGAGAGGGGCTTTCTGGCGGACAGTTCGCTGCGGCGCTGAAAGGTCCGGCGTTCCTGGCCAACTGGGGCGATGTGCCCGTTGGCGATCTGGAAGCCTATGTCCGCACCTCCATGCCGCCGGGTGGCAGCGGACGCTTGTCCGATGACGCCTATGCCGCGCTGGTTGCCCTGATCGTGGACGAAAATGGCGGCGAGCTGGCCCAGCCCGTTGGCCGCGGTCTTGCCTCTGTCATGCCCCCTGCCCCTTCGGCAGAGGAGCAGAATGCGCTGGGTATCGGCGGTATTTCGGCCAATCATCCGCTTCCGGCAGGGCCGGTGCCGATAGATCGCTTTGCCAATTATGCGCCCGTCACCCCCGCAGAACTCGCCAATCCGGCCCCCGAAGACTGGCTGACCTGGCGGCGCGGGCACAATGGCCAGGGCTTTTCTCCGCTGGCGCAGATCAACCGTGACAATATTGGCCAGCTGGGCATCGCCTGGGCGCAGGCCCTGCCCGCCGGCGCCAACATGAATGAGCCGCTGGTGCGCGACGGCGTGCTGTATGTGTTCGGCTTCGGGGACGAGATTTTCGCCTTCGATGCGGCCAGTGGACGGCCCCTGTGGCGGTATCAGCGGCAGTTGCCCGAAGGCACATCGCCGCTGTCCAAGAAGACCATGGCGCTGTGGGACGACATGCTGATCGCCTCCACTTCCGATCTGCATATCATCGCGCTGGACGCGCGCACCGGCAGGCCCGTGTGGGATGTGCCGATCACCGATCGTCCCGGCTTTCGCAACAATGGCGGCCCGCTGGTGGCCGATGGCGTGGTCATGAACGGCCTTGCCACAACCGAACCGGGCGGCGGTCTGATCGCCGCCTTCGATGCCGCAACGGGCGAGCATCTGTGGACCTTCGACACCGTCGCCAAGACCGGCACACCCGGCGGCGACACGTGGAACGGCATACCCGATGATGAACGGCGCGGCGGCTCTGTGTGGACCTCCGGCACGTTCGATGCCGAATCGGGCCTGGCGCTGTGGGGCGTCGCGCAGACCTATGACACCGGCCCCTTGCGCGATATGCAGCCGGGCATGAACAATGATGGCCTGTTCACCAATTCCACGCTCGCCTTCCGCCCGCGTACGGGTGAACTGGTGTGGTATTACCAGCATATGCCCAACGATCAGTATGATCTGGACTGGGTGTTCGAACGGGTGATCGGCACGATCGACGTCAACGGAACACCGCGCCGCGTGGTGATGACCGGCGGCAAGGAAGGCTTGTTCGATACGCTGGATGCCGAAACCGGCGCCTATATCGATACTGCCGACATGGGCTTTCAGGACTTCATCATCGCCATCGATCCGGTTACCGGACGCAAGACCCCCGATCCGGCGCTGCTGCCGGGTCGTGACAAGGGCAATGTGTTCATGTGTCCGCACGCAGGCGGTGGCCGCAACTGGAGCCCGACCAGCTTCAACCAGCAGACCCACCAGCTGTTCGTGAATGCGCGCGATACCTGCATGGAGCTGGTCCCGGCGGAAAACGGCTTCCTGTCCAGCGGCGTGGACGTGTTCTATTCAGCCCCGGCAGACAGCGATGGCAATTACGGTTTCCTGCAGGCCATCGACATGGAGTCTGGCGAAGTTCAGTGGGAAACGCGCCGCCGCGCACCCTATGACATGGGCATATTGGGCACTGCGGGCGGACTGCTGTTTACCGGCGCCATGGACCGCGAATTCATCGCCTATGACCAGCAGACGGGTGAGCAGCTGTGGCGCACCGGGCTGACCGGCGTGCCCAACGCGTCTCCCATCACCTATGCGGTGGACGGGCGGCAATATATCGCCGTGGTCACCGGCATGGGCAATCCGCTGGCATTCGGCCTGCCCAATTTCACGCCGGAGCTGCCGGTTCCCCCGGTCAACAGCTCCTCGATCTATGTCTTCGCCCTGCCTGAGGGCGAATAGCCGAAGCACAGTTCAGCCCGGATCGCAGGCACAAAAAAGGCCGCCCTTGACGGGGCGGCCTTCTTTTTGTGCGCGCTTTTGCGTGCGGGTTTCAGTTCAGTAATAGATGCCGAGCGTGAAGCCGATTGCGCGGCCACAGAAAACAACCACCAGCCACAATGTGAGCGAGACGATAGCCGCAATCTTGACCTTGCTCGGCGGGGAGGCTGCGCCATCCCACTGGGCCTGATCCTTGGAGGTGACGAAGTGGTACAGGGCCATGTTGAGCCCGGCCACGGCCATCACGCCCATCTTCACCAGGAAGTACGGGTTGACCATGTAGGTGCTGGCCTTGCTGATAAACAGCAGCGTGCCGGTAATGGCAGCCAGGACGAATGCCATCCAGGTCCACTTCAGCGTGTCATCGGACACTTTGGAAACCAGCACATTTGTGGAGGCGAGCCCCAGCATGCGCAGATCCATGACCAGGATCGTGCCGATCACGGTGACAAGAGCAATCACATGGACCGTCTCGATCGTGGGGAACGCCCAGAGGCTTTCAGCGATGGAAACACCGAAGGAGGAATACTCGATCGATTCCCAGATATTGGTCGGTTCAGGATACATCATTTGAAAATCTTCCCCCTCAAACCGGAACGTAGGCGATCCAGCGACCGCACAGTATGATTACGCACCAGAGAATAACGATAAGGATCGAGGTCGTGCGCATTCCCGAACTGGCCACGAATGCAGCACCAGCGGCTGCGGCCTTGGCGCGCACGGACTTCTGGAAGCCGAGCGTGATCAGGACAGTCACGATGATCAGGGCCATTTTGATCCAGAACACGGCGTTGACCATGTTGCGGATCGGTTCAGCAGTCGCCATCAAAACGCCGCTGAGGATGATCACCAGCAGGCCCCACCAGGTCCAGCCGCAATAGCGTGCTGCAGCTTCGCTGACAGTCTGGCTGGCACCTGTGCTGCGGTTGATACGAACCGTCAGCAGGAGCGTGGTACCAAAGGCAGCACCAATGGCCAGAATGTGAAAGACCTGTGCCAGCGGCACCATCCAGAAGTTCTCAACCATAAACAGGCTGAGAGGAGTCTCCATCAGCCAGAAGGCAAAATCGAGAAGCACGGTCGTCCTCAGCCATTCTGTTATGCCAAATAGCAAATCGAACATGTATAAAATCCCCTCTTATAGCGCTCACCATCACGCATTTGCGTGGACACCGGCAAGATAACCTTGATTTGGCGCAAACCCGCTAGCGCCACCAGGTCGTCTGGCCAAGCCTTTCCCCGCATGTGAGACGAATCGCGACAATTTGTCACAAACTCCAACTCGACATTCATACCGCAATTCGCAACGGAAAGCGGACAAGTTCAAGGCGAAGGAACATAATCTTGCAAAAAAGCTCCCGCGCTGCGCAGGTACGGCAGGCGGGAGGCCATTGTCAAAAGATGGATGGGCCTTTAGGACAGAATCAACAAGTTTGCTTGGGAGCGGTCATCAGACCGTCCTTATCCGGCAAGGCGGGAGAGTAATTTATGCGGATGGCGAAGAGCCTCTGTCTGGCAGCGCTGCTGGCATCTACCAGTGCCACCGGCGTGATCGCGCAGGAGAGCATTCCGGATGGCGATTGGCGCACGATCAACCGCGATCTGGCCGCCACGCGTTATTCCCCGCTGACTGAAATCAACCGCGGCAATGTCGGCAATCTGCAGCAGGCATGGACCTATCCCCTGCGCGCCTTCAACACCGCCGTTCCGGTGGTGGTGAACGGCAATATGTATATCACCGCCCAGGCCCGTGTGGTTGCGCTCAATGCCGCCACGGGTGAGGAAATCTGGGTGCATGAAGCGGCCAGCACTCCCGGTCAGGCTCCCGGTGCCGGCGGATTTTCCAGTCGCGGCGTCGGCTATTGGGCCGGCCAGGGCAATATGGCCCCGCGCATTCTGGTAATGAGCGGCAGCAACATGGTCGCTCTGGATGCCGCCACGGGTGAACTGGTTTCAAGTTTCGGCAATGGCGGCATGGTCGATGTCGGCATCGGCTATGGCGGTACACCCACAATCAACGGCAATGTCGCGATCATCGGTGCGTCCTCTCTGGAGAATCCGCAGGGTCCCGCCGGCAATCCCCGCGCCTTCAACGTCATCACTGGCGAGAAGATGTGGGAATTCGACACCACACCCGATCCGGGCCAGCCTTACCATGAGACGTGGGGCAATGGATGGGAAGACCGCGGCGGCACCAATATGTGGGGCTTCATGGCCACGGTCGATACTTCGACCGACACCGCGTATCTGCCTATCGCAGGTCCGGCGCACAACTATTACGGCGGCGATCGCCCCGGCTCCAACCTGTTTGGCAACTCGATTGTCGCGGTGGATATGGAGACCGGCGAATACAAATGGCATTTCCAGACCGTGCATCACGATCTGTGGGATATCGACATGTCGCACGCCGGACCGCTGATCCCGGTCGGTCGGGGCAACAACCGGCACATGGCGCTGGCCAATGTCGGCAAGTCCAGCCTGTTCTACGTGATCGACGCCAAGTCTGGTGAACCCGTTCACGAAGTGGCCGAGGTGCCCGTTCCGCGCGGCGATGTTCCGGGTGAATATTACAGCCCCACGCAGCCGATACCGCAGGTTACCCCGCCGCTCAGCCGCACCACCATGTATTACGATGATATCGTGACCGCTGAAGACACCAATGAAGCGCATGCCCAGGCCTGCCGCGACATGTGGGATACTGCGGGCGGATATCAGAATCAGGGCATCTTCACGCCCTTCATGTACCGCGCTGAAGGTTCTCCGGTACGCTCCACGATCCAGCTTCCGGGCGGGATTGGCGGCGTGAACTGGGGCGGCCCGACGGCCAACCCGACCAACGGCATGGTCTATGTCAACGCTATCGACACCTCGCTGGTTGGCTGGGTGGAGCGCGTGCAGGGAGACCAGCCCTATAGTTTCGATGCCACGTCCGCCCCGCCCTATGACCGGGCGAGCGTGGATGGAAAGGGGCCGTTTTTCTCCTTCCAGGCACCGCTTAGCGGGGAATATGACGAGAATGGCCGTGCGGTCGGCGTATCCGCGCCGTGCTACAAGCCGCCATGGGCTCGCCTGACCGCGATCGATGCCAATACTGGTGAAATCAAATGGGCGGTTCCACTGGGAATCTATGAAGACCAGCCCGAAGGTCGCCAATTGCTGGGGAATGCCGGTTCTGCCGGTCCTTCAGTTACGGCAGGTGGCCTGGTTTTTGTGGGCGCGACAAACGATCATCGGTTCCGCGCCTTTGACGCAGATACCGGAGAGCAGCTATGGGAGACCACGCTCAATGGAAATGCCAACGCCAATCCGATGACTTATCGGGGTAGCGACGGCAAACAATATGTCGCCATCAACGCCAGTGGCGTTATTATGGTGTATTCGCTCGGACAGTGATTTTTGCATACAGGAGAGGTTATGCGGGGGATTAAGAAATTTTCGATGGCAGTAGCAACGGTGGCCCTTATGGCTGTTGGCGCACCTGCTTTTGCCGACCATCACGAAGAGGCGATGGCTACGATTGACGGCAAGCCGAATCTCAACGGCATCTGGCAGGCGATGAACACCGCCAACTGGAGCCTTGAGCCGCATAATGCGCAGAGCAACCCGGTGGCTGATCGCCTGCTGGGCGCAATCGGTGCCATTCCCGCCGGTCTCGGCGTGATTGAAGGCGGCGAGATTCCTTACAACGATGCTGCCAAGGAACGTCTGGAATATAACCAGTCGAACGTGATCAATTACGATCCGGAAGCTGCCTGCTATCTGCCGGGTATTCCCCGCGCCAGCTACATGCCCTTCCCGTTCCAGATCATCCAGGGCAACAATGACGACATCCTGATGGCCTATGAATATGCATCGGCCAATCGCGTTGTTCACATGCAGGAAGTCGGCATTCCGCCGATCGATACCTGGATGGGCACTTCCTACGGTCAGTGGGATGGTGACACGCTTGTTGTTACCACGCTTGCACAGGGCCCCGGCCTGGTGAAGCTGCCGGCCGGTGAAATGGTCGATGGCGTGACCTGGCTCGACCGTGCAGGCAATTATCTGACCAACCATGCGACGGTTGTGGAACGCTTCACCAAGATGGGTGAAAACCACATCAACTACGAAGTGACGATTGAGGATCCCTCGATCTACACCCGTCCGTGGACGATCCGCATGCCGCTGTACCGTCATGTCGAAGAAAACGCCCAACTGCTTGAATTCAAGTGTGTCCCGTTTTCTGAACAGCTGTTGTACGGCGACTTAATCGAGGGCCAAGGCGGCGAGTGATAGAACACTCACGTTGACGTCCCGCAAGACATCATGATTCGTGAAACTAAGGAGTTACCTGCCATGCATATCAAGAAGCTCAGCGCTGCCGCGATTGGCGCGGTGCTGGCGGTAACGGGTGTAGGCGCAGCTGCGCACCACTCGTTCGCCACCGAGTTCGACCGCAACAAGCCTGTCCGTCTGGAAGGCAAGGTTGTGATGTTCGAGTGGGTTAACCCCCACTCCTGGATCCACATCGATGTGACCCGTGGCGGTCGCACCGAGCGCTGGCGCGTTGAAGGCGGTGCTCCGTCGGCTCTGCTGCGTCGCGGCTGGAACAGAAACTCCCTGCCCGCGGGCACGGATATCATCGTGGATGCCTTCCAGGCTCGCGATGGTGACACCCGCGCTTCGGCTGCGGAAATCCGCTTCCCGAACGGCCGCGAGCTTTCGCTCGGCAACCCGACCACGGAAGCTGTTGCTGCTGCTGCACGCCGCGCTGGCAACTAATCAGTCTCCGGCACATCGCCGGGTACCCGAAGCAGGGGTCCCTAACGGGGCCCCTGTTTTCGTTTGAGTTATATTCGTTTGATCGGCGTGCATTGGTGAGGCGAATGCGCCCATCCCCGCAGTTCAGCGAAACATGCGCTGCAAACGGGGCCTGATTGTCAGGAAGCGGAGGTAGATTGCCTCCATCACGGACAGCATCGGCCGCCAGCGGGCCAGCAGGCCAAAAGGGCGCAGCACCGGAATAGCCCGCCACATGGCCGCAAATGCCGCCGCGCCTGACAGCAACTGGCCATTCTCCATCGCATGAAACCGCGCCAGCAGGTCTTCCCTGCTCAGCGGGCAGCTTGCGTCATCGGCCTGCGCCGCATCGATGAAGTCGATATTCCCGCCCCGATCGAGCCGCCGCATGATGGCAATTTCCCGCTGGCAAAGCGGGCAGGCACCGTCATGCCACACCTTCAGGCGATCGCCTGATATTTCACCGGGGAAATTGCTGGTCATAGTCAGGCTCTGAACCTGCGATCAAAACAAGGGGAGCGCAAGACCGGACCTTTGGCCGGGTCTGCAGCAAAAAAGAGCATCGTGACCGGATAAGGTGGGATGGAGGGAGCGGACCAAAGAGGGGGAAGGTTCCGCAGTAACCCGATCACGATGCATGATGTTTTTGCGCCTGATTCGGGTAGATTGAAACATGGACCTTAGGCCGGGTAACACCGGCCAGCGGGGGCACGGTCTAGATACCCGCTTCAACAGCCAGCCTGATCATGTCCGCCGCGGTCTGCACGCCCAGCTTTTCCATGGCGATGCCGCGGTGCATTTTCACCGTCTTTTCCGACAGGCCCAGCTCATAAGCGATCTGCTTGTTGCGCAGGCCACCCGCCACCATTTGCAGCACTTCCAGCTGGCGTGGTGACAATCCGCGGATCTTCTCCGTCGCGCGCACACGCCTGGTCAGGCTTGGTCCGGCCGCATCCTCATCCAGCTCAACCTGAGAACCGAGGAAATAGATCAGCTCGTCCCGTGCATCATAGATGGGGGCGACCACCACCGCATTGCGGAAGGGCGTGCCGTCTTTCTTGTAATTGAGAATTTCCACCAACACCGGCTTATGCTCTTTGACGCCATCGCGGATAGCTGCGGTCAGCCATGGTTCGGTGCCCGGTCCTGCAAGGAAACGGCAATTGCGCCCGAGCACATCCTCCGCCGGATATTGGGTCAGATCGAGAAAAGCCTGATTGCAGGCGATGATGGGATTATCCGGCAGGCGCGGATTGCTGATAACCGATGCGATGGGGCTCGATTCAATCAGCCCGGCTACCCACGGATCAGGATCAGTTTCAATCTTCTCGCCCACAAAACCCATGTAGCGACGCGCCAGCGCGTTTTCCAGTGGCGGCAGGTTGATTTGCCGGTATTTACCGACGGCTGAAATTGCGGGGTCAAGTCTTGCTAAGCCTCCCGCAAGCCTTTCTTCCTTCTTGTTGCAGCGCAAAAATCCCATATCGCGCACCAACGGGGCCGGTGGCCCGCAGAACATAACAGGGTCTATCATGAAAAATTTCCCGAACATCGCCAGTGCGCGCACCCTTCTTGCTGCCAGCGCTGCGGCGCTGGTGCTGACTTCCACTCCGGCGCTGGCAACCGATGGCTATTTCCTCAACGGCATCGGAGCAAAGTCCAAAGGCATGGGCGGCGCAGCCATTGCCCTGCCGCAGGAAGCGCTGGCCATCGCCAGCAATCCCGCCGCCGCGACCGAGCTGGACCAGCGGCTGGATATTGGCGTTGAAGTGTTCATTCCCGATCGCGGTGCCACCATTCGCGGCAATGGCGCAGGGCTTGACGGCAATTTCAGTGGCAATGGCGCAAATCCGTTCCTCCTGCCCGAATTCGCCTATGTCCGCCCGCTGTCAGACAGCGTTTCGGTTGGCCTGGCGATCAATGCCAATGGCGGCATGAACACCGTGTATGAAACCAACCCGTTCGGTCCTTTTGGCGCCACCGGCAATGCCGGTGTCGACCTGAAGCAGGTCTTCATCACTCCCACCGTCGCGGTGGAATTCGCCGAGGGGCAATCGCTCGGCGTCTCTCCCATCGCCATGGTTCAGGGCTTTCGCGTCACCGGCATCCAGCCGTTTTCTGCGGCGTCCGCAGACCCCGCCAATTTCACCAACAATGGCACTGACTGGTCCTTTGGCGCAGGCTTCCGCGTTGGCTATCTGGGTCAGGTGACCAAGGGCATTCGCATCGGCGCGTTCTATCAGTCGAAGATCTGGGCTTCGAAGTTCGACAATTATGCCGGCCTGTTCTCCGACCACGGATCATTCGACGTGCCCTCATCCTATGGCGCAGGCATCGCCATCCAGCCGACAGAGCGGCTGACCCTGGCTGCCGATGTGAAGCGCATTGAATATTCGGACGTCACCTCCGTCGGCACGCCGCTGGCCCCGCTGTTCGCCAATGTCCCGTTTGGCGCAGTTGGCGGTCCCGGTTTTGGCTGGGACGATGTGACCGTGTTCAAGCTGGGCGCGGCATATCAGGTGAGCGACACGCTGACCGTGCGCGGTGGCTATGGACGGTCGGACAATCCGGTCCCGTCGAGCGAGACTTTCCTCAACATACTGGCTCCCGGCGTTGTGCAGGATCACTTCACGCTCGGCGCCACGCTGGATATCGGATCGGGCAAGGAACTGACCGCCTATGCCATGCGCGCACCGCGCAATGATGTGGCCGGTGCCGGCTCCATCCCCGCCCCTTATGGCGGCGGCGAGGCTGCCGTCTATCTGGCGGAAACGTCCTTCGGGCTGGCTTTCGGCTGGTCCCTGTAATGCGCAATCCTGGCCGGGCCATGCGCCCGGTCAGGCAATTGCGCCGTAAGGCGCCGCATCGTCCCGCACGGGCACGGCCCCGCTGCGGCGAATGACCCAGCCCGCCAGTGCCTGACCGCTGGCGATGGCGGCGGCGGTCTGCCCGCCGTTCATCCAGCCTGACAGATAGCCCGCGTTGAAGGCATCGCCCGCCCCGCTGGCATCCACCATCGCCAGTTTCTCGGCCGGAAAATGGACCGCAGCTTCTCCCTGACGGGCAAACAGGCAGCCTTCCGCCCCCGCCTTTACCACCACATCACGGCACCCCAGATCGAGCCAGCGCCTAGCGATTTCCTCCTCCGACAAATCCTCCCCCGCCAGTGCGCATTCATCGCCATCGGTGGGCAGGCCAATTGTGGCACCGCTGGCCGCGCGTGCTGAGATCGCACGCGCTTCAGCCGCAGAGGTCCACAAATTCGTGCGGTAATTACTGTCATAGGCAACGTCGCCCCCGCGCTGGCGGACGCTCTGTGCAAGGCCGAACAAGGCCTCGCGCGCCTGTTCGGGCAGGATCGCCAGCGTGATCAGGCTGTAATAGAGCAAGCGGCTGGCCCGCGCTTCCTCCAGCGCAGCATCCATGCCGGGCAGCGCAAACATGTCCCGCGCCGCGCTGTTGTCTCGCCAGTAAAGGAAGCTTCGCTCTCCCGTTTCATCGAGGTGGATGGCATAGATGCCCGGATGCCTCTCCGGATGGCGCAGCACGAAGCGTGTATCGATGCCCTCATCCCGCCAGGCAGCGACCAGCGCATCGCTGACCGGATCTGTCCCCAGCGCGGTGACATAGCGCACGTCATGCCCCAGCCGAGCCAGGTGGATCGCCGTGTTCAGAGTGTCCCCACCATAGCACAGCCCGCTGCGCGCATTGCTGCTGTGATATTCAAGCATTGCCTCGCCAACGATGGTTACAGCCATTTGCGCGCACTTCCCTGGGATATGTCAGAGGGCCGCCCACGGGCCTTGAGAGCAACCTGCCAGCCATATGGACGCAACAACCGGCGCAGGGCAAGATTGCCTGCCCGTTCAGGAGGATAGCGCATCGCGGCCAAACCCCATCCATACGCCTTGCCTGCCCGGACAATTTGCTTTGCCAGTTGCGTCATGACATATCGCGCCGCGCGGCTTAATCGCGCAATTGGGCCATGCGCCCATGCTGCGGTGATGGTCATGGGGGTTGGGCGATACATGAGGAAATGCGCGTGCTGACCGATGGCAAACCGTATTCGGCGGCAACATGGCTCTGCCCGTGCACGCCCCTCGCCTGCGCTGCCGCCCGCATGATCCCCTTGTGCGGCGCGGCAATGGCCGTGTGACCGGGCAGATGATGGACAATCCCGCACCCACAACCCTTACCCGGATAGAGGCGATCCGCCGGCTGGCCAGCGGCATCATGGGCTATGCCGGACGCTATGCGTGGTTCGCCGCCCTGCTGATGCTGGGCGCGGCCGTGCTTGATGGCGTGGGACTGATCCTGCTCGTTCCCATTCTGGGCGTGATCGTCTCTGGCCCGTTGGACAATATCGCAGGCGATGCGCTGGGCTGGCTGGGCGTAACAAGCTCTGACGGGCAATTGCTGGTGCTGCTGGCCATATTCGTGATCGCCGCCGTAACCCGCGCACAGGTGATGCACATGCGCGATGTCACCATTGGCAAAATCCAGCTCGGCTTTGCCAAGGCAGAGCGGATCGAAGTGGTCAATCGCCTCGCCCATTCCGGCTGGAGCACGCTGGTGACGATCAGCCACGCGCGCGTTCATTCGCTCATCACCAACGATGTATCCCGCTCTGTCGCGGCGGCGCAAAGCCTGATCAGGATCGTGGTTGCGGCGCTGATGGTGGCGGTAAACCTGGTGATCGCGGTATCGCTCGCGCCCGATCTGGTCCTGCTGCTGCTGGTATTTCTGGCGCTGGGCGGCCTGTTCCTGTGGATCACCCAGAAAAACACCTTTGAGCTGGGCAGCGAAGTGCGCGGGTCCGCCAAGGACATGATGAACAGCACGCAGAACCTGCTCTCTGGCCTCAAGACCGCGCTGGCGCAGGAGGCGCAGGGCTGGTTCATCAGCGAATTCAAGCGCGTGCAGGAACGGGTGATGGACAGCCAGCTGACCTTCCAGGTCAGGCAATCGACCTCGCGCCGGGTGTTTTCCACCACCACAGCGCTGGTGGCATCCGGGCTGGTGCTGGGCGGCTTCCTGATGAAGGTCGATCCGGCCAGCCTGATCATCATTGTCGTGATCCTCTCCCGTCTCACCGGACCCGTGCTGCAATTGCAGCAGAACATGCAGCAATTGCTGTATGGCCTGCCCAGTTTCCTCTCAGTGCTGGAAATGCGCGAGCAATTGCCGCCGCCCAGCCCCGTGCCCGCTAGCGAGGCCAAGGTAATCGATGGAGAGCTGACGCTGGAAGATGTCAACTTCCGTCACCGCGATGGCGGCGGGACAGGCCCGCTTTCGCTGACCGTGAAGCGTGGCGAATTTCTTGGCATCGAAGGGCCATCGGGCGCGGGCAAGAGCACGCTGGTGGATATCATGGCCGGGCTGCTGCAACCGCAATCTGGCCGCATGCTGGTGGGCGGCAAGCCGCTGGACGAGGCTGGCTATGCCGGGTGGCGGCGCAACCTCTCTTACCTTGGCCAGCAGGTCTATCTGTTCAACGATACGCTGCGCGCCAACCTTTCGTGGACCCCGCAGCCGCTGCCCGAGGGCGAAATCTGGGATGCGCTGGAACTGGTTGGCATCGCCGATCTTGTTCGCACAATGCATGATGGGCTGGACACGCGGCTGGGCGAATCCGGAGCGGTAATTTCAGGCGGCGAGAGGCAGCGCATTGCGCTGGCCCGATCTCTGCTGCGCAAACCCGGTTTCCTGATCCTGGATGAAGCGACCAGCGCGATCGATATTGCATCCGAACGCGAGATGTTCGACCGGCTGGAGGCGCTGGAAAACCGGCCCACCATCATCATTGTCGCCCACCGCGCCGAAAGTCTGGCCAGCTGCGACCGGATTATCATGATGGACGGCGGGCGCATCGTGGCAACCCGTGGCGGCACACAATGAGCAATCTGGCCCACGGCGAACTTGTTGCCAGCCCGGCTTTCCGGCTGCTGGTGGCCTGTGCCGACTGGCCCCGCAGCGATGCCCGCAATGCCGCCATTCGTGAAGCTGCCGCAGTACCGGGCGCAATGGGGCCAGTCACATCCGGGCCTTCGTTAATGGATCTGGTCGATCGCCACCGCATGGCGCCAATCGCGCTCGATGGCCTGACCTGTGCCGGGGTCGATCTGCCTGACAGGCTGCTGGAACGTGCGCAGCAGGACAAGATGCAGGCGCTGGCGATTGCCCGCGAAGGGCGCAAACTGATCGAGTTGCTGGCCTCCCACGGGATCGAGGCGATCATGCTCAAGGGGCCGGTCCTCAGCCAGTATCTCTATGGTGATCCGGGGATGCGCCAGTCGATTGATCTTGATCTGATGGTCGACTGGGAAAACTTCGCGGCAGCGCGAAAACTGCTGGGGGAACAGGACTTCGCACTTGTCGGCACGGAGCCGCCGTGGGGTGAGCGGCGGATGGATCTGTGGCGGCTTGGCGGCAAGGATGTGACCCTGATCAGGCATGGTCGCGGGCTTCGGGTGGAACTGCACCACCGGCTCAAGACGCCCGAGGCATTGCTCCCCGGCTTCACCATCGCCCGGGCGACCAACGCCGTCTCGCTGGCCGGAACGCAGTTTCGCACTTTCACGCGCAAGGACCTGTTCGTCTATCTGGCCGTGCACGAGGCGACCACGCTGTGGCACAGGCTGAAATGGCTGGCGGACCTGCGCGCCCTGCTGGTGGGATGCAGCGTGGCGGAAATCGAGCAGATGGTGGACCATGCGCGCAAATATCGGGTTGAGCGCTGCGCCGCGCTGGCCCTGCTGCTGTGCCACCGCTTCTGGCAGCAGGAACTGCCCGCCGGTGTGCTGCGCATGCGTGAGGAAGATCCGCGGCTGGCGCAGCTGGAAACAGGATCGCTGCAGGTGCTGGCCGATCCCGATGACCGGATGCGCAATTTTGGCCAGACGCGGGTTACCACCACCACTTTCCATTTGCGCAATGACTGGGATTATCGCCGATCATTGCTTGGCTCCATCCTGTTTGAGCCGGATATTGTCGCCAGCTTTCGCCTGCCGCGCGCGCTGTCCTTTCTCTATATTCCCCTGCGGCTGGTCGTCTGGTTCAGGCGGCGGCAGAAGCAGGGCTGATCCCGGTTTGGGCGTTCCCCCGCCAGCCTGTGCGACCTTCAAGACGACAAAGCATTTGGCAAAAACGGCCATCCCGGCATAATGCCCGGCCCGTGCCGCAGACCAAGCAAACCCCCACGCCCCCGGTCGATCCGGTGACGGCAACAGGTCCACGGCCATCGGGCCCGGCGCTTGTTCGCAAGCTCGGCACCTTTGCCAGCCTTCCTCCGCTGGCAATCGCGTGGCTGTTCCCGTCCTTTTGCATGCTTGCCTTCGCCGCCACCCGCATCGCCAGCAAGCCGTTCCGGGACATTGCGCCTGCCCTTGGAGAGAACGCCGGGGCCATTTCGTGCTCCACCTCCATCGGCCCGCAGGCAGAACGCCGCGCCCGTGCGCTTGGCCTGTCCATCCGCACAGTGGCCAAATACCTGCCCTGGCGATCCGATTGCTTCGCACAGGCGCTGACCGCACAATGGTCTTGCCGGATTTTCGGGATCGCCAGCGCATTGCATTTCGGCGTGGCGGAGGATGAAGCTGAGGGCATGAAGGCGCACGCATGGGTAACGGCGGGTTCCGTGTGGCTCACCGGCGGGCGAGAGAGCCGCAAGTTCACCCCCTTGTCTTGCTTCGTGCGCCATCCCCGCGGTCACGGAGACTGATGTAATGGAAGCCGCGACCCAGAGCGCCAGTACCCTTTATGATCAGCGCGCCAGTGCCATCAGGCATCACCTGTTCCTGCTGTGCCCCAACAACAGCGGCTCAACCTTCCTCTCGCAGGCCATCGGGCGATGCAGTAAGGTGTGGAGCCTGGAGCGCGAGGGGCAGCATACGTTCGGCTTTGCCGGCCCTTCGACCATGCGCACCAAGTGGCCGCTGATCTGGGCCGCGAGCGAGGAAAGCCTGAGCCACTTCACCGATTCTGCCGCCTATGACTGGCAGCGCAACAAGCGGGTCTGGTATCTTCAGGCGACGGCCGAGGACCCGGCGGCCAGCGTCTTCATCACCAAGGCGCCGCCGTTCCTGATGCTGGCGGATGACCTGCGCGCGGCCTTTGCCAACACCTCCTTCATCATCATGGTGCGCAACCCCTATGCGGCGCTGGAAGGTATCCTGCGCAGACGCAGGCGCAGCCACATTGCCGACCCCGGCGATCTTGCCAGCATCGGCGCGCGCCATCTGATAACCTGCATGGCCCGGCAAAAGGACAATGCTGCGCAGCACGCCGATATCTCCATGACCGTTAGCTACGAGGAATTATGCGCCGATCCTGCAAACGCGGGCGCACAAATTCGTGCCCTGGTGCCCGGACTGGACGATCTCGACCTGGTGAAGCGGCAGACGGTAAAGGGCATCTATGACGAGCCGCTGCGCGACATGAACGCCGAGCAGATCGAAAGGCTCACACCTGCCGATATCGCTGCGGCGAATGCGGTGTTCAGCCAGCACCGCGATCTGCTCGCCCATTTCGGTTACGAGCTGATCTAGGTCGCCCTCAGCCGTCTTCAGCCGTCCAGCTCTCCGGCATCGCAGAACACCACGCCGGCCAGCGCCATGCCCTGAAGAATACGCGCCAGTTCCTGCGTTACGGCATCGTCCAGCCCTTGTGCCAGAGTGGCGAACGATGTCTCCTCCACCGCATCCAGCCGTGCCAGCGCCTCGCCTGCCGCGCGGCTGCACGGCCAGTCGCGGTCTCCTGCCAGCACAGACAGCGCGCCGGTGGAGATGTCCGCCAGCGGAGCAAGGCCGCGCTGCGCTGCCAGCCTGATACGGGTGGAAGCGCAAATGCCGCCCGCGGGCAGGCTGGCGACATTGGGCAGGCGGAAGCGTGGACGCGCGCGCCGGTCAGCTTCCCAGTGGGCGATGAAATCCGCCATTGCTGCCTCATTGAAATGGCTGTCGATTGCGCTTTTCAGCTCGGCAACAAAATCACCCAGCTGCGCGGCATCGCCGGCTACGGGCAGGTCCTGCCGCACAACAGGTTCAGCCAGCAGGCGCCGCTGGAACCACGACAGGAAATCGAATGCGGCCGGGTTCTGGACCGAGAATGTCAGGTGCAGGCTCGGCTCATCCAGCGGATAGGCGCAGTGCCACCAGCCGCGCGGAAGATACAGCAGCCCCCCCTGCTCCAGAACCTGATCGAACACCGGTTCCCCTTCCGGCAGAGGCGCGGCAACCGGGTCATCCCGGTGGGGAGAGGGCCTGGTCGGCCGATGGACCGTCCACCTCTTCCGGCCTGCCACCTGAAGCACAATCACATCGTGCTTGTCCCAATGCAGCGCCAGCCCCGGATCGGTGCGCCATCCGGCATAGAGATTGCAGTTCACATGGGCGCGAAATTGCCGGGCCACCGCATCGGTATGATCGCGGACTGCGGGGAATATCTCATCGCAGTAACTCAGTACCAGCGACACGCCCTGAGACAGCAATGCAGAGACCTTGCCCGGATCGATCCATGCCTGTTCGCCAATGCGTTTCATATACCGGTGATCGGGGATCGGCTTGCCGCCCCGCACCATCAGCAGCCGCGGCGATTCAAGTCGCTGCGTGTCCAGCGCATGGTTGATGTCATCCCAGTTCACCAGCGCGGCAAACCTGTCTGCGTCCCCTGCAAGGTGCAGCATTTCGCGGCCCCAGTGGCCATCGAGGAAGCCCGCCACGCCCAGCGGCGCGAAAAGCGCTTCTGCCATTTCATCCATTGCTGCAGACACGGGCTTGTCTGCAGCAATAGTCCGGGACGGTAATTGTGCGGGGTTTTCGTTTGGCATGGAGTCCTCTATTCGGCCTCGTGCAAAGCCAGTGCAACCCAAAATATTCATGGGCGAAAGCCCCGGGCATTACCATCTGGCTTGTGCCTATAACCGCAGCAATGTAACGCAAATTGATGGTATTTTGAGAGGGTTGGATGGCTCCGATAGTCAAGAAGCCGGCAAAGGTAAGGGACCTGGGCGCAGTCGATGCGGATCGGCTGACAGCCGTTGTGCAGGCGATTTCCAAGCGCACCTGGCACAATGAGAATATACTCAAGGAAAACGACTTCGATTGTTTCCACCATACCCAGCACCTGGTGTTTCGCTTCATCAAACAGAACCGCGATCCGGAAACCTTCTATGCCAATCCGTCATGGGATGCCTGGAAGTCGGTTCTGCTGCCGGTGATGGAGGCGGCCAGCGCCAGCTATGGTTTTCGCAATCCGCAATATCCCAAGGCCATGCTGGCAAAACTGATTGCCGGCTATGGCATTGACCTGCACCGCGACGGAGCGGGATCGAACCCGCGCACGCACAAGATCCATGTGCCGCTGATCACCAATCCGGAAGCCTACTTCCTGTTTGAAAATGATCAGGTCCACCTGACCCCCGGCCGGGCGTGGGAAGTCAATAATCTGATCCGCCATGGTGGCCGCAATGATGGCCCGGAGGATCGAATCCACCTGATATTTGAAGTGTTCGAAGGCGATTATGCCAATGCTCCGGAAGCGGCATCCGTGACAATCGATGCATGAATACACAGCCTTCGGGCTGACCATCCAGTCCGAGATTGAATTGCCTCCGCTTCCCAAAGGTGGGGGCAGCGCGCCCGATGTTCTGATCCGCCACGGCGAAGTTCCCGAAGCGATCGACGGGGGAATAGCCTATCGCAACTGGAATGCGCAGCCAGACCGTTTCCTCATCGCGCTTGGACCATCGAGCCGGATGATCGTGAGCCGTGGCCGCCTGATTGAAGTCGAAGGGGCAAATTTGCTGGAGGCTGGACATCTGGTGTCCATGATCCTGGGTTCCGGCCTTGCGGCGCTGCTGATGCAGCGCGGTACGATCCCGCTCCACGCCAGCGCCATTGCCACGCCCAAGGGTGCGGTGCTGGTGATGGGCCGTTCGGGGGCGGGAAAATCAACCTTGCTGACGGCGCTGGTGCGGCGGGGCATTCCGATGCTGGCCGACGACGTGATCGGGCTGCATCCGCTGGAAGACGGCACGGTGCAGGCTGTCCCGGCCTTTCCCGCCATCCGGCTGTGGAAGGATTCGCTCGACGTGTTTGGCCAGCAGAGCGATGGTCTGAGCAAGGTCCGCTCCAGCATCAGCAAGTATTACCTGCCGGTCAGCGCATTCTCGTCCGAACCGATGCCGGTGCGCACGATTGTGCAGCTGACCAATGCCAGCAGGCAGGATGTCGAAATTCGCGACATTCCGGCGGAAAACCGGATCGAATGCGTGTCGCGCTATTATTTCCGCAAGCAGTTCCTCAAGGGCATGCAGCTCAATCGAGGCGCCTTCGCCTGTGCGGCCCAGCTCGCGCGTTCGGCCCAGTTCCTGCGTGTCACGCGTCCGGAAGGGCGATGCCCGCCAGACGATATGGCGCGGATGATCCTGGCACATATACAAGGCGCAGAGGCGGTAGCTTGACCGCCGGGCCACAGACGCCGGATGCAAGGGCACATTTCGCGCCCGGCCAATCCATCGTCTGGCTGGCGTCATACCCTAAATCGGGCAACACCTGGCTGCGTGCCCTGCTCACCGCATATCTCTATCCCGAGCAGAAGTTTGACCTGAACCGGCTGGTGGGCCGGCCAGTCGCTTTCGAACGGCAGGTGCTCGACGATCACGCCGCCATCAATTCCGCCGAATACACGCCAGAAGAACTGCTTCCCTTCCAGGCCATGCTGCACCGCGAACTGGGCCGGACACTTCCTGCGCCCAGCTTCATCAAGGTCCACAGTGAGTACATTTGCAGCGCGGACGGATCGGCGCTGTTCCCGGCAATGGCGAGCGCGGGGGCGGTCTGTATCACCCGTCACCCCTTCGATGTTGCCCCGTCCTTTGCCCATCATCTGGGATGTTCCTTAGATGAAGCAATTGCCATCATGGCCGATGACGATGCGCTGCTCGATCACCGCGAAGATGGCGGAAGCAGCAATGTGCCGCAGCGCCTTGGCAGCTGGAGCGGCCATGCACATAGCTGGCTGTCGCAAAGCGAGATACCGGTCCTGCACATGCGTTATGAGGACTTGCTGGATGACACGGCCGGCCAGTTCTCGCGCCTGCTCGGTTTTTGCGGCATCAGCCCCAATCCGGCGCAGCTTGCCCATGCGGTGGAAAGCACCAGATTTGGCCGACTTCAGCGCCTGGAGGCGGAAGGCGGTTTTTCGGAGAAACCAAGCGCCGGCAGAGCCTTCTTTCGCCAGGGGCGCAGCAGATCTGGCCAGACAGGTTTGACAAGCCGGCAAACGCAAGAGATTAGAAATTCACACGAAAGCATGATGGGCAGGCTGGGCTATTCATTTTCCTAGCCGCATGCCAATTCAAAGTCAGGAAGAGTCAGTTTGATGCAGGAAATCACTCCGGAAACCAAGATCGCCCGCAACGAATGGGTACTTTTCAGCGAAACCGGGAACGGCCTGTCGCTGATGGACATCGATTCGGGCAATTACTACAATTTCGAAGAAATGGGCGCCCGCATCTGGGCACATCTGGCAGAGCCCAGCACTTTTGCGGAGCTTTGCGATCGGCTGATCAGCGAATTTTCGGTCGATCCGGATACCTGCCGCAAGGAAACCGGCGAGTTCGTTCGGGAATTAGGTAAACTTTCCCTTGTTGACCTTAAGGCATAGCGTCAAACTATTGATACACAACATCGATCCTTGATTGGACACTCGTCATCAAGAATAGGGAGACTTATAGCTCGTCAGTCGACAACACCGTCGAATGATCCACAGCCAAAGTGCCCGGCCTGAAGCGGCCTGAAGTCTTTGGCTGAAGACTTTGCCTAAAGACTTTGGCTGAAGAGCTTGGCTGAAGGCGCAGGAACGACTGGAAAACCTTAGGTATTCGACCCGGGTGTCACCCGATCGCGCATTCTGGCATGCTCGAAGCTCCTGCAGCACAGCGGCCATGTTGGCTTTTTGCTGAGGCAAGATTGCCGGTTATCTGGGAATCAGCGAACCAGTTGCAAAGAGGCCACGAATTTCATCCGCTAGTCTACAAGTATGTGTCTGCTTGATTTACAAGCATAACAAAGTGCGCTAGCGACAGTTCATCAAGAATGAGAAGGACCTGATAGATGACCAAGATTGTGTCTCACGATACCACGACCAACAACCTGCCTGCATGGTCCACTCCCAAGGTGACCGCGATTCTTCCCGTTGAGCGCACTCACGGCGGCGTTCCGTCGGCAATCAACGATCAGGACGACACGATTTACGTTTCTTGATCACCATTCAGGCGTGACTGCTTCTGGGCTGCATTTGGTCTAGAGCAGGGCGCCAATTGGCGGTCCTTTAGGCGTATGCCTGAACGGGGCGTCATCTGAATGTTGCCCATATGTGGAACTTGGTATCGAGCAGGGCCTGGTCCTGAGAGACCGGCGGCGGAAATTTCCGCTGCGCTGATTCGGGAATTTTCCCGCAAGTCAGTCTCTCAAACCATCGGCCCGCTCGATATTTCCTTTTTAGAACCTGCGACAACGCAATCGGCGGTCCTGTACCGGTCCGGTGCCCTCGTAGCTATTGCCGATGCTCGCCTGGATGATCGTGCCAGGCTGACTGCCGAACTCGGCGTTGATCCTTCGCTTCCCGATTGCGCCATCATCCTTGCCGCCTGGCAGCGATGGGGCACCGGCTGTGCGGCGCACTTGCTGGGCGATTTCGCCTTCGCCATCTACGATGATGAGAACAAGACCCTGTTCTGCGCGCGCGACCATGTCGGTGCGCGCCCCTTCTTCTATGCGGTCACTCCTGATCGATTCGCCTTTGCGAGCCATATTCCGGTGTTGCAGGCAGCCCTTCCCGGCTTTGACGAATGCGACGAATCCTTTCTGGCGACAGCCTTGTCAGACCCGCGCTTCCAGTCGCTCGAACGCACTTACTTCAAGGGCTTGCGCAAACTCCCCCCTGCACACTGGATGCTCGTTACCCGCGATTCGGAGCAGATGGAGGAATACTGGCGTCCACATGATGGCCCCGATGTGAGGTTCAGGAATAAGGAAGATTATTGCGAGGCCCTGCGCGAGATTCTGGCCGAGTCGGTGGCAGACAGGTTGCGCGGCGCCAGCCAGGTTGGGCTGCATCTGAGCGGGGGGCTCGATTCCTCCAGCGTGGCGGCGCTCACCACAAAGGCCCTGCGCGCAGGCGGTCGCAGCGATCCGCTCGGCTATTCATGGCACCCGCTTGAAGGGGCCGATGACACGTCGACCGAACCCGGCTGGACCGAAGCCATCAGAGCGCACCTGAACCTGCAGGTGACAGCGCCGGAGGCCAGTTCAGAGGATCTGGCCGCGTTGCTGCGCCTTGACCGCACCCGCCAGCCCGACGTGCGCAACCTGTTCCACGAAGCGGCGGTGCAGCGCGATGCGGCCAGCCACAATGTGGACCTGATCCTGTCCGGCTGGGGCGGCGATGAAGGAATATCATTCAACGGAAGGGGTTACCGCGCGCAGTTGTTGCGCAATCTGCGCCTGATAAAATTGATGCGACAGGCGCACCGGCCGCGTCCGCGCGAACTGGCGCGGCAATTCCGCATCGCCCTGACAGAGCTGAGAACGACCGAAGGCGATCACCCCACGCCCGACCAGCTGGCTGCTTCCTATCTGCGTGCGGATTTTGTGGACCGGGTGCAGCCGCTGCCCTCGCCCCGTGTCGCCCTGACCAGCTATCGCCGGGCACAGACCGATCTGCTGAAGCTGACGTCCATCACCGGTCGGCTGGAGGACTGGGCCATCAGCGGCGCGCGGCGCGGCATCACCTATGCCTATCCGCTGCTGGATCGCAGAGTGCTGGATTTTGCCTATGGCATTCCCCCCGATCTCTATCAGGGGGCGAAATTACCGCGCGCGCTGATGCGCGATGCGATGGCCCCTCTGCTGCCCGACACGATCCGGTTCAACGAGGCAAAGAGGGAGCCGATCCGCGTATCCCGCCTGCGCACCGTGTTCTATGCAGCGCTGGCACAGGTGCAGCCGGAAATCGCCGAACGCGGGCCGTCGCTGGACCGTGCCCGCTATGTGGATGTTCCCCGTCTGGCGCATGATCTGGCCCAGCCGCTGGACGGTGACGAGGTCTATCTTGGCATGATGCGGCTGGCGGTGCAGTTCCTGGATTTCTAGTCCGCAAGGCGCGCGCGCATGTGCATATCGGTGAGGCATCTGGTCCATGCTTCGTACCACAGGCCGCAAGCCTTCACGAAAGCCGGCTGGCGCAGGCCGTTGCGAACCACCTGATCCATCATCCAGGGCTTGTGGCGGCCATTGTAATGCAGCACCAGCGCATCGCCCATGCGCGCGCCATGTTCCTCGCGAATCATCTCGTCATGCGCCAACAGGTAGTTGAACTTTGGCTCGATAATCGTCGCCTGCCCGGCAAAATGGATGTTCAGCACGATCTGGTCAGCCAGTTTCATATGCGGCAGGCGATAGTTTTCGGCGCTGACGAAATTGACCAGCCCAAGATAATGCTCCTGCGTCACGCAGGTGGAATCGGCTAGAACAAGGCCGGAATTGAAAGAGCTGATCGGTGTGCCTTCGGGCAGCCAGGGGCGGGTCACGCCCTTGTACCAGGCGCCGTCCCCACAGGCGACGAGCGGCTCTGTGTGCGCGAACATTTCCTCGATCGATCCACGGAACAGCAGGTCGCTGTCGATCAGCAGGACGCGGCCATATCCGGTCAGGCGGAATGCCTCGAGCGAGAAGAAGCGCGCCTTGTATTGCGTGAACTCAGGATTCTCGCGCGCCACATCTTCCACGCGGTCCATCAATTCGCTGCCCGCTATGAAATATTGCAGCCTTGGATAAACCAGTTCCAGGCGGCGCTTGCTCTCGTCCGTCAATCCATCGGTGATGATCACGATGTCGCCATCGAACCACGGATTGGTGGCGAGGAAGGAATGAAGGGTGACCAGCGTTCCGACCAGATAGGAATCGGTCGATACCGTCGTCAGGCAAAGCCGCTGTGCCTTCATGCCGCGCTCCTCACGGCCAGCCCGCTACAGGCAGCATCCAACGCGTCCCCATCCAGCGCACAAACTGCGGCAAGATCTATCGACGCCTCCAGCTGTTCCTGTCCGAAATACAGATCGCGCACGCCGTAGCTTGCGATAAAAGCCTCGCGGTCATCCACCTGCTCCGCGGGCGAGGATGCGCCCTTGCCGCCCTGCCGCCTGGCAATGCGCTTGCGGTCAACGCGCTCCAGCTCAACCCGGGCGATATCGTCAGCTGCGAAGAGTCCGGCAAGGCGGACATGAGGAAAATGCTGTCCCATGAATTCCTGTAGTTCGGTTGGTGTGTACTCAGTCACGTGGAACCTGTTCCACGGCTTCATACCCGGATCGAGCCTGATACACGCATTGGGCGTGGTGAAAACCGCCACGCCGCCCGGAGCCATCACCCGCTTGAGTTCTGCCAGGAAGGCCACGCTGTCCACCACATGTTCGATAACCTGGCAGCACATGACCAGATCGAAGGAGTTATCCGCATAAGGCAGTGTGATGCCATCGATAACGCGAAAATCTATCGGCTTTGGCGGTGTGAGAGCTTTGGCTGCGGTAATCGCGCGCTCCGATACATCGCAGCCGGAGACCGATTTCGCCGCATAGGCGAGCATTTCGCTGCCATATCCGTTGTTGCAACCCAGATCGAGCACCGCCTTGCCCCGGGCGATCGCCGTCGCCCGAAAATAAGGGTGCACATGAATGAGGTAGAGAACGAACTTTTCAATGCTGGCAAAGCCGGATGTCTTCACCAGGCGATGCGAGCGTGCATGCAAGGCAACCATGTCCTGATGCGATAATGCGGCGGATTGAGACATTATGGTGCGGGCATAAAGCTTTGAGATAAAGGCGCAAGCCGATCATTCGCCAGCCAAGACAGCGCTGACCGCCTTGCCGCAGGCCAGTTCTGACCGGACGCTGTGAGCCGGTCCCCTGCGCATCAGTCCTTGCGAACGGTTGCGCGGGTCCCGCTCAGTTCCGCTCAATCTCCACTGTCGCTCATCACTTCAGCATCGGGCGGCGTCAGTTCAATGTGAATGCCATCGGCCTCCGGCCCGTTGGGTGGCATCTGATAGCCGTTCGCGATCAGCCGTGATTGCGGCAACAGCAGGCCGGGTACGCTGTCCGGCCAGTAGAATTCCGGCTCCCGGCCAGAGACCGGGTTCTTGTAATGGAACCACATTGGCAGGATGTCGGGCCAGACCAGCGTCACGCCGGTGCCCCCGCGGAAATGCTCCGCACGGCGTCCCAGATCAGTCATCAGAATATCGGGCGGCAGGCGTTCGACCAGCGGGCTCTGACCCGCACCCTGCCCCGGCGGCGTAGGTTCCACACCGGCCCAGCCCTCGCTCCACCCGGCTGTCGTCATATAGGGCTCGTCAATCGTCAGACTCCACAGCCGCCAGATGCCGTTCTCGATCACCGCCTGATCGTTGGGATACATCCCGCTGAACAGTGACGCGGAATAGAAACTGGCCGCCCCATCGCCCGAAGTGCGGGGCATTGCGGTGCGTGGCTGGAACAGGCGCGTGCGCAGATTGGCGGAGCGGCCATCGTGCGACACATGGATCACCGGTTGAAAGCGCCAATGGAAGGAAATGCCAGGGCGCGTTTCCGGGGGCGGACCATACATGGCTGTGGCCGCCGCCCTGATCCGGTCACGGCCAAGGTAAAAGCCGGCGAAGGGCGAATGCTTGTTGCCGTTCTCGGCAAAGATCGATGACAGTTCCATCCACTGGAAATCATCAAGGTAATAGCCGTAGACGGAAGACACATTGACCACCCCGTCATAAGCGCTGCTTCGTGTCAGCCGGCGACGGGCATCGATCAGACGTGCCGCCTGTTGAAGCAGGGTTTCATGCGCTGGCGTCGCGCCAGCAGCAGCGCCCTGCGGTGCGGCGGTGTCAGACTGGTCCAGCTCTGCCAGCGTCATACCGGCAACAGTAACGGTCTGGCCCGTCACCGGGTGCGGTTCGGTGAAGGCGGGCAGAACGTCGTCGATATGCGCGGTTCCGCCCTGACCCCAGCCATCGGCATAATCGGCGCGCAGCAGCGGTACGATGCGCAGATCGCGGATCTGCCACAAGCCTTCTGACAATACGAGGCGGGTCTGCAGAACCGAAAAGCTCCAGCCCGCTTCACCCGTCGCGCCCTGCCCGGTCATGCCCAGCATGATGGAGCGGGTGTGGGCTTCGGCATTACCCGGCAGCACCGTCACGATAGTGTCGAACAGCGGGTGATCGTTGAAATCGCCTTGCTGCAATCCCTGCGGCCCCATGGACTGCATGGCCGCCAGCACGCCATCACGGCCCTCGAAATGGCCCAGCCCGGCAATATCGACGACCCCGTCGGGCGTGAACAGATCGGCCACATCGTCCCACATCCGGCGATCGACGTAATAGCCCCACGCATTTTGCAGATTGCGCGCCGAATCCTCGGCGTTCAGCGCATCGATGCGCATCTCCAGCTGTGGCAGGCTGGCCTGGCTGGCGGGTGCCGGTCCCTGCGGCGGGGGGATGGGAATACCCGTCTCATCCACGGTGAAATGATAGGGAATCTGAGGCAATTCGCCGCCACCGGCATTGCTCCAGCCACCGGGATAATCCCCTTCGTACTGCGGAAAATAGCGCAGCGTGGCGAATTTCCAGCGACCGTCCTCGAAGACGAATTCATTCTCGAAAACGCCGCCCTCGATGGAGGTTGCACCCTCGCCGTCACCCGCCATGGCCAGAAACATCCAGCGCCCCTTGGCGCTATTTCCGTCCACCGAAAGATTGACCAGCGGGTCCTCTATGAATTCGGTATGCAGGGCAGCGGGCGCCATGCCGCGCTCCCCGCCCAGCCGCTGTTCAAGCCAGCGGGCAATCGCCGCGCGGCCCTGCACGCGCTGGCTGCCCCAGAGGACCACACCATCATCGGCGAACAGATCGGCCATCTCGGTCCACAGGCCAAATTGCGCATATTGTGCATAGAAGCGCTGCAGATCCTTGACCGCACGAACCGATTCCACGCGGGAAAGATCGCGCGCAAGATTGTCAATTTCCTGCCTTGGCAGATCCTGCGCCGCCACCGGGATTGCGGGACAGACGAGCAAGATCGGGCCCAGCAGCCTGCAGATATGGAATGTCAATTTCGCTCTCCCGGGAGGTAACTGCCACACGATTGGCCTGGACCATGGATGTAGTCCAAGCATGCTCAAGGCAAGTCATCGTGCGGCCAGTGCCCGAAATGCCACGATGATAACGCCCGTACAGTCAAGCCAGAGGCAAAATAATGACTGCTTCCTTCAAGAATTGTGCGCTATTCTGCAAAATCGGGAAGGGAGTTCTCGTCGCGTTACAGGCGTCCTGAGAAAAATCGCCGCGACCTGTTCCCCACACCGTGGGAAATACGAGACTATCGCCCTTCAGAAGGCGGAGGCTCTGGGAGAGTGAGATGATCGAACTGCTAAGTACCAAGGGTTTGCCCGCAACGGGACGGGCAGCGGCGTGGGGCGAAATCTACGCCACGCGAATGAGTCATGTCGAATTCGTCCCGGAGAACAAGGATCAGTTCGATGCCGAGCTGAAATTCAGCGATTTCGGGCCGGTCAAGCTTGCACGCCTCTCTGTTGAGAGCTGCACTGTCGAGCGCACCAAGAGCCATATCGTGCACGAAACCAATCGGCCCTATAACTTCCTGCTCCAGGCGGAAGGGGCGAGCACGTTTTACCATTGCGGCAAGGAAAGCCGGCTTTCGGAAGGCGACTTCGTGCTGTGCGACACCGGTCTGCCGCATCATTTCCAGACTGACGGCCCTTCCGTTACCGTGATGGTGCGGGTGCCGGGCAAGTTGCTGGGTACCTATCTGCCGACACCCGAACAGTTCTGCGGCGAACACCTTGGAAGTGCCACCGGCATGACCGGCACGGTTGCGGCCATGGTACATGAACTGACCAAGGGTGACCGCGAACTGGGTCCGATCTTCGAAAACCGTGTGTCCCGCTACCTGCTCGAAATGATCTCCATGTCCTATACAATGGGCGTGGAAAGCGTGCAGAATGCCTCGGCCATTGCCTGGCAGCGGCGCAAGGACGTCATCCAGTATATTGAGGACAATCTGCGCGATCCCGAGCTTTCGCCCGCCACGATCTCGTCCGGACTGCGGCTGTCGCCGCGCTATCTGCGGACCATTTTCGCCCCGGGTGGAGAGAAGATGAGCGCCTATATCCTGCGTCGCCGGCTGGAAGAATGCGCCCGCCAAATGGGCAATATGGCATGGAGCGCGCACACGCTGACCGAGATCGCCTTCTCCTGGGGTTTCAACAGCGCGGCCCATTTCACCCGCACGTTCAACGAGAAATACGGCCTGGCCCCGCGCGAATATCGCAAGCTGGCGCTGGGCAGGGACTGATCGGACACGGTCATGAGGGCCTGAAATCCTGAGGACCTGAAATCCTCAAGGCTGGCTTGTCGGGCCGGGCACTCTGCCCGGCACCGGTCAAGGCCATGTTCGGACCTTCACAGTACGATAGAATTTGATATTGCATCCATGGGCATTGTTACATGATCCTTGGCCCCATGGCCGGTCTGATTTCTTGCAGCATACTTGGATCAGATGGCGCAGATTCTTGATAAATCCTGCGCATCGCCCGACAGACGATCGATCCGGTCGTGCACCGGATGCCGCTGAGCATACCGCATATAATATTGTATTATATAGCTTAAATTTCAAATATTCCGCCTGATCGTCAAATCATGATGGGCTGAGTCCTGCCAGCGGCGGGACCTGGACTGCGCAAATCCCGGACAGTTCCCTTTGGACAAATCGTGACGCCCGGGCAGGCAAGTTCCAACACTTCCAAAACTCCATAGACCGTCACCAGAATAAAAACGAAGGACGGGGAGTTCCATCATGTTCAAACCAATCATACTCGCGTCGAGTTCGATCGTGGCACTGGCCACGCCGCAGCTCGCCTATGCGCAACAAACAGCGCCGCAGGATCAGGCCGATACGCAAGAGGTGGCAACACCGGCCGGGCGGTCCAGTGGCGGTGATATCGTGGTCACCGCAACCCGCATTGCAACCAACGTGCAGGATGTGCCGATTGCAATCACGGCCGTGTCCGCGGAAATGCTTGAGGAACGCCAGCTCAACACTTTCGCCGACCTTGGCCGGATCGTGCCGAACGCCACCTTCCGCAAGTCGGAAGGGATTTACGGCGCCGGCGTTTCGGTGACGCTGCGCGGCCTGGGCACAACCGACACCCAGTTCTCCAATGAGCCCGCCGTCGCCTATTACATCGATGACGTCTATTACCCCTTCCTGTTCGGTTCGAACTTCGACCTGCTGGACATTGACCATGTGGAAGTCCTGCGCGGTCCGCAGGGCACACTATTTGGCCGCAATGCCATTTCAGGTGCGGTCAACCTGGTCAGCAAGACGCCAAGTCTGACCGAGACTTCGGGCTATTTCGACATCACCGTTGGCTCCAACAACCGCCGCGAAATTCGCGCTGGGGTGAGCCTGCCGCTGACCGACAATCTGGCGGTGAGCGTGTCGGGCATTTCCAAGCAGCGTGACGGCTATATGGACCTGCTGGATTTCAGCTGCGAAATGAACCTGCGGGGCACGCCCGAACTGGCCGGCACCTTCCCGTTCCAGACCAATGGCACCAGCTTTGGCGCCGGTCGCAGTCCCGACAATTGCGTGATCGGTCATTTCGGCGGCGAGGACGCGCAGGCAGTTCGTGGTTCGCTGTACTGGGAACCGGCCCCCAATGTGGCCATCACCCTGATCGCCGACTATACTGACGAGAACAATGAATCCGCGGCGGAAACGGTCTTCGAAACCGATTACGCCCTGACGCTTGGCCTGTTGGCGGATGGTACGCCCAATCCCTCACCCAGCTCGCAATCGCGCAATTTCATCACCGCCTTCGACCAGTTCTCCATTCCCGGCACACCTTTCCGCTGGGACCAGCGGTTTGAGACGGGCGACATCTATTCGACCTATGACAACTTCTGCGATCCCTTCCCTGCGGGCAAGAAGATCACCGGCAACGGCTATTACAATGGATCGCTTTTCCGGGGTGGCAACTGCAACGCCAGCCGCACGGTTCCCCTGCGCAACTGGGGTGTTTCGGGCAAGGTGGTCGTTGGCCTGACGGACGAGATCGATGCGACGGCCATCGCCGGTTACCGCGAGATCGATACGGTGTTCGGCGCCGCATGGGACGGCACCCCGCTCAACGACTCCTTCATCTTCCACGAAGATCACATGTGGTACTGGAACGGCGAATTCCGCCTTTCCGGACAGCACGATGCGGTCGACTGGGTCGCGGGCCTGTTCTATTACGATGCCTTCGCCGACGAACTGGGCCGGCCCCAGAACACCCGCCTGGGCACGCAGCAGATCCAGAATGTCTATTATTCGCCGGAAGCCAAGGCAGCTTTCGCCAACGCCACTTTCCGTCCCTATGATGCCTTCGGCTTCATGGAAGGCCTCAGCATCAGCGGTGGCCTGCGCTATTCGGATGACCGCAAGGCCGTCGATTATGCCGCGCAGCAGGATGCCACGCCGGCGGGATCGACCAACTTCGTGGCTTCTGCGACCAGCACCTATTTCACGCTTCCGATCGAAAACAAGCGGTGGGACTGGAAGATCGGGCTCAATTACGAAATCAGCCCCGATGCGCTGGTGTATGCGTCTGCAGCCACCGGCTATCGCCTGCCTGGCTTCCAGACCCGCCTGTTCCAGGTTGGCCAGCAGGAACAGCAATCCCCCACCTCGCTGATCAGCTATGAAATCGGCGGCAAGCTGGACCTGTTCGATCGGCGCTTGCGGATCAATGCGGCAGCGTTCTGGATGGCCTATTCGATCAGCAATGGCTCTTTCGGTGGCCAGGAACCACGCCTGACGACCGATGCCACCGGCATTCGTCCGGGCAATTCGACCCTGATCCCCGATGGCCCCGCCAATACCCAGTATGCCTCCGACTTCACGTCATGCCGCGATTACAGTGCGGCAACTGACGGACCGAAGAACGGCACCACGGTGGGCATCGAGTGTATCTCGCGCACCTTCAACTATGCGGTCAAAGGCGGCGACCCGATCAGGGGCGTTGAACTGGAAATCACCGCCGAGCCGATCGACCAGCTCGTGTTCAACGGCTCGCTCGGTTATACCGACCGCGGCGGCACCACGGGACGTCCGGTGGGCTTCCCCGACTGGACGGCCAGCGGCGGCGTCCAGTATACTGCAGATGCCCCGATGCTTCACGGATCGATCACGCCGCGGCTCGACTGGTTCTACACCAGCACCATCGCCTACAGCACCAATTTCCCGCAGTATGACGAGCCGTCACGCAGTATCTTCAACGCGCGCATCAACTACGAGAACGACGACTACGATTTCAACCTCGCGTTGGGCGTAACCAACCTGTTCGATGCGCATTACTTTCGCCAGAAGACGATCTTCACCGTCATCGGCGCACCGGCCAATATCGGCCAGCCGGCACCGCCGCGCGAATGGTATCTGACGCTTAGCAAGCGCTTCTGACAGGTCAGGGACAGGCCGCGTTCCAGCAGGAGCGCGGCCGGTTCCAGTCAAGTGAAGTGCCGCAACCAGTTGCGGCAGATTGAAGGATGCGGGCTGGCCCAGGCACATCTCGCAGTTGTACAGGGATACTTGGGTGCATGTCGTTCCAATTGCTCGACACCCACGCGCATTTGATCTCGGATGACTGGGACAGATACCAGGCTCGGCCGTTCACGCCCGACCTGCCTGTCCCGGATCGCCCTTCCTATACGATGACGGCAGAACAGCTGTTGGCGCTTATGGACGAGCATGGCGTAACGCACGCATGTCTTGTCCAGCGGGGCCATATCTACGGCTATGACAACGCCTATATAATTGATTCAGCGGCACGCTATCCTGATCGGTTACACCCGGTTGTGATCCTCGATACGCAGGACCCCGCCACCCCTGACCATTATCGCCAACTGGTTGCCGAAAACCGCGTCGCCGGGTTCCGCATGGCCAACAGCAGGCCGTGGATTCTCGACACAGCCTGGCTGAGCTCGCCGATTGCGATGGAAGTCTGGCAGGCCTGCGCCGATCTGCGCACGCCGATGACCGTGATCGTGTTCGACAACCAGCTTTCGTATGTTCTGCCGCTGATCAAGATGATCGCGCAGATGTTCCCCGAACTGCCGGTGATCCTCGACCACGGCGCCATGCCATACGGTATATCGCAATATGAAGTGGCCCTGCGCGAGGAGGCTGGCGAAACCGTGACCATGCCGCCACCGCCGCATTTCGGGATCGATACCAGCATCGCGATCTTTGAGGATGTGCCCAATATCCATTTCAAGATCACCGAGATCAATTTCGAAAGAATGGTAAAGGCTGGCGTCCGCTCGGCGCGGATCATCCGCAGGATGGTCGACAGCTTCGGACCTGACCGGCTGGTCTGGGGCTCGGACGTGGGCCAGAGCATGATCTGGTCCTATGCCGAGAAGGTGGAGATGGCCAGGGAAGCGACGGACTTCCTTGACGAGGACGAGAAGCGCAAGGTGCTGCACGCCAATGCGGCGCGTATTTTCGGTTTTCCGGCAACCGTCCATGCCCCTGCCCGGCACGATGGCATGGCACCCGGCACCGGTCGGCAAAGAGCGTAGGCCATGCACGCCCCGCATTCCGCCAGCCTGCAATCCTCCACATCGCGCCCAGCAGGCTTGCATTCTTTACCATACGCGAATGCCGGGGGATTTCGTTTGACCGCCCTTCGAATGGGTCAATAGCTTGGTGTTTATCGCAGGTGGCGCCGATCTGGCGGATAACCTCGTTGGAGTTGGATGATGAGCGAACAAGGATGGGGAGCGCTGTTCCCCCTTTCACGCAGAAAGGCTTTACTGGGAGGTTCTGTCGCCACGGGCCTGCTGTGGTCCTCTGTCGCCCGGGCGCAAGCGGTGGGCAAGACGATCCGCTCATACCTTCCGCCCCGCCGGTTGACCGATGTCGAGCACATGGTGGTCTATCGCCGCGAAGATGAAATGGTCGGCTGGCCCCACGTCATGGGTTATTGGAACCTGGGCAATGGCGAGCTGCTGCAACAGGTCAATTCGATCACCACGCGCTATGGCAATTCGGACGATATCAGCCATGACAATCTGGGCCGCGAAGGGCTGGGATCGCGCATGCTTTCCTTACGTTCGATGGACTATGGCCGGACCTGGTCCGAACCGGTTACCAACATGATGGCCAATGCCGATCGCAGTCAGGCCGGTGCCGAAACCATGGCCGACCTGCAACCGATCGACTTCCTCGATCCTGACACCATCATTGCCAATTCGTCGTCCGGCTTCGGCTCTCCGGAAGGTCGCACATCGGTTCGGGTATCCAAGGATCGCGGGTACAGCTGGGGACCTGCGATTGCGGTACCGCTCGATGCGCTTCATTCGCTTTCCGGCATGAATTCAGTGCTGATCCGGCCCGATGGCACCGCGCTTATCTGGCTGATGGAAGTCGGCACCAGCGGCTGGGACCGCCACCCATGCGTCTATGCCCTGCCGCCGGGCGGGCACAATTTCCACTTCACCACCTTCATCACCCCCAAGGTCGATCCTTATGGTGCGGCCGATGGCGACTATTCCAGCTCCTTCCGCTTTGGCGGGCATCGCTGGTTCTATCCCCGCGGCTACCTGTTGCCCAGCGGACGGATGCTGTGTGTGCTGCGCAGCCAGCGCGATCCGCGCGGGATCATGTGGACAGAGGTCTACGCCAGCGACGACGGCTCGCGAACGTGGCGTTTTCTGAGCCGGGTCAATGATTTCGGTGCACCGGGCAGCCTGGTGGTGATGCGCGATGGGCGGCTGGTGATGGTCTATGGCTACCGTCTGATGCCATCGGGAATCCGCGCCAAGGTCAGCGAAGACGGAGGCGAAACCTGGGGCCGCGAGCTGATTGTGCGTGACGATGGCGGCAGCTGGGATCTTGGCTATCCCAATGCCTGGGAAACCGACGACGGCAAGATCGGCGCGCTCTATTACTTCAACAGCAAGGATGATCCCGTTCAGGTGAACGGCGGCGTACGCCACATCCAGCGCAGCATCTTTTCGATCGATTGAGGGGCACTGACATGACAGGCGAAATCAGGACCTACTCCGCACCGATCCGGCCACGCGATATCGATCACGCGACCGTTTACAAACATGATGACGAGTTTTGCTCATGGCCGTTCACCAGCGGCTTCTGGGAAAACGGCGATGGCACGCTGATCGCCAATTTCGCCACCCGCAACGTCTCCTACAACAGCGGCGATGCCATCCGGCATGACGTGCTGGGCCAGAACAGCAGCAACCCGCGAACCATCACCGTGCGGTCTCACGATCGCGGGCTGACCTGGGATGGAGCAAACCCCCAGATCAACATGATGGCCGGGCCCGGCGGCGAAGGACGCGGCATGGCGCGCGATGAGATGCCCGTCATGCTCGAACAGCCGGTCGATTACACCGATCCCAACGTGCTGGTTTCCAACGGCGTGATGGGCGGATTTGCAACCTCCGGTACGCAAGGCACGGTGCGGATTTCGCGCGATGGCGGCAGCAGCTGGGGTTCGACCCTGCTGGTGCCGCTGGAAGGCCTTTCCGCCACCACCGGCATTCAAAGCTCACTGGTGCGCCCCGACGGGCGGCTGCTGCTGTTCATGTTCTCCGTGGATGCCGACAATTCGCACCGCCGGCCACTCGTCTATGGCAGCACCAACGAAGGCCGCGAGTTCCACTTCATGAGCTATATCGTCCCGCGCGACGATCCGTTTGGCAATGCCGATGGCGATTATGACGATCCCAGTGTCGCCTTTGTCGGCCATCGCTGGTTCTATCCGCGCGGTTACATGCTCTCCAGCGGGCGCATATTATGCGTAACCCGTTGCCAGCGCGACCCGACCGGCGTGATGTGGAGCGAGGTCTTCTACAGTGACGATGGCGGCGATACCTGGGGCTTCCTGTCGCGCATCAACGATTTCGGCGCGCCCACCAGCATGGTGGTGATGCCCGATGGCCGGATCGTGGCGATCTATGGCTACCGCCTGATGCCATCGGGCATTCGGGCCGCGGTGAGCGAGGATGGCGGCAAGACCTGGGGGCCGGAAATCATCGTGCGCGACGATGGCGGCAGCTGGGACCTCGGCTACCCCAATGCCTGGCACGTGGAAGGTAACAAGGTCGGTACCTTGTATTACTTCAACAGCAAGGACGATCCGATCCAGGCCAACGGCGGCGTGCGTCACGTTGCCCGCTCGATCTTCTCGATCGATTGATGGCCATGCGAACCGCTCACTCCCGCTTTGCCAGTTGCCTCGCCGTTGCCAGCCTTGGCCTTGCAACCGCGCTGACAGCAGGCTGCACCACCGTGCAGGCACCTTCAGCAGCTCAGGCCGGGCAAGCCGCCCCGACCGTGCAAAGCGTGTCCATTGCCATGGCAGACGGAACGGCGGGGGCGCTGCTGTTCACGCCTGCGGGAACCGGGCCCTGGCCAGCCGTGCTGCTGTTTGGCGATGCATCGGGCCTGCGTCCGGCCTTTGCCGATATTGGCCGGGAACTGGCGGCGCGCGGCTATGTCGTGCTGGTGCCGAATGAATTCTACCGCAGCGTTGCGCTGGACGGCAGCGCGGCGACAGCTGCCCCTGCCCTGCCTGCCAGTGAGACCTTCCAGCGCGGCCAGCAATGGCGGGCATTGGCCACAGATGATGCGGTAATGGCCGATAGCCGCGCCTACATCGCCTGGCTCGATAGCCAAGCCAGCGTGGACCATGCCGCCAGGGCAGGCGCGGTTGGTTACGATATCGGGGCCGCCCATGCGTTTCTTGCCGCTCGCGCCCTGCCCGCCAGGATTGGCGTGGTTGCCGCAGCCCATCCCAGCGCCATTGCCACAACACGCGACAACAGTCCGCATCTGTTCGTGGCCCAGAGCCAGGCCGCCTATCTGGTGCAGCTTGCAGCCCCCGATGACGAGCGCGAGCCCGAGGACAAGACAGACCTGCGAAATGCCTTCTCCGCTGCCGGTCTGGACGCAACCGTTTCCGTCGTGCCTGCCGCCCACGGTTTTGCCGTAGCGGACCAGGCCGGTTACGATGCCGCCGCCAGCCACGCGTTTCTGGAGGAGACGGCAGGCCTGCTCGACGCGATTCTGAAATAGCAGCGCATGATAGAGCGCCGCTCTGGGCAAGTTGCCGCCACAATGCGCGCTAATCTGTCAGCAGCTGAAAATCCGGCACTGATCGCGCTGCCGCGCAAGATGTGACTTGATATCGATGAGGGAGGAAGATGCCATGATTGATCGCCGCAGGTTTATCGGGACGGGAATTGCCGCCGCCGGGGTCATGGCCTTGCCGACCATGTCGCGCGCGCATGTGATCAAACCGTCCTTCGAACTATATGATACGCACGCGCATTTCTACACCAATGACGTGGACACCTATCCCTTCAATGCCCGCACGGCGCGCTATGGCCCGGAGATCATGGTGGCCAAGGCGATGCGCTTTCCGCAGACCCCGCGTGAAGTGTTCCCGTTCTGGGAGGAATCGGGCATCGGCAAGGGTGCCGGGGTGCAATATTCCAGCACCTATCGGTTCGACAACCGCTACCTGCTCGACATCTCTGCCGAGCATCCCGACAAGATCATCCCGGTCGTCATCCTCGATCCCGTCGACCCTGAAACCCCGGCCACGCTGGAGCGGATGGCGCATGAGAACAGGATCGCTGGCGTGCGCTTCACCGGCACGCCCACGAATGGCGAGTTCGCCTTCTTCAGCGATGCCGCCGCTCCAACCTGGCAGATGGCCAACCAGCTTGGCCTGCTGATCGTTCTGATGCCGATTGGCGGCGACACCGCAGCGGCAATGGCATCCGTGGCCGTGCAGGCAGCGCGCTATCCCAACGTCAACATCCTGCTTGACCACATTGGCTTCCCGCGCCCCGAAGCGCTGCCGGAGACATGGGGCCTGACCCCGCAACACCTGTCGCTGCGTAGCCATCACAATGTCTATTACAAATACACCACCTTGCTGATCGAACAGCTCCATGCCGCGGAAATCGCCGAGCAGCCGTTCCTTGAGCACATGGTGCAGACTTTCGGCGCCAACAAGATGACCTGGGGCAGCGACGTGGGCAACACGCCGGGCAGCATGTTCGGCTGGGTGCAATACGCCCTGGCCTCCGCTGACGGGCTTTCCATGGGCGACAAGCATGGTCTGTTTCATGATACCGCCGAAGCGATCCACGTACCCGGCGGCCGGGGCGCGGCCTGAGGCATAATCTCCCGACGGAAGTGATGGGTCCTCCCCCGTCGCCTACCGTCAATCTGGGCGCCTCGTGCAAGCGAGGCGCCCATTCTTTACGTGTCCGGGGCACAATGCCCACAGCAGACGGAGAGAGTATGATGCAGGTTGATCCGCTTTTCTCGCTGGCCGGCAAGACCGCGCTCATCACCGGAGGAACCAGCGGGATCGGGCGGATGATCGCGCACGGCCTGACTGCACGCGGCGTGCGAACCTATCTCACCGGCCGCAACCGGGCGCAGGCGCAGGATGTCGCCTGCGCCATCGTGCAGGAAACGGGCGGCGATTGCATTGCGCTGGAAGCAGATCTGGCACGGCCAGATGGCCCGCAGCAGCTGGCCGCCGAACTGGCCGGGCGGGAGGAGCGGCTGCACCTGCTGGTCAATAATGCCGGTGCCAATGCCCGGGGCAGTCTGGCCGGGACCACGCAGGAAGACTGGGACCTGGTCCTGAACGTCAATCTGCGCGCCGCGTACTTCCTGATCCAGCAGGTCCTGCCGCTGCTAAAGGCTGCGGCAAGCGATGCCGACCCGGCGCGGATCGTCAACGTAGGGTCCATTGGCGGCCTGCACATTCCGGGCTGGGAAGCGCATCCCTACAATGTCTCCAAGGCGGCGGTGCATCACCTGACCCGGTCGCTGGCCAAATCGCTGGGGCCTGACAGGATCACGGTCAATGCCGTGGCGCCCGGCCCCTTCCCTTCACGCCTGACCGATACCGGCAGCGACGCCGTGAAGGCGAGCGTTGCCACTCATATCCCGCTTGGTCGACCGGGCGAGGCGGATGATGTGGTCGGCGCCATCGTCTTTCTCGCATCGCGCGCGGGGGCGTATGTCAACGGTCACACGCTCCCGCTGGATGGCGGATATATTGCCGCGCTGTAACCGCTATTTGCGCGGATAATCGGCCGCGTTCAGAACCCAGCCTTCCATGGCGGAGAAATCCTCACGCGGGGGTGCGAAAATGTCCACCAGCACGTTTTCCCCACTGTCCGACGGGGCCGAGGTATGGATCACCTTGGGCGGAATGACGCAGACCGAAGGCGACAGCACCTTCACATGCTCATCATCGCGCCATTCGTTCTGATTGGCGATCCACGGCCAGCGCAGATGGTGCATGTAGAAGCCATCCAGCGCCAGCGAACACTGCTCGAAATCATCGTGGTGATGCGGCGAGAGCTTGGTGATGTCGCGCGGGCCTTGCGGGGGGAACACGTTGACCATGAATGTGGTGCAGCGGAAGATCTTGCCAAAGCGCCCTTCCTGGTCCGGCACATCGAGGCTGTAGCTGCGAATTTTCCAGCCGCCCACGGGATCGGGCCATGGCTCGAATGCCGGAATCTGCGGGTGCGGACCGGCATATTTGTCGCCGTTGGATGCCTTGGCCGTAATATCGGGTGATTGCGTTGTGATAAGCCGCACCAGAAACCCGCCAGCGGTGGCGGTGATGGTGCTGTCACCCGGCGGGATCATGGTGATCGAATAGCCGCCGATTTCCTGCCGTTCCCCATTGGCTTCGACAATGGCCGACATGGCGGGATCGTGCAGCAGCAGGACATATTCGTCGACCTGCCCCTTGCGCTCGAACACCGCACCGGGCTCCACTTCGGAATAGCAGACCACGAAATTCTGCCCGCGCGTATACCAGTTGCGGCTACCCGCAGCCTGTTCCTGCGGTGCGCTGTCGTAAAACGTGGCGTAGGTCGACGCGCCAAATGCCGCGCTGGCCACGCTGCCGCCAGCACCACCAGCACTGGACAGTGCCGCACGCGGATCATCAGCTTCGTACATCGGCATTGGTCTCAACTCCTGATCAAACGCGTAACCGCGCTTCGGGCAGACAAGGCCCGGCAGCCCGGCCTATGCACACGCATAGGGCACCGCAATCGCAAACCGGTGCCAGGGCCGCAGCGGCAAAGTCATCCTTCCGCAGCAGGCAATTGTACCCGCCCGATCACCCGCCGCGCACGGCCTCCACCGCCTGGGCAGCGGCATTGCAGAACAGCGTCAGGTCATTGCTGACCATCACCAGCGTGAAACCCATGCCCAGATAGCGGCGCGCGTCATCCGGCGTTGCCGCAGCAGCAGCGGACATCACGCCTGCTTCCTTGGTTGCGGCCAGAACCTGCGCCGTCAGCGCGCGCACAGCGGGATCGGCGGCGGGCTTGCCGCTCGACAGATACAGGTCACCGTGCCCGATGAAGATGCCGTTGACATGGTCGAGCGCCGCGAACTGTGCCGCCGCTTCGAGCGATTGCCAATCCTCCAGCTGGATGAAGCGCGCGCATTGGCTGTCACCGCGATGCAGATAGGCCTGCATATCGCCTGTGCCCCACTCACCCGCGCGCGAGGTGGTGCCAAGCCCGCGCTGTCCGGCGGGTGCGAAAACCATCCGCCGCGTAACCTCGCGCGCGGTATCGAGGCTGGTCACACGCGGCACCAGCAGGCCATCGGCCCCGGCATCAAGCAAGGGCTGGATCGTGGTGGCGGTGGAATCCGCCATGCGCACCAGTGCCGCCATTCCCATCGCCTGCGCACAAAACACCAGCTCGCCAGCGCGTTGCAGCGACAGTGGGGCGTGCTCCATGTCGATCACCACGAAGTCAAACCCGGCGCGGGCCAGCATCTGCACGCTTTCGATCGACGGGATCTTTACCCACGTGCCCAGCATCCCGCCTTCGCGGCCCAGCGCCTGTGTCACGAAATCCTGCATAGAACCGCTCCCTTCATTTGCCCGCAAGCGCATGGCGGTGGTGGATTGCCAGCTCCAGATAATGCTCCACGCCCTCGCCCAGACCGGCCCGCTCATCCGCGCGCAATTGGCGCATGGGTCTGGCCGGACGGCCCGCCCACAATTCGCCGCCGGGCAGGACCTTGCCCGGTGTCAACATGGCGCCAGCACCCAGCATGCCGCCCGAGCACACGCGCGCGCGGTCCATCACGATGGCACCCATGCCCACAAACCCGTGATCCTCAATCGTGCAGCCATGCAGCACCGCCATATGGCCGATCAGGGCATCGGCACCGATCACCGTATCCAGCACGTCACCCTCATGCCCGTCACGCGGCCCTTCGGTATGGATGACCGTGCCGTCCTGCACATTGCTGCGCGCCCCGATCACGATCCGCCCCAGATCGGCGCGCAGCACGCAATTATACCACACGCTGGCATGCGGGCCGATCTCCACATCGCCGATGATGGTGGCATTGGGCGCAACGAAGGCAGTGGGGTCAATCCGCGGCGTCCGCCCGCGATAGGAAACGATGGATTTCATCGCCTGTTCCTGCACCGCGCGCCGCCGCTGCGAAAGGCGCGCGTGCCTGCCGCGCCGGTTGGGCCGAAATATCATGCCGCCTGAGGCAAATGCCCTGCGCCCAAGCCGGTGTAAGGCTCCGGTCTGGACACTGAGACGGAGAGAATCTTCCCCATGCGCGACAGCCTGGACCTGGTACATGTACGCAACGTGCGCATAGGCGTGGGCGCGGTGCGGCGATGTGCAGACGATGTCGCCGCGCGGGGTGCCGGCAAGGTGCTGATCGTCACCTCGCAGCCGATTGAGCATATGACCGGCGGACTGGCCGGGCAACTTGCCGCGCTCGGGATCGCGGTGCAGGTCCATGCCGCACCCGATGGCGAGCCCACACGGGCCGATCTGGCCAGGGCGATGGATGCGGCGCGCCGCTTCGGGGCGGATTTCGTGATCGGCTTTGGCGGGGGAAGCGCGCTGGACGTGGCCAAGCTGATCGCCGCGCTGCTGGACGGCAGACAGGAATTTGTCGACGTGGTCGGCATTGGTCAGGTCGCCGGGCGCGCGATTCCCCTCGCCTGTATTCCCACCACTGCGGGAACCGGCAGCGAGGTGACGCCCATCGCCATCATCGAGGATGAAGAGGCGGAACTGAAGATGGGCGTCGTCAGCCCCCATCTGGTGCCCGACTATGCCTATCTCGACCCGGAACTGACCGTTTCCATGCCGCGCAAGGTCACTGCCTCTACCGGGATCGATGCGCTGACTCATTGCATAGAGGCCTATGCCAATCGTTTCGCCCACCCGGTGGTCGATTGCTGGGCGCTGGAAGGCATCCGCCTGATCGCCGACAATCTGGAAACCGCCTGCACCGATCCGGGCAACCTGCCCGCGCGTGAGGCGATGCTGGTGGCCAGCCATCTGGGCGGCATGTGCCTTGGCCCGGTCAATACGGCGGCGGTGCATGCGCTAGCCTATCCGATGGGCGGCGAATTCCACGTTCCGCATGGCGTCGCCAATTCGCTGCTGTTGCCACATGTGATCCGCTTCAACGCCGAGCAGGTGCCCGAACGCTATGCAAGTGTGGCTCATGCGCTGGGCGTTGCCCCAACCGCTGACGTGCGCGCCGACGCCGAGGCCGGAATCGCCCGGATCGAGGCAATTTCCGCCGCTGCCGGGATCGACCGGCGGCTGCGCGATGTCGGCATTGGCGCCAATGCGCTGCCCAAGATGGCGGCCGCAGCGATGACGGTGCAGCGATTGCTGAGCAATAATTTGCGCGATGTGTCCGAACAGCAGGCGCTGCAGATTTACCAGGCAGCGCTGTGACCGTCTCCGCCTCAAGCAAGTGAACCAACCCCGGCAGGCAAGCCGCCGCGCAGCAAATCTGCGAGCGAGCATCTGCCTGATGCGCAAGTGGAGAGAACATGGCGACTGATGACACCCTCAAGCTGAACGCCGAACTGGCATTGCAGCTTGCCGAATACTGGCACGAGATCGACTTCAATGGCGGTGCTGATGCGAGCGCGTATTACACGCCGGATGCCGAATTCCACGGCCAGTTCGCCTCCTACATCGGGCGTGACAAGATCCAGCAGTTCTATGACTGGCGGCGCGCGCGCGGGGCGCGGCTGTCCGTCCATGCCTTCACCAATTTCCGCGCCCGCTTCACCGGCGAAGGCACGGCAGAAGCGACCAATTTCCTGTTCCTCTATGCCCGCGATGGTGAACGCCCGCAGCCCAGCCACGAGCCGGTGACCATCTCGCTCGCCACCGATCGCTTCGTGCTTGAGGGCGGCCTCTGGCTGTGCACCTATCGCCGCTTCGAACACCTGTTCGAAAGCGATGTCCCGGTAACCAATCCCAATCTCGACGAGGACAAATGAGCACGCAGCGCGGCGCCCTGTCCGAACCGGACCTGCTGCTCTCGCAGTGTCTGATCGATGGCGAATGGATCGGCGGCGAAGGCGCGCCGATTGCGGTCGACGATCCCTTCACCGGGGAAACCATCGGCACTGTGCCGCGGCTGGACAAGGATCACGCCAATCGCGCGATCGATGCGGCGGCCCGCGCCTTTCCCGGCTGGGCCGGACGGACCGCGCAGGATCGCGGACGGGTTCTGCGCAAGTGGTACGATCTCATCGTCACCCACAAGGAAGACCTCGCCCGGCTGATCACGCGGGAGAACGGCAAGACCCTGGCCGAAGCGCGCGGCGAGGTGGATTACGGTGCCGGATTCATGGAATTCTACGCCGATGAGGCAACACGCGTCATGGGGGAAACCATCCCGGCCCCCGTCCCCGGCCGCCGCCTGCTGGCTGAGCGTGAGCCGGTTGGCGTATGTGCGGCGATCACGCCGTGGAACTTCCCGCTGGCGATGATGACGCGCAAGGTCGGCCCCGCGCTGGCCGCCGGTTGCACCGTTGTGGGCAAGCCGGCCACAGCCACCCCGCTGACCGCACTCGCCTTTGCCCGGCTGGGTGAAGAAGCGGGCGTACCGCGCGGCGTGCTCAACATGCTGACCGGGTCCGCAGCCGGTATCGGCGGCGCTATCACCGCCTCATCCACCGTGCGCAAGCTGTCCTTCACCGGATCGACCGAGATCGGCGAACAGCTCTACCGCGAATGCGCTGGCACCATGAAGCGTCTCTCGCTGGAACTGGGCGGCAATGCACCGCTGCTGATCTTCGATGATGCAGACCTTGCAACCGCGGTCGAGACTGCCGCCGTCGCCAAGTTTCGCAACAGCGGGCAAAGCTGCATCGCCGCCAATCGTATCTACGTGCAGCAGGGAATCTACGACCGCTTCCTGGCAGCCTTTGCCGCGCGCGTGCAGGGCATGAAGGCGGGTGACGGATTTGACCCGGCCAGCGATATCGGGCCGCTGATCGACCGTGCTGCGGTGGACAAGGTTTCCGAACATCGCGACGCCGCGCTCGCCGGTGGCGGTCGGCTGCTGGCAGGTGGCGGCGATGCCGGCGGGCTGCTGTTCCACCCCACGCTGGTGGCCGATGTCACCCCCGATGCCCAGCTCGCCTGCGAGGAAACCTTCGGTCCGCTGGCGGGCGTCATCAGCTTCGGAACGCTGGAACAGGGGCTGCAACTGGCGAACGATACGCCGTTCGGCCTTGCTGCCTATATGTGCGCGCAGGACCCGGCCACGATCGCGCGCGTTTCGCGCGGGCTGGAAAGCGGGATGGTGGGCATCAACACCGGCCTCATCTCCTCACCCCATGCGCCGTTTGGCGGGGTCAAGATGTCCGGCCTCGGGCGTGAGGGATCGCACCACGGGCTCGAAGAATATCTCAACATCAAATATCTTTGCCACGCAGGGCTTTGAGGTCAGGACTTTAGAGGAAATATCGGATGCGCAAGACAAACAAGGTCATCATCACCTGCGCTCCGACCGGGTCGATCCATACCCCGTCGATGTCGCCGCATCTGCCGGTCACTGCCGATCAGATCGCCGCTGCGGCCATCGGTGCGGCAGAGGCTGGCGCGGCGATCCTGCACCTGCACGCGCGTCACGATGGCGACGGCAGCCCCAGCGCCCGGGCAGATGATTTCATGCGCTTCCTGCCGCGCGTGAAGCAGTCCTGCGATGCGGTGATCAACATTTCCACCGGCGGCAGTGCGACCATGTCATTGGATGACCGGCTGGAAGGCGCCAAGGCCGCGCGGCCAGAGCTGTGCTCGCTCAACATGGGTCCGCTGATCTTTGACTTCTCCGCCGCCGGCAAGCGCGTCAGCAACTGGCAGCATGCGTGGGAACGCGAATATGTCGAATCCAGCCGTGGCCGGATCATGTATAATGACAACGCCTTCATCGAGCGGATCATGCTGGAAGTGGGCCGCGAATTCGGCACAAGGTTTGAATTCGAATGCTACGACGTCGGCCATCTCTACACGCTGGCGCATTTCGCCGATCGCGGGCTGATCGATCCGCCATTCCTGGTCCAGGGGGTGATCGGCATTCTGGGCGGGATCGGCGCCGACCCGCGCAATCTGGCGCATATGGTGACCGTGGCGGACAGCCTGTTTGGCAATGATTACATCTTCTCCGCCTTCGCCGCCGGTCGGAACCAGCTCGACTTCTGCACCCAGTCGGTGCTGCTGGGCGGCAATGCGCGGGTCGGGCTGGAGGACAATCTGTACATCGGCCCGGGTGAACTGGCACACAGCAATGCCCAGCAGGTAACCAAGCTGCGCCTCATCATCGAGACACTGGGGCGCGAAGTGGCCACTGCGGATGAAGCGCGTGCGATGCTGGGCCTCAAGGGCGGGGACGCCGTGGCTTTCTGACCGGATCATTCCCCTCAGGCAGATAACGCAACGAAACCGTGGGAAATACCGCGCCAGCGGTTAGATGAAGCCGCGCTGGTCAAGTCTGCACAGGCCGTGCCGCTGGTATCTTATCGCAAGCCGCTGGATAAAGGACCGCTCCCGCAGCGGTCATGAATAACAATGGCACCGGGCGGGGGTGAGGGTAACTTGGGAGTCGATGGCGCGATGAAAGCAAGCACCGACAGGAGCCTGTTCGGCTGGTACCGCGAAGCGGACGGCAAGACCCGGCGCGTGTTCTGGACCTGCGGGGCAGGCTGGATCATGGATGCGGCGGACGCGCAGGTGTTCCAGTACCTGATCCCGCTCCTCATCACATCGCTGGGCATTACGCTGACAGAGGCCGGTTCGATCGCCAGCGCGAGTTATTTCGCCGCAGCAATCGGTGGCTGGCTGGGCGGCTGGCTGTGTGACCGCTTTGGCCGCGCGCGGATCCTGCAGATCACCATCCTGTGGTTTTCGGTATTCTCGTTCCTTTCCGGCTTCGCGCAGACCTACGAACAGATGCTGCTCGTGCGTGTGCTGCACGGCATCGGGTTTGGTGCGGAATGGGCAGTGGGCGCGGTATTGCTGGGTGAGATGATCAATCCCAAGCATCGCGGCAAGGCATTGGGCGCAGTTCAGGCGGGCGCGCCTGTCGGTTCGGCCATAGCCGCGATACTGGCCGGCCCGGTGGCCGCATCCTTCGATCCGGATATCGGCTGGCGCGTGGCCTTCTGGGTCGGGCTGGCCCCTGCCCTGCTGATATTCTTCATCCGCCGCGGATCGGACGATGCAGATGTCTACAAGCAGGCGCGGGCCAAGCTGAAAGCGGAAAATCGCACCACCGGCCTTGGCGCGATATTCTCGCCCAAGGTGCTGTGGATCACGGCCCTTGCATCGCTGCTGTCGCTTGGCGTTCAGGGGGCCGCCTATTCGGTCGCCAACTACCTCACCACCTTCATGACGGTGGAGCGCGGCATGACCCAGTCTGTGGCCGGATATCTGGTGCTGATCAATTCACTCGGCGGCATATTGGGTTGCCTGACCAACTCCTACATCAGCGACATCGCCGGGCGCCGCAAGGTATTCCGCATCTTCGGCCTGGGCTTTGTGATCATGGCTTCGGTCTATCTGTTCGGCCCGTGGGGCGACAACCTGTGGCTGCTGGTGCCCATCGGCATGGTCTACGGCTTCTTCCAGTTCGGCATGTATGCCAGCTTCGGACCCTATTTCACCGAACTCTTCCCCACCGAGATGCGCGGTTCGGGTCAGGCCTTCGCCTATAATTCGGGCCGTGCCGGTGCCGCGCTGTTCATCCTTGCCGTTCCCTTGCTGGCCACGCTGATACCGCTCAGTGCAGCGATGGCGACATTGGGCATTGTGGGCATTGCCTGCGCGCTGATCCCCACTTTGCTGTTGCCTGAAACCGCCGGACGAGCTTTGCTCTCACTGGACGATCTGGCGGGCAAAGATGCGAGGGAAGATTTGGTGAGCGGCAGCAGCGGGACATGAACGACAAGCCGGTCATGGTCATCATTGGCGGCAGTCGCGGCATCGGGGCGGCAACTGCGATCATGGCCAGCCAGCGCGGCTATCGCGTCGTGCTGACATATTCCAGCAGTGCCGATCAGGCAGATGCGCTGGTGAGGAGAATTGCGGCAGCGGGCGGAGAGGCAATCGCCGCGCACTGCGAGGTATCAACCGAAAGCGATATCACCGCCCTGTTCGAGCAGGCAGCAAACCTGGGGCCGGTTCGCGCCATGGTGTATTGCAGCGGGATCACCGGCCCGGCCTCCCCGCTTGCACAGGCGAGCGCGCAAACACTGCGCCAGGTGATTGAGGTCAATCTGGTCGGGGCGATGCTGTGCGCCCGGGAAGCTATCCGCACCATGTCCACGCAGTCCGGCGGCACGGGCGGTTCGATCACCTTTATTTCCTCACGCGCATCCGATCGTGGATCAGCCGGGGAATATGTCTGGTACGCCGCTTCCAAGGGCGGTGTGAACAGCCTGTCGACAGGTCTGGCGCGCGAAGTGGCGCAGCAGGGTATCAGGGTGAACTGCGTATCGCCCGGCCCCATTGCCACCGAGATGCTGACCCCTGAACGCCAGCAGATCGGCGCCAGTGCCGTGGCGATGGGGCGCGTTGGTGAGCCTGAGGAGGTGGCGACGGCCGTCCTTTACCTCGCCTCTGACGAGGCATCCTATGTGACCGGAGCCAATCTTGCGGTGGCGGGCGGCGCATGATGGCTTGGCTTTCATCAGCCCTCGCCCGGTCCCCCGCTTCAATCAGCGCACACTTGCAGCCAGGGCACAATTGATGGACAACTGATCCATCGAACAGGCGAGAAGGTCAGAAAAAGCTGGCCCGGCCTTCGGGAGAGAAACGGCGATGCAATCTTACAGTACTGAAACGCTGCCTGCAGAATCGCGAACGTCGGCGTGGAACGCGCTCTACTCACGCCAGCTCAACAATGTCGAATTCACTCCCGCGAACAGCCAGGACTTTGCGGCAAACCTCAGCCTGGGCCAGTTGGGCCCGGTCCAGTTCGCCCGCATGTCCACCAACAGGACCAATATCCTGCGCACAAGGCGGCATATCCTGCCCGGTGCACCACGGCTCTACTCGTTCCTGTTGCAGGCGCGGGGCAGCAGCCTTCTTTCGCATTGCGGCCAGGAAGCTCAGATGACGCAGGGCGATTTCGCCCTGTGCGACAGTGCCGCGCCGCACAGCTTCACGGTGGAGGACAACAGCATGGTCATCATGCTGCGGGTCGATGCCGCCACGCTCAAGCAGCATCTGCCGACGCCGGAGAAGTTCTGCGGCCTGCACCTGAAGAACGAAGTTGGGCTGACCAGCACCATGTACGCCATGGTGGAGCGGCTCAACAGCCAGCTGGAGACTGGTTTCACCTCCATTTATGATGGCCGGCTGGCGCAGAACCTGCTCGAAATGCTGTCCATGTCTTACGCCATTGGCTTTGAGATGGCGCCGGAGGTTTCCGCCGTGCTGGGCGGTCGTCACGCCGAAGTGGTCCGCTATATCGAAGACAATCTGCGCGATCCCGATCTGGCGCCGGCCAATATCGCCACCGGCCTGCGCATATCGCCGCGCTATCTGCGCACGATCTTTGCCCGCTCGGGTGAGAAGGTATCGACCTACATCATCCGCCGCAGGCTGGAGGAATGCGCCAAGCAGATCCGCGATCCCAGCTGGGCCGGTCACACGCTGACCGAAATCGCCTTTTCCTGGGGCTTCAACAGCGCGGCGCATTTCACCCGGACTTTCCACGAACAGCACGGCATGCCCCCGCGCGAATATCGCCGCCGCATGCAGGCCTGATCACCGCGCCAGACGGCTCACTCAAACTCACTCAGGAATAGGGCTGGTCCATGAAAAAGGCCGGCCCTTTCGCTGTGAAAGGGCCGGCCAGTGGATAGCGAGTGGGAGGACCCGCCCATGGGATCAGAAGCGCAGTCGTGCACCCATACGAAAGCGCGAACCAAAGGTATCGAAGTAGACCGGATTGGTCGGATAGTTGGACCCGCCCAGTCCGCCGCCGCCAGGTGCGACAGGTGGCGTCGTGTCGAACAGGTTCTCGATCGATCCGAACAGCTCAACATACTGGTCGCCGCCACTTCCCAGCGGAATTTCATACGACATGGCGATGTTGAAATAGGTCGCGCTGTCCACGCGGTTGTCATTGATCGAGTCTGGCAGGCCAGGATCGTAACCGGCATCCTGCGGGCCGATCTTCTCGACATCGTAGATGCCCTTGGCGATGTGCCGGGCGCTCAGCGTCGCGTTGAACGGGCCGTTGTCATAGGAAAGGAAGCCCATGAATACCCAGTCGGGTGACGGATTGAAGTCCCCGCCCAGAAGCACCGGACCCGTCTGCCCGGCATAATCGATGACCGGGGTCGTGGGATCGGCCTGAACCTTGAAGTCATACTGGTTGTTGGCCAGCACGCGCAGGTTGAGATTGCCGCCCCAACCGCCGCTCAGTTCATACAGCGGCAAATTATACGCCAGTTCGAAATCGAAACCGCGCACCTTCAGGCTGCCCAGATTCACCTGCCGCGCATCGACGAAGGTGATGTTCGTGGGCGAGGCAAAGGTGATGCGATCGCAGAACAGGCTGAAATCGCCGCAGAAGTCCACGATCCGCTGACCTGGCAGAGTGGTCACCGTGTCGGTGACGGCGATCTGGTACCAGTCTGCCGACAGGCGCAGGCCGCGGGCGAAATTCGGGCTGAACACCACACCCAGCGTCGTCGTATCTGCACTTTCAGGCGAGAGCGCAAAGCTGCCGCCGTTCAGGATCGGCGTCGGGTCATCGCCAAGGCCGGGCGAGCCGGGGATGTTGAAGTTATCGACGATCCCCTGCGAACTGCCCTCTTCGGTCGGCACCTGCTGGTTGAACAATTCGCGGAAACCGGCCGACCGTATATCGCGTGAGCGTGAGCCACGGACGCGGAAGCCGTCAGCAATCTCCCAGATGGTGGAGAATTTGTAACTGATTTTGTCGGTCGTCTTGTCTTCACCGGTGCTGGCGTTGCGGGCGCTGTTCTGCGTCCAGCGAACTGCCCCGTTCAGCTCCAGCATCTCGGCAAAGGGCAAGTCCGCCAGCAGCGGCACGTTGACCTCGCCAAAGGCCTCGAACACGTCGATCGAGCCGCCGTAATCCGTGCCGAAGGTAAAGGCATAATCGTTGTAATTCGGGATGTTGCCGTGCGTTACATCGCCCTCTTCGGCGCGATATTCCGCACCAACAGCGGCACCGACCGGGCCTGCGCCTATACCATCGAACAGATCACCGCTGAGCGATGCTGCAATGACTTGCTGCGTATAGCTGAAGTCCTGCACAACCGGGCGATAGGCATAGTCAATCGCAGCCTGCGTCAGATTGTCGAGCCCGAACAGGTTGAGCGGGGCGCAGCCTTCCGCACGCGGATTGGGATTGGCCTTCAGTGTCTCGCGGCAGACAATGTTGCCGTTGGGTGTGCCGTTCAGGAACTGGCCTTCGTCCACAGCATCAAGCGCGAACTGGAACTCGGTATTGACGCGTGAATAGCGCCCGTCTCGGTGCTTTTCGTTGGAGCCGTACTGGTAATAGATATCCCAGCTCCAGTTGCTGCCGATTTCCCCTTCAAGGCCCACGATCGCGCGCCAGACATCGGCCTGAGCGGAGTTGAGCGCGGGTATCTGCGCATCGACATCCTTGCCCAGGCTGAACGATGTGCCGTTCAGCAGGGTTACCAGATCGGAAGGCAGGAAGGCATTGTCCGGCTTGACGAAGAACGTCGAGCGGGGACCGGCGGTAACGCCGCTGTTGGAATTGCTGGTGTGGGCATAGGTGACTTCGGTGAAGGCGCTGATCGCGTCTGTCAGCTGATACTCGCCATAGAGATAGCCGACATAGCGTTCACTGGGGGTCTGCAGATCGGAATCGGCATAGGTCGATTCGCCATCGCCGCCGCTGCGTGAACCGAAGGTGTTGGCGTTGACATAGATGCCCGGATCGAAATCAAGCACACCGGTGCCATCATCGTTGAAGCGCAGGTTGCGCGCGGCGGGATTGGCCGGGGCGCGGTTGCGCACCACGCCGTGTGAATCGTTGAACGCCTGCTTGGAATCGGGCGCAATGATGAAGTTGGGCTGGCCGAAAGTGGGCGATCCGGGAATATTATACCCGGTCACCCCGCCGCCCGGCAGCACGTCCGCGTCATTGTCGAAGATATCCCAGCCTTCGGCGCACCACAGGCGCACTGCCGAACAATCACCGATGCCCTGCTTGTTCTGATATTCGCCGCCCACTACAACGTGGCCCCGGCTTCCCAGATCCGTGCCATAGACGAGCGAGGCATGGAAATCCTCGCCATCGCCGCGGAAGGTCTGACCGTAATCAACCTGCGCGCGCAAGCCGACCAGATCGGTATCGAGGATGACGTTCACCACACCCGCGATCGCATCCGAGCCATAGGCAGCCGAACCACCGCCGGTCACCGTTTCCACGCGGGCAATCATGGCCGTGGGGATCAGGTTGAGATCGACCGCACCGCCATCTGACGTCGGCACGAAGCGGCGGGTGTTGACCAGCGTCAGCGTGCGCGTTCCTGCGCTGGGGTTGAGGCCGCGCAGGTTGGCAAAATTGGCACCCACGTCTGCGCCAGCGGTAATGCCAGCGGTCGCATCGGACTGGAAGGAGCTGTTCTGCGGGATCAGCTCGACAATATCGCCGACATTGACCAGGCCAAGGTCGCGCGTGGTCTGGGCGTCAAACACAGTGGCGGGTGTAGGCTCACTGAAACCGTCGCGCTTGATGCGCGAACCGGTCACCAGGATCATGTCATTATCATCGGCAGCGTCAGCCGCTTCGCTGGCTTCAGCAGCGTTTCCGGCATTCTGAGCCAGTGCGGGCGCTGAATAAACTGTCGCAAGAGCGAAAGTAAGCGCTAATGAACTGGAGCCGAAATGGAGCCAGCTCCTAATATTTTTATTCATTAATTCCTCCCCTAAGGTGCAATATAAGCACATGATCGAAATGCCTCATCAATGATGAGTGCAGTCAATCCATACCTTGGGGCATCAATTCACATTTTTCTGATCAGACTTCTTACCTCTAGTGGTATTGCTTCATGCCCTATCCGGCACAAACATCGATCGTTATGCCATTTCAGGAAAAATACAGTTTGATCGCCGTGTCACAGACTTCCGCCCGTTTGACCGGATCAGGCAGCCAGCCATAATAGCTTGCCAGCACGCTCTGGTACGAAAGGCGATCTTCATAGCCGACGAACGGGGCATCGCTGCCCCACAACAGGCGATCGGTTCCGACCTTTTCGACCAGAGAGGCCGCCACCGTCTTGGCCAGCATTTCCAGATCGCCATCGGGATCGTCACGCCAGGCGGCAGTGCCCGCCAGCCGGAAACCGCCGGACATCTTGATCCAGCACAGCCCGCTGTCCACCGCCCGCAACATGGCCGCAAAACCGGGGCAACCCAGCGGATCGGCCGGATCAGGATGACCGAAGTGATCGACAACCACCTTCACGCCCGATGCGAGCAGGTTTTCAAGCACGCCAGGCAGGCGCGAGCCTTCGATGGCCAGCTGAACGTGCCAGTCCAGATCGCGCACCCGGCGCAGCAAGACGCGGTAATCGAAACTCTCAAAATCGGGCAGCTCGTCGCACCGCGCCAGTTGCAGGCGGATTCCAACGATGCCGTCCTCCTGCATGCGCTCCAGCTCGTACAGGCTGGACGGGGCATCGACGATCACCGTCCCCCGCATCCGCCGGTGCTGGCGCAGCGCGCGGATCATGTAATCATTATACGCCCCGGAGATGGACAGGCCGGACAGCACGGCAAGTTCCACGCCATTTTCATCCAGCTGGGCCAGCAGGTCGGCGGCATTGAATTCATAATCGGGCACCGTCCAGGCATTGGGCCGGGCGGGCATTGACGCATCGAACACATGCGCATGGCAATCCACGCGCGGGGCTTTCGTCACGGTTCCAGGATCAGTCCTGCCAGTCATTGCCCTATTGCTCCGCTGCTGGCTGCCGATGGCCATCGGACCATTGCAATTGCAGGGGCGGGGCGCGCCCGCTTACGGGGTTGGTGAAATGGAAACCCATCGGCCTGATCGCGGGATATGGGGCGAACACCTCGCCTCGCAATGGCGCGTCAGGGGCAAAGGCTGCGATCGCTGCATCGCCAGGGCCAAAGCGCGCGCTGGCCGCCGGATCGATGCCCATCCAGCCGGTCGCATAATCGCCCAGCCACACGTAATCGAGGTCCATCCCGTGGATGCGCCAGATCCCGTCTTCCTTGATCACCTGGTTTTCATAGATCCCACCGATCCACGATCCTGACCCGTCGGAGGAGCTGTTGAACTGGAACAGCCTGCTGCGCACGAAGGCGCGCTGACCAGCATCATCCAGAACGGTGACATAGGGCTGGGTCTTCTGGTGAATCGCCTGGAACGCATCGTTGGGCCCGCCTTCGCCATAGCGCTGGATCATGCTGCCGATCACACGATCCTGACCAATGAACGTGCCGATGTACGACAGCTCCTTCCAGCCATCATGGGCAAACAGACCACCAGTCTTCCGCCACGCAAACTGATCGATGTAATAGCCATAGGCATTGGATATGTTTTCCGCCCCGTCAAACGCCTCTGCATGGGCGAGCGCATTGATGGTGCGCGGCATGGTTGCCGCCTCCCCGCGCGCGGGCATGATCAGGTTTTCGCCCAGCGGCGGAACGGCATAGGCGGTGGAGCGGAAATCGAGACTGCCCAGCCTTGTCTCCCCATCGGGCGCCCCGCCCTGCGTAAGCTCTGGCGCTGCGGACAGGGGATTGGACCAGCCATCCTCATAGGTTGACCGCATGATCGGGCTGTAATGCATCAGGGCGATGCGCCAGTGGCCTTCGTCATCCGGGCGCAGCATGAAGGTCTGCATGGTGACCTGCCAGAAGCCCTCGCCGCCGTGCTGGCCGGTCATCGACAGGTCGATATTGCGGATGAGCGCCATCGATCCGTCTGCCGCCACATTCGCCATGGGCATCAGCTGGACATGATCGTTGAGCTCGCCCTCGTCCATGCCCGCCGGTCCGAACCGTGTCAGGAAAGCGCGCACACCAGCGGCACCATTCCAGCTGCCCGTGCCGCCCAGTTCGATCTTCGCGTCATCGGCGAACAGGTCGGCGATGTCGTCATACATTCCGCGATCGAGGTAATAGCCAAAGGCGTTGACGGTATTTTGCGCGAGGTTTTGCGCCAGCAGCGCATCGGCCTGCAGGTCCAGCGCATTCTGATCGCGGCCGGCAATTTCAGCAGCCGGAGCTGCGCGACCGGTCAGCACCGTTCCAGCCTGGTCTGGCGTGTAATGATACGGTGCGCGCTCCAGCGTGGCGGCATCATGCATCCAGCCATCGGCATAGGAACCGGCGAACTGCATGTAGGGCCGGATGTGGGCGATCCGCCAGCCTTCAGGCGTGTTCACGTAATCGATCACGTGGGTCAGACCCTGCCAGCCCGCCTGCTGTCCGATCTCGGCGGTCAGCGCCACTTCGTGCCACCGGCCGGTTGCCTTCTGGCCATCGGCTGACAGTGTGATGACCGGGCTGAGATAGAGCCGCACATTCATCCGGCCCGCAGGCATGCCGTCCTGCCCGCCGCCTTGTGTGCTGCGCAGCCAGGCCTCGACCCCGCCCCGGCCTGAGACGATTCCACCGCGCGTTTCGACTTCTGCATCGGGTGTGGCCATGGCCGCCATCCCGTGCCAGTTGCCCGCCATTGCCATATGGCCCCAGCGCGCCTGCATGTGCTTGATCTGGCGGATCGCCGTCAGGTCATCGACCTCCCCGGCGTAGTGAGCGATGTCTGTCTGGTCTGTTTGCGCGCGGGCCATGCCCGGCACAAGCGCCAGCACGGCAAGCGCCAGGATCAGGCGGCGGATCATTCTGCATCTCCCAGCGCCAGCGCTTCTTCATAGGCGCTGGTATCAATCAGACTGGCAAGCTGCTCGCGGCTGCGCGGAACACGGTCGCCCCGTTCCGCCAGCCATTGTTCCTGCACCACCAGCACATCCAGCAGATCATCAGGAACCGCAGCAAGCCAGCCGTGATGCTGCCAGCTTTCGGTCACGTCTGCAGGGTCAAACTCACCGGCGACGCGCACCAGTTGCTGCGCCCGCGCCGGATCGCGGCGGATCTCCGCACTGGCATCCAGAATGGCGCGGATGAACCGCACGATCCGCTGGCGCTTCACCGGATCGGCCAGATTGCCGGCGGTGGAATTGAGATTGAACAGCTCGCGGTAAACACCGTGGCCGGAAAACTCGATCAAATCATCACCCAGCACCTGCGCGGCGTTTTCGCTCTCAGGCTCCCAGATCACCACGGCATCGACATCGCCGCTGGCCAGCACCTCCGTCATGCCGGAAAGCGGGACAATCGGCACCGCCTCGATATCGGCAAAACTCAGCCCTTCGCGCTCCAGCATCAGCTTGAGGAAATAGCCCGAACTGGTCTGTTCGATCGTGGCCACACGGCGTCCGCGCAGATCGCTGACGCTGGCGATCCCGGCAGAGCGGCGGGCAACGATCCGGTACAGCCCCTCGGTCACCGTCATGATGATGCGCAAGTCAGGATGCGCGACAGAATAGCGCAGCGCCTGCGTTTCGGCGTTGGTGGCAAGATCCGCCACGCCCTCTTCGCCAAATCCGGGTACCGGCGGCTCACCCACCAGATTGGCAATCGAGCCCATGCCGACATAGGCCTCGCCAGGATAATAGGCCTCCGCCGCGAGCAGTACCGGCGCGATTTCGAAGGTCTGCTTGTTGCCGTAAATGGCAATCGGGCCGGAGGCGGCGACAGGCGGCGTTTGCGCCGAGCATGCGGAGAGCAAGATGCAGGCCACAGCCATCGCACCACGTAACGTGTTCATCCCAATTCCCCCATCAGCGCTCTCCCCGACGGTCCATCCATGACTTGTCACAGATAGCCGCCATGCAGCTTGAGATTGCCTATCGATCATTAATGGACCCGGCAAACGCTTGCCCGGATACATGCCGCAAGAGGCACGATTCGCTACCGCATCGGGCAATTTGGACCGGATTCAGGCCATGAGCTCTGCCGCTCGGCCAATGCGACCGAGAGCCGGGTGCAGAGGATTTCACCGTATTCGCATGACCTGCCCTCAACCCATGACTTTTCAATCACGTGCATTTCGTCTGACAGCACCTTCAGAAACAATCAGGCGATCGGCCGTGGCATCATAACGCAGGTCAACACCGACATCGCGCAAACGCGAGAGCCTTACGAAATCCCCATCCAGGCGCGCTATCGCGCTGGAGTAGGTCGGCAAAATGTTCATCATCTCTGCACGAGACACATAGATCGAGGACGTGCTGTCTATGTGAACCTGAATCGGGCCGAGTATTTGCTGGCCCGACTGGACCTCCATCTGGACCCGCAGCGTGCTGTCTGCTTCAGGACCACCTGCCAGATCGAAATCAATAGGAAGAAGAAACTGGTCATCCGCAGCTCCACCGGATTGCTCTCGCCGATCGGATTGCGGAAACATTGCAAGTGCAGATGATGAATCTTCGCCCAGAGCTGGCGCAGAGTCTTCGTTTTCGGCCGCCTCCCCCGCTGCGCTGGCATCAGCAGATACAACCAATGACGACGCATCTCCATCAGATAACAACCGGGAGCTGGCGGCTTCGGCTTCGGCCTCTCGAATGGCCATATCCCGCCGTAAAGTAGCCTTTTCAACTTCCAGCAAATCAATTCGGACTGGATAGCCAAGCAGCATATTCGAGATGGCGACAGGACGATATTCGCGAGGCGTGGCGGCAAAAGCTGCCGCCAGCAGGACAAGGACCAGCGGAAACCCAAGAGCCACCGTTTTGAGATATCCGGCCCAACCGAAATCATCTTTCAAGGACATTGAAAAAATGGCCTTCACCCCGATCTCTTCACCTGCTCCTAGGTAACATGGAAGCAGTTGACCCCAAAAACCCTTCTACAACATACGGAACGACGACCACGCGCAGCCTTTAGCCGCCCATAATGGTTTCCACGTGGTTAACTACATTTGTCGACGGTTCCTATTCGCCTTGCCGCGCAAGGTGCGGCCATGTTCGAAACAGCCACACTTGCGACCAGATGGAAACGTCTGGCACCAACCTGCGCCCTTGCGGCGGTAGGGATGGTTGCTGCGGTGCCGGCAAACGCAGCAGTCTACGCGACACCGCTGGCTGTCGCCGCTTCAGGCATCCTAGAAGGCAACTGCCTCAATTCGGCGCGTATCCTGCCTGCCGCTGGCAATGGGTTCAGTTCCCTAACCTCGGACTCAAAAACGACTGCGATACTGGGCGGAGCGCAGAGCGCACTCGATCGCATCCGGCAAGAGCAGGCCGGTCTCGATGCAGGCCTGCAGGCTGTTCAGGAGACCCTGGCTCAGTCAAATGCGCTTGCCTCTATCGCGCCAGACTGCAGCGCCATGCGCTTTGTTCCGCGTGTTTCGCCAGAACCATTTGCCGTTGAGGCCAGACCTGACGATTTCCTTGCCACTTCACGGGTGGCGATCAAACAGACGACATTTTCCGCAAACTGGAACCGCGTGTCTGGTGCCCGGCTCTCATCAGATCGTGTCCGGGCACTTGTTGGCGAGCACTCGGCCGCCGAGTCATCCACCCTTCAAATGGTAAACGGATGGGTGAACCGATCGATCGCTCATGTGGAAGACCGGGATGGCTGGGGTAGCCGTGACTATTGGGCAACCGCGTCCGAGACGCTTTCCAGGCGGACAGGCGATTGCGAGGATTTCGCCATCCTCAAATACCAGCTGCTGCTGACCATGGGCTATGCGGCGGAGGATATGTATCTGACGCTGGCCAGAGATCTGGCGCGCAATGCGGATCATGCGGTGCTGATAGTCCGGCAGGGCGATCGCTTCTTCATGCTCGACAATGCGACCGATGCGATCCTTCCCGCCAATCTATCCTATGATTACCGGCCTACAATCAGCTTCAACAGCGAATCCGCCTGGCTGCACGGCTATACGGCACGGCCGCGCGCACGGAATTTTGCTCACCTTTCGGTCAGTGCCACATTGAGCCCGCGCGTGATCGGCTTGAGCAGGTAGGACAGGATACTCTTCGATCCGGTAATGATCTCCACTTCGGTGATCATACCAGGTACGATAGGATAACGCTGCCCACCCTTTTCGACATAGCTGTTCTCGGTTTCGACCAGCACGCGGTAATAGGCCTCGCGTTCGACCTCGTCATAAATGCTGTCAGCAGAGACCTCGCGCACCTGCCCTCGCAGTCCGCCGTAGGTTGCAAAGTCATAGGCGGTGATTTTCACATTGGCAGGGTCGCCCACCGAGACGAAACCGATATCCCGCGGGCTGACCCGCGTTTCCACCAGCAGACGATCGCCCACGGGCACAATCTGCATGATCATCTCGCCTGCATTCACGAAACCGCCGACGGTGGTTATCTGGACATCATTGACGATGCCATTGGTGGGCGCGCGCAATTCATTGCGGTCGCGGCGCGCCTCTGCTCCGCGAATGGTCTCCTCGTTAACAGCGATACGCGTCTCGACCTCGCTCCGCTCGCCCAGTGCCTGCTGGCGGAAATCGAGCCGCGCAGCCTGTAAATCTGCCTGCGCTTCGCGGATGCCGGCTGCGGCCCTTGCACTCGCCTGCCTTGCAGCAGCAAGTCGGCCGCGCACGTCCACTACCTCGCGCTGGGCGGTCAGCAGGTCCGTCTGCGGAACGATGCCTTGCTCTGCCAGCGGAGCCAGCATGTCTACTTGCTGCTGGGCGAGGCGCACGCTCTGTTCCAGCGAACTGGCTGTCGCATCCGCCTCGGACTGATCACGCCTTCTCTGCTCAATTGCAGCTGCCAGTGCTGCCTCACGGCTGCGGGCGGTGGCCTGACGGGCCTGCTGCAGTCGCTGCTCCTCGGAACACAACGTGCCGGCCTCGCACCCCATTGAACTGCCCGAAGCCTCACCGGCCAGACGCGAAGCGCGGGCCGCAAGACGCTCATTCTCCGCCTGCAACTGACCCAGGTCGGAATCGGCCAAGGTGTCATCAAGCCTGACGAGGACCTGCCCTTGCCGCACACTCTCGCCGCTGCGCACAAGAATCTCGGCGATCACCGATGGCTCGGAGGCCTGGACCAGCTGGGCCTGACTGGACGGTATGACCTTGCCCTGCCCGCGGGTAATCTCGTCCACCTGGGCGATACTTGCCCATAGCAGGAGAGCGACCATGCCCACCGCCGAAATGGCGATCAGCTTCTGGCTAGGATCCCAGCTGGCGACCCTTTCACGCAATGTCACGGCGTTATGCCTCCGTTCGCGGCATCAATATCCGCTCTCGCAATCCGGCTTGTGCGATCCTGCTCACGCAAGGACGCATGATAGGCACTGCTGGCATCTGCGGGATCGGGAATGGCCAACTGCCAGCCCTTGCCCGGATCCATCCGCCCGCCAACATCGTTTGCGGCCCGCCGGTCGGTCGGATCAGGCGCCTTCCAAGGCTCCACTGCGACATCATCATCCAGAGAAGACAGATCAAAATTGTCAGCGGGAAGGTGAGCCAGATCGATCTGCGGAATGCGTTCAATGCCGCTCCACCGGGCGGTAAAACTGGTGGCACGCCCGCCCGTTCCGGGAAAGCGATAAAACAGGTGCCGACCAATGCGCTTCACCTTGTCGAGCTCGTAAGCCCAGCGCGGCAGCACGTAGTCAGCGTGGTAATGCGTTGCGGTGCCAACCGACGCTTCGACATGGCCAGCCAGCGCTTCGCGGGCAACGTTGCGCGACTGGCTCCATCTCGCCCCGCTCGGCGCGCGTCGCAGCGAACCATCGCATACGAAGCTGAACTGGCAGACCGGCTGCGACCAGCCTTCATAAACCACGCCGCACACCGAAGAGGGATAGGCCTGATGCCGCACGCGGTTGAGCACGACCTGCGCCACAGCGCGCTTGCCAGCCAATGGCTCGTTGGCCGCCTCATAATAAATGGCCTGGGTCAGGCACTGCAGGGCGGCGTCAAAACCGCCAGACGAGGTGTCGGCAACGCGGAAAGCCGCCATCGGCTGCACAGCACCGGCGGCGATCGGGATGGCTGCATTGCGCTCCTGTGCAGTGCGGCCCGTGCCGATAATTTGCGCATGTTCATTCAGCGTGAGACTGGAAAGGACCGCCAGTTCGCTGTTTTCGGATTTGCTGCCTTCATCCAGCGCCTTTGCCGAGATGGCACCATTGGTCAGCGCGATGGGGGCACTCAACGCACCGAACAAGAGGACGCAGGCGAACACTCGGGTCCCTGACCTGAGCACTGCCTTTCTCTCTTGTGTTGCGCTGTCTTGTGTCATTCCTCGAACCCGGTTTGGCGTCCACTCTTCGCCAGGATCTCATCCTTGGGGCCATCAGCCACAATTCGCCCCTGATCCATCACGATGATCCTGTCGCATAGTGCGAAAAGGGCCGGACGGTGGGTCGAAACGATCATTGTCTGATTTTCGGACAGGCTGGCCTTCAATCGTTCCACCAGAATGCGTTCCGTATGGCTATCCATCGCCCCGGTCGGCTCGTCCAGGAAGAGTAGTTCGCATGGGGTCACGAAGGCCCGCGACAGGGCAAGAAAAGCGCGTTGCCCACCCGAAAGCTGGCGTCCTTGCTCGCCCACCTGGCGATCGAAGCCCGATGCATCCCTTGTAAGGTAAGCATCGGCGCCGCTCTTGCTGAGCGCATTCAATACATCGGCATCGCTGGCGCCGGGCTTGCCCAGAGCGATATTGTCCTTGATTGTTCCGGTAAAAAGGTTCGCGTCCTGTCCCACATAACGGAAGCCTGCGCGAATATCGGTCGGCCGGAACTGCCGGCTATCGATATCGCTGACGAACATGGCGCCCTCTGTCGGTTCGTACAGTCCGCACAGCACCCGCCCCAACGTGGACTTGCCCGAAGCGACCCGTCCGATCACGGCAATCCGCTCGCCCGGAGCAATCTGGAGATTGATGCGGTCGAGCGATGATACTGAAACACCGGGGTACGAAAAGCTGAGGTTCTCTAGCTTTACGGAGTGGCCACCCGTTGTGGCAGGCAAGGCCATGCTGCCGCGCTGACGCTCGTCTGCGGCCTCAAACAGGTTTTCGATGGAATCAAGCGCCTCGCTCGCCTGCCGCCCGCGTGTCAACAAGAAGGCGATCTGTCCCGCAGGGGCCAGAGATCGCGATGCGAGCATGACGATCGCGATGATTGCACCCATCGAAATCTTGCCGTCGGCAAAAAGATAATACCCACCAACCACCAGAGAAACGCTGGAAATCTGCTGGAATGATGATGCCATCGCCACGGCCACAGCGTTGATGCGCCGCAGGCGGAGCTGCGAATTGCTGCCGATTTCGGCCAGCGAATGCCAGCGTCCAAGCATTGTCCTCTCGCCGGACACGCTCTTGAGCGTCTCCATCCCGGCAACGGATTCGACAAGCATTGTCTGTTGAAGGCCGTGATCGGCCTGCGCATCGCGCGCTGCATCGCTGACTTTGCGCTGGAGGATGAAACCAGCCACCGCCATCAGCGCCATGATCGTCAGGGGAACAAGTGCCAGCCAACCGGCGATATAGGCGATCGCTGCGATGAAGAGCACGAGGAACAACGTGTCCACCATGGTGACCACGGTTGTCGATGCGAAGAAATCGCGGACAATGGAATATTCGCCAACCCGCGCCGCCAGTGCGCCGGTGCTTCCGCGCCGCTCGCTCATCGGCGATGCCAGCAATCGGGCGAAGATCTTCTGCGACAGCCTGATGTCGAGCCTGCGTCCAATCTGGTCAACAACATTGGTCCGGGCCGCGCGCAATGCGAATTCCAGCGAGAACGCAAGCAGGACACCTGTTGCCAGAACCCACAGCGTGGCTTCCGCCCGGTTCGGAATAACCCGGTCGTAAACGTTCATCGAGAATAGCGGCAGCGTCAGAGCCAGGAAATTTACCAGCAAGGACGCCAGAAGCACCGGACGAAACGCCGCGCGTTCCTTGCGCAATTCGGCCCAGAACCAATGCGTCCTGCCCTTCGCATGCCAGGGGGCATCCTGTTCCCGCAGCTTGTCCGGATTGGCGATGACGGTAACCAGATCGCCGGCAAATTCAGTCTCCAGCTCTGAAGCCGGTCGCCACTGTGCTTCTGCGGCACCGGTTTCCCAGATCAGGAGATCGGAATCGGAAACATCCAGAACGGCTAAGGCCGCGCCATCCTTCATCCTGACCAGTGCAGGATAGAATTCCTGCCGCCGAGGCAATTTGCGCGGCTGTTGCCGCTCGTAATTCAACCCGACAAGATCAAGCGCAGCGCCAGCCTGGTGGTAGGGCAGGTTCCCGTCTGGCCCACGCGGGAGCATGTTGAACATGCCAGACGGGAGATTGAAGCCGAATTTCTCAGCCAATCGAATAATAGCTGAGATTACAGGGTCGCGTTCGCTCGCAGCTCTGAATTCATCGACCTGATACACCTGATTTTTTCCTAAGACCTGGCTTGCTTCAGCGCGGATTCCGGCGCCTCTGTAATTCGGCCGGTACCGATGGACCGTATTCGAAGCGTTCCCTTTCCTCCATGCCCGAACCGGCCCCCGGGGCCACTGTCAGTGCAGAAAGGAAATTGTTGGTGGCAGCCAGCACCTGATAGCCGGCAAACATTTCGGAAAAGCGCGAAGTCTCACGGCGAACCTGGGTGTTAAACCGCGTGTTCTGAGCATCCAGAACATCGAGCAACGAGCGCCTGCCGATATTGAACTGACTGCGATAAGAAAGCAGCAGATCGTCGCTCACTTGCGATTGACGTTCGAGGGTTGCGCCAACCCGGCGCTGGGTTTCCAGCGCCGTCCAGGCATTGGTAACATCTTCTTCCGCTTCACGGATGCGGTCATGCAGGGCGTATCGCGCCTGGCTGGAACGGCGAACCATTTCCTGAACCTCGGCTTCCTTGATGCCACCATTGTAAAGAGTCCAGCGCAGGTAAACGCGCCCGACTACGTCGTTTGTCTCACCCTTGAACCCGTCAATGTCATCGCCGACGCGTCCACGCACATCGACACCGATTTCTGGCAGGAGGCCGCCGCGTGACGCCATGACCATGGCATTTGCGGCGTCAACATCCGCCTGCGCTTCGCGCACGAGCGGATTGTTCAGCCTTGCCAGCGAAATCGCAGTCTCAAGCCCGGAAGGCATCATCGAGAGAAGATTTCCGGGCAGAACCGCGCGATCGATATCGAGGCCGGTCAGACGCCTGAGAGCGGTGCGGGCATTGGTCAGGTCTTCGCGTGCTTCCTCCCGCTGTACCATTGCGGCCTGCAGGCGTTCTTCCGCCTGCTGCAGATCGGCAACGCTGATCGATCCCTGGTCAACACCTTCGGAAAGACTGTCCGTCAGCTGCTGGTGAAACAGCGTATTGTCTTCCGCCGCTGCAACAATGCGCTCCTGCAGCAGCAGGTTGAGATACTGCCGTGCTACCTGAAGGGCGATGAATTCAGACCGTTCGACCACCCGCAGGGAAGCGCCATCGACCCGCGCGGCCTGACGCAGGAGTTCCCCGCGGCGACGCCCGAAATCGATGATGGTCCAATCTGCACGTGCCTGGGCTTCGACCGGATACAGCCAGTCGTCGGAGATACCCAGCGCCCTGCGCGTGGTGTTTTCCAGGCGACGCGCACCGGCCGACAGTTCCAGATCCACTGTCGGAAAGAATTGGCCTTGCGCCTGATCCCTTTCAAACTGGATCGCCTCAGTATTGAACTGTGCCTGCAGAATTTCCGGATTTGAAGCGATGGCAATTTCAATTGCCTGCCGCATATCGACCGGCTGACTGACTTCCTGGGCCATGGCCGAGGGTGCGGCAGCGGACAGCAACAAAGCCATAGCCAAAGTGCTAAAATGTTTCATGGTAGCCTCTCCCTTCGCCTTTAGTCTGCGGAAATCTCGACACGACGGTTTTGTGGACTTCTCGTGCCGTCAGGCAGAGGTACGCGCGGGTTGCTCTCACCTGCGGCAGAGCTCGTCATGGCAGCTCGCGCCACTCCGCGAGCTTGCAGCGCTTCCACCACGGCATCTGCACGTTCCTGCGAGAGGACGATATTATATGCGTCCGTGCCCGCCTGATCGGTATGCCCGACAACCTGGAATGACCGCCAGCCACAGATTGGAATATTGGCGATGATCGAATCCAGTGTCTGGTTCGTATCGGATGCAATTTGGGCGGAATCGAATTCGAAGAACACGATTGCGACCACCTCGTCGTTACAGATTGCCGGTGATTGTGGCGGCGGAGGTGGCGGCGGCAGGGCAACAGCAACAGGTGTTGGCGGCGGCGCATATGTCATCAGCGCATGTGCGCGCTGACAGTTGCGAATGCTCGTATCGTCACGCGTCGAGGACTTCAGGAAGCCAAGTGCGATGCCGCACTGAACCTTCGCCTCCAGCGCCCAGACATAGCGAGCATCATCGGCAGCGATGACACCTTCGGACAGTGAGGCAGCAAGCCCCGCATCGTAACGGGTCTGGATTTCGCCTTGCAGGGAACTGAGGTCCATAGCCATCAGGCGCGCGAAATCGCTATCTTGGGCCTTGGCACCATGTCCCGGAAAAAGCGCGAACGCCGTCACCGTCAATATTGCACTGGCTTTGAAACGCATCAGCCTTCCCCTTTTGATTGTCTATATTGGTCAGACATGTGCAACTGCCGCCATACTTGCGTCATCCATCGGTTCCGGAAGGATGAACGTCATGGCGTCACTGCCATCACCGCCGATACTATTATGTAGGTAATCTTCCATGGCCACATGCACTTGGTCCATGGTGACCGGAGCGTCGCTCTTATCAGCCGATTCGATATGTGCTTCGACAAGGTCGTCGATGTCGTTTTCAGCAAATGTGTCGTCGAGCACTCTTTCCAGATCGGGCTCGATCTGTGGCGCCCGCGATTGATCTGAATCGTCACCATTGCTGACGATCAGAAGAGCTTCCATCAAGGCCCCGTCCGATACGGCCATGTCCGCAAATGCGAAGACACTGTCATCCGCGTTCGAACCTTCGCTTTCCGGCACGGCTGCCGGACCTTCGAATTCCGCCAGCGCGGCGTCATTCAAGGTCGTGGCTACGCCGTCGTCCTCGAAAATCGGCGCGTTGTCGGTCACAGAGTGCCCCTCAACAGGCTCCTTGAAAGCCGCAGTGCTTTCGCTCCCCACAAAGGGCTCAGCCTCTGCCGCCAACGTCAACGTCAACGATGCGGGCTGGAATGACATTGCCAACTGCGCCTGGTTAGCATCAGACGTCAGCTGCGTGCCTTCCGATGAGATGTCATCAGGATTCACAATTGTACTGGCCAGGAAACCGGCAGCGGCCGCCGCAATCGTCGCTGTATCCATGGTTCGTACCATCGACTGCGTATCCCTCCCAGTTGCGAATGCTGCATCTGCAAGAGTGCTGGTCTGGCCATTCATCGTGAATTCCGCACTGCCATAGACATGTACATCGCCAGAGGCAGCGGAATAGCTCACTCCATCGGACACAAGCTGGATTGAGGTAATCCCCGCATCGTCGAGCGAGACGAACTCTCCGGCATCGAACACACCATCGCTATTGGCATCCTGCCAGACACCGAAGCTGCTCCACGCCTCATCAGCTGCTGTCAGCAGTTGATCGCCGTTGCTGTCATAGGCCATCAGCAGGCCTTCCAGGTCCGTCTCGGCGCCTGCTGCATCATCCGCGAAAACGATATCAAATCCACTGGCAGTGGCTCTGGCCAGTATACCGTCGTCAGGCGCGGCCCACGCAGTAAGTTCGGCTGAACCATCATGTGCATAGTCGTAGAATACACCGGCATCCATGCCGAGGAACTCGACGCCATCGCCGTCGAGGTCGAGCACGATAGGTGCGACCACCGGATTAAGAGTTACGGAAATATCCGAGCCATCTACGACGTCACCGTCACCGTCTACAATCTGCACCGGTACCGTAAAGGAGACCGGCTCATTGGTTTCAACCGCCGCACCAAACCCAGAGAACTTGATGCTGTCGCCACTGACGTGCTGGATTTCAAGCGTTGTATAGCCAGTCGAGGTGAAGACGGCGACCGTCGTTTCCGCTCCGCCGCTGTTACCCGATGCACCTGCTATATTGGTGACAATAACGCTCTTGCCGTCAGCATCGAGTCGGTATGTGAAGGTCCGCTCATTGGCGGTTCCAGAACCTATAGTGACGGACTGCGCTGAAGCAGTAGGCGTCAGCAGCGTGCTGGATAGCCCATTATAGGATATCACAACGCCGTTGATCGTATCTTGTGCGCCATCGCCGACAATATTGTTCCCATCGGGGTCGTCATAAGCTTTGAACCGCAAAGCAGTACCGCCTGACTGACGGAAGCTGATCGTAGCCCCGTTGGTTGACCAATGCCCGTCAAAGCTGTGACTATTGGTTGCACCGGCCACGTAGTTATTTGGCGGCGATCCGGTGAGGTCCACTACATAATCGATGCGGAAGCCTTCGCCAGAATCGAGAGACTGGCCAGCGCCAATACCACCGAGAATATTGCTGGTGTTGACCGAAGTGCCGGTACCAGTTGGTGTGATGAGAACATCCTGGCTGTCATCATTCACCGGTGTCCCGATCTGCCCGTTTGGTACAATTCCAAACCAGGCCTTGTTCCCGCCGATGAAATCATAGTCAGAGTCTGTGAATTGGACATCGGAAATAGAATCGACTTTGCCGTCCAGGTCGACCGAGTAGCTCGACGTTGCGCGATCAAGCGTGATCGTGAAAATCGTGGTTCCGCCGACCTTGCCATAAAGGATCGACGAATTGCTGTCGTCGATGTCGTATATGATTGCCAGCCCCCCTGACTTGAGCCCGCTATCGGCTCCATCAAGTGAAGGCTTGAACTGGACCGTTCCGGCTCCGTCAGCACCGAAATTGTTGGCTATGTTGCCATCACCAGTATCAAGACTGAAGACAACCGGCGATCCAGCCACATTCAACAGTGCTGCGACTTGCGGCGTGAACGTCAAGGGCGTGTCGTCATTGATCCGGATCGTCAGATCCGAGCTCGCCGTATCACCATCGCCATCCGTTACCGTCACACCAAAGACGAAGTTGGTTGTCTCCTCGCTTGTGCCAATGATCGGGTGCACAACAGGCGCGCTTTGCGTGTAGCTGTAAGAACCATCCACATTCACAGTCAGAACGGCCACAATCGCGATGTTTGTGCTCGACCCGGTCAGCGTCACCGAACCGTCCAGGTTGGTGACGGGTGTCCACGTCACAGCTTCCTGCACTCCGACGCCATTGCCATCGATAAAGATCGCGCTCATCGCCGCACCCGTCACCGTGATCGACGCAACGCCATCAGCTCCAGCGGTAAATAGATCTCCGGCAACACCACTCGCTACCGTATTGTTGGCAACGTCATCCGTCCCGCCAAGATTGCCGCCGGCATGTGCATCATCGTCCAGCACGGGCGAAGCCGTCGCATCACTTGCTTGAGGAACATCGTCGAAGATCACCACGTCGAACGTGCCCTCGCCCGTGTCGCCATCATCGCCATCGGTCACCTGGAACTCGATGCCGCTCAGCGTCACGCTGGCTTCG